>NZ_AP023081.1:2972500-5372500 GCF_026072635.1 Pseudomonas solani | reverse complement strand
CCCACTTCCGCGCCCGCCTCGACCAGAACCCCGGCGAAGTGCTGGACTGGGACCGCGAGGAACTCTGGGGCTACGAGAACGACGTGCGCGCCTGGGCCGGCCGCTACTTCGGCGTGCGCCCCGGCCAGGTCGCCCTCACCGGCAGCACCACCGACGGCCTGTCGATGATCTACGGCGGCCTGCAGGTGGCGCCGGGCAAGGAGATCCTGGTCAGCGCCCACGAGCACTACTCCACCAACGCCCGCCTGGACTACCGCGAGCAACTGATGGGCACCCGGGTGCGCAGCGTGCCGTTGTTCAAGGAGCCGCACAGCGCCTCGGTGGACGAAATGCTCGGCAACATCCGCCAGGCCATCCGCCCCGAGACCCGCGTGCTGGGCATGACCTGGGTGCAATCCGGCAGCGGCGTGAAGCTGCCGGCGCGTGAGGTCGGCCAACTGGTGAAGGAGGCCAACCAGGGCCGCGACGAAGCCGACCGCATCCTCTACGTGGTGGATGGCGTCCACGGCTTCGGCGTCGAGGACCTGAACTTCGCCGACTTCAACTGCGACTACTTCATCGCCGGCACCCATAAATGGCTGTTCGGCCCGCGCGGCACCGGCGTCATCATCGCCCGCGAGGAAAAACCGCAGCCCTACCTGGTGCCCAGCGTGCCCACCTTCACCATGGGCGAGACCTTCGGCACCCTGATGACCCCCGGCGGCTACCACGCCTTCGACCATCGCCTGGCGGTGGGCAAGGCCTTCGAGTTGCACCTGGAACTGGGCAAGGCCGATGTCCAGGCGCGCATCCACCAGCTCAACAGCTACCTCAAGGACCGCCTCGCCGAGCACGCCAAGGTGCAGCTGGTCACGCCACGCAGCACCTCGCTGTCTTCGGGCTTCACCTTCTTCCGCGTCGAAGGCCGCGACTGCGACGCCGTGGCCCGCCACCTGATGGCCAACAAGGTGATCAGCGACGCCGTGGACCGCGACGTCGGCCCGGTGGTGCGCCTGGCACCCAGCCTGCTCAACGACGAAGCCGAGATCGACCGGGTGATGGACATCCTCGCCCCGCAGCTCGCCTGACCCTTTCGCCCTTCGAGAAAATCGCCATGCATGCACTCAAGCCCCTGGCCCTGGTGGCCACCCTGTTCGCCGCCGCGCCGGCCCTCGCCGCCGAGGCGCAAACGCCCGGCAGCCTGTTCAAGGACTGCAAGGACTGCCCCGAAATGGTCGTGCTGCCCGCCGGCAGCTTCACCATGGGCGCCCCCGAGAGCGAACTCGGCCGCCAGCCCGACGAAGGCCCGCTGCACACCGTGACCTTCGCCAAGCCCTTCGCCATCAGCAAGTTCCAGGTGCTGGCCAAGGAACTGCAGGCCTGGCAGCGCGAGGCCAAGGTCACCCTCCCCGACGGCGACGACCGCCCCGGGCGCCTGTGCAGCAACGGCAAGCCCAGCTACCCGCAAGGCCCTGAGCAGCCCGCCGTGTGCATCAGCTACGACGAGGTGAGGGCCTATGTCGCCTGGCTGTCGAAGAAGACCGGCAAGCACTACCGCATGCTCAGCGAATCCGAACGCGAGTACGCCGCCCGCGCCGGCAGCGAAGGCCCCTTCCCTTTTCCCCTCGACGAAGGCAAGGACTACAGCATCGCCAAGCACGCCAACACCTACGGCGCCGCCGACGGCTACAACTTCACCTCCCCGGCGGGCACCTTCCCGGCCAACGCCTTCGGCGTCTACGACATGCACGGCAACGTCTACGAATGGGTGGCGGACTGCCAGAACGATGACTACAAGGGCGCCCCCAGCGACGGCAGCTCCTGGATAGCCGGCAACTGCGAGTCACGCATGATCCGCGGCAACGACTACTCCGAAGCGCCGATCTTCTCCCGCTCCGGCAACCGCAACGACCGCGACCCCGCCACCCGTGGCGACTGGCTGGGCTTTCGCGTCGCCCGCGAGCTCTGAGTGGGCGACCGTGCGGGTTAAATCCGCTCCCCCACAGCTCGTCTTCTCTCTACACAGCCCCGCGCCCAATGCACGGGGCTGCCTCCCATGCGGTGAACGAGGCCGATCATGACTTCAGCTCCACGCAGCGCCACCCGAGAACTCCTGAGCCTGATCAAGCCTTACCGCTCGACCATGTTCGCCTCGATCCTCTGCGGCATCCTCGGCGGCCTGAGCGTTACGGCGCTGCTGGCCACCGTCAACCAGGGCCTGCACAACGAGGCCGGCATCGACAGCCAGGTCGTGCTGGCCTTCGTCGGCCTCTGCGCCGTCGCCCTGCTGGCCAGCATCGCCGCCGACATCGGCAGCAACTCGGTGGGCCAGCGGGTCATCGCCCTGCTGCGCAAGGACCTCGGGGCCAAGGTGCTCTCCGCGCCGATCGAACAGATCGAACGCTACCGCACCCACCGGCTCATCCCGGTGCTGACCCACGACGTCGACACCATCAGCGACTTCGCCTTCGCCTTCGCCCCCCTGGCCATCTCCATGACCGTGGTGCTCGGCTGCCTGGGCTACCTGGCGACGCTGTCGCTGCCCATCTTCACCCTCACGTTGCTGGCCATCGGCATCGGCTCGGCCGTGCAGTTCGTCGCGCAAAGCAAGGGGCTGCAAGGCTTCCATGCCGCCCGCGACGCCGAGGACAACCTGCAGAAGCACTACCAGGCGATCTCCGAAGGCGCCAAGGAACTGCGCATCCACCGGCCGCGCCGCCAGCGCATGCTCAAGGACAACATCCAGGGCACCGCCGATTTCATCTGCCAGACCCATATCCGTGCGATCAACATCTTCGTGATCGCCAAGAGCTTCGGCTCGATGCTGTTCTTCGTGGTCATCGGCCTGGCCCTGGCCATGCAGTCGATCTGGCCGAGCGCCAACCCCGAGGTGATGAGCGGGTTCGTCCTGGTGCTGCTGTACATGAAGGGGCCGCTGGAGAACCTGATCGGCAACCTGCCCATCGTCGGCCGCGCGCAGATCGCCTTCCGCCGCATCGCCGATCTCTCGGAGCGTTTCTCCTCGCCGGAACCGCACCTGCTGCTGGAAACCCCGCCCCAGGCACCGCCCGCACTGCACAGCCTGGAGTTGCGCAACGTCCACTACGCCTTCCCGGCGGTGGATGGCAACGCCCCGTTCACCCTCGGCCCGATCAACCTGGACGTCGGCGCCGGCGAGATCCTCTTCATCGTCGGCGAGAACGGTTGCGGCAAGACCACCCTGATCAAGCTGCTGCTGGGCCTCTACAGCCCGCAACAGGGCGAGATACGGGTCAACGGCCAGGCAGTCGCCCCCGAGGGGCTGGACGAGTACCGGCAGATGTTCACCACGGTGTTCGCCGACTACTTCCTCTTCGAGGACGTGCTCTCGTCAGACCGCGCCATCCCCCAGGACGCCACGCAATACCTGCAGCGCCTGGAGATCGCCCACAAGGTCCGCGTGAAGGACGGGCGCTTCACCACCACCGACCTGTCCACCGGGCAACGCAAGCGCCTGGCCCTGGTCAACGCCTGGCTGGATGAACGCCCGGTGCTGGTGTTCGACGAATGGGCGGCAGACCAGGACCCGACCTTCCGCCGCATCTTCTACACCGAGCTGCTGCCGGACCTTAAGCGCATGGGCAAGACCATCGTCGTCATCTCCCACGACGACCGCTATTTCGACATCGCCGACCAGCTGATCCGCCTGCAGACCGGCAAGGTCGTCAGCGACCAGCCCGCCCTCGCCTGACCCCGCCAGCGGCGGGCGCCTCGGCGCGCCCGCCCACCCCTCGTTCGCCGCCTCCGGGAAAGGTCGCCAGACGCCTAAATCCCACTCGCCAGCCTTCGTCTTCATGACAACGTTTGTTTTCAGCCGACGGCGACGAGATCGACAATGACGCAACTCCCCTCCCTGCCCGATGACGACCTGCTGGCCCTTCTTCTCGCCGACGAGGGCGAGCCGAGCGACGTCATCCGCCGCCTTCCCGAAGAAGGCCCCCGCCAGGTTTCTTTCGCCCAGCAACGCCTCTGGCTGCTGCAGCAGATCGACCCCCAAGACTCCGCCTACAACCTGCCCCGTGCGTTCGTCATCCGTGGCCCGTTGCAACCGGCTCAGCTCGAAGCCGCGCTGGGCAAGGTCATGGATCGGCACGACATCCTGCGTACCCGCTTCGAGGAAACCGACGGCGCACCCCGCCAGCAGGTGGTGCCCTCGACAGTGCCGCGACTGGAGGTCCGGGACCTCTCGGCGCTGACCGCCGACGAGCGCCAGGCGATGCTCGCGCGCTGCGTGGAGCAACAGGCCGGGGCCGCCTTCGACCTGAGTCAGGCGCCGCTGCTGCGCTGCATGCTGCTGCGCATGGGCAGCGAGGAGCACGTGCTGCTGCTGACCCTGCACCACATCGTCTCCGATGCCTGGTCCAACCCGATCCTCATGCAGGACCTGGTGCAGGCCTATCTCCAGGCCGCCAATGGCGACCCGCGGCCGTTGCCGCGCCCGGCCATCCAGTACGCCGACTACGCCCACTGGCAGCGCGAGGTCTACCCGGGCACGCCCGCCTTCCACGACGCCCACCGCTACTGGAGCGAGCACCTGGGCACGGACATTCCCACGCTCGCGCTGCCCCTGGACCGGCTGCCGCAGCCCGGCGCCCCGGCCACCGCGCGGCAACTGGCCCACGACCTGCCCGCCGCCCTGGTGCAACAGCTGCACGCGCGCTGCCGGGAACTGAGCCTCTCGCCCTTCGTGGTCCTGCTAGGTGCCTGGCAACTGCTGCTGGCCCGCTACAGCGGCCAGAGTGACTTCACCGTCGGCGTACCCAACGCCGGCCGCAACCGCGCGGAAACCCAAGAACTGATCGGCTGCTTCATCAACACCCAGGTGTACCGCGCCCGCCTCGATGCCGGGCAGACCGGGCAGGACTTCCTCCAGGCGTTGCGCCAGCAGTCCCTGGCAGCCATGGCCCACGCCGACTACCCCATCGAGTACCTGCTGGAAAGCCTCAACCTGCAGCGCAGCGCCGAAGGCAGCCCGCTGTTCCAGACGCTGTTCAACTGGCGGGTCAGCGAGGCGAGCACCACCGCCCCGACCATCGCCGGCCTGGCCATCGAAGCCCTGGGGGCCGGTGAACAGGACGCCAAGTTCGACCTGTCCCTGGATGTCGAATCCTCGCCGCACGGGCTGCACGCCACCCTGGAATACCGCGCC
This sequence comes from Pseudomonas solani, assembly GCF_026072635.1. NCBI lineage: Bacteria > Pseudomonadati > Pseudomonadota > Gammaproteobacteria > Pseudomonadales > Pseudomonadaceae > Pseudomonas > Pseudomonas solani. The sequence continues at coordinate 5,367,333 of NZ_AP023081.1, read as the reverse complement.
AGCGCATTCGACGCCGACACCGTCGCGCGCATCGCACGGCACTGGCAGCACCTGCTGCAACAACTGCTCGACCACCCCGAGCTGCCCCTCGGCATGCTGGCCACCCAGCCCGACGCAGAGCAGCAGGCGCGCCTCGCACAGAGCCGTGGCGCAGTCACCGCACCGACGCTGCAGGCCGTGCACCTGGCCATCGCCGCCCAGGCCAGCGCGACCCCCGACGCACCGGCCGTGCTGTTCGAACAGCGCACCCTCGCCTACGCCGAACTGGACCGCCTGGCCAACCGCCTGGCGCACCGCCTGGTCGCCCAGGGCGTGGGCGCGGACGTGCGCGTCGGCATCGCCCTGCCACGCAGCCCGGAGCTGGTCATCGCCCTGCTCGCCGTGCTCAAGGCCGGCGGCGCCTACGTGCCGCTGGACCCCAGCTACCCGCGCGACAGGCTGGCGTACATGATCGAAGACAGCGCCATCGCCGTGCTGCTCACCCAGGCCCGGCTGAAGGGGCAACTGCCGATCCCCGAGGCGCTGCAGACCCTGGAGCTGGATGAAACCAGCCCGCTGTGGAGCGAGGGCCCGGACCACGCCCTCAACGCTGCCGTGGAAGGCGACCAGCTCGCCTACATGATCTACACCTCCGGCTCCACCGGCCGCCCCAAGGGTGTGCAGGTGCGCCATGCCGGCCTGAGCAACCACATGCAGTGGATGCAGGGCGCGGTGCCCCTGGGCGCCGCTGACCGGGTGCTGCAGAAGACCGCCATCAGCTTCGATGCCTCGGTGTGGGAGTTCTGGCTGCCACTGCTGGGCGGCGCGCAACTGGTGCTGGGCTCCTCCGCGCTCGCCGACGACCTGTCGCTGCTGTGGCAGGAAGTCGCCGACCGGCGCATCACCCACCTGCAGATGGCCCCCTCGCTGCTGCGCGGCCTGCTGCCCCACAGCCTGGCCGGCCAGCTCGACTCGCTGCGCATGCTGCTGCTCGGCGGCGAGGCGCTGGACAACGCCCTGCTGCAGCAGGTCAGCCAGCAGTGGAGCGGCACGCTGGTCAACCTCTACGGCCCCACCGAAAGCACCATCGACGCCTGCGTGCACAGCATCGCCCTGCACCGCGACCAGCCCGGGCAGGACGCGGCAGCGCCGCCCATCGGCAACCCCATCGACAACCTCACCGGCTACGTCCTCGACGCCAACCTGCAGCCCTGCCCCATCGGTGTGCGCGGCGAGCTGTACATCGGCGGCGCCGGCCTGGCCCGGGGCTACCACGGCCAGCCCGGGCTCACCGCCGAGCGCTTCGTCGCCGACCCCTTCGGCCTCCCCGGCAGCCGCCTCTACCGCACCGGCGACCTGGCCCGCTACCGCCAGGACGGCCTCCTCGAATGCCTCGGGCGCACCGACCACCAGGTGAAGATCCGTGGCTTGCGCATCGAACTGGGTGAAATCGAAGCGGCCATCGCCCACCTGCCGCCCGTCCACGAAGCCGCTGTGCTCGCCGTGGACATGGCCGCCAGCCGCCAGCTGGTGGCCTACTGGAGCCCCCGTGAAGGCACCCCGGGTGACGAACAGACGCTGCGCGCGGAGCTGATGCAGGCCCTGGCGCAACGGCTTCCCGAACACATGGTGCCGGCGCACTGGGTGATGCTCGAACGCTTGCCGCTGACCCCCAATGGCAAGCTCGACCGTGCCGCGCTGCCGCGCCCCGATGCGAGCGCCCCGCAGCGCCAGTGGCAGGCACCGCAGAACGACCTGGAACGCCGCATCGCCGCCATCTGGCAGGAGGTGCTCAAGCGCGACCGCATCGGTATCGACGAGAACTTCTTCGAGCTCGGTGGCGACTCGATCCTCTCCATCCAGGTGGTCAGCCGGGCGCGCCAGCGCGACCTGCGCTTCACCCCCAAGGACATCTTCAACAACCAGACCATCCGTGGCCTGGCCACCGTCGCGCAGCCCCTGGAACACACCACGCTGCTGGCGGACCAGGGCCCGGCGACCGGCGAGGCACCTCTGCTGCCCGTGCAGCACGCCTTCTTCGAACGTGACCTGCCCGAGCGCCAGCATTGGAACCAATCGGTGCTGCTGCAACCGGCCCAGCCGCTGGAGCCCGAGGTCCTGACCCGCGCCCTGCACGCGCTGGTCGCCCACCACGACGCCCTGCGCCTGCGCTTCGCCGAAGGTGAAAACGGCTGGAGCGCCCGGTACAGCGACCTGCACGACGACCCGGAGCTGCTCTGGCGAAGCTCCCTGGCCACGCTGGCGGAACTGGAGCCCCTGGCGCAGCAGGCCCAGCGCAGCCTAGACCTGGCGCAGGGCCCCCTGCTCCGCGCCATGCTGGTGGAGTGCGCCGACGCGGGCCAGCGCCTGCTGGTGGTGATTCACCACCTGGTGGTCGATGGCGTGTCCTGGCGCATCCTCCTCGAAGACCTGCAAACGGCCTACCGCCAGGCCCGGGAGGGCAGCACCATCCAGCTGCCCGCCAAGACCAGTTCCTTCCGCCAATGGGGCGAGCGGCTCCAGGCCTACGCCCCGGCCCAGGCCGGGCAGGAACAGCCCTGGCTCGCAAGCCGCGGCTGCAGCACCACGCTGCCCGGTGCCAGGGTCGATGCCAGCCTCTGCTCGCGCCACGCCGACACCGTCAGCATCGGCCTCGACCCGGCGCTCACCAGCAAGCTGCTCAACAACGCACCGGCGGCCTACCGCACGCGGATCAACGACCTGCTGCTCACCGCGCTGGCCAGGGCCGTATGCCGCTGGACCGGCGACGCCTCGACACTGGTCGAACTCGAAGGCCACGGCCGCGAAGACCTGTTCGACGACATCGACCTCACACGCACCGTGGGCTGGTTCACCAGCCTGTACCCGGTGCAGCTGTCGCCGCAGGGGGACATGGGCGCGTCGATCAAGGCCATCAAGGAGCAACTGCGGGCGGTCAAGGACAATGGCGTCGCCTTCGGCGCGCTGCGCTACCTGGGCACCCCTGACACCCGCCAGACCCTCGCGGGCCTGCCCACCCCGCGCATCACCTTCAATTACCTGGGCCAGTTCGACGGCAGTTTCGACGACGCCTCCGGCGCCTTCCTGGCCCCCTGCGAAGGCCCCACCGGCGACGAGCGTGACGCAGAAACGCCCCTGGGCAACTGGCTGACCATCAACGGCCAGGTGTTCGACAACCGCCTCAGCCTCAGCTGGACCTTCAGCCGCGAGATGTTCCAGCGCGAGGCCATCGAAGCCCTGGCCGCCGACTGCCTGGCCGAGATCGAGCAAATAGTCGAGCACTGCTGCACCGGCCGCGCCCTCGGGGTGACCCCCTCGGACTTCCCCCTGGCCAGGCTCAGCCAGGCCCAGTTGGACGCCCTGCAGATCGCCCCGGACGACATCGAAGACATCTACCCGCTGTCGCCGATGCAGGAAGGCCTGCTGGTGCACACGCTGCTGGAGAAGCACTCCGGGATCTACTTCATGCAGGAGTGCTATGTGATCCGCGAGGCGCTGGACTACGCCGAGTTCCGCACCGCCTGGCGCCAGGTGATCCAGCGCCATGAAGCGGTCCGCGCCTCGTTCGTGTGGAACACCGGCGGCGACCTGATGCAGGTGATTCGCCGCGCCCCCGAGGTGGATGTCGCACTGCTGGACCTCAGCCTGCTGCCCGAGGACGAAGCCAAGGCGCGCATCGAAACCCTGCTCGCTGCAGAGCGCAAGGCCGGCTTCGACCTGGCCAGCGCACCGCCGATCCGCTTCCACCTGTTCCGGCTGCCCGACCAGAGCCACCTGTTCGTCATGAGCAACCACCACATCCTGCTGGACGCCTGGTGCCGCTCGCTGCTGATGGCCGACTTCTTCGAGATCTACCACGCGCGCCTGGAAGGCCGTCAGGAACACCTGCAGACGCCGTACCGCTTCCGTCACTTCATCGAGTGGCTGCAGCAGCAGGCACCCGACACCGCCGAAGCCTTCTGGCGTGGACAGCTCGAAGGTTTCGAGCAACCCACCGCCCTGCCCATGGACCGCCCGCCGGCTGGCGATCACGCCACCCATTCGGCCATCGACGACAACTACACCTGGCTGACCCTCGACGAAAGCCGCCTGCTGCAGGAGCGTGCCACCCAGCACCGCCTGACCCTGAACACCTTCGTCCAGGCGGCCTGGGCCCTCGCCCTGCACCACCACTCGCGGGCCCGCGACATCGTCTTCGGCGTGACCGTATCCGGCCGCCCGGCGCACATCCCGGAAATGCAGAGCACCGTGGGCCTGTTCATCAACAGCGTGCCCCTGCGCGTCGGCATTCCCGCGCCGCACCTGGGCACCGGCGTGCTGGAGTGGCTGCAGGGCATCCTCGCCAGCAACGTGGCGATGCGCGAGTACGACTACCTGCCGTTGGTGAAGATCCAGGCGTGCAGCGAGCTGCAAGCGGGCCTGTCGCTGTTCGACACCCTGTTCGTCTACGAGAACGCGCCCCTGGACGACTCGGTCGGCGAGGACGCGAAGAACCTCGGGGTGGCCGCCGAATCCTCGCGCACCCACACCAACTACCCGATCACCGCCGTCATCTACCCGGGCGAGCAGATGGGCCTGCACCTGTCCTATGACACGCGCTACTTCGACCGGCCGACCATGGACGCGCTGCTCGGGCGCTTCCGCAGCTTCCTGGTCGGCCTCGCCGGCTCGCTGGAGGGCCCGCTCGAAGCGCTGCTGGAGGCCGGCGACGATCTCGACGAACAGACCCTGCGGCACAACCGCACCGAGGTCGGGCACGACCTGATGACGCCCTACGTGGCCCAGTTCGAAGCCCGTGTCGACCAGCACCCCGAGCGGGTGGCCGCCACCTGCGAGGCACGCAGCTGGAGCTACCGCGAGCTGGACCAGCACGCCAACCGCCTCGGCCACCGGCTCATCGCCGAGGGCGTGGTGGCCGACCAGGCCGTCGCGCTGCTGGCCGACCGCGACCTCGAACTGCTGGGCATGATGATCGGCACCTTCAAGGCCGGCGCCGGCTACCTGCCCCTCGACCCGAGCCACCCGGACGAACGCCTCAGCGGCATCCTGCAACGCAGCGGCGCCCCCGCCCTGGTGTGCACGGCTGCCCACCGCCAGCGGGCCGAGGCGCTGATCGCCGGCGCCGCGCGGGACATCCGCCTGGTGGTCTGGGAAGAGCTGCCAGCGGGCGCCGATGATCAGCGCCGCCCCGGCATCCACAGCGGACCGCGCCACCTGGCCTATGTGATCTTCACCTCGGGCTCCACCGGGCAGCCCAAGGGCGTGATGGTCGAGCAGGCCGGCATGCTCAACAACCAGCTGAGCAAGGTGCCATACCTGCACCTGGACGAGCACGACATCATTGCCCAGACCGCCTCCCAGGCGTTCGACATCTCCGTGTGGCAGTTCCTCACCGCGCCGCTGTACGGCGCCCAGGTGCGGATCTTCCCCGACGCCGTTTCCCGCCACCCCGGCGTGCTGCTGGAGCAGACCAGGGCGCAGCGCATCTCCGTGCTGGAAATCGTCCCGGCGCTGATCCAGGCGATGCTCGAGGAGCCGCTCCAGGCCCTGCCCGACCTGCGCTGGCTGCTGCCCACGGGCGAGGCCCTGCCGGCCGAGACGGCCGCGGCCTGGCTGCGCCGCTACCCGGACATTCCCATGGTCAACGCCTACGGCCCCGCCGAGTGCTCGGACGACGTGGCGTTCTGGACCCTGACGCCCGAGTCCGCCCAGCGCCGCCAGGTGCCCATCGGCCACCCCACCGACAACAACCGCCTGTACCTGCTGGACGACTGCCTGACCCTGGTGCCGGACGGCGCCACCGGCGAAATCTGCGTGGCCGGCATCGGCGTGGGCCGGGGCTACTGCGCCGACCCCGTGCGCACTGCCCTGCAGTTCGTACCCAACCCTTTCGCCCTGGTACCCGGCGAACGCCTCTACCGCACCGGCGACCTGGCCCGCCGGCGCAAGGACGACCACGCCCTCGAGTACATCGGCCGCGTCGACCACCAGGTGAAGATCCACGGCTTCCGTATCGAGCCCGGCGAGATCGAAGCCCGCATCGCCCAGTTCCCCGGCATCCGCGAAGCGGCGGTGCTGGTCTGCGACAGCGGGCGCGGCAAGCAGCTGGTGGCCTTCCTCACCCTGCACGAAGGCGCCGCGGCGCTGACCGAGGATGTCGAGCGCCTGCGCGCCTTCCTCAAGAGCCAGCTGCCCGCCTACATGGTGCCGCCGCTGTACCAGGTGCTTGAGCAGATGCCGCGCAATGCCAACGGCAAGCTCGACCGCAAGGTGCTGGCGACCCTGGAACTGCGCAGCGCCGCGCACCTGCACCGGGCACCGGAAGGCGCCCTGCAGGAAGGCGTCGCCGCCATCTGGCGCGCCGTGCTGGGCATCGAGCAGGTCGGCCAGGACGACAACTTCTTCGCCCTGGGCGGCAACTCGCTGCTGGCCACCCAGGTGATTTCCCGAGTCCATCTGGAACTGAAGATCGAGGCGCCCCTGGCCAGCCTGTTCGAAAGCGCGATCTTCGAGGATTTCGCCGGCCAGCTCGCCGCCCAGCAGACCCCCACCACCGATTCTGACCTGAGTGATCTGTTCGATCTGCTCGATGTGCTGGAGACGCACTGATGCAAAGCAACTCCCTGTCCGCCCTGGTCGAACGCTTCATCAAGCTCCCCACCGAGCCGCGCAAGACGCTGTACCGGCAGATGAGCGACAAGGGCATCAGCCTGTCGCGCCTGCCCATCCCGGTCACCCGTGAGCAGTTCGAGCACCTGCCACTGTCCTTCGCCCAGGAGCGCCAGTGGTTCCTCTGGGAACTGGACCCCACCAGCACGGCCTACAACATGCCCCTGGCCCTGCGCCTGCGCGGCCCACTGGACCGCGCCGCCCTGCAGCACGGCTTCGACCGCCTGGTGGAGCGCCACGAGAGCCTGCGCACCCGCTTCTACGAGCACGACGCGCGGCGCTTCCAGCGCATCCACGCGGCAGCGCCCCTGGCCATCGTCGAAGAGACACTGCCAACGGGCACCGACGAGGCCGCCCTGCATCGTCACCTCGAAGCGCTGATCGGCGAGCCGTTCGACCTGCTCGCCGATGAGCTGCTGCGGGTGCGCCTGATCCAGCTCGGCGAGCAGGACCACATCCTGCTGCTGGTGCAGCACCACATCATCTCCGACGCCTGGTCCATGCAGGTGATGGCCCAGGAACTGGTGCAGCTCTACAGCGCCCGGCACGCCGGCGTGGCGGACGACCTGGCGCCACTGCCCATCCAGTACGGCGACTACGCGGTGTGGCAGCGCCACTGGATGGAAGCTGGCGAGCGTGACCGCCAACTGAGCTGGTGGAAAGCCCAGCTCGGCGAACGCCAGCCCGTGCTGGAACTGCCCACCGACCACCCGCGCCCGGCCGTGCAAAGCACCCGGGGTGCCAGCCTCGAAGTGCCGCTGCACGCCACGCTGGCGCGACGCCTGCAAGCGCTCGCCCAGCAGGAAAACGCCACGCCCTTCATGCTTCTCCTGGCCTCCTTCCAGGCCCTGCTGCACCGCTACAGCGGCCAGCAGGAAATCCGCGTCGGCGTGCCCGTGGCCAACCGCCAGCGGGCGGAAGCCCAGCGGTTGATCGGCTTCTTCGTCAACACCCAGGTGCTCAATGCGCGCTTCGAGGAGAACCCGAACTTCCGGGTGCTCCTGCAACAGGTACGGCAGATGGCCCTGGGCGCACAGACCCACCAGGACCTGCCCTTCGAGCAACTGGTGGAAGCGCTGCAACCCGAGCGCAGCCTCAGCCACACACCGCTGTTCCAGGTGATGTACAACCACCTGGAAGCGGAGCGCGGCACCGCAGCCCAAGGCTCTGGCGAGCTGCAAGTGGAGCCGGTATCACGGGAGGTGCGCACCGCCCAGTTCGACCTCACCCTCACCACCTTCGAATCGGCGGATGGCCTCTCTGCCAGCCTGGTGTACGCCACCGACCTGTTCGAGACGGCGACCATCGAACGCATGGCCGGCCACTGGCTGGGCCTGCTGGACGCGATGCTCGCCCAGCCCGACGCCCCCATCGCTGAGCTGCCGATGCTGTCCGTCGAGGAGCGCGAAGCCCAGCTGCAAGGCTGGAACGCAACCGCCACCGACTACCCGCTGACTACCCCGGTCCATCACCTGATCGAAGCCCAGGTGTTGCGCAATCCCGATGCGCCGGCCCTGGCCTTTGGCGCTGAGCAACTCAGCTACGCCGAACTCAACCGCCGCGCCAACCGCCTGGCCCACACGCTGATCGCCCAGGGCGTCGGTCCGGACAGCCTGGTGGGCATCGCCGTCGAGCGTTCCATCGAGATGGTCGTGGGCTTGCTGGCCATTCTCAAAGCCGGTGGCGCCTATGTGCCCCTGGACCCGGAATACCCCGCCGAGCGTCTGGCCTACATGCTCGACGACAGCGCCGTGAAACTGCTGCTGAGCCAATCACATCTCGACTTGCCGCTGGCCGCAGATGTGCAGCGTATCGATCTGGATCAGGCGCTATTGGGTGACTTCCCGGAGACCAACCCCGGTGTCGTACTCGATGCTGAAAACCTCGTCTATGTGATCTACACCTCCGGCTCCACCGGCAAGCCTAAAGGCGCAGGCAACCGTCATTCCGCCCTGACCAACCGTCTGTGCTGGATGCAGCAGGCCTATGGCCTTAACGGTGATGACACCGTTCTGCAAAAGACCCCCTTCAGCTTCGACGTATCGGTCTGGGAGTTCTTCTGGCCGCTGATGACCGGCGCGCGCCTCGTGGTCGCGGCTCCTGGCGATCACCGTGACCCGGCCAAGCTGGTGGCGCTGATCGAGCAAGAGCGTGTCAGCACGCTGCACTTCGTGCCCTCGATGCTCCAAGCCTTCCTGCTCGACCCGCAGGTAGAGCGTTGCAGCAGCCTCAAACGCATTGTTTGCAGCGGTGAAGCCTTGCCAGTGGATGCCCAGCAGCAGGTATTTGCTCGTCTGCCGCAAGCCGGTTTGTACAACCTCTACGGCCCCACCGAAGCGGCCATCGACGTGACCCACTGGACCTGCATCGACGAGGGTAAGGATGGCGTGCCGATTGGGCAGCCGATTGCCAACCTGGGTTGCTACATCCTCGATGCCAACCTGGAGCCGGTTCCAGTGGGCGTACTGGGCGAGCTGTACCTGGCCGGTGAAGGCCTGGCCCGGGGTTACCACCGTCGCCCAGCGCTGACCGCCGAGCGCTTCGTTGCCAACCCCTTCGTGGCCGGCGAACGCATGTACCGCACCGGCGACCTGGCACGGTATCGCCCGGACGGCGTGATCGAATACGCCGGCCGCATCGACCACCAGGTGAAAATCCGTGGCTTGCGCATCGAGCTAGGTGAAATCGAAGCTCGGCTGATGGAGCTGGCCGAAGTCCGCGAAGCTGTGGTGCTGGCTGTGGGTAGCGGCAGTGGCCAGCGCCTGGTGGGTTATGTGGTCCCGGCACAGGCCGATCTGGACACCGAACAACTGGCCAGCCAGCTGCGCCAAGGGCTGCCGGACTACATGGTGCCTGCGCAGTGGGTGCTGCTGGATGCGATGCCCCTGAGCCCCAATGGCAAGCTGGAGCGCAAGGCGCTGCCACAGCCGGAAGCCGGGCAGTCGCGCAAGGAATACGTGGAGCCCCAGGAAGGCCTCGAACGCCAACTGGCGGATATCTGGCAGGCCCTGCTCGGTGTCGAGCGGGTCGGCCGTCATGACGGTTTCTTCGAGCTGGGCGGGCACTCCTTGCTGGCCACCCAGGTGGTGTCGCGCGCTCGGCAGCAGCTGCAGCGCGAGGTGTCGCTGCGCACCCTGTTCGAGCACCCGCAACTCAGCGAGTTCGCCCGCGCCATCGGGCAACCGCTGGTCCAGGCCGAGCCGCCACTGCTGCCGATTTCCCGGGAACAGCCGCTACCGCTGTCCTATGCCCAGGAGCGCCAGTGGTTCCTCTGGCAACTGGAGCCGGAAAGCGCCGCGTACCACATCCCCTCGGCGCTGCGCCTGAAGGGCGAGCTGGATATTGCGGCCCTGGAACAAGCTTTCAGCGACCTGATCGCCCGGCATGAGTCGCTGCGCACGCACTTCGAGCAGCACCAGGACAAAACCGTCCAGATCATCTCGGCGCCCTACCCGCTTTCGATCGAGGTGGATCAGCTGCCGACCGACGCCACGGCCGACAGCTGGCTGCAGGCGGAAATCAGCCGCCCCTTCGACCTGCGCCAGGGTCCCCTGCTGCGTGCCCGCCTGCTGCGCCTGGACGGCCTTGACCATCTGCTGGCAGTGACCCTGCACCACATCGTTGCCGATGGCTGGTCCATGCAGCTGATGGTCGAGGAACTGGTTCGGCTCTACCACGGCCATTCGCAAGGGCAGGCCACCGCCTTGCCGGTGCTGCCGATCCAGTACGCCGACTATGCCGCGTGGCAACGCCAGTGGATGGACGCCGGCGAACGCGACAGGCAACTGGCCTACTGGACGGGCCAGCTCGGTGGCGAGCAACCCGTGCTCGAACTGCCGCTGGACCACCCGCGCCCAGCCGTCAGCCGGCACTTGGGTGCACGCCTGCCATTCGAAATCGGCAGCACGCTGACCACCCAGCTCAAGCAACTGGCCCGCCAGCACGACGTCACCCTGTTCACCCTGTTGCTGGCCTCCTTCCAGGCCCTGCTGCATCGCTACAGCCGGCAGACGGATATCCGCATCGGCGTGCCCATCGCCAACCGCAACCGCCTGGAAACCGAAGGCCTGATCGGCTTCTTCGTCAACACCCTGGTGCTGCGTGCCGAGCTGGATGGCCAGATGGCGCTGCCGGCCCTGCTCAAGCAGGCCAGGCAGGCCTTGCTCGCCGCCCAGGCGCACCAGGACCTGCCCTTCGAACAACTGGTGACCGCCCTCTCGCCGGAACGCAGCCTGGCCCACAGCCCGCTGTTCCAGGCGATGTACAACCACCAGACCGCCAGCGGCAGCGAGCGCGCACTGCCCGTGATCGCCGACCTGCAGGTGGAGGCCATGGGCTGGAGCAACCACACCGCCCAGTTCGACCTGACCCTGGACACCTTCGAGCATCAGGGCGCCGACGGCACCCTGCAGGCGATCCTCACCTACGCCACCGACCTGTTCGAAGCCGCCACCGTAGAGCGCCTGGCCGTCCACTGGCGCAACCTGCTCACCGCCATGGTCGCCCACCCGAACCAGCGCCTGGCCGAGCTGCCGATGCTGTCGAACAGTGAGCAGCAAGCCAACCTGCAAGCCTGGAACCCCGCGCCTGCGCACTTCCCGGTGGATACCTGCCTGCACCAGCTGTTCGAACAGCGTGCCGCTGAGGTGCCTGACGCCATCGCCCTGAGCTTCGAAGGCCAGACCCTGGCCTATGGCGAACTCAACCGCCGCGCCAACCGCCTGGCCCACCGCCTGATCGCCGAAGGCGTGCAGCCTGACAGCCTGGTCGGCCTGGCCGCCGGCCGTGGCCTGGACGTGATCGTTGGCCTGCTGGCCATCCTCAAGGCCGGCGGTGCCTATGTGCCCCTGGACCCGGCCTACCCGGAAGATCGCCTGGCCTTCCTGATCGAAGACAGCGGTCTTAGCCTGCTGCTGGCCGAAGACAGTGCTCGTGAGCGTCTGGTCATTCCTGAGCAGGTCCGGGTTCTGTCCCTGGAGCCCGACGATGGCCAGGGTCGCGACGACAACCCCAATGTCGCCCTCAGCCCGGCCAACCTGGCCTATGTCATCTACACCTCGGGCTCCACCGGCCAGCCCAAGGGCGCCTTGCTCAGTCACGACAACGCCATGCGCCTGTTCACCGCCACCGATGCCTGGTTCGGCTTCGGGCCGCAGGATGTCTGGAGCCTGTTCCACTCCTTCGCCTTCGATTTCTCGGTGTGGGAAATCTTTGGCGCGCTGCTCTATGGCGGCCGTCTGGTGATCGTGCCGCAGTGGGTGACCCGCTCGCCGGACGAGTTCCACACGCTGCTCTGCCGCGAAGGCGTCACCGTGCTGAACCAGACGCCGTCTGCGTTCAAGGCGCTGATGGGCGTGGCTTGCACGGCAAACGATCAGGCCTCGGCTCTGCGCTATGTGGTGTTCGGTGGTGAAGCACTGGAAGTAAAAGGCCTGGCGCCCTGGTTCGAACGCTTTGGCGACAGCGCACCGCGCCTGGTGAATATGTACGGCATCACCGAAACCACGGTGCATGTGACCTGGCGACCGCTGTCCCTTGACGACCTGCAACAGGGCGCCAGCAGCCCCATTGGTGAAGCCATCCCCGACCTGACCTGGTACCTGCTCGACGGCGCGCTTAACCCGGTGGCCCAGGGCTGCACCGGTGAGCTGTATGTCGGCGGCCCAGGCCTGGCTCGTGGCTACCTGAAGCGCCCCGGCCTGAGCGCCACGCGCTTTGTGCCGGACCCGTTCTCCAGTCGAGGCGAGCGGCTGTACCGCACCGGCGACCTGGCGCGCTACCGCAGCGACGGTGTGATCGAGTACATCGGCCGGCTGGACCAGCAGGTGAAGATCCGTGGCTTCCGTATCGAGCTGGGCGAGATCGAAGCGCAGTTGCTGGCGCACCCCTCGATTCGCGAGGCGGCGGTGCTGGCCCAGGACGGCAACGGCGGCCCGCAGCTGGTGGCCTACCTGGTGCACGGCAGTAGCCTCGACGAAGTCGCTCTGCGTGACGCGCTGAAGGCGCACCTGCGCGAACACCTGCCGGACTACATGGTGCCGGCGCACCTGCTGTTCCTCGACCACCTGCCCCTGACCACCAACGGCAAGCTCGACCGCAAGGCCCTGCCGGCGCTGGATGCCAGCGTGGTGCAAACCGCCTACGTGGCGCCGCGCAACGACCTCGAACGGGGCATCGCCGAGATCTGGCAGGACATCCTCAAGGTCGCGCGAATCGGCGTGACCGATAACTTCTTCGAGCTGGGCGGGGATTCCATCATCTCCATCCAGGTGGTGAGCCGGGCCCGCCAGGCGGGCATCCTGTTCACCCCGAAAGACCTGTTCCTGCACCAGAGCGTGCAGGAGCTGGCCGCCGTCGCGCGCCTCGGTGAAGCCCAGGTCATCGACCAGGGGCCGGTGCTCGGTGCGCTCGCCCTGTTGCCCATCCAGCAAACCTTCTTCGAGACCGAGATCCCGCAGCGCCACCACTGGAACCAGGCCGTCCTGCTGTGCCCGACGACCCCGCTGCAGCCGGCGCTGCTGGAACAGGCACTGACGGCCGTGCAGGTTCACCACGACGGCTTGCGCCAGTGCTTCAACCAGCACGACGGCGCCTGGCAGGCCCAGGTGCTCGCGCCTAACGCCCTGCGCCCGGTGCTCTGGCACCGCCAGCTGGCCAGCGCCGATGAGCTCACGGCCCTGGTCGACCAGGCCCAGCGCAGCCTGGCCCTGGAATCGGCGGAGCTGGTCCGCGCCCTGCTGGTGGATATGCCAGATGGCAGCCAGCGGCTGCTGCTGGCCATCCACCACCTGGCAGTGGACGGTGTTTCCTGGCGCATCCTCTTCGAGGACCTGCAAACCCTCTATCGCCAGTTCGAGGCCGGGCAAGCCCCACGGCTGCCCGCCAAGACAAGCTCCACCAAGGCCTGGGCCGAGCGCCTGCACGGTTACGCCGCCAGCACCGCGCGCAGCGCTGCCCTGCCCTATTGGCTGGAGCAACTGGCCAAGGCCCCGATCGACCTGCCTTGCGACAACCCACAGGGCAGCCTGCGCAACAGCCAGGCCACGACCCTCAGCAGCCACCTCGACCAGGCCGCGACCCGGCGCCTGCTGCAGACCGTCCCGGCGGCCTACCGGACCCAGATCAACGACCTGCTGCTGACCGCCCTCGCCCGCGTCGTCGCCCGCTGGAGCGGCCACCAGGACGTGCTCGTGCAATTGGAAGGCCACGGCCGCGAGGACCTGTTCGACGACATCGACCTCACCCGTACCGTGGGCTGGTTCACCAGCCTGTTCCCGGTGAAACTCAGCGTCGGCGGCGACCTCGCCGAGTCGATCAAGAGCGTCAAGGAAGCGCTGCGTGCCCTGCCCGACAAGGGCCTGTCGTTCGGCGCCCTGCGCCACCTCGGCGACGCCGAAACCCGCCAGCGCCTGGCCGCGCTGCCCACGCCGCGCATCACCTTCAACTACCTCGGCCAGTTCGATAACAGCTTCGACGATGCCGAAGGCGCCCTTTTCGTGCCGGCGCCGGAAGGCAGCGGCCAGGAGCAGAGCGAGGACGCGCCCCTGGGCAACTGGCTGACCCTCAACGGGCAGATCTACGGCGGCGAGCTGAACATCGGCTGGACCTTCAGCCAGGACCTGTACGACGACGCCACCATTGCGCGTCTGGCCGACGACTACACCCGCGAGCTGCACGCGCTGATCGACCATTGCTGCACGGCAGGCACCCGGGGCGCCACGCCATCGGACTTCCCCCTGGCCGGGCTGACCCAGGCACAGCTGGACAGGCTGCCGCTGGACCTGGCGGCCATCGAAGACATCTACCCGCTGTCGCCCATGCAGCAGGGCATGCTGTTCCATACCCTGGAAGCCTCGGAAGCGGCCTACTACATCAACCAGATGGCGGTGGATGTCGAAGGGCTGGATGCCGAGCGCTTCGTCGCCGCCTGGGACGCGGTGATCGCCCGCCACGAAATCCTCCGTACCGGCTTCTGGAGCGAGAGCCACCTGGCCCAGCCGCTGCAGGTGGTCTATCGCAGCGCCCGCCTGCCGGTGTCGCTGCTGGACTGGAGCCCGCGCCAGGTAGCGCCCGAAACGCTGCAGGCCCTGGCCGAGGAAGAGGCCGCCCGGGGCTTCGACCTGCTGCACGCGCCGCTGATGCGCCTGACCCTGGTCACACTGGGCGAGGGCCGCGCGCACCTGATCTGGACCAGCCACCACATCCTCATGGACGGCTGGAGCAACTCGCGCCTGCTGGGCGAGGTGCTGGAAACCTACAACGGCCTGGAACCGGCGCCGCGCCGTGGTCGCTACCGCGACTACATCGCCTGGCTCCAGGCCCAGCCCGGCGAGCCCCTGGAAACCTTCTGGCGGCAGAAGCTGCAGGCCCTCGAAGGGCCGACCCTGCTCGCCGACCACCTGGCGCCGCGCCCCGACGCCAACGGCGTTGGCCACCAGGCGCTGTACCTGCACTGGGACCGCGACGCCACGCAGCACCTGCGCGAGCAGGCCCAACGCCTGCGGGTCACCCCCAACACCCTGATCCAGGCCGCCTGGCTGTTGCTGCTGCAACGCTGCACGGGGCAATCCACGGTGTGCTTCGGTGCCACTGTGGCCGGGCGCCCCACCAGCCTCCCCGGCGCCGACGAGATGCTCGGGCTGTTCATCAACACCCTGCCGATCATCCAGACGCCCTGCCCCGAGCACTCGGTGCGCCAGTGGCTGGAGCAGCTGCAGGGCTACAACGTGGAAGTGCGCGAGCGCGAACACACCCCGCTGGCCGAGCTGCAACGCTGGTCCGGCCAGGGTGGCCAGGCGCTGTTCGACAGCATCATCGTGTTCGAGAACTACCCGGTGGACGAACGCCTGCAGGAGGCGGAGCAGGAGCACCTGCGCTTCGGCAAGGTCGCCGGCCGCGACGTGACCAACTTCGCCATGGACCTGGCGGTCCACCTCGAAGACACCTTCAGCATCGAGTTCCTCTACCTGCGCAACGCCTTCACCGAAGGCGCCGTCCAGCTCATCCGCAGCAGCTTCGAAACCCTGCTGCGGGCGCTGCTGGAACAGCCGGACGCCCCCATCGGCAGCCTGCCGATGCTGCCCCCGGCGGAGCAGGCGTTGCTCGACGAACAGAACCACTTCCTGCCCTCCACGGCTCAGCCGCTGCTGGCGGAGCAGATCCGCCGGCACGCCCTGGTGCAGCCCGAGGCGCTCGCGGCGGTGTGCGCCGAACAGCGCCTGAGCTTTGCCGAACTGGAGCAGCGCGCCAGCCAACTGGCCGCCGAGCTGAGCCACCGCGGCGTCGGCCCGGAGAGCATCGTCGGTGTCGCCCTGGAACGCTCGGTGGACACCCTGGTGGCCTTCTACGCGGTGATGAAGACCGGGGCAGCCTACGTCCCGATGGACATCGAGCACCCCGCCGAGCGCCTGCGCTGGGTGGTGGAGGATGCCGCCATGTGCCTGCTGATCAGCACGCGCCCGCTGTGCACCCGCTTCGACGACTTCTGGGAAACGCCGCTGCTGCTGCTGGACGAGCCGCTGCCCGCGCGTGCCGTCGCCGAGCTGCCGGTGCATGCCGAGGGTGGCCACCTGGCCTACCTGATCTACACCTCCGGCTCCACCGGCAAGCCCAAGGGCGTGGCGGTGGCCCACGAGGCCATCCGCATGCACTGCCAGGCCATCGGCGAGCTGTACGAGATGACCCCGCAGACCCGCGAGCTGCTGTTCATGTCCTTTGCCTTCGATGGCGCCCAGGAACGCTGGCTGACCACCCTGTCCCACGGGGGTTGCCTGGTGATCCGCGACAACCGCCTGTGGACCGCCGAGGAAACCTGGCAGGCCCTGCACGAACAGCGCATCGACATCGCCTGCTTCCCGCCCGCCTACCTGCAACAGCTGGCCGAATACGCCCAGACCCAGGAGCAATCGCCACCACCGGTGCGGGTCTACTGCTTCGGTGGCGACGCCGTGGCCGAGGCCAACTTCGAGCGGGTCAAGCGCGCCCTGAAACCGGTCACCCTGACCAATGGCTACGGCCCCACCGAAACGGTGGTCACCCCGATGCTGTGGAAGACCGCTGCCAGCGGAACCTGCGGCGCCCGCTACGCACCCATCGGCTCGCGGGTCGGCCAGCGCAGCCTCTATGTGCTGGACAGCCACCTCAACCCGGTGCCGCGAGGCATCGCCGGCGAGCTGTACATCGGGGGCGAAGGCCTCGCCCGGGGCTACCACCAGCGCCCGGGGCTCACCGCCGAGCGCTTCGTCGCCGACCCCTTCTCCGCCGGTGGCCGCCTGTACCGCAGCGGTGACTGGGTGCGCCAGCGCGCCGATGGCGTCATCGACTACCTCGGCCGCCTGGACAACCAGATCAAGATCCGTGGCTTCCGCATCGAGCCCGGCGAGATCGAGGCACGCCTGCGGGCCCTGCCCGGCATCCAGGATGCCGTGGTGGTCGCCCGCGAGGTCAACGGCAGCCAGCAGTTGATCGGCTACGTGGCCAGCGTCAGCGGCGTGCAGGGCGACACCCTGCGCGCGGCACTGCAGGGTGACCTGCCGGAATACATGGTGCCGGTGCACATCGTCAGCCTGCCGGCACTGCCGCTCAACGCCAACGGCAAGGTCGACCGCAATGCGCTGCCGGCTCCAGAACTCAAGGTGCGCACCTTCGTCGCCCCGCGCAACGAGGTGGAACGGCACCTGGCGGCCATCTGGCAGGAGGTGCTGGAAATCGAGCAGGTGGGGGTGACGGACAACTTCTTCGAACTCGGCGGCGACTCGCTGCGCATCCTCAAGGTGCTGTCGAAGCTGCGCGCCCGTCCCGAGCTCGGCCTCAACCTGAAGCTGCGCGACATGATCGGCAAGCCCACCATCGCCGAGCTGTCCGGCTACGACGACGAGGTACGCGAGCTGGACCCGCTGCTGCCCCTCAATGCACCCACCCAGGGCGACGTGGCGCTGTTCTGCCTGCACGCGGGCTTCGGCACCGTGTTCGACTACGAGCCCCTCGCCCGGCGCCTCGAAGGCCGCTGCAGCGTCTACGGCATCCAGTGCCGCATGCTGCTGGACCGCACCTGGGAAGACCGCTCGCTGGAAGCCATGGCCATCGACTACACCCGCTTCATCCGCCAGAAGCAGGCCCACGGCCCCTACCGGCTGCTGGGCTGGTCGCTGGGCGGTGCGCTGGCCTTGCTGGTGGCCCAGGAACTGGAGCGCCAGGGGCAGGAGGTCGAACTGCTCGGCCTGGTGGACTGCTTCACCCCGGTCGACTCCCACGAGGACGGCAACGAGGGCTGGGAGAGCGAACTGAGCACCTTCCTCGCCACCCTGCTGGGCGTGCCCCGGGAAGCATTGCCGGACCAGCCACTGCCACCCGGCAGTGACGCCCGCGACGTGCGCCAGTGGATTGCCGACGCCCAGGCCGCCGTGGGTGCGGATGCCAACGGCGCGGCCATCACCGCCGAGGAGCTGGCCCATACCTTCCTCGCGGCGATGAAGCTCAAGGCCCTGTCGCTGGCCTGGAAGCAGGTGCCGAGCCTGGACGCCCAGCCCAGTTGCTGGTGGGCGGTGCAGGAGCGCAGCGCCGATGAGCAACGCACCTTGCAGGGGTACTTCCCCGAGGCCCGCGAGCACCGGCAAGTGAGTGCGGGGCACTACGACATCCTGCGCCACGCCGGCTTCCTGCACGACATCACCGACAGGGTGCTGGACAGCGAATCGGTGGCCGGTTAGGCCGGGGCCCCGGCAACGGGGCCCCTTCTTCTCTTCACGCCTGCAGACAATAAGGAATACCCATGTCCCTGGACCCGAATCTCGAAGCCTTCCTGGAGTTGGCCGAATTGGGACGCTTGAGCGGCAAGAGCCGCCCCATGCATGAACTCAGCGTCGAACAGGCGCGCGAGGAGTTCTCCAACACCTCGCACGTGCTCGACCCCGACCCGCCGGGTTCGGTCGCGGTAACGCCGCTGAGCATCCCCACCCGGGACGGCGCCATGCTGCAGGCACGCCTCTACCGCGCTTCCGGGCAGCAAGGGCAGGCGCTGCCGACCATCCTCTACTTCCACGGCGGTGGCTACGTGGTGGGCGACCTGGATTCGCACGACCCGGTGTGCCGCCGCCTGGCCGCCAGCGGGCGCTTTGCGGTGCTGGCCCCGACCTACCGCCGCGCCCCCGAGGCGCCCTTCCCGACCGCCGCCGATGACGCCAGCGACTGCGCCAACTGGCTGGTGGAGCAGGCCCAGGCCCTAGGCCTGGCCGAGCGATTCGCCGTGGCCGGCGACAGCGTCGGCGCCACCCTGGCCACCGTGCTGGCGGCCGAAGCGGTGATCACCCCGGAGCAGCAGAAGCTGCGGCCCTTCGCCCAGTTGCTGTTCTACCCGGTGACCGACATCAGCCGGCAGCGCGACTCCCACCGCCGCTACGCCGAGGGCTACCTGCTGGAAACCCTGACCCTGGAGTGGTTCTACCAGCACTACTGCACCGCCGAGCAACGCCTGGACTGGCGCGCCTCCCCCCTGCTCAGCCCGGTCACCGCCCCCCTGGCGCCGACCTACCTGTCGCTGGCCGAGTACGACCCGCTGGTGGATGAAGGCCAGGCCTACGCCGAACACCTGCGCCAGGGCGGCACCGAGGTCACCCTGGTCCTGGAGCGTGGCTTCACCCACGACTTCCTGCGCATGTCCGGCATCACCGACGAGGTGGCCTCGATCTACCGCAATGCGGAGCAATGGCTGCTCGCACGTTGACCCTCCCCGTGCCATTCCCGGGCTGAAGCCCGGGCTACGGTGCCAAGGCCTGGGCTCGTGTAGGGTGTGCTGCGCGCACCGACGCTCGGTGTTTCAGGCAAGGTCCTGAGTCTCCTGATACATCCACCGCATGGGTTTCGCTTCGCTCTACGCCATCCCACGAGAGCCGCCATCCACGACGCGCGCGTCCGACGGGGAACGCCTCCGCCTCGTCAAACGGCGCGGCAATGCAAAAGGCCCATGCTTGCGCATGGGCCTTTTGGTCTTGTGATCGTCCGGGATCGCTGGAGCCTGGTGTCTCGTCGCCCAGGGGCCGGGTTCAGAAGAACTCGCCGCGCAGGGTCAGCATGAAGTTGCGTGGTGCACCGTAGTAGTTGCCGTATTCGGAGGTACCCACGGTTTCGTAGTAGCGGCGGTCGAACAGGTTGTTGCCGTTGACGGCCACCGTCCAGTTGTCGTCCACCTTGTATTCGACCATCGCGCCGTACACGGCGTAGCCGCCCTGGGTGAAATCGTAGGGCGTCTGGTTGATCGCGTTACCGATGGAGTCGAAGTCATAGGCCATGCCGGACACGTAGTTGGCGCTCTGCACTTCCACGCCGCCGCCTACACGCCATTTCTCGAACTGGCCCGGCAGGGTGTAGACGGTCCACAGCTTGGCCAGGTGGCGCGGGGTGATGCTGGTGTAGTCGCTGGCTTCGGTCTGGTTATCGGTAAGGTTGAGGGTGTAGCCCGCGATCACTTCCCAGCCGGGGGTGATCTCACCGGTGGCTTCCAGGTCGATGCCCTTGCTGATGACCTTGCCCTGGCCGATGAAGCAGCAGCTGCCGCTGTAGCTGAAGGGGGCCTGCGGGTAGGAGGGATCGGTCATCGCCTCGTTCTGGCGCTTGGTGTAGAACAGCGCGCCGGAGAGGTTCAGGCGGCCGCCGAAGAGCTCGCCCTTCAGGCCCATCTCATAGGTCTTGCCGGTCATGGGCTCCACAGCGCTGGAGGAGCCAACCGGCCCTTTGAGCTTCTGCGCCTGGGGCTTGAAGATCTCGGCGTAGCTGACGTAGGTCGACCACTCGTCATCCAGCGCATAGATCAGGCCACCAAAGGGCACCAGCTTGGTCGGCTCGCGGTAGCGGATCTTCGACTGGTAGCTCCAGACCCCTGCGGTCTTGGTCTGGTAGTCCTGCTCGTACTTGTAGCGCTGTGCGCGGGCACCGAGCACCAGCTTCAGCGGGTCGGTCAACTGCAGGCGCAGGGTGGAATAGACACCGTACTGTTCGCGGGTGTTGGGGCTGTAGTCGCGCCAGTAATCGTGGTCGGTGGCGTTGGTCGGCAGCGGCGATGCACCGGGGTTCCACAGGTCGATGTAGCCGCCCTTGCCGAGCATGCCGTCGGCGGCGCGCCAGCGGCTGGTCACCTTCTGGTAGTCGGCGCCCACCAGCAGTTCGTGCTGGCGGCCGAAAGCATCGAACTTGCCACTGAGGTTCGTATCGAAGACCGACTGTTTGCTCCAGGAGGAGACGTAGCTGCCCCACCAGTAGGGGCCGATGTTGGTGGTCTCGTCCACCGAACCGTAGGGGATGATGCCTTCGGTGTCGGACTTGTTGTAGGTGTAGGTGTAACTGGTGTTGAGCTTCCAATCCTCCGACAGGTAGTGGTCGATCTTGAAGAAGACCTCCTCGTCGTAGCCGTCCATGTACGCCTGGCCGGTGGTGTACCAGGTGTGGCGCGGCAGGTGCAGGTCGCCACCACGGGAGTAGCGCGGCAGGCCGTCGCCGGTGCCGTTCTCGTGGGTCCGCGCGTAGCTGGCGCCGAAGGTCACCATGGTGTCCGGGGTGACATCCGCCTCCAGCACGCCGTAGAAGAAGGGCTCTTCGGTGCTGCGGTTGTCCATGAAGTACTGGCGGTCCTCGTAGGACACCACGGCGCGACCGCGCAGCTTGCCGTCGAAGCCCAGCGGGCCGGTGATGTCCGCTTCGGTGCGGTAGTTGTCCCAGCTGCCGGCGGAGGCGTTGAACTTCAGCTGGTACTGGTCCAGCGGGCGCTTGCGCACCAGGTTGATGATGCCGCCCGGGTCACCGGTGCCGCCCAGCAGGCCGGAGGAGCCACGCAGGACCTCGATGTGATCGTACTCGGCCAGGTTGTACAGCTTGTTGCCGTAGAAGGTGCCGACCCCGGAGCCGATGTCCATGGGCGCTGCGCCATCGATCTGCACGTTGTCGATGCCGAAGCCACGGGAAGCCAGCTTGGGCAGGCGGTAGGTGCCGTTCTTGACGGTGATGCCGGGCGTCATCTTCATCGCCTCGGACAGCGTGGTCATGCGCCGGTCTTCGATCAGCTGGCTGCTGATCACCGACACCGACTGCGGGGTCTCCTTGAGGCTGGTGGGCGTCTTGGAGCCCACGCTGGTGAGGCCGGTGGTGTAGGAACCGGAGTTCTCGGTGGCCTCGCCCATGCCCTGGCCGGAGATGAAGGTGGCGCCCAGGTCCAGGGCGCTGCTCTCATCGGCGGTGCTGGTGAGGAGCACCGTGTTGTTCTCGATGCGGTAGTTGACGCCCGCGCCCTTGAGCAGGGTTTCCAGCGCGGTTTCGACTTCCATGTTGCCGTTCACCGCCGTCGACAGCTTGCCCCGGACGAGGTCGGAGCTGTAGAGGATCTGCACGCCCGCCTGCTCGCTGAGCGCGGCCAGGGCACGGTCCAGCGACTGGGCCGGAATGTTCAGTTGCTTGGGCGCTGCACTCACCGGCCCACCCAGGACCGCCCCCAGCACCATCGCCGAGAACAGCGCGCTCAGTGGCCGCCGCGAGGCATAGGGCAATCTCCCTGAACGTCGTTCAACATCGTACTTCTGCATGCTTTACCGTCCTGTTGTGAGAGTGCGACGCCACTTCGCTGGTGAAGCGCCGCTGATCGGATGTGCCCTGCCGACTGCGTCCATGGGAATGCGGTGATGGATGAGGGCACTTACAGGACGAATAGCGATAAAAAAAATTTAACCGAACGGTGAACCCAGGTACATCGAATCAGTCAAAGGCCGCCTTTCGGCAGCCCGATCTGCACCCGCCTGTAGGAGCGAATTCATTCGCGATGGAGTATCCGTCCATTCGCAGCCCTGTGCCTGCGGCGGGTCTTTCGCGGCTGAAGCCGCTCCCACAGGGGTTGTGTGAGCCTGTGGGTCGGGTGCAAATCCGGTGATGGGTTTCGCTGTGCTCTACACCATCCTACGAATGTGCCGGCGGGTGGCGTTTGCGTTTAGCCCAGCCGCTGAGCTGGCCGGGGTGGATGACGCTCTTTTATCCACCAGGCGATGTCGAGCCCCGCACCGTGCCCCCGCCTGGTGGAATTCATTCGCGATGGCGTATCCGGCCATCCTCAGCCCTGTGCCGACAGCGGGTCTTTCGCGGCTGAAGCCGCTCCCACAGGGGTGGTGTGAGCCTGTGGATCGGGTGCAAATCCGGTGATGGGTTTCGCTTCGCTCTACACCATCCTACGAGTGTGCCGGCGGGTGGAATTTACGTTTGGCCCAGCCGCTGAGCTGGCCGGGGTGTAGGGTGGATGACGCTCTTTTCATCCACCAGGCGATGTCGAGCCCCGCACCGTGCCCCGCCTGGTGGGGAATTCATTCGCGATGGAGTATCCGTCCATTCGCAGCCCTGTGCCTGCGGCGGGTCTTTCGCGGCTGAAGCCGCTTCTACAGGGGTTGTGTGAGCCTGTGGGTCGGGTGCAAGGCCGATGATGGGGTTCGCTGCGCTTGCGGAGCGCCGCCCGACGCCTCCTGCAAAAGCAGCCACCGCACACAGGATGCAAAACGCCCGGCCTGGAAGCCGGGCGTCGTCACCGTATCGGTTGCCTTATCAGGTGGTCTGCAACTGACGGGCCTTTTCCAGCAGCGCCGCGCGCTCCTCGGGGCTGAGGGCGTCGAGGCGCAAGCGCGCCTGGGCCAGCTTGAGCAACTGCCCCGGCACCGTTTCGAGGGCGCGCAAGGCCTGCGCCAATGCCGCCGGCGTCGGGTTGTCGAAGACGATGCCCGGGTTGGCCTCGCATTGCAGCAGCTTGCGGATGCCGGCCACCAGCTTGATCACCAACAGGGAATGCCCACCACTGGCGAAGAAGTCCTGGTCCATGCTCAACCGCTCGAGCCCCAGCAACTGGGCCATGCGCGTGGACAGCAGTTCTTCCAGGGCATCCTGCGGGGCCACGAAGTCCCGCGGTGCCAGCTGCAGCTCACGGGCCTGCAAGGCCTGCCGGTCGATCTTGCCGTTGGCCAGGCGCGGCATGGCCGCCAGCACCTGCACATGGGCCGGCAGCATCGATTCGGGCAGGTGCGTACGCAGCGCGGTGCGCACCTCGCTGGCGTAATCCTCCGCCACTGCGCCCTGCACCACGACGAACGCCACCAGCTCCGCAGCCTCGCCCGGGTTGCGCACCACCACCGCGGCCTCGGTGATGGATGGCAACAGCAACAGCGCCTGCTCGGTTTCGGCCGGTTCCACCCGATGGCCACGGATCTTCACCTGCTGGTCCTTGCGGCCGTACAGCTGGATGCCGCCATCCGGGCGGTAGCGCGCCAGGTCGCCACTGCGGTAGAGCACCTGCCCCTCGTCGAAGGGATCGGCGACGAACGCCTGGCGTTGCTCGACAGTGGCATTCAGGTAGCCGCGGCTGACCTGCTGCCCGCCGATGTACAGCTCGCCGAGCACGCCCACCGCCACCGGCTGGCGCTGCTCATCCAGCACATGCACCCGGTTGTTCGCCAGCACCCGGGTCAGCGGGATGCCCAGCTCGCCCAGGTCCGCCTCGGTCACGGGGTGGACGAGCACGCCCACGGTGGTTTCGGTCGGCCCGTAGTGGTTGAACAGCCGGCAGTCGGGGCGGATGCCCAGCACCCGTGCGGCCAGGGCCGGCGGCAGTGCCTCGCCACCCAGCACCAGGGTCTGCGGAACGACCGGGCTCTCCGTGTCCAGCAACGCGGCCAGGTGGGAGGGCACGATCTTCAGGCAGTCGATGCGCTGGGATGCGAGGTAGCCGGCAAATGCAGCGGGGTTCTGCAGGGTCGGGTCATCCGCCACATGCAGGGTCGCGCCGTTGTAGAGCGCACCGAACAGCGCGGTATTGCCCAGGTCGGCCGAGACGGTGGACGCCAGGGCGACCTGGCGGCAGCCATCGAGGGCCATCGCCTCGCTGGCGGCAACGGTGTAGTTGAAGAGGTTTCGGTGCTCGATCACCACGCCCTTGGGCGCCCCGGTGCTGCCGGAGGTGAAGAGCACATAGGCGACCTCGTTGCCCGCCGTCGGTTGGGCCTCGAATACCGCTGCCGAGGCTGCATCGGGAGTACCCGGCTGCACCTGCAATGCCGGCACGCCTGCCACCTCGGCGAGCGCCGTTGCGGTCAGCACCAGACGCGCGCCGGCCTGTTCCAGCACCTGCGCCTGGCGGGTCGCCGGCCAGTGCGGGTCCATGGGCACGTAGGCGGCGCCGACACGCCAGGTCGCCAGCAGGGCCACCACCCAGGCAATCGACCGGGGCAAGGCCAGCGCCACCCGGTCACCCGGCTCGACGCCGCTATGGCGCAGCCGCTGGGCCAGGTGCTGGACCTGGGTCTCCAGCTCGCGCCAGGTGAGTGCCTGGCCGCCTTCGGTGATCGCCAGGGCGTCCGGCGTGACCTCGGCCCAGTGGGCAATGCGCTGGGGCAGCAGGCCATCGGCCTCCCCCAGCGCCCGTGGCGGCGGATTGATCGCCAGCAGCTGTTGCCGCACCGGCTCGCTCAGGGGCGGCAGGGTCGCCAGCTCGGGGTCGCCCGCCAGCATGGCCTGCAGCAGGCCCTGGTATTGGTCCAGCAATCCGTGCATGGCAGTGCGGCTGTAGAGATCGGTGCGGTAGCTCAGGGCCAGCCCGACGGGTGCGTCCCCGGCACGCAGCACCTGCAGATGGAGGTCGAAGTCCGGTGCCTGCTCAGCCACGGCCGTGGCCCGCCAGGTGGCGCCCTCGATGACCCGTTCCGGCAGCAGCGGGCCGCAGGCGAATCCGCAGGGTGTCTCGGGCACGACCTGGCCGCTGCCGCCAACCCAGTACTCCTGCCAGGTGTCGTGCTGCTCCAGGCAGCTCGCCAACTCGGCGCAGACCTTGCGCAGGCGCACATCCCCGCCAAGGTCCAGGCGGATGGGCAGGGTCCGCTGCAGGACGCCAGGCGCCCCGGCGAAGAATTCGTAGGTTTCACGGGCATCGTGCCGCCAGGCCACCAGGCAGGCGGTACGACCGCTCAGGCGCGACAGCAGCGCCCACCAGCCCGCCTGCAGGAGCGATGCGGGTGACTGCCCATCGGCCTGTGCCCGCTTCTCCAGCGCGGCCAGCAATGCCGGCTCGAGGGGCAGTTCGACCCGCTCGGCGCGCTGGGGGAATGCGCCGCCATTACGGCGGTACGGCAGGTCGGGGGATGCGCCCTCGCCTTGCAGATGACTCGCCCAGTAGCGCTTGCCGTCGGCGGCGTCTTCGTCCACCGCCACTTCGGCGTGCCATTCCAGGTACTGCTCGAAGCAGGCCGGTTCATCGTCATCGGCGGCGCCTGCCGGCAGCCCCTGGTAGGCATCGAACAGGGCTTCGCAGAGGAGCCCCATGCTGCGGGCGTCGACGATAAAGCGCGCGACGCCCAGGCTCAGGCGCCAGCCGCCGGTTTCCAGGTGCTGCAACAGGCCACCCAGATGGACCCCGGCCCTGATTTGATGGGGCGCATTGGCCCAGCCGTCGAAGCCTGCCGCCAGCGCTGCCGGCGAGCCGGGCTCGGCCAGCACCTGCAAGGGGAAGCCACCGCCCTCGCCCGCCAGCTGGCGCCGGCCGTTGTAGCCGGGCACCTGGCCAATGCGCGTGGCGAGCACGGGGAAGCGCTGCACCAGCCCGTCCAGCGCGGCCTGCAGGCGAGCCAGGTCCAGCTCGCTGGGGATGTTCACCTGCAGCAGGTGCGCCACCTCGGCCCAGGTACCCCCGAGTTCGGTCCTTTCCAGCAGGCGCTGCTGCTCCGGCAGCAAGGGGAACCCGGTGCTGATTGCGTCCATGCTCATGCCTCCACCTCGTTTGTTTCCGTGTTCGCCTGCGCCCCGGACGGCTGTTCGAGTTCGCGGCGATCGAACATTTCACTCATGGCGACCACGATCTTCCGCGGCCCCTCGAAGGGGTCGCGGGCGTGGGCCGCCAGCATGTTGTCGAGCAGCAGGACATCGCCCTTCTGCCAGCCCGGGCGCACGGCGCAGGCTTCGTAGAGTTCACCGACCTGCTGCATGATCGCGTCGCTGATCGGCGAGCCGTCGCCGAAGTAGACATGCCGAGGCATGCGTTCCAGGCCGAACATGGCCAGGAGGTCATCACGGACATCGGCGTCCAGGCAGTGGATGTGATGGAGCTGGACCTGGTTGAAGAAGCTTTTCTCCCCCGTCACCGGGTGGCGGATGATCGCCGGGCACGGCGTGCGGATCTGCAGCCCGTCGTTCTCCAGCCACGACCACTGGATGCCGGCAACGCTGCAACGCGCCTCGACCTCCGCCCGCACCTCGGTCTTGAAGAAGTGCTGCCAGGGCACGTCCAGGTCGCTGCTGAAGGTGCGCACGTAGAGCAGCCCCTTGCGTTCGAACTGGTCACGCAGGGCCTCGGGCATCTGCCGGTACATCTGCCGGCAGTCGACGATGGGCGTGGCGCCGCCGATGGGCGATGGCAGCTCGCAGAAGAACAGCTGCTTGCGCGGCCAGCGGTCCTGGTGCGAACCCTCGTTGTGAAACAGGATCATCTTCTGCTCGGGATAGGGCGTGGAGCGGTAGGTGTTCTTGCCGCCCTCCTTCTTCGGCAGGTCGCCGTACTGGCCGTAGAGCCCGGGCTGCACCGCCTCGGCGAAGGCTTCGAAATCGTGGATGTCACGCAGGGCGAAGCCACGGAACAGGATCGAGGCGTGGCGGGCCAGCTTCGCTTCCAGCAACGGCCGGTTGGCCTTCGCCCAGTCGACCAGGTCGATGCCCGGGTCGCTGGGCTCCATCATCAATGGGAAATCCTGCCCGGGCACCACGAGGGTTTCCCGGATCGGGCCCTGGGCTTTCGCCGGGGTTCCGCCCTGGGCCTTCTTGAGGAACTTGCCCAGCTTGTCCGCCTTGTTGCGAACCGGCACCTCGGCGCTGGCCGCAGTGTGAATTGGCATGTCGATATCCTCCGATCTGATATTCGGGTCGCCCACGATCTGTTTAAGAATTCCGATCCAGCCGCTTAGCAGGGCGTCGATGCGCTGCACGTCGAACAGCTCGCTGGCGAACTGCCAGGTGCCCTGCAGGCCTTCTTCGGCAGCCTCCACGAACAGCGCCATGTCGAACTTGGAATAGGCAGTCGCCGACTCGATCGGCTCGATCCGCAGCCCTGCGACGGCGCGGCGCTGCAGCGGCAGGTCGCTCATCACGAAGAGCACCTGGACCAGCGGGTTGGCGCCCTTGTGGCGAGGCGCGGCAGCCGCCTCGACGATCATGTCGAAGGGCAGGTCCTGGTGCTCGAAAGCGTTGAGTGCGGCCTGCCGGGTGTCGGCGAGGAAGGCCGAGAACGGCTGCGCGGCGGCGTAGCGGGAGCGCACGGGCAGCACGTTGACGAAGAAGCCGATCAGGGTTTCCAGCTCCACCTGGCCACGCCCGGCCACGTCCACGCCGATGACGATGTCGTCGCTGGCGCCAATGCGGTGCAGCATGACCTGGAACGCCGCCAGCAGAACGTTGTAGAGCGTGGTGCCCTGGCTGCGGGCGAGCTCGTGCAAGCCACGACCAAGGGCCGGCTCGATCACGAACGACACTTCACGCCCCGCCAGGGAGGCATTGGCCGGTCGCGGCCGGTCGCTCGGCAGGGCCAGCAACCCGGAGCTGCCGGCCAGGTTCGCGGCCCAGAAATCGGCCTGCGCCTGCAAGGCACCACTGCGTTCGAGGTCTTGCTGCCAGGCGGCGAAGTCGGCGTATTGCAGGGGCAGCTCCGGCAGTGGCGCCAGGTCGTTCTCACGCAGGCGGCTGTAGATCTCCATCACCTCGCCAGCCAGGATCGACAGGGACCAACCATCGGAAATGATGTGGTGCATGGCGAACAGCAACACGTGCTCCTCGGCATCGAGGCGCAGCAGCCGGGCCCGCAGCAGCGGCGCGCGCAACAGGCTGATGGGGCTTTGCGCATTGTCTTCCACCGCAGCGACCACCCTGGCGTCGCGCTCATCGCGGGGCAGCGTGGACAGGTCGAGCAACGGCAGTTCGATGGCGAGGTGTTCGCTGACGAGGGCGAGAGGGTCGCCCTCGTCATCGGCCACATAGGCCGTGCGCAGGATTTCGTGGCGGCGGATGACCTCGTTCAGCGCCTGGGCGAGCAACGGTGCCTGCAGCTCGCCGCTCAGGCGCAGAGCCATCGGCATGCCATAGGCCCCACTGGCGGAGAACTGCTCGATCACCCACAGCCGGCGTTGCGCCAGTGACAGCGTGGCCGCACCGGTGCGTCGGGTCACCAGCGGCTGGGCACTGGCCCGTGCGGCGTCCGGCTGTGCTGCGCGGCTGCGCAGGCGTTCGCCCAGGGCGCTGAGCACCGGCGCCTCGAAGAGGTCGCGCAGGCTCACCGGTTGCTCGATGCAGCGACGCAGGCGCGCCACCACCTGGGTGGCCAGCAGCGAGTGGCCACCCAGCTCGAAGAAGTGGTCGCCGCGGCCGACCCGCTCCAGCCCGAGGACGTCCTGCCAGACATCGGCCAGGCGAGCTTCCAGCTCATCGGCCGGCGCTTCGAAGCGCTGTTGTTGCGAGGCGGCGTCGGGGGCCGGCAAGGCCTTGCGGTCCAGCTTGCCGTTGGGGCTCAGGGGGAAGCTTTCCAGCAGCACCAGGCAACCGGGGACCATGTAGTCCGGCAGCTGCGCCTTGAGCCGCTCACCCACCGCTGCGCGCCAGCGGCCCTGCTCGTCGCCATCGGCAGCCAGCAAGCCCGGTTCCTGCGGCACCACGTAGCCGACGATCTGCAGGCCGTTGGCACCCGGCAGGGCCAGCACCACGGCGTCGCGCACGCTGTCCTGTTCCAGCAGGCGCGCTTCGATCTCGCCCAGTTCGATGCGGAAGCCACGGATCTTCACCTGATGGTCGACGCGGCCGACGTACTCGATTTCGCCCTCGGCGTTGTAGCGCGCCAGGTCGCCGGTGCGGTACAGGCGGGCACCCGGTTCGCTGGCGAAGGGGTCGGGGATGAAGCGCTCGGCGGTCAGGCCCGGGCGGTTGAAGTAACCCCGTGCCAGCAGCTCGCCGCCGATCACCAGCTCGCCGATCATGCCGACCGGCGCGGGCAAGCCCACTTCGTCCAGCAGGTAGATGCTGCGCCCGGGCAGCACCCGGCCAATGGGCAGGGTCAGCGGCAACGGCCGTGCCTCGCTGACATAGGGCGCGCAATCCAGGGTGGTGGCGGTGACGGTGGCCTCGGTGGGGCCGTAGGTGTTGAGCAGGCGGATAGCGCCCAGCCCCGCCTGGCGCCAGGCCGACAGCCCTTCCGGCGGCATGGCCTCGCCACCGCTGTGGACCTGGCGCAGCGCGCCGTAGCTGCGCGGGCCGACCTCGGCGAAGTCGCGGGCGATCATGCTCCAGTAGGCGGTGGTGAGGTCGACGACGCTGATGCGTTTGTCCAGCAGCTCGCGGTAGAAGGTTTCGCTGTCCCAGATCTCGCTGCCGCGCAGCACCACCGCCGCCCCGCAGATCAGTGCGGGGTAGAGCTGCTCGACGAAACCGTCGAAGTTGAAGGTGGAGAACTGCAACACCCGGTCTTCTGCACCGAGGTCGAAGAAGTCCAGGGCCACCCAGGCATGCCGGGCCAGGGCCTGATGGCTGATGCCCACGCCCTTGGGCCGGCCCGTCGAGCCCGAGGTGAACATGACGTAGGCCAGGTTGTGCGGGTGCAGGTGCACCTGCGGGTCGCTGCTGTCGAGGCCTTGCCAGGCGTCGTCGCGGTCCAGGCACAGGCGCGGCAGGCCGGCGGGAATCGGCAGGGTCTGCAGCAACGGCTGCTGGGTCAGGACCAATGCCGCGCCGCTGTCTTCGATCATGCACAGCAGGCGGTCGGCCGGGTAGCCCGGGTCCAGCGGCACATAGGCGCCGCCGGCCTTGAGCACCGCCAGCAGGCCGATCACCAGGTCGAGCCCGCGCTCCACGGCGAGGCCGACCCGCACATCCGGCCCCACGCCCAGCGCCATCAGGTGCCGGGCCAGGCGGTTGGCACGGGCGTTGAGCTCGGCATAGGACAACTGGCGGCTCTCGAACAGCAGCGCCGCGGCGGTCGGCGTGGTGCCGGCCTGGTCCTCGAACAGCTGGTGCACGAAGCGCTCGCTGGGGTAATCCAGGGTGGCGCTGCTCCATTGCCCGACCAGTTGCTGCCGCTCGCCGGCATCCAGGTAGTCCAGGCTGCCCAGCGCGGCCTGGGGTTGCGCGGCCATCAGCCCGATCAGGCTCGACAGGTGGCCCGCCAGGCGCTGCACCACCGCCTCGGTGAAGTGCGCCTTGTCATAGCTGAACTCCAGGACCAGGCCGTCTTCCAGGCTGACGCTCAGGGTCAGCGGGTAGTTGGTGCGCTCGTGGTTGGCCACCTCGCCGAAGCGCAGCCCCTGGGGGCGCCTTGCTGCAGCGCGGCGGACATGGGGTAGTTCTCGAACACCATCAGGGTGTCGAACAGGCTCTCACCGCCCTGCCCCGCCCAGCGCTGGATTTCGTACAGCGGCGTGTGCTCGTGGTCGCGCAGCTCCAGGTTGAGCGCCTGCACCTGCTCCAGCCAGTGCGTCACGCTCTGCTGCGGTGCCGGCGCAGCGATCACCGGCAGCGTGTTGATGAACAGGCCGACCTGCTCTTCGATGCCCGGCAGCTCCGCCGGGCGACCGGCGACCGTTGCACCGAATGCCACCGTCGTTTGCCCCGTGTAGCGCTGCAGCAGCAGCAACCAGGCGGCTTGCACCAGGGTGTTGAGGGTGACCTTGGCGTGTCGGGCCGCCTCTTGCAGCCCGTGGCTGCGGGCAGGGTCGAACTGCACACGGTGGTCGCCGTAGCCACTGGCGGCCAACGGCATGGGGTTGGCCCTGGCCAGGCGGGTCGGCTCCTCCAGGGTCGCCAGCAGGGGGCGCCAGAACTGCTCGCTGGCCTGGGCGTCACGCTGTTGCAACCAACCGATGTAGTCGGCGTAGCGCCCTGCGCGGCCGGGCAGCGGCTGGCCGGCGTAATGCTGCAGCACCTCGCCCAGCAGCAGGGACAGGCTCCAGCCGTCCACCAGGATGTGGTGATGGGTCAGGACCAGGTGGCAACGGCCTTCCGCCAGTTGCACCAGCTTGATCCGCAGCAGCGGCGCGCTGCTCAGTTCGAAGCCGCGGTTGCGCTCGTCATCCGCCAGGGCATCCAGTGCCTGGGCGCTGTCCGCCTGCGCCCGCCAGTCGAGCACCTCGAAGGGCATGTCCACGCGGCGCTGGACGATCTGCAGCGGCTTCTCCATGTCGGCTTGCCAGAGAAACGCACTGCGCAGCACGTCGTGACGGTCCATCGCGTGCTGCCAGGCATCGCGGAAGCGCTGCGGCTCCAGGCCCTCGGCATCCACGCGCAGCTGGTTGACGTACTCCGCGCGCGATTCCTGGTAGAGGCTGTGGAACAGCATGCCCTGCTGCATCGGCGACAGCGGGTAGATGTCCTGCAGCTGCGCCACCGGGCCCGGCAGGGCATCCAGCTGCTGCTGGGTGAGCGGCATCAGCGGGAAGTCGGACGGCGTCACGCCCTGCTCGCCACTGGCGCAGCAATGCTCGACCAGTGCGCGCAGTTCGTGGGCGAAGTCATCGGCCAGCGCCTGAACCGTCGCCGCGTCGAAGCACTCATGGCTGTAGCACCAGTCGATGGCCAGCTGGCCGTCGTAGACCTGCCCGTTCAGCACCAGGCCGTTGGGCAGCGGCGCCTCCAGGCTTTGCTCGCGCCCGGCGGGCTCCTTGGCCGGCACGAACAGGCCGCCCTCGGCAGCGAAGCTGCCATCGAGCTGGCCCAGGTAGTTGAAGGTGACGCTCGGTGCCGGCAGGGCCGCCATCCGTGCCGGCACCTCGCCCGCCCCCAGGTAGCGCAGGGCGGTGAAGCCAACGCCGCCGTCCGGGACGCTGCGCAGGTCTTCCTTGATGCGCTTGATCGAGTCGCCCAGGCTGCCCTGCGGGTGCAGGTGCACGGGGAAGAAGCTGGTGAACCAGCCCAGGGTCTGGCTGACGTCGAGCCCGTCGCCCAGGTCCTCGCGACCGTGCCCTTCGAGCTGCACCAGGGCCGAGAGGTTGCCGGTCCAACGGCAAAGCACCCGGGCCAGCGCCGTGAGCAGCAAATCATTGATGCGCGTGCGGTAGGCCGCCGGCGCCTCCTGCAGCAGGCGGCGGGTGGTGTCCTTGTCCAGGTGCGCGTTGGCATGGGCCGCCTGGCGGTAGGTGGCGCGCCCTTCGCGCTGCTGCGGCAAGCCAGGTTGGGCATCGCCCAGGTAGGCCTGCCAAAACTCGAATTCAGCCTCGGCGCCCCCACGGGTGGCATGGGCCTGCAGCCGCTCGGCCCAGGCCTTGACCGACGCACCCTTCGGCGCGAAGACAGGGGCCTCGCCCGGGCAGCTTGGGCATAGGCCTGTTGCAGGTCGTCGAACAGCACCCGCCACGACACGCCGTCCACGGCCAGGTGGTGGATCACCACCAGCAAGCGCTGGCCGGCGTCGCCCATGTCGACCAGCACCACGCGCAGCAAGGGCCCGTGCTCCAGATCCAGGCTGCCCTGCACCTCATCGCACAGCGCCGCCAACTGCGCCGGTTCGGCCAGTTGACGCTGCGCCAGCACCGGTTCGCCGGCGGGCGCCGCGAAGTGCGCCTGCCAAACGCCGGAAACCTGGGTGAACCTGAGGCGCAGCGCGTCGTGCCGCTGCACCAGGGCGCCCAGCGCCTGCTCCAGCACATCGGCCTGCAGGGGCTGCGCGGGATGCAGCAGCACCGATTGGTTCCAATGGTGGGCATCCGGCCATTGGGCGTCGAAGAACATCCTCTGCGCCGGCAACAGCGGGGTGCTACCGGTCAGGGGGCCCTGCTCCACCGTTGCCGGGCCGTTATCGTGGCGGGCGACGGCCGCCAGGGCCTCGATGGTCTGATGCTGGAACAGGTCCTTGGGGCTGATGAGGATGCCCTTTTGCCGGGCCCGGCTGACGACCTGGATGGAGACGATGGAGTCGCCGCCCAGTTCGAAGAAATTGTCCTGCGCACCCACCTGCGCAACACCCAGAATCTCCTGCCAGATCGCAGCCAGGTGCTGCTGCGTCGCGGTGGCTGGCGCCACATAGGCCTTGCGCGACTGCCCGGCTTCCGGCTGTGGCAGCGCCTTGCGCTCCAGCTTGCCGTTGGGACTTAGCGGCATGGCATCCAGCAGCACCCACTGGGCTGGGACCATATAGTCCGGCAGCCCCTGGCGCAGCTGACTGGCCAGTTGTTCGGTGTCCAGATCGACCTGCGCCGGGACCACATAGCCAACAAGGCGCTGGTCGACCGCCAGCACCACCGCTTCGCGGACTTCAGCCAGTTCCATCAAACGGGCTTCGATTTCGCCCAGTTCGATGCGCAGGCCACGGATTTTCACCTGGTGGTCGATGCGGCCGGCGTATTCGATCACGCCGTCCGGGCGATAACGGGCCAGGTCGCCGGTGCGGTACATACGCTCGCCGGCCACGAAGGGGTTGGCGACAAAGCGTTCGGCGGTCAGTGCTGGGCGGCGGTGGTAACCCCGGGCCAGGCCTTCGCCGGCCAGGTACAGCTCACCCAATACACCCACCGGCACTGGCTCCAGATTGCTGTCGAGGATGTAGCAACCGAGGTTGGCGATCGGCTGGCCGATGGGCACACCGTCTTTGCCTTCATCGCGGCAGGTCCAGTGGGTGACGTCGATAGCCGCTTCGGTGGGGCCATAGAGGTTGTACAAACCAGCTTGCGGCAGGCGGGCGAACACTTGCTGCTGCGCATCCACCGGCAGGGCTTCACCGCTGCAGATGATGCGTTTGAGGCTGCTGCAACGCTCTACCTGCGGGTCGAGCAGGAAGGCCTGCAGCATCGAGGGCACGAAGTGCAGCGTGCTTACCCGCTCCTGTTCGATCAGCGCCACCAGCTTGGCCGGGTCGCGATGGTCGCCAGGGGCGGCCACGACCAAGCGAGCGCCCGTCATCAGCGGCCAAAAGAACTCCCACACCGAGACATCGAAGCTGAACGGCGTCTTTTGCAGCACGCTGTCGCTGGCATCCAAACCATAGGCTTGCTGCATCCAGCACAGGCGGTTGGTCAGTGCAGAGTGGCGGTTACCGGCCCCTTGGGTTTACCGGTGGAGCCGGAGGTGTAGATCACATAGGCGAGGTTTTCAGCATCGAGCGTGACACCGGGATTGGTCTCCGGGAAGTCACCCAGTAGCGCCTGATCCAGATCGATACGCTGCACGCCTGCCGCCAGTGGCAGGTCCAGGTGCGACTGGCTCAGCAGCAGTTTCACGGCGCTGTCGTCGAGCATGTAGGTCAGGCGCTCGGCCGGGTATTCCGGGTCCAGCGGCACATAGGCGCCACCGGCTTTGAGAATGGCCAGCAAGCCCACGACCATCTCGATGGAACGCTCGACGGCGATGCCCACCAGGCTGTCCGGCCCCACGCCACGAGCGATCAGCGCGTGGGCCAGGCGGTTGGCGCGGCGGTTGAGTTCGGCGTAGCTGAGCGTTTCAGCGCCAAAGGCCAGAGCCGGCGCATCGGGATTGCGCAACACCTGGGCTTCGATCAGATGGTGAACCGGGGTAGTCAGTGGGTAGTCGGTGGCGGTGGCGTTCCAGCCGTGTAACTGGGCCTCGCGCTCTGCCGGCGAGAGCATAGATAGCTCAGCGATGGGTGCGTCGGGCTGGGCGAGGATGGCCTCCAGCAGGCCCAGCCAATGGCCGGCCATGCGTTCGATGGTCGCGGCTTCGAACAGGTCGGTGGCGTACACCAGGCTGGCGCTCAGGCCATCGCCTTCATCACAGGTTTCCAGGGTCAGGTCCAGCTGCGCGGTGCCGCTGTCCCAGGTCAGGCTTTCCACCGCCAGGCCGGGCAAGCCGGCAAGTGCGCCGCCCTTGGCCTGGTGGTTGTACATCACCTGGAACAGCGGGTTGTGGCTGAGGCTGCGCTCGGGCTGCAGCGCCTCCACCAGTTGTTCGAAGGGCAGGTCCTGGTAGGCCTGCGCCTCCAGCCCCATCTGTTGCAGTTGCTGCAGCAGCTCGCTGAAGCGGGTGTGGCCATGCATCACGCCCTGGAACACCTGGGTGTTGATGAACAGCCCGATCAGCCGCTCGCTTTCCCGGCGGTTGCGGTTGGCCATGGGCACACCCACGCGCACCTCGGCCTGGCCGCTGTAGCGGTGCAGCAGCACCTGGAACGACGCCAGGAGCAGCGAGAACAGCGTGGTGTCCTGGCTACGAGCGAGCGCCCTCAGGGCAGCGGCCAGTCGGGCCGGCAGCGGAACGTCGAAACGGGCGCCACGGTGGCTCTGCACCGGGGGGCGCGCGTGGTCGGTGGGCAGTTCGAGCAGCGCCCGGCCTTCCCCTAGGCGCTCCTTCCACCAGCCCAGCTGGCGTTCGCGCTCACCGGCTTCCAGCCATTGGCGCTGCCAGGCGGCGTAGTCGCGGAACTGGATCGGCAGGGGTTCGAGCTGCGCCGCCGTGTGCTCGACGGCGGCTTTGTAGAGCGCCAGCAGGTCATCGACCATCACGCCCATGGACCAGCCATCGGTGATGCTGTGATGGAGCACCACCACCAGCACCTGCTCCGCCTCCCCGTGCACGCCAGTGCCGCGCGGATCAGCGGGCCCTTTTCGAGATCGAAGGGTTCGAGGATGCGCGCTTCCAGGTAGTCGTTCAGCACGTGTTCTTGCCCTGCCCCGGCCTGCAGGCGGGTGACGTCCAGCGTGAAGTCGAGCGCCTCTTCGATCTGCTGGTGGACCTCGCCGTCTTCTTCGACGAAGCGGGTGCGCAGGCTTTCATGACGGTCGATAAGCCCATGGAAGGCCTGTTCCAGCGCGCCGGCATCTACCGCGCCCTGGAGTCGCAGCACCACCGGAATGTGGTAGGCGGCGCTGTGCGGGTCGAGCTTCCAGAGGAACCATTGCCGCTGCTGCGCATAGGACAGCCCATGGCGGCCGCGCTCGCAGGCCGGGACGATGGGCAGGCGCGCCACGTCGATGCCCATCTGGCGCAGCTTGGCGAAGAACTGCCGACGCTTGCCGGCGTCCAGACCACGCAGGCGCTCGATCAGTTCCTCAGCGCGGATATCCCGTGCGGCGCCTTGCTTAAGCATCATCTTTCTCCAGTTCGTCCAGCGCGTCGAAAATCATGTCGTACTCATCGTCCAGCCCGCCCGCGCCCAGCCTGGGCTCCAGGTAGGCCGCCAGCTCGGCCAGGGTCCGGGCCAGGTAGAAGTCACGCAGGGGCACCTCGATGCCCAGGTCGTCGCGCAGGCGCGACGACAGCATGACCAGTTGCAGGGAGTGGCCTCCCAGCTCGAAGAAGTTGTCGTGGCGGCCCACCCGTTCCAGGCCCAGCAGGGCCTGCCAGATGTCTGCCAGGCGCTGTTCCAACTCGCTTGCGGGCGCCTCATAGGCGCGCTGCTGCAGGGCAGCATCCAGTGCCGGCAGGGCCTTGCGGTCGAGCTTGCCGTTGGTGGTCAGGGGCAGGTGGTCGAGGAACAGCAGGTGCGCCGGCACCATGTAATCCGGCAGGTGTTCGCGCAGATGCGCCTTCAGGGCGTCACGCAGAGCGGCTTCGTCGAGGTCGCTGCTGCGCACCAGGTAAGCCACCAGCTGCGGGCCGCCGTTGCCGTCCTGGGCCAACACTGCCGCCTCGCGAATCGAGGGGTGCGCCAAAAGCTGCGCTTCGATCTCGCCCAACTCGATACGGAAGCCACGGATTTTCACCTGCTGGTCCAGCCGGCCGATGTACTCGATCACACCGTCGTTGCGGTAGCGCGCCAGGTCGCCGGTGCGGTACAGCCGCTCGCCCTGCGCCGAGAACGGGTCCGGCACAAAGCGCGTGGCGCTCAGGCCGGGGCGCTTCAGGTAGCCACGAGCCAGGCCTGGGCCGCCGACATACAGCTCACCGGTGCAGCCCTGGGCCACCGGATTAAGCGCGCCGTCGAGCAGGTACCAAGTGAGGTCAGGAATGGCCTCACCAATGGGGCTGCTGGCGCCCTGTTGCAGGTCGTCGATGGACAGCGGCCGCCAGGTCACATGCACCGTGGTTTCGGTGATGCCGTACATATTCACCAGGCGCGGCTGGGCGTCGCCAAAGCGTTCGAACCAGGGCGCCAGGCCTTTTACTTCCAGTGCTTCACCACCGAACACCACATAGCGCAGCGCCGAGGCCTGATCGTTCGCCGCACAAGCCACGCCCATCAGCGCCTTGAACGCAGACGGCGTCTGGTTCAGCACGGTGACGCCTTCACGGCAAAGCAATGCGTGGAACTCATCGGGCGAACGGGTCACCCACTGCGGGACGATCACCAGGCGGCCGCCGTACAGCAACGCGCCGAAGATTTCCCACACCGAGAAGTCGAAGGCGAAGGAATGGAACAGGCTCCAGACATCCTGCGGCCCGAAGTTGAACCAGGCATCGGTGGCGGTGAACAGGCGCATGGCGTTGGCATGGCTGAGCAGTGCGCCCTTGGGCTGGCCGGTGGAGCCGGAGGTGTAGATGACATAGGCCAGGTTGGCGGGGCTGAGGGCGACATTGGGGTTGTCGTCGCGACCCTGGCCATCGTCGGGCTCCAGGGACAGAACCCGGACCTGCTCAGGAATGACCAGACGCTCACGAGCACTGTCTTCGGCCAGCAGCAGGCTAAGACCGCTGTCTTCGATCAGGAAGGCCAGGCGATCTTCCGGGTAGGCCGGGTCCAGGGGCACATAGGCGCCACCGGCCTTGAGGATGGCCAGCAGGCCAACGATCACTTCCAGGCCACGGCCGGCGGCCAGGCCGACCAGGCTGTCAGGCTGCACGCCCTCGGCGATCAAACGGTGGGCCAGGCGGTTGGCACGGCGGTTGAGCTCGCCATAGGCCAGGGTCTGGCCCTCGAAGCTCAGGGCAATGGAATCCGGCGCTTCGGCGGCACGCTGTTCGAACAGTTGGTGCAGGCAAGCGTCCACCGGGAAGCGCGCGGGCGCGGGGTTCCAGGCCTGCAGGTTGGCTTGCTGCTCGGCACTCGACAGCATCGGCAGCTCGGCCAGGCGCTGGTTCGGGTGGGCGACCATGGCGGTGAGCAGGTTGCGCCAGTGGACGGCCAGGCGCTCTACGGTGGCGGCTTCGAACAGGTCGGTGGCGTAGGTGAAGATCGCCTGCAGGCCTGCGCCGTCGACGATATCCAGGCTCAGGTCGAACTGCGCGTCGCGGCCGTCCACGGCAATCTGTTCGAAGGCCAGCCCCGGCAGCTCGGGCCGTTGTGCGTAGAGGTCATGCTGGTAGTTGAACAGCACCTCGAACAGCGGGCTGCGACCTAGGCTGCGCTCGGGCTGCAAGGCTTCGACGAGCTGCTCGAATGGCAGGTCCTGGTTGGCCTGGGCATCCAGCGTGGTCTGCCGGACCTGCTGCAGAAGCTGGCTGAAGGTCGACTGTTCGTCCACCTGCGCCTTGAGCACCTGGGTATTCACGAAGAAGCCGATCAGGCCTTCGGTTTCCAGGCGGTTGCGGTTGGCGATGGGCACGCCGATGCGGATATCGCCCTGGCCTCTGTAGCGCGCCAACAGCACCTGGAAGGCCACCAGCAGGAGCATGAACGGCGTGCCGCCCTGCTCCCGGGCACAGGTACGGATCGAGTGTGCGAACGCGTCGCCAAGGTCCAGGTCCAGGCGGGCTGCCCGTCTGTTGCGCTCAGCGGGGCGCGCATGGTCGGTGGGCAGCTCCAGCGTCGGGGCATGCCCACCCAGTTGTGCCACCCAGTAATCCAGTTGGCGACGGCGCGCCTCGGAGCCCATCCACTGGCGCTGCCAGGCGGCGTAGTCGGCGTACTGGATCGCCAGCGGCGGCAAGGCAACGGCCTCATCACGGCGGCCAGCGGCGTAGAGCGCCAGCAGTTCATCCACCATTACCCGCATCGACCAGGCATCGGACACGATGTGGTGCTGGGTCAGCAGCAGCACGTGCTCATCCGCTGCCAGGCGCCACACACGCACCCGCAGCAGCGGGCCCTGGCGCAGGTCGAAGGTCCGGCGCGCTTCCTGGGCGATGGCGTTGTCCAGCGCTGCCGGGGCCAGTGCCTCCACCACCAGGGAGACCGCCTGCGGCGCCTCCACCACCTGCCAGAGGTGCTCACCCTCTTGAACGAAGTGCGTGCGCAGCGACTCATGCCGGGCGATCAGGTCGCTGAAGGCCCGCTCCAGGGCCGCAATATCCAGCTCGCCCTTCAGGCGCAGCGCCGAGGGGATGTGGTACGCGGCGCTTTCCGGCTCCAGCTGCCAGAGGAACCACTGGCGCTCCTGGGCATAGGACAGCGGTAGCGGCTGTTCCCGGGAGATCGGCAGCAGCGGCGGCTCGGCCTGGACCAGCGGTTGCCCGATGGCGCGGGCAAACTCGCTGAGTTGCGGGTGCTCGAACAGGGTGCGCAGCGACACCTCGCGCTGCAGCTGCTGCCGAGCGCGCGACACCACCTGGGTGGCCAGCAAGGAGTGCCCGCCCAGCTCGAAGAAACCGTCATGACGGCCGACCCGCTCGACACCGAGCAGGGCCTGCCAGATATCTGCCAGCTGGCGTTCCAGGCCTTCCTGGGGTTCCACGTATTCCTTGCGCGATTGCCCAGCCTCGGGTTGCGGCAGCGCCTTGCGCTCCAGTTTGCCGTTGGGGCTTAGGGGCATGGACTCCAGCAGCACCCACTGGGCGGGGACCATGTAGTCCGGCAGTCCCTGGCGCAGCTGGCTGGCCAGGGATTCGGTGTCCAGATCGCCTTGAGCAGGCACTACATAGCCCACCAGGCGCTGGTCGACCGCCAGCACCACGGCTTCGCGGACTTCAGCCAGTTCCATCAAACGGGCTTCGATCTCGCCCAGTTCGATGCGCAGGCCACGGATTTTCACTTGATGGTCGATGCGGCCGGCATATTCGATCACGCCGTCCGGGCGGTAACGGGCCAGGTCGCCGGTGCGGTACATGCGCTCGCCAGCGACGAAGGGGTTGGCGACAAAGCGTTCGGCAGTCAGCGCCGGGCGACGGTGGTAACCCCGGGCCAAGCCAGCACCTGCCAGGTACAGCTCGCCGAGCACACCAACAGGCACTGGCTCCAGATTGCTGTCGAGGATGTAGCAACCGAGGTTGGCGATCGGCTGGCCGATGGGCACACCGTCTTTGCCTTCATCGCGGCAGGTCCAGTGGGTGACGTCGATGGCCGCTTCAGTCGGGCCGTAGAGGTTGTACAGGCCGGCCTGCGGCAGGCGAGCAAATACCTGTTGTTGGGCATCCACCGGTAGCGCTTCACCGCTGCAGACGATGCGTTTGAGGCTGCTGCAACGCTCTACCTGCGGGTCGAGCAGGAAGGCCTGCAGCATCGACGGCACGAAGTGCAGCGTGCTGACCCGCTCCTGCTCGATCAGCGCCACCAGCTTGGCCGGGTCACGGTGGTCGCCAGGAGCAGCCACGACCAGACGAGCGCCGGTCATCAGCGGCCAGAAGAACTCCCAGACCGATACGTCGAAGCTGAAGGGGGTCTTTTGCAGAACGGTGTCATCACCGTTAAGGCCATAGGCCTGCTGCATCCAACACAGCCGGTTGGTCAGGGCGGAATGACGGTTGCCAGCGCCCTTGGGCTTGCCGGTGGAGCCGGAGGTGTAGATCACATAGGCGAGGTTTTCAGCATCGAGCACGACACCGGGATTGGTCTCCGGGAAGTCACCCAGTAGCGCCTGATCCAGATCGATACGCTGCACGCCTGCCGCCAGTGGCAGGTCCAGGTGCGACTGGCTCAGCAGCAGTTTCACGGCGCTGTCGTCGAGCATGTAGGTCAGGCGCTCGGCCGGGTATTCCGGGTCCAGCGGCACATAGGCGCCACCGGCTTTGAGAATGGCCAGCAAGCCCACGACCATCTCGATGGAACGCTCGACGGCGATGCCCACCAGGCTGTCCGGCCCCACGCCACGAGCGATCAGCGCGTGGGCCAGGCGGTTGGCGCGGCGGTTGAGTTCGGCGTAGCTGAGCGTTTCAGCGCCAAAGGCCAGAGCCGGCACATCGGGATTGCGCAGCACCTGGGCTTCGATCAGGTGGTGAACCGGGGTAGTCAGCGGGTAGTCGGTGGCGGTGGCGTTCCAGCCGTGTAACTGGGCCTCGCGCTCTGCCGGCGAGAGCATAGATAGCTCAGCGATGGGTGCGTCGGGCTGGGCGAGGATGGCCTCCAGCAGGCCCAGCCAATGGCCGGCCATGCGTTCGATGGTCGCGGCCTCGAACAGGTCGGTGGCGTAGGTCAGCGCGGCGTGCAGTTGGCCGCCCTTTTCGTAGGTATCCAGGCTGAGGTCGAACTGGGCCGTGCGGCTGCGCCAGTCGAGTGGCGCGAAGCGCAGGCCTCCCACCGCGCCCATGGCCTCGATATCCGCGACGTTCGGCTGGTGGTTGAACATCACCTGGAACAGCGGTGCATGGCTGAGGTTGCGCGCCACGCCCAGGTCTTCCACCAGGCGCTCGAAGGGCAGTTCCTGGTGAGCCTGGGCGCCGAGCACGCATTCGCGGACCTGGGCCAGAAGCGCCTGCACCTGCAAGCCCGGCTCGAAGTGGGCTGGCAGCACCTGGGTGTTGACGAAGAGGCCGATCAGCCCTTCCACTTCGGCGCGGTTGCGATTGGCGATGGGCACGCCGATACGCAGGTCGGCCTGGCCGCTGTAGCGCTGCAGCAGCACCTCGAAGCCCGCCAGCAACAGCATGAAGAGGGTCAGCCCCTGCTCCCGGGCGGCGCTGCGCAGGGCTTCGGCCAGGGGCGCCGGGACGGTGAAGTCATGACGGTGGCCGCGGTAGCTGGCACGGGCCGGGCGCGGGTGGTCGGTGGGCAGCTCCAGCACCGGCTGCTGGCCACCCAGGGCGGCACGCCAGTACGCCAGCTGACGCTCCTGCTCGCCGGCTTCCAGCCAGCTGCGCTGCCACAGGCCGTAGTCGGCGTACTGGATGGGCAGCGCCGGCAAGCCGGCCTCGCGCCCCTCGACGTCGGCGGCATAGAGGCGGCCGAGCTCGTCGATCAGGATATTCATCGACCAGCCATCGGAGA
This sequence comes from Pseudomonas solani, assembly GCF_026072635.1. NCBI lineage: Bacteria > Pseudomonadati > Pseudomonadota > Gammaproteobacteria > Pseudomonadales > Pseudomonadaceae > Pseudomonas > Pseudomonas solani. The sequence goes on along the minus strand of NZ_AP023081.1, from coordinate 5,324,699 downwards.
CGATGTGGTGCAGGGTCAGCAGCAGCACATGCTGCTCAGCCTCCAGGCGGATCAGCCTTACCCGTAATAGCGGCCCCCGCTCCAGATCGAACGGGCGCAAGGATTCGGCCAGGGCCTCCTGACGCAGGTGTTCTTCCCGGGCGTGCTCGGCCCAGGCACTGCAATCCTCGAACGCCACGACCAGCGGTTGCTGCAAGGGGCGCAGCTGCAGCGTCTCGTCGGCCGCGTCGAACACCGTGCGCAACGAGGCATGCCGCGCCACCAGGCCGGCGAAGGCGCGCTCCAGCGCGGCCCTATCCAGGGGGCCATTCAGGCGCACTGCGCTGGGCAGGTTATAGGCGCCGCTTTGCGGGTCCAGCTGCCAGAGGAACCACATGCGCTGCTGCGCATAGGACGGGCGACGGCTGTCGACATGCTCGACACCAGCGGGGATCGGAAAGACCGAGAAGTCGATCCCTTCGCCGCGCAGGCTCTCCAGGAACATCCGGCGTTTTTCCAGAGGCAGCTCGATAAAACGGCGGGCGAGTTTCAGGGAGTCTTCTGCGTTCATCTGTCTTTTCCGTACACGTGGGCAGCACGCATTGAGTGCTCGATTGCTCAAGGAGAACGGACGGCAGGCGCGGAAAATTACCTGGGTGACATCGGCACCGGATAGCGGATGGCAGCCGACCCGGACTGGGCAAAACGCAGTCCGGCAAGGCCTGCCAGGAGGCCACCCGTACCGGGGCCATAAATTTTGCGCACTCTCGCTCGTTCATAGAGCAGCGCCGCCTCAGGCGGCGAATCAGCGAAGCGTCGCCTTCCTCCAGGAACAGCCCCGACCCATGCCGAAGAAGTCCCGCTCCCGCCTCTGGTTTCTCGTTCACAGCTGGCTGGCCATGCCCATCTGGTGCTTCATGCTGATCGTCTGCGTGACCGGCACCCTGGCGGTGGTGAGCCAGGAGCTGGTGTGGCTGGCCAAGCCGGAGGTGCGTGCGAGCAAGACGGAGGCCGGGCAGCAGCGCATGGGCTACGACCAGATCGTTTCGCGCCTCCACTCCGCCCAACCCGACGCCGTGATCAGCGCGATCCGCCGGCCGGGCGAGGACCACTTCGCCTTGCTGGTGGATGTCAGCTACCCCGACACCAGCGTGGCCAGGCTCTATGTGAACCCGTATACGGGGGCGATCCAGGGGCGCAGCTCGAGCTTCGACTTCCGCCAGTTCACCCGCGCCCTGCATGGCTGGTGGCTGGTGCCGTTCAGCAACGGTTACAGCTGGGGCTGGTACCTGGTGTCGCTGCTGGGCCTGCCGATGCTGGCGTCGCTGGTCACCGGCCTGGTGGTCTACAAGCGCTTCTGGAAGGGTTTCCTGACGCCGCGCCTGCGCTTCGACCAGGGCGCGCGCATCTTCTGGGGGACTTTCACCGCCTGAGCGGCATCTGGTCGATCTGGTTCATCGCGGTGATCGCCATCACCGGCCTGTGGTTCCTGGTCCAGGCGATTCTTTCCGACAACCACATCACCCTGTCCAGCGAGGGCATACCGCCGGTGCTCGCCCGTGATGCCGTACCCATCGCCACACCGGGCAAACCCGTGGCGCGGATCGAACTGGAGCGTGCCGTGGCCATCGCCAGCCAGACCATTCCTTCGCTGGAAGCCGAGGCGCTGTACTTCCCCGAAGACGCCTACAGCGCCCTGTACATCTACGGCAGCAGCAACTACCCGCTGATGTACCAATCGGTGGCCCTGAACCCCTTCGATGGCCAGGTGGTGGCGGTACGCAGGCTGGGGGACCGCTCGCCCCTGGAGTTCATCACCGAGTCGATGCACCCGCTGCACACCGGCGACTTCGGTGGTCTCTGGAGCAAGCTGATCTGGTTCGCCTTCGGCCTGATCCTCAGCCTGATGGTGCTCAGCGGCTTCCTGATCTGGAGCAAGCGCACCGCCCAGGCGACCCTGGCACTGGTGAAGCGCAACCAGCGCCTGGCCAGCATCCAGGCGACGCGGGAACAACAGGTGCTCTGCGGGGAATAGCGCGCAGTCAGATGGCTTCGGCGCCGGACCAGCGCTCGGCGAACCCGTCCAGCTGCTGGCCGAGGTAGGCGAGCACGTCGGCTTGCCGGTCGCGGATGAAGCGATGGTCGCCCTCGAAGAGCCGGAGGTGCAGCCTGCCGGCGGTCTCTTCGCTCCAGGCCTTGAGCTGCGCCTTGCGCGGGCCGTCGTCCACCCCGGCAAGCACATGGATGGGGCAACTCAGCGGCGTGCGCGGCTGGTGCCGGTAGCTCGTGTACCCCGACCGGGCGGCGCGCAGGGCCGGCCACCGCGCACCTTCAGGGGCGCGCCGCCAGCACTCGAGACTGCACTCGTATTCAGCCCAGCGTGAAGGCGCCACCGAACCCAGGGCGAACAGGCCCAGCGCGGCGCGCGCACCCCGCTCACGCAGGGCATAGAGCATTTCGCAGGCCAGCACCGCGCCGAAGCCGTGCCCGACCACCGCATAGGGCATACGCCGCACATCCAGCTCCAGCCCGCGCGCCAGGTGCCTCGCGACAGCAGTCGGAGCGGCAATGGGCAACGCCTGCACCTCGGGCAGTGGCAAGGGGCGCACCTGCACCCAGGCCGGCAGGCAGGCACCCCAGGCGAGGTAGTCCGCTGTGCCGGCGCCAGGACAGGCGACACAGAACAGTTGCATCGCGGGCGTCATTCAGCCCGCTGCCGGGCCAGCCATCCGTGCACACAGGGCAAGGGACGGAAGGTCATCGCGATCAGGTACGGAACTCATTGTTTCGACTCGTCAGGAACAAGATGGCCGCAGCGCTTCCCGGGGAAGCGCTGCGGCCTGGTGTGGCCAGGGCGTGTGACTCAGGCCGGTTCGACGAGGGCAGCCGCCAGCGCTCGGGCAAAGCGGCGGGCGACTTCATCCACCTGCTCGGCGGTGATGATCAGCGGCGGCAGGAAGCGCACCACGCTGCCATGGCGACCACCCAGTTCGAGGATCAGCCCTCGCTTCAGGCACTGCGCCTGCAGGCGCGAGGCCAGGGCGTTGAAGGTCGGGGGGTGGCCGAGGGCGTCGGGCGGGCCGGACGGGTCCACCAGCTCGACGCCGAGCATCAGCCCGCGGCCACGGATGTCGCCCAGCTGCGGGTAGTCGCGCTGCAGCTCGCGCAGGTGACCGACCAGGCGCTCGCCCATGGCGGCGGCGTGACCGGGGATGTCGTGCTCCTTGAGGTAGCGCAACACCGCCGAGCCGGCAGCCATGGCCATCTGGTTGCCCCGGAAGGTGCCGGCGTGGGCGCCCGGACCCCAGACGTCGAGCCATTCGCGATAGACCATCACCGCCAGCGGCAGGCTGCCACCGATGGCCTTGGACAGCACCACCACGTCGGGGATGATGCCGGCATGCTCGAAGGCGAACATCTTGCCGGTGCGGCCGAAGCCACTCTGGATCTCGTCGACGATCAGCGCCACACCGGCCTTTTCGGTGATGCGACGCAGGCCGCGCAGCCATTCGATGTCCGCCGGCACCACGCCGCCCTCGCCCTGCACCGCTTCGACTATCACGGCGGCGGGCAGCAGCACGCCGGCCTCCGGGTCACTGAGCAGGTTCTCCAGGTAGTGCAGGTTGGCGCGCACGCCGGCCTCACCACCGATGCCGAAGGGGCAGCGGTAATCGTAGGGATAGGGGGCGAACTGCACGCCGTTGCCGAGCACCGCGCCCAGGGCCTTCTTCGGCCCCAGGTTGCCCATCAGCCCCAGGGCGCCCTGGCTCATGCCGTGGTAGCCGCCCTGGAACGAGAGGATGGTGCTGCGCCCGGTGGCGGTGCGCACCAGCTTCAGCGCGGCTTCCACGGCGTCGGTCCCGGTGGGGCCGCAAAACTGGATCTTCGCCTCGCGGGCCAGGCCCTCGGGCAGCAGGCCAAAGAGGTCCTGGACGAACTGGTCCTTCACCGGGGTGGTGAGGTCCAGGGTGTGCAGGGGCAGCTCGTCGGCCAGCACCTGGCGGATGGCATCGATCACCACCGGGTGGTTGTGGCCCAGGGCCAGGGTGCCGGCACCGGCCAGGCAATCGATGAAGGTGCGGCCTTCCACGTCCTCGACATAGAGCCCGCGCGCGCGCTTAAGCGCCAGGGGGATGCGCCGGGGGTAGCTGCGGGCATTGGACTCCTGCTGCTTCTGGCGGGCCAGCAGCGGCGATTCCTCGAACTGGTAGAGCGTCTCTTCTTCAGCGGCCAGCGGCAGGCTGGCATTGAGGCTGGTAGCGGCTTGCATCCTTCGACCCTCGATAAAGTGGCATCAAGCTCCGGGCCGTGCGCTTGTGGCGCTTCTCGGCCTTGTGCAGAGGAGACGATGGGCGACGGTGGGGATTTAGACGCAATGCGTGAAGCGATATGCAGCGCAAGATAAACTTCGCAGCCCTGCACACTCCCGGCTGGCTGCACGCTGAATGGAATCGAATCTGGACCGCTCCCTGGTGGAGGAACTGCTGGCCGCGCCCGGCCTGATGCGCCAGTGCCTTCTGCACGCCTTGACCACCCCTGTGGAGGCGCTGGAGTTTCGTACCCGGGATGAAGGTCTCTGTGACGCCAGGTTCTATTACTGTGGCAAGGCGCAGGCCGCAACGCCCGCCGAGGGCCTGATCGCACTTCTCAATCGCGAGCTGCATCAGGTGGAAGAGTGGGCGATGGAGGAGACGACTCCCGAGCATGTCGGAGACCTGATGGAGCGCTGGCTGCTCCCAGAGCTCGCCAACGCCCAGCCCACTCGCGTCGATATCGACAAGGCGACCCTGGAGATCACCAGCCTGGGAGACACCATCCGCAGCGCCATCCTGGCGCGGCATGCCGATACCGGCCGCCCTTATCACGGCGGCCGCTGGGGCATCTTCCGCGACGGCCAGCCGCAACCGCTGGACACCCCGATCCTCCCCGAACCGTTGATCGCGCCAGCGCTGGCCTTGCAGGACAGCTGGAACGAGAAGCTCTATTTCTGCGAAACCCACGACACCTGGCTGCTCTACAGCTGGGCAACAGGAGCCTGAGGCGATGAAGGTCTATCTGGACGACGAACGCACCACCCCCGACGGCTGGGTCCGCACCGGGTGGCCGGACGAGGTGATCGCGCTGTTGAAAACGGGCCAGGTCAGCGAGCTGAGCCTGGACCACGACCTGGGCGACGACGAACGCGGCACCGGCTACGACGTGATCCTGTGGATCGAGGAAGCCGTCGCCCTGCATGGCTTCGTGCCGCCACGCATCCACGTGCATTCGGCCAATTCCTCGGCAGTGCTGAAGATGCAGGCCGGGGTCCGCGCCATCGAAGCCCTGGCCCGGCGCAACCGCCAGCCCTGGGCCGGGTGACTCGACGTCGGACTGAAGGCAGGTGCAGGAGCGCCTTTCTGATCTAGTCTCTTGCAGCATTCATCAGGGAGGAACGCCCATGCCAAGAGGCCCGCAGAAAACCAAGAGCAAGCTGAGAGTCCATATCGACCCCGTTTCCGGAGACGTCAAGGTGACCGGCCGCCCGGATTGGACCACCAACGCCAAGCGCATCAAGGTCAACCAGCGCTCGAGCCAGGGCGACGTCGAGGACAGGCGCCACATGGTGCATTGGAGCCAGTCGATCAGGAAGAACGCCGAGCGTGTCTTCAGTGCCATCAACCAGGCGTACGGATCGGATGCCAAGAAGCTCTACGAGGTGTTGGTCGAGCCCTTGCAGTCGCGGAACCTCAAGCGCATCCCCAAGAACAGCAAGGATGTGATGCTCTATATCGCCAAGTACCTGAACAGCGCGCCGGTGAACCTGGTGGCGGGCCGGGCCGATACCAACAAGGCCATCGAGATCGTGCGCAAGAACCTCGATCTCTTCGCCACCTACCTGCGCGAAAGCCATACGGACAGCGACACCGACCCGGCTTCAACGACCAACCACCAGCGCATGCAGGCGTGCAGGGCCAAGGCCCGGGAGCTGCTGCCGGTCGGCGACAAGAGCAGCGACATCAAGGCCCAGGTCAGCAAGATCCACAAGCAGCTGATCGCTCATATCGATGGCATCGAGTCACCCGCCGAACTCTGGTCGCTGCTGTTCGACCTGCGCTATTCGGTGACCTTCGACATCTCGCCGATGGCCCAGCGCCAGGCGACCGAGAAGATGCTCAGCTGGGAGCGGATGATGCTCTCGTCCACCTACATGCCGGCGAAAGACCAGCTCGAGCGGCTGGTCTCGCTCGCGGACGCCTGAGCAGGGAGCGCGATAGCCGGCCCCGCTCGGGTAGCCCCAACACCAGGCCGCGAAGGGTGCACGGCCGATAGCGGCGGCAACGCGCGCCCCTCCCCCTCAATCGGCTCGGTAACGCCCCACGAGCCGTTGCAAGCCACCGGCCATGTCCCCCAGGCGCTGGGTGATGTCGCTGGCGGTGCGCGAGCCGGCGGCGGTCTGTTCGGCGATGGCGGCGATCTGGTGCACGTTGGCATTGATGGATTCACAGACCTGGGTCTGCTCCTCCGCCGCAGCGGCGATCTGCGCGTTCATGCCATTGATGGTGGTGGTCGCCTCGACGACCGCCTCCAGGGCCTGGCCGACCCGGCCCACCTCCACCACGGCGCGGGCGCTGCCGCCCCGGATCTGGCCGATGGCGGCTATGGCCTCGCGAGCGCCGGCCTGCAGGCGGCCGATCATTTCCTGGATTTCCGCCGTACTGCTCTGGGTACGCCCCGCCAGCGTGCGCACCTCATCGGCGACGACCGCGAAGCCGCGCCCCTGGTCACCGGCACGCGCGGCTTCGATGGCGGCGTTGAGCGCCAGCAGGTTGGTCTGCTCGGCGACGCCGTGGATCACATCCAGCACGCCGCCGATGCCCTCGGACTCGCTGCCCAGCCGGCGGATGATCTCGACCCCGCTTTCCACCTGCCCCTCCAGCCCGTCGATCACCTCGGCGGCGCTGCGCACCAAGCCCTGCGCGCCCTGTACCTGGTCCTCCGCGGCCTGGGCCGCCTGCGCCGCGCCAGCCGCACTGCTGGCGACCTGCAGGGCCGCCGCCGACATCTGCTCCATGGCGGTGGCCAACTGGTCGCTCTCCACGTGCTGGCTGGCGATGCCCTGGCCGGTCTGCTCCATGAAGGCACCCAGTTCCTCGCTGGCGGCCCCCAGGGTGGCGGCGGACGAGCGCGTCTGCCGCACCAGTTGGCCGATCTGCTCGGCGAAGTGGTTGAAGGCCCGCGCCAGGGTGCCCAGCTCGTGGCCGGCGGAAGGGTCCAGGCGGCGGGTCAGGTCGCCTTCGCCCCGGGCGATGTTTTCCATGGTCCGCACCGCCTGGTCCAGGGGCCGATGGATGCTGCGTGCCAACAGGATCGCCAGGGTGGCGATCAGCACCAGCAGGATGGCGGCGGAGGCGGCGCTGCGGATCAGGCTCAGGCGCACGGCAGCGGCGAATTCCCGCTCCAGCCCGGCGAGCTGCGTTTCCAGGTCGTCGATGTAGAAGCCGGTGCCCAGCACCCAGTCGCTGTCGGGCATCGGCACCACGTAGGCGAGCTTCGGCGAGGGCTCCTCCTCGCCGGGCCGCGCCCAGCCGTATTCCACGTAGCCACCCCGGCGGCGCCGGCCTCGACGTATTCGCGCACCAGATGACGGCCTTCGGGGCTGGTGGAGTCCCAATAGCCCGTGCCTTCGCGGGCTGGGTTGTCGGCGCTCATCACCTGCACGCCCTGACTGTCGTAGGCGAAGAAGTAGCCGCTGCCGCCGTCGAAGCGCAGGCTGCGCAGCGCCTCCTTGATGCGCTCGCGGCCCGCTGCCGAGTCGCCATTGGCCAGCGGCGCCACGGCGCTCAGGGCCAGCTCCATGTAGTTGGCCAATTGCTCGCGCTTGGCCGCCAGCAACGACTCGCGCAGGTCGTCGCGGCTCAGGTCGCGCAGTTCCCGGGCCTGGGATACGAACAGCCAGGCGCTGATCGTGGCCAGCGCCAGGACCGGCAGCAGGGCCAGGAGGAGGATCTTCTGCCTGATGGATAAGCGATTCATCCCGTCATTCCCTCTGTGAGTGTCGACGGGGCCTTCTAGCACGGTGGAATCCTGGACGACGGAGCGCTGCCCGAGCCCGTCATCGTCGCCAGGAAAGGACGCAGGCGCTCACGCGAGCAGCAGGTGCACGGCCTGGCCGTGGCCGGGCGCGAGGGCGTGGGCACAGGCTCACGAAGGGTTCGCACCCGTCCTGCCCCCGGGGCCGGCATGCCCCTACGACGCAATCACCGGCAGGCAGGCGGCTCGCGGGTCAGGTCCCCTGGATCGCGCTCCACACCTGCGAAAGCCCCACCAGGTGCAGCCCGCCCAGCGTCAGGCAGATGGCCGAGCTCCACAGCCAGAAGGCGGCGCTGCGGCCCAGCCCGCGCTTGACCAGCAGCAGCCCGCCGAGCCCCCGCAGCAGGTACACCGCGGTGACCAGGCACAGCACCGGCCGTGTCAGGGGAAGTGGCAGGCCGAGCCCGGCCAGCAGCGCGTAGAGCGCCCAGAGCCCCAGCACCGTGGCGATGGCCAAGGTGACCAGCGTGGCCACCGGGCTGCCGGCCTCAGCCAGGCGCGCCATGCGCTCACCGGCGCCGAAGAACCGATACCAGGGCGCGCCATAGCGGATGCAGCCCAGATGCAACAGCGCGGCGATGGCGCTCAGGGCGCCACCGGCCAGCAGGAAGGGATTAGGGAAAAGGTCGTCCATGGCGAAGCTCCTGTGTAGAGGCCCGCCATTCTGGGGGCCCCAGGCCCCATGCGCCAGCAGCCGGGCGCACTAGCTCGCGAAGCGCCCGAGCCGGTACGCCTCCAGCCCCGCCATGGCCTGCCCCTGGGCCAGTTGGCCGATGTACTCGGCGGTGACGGCGGCCTGGGTCAGCCCGAGGTGCTGGTGGCCGAAGGCGAGCAGGACGCGACCCTCGCCCACCCGGTCGATGATCGGCAACGAGTCCGGCAGCGAGGGACGGAAGCCCATCCAGGGGCTGGCGCCTGCGGTGTCCAGCTCGTCGCGGAACAGCCCCTGGCTGAGGCGGTGCAGCTGCCAGGCGCGCTCCATGTTGGCGGGGCGCACCAGGCCGGCGAACTCCACGGTGCCGGCCAGGCGCAGGCCGTCGGCCAGGGGCGTCATGATGAAGCGGCGCTCGAGCGAGGTGACGGCGAAGGGCAGCCGGCCGTGCTCGTGGGGCAGCATCAGGTGATAACCGCGCTCGGTGTCCAGGGGCACCTGCTTGCCCGTGAGGCTGGCGGTCAGCGGGGCCGAGTGGGCGCCGCAAGCCACCAGCACCTGGCGCGCCTGCACACTGCCTGCATCGGTGCTCAGCGCCACGCCATCCGCGAGAAGATGGCCACCGTGCACCTGCTGGCGCACGAAGCGCACGCCCAGCCCTTCGGCGGCCGCCGCCAGTTCACGAACCACCCGATGCGGGTCGATGAAGTGCCCGGTGCGAGGGAAGAACAGCCCGCCGCGTATGCGCTCGCTCAACTGGGGCGCCGCCGCGTGCACGGCGGCGCCCTCCCAGAACTCCAGCGGCACGCCCTGCCCGGCCATGCGCGCCTGCACCTGCTGCAGCGCCCGGCGGGATTCCTCGCGCTCATACACCAGCAACGAACCGTCCACCTTGAGCAGGTCGGGGCGCTGGATGCTGGCCAGCAGCCGTTGCCAGGCCTCCAGGCTGGCCTCATTGAGCCCGCGCAGGCCGGCCACGGTGCGCTGGAAGGGCGCAGCGCGCAGGTTGAGCAGCAGGCGCAGGAACCAGGGCAGCGCCTGGGGCAGGTACTTCCAGTCGAGGCGCAGCGGGCCCATCGGGTCCATGAGCATGGCCGGCAGGCGTGTGAGGATCGACAGGTCGGCGATGGGGAAGACCTGCTCGGTGGCCAGGTGCCCGGCATTGCCGAACGAGGCGCCCTGCCCCGGCTCCTGCGGATCCAGGACCCGCACGCGCTTGCCCTGCCGCGCCAGTTGCAAGGCGCAGGCGACGCCGATGATGCCGGCGCCGACCACCGCGATATCGATCGCGTCCGAAGCGGGATGATTGCCCATGGCGCTACGCCTCCCGCTGGCCATCGAGCAGGCGGCGCAGCTGCAGCGGGTTGCCCTGCCGGAGCGCCGTGGGCAGCAGCGCATCCGGGAAGCCCTGGTAGCAGACCGGCCGCAGGAAGCGCTGGATGGCCGCGGTGCCCACCGAGGTGCTGCGGGCATCGGAGGTGGCCGGGAAGGGGCCGCCGTGAACCATGGCATCGCACACCTCGACGCCGGTGGGCCAGCCGTTGACCAGCACGCGGCCGGCCTTCAGCTCCAGGGTCGGCAGCAGGGCCCGGGCGGCGTCGTGGTCCGCTTCGTCCAGGTGCAGGGTGGCGGTGAGCTGGCCTTCGAGGTGCTCGGCGATGGCGCGCACCTGCCCCGCACCCCGGCACTGCACGATGAGCCCGGCGGCACCGAAGATTTCCGCCTGCAGCGCCGGGTCGGCGAGGAAAGCGTCGGCCTCGGTGACGAACAGCTGCGCCTGGCAGCGGTTGGGTCCATCACCCGGCTGCCCGCTGGCCACCCGGCGCACCTTGGCGTGGCGGGCCAAGGCGCCGACGCTGGAGGCGAAGGCATCGAAAATGCCCGGCGTCAGCATGGTCTGCGCCGGGCTCTTCTCCAGTTGCCCGGTGGCGGCGGCGATAAAGGCATCCAGCGCCTCGCCCCGCTGGGCGATGAGCAGGCCCGGATTGGTGCAGAACTGCCCGGCGCCCTGGGTCAGCGAGGCGACGAAGCCTTCGGCCAACGCCTCGCTCCGGGCGTGCAGGGCAGCAGGGAACAGGAACACCGGGTTGATCGCGCTCATTTCCGCATACACCGGGATCGGCTCCGGCCGCGCCTGGGCCGCCTGGCACAGGGCCAGGCCACCGCTGCGCGAGCCGGTGAAGCCGACGGCCTTGATGCGCGGGTCGCTGACCAGGGCGATGCCCACCTCGTGGCCGGCACCGTACAGCAGCGAGAACACGCCCTCGGGCATCGCGCAGCGCTCCACTGCGCGGGCCACCGCCCGCCCCACCCACTCGCTGGTGCCCGGGTGGGCGACGTGGGCCTTGACCACCACCGGGCAGCCGGCCGCCAGCGCCGAGGCGGTATCACCACCGGCCACGGAGAAGGCCAGGGGGAAGTTGCTGGCGCCGAACACCGCCACCGGCCCCAGGGCCACCTGGTGCTGGCGCAGGTCCGGGCGTGGCAGGGGCTGGCGTTGCGGCTGGGCGCTGTCGACCCGCACGTCCAGCCATTCACCGGCGCGCAGGGTGCGGGCGAAGGTGCGCAACTGCTGGCAGGTGCGGCCACGCTCGCCCTGGAGGCGCGCCAGGGGCAGGCCGGTTTCAGCCACGGCGCGCTCGATCAGCGCATCCCCCAGCGCCTCGACTTCTTCGGCGATGGTGTCGAGAAACGCCGCGCGCGCCGCTGGCGAGGTTTCCCGGTAGGCGGTGAAGGCTTCCCAGGCCAATGTGCAGGCCTGTTCCACCTGTGCCGGGCTGCCGCCCGGGTAGGCGGGTTCCAGCACGGCACCGGTGGCGGGGTCGATGGCACGGATGGCCGTGCCGCGTCCGGCCACGGCCTGGCGGCCGATCAGCATGTTGCCTGTGAGTGTCATGGTGCTTCCTGTTGTGCGGGGCGCCGCTACGCAGGGGCTGCGCAGCGGCACCTGGGTCAGACGAGGTTCTGTTCCACCGACCAGCTGGCGTACCACTGGCGGAACAGCGCGTACTGCTGCTCGGCGTAGCGACGCTGGGCATCGCTGAGGGCATCGCTTTCGTTGAAGTGCAGGCTGTATTCGCGGTCGCCGTTGAGCACCATCAGGTACTTGTAGAACAGCACCAGGTCGCAGCCCTCGTCGAAGGACGAGAGCACATCCAGTGCCTCGCTCAACTCCAGGGCCAGGCGCCGCGCGCGGGTGTCGCCGGCAGCGGCCTGGCGGCTCAGGGCCACCAGTTGCAGCACTTCGCGGGGCAGCACGTTGCCGATGCCGGTGATGGTGCCGGCGGCATTGCAGTGGACGTAGCCGTGGAACACCTGGGTGTCGACGCCCGCGACGAGGATGACCTCGTCGTCGCGGGAGGTGATGTGTTCGGCGGCGTAGCGCATGGCCTCGGCGCCACCGAACTCCTTGAAGCCGATCAGATTGGAGAACTGGCTGCGCAGGTCGAAGAACAGCTCAGCGCGGGTGGAGAAGCTGTAGTAGGGGCTGTTGTAGATCACCGAGGGCAGCTGCGGCGCGGCGCCGAGCACGGCGGCGAAGTGCGCCTTCTGTGCGGCAGGCGAAGCCGCGCGGGAAAGCAGGCGCGGGATCACCATCAGGCCCTGGGCGCCCACCTTGGCGGCGTGCGCGGCGTGGGCGACCGCCTCGCGGGTGTTCACCGCGCCGGTGCCGACCACCGTGGGCACGCCGGCCTGCACCAGGCGCGCCACGCCCTCCTGGCGCTGGGCCTCGCTGAGCAGCGGCCAGTCACCCATGGAGCCGCAGTACACCACCCCGCTCATGCCCAGCTCGACCAGCTCACGGCCCTTGGCGACCAGGGCGTCGAAGTCCGGCTGGCGGGCGGCGGTGCAGGGTGTCATCAGGGCGGGGATGCAACCGGTGAAGATGTCGTGATTCATGGTTCTGCTCCTTGGTGCAGGGGAATGGAGAGGCATGCGCGGGTTCAGATGCCCCACGCGAAGGGGTCCTGTTCGTCGATGAGCAGGACGCAGTCGGCGGTGATATGGGCGCGCCCGGTGATGAAGGGGCGGATGCGCTCGCCCTCCCACTCGTAGCGGCCCTCGAAGCGGCTGCCGGTGATGCCGGCCTGGACCCAGGTCTCGCCCGGGGCGAGCTTGCCGTCGGCCGCCAGGCACGCCAGCTTGGCGCTGGTGCCGGTGCCGCAGGGGGAGCGGTCGTAGGCCTTGCCCGGGCACATGACGAAGTTGCGGCTGTCGCCGTGTTCGTCCTCGGCGAACAGCTCGACATGGTCGATCAGCGCGCCGCCTTCGCCCTGGATGCCTTGCGCCTCCAGGGCCCTGAGCATCGCCCAGGTGAAGGCGGTGAGGGCTTCGACGTTGTCCAGCTGCAGGCGCTGGCCGTGCTCGGCCACGAGGAAGAACCAGTTGCCGCCCCAGGCGATATCGCCCAGGAAGGTGCCGTGGCCGGGCACCTCCACCGGCACCTGGGTGCGGTAGCGGTAGGACGGCACATTGCCGATGGTCACGCGGCCATCCTCGTGGAGGGTGGCGCTGACGGTGCCCACCGGGGTGTCGATACGATGCTCGCCCGGGTCGATCAGCCCCTGGTGGTGCAGGGAGACCACCAGGCCGATGGTGCCGTGCCCGCACATGCCGAGGTAGCCGGCGTTGTTGAAGAAGATCACCCCGCAGGTGGCGCCGGGCGACAGCGGCGGGCAGTGCAGCGCCCCCACCAGCACATCGTTGCCGCGCGGCTCCAGCAGGCAGGCGCGGCGCCAGTGGTCGTGGTGCTCGCGCAGGCTGTCGCGCTGCTCGGCCAGGGTGCAGCCAGCGGGTTCGGGGAAGCCTTGCATCACCAGGCGCGTGGGTTCGCCGCCGGTGTGGGAGTCGATCACATGTATGCGCTTCATGGGCGGTTCCATTCAGGGAGACAGGTGGGTGGCCGGGGCGCTAGGCCGCCAGCCGCTCGATATCGTCCAGCAGGGTTTTCGCCACCCAGACGCCGTCACGCGCGCTGCGCTGGCGGGCATCGAAGCGACGTTGCGAAGGCAGGCGTGCGCCCTGCCCGGTGATGGCGGCGAACAACTGCTCGGCGCGGCGTTGCCCCTCCTCCAGGGCGCCGCCGAGGAAGCGCGCCGGGTCGAAGGCCAGCAGCAGTTCGCCATGGCAGGGCGTGGCCCCGGCGGCGGCATCGAAGGCCAGCGATTCGGCGCTGGTGAGGTCGCCGATCAGCGCGCCGGCCATCAGCTCGATCATCGCCGCCAGGGCCGAGCCCTTGTGGCCGCCGAAGGTCTGCATGGCGCCTTCCAGCACGGCGCGGGCGTCGGTGCTGGGCCGCCCTTCGGCATCCAGGCCCCAGCCCAGGGGAATGGGCTTGCCCTGGCGGGCGTGCAGCTCGATGTCGCCCCGGGCGATGGCGCTGGTGGCGAAGTCGAAGACGAAGGGTTCGCGCCCCGCGCGCGGCCAGGCGAAGGCCAGCGGGTTGGTGCCGAACACGCCCTGGCTGCCGCCCTCCGGCGCCACCCAGGCGTGGCTGGGGGTCATGGCCAGGCCCACCAGCCCTTCAGCGGCGATGGCCTCCACCTCCGGCCAGAGCGCGGAGAAGTGGAAGCAGTTGCGGATCACCAGGGCGGCGACGCCCAGCTCGCGGGCCTGCTCCACCAGCAGCGGCAGCCCGGTCTGCAGGGCCAGCAGCGAGTAGCCGCGGTGGGCATCGACGCTGACGATGGCCGGTGCCGGCCGGCTCAGGGTCGGCCGGGCGTTGGGGTCGACCTTGCCGGAGCGCAGCGAGTGCACGCACACCAGCACGCGGTAGAGGCCATGGGAGTGGCACTCGTCGCGCTGCCCCTGGGTGATGGTGTCGGCGATGGCCCGGGCGTGATCCTCGCCCATGCCGTTGCCGATCAGCGTGCGCAGGGCCAGGTCATGGACTTGCTCGAGGCTGAGGTTGATGAGCTCGCTCATATCCGTACTCCTTCTTGCGGCTATCAGGACAGGGCCTGGCTGGGGGCCGCGGCCGGTCGCAGGCCCTGCTCGGTGTCGGCGGCCTCCTCGCTTTCATCCTCGCCACTGAGGATGATCAGCTCGGCCGGCACGCCCGTGGCCGCGCCCCAGTAGTAGATCGCGGTGGCGCAGGCCGCCACGGCGAGGGTGTCGAAGGGGTGGGCCAGCAGGCCCAGGCCGCCGAAGCTGCCGAGCCAGGAGAGCAGCAGGGTCACGGCGTAGAAGCCGATCAGCCAGGCGGACGAGCGCACCTGCTGGGCCAGGCTCAGGTGCTCGGTGGGCACGAAGCGGCGGCACAGCAGGTAGATGACGAACATCAGGATCTGCAGGCTGAGCAGCCAGGACACGGTGTTCCAGCCCGACCAGTAGACGATCAGCGCGGCGATGACGAAGGACAGCGGCCCCATCACCGCCATGCCCCGGACGCGGAACGGCCGCGGCATGCCGGGGGCGTTGCGCCGCAGCGCGGCGACGGTGACCGGGGCCACGGCGTAGCTGAGGATCAGCGCCGCAGAGACGACATTGATCAGCGCCTCCCAGGAGGGGAACGGCAGGGTCCAGAACACCGACAGGCCGAAGGTCAGCCACAGCGCCGGGCGCGGGATGCCGGACTTTTCATCGATGCGGGTGAAGAGGCGGAAGAAGGTGCCGGTCTGCGCCCAGCCGTAGATCACCCGTGGCGTGGCGTTCATGTAGATGTTGCCGCAGCCGCTGGGCGAGACCACTGCGTCGGCCACCACCAGGTAGGCCAGCCAGCCCACGCCGAGCACCAGGGCGATGTCGCGGTACGGCAGGGCGAACTCCTTGGAGATGCCGGCCCAGCCGTTGGCGAGCATTTCCGTCGGCACGGCGCCGAGGAAGGCCAGTTGCAGCAGCACGTAGATGGCGGTGGAGAGCAGCACCGAGAGGATCAGCGCGATGGGGATGGTGCGCTGCGGGTTCTTCACCTCGCTGGCCACCGAGATGATCGGCGTGAGCCCCAGGTAGGCGAAGATGATGCCGCCGGCGGAGACCGCCATCTCGATGCCCGAGAGGCCGAAGGGGGCAAAGCCCTGGGCCTGGAAGTTCTCCGGCTTGAAGAAGGCGAAGAGCACGCCGATGACCAGCAGCGGCACGATGAACTTGAACACGCTGACCAGGTTGTTGGCCCGGGCGAAGGTCTTCACGCTGCGATAGTTGAGCCAGAAGAACAGGCACAGCAGGCCGAACTGCACCAGCCAGCCGCTGAGTGTCGGGTTGCTCGAACCGGCCTCGGTCAGCCCCGGGAACCAGGCCGCGGCGTACTGGCGGGAAGCGACCACCTCGATGGCCACCAGGCTGGAGAAGGCGATCAGGGTGATGAAGCCCATCAGGTAGCCCAGCAGCGGGCCGTGGGAGAACACCGGGTAGCGCACCACGCCACCGGCACGGGGCAGCGCCGCGCCCAGTTCGCAGTAGATGATGCCGAGCAGCAGCACGGCGAAGCCGCCGATGAACCAGGAGATGATCCCCGCCGGGCCGGCGATGGCGGAGACGTGGCTGGCGGCGAACAGCCAGCCGGAGCCGAATATGGCGCCCAGACCGATGAAGGTCAGGTCGGTCAGCGACAGCTGTTTCTTGAACTTCCCAGACATGGCGTAGCCTTCTTGTGCGTTATTGGATGGGCTGGAAGATCACGCTGCGGTACCGCTGCGAAAGACGATCCGGGCACTCCCGGCCCTTCGTCCACCGGCGCCATGCCGCATGCGATAGCCATAGAGTGGACTGGCCAGGTGGTGCGGGGCTTGATGCTTTTCCCCAGCTCCGATGACGAAATCAGCACAATGGAGCGGGATGGCACGAGGCCGCTCGACAGCCACTCCGGGCTGCGGCACTCTCCTGCCGGTCAGGCTTCGAACGAGGTGAAAGGCATGGTGCGAAGAGCACTGGCGGCACTGGCCGCGATAGAGCCCCAGCGCCGTCCGGCATCCCTGGACGAACTGCTGGCCAGCGCCGATTTGCTGTTGCCGGTGCTGGATGCGATTCCCAATGCGGCGGTCTTCATCAAGGACACCCAGGCCCGTTACGTCCTGGCCAACCGTACCCTGGTGCAGCGTTGCGGCCTCAAGCAATTGCAGCCGCTGCTGGGCAGGACCAGCGCAGAGGTCTTCCCCGCCCAGCTCGGCCCCGGCTACACCGAACAGGACCGCCGCGTCCTGGAGAAAGGCCAGGTGCTGGAGGACCAGCTCGAACTGCACCTCTATGGCAGCCGCGAACCCGGCTGGTGCCTGACCCACAAGCGCCCACTGCTGAGCCGCAGCGACGCCATCATCGGCCTGGTGGGCATCTCGGTGGACTTGCAGTCGGCCGCCACCGCCCACCCCGCCTACGCGCGCCTCGCGGAAGTGGACGAGTACATCCGCCAGCACTTCCACGAGCCCATCACCCTGGACACCCTGACCCGCATCGCCGGGCTTTCGGTCGCCCAGCTGGAGCGCTACTGCACCCGCGCGTTCCAGCTGACGCCACGGCAGATGATCACCAAGGCGCGCCTCGAACACGCCCATCGCCTGCTGCAGACGGAGTTACCCATCACCGATGTCGCCCTGCAATGCGGCTACACCGACCACAGCGCCTTCAGCCGCCAATTCAAGCAACTCACGGGCTTCACGCCCCGGCAATACCGGCAGGCGATGGGTGGCGGCACCTGAGAACGCCCGCCGCTGGCTGTACCGAAGGTGGCGGGCCTCAGCCCTCCTCCCCCAGCAAGGTGCGCAGGGTGCGCGCCGGGTTGGCGAGGAAGCCACGGCTGACCTGCACGTGCTCGGTGTCGTCGTAGGCGGTGAGCGTGAAGCCCTCCGGCCCGCACTGGTAGATCCAGGCGTCCGGGTAGGCCATGAGGATGGGCGAGTGGGTGGCGATGACGAATTGCGAATCGTCCTTCACCAGGTCGTGGATGCGCGCCAGCATGGCCAGCTGGCGCTGGGGCGAGAGCGCCGCCTCGGGTTCGTCGAGGAGGTACAGGCCCTTGCCGCCGAAGCGGTTCATCAGCAGCGCGAGGAAGGATTCACCATGGGACTGCTCGTGCAGCGAGCGGCCGCCGTAGGCGTCGATCACCGGCGGCGCCGGAGCCGGCTCGGCGTCCAGGTGCTCGATCTCGGTGGCCAGGTTGAAGAAGCTCTCGGCACGCAGGAAGAAACCGTCCCGCGCGCGGCGCACGCCCCGGCTGACGCGCAACGCGCGGTGCAGCTCGGAATGGGAGGCGCGGGTGCCGAAGTTGAAGTTGCGCGTGCCGCCTTCGGGGTTGAAGCCCAGGGCCACCGCCAGGGCCTCCATCAGGGTGGACTTGCCCGAGCCGTTCTCGCCCACCAGGAAAGTCACCTTGGGGTGGAACTCCAGGCGCTCCAGGCTGCGCACCGCCGGCAGGACGTAGGGGTAGCGGGAGAAGGAGTCCACCTTGTCCCGCTTCAGCAGCATCTCGATCAGGTAACGCGTGTCCATCGGCGGGGTCCTTGCTCCGGGGCGACCATCCTAGAGCCCGCCGGGCCCGCCGTCACTCCGGCCGTGGCGTGCTCGCGGTGCTGGCCGGCAGGATCGGGTAGCTGACATCCGGCTGACGCCCCGATAGCCCGTGGAGGAAGGCGGTGATCGCGGCCACTTCCTTGTCCTTGAGTTCGCGGCCCAGCTGGCTGTTGCCCATGATCGCCACCGCCTCCTTCAGCTCCCAGACCTGGCCGCTGTGGAAGTACGGTGCGGTAAGGGCGATGTTGCGCAGGGGCGCGGCGCGGAATACGTAGGCGTCGCTGGAGGTCTTGGTCACCGCGAAGCGACCCTTGTCGCCGATGGGCAGGATGTCTTCGGTGGGCTTGCGCACCAGGCCGAAGGGGAAGTACGCCTGGCCGCCGAGGTTGACACCGTTGTGGCAGGCGCTGCAGCCGCTGTCGATGAACAGCGCCAGGCCTTCCTTCTGCTGGGCGTCCAGGGCCTTGTCATCCCCGGCCAGGTAGCGGTCGAAGGGCGAGTCCGGCGTGGTCAGGGTCGCCTCGAAGGCCTCGATGGCCAGGGCCATGTTGTCGAAGCTCACCGGTTTCTCCGCCTTGGGGAAGGCGGCGGAGAAGGCCGCCACGTACTCGGGGATGCTGGCCAGGGTCTGCTCCACGCGCTCAGGGGTGTTGTTCATCTCCACGCTGGCCTGGATCGGGCCCTTGGCCTGGGCTTGCAGGTCTTCGGCGCGGCCGTCCCAGAACTGCGCGGCGTTGAACACCGCGTTGAACACCGTCGGTGAGTTCCGCGGCCCTTTCTGCCAGCCGTGGCCGACCGAGGTGGGCACGTTGTCCGCCCCGCCGGTGCCGATGTTGTGGCAGGTGTTGCAGCTGATGATGTGGCTGCGGGAGAGGCGCGGTTCGAAGAACAGTTGCTTGCCGAGGGCGATCTGCGCCTCGGTGAGCGTGCGCCCCTGGGTCTGCGAGACCGTGGCCGGCACCGGCTTGAACAGCGCAGTGGCCTTGTCGCGCAGGGGATCCGCCGTGGCCTCCCAGGGCAATGCCGCTGCGAACGTAAGACCACCGAGCACTAACATCTGTATAGGGCGCATACGGGTGACTCCTCAGGCTTTCTTCTGGTTTGCCTCAGGAGAGTTCAGCCAGCCACCGCGCTTCTTGATTTGCATCAAGAGGCCGCCGCAAGCGCAGCGGTGCGATTGTCGCAGCCGGGGCTGTCGGCGCCTCGAGCCAGTGGATAGACTCCTCCCCCATTGCGGCCCCAGCACAAGGATGTTCGATGCGCTCCCCCCTCAGCCTCACCCCGGCCCTGCTCGCCTGCGCCCTGCTCCTCACACCGCTGGCCCCGGCCTCCGCCGCCATCTTCAAATGCAAGGCCGCCAATGGCGCCACCCAGTTCTCCGACCGCCCCTGCGGCACGGCGGAGAACCAGGAAGAGATCGCCCACGAGAGCCCCGCACCGCCAGCTCCCAGCAGCACGGAGCAAACCGGCAAGGCCACCTTGCCGCTGGACGATATCCAGGCGAGCTACGCGGCGGCCGAGCAGGCCAACCCGCCGCTGCTGACCCTGGCCGACCTGCAGGGCACCTGGTCGGACCTGGACTTCGACTCGCCCCTGCGCGGCTATTGGGTGTTCGGCTCCAGCACCGTGCGCATGGACCGCAAGGGCATGGAAATCCGTGATCGCGTGAAGATCACCGTCCGCTTCAGGCTCAAGGGCAATCTGCTGACCTACATTCATGAGCCCGATTCCTTCCGCAATAAGCGCTGGGAAGAGAAGGTCGTGATCGAGCGCTACGAACCTGGCCGGCTGATCGACTTCGGCTCCGTGGTGCTCTATCGCGTCAGGTAGCGCATCGCCCGGCTACGCTGAACCCAAGAGTTTTCGAGACCGCCTCATGAAAGGGCTTTTCACCCGCTTGCTGCTCAGCGCCGCGCTTGCCATCCAGGCCGCAGGCGCCGCCGAGCTGCGCCTGCTCACTGACAACCACCCGCCCCTGCATTTCGAGCGCGATGGCGAGCTGGTGGGCTTCGCCGTGGACCTGGTGCGCGAACTCGCCCGAGAGACCGGTGACAGCATCCAGCTGGAGCGCCTGCCATTGCTGCGTGCCTTGGTGATCGCCCGCGAAGGTCCGGACGTGGCCGTCTTCACCATCCTGCGCACCCCGGAACGCGAGGCCGACTACCGACTGGTGGGCCCGGTGCTGGAGGTGGAAACCGCGCTCTACGCCCTCGCCGACCACACCCCCGCCATCGCCGGCCTGGACAACGCGCGCAAGGTGCAGCACATCGCCATGCCGCGCAAATGGCTGGTCTACCGCCGACTGCAGGAAATGGGCTTCACCAACCTCTACGGCGTCGACACCCCCGAGCAGATGATGCGCCTGCTGCGCCTGGGCCGCACCGAACTGGTGGCCGCCGACACCCTCAGCGTCGCCACCCTGGCCCGCGAGGAAGGCCTCGCCCCGCAGCAATTGCGCTACGTGGCGCCGGTGATGCACCAGGGCAGCTACATCGCCTTCTCCCGGCAGACCGATGCCCAGGTCGTCGCCCGCTGGCAGCAAGCGCTGGAGAAGGTGCGTGCGGATGGACGGCTGGTGAAGCTGGAGCGGAAGTGGCTGGGTGGGCCGAGGTAGCGTCATTGGCCCCCACCACCCGGCGTTGCCGGGTGGATATGCAGGGAACCGGCATCGACGCGCTCGTCGCGTCGCAGCACAGTCAGGGCCCAATCATCGTCCAGTACTTCGCGCCCCACTGACGAAGGGGTGATCTCCCGTATGCCCTTGCTCTCGCTCGAGAGCGTCCAGCCAATGCGTTCGGCGGGTATCACCAGGCCGCGGGGATGCAGCAGGTAGAGATAAAGGGACGAATGGTCCGGCCCGTACCTCTTCACCATGCGAACTTCACTGCCCTCGAACGGGAACCTGTACACCTCAGCGTCCGGCACCGTTTGCAGCGCCTGCAGCAGCTTGGCCGCGCGCGCCTCCGTGCGGTGGGCCGCCAGCGCCTGGTAATAGGCGTATACCGCGCTCGCCCGGCAGTAGCGCGTGCCGTTGTAGAAGAACCATGTACTGCCCGAGGTATCACAGGCCAGCCCCTGGTTGAACCAGGCATTGGCCAGCAGCCTGGCGTCCTTGCTGCTGTCGATCAGCGCCTGCCCGGCCTGCAGCGAAAGGCCAAGATCGCCATCGCGCAGCGCCACCAGGGAGAGGTCGCTCAGGGCACGCTCGTTATGCGGCTGGATATTGATCGCCAGGTTCAGCTTGCGCAGCGCCAGCTTCAGATCGCCTGCGCCATAGGCCTTCTCGCCCTCCAGCACCAGCCGCTTGGCACGCGCCTGCAAGGCCTCGTCCGTAGGCGGCTGCAGCAATGCTTCGACCTCCGCCAACTGGGCCGGGGCGATGTTCGGGTTTGGCTCCTCGGCATTCGCCGCGGTGTATCGGTTGAGCCAGTCCAGCGGCGTACTCCCCTCCTCCCCCTCGCGATGGGCCTGGATGAAGGGCTCGGCCCCGTTGTTCACCAGCAGCCTCACCAATGCTGGCGAGGCGTAGCGTGCCGCATAGTGCAGTGCGGTCATGTTGCGGGTGGTGATGCTGTAGTAGCAGTCGTCCTCGGGGATGACGGTCACCGCATTGGGGTTGGCGCCCTGCTCCAACAGGATGCGCGCGGACTCGGGCTGGTTGTAATGGGCGGCGTACATCAGCGCCGTCTTGCCGAAGGCGTTGGCCTGGTTGACGTCGGTGCCCCGCTCGATCAGGTACTCGAGCGCCGCGGGGTATTCGATGGCGATGGACAGGTCACGGACCTGGCCTTCGATGGCGCGGATTTCGTCCATGGGGCGATGGGCGAGGATGGCGTTGCGCAGGGCCAACTCGGAATCAGGGAAGAAGCGGTTGCGGTCAGAGGAGGAGAACCCCATCCCGCTGCTGATGGCCGACTGCAAGGCCATGCTGGACATCGCCTGCGCCTGCTGTGGCGACCAGCCGAAACGCTGCTTGTAGAAGCCCGCCACAGCCTTAATGGCCTGGTCCATTTTCGCCTGGTAGTCCTGCGTCGCCCGGTATTCCAGTACACCCGTGGCGGCCCAACGCTGCAGGGCCACAAGGTTGAACGCATAGGGCGCATCACCGGTGCCAGACAGGCCACGGGCCCAGGGCCGGTAATACACCTCAGCCGTGCTCAATCCCCTCTTCTCGTCCCTGAGCCAGTTCGGGGACAGGCTTCCACAGCCATAGCCATAACCCCGGCTCCACCCGGACGAAGCGTGCGACAGCTCCGACAAGGCTCGCCTCACCTCGGCCGGCACGTTGCCGGTCAACGCCGATCCGTCGGGGATCACACGGATACGGCAGGCATTGCCCCAGCGCAGGTCGCCCTGCAGTTCGTTTATTTCGAGCGTGCCAGGGTCGTCGTCGCTCTGGCTGGCGATGCTGTAGAACCCGCCCTTGTCACGCCGAAACAAACTCAGGTGGCGCGCCGGCGACGGCCCCTGCTGCGCCAGCCTGCTGAGTTCGTCCCATCGACCGGCATCCCGCAGGGCCTCCCGGGAGGCCACCACCTGGTAGCGCTCACAGCCACCCCCGCACCCGGGGTGGGTATAGGTGTTGAATACCAGCGGCCCCTGGCCGTCGTTGAGCTGGGCAGGCGTGCCATACACCGCTTCGAAGCCACGCATCGAGAAGTCGGCCCAGCGCCCACGCGTGAGGAAGTACGCCTTCGCCTCCTTCAACGCCTGCTCACAGAACGCCCCCTTGCCCTCGACCAGGGTCGGGGTGAACCAGGTTTTATGCGGTACCGGAGGGACATATCCTTCGGCAGCCTGGACGGCACCGAACAGCAACATCAGGGAAAGGCAAAGCAACGACTTGAAGCGCATGGAACACCTTGTACTCGGAAACATGCTCAGGACTGAGCACTCATATGAACAAGTGGGCATGCTTGTGCCTTCGATCAGTACCGGGGTGAACCAAGGCCTGACCAACACAGGGCGTGCAAGCTCCTCAGCGGCCTTTGTGGCGCCAAGCAAGAACATCATGGGACGGTAAAACAGCAAGCGGTGGCGCATCGAACATCCTTGTATCGGGGGCTTGATCAGGGCCGCTGTATAGCGTTTTCGGCCCTGGGCCGGCAATGAATCAGAACAGCCGTCTGGCATCACGCGTCCCGGCTCCCGTCTCATCCTCCTCGGTCAGCACCTCACCACAGTTCGAGGCCGCAACGCTCCATTGGTGGTCGACCAGGCCGCGGTCGAAGGACTCCCGCCATTCCCAGTATTCGCGGCGCTTTCTAGCCAGGTAGTCCGGGTGCGGCTCGCCGGCATGCGCACTGTCGCAGCAATCCGTATCGAGGAAGGTGTAGCTCACGCGATAGAAGTGCCGACCGAAGCCACGGAACCGTTCATAAAGGCTCGGGCTGTAGTCCAGCTTCGCCGTGGCGACCGGGTCGAGCCTTTCTACGCGGCGGGTATCCAGGAGGCTGGCGCTGCCTGAATCATCTTTCCGATAGCTCACCAGCACGTAGGGCTCATGCAGGCTACGCGGGTCGAAGCCGGGGCGCCGCGGTGCAATCGGCTCGATGGAAAAATTAGCCTCGAACGAGCGGTCGTTGTGCGAGAACGCCTCCATGAGCGCCGGGAAGTCATAGCGCGGCGGATTGCGGATGACACCGGTCTTGAGCTTCTGCCCACCCAGGTACTCGTCATGGGTGCGGCTGTTCTCCATTGCCAGGCGCACCAGGTTGCGCAGCAAGGCCTGGCGATGCTCCTCGGTGCTGAGGGCACGATCCACGGCCATGCAGATGCCCCCATCGAGGCGCTGGACTCGATACAAGGAATAGGCGGCAAGTGACAGCAACGGCACCAGCGCAACGGCCAGTGCAGCCGCAAGTAATCGCTTTCCGAATCGGTTGTTTGAAACTGACATTGATCATCCTTGACTGCATGTAAAGCGCCGGCTCCTGCCAGCACATCGAAACCGGTCCTGTGGCAACAGCCGGGACAGGTGGATACCGAAGGTCTATCACTCGATGTCTTCCACTTCCCGACGAACTTCCCTCATGAACCGCCTGGCCCGATTGCTCCCGCTGGCTCCAGGCTCATCGACCTAGTGGAGGCAATTATCACAGAACAGCTGGATCCGCCTGAGCCCCTGAGTGCGCGCGTCATTCAACTCCACCTGGCAAGCCTTTAGAAACAGCGCATGCTGGTTCTCCGGGTCACGATAACCCCGAGCCCCCACCGACTGGACGGCACATTCGCGGCGGCGGAACTCCAGCCAGGCATGTTGGGCCGCATCAAACAACTGGAGGTCCACCTTCAAACGAGTGCGGATACCTTGCACCGTCGCATTGAGTTCATCTTCTGAGCGTTGATAAAGCGGCTCGACGCACATCACCACCTGATCACTGCTCAGGTTAAAGCAACCCGCAACCTCACCCCCAGCTTCCTCGGCCTGCACGCTCCCGCAAACCGCGAATACAAAAGTGATCAACGTCGTACGCATATCCATTCGCTTGGAGCTCCTCAATGTGCAAATCCTTCTCATGAATCAAACTCGCGACGTCGCATCAATTCTGGATAGCGCCCACTTCCCTGCGGACCGTTTCCATGATCACGTGCCAATTCACCAAAGCGCTGTACTCGAAGAAGACCCGAACCTGCAGCCCTGAGCCCAGGTAGTAGTACGCTCTGCAATGACCGTTTCTCAGGACTGGGTCCTTTGGCCAGGCCACGCTGCAAAAGAACTCCCTGCCATTCCCGCGCGGCCCATCTGACGGCACATAGACATAGGTTCCAGAGTATTCAGCCTCTGCAGCAGGCCCTTTCAGTGGGTACTCCGCAAGGCCCAGCGCTGGGCGAACGATCGGCGCCTCGGCCCTCTCCTTCTCACCCTCGAAATAGGATTTCCCGTTGGGGTCTCCCATTCTCGAAATCTCGACCCTGATCCTGCTGTCCCGAGCGGTTGGAACGGGGTTTCCCTTGTGAAGCCCTGCCTGGTCGATGAAGAGGTGCAAGGTCAGTTCATCGGCCTTGCCCGGACGAATGTCTCCAGCCGAATAGACATCGAACTCCAAATCACTTGGCACTCGAAACGGCACACCGCTGACCTCGACCCTGTTGTCCCCGCCTTCGACCAGTCCGTGCGCCGCTCGGTACTCGGGAGTATGGGTCGCGGGCCTTTCCTTTCCGCATGCAACCAATGCGAAGCAAATAAAAAGCATGAGCAGGCAGGTGCCACGCTCTCCACTTCCAACATTCCGGGCAAGCAACGCTGTCGTCATGGCCACTTCACTTCTCCCAGGCAACTGGCATGACGATGCACTGCAACTCGGACGGGCCGTTTCGGTGCATTGAAAATACGAAAACCTCAGGCGGAGCAAAGGTACGCGTCGGGACAGACACAAAGACCGGCCCCTTGTGGAGCCTGTACACCGCCCAATAGGCACTGGACCCCAGCCCGACATTTCTAACCAGGCGATTCCTCTGCCGCCCATATATCGACTGCCCGGACTGCGCATCACCCGTGGCCTGTCCAATCGGATCCTGTCGGGTGGAAACCCATTCCTCCGCCAGCCTGCTGTTCGCCGGTAGATTCATTACATGCTGAATCAGCCCGGCTGCGGTGCCACACCTGCCTTTCTTGCCTTGCCACTTCAAGCAATCAGGACCATATGGGAGCAGCTTGTCAGGCCTCTCATGAAGGGCCTCATCCGTGATCATCAACTGCTGAGTGCCATGCTCCCGGACAATTCCAGTCCTCCTGTAGATCTGCTCAATCGATCCATCGCCATCCACGTCCATCGACACGTACTCCAAGGCGCGCTCCACCCCCGTCCATTCAGGCATCGCCCTGGACTCTTCCAGTGGCTGGAACGCCAACCTGCGACTGGAGCTGGAGAGCCACTCAAAGAGATTGCCCGCCGATACACCCTCTTTGTTCATGTCCTCCAGGAACTCGGCACAAAGCGCTTCGTCCCGAACACCCGCCAGTTGATAAAAACCCGCTGGCCGCTTCGTTGACAAAAGGGTCTTGATCTTCGCCCCGCCCTTCACCAGGACCGTTTTCCTGATGTCCGAATAGAAGGCATTTCTGTGGGGCACTTCTTCAGTGATCGACGCCTTATCCAGGTGAGCTTCCGCTGCAAACAGAGCGTTTGAGAACGGCAAGAAAAATACCAGCCCCATCAAAGGAAGAAGAAGCCGTGGAGGAGCGGTAAGCCTGGGACGTCCAAAACCAATAAACATGCGCCTACTGCCTCTTCGGCTTCAAAAACGACACACCGCATAAGCGGGAAAACCACATGGAAACAGCCCGCCATAAGGCGGGCTGCTCCAGTCGCTACATCTTCACACTCACTGCCAGTTGGCGGCGATCACCACATTGAGCTGATCCCGCTGGGCCTGGGACAGGTTCATCTCCCCGCCCGTGGGCGCGCCGAAGGCGGCCATGGCGTTGACCAGGTTGTCCAGCTGGTTGGCGTAGAGCGTGGAGCTGCCGGCTTGCACCGCGTCCAGTTTCTGCGCCGCCCCCGCGTACCAGTCCTGCACGGTGATGGCGTCGGCCGAACCCAGCACGTCGATCACCAGGTTGTTGCCCTGGCGGGACAGCCAGAGGTTCTCGCGGGTGATGCCTTCGATGCTCAGCACATCGTTGTCGGCGGGCTTGTTCGACAGGTTGTTGATGACGTCCTGGCCGTCGCCAGCGGCGAAGCGGTAGGTGTCGTTGCCGTCCCCGCCGATCAGGTAGTCATTACCCTTGTTGCCGCGCAGCGTGTCGTTGCCTGCACCACCGTCGATCAGGTCGGCGTCCGAGGAACCGAGGATGTTCTGATCGCCCGCCTGGCCGGCCAGGACGGTGCCGAAGCTGCGGTCGTCCGGGACGTTCAGGTAGTTCGGCGAACCGACGGTGTCGGGGTTGGTGAGCCCGAAGGCGCTGAACACCTGGGCAGCGGTCAGTTGCCCGCCGGCGGCGAAGGTGATCACGTCGACGACGGCGTCACCGCCCAGGAACCAGTTCTTCAGGGTGACCTGATCGCTGCCACCGTTAACCTTGAGCACCAGATCGTTACCGCTCTTCATTAAGCCACTGGAGACTTGATTGAAGGCGATGCCTTCGAAGCGCAGCGTGTCGTAGCCGCCACCGGTGTTGTCGATGACGTCCTGCCCGCTGCCGGCGCTGAAGACGTAGGTGTCGTCGCCGCGACCACCAAGCAGGGTGTCGTTGCCCTGACCACCGACGAGGGTGTCGTTGCCATTGCCCCCTTCCAGGCGATCGTTGCCGGCACCGCCGGACAGCGAGTCGTTGCCGTTGTAGCCGAGCAGCAGGTCGCGCTGGGCGGTGCCGTTGAGGGCTGCGTCGTTGCCCGCCGTGCCCTGCACGGTGTTGTCGAAGGCCGCTACCGGCGTTGGCATGGCGATACCGAACGCGCCGAAGATCTGTGCGGCGGTGAGCTGGCCACCGGTCTCGAAGGTGAAGGTTTCCACCAGGTTGTCGCCACCCAGGAAGAAATCCTTCAGCGTCACCTGGTTGGTGGTGCTGCCGTTGACCTTGAGGATCAGGTCGTTGCCCGACTTGGACAGGCCCGAGCCCACCTGGTTGTAGGTGATGCCACCGGCGAAGCGCAGGGTATCCGCTGCGCCGCCCGCCTCCTCGATCACGTCCAGCCCGGCGGTGTAGACGTAGGTGTCGTCACCCACGCCGCCCAGCAGGCGGTCGTTGCCCGCCGCGCCGGCCAGGGTGTCGTTGCCGGCCCCACCGACCAGCACGTCGTTGCCGGCGGTGCCGGTGAGCGAGTCGGCACCGCCCAGGCCGGGAACCGGCGGTTGCCCGGTGCCAGGGTCGGTGGGCGTGCCCGGGTCGGTCGGTTCCGGGTCCACCGGGCCGGGGGTGCCGGTGCCGTCCGGGAAGGCGGTGATCATGCCGGCGATCTGCGCGGTGGTGAGGTAGCTGCCGCCGTCGTCCGGCTGCACGTAGTCGATGGCCGAGTCACCGCCCAGGAAGTGGTTGGTGATGCGCAGCTGGTGGGCCATGTCCTTGTCGACGAGGATGACCAGGTCATTGCCGTCGCGGTGGAAGCTCAGGCGCGCACGGGCCACGCCATTGAGCACGAAGACGCCGTCGAAGCCGCCACCGGTGTTATCGATGACGTCCTTGCCGCCACCGGCGCGGTAGTAGTACTTGTCGTCACCGGTGCCACCCACCAGACGGTCGTTGCCGTCTTCACCGTCCAGCACATCGTTGCCCGCGCCGCCGATGATCACATCGTCGCCGGAGCCTGCATTACCGCCGTTGCCACCGGAGAGGTAGTCGTTGCCGTCACCGCCCTCCAGCTGGTCGTTGCCGGCCATGCCGAACAGGGTGTCGTTGCCGGCCAGGCCGCGCAGCAGGTCGCGACCGTCGTAGCCGGAGAGGCGATCCGCCGCCGTACCGCCGTCGATCACCGCCTCGTAGCCACCGGCCACGCCGTTGGCCGCGGCCATATGGCCGATGCGCGCGGCGGTGAGCATGAAGCCGCCCTCCGGCTGCACATAGCTGATGGCCTTGTCGCCACCGAGGAAGTGCCCCAGCACGCGCACCGACTGCTGCGCATCGCCGTCCACCAGGATCAGCAGATCGTCGCTGTCGCGGCGGAAGCTCAGCCGGTCCTGGGTGATGCCGCCGGAGAAGAACACGCCGTCGTTGCCGCCGCCGGTGTTGTCGATGACGTCCGCACCGTCGCCCAGGCTGTAGACGTACTTGTCGTCCCCGGTACCGCCGATGAGGCGGTCGGCGCCTGCACCGCCGTCAAGCTGGTCGTTGCCGGAACCGCCGAGGATCAGGTCATCGCCGTCCTCGCCTTCGAGGTAGTCGTTGCCGCCCTCGCCGAGAATGGTGTCGTTGCCGGCACGCCCCCAGACCTTGTCGTCACCGGCACCCAGGTGGATGGTGTCGGCGAGGTTGCGGTAACCGAGGATGCTGTCGGCGTTGTCGGTGCCGTGGTGGATCACGCGGTTTTCGACATCCGCCTGACTCAGCGAGCTGCCATCGGCGAAGGTCAGGCTGTCCAGCTTGAAGTGGTCGGTAGGCTCCTTGAACCAGTTCTGCACGGTGATGCGATCAGTGCCGTTGGCGTGCTCGATGATCAGGTCCAGGCCACGACGGTGGAAGCCCAGGTCCGCTGCGCTGATGCCTTCACCGAAGCTCAGGGTGTCGAAGCTCGGCGTGATGTTGCTGAAGGCCTCGTTGGCGCGACGCTCGATCAGCAGGTCCTGGCCGTCACCGAGGTTGAAGCGGTAGGTGTCGTCACCGAAGGAGCCGTAGATCGTGTCGTTGCCGGTGCCGCCTTCGATAACGCTGGCGTTGCCGCTCCAGGCATCGTTGCGCGCGACGATCAGGTCATTGCCCGCCCCACCGATCAGGGTGTCGGAGCCCTGGCCATGGAGCGTGTCGTTGCCATCGCCGCCCAGCAGCTCGCCGTAGCCTTCCAGCAGGTCGTCGCCGCTGCCGCCATCGAGCAGGCCATTGCCCTGCAGGGTGTCGTTGCCGGCGTCACCGAACAGCTGGTCATTGCCGCCGCCACCGATCAGCGAGTCATGGCCCTCGCCACCGCGCAGGGTGTCATTGCCATCGCCACCGTCGAGCAGGTCATCGCCCGCATCGCCGGCCAGCAGATCGGCCTGGTAACCACCAAACAGGGAGTCGTTGCCATCGCCGCCGGAGAGCTGGTTCTCGCCCTCTTCGCCGTACAGCTGGTCGTCGCCTGCGCCGCCGGAGAGCGTGTCGTTGCCCGCTTCGCCATGCAGGGTGTCATTGCCTTCGCCACCCAGCACCTGGTCGCTGCCGAAGCCGGCCTGGGCGAGGTCGTTGCCCAGGCCCGCGTCGATCACATCGTCGTCGGCGTGGCCGTAGATGGCGTCGTCCTGGGCGGTGCCTTCCAGGGCCTTGAGCTTGATGGTGTCGAAGTCCCAGGTGAGGCCGCCGTCGAAGATGAATTGCTCGATGGGCGTATAACCCTGTGCGCCGGCCTGGTAAGAGAAGTGCCCCTGGATCCGCAGGCGGTCGCCCGTCAGCTCGTTGGTGACGATCAGGTCGTTGCCGTCGCGGCGCAGCAGTAGATCCGCGGGAGCAACTCCCACGAATTGGACGCTGTCGACACCGGCCGCATCGGAGATGACGTCGTCTCCCCAGTTGGGGAGAACCGATACTGGTCATTGCCCGATGCGCCTTCCAGGCGATCGTTCCCGGCGCCACCGTCAATGATGTCGTCGCCCTCACCGGCATAGAGGGTGTCGTTGCCCGCCCCGCCTTCGATGAGGTCATTGCCCTCGTCGGCGCTCAGCCAGTCGTTGCCCTCGCCACCGCGCAGGGTGTCGTTACCCGCACCGGCGTACACCGTGTCGTCGCCACCCAGCGCCTCGATGAGGTCGTTGCCGGAATAGGCGTTGATCAGGTCAGGCGCCTCGGTACCTGCCAGCGTCAGCAGACGCAGTTGCCCCGGATCGATCAGCGCCTCCTGGCCTTCGCCGTAGCGCAGGCGGATGCCGCTGAGCGGGAACTCGTCGCGGAAGAAGGACGACAGGGTCAGCAGGTCGCCCTGGCTGTCCGGGAAGGAGACTTCGAGGCTGGAGCCATTGCGACGGAACACCAGGGTGTCCAGCGGCAGGTCAGAGAGGTAGATGGTCACCACGCCCTCATAGGCATCGGCGATCACATCCTGGCCATCACCCCGGGCGAACAGGTAGTTGTTGGTGCCACCACCGCCATCGAGGCGGTCGTTGCCCTGGCCACCGGCCAGGAAGTCATCACCGGCACCGCCCACCAGCACGTCATCGCCCATGCCGCCCTGGAGGGTATCGCGCCCGGCACCGCCGGTGAGGTAGTCGTCGCCCGCACCCCCGATCAAGGTGTCATCGCCGACGCCACCGTCGAGCTGGTCATGGCCATCGCCACCGTCCAGGTAGTCGCTACCTTCGCCGCCCAGCAGCGTGTCGTCACCGACCTCGCCAAGCAGCCTGTCGTCGCCAATGCCGCCGTCAAGGTGGTCGCGGCCCTCACCGCCCAGCAGGGTGTCGTTGCCGGCGTAGCCGTACAGCAGGTCATCGCCGTCCAGGCCAGACAGCTGGTCGCTGGTCACATAGCCTTCGATCACATCGTTGCCGGCCGTGGCCTGCAGCACCAGGCCCTTGACGTCCTCGATGCTCCAGACGATGCCGTTGTGGAACTCGATGCGGTCGACGGCGATGCCGTTGACCCCTTCCGCGCTGAAGTAGTTGCTCAGCCGCACGCTGTCGCCGGGGGACGTGTACAGCACCAGGTCGTAGCCGCTGCGTCGTGCGGTGACATTGAGCGGCTCGATACCGGTGCCGAACAGCACGCGGTCGAACTTGCCACCGGTTGCATCGGCGGCGTTGTCGATCACGTCATTGCCGTGGCCGACCTCGAACAGGTAGGTGTCGTTGCCACGGCCGCCGATAAGCGAGTCGTTGCCGCTGCCACCGACCAGCGTGTCGTTGCCGTCGTCGCCCATCAGTACGTCGTCGCCAGCACCGCCGGAGAGCTGATCGTTGCCACCCAGCCCATGAATGCTGTCGTTACCCGCCAGGGCGTCGATGCTGTCACCAGCGGCGGTGCCGAACACCAGGTCATTGCCAGCGGTCAGCGACGAGGCCGTGAGCAGGTCGAGGATCTGCTGCTGATCCAGGCCACCGCCATTGGCGAAGCGGATCGCCTCGATGGCGCCGAAGTCCAGCGTGCCGTCGAAGTCGAAGAAGTTATCGATGCGTACGGAGCCGGCATCGCTGCCGTCGGTGTTCTTGACGTGGACCCACACAGTGGTGGCATTGCGCGAGAACACCAGGTCGCCCTGGCCGATGCCGGCACCGAAGACGATCTGGTCGAGGCCACCCCGGTCGAGAATCGCGTCGTTGCCCTGGCCGCGCGCGAAGTGGTAGCTGTCGACGCCGGAATAGCCATACAGGCGGTCATCGCCGCCCGCACCGTAGAAGATGGTCCCGGACTGGATGCCGTAAAGCGTGTCGTTGCCCGAGGTGCCGATACGGGTGGAGAAGTCGAAGAACGGCGCCAGCTCGACATTGGACGCGGTGATGGCCTGGAACGCCGCGTCGCGCTTGGCTCGGTAAGCCGGCGAATAGGTGCCCAGGTCATTGAGGATGGTGATGATGTCACGGACACGCTCGGGTTTGCCCTCGGCGAGCAACCCGCTCAGCTTGCCCTGCAGCGCGTTCCAGTCGACGGCGATGCTCTGCGCGTCGGAGCCGAAGCCGGACCGGATGATGTCCAGCTCGTTGGCGTATTCGGTCTGCGCCATGATCTGCGCGGCAGTGAAGCGCTTGAACTCCAGGTACTCGGCCACCAGGATCGGAGCCGCCTGCCCGTGAGGATTTGGGTCGCGCTCGCCCCAGCACCAGGTGCCCAGGTAGGGGCGCCCCACCAGGTTCTCCAGGGTGACCAGTTGGCGTGCGTCCATCACATGGCCGTAGACCTTCTTGGGATCACGGCTGAACGGATCGACACCTTCGGCGCCGGCCCAGCGGTAGATCAGGGTGTCGAGCAGTGCATCGCGCTGGCTCGGCGCTGCGGCGACATACTGCGCCAGCAGGTCCTTGAGGCCGGCATCCAGTGCCATGGCCTGGCGCAGGTCCTGGACCTTGCCGAAGCCCTTGGCGTTGGCCAGGGTCAACACGTCTCTCGGCAGCACGATGTCGCCGCTGTTGATGCGGCGGGTACTGTCGACCTTGAACCAGACGTCGGCCGCCGTGGAGGCAATGCCGTTGGCCAGCATCACGGTGCCGATCTGGCGGTGCTCATGGCCGTTGGCATCGATATGGCTGGAGGTGCTGTAGCCGGTGCCGATGGAGACGACGCCCGCAGCGGCCAGCCCCTGCAGTTCGCCATCATCGCTGACGCCGTTGCCGTTGAGGTCGCGCCACACCTGCAGCGTCGAGTACGCCGCGTCCTGGGCGTTGATCAGGCCATCGCCGTTGCTGTCGTACTCGGCCAGGGCCTGGAAGCCGTTCTCGGCCTTGTTGCCATTGCTCAACAGGCTGTGGTTGCCGAACAGCTCGGTGCCATTGCTGATGCGCCCGTCACCGTTGCGGTCATGCACCAGCAGGCCGTCGTCGGGGCTGACCCAGCCGGACATTTCGCTGAGGCCGTCACCGTCCAGGTCGAAGTAGCTCGCCCCCACTTTCAGGGTCTCGATGCCATCGCCGTCCAGGTCGATGACGATGGGCGAGGTGCGCTGTTCGGCGTCGTCGGTTTCCGGCTCTTCCTCTTCCTCCTCGTCGGTGAGGACGATCTGCAGCGAGCTCTTGTCCTTGTGGTAGTTGAGGATGGTGAGGCCGCCGTTGACGGTCAGCGTGCTGCCGCTGAGCACGTAGACGTTGCCGCGCTTGTCCTTGTAGATGTTCTCCGGGTCGCTTTCCTTGCGCGTACCACCGGCCAGCACCTGGTTGCCGAGGTAGACCTGGCCCCTGCCGGCATCGTCGTCCTCGATCACGTCCTGCTTGTCGGCGAAGTAGGTGTCGAAGTCCGCACCGCCGCGCAGCGTGTCCTGCCCGGCGCCACCGACCAGGATGTCGTTGCCGACGCCGCCGGTGATCAGGTCGTTGCCGATGCCGCCGTCGAGGTAGTCGAGGCCGCCATCGCCGTAGAGGGTGTCGTTCCCTTCCCGGGCGAAGATATTGTCGTCGTTATCCCCCCCGTAGATCGTGTCGTTACCGCCATTACCGTAGATCAGGTCCTCACCGGCTTCGCCCCGCAGGAGGTTGTTGCCGGCGTTGCCACGAATCTCGTTGTCCAGGCTGTTGCCGGTGCCGTTGATGTCGTCGCTTCCGGTGAGTTCGAGGTTCTCGACGTTCGCGGACAGGGTGTGGGTGACGCTCGACTTGACCAGGTCGGTGCCGGCATTGGCACCTTCGACCACGGTGTCGCCTTCGTCGTCGACGATGTAGGTGTCGTCGCCGGAACCACCCTCCATGCTGTCGGCGCCGCCACGGCCGTCAAGATGGTCGTTGCCGTCACCACCAAAGAGCTGGTCTTTGCTATAGCCGGTACCGAACAACGTGTCGTTGCCCTTGCCGGCGATCACCGCAGCGCCCTTGTAGGGGAGGATTTCGGTGATGTTCATCATCAGCATGGGGTCGATGACCCCGTTGTTGTTCACGTCGCGGCCGTCATAGACGACATAGCGCCCTTCGGGGTCTTCGTAGGTGATGATGTTACTGGCGACCAGACGGGCATGGATCTCGGCAAACAAGCCAGCAAAATACTGCGGCTTGAGACCGAACTGGGCCATGTTCAGAATTTCTGCGGCATCGGCCAACTTGTTCTTTATGTCCAGGCCGTACCAGTCTTCACCCGTCAGGACCAGCTTCTGCGCAACGGATCCGGTGAACGTGATCGGCACCGTCCTGCCGATGCCGGAGGGATCGATCTGCTCCTTGGTGAGGTCGTTGGCGATCTGAATCAGCTTATTGCCACCGATGTAGTCGAAGTTCTCGTCTACCGGTTCCACGCAGATGTCGATGATTTCCCGGGAGCCGTCCTCGTTCACATAGAACCGGGCTTCTTTGTTGATCTTGTATTCGCCAGATCCAAAGATATAAGCGCGCTCGATAAAGTCGCTTTCCAGAACACCCTGAATGTAGCCATTGATCGCGAGAATCCCGTCCTTGCTGGGGTTCTTGCCATACGCCTGAAGCAACTGCTCGGCGGTGTAGACACCGGCCGCAAGCTTCTTTCCGGCCCCCAGGTAAGCGTCATCGTGGCCGCCCAGGAAGTTGCGGACGTACCTGAAGCGCTCGACACCGACGAAGCGCCCCGCTCCGGCTGTCATGAAGTCGTTCTTGTCCACTTCGAGGACCTTGCCGACCTGCCCAGCCGGGCGTATCAGGGCGTCGTTCTTCAGGTTGGCGGGCGGTGTATCCGTATCGAATAGGTAGCGCGAAACGATCTGTTCAATCGAGGGCAAACTCATGGTCTATTTCCTTACAGTCCAGTCCATTTGATGTTTCGGGTTCCAACTCCGTTATCACTGTCTTGCGTCAGCAATTCCCCGCAATTGGATACCGTGGCCGTGCGCGTATGCGTCGCGATCCCCTTGGCCATGGTCGCCAACGTTTCCTGATAGGCAGCGCGATTGCCCGCCAGCACCTCTGCACGCGGCCGCCCGTAGGGCGTGCTGTCGCAGCAGGCGATGCCGACGAAGCTGTAGGTCACGCTGTAGTAGGTATTGCCGAAACCACGGAAGCGCTCGTAGAGGCTAGGCTGGCCGAACTCCTGCACCACGTCCGCCTTCGCGCGGGCCACGATGAGGCGGCTGTCGGTGAAGGTCGCTATCCCATCGGCGGCGGCGCGGTAGCTCACCAGCACGAAGGGCTCGCGGACGCTCGCCGCATTGAACTGCCGCCGAGGGGCCACGGGTTCGATGGTGAAGTTTTCCTCGAAGGTCTTCTCGTTGCCTTGCATCCGCTCCATCAGGGCCTTGAAGTCCAGCACCGGCGGGTTGCGGATGATGCCCGTGCGGTCTGCCTGGGTGCGGAACAGGTCGTCATGGCGCTGGCTGTTGAGGGCGTCGAGACGAATTAGGTTGCGCAGCAATGCCTGGCGATGCTGCTCAGGGCTCAGCACCCGGTTCGCGGCGAGGCACAGCCCGGAGTCGTTCTGGGTGATGCGGTAAGCCACGAACGCCGACGCCGCCAGTACCGGGAGCACCGCCAGGGCACCAATGAGGATCGGCAGGCGAAGGCGTCGCGGCTTGTAGGGTGGGTGCATCGAGACGGGTCCTTTTATCAAGCATGGGAGTGGGCGCCCGGCCTGAACGACAGGCAGGCGAAAGCGCGGCCGACCTGGCTGGGCAGGTGCCGGGCATTGCACGGGACGGATGAAAGGCCGCCCTGCGGGCAGCCAACACGGGAGGTGGGCATGTTCATCCTTGAAGCGGAATGTTCGCCGACGATCCTGTCGGCTTCCGGGGAGATGGCGTAGAAGACGCCTTTGCAGGAGCAGCGTCAATCGGGCTCACGCTGATTCTGTGAAGCCGTTCAGGGAACCCCTAAATTCCTTGGATGCACCGTGAAAACACCGTGCCAGAGCGCGTCGGCCGGATACCACCGACCGTCAGTACGGGCAGCCAGGGCCACCCGACCTAGCCTCCTGGCTCACCCCGCTGCCGTCATGCCTGGAACGCGCTGGGTGACATCCGCAGCCGCCAGGGTGCCCGCAACGCCCCACGCCTCTACGTGATCACGTGCGCGCACCGCACCTGGCGGGACCGCAATCAAATCCTGAACGTATCCACCAGTTGCTTGAGCCGGCTGACCTGCTGATCCAGCTCGGTACAGGCCTTCAGGCTGGCCTGCAGGTTGTGCACGCCGTCCTGGTTGAGGACGTTGATCTCGGTGATGTCCATGTTCAGGCTTTCGATCACCGAGGTCTGTTCCTCGGTGGCGGTGGCCACGGACTGGTTCATGCCGTCGATCTCGCCGATGCGGCGGGTGACGCCGCGCAGGTTTTCGCCGGCCTGGCCGCCGATGCGCACGCTGTCGTCGCTGAAGTGGCGGCTTTCGCCCATGGTCGCCACGGCGTCGCGGGCACCGGTCTGCAGCTGCTCGATCATCTGCTGGATCTCCAGCGCCGAACTCTGGGTGCGCTGGGCCAGGTTGCGCACTTCGTCGGCCACCACGGCGAAGCCGCGTCCCGCCTCGCCGGCGCGGGCGGCTTCGATGGCGGCGTTGAGCGCCAGCAGGTTGGTCTGCTCGGAGATGCCCTTGATCACGTCGAGGATCTGGCCGATGTCGTTGCTCTTCTGGCTGAGCACTTCGATGTGGTTGCTGGATGCCTGGATCTTCTCCGACAGCTCGCCCATCGCCACCAGGGTGCGTTCGACCATGCCCTGCCCTTCCTCGGCATCGCGGCGTGCGTCGCTTGCCTGTTCCGAGGCATCGGCGGCGTTGCGGGCGATCTCCTGGGCAGCGGCGCCCAGTTCGTTGATGGCGGCGGCCACACTGTCGGTGCGGGCGGCCTGCTCGCTGGAGTTGGTCATGGAGGCGTTCGACGCCTGCACCACGGTGCTCACCCGCTCGTGCACCTCGCGCGTGGCGGACGCCACTTCGCGGATCGATTTGTGGATGCGCTCGACGAAGCGATTGAAGGCATCGGCCAGCTCGCCGAACTCGTCACGGGAGTCGATCGACAGGCGCTGAGTCAGGTCGCCCTCGCCCTCGGCGATGCCGCTCATGGCGTGGCTCATCACGTGCAGCGGGCGCAGCAGGATGCGGATCAGCCCGCCCAGCAGCAGGAGGATGGCGACCACGCCGATGATGGTCGACATCAGGGCGGAAACGCGGAACTCCTGCAGGGCGGCGAAGGCCTTGGACTCATCGACGGACAGGCCCACGTACCAGCGCACCCCGGTCAGCCCTTCCACCGGCAGGAAGGTCACGATGCGTGCCTCGCCGTTGCGGTCGCTCACGCTCTGCAAGACGGACTCCAGGCGCGGCGCAGTGCCGGCGAACAGGTCCGGCAGCTTCTTCAGGACCAACTGCTGGTCGGGGTGGACCAGCACCGTGCCCTTGTCGTCCACCAGGAAGGCGTAGCCCATGCCGCCCAGGTCGAAGGAGTTGAGGATCTCGTCGACCGTCTTCAGCTTGAGGTCACCGCCGACGACGCCCTGCAGGGCACCCGAGGCGGACACCGGGCGGGTGATGGTGATCAGCAGGCCGTCGCGCGGGTCGGCGGCCAGGTAGGGCTCGGTCAGGCCGGGGCCGGTGGTCTGCGCCGCCTGCTTGTACCAGGGCCGCTGGCGCGGGTCGTAGCCGGCGGGCAGTTCGCTGGGCGGGAACTGGGTGTAGGTGCCGCTCGCCTGGCCGTAGTAGGCATAGAGGAAGGCGGCGGCGATGCTGCGGTGCTGCAGGCTCTTGGCCAACGCGGCCTCGCTGGCGTCGTCCTCGATGGACTCGGCCAGGTTCTCCAGCAATTCCATGCGGCCCACCAGCCAGTGCTGGATGTTGCCCGTGGAGACCTGGCCGACATCGTTGAGGTAGTTGGCAAGGTTCTGGCGGATGGCGTTCCGCTGCAGGTAGTCGTTGTACAGCGCGAAGGACGCGAAGGCAGCGATCACCACCAGGGAGGCTGCCACCATGATCTTGTGGCTGAATTTCAGGGTTCGCATGGAGGAACTCACTCAAAAAGGTGCAAAGGCATGAGGTGGCCACAGGCATTGTCGGCGTCCGGTCGGCAATCGACCGGGCACGGACGCAGGGCCGTCCCCTGCTATCGGCGTTAGCACGTTCTTCTTAAGCGGTTTATCAGCCATTTATGTGCGGGCGTTCAGGTATTTTCTGAAAACACCGTGCACCACTCGTCCGGCCCGAGCACGCGGAGCCCTCCCCGCTCCGCGTGCCCTGCTGCCGTTACAGCATCTCCAGCTTGGCCATCAGGTCTTCCAGGCGTGCGGCCTTTTCTTCGGTGACGACGCTGCCTTCCAGCGAGTCGATGTAGCTCGCCAGTTCCTCCACCGTGCAGCACTCGAACATGGCCCGCAGGGGCACGTTGCGTTGCAGGGTTTTCTGCACGCGGGAGGCGATCTGGGTGGCGAGCAGGGAGTGGCCGCCGAGTTCGAAGAAGTTGTCGCGCACGCCGACCCGTTCGACCTTGAGCACCTCGGCCCAGATGCCGGCCAGAGTGGTTTCCAGTTCGCTGCGCGGGGCCAGGTAGTCCTGGGCCTGCAGCGGGCCGAATTCCAGGGGTGGCAGGGCCTTGCGGTCGAGCTTGCCGTTGGCGTTCAGCGGCAGGCGCTCGAGCACGAGCCAGTGCAGCGGCACCATGTAGTCCGGCAGGTCGCCACGCAGTTGCTGCTTGATGGCTTCGAACCAGGCGCCCTCTTCCGCCAGGCGGCTGGCCGGCGAGCTGGCGCTGGCGAAGCGCTCGGCCTCGCGTGGCACCAGGTAGCCCACCAGGTATTTGCCGGTGGGGCCTTCCTGCACGCTGACGGCGGCGTCGCGCACGTCCGGGCGTTCGAACAGGCGGGCTTCGATCTCGCCCAGTTCGATGCGGTAGCCACGGATCTTCACCTGGTGGTCGACGCGGCCGACGTACTCCAGCACGCCATCGGCGCGGCGGCGGGCCAGGTCGCCGGTGCGGTACAGGCGCTCACCCGGCGCGCCGAAGGGGTTGGGCACGAAGGCCTGGGCGGTGCGCAGCGGGTCGCCGACGTAGCCACGGCCGACACCGGTGCCGGCGACGCAGAGTTCGCCCACGGCGCCCAGGGGCGCCAGTTCGAAGGCGTCGTCCAGCAGGTACAGGCGGTTGTTGTCGGTGGGGCTGCCGATGGGCAGGTAGGTGCCTTCGGTGGAGGCGGCGTCGACGCGGAAGAAGGCCACGTCGTCCGAGCACTCGGCCGGGCCGTAGGCGTTGACCAGCCCCACCTGCGGGTAGCGCTCCAGCCACTGGCGCGCCAACTCCGGCGGCATGGCTTCACCGGTGGGCAGCATCCAGCGCAGGGCGCCGAGTACGGCAAGGGCCTCGGCGAGCATGCCCTGGATCAGCGAGGGCACGCTCTCCAGCACCGTGATGCCGCGCTCGCGCACATGGGCCAGCAACGCCTGCGGGTCGTGGGCGATGGCGTTGGGGACGATCTCGGTGCAGGCGCCGAACAGCGGTGCGGCGAGGAACTGCCAGACCGAGATATCGAAGCTCTGCGAGGCGGTCTGGGCGATCACGTCCGCCTCGGTGAGATCCAGGTACGGCACCTTGCTCAGCTGGTTGTTGAGCATGCCGGCCTGCTCGACCATCACGCCCTTGGGCAGGCCGGTGGAGCCGGAGGTGTAGATGACGTAGGCGAGGTTGGCCGGGCCGCTGTGGATGCCCAGGTCCTGCTCCGGCCAGGCGCCCTGCAGCACGTCCTCCCACACCAGCAGGCGCGGACGCTGGCCGCAGCCGAGCTCCTCCAGCAACGCCATCGCCTGGTCGCGGCAGGCGCGGGTGGCCACCAGCGCCGGGGCACGGCTGAGTTCGAGGATGCGCGTCAGGCGCGGGGTGGGCAGCGCCGGGTCCAGCGGCAGGTAGCCGGCGCCAGCCTTGAAGGTGCCGACCATCATGCCCAGCAGGTCGAGCCCACGCTCACCCAGCAGCGCCACCGGCTGGTCGAGGCTGACGCCGGCGGTGCCCAGGGCGTGGCCCAGGCGGTTGGCGTGGCGGTTCAGCTCGGCGTAGCTCCACTGGCGGTCGAGGCAGCGGACGGCGATGCGCGCTGGGTGCGCGGCGACGCGGGCCTCGAACAGGCGCACGTAGCCCTGCTCCAGCGGGTAGTCGCGGGCGCTTTCATTGACGCCGTTGAGCAGCAGCTCGCGCTCGGCCTCGCCCAGCAGCGGCAGCTCGCTCATGTCGCCTTCGATGCGCTCGCCGAGGGCCAGCAGCAGGCGTTTGAATTCGCCCAGCAGGCGGTCGATGGTCGCTTCCTCGAAGTAGCGCTGGTCGTAGGACAGGTGCAGGCCCAGGTCATCGCCCGGGTAGCAGACCACGGTGAGCGGGAAGTTGGTGTGGGTGCGGCCGGAATCCGAGCTGGCGGAGAGGCTCTGCGCACGGTCCAGCACCGCGACTTCCACCGGCGCGTTTTCGAACACGAAGAGGCTGTCGAACAGCGGCTGGCCCTTGGGCAGCTCGCTGCATTCCTGGATGGCCACCAGCGGCAGGTACTCGTGCTCGCGCAGTTCCAGGTTGCTGGCCAGCAGCCCCTGCAGCCAGTCACGCACGCTCAGGCGCTGACCCGGCGCGGGCAGCTTCACCCGCAGGGCGATGCTGTTGATGAACAGGCCGACGGTGCGCTGCATCTCCGGCAGGCCCACCGGGCGCCCGGCCACGGTGACGCCGAACACCAGGTCGCGCTCGCCGCTGTAGCGCGCCAGCACCAGGGCCCAGGCCGCCTGGGCCAGGGTGTTGATGGTGAGCTGGTGACGCTGTGCCAGTTCCCGCAGGCGCGCGCCGTCGGCGGCGTCCAGGCGGGTGATGCGGTCGCCCACCTGCATGCCGCCGCTGTCGTTGGCGTGCTCGCGGAGGATCGGCCGGTCGCTCGGCAGGTGGGTGGTGCGTTCGAAGCCCGCCAGGTTGCCCTGCCACCAGGCGCGGGCCTGGCCCAGGTCCTGGCGCTGCAGCCAGCCGATGTAGTCGCGGTAGCGCGGCGCCAGCGGCAGTTGCGGCTCGCGGCCCTCGCCGAGGGCGGCGTAGACCTCGAAGAAGTCGCTCATCAGCAGGCCACGGCACCAGGCGTCGATGAGGATGTGGTGGTTGCTCATCATGAACCAGTAGCGCGCCTCGCCCAGGCGGATCAGGCGCAGGTGGAAGGGCGGCTGGTGCAGCAGGTCGAAGCCGGCCTCACGCTCCGTGCGGTGCAGCGCCTGCAGGCGCTCCTCGTGGCCGTCCTCGGGCAGGTCGCTCCAGTCCAGCAGGTCCACCTCAGTGGTGCCGGGCTTGTGGATCACCTGCAGCATGGTTTCGCCGGCGTTCCACACGAAGGAGGCCCGCAGCGCTTCGTGCCGCGCCACCACGGCGCGCCAGGCGCGGGTGAAGCGCTCGACGTCCAGCGCGCTGTTGATGCGGTAGCGGTCCTGCATGTAGTAGATGCCGGTGCCCGGCTCCAGCAGGGTGTGCAGCAGCAGGCCTTCCTGCATGGGCGTGAGCGGGTAGATGTCGTCGATGGCGGCGGCCGGTACCGGCAGCTGGTCGATCTGCTCCTGGGCCAGGTGCGCCAGGGGGAAGTCCGACGGCGTCGGGCCACCGGCGCCCTCCTCCAGGCAATGGGCGACCAGACCCTGCAGCTCGGCGATAAAGGCCTCGCCCAGGCCCTGCACCGTGGCGCGGTCGTAGCGCGCCTGGCTGTAGGTCCAGTTGAGCAGCAGTTCGCCGCCGAACACCTGGCCGTCCACGCTCAGCCAGTTGGGCAGCGTGGCGTCGGCGTCGTGGGCCGGGCCGGCGCTTTCTTCCAGCGGGCGCAGCAGCGCGCCCTCGGCGAAGCTGCCGTCGAACTGGCCCAGGTAGTTGAAGGTGATGCGCGCCGGCGGCAGCGCGGCCATGGCGGCACGGGTGACCGGGTCGGCCAAGTAGCGCAGCACGCCGAAGCCGAGGCCCTTGTGGGGCACCTGGCGCAGCTGCTCCTTGATCGCCTTGATGGAGGCACCGAGCCCGTCGGCGGGCGCCAGGCGCAGCGCATAGGCACTGGTGAACCAGCCGACGGTGCGGCTGAGGTCGATGTCGTCGAACAGCGGTTCGCGGCCATGACCTTCCAGTTGCACGAGCACCGAATCACGCGAATCCCAGCGGCACAGCACACAGGCCAGGGCGGTGAGCAGCAGGTCGTCGACGCGGGTGCGGTAAGCGGCGGGCGCCTGTTGCAGCAGTTGGCGGGTGCGCTCGGCATCCAGGCGCAGGGTGATGCGCTGGGCGTCGCGCTCCAGGTCCTGTTCGGCGTTGCGGTCGCAGGGCAGCGGCGCGTCCTGGCCGCCGAGCTGCGCCTGCCACCAGCCCAGTTCCTCGCGCAGGGGTTCGCTGCCGGCATAGGCCGCCAGGCGTTCGCCCCAGTGTTTGAAGGCGCTGGTACGCGCCGGCAGCGCCAGGGGCTGCCCGGCCTGCAGCTGGCGATAGGCGGTTTGCAGGTCGTCCAGCAACACGCGCCAGGAGACGCCGTCCACCACCAGGTGGTGGATGGCCAGCAGCAGCTTCTGGCGCCCGTCCGGGCCTTCCAGCAGCAGGGCACGCAGCAGCGGGCCCTGGGCCAGGTCGAGGCTGCGCTGGGCATCGGCCAGCAGGGTTTCCGCCTCGGCGAAATCGTCCACCTGTGCCTGCCACAGCAGGCCGTCGGCCTCGCTGGCGGGGGCGCGGTGCTCGGCGTGCCAGGTGTCGCCGTAACGGCTGAAGGACAGGCGCAAGGCGTCGTGGTGCTGCACCAGGCCTTGCAAGGCCTGCTCAAGATGACCCGCATCCAGGCGCTCGCCGGCTTCCAGCAGCAGCGACTGGTTCCAGTGGGCGACGTTCTCCGGCGCCTGCTGGAAGAACCAGTGCTGGATGGGCGTCAGCGGCATGCTGCCGGTTACTGGCCCCTGGTCCACCTGGGTCAGCGCCTCACGCCGGGCGACGGCAGCCAGGGTCTGCACCGTCTGGTGCTGGAACAGGTCGCGCGGGCTGAAGTGGATGCCCTGCTGGCGGGCACGGCTGACCACCTGGATGGAGAGGATGGAGTCGCCGCCCAGCTCGAAGAAGTTGTCGGCGAGCCCGACCTGCTCGACGTTGAGCACCTCCCGCCAGATGGCGGCCAGGCTTTGCTCCAGCTCGCTGGTCGGTGCCAGGTACTGCTGGCGGTTGTGCTCCGGGGCCGGCGCGGGCAGCGCGCGGCGGTCGAGCTTGCCGTTGGGGGTCAGCGGCAGGCTGGCAAGCAGCACCAGGTGCGCGGGCACCATGTGCTCCGGCAACTGGGTGCGCAGGTGCGCCTTGAGGGTTTCGCGCAGGGCCTGTTGTGCATCGGCACCCTCTTCTGCGGCGGCACAGGCCACGTAGCCGGCCAGTTGCTTGCCGCTGGGGCTGTCCAGGGCCAGCACCACGGTTTCGCGCACCGCCGGGTGTTCCAGCAGGCGTGCTTCGAT
The DNA here is from genome assembly GCF_026072635.1 of Pseudomonas solani. Lineage (NCBI taxonomy): Bacteria > Pseudomonadati > Pseudomonadota > Gammaproteobacteria > Pseudomonadales > Pseudomonadaceae > Pseudomonas > Pseudomonas solani. The sequence goes on along the minus strand of NZ_AP023081.1, from coordinate 5,280,946 downwards.
CTCGCCCAGCTCGATGCGGAAGCCGCGCACCTTCACCTGCTGGTCGATGCGGCCGAGGTATTCCAGCTGGCCGTCGTCGCGCTGGCGCACCAGGTCACCGGTGCGATACAGGCGCCCGCCGTCGGTGGCGAAGGGGTTGGGCACGAAGCGCTCGGCGGTGAGGCCCGGGCGCTGGTGGTAGCCACGGGCGAGCCCGGCGCCGCCGACATAGAGTTCGCCGATGGCGCCCGGTGGCACCAGCGCCAGGTCGGCGTCGAGGATGCAGGCCACCCGCGCACCGACCATGCGGCCGATGGGGACGCTGGCGGCGCCCTCCTCCAGCTGCGCCGGGGCCAGGGCGGCCAGCGGCATCACCACCGTCTCGGTGGGGCCGTAGGCGTTGAAGAAGGCCTGGGGCGCGAAGCCCGCGCGGATGCGCTGCAGGTGCTCGGCGGTCAGCGCCTCGCCCCCGGTGATCACCAGGCGCACCGGCAGGGTTTCGCCCCGGGCGCCGAGCCACTGGGCCAGCTGGCTGCCGTAGCTGGGGGTGAAGCCGAGGATGGTGACGCCCTGCTCGCGGATCAGCTGGCAGATATCCTCGGCGCCCCACTGGCCCTGGGCCCGCAGCACCAGGCGCGCGCCGCACAGCAGCGGCGTCAGCAGGCGCTCGCTGGCGGCGTCGAAGTTGATGGAATAGAAGTGCAGCTCGCAGTCGTCGGCACGCATGCCGAAGCGACGGATCACCGCCTGGCAGTGCATGGCGATCTCGCCGTGGCTGACCGCCACGCCCTTGGGCTTGCCGGTGGAGCCGGAGGTGTAGATGAGGTACGCCTGGTGTTGCGGCAGCGCGAGGTCGACCGGTGCGTGGGCGGGGTAGCCGGCCAGTGCGGCCTCGTCCTCCTCCAGGCACCAGCGGCCGACGCCGGCCGGCAGTTCACCGAGGGTGTCGAACAGCGCAGCCTGGCCCAGCAGCAGGACGATGCCGCTGTCTTCGATCATGTAGTGCAGGCGTTCGGTGGGGTATTCCGGGTCCAGCGGCACGTAGGCGCCGCCAGCCTTGAGGATCGCCAGCAAGCCGACCACCATGGCCGCCGAGCGCTCCAGGGCCAGGCCGACGCGCACCTCGGGGCCGACGCCGCGCTCGCGCAGCAGGTGAGCCAGGCGGTTGGCGCGGGCGTCCAGGGTGGCGTAGTCGAGGGTTTCCCCGGCGAAGGTCAGCGCCGGTGCCGTGGGCGTGCGCGCGGCCTGCTCGGCGAACAGGCGGTGGATGCTGCCGTCGAGGCGGTGCTCGCCGGGCTCTTCGCCCAGGCTGGCGAGCTGCGCCAGGCGCTCGTCGTCACTTAGCAGCGGCAGTTCGGCCAGGCGTTGTGCGGGGTCGCCCAGCAGCGCTTCCAACAGGTTGCACAGGTGAGTGGCCATGCGCGCGATGCGCGGCTCGTCGAACAGGTCGGAGCTGTAGGTGAAGCAGCAGCCGAGGCGATGGTCGAGGTCGGTGACCTCCAGGTTGAGGTCGAACTTGGTGGCGCGGGCGTCGTTGGCGATGTACTCGACCTTCATCCCGGCCAGCTCGCGGGTTTGCTGGAACTCCCAGCGCTGCACGTTGCACATCACCTGGAACAGCGGGTTGTAGGCGCTGCTGCGCGGCGGCTGCAGGGCCTCGACGAGCTGGTCGAAGGGCAGGTCCTGGTGCGACTGGCCCTCGATCACGGTGTGGCGCACCTGCTCCAGCAGCGCGGCGACGCTCATCTGCCCGTCGAGCTGGCAACGCAGCACCTGGGTGTTGAGGAAAGCGCCGATCAGCCCTTCGCTTTCCGGGCGGATGCGGTTGGCCACCGGCGCGCCGATGCGCAGGTCCTGCTGGCCGCTGTAGCGGTGCAGCAGCACAGCCAGGGTGGCGGTCATGGTCATGAACAGGGTCAGGCCGTTGGCCGCGTTGAAGGCGCGCACACGCTCGGCCAGCGCGGCCGGCAGGTCGAAGCGGTAGAGCTCGCCCCGGTGGCTCTGGGCCGGCGGGCGTGGGCGATCCGAGGGCAGTTCCAGCAGCGGGTGCTCGTGGCCCAGCTGGGCCGTCCAGTAGTCCAGCTGGCGCTGGCGTTCGCCGGCTTCCAGCCATTGGCGCTGCCAGGCGCTGTAGTCGAGGTACTGCACCGGCAACGGCGCCAGGGGCGACTCACGGTCATCGAGGAAGGCCTCGTAGAGCGCGCCCAGCTCACGGGCGAAGATGTCCATCGCCCAGCCTTCGGTGACGATGTGGTGCAGGGTCACCACCAGGTGGTGCTCGCGCTCGCCGCCCTTGACCATCACCACCCGCAGCAGCGGGCCGGTCTCCAGGTCGAACGGCCGATGGGCCTCGTCATCGGCCAGGGCCTGCAGGTGGGCCTGGCGGGTGTCGGCATCCAGAGCGGAGAAATCCTCCCAGCCCATCACCAGGGACGATTGCTCGGCCACCTGCTGGCGGGCCACGCCGCTCTCGCTGGGGAAGGTGGTGCGCAGGGTTTCGTGGCGCTGTACCAGGGCCTGCAACGCGGCCTCGAAGCGGGCCACATCCAGCGGGCCGCTGAGGCGTGCCAGGCCACCGACGTTATAGGCGGGGCTGTCCGGCTCCAGCTGCCAGAGGAACCACATGCGTTGCTGGGAGTAGGACAGCGGCACCGGGCGGCTGCGGTCGACATGGGCGATCACGCCCTGGCTGTCCACCTGGCCGCTGGCTTGGATGCGCGCCACCTCGGTGCAGAAGCCTTCCAGGGTGCTGGCTTCGAACAGCGCGCGCAGCGGCAGCTCGACGTCGCAGGCCTGGCGGGTGCGGGAGACGATCTGGGTGGCCAGCAGCGAGTGGCCGCCGAGGGCGAAGAAGTCGTCGTCCAAGCCCAGACGCTGGATGCCCAGCACCTCGCGCCAGATGGCGGCGACCTGCTGCTCCAGTGCGCTGACGGGCTCGCGGTGCTCGGCCTGCTGCCAGGCCGGCTCGGGCAGCGCGCGGCGGTCCAGCTTGCCGCTGGGGCCGACGGGCAGTGCTTCCAGGCGCATCAGTTGCGCCGGCACCATGTAGTCCGGCAGCTCGCCGCGCAGGGCCTGCAGCAGGCGTTCGGTCTGCCGGGCTTCATCCTCGGCAGCGCCGTTGACGCAGTAGTAGCCCACCAGGCGCGGGCCGCCGGGGCCGTCGCGCAATACCACCACCGCCTGGCCGACACCGGGTTGGGCCAGCAGGCGGGCGCGGATCTCTTCGGGCTCGACGCGGAAGCCGCGCAGCTTCACCTGGCTGTCGAGGCGGCCAAGGTACTCCAGGGCGCCATCGGTGCCCCAGCGGGCACGGTCGCCGGTGCGGTACAGGCGTGCGCCCGGTTCGCCGAAGGGGTCGGGTACGAAGCGTTCGGCGGTCAGCGCCGCGCGGCCCAGGTAGCCACGGGCGAGGCCGGCGCCACCGATGCACAGCTCGCCCGGCACACCGACCGGCAGTGCCGAGAGCTCGGCATCCAGTACGTGGCAGAGCACATTGCCCAGGGGCTGGCCGATGGGCGAGCGCTCGCCGTCATCATTGCGGCATTGCCAGTGGGTGACGTTGATGGCGGTTTCGGTGGGGCCGTAGCGGTTGTCCAGGCGCACCGCCGGCAGGCGCTGCAGCACCCGGTCGCGCAGGGCGGCGGGCAGCGCCTCGCCACCGGAGAACAGGCGGCGCAGGGAAGTGCATTCGCTAACCCCCTCCTCCTCGATGAACAGCTGCAGCAGCGGCGGCACGAAGTGCAGCGTGGTCACGCCGTGCTCGCGCACCAGTTGCACCAGCCGACGCGGGTCGCGGTGCTCACCGGGCGCGGCCAGCACCAGGCGTGCCTCGGTGACCAGCGGCCAGAAGCATTCCCAGACGGACACATCGAAGCTCACCGGCGCCTTCTGCAGCAGCACGTCGCTGGCATCCAGGCGGTAGTGCGCCTGCATCCAGGCCAGGCGTTCGACCAGGGCCGCGTGGGTGTTGCCGACGCCCTTGGGCTGGCCGGTGGAACCGGAGGTGTAGATGACGTAGGCGAGGTTGTCGCCGTGCACGCCGGAGGTCGGCGCGCGCTCGGGCCAACCGCCCTCCTCGCGGTCCAGGGCGATGGCGCTGACGCCGTCGTGGATGGGCAGGCGTTCCACCAGGTGCGACTGGGTCAGCAGCAGGCGCGCGCCGCAGTCCTGCAGCATGTAGGCGATGCGTTCACGGGGGTAGTCGACGTCCAGCGGCACATAGGCGCCGCCGGCCTTGATGATGGCCAGCAGGCCGACCAGCAGTTCGGGCGAGCGCTCGGCGGCGATGGCCACCGGCACGTCGGGGCCGACGCCGAGGGCTTGCAGGCGGTGGGCCAGGCGGTTGGCGCGGCGGTGCAGCGTGGCGCTGTCCAGTTGCCCTTCGGCCCACTGGAGGACAATGCGCTGCGGGTCGGCGGCAGCCTGCCGTTCCAGCAGCTCGGGCAGCCAGCGGCTGGCGACGGGCTGCGGTGCGCGGGCCCAGCCGGCCAGTTGGCTGCGCTCGGCCTCGTCCAGCAACTGGATATCGCCCAGGGCCCGCTCAGGTTGCTCGACCACTTGGCGCAGCAGGCTGACGAAGCGCTCGGCCAGGCGGCGCACACTGCCGGCGTCGAACAGCTCGGCGGCATAGTCGAAGGCCAGGGTCAGGCGGCCACGGGCGTCTTCCTCGCTGTGCAGCTGCAGGTCGAACTTGGCCTCGCGGCTGTGCCAGGGCAGCTCGTCGGCGAGCAGGCCGGGCAGGCGCCGCAGCGCCGAGAGGTCACGCTGCTGGTGGTTGAACATGACCTGGAACGGCTCGCCGCCGAGGGCGTCCACCAGGCGGTCGAAGGGCAGGTCCTGGTGCGCCTGGGCGCCGAGGGTGGCCTCGCGGGTCTGGGCCAGCAGTGCACTGAAGGTGCGGCGGCCGTCGAGCTGGCCACGCAGCACCAGGGTGTTGATGAAGAAGCCGACCAGGCCCTGGGTTTCCAGGCGCTGGCGGTTGACGCCGGGCACGCCGACGCGGATGTCCGCCTGCCCGCTGAGGCGGAACAGCAGGCCCTGGAAGGCCGCCAGCAGCACCATGAACAGGGTGGAATGCTCGGCCTGGGCCAGCCCGCGCAGGGCCTTGGCCAGGTCGTCGTCCAGGCGCAGGCTGTGGCGCGCGGCACCGTGGCTGCGCTGGGCAACGCGCGGGCGATCGGTGGCCAGTTGCAGGGCCGGGGCCTCGTCGCCCAATTGTTCGCGCCACCAGGCCAGCTGGCGCTCGGCCTCGCCGTCGGCCAGCCACTGGCGCTGCCAGGCGGCGAAGTCGGCGTAGCCCAGGGGCAAGGGCGCCAGGTCCACTGCGGGGCCACCGCAAGCGGCGCCGTAGAGGCGGGAGAATTCGTCCAGCAGCAGGTTCAGCGACCAGCCGTCTGCGACGATGTGGTGCAGGGTCAGCCATAGCTGGTGCTGTTCATCGTCCAGGCGCACCAGGGTCAGGCGCAGCAGCGGCCCCTGCTCCAGGTCGAAAGGTACCTGGGCTTCCTCTTCACGCAGCTGGGCGACACGGGCGTCGCGCTCGGCGCCGTCGAGGTGGCTGAGGTCGATGCGCGACAGGCTCAGCTCCAGGGACGGCAGGATGCGTTGCAGGGCGACGCCGTCCCGTTCGAGGAAGCGGGTGCGCAGCGCTTCATGGCGCTGCACCAGTTGCTGGAAGCTGCGCAGCACGGCGCCTTCGTCCAGCTCGCCACGCAGGCGCAGGCCACCGGGGATGTTGTAGGCGGCGCCTTGCGGGTCCAGCTGCCAGAGGAACCAGAGGCGGTTCTGCGCCGGGGATTGCGGCAGGTCCTGGTTGCGCGGCAGGCGCGGGATGGCGCCCTGGCGCGGCACACCGGCGGCCTGCTGGGCTTGCACGGCAGCGGTGAATTCGGCCAGGGAGCGGGCTTCGAAGAGCTGGCGCAGTTCCAGCTCCAGGCCCAGTTCGTCACGCAGGCGCGCCATCACCTGGGCGGCGCCGATGGAGTTGCCGCCCAGCAGGAAAAAGCTGTCGTCGGCATTCACTGCCGGCACCTGCAACTGCTCGGCCCAGAGGGCGGCGATGCGCTGTTGCAGCTCGCCGGCGGCTTCGGCCGGGGCAGTGGATGCTGTGGTGGAGTCGATGGCGGGGAAGCAGGCGTAGGCGTCGAGGCTGCCGTCTTCCAGGCCACTGCGGCAGGCGGAGCGTTGCAGCTTGCCGCTGGAAGTCTTGGGCAGCGCGCCGGGGTTGAGCAGCACCACCACGCGCGGCGCCTCCTGGCAGGCTTCGGCCACGGCCTGGCGGATCATGCGGATCAGGGTTTCCGGCGCATGGGCCTTCTGCACGCTGCGGCCGATCTCCACGGCGATGCCGATGCCCTCCTCGCCGTCCTGTTCGACGGCGAAGGCGGCGACGCGACCCTTGCGCACCAGCTCCACCTCGGTCTCGACGGTGCGCTCGATGTCCTGCGGGTAGAGGTTGTGGCCACGGACGATGAGCATGTCCTTGAGGCGGCCGCTGACGAACAGCTCGCCGTCGCGCTTGAAGCCCAGGTCGCCGGTGCGCAGCCAACTGGTGCCGTCGCGGTCGACGAAGGCCTTGGCGGTGGCTTCCGGGTTGCGCCAGTAGCCGTGGGCGATGCTCGGCCCGCTGGCCCAGATCTCGCCCACCTGGTTCTCGCCGAGCGCGGCGCCGGTGGCCGGCTCGACGATCATCACGGCGTGCTCGGGCTGGCCGAAGCCACAGCTCAGCAGCAAGCTGTCGGCGCCTGGTTCGATGCGGTTCTGCGCCAGCGCGGCGCCGTCCACGCCAAGGGCGGGAATGCCCTGGCCACGCACGCCGCCGGTGACGAACAGGGTGGCCTCGGCCAGGCCGTAGCAGGCGAGGAAGCTGGCGGCGTCGAAGCCGCAGGCAGCGAACTTGCCGGCGAAGCGTTCGAGGCTGTCCTGGCGGATCGGCTCGGAGCCGGAGAAGGCCACGCGCCAGCCGCTGAGGTCGAGGCGCGCCAGGGCCGCCGCACTGACCCGCTCGCAGCACAGGCGATAGGCGAAGTCGGGACCGCCGCTGACGGTGCCGCCGTATTGGGCAATGGCTTCCAGCCAGCGCACCGGGCGTTCGAGAAAGTAGCGCGGCGACATGAGCACGCAGGGTACGCCGCTGAAGATGGGTTGCAGCAGGCCGCCGATCAGGCCCATGTCGTGGTAGAGCGGCAGCCAGCTGACGATCACGTCGTCGGCACCGATGCCGAAGCCGCGGCGGATCAGCAGTTCGTTGGCCACCAGGTTGCCGTGGCTCACCTGCACGCCCTTGGGCAGCGAGGTGGAGCCGGAGGTGTACTGCAGGAAGGCGATGTCGTCGGCGGCCAGCACCGGTTCGCGCCAGGCAGCGGCCAGCTCGGCTTGCAGGCCGTCGACACAGAGCAGCGCGGGACCGGCAGTGCCCAGGTCGGTGCTCAGCTGCTGCAGGGGTTCGCGCAGGGCGGCGCTGGTCAGCACCAGGGCCGGCTCGGCGTCGTCGATGATCGACAGCAGGCGCAGCTGGTGATGGCGGCGCGCGGACTCCGGCGGGTAGGCCGGCACGGCGATGACGCCGGCGTAGAGGCAGCCGAAGAACGCCGCGACGTAATCCGGGCCGCTGTCGAACAGCAGCACCGCGCGGTCGCCGAACTCCGCTTCCGCCTGCAGGGCGGCGGCGATCACGCGGGCGCGCTGGTCCAGCTCCCGGTAGCTGATGACCACGCCGTCGCCTTCGTCCTCGAGAAAACGCAGGGCGATGCGTTCCGGCTGCTCGGCAGCGCGGCGCTGCAGGGCCTGGACCAGGGTGCTGGGGAGTTCGAAGGCGTCCATCATGTTGTCGTCCTGCCTAGTGCGGCTTGAATTCGGGGTTCGGAACAGCGAAGGGGCGCAGCCGGCAGACGGCCGCGCCAGGCGGCTCAGCCGGCCGCCAGTGGTACCTGGCGCAGGGTGCGGGTGCGCAGGCGCAACAGGTGCTGCTCGGCGTAGCGCTTGAGGGTGCGCAGCACGGCGGCTTCCTGTTGCTGGAGGAAGAAGTGGTGCCCCTCGAACATGTCGAGGGAGAAGCCGGTGGCGGTCTCTTCCTGCCAGTCCAGCAGTTCGTCCACGCGCAGTTCGTCGGCCTTGCCGCCGAGCACGTGGATGGGCGCCTGCAGCGGCTGGCGCCGGCGGTAGGCGTAGCTGCCGGCGACGAGGAAGTCGGCCCGCAGGATGGGCAGCGTCAGGCGCAACAGCTCCTCGTTGGCGAGGGCCTCCTCGGGGGTGCCCTGGAGGTTGCGCAGCTTGGCGATGAGTTCGGCGTCGCTCTTGGCTTCGCGGTAGTCATCGACGTTGCGCCGAGCCGGGCCGGCGGTGGCCGAGGGGAACAGCGCCAGGGGCTCGGGCAGCCCCTTGTCACGCAGGGCGTGGGCCAGCTCGAAGGCGAGCAACCCGCCCAGGCTGTGGCCGAACAGCGCGTAGGGCTGCTGCACCTGGGGCGCGACTTCGCGGGCGAGCTGCGCCACCAGCGTGTCGAGCCGGGTGTGCAGCGGCTCGTCCATGCGCATGCCGCGCCCGGGCAGCTCCAGCGGCTGCACCACCAGCCAGGCGGGCAGGATGCGCCGCCAGCGGTTGTAGGTCATGGCGCTGGCGCCGGAATACGGCAGGCAGAACAGACGCAGGCTGATCGGCGCGTCCACCTCAGGCCACCACTTTGTCCTGGTCCATCTTCTGCCGCAGGCTCAGCGGGCGCATGTCGGTCCAGTTCTGCTCGATGAACTCGAGGCAGTCCTTCTTCAGGCCGCTTTTGCCGGCGGCGCGCCAGCCGGCGGGGATGGCCTTGTAGTCCGGCCAGATCGAGTACTGCTCCTCCTGGTTGATGACCACCTGGAAGATCACATCGTCACGATCGAAAACCATGTCGTTCTCCTGTCTGCGAAACCGTTGCAGCGGGGCCAGCTGCCCGCGCTTTCACAGAGGAGAACGGATGGAGACGGAAAATAATTAACGGAATTACCCGGGGCCGGGAGCGCTTTCACCGTCGATCGGAAGGGTCTTCGCGGGGCGGAGCTGCAACAGCCCTGAAGCCTTTCCGTGCTCTTCTTCGGATATATGCATATTAATTATTCATCGCATTTGACAATGATTATCATTGGACATAATTTGTTACCCCGCTGAACAGGTCGCCCTTTTTCCGGCGCCCTTTGCCTACCCAAGCGCAAGGTGATTTCCATGACGGATCAACTGTCCACAAGCAGGTGCGATTCACCCTTACTCCAGGCATTCATCGATAACCGCACGATCCTTGTGAAGATCGCCGCGCGTATCACCGGATGCCGCTCCCGCGCCGAGGATGTGGTGCAGGATGCGTTCTTCAGGCTGCAGTCGGCTCCGCAGATCACCTCGTCGTTCAAGGCGCAGCTCAGCTACCTGTTCCAGATCGTGCGCAACCTGGCCATCGACCATTACCGCAAGCAGGCGCTGGAGCAGAAGTATTCCGGCACCGAGGAGGAAGGGCTCAACGTGGTGGTCACCCAGGGTGCTTCGCCCGAGACCTCGCACATCAACTACGCGACCCTCGAGCACATCGCCGATGCCCTGGCCGAGTTGCCGGCGCGTACCCGCTATGCCTTCGAGATGTATCGCCTGCACGGCGTGCCGCAGAAGGACATCGCCAAGGAGCTGGGCGTCTCGCCGACCCTGGTCAACTTCATGATCCGCGACGCCCTGGTGCACTGCCGCAAGGTGACCCGTGCCGAAGCCGAGAAGGCCGCCGGCAACGACCAGGAACGCAGCGAAAAATCCGCCTGACCTCTCCCCCGTTTTCCGCCCCGGGCGCGACTCGTGTCCCGTAGCCCGGACTTCAGTCCGGGGACTCCTTCGACGCCGATCCCGGGCTGAAGCCCGGGCTACGCACAGACTCGATATCCACCTCGGGCATACGCAGCGGCTTTGCCGGAGCCTTGCCGGACACACCCCTGCCGATAGAACCCCGTAGCCCGGACTTCAGTCCGGGGATTCCTGCGACGCCGGTCCCGGGCTGAAGCCCGGGCTACGCATTGAGAACGCGGCTCGGCCTCAGGCCAGCACGCAATGATCGAAGAAGCGTTCGCGGCCGATGGCCATGAGCGCGGCGCGCTTGTGCGGGAAGTCGAATTCCTTCTCCCGGTAGTAACCCAGGTTCTGCATGTGGCCGATCATCCGCGCGTTGTCGGCACGGGGTTCGGCCACCACGCGGCGGGTGCGCGGGTCGTCGAGGAACAGGAAGTGTGTCAGCGCCGACAGCCAGCTGGTCACCTTGTGCGGGCCGCGGTGGCTGTCCTCGCCCACCAGCATGTGGATGCCCCGGTCGTAGTCGTCTACCGCATAGAAGGGTGCGATGCGGTCTTCCTTGGCCCAATAGGCTTCGAAGTAGGCGAAGGGCTGGTCGTCGAAGCAGCCGATCAGGGTCAGCGCATGGGGGTCGTTGTGCAGCTTCTGCAGGTAGGCGCGGTGCTGGTCGAGGTCGCCGCCCTCCTGCCAGAACGCCAGCACGCGGGGCGAGTTCTGCCAGCGGTTGAAGCGTTCCAGATCGCTGTCGATATCCAGCGCGCGCAGGGAGATCCAGCTGCCCAGGCGCGCGTCGAAACGGCGGTAGAGCTCGCCCGTGGGCTTGGGCGGACGCTGCGGGTGGCGCTTGCCGTCATTGATGACCATGCGCTCCGGGTAGGGGCTGGCGGCAGTGATCCAGGGTGCCGGCAGTTGCCAGAACTGGCCGCGCTCGCAGCGGTACTCCCCTGCCCCGGCCGCCACCAGCAGGCCGCTGGCCAGGGCCTCGGCCGGTGCCTGCAGCAGTTGCCAGTGCAGGCGCTGGCAGGCCGGGTCGCGGGCCAGCGACCAGTAGCAGGCGGCGTGCAGCGCCTGCACGGACGGTTGGGCGCCGAGCACCTGCAAGCGCGGTTCGGCGCCACGTTGCAGCGCCAGGTCGATCAGCGGCTGGCCATCGAGGGTCAGGTGCAGGCGGGTGTCGGTTTCGTCGGCACCGAGGCTGCGCCCATCGGGCAGCGGGAGGTTCGACAGGGGGTTGTGCTGGGACATGGGCGGCTCGCGAAATGGGAGGTCTGTGCAACAGATGACGTCGGGGCGCGAGGGAAAATTAGGGGAATTTCGCCGGTGGTCGTGGCGGTTGGCGCGGGTTTCGGCGTGTGAAGGTCCCGGGCTGAAGCCCGGGCTACGGCGGCCCTCTCATGGAGAGAGGGCCGTGCGCAGGGGCTAGCCCTGTTTCTTGACGATGGTCTCGGCGATGTTGGCGGGGGCTTCGGCGTATTTGGAGAACTCCATGGAGTAACTGGCGCGGCCCTGGGACATGGAGCGCACGTCGGTGGCGTAGCCGAACATCTCGCCCAGCGGCACCTCGGCTCGGATGATGCGCCCGGCGGGGGCCTCGTCCATGCCCTGGATCAGGCCGCGACGGCGGTTGAGGTCGCCCATGACGTCGCCCATGTAGTCCTCGGGGGTGACCACCTCGACCTTCATGATCGGCTCCAGCAGCACCGCGCCGCCCTTCTGCGCGAGCTGCTTGGTGGCCATGGAGGCGGCGATCTTGAACGCCATCTCGTTGGAGTCGACGTCGTGGTAGGAGCCGTCGAACACCGTGGCCTTGAGGCCGAGCAGCGGGTAGCCGGCGAGCACGCCGTTCTTCATCTGCTCCTCGATGCCCTTCTGGATCGCCGGGATGTATTCGCGCGGGATCACGCCGCCCACCACTTCGTTGACGAACTCGAGGGTGTCCTTGCCGTCCTCGCCCGGTTCGAAGCGGATCCAACAGTGGCCGAACTGGCCGCGACCGCCGGACTGGCGCACGAACTTGCCTTCGATCTCGCACTTGTTGCGGATCTTCTCGCGGTAGGCCACCTGGGGCTTGCCGATATTGGCCTCGACGTTGAACTCGCGCTTCATGCGGTCGATGAGGATGTCCAGGTGCAGCTCGCCCATGCCGGAGATGATGGTCTGGCCGGATTCCTCGTCCGAGCGCACGCGGAAGGACGGGTCCTCCTGGGCCAGCTTGCCGAGGGCGATGCCCATCTTCTCCTGGTCGGCCTTGGTCTTGGGCTCCACCGCCACGGAGATCACCGGCTCGGGGAAGTCCATGCGTTCGAGGATGATCGGCTTGTCGAGGTCGCAGAGGGTGTCGCCGGTGGTGACGTCCTTCATGCCGATCAGTGCGGCGATGTCGCCGGCGCGTACCTCCTTGATCTCCTCGCGGGTGTTGGCGTGCATCTGCACCATGCGGCCGACGCGTTCCTTCTTGCCCTTGACCGAGTTGAGGATCGAGTCGCCGGAGCTGAGCACGCCGGAGTACACACGGGTGAAGGTCAGGGTGCCGACGAAGGGGTCGGTGGCGATCTTGAAGGCCAAGGCCGAGAAGGGTTCATCGTCGTCGGCATGGCGCTCGTCGTGGCGCTCCTCGTCGTCCGGGTGGGTGCCCTTGATGGCGGGGATCTCGATGGGCGCCGGCAGCAGTTCGATCACCGCGTCCAGCACCAGGGGCACGCCCTTGTTCTTGAAGGAGGAGCCGAGCACGGCGGGGACGATCTCGCAGGCGATGGTGCGCTGGCGCAGGCCGGCCTTGATCTCCTCGATGCTCAGCGCCTCGCCTTCGAGGTATTTGTTCATCAGTTCTTCGCTGGCCTCGGCGGCGGCTTCCACCAGCTTCTCGCGCCACTCCTCGGCTTCGGCCAGGAGGTTGGCGGGGATCTCTTCCTCGCGGAAGCTGGTGCCCTGGTCGGCGTCGTTCCAGTAGATGGCCTTCATCTTCAGCAGGTCGATCTGGCCTTCGAAGTTCTCTTCGGCGCCGATGGGCAGCTGGATGGGCACCGGGGTGTGCCCGAGGCGCTGCTTGATCTGCCCGACCACCCAGAGGAAGTTGGCGCCGGCGCGGTCCATCTTGTTGACGTAAGCGATGCGCGGCACGCCGTACTTGTTGGCCTGGCGCCACACGGTTTCAGACTGCGGCTCGACGCCGTCAGCACCGCTGAACACCACAACCGCGCCGTCGAGCACACGCAGGGAGCGCTCCACCTCGATGGTGAAGTCGACGTGCCCGGGGGTGTCGATGATGTTGAAGCGGTACTTGTCGAACTGCTTGGCCGAGCCCGACCAGAAGGCGGTGGTGGCGGCCGAGGTGATGGTGATGCCGCGCTCCTGCTCCTGCACCATCCAGTCCATGGTGGCGGCGCCGTCGTGCACTTCGCCCATCTTGTGGTTGACCCCGGTGTAGAACAGGATCCGCTCGGTGGTGGTGGTCTTGCCCGCATCCACGTGGGCCACGATGCCGATGTTGCGGTAGCGGTTGATGGGGGTCGCACGGGCCATTGTCTACACCTCGTAATGGTCGGGATGGGTTCGGAACGGGAACGGCACGGCCGCTCGGGGACGCGAGCGGCGAAGCAGCCGGGGCGGATTACCAAGCATGGTTGAAGATGCCGCCGACGCAAGCCGCGAGGCGCTGCCGGGGCGGTGTTTTTTTAACCCGGGCCGATGACAGTCGTGCGATGCGTCGCCGCGCACGCCTTCGAGGCATAGACTGGGCGGCATCTTTCCATCACCGGAGCATTTCCCATGAGCAAGACCATCAGCATCGACTTCGTATCCGACGTGGTCTGCCCCTGGTGCGCGGTGGGCCTGGGCGCGCTGCAGCAGGCCATCGCCAACCTCGGCGACGAGGTGCGGGTGGAGCTGGCCTTCAAGCCCTTCGAGCTGAACCCGGACATGCCACCCGAGGGCCAGGACATCGTCGAGCACATCCAGCAGAAGTACGGCAGCACGCCGGAACAGGTGGCCGCCAACCGCGAGCACATCCGCCAGCGCGGCGCCGAGGTGGGCTTCCGCTTCGACATGCAGGCACGCGGGCGCATCTACAACACCTTCGACGCCCACCGCCTGCTGCACTGGGCGGAGCTCGAGGGGCGCCAGCTGGAACTCAAGCAGGGCCTGCTGGCCGCCTACTTCACCGAGGGGCGCAACCCCAGCGACCGCGCGGTGCTGGTGGAGGTGGCCGCTGCCGCCGGGCTGGACGCCGAAGCGGCGCGCGAGGTGCTGGAATCCGGCCGCTTCGCCGAGGAGGTGCGCGAGGAGGAAAACTTCTACACCAGTCACGGCATCCGCTCGGTGCCGTCGGTGATCCTCAATGGTCGCCACCTGATCAGCGGCGGCCAGCCGGCGGAGTATTTCGAGCAGGCGATCCGCCAGCTCGTTGCCACCGAATAGAGGCCTTCGCGCAGCACCCTTGATTTTATAGACGATCGGTCTAATATCCTCCGCCATGACCGATTCCACTCCCCCGCCCCGTCGCGGCCGGCCACCCAAGGTCGCCCGCGACAACCTCGACACCCGCGACGCCCTGGTGCGTTGCGGCACCGAGATACTCACCGAACAGGGCTTCCTCAGCACCGGCATCGACACAGTGCTGAGCCGCGTCGGCGTGCCCAAGGGCTCGTTCTATCACTACTTCCAGAGCAAGGAAGACTTCGGCCACGCGGTGCTGGAGAACTACGCCGGTTACTTCGCGCGCAAGCTCGACCGCTGCCTGCTGGACGCGTCGCGCCCGCCCCTGGCGCGCATCGCGGCCTTCGTCGAGGAGGCCAAGGCCGGCATGCAGCGCTTCGAGTACCGCCGCGGCTGCCTGGTGGGCAACCTGGGCCAGGAGGTGACCCAGTTGCCGGAGGCCTTCCGCGAATCCCTGGAGGCCATCCTGCTCAGCTGGCAACAGCGCCTGGCGCTGTGCCTGGAGGCGGCCAAGGCCGCTGGCGAGCTGGCCCCGGAGACGGATTGCGCGCACTGGGCGGCGTTCTTCTGGATCGGCTGGGAAGGCGCCGTGCTGCGCGCCCGGCTGGTGCGGGACAACGGGCCGCTGGACTGCTTCATCCAAGGATTTATCGCCGGGCTGCCCCGCTAGCCCGTCCCTTTCCACTGCTTCCCATGAGGAGACAACCGATGTTCAAAGGCATCCTGATCGACAAGGTCGACGCGGGCTACCGCGCCACGCTGGCCGAGCTGGACGAGGCGCAGCTGCCCGAGGGCGACGTCACCGTGCAGGTCGACTACAGCACCCTGAACTACAAGGACGGCCTGGCCATCACCGGCAAGGGCCCGGTGGTGCGCAAATTCCCCATGGTCGCCGGCATCGACCTGGCCGGCACCGTGGAAGCCAGCGACAACCCCGCCTTCAAGGCCGGTGACCGCGTGCTGCTCAACGGCTGGGGCGTGGGCGAGACCCACTGGGGCGGCCTGGCGCAGAAGGCGCGCCTCAACGGCGACTGGCTGATCCCCCTGCCTGCTGGCTTCACCCCGCGCCAGGCGATGGCCATCGGCACCGCCGGCTACACCGCGATGCTTTCGGTGCTGGCCCTGGAGCGCAACGGCGTGACCCCGGACAAGGGCCCGGTGCTGGTGACCGGCGCCAACGGCGGTGTCGGCAGCTTCGCCATCGCCCTGCTCGCCCGCCTCGGCTACCAGGTGGCGGCCTCCACCGGCCGGCCCCAGGAAGCGGAGTACCTCAAGCACCTGGGCGCTGCGGAGATCATCGACCGCGCCAGCCTCTCCGAGCCCGGCCGGCCGCTGGGCAAGGAACGCTGGGCCGGCGCCGTCGACTCGGTGGGCAGCCACACCCTGGCCAACGTCTGCGCCGGCATCCGCTACGGCGGCGCCGTTGCCGCCTGTGGCCTGGCCCAGGGCATGGACTTCCCCGCCAGCGTTGCGCCCTTCATCCTGCGCGGCGTGACCCTGGCCGGTATCGACAGCGTGATGCGCCCGCGCGCCGACCGCATCGAGGCCTGGGACCGCCTGGTACGTGACCTCGACCTGGCGCTGCTGGACGAGATCACCAGCGAGATCGGCCTGGGCGAGGCCGTGCTCAGCGCCAGCGAACTGCTCGAAGGCCGCGTGCGTGGCCGCGTGGTGGTGGACGTCAACCGCTGACCCTTCCGGGCGCCGCCAGCCTGGCGGCGCCCTCTGCGGCGCACGATGCGCTGCCCCGATAATCACTATCAAGCTTGATGATTTCTGCCCCGACCGCCGCTTGGCTAATCTGCGCCCATCGCAACGCAGACAGCCGAACAGGAGGGCCAGATGCACACGTCGATCGTACTCATCGCCCTGCTCGCCACCCTCGCGCTCGCTGGCTGCGCCTCGCCGCAACACAGCGAGGAAACGCCCTACACCGATGCGCAGGTCCGCCAGTTCGCCCTGGAGATGTTCGGCAAGAGCGGCCTGCCGCCCGAGCAGTTGGCCAAGGTCCGCCGGGCGCTGCTGAAACAGGATCAACGGATGTCCAACGCCATCCGCGACGTGCAGCCGAGCAAGGGCTGAGTCACCCCAGATTGCATGCTCCTCCCATGGCCACTCCCCCCTTTGGCCAATATGCAGCTCACCCCCCGAGCTGCTTTTTTTTGCCCGCGAATCGGACGCGTCCGCTGGGCGGTCACAGGGGCGGGAAGCAGAATCGACGGATTGTCATGAAGAAGGGGTAGAAAAAGGAAAGATTCGGATACATCTGGGCCCGGGTGGCCCTATCCAATCAACGGAGCTTGCCGTATGATCGCGCACCTAGTACCAAGCTGTAAGTCAATCCGGCCAGTCGCAGCCAGCGCTTCTCATGCGCATCGCGACGCCGGTCTCCTCGATGGTTACCTGACCCATGCCTCCCGCCAATCACTGGCAGCGCATTCGTCCTGGCCTCCCATCCAGAAGTCTGATCAGGACAATCACCGGGCCGGAACCTTGCCCACGATTACAACCTGGCATCCAAAGTACTTGGCTGGCACGCTCCGCTCACAGGCGGAACTTTCCGCCAGCTCATTCGCTCCGATAAGGATCATCCGGTGTGCCCAAGGTGGGCGACGGATTCGGAGTTTTATTACGCGGCCTGATTGCCGCACTTTGCAGGACCTAACAATATGACTATCCACCACCAGGCCGAACAAGCCATTACCACCCTTACCCGCGCATTTGCGCCGCTCCAGTGCCAGATCAACGCGCCTTCCCGCAAGGGCGGCTTCAGCTTCACCATCGTCAGCGAGTACGGTGTCGCCTGCCACAGCCAGCGCATCTACCCGGAGCAGTACAGCAACTCCAGCCAGCTTCAGCAGGTGATCGATCGCGCCCAACGCGCCCTCGCCGCCTGACGCCAGGCACGTCGACCCAAAGCCCCGCATAAGCGGGGCTTTTTCTTGCCTGCGATTTACCACGGTTGGTGCCGTCGGGTGTGGCACCACTTGTTGTAGGAGCGAATTCATTTGCGATGGAGTGTCCGGCCAACTCGTGGCCCAGTGCCTGCTGCAGGTCTTTCGCGGCTCAAGCCGCTCCCACGGGAAGGGCCTGCAGCGGGGCCGAACATCGCTGCGTTGGGCCTCACTACGCTCGGCGCCAACCTACGGCACCGTGCCCAGCCCGAACCACGAAGCCAACCGGGGTGTAAGGTGGATGGCGCTCTTCTCATCCACCAAGCGACCTTGCAGCCCACACGCATGCCCACCTCGTGGGAGCGAATTCATTCGCGATGGAGTGTCAGGCCGGCTCGTGACCCAGTGCCTGCTGCAGGTCTTTCGCGGCTTAAGCCTCACACGAACATCGCCGCGTGACGCCCTAGCCGTTCACCACGATGCCGCCGTTCACGTGCAGCACTTGGCCGCTGACATAGGCGGAATCGGCACTGGCGAGGTAGACGTAGGCCGGGGCCACGTCCGCCGGCTGGCCGGGGTGGCCGAGGGGTGTTTCGGCGCCGAAGTGGCTGACCTTCTCGGCATCGAAGGTGGACGGGATCAACGGCGTCCAGATCGGCCCCGGGGCCACGGCGTTGACGCGGATGGCGCGCTTGGCCAGGTTCAGCGCCAGGGAGCGGGTGAAGGACGTGATCGCGCCCTTGGTGGAGGAATAGTCCAGCAGCGTCGGGTTGCCCTTGTAGGCGGTCACCGAGCTGGTGTTGATGATGCTGGCCCCCGGGCGCAGGTGTGGCAGCACGGCCTTGGTCAGCTGGAACATGGCGAAGATGTTGGTGCGGAAGGTCTGCTCCCACTGCTCTTCGGAGATGTCCTCCAGGCGTTGCTGGGGATGCTGCTCACCGGCGTTGTTCACCAGCACGTCCACCCTGCCCCACTTCTCGATCACCGCCTCGATGACCCGGCGGCAGAACTCGCCATCGGCCGCATCACCGGCGAACAGCAGCGCCTCGCCCCCCGCCGCCTGCACCTCCAGGCGCGTGCGCTCGGCATCCTCCACCTCGTTCAGATAAAGCACCGCCACGTTGGCACCCTCGCGGGCGTAATGCACCGCAACGGCACGGCCGATGCCACTGTCGGCCCCGGTGACGATGGCGGTCATGCCGTCGAGCTTGCCGGCGGCCTGGTAGTACTCACCGATGGTCAGCGGCTGCGGGCGCATCTCGGTTTCCTGGCCCGGTTGCTGGTCCTGGTGCTGGGGCGGAAGGGTCTGTTCGTCGCTCATGGTCGTCTCCCGTATCAGTGCCTGTTACTCAACAGGACTGGCCCTGGCGCGGCCGGTTCAGAGAAATTCACCCAGCGGCCTCAGTCCTCCGGCACCGCTTCCAGGCGCTCCCACATGGCGCGGGTGATGCGCTGGCGGGCGACGTAGTCGTGCCAGGGGTCTCGATCCAGGCCGTCCAGGCGCTGACGCAGGTTGCCCAGGGTCCATTGCGCCGAGCCCTTGAGCCGCTCCAGCTCATCGCGCTCGACGGGCACCGATACCGGTAGCCCCGGCCGAGCCCGCACCGAGTAGGCGCACACGGTACTGGCGCCACGCTGGTTGCGCAGATAGTCGACGAAGATGCGCCCGATGCGGTTCTTCGGCCCCATCTTGTCGACGAAGCGCTCCGGCAACTGGCGGGCGAGGAAGCTGGCGATGGCCTTGCCGAACCCCTTCACCTCGTCCCAGCCGGCATGGCGCGCCAGCGGGACGACCAGGTGCATGCCCTTGCCGCCGCTGGTTTTCAGCCAGGCCTGCAGGCCCAGTTCATCGAGCACCGATAGGGTCAGGCGCGTGGCCTCCTGCATGGTCTTCCAGGGCAGCTTGGGGTCCGGGTCGAGATCGAGGATCAGGCGGTCGGGTCGCTCGATGCGGTCGCTGGTGGCGCCCCAGGTGTGCAGCTCGATGGCACCCATTTGCACCGCGCCCACCAGGGCCTCCAGCGTGTCGATCTCCATCAGCCGCGCGTGCCCGGGGTCCAGCGACGGGTCGAGGTGACGGATATTGGGAATCGCCAGGCGCTCGGCATGCTTCTGGAAGAACAACTCGCCGCCGACGCCCTCCGGCGCCCGCAGCAGGGATACCGGGCGCCCCTTCAGGTGCGGCAGCACCCACTCGGCCACGTCCGCGTAGTAGCGCGCCAGTTCCAGTTTCTGGGTGCCGCTCTGGTCGTCGATGACCCGCTGCGGATGGCTGATGGACACCTTGGCCAGGGTCTGGCGGCCACCCTCCCCGGCTTGCCCGGCCGTCTCGGCGACCGCCGCGGGGGCCTTTCTCAGGCTGGAGGCGCTACGCGGCTGCTCGCGGATGATCTGCTCCGCCGGCTTGTCGCTGCGCAGGGCGATGAACGCCGCCTGGCGCACAATGGCGTCAGCGGTCCACTCGGCGAATTCCACCTCGGCCACTAGTTGCGGCTCCACCCAGCGCACACCTCGGCGCTGGCTGGCGGTCAGGGCCTTGGTCAGCGGGCTGTCCTTGCGGGCGATGGCCTGCAGGCGGCCGAGAATGTCGGCCAGCCGTGCCTCGTCGAAACCGGTGCCCACCCGGCCGGCGTAGCGCAGCTCCGCCCCGCCCGGCTCGTCGTGCACCGCCAGCAGCAAAGCGCCGAAACCGCTACGGCTGCCCTTGGGCGCGGTGTAGCCGACGATGACGAACTCCTGGCGCCGACGGCACTTGAGCTTGATCCAGTCCGGGCTGCGGGCCGAGCGATAGGGGCTGCCCGCGCGTTTGCCGATCACCCCTTCCAGGGACATGGAACAGGCGCTTTCCAGGATCGATTCGTGGCTGGCGACAAAATCCTGGGAGAAACGCAGCAGGCTGCGCTTGTGGCCCTTGAGCACCTGCTCCAGGGCGGCGCGGCGGTCCTCCAGCGGCTGCTGGCGCAAGTCGCGGCCGTCGAGGTACGGCGCGTCGAACAGGTAGTAGAGGATGCTGTGGCTGCGGCCGATCTCGAAGGCGTTCTGCAGGCCCTGGAAGCTCGGCAGGCCGTCCTCGTCGAGCACCACCACCTCGCCGTCCAGCCAGCTGTCGCCCAGGTCCAGCGCCGCCAGGTCGCGGGCCTGCAGCGGCAGGCGTGCGGTCCAGTCGTTGCCGTTGCGGGTGTACAGGCGCACCTCGCCGTCGCGGAGGCGGGCGAGGATGCGGTAACCGTCGAACTTGATCTCGTAGCGCCAGTCGCCGGAGGGTGGCGCATCCACCAGGGTCGCCAGTTGCGGCGCCAGGGTGTCGGGCATGCCCGGTTCGGTGCCCTCGCCCTTGCGCGCCTTGGCCGCCTTGCCAGCCCCCTTGGAAGCACGCGGCCGAGCGGCCGGCGCATCGCTGCCCACATCGGCACCACTGATCACGCTGGCCGGCTCGGCGGAGACGATGTCGTACTCGTCCGCCGGGCGCGCCACCTCATCGTCCTGCTTGATCAGCAGCCACTGCTCCTTGTCACCACTGCCACGCAGGCGGGTACGCACCAGGCTCCATTCGCCGCTGAGCTTCTCGCCCACCAGGGTGAAGGTCAGCTTGCCGGCGGCGTAGGCGGCGCGCGGGTCGCCATGGGGCTGCCAGATGCCGCGATCCCAGACGATCACATCGCCCGCGCCGTATTGCCCGGCCGGGATGCTGCCCTCGAAGTCGGCGTAGCCCAGCGGGTGGTCCTCCACATGCACGGCCAGGCGCTTGTCCTTGGGGTCCAGGCTCGGCCCCTTGGGCACCGCCCAGCTCTTCAGGGTGCCGTCCAGTTCGAGGCGGAAGTCGTAATGCAGATGGCGGGCGTCGTGCTTCTGGATCACGAAACCCAGCGCGCCGGCCCTGGACCGGCCCTTGCGCCCAGCCTCATGGGGCTCGGAGGTGACCTCGAAATTGCGCTTGCGGTTGTATTCGCTGGAACGGCGGGCCATGGCGGATCACCTCGGCGTGGATGCGGATTCAGCCAGCCTTGGCCTTGCTCCGTGATGGCTTGGCGCTGCTCTTGCGCGCCGGTTTGGCGGCCGCCTTCGCCGGCTTGGCCTTGCTGGCGGGCTTGCCGCCGAGGCTGCGCTTGAGCAGATCGGTAAGGTCGATGACATCGGCGCTGCGCCGCTCCTCCTCGCCCGCTGGCGACTCCACCGCCTCGATGCGGCCCTGGCTGGCCTTGCGCTCCACCAGTTCCATGATGCGGTCGGTGAAGCTGTCGACGTACTCGTCCGGCTGCCAGTCGGCGCTCATGTCCTTGATCAGCCGCTTGGCCATGTCCAGCTCGGCCTTGGCCAGCTTGGCGTCGGTCACCGCGCTGCCCAGCTCCAGGCTGTCCAGCCCGCGTACCTCCGCGGGCCAGCGCAGCATCACCAGCACCAGCGCGGACTCCAGCGGCATCACCGCCGCCAGGTGCTGGCGGGTGTGCAGCACCACATTGGCCAGGGCCACCTTCGCGGTGCCCGAGAGCGCCTCGCGCAACAAGGCGTAGACCTTCTCGCCGCGTTTGACCGGTGCCAGGTAGTAGGGGGTATCGATGTTCTGCAGGGGGATAGCGGCGCTGTCGACGAAGGCGAAGATATCGATGGTCTGGGTCGCCTCGGGGTGGGCGGCGCGGATTTCCTCCTCGCTGATCACCACATAGCGGCCCTTCTCCAGCGCCACGCCCTTGACGATATCGTCCTTGGCCACTTCCTTGCCGGTGCGCTTGTTGACCCGCTTGTAGCCCACCGGGTCCATGTTGCGCTTGTCCAGCCAGTCGAAGTCCACGCCCTGGGACGAGGTGGCCGAAACCAGGCCCACCGGGATGTGCACCAGGCCGAAGCTGATAGCGCCCTTCCAGATCGCACGCGCCATGGGTCACCTCTCGGGCGGGCCTAGAGCGCCACGCCGTCGCTGTAGATCACGCTGCCTTCCACGGTGATGTCGCGGATCTCGCGCAGCATGTTGTCGGCGGCGGTCTCCGCCTCGTTCTCGCACACACAGCCCGGCGTCAGCACCCAGAGCACGCGCACGCCGGCGCCTTCGCGCTTGGGCTGGTACTCGATGAGGCCGACGTAGTTCTGCCCTTCCCTCATGGCATCGGTCCATGCGGTGCAGTGTTTGAAGTCTCTGAACATGGCGAAAAGCTCCTTGTTGCTGACTGCCACACAAGGTTCTGAGTGGCGTCGGCGGAAAAGAGTTTCGCCTATCGCTTGTCCAACTTTTCCAGGCGGGCCACCAGGTGCGGCACCAGGTTGAGGATCACCAGCGCCACCAGGGTCGCCAACACCGCCGTGGCTTCGCGGCCGAGGCCGACGGTGACGCCGATGGCGGTGGTCAGCCAGAGGCCGGCGGCAGTGGTCAGGCCCTTCACCTCGGCCACGCTGTCGCGCTTGAGGATGGTGCCGGCGCAGAGAAAGCCGATGCCCGCGACTATGCCCTGGATCACCCGGCTCATCGCATCGTGTTCGGCGCCGGCCATTTGCGGCACCAGGACGAAGAGCGCGGCGCCCAGGGCCACCAGCATGTGGGTGCGGATGCCGGCCGCCTTGCCGTGCTGCTCGCGCTCGAAGCCGAGCAGGCCGCCGAGCAACGCGGCCAGCAGCACGCGCAAGGTCACCCGGGTCGCCTGGGTGGGGTCATCGAGGTCGGAGAACTCGCTGGCGAGGGTCGCCAGGACCTGGTCCCACCAGGTCACGATCCACCGCGCTCCAGGGCGCCCGTCAGGGGCAGGTAGCGATAGGCACCGCAGCGGGCGCACACCTGGCAGAGCAGGTCTTCCTTGCCGATGTGCACCGAGGTGCTGGGCGACCAGGAACAACCACCGATCAGACAGAAGAGCGTCATGTCACCTCCACCGGCGGGGTGCCGTATGAATACCGGACTCATGTTTTTCGACTGTGGCACTTCGCCAAAGGTTTGCTGTTTTTTGCCGCCAGGCCACGGGCAAAGCCGCTCGGAGCGATTCATGAACCCTTTGCGCCGTGCCCCGGGTCTAGATGGCAAGCCCCGCAACACTGCCAAGGAATTTCCATGAAGAACCTCGAATCACCCGCCTACAAGCTGGCCCTGTTCGGCGCCCTCGGCAGCCTGGGCAGTGCCGTGCTGGTGGAGGCCCTGAGCCGGCAATGGGAAGCCACCGCACTGCTCGACGACCTCAACGCCGTCCCCTCGCGCCCCGGCATCCGCACCAAGCTCGGCGACCCCTTCGATGCCCTGGCCGTAAGCCATGCGGTGGCAGGCATGGACGCCGTGCTGTGCAACCTGTGCAGCCAGCCGCTGCTGGCCAGCGCCCGGCAACCAGCGGTGAGGTTCGAGGTGGAATTCCGCAGCATCACCGCCCTGCTCGACGGCCTGGCACTGGCCAAGGTCAAGCGCCTGCTGGTGATCGGTGACTTCCGTTGGCTGGATGAAACCGCCGGCTACCCGGACGGGCCCGGTGCGCAGTTGCAACAGCGCCTGCTGGACAGCCCCCTGGGCTGGACCCTGGTGGACGCACCGAGCGTGGGTGGCGAGGACCTGTTCGGCCTGGACGACTTCCTCGCCCCCACCCACAGCAACGAGCCCGATGCCGTGACCGCCCTGCGCCGCTTCGCCGCTGCCGTGCTCGACGAATGCCAGCTGGCGGCCCACCGGCACCAGCGGGTGCGCATCCAGGGCTGATCGGCCAGGCGGGGCGCCCTCCCTGGCGCCCGGCATGGCTTAGGCCGGTACCTTCCTGGCCTTGGGCTCCCGCGCCCAGACCCGGTGCTTGGCGATGGCATCGAACAGCGGCTTGGTGACGTCCTTGGCGGCGGCACCGCTGAGCAGTCCTTCGTCCACCTCAAGGTGCAGCTGGCTGGCCAGATCGCCCGCCGCGCCGCACAAGGCGATGGCCTTGAGGTGCTTGTAGGCCTCCTGCAGGTAGTGCAGCGCATCGCCATCCCCGCCGAAGGTTTTCGCCGCACTGTCGCCACCGGGCACGAACACCGCATCGAACGCGATGGAAGGCAGCCCGGCGATGGTGGCATCGGGCACCAGTTGCTTGCCCTCCGCGGTGCTCACCGGTGCCGAACTCGGTGCCAGCAGCTTGGCGCTGGCGCCGGCCTTCTTCAGCTCGCCCTGGATGAACTCCACATCACTGCCCTTCACGCCATTGGCGATGAGGATGGCCACCTTGCGCGACTTGATATCGCCTGGCAGCAGGTTCATCTGGCTCAGTGCGGGCGAGGCCTTGAGGCCGATCTCCGGCACCTGCACCGTGGGCGCCTGGGGCGGTGTGAGGCCGAGGTTCTCGGCCACCTGGCGGGCCAGGTCGAGGTCGATATTGGCGAGGATTTCCTTCACCTGGCGCTCACGGATGTGCACCCGCTCCACCTTGCCCAGCTCGAAGCTGTAGGCCGCCACCACATGGCCTTTCTCCGTCTCGCTGAGGCTGTTGTAGAACAGCCGCGCCTGGGAGAAGTGATCGGCGAAGGAGTCGGCGCGCTTGCGCAGCTTGGTGCCCGACAGCGGCTCGTGGTAACTGCTGAAGCCACCGCTGCGCGCGGCGGGCGGCGTCTCCTTCGGCCAGCCGCCGTCGATGGAATTGGGCTCGTAGGCAGCACGCCCCTTGTTCACCGTCTGCCGGTGCTGGGCGTCACGCTGGTTGTTGTGGAACGGGCACAGCGGGCGGTTGATGGGAATCTCGTTGAAGTTCGGCCCACCAAGACGCGAGAGCTGCGTGTCGGTGTAGGAGAACAGCCGCCCCTGCAGCAGCGGATCGTTGCTGAAGTCGATGCCGGGCACCAGGTGGCCGGGGTGGAAAGCGGCCTGCTCGGTCTCGGCGAAGAAGTTGTCCGGGTTGCGGTTGAGCACCAGCTTGCCCACCTTGCGCACCGGCACCAGTTCCTCGGGCACCAGCTTGGTGGGGTCGAGCAGGTCGAAGTCGAACTTATGCTCGTCCTCCTCGGGGATCACCTGCAGGCCCAGCTCCCATTCCGGGTAGTCGCCTTTTTCGATGTCTTCCCAGAGGGTGCGGCGCTGGAAGTCCGGGTCCTTGCCGGCGAGCTTCTGCGCCTCGTCCCAGACCAGCGAGTAGACGCCCGACAGGGGCCGCCAATGGAACTTGACGAAGACGCTGCGGCCCTCGGCGTTGATCAGGCGGAAGGTGTGCACGCCAAAGCCCTGCATGCCCCGGTAGCCCACCGGGATGGCGCGGTCGGACATGGTCCAGAGCACCATGTGCGCCGACTCGGGCACCAGGGAGACGAAGTCCCAGAAGGTGTCGTGGGCCGAGGCACCGGTGGGGATTTCGTTGTGCGGTTCGGGCTTCACCGCGTGCACGAAGTCGGGGAACTTGATGGCGTCCTGGATGAAGAACACCGGCATGTTGTTGCCCACCAGGTCGAAGTTGCCCTCGTCGGTGTAGAACTTCACCGCGAAGCCGCGCACATCGCGCACGGTATCGGCCGAGCCACGCGGGCCCTGCACGGTGGAGAAGCGCACGAACACCGGGGTTTTCTTCGCCGGCTCGTTGAGGAAGTCGGCCTTGGTCAGCTCGGCCAGCGGCTCGTAGACCTGGAAGTAGCCATGGGCCGCAGCGCCACGGGCATGGACGATGCGCTCGGGAATGCGCTCGTGGTCGAAGTGGGTGATCTTCTCCCGCAGGATGAAGTCTTCCAGCAACGAGGGGCCGCGCTCGCCCGCCTTCAGGCTGTTCTGGTTGTCGGCGATGCGCGTGCCGGTGTTGGTGGTCAGGGCCTGGTCGGTAGCGTCTTCGCGAAAGCCCTCCAGTTGGTCGAGCTTGCGGTTGCTGTTTTCACGGTCGGGGGTGTCGGTACCGGCGAGTTGGCTGCCGGTCTTCTTCTGGGTGGGCATCGGGCTTTCTCCTGGCTTGGAATCGACGCCCAGGCAGGCGCCGGGCCTGACGACGCATTGCGCGTGCGCAGGTAATCACGGGTGTGGCAGGTAATGCAGCAAGGGTGGGGAGCGACGGCCGCATGCCGCCGCCCCCCGTTAGGCGTCAGTCACTGTTATTGCTGTGGCTGCGCTGTCCTCCCTTGCGGCCGGCTGCGGATGCGCGTGCCGGGTCGTTCCTGAAATTGCCACCACTCACATGTCCGCCCTTCTTACCGGCTTCGGATGCGCGTTGTGGGTCTTCTGCGAAGTTGCCTTTGCCGCCTCGATGTTGAGCCATTGCACAGGTCCTCTCTGGTCGTTGATCTGACGTTGGTGGAGCAGGCGCCAAACCGGCGCCTAGAAGGTCTGAGGGCAGCATTGCGGAGAGGTTCTAACTATTTGCGCCCCGTTCGGCGCGGGCTGCGGGGCTGTCGATTGAGTGCGGCTATGAGCCTGACTAGGGTGTCGATAGCGAGCGCCAATCAGAGAGATGGTCGTCAATTAACTGCCGGGACATATTTCGCGGGCGCAGGCTGATGTAATCACGGGCAATTCCCGGCCCATGCCGTACCTGGGCCGTTGGCCAGTATTTACGCGTGTCGGCAGGGGTTTAAGGTGAAAACAGGCAAGACACCGGAGCGGAGTTGCCGCCCCTATCCTGCGACCGGAGGTAGTCACCGTGCCCAGCAGCCAACCCCGTGCCCGCGATATCGAGATTCACTTCAACCAGCGCCTGCAGCCAAGTACCCACGGCCACTGCGTGATGGAGGCGGATGGCACCCTGACCATTCACCTGCACGATGGCGAACGGCAGCTGACGGTGGTGGGCATTACCCGTGCAACCTATGGCAATCAGGAGGCTCTATTCGAATTGGGGCCCGCGCTGCTGGAAGAGTGGTCGGCCCTGTGTTCGCAACCCGATGGAGCCTTGCCATGAATCCAGCCGCACCCGAGCCGACCTCGCCCAGCAAGACCCATGAGTTTCTCCGCGACGTCGAAACGGCCCTCGCCAGCCAGGCCCTGCCGCTGTTCGAGGAAGCGGCGCGCCATGCCCGCCGGGGCGGCATCGAAGTGACGGTGGAGATGGACAGCAGCGACCCGCTGCACCCGCAGCTGAGCCTGGCCGCCAGCAACCCGGGGACGCGCACCAGCCACTACCGGATCATCGCCGACGCGGCCAACCTGGGCCTGGTGCATGAAGAGTTCTACGCCTTCAACGACGAAACTCGCACCCTGCCGGCGCAGTTGGCTTCGATCAACGAAACGGTGATCGACACCCGCCTCGCCGCCTTCTTCCTCAAGGCCTTCGCCCTGCCCCTGGATTACGTCACCGAACGCCGCCAGGCGGGGTTCTGGTAGGGCCGTCGCGGATGCTCCGCGTGGTGGACGGGTGAAGCGTCGTCCACCCTACCGCTGCACCTCACCCATGAGCTCGCTCTCACACACGGGTGTGGGGTGGAGGTCGCTTTTCACCTCCACCAGGCGGTGTCGCAGGTGAGCACGATGGTTGAGCGACAGGTAGGTCGGGTGAAACCCGGCACGCGGTGCCCCTCGATCGCGAATGAATTGGCTCCTACACAGAGCGGCGGCGCTGCGCGTCGCTTGGCGACTGAAGTCGCCCCTACACAGGGGAGCTCGCCGGAAGCACCGTGTGGAGGTGCGCACGGCACACCCTACGACACGCGTTCATCCTGCAGTCGTAGGTCGGGGGCAACCCGACGGGCTGCCCCTCCCCTCTCCTCCGATCAATCCCGGTTGGTGGGCACCTTCCAGATGTCGGCGGCGTATTCGCCGATGGTGCGGTCCGAGGAGAACCAGCCGGCGCGGGCGGTGTTGAGCACGGCCGATTTCCACCATTGCGCGGGCTTCTGCCAGGCGGCGTCGACACGGCGCTGGGCGTGCCAGTAGGCGTCGAAATCCGCGCAGACCATGAAGCGGTCGTCCCGCACCAGCCCCTCCACCAGGGCTTCATAGCGGTGCGGGTCATCCGGCGAGAACACGCCCCGGCGCACCGCCTCCAGGGCACCGCTAAGGCGCTCGGAGCCGGCGATCACCGCGCTCATGTCCAGCTCGCCGGCACGCTTGCGCTGCTCCACCTGGCCGGCGGTCATGCCGAAGATGAACATGTGCTCGGCGCCGATCAGCTGGCTCATCTCCACGTTGGCGCCGTCCAGGGTGCCGATGGTCAGCGCGCCGTTGAGGGCGAACTTCATGTTGCTGGTGCCGGAGGCCTCCAGCCCGGCGGTGGAGATCTGTTCGGACAGGTCCGCCGCGGGAATGATCACCTCCGCCAGGCTGACGTTGTAGTTGGGGATGAACACCACCTTGAGCAGCCCGCGCACGGTGGGGTCGGCGTTGATGGTACGGGCGATGTCATTGGCCAGCTTGATGATCAGCTTGGCCTGGTGATAGCTGGCCGCCGCCTTGCCGGCGAAGATCTTCACCCGTGGCGCCCAGTCGGTGGTCGGCTCGTTGCGGATGGCCTGGTACAGCGCCACGGTGTGCAGCAGGTTGAGCAACTGGCGCTTGTACTCGTGGATGCGCTTGACCTGCACATCGAAGATCGCCTCGGTGTCCAGGTGAATGCCCAGGCGCTCGTGCACCAGACGCGCCAGGGCCGCCTTGTTCTGCTGGCGGTGGGCGGCGAACTGCTTGCGGAAGCCGGCCTTGTCGGCATGGGGCTCGAGGTTGCGCAGCAACTCCTCGGGGGCGTCCAGCAGGTTTTCGCCGAGGGCGTCCACCAGGGACCCGGTGAGCAGCGGGTTCACCTGGTACAGCCAGCGGCGGAAGGTCACGCCGTTGGTCTTGTTGCCGATGCGCTGTGGGTAGAGCCGGTGCAGGTCGCGGAACACGGTTTCCCGCATCAGGTCGGTGTGCAGCGCCGAAACGCCATTGATGCTGTGGGAGCCGAGGAACGCCAGGTTGCCCATGCGCACCCGGCGCCCGTGGTCTTCCTCGATCAGCGACACCGAGCGCAGCAGGGCGAAGTCGTGGATGTCCTGCGCGCGCAGGGAATCGATGTGGTAGGCGTTGATCAGGTAGATGATCTGCATGTGCCGGGGCAGCAGGCGCTCCATCAGCGACACCGGCCAGGATTCCAGCGCCTCCGGCAGCAAGGTGTGGTTGGTGTAGGACAGCGTCGCCACGGTCATTTCCCAGGCCGCGTACCACTCGATCTGGTAGACATCCACCAGCTGGCGCATCAGCTCGGCCACGGCGATGGCCGGGTGGGTGTCGTTGAGCTGGATCGCCGCCTTCTCCGGCAGCGAGCGGATGTCGCCGTGGCTGGTCATGTGGCGGTGCAGCAGGTCCTGCAGCGAGGCGGAAACGAAGAAGTATTCCTGGCGCAGGCGCAGCTCCTGCCCGGCCTCGGTGCTGTCGGCCGGGTACAGCACCCGCGAGATGCTCTCGGCACGCACCACATCGGCCACCGCGCCGAAGTGGTCGCCGGCATTGAAGCGCTCCAGCTGCAGGTCTTCGATGGCCCGTGCGCGCCACAGACGCAGGGTGTTGACGCTGGCACCGCGCCAGCCCACCACCGGCGTGTCATAGGCGATGGCGCGCAGGGTTTCGTTGGGCTGCCAGACCTGGCGCGGCACCTCGCCCTCGCCATCCTCGGTGAGCACGCTGCCGCCGAAGCCGATGTTGTAGCTGACCTCGGGCCGCTCGAACTCCCAGGGGTTGCCGAAGTCCAGCCAGGTTTCGGTGTGCTCCTGCTGCCAGCCATCACTGACCACCTGCCGGAACAGGCCGTGCTCGTAGCGGATGCCGTAGCCGTGGGCGGCGAGGCCGAGGGTCGCCATGCTTTCCATGAAGCAGGCCGCCAGGCGCCCCAGGCCACCGTTGCCCAGGGCCGCGTCGGGCTCCACCTGGCGGATGGTGTCCAGGTCCACGTCCAGCTCGGCGAGGGCCGCGCGGGCGGTTTCCAGCAGCCCGAGGTTGCTCAGGCAGTCCACCAGCAGGCGGCCGATGAGGAACTCCAGGGACAGGTAATAGACGCGCTTGTGCTGCTTGCGGTCGACCTGCGCCTCGGCCTCTTCCCAGTTGTCCACCAGGTGGTCGCGGGCGGCCAGGGCCACGGCTTCGAACCAGTCGTGGCTGTAGGCATTGCGCGGGTCCTTGCCGACCGCGTACTTGAGCTTGGCGAGGATGTTCTGCTTGAAGGCCTCGACCGGCGTGGGGCCGGCCGGGGTGGCGGCTTTCTCGGTGGACATGTCCTGCTCCTTGGCTGATGAGGCGCGAGCCCTCAGTTGAACAGTGCGTCGTTGTGCGCCAGGCGCAGGTGACGCGCGGTGTCGCCCGTGGCAGGCGGCCGGGCCGTGGAGCGCAGCGTCTCCAGGCTGATGCCACCCATGCGCTGCTGCAGGAAGGCCTTGGTCGCCTCCCAGGCGTCGTCATCACGGATGGGGTCGAGCAGGTCGTGGCCGGCCAGGGTGAGGCCCTTGGCGATCATCACCGGGTCACCGTTCCAGGGGTGATGCGCGGTGCACTCGGCGAGGCCCGCCTGGCACATCAGGTGGAGGTGGTGGCTGACCGACTCCAGTGTGTGCCCGGCGTAGGGCTGGGGGTGGAAGTGCTGGCCGGTTCCGAGTGATTCGATCTCCAGCAGCAAGGCCCTGATCAGGTCCCAGTCTCTTTTCATGTCGCGGTGTCCTTATGCCCTATCGGTGCGCGATTGCATGCGTGCGAGGAGGTGCAGCCCGGCACAGTTCGGCCGGAGCTGCGCAACGTCGTGCGGTGGCGCACCGGAGCCGGTGCGGAGCGCGCTTCCATCCCCTAGGAGGTGAGTCCGCCGGGGGGCGGCGAGAGTTCAACCTAATCGTGCATTTCGCACGTTGCACCGCGACCGCCGGTCATGGCCCGCCGGCAAAAACCTGAACTCTGCTCGCACGGGCCATTCAGAAAACCTGAGGGCCCCCGGAGCGGCACAGGCCGCACGGGGCGAGTCGAACGCGACGCACGGAGGTTCATATGCCACGCGGAAGCAAAGACAAGTACACCGAAGCCCAGAAGCGCAAGGCCGCCCATATCGAGGAAGGCTACGAGCGTCAGGGCGTATCCCAGAGCGAAGCCGAAGCCCGCGCCTGGGCTACGGTCAACAAGCAATCCGGCGGTGGCGAAAAGGCCGGCGGCTCGGGCCGCAGCACCTCGCAGGCGAGCAAGGCGGCGGCGCGTCGTTCCTCGGCCCGTCGTGCCGTGGCGACCAAGCATGGCGCCCCACGCCCAGGCACCCGCCTGGAGGACACCAGCAAGGCCGACCTGATGATCCGCGCCCGGGCGCTGAAGATTCCCGGCCGTTCGCGGATGCGCAAGAGCGAGCTGGTCAAGGTCCTGAAGAAAGCCGCCTGACCGCCACCCTGATCACGCACGACGATCACGCGCGGCCGGCCTTCCCGGCCGCGCCCACCAAGGAGAACCCCATGGCCGAACCGTCCAACATGGAACGCCTGGTCGCCATCGGCGGCGGCATCCTGCTGATCCGCAAGGGCGTCGCCACCCGTGGCCTGCTCGGGCTGGCTGACATCATCGTCGGCGCCGCCGTCATCTACCGCGGCATCAGCCGTACCCGCCCCCGCGCCAGCGTGCATCAGCTGCACCCGCTGCCAGTGGTGGAGCGGGTGCCGCCGGGCAAGCAACTGGTCAACCCGGCCAGCCTGGTGAAAACGCCCTTCCAGCAGTAGCCGCACACGGCGCGCCAAGGGTGCGCGAGGAGAACCGTCATGACCCTGAGGATGCCCCTGCTGCTGGCCGCCTGCCTGGCCTCGCCCCTGGCGCTGGCCGATGCCTGCCAGGTGGAGACCCACCCGGTGAGCCGCCAGGTACCCGGCGTCGAAACCGAGACCTGCTACGAGTACTCCGGCATGCCAGCCGGCGCTGTCGACTGGTCCTGCAGCAACGAAAGCAAGGACATGCTGCAGAGCGACAAGCGCAAGGTAGCCAATTGCAAGAGCGGCTGGTTCGGCCGCTGTACGGGCGCCCTCACCCAGGAGGCGCTGGCCAACCCGCAGTCCAGCGGCGAAGAAGGCAGCGACCCGGCCAACATCCCCGCCGACGCCAAGGTGGTCACCTACCACTACACGGCCAAGGACCCGGCGCAGGCGAAGATCGATTGCGAAAGCGGCGGCGGCACCTGGCAGGCCCCCTAATCACCCGTCGCCACGAGGAGCAGCCCCATGCCTGAATCCCCACCACTGCGCGAAGGCGTCGCCCTGCTCGATGTCCGCCATGACGCGCCCGAGCATGAACGCCGCGTGCACCACTGGCTCGGCGAACATATCGCCGCCCTGCTCGACACGCCCTTCCTGGCAGATCGACAGGACAGCGCTACGCGGGCGCGCTACTTCATCCCCAACGACACCCTGATCGGCCGTGGCCAGGCCCGCGAACTGGGCATCCGTTCGGATGCCGACTTCTTCGGCGGCATGGTCGCCGAGCCTTTCATGGCCACCAAGGCCATCACCCATCCCCTGCCCGGCCCTTCCGCCCATGCGCCGCCGGGCTGGTCGGAAGGCTTCTTCCACCTGGCCGGGCGCGCGGTGCTCAGCGGCTACAGCGCCTTCAACATCGACGACGCCATGCAGGCCGGCATCCGCCTGCTGCTGTCCGGGCCAGTGCGGGTCAAGCCGGTGCGCGCCACCGCCGGGCGCGGCCAGTGCCGGGTGACCGACGAGAACCAGCTGCGCGAAGCCGTCGCCGCCCAGGACCTCGACGAGATCGCCACCTGGGGCCTGGTGCTGGAAGAGCACCTGGACGACGTCCTCACCTACAGCGTCGGCCAGGTGCAGGTGGCCGGCATCACCGCCAGCTACTTCGGCACCCAGGGGCTGACCGAGGACAATGGCGGTGTCTCCGTCTACGGCGGCTCGGAACTGCTGGTGGCACGCGGTGGCTGGAAGGATCTGCTGGACCTGGCCGGTGACGAGCCGGTGTACCTGGCCATCGAACAGGCCCGGGCCTATGAGCAGGCGGCGCAGGCATGCTTCCCGGGCTTTCTCGCCTCGCGGCGCAATTACGACATCGCCCAAGGCATCAATGCCCGGGGCCATTTGCGCTCGGGGGTGCTGGAGCAATCCTGGCGCATTGGCGGGGCCAGCGCGGCGGAAATACTGGCGATCGAAGCCTTCGCCACCGACCCGCAGCTGACGTGCATCCGCGCGGCGACCGTCGAGCGCTACGGCGCGGGGTTCGAGATACCGGGCGGGGCCGCCCTGCTCTACCAGGGCGACGATGCCGAAGTCGGCCCCATCAGCAAATTCGCGAGGGTGGAACCTTATGGCGTCGCGTAGCGAAAGCGTGGATATCCAGGTCGCCAACGAACAGATCGCCGGGACCTTCCTCACCCCCGCCGCCAAGGTGCCGGGCATCCTCTTCGTCCACGGTTGGGGCGGCAGCCAGCAGCGCGACCTGGCGCGTGCCAAGGGCATCGCCGGGCTCGGCTGCGTGTGCCTGACCTTCGACCTGCGCGGCCACGAGAAGACCGAGGTGCAGAAACAGACGGTGACCCGCGCCGACAACCTCGACGACCTGATCGCCGCCTATGACCTGCTGGCCAGCCACCCCGCCACCGACACCTCGGCCATCGCGGTGATCGGCAGCAGCTACGGCGGCTACCTGGCGACCATTCTCAGCACCCTGCGCCCGGTGCGCTGGCTGGCCCTGCGGGTACCCGCGCTGTATTGGGATGATGAGTGGGACACGCCCAAGCACGCCCTCAACCGCCAACGCCTGGCGAGCTACCGGCTGACCGCCGTGCGCCCGAGCGAGAACCGTGCCCTGGCGGCCTGCGCCGCCTTCGAGGGGGATGTGCTGATCGTCGAATCCGAACACGATGACTTCGTGCCGCACCCGACCATCATGAGTTACCGCGCCGCCTTCGAGCGCGCCCACTCGCTGACCCACCGCATCCTCGACGGCGCCGACCACGCGCTGAGCGGCGACCGCAGCCAGAAGGCCTACACCGGCCTGCTGACCGACTGGATCAGCGAGATGGTGATCGGCGAGCGGGTGGGCGACTTTCCCCACCATTCGGCCTTCTACTCCTGAGCCCCCGGTCGCCCGGCCTGAACCTTTACGGGCGCGAGCGCTTCTACCCAACAGGCTCAGCCATGCAAGGAGAACGACATGTCCGTGAACATCGATCTGGAAGGCGGCACCTGCGCCATCGAACTGAACGGCAACCACAGCGAGATGCCGATCCGCGACATCGTCATCAGTACCGATGACGGCCTGCGCGCCTCGGTGATCCGCAGCCCGGCGGGCGACGCGCTGATCAGCGAAGACGAAGCCCAGGTGCTGGTGGGGGCTGGCGCCAAGGATGATCGACACAACGTCATCGCTGATTGAGCTTGCCGCCGTGTTGCCCATAGGGGTGGAGGGGCTGAGAGCCCAGGCGCTCCCTCGCAAAGACACCCTGCACGGGCACAGGAAATGCCCCGAGGGAAAAGAGAATGGCCGCTGATTCCTTCCGGCGGCCGACGTAAAAAGGGGGCAGGCCCACCCGTGGTGAGGACACGAGCCCGGACCCGCCCCAACTTCCCCACCTGTTCTGATCGGCCCGATGCCCCGGGAACCGGGTGACGATCGAGAGCACAGGTGGGGAATTTCCAGTCTTTGCAGGCAATTGAAAAACTGACTGCGTTTTCAACGGCCTGTTAGAACATGTAGGTGGCCGAGAGGCTGACGATCTGCCCTTTGGATTCCACCTTGCCATCGATGCTGCCGCCGCCCAGGCGATCCTGGTTCTGGGTGCGCAGGCGACCTTCGTCGACGAACTGGCGGGAATAGGCCACATCCACGCTCAGGTTCGGATCGGAGGCAAAGCGGTAGCTGCCGCCCAGGGAGACGAAGGTGCGGTCGCCGTCGGGGATGCGCGCATCGCGGGTGGAGTTGCGGGTCGGCGTCTGGTCCAGCGCCACACCTGCCCGCAGGGTCAGCTGGTCGTTGAAGCGGTAGTCACCGCCCACCGAGTACATCCAGGTGTCCTTGTAGTTGTAGGGAATGTCGACGATCAGGTTGCCGTGGGACTCCAGCTTCAGGGACTTGAAGGACGACCACTCGGTCCAGGTCACGCTAGCGCCCAGGCTGAAGCTGTCGTTGAAATCATGCACCCAGTCCAGGGTGGCCATGGCCGGGATGTCCATGCGCGACTCGGCGTGATCGCCACCGCTCTTCAAGCTCAGGCCGGGATAGATCAGATCGATGATGCCGCTGTCGATCAATGCCGGAGAGTCAAAGCCTCCCAGCCCGTCCGCATCACTGAAGTGGAAGTTGTAGTCGCCATCCAGCTCGTTCTTGATCTTGGCGTGATAGGCCAGGCCAAGCGTATCGACCTCTGTCGGCTTCCAGGCCACGCTGGCGAACCAGCCGGGCGAAACGTTATCCACCTTGACCCGCATTTTCGCTCTCGTCAGGCCAGCCGGTGCGCCTGGCAGACCGCCACCGGCACCAGCAGCGGCATACAGGTCGACGTTCTGACTGACGAAGCCTTGGGTGCGCTGGACAACCACACCGGCCCCAACCGCCCATTGGTCATCGATCTTGAACGACAACGAGCCGGCCAGGGCGGCTGTCTCGATCTTGGTGTCCAGGGCGAAGTCCTTGCCCTTGAAATTCTTGTCCCAGGTGCTGCGCATACCCATGGGGACGACTTGGCCGAGACCAAAGGCGAAACGGTCGCCAACCGGGATCACCAGGAACTGAGTAGGCAGCCATTTACTGAAGCCGCCGTTGCCACCATCCCCCAACTCCTGGGTGGTGCCAGCAATGGCATCGAGTGTGTCGACGCGCGGGTTGCCTTGATAGTCATAGGCCTCCCCTTTGAATTTCATGTCGATATCGGCATAGATCGCCGACACCTGGCCAATGGGGCGCTCGATAAAGGCCATGGCCGCCGGGTTGTTGAAGGCGGCGCTGGGGTCGTTCTTCCACACCGAGCCACCGGCAAAGGCACGGCCCCAGCCGGGAGTGCCATAAGTGGGTACGGCGAAAGCGCCCGCTTCGGCTTGTTGAACACCGATAACGGCACTGAGTACGGCCAAACTCAGCAAACTGCGTTTGCACGTGAAATTGAAAAGAGAGGGGCGCTTCGAATACGTCTTCATGACAACTCCTTGCTTATTATAATTTTCTGCCTCACGGGGCGCGTCCTGCACAACTAATAGTTCAGAAAATCAAACTTCCTCACTAATGGCTCGAAACTTTTCTTACTTGCCGAATGTGCTGAACCCATATCGCGACAGTATTCCAATCACAATGAAAACGGCCTTCCCATACGGGGACGGGAAGGCCGCTCACTCTTACGGAACCAGAGTGAATGCCGGGGTCGGGCTGACCCACAGGCTTTGGATGGTGCAGGAGCCAACCGGCTGGTTCGGGGTCAGGGTCAGGGTGTTGGTAGCGTTGCTCCAGCCACCGTTCACGGTCACCGGAGTGGAGCTGCAGTTGATACCAGCGACGGTGAACTTGACGCCGCTGACATTGCCAGCGGTGAGGCTGGAAGCGGTCAGGGTCCAGGGCAGGCCTGCAGCGCTGGCTGCACCGCAGAAGCCGCCGCCAGTGATGTTCACGGCAGTGATGGTGGCTTTGTCAGCGCCGCCCACGGAGGTGGTGCCGATGAATTCCACGTTGCAGGTCACAGCGGGCAGGATGCCAGGCTTGACCACCGAAACGCCCTTGGCGGAGAAGGCGGTGTTAGCCGGGGTGATGGTTACGGCCATGGCCGAAGAAGCGCCCATGCACAGAGCCAGAGCAGCGGTAGCAACGGAGATTTTGGACATTTTCATTGTTTTCGTTCCTTGGTTGAATAAGCAAAACATGGTTTTGTTTTTGGTCACTGGGAATACACCACGAAGACCTTCCTGTTTAACCCATGACCGCTTTTCAAACTTGCCCAGTCACCCGCTGCTTCAAGTTTCCGGCGGACGTTATTCCAATTCCGGTTTCAATCGGCGACGCCACACTGTTTCCGGGCAAGTTCCCAGGCCAACGTCCGTTGTGGATACATAACAATCGAAGTGCAGCTATCCAGGCTGCGTCATGTCATCCATCCAACAACGTCCGCATGGCACTGATCGGGCCGGTACCTGCCGAAGCAAGTGCCGGACGAGTTCCTCAACGCTGTTGTTCAGTCACGCTCGTTTCGATGCAGGGCCATGGACACACAACGGCCTGCGAGAAGGTTTCCACCGCTTCCGCCACCAGGGCGAAAAGGACGCATCGGCTCGGGCACAAGGCTCGATACGAGGCGAGGGAGCCGGGCGGCAGATTCCCGGCAAGTGATAGGGGCGTTGCCTGATACAGGCGAAAAATGGAGCATCCGTTGCCACCTCCCTGCTGCGTTCCAATGCGTAGCGATTTTCGGATTACCGACTCGCCAGGGTTTTGTTACTCATGGGCGCTACGTTCTGAGGCACTGGGCTTGTGCCCTTGTAGGTGCCTTCCCAGTGGGTAGCGCCGGAAACGAGATTAGGTTGCTGGACCGCATTTCATACCTAGCAAAAGGTTGGGTACCCCCGCTCCAGAGCCTGCCAGCGAAGCCGCAAAAGCGGGAACTTCCTACACACCTGCGTCAAAGGTCGTGCGCCATATAGCTGACTATCCCGACAACTCGGGGCTTGACGGGTGTTTCCATCACGGACACTCGCCCATCCGCCGCATCGTTCTGGTGCATGAATTGATTGTTCGAAAAATGAATCCGCGTCCATCCACGGCGAATCTGCGGGCAGAAAGCCGGGTAATACGCGCGATCGTGCGAGTTGGAGGCATAAAACCGATGCATCTCGCCGGTTGAATTGAGCGACGAAGCCCAACGCATCGGTGCCTCGATGGGCTCGGCAGCGTTGGGCCTCGCTGCGCTCGGCGCCAACCTACGGGGATTGCATGAGGGTTCGGCGTGGGCCGGGTATGCACGCCTTGTAGGTTGGGCTGAGGCACGAAGCCCAACACATCCGCGCCTCAATGGGCTCCACGGCGTTGGGCCTCGCTACGCTCGGCGCCAACCTACGGGAATTTGCATGAGGGTTCGGCGTAGGCCGGGTGAAACCCGGCGGGGATGGCGAAACGCAGAGGTCAGCCGGAGACGCCGACGAAGCCGGGCTCCAGGCCGAAGACTTCGACACCGGCGGGGGTGGAGCGGCCGGTGCGCACTTCCACTTCGCGCTCGGGTTGTTCGAGGGTGGGGCGGTAGTCCAGCAGCCAGCGCCCTTCTGCGTTGCGCAGAGCCTCAGGCGGCACCACCATGGCCGCTTCGTTGCGGTAGGCAAGGATCGACAGCCGTGCGCTCATGCCCAGGCGCACCCGGCGCATCTGTTCCTCGCTGAGGTCGGGGATGGCGACCATCACTTCGAACTGTGCGCCACCCTGGGTGCTCGGCAGCGCCTGGCCGCCGACCACGCTCACCTGCCCATGCAACGCCTCACCCTCGAAGCCATCGCCCTGCACGTCCACCGCCATGCCTTCGCGCAGCTGGTTGACGTCCAGCTCGGAGACCCGCGCGACGATCTTCAGTTGCTCGATGCTGGCCAACCCGAACAGCGGCGCGCCCTGGGTCACCTGGGAGCCGGCCTGCACCGGGCCGCGCGCGGCGTCCTCCAGGCTCAGGCCGGGGGCCGCGACAACGATGCCGGAGAACGGCGCCTTGATGTCCTTGGCTTCCAACAGCTTGCGCAGGGCCTGGTGCTTGACCTCGGCATTGGCCAGCTCCATTTCGGCGATCTGCAGGTATTCGCCACTGCCGCGCGCCTGGGAACGGGCCAGGTCGCGCTCGGCGGCGCTGAGGTCCAAATGCTGCAGGCGCTCCTGCTGTTCCAGATCTTCCAGCTCGTTGCGCGGGATGATGCCGCGGTCGAACAGCGCGCGGGTCTGGCCGAGCTTCTTCTCGGTGCTGGCCACGGCCAGCTGGGCGCTGCGCAGGGTACGGCGGGCGCGGGACATCTCCTCGCCGCTGTCCCAGTCCTTCAGCTCCTGCACCGCGCGCCGCGCCTTGAGCAGGGCCGACAGCGCATCGCGCTGCTGCACCTCGGTTTCAGCCACATCCATGCGCAGCAGCAACTGCCCGGCCTTGACCCGTTGCCCCGCCTCCACCAGGGACTCGGCCACGATGCCGGCGAAGGGTGCGCCCAGGGCCAGGGTCTTCTCCGGCTCGATGCGCCCCACCAGGCCGATGCTGTGCTCCAGCGGTGCCGGGTCCACGCGCTGCCAGCGCAGGGCGGCCGGTGCCGCGCCCGGCGCATCACGCAGGCCCCAGGTGATGCCGGCAATGGCCAGCACGGCGACGGCGAGCAGCAGGCCACGGCGGGCCAGCGGAGAGCGGTCAGTAGTCATTGAGCGAGATGTCCCATCTGTCGAGCGTCATGCCCAGGGCCAGGTCCAGTTGCGTCTGCGCGTCGAGGTAGGCGATCAGCGCATTGAGGCGGGCGTTCTCGGCACTGCGCAGGTCGCTCTCGAAGCTGAGCACCTGGAAGTTGCTGGAGCGTCCGGCGTTGAGCTTGTCGCGCTCGATATCCAGCTTGCGCCGCGACAGGTCCAGGGCGCGGCTGGCGATCTCCAACTGGCGCCAGCGGGTGCCGACGTCGCGCACCACATCGGTGACGTTGCGTTCCAGGGCCTGGCGCGCATCGGCCACCTGCAACTCCTGGTCCTCGACATTGACCCGCGCCTGCACCTCGCCCTGGCGCCGTGTCAGGTCGCCGATGGGGATGTCCACGCGCACCCCGGCGTAGCTGTTCCAGGAGCGGTTGCTGCCACTGCTGTGCGGGTAGTCGTAGCGGTCCTGGGTCTGGCTGCCCCCCACCTCCAGGGAAACGTCCCAGAGCCGTTGGTTCTTCGCCACCACCAGGTTGATGTCCGCCTGCTGGCGGTTGATCAGTTGCCGCAGGTAGTCCGGCTGCTGCTGCTCGGCCAGCTTCACCGCCTGCTCGCGGTTGACCTCGATGCGCTCGGCCTCCAGGGCGTCGCTGGCGCGCACCTGCGAGGACAGGTCCAGGGCCAGCAGGCGCAGCAGTTCCAGGCGCGAGGAATCCAGCTGGTTGGCGGCCTCCTCCACGCTCAGCTCCTGGGTGGCGAGGTCGGCTTCGGTCTGCACGATCTCGAACTCGGCCATGCGCCCAGCCTCGATCATCGAGCGGTTGACCGTAACCAATTGCTGGGTGCGCTCCAGGGCGGCGCGGGCGATGCGCTGCTGCTCCTGGGCGCGCAGCAGGTTGCGGTAGGCACTGATGATGGCGGTGACCGTCTGCGAGACGCTGGATTTGAGGTTGAGCCGGTTGGCCTGTTCCGACAGCTGGGCCAGGCGCACCGGTGCGGTGTTCACCTCGCGCCCGGCG
Organism: Pseudomonas solani; assembly: GCF_026072635.1. Taxonomy (NCBI): domain Bacteria; kingdom Pseudomonadati; phylum Pseudomonadota; class Gammaproteobacteria; order Pseudomonadales; family Pseudomonadaceae; genus Pseudomonas; species Pseudomonas solani. Next base: position 5,240,660 of record NZ_AP023081.1, on the reverse strand, counting down.
CCACGCAGCAGCGGCTGGATGATGCTCAGGTCGACGCCATCGTTACGCGTGCGCCCGGCCCGGTCGGCATCGTTGTAGCCCTTGCTCCAACCCAGGGCGAACTGGGTGCCGTACTCGTTGAGAACGGTCGCGGTGGGGCCGATGCGGCCGTCGCGGTAGCGGTCCTCGTGGTTGCGGTTGGCCCGGTAGCTGCCGGTGATATAGAGCTTGGGGTTGAACACGTCTTCGGAGACGCGCAGGTCGAACTTCTCGGCGATGCGCCGCAGGTAGCTGCTCTGGATGCTGCGGTTGTTGCGCAGGCCGAGGAATACCGCATCCAGCAATGACAGGTCGGCCATCTGCTCGCTGAGCAGCGGGCCGTTACCCTGGCGCTCCATGGTCGGCGCCGAGGGGTCCAGGCGCTCCTCGCCCCAGGGCTTGGCCTGGACCGGGAGGATGATCATCAGCATGGCGAAGGGCAGCAGGCGGCTACGCATCACGCAGGGCCTCCACCGGTTGCAGGCGCGCGGCCGAAATGGCCGGGTGCAGGCCGAAGAACAGCCCCACCAGCAGCGTGCTGCCAATGCCCAGCGGCAATGCCGAGGACGCCAGGGCGAAGTCCCAGCCACACAGGCGTGCGTAGCACCAGGCGGCAGCCACGCCGAGCAAGGCGCCGGAAACGGCGCCGGCGGCGGTGAGCGTCACCGCCTCCAGCAGGAACAGGTTGCGGATGTCGCGGCGCCGCGCACCCAGGGCCATGCGCACACCGATCTCGCGGCGCCGCTCGCTGACGTTCATCAGCATCACGTTCATCACCCCCACCCCGCCGCCCACCAGGGAGATGCCGCCCAGGGCCGCCAGCAGGTAGGTGAAGGTGCGGGTCTGCTGCTGCATGGCGTCGATCATCTGCTGGGCCACCTGCAGGGTGCCCTTCTGCTCGCCGGCGATCTCACGGTTGACCCGTTGCAGCAGGCGCTCACCGATGGTGGCCACGTCCTTGCCCGGCACCACCCGGGCGATCAGCGTGCTGATGCTCGGCGCCGGGTTGATGCGCGCCATGCCCGCCGGCGGCAGGAACAGCGCGTCGTCGGCGGTAAAGGGAATGATGCCGCCAGCGCCCTGGGGCTTGAGGATGCCGATCACCTGGAACTGGTAGTCATCGATGCGCACACGGTCGCCCAGCTGCAGCGGGTCGCCCGGAACCCCCAGCGCCAGGGCCGCCTGGGCACCGACCACAACGAAAGTCTGGCGGGCATCGAAAGCCGACAGATAACGCCCCTGAGCCACCCGCAAGCGCGCTGCATCGCCCAGGGACGCATCGGCGCCCACCAGGGCCAGGCTGCGGGTGCGGCCGTGGAACACCACCTGGCTGCTGTAGAGCACCAGCGGGCTGACATGCTCGATGCCGGGCACGCTCGCCTCGATGGTCGGGCCGTCCAGCACCAATGGCAGGCCGTCGCTCCCCCGCGCCACGGAAGGCAGCTGCACCACCACCGCCTCGGTGCCCATCTCGCGGAACACGCTCATGGCCTGGTCGGCGGCGTTCTGGCCGATGTTCAACAGGGCGATCACCGAGCAGCTGCCCATGACGATGCCCAGCAGCGCCAGCAACGAGCGCCGCCCGAGGTTGCGCAGGCTGCCGAGCGCCTCGTGCAGCAACTGCGTCAGCGAGGGGGCCGGGGCCGACTCCAGCAGCGTCATGCCGGGACCGCCTCGTCCACCACCCTGCCCTCGCGCACGCGGATGCGCCGTTCCAGGCGGGCGGCGATGCCGGGGTCGTGGGTGACGATCACCAGGGTCACGCCATTGGCGCGGTTGAGCTCCAGCAGCAGCTGCATGATGTCTTCGGCGGTGGCGGCATCGAGGTTGCCGGTGGGCTCGTCGGCGAGGATCAACGCCGGCTCGCCCACCAGGGCGCGGGCGATGGCCACGCGCTGGCGCTGGCCGCCGGAAAGGTCCGCCGGCAGGTGCCCGGCACGCGCCGCCAGGCCCACCCGTTCGAGCATGGCATGGGCCCGCTCACGAGACTCGCGCAGGGCCACGCCGCGGTAGCTCAGGGGCAAGGCGACGTTGTCCAGCGCGCTGAGCCGGGGCAGCAGGTTGAAGCTCTGGAAGACGAAGCCGATCAGGCGGTTGCGCAGCGCCGCCAGGTCATCCGGGCTGGCCGTGAATACATCGTGGCCACCCAGGTGGTAGAAGCCGCTACTGGGCAGGTCGAGCAGGCCGAGAATGTTCAGCAGCGTGCTCTTGCCCGAACCGGAACTGCCGAGAATGGCGCAGCTCTCGCCCCGGGCGATCTCCAGGGAGACCCCACTGAGGATGCGCAGCTCCTGCTCGGCGAGCCGATAGCGCTTTTCGATATCCCGCAGGCGGATGAGCCGCTCGTTATTGTTGTTCAACATGTCCATGTTTCCGCTGACCTGCATCCTTTAGCGGACCGATACAGGGGTTCCGTTCCCATCCCGTGGAAAAAGGCAGGCCACTCGGGATGCCAGAGCCCTGGCTCAGATAATTAACACCCGCCAGTAAGGCCAGGAACCCACAGCAGGTATAGCCAATCTTTAGTTTGGCGAAGGGTCGGAATTGCCCCACTCAACCTGACAGCCAACCCTTCAGCTCATTGCGTGCCTTCCAGGCCCGGCCAGATGCGTCGAGCCTTTACGGACAGGACACGCCCCACCTTCAGCCCTTTCCGATTTCCTTTCCTTTGCCACATCCCGAGCCTTGAGCCCTCGCGCCCTGCCCCGATTTCGGGCTGCTGGCGCGGTTCACGGCCAGGCGTACCAGGCGCTTGGGCACCGTTCAACGACAACGGAAAGGGAATCGACATGGCAACCGGCTATTTCATCCGCCGAGGCGACAAGACCAGTTGTGGCGGTGTGGTGATCGAGGCGGACAACCTCGTCAACATGTTCGGAATTGCTCACGCTCGCATGGGGGACCGCGTCACCTGCGGCAAACACCCGGGCATCTACACGATCATGGGAGGGGTCTCGTTCATCCAAAGCAGCGGTCGGTTGGTGGCGGGCAGCCTGGACAGCATCAGCAGTTGCCCCTGCCGTGCCACCTTCATCCCCACGCTGTACGACGCGGTCTACCGCAAGGAGACCACCGCCAGCCCGGCCGCAGCACGCGCCGCTCCCGCTCTGGCCGCAGCCCCGCTTGCCACCGTGCGCCCTGCAGGCCTTCCGCCCAGGAACAACCAACTCGCGGAAAAGACGGCAGAGAAAGAACAGAAGGATGTCGGCATCACGCTGCGCCTGGGTCTGTTCTTCGATGGCACCGGTAACAACCAAGCCAACTCGGCACTCACCGAACAGTGCAGGCGCGAGGATCGCCAGCAGTTCGACGAAGGGGCACTGAGCGCCATCATCAGCCACTGCGCCCGCTACGGTTACCGTGACCCTGACGAGGGCGGTTTCTTCCGCAAAGTGCCTGACGACAGCTATGGCAATGCGCCGAGCAATGTGGCGCATCTGAGCAGGCTGTATCAGGACAACACGACCATACACTTGGGGCCAGAAGCCGATACCGGCTACGTCCCTGTGTACCTGGAAGGCATTGGCACTACCAGCGGCGGGTCGGACTCCGTACTGCCGGCCCAGGCCAGCGGGCGGGGGGATACCGGTATCCTGCATCGGGTGGCACAGAGCCCGACATTGATAGCCGATCAACTCGATCGCTTTGATAAAACCAACCCAGGCATCCAGATCCGTGCGCTGGAATTCGATCTCTTCGGTTTCAGTCGTGGCGCGGCGGCAGCTCGCCACTTCGCCAACGAAGTGCTCAAGCCCGATGGAGGCGTGCTGGCCGAGGTGCTCCAGGCCGGCCGGTTCGGCCTGGCCAGAGGCTTCGACTGGCAGCGCGATAGCCGCCTCAACTTCATCGGCCTGTTCGATACAGTGGCGGCGACGGTCGACCCGCTGCGGGGCGACTGGAGCCCGGCCAACGCCGCCAACCCCGGCATCAACCTCTACTTGCCTCCCGGCTGCGCGCGCAAGGTGGTCCAGCTGGTGGCAGGTTCCGAGCGGCGCTGGAACTTCGCGCTCAACAGCGTGGCCCCGCATCACCAGGAAATCAGCCTGCCAGGCGTCCATTCGGATATCGGGGGCGGCTATCCGCCGCTGATGGAAGAGCGCCTGATGGCCTCCCAACCGCGCCTGGCAACGGAACGCCCCGGCCAACCGCTGGAAGCCACCCCGGCCTGGCTGGAGGCCCAGCACGAAGTCAGCCGCCTCCAGTCCCTCGGCCTGCCCGGCGATGGCGAAATCCGGATCAACGCCTGGCCGGTCCAGGGCACCCACCCCGATCAGGAGCGAACCGGCCTGCAAGCCCTGGTCGGTGTCGTGCTACAGCGAAAGGTGCGTGGCGAGTTATCGCGGGTGGCCTTGCGCGCCATGCGTGAGCTGGGGGTGAAGCATGGGGTGCCTTTCGATGCGATCAACGACGATGACCCGCGTTTTGGACTGCCTGCCGATCTACGCCCAATCGCCGAGAAAGTCCTCGCCTATGTTCAAGGTGCCCCGTCCCAGCTGGGCCCGGACGACCTGCACCACCTGTGGGCACGCTACATCCACCTGTCCGCCCACTGGACACCGAACAAGGGGCTACTGATCAGTAAACCTGCACCCAACCTGCGGCTGGTCTTCAACAACCGACCGCAAGCGGGGTACCCGCAATGAGGCGCCTGCTGCTGGCCCTTGTCATCCTTGCCCTGGCCGGTTGCGCGGCAGGCTCCGGCCGGCCGAGGCTGCCCTATGACTACTGGTATGTCGGGATAGGCGCACCCCGCTTCATGGAGGTCTGGGTAGAAAGCGTGGATGTCATCGATCGCCGTGGTTATGCGTACTTCGATATCCACGGCGGTGTAGTGGCCTACAACGACAAGACGCCCGGCTGGTACGACGGTGGCGGGAAGATGATGCCGGTCAGCAATGTCGACTTGCCCGAAACGCTGTTCGTGCGCTGGCAGTCCCTGGTGGAACCGCAGACCTACAAGCTGCGCATCGATATCCCGCAGTGGGTGCGCGACGAGATGGTCAAGCCACAACGGGCTTACTGCTCGGGACGAAAGCAATGGCGAGACAACCAGTATCGTTTCGACATCTCCATCGGCATGGCCCCCGGTGGCATCGCCAAGGCCTGGGTGGGTGGGCCATGCCTGTCGAATATCGAGATCGGGCGCTACCGGGCCAAGGTCGATACGAGGGGCCCCTACGAGGGCCACTCCAATGGGCGCTACTACCGCCCACCCACTGATACCGCGCAGGCCTATATCAAGCAACACGGCATCCCTTATGAGTCCTGGTAATCGCTGCCTGGGCAGGGGGCCGGCTGGCAGACCGGCTCCCCGACGCCCGCTTCATCCTCGACAACAAACCGCAAGCGGGGTACCCGCAATGAAGCGCCTGTTGCTGGCCCTTATCATCCTTGCCCTGGCCGGTTGCGCGGCAGGCTCCGGCCGGCCGAGGCTGCCCTATGACTACTGGTACGTTGGTCTTGCCGCGCCGCGTTTTATGGAGGTCTGGGTCGAAAGCGTGGATGTCATTGATCGCCGAGGACTGGCGTACTTCCGCATTCGTGCCGGGGTACCCGCCTATACCAACAACCCGCTGGGTTGGCACAAAGGAGGGGGTGGTATGAAGCAAGTTTCAAATGTCGACTTGCCCGAAACGCTGTTCGTGCGCTGGCAGTCCCTGGTGGAACCCCAGACCTACAAGCTGCGCATCGATATTCCGCAGTGGGTGCGCGATGAGATGGTCAAGCCGCAACGGATCTACTGCCAAGGCTCCAAAAGCTGGGAGACCGACTACCGCAAGATCGTCTCCATCGGCATGGCCCCCGGTGGCATCGCCAAGGCCTGGGTGGGTGGGCCGTGCCTGGCGAACATTGAGATCGGGCGCTACCAGGCCAAGGTCGAGCCACTGGGGCCGTCACAGGGCGAAACCAATGGGCAGTACGCCTGGCCCGCACTTGAGCCTGAATCGGCGGCCTATATCAAGCAACACAGCATCCCTTATGAATCCTGGTAATCGTTAGCGATCCAATTCTCCGGCGCCTGGCTGCCGGGTATAGTCACGCCCGGCACTACCTCTTCAAGGATGAACCATGCGCCCTCTCCTGCTGCTCTGCTACCTGCTGCTCACCGCTTGCCAAAGCAAACAGATCCCCGCCAACCAGACCTGGCCGGTTCCGCCAGAGCGGTTGTTCGCCTATCAGGAAACACCGGCCGAGCCGAGCCAGTACCTGATCGTCAACCGCGACGATGCCTGGTGGGGGCGCAAATGCCTGGCCAGCGTCTACATCAATGGCCAGCTCGCCGTGCAGTTGGAGATTGCGGAGTCGGCCGCTTTCCAACTCCCCTACGGCCAATGGGACCTGGCCGTCGAAGCCGGCGATTGCGGCCGCGCCCAGCTCATGGTGCCGCTGTCCAACCTGGCCGCCAGCCGCTACCGAATCGCCTTCGACGCCGAGGCCAACGTGCAGCTGCTGCCCACCGAGGCGGGCAACAGCATCCTGTGCAGGTACGGTGGCTGTGGCGGTGGCCGCCCGGTATTCCGGCCGCGAGTGGTGTTCTGAACCGACCTCATCTCACCGCCCGCCTCTCGGAGCCCCTGTGTTGAACACCGGCAGCCGCTTCCTCAAGGTCAACCACGCCGGCGAAATGGGTGCGGTATGCATCTACAGCGGGCAGATATTCATGGCGCGCCTGATGGCGCCGTCCCTGGTCGACCGGTTGCGGGAGTTCCGCGAGCACGAGCGCGGCCACCGTGAAGTGTTTCGCGCCGAACTGGCACAGCGCGGCGTTTCACGCTGCCGCAGCTACTGGCTGTGCGCAGGAGGTGGACTGCTGCTCGGGCTGATCACCGGGTTGCTGGGCCAGCGGGCCATCGCCACGACTACGGCGGCTGTGGAGCATGTGGTGCTGCGGCATCTCGACGAACAGTTGGCGACCCTGGCCGATCAGGACCCCGCCGCCAGCGCCTGTATCGGCTCGATCCTCGCGGAAGAACAGCAGCATCACGATGAGTGGGAAGAGCTCGCCGGCGGTCATTGGACCTATTCGCTGGCGCCACTGGTGCGGCTGAGCACCGAAGCGGTCATCCAGCTCGGCCTGCGCCTCTGATCGACGCACCGCTGCGTTGGGCCTCGCAGGCTCGGCGCCAACCTATGTGCCAAGCCGGCGACGTAGTCCGGGCTTCAGCCCGGGGCAGGCTTGGCAACGCACCGCTGGGTGCATTGCCTGGGAGGCCGCTCAACCGACGCGCAGCACCGCGACCACTTCCTGGCTGACCCAGCGCCGCAGCATGCGGTTTTCCGGGTGGAAGCAGTAGACGCTGAGCAGATCATGCAGGCCGGATTCGCTCACCACCGCCTCCTCTTCGAACCAGCCGTTGGCGGTGCGCAGGCGCACGCGGCGGTGTTGGTCGTCGCAGAGGCGGAACAGGGTCCGGCGGTTGATATCGGTGTTGAGCAGGCGGCGCAGGTCGCGGGTGGAAAACCAGGCTTCGTGGCCCATGAGGAAAGCGCGCAGTTGACGCTGGTGACGCAGGAAGATGCGAGGGGTGATCTCGGGAAGGGTCATGGCAGTACTCCATCCTGTGATAGAGCCGCCACCTACTGCATGAAGGGTGGCGGACCGTGCGAGGTGGAAGTACCGGGGAAATCACGCGAAAACCGGCTGGGCGCGAGCCCACTCACACGGTCCGCCATAGACTGCCGACGCCAGACGTCGCTATGGCGCGCACAATTTCCATTGTTACCCAGGCTTCCACACCCGACCGCTTTCTGTGGAAAGCAGCGGCGGAACCCTATCCAAGCCCTTTGTAGGCTCGCAACGGCGTTGCCTTGTAGGCGTTTTCCATAAGGCGCTTTCTGCGTTCGCTGTTGGTTGTGACGCCTGCCCTCAAACACGGTGCTGTTCGGTCGCCCGGGGGTTGCTGCCACCGCCGCCGCATGGGTTTCGCTTCGCTCTACACCATCCTACGAAAGCCGCCAGCCGCGGCGCGCCCCCACATCGAGCGCAGCAGTGTTGGGCCAGGCCGGCTAGTTCACCTCATCCAGCAGCTCGGCGCGGCTGGGTTCGGGGAAGCCGAGGGTGCGGTAGCGCGGCGGGTAGAAACCGGGGGCTTCTTCGAGCAGGTCGCCCAGCAGCGCCATGGCCTGTTCCCAGGAAACGGCGCGGGTCTCGGCGTCGCTGCAGTCTTCGTTGGGGCGCACCAGCACCAGGCGGTCGACACGGGGCAACAGGCTGTCCACGCCCTCGGTCCAGCTGGCGATGGAAAACAGCTGGTCGGGGTCTTCCTGGGCGGCGTACAGCTGGTAGTTGGCAACGAAGATGTCGGTGCTGTTCTCCTGGTGGATCAGGTCCAGCGCGTGCTTCTGGGTGTCGTATTCGTTCTTGGTGGTGAGGTAGCGCATGCGCGCCAGGCGGGCCTGCAGCAGCGGATGCTGCACCGGGTAGGTCGCCACCTTGCCGTCCTCGTAGCAGTACAGCCCGGTGGAGATGGCGCGGCCTTCGCTGGCCGCCTGCAGGCCCAGCTCGACCATGGCGGCGAGCGCGTGACCGTCGTGATCCCCGGTCACCAGCAGGGTTTCGCGGCTGGGCACCATGAACACGGGCCGGCCCTTGAGCGGCAGGCGCTCGAGCACATCGGGCAGGAAGATGCGGCTGATGTCGTAGCTGTCATTCCAGTCGCCCCGGAACAGCCCCGGCACCACCTCGACGAAGTTGTCGGCGGTGGTGTCGCGCAGGTTGGTCAGGGCGATGGCCAGGCCCTCTTCCAGGGTGATGCCCCAGCTCTTGTCGGGGCCCTGCACCAGGGTGGCGGTGGATTCGGGGTGGTCGATGGCCAGCAGCACCACGGCGTCATCGCCCATGGGCAGGTAGACGGGGCTGAAGTCCAGGTCGTCGCCTTCGGTGCGCACCTGGTGCAGGCGCAGCTCTTCGATCATGCCGCGACTACGGATCACCGGCAGCAGCAATGGGCGCGCCTCGTCCAGGGGCAGCGCGCGGCTGCGCTGGTTTTCGCAGAGTGCGGCGATGTAGTTGTTCAGGGTTTCGCGGCGCCGCGCGCCACGCTGGCTGCAGTACTCACGGTAGGCGTTGTGCAGGTTGAAGAAGGCGCTTTCGCCATACACCAGGCGGAACTCCCGGGGGCGATAGGTCAGCTCACCCTTGAAGCCGGCCTTGCGCGCAGCCGACTCGAAGAGCACGGCGAAGTCATCCGGGGAGGGCTTGCGGTTGAACAGGAAATCCAGAAATCCCATGGCGATACCAAACGATGAAAAAGCGTCGCCGAACTTTAGAGGAGCGGATGCCGCCGCACCAGCACGCCGATGCATGGGGCGCACGCAAGATAATCCCTGAACCTTTGTTCGCCTTCCGGCACCCAAAGCCATGAGTGCCATACAAAAAGGTACGGCGGCCGCCGCCCCTGGCGGTCACGGCGTTGAGCCTCCGAACAAGGACACGACGATGAACACCACCACTTCTGATGCCTACGCAACCGCCCTGGAAGTCACCGACGCTTCGGGCGTCTCCTGGAGCGCGGTATTCGCTGGCGCGGCGGCTGCCGCCGCGCTGTCCCTGATCCTCGTGCTGCTGGGCTTCGGCCTCGGCTTCGCGGCCATCTCGCCCTGGCAACACGAGGGCATCAGCGCCGAGGGGCTGGGCTTTGCCAGTATCGCCTGGCTGGCCTTCACCCAACTGGCCGCCGCCGGCTTGGGCGGCTACCTCGCCGGGCGCCTGAGGTTGCGCTGGAGCCGCCTGCACGGTGATGAGGTGTTCTTCCGCGACACCGCCCACGGCTTCCTCGCCTGGGCCGTGGCGACCCTGGTCACTGCTGCCTTGCTGGTGGGTACCGTCGGCAACCTGGTGGGCGGCGGCGTGCAGGCCGGCGCGGCCGTGGCAGCCGGTGCCAGCGCCGGTAGCGCACCCGGTGCCAGCGACGATGCGCAGAACCCCTATGGCTACTACGTGGACACCCTGTTCCGCGACGATCGCCCCGCCCCCACCGTGGACGATGCCGCCCACGGCGTGGTGTCGCGCATCTTCGTGCGCAGCCTGGCCGAAGGTGGTCAGCTGAGCCCCGAGGACCACGACTACCTGGTGCGCCTGGTGGCCCAGCGCACCAACCTCTCCCAGGCCGAGGCCCAGGCCCGTGTCGAGCAGGTGCACGCCATGGCCCAGCAAGCGGTGACCGACGCCCGCCAGGCTGCCGACGCCGCCCGTAAGGCCGGCATCCACGCCTCGCTGTGGATGTTCGTCGCCCTGCTCATCGGAGCCTTCACCGCCAGCTTCGCCGCCACCCGCGGTGGCCGCAGCCGCGACACGGTGACCGACAGCCTCGCCTACCACCGCCCCGCCCCCCTTCGCTGAACGAGGAAACGACCATGCGCTCGCTACTGCTCTGGTTCCTGGGTGTCCCGATCCCGATCATCATCCTCATCGCCCTGCTCACCTGAGCCGCGATGACAACGAAAAGGCCGCTGCTCCGGGAGGACAGCGGCCTTTGTGTTTTGTGCGTGGAGCGGAGTCGCATCACGATGCTGACACCCGCGTTTGGGGAACGTGGCTTCGCTTTTGGCGTTCTGGAAGCGGCACAACCCAACCTTGGAGTGTGAAGCCACCCCTTACTCCGGACGTAGGGTGTGCTGCGCGCACCTGGGACTCGCCGGAGGCACCGAGCGGCGGTGCGCACGGTGTTTAGCCGGGATACATGGGTAACGCTTGTCGGGAGACATGGGTAACGGGTTGATGGTCGTTACTTCTTCTCTCTCAGGTCGAACTGGCGGATTGTCTTATGGATGAAAATCACATCGTAGACACCATCCACACCGGTGGGGCGTATTGCGATTCGCTCGCCCAATAACCCACCACCGACGAACCGGCTTTTCCCTTTGAATTGCACCTGTCCGGTTCCCCCTACCTTGAGCACCTTGTCCTCCGGCTCGTACTCGATTTCCGGCAATTGCTCCGGGTACGCCCTTAGGCTTGGCTGATAGCGCGATATCGGTGGTAACTGGCCCAGCGCCTCATGAGGTCGTTGTTGGTTGTACTGGTCTCGCCATTGGTCCATCACGCGCTGGCAGTGCTCCATGTCACTGAAGCTGCGATGCAGCAGCTCATGCTTGAGGGTTTGATGGAAACGCTCAAGCTTGCCTTGGGTCTGTGGGTGGTAAGGGCGGCTATGACTGACGTCGATGCCTAGGCGCATCAGCCAGACCTCCATCGCAGATAGGCCGCCCTCGATGTTTGAGCCCCAGGGCGGGCCGTTGTCGGCCGTTATCCGGCATGGCAGCCCATAGCGACGGAAAACCGTGGCCAGCTTGGGGCGCACCAGCTCCAGGCGTTCCCCTTCACAGCCCTCCAGGCAGAGCGCAAAGCGTGAATGGTCATCGAGTACCGTCAGCGGGTGGCAACGTGGTGAGTTGCGGTCCGAAAGATGGAAGTTGCCCTTGAAGTCGATCTGCCAGAGCTCGTTTGGCCGCTTGTGCTCGTAGCGATGGGTAGCTGGCGCCTGTACGTCCTCGGCGTGATAGCGCACCTGGCAGCCATGGCGCCGAAGAATCGCATCGAGGGTGCTGTGATGAGGGCGATCCATGGCCTTTGGCAACAGATGGAGCAGCTTGCGAGCGCCCCAATAAGGGAATTGGTGATGCAGGCGCACCACCTCTCGCTCCAGCTCGGCGCTGCTGCGTCCAGGACTCGTCAGCGGACGACGGGATTGGTCCTGCAGAGCGGAATCACCCAGTTCTTGATATCGCTCCAGCCATTTGTAAGCCGTCTTGGGGCTGATGCCGTAGCGTCGACAGAGCTCCCGGATGTTGCTCTGCGGGTGTTGGGCCAACAGTACGAATTCACGTCGTATCGACATGGTGGTGCACTCCTGCCACGGCATCGCTCGAACTCCTCTTCGAAGGATTCCGTAAGCCTAAATGCGTTACCTATGTCTCCCGACACCTGTCACCTATGTCCCCCGGCTGAACACGCAGCACACCCTACGGCACGAGCTCATCCTGCCGAATCCTCAGCTCGAATCATCGCAGGCACAGCAGACGGTCCCATTCAGCGATCGGCCGGGTGGTTGACCCCGTCGCTGGTGGGCACTTCGCCCAGGTCGAAGGGGTTGACCCCCTCCAGGCAGCCGACGTTGAAGCCGTACTGATGCGGGTTGGAGCGGCGCTGGTGGTGGGTGTGGATGCCGCAGCGGGAGCAGAAGTAATGCCGTGCAGCGAGGGTGTTGAACTGGTAGAGCGTGAGCACGTCGGCGCCCTGCACCACGCGCAGCCCGGCCAGCGGCACGCTGGCGACGATGGCGCCCTTGCGCCGGCACATGGAGCAGTCGCAGCGGCGCGGGTCCACCACCCCGTCCGGCAGGGTCAGCTCCAGCACCACGGCGCCGCAGTGGCAGCTGGCGCGGTGGATGGGGAGGATCGGGGTGTTGCCAAGCTGCTTGATCATCGACGTGCTCCTCGTGGCGGCCTCAGCTGCGCGCGAAGGCGGCGGCCTCGGCGATCTGTTCGGCGCTGGGGCGGATGCCGGTGTATAGCACGAACTGCTCCACCCCTTGCAGGACGATGACTTCGCCACCGGTGATCACCCGCTTGCCGAGGGCACGGGCGGTGCGGATCAGCGGGGTTTCCACGGGAATGGCGACCACGTCGAAGATCACCTCCGCGGCGTCGATGGTGGCCTCGTCGAAGGCCAGCTGCCCGGCCTCGGGGCCGCCCTCCATGCCGATGGGGGTCACGTTCACCAGCAGGCGCGGGCGCAGCTCGCCCTGCTCCGCCTGCCATTCGTAGCCGCACGTCGCGGCCAGGGCCTGGCCCCGTGACGCGTTGCGCGCCACCAGGGTGCCGTTGGCGAAACCGCTGTCACGCAGGGCGAAGGTCACCGCCTTGCCCATGCCGCCGCTGCCGCGCAGGGCGAAGTCCGCCTGCGGGTCGACGCCGTGGCTGCGCAGCAGGCTGGCCACCGCCAGGTAGTCGGTGTTGTAGCCCTTGAGGTGGCCGTCGTCGTTGACGATGGTGTTGACCGACTGGATCACCGCCGCCGAGGAATCCAGCTCATCGAGGTGGGCGATGCAGGCTTCCTTGAACGGCATCGACACCGCGCAGCCCCGGATGCCCAGCGCGCGGATGCCGCCGATGGCGGCCGGCAGGTCTGCCGTGGTGAAGGCCTTGTAGACGTAGTCCAGGCCCAGTTGCTCGTAGAGCGAGTTGTGGAAGCGCGTACCGAAATTGCCGGGGCGGCCCGACAGCGACATGCACAGGCGGGTGTCCTTGTTCAGGGTGCGGGGCATTGCGTGGCTCCGTGGGGAAGGTGGACGAGTCCGTAGGATGGGTAGAGCCCGGCGAAACCCATCGGGTGCGAGGCACCGCCGCATGGGTTTCACTCCGCTCTACCCATCCTACGAGGGCACTAACTCCTGGCTATCGCCGCGCTTGAGCGCGGCATAGAGCAGGCCGGTGACCAGGCTGCCGGCGACGATGGCCAGCAGGTAGGCGAGCACGTGGTTGATGGCGTTGGGGATGAGCATGACGAACAGCCCGCCGTGGGGCGCCATGAGCTTGCAGCCGAAGTACATCGACAGCGCGCCGGTGAGCGCGCCGCCGGCGATGCTGGCGGGGATCACCCGCAGCGGGTCCTTGGCGGCGAAGGGAATGGCACCCTCGGAGATGAAGCACAGCCCCAGCACCAGCGCCGCCTTGCCGGCCTCGCGCTCGCTCTGGGCGAACTTGCGCCGCGCCAGCAGGCAGGCGATGCCCAGGCCGATGGGGGGCACCATGCCGGCCGCCATGGTGGCGGCCATGGGCGCGTAGCTGTGGGAGGCCAGCAGGCCGACGGAGAAGGCATAGGCGGCCTTGTTGATCGGCCCGCCGAGGTCGACGCACATCATCCCGCCCAGCAACACGCCCAGGAGGATGGCGTTGGTGCTGCCCATGCCGTCGAGGAACTGGGTCAGCGCGGCGAGCATGCCGGCCACCGGTTTGCCGACCACGTAGATCATCACCAGCCCGGTGATCAGGCTGGCCAGCAGCGGGATGATGAGGATGGGCTTGAGCGCCTCAAGGCTCTGCGGCAGCCTCACCCAGCGGCTGATGGCCTTGGCCGAGTAGCCGGCGAGGAAGCCCGCGATGATGCCGCCGATGAAGCCTGCGCCCAGTGTGGCGGCCAGCAGCCCGCCGATCATCCCCGGCGCCAGGCCCGGGCGGTCGGCGATGGAATAGGCGATGTAGCCGGCCAGCAGCGGCACCATCAGCTTGAAGGCGGTGTCGCCGCCGATCTGCATCAGCGCGGCGGCCAGGGTGCCCTGCTCCTTGAAGGCCTCGATGCCGAAGACGAAGGACAGGGCGATCAGCAGGCCGCCCGCCACCACCATCGGCAGCATGAAGGACACGCCCGTGAGCAGGTGCTTGTACACGCCTTTGGCTTCGCCCTGGCCCTCGGCCTGGGGGCTGCCGGGCTTGCCGGCCTGCTGCACCTGGGCATCAGCCAGGGCCTTGCGCAGGGTGGCTTCGGATTGCTTGAGGGCGACGCCGGTGCTGCAGCGGTAGACGCGCTTGCCGGCGAAGCGGGCGGTGTCCACTTCGATATCGGTGGCCAGCAGCACCACATCGGCAGCGGCGATGGCTTCGGCCGGCAGCGGGTCGCGGGCCCCCACCGAGCCCTGGGTTTCCACCTGCAGTTCCATGCCCAGGCGCGCGGCGGCCTGCTTCAACGCTTCAGCGGCCATGAAGGTGTGGGCGACGCCCGTGGGGCATGCGGTGACGGCGACCAGGCGTGGCCGCTCACTGGCCACGGCAGGCACGGGCGCGGCCTGCTCGGCCCGTACCTGGGCCTCGCGCTCGGCACGCTGGAGGAAGGCTTGCGGCTCGTGCAGGGCCTCGGCCGGGGTGGCCAGGTAGAGGCGCTTGCCGGCGAAGCGCGCGAGGTCCAGCGGGCCGGTCTTCACCACCAGCACCCAGTCGGCATCGGCCACGGCCTCGGCGGACAGGGGCTCGCCGCCGGGCATTTCCACCCCGGGTGTCCAGCCCAGGCGGCGGGCGGCGCCTTCCAGCAGGCGCGCGCTGATCAGGCTGCTGACCGCGCCATTGGGGCAGGCGGTGACAAGGGCGAATTTCATCGGGGTACCTCGTGTTGTTCTTCTACGGGCTGCACGCGCACCGCGCTTTCCAGCGCGGCCAGTTGCGCCCGGTCATTGATGCCGAAACCGATCTGCGTCACTGCCTGGGCGGCGATGGCGGTGGCGTGGGCCAGGGTGCGCTCGGCGGGCCAGCCGGCCAGCAGGCCGTGGACCATGCCCGCCAGCAGCGAATCGCCGGCGCCCACGGTGCTGGCCACCTTCACCTTGGGCGGGCGCGACTGCAGGGCCTGCCCCCGGTTGAACCAGCGCACGCCCTCGGCACCCATGGACAGCACCAGGTGTTCGATGCCGGCGGCCTGCAGGCGCGCGGCCTCCTCGGCCTGTGCGGCCAACTCGTCGAGAGGGCGGCCACAGGCGTCGGCCAGCTCCTCGGCGTTGGGCTTGACCAGCCAGGGCGCGCTGGCAAGCCCGGCGCGCAGGGCCGCCCCGCTGCTGTCCAGCGCCACCCGTGCGCCCAGCCCATGCAGGCGCCGCAGCAGCGCAGCGAACCAGTCGGCGTCCACGCCCCGTGGCAGGCTACCGGCCACCACCACCAGGTCGTGCCCGGGCACCAGGGCGTCGATGCGGCGCAGCAGTTCGTCTTTTGCCGCTGCGTCCACCTCCGGCCCGGGGCCGTTGATGTCGGTGATGCGGCCGTCGTCTTCGGCCAGCTTGAGGTTGCTGCGGGTTTCGCCCTCGACGCGGACGAAAGCGTCGTGGAAGCCGCGCCGGGCGAACAGCGCTTCGAAGGGCTGGGCGTTGCCGGCGCCGAGGAAGCCGCTGACGCTGAGGGAGTGGCCCAGGTCGGCCAGCACCTGGGCGACGTTGAGGCCCTTGCCGGCGGCGTGGCTGACCAGCGCCTGGCCCCGGTTGACCGCACCGGGCTCCAGGCGCGGCAGGCGCAGGGTGAGGTCCAGCGCCGGGTTGAGGGTGAGCGTGAGGATGCGTGCCATCAGAATTTCTCCGCCAGGGCGCGTACCGCTTCGGCGCTTTCCGCCGCCAGCGCCACGCCCGCCAGTTCCTGGGCGTCGGCCAGGCTGAGCTCGCGGATGCGCGCCTTGACCTCGGGCACGCTGCGCGCCGCGACGCTGAGTTCGTCCACCCCCAGCCCCACCAGCAGCGGCACCGCCAGCGGGTCGGCGGCCAGCTCGCCGCACACGCCCACCCATTTGCCCCGCGCATGGGCGGCGCGCACGGTGAGCTCGATGAGTTGCAGCACGGCCGGGTGCAGGCCATCGGCCTGGGCCGAGAGCGTCGGGTGGCCACGGTCGATGGCCAGGGCGTACTGGGTCAGGTCATTGGTGCCGATGCTGAAGAAGTCCACCTCGCGGGCCAGCACTGGGGCCAGCAACGCCGCGGACGGCACCTCGACCATGATCCCCAGCTGCAGGTCGGCCTGGGGGATTTCCTCCGCCAGGCGCAGGGCCATGTCGCGGGCCTGGCGCCATTCGGCAACGCTGCCGACCATGGGGAACATGATGCGCAGCGGGCGACCGTCGGCGGCACGCAGCAAGGCGCGCAACTGGGTCTCCATCACCTTGGGCCGCTGCAGGGTCAGGCGCACGCCGCGCAGGCCGAGGAAGGGGTTTTCCTCATGGGCGATGGGCCAATAGGGCAAGGGTTTGTCGCCACCCACATCGAGGGTGCGCGCCACAAGCGGGCGGCCGTCGAGGGCGTCGAACACCTTGCGGTAGTCGGCCTCCTGGCTCGCCAGGTCGGGCGCCTGGGAATGGGCCATGAAGATGAATTCGGTGCGCAGCAGGCCGACGCCTTCGGCGCCCTGCTCCACCGCCGCCACGGCGCCGGCAGCGTCGCCCAGGTTGGCGCAGACCTCCACCCGGTGGCCGTCGCGGGTTCGGGCCGGTTCGTTCTTGTGCGCCTCGGCCTCGCGCAGCAGGCGCTCGCGGTCCTGGTGCTCGGCACGGGCGCGCTCCAGCAGGGCCTGCTCCGGTGCCACCACCAGGCGGCCACGGCCGCCGTCCAGCAGCAGCGGCGTGCCCGGCTCCAGGGCCAGCACCCCGGCCCCGGCGCCGACCAGGGCGGGAATGCCCAGGGCGCGGGCGACGATGGCGCTGTGGGAGGTGGCGCCACCGCGCGCGGTGAGGATGCCGGCCACGCGGGTGCGGTCCAGCCGGGCGACATCGGAGGGCGCCATTTCGTCCAGCACCAGCACATAGGGCTGCTCGGGCTCGGCCTGGTCCTCGACGCCGCAGAGCTTGGCCAGCACGCGGTGGCCGACGTCGCGCAGGTCGGCGGCGCGCTCGGCCAGCAGCGCATCCTGCAGGGATTCCTGCTGGGCGGCGGCGGTGCCGATCACGCTGGCCCAGGCGGCAGCGGCACTCTCGCCGCGTTGCAGGCGTGCCTCCACCTCATCGCCCAGGCCCGGGTCGGCGAGCATTTCCAGGTGGGTGATGAAGATCTCGCGGATGGCCTTCACCTCGCTGCGCTCCACCAGGGCCTCGATCTCCGCGCGCACCTGGGCCAATGCCTGGTGCAGGTGCTTGCGCTCGCTGGCCGGGGATTCGCCACGGGCGGGGTAGTCGAAGGCCCGCGCGACACGCACATGGGCCGGGCCGATGGCGATGCCGGGCGCGGCCGGCACGGCGTTGAGCAGGCTGCCCGGAGCGGGTGCGCCGGGAGTGGTTTCCTCGGTCTCGGATTCAGGCTGTTCGGTGCTGGCGGTCGAACCGGCGGCCAGGGGCTCCACCTCCTCGCCCAGGCCTTGCTCCACCGCCTGGCGCAGCACCGGCAGGGCCTGGTCGGCGATGCCCGGTTCGGCCAGCAGCTCCAGCACCTGGCCACGGCGGATACCCAAACCCAGCAGCTTGCTCAGGCTGCGCGCACTGACCGCGGGCAGGCCGCTGTCGGCGATGCGCACCCGCACCTCCCCGGCGAAGCCCTGGGCCAGTTGCGCCAGCTCCTTGGCCGGGCGGGCGTGCAGGCCGTGGGCGTTGGCCAGGGGTACGCGCAGGCTGGGCCACTCGGCGGTGGCGTCGCCGGCCAGAGTTTCCAGCACCCGGCGGCGGTCGGCGGCCTGGGCCAATTCGGAACCGCGCCCTTCGATAAGCAGTGCGCAGAGCCGCTCCAGCAGCGCCACGTGGGCGTCACCTCGGCTGGCCAGGCAGAACAGCCCGGCCAGCGACTGGCCCTGGTGGCGCAGCGGCGTGCGCGGCGCGACGAAGGCCAGCCCGGGGCGGTTCACTGCGTGGCTGCTGTCCAGCCACCAGAGGCCTGCGCCCAGGGGCAGCGCGTCGCCCTGCAACAGCTGGGTGGCATAGCCCTTGTCCACGCAGCCGGCACGACGCAGCAGGCGCGCGCCTTCCAGGGCCAGTTCGTCGAAGTCTTCGGCGGCGCTGCCGAGCGTCACCAGCTGTTCGTCCAGCGCCAGCTCGCCGGGGCCGCCCTGGAGCAGCGCGATGATGGCGTCGGCGGTTTCGGCGCGGCGCAGCTCGGCGCCCAGGTCACCTTCGCCCAGGGCACGGGTAAGCAGTTGCAGCAGGCGCAGGTGTTCGTCGGATTTCGCGGCGATGCCGATGGCCAGGTACACGCGCTGGCCGTCGCCCCAGTCCACGCCCTCGGGGAAGTGCAGCAGGCGCACGCCGGTGGCGTGGACCATGTGCCGGGTTTGCGGGGTGCCGTGGGGAATGGCCAGGCCCTGGCCGAGGTAGGTGGAGCCCTGCCCTTCACGGGCTTGCAGCGCGGCCAGGTAGCCTTCGGCGGCGAGCCCGTCGTCCACCAGGCGGCTGGCCACCAGTTGCAGGGCTGCGGCCTTGTCCGCCGCCGCCAGGCCCATGGACACCAGAGCCGGGGTCAGTTCGAGCATGCCGTTTCCTCCACGCGGGCCTTCAGGCCCTGTTGTCGTTGTGCGATGAACCTTCAGCTTAGGCGCTGCCCAACCCTTGGCAGAGGGTGGTTGCTATCTGGACAAAAGCCGTGCTGAATCGTTTCACTAATCCAGGGCGGCACGTTACTCGATATTCTTCGCCGCTTGAAGCCCGACCGATGAAACGCGCACCCCACGAGGAGTCGCCCCTTGAAACTCAGTGACATCGCCCGGCTGGCCGGGGTTTCGGTCACCACCGCCAGCTATGTGGTCAACGGCAAGGCCGAGGAGAAACGCATCTCCCCCGCCACCGTGGAGCGGGTGCGCGCGGTGGTCGATGCCCACGGTTACCGCCCCGATCCCCATGCCGCCGGCTTGCGCCGTGGGCAGACGCGCACCCTGGCCTTCATCCTCCCGGACCTGGAAAACCCCAGCTATGCGCGCCTGGCCAAGCTGCTGGAACAACAGGCACGGACCCGGGGCTACCAGTTGCTGATCGCCAGCTCCGACGACGAGCCGGAGAGCGAGCGCCAGCTGCTGCAGCTCTTCAGTGCGCGGCGTTGCGATGCGCTGATCGTCGCCAGCTGCCTGCCACCCCAGGACCCGAGCCTGGGTGCATTGCTGGATGCCGGGCTGCCGGTGATCGCCGTCGACCGCGAGCTGGCCCCGGGGCGTTTCTGCTCGGTGGTGAGCGATGACCACCAGGCGGCGCAACTGCTCACCCGCAGCCTGCTGAACCCGCCGCCGCGCCAGGTGGCGTTGCTCGGCGCGCGGCCGGAGCTGCCCATCAGCCGCGACCGCGAGGCGGGCTTCCGTGCCGCGCTCGCCGGCTTCGGGGGCGAGGCGCGGGTGGAACATGGCGCCGAGTTCAGCCGCGAGTGCGGCCGACAACTGATGCTGGGCCTGCTGGAGCGCCAGGGCCACCTGCCGGATGCACTGGTGACCACCGCCTACGTGCTGCTGGCCGGCGTGCTGGATGTGCTGCGCGAACGGGGCGCCTGGCCGCAGCAGCTGCAACTCGCCACCTTCGGCGACACCCAGCTGCTGGACTTCCTGCCGCTGCCAGTGAACTCCATGCGCCAGCAACACGAGCTGATCGCCGAACAGGTGCTGGATCGGACGCTGCAGGCCATCGCCGGGGACTACCAGCCAGGGGTGCTGGCGATACCGCGAAGGTTGCAGGTGAGGCGCGGAGGCTGAAGGATGCATCGCGTTACCCGGTGTGGTTTAGCGGGGCTCACCCGCCCTGCACGGCTGCCGTAGCCCTGGCTTCAGCCCGAGACGGGATCATCGCGAATGAATTCGCTCCCACAAAAAACCGCCCACCGTGGCACGACCCCGTAGGGGCGACTTCAGTCGCCAAGCAGGCCGCAGGACTGCCTTGACTCCGCGCTTCCCGACCACACCGCCGGTGGATGAAAAGAGCGTCATCCACCCTACGCCCGGACCACCTCCCGAGGTTGGCGTCGCAGCGGGCTCTCCTTGTGGGAGCGGCTTCAGCCGCGAAGACCCGCAGCCGGCACGTGGCTGCGGCTGCCCAAACGCCCCATCGCGAATGAATTCGCTCCCACAAGAAATCCCCTTGGCACGACCTTGTAGGGGCGACTTCAGTCGCCAGGCAGGCCGCAGGACTGCCTTGACTCCGCGCTTCCCGACCACACCGCCGGTGGATGAAAAAAGCGTCATCCACCCTACGCACGGACCACCTCCCGAGGTTGGCGTCGCAGCGGGCTCTCCTTGTGGGAGCGGCTTCAGCCGCGAAGACCCGCAGCCGGCACGTGGCTGCGGCTGCCCAAACGCCCCATCGCGAATGAATTCGCTCCCACAAGAAATCCCCTTGGCACGACCTTGTAGGGGCGACTTCAGTCGCCAGGCAGGCCGCAGGACTGCCTTGACTCCGCGCTTCCCGACCACACCGCCGGTGGATGAAAAAAGCGTCATCCACCCTACGCACGGATCTGCTCCGGAGGTTGGCGCCGAGCGTTGCGAAGCCCAACGCAGCGATGCTCGGCGGCTGACTATGGGTCTTCGAGATAGAGGGTGACACTGACGTGGAAGCGGTCGATGCGCGCCCAGTCCTTCTCCAGGGTTTCCCCTGAGCTCATGCGGATTTCGTAGGGCCGGCCGCTGGCGTGGGGCGCGCTGGCGGGCCGGGTGTCCCAGCCGCAACACATGAAGCGCAGCGGCTGCAGGCCGAAGCGCTGGTGCAGCAGGCTTTCCACGCCATGGGCCTGGGGGCCGGGCACCTGGTACTCGGCCACCAGCTGGCGCAGCTGGCCGCCCTCCTCCAGCTTGCAGCCTTCGAAGTGCAACCCGGGCGACGCGACCCCGAGCTGTTCGAGGAAGTCGCCGCAGGCCGGTTCCGCCGCCTGTGCGGCACCGGCCAGGAGCAGCAGCGCGAGGATCGGGACGCCGCGCATCAGAAGATGTAATCGGTGCTGATGAAGCTGGATTCGCGGTTGCGGATGATCTCGCTGATCAGCGTCTTGTTGTCTTCCTGGAAGCGCGTGGCCACCAGGGTGCGGATGGAGAAGGTGCGCAGCGCGTCGTGCACGGACAGGGTGCCCTCGGCGGAGTTCTTGCGCCCGTTGAAGGGGAAGGTGTCCGGCCCGCGCTGGCACTGGGCGTTGATGTTGATGCGCCCCACCTGGTTGGCGAAGGCGTCCACCAGGCGGCCGACCTCGGCGGAGTCGTTGCCGAAGATCGACAGCTGCTGGCCGTAGTCGGAATCCAGCACGTAGTCGATGGCGACCTGCACGTCGCGGTACGGCACCACGGGCACCAGCGGGCCGAACTGCTCTTCCTGGTAGGTGCGCATGTCCGGGCTCACCGGGCACAGCAGCGCCGGGTAGAAGAAGCTCTCGCGGCTCTGGCCGCCGCCCTCGTTGACCACCTGGGCGCCCTTGGCGGTGGCGTCCTGCAGCAGGGTGGTGAGGTAGTCGACCTTGCCCGGCTCCGGCAGCGGCGTCAGCGCCACGCCGTCTTCCCAGGGCATGCCCGGCTTGAGCGCGGCGAGCTTGGCGCTGAAGCGCGCGAGGAAGGGTTCGAGCACGTCTTCATGGACGAAGAGGATCTTCAGCGCGGTGCAGCGCTGGCCGTTGAACGACAGTGCGCCGGTGACGGCCTCGTTGACGGCGTTGTCCAGGTCCACCTGCGGCAGGACGATGCCGGGGTTCTTGGCATCCAGCCCCAGGGCGGCGCGCAGGCGGTGCGGGCGCGGGTGCAGTTTCTTCAGGTCGCTGGCGCCCTTGTTGGTGCCGATGAAGGCGAAGACGTCGACCTTGCCGCTGGCCATCAGCGCGCTGACGGTCTCGCGGCCACGGCCGTAGATGATGTTGATGACGCCGGCCGGGAAGCTGTCGCGGAAGGCTTCCAGCAGCGGGCGCATCAGCAGCACGCCGAACTTGGCCGGCTTGAAGACCACGGTGTTGCCCATGATCAGCGCCGGAATCAGCGTGGTGAAGGTTTCGTTCAATGGGTAGTTGTAGGGGCCCATGCACAGCGCCACGCCCAGGGGTACGCGGCGGATCTGGCCGAGGGTGCCCTGCTCCAGCTCGAAGCGGCTGGAGCGGCGGTCGAGCTCCTTCAGGGCGTTGATGGTGTCGACCATGTAGTCACAGGTGCGGTCGAACTCCTTCTCGGAATCCTTGAGGTTCTTGCCGATCTCCCACATCAGCAGGCGCACCACCTCGTGGCGCCGCTCGCGCATGCGCGCCAGGAACAGCTCGACATGGTGGATGCGCTCACCGACACGCATATTGGGCCAGGCGCCCTGGCCGTTGTCATAGGCACGCACGGCGGCGTCCAGCGCCTCCAGCGCGGCGTCGGCATCCAGCAGCGGCGTGCTGCCGAGGATGACCTGTTCCTCGCCCTGCTCGCCCTTGAGGAAGATCGGGCTGCGCACCGTGGCCAGGGGACCGTCCCAGCGACGCAGTTCGCCCTCCACCAGGTATTCGCGCTGCTCCACCGGTGCGCCGAGGCGCCAGGCTTCGGGAATGTCGGCGGGGCTGGGGAACAGGGCTTCGGGGGCGAAACGGGACATGGGGCGATCCTCGGGGCAGCGTGAATGGCAGTGATGGCGCGGCGATCTGACTCTTCCTTGCACCGCCAGTGCTCCCGCACGGGCGGCTTGCATCTTCCGGCTGCCCTTATTCCAGCAGCTTCAAGGCTTCGGCTGTGGCGGCTTCGATGCGCGCCCAGTCGCCGGCGCGCACCCAGGCGCTGTCCATCATCCAGGTACCGCCTACGCACATGACGTTGGGCAGGGCCATGTAGTTACGCACGTTGTCCGGCTTGACGCCGCCGGTTGGGCAGAAGCGGATG
The DNA here is from genome assembly GCF_026072635.1 of Pseudomonas solani. Taxonomy (NCBI): domain Bacteria; kingdom Pseudomonadati; phylum Pseudomonadota; class Gammaproteobacteria; order Pseudomonadales; family Pseudomonadaceae; genus Pseudomonas; species Pseudomonas solani. The sequence continues at coordinate 5,217,404 of NZ_AP023081.1, read as the reverse complement.
CCCGGGAAGGGTCCGGCGAATGCCTTGAGGGCCGCCGCACCGCCCACCACTTCCGCCGGGAACAGCTTGAAGCGCCGGTAGCCGCGAGCGTGGCCGAGCATGATTTCCGAGGCGCTGCCGACACCGGGCAGCAGCGGCAACGGGCTTTCGCGGCCGGCGTCGAGCAGCTCGGCGGTGCAGCCGGGGGTGACGATGAACTGCGCGCCGGCGGCTTCGGCGTCGGCGAGCATGTGTTCATCCAGCACGGTGCCGGCGCCGATCAGCAGGTCCGGGCGCTGCTCGCGCAGCAGGCGGATGGCGGTGAGGCCGTGCTCGGAGCGCAGGGTGATTTCCAGGGCGCGCAGGCCGCCGGCGGCCAGGGCGTTGGCCAGGGGCAGGATGTGTTCCTCGCGCTCGATGGTGATCACCGGGAGGATGCGCGCTTCGGCGCAGAGGCGGTCGATCATCTCGACCTTCTCGGCCATGCTCGGCACGTTGCGCGCGGGGGAGGAATTCGCGGTCATGACAGGTCCTTCGGGCTCAAGGGCACCAGTAGATCTCGAGGGGCTGGTGGAGGAAGGCGCGGATCGGCATGGCCGCCACGTCTTCACCGGCCAGCGCGGTGGCCAGGGTGTCGAGCTTGCCCTGCCCCTGCACCGCCAGCAGCGTGAGGCGCGCGCCGGCCAGCAGCGGCAACGGCATGGACAGGCGCTGGCGCGGCACGCTCGGCGCCTGCATGGGCACGCAGCGCCGGGTGCACGAGTGGCTCAAGGCGTCGTCCAGGCCGGGGCTCTTGGGGAACAGCGAGGCGGTGTGACCATCCTCGCCCATGCCCAGCACCAGCACGTCGATGGGCTGCGGCAGCTCGGCGAGCGCGGCATCGGCCAGGCGCGCCGCCTCGTCCAGGCTGGCGGCGGAATGGTAGAGGCCGATGAAGCGTGCCTTGGCCGCCGGGCCTTGCAGCAGGTGAAGACGCACCAGGCCTTCGTTGCTGTCGGCGTGGCCCACCGGCACCCAGCGCTCGTCGGCGAGGCTGACGGCGACGCGGGACCAGTCCAGTTCCTGGGCGGACAACCGCTCGAGGAAGGCGATGGGGCTGCGCCCGCCGGAAACCACCAGGGAGGCCACGCCGTGGGAGTCGATGGCCGAGCGCAAGGCGCCGGCCACGTGCAGGGCCAGTTCGCCGGCCAGTTGTTCGGGGCTGCCGAGGCTGACCCCGGTGACCTGCGTGGGCAGGTCGAGATTACAGATCGCCATACCAGCTCCTGCCGTCACGGGTGATCAATGCGATGGATGCGACCGGCCCCCAGGTGCCGGCCGCGTAGGGTTTGGGGGAGTCGCCCAACTGCTTCCAGCCGTCGATCAACTGGTCGCACCATTGCCAGGCGTACTCGATTTCGTCCTTGCGCACGAAGAGGTTCTGGTTGCCCTGCATCACCTCCAGCAGGAGGCGTTCGTAGGCATCGGGGATCCGCGCGCTGCGGTAGGTGTCGGAGAAGCTCAGTTGCAGCGGGCCGCTGCGCAGCTGCATGCCCTTGTCCAGGCCCTGGTCCTTGGTCATCACCTGCAGGGAGATGCCTTCGTCGGGCTGCAGGCGGATGATCAGCCGGTTGCTGATCAGCGGGCGCTGCTCGGGGGCGAAGATGTAGTGCGGCGGCTCCTTGAAGTGGATGACGATCTGCGACAGCTTCTGCGGCATGCGCTTGCCGGTGCGCAGGTAGAAGGGCACGCCGTTCCAGCGCCAGTTGCGGATGTCGGCACGCAGGGCGACGAAGGTTTCGGTGTCGCTCTGGGTGTTGGAGTTCTCTTCTTCCAGGTAGCCCGGCACCGGGCGGCCCTGGGTGCTGCCGGCGATGTACTGGCCGCGCACCACCTGCTGCGCCACCTGGGCGGCAGTGATGGGCGCCAGGGCCTTGAGCACCTTGACCTTCTCGTCACGGATGCTGTCGGCGGAAAGGTCGCTGGGCGGGTCCATGGCGATCAGGCAGAGCAGCTGCAGCAGGTGGTTCTGGATCATGTCGCGCAGCTGGCCGGCTTCGTCGAAGTAGCCCCAGCGGCCCTCGATACCCACCTGCTCGGCCACGGTGATTTCCACGTGGGAGATGTGGTGCTGGTTCCACTGGGTTTCGAACAGGCTGTTGGCGAAGCGCAGGGCGATGAGGTTCTGCACCGTCTCCTTGCCCAGGTAGTGGTCGATCCGGTAGATGCGGTTCTCGGGGAAATGCACGGCCACCGCGTCGTTGACCCGACGCGAGGATTCCAGGTCGTGGCCGATGGGCTTTTCCAGCACCACGCGGGTGTGGCGGGCGCGCTCGACGCGGGCCAGGCCCTCGCAGATGGCGCCATAGACCGAAGCCGGCGTGGCGAAGTAGGCGATCAGCCGCTCCTCCGGGCCGACGCGCTCGGCCAACACCTGGTAGCCCTCGGCGTGGAGGAAATCCATGGGCAGGTAGCTCAGCCGTGCCATGAAGCGCTGCAACACGGCTGCGTCGATCTCCCGCTCCGGCACGTAGCCACGCAGGTGTTCCTCGATGGATGCCAGGCGAGCGCCGCCCTCCTCGCTTTCGCGGGCCAGGGCGAGGATGCGCGTGTCGCCATGCAGCAGGCCGGCGCGGTCCAGTTGGTAGAGCGCCGGGAACAGCTTGCGCAAGGCCAGGTCGCCGAGGGCGCCGAACAGGGCGAAGGTGCAGGGTTCTACGGATAAGGAAGCCATAATGATTGTTCTTTTACGAGGTTGAACTAGAAATACACGGTGATAATGGCCATTTCAAGAATAAATGTAGTAATAAGAACAACATTTTGTCACCCTCCTGTTACCTCTGGCTCTGGCCGGTGCCCCTCATTACGATAGGCCACCGATTTTGCAGGCCCCTTGCAAGGAACCTACATGGACCGCGTACGCAATCTTCTGGAGCAGATCCAGGGACGACTCGAAGACCTCAACAAGGCCGAACGCAAGGTCGCCGAAGTCATTCTCCAGGACCCACAGCAGGCGACGCGCTTCAGCATCGCCGCCCTCGCCCAGGCCGCCAGCGTCAGCGAGCCTACGGTGAACCGCTTCTGCCGCTCCTTCGGCGTCAACGGTTACCCGGAGCTGAAGATGCAGCTGGCGCAGAGCCTGGCCAGCGGCGCCGCCTACGTCAGCCGCGCGGTAGAGGCGGACGACGGCCCCGAGGCCTACACGCGCAAGATCTTCGGCAGCGCCATCGCGTCCCTGGACAGCGCCTGCAACGCCCTCGACCCGCAGCTGATCAGCCGCGCCGTGGACCTGCTGATCCAGGCCCGGCAGATCCATTTCTTCGGCCTGGGCGCCTCGGCACCGGTGGCCCTGGACGCCCAGCACAAGTTCTTCCGCTTCAACCTCGCCGTGTCGGCCCATGCCGATGTGCTGATGCAGCGCATGCTGGCTTCGGTGGCCCACACCGGCGACCTGTTCGTGATCATTTCCTACACCGGCCGCACCCGCGAACTGGTGGAAGTGGCGCGCCTGGCGCGGCAGAACGGCGCCTCGGTGCTGGGCCTGACCGCCGCCGGCTCGCCGCTGGCCCGCGCCAGCACCCTGAGCCTGGACATCCCGCTGCCGGAGGACACCGACATCTACATGCCGATGACCTCGCGCATCATCCAGCTCACCGTGCTCGATGTGCTGGCCACCGGCGTGACCCTGCGCCGCGGCGTCGACTTCCAGCCGCACCTGCGCAAGATCAAGGAAAGCCTCAACGCCAGCCGCTACCCCGCGGACGAAGAGCCGGGCTGAGCCCCTTTCAAGGGCAGACCCATGGTTGCGGGATTGATTCGGGGCCGGTGGTCGGGGGATGGCGTTGCTTTTAGCCCTCCTGGAAGGGAGCCCAACCAGGCCTCGGAGCATGCAGCCGCCCCTTACTCTGGACGTAGGGTGTGCTGCGCGCACCTCGAACTCGCCGGAAGCACCGAGCGGAGGTGCGCACGGCACACCCTACGGCACGCGTTCATCCTGCCGAGTTTCGTAAATGCCTGCTCCCGGGCTGAAGCCCGGGCTACCTGCTCTCGCGGCATCCATGCCGCTCGCCCCCCTGCGCAACGACTGCGTTCGGCCTCCTGGAGGGGCGTTGGCGGCTGCTCCAACTTTCTTCGTCCAGCGCATCGCCACGTGGTGCGCACAGGCATTCGTAGGATGGGTAGAGCGGAGCGAAACCCATGCGGTGGAGGTGGAAGAAATCCCTAAATGCCCGGAAAGCACCGTGCTTGAGCGCTTGCATTAGAACCACAACAGCTAACGCAAACAGAGCCAATGAATTCGCTCCTACAGGGAGTGCCCCGCCGCTCCCGGGCTGAAGCCCGGGCTACCTTAGGGATTCATTCCACTCGCGCCTTGAGCTGAATGCGTGCTTCTTCCCCGGGCGCGAGGATCTGGCTGCCGGTGCCGCAGGCGGCGGCTTCGATGCTGGCGAAGCCGAGGCCTTCCTTCCAGCTGACATCGCTGAGTGGGCGGCTGCCGGGGTGCCAGACCACGGTATTGGGTGAACCGCCGGTGTCGATGCGCACACGGCGTTGCCAGCCGGCGTCCTGCAGGTGCAGCGGGCCGGCGTGATCGAAGATGCGATGACAGCCTTCCACCGGGCGCAGCTCGCCCTGCTGGGTGAAGCGCTGGCGGCTGAGCAGGTCCTGCCCGCTGGCGCCCTCCAGTCCCAGCACGGCGACCCGGGCGATGTCGCTGATGCTCCAATAGGCATGCAGCGCCTGGCTGAGCACGCAGGGTTCCTGGTCGCCATGGCGGGTGGTCAGGGTCAGCGCCAGTTCATCGCCCAGCTCCGCCTGCAGCTCCACCTCCCAGTCATGCAGGGCCAGGCGCCAGCGCAGGCGCACGCCGGCGTCCGAGCTTTCGCGCTCCTGCAGGCGCCAGTCCGTGAGGCGTGCCCAGCCGTGGTGGGGCCAGCCGCTTTCCTGCGGGTGGCGACCGAACCAGGGCCAGCACACCGGCACGCCGCCGCGTATGGCGCCGAGCCTGGGCCAGCGCGCGGCGCACCAGAGCAGCGGGCGTTCGCCGCGCGGCTGGAAGTGCAGCAGCTGGCCGCCCTGGCGGGCAAAGATGGCGCGGCAGCGCGGGTGATCGATCAGCAGCAGCTCGCGCCCCTGCTCGCTGCCCCAGCGGAAGACCTGGCGCACACCGGGAACGAAGAGCCCGGCGAGCGGATGCTCCACGGGCTCGGTCGCCAGTTCCAGGCCATGGCGGCGCGGTTCGCCACGACTCATCGCAGGGCCGCGCCGCGCAGGCTCACTTCCACCAGTACTCGATCTGCACACCGACGTTGGAGCCGTGCAGGTCGGTGCCGTAGGCGCCGGTGTCGGAGAGCGCCGAGCCGGCCGCCAGCAGGCTGGCCGAACGCTGCGCCGCTTCGTTCCAGCTGGCGTAGGTGTAGTAGAGGCGAATTTCCGGGCGCTCCCAGAAGCCCGGGCCGGCGGGCGACCAGGTGGGGGCGATGGTGAACTTGGTCAGTTTGCGGGTGCCGCCAGGGGCTTCCACCTGGTCGCGACCCAGCTCGGTGACCAGCTTGAACTGCTCGGTGATGGCGTAGACCGGACGCACGCCGACCGACAGCCAGTTCTGGTCGGCGCCGTCGGGGCGCTTGTCCTTCTGGTAGACGACCTCGAACTGGCCACCGAAGCGCGGGGTGATCTGCCAGTCGAAGAACTCCACGGCGCGCCAGCTGGAGGCGCTGTTGTCCAGGGTCGGGTCACCGGTGTAGCCGAGGCCGGTGCCCGGGCCGCGGCCGTACTGCAGGGCGAAGGTGTTGGCGCCGCCGGCGAAGGGATTCTGTTTGTGCTGCGCGGTCACCGCCCAGCCACTGTGGGAGTCGGTGCTGTCGGGCTTGTCGATGTAGCTGAAGCCCACTTCCATCTCGCCGCCGGGGTTGGTCTGGAAGCCGCCGACGTTGAAGTCGTGGCGGTTGATGTAGGGCTTCTGGTCGTAGTTGTCCTTGCGCGAGAAGACGTAGCTGTACTTCAGGTCGCCGATGGCCACTTCGTCGAAGCCGAAGCCGGTGGCGCTCTGGTTCCAGTAGTAGAAGTCGGAGATGTGGATGTCGTTACGCTTGTAGAAACGACGCCCCGCCCAGAAAGAGCCGCCATTGAGGGCGGGCATGTTGCTCCACTCGGCGTACATCTGGTTCATCCGCGCGAAGCCGTAGTCGCCGGTGAACTTGGGCGTATGGCCGTACTGGTTGTACAGCTGGGCCATGCCTTCGAGGCTGATCACCGAACCGTCGTCGAGCTTGAACACGTCCTGGCGCAGGTCCAGCTCGATGTACTGCTCGCACTCGTTGCCGAGGCGGTACTTGGACTGCGCCCCCGGCAGCTGGAAGCACGACTGGGTGCCGCCGTCGGTGGAGCTGCCGGCGCCACTGCGCATGTAGCCGGTGAACTCCAGTGCATTGGCCGCTCCGGGCAGCGCCAGCATGGCGCAGGGCAGCATCCACCAACTCTTCTTCACGTTCATATCCACTCCAGTTTTTATTGTTGTATTGCCTTGGATATCAGGGCCGTCCCTGGGCTCGGATGGCAGCCGGGGCGGCCTTCCTTTCAACGCCCCTTGAACTGCGCGACATTGCCCGCGCGCTCAACGGTTCGTGACTTTCCCAGCCCACCCAGCCGTTCACCGCTCTGCGCGTCGAAGAGCAATACCTTGCTGGGATCGAAATACAGCGAGAGGGTTTCACCTATCTGCGGCGCGGCGTCCGGCGCCAGGCGGCAGCAGACCTTGGTCTGGTTGAGGCTGGTGAACACCAGGGTGTCGGGGCCGGTGGGTTCGGTGACTTCGATTTCGGCGCGGATGCTCGGCAGGCTGGCGTCGGCCGGCGCACTGGCGAGGATCTGCTCGGGGCGCACGCCGAGGATCACCTCGCGCCCTTCGATGCCCTCCCCCAGCTCGCCCAGGGGCAGCTCGCAGCGGGCCTGGCCGCTGTCCAGCAGGGCCCACAGCTGGCCGTCGCGGCGCTGCAGGCGCAGGGGGATGAAGTTCATCGGCGGCGAGCCCATGAAGCCGGCGACGAAGAGGTTGGCCGGGTCGTTGTAGATCTGCTGCGGGGTGCCGAACTGCTGGATGACGCCGTCCTTCATCACCGCCACCTTGTCGCCCAGGGTCATGGCTTCGATCTGGTCGTGGGTGACGTAGACGGTGGTGGTCTTGAGGCGCTGGTGCATGAGCTTGATTTCGGTGCGCATCTCCACCCGCAGCTTGGCGTCGAGGTTGGAGAGCGGCTCGTCGAACAGGTAGATCTTCGGCCGCCGTGCCAGGGCCCGGCCCATGGCCACGCGCTGCTGCTGGCCGCCGGAGAGCTGGCCGGGCTTGCGCTCGAGCAGGTGCTCGATCTGCAGCAGCTTGGCCACGCGGCTGACTTCGGCCTCGATCTCGGCGGCAGGCAGCTTGCGGATCTTCAGGCCGAAGGCGATGTTCTGGCGCACGCTCATGGTCGGGTACAGGGCGTAGGACTGGAACACCATGGCGATGTCCCGGTCCTTGGGGCTCATGCCGCTGATGTCGGCACCGTCCACGAGTATGGCGCCACCGGTGATGTCCTCCAGCCCGGCGATGCAGTTCATCAGGGTGGATTTGCCGCAGCCCGAGGGGCCGACGAGGATCAGGAATTCACCCGAGTCGATGGACAGTTCGATGTCCCGGAGGGTGTCGGCCAGGCCGCTGCCGTAGCGTTTGTTGACGTTGCGCAGTTCGAGGGTTGCCATATCAATCTCCACAAATGAGTAGCGTCGCGGGCACGCGCAACGGCGTTCAGCCCTTGACCGCACCGGCGGTCAAACCCCGGAGGAAGTACTTGCCGGCGAACACGTAGACGAGCAGGGTCGGCAGGCCCGCGATCATCGCGGCGGCCATGTCGACGTTGTATTCCTTGGCCCCGGTGCTGGTGTTGACCAGGTTGTTGAGGGCCACGGTGATGGGCTGGCTGTCGCCGCTGGCGAACACCACGCCGAAGAGGAAGTCGTTCCAGATCTGGGTGAACTGCCAGATCAGGCAGACCATGACGGTGGGCACCGACATGGGCAGCAGGATGCGCCCGAAGATGGTGAAGAACCCCGCGCCGTCGAGCCGCGCCGCACGCACCAGGGCGTCGGGGATGCTGACGTAGAAGTTGCGGAAGAACAGCGTGGTGAAGGCCAGGCCGTAGACCACGTGCACCAGCACCAGGCCGGCAGTGGTGTTGGCCAGGCCGAACTGGCCGAGGGTGAAGGACGCCGGCAGCAGCACCACCTGGAACGGCAGGAAGCAGCCGAACAGCAGCGCGCCGAAGAACAGCTGCGAGCCACGGAAGCGCCACATGGACAGCACGTAGCCGTTGAGCGCACCGAGCAGCGTGGAGATCAGCACCGCCGGCACGGTGATCATCACCGAGTTCCAGAAGTAGCCGCCGACCTGGGTCCAGGCCTTGGCCCAGCCGATCAGGGTGAACACGTCCGGCAGCGACAGCAGGTTGCCGGTGCGGATGTCGTCGGGGGTCTTGAAACTGGTCAGCAGCATCACCACCAGCGGCACCAGGTACAGGGCGCAGGCGAAGATCAGGGTCGCGTGGATGGCCAGGCGGCTGAGGCTGAACGGGGGTTTTCCGGCCAGGCTAGTCATGGCGCTTGTTCCTCAGTTCGGAATACAGGTAGGGCACGATGATCGCCAGCACGGCGCCGAGCATGAGCATGGCGCTGGCCGCGCCGAGGCCCATCTGCCCACGGGTGAAGGTGCTGGCGTACATGAACATCGCCGGCAGGTCGGAGGAGTAGCCGGGGCCGCCGGCGGTCATCGCCGCCACCAGGTCGAAACTCTTGATGGCGATGTGGGCGAGGATCATCAGCGCACTGAAGAACACCGGGCGCAGGCTCGGCAGGACGATGCGCAGGTAGATGGTGGGCAGGCTGGCGCCGTCCACCTGGGCGGCGCGGACGATGGATTGGTCGACCCCGCGCAGGCCGGCAAGGAACAGCGCCATGACGAAGCCGGAGGATTGCCACACGGCGGCGATCACCAGGCAGTAGACGACGCGGTCCGGGTCCACCAGCCAGTCGAGGCGGAAGCCTTCCCAGCCCCAGTCGCGCAGCAGCTTGTCCAGCCCCAGGCCGGGGTTGAGCAGCCACTTCCAGGCGGTGCCGGTGACGATCATCGACAGCGCCATGGGGTACAGGTAGACGGTGCGGATGAAGCCTTCGCGGCGGATGCGCTGGTCCAGCAGCACGGCGAGGAATACGCCGATCACCAGGCTGATGGTGATGAACAGCCCGCCATAGACCAGCAGGTTGTGGCTGGCGACCCACCAGCGGTCGTTGTCCCACAGGCGCTCGTACTGCTGCAGGCCCACCCACTTGTAGCTGGGCATGAAGCGCGAGTTGGTGAAGGACAGCAGGAAGGTCCAGAGGATGTAGCCGTAGAAGCCGACCAGCACGATGAGCATGCTCGGCGCCAGCACCAGCTTGGGAAGCCAGCGTTGCAGCGCATCCAGCGGCGATGCCTTGGCGAAGACTGCGGTTGAGCTCATGGGGCACTCCGTATGACAGGTGACGCGAACAGCCCGCTCTCCCGGAGGGAGCAGAGAGAAATCGAGGCAGCAGGAACCCGTGGCGCCTGCCGGCACCTGGAAAATCGTCGGTAAGGGAGGGGCCGCTTACGCGGCCCCGGAGGTCACTGCACGGCCTGGATGGCGGCAGCCAGCTGCTGGGCGGCTTTCTTCGGGTCCGCCGAGGGGGAGTTGAAGAAATTGGTGACCACATCGAACACGGCGCCCTGGACGTAGCCCGAGGAGGCCATCAGGTGCGCCATGCTCGGCTGCAGCCCGCCGTTGCCGACGGCTTCCTTGAAGTCCTTCATGGAGGCCTGGGCGCAGCTGTCGAAGCCGCTCATGTCGACGTCCTGGCGCACCGGGATGGAGCCCTTGTTCTGGCTGAACAGGGTCTGGAACTCGGTGCCCATGACGATGCGCGCCAGGTCTTCCTGAGCACTGCGGTTGGCTTCGTCCTTGAGCTTGAACATCGTCAGCGAGTCGATGTTGTAGTCGAAGCTGCCCTGGGTGCCGGGGAACGGCACGCAGAGGTAGTCCTTGCCCGCCACCTTGCCGGCGGCAGTCCATTCGCCCTTGGCCCAGTCGCCCATGATCTGCATGCCGGCCTTGCCGTTGATGACCAGCGCGGCGGCGGAGTTCCAGTCGCGGCCGGCGGCGTTGGCGTCGATGTAGCCGTGGAGCTTCTGCAGGGTGGCGAACACCTTGACCATCTTGTCGCCGGAGAGGGTCGCCGAATCCAGCTCGACGAAGGCCTTGTGGTAGTCCTGCGGGCCGAGAATGCTCAGGGCGATGTTTTCGAAGGTGGTGCCGTCCTGCCAGGGCTGGCCACCGTGGGCGACGGGGATGAAGCCGGCGGCCTTGAGCTTGTCGGCGGCGACGAAGAATTCGTCGAGGGTGGTGGGCGGCGTGGCGCCGGCCTTCTTGAACACCTCGGGGTTGATCCACAGCCAGTTGACCCGGTGCACGTTGACCGGCACGGCCACGTAGTGGTCGTCGTATTTCATGATGCCGGCGACCTGCTTGGGCAGCAGTTGGTCCCACTTGCCCTCCTCGGCCACGTTGTCCATCTCGGTGAGCAGGCCGAGTTCGCCCCACTCCTGGATGTCCGGCCCCTTGATCTGCGCGGCGGACGGCGGGTTGCCGGATACGGCGCGGGTCTTGAGCACGGTCATGGCCGCCTCGCCACCACCGCCGGCGACGGCGAAGTCTTTCCAGGTATGGCCTTTCTTCTCGACCAGTTCCTTGAGGGTATCGGCGGCGCGTTTTTCGCCACCGGAGGTCCACCAGTGCAGAACCTCCACTTCACCGGCTAGGGCGGAAAGGGGGAAGAGCGAAGCGAGGGATACGACAACGGCCAGGCGAGAGAACGCATTCATGAGGGGATCACCTTTTTGTTTTTATGGCTGTGCAAGTCGGTGCTTGCGCATGCCAGGAGTCTAAACAGGATGGTCGGAACGCCGGGTAACAAAGGGATGCCCGAAGGTCACAGCTCGGTTACACAGAACGGAAACTGCCTCGGTTGGTTCAACCCATCGCCGACACCACCCGGGGCGGGTTCGGCGCCTTGCGGTGCAGGCGGCGGAAGTCCCTCGGGGTGCTGGCCTTGAGCGCGAGGAACTGGCGGTTGAACAGCGAGAGGTTGGCATAGCCCACCTGCTCGGCGATGCGTACCACGGCCAGGTCGGTAGCGATCAGCAGCGAACAGGCGCGACCGATGCGCAACCGCGTGACGTATTGCACGGCGGTCATCCGCGTGTGGCGGCGAAACATCCGATGGAAAGCCGAGACGCTGACGCAGGCGAGTTCGGCCAACTCGGGGATGGAAAGCGGCTCGGCAAAGCCCTGGTGCAGCCGGTCCAGCACCCGCTGGATGCGCGGGTCGGCCGTGGGCATGGCGGCAGGCGTGGCCGGTGCGTTGGCGAGGTGCAGCACATCCGGGTCGCGACAGAGTTGCAACAGGACGTCCAGCAACAGCATCAGGCGCCGGCCCGGCTCCGCCCCCCGCATCGCTTCGATCAGCGGGCGCACGCCGGCGCGGGTCGCCGCACCGAAACTCAACCCCTGCTCCGCACCCGCCAGCAGCACGCCGATGTCGCGCAGCTCGGGGAACATGGCCAGCAGGCCATTGGCCCAGTCACGGTGGAACCAGATGACCAGCGCCACATGGGGCGACCCGGCGTCGATCCGCTCGCGGGAGCACCAGCTGTGGGGCAACCCGGGGCCGACCAGCACCAGGTCGCCATCGTCGTAGGGCTCGATGTCGTCACCGATGTAGCGATGGCCACGGCTGTTGAGGGTGAGGGTCAGCTCGTACTCCGGGTGGTGGTGCCACTCGAAGGGGATGCCCTCCTCCAGGCGCCGGTTCAGCAGTGCCCAGGAGGCCCCGTCGTCGGGAGTGATGGTTTCGAGGAATGCACGCATGCCGGCACGATAGCGCAACCGGTGAACGCACTCACGCCATAAAAGTATCGGTTTCCACCTCTAACCGCGGCATCGGCGCCGCGCCCCGCTGGATAGCCTGCGAAGCGTTCCCATAACAACAACGCAGGAGAACGACATGGCGACCCTCTACACCGACGGGCACGGCAACCACCCTGGCGCGGGGAGCGCCACCACCCCACTGCACGCCATCGACAAGCGGCGCCCGCTGCGGGTGCTGAGCGAGGCCGACTGGCAGCACTGGACCCGCAAGGGCTATGTGATCGTGCGCAACGCGGTCAGTGCCGCCGAGGCCGACGCGGTGGTGGCGATGCTCTGGCGCTTCCAGGAGATGGACCCGCACGACCCGAGCACCTGGTATCGCCCGCAACTGCGCGAACACCGCATGACCGAGCTCAACAACACCGGAATGGTGGAGGTCTACAACCACCAGAGCCTGTGGGACACCCGGCAGAACCGGCGCATCTACGACGCCTTCGTCGACATCTGGGACCGCGAGGACCTGTGGGTGGCCATCGACCGCGCCAACCTCAACCCACCGAACAAGGCGGCCCGCGCGGCCGGGAAGAAGGACGGCTTCATCCACTTCGACGTCGATGTGTCGCAACGGCCGCTGCCCATCGCCGCCCAGGGCGTGCTGTCCCTGGCGCCGCAGGACGACGAGGTCGGTGGCTTCCAGTGCGTGCCCGGCATCTTCGAAGCGATCGAGCAGTGGTGGTCGCGCCAGCCCGAAGGCGCCAACCCCTTCAAGCCGGATATCGGCACGCACGCCATCGAAAACATCCGCCTCGACAAGGGCGACCTGTTGATCTTCAACAGCCTGCTGGCCCACGGCGTGCGCCCCAACCGCTCGGAGGATCGCGTGCGCCTGGCGCAATACATCTCGATGTTTCCGGCGGATTTCGACAACGAGGCCCTGCGCCAGGCGCGCATCCGCACCTGGGCGGAGCAGACCCACCCGCTGGGCGACCCCTTCCCCGGCGACCCGAGGGAGTACGAACGCCGCCACTTCGCCCGTGCCGAGCTCAGCGAACACGGGCGCCGCCTGCTGGGGCTGGAGCCCTGGCCCTGATGCGCAGTGGCGAGCGGTGCTCAGTCGGCGACGCGGGGCAGCTCCAGGGTCACCCGCAGCCCGCCCTCGCGCAGGTTGCGCAGGCTGACCTCGCCGCCATGGCTATGGGCGATGTTGCGGGCGATGCCCAGGCCCAGCCCGTAGCCCTGCTGCTGGCCGGAGAGACGGAAGTGCGGCTCGAAGACCTGCTCCAGGCGCTGCTCGGGCACACCGGGGCCTTCGTCATCCACGTGCAGCACGAAGGCGTCGCGGCCGTCCTCGATGTGCAGGTGGGCGCGCTGGCCGTACTTGAGGGCGTTGTCCACCAGGTTGCCGATGCAGCGCCGCAACGCCAGGGGCTTGCCCGGGAAAGGCCGGCGCGCGGTGCCTTCCAGGGTGACGCGGCCATTGCCCAGGTAGGGGTCCACCAGGCAGTGCAGCAGGTGGTTGAGGTCCACCGGCTCGATGTTCTCGTGGATGTCGGTGTCCTTCACACATTGCAGCGCACCCTTGACCAGCAGTTCCAGGTCGTCGAGGTCGCGGCCGAACTTGGCTTGCAGGGCTTCGTCCTCCAGCAGTTCGACACGCAGGCGCAGGCGGGTGATGGGGGTGCGCAGGTCGTGGGAGATGGCGCTGAACAGCTGGCTGCGCTCGCTGAGGTAGCGGCTGATGCGCTCGCGCATGCTGTTGAAGGCGCGGCTCACCTCCACCACCTCGCTGCCGCCCGCCTCCGCCAGCGGCTCCACGGTGGCGCCCAGGGACATGTCCCGCGCCGCCGCCGCCAGGCGCTTGAGCGGTCGGCTCTGCCAGTGCACCAGCAGGCCGATGAACAGCAGCAGGAAGCTGCTGGTGAGGATGATGAACCACAGCTGCTGCGCCGGCAGGCCCTGGTCTTCGAGGCTGACGTAAGGTGCCGGCATCAGCGAGGCGAGGTAGAGCCATTCATTGGGGGCGATCTGGATCTGCGTCACCAGCACCGGCGGGTTGAGCGGCTCCAGGCTCAGGGCGTAGTGGGCCCAGGAGCGCGGCAGCTCGTCGAGCTTGAGCTCGCCGTTGAAGATGCGCAGGTCGTCCGGGCTGACGAACTGCACCGAGAGGTCCACCTGCTTGCCCAGGCGCTCGCGCAGCACGTCGTCGACCACGTCGAGCACCGCGGCCTTGCGCGGCGTGGCGGGCAGCACCTGCATGTCCAGCGGTTTGTCGTTGAGGGAGACGAAGAAGCGCGTGCCGCCCATGCTGCGCAGCTGGTCCAGCACCAGCGGCCGGTAACCCAGGGGCAGCGAGCGGAAGTAGGCGACGCTGGCGGCCATGGAGTGGGCCAGGCTACGCGCGCTGGTGAGCAGGCCTTCCATCTGGCTGGCGCGCAGCTGCGAGACCCAGATGACGCTGGACAGCGCCTGGGCCATCAGCACCACCAGCAAGGTGAGGAACAGCATGCGCCCGAGCAGCGAGCGCGGCATGGGGTTCCAGCGGCGCTTAGGCATGGGGTGAGACCTGGGCCGCCAGCAGGTAGCCCGAGCCGCGCACGGTGCGGATCAGCCGCGGCGCCTTGCCAGTGTCCCGCAGGCGCTGGCGCAAGCGGCTCACGGCCATGTCGACGATGCGTTCCAGGGGCATCACCTCGCGGCCACGGGTGGCGTTGGCGATGGTGTCGCGGTCGAGGATCTGCTGCGGGCGGTCGAGGAACAGCTTGAGCAAGGCGAAGTCGGCGCCGGAGAGGATCACCTCCTCGCCGTCGATGTGGAACAGGCGGTGGCTGACCATGTCCAGCCGCCACTCATCGAAGGCCAATACCTGGGCCTCGCCGGCACCCCGTTCCTGGGCGAAGCCGACGCGGCGCAGCAGCGCCTTGATGCGCGCCTGCAGTTCACGGGGGCTGAAGGGCTTGCCGATGTAGTCGTCGGCGCCCAGTTCGAGACCGATCACCCGATCGGCTTCGTCGGAGCTGGCGGTGAGCATGATGATCGGCACCTGGGCCAGGCGCTGGTGCTGGCGCACCCAGCGGCACAGGCTGAAGCCGTCTTCGTCGGGCAGCATCACGTCGAGGATGACCAGGTCGGCAGCCACCTCGCCCATGGCCTGGCGGAAGGCGGCGCCGTCGCCCACGGTGCGCACCTGGAAGCCGGCGCGGCTCAGGTAGGTGTGCAGCAGGTCGCGGATTTCCTCGTCGTCATCGACCAGGAGGATGGTTTTACCGGCTTGGCTCACGTGGGCCTTCCTTTGTTGTTATGGGTCATGTCCATTTGGATGCAGGGCGTTGGCGTAGGGTGGATGACGCTCTTTTCATCCACCTGTCGGCGTCGGTGCATAACCATCGGTGGACCGGTGAAGCGTGGTCCACCCTACATCAGGCGCCGTGCCGGGAACGTGCAATGCGTCCGTTTCCCGTATTTGCGCCTCAGGGCTGCAACGCTTGCTGCAAGGCCACGCCCGCGCCTTCCAGGCCCGGGTATTCGGCGGTCACCAGCCACACCGGCACGCCGCTGAAGTAGTCGCTCATGCAGCCCTTGCTGGCGAAGGCAGCGGCGAAGCCACTGGCCTTGAAGAACTCGGCGAAGCGCGGCACCACGCCACCGACCACATAGACCCCGCCTCGGGCGCCGAGGGTCAGCACGTTGTTGCCCGCGACGCGGCCGAGCCAGACGCAGAACTGCTCCAGCACCGCCCTCGCCTCGCTATCCCCGGCCAGGGCCGCCGTGGTGATGGCTGCAGGGCTGTCCAGGTGCGGCTCGACGCCATCGAGGGCGCAGCTGGCGCGGTAGAGCTGCAACAGGCCACCGCCACTGAGGATGTTCTCGGCACTGACATGGCCCTGGCGCTCGTGCAGGTGGCGCCACAGTTCGGCCTCGCGGGCACTGCCGATGGGCAGGTCGACATGGCCGCCCTCCCCTGGCAACGCCGCCCAGCGCCCTTCGCCCAGGGGTAGCAGGGTGCCGACGCCGAGCCCGGTGCCGGCACCGATGACCACGGCCGGGCGCTCGGCATCGGCCTCGCCCGCGCAGATGGTCATGCGCTCGCCGGGCTGCAGGCGGGTCATGCCCAGGGCCATGGCGGAGAAGTCGTTGATCAGCAGCAGCCGCTCGACCTTGAGCGTTGCGCAGAAGCTGCGGCGATTGAGGCGCCAGTGGTTGTTGGTGAAGCGGAAATCCTCGCCCCCCACCGGCCCGGCGCAGGCCAGGCAGACGGCGGCGATGGCACCCGGCGCCAGGCCGAGGCCCGCCAGGTAGTGTTCGATGGCCAGTTCCGGGGTGGCGAAATCCACCGTCGCCAGGACCTTGACCGACTCCAGCCGCTCGTCACGCCACAGGGCGAAACGTGCGTTGGTACCTCCGATATCGCCGACCAGCGCCAAGGTCACTTCAGGCTCTCCAGGCTGGATGTAAAGGCGCTCGCCCCCTGCTCCGCCGTGCTGAACGCGGCGCGCATGAAGGCGAACATCTCCCGGCCACAGCCGATCTCGGCGTTGTGCTGGATCGGCGCGAGCTCGCGGGCGGCGAACGCGTCGGCATCCACCAGCACCCGCAGGGTTCCGGCCTGGCCATCGACACGGATGATGTCACCGTCGCGCACGCGCGCCAGTGGACCTCCGTCGTATGCCTCGGGGCACACATGAATGGCCGCCGGGATCTTGCCGGAGGCACCGGACATGCGCCCGTCGGTGACCAGCGCCACCTTGAAGCCGCGGTCCTGCAGCACACCGAGGAAGGGAGTCATCTTGTGCAGTTCGGGCATGCCGTTGCAGCGCGGGCCCTGGAAGCGCATCACCGCCACCATGTCGCGCTCCAGCTCGCCCGCAGCGAAGGCATCGGCGAGGGCCTGCTGGTCATGGAAGACCCGCGCTGGCGCCTCCACCACCTGGTGCTGCGGCGCGACGGCGGACACCTTCATCACCCCGCGCCCGAGGTTGCCCTCCATCACCCGCAGCCCGCCTTCCGGCGAGAACGGATTGGAGACGGGGCGCAGGATGTTTTCGTCCAGGCTCGCCGCCGGGCCGTCGCGCCAGGCGATGCGGCCGTCTTCGAGGAAGGGCTCCTGGGTGTAACGGCGCAGGCCCGGGCCGGCAACTGTGTTGACGTCTTCGTGCATCAACCCGGCATCGAGCAGCTCGCGCACCAGGAAGGCGACGCCGCCCGCCGCGTGGAAGTGGTTGATGTCGGCCTTGCCGTTCGGATAGACGTGGGCCAGGGTCGGCACCACTTCGGAGAGGTCGGCCATGTCTTGCCAGGTGAGCTGGATGCCGGCGGCCTGGGCGATGGCGGGCATGTGCAGGGTGTGGTTGGTGGAGCCACCGGTGGCGTGCAGGGCGACGATGGAGTTGACCAGCACGCGTTCGTCCATCAGCTCGCCGATGGGCATGAAGCCGCCGGCCTGCTGGGTCAGCCGGGTGACCTGGCGCGCCGCCTCTTCGGTGAGGGCGTCGCGCAGCGGCGTGCCGGGGTTGACGAAGGAGGCGCCGGGCAGGTGCAGGCCCATCATCTCCATCAGCATCTGGTTGGTGTTGGCGGTGCCGTAGAAGGTGCAGGTGCCGGGGGCGTGGTAGGCCGCCATCTCCGACTCCAACAGCTCGTCGCGGGTGGCCTTGCCTTCGGCGTAGCGCTGGCGGACGTCGGCCTTTTCCTTGTTCGACAGCCCCGAGGGCATGGGCCCGGCGGGGATGAACAGCGTGGGCAGGTGGCCGAAGCGCAGCGCGCCCATCATCAGGCCGGGGACGATCTTGTCGCAGATGCCGAGGAACACCGCCGCGTCGAACATGTTGTGCGACAGCGCCACGGCGGTGGACATGGCGATGACTTCGCGGCTGGCGATGCCCAGCTCCATGCCCGGCTCACCCTGGGTGACGCCGTCGCACATGGCCGGCACCCCGCCGGCGACCTGGCCCACGGAGCCGATCTCCCGCAGCGCCTGCTTGATGCGCTCGGGGTAGTGCTCGTAGGGCTGGTGAGCGGAGAGTATGTCGTTGTAGGCGGTCACGATGGCGACGTTGGCGGCGTCCATCAGGCGCAGGCGCTGCTTGTCCTCGCCACCGCAGCCGGCCACGCCGTGGGCGAAGTTGGCGCACTGCAGCTTGCCGCGCTGCGGGCCCTTGCTGGCGGCCTCGCGGATCATCGCCAGGTAGCGCTCGCGGGTGGGGCGGCTGCGGGCGATAAGGCGTTCGGTTACTTCGATAATGCGGGGATGCATATCAGCGGCTCCAGGCGATATCTTGTTTTAATCGCATCAAGATAACTCAGAATCACGGAATCACGCCATTTCATAAGCGCTATTTTGTTATTAGAACAACATTAAGCAGATTCGGCGTGCAGGTCCTGCTTTGGACCGGTGGCCGGGGCGAAGGT
The DNA here is from genome assembly GCF_026072635.1 of Pseudomonas solani. Classification (NCBI taxonomy): domain Bacteria; kingdom Pseudomonadati; phylum Pseudomonadota; class Gammaproteobacteria; order Pseudomonadales; family Pseudomonadaceae; genus Pseudomonas; species Pseudomonas solani. Next base: position 5,199,066 of record NZ_AP023081.1, on the reverse strand, counting down.
GCGCCCAACCAGGGCCCCGTCAAAGCATAGGTTGAACCCGACCCAGCCCCTTGTACTCCACCGCCATGACCAATACACCCGCGACGGGTTCACGGGCTGCACAGAGATCATGGCGAGGAGGCTTCGATGACAGAGCGCAAGCGCAACAACCTGAACGACCCGCAACAGACACCGGCGGAAGTCGCCGATCACGAGGCACTGATAGAGGAAGCGCGCCGCGAACAGGGCCGCACCGGCCAGCGCAACGACAACCAGGGCCATACGCCGCGCCTGCGCCGCCCGTCACGCTGAGGGCGGCGCAAACCCGGTATCAGCGGGGGAAGAGGTCCTTGAAGAAGCTTTGCATGTCGGCCCAGGAGTTTTCATCGGCGACCTGGCTGTAGCCGATATCCGGGCCCTTCTCGCTGCCGTGGCCGGCGTGGCTGAGGCGATCCGCATCCGGGTTGGTGAAGCCGTGCTTGGCCTTGGCCTGGAGGACGAAGCGGTAGTCGGCCTCGGCCTTGTCCATCTCCTCCTTGAAGGCGGCGACGTCGGCCTTGGTGACCATGCTGTCCTGGCCGCCGTGCTCCACCAGCACCTTGGCCTTGACGCTGCCCTTGGTGGCCGGGGTGGCGGTGGCCAGGGCGCCGTGGAAGCTGACCACGCCGGCCAGGGGCACGCCTTGGCGCGCGGCGTCCAGCACCACCTTGCCGCCGAAGCAGTAGCCGATGGCGGCGAGCTTGGTGGCATCGGTCTGCGGCTGCTTTTTCAGCAGGTCGAGCCCGGCGAGGAAGCGCGCCTTGGCGGCGGGGGCGTCCTTCAGGGCGGCCTGCATGAAGGCCAGCGCGTCGGCCGGGTGCTCGGTGTTCTTGCCTTCGCCGTACATGTCGATGGCCAGGGCGCTGTAGCCCAGTTCGGCGAGGTCACGGGCGCGGCGCTTGGCGTAGTCGTTCAGGCCCCACCACTCGTGCACCACCACCACGCCAGGGCGCTTGCCCTCGATGGCGTCGTCGTAGGCGTAGTAACCCACCAGCGCCGTGCCGTCGGCGGCCTTGTAGGGGATCTCCTGGGTGCGGATTTCCGCCTGGGCGATACCCGCGCAGGCCAGCAAGGCGAAAATGAGCGGCAATCTGGGCATTTCTATCTCTCCCTGGGTGAAGCGAAGCGCTTGGAAAGCATGCAGTGTCGCGGTTTTCCCGGCATTCGCCAATCGCCGATAGGGTCGCACCCGCGTAGCGCCCTCCTTATGGCAGGTGAAAGCACAGCGGCGAGACTCCATACTCGCGCGCCCACTGGAGGAATCAGCATGCCCCGATACGCCCTGTTGCTCCTGCTTGCACTGGCCGGCTGCGCCCGCGACCCGGTCGGCCTGCCGCTGACCACCGAGCGCAATGCCTCGCCGCCGAAGCTGCAGTACCTGGGCGTGGGCGGCTACCTGATGCACTGGCGCGGCGAGGGGCTGCTGATCGCCCCGTCCTTCAGCAACCCGTCCTTCCTGGGCCTGCCACCGCTGCGGGTGAAGGCCGACGAGGCGACCATCGATGCGCGCATGCCGCCCGCCGATGACGTCAGCATGCTGCTGATCGGCCATGCGCATTACGACCACCTGCTGGACGTGCCCCGGGTGATGCAGAAGCAGGCGCCGAACGCCATCGCCTACGGTTCGGCCACCGCCGGGCACATCCTCCGGGCGGTGCTGCCGGCGGAACGCATCGTCAACGCCGAGCCGGCCATGGCCAACGTCAAGGAAGCCGGGGAAACCGGACCTGCCGCGCAGCCGGGAACCTGGCTCTACTCCAGGGACCGACGCTTCCGCGCCATGCCGATCCAGAGCATGCACGCCCCGCATTTCGCCGGGATAACTTTCCTGCGCGGTAGCTACGACCAGGACCTGAAGGAACTGCCGACCGCGGTGTGGAACTGGAAGGAAGGCCAGACCCTGGCCTGGCTGGTGGACCTGCTGGATGAAGCCGGGAAGCCCGTGTACCGCATCCACTATCAGGATTCCGCCAGCACCCCGCCCTATGGCTTCCCGCCGATACTCGAAGACGGCAAGGCCATCGACGTGGAGATTCTTTGCGTCGGCTCCTGGAACCAGGTGCAGCATTACCCCGACGCCCTGCTCAAAGTCAGCCGCCCGCGCCTGGTGGTGCTCGGCCACTGGGAGGACTTCTTCGGCAACGACCCGCAGCGGCCGCAGACCATCCGCCTGCTGGACGAACAGGGCATGGTCGAGCGCACCCGCGCCGCATTGCCTGAAGGCACCCCCGTGGTGATGCCGGTACCGTTCTCGGAAGTCGCCCTGCCGGCGACGCCCTGAGGCCTCAGGGCATGGCGGTGGTATCGTGCGCAGCCACCACCGCCTGCCGGACTCTGCTGATGCACCCTCTTCCCTTTCGTTCACTGCCCTGGAAACGCCACGCGCTGCTCCTGCTGACGCTGCTGGCCTGCACCACCAGCCAGGCGGGCGAGCTGTCGCTTGGCGAGGCGCGGGCGCAGCCGTCCGACTGGGATGCCACCGCCGCCGTGGTTTCCCTGGCTATCACCGATACCGGCGCCCAGGGTGATCGGCTGGTGGGCGCCAGCACGCCCTGTGCCTGGCGGGTGGATTTGCAGACGACGGTGCGCATCGGCGAGGCGCGACGGGTGATGACGCTGGCGTCCTTCGGCGTGCCGCCCGGTGGCGTGCTGAAGCTGGCGCCGACGGGCAGCCACCTGACCCTGGTAGGCCTCAAGGGCGCACTGAAGGATGGCGAGCGCTTTCCGCTGACGCTGCGCTTCGCCCGGGGTGGCGAGATGACGATCGAGGTGCGGGCCGAACGGCCCGCGACGACTCAATCCAGGTAGCGGCTGGGCGCGAGGTCAGTCGCGGTCCAGCAGGTGGAAGCGTGGCAGCGAGAGCCCCCAACGGATCGCCGCCAGGCGCGTGCCGAGCACCACCAGCATGGCGACGCCGGTGTCCAGCCAACGGGGCAGCCCGAGGTGAAGCATGCCGATGAACACCAGGGAGCCGGCGACACAGGCGATGGCGTAGATCTCCTTCTGGAAGATCAGCGGGATCTCGTTGCAGATGACGTCACGCATCACGCCGCCGGCAACGCCGGTGATAACCCCCATGATGATGGCGGTACTGAACGGCACCTGGTGCTGCAGGGCCACCTCGGTGCCGTAGACGGTGAACACCGCCAGGCCGAAGGCGTCTGCCACCAGCAGGCCGGTTTCGTTGATCGGCCGGGTCAGCCGCACCCAGAGCACGGTGCCCACGGCAGCCAGGGAGGCGACGAGGATGTAGGTGTCGTCGCGTATCCAGCTCACCGGGTGGTTGCCGAGGATGACGTCCCGCAGGGTGCCGCCGCCCAGCGCGGTGATGATGGCGATCACCAGCACGCCGAACAGATCCATGGACTTGCGCCCGGCCATCAGCGCGCCGGTGATGGCGAAAACGGCAACGCCGAACAGGTCCGCCAGGTAGAAGAGCTGGGCCATGTCCGCGTCAGCTCCCCACGGGGGTACGCATGGTGACGAACTCCTCGGCGGCGGTGGGGTGCACGCCGATGGTCTCGTCGAAGATGCGCTTGGTGGCGCCGGCCTTGAGCGCCACGGCCAGACCCTGGACGATCTCGCCCGCCTCGGGCCCGACCATGTGGCAGCCGAGCACGCGGTCGCTTTCGGCGTCGACCACCAGCTTCATCAGGGTGCGTTCCTGGTTCTCGGTGAGGGTCAGCTTCATGGGGCGGAAGCGGCTCTCGAAGACCTTGACCTTGTGGCCGCGCGCGCGGGCGTCTTCCTCGCTGAGGCCGACGGTGCCGATATTGGGCAGGCTGAAGACAGCAGTGGGGATGTGGTCGTAATCCACCGGGCGGTATTCGGCGGGCTTGAACAGGCGGCGGGCGACGGCCATGCCTTCGGCGAGTGCGACCGGGGTCAGCTGCACGCGGCCGATGACGTCGCCCAGGGCGAGGATGGAGGGTTCGGTGGTGCGGTATTCGTCGTCCACCTTGATGAAGCCACGGTCGTCCAGCTCGACGCCGGTGTTCTCCAGGCCTAGGTCGTCCAGCATCGGGCGGCGGCCGGTGGCGTAGAACACGCAATCGGCCTCGAGGGTGCGGCCATCCTTGAGGGTGGCGAGCAGGCTGCCGTCGGCCTGCTTGTCGATGCGGGCAATGTCGGCATTGAACTGCAGGTCGAGCCCCTTGCGACTCAACTCGTCACGCAGGTGGGTGCGCACGGCGCCGTCGAAGCCGCGCAGGAACAGGTCCTTGCGGTAGAGCAGCGTGGTCTTGGCGCCCAGGCCGTGGAAGATCGAGGCGAACTCGACGGCGATATAGCCGCCGCCCACCACCAGCACGCGCTGGGGCAGTTTTTCGAGGAAGAAGGCTTCGTTGGAGCTGATGGCGTGCTCGCGGCCCGGCAGATCAGGAATCTGCGGCCAGCCACCGGTGGCGACGAGGATGTGCTCGGCGCTGAAGCGCTGCTCGCCGACCTGCACGGTGTGGGCATCCACCAGGCGCGCATGGCCCTCCAGCAAGGTGACGCCACTGTTGACCAGCAGGTTGCGGTAGATGCCGTTGAGGCGCTGGATCTCGCGGTTCTTGTTGGCGATCAGGGTGGGCCAGTCGAAGCCCGCCTCGCCCAGGTTCCAGCCGTAACCCTGGGCCTGCTCGAAGTCTTCGGAGAAGTGGGCGCCGTACACCAGCATCTTTTTTGGCACGCAACCGACGTTGACGCAGGTGCCGCCCAGGTAGCGGCTTTCCGCTACCGCGACGCGGGCACCGAAACCGGCGGCGAAGCGCGAGGCACGTACACCGGCGGAACCGGCTCCTATGACGAAGAGGTCGAAATCGTAGGCCATGGCAGGGTCTCCAGAAACAGGCGGCCAGCATACCTGAACGGGCGCCGCTGACCAGTTGCCGGGCCTATGCTTGAGCCAGCGAAGGAGGAATCGTCATGCGCCCTGCCCTCACCCATCTCGCCCTGCACGTTCCCGACCTGGAGCCGTGCATCCACTTCTATGAACGGTTCTGTGGCATGCGGGTGATCCACGAGCGCGCCGGCAAGGGCTCGCGGATCGTCTGGATGGCCGAGCCCGGGGAGGAGCACCGCTTCATCTTCGTGATCATGCCCGGCGGCCGACCGCGCGACCTGGCGCCGGACGACTACAGTCACTTCGGCTTCGCCCTGGAAAGCCGCGAGGCGGTGGACGCGATAGCCGCCCGCGCCCGGGCCGAGGGCTACCTGGTGTGGGCGCCACGGGACGAGCCCTACCCGGTGGGCTACTACTGCGGGCTGCGGGACCCGGCGGGCAACTACGTGGAGTTCAGCTACGGGCAGCCATTGGGGCCGGGCTCGGAGGGGATGGTGATTCCCTGAGCACGACCTCCCGGGCTGAAGCCCGGGCTACGGGAGGATGCCGGAAACGACAAGGCCGCCCGGAGGCGGCCTTGGCTAGTACTGGCGGGGCCTGATCAGTAGGCCTTGCCGGTCTTGTAGAGGTTTTCGAAGCAGTAGTTGGTCGCGTCGATGTAGCCTTCGGCGCCACCGCAGTCGAAACGCTTGCCCTTGAACTTGTACGCCAGCACGCAACCGTCCTGGGCCTGCTTCATCAGGGCGTCGGTGATCTGGATCTCGCCACCCTTGCCCGGCTCGGTTTCTTCGATCAGCTTGAAGATGTCCGGGGTCAGGATGTAGCGGCCGATGATCGCCAGGTTGGACGGGGCGTCTTCCGGCTTGGGCTTCTCGACCATGCTGTTCACGCGGTAGATGTCGTCACGGATCATCTCGCCCGCGATCACGCCGTACTTGGAGGTCTCTTCCGGCGGTACTTCCTGGATGGCGACGATGGAGCAGCGGAACTGGTTGTACAGCTTGACCATCTGGGTCAGCACGCCGTCGCCTTCGAGGTTCAGGCAGAGGTCGTCCGCCAGGACCACGGCGAAGGGCTCGTCGCCGATCAGCGGGCGGCCGCTGAGGATGGCGTGGCCGAGGCCTTTCATTTCCACCTGGCGGGTGTAGGAGAAGCTGCACTGGTCGATCAGGCGGCGGATGCCGACCAGGTATTTCTCCTTGTCGGTGCCCTTGATCTGGTGCTCCAGCTCGTAGCTGATGTCGAAGTGGTCTTCCAGGGCGCGCTTGCCGCGGCCGGTGACGATGGAGATCTCGCTGAGGCCTGCGTCGAGGGCCTCTTCAACGCCGTACTGGATCAGTGGCTTGTTCACCACTGGCAGCATTTCCTTGGGCATGGCCTTGGTGGCTGGCAGAAAACGGGTACCGTAACCAGCGGCCGGGAACAGGCATTTCTTGATCATGTTTAACCTTGAAAAGGTGGGGTGTTGGGCAAACTGCCGCGCAGTCTAATCAGGCCGCAGTCGCCTTACAATGCCCAGCTGCTGGGCGTCCGATGCCGCGATAAAGAAACCCCAGATCGGCCAGTTGCGCCGGGTCATAGAGATTCCTGCCATCGAAGATGACCGGCATTTTCATCAGACCGCGAATCCGCTCGAAGTTCGGCTGGCGAAACTGCTTCCATTCGGTCACCAGCACCAGGGCGTCGGCATTTTCCACCGCCTGGTACGGCGAGTCGCTCAAGTGTAGCTGCCCGCTGGCGAGCTGCTCCGGGTAGCGCGCCGCCACCGCCGGTACCGCCACGGGGTCACAGGCGCGAACGCGCGCGCCCGCAGCGAGCAGCGCATCCAGCAGCACCAGGCTCGGCGCCTCGCGCAGGTCATCGGTACCGGGTTTGAAGGCAAGGCCCCATACCGCAACGGTGCGCCCCCGCACGAAACCATTGAAGTGCTCGCGCACGGACTGGAACAGCAGGGTCTTCTGCAGCGCGTTGCGCGCCTCGACCGCCCGCAGGATGCCGGGCTCGATGCCTTCCTGCTCGGCACAGTGGATCAGCGCGCGCACATCCTTGGGGAAGCACGAGCCACCGTAGCCGCAGCCGGCATAGATGAAGTGGGTGCCGATGCGCCGGTCACTGCCGATGCCGCGGCGCACCTCCTCCACATCGACACCCAGGCGCGCGCAGAGGCCGGCCATCTCGTTCATGAAGGAGATGCGCGTGGCGAGGAAGGCGTTGGCAGCGTACTTGCTGAATTCGGCGGCACGGGTGGCCATCAGCAGCACCCGGTCATGGTTGCGCGAGAACGGCGCGTAGAGGCGGCGCAGCAATTCGCCGGAGGCCGGGTCGTCACAGCCGATGATGATGCGGTCCGGCCGCATGAAGTCGTCGATCGCTGAACCTTCCTTGAGGAATTCGGGGTTGCTCGCCACTGGCACGGTGAATGCCAGGTCACGCCTGGCGAGCGCCATGTGGATGCGATCCGCTACCCGCTCCGCCGTACCCACCGGCACCGTGGACTTGTTCACCACCAGGCAGGGACGTCGCAGCAGGGTGCCCAACTGATCGGCCACCGCCAGCACGTGGGAAAGGTCGGCAGAGCCGTCCTCGCCGCTGGGGGTACCGACGGCGATGAAGATGATCTCCGCCCGGTCGACGCTCTCCTCCAGCTGCGCACTGAAGCTCAACTGGCCGCTGGCGAGGTGCATCTTCAGCATGGTTTCCAGGCCGGGCTCGTAGATCGTCGGCTCGCCACGCTGCAGGCGCGCAAGGCGCCAGGGATCGCGCTCGACGCAGACGACCCGATTGCCCATCTCGGCGAAACAGGCCGCCGCCACCAGCCCCACGTAACCCGCACCGACGACGCAAAGCTGCATGGCTCATCCTCCCTGTATGGATACAGGGATTGCAGCGGACTCCGGTGGCAGAACGGTGACAGCGGGATGACCGCGCCGTGATGGCGCTCAGCGTCCGTCGGCGGGAAGGTTGAGCTCGACCTCGACCAGGGTTTCGGTGGACTCATGGACCACAGGCTCGCCGGCGTAGGTGCCGAGGGTTTCCCAGTGCTGATCGAGGCCGGCGCCGATGGCCGCCAGGTGGTCGATCATGCGCTGCCCGGCCTGTTTGATGGCCTGGTCGTCGCTGCGCATCATCTCGAACGACATTTCGGTCATCGCGGCGGTGAGGTGGGTGAGACTGCGGGTAGTGAGACTGAGCAGGCGAACCAACTGCTGTTCCTTGGATTCCATTCATTCACCTCTTGAACCTGACTCCTTCAGGCAGCACTCAGGCTAGCTGAAAAGCATGGCGACACATGCGCGGAGCCCGGTACTGCAAGAAAAATTTCAAATTTGAGCAGCCCGCCCGCGCAGGGGTTCAAACCCGGCGGGTAAATCGGACAAGCGGAACCGCCCCTATCCTTCGTACGGAAGAGGCAGGCACACAACCACGCATCCAGAAGGATGGAACTTCGAAACAAGGCGATAGGTCAGGAGATCAGGTAGCTGCAATCCATGTCAGTCGGGACGTCATGCCGATTTCCGGAAGCGCTGCCGGAGTGCCCCACGACAACCCTATGGGAGATCCGTCATGCAGCTGTTCATCAATTCGGTCGGCGAACGCTTCGTCATAGAAGGCGGCATCACGGTGGAAGTGATCAGCATCCACGGGCATCAGGTGAAGTTCGGCATCGTCGCGCCGAAGAACGTTGCCGTGCATCGCAAGGAAGTCTACGAACGCATCCAGGCTGGCGTGCCGCACCCCAAGCTGACGGCTTGAGCCGGTCCTTTCACCCGTAGAACGAGGGCGCGTGCGCCCTTTCCCGGCTGCAGCAATGCGGTCCAGCCAACCTATGAACGCAGTCAGGGGTATCTCGTCGAACCGATCGAAGGTTCTTTGCGTTGAGGCCAGGTCACTTCTACGCTCCCTGAACATTTACTCCATGGAGGGCATCGCCATGTCATACGACCTCAATCGGGCGTACATCCAGGTTAGTGATATGCCGATTTTCGAAGCGTTCAAGGGCGCGCCAGTGGCTGGCCACTTGATAGTCCGGGCTTGCGAGCTGTCGAATCGCGAATACGGCCACCGCCACCAGAAACTCGCAAAATCCAACAACATGAAGCATCCGCCCAGCGCTGACCGCATCTTCGCCGGCTACCTCGTAGTGCGGAACATCGACACCCCCGCACAATACGAAACCTGGATGCCCGGGCACGTCTTCGAAGACCTTTACAGACCAGCCAAGGCAGCACGCGGCGCCGCATAGCATTGAATGCCCTGCGGCCTCATCCAGGCGCAGGGCTTTTCACTTGCGGAATACCCAGATAGGGCTGAGTGCCCGGCTACCGCGTCGTCGTCTCGACGCGCTGAACTGCGCAACAACCCTGGAATTGCGGAACAAGAAACGACAAGGGCCTGCGCACATGATGCACGCAAGCCCTTGATTCGTATGGTGCCCGAAGCCGGGGTCGAACCGGCACGCTGTTACCAGCGAGGGATTTTAAGTCCCTTGCGTCTACCGATTTCGCCATTCGGGCGGTAGCGCTGAGCGATGGGAAGAGTGCCCTCCCTTTCGCGAGGGCAGGACTATATACAGCCACTCCTCCCCACGCAAGCCGACGAAAATACCCCGCCGAAAACCTTAAAGCATGCAGATCGGCGATCTCGGGCTCACCCAAAGTCACCCACCCTGCGCGCTCAAACAAAGAACAACGCATAAAAGAAAAAGCCCCACAGGCGTGAGCCTGCGGGGCTTTGTATTGGAGGCCAGAGTCGGAATCGAACCGGCGTACACGGATTTGCAATCCGCTGCATGACCACTCTGCCATCCGGCCTCAAACGAAGACGCCGCTTGGGGCGGCGTCTATCGTGACAATCTGGAGCGGGAAACGAGACTCGAACTCGCGACCCCGACCTTGGCAAGGTCGTGCTCTACCAACTGAGCTATTCCCGCTTTGTCTTGGTGACGGGCGCCATTCTATAGATTCATAAGCGCCCGTCAACCCCTTGATTCAAAAAAGTTTATTTCTTTTTCGGCTCGGTACTGAGATGCGGCCAGGCGGCCAGCAGGTAGTGCAGCATCGACCACAAGGTCAGGCCGGCAGCGATGATCAGCAGCACATAGCCCACCAGCACCCAGAAGGTGAAATGCGGCGGGTTGGCCAGCAGGATCACCAGTGCCAGCATCTGCGCGGCAGTCTTCCATTTACCGAGATTGGATACCGCCACATGGGCGCGGGCGCCGATCTCGGCCATCCATTCGCGCAGCGCGGAGACGACGATCTCGCGGCCGATGATGATGGCGGCCGGCAGGCTCAGCCACAGGTTGTGATGCTCCTCCACCAGCAGTACCAGCGCCACGGCGACCATCAGCTTGTCGGCTACGGGGTCGAGGAAGGCGCCGAAGGGGGTGCTCTGCTCCCAGCGCCGGGCCAGGTAGCCATCGAACCAGTCGGTCACCGCTGCAACAGCGAACACCGCACTGGCTGCCAGGTAGCTCCAGGAAAACGGCATATAGAAGAGCAGGATGAAGACGGGAATCAGCAGAACGCGCAGAACGGTGAGGAGATTAGGAATATTCATCGTGACAGCTGAACCGGAAATGAGCGGGCATTCTACTCGCTGTGCAGGGCTGCATAAATCGACTCTGCGAGCTTTTTGCTGATACCAGGCGCCTTGGCGATTTCCTCGATGCTGGCGCGGGACAGTTCCTGCAGCCCACCGAAGTGCTTGAGCAGCTCGCGCCGACGCTTTGGCCCCACGCCCGCCACCTCTTCCAGGCTGGAAGTCCGCCGAGCCTTGCCACGACGCGCGCGATGGCCCGTGATAGCAAAACGGTGGGCTTCATCGCGGATCTGCTGGATCAGGTGCAACGCGGGCGAGTCCGCCGGCAAGGTGAACTCATGGGCCGCATCGTTCAGGTAAAGGGTCTCGAAGCCAGGCTTGCGGGTCACACCCTTGGCGACACCCAGAAGGATGAGCTCGGGCACAGCCAGCTCCTGGAGCACTTCCTGCGCCATCGCCATCTGGCCCTTGCCGCCGTCCACCAGCAGGATGTCGGGGAGCTTGCCCTCACCTTCCTTGAGCTTGCTGAAACGGCGGGTCAGCGCCTGGTGCATGGCGGCATAGTCGTCGCCAGCGGTGACGCCTTCGATGTTGTAACGGCGGTAGTCCGACTTCAGCGCGCCTTCCGGCCCAAAGACCACGCAAGAGGCAACGGTCGCCTCACCACTGGAGTGGCTGATGTCATAGCACTCCAGCCGTTGCGGCGGTTCGTCCAGGTCCAGCACCTCGGCCAGTGCTTCGAACTTGTCAGCCATGTGCTGACGATTGGCGAGGCGCGCAGCCAGGGCCTGCTCGGCGTTGGTGACGGCCAGTTGCTGCCAGCGGGCGCGGTTGGTCCGTACCCGATGGCTGATGCTCAGCTCCCGCCCACGCAGTTCGGCGATGGCCTGGATCAGCGTGGGGAAGTCCTCATGCACGGTATTGACGATGAGCTCCTGGGGCAGGTCGCGCTCCATGTTGCTCAGGTAGTACTGGGCGATGAAGGCCACCAGTACATCACCCACCTCCTCCTCAATAGCGACCTGGGGGAAGAAGTTCTTGCTGCCAAGCACTCGCCCGCCGCGCACGCTGATCATGTGCACACAGGCACCGCCCGGGTTGACGATGGCAGCGACCACATCCACATCCCCGGTACCGCCCTCGATGCTCTGCTGATCCTGGACGCGACGCAGAATGGCGACCTGATCGCGCAGCTCGGCGGCTCGCTCGAACTCCAGCCGCATCGAGGCCTGCTCCATGCTGCTGGACAGCTCCTCGGCCAGCGCATTGCTACGCCCCTCGAGGAACATCACCGAATGCCGCACGTCCTCGGCGTACTCGGCCGGCTCGACCAAATCCACGCACGGCCCCTTGCAACGCTTGATCTGGTATTGCAGGCAGGGCCTGGTGCGATTGCGGAAGTAGCTGTCCTCACACTGGCGCACGAGAAAGGCCTTCTGCAGCAAGGCGAGACTCTCGCGAATGGCCCCGGCGCTTGGATAGGGCCCGAAATATCGCCCCTTCCGCTTCTTCGCACCACGGTGGATGCTCAGGCGCGGATACGGGCCATCGGACAGGTGCACGTAGGGATAGGATTTGTCGTCGCGCAACAGGATGTTGTACGGCGGGCGCCACTCCTTGATCAGGGTCTGCTCGAGCAGCAGCGCCTCGGTCTCGTTGGCGGTGATGGTGGTTTCAATCTGCGCGATCTTCGCCACCAGAGCGGCGGTCTTAGGTGCCAGCCCGGTCTTGCGGAAGTAGCTGGCGAGGCGCTTCTTGAGGTTCTTGGCCTTGCCCACATAGAGGAGCTTGCCGCCCTCTTCGAACATCCGGTAAACACCCGGGCGCCCGCTGCAGGCGGCAAGGAAATCAGTTGCGTCAAAAATGTCGGGCATCTTAGCTGACGGCGTCCACCATGCCGTGGCGCACGGCCAGGAGGGCCAGCTCGACGTCACTGGAAATGGAGAGCTTGTCGAAGATCCGGTACCGGTAGGTGTTCACGGTCTTTGGCGACAGGCACAGCTTGTCGGAGATGGTCTGCACCTTCTGGCAGTTGGCGATCATCAGGGCGATCTGGATCTCGCGCTCAGAGAGCAGGTCGAAGGGCGAGCCACTGGTTTGCGGCTGAAAGGATTTCAGCGCCAACTGCTGAGCGATCTGCGGGCTGATATAACGCTGCCCACCGAACACCTGGCGAATGGCCTGGACCATCTCTTCCAATGCAGCGCCCTTCGTCAGGTAACCGGCAGCACCGGCCTGCAGCAAACGCGTGGGGAACGGGTCTTCCTCGCAGACGGTAACGGCCACAACCTTGACGTCCGGATGGCTGCGCAACAGCTTGCGGGTCGCCTCCAAGCCGCCGATGCCCGGCATCTTCACGTCCATGAGCACGACATCCGGCTTGAGCTCGCGCGCCTTCTTGAGCGCCTCTTCGCCGCTGTCGGCCTGCCCGATCACCTGCAGGCCGTCTATATCGGCCAGCATGCGCGTTATACCTGTACGAACCAGATCGTGGTCATCGACCACCAGTACCCTAATCAAGCGACACCTCGCAGTGCATCGCAGACCGCCTGGGCGGCTGGATTGTAGAAAGGCAGATACATTATCAAGACAGCCTCACAAGACCTAGCTTGATTCATCGCCGTCAAATAGCAAGCGCCAGGAAAACACAGTCCATAGGGGCTGACAATCGAGCACCAGGCAGGGAGACGCACTCTCAAGGTGGCACATCACAGCACCGCCTGAAAGTTATGGCTGCAATCGGGCGACCAGCGAACCGAAAGCGCGTGGCCGGCCTCGCCTTAGCGAGAATCTGCGGCCTCGATGCGTTGCTGCAAAACCTGCAATACGCCCCCAGGCTCGGACATCTGCGGGAAATGCCCACTGCGGGCCGCCAGCAACCGCTGACCACAAGGAGAAAGCGCGGACAACCCAAGCTGGTTGCATGTCCACAAGGCGACGGCTTCGGCGGACATCAGCCAGGCAGGAGGCCGCCGCGCGCCCGATAGCGCCCGCAGCGGGATCGGCGAAAAGCCAGGCGCCGCCGCAATCTGCGCCAGCGTCTCGCGCTCGTTGCTTATTTCGTCTTATGGAGTGCGCCGTGTCAGCCAGCCTGGCGCTGCCCATCCAGCGTTGCTTCACGCTTTTCCGGCATGTGTTTCATGATCATCCCTGCATGCGACATCGCGCTCCGATGCGACGATCCGAGGCAAGGATTCTCCACGCCGGCTCGACCCGGAAGCCAGTCATGGCAGGAGGCTATGTCTTACCGGGCATTTCATCTACGGCAATGGGAAGCTTCCCGGAACCAGGATGCGATGATCGAGTTCACGGACATCCTGGTAGCCACATAGCGCCAGCGTCAGGTCCATTTCTCGGCCGATGATTTCCAGCACCTTGTCGACCCCCTCCTCCCCCAAGGCGCCGAGGCCATAGAGATGCGCCCTACCGATCAATGCGGCGCGAGCGCCGAGGGCCAGGGACTTGATCACGTCCTGCCCGCTGCGAATGCCGCCATCCAGCCAGACCTCCGACTGCTCACCCACCGCCTCGGCTATGGCGGGCAACGCACTGATGCTCGAAGGTGCTCCATCCAGCTGACGGCCACCGTGGTTGCTGACGATCAAGCCGTCGGCGCCGAGGCTGGCGGCGATACGAGCATCCTCCGCGTCGAGAATACCCTTGAGCACCAACTTGCCGCCCCAACGCTGCTTGATCCAGGCGATATCGCTCCAGCTGAAGCTCGGGTCGAACTGCTCCAGGGTCCAGTCGGCCAGCCGATGCAGATCATCCACCCCTTTCACATGGCCCATGACATTGCCGAAGTGATGACGCCGGGTACGCAACATACCCGCAGCCCAGCGGGGCTTGCAGAGGATATCCAGCAGATTGGCGGCGGTTAGCCGAGGCGGCGTGCTCAAGCCGTTTTTCAGATCCTTGTGCCGCTGACCGCTCAGCGGCAGGTCGAGGGTCAGCACCAGCGCGTCGCAGCCAGCAGCCTTGGCCCTGTCGATCAGGCTACCGACGAACCCACGGTCCCGCATGACATAGAGCTGGAACCAGAACGGCGCACCGACCGCGTCGGCAATGTCCTCCAGGGAGCAGATGCTGACCGTCGACAAGGTGTAGCGGATACCCGCACGCGCTGCTGCTCGTGCCGCCAGTATCTCGCCGTCGGCGTGCAGCATGCCGGCCAGGCCGGTGGGCGCGATGGCCAGCGGCATGGCCATGTCGACGCCAAGCATCCGGGTCGCCAACGAGCGATGCTCGATATCGCGGCCGACACGCTGGCGTAACTTGATCCGAGCGAAGTCAGCCTGGTTCTCCCGGTAGGTGGTCTCGGTCCAGGAGCCGGCATCGACATAGTCGTAGAACATTCTCGGAACGCGTTGACGGGCCAGCGCACGAAGGTCTTCGACACAGGTGATGGTGGGCATGCAATCCTCCTCGGGCAATCGGGGAGGATGCTAGCGAGCCAGCCTGTGGCGAATGAGGAAAAGAATTCCCGCTACCCAGGCGGATTATTCCGCGAGCAGCTCATTCATCCGCGCCTGCGACTGGGTCACCGCCTCTCTGCAGATCGACCTCAGCCACACCAGGAACGCATCGGCAGCCGGTGAGGCCTTCAGCAGCACCGCTTCGTAGTGGTAGGAAGGCCGACTGCGCACACGCCCAAGGGGTACCAGTTGCCCGTCCGCCAACCACGGGCGAGCCAGCGAAGGCCGGGCGAGGACCACGCCCTGACCATTGGCCGCAGCCTCCAGCATCATGCCCAGGTCGAGCAGCGCAGGCCCCTGGTCAGGCTCCGGCAGGGACAGCCCGGCAGCTGCCAACCAAGGCCGCCAGGGCTCCAGGGGAGAACGAAGAAGTGGCAGGCGATTGAAATCCGGTGCGCTGCCGGGCACCGAGAGCCGGGCCAGCAACTGCGGAGCAGCCAGGGGCTGCAGCCACTCATCGAGAAGCGGTAGAGCACATGAACCCTCGGGGCACCCGCCGAAGATATCGACATCACTCGCGCCATTCCCGGCGCCATTCAGCGGCGCCGTCACCTGGATTTCCAGATCGACACCGGGGTGGGCCAGGCAATGCTCCGCCAGGCGGGGAATAAGGATTTGCCGTGCGAAGGTCGGCGGGCAGGAAATGGCCAGGCGCTGCCGACGCTGCACCAGACGACTGTGCATGGGAATCGCCACGAGCTGCGTCATCACCGGCCTGATCTGCTCCAGGTAGACCTGCCCCTGTGCCGTCAATGACAAGGCGCCGTCACGGCGATTGAGCAACTGCACACCCAGCAACCGCTCGAGCCCGGAGACCCGCTTTCTCAGCGCACTGCCCGTCAGCGACAACTCCTCGGCGGCGCGCTCGAACGAGCCTAGGCGGGCAGCGGCCACGAATGCCTGCATGGCATCCAGGGACGGCAGTCGATAGTTGCCATAGTCACTCATGCTTGCCCCCTACCCTGCTCATCCTCGTCAAACACAGTGGAACTCACGAGCGCGAATGTATCGGAAAAAACCTCCCTGCCTGCGGGAGGCTATTTCCACGCACCGCCGACGGCTCATCACTAGGATGGCCCTGCATGCCGGACGGTGGACGAGAAGCCCTGATCTCCGCCTTGAAATGACAACAAGAACAAGGGATATCGATCATGCTCAAGCCTTCAGCAGTCGCTTTCTTCATTGCCATCTCGGCGCTCGAAGCCCACGCCTCCACTTTGACCGTCGTCTCGCTGGGTGGCCTGAACAAGCAAGCCCAGCAAGCAGCGTTCTACACGCCCTTTGAGCAAGCCCATGGCACCTCAGTGCGCTCGGACGACTACAACGGCGAACTGGGCAGGATCAAGGCCATGGTCGCAACCGGCTCCATCAGCTGGGACCTGGTCGAGGTGGACCACGCCGACCTGCAGCGAGGCTGCGAAGAGGGCCTTTTTGAGCCCCTGCCACCACTGCAGCAATTGAACGCCGAAGACCTGATCGACGATGCGATCAGCGAGTGCGGCGTGGGCATATTCATCTGGTCGACCGCCTTGACCTACGACGCCAAGGCGCTGGCAGCCGCCCCCAAAGGCTGGGCGGACTTCTGGGACCTGGATGCATTCCCCGGCAAACGCGCCCTGCGCAAGGGCGCCAAGCTCACCTTGGAAATCGCCCTGATGGCCGACGGTGTGCCCTCCGAGCAGGTTTACGAGGTGCTATCGAACCCCCAGGGCGTCGAGCGCGCATTCCGCAAGCTGGACCAGATCAAGCCCCATATCCAGTGGTGGGAAACAGGGGCTCAACCCTTACAGTGGCTGGCCTCGCGCGATGTCGTCATGACCTCCGGCTACACCGCCAGGGCGATAGGTGCGCGCAAGGATGGCTACGACTTCCCGGTGATCTGGGCCGGTAGCCTCTATGACATGGACAACTGGGCCATCGTCAGAGGCAGCCGCAATCAAACCGCCGCCCTGCAATTCATGCAGTTCACCAGCCAGCCCGATCAACAGGCACGCTTTGCCGAGATCATGCACAACGGACCAGTGAACCTTCGCGCACTCGACATGGTTACTCCGGCCACACGGGCGGACTTCCCCACCGCGCCAGAGAACATCGCACCGGCGCTGAAGGTCGATGCGCAGTTCTGGCTGGACCACGGCGAGGAGTTGGAGCAGCGCTTTATTGCTTGGTCGGCTAAGTAGCACCTGCCAAGGCCGCGGAGAACGTCATCCACGAGCAAGTACGGCGTGTTGCGTTGCAGGAGGAGCAACCGGGTCCCTACCATCGCCGTACTTGCAACGAGGAAACCCCATGAGTGACAACGAACTGATCCAGCAACGCTCAAGCTCCGCAACGGCCTACGCGAACAAGCCCAGCGTTCTCGTCGAAGCCTTCAAGAAGTACGAAGACAGCGTCCTGTTTCCCTATTTCGTCTGGGCGGTGAATCTATTGGGAGGCGGGACGATCGACCGAATCGCCTCCAATCATGTGGCCAGCTACAACATCAAGCGGCTGGACAACCTCTTCGAGCACCTGGCAAGAAGAGTGGATCGCAACGCCCCAGACCCTGAGTCAGAAGAATTCATGGCGGCGCTGCATGTATGCATCACAGCGCTCATGGGCAGCACGAGCCAAAGGAAGGCCAACTACTTCGCCGCCATCCTCGCGCATGCATGGATGAACAGCTCAACTGACTGGAACGAGCTTTCACAGGTGCTGAAACTCATCAGGGAGCTGGAAGACGTCCACATCATCATCCTTCGCGAAGCTGCAGCATTGGGGCAGGACGCACGCGGCAAGGCCATCATCTTCAGCGTGGGTCAGAGCGCCCCGAATGCAATACCGCTGGACCCCAAGCTCACAGCCTTCGACCCGAACCTGATTGCACTGTGCATCTCCGAGCTCATCGCCAAGGGCCTGCTCAACGACTCGTTCACCCAGAGAACCAGCTTCAGCAATAACGGCGGCCGCCAAGCCGCAGAGCTGGTCTATTCACTCTCCGAACTGGGCAGATGGTTCATCAGAAGGATCCAGGATCCCGACATCAAGGCTGGCAGTGGGGCGACATCGACCCTGTCGACCACGACCTGAGCGCCCGGCAATGCCTGAAGATGCAAGACCGCTAAGCGCAAGACGATCCAGGTAGCCAAGGCCCAGAAACGGCAAAGCCCCGAAGAACGGGGCTTTGCGGTGTAACTATATGGCGGAAGCGGTGAGATTCGAACTCACGGACAGTTTCCCGTCGGCGGTTTTCAAGACCGCTGCCTTCAACCACTCGGCCACACTTCCGCATTTGCGGGCCGCCATACTACCCGAACGCAACACGCTGTCAAACTCTCGCAACAGAGCCGATGCTGACCTCTGTTATCATTTCGCTCGACTGCGGTCACGGACCCAATTTCTTGCAGGAGTTTTGCAGATGAGCGATCAAGATTACGTACTGAACCAGGCGCAGGCCGGCGGGCTCGAAGTCAGCCGCGTGCTGCGCAATACCTACGGGCTGCTGGCGCTGACCCTGGCTTTCAGTGGCCTGGTCGCCTATATCGCGCAGCAGATGCGCGTCGCCTACCCGAGCATCTTCGTGGTGCTGATCGGTTTCTACGGCCTGTTCTTCCTCACCGTAAAACTGCGTAACTCGTCCTGGGGCCTGCTTTCCACCTTCGCGCTGACCGGTTTCATGGGTTACACCTTGGGCCCGATCCTCAACCGCTACCTGGGCATGCCCAACGGCGGCGAGGTGATCAGCTCGGCCTTCGCCATGACGGCCCTGGTGTTCTTCGGCCTGTCCGCCTACGTGCTGACCACCCGCAAGGACATGAGCTTCCTCGGCGGCTTCATCACCGCAGGCTTCTTCGTCCTGATCGGCGCCATGCTGGCGAGCTTCTTCTTCGAGATCAGCGGCCTGCAACTGGCGATCAGCGCCGGCTTCGTGGTGTTCGCCTCGGTCTGCATCCTTTATCAGACCAGTGCGATCATCCATGGCGGTGAGCGCAACTACATCATGGCGACCATCAGCCTGTACGTGTCGATCTACAACCTGTTCGTCAGCCTGCTGCAGATCTTCGGCGTGATGAGCGGCGACGACTGATAGCAACGCCTTGCAAGAGCCCGCTTCGGCGGGCTTTTTCTTGCCTGCAAAACCTGGACGCAAGCCGTATCATTGCGCCCAGCAATCCTGTGTCGAAGCACCCTCATGAAATTCGCCATCGCCCTCTTCGCCCCCGCTCATGCGCCCTCCTCCCGCCGCGCCCTGCGCTTCGCCGAGGCCGTACTGGACGGTGGCCACGAAATTACCCGACTGTTCTTCTATCAGGACGGTGTCCACAGCGCCTCCGCCAATGTGGTGACCCCGCAGGACGAGCCGGACATAGCCCGCGACTGGGCCAATCTTCTGGCCAAGCACCAGCTGGACGGTGTGGTTTGCATCGCTGCCGCCCTGCGCCGCGGCGTGATCAACCAGGAAGAGGCCGAACGCTATGGCCGCGTAGCCGCCAACCTGGCGCCGGGGTGGGAACTCTCCGGCCTGGGCCAGCTGCATGAGGCTGCACAGATGGCCGACCGCCTGATCTGCTTCGGAGGGAATTGATATGGCCAAGTCCATGCTGATCATCAGTCGCAGTGCGCCCTGGGCCGGCCCCGGTGCCCGTGAGGCGCTGGACATCGCGCTGGCGGGCGGCGCCTTCGACCTGCCGCTGGCAATGCTGTTTCTGGACGATGGCGTCTTCCAGCTCGCCAACAACCAGGCCCCCGCAAAACTGCAGCAGAAAGACCTGACCGCCAACCTCCAGGCCCTGCCGCTGTTCGGCGTGGAAGCCCTCTACGCTTGCGCCTACAGCCTGGACAAACGTGGCCTGACCGCCGACGGACTGAACCTTCCCGTCGAGGTCCTGGATGATGCAGCCCTGCGTTCCCTCATCGGGCGCCATGATCAGGTAATCACCCTCTGATGAGCACATTGCACGTTCTTTCCCATTCGCCATTCGGTGACGACCGCTTCGCCAGCTGCCTGCGCCTGCTGGGCGAACAGGATGCGCTGCTGCTCAGCGGTGAAGCCGTCCAGGCCCTGCGCCAGTCGACCGCTCCGCTTGAGCAGCTGGAAGCCCTCCCGGCCGGCATCGCCCTTTTCGCCCTGGAAGAAGATGTGGCCGCGCGTGCGCTCGGCGTCTTGCCCTCACGCATCACGCCGCTCGACTACCCGGGGTTCGTGGCGCTTTGTATCCAGCACGACAAGGTGAACAGCTGGCTATGAGCAGCCTCGACCTCAACGGACAGTGCATCCCGCTCGACAAGGACGGCTACCTGCAAGAGCTGGCGGACTGGTCCCCGGCGGTCGCTGAAGCCCTGGCCCTTCGCGAAGAAATCACACTACGGGCCGAGCATTGGGAAATCCTCGATTTGCTGCGGCGCTTCTACGCTGAATTCCAGCTGTCGCCGGCCAATCGCCCACTGATCAAGTACGTCGCCCAGCAGCTCGGCCCGGACAAGGGCAACAGCCTGCATCTCAACCACCTATTCAAGGGCGCCCCGGCCAAGCTTGCCGCCAAGCTCGCCGGCCTGCCCAAGCCGACCAATTGCCTATGACTCCCGCCGCCCCCGTTGAACACCCCTTCGCCCAGTTCGTGCGTATCCTCGGCAAGGGCAAGCGTGGCGCCCGCCCCATGACCCGCGAAGAAGCCCGCGAAGCCATGGGCATGCTGCTGGACGGCAAGACCGAAGACAGCCAGCTGGGCGCCTTCCTCATGCTGCTGCGGCACAAGGAAGAAAGTGCCGAAGAGCTGGCCGGCTTCACCGAAGCCTTTCGTGAGCGCAACGACGCCCCGGCCATCTCCGTGGACATCGACTGGCCCAGCTACGCGGGCAAGAAGCGCCACCACCCCTGGTTCCTGCTGGCCGCCAAGGCACTGGCCCATGGCGGCGTGCGCATCCTCCTGCACGGCGGCGGCCTGCACACGGCCGGCCGCATCTACACCGAGCAATGCCTGGAGCTGCTCGGCATACCCGACTGTGCGAACTGGCAGGAGGTCGCCCAGGCACTGGACGAGCAGAACCTCGCGTTCATTCCGCTGGGCGCCTGGTCGGTACCGCTGCAGCGCATGATCGACCTGCGCAACATCCTCGGCCTGCGTTCGCCGATCCACTCGCTGGCACGCATCCTCAACCCGCTGTGCGCACGCTGCGGGCTGCAGAGCATCTTCCATCCGGGCTATCAGACGGTGCACCGTGAAGCCAGCCGGCTGCTCGGCGACACGGCAATCGTGATCAAGGGCGAAGGCGGAGAGATCGAGGTCAACCCGGATGCCACCTCCCACCTCTACGGCACGATGGGCGGCAGCGACTGGGACGAGGAGTGGTCGGCCCTCTCCCCCCTGCGCCATGTCAAACCCGAGCGCATCGAGGCGGCACAGTTGCTGGGCGTGTGGGACGGCAGCATCGAGGACAGCTACGCCCGCCTGGCGATACTCAGCACCATGGCCCTGGCCCTTCGTGGCCTGGGCAAACCCCGGGAGGAAGCGTTCAGCGAAGCGGAAGCGCTGTGGAGCAATCGAGACCGTTCGTTTTAGTCGATCAAAGACACTTTGAATTTGCGCCATTCAATCGACTCAACACCATTAGACTCAGCCCAATTTCCAACTTCAGAGGGTCAGAGCCATGGGATTGCTGGTCGAAGGCAAATGGCAGGACAAGTGGTACGACACCGCCAAAGACGGTCGCTTTCAACGTGAAAGCGCGCGCCGACGCAACTGGATCACCGCTGACGGGTCGCCCGGCCCGAGCGGCAAGGGTGGCTTCACCGCCGAGCCCGGCCGCTACCACCTCTATGTGTCGCTGGCCTGCCCCTGGGCCCACCGCACGCTGATCTTCCGCAAGCTGAAAGGCCTCGAAAGCCTGATCGACGTTTCCGTGGTCAGCTGGTTGATGCTGGAGAACGGCTGGACCTTCGATCGCAGCCACGGATCGAGCGGCGATGCCCTCGACGGCCTGGATTACCTCCATCAGCGCTATACCCACGATGACGCCGACTACACCGGCCGCGTGACCGTGCCGCTGCTGTGGGACAAATTCGAAGGGCGCATCGTCAGCAACGAGTCCTCCGAGATCATCCGCATGTTCAACTCGGCCTTCGATGGCCTGACCAATGATCGCCAGGACTTCTACCCGGAACACCTGCGCAGCGAAATCGACGCGCTGAACGAACGCATCTATCCGGCGATCAACAATGGCGTCTATCGGGCAGGCTTCGCCACCACCCAGGACGCCTACGAGGAAGCCTTCGGCGAGCTGTTCAATGAATTGGATGCCCTGGAAGCGCTACTGGGCGAGCGCCGCTACCTGGCCGGAAGCCACCTGACCGAAGCGGACTGGCGCCTGTTCACCACGCTGATACGCTTCGACGCCGTCTACCACGGGCATTTCAAGTGCAACCTGCGTCGCCTCGCCGACTACCCCAACCTCTCCGGCTGGTTGCGCGAGCTGTACCAATGGCCCGGAGTGGCCGAGACGGAGGACTTCGAGCACATCAAGAGCCACTACTACGGCAGCCACCGCACCATCAACCCGACCGGGATCATTCCCGCCGGCCCGTTGCAGGACTTCAGCCAGCCCCATGGGCGCGACCACCTGCCGGGCAAGGGCGTGGCTCAGTCGGCCTGAGCCCCTTCGAACCAGGCGAGCTTGTCACGCAGTTGCACTACCTCACCCACGATTACCAGGGTGGGCGCGTGCACTTCGTGCTCGGCGACCAGCTGCGGCAGGTCGCCGAGGGTACCGGTGAACACTCGCTGGTTGCTGGTGGTGCCTTGCTGCACCAGAGCGGCCGGCGTATCCGCTGCGCGCCCGTGGCGGATCAGCTCGCTGCAGATACTCGGCAAGCCCACCAACCCCATGTAGAACACCAGGGTCTGCCCCGGCGCCACCAGATCGGTCCAAGGCAGGTCGCTGCTGCCATCCTTTAGATGTCCCGTGACGAAGCGAACCGACTGCGCATAGTCGCGGTGGGTCAGCGGAATCCCGGCATAGGCGGCACAGCCCGACGCTGCGGTGATGCCAGGCACCACCTGGAAGGGAATGCCATTGGCGGCCAACTCACCGATTTCCTCGCCACCACGACCGAAGATGAACGGATCACCACCCTTCAGGCGCAGCACGCGCTTGCCCTGGCGCGCCAGGTCGATCAGCTGACGATTGATTTCGTCCTGGGGCACGGCGTGTTCCGAGCGGCGCTTGCCAACGTAGATACGCTCGGCATCACGACGGCACATCTCGACGATGGGGCCCGCCACCAGGCGGTCGTAGAGCACCACATCGGCCTGCTGCATCAGACGCAAGGCGCGGAAGGTCAGCAGATCGGGATCACCCGGGCCCGCACCCACCAGGTAAACCTCACCCAATGCCTGCTTGGCTCCACCACCAGCCACGCGCTCCTCGAGCATGCGCTCGGCTTCGGCCGGTTGGCCGGCGAGCATGCGCTCAGCGATCGCCCCCTGGAAAACGTCCTCCCAGAACACCCGACGCTGCTGCACATCAGGGAAGAGCGCCTTGACCCGGCTGCGAAAGCGGCTGGCGAGCCCGGCGAGCTGGCCATAGGCGGAAGGGATCCAGGTTTCGATCTTGGCGCGGATCAGGCGTGCCAGAACCGGTGCATCTCCCGCGCTGGAGACGGCAACGATCAGCGGCGAGCGATCGACAATGGCGGGGAAGATCACGCTGCACAGGGCCGGCGCATCCACCACGTTCACCGGCACGCCGCGCGCCTGCGCATGCTGTGAAATCAGTGCATTGAGCGGTTCGTCATCCGTGGCGGCAATGGCCAGCACGCACTGATCGAGATCCGACTCTTCGTAACCACGGAGATGGGCCTGCCCCTGCGATGCCAGCACCAGCTCACTCAGCTGGCCGTCGATCTCCGGCGCCACCACACGCAGCACCGCACCGGCATCCGCCAGCAGGCGGGCCTTGCGCAGGGCGACTTCGCCTCCGCCGACGACGAGCACCTGGCGGCCCTGGAGGTTATGGAAGAGCGGGAGGAAATCCATGGGGAAGCCTTGCTGCAGTGGTTGCCGTGGAAAACGACGCCCGCATCCGGGGAGAACCGGAACGCGGGCGCCTGGGAGCACTCAAGCCACTCCCACCGAAGCGGGAGCGATGAGGGTCAACCGATGATTTCGATACCGCCCATGTAGGGCTTGAGTACATCCGGCACGCGGATGGTGCCATCCGCCTGCTGGTAGTTCTCCAGCACGGCCACCAGGGTACGACCGACTGCCAGGCCGGAACCATTGAGGGTGTGCACCAGTTCGGGCTTGCCGGTTTCCGGGTTGCGGTAACGGGCCTGCATGCGGCGAGCCTGGAAATCACCGCAGTTAGAGCAGGAGGAGATCTCGCGGTACTTGTCCTGGCTCGGCACCCAGACTTCGAGGTCATAGGTTTTGGTGGCGCCAAAGCCCATGTCACCGGTGCACAGGGCCAGGACGCGGTACGGCAGCTCGAGCAGCTGCAGGACCTTCTCGGCGTTGCCGGTCAGGCTCTCCAGCGCCTCGAAGGATTTGGACGGCTCGACGATCTGCACCATCTCGACCTTGTCGAACTGGTGCTGGCGGATCATCCCGCGGGTATCACGACCGGAGGCGCCGGCTTCGCTGCGGAAGCAAGGCGTGTGGGCGACGAACTTCAGCGGCAGCTGCTTGGCGTCGAGGATCGCGCCAGCCACGATGTTGGTCAGGGACACTTCAGCGGTGGGGATCAGGTACAGATCGGCCTCATCTTCGCGACCGATCTTGAACAGGTCTTCCTCGAACTTCGGCAGTTGGCCGGTGCCCTGCAGTGCGGGAGCCTGGACCAGGTAGGGCGTGTAGGCCTCTTCGTAACCGTGCTCGGCGGTGTGCAGGTTGATCATGAATTGCGCCAGGGCGCGATGCAGACGGGCGATGGGGCCACGCAGCAAAGCGAAGCGTGCACCGGAGAGCTTGGCGGCGGTCTCGAAGTCCAGCCAGCCATGGGTTTCGCCCAGGCTGACGTGGTCCTTGACCTCGAAATCGAAGCTGCGCGGAGTGCCCCAACGGCGAACTTCGACGTTGCCCTCCTCATCCTCGCCCACCGGCACGGATTCGTGAGGCAGGTTGGGGATGTTCAGCAGCAGGTTGTCCAGCTCGACCTGGATGTTCTCCAACTCGCGCTTGCCCTCTTCCAGCTCATTACCCATGCGGTCGACATCCGCCAGCAGCGGGGCAATGTCTTCGCCACGCTGCTTGGCCTGGCCGATGGCCTTGGAGCGGCTATTACGCTCGGCTTGCAGCTGCTCGGTGCGGGTCTGCACGGACTTGCGCTGGTTTTCCAGGGATTCGAGGCGCGCCACGTCCAGTTGGAAGCCGCGGCTGGCGAGGCGGTCAGCCACTTCCTGGGTCTGGGTACGTACCAGTTTGGAGTCGAGCATGTGAGGTTCCCGTCTATCAGAATTTGGTCAGAGTCAGGCCTGCCCAGGTGGCGAACAGGCCTCCCAGCACGCTTACCGCCGCATAGCCAAGGGCCAGGGGCAGTTGGCCGCTTTCCAGCAGGCGCAGCGTGTCGAGGGAAAACGAAGAAAACGTCGTCAGGCCGCCGAGGAAGCCGACCATCAGCCCGGCGCGGATCTCGACGGGCACTTCGGGCCTTTGCAGGAACAGGCCGTAGAGAAAACCGATGAGCAGGCAACCGACGATATTGACGGCAAGAGTACCGAGGTAGAAGTGGCGAGGCCAGTGGGCGTTCACCCAATTACCAGCGGCGAAGCGCAGCAGGGTGCCGGCGATGCCCCCCACCGCCACGGAAAGGACCAGGGGGATCATGGGCGCCTCTTCCTCGGGCTGCGGGCATCGAGCCCGGCCAGGTGCTCCAGCTTGTCGCGGATCTTCAGCTCCAGGCCACGCGGCACGGGCTGGTAGTACTGGCGCGGCTCGAGGTTTTCGGGGAAGTAGTCCTCACCCGCCGCATAGGCATCCGGCTCGTCATGGGCGTAGCGGTACTCATCGCCATAACCGAGCTGCTTCATCAGCTTGGTCGGGGCGTTACGCAGGTGCAGCGGAACCTCATGGGAGCCGTTTTCAGCGACATCGCGCATGGCGGTCTTGAAGGCGGTATAGACGGCATTGCTCTTCGGTGCGCAGGCCAGGTAGACGATGGCCTGGGCCACCGCCAGCTCGCCCTCCGGGCTGCCGAGGCGCTCCTGCACATCCCAGGCAGCCAGGCACAGGCTCAGAGCGCGCGGATCGGCGTTGCCGATGTCCTCGCTGGCCATGCGCACCACGCGCCGGGCGATGTAGAGCGGATCACAGCCGCCGTCGATCATCCGCGCATACCAATAAAGCGCGCCATCGGGACTGGAGCCGCGCACGGACTTGTGCAAGGCGGAAATCTGGTCGTAGAAGGCCTCGCCACCCTTGTCGAAACGACGGCGGCTGTCACCCAGGAGGTTCTGTAGCAGCTCGGGCTCGATATCGCTGTCGTCCTCGGCGAGGTCGGCCGCATTCTCCAGCAAGTTGAGCAGGCGTCGGCCATCACCATCGGCAGCGGCGAGCAGAATGGCGAAGCTCTCGTCCGGCAGGCGCAGCTTGCGCTTGCCGAGCCCCTTCTCCTCATTCAACGCACGGTCGACAAGCCGCCGCAATGCGGCCTCGTCCAGGCTCTTGAGCACATAGACACGGGCCCGGGACAGCAGCGCGTTGTTCAGTTCGAACGAGGGATTTTCGGTGGTGGCGCCGATGAAGATCAGCGTGCCGTCCTCGACGTAAGGGAGGAAGGCGTCCTGCTGGGACTTGTTGAAACGGTGCACTTCGTCGACGAAGAGGATGGTGCGACGACCGTACTGGGCCGCCTGCTGCTTGGCCATCTCCACCGACTGGCGGATTTCCTTGACGCCGGAGAGCACCGCCGAAATCGTCTCGAAATGGGCGTCACTGACCTGGGCCAGAAGCTTGGCCAGGGTGGTCTTGCCCACACCCGGCGGCCCCCAGAAGATCATCGAGTGCAGCGCCCCCTGCTCCAGTGCCTCACGCAGGGGCTTACCCGGCGCCAGCAGGTGCTCCTGGCCAACGTACTCATCCAGACTGCTGGCGCGCAGGCGTGCGGCCAGGGGCTGGGCGATGGGCTCGGAACGGAACAGGTCCATGGCTGCGCGAAAAGCCTCTTATTCCTGAATGACGTCGGCGCCTTCCGGAACCTTGAAGTCGAACTGGGCGGCATCGATCGCCTGGTTCATCTTCACGCCGAGGAAGAGGATGTTGGTGCGCTGGCCGACGCTGTCGATCAGCTGCATGTCGTTGATCACGCCGTTGCGGAAGGACAGGCGCAGGGTGTCGAACAGGGTGTCCTTGGCCTTGGGCGTGAGGATGAAGTCGACCACGTCGCCACCTTCCTTGTGGGTGATCTCGAAGTTCTCGCTGATCTTCGACACATCGCCCGACAACAGCAGCGCAGGCGTATGGGTCAGGCGCTGATCGAGGGTCTGGATGGTGACCTGCTGCAGGTCCGGGTCATACAGCCAGACCTTCTGGCCGTTGGATACCAGCAGCTGCTCCATCGGCTCGTCGGTGTGCCAGCGGAACAGCCCGGGGCGCTTGAGCACCAGCTCACCGGAGGTTTCCTGCAGTTGGGTGCCGGAGCCGTCCAGGGTCAGCTGGGAGAAGCGGCCGGTAATGGTCTGTGCCTTGTTGAGCATTTCAGTCAGGCGGGCGATGGCCACCTGGTCATCGGCCTGGGCCTGCAGGGCGCCAAGACTCAGCGCGGCAACGAGCAGCATGCGGATCAGTCGCATGGGGGTCCTCATCAGAATTCGTTCGGGGTTAGTCGCGAATCGGGCCCGGCGCGATTACGTCACGCGAGCCGTTGGTGTTCATGGGCGTGACGACGCCAGCCATTTCCATCGCTTCGATCATCCGTGCAGCACGGTTGTAGCCGATCTTGAGCTTGCGCTGCACGGCGGAAATCGAGGCCCTGCGGCTCTCGGTGACAAAGCGCACGGCCTCGTCGTAGAGCGGGTCTTCCTCGCTGCCCTCGCCGCCTTCGCCACCATCGAAACCACCGCTGGAGCCACCACCCTCTTCGGCGCCGGCAAGGATGTCTTCGATGTAGTCAGGCGCGCCACGCAGCTTCCAGGCTTCCACGACGCGGTGCACTTCATCGTCGGAAACGAAGGCGCCATGGACGCGGATGGGCAGGCCGGTACCCGGCGGTAGGTAGAGCATGTCACCGTGGCCGAGCAGCTGTTCGGCACCGCCCTGGTCGAGAATGGTGCGCGAGTCGATCTTGCTGGAAACCTGGAACGCCATGCGGGTGGGGATGTTGGCCTTGATCAGGCCGGTGATCACGTCCACCGAGGGGCGCTGGGTCGCGAGGATCAGGTGGATGCCCGCCGCACGCGCCTTCTGCGCGATACGGGCGATGAGCTCTTCCACCTTCTTGCCGACGATCATCATCATGTCGGCGAATTCGTCGACGATGACCACGATGGTGGGCAGCGTCTTCAGCAGAGGCGCTTCGTCCTCCATGCTCTCGCGACGGTAGAGCGGATCGGTGAGCGGGGTGCCCGCCTCTTCCGCATCCTTGACCTTGCGGTTGAAGCCGGCCAGGTTACGCACGCCCATGGCGGCCATCAGCTTGTAGCGCCGCTCCATCTCGGCCACGCTCCAGCGCAGCGCGTTGGCGGCTTCCTTCATGTCGGTCACGACCGGGCACAGCAGGTGCGGAATGCCTTCGTAGATCGACAGTTCGAGCATCTTCGGGTCGATCATGATCAGCCGCGCCTGCTCGGGCGTGGACTTGAACAGGATCGACAGGATCATGGCGTTCACACCCACGGACTTACCGGAACCGGTGGTACCGGCAACCAGCAGGTGAGGCATCCTGGCCAGGTCGGTGATCACCGGGCGGCCGCCAATGTCATGGCCCAGCGCCATGGTCACGGGGGACTTGGCATCGTCGTATTCGGTCGAGGACAGCACTTCGGAGAAGCGCACGATCTGCCGATCCTCGTTGGGGATCTCGATGCCCACGGTGGTCTTGCCGGGAATCACTTCCACAACGCGCACGCTGATCACCGCGAGGGAGCGCGCAAGGTCCTTGGCCAGGTTGGAAATGCGGCTGACCTTCACCCCGGCGGCGGGCTGGATCTCGAAACGGGTGATCACCGGGCCCGGATGCACGGACTCGACGAGTACCTCGACACCGAACTCCTTGAGCTTGATCTCCAGCAGGCGCGACATGGCCTCCAGGGATTCCGGGGAGTAGCTCTTCTGCTTCTTCTCCGCCGCATCGAGGATGGAGATGGGCGGCAGGGTACCTTCCACGGCACTGTCGACGAACAGTGGAGCCTGCTTCTCCTTCTGCACCCGCTTGCTGGGCTCGGCCGCCTTGGCCGGCGCAGGCGGGGTGATGACAGGGGCCGGGCGCTTGTCGCGTTCGGTCATGTGCTTGGCCAGGGCCTCTTCGCGCTCTATCAGGCGCTCCTTGACCTTGGCTTGCTCGCGGCTGTCGCGAACCACAGGGGCGGCGACTTCGCTGACGCGGTCATCGACCTCGCGCAGCTTGGCAACCAGCAGCTTGCGCTCGGAGCGCGCGCTCCACCAACGGTTGATCAGGCTCTGGATCAGCTCGATGAGGTCAAGGGTGATCTTGCCGGTCAAGTCCATCACCTTGAACCAGGACAGGTCGGTGAACACCGTCAGGCCGAAGAGGAACAGCGCGAAGAACATCAGCGTGCTGCCCTGCACGTTCAGCGCATTGACTGCCAGGTGGCTGAGGCTCTCGCCCAGCGCACCGCCAGCAGAAGCAGGCATGCCGACGCTGTCCTGGAAATGGATATCGGCCAGCGCAGCGCCGGAAAGCACCAGGAACACCAGGCCGATCAGGCGCCAGGAGAACAGCCAGCCGCTCCAGTCGATAGCCTGGTGGCGATGACGGAACACCTGCAGCGTCTTGATCGCCAGCAGCAACGGGAAGATATAGGCGAAGTAGCCCAGGGCCATGAACAGGATGTCGGCGAACCAGGCGCCGAGGCGGCCCGCCGCGTTTTGCACCTGCTCGACGTTGCTGGTGTGGGTCCAGCCCGGGTCGGAGGAATCGTAGGTGAGCAGCGCCATCCACAGGTAAAGGCACAACGCGCCCAGCGCGATCAGCGCACCTTCCTTGAGGCGGTAATGCAATTGCTGGCGCCAGACGGGCGTCTGGGCGGTACTCGTGGAATTCTTCAAACGCCTTTTTTCCTGCGCCCCGAGGCGCGCTCAAGAATCGGTTACTGGCGGAAATGCCGCCTATTGTACGGGCTTAACCACCCGGCGCGACAGCGCGCCCATTGAGCCTGGAGCGTTTTGCCGCTGATTCGTGCTTCGGTGTAGCATAGCCGCCAACATCTTGCGCAGCGCTCAATTTGAGCATGCATTCTCTTTTGTGACAAAGACTTATGAGGCCTTTTTATGAGCGACGTCAAGCATTCACGCCTGATCATCCTGGGCTCCGGCCCAGCCGGTTACACCGCTGCCGTGTATGCCGCCCGCGCTAACCTCAAACCCGTCGTCATCACCGGCATCCAGCCCGGCGGCCAGCTGACCATCACCACCGAAGTCGACAACTGGCCCGGTGACGTCGAAGGCCTCACCGGCCCGGCCCTGATGGAGCGCATGCAGAAGCACGCCGAGCGTTTCGACACCGAGATCGTCTACGACCACATCCATACCGCAGAGTTGCAGCAACGCCCGTTCATCCTCAAGGGCGACAGCGGCACCTATAGCTGCGACGCCCTGATCATCGCCACCGGCGCCTCCGCCCAATACCTGGGCCTGCCGTCCGAAGAAGCCTTTGCCGGCAAGGGCGTTTCGGCCTGCGCCACATGCGACGGCTTTTTCTACCGCAACCAGGTGGTCTGCGTGATCGGCGGGGGCAACACTGCTGTAGAAGAAGCGCTGTACCTCTCCAACATCGCCAAGGAAGTCCACCTGATCCACCGCCGCGACAAGCTGCGCTCGGAGAAGATCCTTCAGGACAAGCTGTTCGAGAAAGCCAAGAACGGCAACGTTCGCCTGCACTGGAACCACACCCTGGAAGAAGTACTGGGTGATGCCACCGGCGTCACCGGTGTGCGCCTGAAGGACACCACCAGCGGCGAAACCCGTGAAATGCCCCTGGCTGGCGTATTCATCGCCATCGGCCACAAGCCCAACACCGAGCTCTTCCAGGGCCAACTGGAAATGCGCGACGGCTACCTGGTGGTACGCGGCGGCTCCGAAGGCAACGCCACCGCTAGCAGCATCGAAGGGGTGTTTGCCGCCGGCGACGTAGCCGACCACGTCTACCGCCAGGCCATCACCTCCGCTGGCGCCGGCTGCATGGCCGCGCTGGACGCCGAAAAATTCCTCGACGACAACTAAGGCCCTGAGGCGGCGCCTATCCGCGCCGCCCTCCCCTCCTCCATGCTGACCTGGCTGAGCCGCGACAACCTCATCTTCCCACCCCTGGAGCGCGCCCTGCGCGAGCCGAACGGCCTGCTGGCCGCGGGTGGCGACCTCTCCCCGGAGCGCCTGGTCCAGGCATACCGCCACGGCTGCTTCCCCTGGTTCCAGGATGGCCAGCCGATACTCTGGTGGTCACCAGACCCCCGCACCGTCCTGCCGCCCCAGGAAATCCATATCTCCCGCAGCCTGGCCAAGCTGATGCGCCAGCAGCGCTTCCGCATCACCTTCGACCAGGATTTCGCCGCCGTCATCCAGGCCTGCGCCGGGCCACGCAGCTACGCGGACGGCACCTGGATTACCACGCCGATGCAGGCCGCCTATCTGGAACTGCACCGCCGCGGCGTCGCGCATTCGGTCGAGGTCTGGCTGGAAGACGAGCTGGTAGGTGGCCTGTACGGACTCGCCATGGGCAAGCTGTTCTTCGGTGAGTCGATGTTCAGCCGCACCGACAACGCGTCCAAAGTGGGCTTCGTCACCCTGACCCAGCACCTGTCCCGCTGGGGCTTCGTACTCATCGACTGCCAGATGCCGACCCAGCACCTGCACAGCTTCGGCGCCCGCCCCATCAGCCGCGAGAAGTTTTCGCGCTACCTGCAGCTCTATCTCGACCAACCCAACAGCGCTGACTGGGTCGTTGCCTAGGCGAGTCGCCAAGCCTGGCTTACACTTGCGGAAGGCTTTTTCGAGATTCGACCATGACCGAGCTGGCTCGCCTGAAGTTCTATGCCACTCAACCGCATCCTTGCAGCTACCTGCCCGAGGAACAGGCCACGACACTGTTCCTCGACCCCAGTCAGCCGATGGATGTGGAGGTCTACGCCGAGCTCTCGGAAATGGGTTTTCGCCGCAGCGGCGACCACCTCTACCGCCCCCACTGCCAGCGCTGCACCGCCTGCGTCCCCGCGCGCATCCCCGCAGAAGCCTTCGCCCCCAGCCGCCAGCAGCGGCGCATCCTCAAGCGCAATACCGATATCGAAGTCCGCGCCGTGCGCCCGACCTTCAACGAGGAGTACTACGCCCTCTACGTCCGCTACATCGAAGAGCGCCACGCGGATGGCGACATGTACCCGCCGAGCCGCGACCAGTTCTCCACCTTCCTGGTTCGCGACCTGCCCTTCTCGCGCTTTTACGAGTTCCGCCTGGACGGCCGCCTGGTTGCCATAGCGGTCACCGATGTCCTGCCCAACGGTCTCTCCGCCGTTTACACCTTCTACGACCCGTCGGAGGAGCGCCGCAGCCTCGGCCGCTTCGCCATTCTCTGGCAGATCGGAGAAACACTGCGCCTGGGTCTCCAGGCGGTCTATCTCGGCTACTGGATCAAGAACTGCCGGAAGATGAACTACAAGACCCAGTACCGCCCCATCGAGCTCTTCGTCAACCAGCGCTGGGTCACCCTCACCTGAAACTCTTGGCTTACGGTGCAATTTTCGGGCACAATGCACGCCGTTTTTGCCAGGCGCCGTTTGCACCCGGCCAATCATTGATACCGAGGGCTTTACTGCATGTCGAAAGAAGACAGCTTCGAAATGGAAGGCACTGTCATCGATACCCTGCCTAACACCATGTTCCGCGTGGAGTTGGAAAACGGGCACGTCGTCACCGCGCATATTTCTGGAAAAATGCGCAAGAACTACATCCGCATCCTCACCGGCGACAAGGTTCGCGTTGAACTGACCCCCTACGATCTGAGCAAAGGCCGCATCACCTACCGCGCCCGCTGACAGATCCACAACAAAAAGCCCGGCACTAGCCGGGCTTTTTGCGTTGCTCCATCGTCAGGCCATTTCGGCAGTGGTCTCGAAATCGAACTCGAGCTCACCATCCTTGACGTCGATGTGCACGACACCGCCGTGCTCGGCCAGCTCACCAAAGAGGATCTCCTCCGCCAGCGGACGCTTGATCTTGTCCTGAATCAAGCGCGCCATCGGGCGGGCACCCATCTGCACGTCATAACCCCGCTCGCCGAGCCAGCCACGCGCCTCGTCGCTAACCACCAGTTGGACGCGCTTGTCCTCGAGCTGCGCCTGCAACTCGGTGAGGAACTTGTCGACCACGTTCTTGATGGTTTCGTGACTGAGGCGACCGAACTGGATGATGGTATCCAGGCGGTTGCGGAACTCCGGCGTAAAGCTCTTGCGGATGACCTCCATGGCATCGGACGAATGGTCCTGATGCGTAAAGCCGATGGAGGCACGCGCAGCGGTCTCGGCACCGGCGTTGGTGGTCATGATGACGATGACGTTACGGAAGTCCGCCTTGCGCCCGTTGTTGTCGGTCAGCGTGCCGTGGTCCATCACCTGCAGCAGCAGGTTGAAGACCTCGGGGTGCGCCTTTTCGATCTCGTCGAGCAGCAACACGCAATGCGGCATCTTGGTGATGGCTTCGGTGAGCAAGCCACCCTGGTCGAAACCTACGTACCCGGGAGGCGCACCGATCAGGCGTGACACAGTGTGCCGCTCCATGTACTCGGACATGTCGAAGCGCACCAGCTCGATACCCATCGCTTTCGCCAATTGGCGGGCAACTTCGGTCTTGCCGACACCCGTGGGGCCCGCGAAGAGGAAGGAACCCACCGGCTTGTCCGGCGACTTGAGGCCCGCCCGGGAGAGCTTGATGGCCGTCGACAGCGAGTCGATGGCGGCATCCTGGCCGAATACGGTCAGCTTCAGGTCACGCTCGAGGTTACGCAGCAATTCCTTGTCGGAACTGTTGACGTGCTTTGGAGGAATCCGCGCGATTTTCGCGACGATATCCTCGACCTGCGCAACATCGATACGAGGAGCACGCTTGTCTTCCGGCTGCAGGCGCTGATAGGCCCCCGCCTCGTCGATAACGTCGATGGCCTTGTCCGGCATGTGCCGATCGTTGATATAGCGCGCAGCGAGCTCAGCAGCAGCCCGCAGAGCCTCGTCGCTGTACTCGATGTGGTGGTGCTGCTCGAAGCGGCCCTTGAGCCCCCTGAGGATGCCCACGGTGTCTTCAACCGACGGCTCGCTTACATCGACCTTCTGGAAGCGACGCGCCAGGGCGCGATCCTTCTCGAAGATGCCGCGGAATTCCTGGAAGGTGGTCGAGCCGATGCAACGGATCTCCCCGGAGGACAGCAGCGGCTTGAGCAGATTGGACGCATCCATTACCCCGCCCGATGCCGCACCCGCACCAATGATGGTGTGGATCTCATCGATGAAAAGGATCGCATGGGGGCGCTTGCGCAGCTCGTTGAGCAGCGCCTTGAAGCGCTTCTCGAAGTCACCGCGGTACTTGGTGCCCGCCAGCAGGGCCCCCAGGTCGAGGGAATAGACGACGCTATCAGCCAGCAACTCGGGAACCTGGTTGTCGACGATGCGCTTGGCCAGGCCTTCGGCGATCGCCGTCTTGCCGACCCCCGCCTCACCCACCAGCAGCGGGTTGTTCTTGCGGCGTCGCGCCAGGATCTGCGCGACACGCTCCACCTCGGTCTCGCGACCGACCAGCGGGTCGATCCGCCCCTGGCGCGCCAGTTCATTCAGATTGCTTGCATAGGCATCCAGCGGATGCCCAGCGGAAGAAGACTCCCCACCTTCGTCATCCTGCATTTCCTGCTCGCTATCATGCTGCTCGCCATGGCCGGGCACCTTGGAGATGCCGTGGGCGATGTAGTTGACGACATCGATACGGGCGACGCTCTGCTGCTTGAGCAGGAACACCGCCTGGCTTTCCTGCTCGCTGAAGATGGCCACCAACACGTTGGCGCCCGTGACTTCACGCTTGCCGGAGCTCTGCACGTGGAACACGGCGCGCTGCAATACGCGCTGAAACCCGAGCGTGGGCTGGGTTTCGCGGTCCTCGTCATGCTGAGGGATCAGCGGCGTGGTGGAGTCGATGAATTCCTGTAGATCATGCCGCAGCTTGTCCAGATTCGCCCCGCAGGCCTTCAGCACTGCGGAGGCTGCCTCATTGTCCAGAAGGGCCAGCAACAAATGCTCGACCGTCATGAATTCATGACGCTTGGCACGGGCCTCCTTGAAGGCAAGATTGAGGGTGACTTCGAGCTCACGGTTCAACATAGCTTCACCTCATACCCAAGCGGTCGGCGTTAACCGTCCTTCTCGATCTCACAGAGTAGCGGATGCTGACTCTCTCTCGCGTATTGATTCACCTGCATCGCCTTGGTTTCAGCAATATCGCGTGTAAACACTCCACAGACCGCCCGCCCTTCGGTATGGACGGTCAGCATGACCTTGGTCGCTGCCTCGCGGTTGTGGCTGAAGAACACCTCTAGAACTTCCACCACGAAATCCATCGGTGTGTAGTCATCGTTAAACATGACCACCTTATACATGGGTGGC
Source organism: Pseudomonas solani (assembly GCF_026072635.1). Taxonomy (NCBI): domain Bacteria; kingdom Pseudomonadati; phylum Pseudomonadota; class Gammaproteobacteria; order Pseudomonadales; family Pseudomonadaceae; genus Pseudomonas; species Pseudomonas solani. The sequence continues at coordinate 5,163,425 of NZ_AP023081.1, read as the reverse complement.
GCCTGCAGGATCGGCTTGGCTTCCTGGACCAACAGACCGGAGTCGTCGTCCCCATGATGCTCAGGGCGATCCTGATTGAATGTTAGTCGAATCTGGCTGCTTGCATGCATGCTGGAATAAAGCTTCTTGGTAGACGAAATGGGACGTCCCATGGACTTTGACCCGCTTCTCAGCTGGCCGCTGCATTGCCTTGACTAAAGGCAAAACGGTGTTACAAACAATGGATACCCACCTACGGGTATCAGGGGTTCCGCACCCTCGTCCATATGGCCGAAGCGGGCGCGGGGTCGAAGTGGATGATACTCCAGTGATGGAGTCCTTTGCAGAGGGATATCAGCATGGTTAGCGGTAAGGTCAAGTGGTTCAACAACGCCAAGGGCTATGGATTTATCCTCGCTGACGGCCGAGATGAGGACCTGTTCGCCCATTATTCGGCCATTCAGATGGATGGCTATAAAACCTTGAAAGCTGGCCAACCGGTAAGCTTCGATATCATCCAGGGCCCCAAAGGCCTGCACGCCGTGAACATCAGTACGGTCACGGCGAATTCCGAAGCACCTGCCGCCACTGCCAGCCTCCCCCAGGGCAGCACGGTCGAGGCTTGAGCCCAATTCCTTAGGGCATAAAAAAGGCCGGTCACGATGACCGGCCTTTTTGTCACGCCATCAATCTCACATGTGAGCGATGGTGGCGTCGCCGAAGCCAGAGCAGGAAAGCAGCGTGGCACCGTCCATCAGACGCTCGAAGTCGTAAGTAACGGTCTTCGCAGCGATGGCACCGTTGGTGCCCTTGATGATCAGGTCAGCAGCTTCGACCCAACCCATGTGGCGCAGCATCATCTCAGCAGAGAGGATGACCGAACCCGGGTTGACCTTGTCCTGGCCAGCGTACTTCGGCGCGGTGCCGTGAGTCGCTTCGAACATGGCGATGGTGTCGGACAGGTTGGCACCCGGAGCGATACCGATACCACCCACTTCGGCCGCCAGGGCGTCGGACAGGTAGTCACCGTTCAGGTTCAGGGTGGCGATGACGTCGTACTCGGCCGGGCGCAGCAGAATCTGCTGCAACATGGCGTCGGCGATGGCGTCTTTCACCACGATGTTCTTGCCGGTGTTCGGGTTCTTGAACTGCATCCACGGGCCGCCGTCCAGCAGCTCGGCACCGAACTCATCACGTGCGACTTCGTAGCCCCACTCTTTGAAGGCACCTTCGGTGAACTTCATGATGTTGCCTTTGTGGACGATGGTCACGGAGCTGCGATCGTTGTCCACGGCGTACTGCAGGGCCTTGCGCACGAGGCGCTTGGTGCCTTCCAGGGAAACCGGCTTGATGCCGATGCCGCAGTTTTCGGTGAAGCGGATTTTCTTGACGCCCATTTCCTCGGTGAGGAACTTGATGACCTTCTCGGCCTCGGGGGAGCCAGCTTTCCACTCGACGCCGGCGTAGATGTCTTCAGAGTTCTCACGGAAGATGATCATGTCCACGTCACCCGGCTTCTTGACCGGGCTTGGCACGCCTTCGAACCAGCGAACAGGACGCTGGCAGACATACAGGTCCAGCTCCTGGCGCAGAGCCACGTTCAGGGAGCGGATGCCACCACCGACCGGAGTGGTCAGCGGGCCTTTGATGGAAACGACGTAGTCACGTACCGCTTCCAGGGTTTCTTTCGGCAGCCAGGTGTCCTGGTCATAGACCTGGGTGGCCTTCTCGCCAGCGTAGACTTCCATCCAGGAGATCTTGCGAGTGCCGTTGTAGGCCTTGGCAACGGCGGCATCAACCACCTTGATCATGACTGGGCTGATGTCGACGCCGATACCATCACCTTCGATGAAGGGGATGATCGGGTTGTTCGGGACGTTCAGGGACATATCGGCATTGACGGTGATTTTGTCACCGGTAGCAGGCACCTGGATCTTTTGGTATCCCATGCTGGACTCCGTAGTTCTCGTGGTCTGACAACCATCACGCGGTCGGCGCGACGGATGGATCTTGGGTCTCGGAAAGGCGGCACATTCTTGTAGTTTTTCTACAGAAAGTCACGCACTTTTCCATGTTTCGACAGATCGGGCTGGCAGTTAAACCCGCATGAAACCTGTGCTTTAGCCCTACATGTAGTCAAACTACAACTTCGCTACACGTAGCCATCCGAGCAAGCGCTATTCATCCTAGCAGCTTGCTTCCGGATTGCTCCTCTCTCGCCGGGTCATCAACCGATGGCTACTATCAGCCACCTACCCAAGGAGGACTCCATGCGTTTCACCCCCCATGTCACAGTCGCCACCCTGATCGAAGACCAGGGCCGTTTCCTGATGGTCGAGGAGATGTCGGATGGCCGGGCGGTATTAAACCAGCCTGCCGGCCACTTGGAAGCCGACGAAAGTCTCATCCAGGCCGCCCTGCGCGAAACCCTCGAGGAAACCGGCTGGGAAGTCGAGCTGACCGCCGTCACCGGCATCTACCTCTATACAGCGCCGAGCAATGGTGTCACCTACCAGCGCGTGTGCTTCGCCGCCCGCCCCTTGCGCCACCTACCCGAACGCGAGCTGGACGATGGCATCATCGCCCCGCGCTGGCTGACCCGCGACGAGCTCTTGGCCCACCGCGAGCAATGGCGCAGCCCACTGATCCTGCGTTGTATCGATGACTACCTGGCCGGCGAGCGCTTCCCCCTCAGCCTGATCCGCGACCCGGCGTGATCGCCCGAGGCAAGCGCACCTGATAGAATCCCGTTCTTTTTTGCAGCAGCCCCAGAGTCTTATGTCCGATACAGCCAAAACCCGCGTGATCGTCGGCATGTCCGGCGGCGTGGACTCTTCCGTTTCCGCCCTCCTGCTGATGGAACAGGGTTACCAGGTGGAAGGCCTGTTCATGAAGAACTGGGACGAGGACGACGGCACCGAATACTGCACCGCCAAGGAAGACCTGGCGGACGCCCAGGCCGTGTGCGACCGCATCGGCATCAAGCTGCACACCGCCAACTTCGCCGCCGAGTACTGGGACAACGTCTTCGAGCACTTCCTTGCCGAATACAAGACCGGCCGCACGCCGAACCCGGACATCCTCTGCAACCGCGAGATCAAGTTCAAAGCCTTCCTCGACTACGCCCTGATGCTCGGCGCCGACCTGATCGCCACCGGCCACTACGTGCGCCGCCGCGACATCGACGGCCGCACCGAACTGCTCAAGGGCCTGGACCCGAACAAGGACCAGAGCTACTTCCTCCACGCCGTCGGCGGCAAGGAAATCGCCCGCACGCTGTTCCCCGTGGGTGAACTGGAGAAGCCGGAAGTCCGCGCCATCGCCGAGAAACATGGCCTGGCCACGGCCAAGAAAAAGGACTCCACCGGCATCTGCTTCATCGGCGAGCGCCGCTTCAGCGACTTCCTCAAGCAATACCTGCCCGCCCAGCCCGGCGACATCGAGACCACAGACGGCGACGTCATCGGCCGTCACCACGGCCTGATGTACCACACCATCGGCCAGCGCCAGGGCCTGGGTATTGGGGGCATGAAGGACGCCAGCGACGAGCCCTGGTACGTACTGGCCAAGGACCTGGAGCGCAACGTCCTGGTGGTCGGCCAGGGCAACGAACACCCCTGGCTGTTCTCCCGCGCACTGCTCGCCTCCGAGATCTTCTGGGTCAACCCCATCGACCTCGAGCAGCCCCGCGCACTGACCGCCAAGGTCCGCTATCGCCAGGCTGATCAGGCCTGCACCCTGGAAAAGACCGCCACCGGCTATCGCGCCGTGTTCGACGAGCCTCAGCGCGCCGTCACTCCCGGCCAGTCCGTGGTCTTCTACGACGGCGAAATCTGCCTCGGCGGCGGCGTCATCGAAAGCTATGACGCCTGGGACGCCGAGGTGCGCCCATGACCCCATTGCAGGAACAACTGATCGCGCTGGGCGCCGTATTCGAAGCCGCCGTACTGGTGGACAAGATCGCCAAGACCGGCCAGATCAGCGAAGCGCCGCTGGGCTGCATGCTCGGCAGCCTGCTGGTTCGAGACCCGAAGAGCACCCTCGACGTGTACGGCGGTGACGACATCAACCTGCGCGACGGCTACAAGGCCTTGATCAGCGCCCTGGAACGCGAACCCAGCAGCCTGCAGCGCGAGCCCCTGCGCTACGCCCTGTCGCTGCTGACCCTGGAGCGCCAACTGAACAAGCGCGAAGACATGCTGCAGCTGATCGGCAGCCGCCTGGACCAGATCCAGCAGCAGACCCAGCACTTCGGCCTCGTCCACGACAACGTCATCGCCTCCTGCGGCAGCCTCTACCAGGACACCCTCAGCACCTTCCGCCAGCGCATCCAGGTCCATGGCGACATGCGCAACCTGCAGCAACCGAGCAACGCCGCCAAGATCCGCGCCCTGCTGCTCACCGGCATCCGCTCCGCACGCCTCTGGCGCCAGCTCGGCGGCCACCGCTGGCAGCTGCTGTTCAGCCGCCGCAAGCTGCTCGGCGAGCTCTACCCCATGCTGCGCGGCTGAGCCACGGGCAGGCGCCGAACGGCGCATGCCCGGACGCGGTTTCGGGGCCGGTTTTCATGTATGATGTGCGCCCTTTTCGTTGACCGATTGTCCGAGAACGCCCCATGCAGCTCTCCTCGCTCACCGCGGTTTCCCCCGTCGATGGCCGCTACGCCGGCAAAACCAGCGCACTACGCCCGATCTTCAGTGAATATGGCCTGATCCGCTTCCGCGTACAGGTCGAAGTCCGCTGGCTGCAGCGCCTTGCTGCCCACGCTGGCGTTCCGGAAGTCGCGCCTTTCTCCGCCGAAGCCAACGCCCTGCTCAACGAGCTGGCCGAAAACTTCCAGCTGGAGCACGCCGAGCGCATCAAGGAAATCGAGCGCACCACCAACCACGACGTGAAAGCCGTGGAGTACCTGCTCAAGGAGCAGGCCGCCAAGCTGCCGGAGCTGGCCAAGGTCAGCGAATTCATCCACTTCGCCTGCACCAGCGAGGACATCAACAACCTGTCCCACGCCCTGATGCTGCGTGAAGGCCGTGATGACGTCCTGCTGCCGCTGATGCACCAGGTGGCCAACGCCATCCGTGAACTGGCGATCCGCTTCGCCGACGTGCCGATGCTCTCCCGCACCCATGGCCAGCCCGCCTCCCCCACCACCCTGGGCAAGGAACTGGCCAACGTCGTCTACCGCCTGGAGCGCCAGATCGCCCAGGTAGCCGCCGTCCCGCTGCTGGGCAAGATCAACGGCGCCGTGGGCAACTACAACGCCCACCTCTCCGCCTACCCGGAAGTCGATTGGGAAGCCAACGCCCGCGAATTCATCGAAGGCGACCTGGGCCTGGGCTTCAATCCCTACACCACCCAGATCGAGCCGCACGACTACATTGCCGAGCTGTTCGACGCCATCGCCCGATTCAACACCATCCTCATCGACTTCGATCGCGACGTCTGGGGCTACATCTCCCTCGGCTACTTCAAGCAGAAGACCGTTGCCGGCGAGATCGGCTCCTCGACCATGCCGCACAAGGTCAACCCGATCGACTTCGAAAACTCCGAAGGCAACCTCGGCATCGCCAACGCCCTGTTCCAGCACCTGGCCAGCAAGCTGCCGATCTCCCGCTGGCAGCGCGACCTGACCGACTCCACCGTGCTGCGCAACCTCGGCGTCGGCTTCGCCCACAGCGTCATCGCCTACGAAGCCAGCCTCAAGGGCATCGGCAAGCTGGAGCTGAACGAAGCCCGCATCGCCGCCGACCTGGACGCCTGCTGGGAAGTCCTCGCCGAGCCGATCCAGACCGTGATGCGCCGCTACGCCATCGAGAACCCCTACGAGAAGCTGAAGGAACTGACCCGCGGCAAGGGCATCAGCCCCGAAGCGCTGCAGACTTTCATCGACGGCCTCGACATACCGGCCGAAGCCAAGGCCGAGCTGCGCAAGCTGACCCCCGCCGCCTACATCGGCAACGCGGTGGCCCAGGCCAAGCGCATCTAACGGCTATCGCCCCCTTGCACGCCCGGCTGTGCCGGGCGTTTTTATTTCAAAGGTTCCGCCATGACTTCCGATCTCCCCCTGCAAATCCTCGGCGGCATCTCCGCCCGTGAATTCCTCCGCGACTACTGGCAGAAGAAGCCGCTGCTGATCCGCCAGGCCATCCCGGGCTATGAAAGCCCCATCTCGCCCGACGAGCTGGCCGGCCTCTCCCTGGAAGAGGAAGTCGAATCGCGCCTGGTGATCGAACATGGCGAGCGCCCCTGGGAGCTGCGTCGCGGCCCCTTCGCCGAAGACACCTACCAGGACCTGCCGGAAAAGGAATGGACCCTCCTCGTCCAGTCCGTCGACCAGTTCGTCCCGGAGGTCGCCGAGCTGCTGGAGCACTTCCGCTTCCTGCCGAGCTGGCGCATCGACGACATCATGGTCAGCTTCGCCGCGCCCGGTGGCGGCGTCGGCCCGCACTACGACAACTACGACGTCTTCCTGCTCCAGGCCCACGGCCAGCGCCGCTGGAAGATCGGCCAGATGTGCGACACCGACAGCCCGCTGCTGCCCCACGCCGATCTGCGCATCCTCGCCGAATTCCACGGTACCGATGAGTGGGTACTGGAACCGGGCGACATGCTCTACCTGCCGCCGCGCCTGGCCCACTTCGGCATCGCCGAAGATGACTGCATGACCTACTCGGTCGGCTTCCGCGCCCCCAGCGCCGCCGAAGTACTGACCCATTTCACCGACTTCCTCGCCCAGTTCATTCCGGACGAAGAGCGCTACAACGACGCCGACATCACCCCGGTCAGCGACCCGCACCAGATCCAGCAGGACTCCCTCGACCGCCTCAAGGCGCTGCTGGCCGAGCACATGAGCGATGAACGCCTGCTGCTGACCTGGTTCGGCCAGTTCATGACCGAGCCGCGCTACCCCGAACTGGTCGCCGGCACCGAAGTGGACGAAGACGAATTCGTCGGCGCCCTTGAAGACGGCGCGGTACTGATCCGCAACCCCAGCGCCCGCATGGCCTGGTCCGAAATGGATATCGGCCTGATGCTGTTCGCCAGCGGCCAGAGCCGCCTGCTGCCCAGCAGCCTGCGCGAGCTGCTGAAACTGGTCTGCGCCAGCGACGCGCTGCACATCGACAACCTCGGCCAATGGCTGGCGGACGAGGACGGGCGTAAGCTTCTGTGGGAACTGATCAAGCAAGGAAGTCTGGAGTTTGCCGATGAGTGAGATACACGTCCGCATCGCCGATTGGCAGAAGGACAATGCCGACCTGCGCCGCATCCGTGAAGCCGTGTTCATCGCCGAGCAGGCGGTGGCACCGGAGCAGGAATGGGATGCGGAAGACGTCGACGCGGTCCATTTCCTCGCCCTCGAGCATGACTACGCCATCGGCACCGCACGCCTGCTGCCCGACGGCCATATCGGCCGCGTCTCGGTGCTCAAGGACTGGCGTGGCCTGCGGGTCGGCGATCGCCTGCTGGACGCGGTGATCGCCGAAGCGGAACGTCGCGGCCTCAAACAGCAGATGCTCTCCGCCCAGGTACACGCCACCCCGTTCTATGAACGCCACGGCTTCCGCGTCGTCAGCGGCGAGTTCCTCGAAGCCGGCATCCCTCACGTGGACATGGTGCGCGACAGCCAGTAGAGGTCGACATGGAACCCAACGCCCCGGAAAACCAAGAACCCGAGACCGAATTGCCGGCCATCGAATTCCAGTCACCGGGGCGTTTCGAGGTCCATAACCCGGTGCCGGACCTTCGCGAGCCCGCCCCCTGGGAGCCCGCGCCCTTCACCCTTGGCGAGCACGGCGACCTGCAGCGCTTCGCCAAGCCCGAAGACGCCCGCCCCCACGCCCTCGCCCTGCTGCAACAGGCGCAGCGCAGCCTGTGCCTCTACACGCCGGACCTCGAAGCCTGGCTCTACCACCACAGCAGCATCCAGGACGCCTGCACCCGCTTCCTCCTGGCCAACCCGCGCAACCGCCTGCGCATCCTGGTGCGCGACGTCACCCGCCCGGTGAAGGAAGGCCATCGCCTGCTCAACCTGGTGCGCCGCCTCTCCAGCAACAGCCAGATCCGCAAGCTCAACCCCGACCATCCCAACGAAGAATGCGCCTACCTGCTGGCGGACGACCGCGGCCTGCTGCTGCGCCCTGAACCGGACAGCTTCTCCGGCTACGCTCTGTACAACGACCCCGGGCGCTGCCGCCTGCGCCAGGCCCAGTTCGACCAGGCCTGGGAACAGAGCGTCAGTGACCCCGACCTGCGGAGTTTCCTGCTATGACCCCACGCGCGCTCCTCGCCGCCCTGCTCCTTGCCCTGAGCCTGCCGCTCCAGGCAGCCACCGAGGTCATCCCGCTCAACTACCGCACCGCCGAAGACGTGATGCCCGTGGTGCAGTCGGTACTCGGCAACGAAGGCCGCGTCAGCGCCTACGGCAACCAGCTGATCGTCAACGCCGAGCCGGCGAAGATCCAGGAACTGCGCACGGTGCTGGGCCAGCTCGACACTGCACCCAAGCGCCTGCTGATTTCCGTGGACACCAGCGACAGCAACTACCAGGACGATCGCGGCTACGCGGTCAACGGCTCGGCCAGCGTCGGCGGCGTCGACATCGAAGCCGGGCGCGGTGAAGTGCGCGGGCGCGACCAGGTGCGCATCATCCGCCGCAGCACCGACACCCGTGGCGGCGGCGTGCAGCAGGTGCAGGCCAGCGAGGGCTACCCGGCACTGATCCAGGTCGGCCAGAGCGTCCCCATCACCACCGCCAGCACCGGCCCTTACGGCCAGGTCTATAGCAACACCGAGTACCGCAACGTGACCCGGGGCTTCTATGTCACCGCCAGCATCACCGGCGACATCGTCCACGTCGCCATCAGCAGCAACCGCGATCGGCTGAGCCAATCCCAACCCGGCGTGATCGACGTACAGAGCACCGACACCCGCGTCAGCGGCCGCCTCGGCGAATGGATCACAGTGGGCGGCGTCAACGAATCCAGCCAGTCCGACGACAGCGGTTTCCTCCGCCAACGCAGCACCCAGGGCAGCGAAAACATGACCATGCGCCTGAAGGTCGAGAGCCTCGACTGAGCCCCCTTTCCCTGACCACTCGGTCGTTCTTAAGACTTATGTAGTAGTGCCAAAAAATCACTACAAAACGTTTGACGAACACTTGTTTGAAGCGCATCATGGCCCCGCTCCCGCTAACCAGGGGCCCTGAAACGGGCTCCCGGGCCGCGCTCAATACCTTCGAGCCGTCCCGTGTTGTTACAGCCCACAAGGCCGTTCGACGAGGTTGCGACTGGAACGAAGTTGTCCTGAGGGACGGGGAAGCGTTTAGCGCAGCAGCCAGATCGACGATCCAACCGAACCAGATACGCCCGAGGCATCCACGAGCCGAAAGCGCATCCGGAATGGGCAGCGAAGTCATCCGTGCCGCTCGTATCGTCACCCCTCCTCTCGAGTGTCCTACTCGTACCGGTCACATTCTCGGCGTTCTGTTGTGAGCTACCCGTGTTGCCTTCCAAGGCTCACAGGGGGAAGTCGGTGCTCAACCAAACACATTTGAAGGATTGACCATGTCCGCATATCAAAACGACATCAAGGCAGTTGCCGCTCTGAAAGAAGCCGCAGGCAACAGCTGGAGCGCTATCAACCCGGAATCCGTCGCCCGTATGCGCGCCCAGAACCGCTTCAAGACCGGTCTGGACATCGCCAAATACACCGCGGCCATCATGCGCAAGGACATGGCCGAGTACGACGCCGACGCCTCCGTCTACACCCAGTCCCTGGGCTGCTGGCACGGCTTCATCGGTCAGCAAAAGCTGATCTCCATCAAGAAGCACCTGAAGACCACCAACAAGCGCTACCTCTACCTGTCCGGCTGGATGGTCGCTGCCCTGCGCTCCGACTTCGGCCCGCTGCCGGACCAGTCGATGCACGAGAAAACCGCCGTTTCCGGCCTGATCGAAGAGCTGTACACCTTCCTGCGCCAGGCTGATGCCCGTGAGCTGGACCTGCTCTTCACCGCCCTGGACGCTGCCCGCGCCGCTGGCGACAAGGTCAAGGCCGACGAGATCCAGGCTCAGATCGACGGTTACGAAACCCACGTCGTTCCGATCATCGCCGACATCGACGCTGGCTTCGGTAACCCGGAAGCCACCTACCTGCTGGCCAAGAAAATGATCGAAGCCGGTGCTTGCTGCATCCAGATCGAGAACCAAGTTTCCGACGAGAAGCAGTGCGGCCACCAGGACGGCAAAGTGACCGTTCCGCACGAAGACTTCCTCGCCAAGATCAACGCAGTTCGCTACGCCTTCCTCGAGCTGGGCGTTGACGACGGCGTGATCGTTGCCCGTACCGACTCCCTGGGTGCCGGCCTGACCAAGCAGATCGCCGTTACCAAGCAAGCCGGCGACCTGGGCGACCAGTACAACTCCTTCCTGGATTGCGAAGAAATCTCCGCTTCCGACCTGCAGAACGGCGACGTGGTGATCAACCGCGAAGGCAAGCTGCTGCGTCCCAAGCGCCTGCCGTCCAACCTGTTCCAGTTCCGCGCTGGCACCGGCGAAGACCGCTGCGTACTGGACTGCATCACCAGCCTGCAGAACGGCGCCGACCTGCTGTGGATCGAAACCGAGAAACCGCACGTTGGCCAGATCAAGGCCATGGTTGACCGCATCCGTCAGGTGATCCCGAACGCCAAGCTGGTTTACAACAACAGCCCGTCCTTCAACTGGACCCTGAACTTCCGTCAGCAAGTGTTCGATGCATTCGCTGCCGAAGGCAAAGACGTTTCCGCCTACGACCGCGCCAAACTGATGGCCGTCGAGTACGACGAAACCGAACTGGCCCAGGTTGCAGACGAGAAGATCCGTACCTTCCAGCGCGACGGTTCGGCTCACGCCGGCATCTTCCACCACCTGATCACCCTGCCGACCTACCACACCGCCGCGCTGTCCACCGACAACCTGGCCAAAGGGTACTTCGCCGACCAGGGCATGCTGGCCTACGTCAAAGGCGTACAGCGTCAGGAACTGCGTCAGGGCATCGCCTGCGTCAAGCACCAGAACATGGCTGGCTCCGACATCGGCGACAACCACAAAGAGTACTTCGCTGGCGAAGCGGCTCTGAAAGCAAGCGGTAAAGACAACACCATGAACCAGTTCCACTAATAGGAACTGTTCACCAGCACGGCCTTCGGGCCGGCTGGATGCCTCAAGGCCCTGGCAGCGATGCCGGGGCTTTTTTTATGCCCCGCCCGCCACCCGGGAACATCTTGCGTCAGCGCCGCGTCTGAACTTACCTCTGACCAACAGCCCAAGGTCTCCAGCCCATGCTCCAAACGCTCGTCACCAGCCTGCTGGCCCTGCTTCCCCTCCTCACCCATGCCGGCGACCTGGAGCAACGCTTCCCGGCGGACGCCCTCCAGCCGATCCTCCAGCGCCTGCAGCAGAACGAGCACCCGCGCTTCGCCGTGGTCGACTATTCCCAGCGCTCGGACCAGAAACGCTTCCTGCTATACGACAGCCGCAGCCACGCCCTGCTGGCCAGCTACCGCGTCGCCCATGGCAAAGGCTCGGATGCCGACCATGACGGCTACGCCGAGCGCTTCTCCAACGAGTCCGAAAGCCGAGCCTCCTCGCTGGGCACCTACCGCACGGGCGAGGTCTACCAGAGCCGGCAACCCGGGCACGGGCTGTCGATGCGGCTGACGGGGCTGGACCCGAGCAACGACAAGGCCATGGAGCGCGCCATCGTCATCCACGCCATGGACTACATGGAGGATCGCTTCATCCGCCAGCACGGCGTGGCCGGGCGCAGTTTCGGCTGCCTGGTGCTGGCCGCCGCTGATCGCGACCAGGCGATCGAAGCGCTTCAGGGCGGCGCGCTGATCTTCGCAATCCAGCCGCCCACTGCACCGTCGGGTACCCACTGAAACATTTTGTGGACTGCAGCACATAAGGCATCACACCCATCCCACTGTCACAGTTCCGTCGCCTTGAGGCCGTAGCGTCGAGTCTCCGTCGATTCGCCTGTATGGAGACAAAGCCTTGAATAACGAAAAAGAGAACGCCGTCCTCTTTGGAAATGGCGACGAAGTGCCTAGCAACCTTTCCAGCAACCCTCACATCAGCGAGCTGATCGAGGGGGTTAAACGCCGCAACGTTCTGGCCGGTGGCGCCGCACTGGGCGCCCTCGCCTTCCTCGGCGTATCCCTGCCCGGCCAGGCCGAAGCCGGGCAGAGCGAAGCCCGTGGGCTGGGCTTCCCCTTCAAGCCACGCCGTCGCCTCGGCTTCGAAGGCATCCCGGCTGGTCGTGCCGACACCATCACCGTGCCGCCCGGCTACAAGGCCACGCCCTTCATCCCCTGGGGCACCCCCATCACCGGCCGCTACCCTGCCTTCGCCGACGACGCCAGCAACAGCGCCCGCGACCAGGCCGAGCAAACCGGCATGCACCATGACGGCATGCACTTCTTCCCCATCGACACCCGCCTCGGCCTGGGCCTGCGCTCCGACCACGGCCTGCTGGTGCTCAACCACGAATACATCGACGCGCCGCTGCTGCACCCCAACGGCCCGACCGTGGTAAACGGCAAGCGCACGAGCGCCGAAGAAGTCCGCAAGGAGATCAACGCCCACGGCGTTTCGGTGGTCGAAATCCGCCGTGACGTGCGCGGCGAGTGGACCGTGGTGCCCAGCCGCCGCAACCGCCGCATCACCGCCGCCACGCCCATGCAGATCAGCGGCCCGGCCCGCGGCAACAAGCTCCTGCAAACGCGCCACAGTCCCAACGGCACTGCGGCCCGCGGCACCCAGAACAACTGCTCCAACGGCTTCACCCCCTGGGGCACCTACCTCACCTGCGAGGAAAACTGGGCCGGCTACTTCTCCACCCGCGACACCGACCTGCCCCGTGAACTGAAGCGCTACGGCCTGCGCAACGGCAGCCGCTTCGGCTGGGAAACCCTGCCCGGCGACGAGTTCGAGCGCTTCGACGCCACCCGCAAGGCCGCCGATGCCAAAGGCGACTACCGCAACGAACCGAACCAGTTCGGCTGGATCGTCGAGATCGACCCCTTCGAGCCCGATTCCGTGCCGGTGAAACGCACCGCCCTCGGCCGCTTCGCCCATGAAGGCCTGATCTTCGCTCCGGTGAAACCCGGCCGCCCGGTGGTCTGCTACTCCGGCGACGACTCGCAGAACGAGTACATCTACAAATACGTCAGTCGCGACACCTATCGCCCCGGTCGCAGCAACGGCCGCCTGCTGGACGAAGGCACCCTGTACGTGGCGCGCTTCAATGCCGATGGCAGCGGCCAATGGCTGCCGCTGGACATCAACGACAAGTCCTTCCTCAAGGCCTGCCTCGCCGCCGGCGTCGCCTTCGCCGACCAGGGCGACGTGCTGATCAACACCCGCCTTGCGGCGGACGTGGTCGGCGCCACCAAGATGGACCGCCCCGAATGGGGCGCAGTGAACCCGGACAACGGCGAGGTGTACTTCACCCTCACCAACAACACCGCGCGCACCGTCCCGGACGCCCCCAACCCGCGCCCGGCCAACGCCTACGGCCACATCATCCGCTGGCGCGAACAGAGCCGCGACTACGCCGGCAAGGCCTTCACCTGGAACCTGTTCATGCTCGCCGGCCCGGAAACCGACAGCCGCGGCCCGAACGGCAAGCCGCTGGACGCCAGCAACATCCTCGCCAGCCCCGACGGCCTGTGGTTCGACGACGACGGCCGCCTGTGGATCCAGACCGACATGAGCGGCAGCCAGCTGTCCGCCGGCCCCTTCGGCAACAACCAGATGCTGGTGGCGGACCCGCGCACCGGCGAGCTCAAGCGCTTCCTGGTCGGCCCGCTGGGCGCCGAGGTCACCGGCATCGCCGCCACGCCGGATTTCCGCACCCTGTTCGTCAACATCCAGCACCCGGGTGAAGGCTCGACGCCCACCAACCTCACCAGCGCCTGGCCCGACGGCCCGGGCAAGCGTCCGCGCTCTTCCACTGTGGTGATCACCCGCGAAGACCGTCGCCGCATCCTCTGATCCCCCAGCCACTGGCCGAAGTGCCAGGCATTTGCGACCGGCCAGCAATGGCCGGTCCCTTTTTCCACTGACAGACTGGCCAGCCACACACCAAGGGCCTGCCCATGCCTGCCAACCGTCTGAGTCGCGCCACCTCCCTGGTGGGCAAACTGCCCGCCGCCCTGCACACACCCCTGCTCAGCCTGCTGATCGGCAGCCAGGTGCGCTTCGCCGGCACCGCCCGCGTGCGCGTCCATCACCTCAGCCAGCAACGGGCGGTGATGAGCCTCGCCAACCGTCCCCGGGTGCGTAACCACATCAAGGGGGTGCATGCCGCCGCCATGGCCTTGCTGGCCGAATCCGCCACCGGCCTGCTGGTGGGCATGAACGTGCCGGACGACAAGCTGCCGCTGATCAAAAGCCTGCACGTGGACTACATCAAGCGCGCCACGGGCGGCCTGAAGGCAGTGGCGCAACTGGATGCCGAGCAGGTCCGGCGCATCCATGAAGAAGACCGGGGCGAAGTGCGGGTCGCGGTCTCCATCACCGACGAAACCGGCATCGAGCCCATCCGCTGCGAGATGATCTGGGCCTGGGTCAGCCGCAAGCGCGAGCATTGACTAAGCTGTACGAATGTCCCAACTGAGAGGCCGAGAACCGCAATGGCCCGAACCACGCTCATCCTGGCAGGCACGGCGATCGCCTTGACGACAGCCGCCGCCACCCTCTACTGGCGCCTGGGCCCAGAATCCCAGGCCGTCGCCCAGCCGAGCTCGCAAGCCAGCCAGCCCCTGGCCACTCCGGTCAGCGACGCGACGGCACCGACCAGCGCCCAGCACATCGACCCCGTTCTGACGGCGGAGTACGAGAAGCGCCTGGCCTTCCACTCCGCCTACCGGGCCTTCTTCAAGGCGGCGCCGGACCTGCCCAGCGAAGAACGGGAGAAACAGGCCGAGCGATTGGCGGAGGAAGTGCAATCCCATGAGCAGAGCGGCGAGTTGGCGGCCAGCGAATCCCTGGTGCTGCAGATCGCCCTGATCCAGGCCAGCGGCGGTGACGTCGAGGAACAGAAGGCACGCGCCAACGCCCTCCTGCAGCGGTACAAGGCGCGCAGCGACGCCCTGGAGAAGAAGCTCGCGGCACAGCCTTCACCCCAGTTCGATCACTACAAGCAGGAAGAGAAACGCATCGTGGCCGAAGTGCTGGCGATGCAGTCCATCCCAGACGGCCTCAGCCGTGACGAGTACCTGAGGCAGCGCCTGCAACAGGCCCGCGAGCAGGCCTACCACTGAGCTGCGGGGCGGATTGCCCGCCCCGCAGCCACTTCTCAAAGCAACTGGTTGAGCACGTAGTAGAGCAGGTTGAACGGCTTGGCCCGATCGGCCGCATCGCTCGACTCGGACGCATCCATCACCGGCCCGGTGCCATCCAGCACATTGGTGACGAAGTCATCCAGCTGCAGGTTCTGCTCCTGGATGTCGGCGTTGGCGAACTCGATGATGCTGGTGCAATGGCTCTCGTTCACCGCCCGGTACTGCGGGAAGTAGCCGCCGAAATTATGCAGGTTGGCCAGGGTGTTGCGCAGGCGGCCGGTGTCCACATCCCACTTGGCGTGGATCAGCGCCTCCTTGGTGGCCTGGTCCGGCGCGTTGGCGATCTCCGGGTAGAAGCGCTCATAGGAGTAGGACGAGTAGTTCAGGTCCTTCCAGAAGTGCGTATGCCCGAGGCGATCACCCGGCAGGTTGGCGGAAAGCGCCGGATAGATGCTGCCCAGGTCATTCAGGGTGACGCCCGGCAGACGGCTCTGCAGCAATTGCAGCGGTCCATTGTCGAGGCCCCAGGCCTGGCGGATGAAGGTCTGCAACGGTAGCGACGGATAGGCCTGGTTGCTGCCCCCGGTCACCGCACTGAACACCGGCCCCGAGTCGTCGATCAGGAAGCCACGGTTAGGCGCGATGTCCTGGCGCGTCACCGCATGGCTGATCAGGCTGCCCGCCCCACCGGCACTGCAACCGGTGGAAAGCATCTGCCCGGGGCGCTCGAGGTTGTCCTTGAGCCAGGCGGTGACCGCGCGGGTGTTGCGCAGCCCGTTGTGGTGCCACACCAGCTGCGGCTTCTGCCCGGTCGGGTCCTGATAGACCGCCACCTTGTCGCCGGAATAGATGTCACCGGTGCAGTACGGCACGTACACCATGTTCCAGTTCTGCGTCTTCACCCGCGTCCAGGGATGCAGCCGCACCACGAAGGGGCTCACCAGGCTGGCGCTGGGGTTGAGCAGCTTCATGTAATCGTCGGGAATGCCATTCGGGTTCCGCGCACCCCGGATGCCGGTCTGGCCGGTGCAGCTGGCGTAATCCCAGCAGGCGCCGCCGCCCTCCATATAGATGATGGTGTTGCTGGTGTTCGGTACCCGGTTGACGAAAAACTTGTAGGGCGAACCATCACCACACACGGCGCCGGTCTCGGGTGCGAGCTGCACCGTCTGCCAGGCGTAGTAATTGGCCGCCTTGAAGCCGGAGTTGAACCCCGCCGGGTTGGCCAGCAACGGATAGGGCCCAACCCGCTGCTCGGGCAGAACCTTGTTGTCGGCCTTGGGTGGGGAGGTGAGATTGCCCAGCGTCTGCCAGAACCCGTAGTCGCCGAGCTCGGCGTGGGCAGGCAGTGAAGGCAGGAAGAACAACAGAAGCACGAAGCAGTGACGCAGCAACTTGGCAACGCCCATGGCGATTCCCTCTTTTTCTTGTTTTCTGAGTGGACCACCACGCCCAGGCAGACGAATCCATGGTCCAGCCGACCCGCTGAGTACGGCAGGGAAACAGGGGGGAACGCACCGCATCCACGGCGCTTCTAGCACGCTAGTACAAGGTTGTCAGAGCGACAACGGCAGTCACATATGAATTAGGCATAGAGGAAAGAAGTTGTGAGTAACAGCGGCTATTAAGTGCGCATGTTTTAACCACTTCCGTAGGACTCACCATGTAGTGGTTATATATTCCCCAGTCAAATGATAATGACTATCATTAACTTGCCTATATTTGCGCCCTGCGGCATAGCGACGCAATCCGACCAAAGCCTGACAAAAAATTGGAACCCACACCGCTCTAGGCTTTCAGAGCAGTACAAGCTCTTTAAACTGCCTTTCGAGTTAATTTTTTAGTCTGAAAAATTTACTTGTAGACCCATACGGGCATAAAATTGTCCGAATAGATTGCCGGGCACTCTAGTGCGGGCAAGACCCCATTTAATTACGAGTGAACGCCGTTCCTTGTTGAAGGAGTTCCGGCATGTCGGACGCCACTGCCATTCTTTCCCATAACTGGGGTTTCGCTATTTTCCTGCTGGGCGTGATCGGCCTCTGTGCCTTCATGCTCGGTGTCTCGAGCCTTCTCGGCAGCCGTGCCCATGGCCGCGCCAAGAACGAGCCGTTCGAATCGGGGATGCTCCCCACCGGCAGCGCGCGCCTGCGCCTCTCCGCAAAATTCTATCTGGTCGCGATGCTCTTCGTGATCTTCGACGTCGAAGCCCTCTTTCTCTTCGCCTGGGCCGTATCCGTTCGCGAAAGCGGGTGGGCGGGCCTCATCGAAGCTACCATTTTCATAGCAATTCTGTTGGCAGGTCTTGTCTATCTCTGGCGCATCGGTGCTCTTGATTGGGCTCCCGAAGGTCGTCGCAATCGGCAGGCGAAGCTAAAACAATGAGGCTTTGGCGATGCAATACAAACTTACTCGGATCGATCCGACTGCTCCCAACGAGCAGTACCCGATCGGCGAGCGGGAGATCGTTTCCGACCCCCTGCTAGAAGATCAGGTCCACAAGAACATCTTCATGGGCAAGCTCGAAGATGTTCTCAACGGTGCAGTCAACTGGGGTCGCAAGAACTCCCTGTGGCCGTACAACTTCGGTTTGTCCTGCTGCTACGTGGAGATGACTACCGCCTTCACCGCGCCGCACGACATCGCCCGCTTCGGTGCGGAAGTCATTCGTGCATCACCCCGTCAGGCTGACTTCATGGTCATCGCCGGCACCTGCTTCATCAAGATGGCGCCCATCATCCAGCGCCTCTATGAGCAGATGCTGGAGCCCAAGTGGGTGATCTCGATGGGCTCGTGCGCCAACTCCGGCGGTATGTACGACATCTATTCGGTGGTTCAGGGCGTGGACAAGTTCCTCCCCGTGGACGTGTACATCCCTGGCTGCCCTCCCCGCCCGGAGGCATTCCTGCAAGGCTTGATGCTGCTGCAGGAATCCATCGGCAAGGAGCGCCGCCCGCTTTCCTGGGTCGTCGGCGACCAAGGCATCTACCGTGCCGAAATGCCGTCGCAGAAGGAACAGCGCCGCGAACAGCGTATTCAGGTCACCAACCTGCGCAGCCCCGACGAAGTCTGATCCGGTCTCTTCCACGAGAAGAGACCCGGCTCACTCTGTACGTTGACCGAAAGCGACCGAGACCATGACTGCAGACACCGTTCTGTCTATCCCGCCTTACAAGGCTGACGACCAAGACGTCGTCGTTGAACTGAATTCCCGCTTTGGCGCCGAGAGCTTCACCCTCCAGGCCACCCGCACCGGCATGCCGGTGATCTGGGTCGCTCGCGAGAAGCTCGTCGAAGTCCTCACCTTCCTGCGCAATTCGCCGCGCCCCTTCGTCATGCTGTACGACCTGCATGGCGTCGACGAGCGTCTGCGCACCCAGCGCCGTGGCCTGCCGGGCGCCGACTTCACCGTTTTCTACCACCTGATCTCCATCGAGCGAAACAGCGACGTGATGATCAAGGTGTCCCTGTCCGAAGGCGACCTCAACCTGCCCAGCGTCACCGGCATCTGGCCGAACGCCAACTGGTACGAGCGTGAAGTCTGGGACATGTACGGCGTGCACTTCTCCGGCCACCCGCACCTGTCGCGGATCATGATGCCGAACACCTGGGAAGGTCACCCGCTGCGCAAGGACTACCCGGCGCGCGCCACCGAATTCGATCCCTACAGCCTGAGCCTCGCCAAGCTGCAGCTGGAAGAAGAAGCCGCGCGCTTCAACCCCGAAGACTGGGGCATGAAGCGCCAGGGCGAGAACGAGGACTACATGTTCCTCAACCTCGGCCCCAACCACCCCTCTGCCCACGGTGCCTTCCGCATCATCCTGCAGCTGGACGGTGAAGAAATCCTCGACTGCGTACCGGAGGTGGGCTACCACCACCGTGGTGCCGAGAAGATGGCCGAGCGCCAGTCCTGGCACAGCTTCATTCCCTATACCGACCGCATCGACTACCTCGGCGGGGTGATGAACAACCTGCCCTATGTGCTCGCGGTCGAAAAACTCGCCGGCATCAAGGTGCCGCAGAAGGTCGACACCATCCGCGTGATGCTGGCCGAGTTCTTCCGCATCACCAGCCACCTGCTGTTCCTGGGCACCTACATCCAGGACGTCGGCGCCATGACCCCGGTGTTCTTCACCTTCACCGACCGCCAGCGCGCCTACAAGGTGATCGAAGCCATCACCGGCTTCCGCCTGCACCCGGCCTGGTACCGCATCGGTGGTGTCGCCCACGACCTGCCGCGCGGCTGGGACGGGCTGGTCAAGGAATTCGTCGAATGGTTGCCCAAGCGCCTCGACGAGTACACCAAGGCTGCCCTGAAGAACAGCATCCTCAAGGGCCGTACCATCGGCGTCGCCCAGTACAACACCAAGGAAGCCCTGGAATGGGGCGTCACCGGCGCCGGCCTGCGCTCCACCGGCCTGGACTTCGACCTGCGCAAGGCGCGCCCCTACTCGGGCTACGAGAACTTCGAGTTCGAAGTGCCGCTGGCCCACAATGGCGACGCCTATGACCGCTGCATGGTCCGCGTCGAAGAGATGCGCCAGAGCATCCGCATCATCGACCAGTGCCTGAAGAACATGCCGGAAGGCCCGTACAAGGCCGACCACCCGCTGACCACGCCGCCGCCGAAAGAACGCACGCTGCAGCACATCGAAACCCTGATCACCCACTTCCTGCAGGTTTCCTGGGGCCCGGTCATGCCGGCCAACGAAGCCTTCCAGATGATCGAGGCGACCAAGGGCATCAACAGCTACTACCTGACGAGCGATGGCAGCACCATGAGCTACCGCACCCGGATCCGGACGCCCAGCTTCGCCCACCTGCAGCAGATCCCCTCGGTGATCCGCGGCAGCATGGTGGCCGACCTGATCGCCTACCTGGGCAGTATCGACTTCGTTATGGCTGACGTGGACCGCTGACATGAGCATTATCCAGACCGACCGTTTCGCCCTCAGCGAAACCGAGCGCTCGGCCATCGAGCACGAGATGCACCACTACGAGGACCCGCGCGCGGCGTCCATCGAAGCCCTGAAGATCGTCCAGAAGGAGCGCGGCTGGGTGCCTGACGGCGCCGCCGATGCCATTGGCGAAATCCTCGGCATCCCCGCCAGCGACGTCGAAGGTGTAGCCACCTTCTATAGTCAGATTTTCCGCCAGCCGGTGGGCCGCCACATCATCCGTGTGTGCGACAGCATGACCTGCTACGTCGGCGGCCATGAGTCCGTGCTCGGCAGCATCCAGCAGAACCTCGGCATCGGCCTCGGCCAGACCACCGCCGACAACCGCTTCACGCTGCTGCCGGTGTGCTGCCTGGGCAACTGCGACAAGGCCCCGGCCCTGATGATCGACGATGATACCTTCGGCAATGTCAGCGCCGATGGCGTCGCGCAACTGCTGGAGGCCTATCAATGAAGACCCTCACCTCCGTCGGCCCGGCCAACCGCATTCAGCGCAGCGCCGAGACGCACCCGCTGACCTGGCGCCTGCGTGACGACGCGCAGCCCATCTGGCTCGAGGAATACCAGCAGAAGAACGGCTACGCGGCCGCACGCAAGGCCCTGGGCGAAATGGCCCAGGCCGACATCGTGCAGACCGTCAAGGACTCCGGCCTCAAAGGCCGCGGCGGTGCGGGCTTCCCCACCGGCGTGAAATGGGGCCTGATGCCCGCCGACGAATCCATGAACATCCGCTACCTGCTGTGCAACGCGGACGAAATGGAACCCAACACCTGGAAGGACCGCATGCTGATGGAACAGCTGCCCCACCTGCTGGTGGAAGGCATGCTGATCAGCGCCCGCGCGCTCAAGGCCTATCGCGGCTACATCTTCCTGCGCGGCGAATACGTCGACGCGGCGCGCAACCTCAATCGCGCCATCGACGAGGCCAAGGCCGCCGGCCTGCTGGGCAAGAACATCCTCGGCAGCGGCTTCGACTTCGAGCTGTTCGTCCACACCGGTGCCGGCCGCTACATCTGCGGTGAAGAAACCGCCCTGATCAACTCGCTGGAAGGCCGCCGCGCCAACCCGCGCTCCAAGCCGCCCTTCCCCGCCGCTGTCGGCGTCTGGGGCAAGCCCACCTGCGTCAACAACGTCGAGACCCTGTGCAACGTGCCGGCGATCGTCGCCAACGGCGTGGACTGGTACAAGGGCCTCGCCCGCCCCGGCAGCGAAGACATGGGCACCAAGCTCATGGGCTTCTCCGGCAAGGTGAAGAACCCCGGCCTGTGGGAGCTGCCCTTCGGCGTCCCCGCCCGCGAACTCTTCGAAGACTATGCCGGCGGCATGCGTGACGGCTTCAAACTGAAAGCCTGGCAGCCCGGCGGCGCCGGTACCGGCTTCCTGCTCCCCGAACACCTGGATGCGCCCATGTACGCCGCCGGTATCGCCAAGGTCGGCACCCGTATGGGCACCGGTCTCGCGCTCGCCGTGGACGACAGCATCAACATGGTCTCGCTGCTGCGCAACATGGAAGAGTTCTTCGCCCGCGAGTCCTGCGGCTGGTGCACCCCCTGCCGCGACGGCCTGCCCTGGAGCGTCAAGGTCCTGCGCGCCCTCGAGCGCGGTGAAGGCCAACGCGGTGACCTGGAAACCCTCGAAGGGCTGGTCAACTTCCTCGGCCCAGGCAAGACCTTCTGCGCCCACGCACCGGGCGCCGTCGAGCCGCTGGGTAGCGCGATGAAGTATTTCCGTCCGGAGTTCGAGGCAGGCATCGCCGAGAACGCACCGGCGATCCGACCCGAACCGGTCGGCGCATAAGAGCCAGTTCCGCCGGTTGGCGGCCGCCACAAGCGGCCCCGACCGCAACCTGATTCCATTAGCCACGCCCGGTCAAACGGGCAGATGAAGACTGAACCATGGCCACTATCCACGTAGACGGCAAGACGCTCGAAGTCGATGGTGCAGACAACCTCCTGCAGGCCTGTCTGTCCCTCGGACTCGACATCCCCTACTTCTGCTGGCACCCGGCGCTCGGTAGCGTCGGCGCCTGCCGCCAGTGTGCGGTCAAGCAGTACACCGACGAAAACGACAAGCGCGGCCGCCTGGTCATGTCCTGCATGACCCCCGCCACCGACAACTCCTGGATTTCCATCGACGACGAAGAGGCCAAGCAATTCCGCGCCAGCGTCGTCGAGTGGCTGATGACCAACCACCCGCACGACTGCCCCGTGTGCGAGGAAGGCGGCCACTGCCACCTGCAGGACATGACGGTGATGACCGGCCACAACGAGCGCCGGTACCGCTTCACCAAGCGCACCCACCAGAACCAGCAGCTCGGCCCGTTCATTTCCCATGAAATGAACCGCTGCATCGCCTGCTACCGCTGCGTGCGCTACTACAAGGACTACGCCGGCGGCACCGACCTCGGCGTCTACGGCGCCCACGACAACGTCTACTTCGGACGTGTCGAGGACGGCACCCTCGAGAGCGAATTCTCCGGCAACCTGGTCGAGGTCTGCCCGACCGGCGTGTTCACCGACAAGACCCACTCCGAGCGCTACAACCGCAAGTGGGACATGCAGTTCGCCCCAAGCATCTGCCACGGCTGCTCCAGCGGCTGCAACATCAGCCCCGGTGAGCGCTATGGCGAAATCCGCCGTATTGAGAACCGCTTCAACGGCTCGGTGAACCAGTACTTCCTTTGCGACCGCGGCCGTTTCGGCTACGGCTACGTCAACCGTGAAGACCGCCCGCGCCAACCGCTGTTCGGCAGCCAGAAGCTCGGCCTCGATGCCGCCCTGGACAAGGCCGCCGAACTGCTCAAGGGCAAGCGCGTGATCGGCATCGGCTCGCCCCGCGCCAGCCTGGAATCCAACTTCGCCCTGCGTGAACTGGTAGGCGAAGCCAACTACTACTCCGGCATCGCCGCGGGTGAGCTGGAAAACATCCGCCTGATCCGCGACATCCTGCAGAACGGCCCGCTGCCGGTACCGACCCTGCGCGACATCGAAAGCCACGATGCCGTGTTCGTGCTCGGTGAAGACCTGACCCAGACCGCCGCGCGCGTCGCCCTGGCCCTGCGCCAGTCGGTCAAGGGCAAGGCCACCGAGATCGCCGCCTCGATGAAGATCCAGGACTGGCATATGGCGGCCGTGCAGAACGTCGCCCAGGACGCGCTGAACCCGCTGTTCATCGCCAGCGTCGCCGAAACCCGCCTCGACGACGTGGCCACCCAGTGCGTACACGCAGCCCCGGCCGACCTCGCCCGCATCGGCTTCGCCGTGGCCCATGCCATCGACCCGAGCGCCCCGGCCGTTGAAGGCCTGGACAGCGAAGCCGCCGAGCTGGTCAAGGCCATCGCCGACGCCCTGATCCAAGCCAAGCGTCCGCTGATCGTCTCCGGCGCGTCCCTGGGCGAAAAGACCCTGATCGAAGCAGCCGCCAACATCGCCAGCGCGCTGAAGAACCGTGAGAAGAACGGCTCCATCAGCCTGGTGGTGCCGGAAGCCAACAGCATGGGCCTCGCCCTGCTCCTGGGTGAAGAGCTCGGTGGGAAATCCCTGGACGCCGCCCTGGAAGCCCTGACCGCCGGCCAGGCCGACGCAGTGGTGGTACTGGAGAACGACCTCTACCGCCGTGCCGACGCTGCCAAGGTCGACGCCGCCCTCGCCGCCGCCCAGGTGGTGATCGTCGCCGACCACCAGCAGACCGCCACCGTCGAGCGCGCCCACCTGGTGCTGCCGGTCGCCAGCTTCGCCGAAGGCGACGGCACCCTGGTCAGCCAGGAAGGCCGCGCCCAGCGCTTCTTCCAGGTCTACGACCCGACCTATTACGACGCCAACATCCTCGTGCGCGAGGGCTGGCGCTGGCTGCACGCCCTGCACAGCACCCTGCAGGACAAGTCCGTCGACTGGACCCAGCTCGACCAGGTCACTGCCGCCGTCGCCGACAGCAGTAGCCTGCTGGCTTCGATCCGTGACGCCGCACCCAGCGCCTCGTTCCGCATCAAGGGCCTGAAGCTGGCCCGCGAACCGCACCGCTACAGCGGCCGTACCGCCATGCGCGCCAACATCAGCGTGCACGAGCCACGTCAGCCGCAGGACAAGGACTCGCCCTTCGCCTTCTCCATGGAAGGCTATGCCGGCAGCGCCGAACCCCGTCAGCAGATTCCGTTCGCCTGGTCCCCAGGCTGGAACTCGCCCCAGGCCTGGAACAAGTTCCAGGACGAAGTCGGCGGTCACCTGCGTGCCGGCGACCCGGGCGTACGCCTGATCGAAGCCAAGGGCGCCACCCTGCCCTGGTTCGCCGTCGCCGCTCCGTTCAACCCGGCCCAGGGCACCTGGCAGGTGGTTCCCTTCCACCATCTGTTCGGCAGCGAGGAAAACTCCTCCCGCGCCGCGCCGATCCAGGAGCGCATGCCCGAGCCCTACGTGGCTCTGGCCAAGTCCGAGGCGGATCGCCTGGGCGTGAACGACGGCGCCATGCTGGCCCTGCGGGTCAAGGGCCAGGCCCTGCGCCTGCCACTGCAGGTCCGTGAAGAACTGGCCGCCGGCCTGGTGGGCCTGCCCGCCGGCCTGCCGGGTATCCCGGGTGCCATCGCTGGCGCCACCGTGACCCTGCTGCAGGAGGCCGCGCAATGAGCTGGCTCACTCCCGAGGTGATCGACGTCATCATCGCGGTGGTCAAGGCCATCGTCATCCTGCTCGCCGTGGTCATCTGCGGCGCCCTGCTCAGCTTCGTCGAACGACGCCTGCTGGGCTGGTGGCAGGACCGCTACGGTCCCAACCGCGTCGGCCCGTTCGGCATGTTCCAGATCGCCGCCGACATGCTGAAGATGTTCTTCAAGGAAGACTGGACCCCGCCCTTCGCCGACAAGGTGATCTTCACCCTGGCGCCGGTGATCGCCATGAGCGCCCTGCTCATCGCCTTCGCCGTGGTCCCGATCACCCCCACCTGGGGTGTGGCGGACCTGAACATCGGCATCCTGTTCTTCTTCGCCATGGCCGGTATCACCGTGTACGCGGTGCTTTTCGCCGGCTGGTCGAGCAACAACAAGTTCGCCCTGCTCGGCAGCCTGCGCGCCTCGGCCCAGACCGTCTCCTACGAGGTGTTCCTGGCCCTGTCGCTGATGGGCATCGTCGCCCAGGTCGGCTCGTTCAACATGCGCGACATCGTCGAATACCAGGCTCAGCACCTGTGGTTCATCATTCCGCAGTTCTTCGGCTTCTGTACCTTCTTCATCGCCGGCGTCGCCGTGACCCACCGTCACCCGTTCGACCAGCCGGAAGCGGAACAGGAACTGGCCGACGGCTACCACATCGAATACGCCGGCATGAAATGGGGCATGTTCTTCGTCGGCGAGTACATCGGCATCGTGCTGGTGTCCGCGCTGCTGGTGACCCTGTTCTTCGGCGGCTGGCACGGCCCCTTCGGCATCCTGCCGCAGATCCCGTTCATCTGGTTCGCCCTGAAGACTGCCTTCTTCATCATGCTGTTCATCCTGCTCCGCGCGTCGATCCCACGTCCGCGCTATGACCAGGTGATGGCCTTCAGCTGGAAGTTCTGCCTCCCGCTGACCCTGATCAACCTGCTGGTGACCGGCGCCGTCGTGCTGGCCACGGCCCAGTGAGGAGAAAGACCATGATCAAGTACATCTACGACGTGGTGGTCGGCACCTTCACCCAGCTGCGCAGCCTGGTGATGGTGTTCTCCCACGGCTTCCGCAAGCGTGACACCCTGCAATACCCCGAAGAGCCCGTGTACCTGCCGCCGCGCTACCGTGGCCGCATCGTGCTGACCCGTGATCCCGACGGCGAAGAGCGTTGCGTAGCCTGCAACCTGTGCGCCGTGGCCTGCCCGGTCGGCTGCATCTCGCTGCAGAAGGCCGAGACCGAAGACGGCCGCTGGTACCCCGAGTTCTTCCGCATCAACTTCTCCCGCTGCATCTTCTGCGGCCTGTGCGAAGAAGCCTGCCCCACCACCGCGATCCAGCTGACCCCGGATTTCGAGATGGGCGAGTACAAGCGCCAGGACCTGGTCTACGAGAAGGAAGACCTGCTGATTTCCGGCCCCGGCAAGAACCCCGACTACAACTTCTATCGCGTGGCCGGCATGGCCATTGCCGGCAAGCCTAAAGGCGCCGCGCAGAACGAAGCCGAGCCGATCAACGTGAAGAGCCTGCTGCCCTAAGGAGACGTGCGTGGAATTCGCTTTCTATTTCGCCGCAGGCGTCGCTGTTGTTTCCACCCTGCGGGTGGTCACCAACACCAACCCGGTGCATGCGCTGCTCTACCTCATCATTTCCCTGCTGGCCGTCTCGATGTGCTTCTTCGCACTCGGGGCGCCCTTCGCCGGCGCCCTGGAAATCATCGTCTACGCCGGCGCCATCATGGTGCTGTTCGTCTTCGTGGTGATGATGCTCAACCTTGGCCCAGCCATCGTCGAGCAGGAGCGCAAGTGGCTCAAGCCCGGCATCTGGGTCGGCCCTTCGGCGCTGTCCCTGGCCCTGCTGGCCGAACTGCTCTATGTGCTGTTCAGCCAGAGCAGCGGCGCCACCATCGGCCAGACCACGGTAGACGCCAAGGCAGTAGGTATCAGCCTGTTCGGCCCTTACCTGCTGGCCGTCGAACTCGCCTCCATGCTGCTTTTGGCAGCCCTGGTCGCGGCCTACCACCTCGGCCGCCACGAAGCGAAGGAGTAACGCCATGCTGCAAGCAATCCCCCTGGAACATGGCCTCGCCGTCGCCGGCATGCTGTTCGGCCTCGGGCTGGTCGGCCTGATGGTGCGCCGCAACATCCTCTTCGTGCTGATGAGCCTTGAAGTGATGATGAACGCCGCCGCCCTGGCCTTCGTCGTCGCCGGTGCCCGCTGGGCCCAGGCCGACGGCCAGATCATGTTCATTCTGGTGATCACCCTCGCAGCCGCCGAGGCCAGCATTGGCCTGGCCATCCTGCTGCAGCTGTATCGCCGCTTCCACACCCTCGATATCGACGCTGCCAGCGAGATGCGCGGATGAACCTTCTATTCCTGACTTTCCTCTTCCCGTTGCTCGGCTGGCTGATCCTGTCGTTCTCCCGCGGGCGCTTCTCCGAAAACACCTCCGCCGTCATCGGCGTGGGCTCCGTTGGCCTCTCGGCACTGACCACGGCCTGGATCATCGTCCAGTTCAACGTCGCCCCGCCGGAAGGTGGCGTCTACACCCAGGTGCTCTGGCAGTGGATGAACGTCGACGGCTTCGCCCCCAGCTTCACCCTGTACCTGGACGGCCTCTCGCTGACCATGCTGGGTGTGGTCACCGGCGTCGGCTTCCTGATCCACCTGTTCGCCTCCTGGTACATGCGTGGTGAGGAGGGCTATTCGCGCTTCTTCTCCTACACCAACCTGTTCATCACCAGCATGCTGTTCCTGGTGCTCGGCGATAACCTGCTGTTCCTGTACTTCGGCTGGGAAGGCGTGGGCCTCTGCTCCTACCTGCTGATCGGCTTCTATTACAGCAACCCGAACAACGGCAACGCCGCGCTCAAGGCCTTCATCGTCACCCGCATCGGCGACGTGTTCATGGCCATCGGCCTGTTCCTGCTGTTCATGCACCTGGGCACCCTGAACATCCAGGAGCTGATGGTGCTGGCCCCGCAGAAATACGTCGCCGGCGACGCCTGGCTGTGGATCGCCACCCTGATGCTGCTTGGCGGCGCCGTGGGCAAGTCCGCCCAGCTGCCGCTGCAGACCTGGCTGGCCGACGCCATGGCGGGCCCGACCCCGGTTTCCGCACTGATCCACGCGGCCACCATGGTCACCGCGGGCGTCTACCTGATCGCCCGTACCCACGGCCTGTTCCTGCTGACCCCCGAGATCCTCGAACTGGTCGGCATCGTCGGTGGCGTCACCCTGGTACTCGCCGGCTTCGCCGCGCTGGTGCAGACCGACATCAAGCGCATCCTCGCCTACTCCACCATGAGCCAGATCGGCTACATGTTCCTCGCCCTGGGCGTTGGCGCATGGGACGCGGCGATCTTCCACCTGATGACCCACGCCTTCTTCAAGGCCCTGCTGTTCCTCGCCTCCGGTGCGGTGATCAACGCCTGCCACCACGAGCAGAACATCTTCAAGATGGGCGGCCTGTGGAAGAAGCTGCCGCTGGCCTATGCCAGCTTCCTGGTCGGCGGCGCGGCCCTGGCTGCACTGCCCCTGGTCACCGCCGGCTTCTACTCCAAGGACGAGATCCTCTGGGAAGCCTTCGCCAGTGGCCACCAGTGGCTGCTCTACGCGGGCCTGGCCGGTGCCTTCCTGACCTCGATCTACACCTTCCGCCTGATCTTCATCGCCTTCCATGGCGAGGCCAAGACCGAAGCCCATGCGGGTCACGGTGTGGCTCACTGGCTGCCGCTGTCGGTGCTGATCGTGCTGTCCACCTTCATCGGCGCGCTGATCACCCCGCCGCTGGCTGGCGTCCTGCCGGAAAGCGTCGGCCACGCCGGTGGCGAAGCCCAGCACAGCCTGGAGATCGCCTCGGGTGCCATCGCCCTGGCGGGTATCCTCCTGGCCGCCCTGCTCTTCCTCGGCAAGCGCCGCTTCGTCAGCGCCGTCGCCCAGAGCGCCCCTGGCCGCTTCCTCGGCGCCTGGTGGTTCGCCGCCTGGGGCTTCGACTGGCTCTACGACAAGCTCTTCGTCAAGCCTTACCTGCTCATCACCCGCCTGCTCGGCCATGACCCGATCGACTCCGGCATCGGCCTGATCCCACGCATCGTGCGGGGCGGCAACGGCCTGCTGAGCAGCAGCCAGACCGGCCAATTGCGCTGGTACGCAGTATCCCTGGTCGGCGGAGCCGTGCTCGTGCTCGGCGCCGTGTTGCTGACTTGAATCTTCTTAAGGAAACCAGCCCGTCATGATTCTGCCCTGGCTAATCCTGATCCCCTTCATCGGCGGCCTGCTGTGCTGGCAAGGTGAGCGCTTCGGCAACACCTTGCCGCGCTGGATCGCGCTGCTGACCATGTCCCTGCTGTTCGGCCTCGGCCTCTGGCTGTGGGCAACCGGTGACTTCACCCTGGCCCCCTCCCCTGAAGCCGGCCCCGTATGGGCGCACGAGTTCAAGGTGCAGTGGATCGAGCGTTTCGGCATCACCATCCACCTCGCGATGGATGGCCTGTCGGTGCTGATGGTCACCCTCACCGGCCTGCTCGGTGTGCTGTCCGTGCTCTGCTCCTGGAACGAGATCCAGAACCGCGTCGGCTTCTTCCACCTGAACCTGATGTGGATCCTGGGCGGCGTCGTCGGCGTGTTCCTCGCCGTCGACCTGTTCCTGTTCTTCTTCTTCTGGGAAATGATGCTGGTGCCGATGTACTTCCTCATCGCGCTCTGGGGTCACAGCGGCAGCAAGGGCAAGACCCGCATCACCGCCGCCACCAAGTTCTTCATCTTCACCCAGGCCAGCGGCCTGGTGATGCTGGTGGCGATCCTCAGCCTGGTGTTGATCAACTACAACAACACCGGCGTGATGACCTTCAACTACGCCGACCTGCTCAAGGTCCAGCTCACCCCCACCGCCGAATACCTGCTGATGCTCGGCTTCTTCATCGCCTTCGCGGTGAAGTTCCCGGTGGTGCCGTTCCACTCCTGGCTGCCCGACGCCCACGCCCAGGCCCCGACCGCGGGCTCCGTGGACCTCGCCGGCATCCTGCTGAAGACCGCCGCCTATGGCCTGATGCGCTTCGCCCTGCCGCTGTTCCCCCATGCATCGGCCGAGTTCGCGCCCATCGCCCACTGGCTCGGCGTGTTCGCCATCATCTACGGTGCCCTGCTGTCCTTCGCCCAGACCGACATCAAGCGCCTGGTGGCCTTCTCCAGCGTGTCGCACATGGGCTTCGTGCTCATCGCCATCTACTCCGGCAGCCAGATCGCCCTGCAGGGCGCGGTGGTGCAGATGATGGCCCACGGCCTTTCCGCAGCGGCGCTGTTCATCCTCTGCGGCCAGCTCTACGAGCGCCTGCACACCCGTGACATGCGCGAGATGGGTGGCATCTGGAGCCGCATGCCCTACCTGCCGGCCATCAGCCTGTTCTTCGCCGCAGCGGCCCTCGGCCTGCCCGGCACCGGCAACTTCGTCGGCGAGTTCCTGATCCTGGTCGGCTCGTTCCAGAAGGCAACCTGGGTCACCGTGATCGCCGCAACCGGCCTGGTGTTCGGCTCGGTCTACTCGCTGATCATGATTCACCGCGCCTACTTCGGCCCGGCCAAGTCCGACACCCCGCTGCAGGCCCTCAAGCCCCGCGAGCTGATCATGGTGCTCGGCCTCGCCGTCCTGCTGATCCTCCTGGGCGTCTACCCGCAACCGGTGCTGGACACCTCCGCCGCTAGCATGCACGGCGTGCATCAGTGGCTGGATGCAGCCTTCACCCAACTCGCCTCGGCCCGGTAGCTGTTATGGAACATCACGCTGTGGAATTCACGACTCAACACCTGATCGCCCTGCTACCGCTGCTGGTGGCCTGCGCCACCGTCGTCGTAGTGATGCTGGCCATCGCCTGGAAGCGCAACCACACCCTGACCTTCGGGCTCTCGGTGGTCGGCCTCAACCTGGCACTGCTGGCGATCATCCCGGCCCTGGGCGTCACGCCCATCGAGGTCACACCGCTTCTGAAGATCGACACCTTCGGCTGCTACTACATGGGCCTGGTGCTGGCCTCGACCCTCGCCTGCGTCACCCTGATCCACGCCTACCTGGGCGGCAACACCGGCCAGGGCTACCCGGGCAACCGCGAGGAAATGTACCTGCTGATCCTGCTGTCGGCCTGCGGCGGCCTGGTGCTGGTCACCGCGCAGCACATGGCCGGCCTGTTCATCGGCCTGGAGCTGCTCTCGGTGCCGGTCTACGGCATGGTCGCCTACGCCTTCTTCAACAAGCGTTCGCTGGAAGCCGGCATCAAGTACATGGTGCTCTCGGCCGCCGGCTCCGCGTTCCTGCTGTTCGGCATGGCGCTGCTCTACGCCGACGCCGGCACCCTGAGCTTCACCGGCATCGGCGCGAAGTTCTCCGCCGAAGGCGCGCAGAACATGCTGGTCCACCTCGGCATCGGCATGATGCTGATCGGCCTGGCGTTCAAGCTGTCCCTGGTGCCCTTCCACCTCTGGACCCCGGACGTGTACGAAGGCGCTCCGGCACCGGTCTCGGCCTTCCTGGCCACCGCCAGCAAGGTCGCCGTGTTCGCCGTGCTGCTGCGCCTGTACCAGATCTCCCCGGCCACCGCCGGCGGCTGGTTGAACGACCTGCTGGGCGCCATCGCCATCGCTTCGATCCTGTTCGGCAACCTGCTCGCGCTGGTGCAGAACAACATCAAGCGCCTGCTGGGCTACTCCTCCATCGCCCACTTCGGCTACCTGCTGATCGCACTGATCGCCAGCAAGGGCATGGCCGTGGAAGCCATCGGCGTCTACCTGGCCACCTACGTGCTGACCAGCCTCGGCGCCTTTGGCGTGGTGACCCTGATGTCCACCCCGTACAACGGCCGTGACTGCGACGCCCTGTACGAATACCGCGGCCTGTTCTGGCGCCGCCCGTACCTGACCGCGGTGCTCACCGTGATGATGCTGTCGCTCGCCGGTATCCCGCTCACCGCAGGCTTCATCGGCAAGTTCTTCGTCATCGCCGCCGGCGTCGAGTCGGGCCTGTGGCTGCTGCTGGGCGTGATGGTCCTGGGCAGCGCCATCGGCGTCTTCTACTACCTGCGAGTGATGGTCACCCTGTTCCTGGTGGAGCCCAACCTGCGCCGCCATGACGCCGACCTGCACTGGGCGCAACGCGCCGGCGGCATCATGCTGCTGTTCGTCGCCCTGCTGGCGTTCTTCCTCGGCGTCTACCCGCAGCCGCTGCTGGACCTGGTGCAGCACTCCGGCCTGGTGGCCCTGGCTCACTGAAGCCAGCCGCTGCACTGAAAAACCCGGCCTAGGCCGGGTTTTTTCTTTTCCGGGAGCAGGAAGTGCGCGAGTGCTCCCCTCCCCCGCCGCAGCGGTCAGGGGTTCTTCTTCTCCAGCCAGGCGCCGTGGCCCAGCCAGGTCGTCGCGTTCTGGTCCAGCCACTGGCTTGCAGCCGCCGCATGGCGCAGGCGCGAATCGAGAAATGCCAAGGTCACTGCCTGCACATAAGCGGCTTGCCGAGGGTCGAAGTGCTCGCGTATGCCACCGCCGGCGCCAGGCTTGCGGCCGCCATGGCGACCGCCAGGGCCTTCACCTGGGCCACCTCGGCGTCCCTCACCACCGCCCTCATTGAAAGCCGGTGGCCGCGCCATGCCGCCACCCGGCCCGCCACGCTCGCCACCGTGCCCCGGCCCGCCCATCGGGCGTGGCAGTTCGCCCCCCAGCAACGCGTGATCGGCCTCGATCAGGGTCAGCAGGTAGCTGTCGTTCACCTGCAGCCCTCGCCAGAGCACCTGGCGCTGCTGGGGCGAGGGAATCCAGCTGAAGGGGTCTTTGTCGCGGGGCCCGCTGATGCTCAGCACCGGCACGTCGATATGGGTGAAGCGGTCGGTGTCGTAGCTGCTTTCCACATAGGGGCTGAGCAGGATCGCCGCCTTGGGCCTGAGGGCGGAAAGCCGCGCCTGGCCATTGCCACGCTCGCCGGCCAGGGCGGCGGCGGTCTGCGCCCCCAGATCGAAGCCGGCCACCATCCAGTTGTCCCAGTCCACCCCCGCCAGCGCCGGGTCACCCGCCCGGCCGCGTTTCGCCGCCTCGGCCAGTGCCGCCTGGGCCAAGGCGATGCGCTGCATGAGGGACGCCTGGGAGTAGTTGTCCTGGGCCAGTTTGCGGAAGGCCCCGGCCTGGGCGTCGCCACTGGAATACAGCGCGCGCCCCTGCTGCGGCATCTGGATCGACAGCACCGCGTAACCCGCCTCGGCCCAGGCGCGACGCCAGAGCTCGCCGGAACGGGCCGACTCTCCCAGCCCCGGCAGGTAGAGGATCAGCGGTGCCGCGCCATGTTCACCGGCCGGCGCCAGCCAGCTCACCTCAAGTGGCTGTTGGCCCAGCGTCCAGGTGGCATCCCAGCCCTGCACCGGCCCGGCTATAGGCACATAGCCGCCCTGGCGCGCCGCCTGGATGGCGGCCACCTGGTCCTGGGGCTTTTCCGGCGGGCTGGAACAGGCGCCCAGCGCAAGGGTGATGGCCAGGGGCAACGGCAGTAAGGAAAAACGCGAACGACGGGAACGGGGATTGGGCATGGCGATAGCCGAGAGAAGACCAGGGAAGGGAGCCGGCATTATCGGCAGCGGGGCCGGCGGCGTCGGTCAGCGCTCGGTAAAGACTGGGTAAACCCGCCGATACATGACGCCCGTCCTCGACATAGAATCCTCCCTCCAGCAAGGATGCCGCCCCATGCCCGACACACCCGACCTGTTGTTCGACCCGCACTTCCTCGAGACCCCGGACGCGCTTTTCCAGCAGCTGATGGCCAACGTCGAATGGGATACACGGATGCGCGCCCGGCGCACCGCCAGCTATGGCGTGGCCTACAACTATTCGCAGATCGACTACCCCGCCACCCCGCTGCCAGACGTCCTCCAGCCCCTGTGCGAGCAGCTGCACCAGCGCCTGGGCTTCCGGCCCAACAACTGCCTGCTCAACCTCTATGACGACGGTCAGTCCTCCATGGGCTTCCATTCCGACGACTGCACCGGTCTGGCCCCGGAAACCGGCGTCGCCATCCTCTCCCTGGGCAGCACCCGCCCCATCCACTTCCGCAACAAGGCCGACAGGAGCCATGAAGTCACCTGGGAGCTGGTGCCGGGCTCACTGCTGTACATGGACCAGGCCGTCCAGGCCCACTGGCTGCATGCCATTCCCAGGGTGGAAGCGGCCGGCCCGCGCATCAGCCTGACCTTCCGCCAGATCCTCGGCTGAGGGCCGCCCTCAAGGCAGCCTGACCTGCTTGCGGGTGCTGGTGAACAGGTCCCAGCTGGCCATGAACAGCGCCGCGATCAGCGGGCCGATGACGAAGCCATTCAGGCCGAACAGCGAGAGCCCGCCCAGGGTGGAGAGCAGCACCAGGTAGTCCGGCATGCGCGTGTCCTTGCCCACCAGGATCGGGCGCAGCACGTTGTCCACCATGCCGATCACCAGCACGCCGAACAGCGCCAGCACCACGCCCTGCCAGGTGTTGCCGGACAGCAGCAGGTAGGCGGCCACCGGTGCCCAGATGATCCCCGAGCCCACCGCCGGCAGCAGCGAGAGAAACGCCATCAGCACGCCCCAGAGCAACGCGCTGGGGATGTCCAGCACCCAGAAGATCAGCCCGCCCAGGGTGCCCTGGATGGCCGCCACCACCACATTGCCCTTCACCGTGGCCCGCACCACCCGGGTGAACTTGATCTGCAGGCGGCGCTTGTGGTGGTCGGCCAGGGGCACCGCCATGCGGATGCCACGGACGATGTCCAGGCCGTCCCGCAGGAAGAAGAACAGCAGGTAGAGCATGAGGAAGAAACCGATCACCACCTGGAAGGTGTCCTGGCCGATGGAGAAGGCCTGGGTGGCGATGAACTGGCTGCCCTGCATCGCACCGCTGACGATGCGATCACGCAGGCCATCGAAATCGTTGAGACCGAAACGGTCGAGCTGATGTTGGAGAACCGCCGGCAGCACCTCGCGCACCCGCGCCACGTAGACACCGACATCCAGCTCGCCCGAATCCAGGCGCTGGTAGATATCGGCGCCCTGCTGCACCAGCAGCGCAGCAATGCAGAACACCGGCAGGATCGCCACCAGCAGGCAGACGCTCAAGGTGATCAGCGCCGACAGGTTGCCCCGCCCGCCGATCCGCAGTGCCAGCCGCCGTTGCAGCGGGCTGAACACCACCGCCAGCACCACCGCCCAGAACACCGCCCCATAGAACGGCAGCAGTATCCAGCCGAAGGCCAGGGTCACCAGCACCAGCAACAGGATCAGCGTGCGGACTTCCAGGGGGTAGCGGGATTCGGACATGGAGCGGACACCATCAGGGAGGGTTCCTGATTAGTCCGCAGCGAGACGGGGAAAGTGCGAAGACTTTGCGACCAGGCGCTGTAGCCCGGGCTTCAGCCCGGGGAAACGGAGCACGAGGAGCGAATCTCCACTGGATTCGCCCCCGTGAATCACTACCGGATCAGATGCGGAACTGACGCACCAGCGCCCCCAGGCGCTCACCGAGAGCGGCCAGGCTGCGGGCGGTCTGCGCGCCCTGCTGGGTTTCGTCGGCGACGCTGTCAACGGCGACGGCGATCTGGTGCACGCTGCGGTTGATCTCCTCGGCCACGGCGGTCTGCTCCTCGGCGGCGCTGGCGATCTGCGCGTTCATCGCATTGATGGTGCCGATCAGCTGGGCGATGGCGTCCAGCGAGGAGCCGGCCTGGTTGGCCTGCTCGCTGGTGATCTCGCCGGCGTCGCTGGAGCGGCGCATGGAGGTCACCGCCTCCTGGGTGCCCTGCTGCAGGCGATCGATCATGCCCTGGATTTCCTGGGTGCTCTGCTGGGTACGGCTGGCCAACGCGCGCACCTCGTCGGCGACCACGGCGAAACCCCGGCCCGCCTCACCGGCACGGGCAGCCTCGATGGCGGCGTTGAGCGCCAGCAGGTTGGTCTGCTCGGCGATGGAGCGGATCACCCCCAGCACGCTGACGATGGATTGCACGTCCTGCTGCAGGCTGTCGAGGGACACGCCGCTCTCGCGGATATCACCCACCAGCGCATGGATGCGGATGATGCTGCCGTCCACCACCTTCTTCGCCGCCTGGCCTTCCTGGTCGGTCTGCTGGGCGGCTTCGGCGGCACCCTGGGCGCTCTTCGCCACTTCCTGGGCGGCGGCGGACATCTCGTTGATCGCGGTCGCCACCTGGTCGGTCTCGTGGCGCTGGCGCTCCATGGCCTGCTCGGAACGATGGGCCTGGGCCGACACCTCCCCCACCAGGCCGGTGAGCTGGCCGGTCATGTCGACGATCTGGCGCACCAGGCCGTGGATCTTCTCGACGAAGCGGTTGAAGGAACCGGCCAGTTCGCCCAGTTCGTCATTGCTGTCGGCCGGCAAACGGCGGGTCAGGTCGCCTTCACCGGCGGCGATGTCGTCCAGGTTGGCCTTGATCTGCTGCAGGGGACGCAGGAAGGCGTTGCTCAGCGCGGTGCCGATGATGCCGAACACCACCAGCAGGATCGCGGCGATCACCGCGATGCTGGTGAGGATGGTGCTGATGCGTGCATCGATCGCCTCCTGCACCACCGCCACCTGGGCCTCCACGCCATCGAGGTTCACCGCAGTGCCGAGCGCCATGTCCCACTTGGGCAGGTAGTAGGTGTAGCCGAGCTTGGGCACCTGCACGCTCTCGTTGCCCGGTAGGGGCGAGCTGTAGAACACGTAGTGGCTGTCGTCCTTGGCGACCCGGACCAACTCGTCGTTGACAGGCACGCCGTTGACGTCCTTGCGGCCCGAGAAGCTCTTGCCCACGTCAACCGGGCTGTCGCCGCGGAACAGGCGGATCACCTGCGAATCGTAGGCGAAGAAGTAGCTGTCCTTGCCGTACTTGATCTTCTTGAGAATCTCGATGGCCTTGTCGCGGGTGGCCATGTCGTTGGCCGGGGACGCGTCATAGAGGGTCTGGACCGAGCCCAGGGCGATCTGCATGTAGTGCTGCAGCTCCTGGCGGCTCTCCTGGATCAGCCGTTCGCGGGTTTCCTTGACCTCGCCTTCGGCCAGGTTGAGCAGCACCTTGGCGGCGGCTCCGCTGAGTACGAGGGCGAAGAGGATCACCGGCGCGAGCGCCAGCAGCAGGACCTTGGTTTTGAGTGTCAGGCGCATATTTCCATTCCTTGAAGGGAGGCAGGCCGGGAAAACGAAACGGGATCGACCGCTTATCGGCAGCCCCGTGAATAGCTGTAGCACCCGGCCGACACCGACGTTCGGCCGGATGGCACGGGGGCTGTCAGAGAAGCATGGCTGCCGCCCAGCCGAATGCCAGTAGCGGCAGGTTGTAATGCAGGAAGGTGGGCACCACCGTGTCCCAGATGTGATCGTGTTGGCCATCGACGTTGAGCCCGGAGGTCGGCCCCAGGGTCGAGTCCGAGGCGGGCGAGCCGGCATCGCCCAGCGCCCCGGCGGTGCCAACGATGGACACGATGGCCAGCGGGCTGAAGCCAAGCTGCACGCCCAGCGGCACGAAGATCGCCGCGATGATCGGCACCGTGGAGAAGGACGAACCGATGCCCATGGTCACCAGCAAGCCCACCAGCAGCATCAGCAGCGCGCCCATGGCCTTGCTGTTGCCGATCAGCGCTGCGGAGGCCTCCACCAGGCTGGAGACCTGGCCGGTGGCGCGCATTACCTCGGCGAAGCCGGCGGCGGCGATCATGATGAAGCCGATCATGGCCATCATCTTCATGCCCTGGGTGAACAGGTCGTCGACCTCTTTCCAGCGCACCACGCCCGACAGCGAAAACACCAGGAAGCCCACCAGGGCGCCGACGATCATCGAGTCCAGCCACAGCTGCACCACGAAGGCGACCAGGATGGCCACGCCGGCCACCGCCAGGCTGCGCGGATCGTACTTCGCCTCCACCTGCTCGGCCTGGGCGATCAGCGTCAGGTCATAGACGCGCTTGCGGCGATAACTGAACAGCACCGCGATGAGCAGGCCGGAAACCATGCCCAGCGCCGGTATCAGCATCGCCTCGGTGACGTTCACACCGGTAACGTCGACGCCACTTTTCACCACATTCGCCAGCAGGATCTCGTTGAGGAAGATGTTGCCGAACCCCACCGGCAGGAACATGTAGGGGGTGATCAGGCCAAAGGTGATCACGCAGGCCACCAGGCGCCGGTCGATCTGCAGGCGCGTCAGCACGTACAAGAGCGGCGGCACCAGCAGCGGGATGAAGGCGATGTGGATGGGCAGGATGTTCTGCGAGGAGATGGCCACGCACAGCAACAGGGCGATGAGGATCCATTTCAGCGCAGCGCCTTCCTGTGCACCACCCCGGCCGACACGGCCGATGATGCCGTCCGCCAGTGCATGGGCCAGCCCGGAACGCGCGATGGCCACGGCGAAAGCCCCCAGCAGCGCGTAAGACAGGGCGACGGTCGCGCCACCACCAAGGCCTTTGTTGAAGGCATCCAGCGTGCCCTGCACGCCCAGGCCGCCGAGCAGGCCGCCCGTTAGCGCGCCGATCACCAGGGCCATCACCACGTGCACCCGGCACAGGCTCAGCACCAGCATGATGCCAACCGCCACTATCACCGCATTCATCCGCTTCGCTCCGAGTTGCGGTCAACCCGCAAAAAAAGCCGCGTACTCTGCCCAATGAGCGCCGCGCTGTCAAAAGAAACGCCGTGCGAAATACTGGACGCTCCGTGCATAATATTTGCATCCAGATTCGCCGCTCCCATGCATTCCGTGTGGAAGCCGCATCGCCATGGCAGGCGCATCAAGTTTTTCCCTGCCGCGCCGATAGCGGCTTGCAGTCCGACGAGATAGAAGGAAAGACCCATGCCGTTCAGTCGCCTGTCCATTCAGTGGAAAATCACCCTGCTCGCCGGCCTCTGCCTGCTGGCCATCGTGACCCTCCTGGTCGGTGCCTCGCTCTACCAGTCCAAACGCAGTGCCGAGCTGGTGAAATCCGCCAGTTCGCAGATGCTCGACTACAGTGCGCGCCAGCGCATGCAGGCCCGCGGCGAGTTGCAGGCGCTGCGCATCCAGCGCTACTTCATGGACACCTACCAGTACGGCAAGGGCTTCTCGCGCCAGGTGCTGTTCCTCAAGGACCAGGCCGAGAAACGCTTCCTCGACGCCTTCGACCTGCGCGAGGACATGACCCGCCAGGTGAAGACCAGCCTCGAGGCCAACCCCAATCTGCTCGGCCTCTACCTGGTGTTCGAGCCCAACGCCCTGGACGGCAAGGACGAGTTGTTCATCGACCAGGCCGAGCTGGGCAGCAACGACAAGGGCCGCTTCTCCCTCTACTGGTCGCAATCCACCCCCGGCAAGCTGGAGTCGGAATCCATGACCGAGGAGCTGCTCGGCGACAGCAGCCCCATGGCCAACGGCATGCCCTACAACACCTGGTACACCTGCCCGCTGAAGACCCGTGACTCCTGCGTGCTGGAGCCCTACTACGACGACGTCGGTGGCAAGAAGGTGCTGATGACCAGCATCGCCTTCCCCCTGGAACTGAACGGCAAGGTGGTCGGCGTCATGGGCCTGGACATCAGCCTGGACAGCCTCCAGCAGCTCAGCGTCGACGGCAGCAAGGACCTCTACGACGGCCAGGGCCAGGTCAGCATCATCAGCCCCATCGGCCTGCTCGCCGGCCACAGTCGCGACGCCTCGCAGCTCAGCCTCAAGCTGGACAAGGCCTTCGGCGCCGACGCCGGCGAGATCGCCTCGGTGGTCAGCGCCGGCAAACCCGCCGAGATCGACCGCGAAGGCATTCTCCGCGTCATGCAGCCGTTCAAGCCGATCCCCACCAGCGCCGCCTGGAGCGTGCTCCTGGAGGTGCCGGACAAGGTCCTGCTGGGCCCGGCGCTGAAGCTCGAAGCGCAGCTCGATGAGCAAAGCGCCGCCAGCAGCCTGACCGCCACCCTGATCGGCCTCGCCGCCGCCGTGGTCGGCCTGCTGCTGATGTGGCTCACCGCCCTGGGCGTGACCCGGCCGATCCTCGGGGTCGCCGCCATGCTGAAGAACATCGCCAGTGGCGAGGGCGACCTCACCCGCCGCCTGGAATACGCCCGCCAGGACGAACTGGGCGAGCTGGCCGGCTGGTTCAACCGCTTCCTCGACAAGCTGCAACCGGTCATCGCCGACGTGAAGCGCTCGGTGCAGGACGCCCGCAGCACCGCCGACCAATCCGCCGCCATCGCCAGCCAGACCAGCGCCGGCATGCAGCAGCAGTACCGCGAGGTGGACCAGGTCGCCACCGCCTCCCACGAGATGAGCGCAACCGCCCAGGACGTCGCCCGCAGCGCCGCCCAGGCCGCCGAAGCCGCGCGCGGTGCCGACCACGCCACCCGCGAGGGCCTGGGCGTGATCGGCAAGACCACCAGCGCCATCGAGCAGTTGGCCAGCGAAATGAGCGCCGCCATGGAAGAAGTCCAGGGCCTGGCCAGCAGCAGCGAGCAGATCGGCTCGGTGCTGGAGGTGATCCGCGCCATCGCCGAGCAGACCAACCTGCTGGCCCTCAACGCCGCCATCGAAGCGGCCCGTGCCGGTGAGGCCGGGCGTGGCTTCGCCGTGGTCGCCGACGAGGTGCGCAACCTCGCCAAGCGCACCCAGGATTCGGTGGAGGAAATCCGCCAGGTGATCGAAGGCCTGCAGCACGGCACCCGCGAGGTGGTCGGCTCCATGCACAGCAGCCATCGCCAGGCCCAGGGCAGCGTCGAGCAGGTGGAACACGCGGTCGCCGCCCTGCAACGCATCGGCGATGCCGTGGCGGTGATCACCGACATGAACCTGCAGATCGCCAGCGCCGCCGAGGAACAGAGCGCGGTGGCCGAGGAGATCAACCGCAACGTCGCCGCCATCCGCGACGTCACCGAGTCCCTCTCCGGCCAGGCCCAGGAATCCGCCCAGGTCAGCCAGGCGCTGAACAGGCTGGCCAACCACCAGCAAGGGTTGATGGACCAGTTCCGCGTCTGACGCCGTGCCAGGGGCCGCGTTCGCGGTTCCTGGCGAGCACCGCCCCTGTCACCATTTGCCCGCCGCGCTGACGCGCCGGTGCTTGTCCGCCGCTGCGCTGCCAGCTAGCCTGCGCCATCCCTCAGAAAGGAAACCCGAGATGCTCAACTACGCCATCGTCGCCGGCTCCAGCCGTGCCAACAGCCAGTCCGGCAAGGTCGCCCGCTTCATCCGCCAACGCCTGGTGGAGCTGCAACTGGCCAACGAAGCCCACACCAGCGTCATCGACCTGGGCGCCCAGCCGCTGCCCCTGTGGCCGGCCGAAGACACCGGCCCCTGGGCCGGCTTCCAGCAGCAGCTGAAGGCCGCCGACGCGGTGATCGTCATCGCCCCCGAGTGGAACGGCATGGCCTGCCCGGCGATCAAGAACTTCTTCATCTACGCCAGCAAGGCGGAACTGGCCCACAAGCCGGGCCTGCTGGTGGGCATCTCCTCCGGCATCGGCGGCGGCTACCCGATCAGCGAGCTGCGCGCCTCCAGCTACAAGAACTGCCGCCTTTGCTACCTGCCCGAGCACCTGATCGTGCGCGGCGTGGAGAAGGTGCTCAACGGCGCCGAAGTGGTCGGCGAAGACGACCAGCGCATCCGCGCGCGCATGGACTACGACCTGGACATCCTGGCCAAGTACGCCACCGCGCTGAAGCCCGTTCGCGAAACCATCGACATGAGCATCCCGGCCTTCGCCAACGGCATGTAATGCCCCGCCCCGCGCCGCCTGGCGCGGGGTTCCCCATACCCGCTTCCCCCGCACATCCGCACATCCGCACATCCGCACATCCGTAGGGTGGATGACGCTCTTTTCATCCACCAGGCGATCTTGCAGCCAGCACCGCAACCCACCTCGTGGGAGCGAATTCATTCGCGATGGAATACCCGGCCACGCGCAACCCTGTGCCTGCGGAAGGTCTTTCGCGGCTGAAGCCACTCCCACGGGGAGAGCCCGCCGCGAGACCGGACATGGCTGTGTTGGGCCTCGCTGCGCTCGGCGCCAACCTACGGTGTCCGGCTTACAACGAGAACGCCCGCTGCACCACTTCGCCGCGAGGGTCGTCGCTGGGTGCGACGAGGGCGTAGTTGTAGCCACCGCGTGACCAGTATCGCGCTTCCAGCTCGCCATCACGGCGGTTACCGGCGGGCATCTCAGCATAGAGCGAGCCCGGCGAGCGCAGGTACAGGCTGATGCGCTGCCCGCCCACATCCTCGAATAACAGAAGCGCCGCAACGCCCTGCTCGTTGGTCAGCAAGCGGCCGCCCACGGGATGGAAGCCATAGGGGGCAAGATCGGGAATGCGCGAGGCATGGCTGAAGCGCTGGTCCAGCCAGGCCTGCAGCTGCCCCGGTTCACGGGCGGCGACGTCGACCACCCCGGCGTGGCCGGTGGCGAACAGGCGGTGGGCTTCCAGGGCGTCCTGCATCGGCGGGTTCTCCGCCAGCAGCGAGCGGTCGCGGGCCTGCCAGCCGCCCAGGCCGCCGAAGCCCAGGGCCAGCACCAGTGCCGCGGCCGTGGCCAGACGCTGGCGGCGACGCGCACGCAGGGAGCGGCGGATCGCCAGCGGGTCCAGCTGCGGGTTGGTGGTGCGCAGCTCCAGGTTGGCCAGGCCCGCGCGCAGCTGCTGCATGTCGCGGCGCCAGGCGTCGACCCGCGCCGCCTGGTCGGGGTTGGCCGCCAGCCAGGCCTCCACCTGGGCCCGCTGCGCGGCATCCAGTTGGCCATCGAGGTAGGCGTGCAGGTCGTTCTCGCTGGGTTCGAAGCGGTTCATTTGAGTATCCGTAACGGGGGATTGGCGATTTCGCCCTCGGCAAGCTCGCGCAGCGCCTTGCGCGCCCGGGACAGGCGGGACATCACGGTGCCGATGGGCACGTCCAGGGCCACGGCGGCCTCCTTGTAGCTCAGGCCCTCGACGCTCACCAGCACCAGCAGCGCGCGCTGCTCGGCGGGCAGCCGGGCGAAGGCCTCCAGCGTGGATTGCGCCATTACCAGCTCCTCGGTGGAGGCCGTCTCGGCCGGTGCCGCACCGAAGAACTCGAGGATGCGTGCGTAACGCCGGGCACGCCGCTGCCCATCGAGAAATTTGCGGTAGAGGATCGCGAACAGCCAGGCACGCAGGCTGCCATCAGTGCGCGGCCCGGCGCGACCATCCAGGGCGCGCTCCAGGGTCGCCTGCACCAGGTCGTCGGCACTGGCGGGGTTGCGCGTCAGCCACAGGGCGAAGCGGCGCAGGCGCTGCAGCAGCTCGCGAAGTTCGTCGTCATCGATGTCGTGCATGGGGTCGTGCGGTGCTCGTCGTGGTTCCAGTACGAGGAAGACGCTCAGGCAGCAACTTTATTCCAGGGGCCGGGAATAAATCTGCAACTGGTTCGTCCCACGGGCTCGACGACATGATCGCAAGCCCATGGAGCTGCCAATGAGCCGACCCCCGCTTTCCCCTTCCCAGACCCTGGGCCGCCTGGCGCTGATAGGCCTCGGCCTGGCCGCGCTGGCCGGCACCTTCGCCTATGCCGGCGGCTGGATAGGGCCCGACCGGCTGACGCCGCAACGCATCATCGACACCTTCGAGGCCAACGCCGGCAGCTACCCCGGCTACCGCAAGAACCACGCGAAGGGCCTCTGCGTCAGCGGCCAGTTCCTCAGCAACGGCGCCGCCGCCGGGCTATCCCGGGCCGAGGTGTTCGCCGCCGGCGAGGTGCCGGTGATCGGCCGCCTGGCCATCGGCGGCAGCAACCCCTACGCGCCCGATGCCAGCGTGCCGGTGCGCAGCCTGGCGCTGCAGCTGCGCACGGCCAGCGGCCAGGAATGGCGCACCGGCATGAACACACCACCGGTGCTGCCGGTGTCCACCATCGAGGGCTTCTTCGAGCAGGTGCTGGCCTCCAAACCCGATCCGGCCACCGGCAAGCCGGACCCGGCGCGCCTGCAGGCCTTCTTCGCCGCCCACCCGGAAAGCGCCGCCTTCCGCCAGTGGGCCAAGGACAACAAGCCCTCCAACAGCTTCGCCAACGCCACCTATAACAGCATCAACGCCTTCCGCCTGGTGGACGGCGACGGCAAGGGTCGCTACGTGCGCTGGGCCATGGAGCCGGAGACGCCCTACCAGCCGCTGGCCGGCGAGGCGGACGACAAGGACTTCCTTGCCCACGACCTGTTCCAGCGCCTGCAACGGGGGCCGCTGCGCTGGCACCTGGTGCTGACCCTGGCCGAGGCCGGCGACCCCAGCGACGACCCATCCAGCCCCTGGCCCGCCTCGCGCCAGCGCATCGACGCCGGCACCCTGGTACTCGACCAGGCCCAGCCCGAGGACCAGGGCGCCTGCCGCGACCTCAACTTCGACCCGCTGATCCTCCCCGACGGCATCGAGCCCTCCGCCGACCCGATCCTCGCCGCGCGCTCGGCGGCCTACGCCGTGTCCTTCAACCGCCGCACCCGCGAAGGGGTTCCCAGCGCCCCGATAGGAGCCCACCCATGAGCCGCCACATCCAAGGGTTCAGCCCCCTC
The DNA here is from genome assembly GCF_026072635.1 of Pseudomonas solani. Lineage (NCBI taxonomy): Bacteria > Pseudomonadati > Pseudomonadota > Gammaproteobacteria > Pseudomonadales > Pseudomonadaceae > Pseudomonas > Pseudomonas solani. The sequence goes on along the minus strand of NZ_AP023081.1, from coordinate 5,119,009 downwards.
GCCCGCCTGCTGCACTGGTCCATGGCGCTGCTCATCCTCGCCATGCTGTTCATAGGCGTCGGCATGGTGGTCACCCTGTCCACCCGCCACACCTGGCTGGTGGAATTGCACAAGCCGCTGGGCATCGTCCTGCTGGCCCTGGTGCTGCTGCGCATCGCCGTGCGCCTGCGTCGCCCACCACCCGCGCTGCCCGCTGACCTGCCAGGCTGGCAGCACAGGCTCGCCCACCTCTCGCACCTGCTGCTCTATGCACTGATGCTGGCGATGCCGCTGGTGGGCTGGGCGATGCTCGCGGCCGGCGGCTACCCGGTGGTGCTGCTGGGCTGGCTGCAACTGCCGGCGATCGCCCCCCATGACGCCGCGCTTTATGCCGTGCTGCGCCAGGCCCACCACTGGCTCGGCTACTTGCTGTTCGCCACCGTGCTGCTGCACCTGGGCGCGGCGCTGTTCCACGGGCTGATCCGCCGCGATGGCGTGCTTGCCAGCATGGCCACCGGCAACGGCGAACGCTGACGGAAGCCCCGCGCGCAAGGCCAGCCACCACAACAAACGGCCAGGCGCGCGGTCTACGCTGCTGACACCCACCGCGGAGAAGCCCCTTGAAGAGTCGCCACTGCCTGCTCGCCACCCTGCTGCTCTGCGCCGCCAGCGCCCAGGCCTCCCCGCCCGAAGCCTGGCAGGAACAGGACAAGCGCATGCTCGCCGCCTGCACCAAACTCAGCGGCCTGAAAGAAGTGAAGGCAGCCGGCCAACCGGTGCTCTTCGACGACCGCCTGGGCATCACCGCCCTGACCCTCAGCGGCCGCTACCCCCAGGCACACATGAAGAACCGCGCCGGTCGCGAGCTGTGCCTGTACCAGCGCAAGACCGGCAAGGCCTTCATCAGCGAGGCCGACAACCTGATCGACGCCCGCAAACCCTGACCGAAAAGAACGGTTACAGCGCGGCGCCGATTTTTCCTGTCGCCGCGCGCCGTTGTCTGGCAAAACCCTTGCCCATCCCCACCCGGAACCAAGGAGCCCGACCATGCGCACCGCCTGCGCCGCACTCTTGCTGAGCCTCGCCCTCCCCGCCCTGGCCGCCGAGCCGCCCGCCTACGGCCCCGAGCTGGAAGGCTTCGACTACCCGCACCCGGTCAAGCGCTTCGCCTTCGACTCCCAGGGCGAGAAACTGCAGATGGCCTATATGGACGTCCAGCCCAGCACGCCCAACGGCCACACCCTGGTGCTGCTGCACGGCAAGAACTTCTGCGGCGCCACCTGGGAGGGCAGCATCCAGGCGCTGACCCAGGCCGGCTACCGCGTGGTGGTGCCGGACCAGGTGGGCTTCTGCAAATCCAGCAAGCCGCAGCGCTACCAGTTCAGCTTCCAGCAGCTGGCGGCCAACACCCACGCCCTGCTGGCGAGCCTGAAGCTGGAGAAGGTCACGCTGATGGGCCATTCCATGGGCGGCATGCTCGCCAGCCGCTACGCGCTGCAGTACCCGCAGCAGGTGGAGCAGTTGGTGCTGGTGAATCCCATAGGCCTGGAGGACTGGAAGGCCAAGGGCGTGCCCTGGCGCAGCATCGACGCGTGGTACCAGCGCGAGCTGAAGACCAGCAGCGAGGCCATCCGCAATTACCAGAAGAGCACCTACTACGCGGGCCAGTGGCGGCCGGAGTTCGACAAGTGGGTGGAGATGCAGGCCGGCATGTACCGCGGCAAGGGGCGTGAGGCGGTGGCCTGGGACTCGGCGCTGACCTACGACATGATCTACACCCAGCCGGTGGTGCACGAGTTCGACAAACTGCAGATGCCGGTGCTGCTGCTCATCGGCCAGACCGACAACACCGCACCGGGCAAGGACGCTGCGCCCGAAGCGTTGCGCGGCCAGTTGGGCAACTACACGGTGCTCGGCCAGCAGGCCGCCGAACGCATCCCTGACGCCCGCCTGGTCACTTTCGCCGACCTCGGCCACTCGCCGCAGATCCAGGCGCCGGAGGTGTTCCACAAGGCGCTGCTGGAAGGCCTGAAGGCCCGCTGAGTTCGCACCCGGGCCGGCGCTGCACTATCATCGCCGGCCATTCACCCCGGGAGCCCCAGCCCATGAGCAACGAAACCACCCTTCTCGACCGCCTGGCCAACAGCGACATGCTGGAAATCGACGGCCTGCACGCCTGGCAGTTCGAGCTCGACGCCGGCGCCCTGCTGATCGAATGCGTCGACGGCCGCACCCAGCGCCGCTGGAACTTCAGCGCCGAGCAGGTGCAGGCAGCTCAGTTCGACGCAGCCAAGGGCACCTGGACCCTCCATGACGACCAGGGGGTTCACAGCCTGGTGTGCATGGAAGCCTTCAGCGGCAGCAACGACGACGACGACGAGGGCGAAGAAGAAGCGGGCGACGCCGCCAACGACGACGGCATCGACCGCGCCTGAAGCCTCAGCTCACCACGTTGCGGATATAGCGCACCGCGACTTCGCCACGGTTGGCGTAGCCATAGGGCTGGCTGCTGGCGAAGACGTGGAAGTCCCCCGCGCCAATGCGCACCTCGCCTTCCGGCAGCTCCAGGGTCAGCTCGCCTTCGGTGACGTAGACCATCTCCCGCCAGCCTTCGGCATCGGCCTCCGACACATAGCGCTCCCCCGGTTCCAGCGACCAGGCCCAGAGTTCGACTTCGCGCCGCGCCGGCGCACTGGCCAGCAGGGTGGCGCGGCTGCGTGGGTCCTTGCCGACCCAGGCCACCGCCTCGATACGCGAGCGGTCGGGCCGGCTCGGCGCCTGCACCAGGTCGGGAAACAGCACGCCCAGCGCCTCGGCGATGCGGTCCAGGGTGGCCAGGCTGACGTTCACATCGCCCCCTCGATGCCGACGATCATCCGCCGGCTCACACCTGAAGCCGTGGCAAGGGCGTCCTGGCTCAGGCCAAGCGCCTTGCGCAGCCGCCGCACGTTGTCGGAGACGTGTTCGAGTACGTTGGGTCTGTCCACGGGATGGGCCATAGAATTGGGCAATATATTGCTCACACGCTGTTTTTTGCGCATTATGTTGCACACAACGAACCAGAACAAGCTTCGCCCCCCCGTAACTGCCTGATCCGGACCCTGCATGAACTCCCGCAACCTCGCTTCGACGCTGCTGCCCGTCGGCATCCTGATAGTCGCCATGATCTCGGTGCAGAGCGGCGCCTCCCTGGCCAAGAGCCTGTTCCCGGTGATCGGCGCCCAGGGCACCACCACCCTGCGCCTGATCCTCGCCGCCATCTTCCTGCTGCTGGTGCTGCGCCCCTGGCGCACCCGCATCAACACCGGCGCCCTGGGCACCGTGCTGCTCTATGGCCTCGCCCTGGGCTTCATGAACCTGCTGTTCTACATGTCCCTGCGCACCGTGCCCCTGGGCATCGCCGTGGCCCTGGAATTCACCGGCCCGCTGGCGGTGGCGGTGTTCTCCTCGCGCCGGGCGCTGGACTTTCTCTGGATCGCCCTTGCGGTGGCCGGCCTGCTGCTGCTCCTGCCCATCGGCGAAAGCGCCGCCCATCTCGACCTGGTGGGCGCCGCCTACGCCCTGGGTGCCGGGGTCTGCTGGGCGCTGTACATCATCTTCGGCCAGCGCGCCGGTGCCGATCACGGCATGCAGAGTGCCAGCCTCGGCGTCCTGGTCGCGGCGCTGGTCATCTCGCCCTTCGGCATCGCCCATGCCGGCACCGACCTGCTCAACCTCAGCCTGCTGCCCGTCGCCCTGGGCGTGGCGCTGCTCTCCACCGCCATCCCCTACACCCTGGAGATGTACGCCCTGACGCGCATGCCCGCGCGCACCTTCGGCACCCTGATGAGCATCGAGCCGGCCCTGGGCGCGCTTTCCGGGCTGCTGTTCCTCGGCGAGCGCCTGTCGCTGCTGCAATGGCTGGCCATCGGCGCGATCATCCTCGCCTCGGTGGGCACCACCGCCAGCATGAAGAGCCGCAAGGAAGCCGAAGGGCTGATCCCCGCCGATTGATCGCGCTGCGAATCTGCTTGCCGAGAAGCGCACTCCTGCGCAAGGCTATCGCCAGCCTTGCGCATCAACAGGACCCTCCATGAACAAGTTCACTTCCGGCCCCAGCGGCTGCCCCCCGGTCAACTGGCAGCTGGAGCAGATCGTCACCGAACTGCGCGCCGCCCGCGCCGAATGGCGCAGCCGCAATGGCCGCACCCAGGATCGCGGCGGCCGCGAGCTGCCCTCACGCACCGCCGTCGGCCAGATCATCGAAGCCATCAGCGGCGCGCTCTTCCCCATGCGCCTCGGCCCCACCGACCTGCGCGAAGAGAGCGAAGACTTCTACGTCGGCCACACCCTGGACACGGCGCTCAATGCCCTGGTCATCGAAGTGCGCCGCGAACTCGGTTACGCCGCCCGCAACGGCAGCGCCGAAGACGGCGACAGCGAATGCCAGGCGATCCGCGTGGTGAAAGGCTTCGCCGCCGCCCTGCCGGAGCTGCGCGTGCTGCTGGATACCGACGTGCTGGCCGCCTACCAGGGCGACCCGGCGGCACGCAGCGTCGATGAAGTGCTGCTCTGCTACCCGGGCGTGCACGCGGTGATCCACCACCGCCTGGCCCACTACTTCTACCGCAACGGCCTGCCGCTGCTGGCGCGCATCATCGCCGAGATCGCCCACTCGGCCACCGGCATCGACATCCACCCCGGCGCCACCATCGGCCGGAGCTTCTTCATCGACCACGGCACGGGCGTGGTGATCGGCGAGACGGCGATCATCGGCGAGCGCGTGCGCATCTACCAGGCGGTGACCCTGGGCGCCAAGCGCTTCCCCTCGGACGACTCGGGCAACCTGCAGAAAGGCCAGCCGCGCCACCCCATCGTCGAAGACGACGTGGTGATCTACGCCGGTGCCACCATCCTCGGCCGCATCACCATCGGCAGGGGCTCGGTCATCGGCGGCAACGTCTGGCTGACCCGCAGTGTGCCGGCGGACAGCAACATCACCCAGGCCACCCTGCAGAACGACTGCGGCGCCTGAGCCCCGCACGCACAAAAAAGAACCCCGCGCTTGCGGGGTTCTTCGTATCAGGCCGATGTTTCCCTGGGGACGAACAGCCGGCGCGTCAGCATCAGGTGGAGGATGAAGGCCAGCAGCGCGGCCAGGGGGACGGCGGTCAGCGCGCGGGTGATGCTGGAGCCGAAATCGGCCTGGCTCTGCAGCACGTCGAGGCGGCCGAAGTGCGACGGCTCGGCATTGGCGTAGCCCACCTTCACCGAGGCGCCCTCATGCAAGTAGGGCTCGGCATTGGACGCAGAGGTCTCGAAGGTGCCGTCGTAGGGTTTGCCGGCCACCTCGAAGCTGTAATGGAAGTGGTAGGTCTCGCTGGTACGGCCGCGGCGATGGTGTTCTTCGGTCACACTGTCCAGGCTCACCGGCGCCAGCACCTCGGAGTGGTCCTTGAGGATGGCGTTGGCATTGAAGTAGTTGAGGATCGCAGTGACGATGAGAAAGCCGGCGCCGATCACGGCGGCGAGGCTGAGCAGGATCATCGACACCTTGCTCAGGGTGCGATGGGTTTCAGGCGAGGTCTTGAAGCTGATCATGGTGTCCCTTCCGGTTGGTTGCAGTGCCCTGTCGCCCCCAGGCGGCGGCAGGCAGCTCCACGAACACCTGCGGGCCCACCCGGGGTCACCATGGAAAACCCAGCACGGCACCGGAAAGGCGTGAAAAACGCACGCCGCCCGGTGCACGGGCCAACCCTTCCATGGCAAGTTAATAGCACTAAGCTAGCATCCAGAGGCGAGGGAACCACTTGATTGGCGTCACATCCTGTTACATTCATTGCAAAGCCGATGACAGGTTGTCGTGCGGCAGAGACGAGACTGCCTCCAACGGACCAGGGACGGGACCATGAGCCTCCACGTCGTCCAGCGTAGCCAGCCGTTTCTCGAGGTATTGATGTGAGCACCACGGCCAACCGATTCTCCTCCCTGCTGCACCTCGTGCGCCTGCACTTCGGCGTCAGCGCTGCCGTGCTGATCGAGCCCGACGGCCCGCTCGCCTGCGATGGCATCGACCAGCAGCGAGCCGCTCGCACGCTGGTTTCCGGCACTCCCCAACCGATCGCCCGCTGCCCCATCGCCGATGGCGGCGGCGAGCTGCTGCTGTTCGATGACCAGCCCCGCGAGGTGGACCAGCAGGCGCTGGCCGAATTCGCCAGCCTGGCGAGCGAATTGTTCACCCGCCGCCGCGAAGTGCTGGGCATGCGGGAGTGGCTGCGGGTGCTACGGGAAAAGGAACAGCGCCTGGCCCTGGCCGTGGCCGGCAGCGGCACCGGCATCTGGGACCGCGACGTGGTCAACGGGCTGATCCACTACTCGCCCGGCTGGAAATCGCTGCTGGGCTATGCCGACGATGAAATCGGCACCCGCATCGAGGACGCCTACGTCCGCGTACACGCCGACGACCTCGAATACGTCCGGCGCACCATGCTCGACCACTTCGAATCGCGCAGCGATCAGTACAAGGTGGAGCATCGCCTGCGCCACAAGGACGGCCACTTCATCTGGGTAAGCAGCCGCGGCCGTGTGGTCGAGCGCGATGACCAGGGCCGCCCGCTACGAATGATCGGCACCACCACCGACATCACCGAAATGAAGCGCATGGGCGAGCGCCTGGAGCAGAACCTCGAACTGCTGACGGAACTGACCAACGAGATCCCCGGCATGGTCTTCCAGTACATGGGGCGCCCTGACGGCAGCGGCAGCTACCGCTACATCAGCGCCGGCAGCCTGGACGTCTACGGGCTGTCCCCCGAACAGCTGAAACTGCCCAACGGGCGAGAACGCATCCTGGCACTGGTCCACCCAGACGACCTGCCCGCCTACCAGAACTCATTGGAAACCTCCGCCCTGGCCCTCACTCCCTGGCAGATGGAATACCGCGTACTGATCCCCGGCCGCCCCACCGGCTGGCGCCAGGGCAATGCCCACCCCAAGCGCCTGGCTGACGGCAGCGTGCTCTGGCACGGCTTCATCACCGACATCACCGAACAGAAGCGCATCGAGGTCGAACTGCAGGCCCTGGCCACCACCGACTTTCTCACCCAGTTGCCCAACCGCCGCCATTTCATGGCGCGCCTCGAAGAAGAACTGGCCCGGCTGCAACGCGCGCCGGGGCGTGGCGCGGTGCTGCTGATGTGCGACCTGGACCATTTCAAGGTGATCAACGACCGCTGGGGCCATGGCGTCGGCGATGACGCCCTGCGCCACTTCGCCGCCCTCCTCGCCGGGCAGATGCGCCGTGTCGACCTGGCCGGCCGCATGGGTGGGGAAGAGTTCGCCGTGCTGCTCAATGACGCCGACCACGCCAGCGCCCTGGTCTTCGCCCAGCGCCTGCAGCAGCAGATGCTGGAAACCCCGCTGCGGCACCAGGGCGAAGTGATCCCCCTGACCGTCAGCATCGGCATCACCACCCTCGATGCCGGCGACGCCAACGCCGAAGCGGCGCTTTCACGCAGCGACCTGGCCCTCTATCGGGCCAAGGCGGAAGGACGTAACAGGATCGAGATGCACTGACGTTGCCACCCGGTAGCCAAGCGGGCCGGCGCACCCTTGCGGTGCGCCGGCGATCCGATCAGTCGGTGCCGTACTTCGGCGAGCGCGGACCGTAGAGCAGGCCACCGTTGTAACCGGTGGAGAGCAGGCGCGCGCTGGTGATCCCGGCGATGGGATAGGACGCGTCCTCCATGGAGCTGTTGATGATCTGCTTCACCGCAGCCGTCACCAGCATGCCCACCAGGCCGCCACCGTTATTGTTGTTGTCTTCCTCGCTGGAGGCACTCGCCGAGCCGGTCCACAGGGTGGTGCCGCTTTTCAGGTCGACCAGCTTGGCGCTGGCAGTAACGATGGATGCACTGCTGATCAGCATGTACTGGGTGCCGTACTCGCTCACCGTGACATAGAGCGCAGCATCGGCGCCATAGACCTCGCGCAGCTTGGCCGTCGGCAACTGGTGGATGTCACCGGGGCTGGTCAGGCCGTTCTGGCGGAAGGTCTCGTCCACCAGCGCCACCGGCACCACGTAGTAGCCGGCTTCAGCCAGCGGGTAGGTCACCTGGGACAGCATGCTGTAGGTGGCCTTCACGTCGGGCGACTCGTTCAGCGGCGGCAGCACCAGGATGGAACGCGGGCGCGCTTCCTTGTAGGCCGAGTAATCGACGCTACGGGTCGGCGCGCAGCCGCTGACCAGGGCCGCCAGCGCGGCGCAGGCCAGCAGGCGGGAGAGTAGACGGGTCATTGGGCGCCTCCCTTGGCGTTCTTCATGAGGAAGTCCATGTACGAAGCGGATTCGGGGAACAGCGCCTTCTCGGTCTCGAAGGAACGCATCATCTCGTCATCCTTGCCCAGGCTGGAGTACAGCAGGCCGAGCTGGGCGTGATAGCCCGGCGGTACCGCGCCGTTCTTGGCCCGGATCTTCTGCAGGTCGGCTTCCAGCGCCTCCAATTGCGCCTCCTTGGATTCGCCCTTGAAGTACTGGTTGACCTGGGTCTGGTAACCCTCCCACTGGTACAGCGTCTTGGGGCCGCTGCAGCCGGCCAGTGCCAGGCTGCCCAACAGCGCGGCCGCGCATGCGATTGTCCTGCTCATGTTCATGTCCTGACGTCCCTGTTTCAGTTCTGCGGCTTCCAGGCGCCGCTCTCCACCGCATTCACCAGCTTGTTCACCGCCTCGCGCATGGCCAGGTCGAGCACCTTGCCGTTGAGGGTGGAGTCGTAGCTGGCGGTGCCGCCGAAGCCGATCACTTCGCGGTTGGACAGCGCGTACTCGCCGGCGCCCTGGGTCGAATAGACGACCTCGGAGGTGGAGATGTTGACGATGTTCAGGGCCACCTTGGCGTAGGCGATCTGGGTCTTGCCGCGACCGAGGATGCCGAACAGCTGGTGGTCGCCCACTTCCTTGCGGCCGAACTCGGTGACGTCGCCGGTGACCACGAAATCGGCACCCTTGAGGCGCTGGGCCTGGCCCTTGATCGCGGCTTCCTGCTGGATCTCGCTCATGTTGTCGCGGTCCAGCACGTTGAAGCGGTTGGTCTGCTGCAGGTGAGTGATGAGGATGGTCTTGGCCTGGCCGCCGAGGCGGTCGACGCCGTCGGAGAAGATGCCGCGCATGTAGCTGGAGCGGTTATCGAACTTGCCGACCGCGATCGGCGCGCGCACGCCACTGTAGGGACGGTTGACGCTTTCGACCTGCTGCACGGCGACGGCGGTGGAGGTTTCGGTGGCGCAGCCCGACAGGCCGGCCAACGCCACCGTAGCCAGGATCGGCAGCAAAGCGGTTCTCGAAACGATGCTCATGGGGTTCTCCTTGAACGAGCGGAAGGTGCCGGCGACGGCCGCCCGGTGGGCAGCGGTGCATCGGCGGAGGTGATGGGCGAAGCGATAAGACTGGAGACGCCCTGCGGGGACGATTCCCCACATGCATCCACCGGAAAATCTGCCGAATGTGATTGCGTCGGCGAAATACCATGCAGCGCACGGCCGCGTACCTGATGGCGGGCCCTATGCAGTGCGTGATCGGCAAGGGGGCGGAACGAGCGGGCCAGAGGAAACCCGGCCGGGCTGAGGGGTGAAGACAACATCCAATGTCCTGCGACTACGGCTCCATGGATCTTGCTCCCCGGCAGCGCGCCGACGCCGCACGCGGGCGGGCCTGGGGAACAGACTGGCGCGGAGGATACTGGCCTTTCGCCGTAAATCCGACGATCGGCCGACCAGCGGACGTATCGGCTGGACCTGCTGATACCCCCGTCACACACCCACGCCAGCGCGGCTGGCGCCCCCACTGCAACCAGGGCGGAAGCCGCGCGCGACGCGACCTGAGGCAATTTGCCGCGAGGCTGGCAGGCCCAAGCCTGCATAGATTCAATCCAGATGATTAGCCTAGGAGCCCTGCATATGGATAGCGAAAGCGGCACCCTCGACCGTGACTACCAGCGGATTCACCGGGAAGCAACGGCACTGGCCGGCACCCTCACCGACCTCGGCCAGCGCGCCTCGGTCTACCACCACCTCTACGAGGATTCCGGCGGGCGCAACGTCTTCCCGCTGATCGCCGCCCACGGCGCGCTCTGGGGCGCCGGCTACTTCGCCCTGGGCATGCGCGTGGGCACCCTGCTCTCCGCGCAGTTCCTCTTCACTCCCGCACTCCGCCACCACAAGCTGCGCCAGTTGCACGCCTTCGCCGACGCCTTCCGCGAAATCAACCGGCGGGTCTGCGTCGAGGCCTATACGGCCTATCACCTCAGCCGGCTGCATGGCCAGGCCACCGGCATCGGGCACTACCTGCAGCCACGCCTGCTGGCCGCGCTCAACCGCTGCCACCAGGCCCAGGCGCTGGGCGAGCCGCTGCCGCAACCGGTGCGACGGGAGCTGTTCGAAGCGTTCTTCCTCTGGGAGCAGGAAGTCATAGTCGGGCCCGCCGTGGAGCATGCGCTAGCAACACTGGACTGGCCACTGATCCGCCAGGTAGCGCTGCGCCCCCGCATCGAGTTCGCCTACTTCGCCAGCAGCCGTGACATGAAATTCAGCGACTTCGCCAGTACCCGAGAGCGCATCGAAAAAGGCATGCGCGCCTACGAACTGGCCGAGCAGGCGGGACTGGATCGGGTAGAGGCTGCGCTGAGCCGCTACGGCGTACTGCCACAGGCCTTCTTCCATGACTCGCTCGCCCATTTCCGCGCCCTGCGCCAGCGCCTGAACCTGCCCGAGGCGTTGCCCGCGACCGGTTGAGTCGCCAGGCGCCTGGGGCGGGGCCGTAAAAGGTGTGAGGGAATGCCAGGCAATGAAAAGCCCCGGCACGAGCCGGGGCTTCGGGTGTAACGCCAGCCCGTGGTTCAGGCGGGATAGAGGTGGACGATGCGCTTGCCGTTATGCAGGTCATGGATCTTGTAGCCCTGCAGCACGTTCTCCCAGAACGAAGCCGCGATATCGCTCTCGATCTCCAGAACCAGCTCATCCTTGCCCCGCTTCTTCAGCAGGTCGATGATCTGAGCCACCGCGCGCCTGCCCACCCCCTTGCCACGAGCGGGCACTGCAACGAACAGCCGGAAGATCTCGAAGAAACCCGAATTGCCGGCAGAAGCGCCTCGGACCACCGCAAAGCCAACGTAGTCACCCCCAAGCGCCACCAGGTAACACTCCTCGTCCAGGGCTACGGTCAACTCCCCGCTCATCACCTGCCTGAAACTGCTGTAACCATCCAGCTCGAGCAGCTTCTCCGCAGCCTGGATACCCGGAGCGCCCGCCAGGTGAATGGAAACCCGATCCGACATGAAGAACTCCTTTCCGTGGTTGATTTCGGGCGCATCCTAGCGACTGGAAACCCGCCGCAATTGATCCGGCGCATGGATCGCCGCACTCTCCCGGACGCACGTTCTCGGGTTCGTGACGCTGTTGGCAAGACGGCGAAAGCGGGCCGGGGCCCGGTGCGAGGCGATGGCAGCAGGACGTCCGGCACGGGCAGGACCGATGATCCATGGCCACGCCCCGGGGCGTGATTCCAGGGGTTCAAGGAGGAGCGAATGGGGAGGACGGGGACCGTAGCGCCGGGGCTCACTCCTCCCCGTCCAGCACGATGCGACCCTGTTCATCTCGCTGCACTTCGTACAGCTCACCGTGACGGGTCTTGAGCACCTTGATCTGCATGCGCTCGGCTTCGCCCCGGTGCTTGTGGATCTGCAGGAGGTCGAGTTCCCTGCGGTCATGCTCGCGCGTCCGGTACAGGTTCAACGCCCCCCGGACGGTGGCGAGCAGCTCTGCGTTTTCCCAGGGCTTGGGGATGAGCCGATAGATTTCAGCCTGGTTGATCGCCTGCATCAGTGCCTGGTGATCGGCCATGCCGCTCAGGAGGATACGGATGCTGGCGGGCTGGCATTGCTTGGCGAATTGCAGGTAGGTGACGCCATCGATGTCGGGCATATGGTGGTCGCAGACGATCACCTCATAGGGCTTTTCCGCCAGGGCGTGCAACGCCAGGACCGGATCGTCGAACGGTTCCAGCTCCCAGTCGGCATCCCGCATCGCTCGCTGGAGCGTGCGGAGGATCAACGGGTCATCGTCGACCAACTGGATACGTGCCATGGGTACCTCCAGTGAAATCAGGCTGTTTCCGCAACGCGCACGAACACGGTGTAGCGCGCACCTTCCATCGCCTCGAAGGCGATCAGTTTCTCTACCAGCACCGGGGTCAGCGCCTTGCCCGCGTTGAGCAGCAACATGCCGTTGTCCGCGTTGAGGTTGCGTGCCAGCACCATGCCGCCTTCGAGGTCGCGCGTACCCAGCCCGCGCACGCGGGGATCGGCGAGCGTGATGTCCGTCAGGTATGAGGCGCAGACCTGGACGAAGGGCTCGATCATGTCGGGGTCGTACAGCCGCCCCGCGTACTTGCGAATGAACATCAGGGCCTCGTCCCGGTTCATGTTGCGCTCCAGCACCAGGCCTCGTTGCAACTCCACGAAGTCCACGGCGAGCTTGAGCAATCTCGAACCCTGGGGGATGGCGCTGCCCTTGAGGTGGTCTGGAAAGCCGCTGCCATCCCAGCGCTCTTGATGGTGGCGGATCAGCCTTGCCGCATCCTGCATCGGTTCGAGCGACATCAGCAGCGATTCGCTGGTTTCCGGGTAAGCCCTGAAGGTATCGCGCTCATGGTGGTGCATCAGGTCCGACGGCCTCGCCAGCATGCTGTCGCTCCAGCCGAGCTTGCCCACGTTGTAGAGCGCAGCGGCCATGATCAGGTCGTGCTCCAGCGAGGACTCCACGAGGCCGGCATTGCAGCAGGCACGGACCAGTTCGTTGAGCGCCTGGTTGGTTTGCTTGCCCTGGGGAAGCCGCTGGTTGACCAGAAGGGAAAAGACCTCGGTGCTGACCACGTAGCTGCGCTTGAGCTCCGCGTAGGCCAGGTCGAGCATGTCGGCCGTCTGCTGGAGCTCTGCGGTACGCGACTCGACGCGTTTCTCCAGCGTCGCATTGAGCTGTTCGAGGGCGGCCTTCTGCTGCCGGGTCACCTTCTCGAGCCGCTGGCGCTCGCGTTCGGAGTGCAGGTGGGCCAGCGACTGCTCGAGGGTGGACAGGAGCTCCGCGTCATCCCAGGGCTTGCTCAGGTAACGGTATATGCGCCCCTCGTTTATCGCCTTGATCAGCGTCGGCATGTCCGTGTAGCCCGTGAGCAGGATGCGGATGGTCTGCGGATGACGTCGATAGATTTCCGCCAGCAGCGTCGCACCGTCCATCGATGGCATGCGGGCATCGGACACGACCAGATCGACGGGATGACTGGCGAGCAGTTCGAGAGCCTGCTCGCCGCTCTCCGCCAGGAGGAGATCGTAAGGCTGGCTGCGCAGAAGCCTCTTCAGGCTGTTGAGGATGAAGACCTCATCGTCAACCAGGAGCACAGTGAAACGGGTCGCATCCGTGGGTGTGTTGTCTTCCATGCCATCCGCTCTTGCCATGGCTCGCATCGGAGCCGGGTCGAAGATGTTTTTCAGCGTAGTCGCTTTCACTGCCCGTAAAGCGGCGAGACACGAGCAATTGCAGGATGGAGATCGACAGGAACGGCACACTTGGACATGACTTGTACGCACTGACGATCGTGTAGCGGAACCATTCAGGTTTTCTCGCCATCGACCCTGGTGCTTGCGAACTGCACCGTATCACCGCCCGGCGATTGAACTTGAACAATGGCCAAGCCCGTACTTTAAGAAGTAAGGGACGGGCCAATTGCAGGGATGTGGCAACCGATGCGCGTATTGTTTACAGCCAGTCGGACGGCGTGGCGACATCGACCACGTGCGCTGCCATGAGCCACTACATTCCTGCGGGAAACCGGCGCGTCCTGATCATCGACGACACCCCTTCGATGCATGAGGACTATCGCAAGATCCTCAGCCCCGAGGCGACACAGTGCCTCTCCTCGATGGAGTCCCTGCTCTTCGGAGTAGCGGAACCCAGGCCCTCCACCCGCTACGAACTGGATCATGCCTACCAGGGCCAGGACGGCCACGACCTGGCGGAGCAGGCGTTGGCCGAATACCGCCCCTACGCGATGGCATTCGTCGACATGCGCATGCCTCCGGGTTGGAACGGCCTCGAAACCATCGAAAGGCTCTGGCGGCTCGATCCTGATCTGCAAATCGCGTTGTGCACGGCGTTCTCCGACCTGGCGTGGGACGAACTGAGCGAACGCCTGAACCTCAATGACCGGCTGCTGGTGCTGAAGAAGCCATTCGATGCCATCGAAATCCGCCAGATCGCCAACACCCTGACGGCCAAGTGGCAGGCCATGCAGGAGAACAAGATCAGGGTCAAGGCGCTGGAGATCACCATCGAACACCGAGCATCGGAGTTGCTGAAACTCGCGCACCATCTTCAGTACGACGCGCTGACCGGGCTTCCCAACCTGAACCTTCTCCGGGACCGGCTGGTGCGGTGCATCCGCACATCGCCGACGTCCGGATTCTCTCTCCTGTACATCGGCCTCGACCGTCTCAAACATATAAACAACGCCTGGGGTTATCCATTCGGGGATGCCGTGCTGCAGGCGAGCGGCACCGCCATCCAGCGCGCGCTGAAGGACGAGGACGTGCTCTACCGGCCAGGCTCGGACCAATTCGTGGTGGTGGGTGACTTCTCCGACAGAGGGGGCGACACCGCATTTTCCGCCCAGCTCCTGGCCGCCATCGCCACACCGCGCCTAGTTGAAGGTGAGGTGCTGGCCGTGACGGCGAGCATCGGGGTGAGCCGCTACCCTGACCACGGCGACGACCCGCGCATGTTGATCAAGCGGGCCGAGACCGCCATGCACGAGGCCAAGGGCCAGGAACGCAACACGGCACGGCTCTACGATCCGATGCTCAAGCAGCGCGCCCGGGACCAGCAGTCACTGGAAGTGGCGATCCGGCGCGCACTGGAAAACGAAGAGTTCGTGCTCCATTACCAGCCCAAGATCGACCTGCGTAGCGGCCGCGTCATCGGCTGCGAGGCCCTGATACGGTGGTTCCAGCCCAACGGCGAAGCCATTCCGCCAACCCGCTTCATCCCGGTAGCGGAAGAGTCCGGTCTTATCGTGCCCTTGAGCCGATGGGTGCTGAAGGAGGCGTGCCGGCAAACACACCTGTGGAATCTTCATGGGTCCGGGCCGCTCTGTACCGCGATCAATCTTTCCCCTGTGGACTTCCGCCAGGGCGACTTCCTCCCGGCACTGAAGCAAGCGCTGAAGAGCTCGGGCGTCGATCCCGGCTGCATTGAACTGGAAATAACCGAGCGCCTGCTGGTGCAGGATCATGAAGGCAGCGCCCTCGTGCTGCAGGGCGCCAAGTCGCTCGGGGTAAGGCTGGCGATCGACGATTTCGGCACCGGCTATTCCAATCTCGGCTACCTGAAGCTGTTCCCGATCGATACGTTGAAGATCGACCAGTCGTTCGTCCGCGACATAGGCGTGCATGAGAAGGACGCAGCCCTCGTCGCCGCCATTATCGCCATGTCCGACAGCCTCGGGCTCACCGTCACGGCCGAGGGGGTCGAGACCGCCGAGCAGCTGGAGTTCCTGATGAGCCGACACTGCGATGAAGCTCAGGGCTACCATTTTTCACGGGCCTTGCCGGCCGCCGAATTCGCTGAATTCGCCAGGCGCCGCAACGGCCACGCCGGAGCGGAACGATGAACGCCCACATCAAGCAGCGCATCCTGCACCTTGCGCTGGTGGTGTTGCCGCTGGCCTCCCCGTGCATCGCCGCGCCGCTCAATGAACCGATCAAACCCTTGCCTCGCTGGCATACCGAAGACGCGGGACGGGCCGAGCTGGGCCGCCGGCTTTTCAACGACAAGCGCCTCTCCGCCAACGGAGCCGTGGCCTGCTCCAGCTGCCACCAGTTGGACCGGGGCGGGGCCGATGACAAGCGCCTGTCCGTCGGCCTCAACGGTGACCTGACGCTGGTGAACACGCCCACCGTGCTCAATGCCAGCCTCAACTTCCGCCAGTTCTGGAATGGCCGCGCCGCGACCCTGGAGGCGCAGGTCGACGATGTCATCCGCAACCCCAGGGAAATGGGGTCCGAATGGCCTGCGTTGCTCGCGCGCCTGGCGGCGGACGAGACCTACAGGGACGCCTTCGAGTCGAGCTACGCAGATGGGGTGACCCAGGCGAACGTCCAGAACGCCATCGCGACCTACGAGCGGACGCTGCTCACGCCCAAGGCCCGATTCGACCTGTTCCTGGAAGGCGACTCCACGGCCATCAGCGATGAGGAGAAGACGGGGTATGCGCGCTTCAAGCAGAGCGGATGCATCTCCTGCCACCAAGGCATGAACGTGGGCGGCAACATGTTCCAGAAATTCGGGGTCATGGGGGACTACTTCAAGGACAAAGGGAGCAGCTCCGAAGCCGACCTCGGGCGCTTCTCGGTCACCGGCCGGGACGAGGACCGCCATGTGTTCAAGGTGCCAGGCCTGCGCAACGTCGAGCTCACCGCGCCCTACTTCCACGATGCCTCGGCGCAGACCCTGGAGGACGCCGTGGACGTGATGTTCAAGTACCAGCTGGGCCGCAAGGCGGACCCGGAGGACAAGCGGCTGATCATCCTCTTCCTGAAAACGCTGACGGGTGAAACGAAAGGTGCGCAGTGAGCGATATCCGCAGGGGTAACCTCTGGGTCGTATTGGTTGGCGCCGCTCTCGCACTCGCCGGCACGCTCCTGTTCCTGTTCCTCCGGGCGGATGCCTACGAGCCCGCCCGCTACTTCGGGTCGCTGGCGATACTCCGCCAGATCAAGCAGAGCGATGCCCAGTGGGAAGTCCAGGTGCTGCGCTCGCGCATGGGCATCAACCTTGACTACGACTTGCTGGTCGACCCGCTCAGTGAAATGGACAGCAACTGGCAGCGCCTCGAACAACGCCTCGCGGATGCGCCCCTGCACAACCCGGAGCGTTGGGAACGGAGCAAGGAGCTCTACAGGACGGCGCTTGAGGAGAAATCCGGCCTGATCGAGGCGTTCAAGTCGCATAACGCCATCCTGCGGAACTCACTGAATTTTCTACCCACCGCCGAAGATGACGTGCAGAACCTGATCAGTGACCAACGCAGCAGCATGGTGCTCGACACGACATCCGGCTACGTGTTCGACGCACTCCTGAGCACGATGGAGTATTCGCAGGTCACCACGGACGAAAAGGCCGAGGACATACAGCTCGGCCTGCAGAAGATCGAGGAACAGAAGGCCGGGCTGAGCCCTGACATCGGCAGCGCCATCGACCTGTTCTCGGCTCATGTCCGGACCGTTCTCAGCGAACAGAAGCAGGTCAACGCCCTGCTCAACCAGATCGCCGCCGTGCCTGTGGCCACGCGCCTGGACGCGCTGATCGAAGTATTGAGCGGGGAGCAGTTGGCGGCCGCCGCCCAGGATCAGATCTCCCACCGCTACCTGCTGGTATTCGCAGCCATCCTGGCGGCGCTGCTGTTGTTCCTGGGCTACTGGCTCCTGCGCAGCTATGCGGAGATCAACCGCATGAACAAGGCGTTGCAAGCCGCCAATGACGAACTCGAACGGCGGGTACAGGTACGGACCCACGAACTGCAACGAGCCCAGAGCGAGCTGGTTGCCGCTGCCCGGCATGCGGGCATGGCCGAGATCGCGACCAACGTGCTGCACAACGTCGGCAATGTGCTGAACAGCGTGAATATTTCCGCCGACCTGGTGGCGCGCCGGGTGCGCAATTCCAAAGCGCTCGGCCTGGCCAGGGCGGTGGAGATGATGACGGCGCACCAGGAGGACCTCGGCGCCTTCATCAGTCACGACGAGAAGGGAAAGCTGCTGCCCGGCTACATCGCCCAGGTATCGGAGGCGCTCTCGTCGGAGCGGGAGAGCATCGTCAATGAGCTCGAGCAGATGACTCGGAGCGTCAACCACATCAAGGAGATCGTCTCGACCCAGCAGTCCTACGCTGGCCCCTCCAGCATCGTCGAACCCATCAGCATCAATGAGCTCATGGAAGATGCGTTGCGCATGCAGTCCGACTCGCTGGTTCGCCACCAGGTCGAGATCGTGAAGGAGTATGACGACCTGCCGGAAGTCGTCCTGGACAAGCACCGCACCCTGCTCATCCTGGTGAACCTGATCAGTAACGCCAAGCAGGCCATGAGTGCGCAGGAGGATCGGCCACGACGCCTGACCCTGTCCGCGCAACTGGGGGCCTCCAGCCTGACCATCCGCGTCCGGGACAACGGCGAGGGGATCGAGCAGGCCAACCTGACGCGCATCTTCGCCCACGGCTTCACCACCCGGAAAGACGGCCACGGTTTCGGGCTTCACAGTTGCGCTCTCGCTGCCATCGAGATGGACGGCTCGTTGCGGGTCGAAAGCGACGGCCTGGGGACGGGTGCCTGCTTCACCCTGGAAATCCCAATGAAGAAGAGAGGGCTGGCGCATGGACAACCCGGGTAACCGCCGCATTCTGCTGATCGACGACACGCCGTCCATCCACGACGACTTTCGCAAGATCCTCGCGCCGGAGCCCAGTGATACCCAGGCGCTGGATGCATTCGAAGCGCAGTTGTTCGGCACGGGCCCGACCACGGAGGTGAGAGAGTTCGAGATCGATTCGGCCTATCGCGGCCAGGACGGCCTTAAGCTGCTGGAGAAGGCACTGGTCGAGGACAGGCCCTATGCGATGGCCTTCGTCGACATGCGCATGCCGCAGGGGTGGGATGGAGTGGAAACCATCGAGCACCTCTGGCAGACGGACCCGCGACTGCAAGTCGTCGTCTGCACCGCATATGCCGACTATTCATGGGAGGAGCTGCTCGCCAGGCTCAGGGTGGCGGACAGGCTGCTGATCCTGAAGAAGCCCTTCGACAATATCGAAGTCAGCCAGCTCGCCTGTTCGCTCACCGCCAAGTGGGACATGACCCAGCGCCTGCAGCAGCAGATGGAAAGCCTCGAACACCAGGTGCGGGTCCGGACCGAGGACCTGACACGTACCAACAGCGTCCTGCAGCAGGAGATGGCCGAGCGCAAGCAGTTGGAAAGCCAGTTGATACAGAACGAGAAGCTGGCATCGATCGGGCAGCTCGCCGCTGGCGTAGCGCATGAGATCAACAACCCGATCGGCTTCATCTCGTCCAATCACAGCACGCTGGAAACCTACTTCCGCGAACTGCTTGAAGTCCTGCAGGCCTATGAATCGGCGGAACCATCCATCGCAGACGAGGACTTGAAGGCACGGGTGATCGCCCTTCGCAAGCGGGTCGACCTGGATTACCTCAAGGACGACATCCCCTCGCTGCTGAATGAAACGAGGGAGGGCATCGGCCGGGTCCGCAAGATAATCCAGGACCTGAAGGACTTCTCCCGCGTTGATACCGACACGGAGTGGCAATGGGCCGATATCCATCAGGGCATAGAGTCGACGCTGAACATCGTGGCGAGCGAGGTGAAGTACCGCGCCGACATAGTGCGGAACTTCGGCGACCTGCCGGAGGTGAAATGCCTGCCCTCGCAGATCAACCAGGTCGTCATGAATCTCGTGGTCAACGCAGCGCAAGCCATGGGGGAGGCACGAGGAAGAATCGTGATCACCACCTGGGCGGGCGACGGGCGGGTGGGGATCGAGATAGCGGATGACGGCAGTGGCATTCCTGATGATGTGCTGCCCCACATCTTCGATCCGTTCTTCACCACCAAACCAGTCGGCAAGGGCACGGGCCTGGGGCTTTCGCTCTCCTATGGGATCGTGCAGAAGCATGGCGGCACCCTGTCGGTGCAAAGCCATGAAGGCGAAGGAACCCGCTTCAAGATCGAACTACCGATCGATGCGTCACATCGCCAGGCATGAGCGCTGCCCTTCTCCGGATCGCTAGCGGCATACCGCTCCGGCTACTAGATTGAATCAGCGCACTGACGGGGCAGCAGCCGGCGCGCGCATACAGGGAACAGTGGCGAGAATGGAGGCAGGTCATGCCATACGAAAAGAGTGGCTGGACAATCTCGGCAGGTTACAGAGGAGGAGTCATCCAAGGCCCGGGAGGGGAAACCATCTACTTCGGAACCCATCACGACCTGTCGAAGACCGCGAACAGAGTGGATCTGCGCCATATGAGCCATGGCATGGATGACACCGCAGATAAGTGCATTCCCTGTTTCATAGCGGCTGCGGACATCATCCATTCGGAACTGCAAACCAGGGGCTCCGCGACGGTACATTGCGCTAACGGTAACAGCAGGACCTCCTTCGCACTCATCGCGTACCTTTGCCGTTACGCCGGGTTCACGATTGAAGACGCCGGCACCTTCCTGACAAAGGGCCAGGCAGAGCGCACCGACATCACCTTCTCCCTTACGAAACAGGTCAATAACAACAGCTATTGGGGTTGGCTAAACGAGGCGAAGTGGTCCGAGATTGTTACCGATGCCTCCAGGGGGACTGACTACAGGGCGATGTACAGCGTCTCGGGCCCATCAAAAAGCGGAAACAAGGTGCACCACGCCGTTCAGACGAATATCTCCCGCGGGATACCCAGCGCACACGCAGTGGAGGATGACGACAGCTCCAGCAGTTCCGACTCTGTGCATTACTCCTATGGAATGCGCATTCGGGAATCCGAAGTCCGCGAACTCAAAAAGAATGCGGCGGTTTATATGGGGTACAAGTATTAGGTCAGCCCGATTTACGTCTTCTAACGGGGAGCCTTGCCAATCAACCGGATAGCACTTGTGCGACACCTGGAACCACCAATGGCAAAGGGATGATCACAGCGGGCAGAGAGCGTTGCCTGGAGTGGCAGGATCACCTGAGCGCCCGAGCCCTGGCGCTGTGCAGCCAGCGGAAAGCGAGGCTTCCTGATAGACTTGCACCCCTTCCCGCATGATCCGGATCTGGGCCAGATAGGCCGCAGTTCCGTCCTTGCGCTTTCGTTTCCTGAGCGTCGCCATGTCATCCGGAAACGGCCCCAAACCGCCCTCTATCAGCTGTACGAAAATGCTTAAAGAAATAGCCTCTAGCCCAGCAACCACGCGCCCTGCGCTGTCCCGCCGCTTTTCCGTGGCGCCGATGATGGATTGGACAGATAGAAATTGTCGGTTCTTCCTACGCCTGCTTTCGCGCCATGCGCTGCTGTACACGGAGATGGTGACCACCGGGGCGCTGCTCCAGGGGGATCGTGCGCGCTTCCTGCGTCATGACGAGGCCGAGCACCCTCTGGCGCTGCAGCTGGGCGGCAGCGTGCCGGCCGATCTGGCGGCCTGCGCGCGCTTTGCGGAGGAAGCGGGTTACGACGAGGTGAACCTCAACGTCGGCTGCCCCAGTGACCGGGTGCAGAACAACATGATCGGCGCCTGCCTGATGGGGCATCCGGCGCTGGTGGCCGATTGCGTGAAGGCGATGCTGGACGCGGTGGCGATCCCCGTGACGGTCAAGCACCGCATCGGCATCAACGGCCGCGACAGCTATGCCGAGCTGTGTGATTTCGTCGGCCAGGTCCGCGACGCCGGCTGCCGCAGCTTCACCGTGCATGCGCGCATCGCGATCCTCGAAGGCCTGTCGCCGAAGGAGAACCGTGAAATCCCGCCACTGCGCTACGACGTCGCCGCGCAACTGAAGCAGGATTTCCCGGACCTGGAGCTGATCCTCAACGGCGGCATCAAGACGCTGGATGAGTGCGCGGCCCACCTCGAGGTATTCGACGGCGTGATGCTCGGCCGCGAGGCCTATCACAACCCCTACCTGCTGGCAGGCGTGGATGCGCGGCTATTCGGTGGCCAGGCGCCGCAACCGACCCGGGCCGAGGCCCTGGCGGCACTGCGCCCCTATATAGAACGGCACATCGCGGAAGGCGGGCAGATGCATCACATCACCCGCCATGTGCTGGGCCTGGGCCAGGGCTTCCCCGGGGCGCGGCGCTTCCGTCAGCTGCTCTCGGTGGACGTGCACAAGACCCAGGACCCGTTGGGCCTGCTGGATCAGGCCACCGAGCTGTTACGCGGCCACTAAGCCGCGCTCTGGCTCCGCGCCAGGCAGTAACCCTTCTGCCCTTCGGGCACCACCAGGCCGCTTTCCAGCATGCGGCCAAGCACCTGGCGCACGCTGATCAGTGACAGGGGCTCGCCGGCGGCGTTGAGGCGCTCGTGCAGCAAGCGGGTGGAGATGCCGCCGGTTTCCTGGCTGGCATCGCAGAGTACTTCCAGTACCTTCAGGCGGGGCAGGCTGGCCTTCAGGCCGGCCTCCTGGAGCATGTGGCGCAGGTGCTGGTGGTCGCTCATCGGCATGGCATGACTCCTTGTTGTATCTGTTGCCTGTTCGGCTCGCATCGAGGCTGGCTGTCCTGCTGGCCTCTTTTCCCCCTGCAATTTCAGGGGTTCTACTAATAAAGACGAACGAGAACGAAAAACCCGCAAGAAAAAAGGAAAAAAATCCAAATCCGGCGGTCAGACTGCTGCGGCGGTTCCGCTCGATCCCTCAGGGAAGAATGACGCGGGACAAGGCCACGAATTTACCCGCACCGCCCCGTTGAGCGGGCCAGGCGGCTCGGGTAAGGTCATGCAATCTGCAACGACAAGGCTTCGTCCATGACATCCAAGCTGGATCAACTCAAGCAGTTCACCACCGTGGTCGCCGACACCGGCGACCTCGACGCCATCGCCCGCCTCAAGCCGGTCGATGCCACCACCAACCCCTCGCTGCTGCTCAAGGCCGCCGCCCTGCCCCGCTACGCCGAATTGCTCGACGCGGCGGTCGCCGGTAGCGCAGGCGACCTGGGCCTGGCCTGTGACCGCTTCGGCGTCGCCGTCGGCCAGGAGATCCTCAAGGTGATCCCGGGCCGCATCTCCACGGAAGTGGACGCCCGTCTGTCCTTCGACACCCAGGCCACGCTGCGTCGCGCCGAACGCCTGATCGGCCTCTATGACAAGGCCGGCATCGGCCGTGATCGCGTGCTGATCAAGATCGCCTCCACCTGGGAAGGCATCCGCGCCGCCGAGCAGCTCGAGCGCGACGGCATCCAGACCAACCTCACCCTGCTGTTCAACTTCGCCCAGGCGGTCGCCTGCGCCGATGCCGGGGTCTTCCTCATCTCCCCCTTCGTCGGGCGCATCTACGACTGGTACAAGAAGGCCGAGGGCCGCGACTTCGCAGGCGCCGAAGACCCCGGCGTGCAGTCGGTCTCGCGCATCTATCGCTACTACAAGGCCCACGGCTACGACACAGTGGTCATGGGGGCGAGCTTCCGCAACCTCGGCCAGATCGAACAGCTGGCCGGCTGCGACCGCCTGACCATCAGCCCCGACCTGCTGCAACAGCTGGCTGACGACACCGGCACCCTGGAGCGCACGCTCAGCGCGGGCAATGACAACGAGCCGCGCGTCGCCCTGGACCAGGCCCAGTTCCGCTGGCAGTTCAACGAAGACGCCATGGCCACCGAGAAACTCGCCGAAGGCATCCGCCTGTTCGCCCGCGACCAGGAAAAGCTCGAAGCCCTGCTCAACGCCCGCCAGAAATAAAAACGCGCGCGCAGCCACAAGGCTGCGCGCGCGGGTTCACCAATCAGGGGGAAAGACGATCAGCTGCGCTCGAGGGCGCTCACCAGATCGTGGAAGGCTTCTCGATTGGACTCGTTGAGCCCCATCAGGATGCGGTGTGCTTCCAGCACCTTGGTGCGTACCACGTCCTCGGTCTGGTCCTGCGGAGGCAGGTCTTCCAGGCATTCCGGGCATGGCAGCGGCTTGCCGACGATATTGAACACCTGGTCGAACCCCATCGACTGCAACAGTCGAGTAATGTCCGGGTGGGTGGTCACCACGGTCGGCAACAGTCCTACCTTCTGCCGCGAGAGGATCGACAGCTTGGCCAGCAGGCCCAATGTAGTGCTGTCGATGCTGCGAGTTTCCGTGAGATCGATGACGATCGCAGAGAAATTCAGCGCGGAGAAGATCTTTTCAATGGTCGCATCCAGAGCCGAACACAAGGTAAGGCGAATTTCACCGACGAACTTCAGGACGAAGGTTCCGTCCTGCTCGGCAAACTGGATTTTACCGGTACTCATGCAAGGTTCCTGCTCAACACCAGCAAGGCGATATCATCCGGCATCTCGCCCAGATTGGCCAGTCCAAACACCTGTCGCAAGCCATCCAGACTGCCACCTGCCGTGCACACCAATTCCGGTAGCACAGCCTCTTTTTCTTTGAGCGTATCTCCCGGCAAAAGGTCCAGAATGCCGTCGGATAAAAGCGTCAGACTGAAGGACTCCGGCAGCTCGAGGACCTGGTCCTCGTAAGTCGCCTCATCGAACAGCCCAACCGGAAGGCCGCGCCCGCTCAGGTAACGCGCCTTGCCTTCGCTGAACAGCACCGGCAGCGGCAGGTGCCCGCCGATGCTGTAGGTCAGAAGACCGCTTTCTTCGTCGATCACCCCGCCGAGCATGGTCACGTGCTTGCCCAGCTTGCAGTTGATCAACCCACGGTTGATATGGCCGAGCACATCGGAAGGCTTGAACTCCGGGAGCAGCCCGCCGCGACGGGACTCATAGAGCAGCCGGGTGGTCATGAACTTCAGCAGCACGGTGACGAACGCCGACGACGCGCCATGGCCGGAGACATCGGCCAGGTAGAAGGCGACGCGGTGATCGTCCACGCGGAAGTAGTCGACGAAATCCCCCGACAGGTACAGCGACGGGATGATCTGGTGGGCGAACTTCAGCCCATCCACCGTCCAGGGCGTCACCGGCAGCATGTTCATCTGCACCTGGCGCCCGGCGTTCTGGTCTTCCTGCAGCAGGTGCAGGCTGGCCTGGAGCTCGCGGTTGGCCGCTTCCAGCTCTTCGCGGTAGCGCTGGTTCTCGACGCGCAGGGCGTGGCGGTCCAGCGCCCGGTGCACCGAGTGCTCCAGCACCGCCAGGTCTTCCAGGGGTTTGATCAGGTAGTCGGCCGCGCCCAGGCGCAGCGCTTCCACGGCATCGCTCATGACGCCAGCGCCGGACACGACAATGACCGGGGTATCGGACTGGAGTTGGTTGACGCGGCGGATGAGCTCGAGGCCATCGACCTGTGGCATGCGCAGGTCGCAGATCACCAGGTCAGGACGTTCCTGCTCGAAAACCTGCAGCCCCTGCAAGCCATTGGCAGCCTGCAGGACGCTGAAACCACTGTCTTCCAGATAGGCCGCAAGGCTTGCGCGCACTACCTCGTCGTCATCGATGATCAGCAGCTTGGCACTGGTATTGTGCATGGAGTATCCAGGCAAACGGCGCCAGGGGACGGGCTGGTTGAACACCCGGCCCAAGGCCCTGGTGCGCGTATGGGGGTTCGCTTCAAGGCGCAGACGGTACTCCCATCCGCGGGGCGATTCAAGCGTGCACCGATTGTCGAAACCCGCCTTTACACAAGAAATCGACGGGAGTTATAAGAAGCTCGGGGAGAGTCCATCAAATACAAGAGGACAGTGGCAATGAGCCAAAGCGATCGAGCCTATAGCGAGAAACGCGATTTCATCCGGATGCAAGTCGAAGCCCATGTCGTCCTGCATCATGCCGGACGCGAGATTCCCGCCCTTTGCCGCGACCTCTCCAGTACCGGCATGCAGCTGGAAGCGGACGTGGAGCTGGCGATCGGCGACAAGGTCAAGGTCCACATCCCATCCGACCACGCCGAACTGCAGGGCCTCCTGGCTGAAGCCGAGGTGGTGCGCCTGAGTGATAGCGAGAACGGTGGCAAGTCCATCGGGCTCGCCATCATCTCGATGCGCTGAGCAACGCGCGGAAACGAAAAAGGCGGCCCGATGGCCGCCTTTTTCATACCCGCGAACGCTTAGAAGTCGTCCTCGACCTCGCCGTCGCGCACCTTGAACTCACGGTTCTGCAGGTAGGCGTTGCGGATGAAGTTGTACTTGTCGCCCTGGATGAACTTCTCCGCCGACAGCAGGTTGGCGCGGGCGTCGATAACGTTCACACCACGGATCACGTTGCGCGTCGGCACGTGGTCGATGTACGGGTACGGGCCGAGGTAGCTGTCCGGGATCTTCGCCGGCGCGTCGCGCAGGGTGCTCGAGCCCAGCAGCGGCAGCACCACGTACGGGCCGCTGCCCACGCCCCAGGCGCCCAGGGTCTGGCCGAAGTCCTCGTCGTTGCGCTGCAGCCCCATGCGGGTGGCCACGTCGAACACGCCCAGCAGGCCGAAGGTGGTGTTGAAGATCAGGCGACCGGTGTCGACGCCGGCGTCATGGAACTTCGCCTGCAGCAGGTCGTTGGCCAGGTTTCCGACATCGCCGACGTTGTTGAAGACGTTGTGCACGCCGCTCTCGACGATATCCGGGGTCACCGCCTGGTAGCCCTGGGCGACAGGTTTCAGCGCATAGGTATCCAGGGTGTCGTTGAAGCGGAAGATCACCCGGTTGACGCCTTCCCACGGATCGCTTTCCGCCGCATTCGCCGCCAGCGGCAGCAGTGCCAGCCCCGCTACGCAGCACACACGACCCAGACGATCGAGCCACCCGGTGGCGATCATTCGCATTGCAGACTCTCCTAGAGAAAAGTAGTGTGGCGAACCCGTGGGCCGCCCGGTGAGGCGCGCATTATACGGCCATCGGGAACTCAATAGGCAGCATAGCGAAGGCGCCCGATGCAGGAAAAACGATTGCTTCATATTGCCCGCATCCCGGTGCGCTGGGGCGACATGGACAGCTACGGCCACGTCAACAACACCCTCTATATCCAATACCTGGAAGAGGCCCGCGTCGCCTGGTTCGAGCAGCACGGCATCCCCATGACCAACGTCGAACAGGGCCCGGTGGTCCTGCAGACCCTGCACACCTACCTCAAGCCCGTGGTGCACCCCGCCACCGTGGTCATCCAGCTGTTCGCCGGCAAGGTCGGTACCTCCAGCCTGGTGGTCGAGCACCGCCTCAGCACCGAGGAAGATCCGCACACTCTCTACGGCGAGGGCTACTGCAAGCTGGTCTGGGTCGATCACGCCGGCAACCGCCCGGTCCCCGTGCCAGCCAGCCTGCGTGAGCTGATGAACGGCAGCTGAGCCGTCATCTTTCCTTAATCCAGCCGTCATGCGGCAGGGCTAGGCTGGGGCCTGACCCCGTCAGGATGACCTTGCCATGCCCACCAGCACACCGCCCGCATTCAATGCCCTGCTCTTCGGTCTCTCCGGCTGCCTCGTGGATTTCGGCGCCAGGACGCTCCCCGTGGCCCTGACCCGCACGCTGCCCCGCTGCACCGCGGAGCGCCTGCAGGAAGCCGCCACCCTGCCGCCGACCCAAGCCCTCGGCCACGCCCTGCAACGCCCGGCCAAGGCCGCCGAACTGGCGCGCTTCAACGAAGCCCTGGCCAGCGCCGCCGATGAACACGCCGAAGCCGCACCCGGGCTGGACCAGCTCCTCGACCTGCTCGCCGCCCGGCAGATCCCCGGCGCCTGGCTGGACGAGCTGCCCGAAGGCACCACCCACGCCCTCGCCGGCCCCCTGGCCAGCACCCTGGCTGCCGGCAACGACCCCGAAAGCCGACCCTGGCCAGCCCCCGACGCCTGCTGGCGGGCCCTCGCCGCCCTGGGCGTGGAGCGCCTGGAGGGCTGCGTGCTGGTCAGCAGCGAACCGCGCCTGCTCCAGGCCGGCCTCAATGCCGGACTCTGGACCGTCGGCCTCGCCGCCAGCGGCCGCCTCTGTGGCCAGGCCCTGGGCGACTGGCAGGCCCTGGCCGCCAACGAGCGCGACCCCCTGCGTGCCCGCGCCACCCTGGAGCTCTACCGCCTGGGCGCGCACTCGGTGATCGACCACCTGGGCGAGCTGCCCGCCTGCCTGGACGACCTCGCGGCGCGCCGACAGAAAGGCGAAAAGCCCTGACCGCACAATTGTTACAGCCTTGATCGGGATCAGGCGCGCGCGGCACTCCTGGATTAATCTCAACGACACGAGGGACCTTTTGGCAGCCGCCGGAGGTCCACTCCAAAGTCTTATGAAAGGAGAACGCCATGTCTGAACGTCTGCAGCAGCAACTGCAAGAACTGCGCGAGCAGTTGGCCAGCGACGCCCCGATGGATGAGCACGAGCGCGCCGAGCTGAACACGCTGATCCAGGACATCGAACTGCAACTGGCCACCGAACCGGCCACCCCGCCCGACGACAGCCTCGTGGATGGCGTCAACCTCGCGGTCGAGCGCTTCGAGATCAAGCACCCGACCCTGGCCGGCACCCTGCGCAACATCGTCCAGAGCCTGGCGAACATGGGCATCTGACGCCAACTGCAACAAAAAACCCCGGCCTTGTGCCGGGGTTTTGCGTTCTGGGGGGTAGCCCGGGCTTCAGCCCGGGAAAATGGACCGCCTACTGCCGTGCCAGCCGCCCGTTGTCCGGTGCCAGCTCATGGGTGCTGCGGTAGGGGTTGATGTCCAGCCCGCCCCGGCGCACGTAGCGGGCATGTACCGTCAGGTACTCCGGCTTGAGCAGGCGCTGCAGGTCGAGGAAGACGCGCTCCACGCACTGCTCGTGGAAGTCGCAGTGCTGGCGGAAGCTGACGATATAGGCCAGGAAGCTGGCGTGATCCAGGCGCGCGCCCTTGTACTCCACCACCAGGGTGCCCCAGTCCGGCTGGCTGGTGACCGGGCAATTGGACTTCAACAGGTGGCTGTGCAGCGCCTCTTCCACCACCTCGCCGGCATCGGCACGCAGCAGCTCCGGCTGCGGGTGCTCGTAGTTGGCGATGGCCACGTCCAGGTCGTCGATGCAGGTCCCGGCGGCGCGGGCCACGCCTTCGGCCTCCACCTCGGCCAGGCTGCGCACGCGCACCTGCACCGGCGCGCCGGCGGCGGCCGACAGGTCCTTCTCCAGCACCGCCACCAGCTCGGCGGCATTGGCGAAGGCGCTCTGGTTCAGCGAGTTGAGGTAAAGCTTGAACGACTTCGACTCGATGATGTTCGGCGAGGCCGCCGGGATGGCGAACTCGCCGATGGCCACCACCGGCTTGCCGGACGGGGTCAGCCAGGACAGCTCATAGCAGTTCCAGAAATCCACGCCTTTATAAGGCAGGGTCTCCGCCGTCAGCCCCAGCTCGTTCCATTTCGCCACGCGGGAGATGGGGAACAGCAGTTGCGGGCTGTAGGTGCTGATGTACTCGCTGGATTTGCCCAGCGGCGAGTGTTCGGCGGGATGCTGCATGAGGAAGGCGACCTGAGCGGGAAAACCCGGCAATTGTATACAGGCCGCCACCCGCCGCGAAACCCGCGCGGCGCCCGCTCAGAACCAGGCGCGCAGCCCGACCACCCAGGCCCCCTCCTCGTCCGCCTCGCCCTCCTGCCGCAGCCAATCGCCGCTGCGCCCATAGGTACGCTCCCACTCGTAGCCGATGTAGGGCGAGAAGTCCGGCGCCAGCCGCCAGTGCAGGCGCAGCCCGGTCTCCAGCGTGCTGCCGCCGGCGCCGCGCCCCAGGTCGTGGTCGTCGGCCAGGGCCAGGTCGTACTCCAGACGCGGCTCCAGCACCAGGCTGCGGGTCAGCAGCAGCTCGTACTCCGCCTCCAGGCGCAGGGAGGGGTCGCCCCGCTCGCTGAGGAACAGGTTCGCCTCCACCTCGAACCACTGCGGCGCCAGGCCCTTGATGCCAAGCACCCCGTAACTGCGCGAAGGCCCGGGCTGGTCGTCGTAACGCAGCCCCACCTGCCAGTCGAAGAAGTCACTGACCATGCGCCGATAGAGCAGCTGCGTCTCGCTGTCCACGGTCGGCCCACCGGCATCGCGCAGGCCCTCGTTCTTCAGCACCAGCTTGTGCAGGTCGTTGCCGTACCAGCCCTCCGCCTCCCAGGCCAGCTGCGCGTCGTTGCCGTGGAAACGGCTCTCCAGGCGATCGAAGCCGAAATAACCGACGGGCATGGCGTCCATGTCCATCGCCAGCGCTGCCGGGCTGGCCAATGCCGCCAGCAAGCCCCACTTAATGCTGCGCATGAGCGGCGTCCCCCTTGCTGTCCATCTCCATCGCGTCGCCCAGGGAACGGCTGCTGCCATCGGGCGCCTCGACGATCACCTTGCGGAACATGCCGCTGGCCATGTGGTAAATCAGGTGGCAGTGGAAGGCCCACTCACCGATGGCATCAGCCGGCACGTCCACTTCCAGGGTGCTGCCGGGTGCCACGTTCACCACATGTTTGAGCGGATTGAGCCGGCCATTGCCCTTGTCCAGCTGCATCCACATGCCGTGCAGGTGCATGGGGTGGTTCATCATCGTCTGGTTGACGAAGCGGAAGCGCACCCGCTCGCCGTAGCGCAGGCGGATAGGCTCGGCCTCCGAATACTTCACCCCGTCGAAGGACCAGAAGTAGCGCTCCATGTTGCCGGTGAGCTTCAGCTCGATGGTGCGGTCCGGCGCGCGGTAGCGGGCGTCCGGGCGCATCGCCTTGAGGTCGCCGTAGACCAGCACGCGCCCGCCCTCGGCCTCCGGCGCCACGCCGCTGCCCGGCGCGTAGTCGGGGTTGCCCGCCGGCGCCGACGGCATCCCGTGGCCCATGGTGGCGTGGTCCATCCCGGCCATGGCGCCGTGGTCCATGCCTGCCATGTCCCCCATGTCGTGAGCCATGCCCATGTCGGCCATGGTCAGGCGGCGTGGCGCGCCCAAGGGCGGCACCTCGCCGGCCATCCCGTCGCGCGGTGCCAGGGTGGCGCGCACCAGGCCGCGCCGGTCCATGGATTCGGCCAGCAGCGAGTAGGCGCGGTCCTCGGTCGGCTGCACGATCACGTCATAGGTTTCCGCCACCGTCATGCGCAGGCTGTCCACCGTCACCGGCAACACGTCGTTGCCGTCGGCCTGCACCACGGTCATCGGCAGGCCGGGGATGCGCAGGTCGAAGTAGCTCATGCCCGAGGCGTTGATCAGGCGCAGGCGCACCCGCTCGCCCGGCTTGAACAGCGCCGTCCAGTTCTGCCCGGTGTCGCGGCCGTTGACCAGGAAGCGGAAGCCGCTGACATCGGCGATATCGGTCGGCGACATGCGCATATCGCCCCAGGCCCAGCGGTCCTTCAGCGTCGCCCAGACGCCATCGCGCCCGGCATCGCGGAAGAAGTCCCCAAGGGTCAGCTTCTGGTCGTTGTAGTACTCGGCGTCCTTCTTCAGGTTGGCCAGGGTGCGTTCGGGCTTCTCGTCCTGCCAGTCGAACAGCATCACCGTGTATTCGCGGTCGTAGCGGTACGGCTCGCGGGCCCGGGGCTCGATGACCAGTGGCCCATACAACCCCTCCTGTTCCTGGAAGTCGCTGTGGGCGTGGTACCAGTAGGTGCCCGACTGCTGCAGGCGGAAGCGGTAGGTGAAGGTCTGCCCGGGCTTGATGCCGGGGAAGCTGATGCCCGGCACGCCGTCCTGGTCGTAGGGCAGGATGATCCCGTGCCAGTGCAGCGAGGTGTCGCGGTCCAGGCGGTTGGTCACGCGGATCTCCACCTCCTCGCCCTCCTTGAAGCGCAACTCCGGGGCCGGCGACTGGCCATTGATGGTCAGCGCCGGCCGGCGGCCATCGCTCAGCTCGACCTGCCCTTCGTCGATCACCAGGTCGTAGCTGCCACCCAGGGCGTTGGCGGCCAGGGCCAGCAGCCCGGCGCCGATCAGCACCCGCTTCATGGCGTGACCTTGAGGCTGCCCACCATCCCCGCCTGGTAATGCCCGGGGATGTTGCAGGCGAACTCCAGCCCGGTGGTGGCGCTGAAGGTCCAGGTCAGCTCGGCGGTCTTGCCCGGCTCCACCAGCACGCTGTTGGGGTCGTCGTGCTTCATCATCGCGCCATGGTCCATGCCGGCCATGTCGTGGCCCATCTTGCTGTGGTCCATCTGGCCCATGTCGTGGTTCATGCCGGTGGGGGTGAGCATGCCCATCTGCTGCATCTGCAGCATTTCCTTCTGGTGCGCCGCATGCATGGCGGCGTCGCCCAGGTTGAACTCGTGCAGCAGGCCGCCCGTGTTCTTCAGCACGAAGCGCACCGTCTCGCCCTCCTTCACTTCCAGGCTGACCGGCTCGTAGTACATGTCGCCGAGGGTGATCTCCACGGTGCGGTCGGCCTCGGCGGCCTTGCCCGGGTGACCGAAGGCGTAGCCCCCGGCCGGCGTGTCGGCCAGCACCGGCAGACTGAAGGACAGGCCCAGGGCCAGGGCGATGAGAGAGGATTTCATAAGGCGCTCCTTGAGTGACGATGGCGCCACCTTAAGCACCCCAGGCTGGCGCCTGGCTGACCGCGACATTACAACTTTGTCAGCTTGCGCCACCGACAGCCGCCGGCGCGGTATAAAGCAAGCGTTCCCCGCTACGAGTACTCCATGAAACTGCTGATCGTCGAAGACGAACCCAAGACCGGCCACTACCTGCGCCAGGGCCTGGGCGAAGCCGGCTTCCTCGCCGACCTCGCCAGCGACGGCATCGCCGGCCAGCACCTGGCCCTCACCGGCGACTACGACCTGGTCATCCTCGACGTCATGCTCCCCGGCCGCGACGGCTGGCAGGTGCTGCGCGCCCTGCGTGAGTCCGGCCTGGAGATCCCCGTGCTGTTCCTCACCGCCCGCGACGCCGTGGAAGACCGCGTGCGCGGCCTGGAACAGGGCGCCGACGACTACCTGGTCAAGCCCTTCGCCTTCGCCGAACTGCTGGCCCGGGTGCGCACCCTGCTGCGTCGGGGCGCCACCGGCCAGCAGGACACCAGCCTGCAACTGGCCGACCTGCGCCTCGACCTGCTGCGCCGCCGGGTGGAACGCGACGGCCAGCGCTTCGACCTCACCGCCAAGGAATTCGCCCTGCTGGAACTGCTGCTGCGCCGCCACGGCGAGGTGCTGCCCAAGTCGCTGATCGCCTCCCAGGTCTGGGACATGAACTTCGACAGCGACACCAACGTCATCGAGGTCGCCATCCGCCGCCTGCGCGCCAAGGTCGACGACGCCTGGCCGACCAAGCTCATCCACACCGTGCGCGGCATGGGCTACGTGCTCGAGGCGCGGGACGCCTGATGCGCCGCCTGTCCCTCGGCGCCCGCCTCAGCCTGCTGTTCGCCGCCTGCACCGCCGCCGTCTCGCTGATCGCCGGCCTGCTCTTCGACCGCGCCAGCGCCGCGCACTTCGTCGAACTCGACCAGCAACTGCTGGCCGGCAAGGTCGAGGTGTTGCGCAGCATCCTCGGCCCGGCGCGCAACGCCGAAGCCATCGGCCGCCATGCAGACGAGCTGCGCACCGAGCTGGAACGCCACCCCGACCTGGCCCTGCGCATCCTCGGCGCCGACGGCGAACCCTGGTTCGACAGCCAGGCCGTCTCCGGCGCCGGCCATGACCGCCACGGCGACACCGCCTGGCGCCGCTTCGACGCGCCCCTGGAACCGCAGCGCGCGCAATCGCCCCGGCTGGAACTGCGCCTGGACATCACCCACCACCAGCACTTCCTCGAACGCATGCAGCGGCTGATCTGGCTCACCGTCGGCCTCAGCGCCCTGGCCACCGCCCTGCTCGGCGCCTGGGCCGTGCGCAGCGGCCTGCGCCCCCTGCGGCGGATGACCGAAGTCGCCGCCGGCGTCTCCGCCAGCTCGCTCACCACGCGCCTGGCCGACGACCGGCTGCCCGCCGAGCTGGCCGGCCTCACCCAGGCCTTCAACGCCATGCTCGGCCGCCTCGACGACGCCTTCCAGCGCCTCTCGGCCTTCTCCAGCGACATCGCCCACGAGCTGCGCACGCCGCTGTCCAACCTGCTCACCCAGACCCAGGTCACCCTCGCCCAGCCCCGTGACGGCGACGCCTACCGCGAAGCGCTGCACTCCAACCTCGAAGAGCTGCAGCACCTGGCGCAGATGGTCAACGACATGCTGTTCCTGGCCAAGGCCGAGCACGGCCTGCTCGCCACCCGCCTGGAGCCCCTGCAGCTGGGGGCCGAGCTGGACGCGATGGCGGAATTCTTCGCGCCCCTGGCCGAGGATGGCCAGGTCACCCTCAGCCGCCAGGGCGACGCCCGCCTGCCGGCCGACCGCGCCCTGCTGCGCCGCGCCCTGTCCAACCTGATCGACAACGCCCTGCGCTTCACCCCGGCGGGCGGACGCATCCAGCTCCTGGTGCAGCAGGACGCCGGCCAGGTGCGCCTGGAAGTGGCCAACGACGGCACCCCGATCCCCGCCGAACTGCTGCCGCGGCTGTTCGACCGCTTCTTCCGGGGCGACCCGGCGCGCCGTGAAGGCCAGGCGGAGCACGCCGGCCTCGGCCTGGCCATCACCCGCTCCATCGTCCACGCCCACGGCGGCGCCATCCGCTGCGAATCGGCCGGCGGCTGGACGCGCTTCGTGCTGGAGTTCCCGCTAGCGCCTTGAATCGGGGCCGGCGGGCTGGCAGTCGTAGCTCAGCAGCACATCCACGCCCCAGGCCTGCCAGCAGGACGCCTCCAGCACATAGGTCGAGCCGTTGAAGCGCCAGTCGGAGACCCCCTGCCCCTGGTCCGCATACACGCGCACCGGCACATGGCCCTGGCTCAGCGGCCCGCTCACCGCGCCGAGCATGCCCTGCCCTTCCAGCAGCAGTTGCGCCTCGCCTGGGTCATCCACCGCGAACAGCCAATGGGCGTTGCTGCGCTGCACGTTCTGCGACACCAGCACGCCCGGCCGGCCTTCGCCCAGGTCGACCCGGCCGAACCCCAGGCTCGCCTTGCCCCAGCCATCGCCCATGTCCTCGTCTTCGGGCGAGTAGTTGCCCGACTGCGCCACCTGTTGACGCAGGCGCTGCTGCAGCGCCTCCGGCACCTCGCCCGGGAGTTCCGGCAAGGCCATGCCGCCTTCCGAAGCCACCGGCTGCGCCCAGCGCGGGTCGCTCAGTCCCTCGTCCAGCAGCGCCCGCTGGCAGCCGGTGTCGGCCTTGCAGGCCCGCAAGCGCGCCAGCCAGGCATCGAGGGCAGCGGACCACTGCAGGATCGAGCGCTCCGGCGCCAGGCTGCCGTGCAAGCGCACCGCCATCTGCTGCGCCTTCGCCCGCAACTGATCGTCCACACACAGGCCCGCCCAGTCACCGCCCTGCCCCTCCAGCGCCACCCGCCGTTCTTCTGGCGACAGGTAGTTCGCACCGTTCAGCATGCAGGGCAGGAAAGGCAGCGGCCCCGGCAACTGCTCCAGCTGCGGGTCGGGGAAATGGCGCGCCAGCAGCTCGTCGTAACGGGCCAGCACCTGCCCGCTGCGGTCGATCAGCGCCTCGACGCTGCGCTCGTAGGGCAGCGGCAGGGTCACCACCGCCCGCCCCTCATCGAAATCGTCGATCACTGCCGGGTAGCTCGGGGCGATCACCCAGGCTCCCTGGTGATCGATAAAGCCCCACAGGTGATTCTGCGACGAACGCGCCGCCGCCAAGCCCTCGTGGAAGCCGTGGGCATCCTCGAAATCCCCCGGCAGCGGGTAGCTGCCGTCCACCGCCATGAAACGCACCGTGCTCGGCGACTGCACCTGCCCCAGGTTCTCCCCGGTGGGCAGCCGCACCGGCAGCAGGCCCTCGCGCAGGCTCAGGTCGAGCGGCTCGCTGTACAACCTAGGCGCCGGGCCGAACAGCAGCTTCGCCTGCTCATCCAGCAGGCCCCAGCCCCAGGGCCCGTCCGTCGCCATCACCCGCACGACTTCGTTCAAGGGGTGCACACGGGTCACCTGCAGGTGCAGCCACTCGCTGAACAGCGCCGCCAGGTCCAGTTCCAGGGGCGGCACCGCCTCCAGCGCCTGGGCGCAATCGCCCAGCGGGTGCTGGGCATCGGCCCCCGGCACCGGCAGCCGCCCATCCGCCGGCAAGCGACCCAGGGCGCGGGCGGAACGGGTCTCCAGCACCCAGGCGTTGCAGCGCCCGGCCGCGCTCGCGCCCGGCTCCTGGCGGTTTCCGCTGCCGTCCATATAGAAGTTGCCCCGACCGCCATCGGGGGCCGCCAGGGTCTGGCCGCCCCGGTAGTCACGGAGGAAATACAGGCCCTCGACCAGCGGGAAGGCCGGCTTGCCGTCCAGGCCCAGGTAGCCGCAGAAGCGTCGGTCGGCTTCCTCGCGGCAGACCATCGCCCGCCCCTCGACGAAGGGCCGGGCGATGCTCAGGCCGGGCGCCACCAGCACCCGCCCCGCGTCATCGGCATAGCCCCAGAGCTCATCGCGCTTGAAGGCGAAGCGGCCGGCCTGCAGCCCCCCGCCCACCTGCTGGAACAGTTGCGGCACCTGCAGCGCCCCCTTCGCCGTCACCAGCATGCAGTCGCCACCCAGACGCTGGTCGACCGCCTCGTTGGCGCTCGACCAACGCATGCCGCAGAGCAGCTGCGACGCCGCCTCGGCAGCGCCCGTGCCGCCCATCATCAGCACCAGGCCCCACAGCAGCGCCTTGCTTCCCTTCACCATGCAACCACTCCCTGCACCCCGTATCGATCGACCACCCGCCGCGCGCTCAATGACGAGCGGCAGCGAATACTGCGGCGCGACTGTACAGGGCTTGCCGGGGTTTTTCCTCGCTTTGCTGAAGGGGCAGGCAGGTCAGCTCAGACGATGCCGCCGTTGACCCGCAGCGTCTGGCCGTTGATCCAGCCGCCCTCCTCGCTGGCGAGGAAGGCCACCACCCCGGCGATGTCTTCCGGCTGGCCGAGGCGCTGCAAGGGCGCCAGGTTGGCCAGGCGCGCCACGGTTTCCGCGTCCTTGCCGTCGAGGAACAGCTCGGTGGCGGTCGGCCCCGGCGCTACGCAGTTGACGGTGATGCCGCGGCCGCGCAGCTCCTTGGCGAACACCCGGCCCATGGCCTCCACCGCCGCCTTGGAGCCGGCATAGGCGGCGTAGCCCGGCAGCGCCAGGCCCACCACGCTGGTGGAGAAGTTGATGATCCGCCCGCCATCGCGCAGGCGCTGCGCGGCCAGCTTCATGGTGTTGAAGGTGCCGCGGGTGTTGACCGCGAAAATCCGGTCGTACAGCGCCTCGCTGGTATCGGCCAGGTCCACCAGGCCAGGCTGGATGATCCCGGCGTTGTTCACCAGCACATCGACCCCGCCGTACTCCAGCTCGGTCTGGTCGAAGAGCACGGCCACCGCCGCCGGGTCGCTGACATCCGCGAGGATGGCGTACGCCCGGCCTCCGGCCTGGATGATCGAGCGCACCACCTGTTCGGCGGCCTCGGGACGGGCGGCATAGTTGACGACGATCTGGAAGCCGTCGGCGGCGAGGCGTCGGGCGATGGCGGCCCCTATCCCTCGGGAGGCGCCCGTGACGATTGCGGTTCTGGCAGGGTGCGGCATGGATTCCCTCCGGGAGGCCACGGCGACTTCAGGCAGGCCGGGCCTCCACTGGGTATAGCTGGCGGGGTCGCGGCCGTGATGCCGGTCATCCGCCAGGGGCGCCGTCGACGCAGCCAGCCGACGACACGTCACCCGCGCCACCAGCTATTTGCCAGAACTGAGCATTGCTCCGCTCATTGGAGCGGCCGCTCTGGGAGATAATCGGCGGTCCGTCGCAGTCGATGGCCACCCGCCAGCCCCCTGCCCGAAACCGCCCCGGCAAACTGCCGAAGCGGGAACTACCATAACGACAAGGCCGTAGCCGGACGCCCCCGATGGGCGCCACTGCGCCTGCCGCCCTCGCTAACCCGCGAAGGTGCACTTATCTGCCCGATAACAAGAAAGGGACATCAATGATCAAGAAGTACATCGCCGTCCTGGCCTGCGCACTGACTCTGCCCACCGGTTTCGCCGCCGCTGCGGAGGAAGCGCCCATTACCCTGCGCTTCTCCCACGTGGTGGCCGACGACACGCCCAAGGGCCAGGGCGCGCTCCTGTTCAAGAAGCTGGTGGAAGAACGCCTCGGCAGCCAGGTGAAGGTGGAGGTCTACCCCAACTCCACGCTGTTCGGCGACGCCGACGAGCTGCAAGCCCTGGCGGACGGCAAGGTGGACCTGCTGGCCCCGTCGCTGGCCAAGTTCGACCAGTACACCAAGCAGTTGCAGATCTTCGACCTGCCCTTCCTGTTCGACGACCTCGAAGCCGTCAACCGCTTCCAGAAGCGCGCCAAGGGCCGCCAACTGCTGCGCTCCATGGAAGACAAGGGCATCATCGGCCTCGCCTACTGGCACAACGGCATGAAACAGATGTCGGCCAACCGCGCCCTGCACACACCGGCCGACGCCCGCGGCCTGGCCTTCCGTATCCAGGCCTCCGGCGTACTCGAGGCGCAGTTCGCCCAGCTCGGCGCCAAGGCCGTGCCGATGCCCTTTGCCGAAGCCTTCGCGGCGCTGCAAAGCGGCAAGGTCCAGGGCACCGAGAACACCTGGTCCAACCTCTACAGCCAGAAGATCAACACCGTCCAGCCCTTCATCATGGAAACCAACCACGGTGTGCTGGACTACATGCTGGTGAGCAACGCGCGCACCTGGTACGCCATCCCGCACAAGACCCGCACCGAGCTGGAAGCCATCATCGATGAGGTCACCTTTGCGGTGAACCACGCCGCCGAGCAGCAGAACCAGGCCGACCGCCAACGCATCCAGAGCAGCGGCAAGACCCAGCTGGTCACCCTCAGCCCCGAGGAACGCCAAGCCTGGCGCACCGCCATGCAGCCGGTGTGGGAGCAGTTCACCCCCGAGATCGGCGCCGACATCGTCAAGGCCGCGCAGGTCGTCAACCGCAAGCAGTCGCAGTAACCCGCCTCAGGCCCGGGCCGGCACTTCGCCGCCCGGCGCCATCCCATAGCTGGCCGGGCTGAACACCCGGGTCAGCGCCAGCATCGCCAGCACCATCACCACCAGCACCACCCAGGCGCTGGTGAAGCTGCCCGTCACTTCCCGCAGCCAGCCCGTCAGCCAGGGCGACACCGCATTGATCAGGAAGCCGATGCCCTGCACGAAGGCTGCCAGTTGCCCCGCTTCGCGCGGGTCACGGCGATGGTCGAGGGTGAGGATCAGGCTCAGCGCAAAGCACGCGCCCAGGCCGAAGCCGATCAGCGCCACCCACAGCAGGGTCAGCTGCTGCGGCATCCACACCAGGCCGGCGAAGCCCACCGCCTGCGCCGCCAGGCACAGCGTCAGCAGCGGGCGGCGGTCCACGCTGCGTTGGGCCAGGGCCGGCATCACCAATGCGGCCAGCACCTGGAACACCGTCATGAAGGCCAGCAGGGAGCCGCTGCGGGTCGGGCTCCATCCCAGCTGCTGATAGAAGGCCGGCAGCCAGGCCACCATGCTCATGTAGCCGCAGTTGATCAGCCCGAAGTACAGCGCCAGCGTCCAGGCGCGGCGGTCTCCCAACAGCCTTGGCTCAGCGCTTGCGTGCGGCGAATCGGCCCGCGCCAGCGGCAGGCGTAACCACAGCAGCAGCGCCAGCGCAGCCGGCACCAGCCAGAAGCCCAGCCCCGCCTGCCAATGGCCGAAATGCCCCGCCAGTACCGGGCTGAGCAAGGCCGACAGCCCGCCACCGCTCATCAGCGACGCCGAATACAGCCCCATGGCCAAGGCCACGCGGCCGGCGAACTGGCGCTTGATCACCGCGGGCACCAGTGCCTGGATCAGCGCCACGCCGATGCCACCCAGCAGCGCCGTGCCCAGCAGCGCACCGCCCTGGTCGCAGAGCCAGCGGGCCAGGCAGGCAGCGAAGATCAACGTCAGCCCGATGGCCACGCCACGTCGCTCACCCAGGCGCGCTTCCAGGCGCACCGCCGCCAGGGCCACCAGGCCCATGCAGATCACCGGCAGCGTGGTCAGCAGCGCCGTGCTCTGGAAGCTCAAGCCGGTGGCCGCGCGGATCTCGCCCAGCAGCGGGCTCACCGAGCCAAGAATCGGCCGCAGGTTCAGGCCCAGGGCCACCAGCAGCAGCCAGGCGACCAGCGGGGTGCAGGTTTCAGCCTTGCGCATGCAGGTCCTTCCAGCGCTGGTAGAGCGCGGTGGCGCCCGCCTGGGGCAGGTGCCGCACCGGCAGGCGCTGCTGCGCCAGGGGTAGCGCCATCTGTTGGTAGATGGCGGCGGTGGAGAGGCCGAAGGGCTCGCCCTCTTCGTTGGCGATGGCGAACACCGCGCGGCTCACCCCGCTCAGGTGCATGGCGGCCAGGCACATCGGGCAGGGCTGGCCGCTGGCGTAGATCACGCAGCCCTCCAGGCGCGGGCCCAGGCTCTGGCTGGCGGCACGCATGGCCAGCAGCGCGCCGAAAGGCCGGCCGCCGCGCTCGACGTTGGCGCGGGCCAGCTCCACCGCCCGCTGCAGGAATGCCTGGTCATCCGTCATGGAAATCGCTCCGAAGGTGAGGAAAACCTGCGGATTATGTCCAGCCGGCCAGGTATTCTGAAATTAAATATGACCATGCAAACCAGTGGCAGAGGGCATGATTCCATGTTCGACCCGCAACTCCTGCGCAGCTTCGTGGCGGTGGCCGACTGCGGCAACTTCACCCGCGCCGCCGAGCGCCTGCACCTCACCCAATCCACCGTCAGCCAGCAATTGCGCCGCCTGGAAGACGACGTCGGCTGCAGCCTGCTGGACCGCAGCCAGCGCCGCGTGGTGGCCACGGTCGAAGGCGAGCGCCTGCTGGGCTATGCGCGGCGCCTGCTCGCCCTGCAGGAAGAGGCGCGCGACGCCATGGGCGACCTGGAAAGCGCCGGTGTGCTGCGCCTGGGGGTGCCCGAGGACTTCGCCGCCGAACGCTTGATGCCGCTGCTGGCCGCCTTCGCCGCCAACCACCCCGGCACGCGCCTGGAGGTCACCAGCGGCCTCGGCCCGGACCTGCGCCGTGCCTGGCAGGGCGGCGAATTCGACTTGCTGCTGGTCAAGCAGATGGGCGACAGCGACGACTGCCTCGCTTCCTGGCCGGAACCCATGGGCTGGTTCGACAGCCGCGACAACCCGGTGCTGGGCCGCGAGCCCCTGCCCCTGGTGGCCTTCCCCGCCGGCGGCCTGTACCGCAACGAGATGCTCCACGGCCTCGACGTGCAGGGCCGCCGCTGGCGCATCGCCTACTCCAGCGCCAGCCTCGCCAGCGTCTGCTCCGCCGTCGCCGCCGGCCTCGGCATCAGCCTGCTGCCCCTGCGCATCGCCACCACCCAGCACCGCGTGCTCGCCGCCAGCAGCGGCCTGCCCGACATCCAGGGCGTACGCCTCGCCCTCTACAGCCGCCAAGGCCAGGGCAGCGCCGGCCGTGAGCTGGAAGAGCGCCTGGTCAGGCTCCTCAGCCCAGATGGCGCAGACCTGTAGGGGCATCCGCGACAAACCCACTTTCCCGTGGCGTA
Organism: Pseudomonas solani; assembly: GCF_026072635.1. Lineage (NCBI taxonomy): Bacteria > Pseudomonadati > Pseudomonadota > Gammaproteobacteria > Pseudomonadales > Pseudomonadaceae > Pseudomonas > Pseudomonas solani. Next base: position 5,077,835 of record NZ_AP023081.1, on the reverse strand, counting down.
GGGTGGATGGCGCTCTTTTCATCCACCGAGCGAAGCCGATCCCATGCACAGAAGCATTGGGTCACCGCACAACCGCATGGGTTTCGCTTCGCTCTACCCATCCTACGGGCTGGTCAGGCTCTGTGGCGGGGGCAGCCAATAACCGCGATGCCCGGCACGAACGCCGTTCGCGAATGAATTCGCTCCCACGACGGATGGACGTGACCGCTGCGTAGGGTGGATGGCGCTCTTTTCATCCACCGAGCGAAGCCGATCCCATGCACAAAGGCATTGGGTCACCGCACAACCGCATGGGTTTCGCTTCGCTCTACCCATCCTACGGGCAGGATGCAGGGCAACGCGCCAGCCGCCCCGCTCAGGGCGCCGGCTGCCCTTCGTCGTCGGAGTCCACCTGTTCCAGCCGGGCCTGCTCCCAGCCGCCGCCCATGGCGGCGATGAGCTGGACGCTGGCGGTGAGGCGGGTGCCGGTGAGGCTGAGCACGGTGCGTTCGTTGGACAGGGCGGTGGCCTGGCTGGAGACCACGCTGCTGTAGTCCTGCAGGCCGGCCTTGTACTGGTTGGTGACCAGGCGCAGGGCCTCGCGGGCGGACTCCAGGGCCTCCTGCTGCACGCCGCTCTCCTCTTCCAGCACGCTGAGCTGGACCAGGTAGTCCTCCACCTCGCGGAAGCTGTCGAGCACGGTCTGGCGGTAGCTGGCCACGGTCTGGTCGTAGCTGGCTTCGGCCTGGTCGACCTGGGAGCGGATCAGGCCGCCGTCGAACAGGTTGAGGGCGAACTCGGGGCCGATGGACCAGAAGCGGTTCGGCGTGCTGATCCAGTCGCTCAGGCCGCCGCTGCGGTAGCCGCCGGTGGCACTGAGGTTGAGGCTCGGGTAGTAGGCGGCCTTGGAAACCCCGATCTGCGCGTTGGCGGCGATCACCTTGCGCTCGGCCGAGGCCACGTCCGGGCGGCGCTCCAGCAGTTGCGAAGGCACCAGCGCCGGCACCTGGGGCAGGCCGGGCACGCTGTCCACCTCGGCCAGGTCGAACTCGGCCGGCGGCACGCCGATGAGCACGGCGATGGCGTTTTCCAGCTGTGCACGCTGGTACTTGAGGTCGATGGCCTGGGCCTGGGTGCTCTTCAGCTGGGTGCGCGCCTGGGCCACGTCGGCACGGGTGACGATGCCCGCGCGGAACTGGTTCTCGGTGAGTTTCAGCGAGCGCTCGTAGGCCTGCACCGTGGCATCCAGCAGGCGCTTCTGCGCGTCCATCACCCGCAGTTGCAGGTAGTTCTGCGCCAGCTCGGACTGCTGGCTCAGGCGCACGGCGGCCAGGTCGGCGGCGCTGGCCTGCATGCTCGCGCTGTCGGCTTCCAGCTGGCGGCGCAGCTTGCCCCAGAGGTCCAGCTCCCAGCTCACGCCGAGGGTGGCGCTGTAGCTGTTGGAGATGCCGCCGCTGCCACCGCTGGTGACGGTGGAGCCGTCGGACAGGCGCACGGTGCTGCTGCTCCCGCCCTGGCCGGAGCGGGTCTTGCTGGCGTTGGCGCTCACCGAGGGGAAGAACGAGGCGCGCGCACCGCGGGCCAGCGCCTGGGCCTGGCGGAACTGGGCGACGGACTGCGCCAGGGTCTGGTTGGAGGTTTCCAGGCGCTTTTGCAGGTCGTTGAGGGTGGCGTCGCCGTACAGCTCCCACCAGGCGCCACGGGCCAGGGCATCGGCGGGCGCGGCGGCCTTCCAGCCTTCAGCGTGCTTGAAGCGGGCGGGCACGGCATGGTCGGGCTGCTGGTAATCCGGCCCGATGGCACAACCGGCCAGGGCGATGGCCAGGGCCAGCACCGGGAAAAGACGGCGGGTTTGCGGACTCATAGCGGTGTCTCCAGCGAAGCGTCGGTACGCACGCCGCGCCAGCGGTTGAAGCGGTGGCGCAGGCGGTCGAGGTACAGGTAGACCACGGGGGTGGTGTAAAGGGTGAGGATCTGGCTCAGCACCAGGCCGCCGATGATGGTCACGCCCAGCGGCTGGCGCATCTCCGCGCCCTCGGCGCCGCCGATCAGCAGCGGCACCGCACCGAGGATGGCGGCCAGGGTGGTCATCAGGATCGGCCGCAGGCGCAGCAGGCAGGCGCGGTGGATCGACTCCGCCGGCGACATGCCGTCGTTGCGCTCCAGCTGCAGGGCCAGGTCGATCATCAGGATGGCGTTCTTCTTGACGATGCCGATGAGCAGGAACAGCCCCAGCAGCGAGATCAGGCTGAACTCGCCGCCCAGCAGCTGGATGGTCAGCAATGCGCCCACCCCCGCCGACGGCAGCGTCGAAAGGATGGTCAGCGGGTGGATGTAGCTCTCATAGAGAATGCCCAGCACCAGGTACACCAGCACCAGCGCGGCGAGGATCATCCACGGCTGGTTCTGCTGGGTGCTGGCGAAGGCGTCGGCGGTGCCGCCCAGGCGCGCGACCACGGCGCTGGGCATGCCGATGGCCGCCACCGCCTTCTCGATGGCCACGGTGGCCTGGTCCAGGCTCACGCCCGGCGCCAGGTCGAAGGAGATGCTTTCCGAGGCGAACTGGCCCTCGTGGTTGACCCGGTCCTCCTCCAGGCTGCGCTCATAGCTGGCGAAGCTCGACAGCGGCACGCGCTGGCCGTCGGCGGTGATCACCTGCACCTGCTCCAGGGTCGCCGGGTCCTGGGCGTATTTCGGGTTGACCTCCATCACCACCTGGTACTGGTTGAGGCTGTCGTAGATGGTGGAGATCTGCCGCTGGCTGTAGGCGTTGTTGAGCACCGCCGTGACCATGTTCATGTCGATGCCCAGGCGCTTGGCCGTCTCGCGGTCCACCTTCAGCGTCACCTGCTGGGCGCCCTCGCCTTCCTTCGCGTCGATGGCGGTCAGCTCCGGCAGGGCCTTCAGCGCGGCGGTCACCTGCGGCAGCCAGGTGCGCAGGTCGCCCAGGTCCTCGGCCTGCAGCACGTACTCGTACTCGGAGCTGCGCTGCTCGCGGGAGCCGCCGGTCATGATGTCCTGGTCGGCCATCAGCATCAGCCGGCCGCCGGGCACCAGGGGCATCTCCTTGCGCAGGCGCTCGATGACCTTCTGCGCCGACAGCTTGCGCTCCTTGATCGGCTTCAGGCGCACGATCATGAAGGCGTTGTTGATGCCGCCGCTGCCGCCGATGAAGCCGGCGACGCTTTCCACCGCCGGGTCCTTGAGCACGGCACGACGGAAGATCTCCATTTTCGGCTGCATCACGCTGAACGACAGGCCGTCGTCGCCGCGGATGAAGCCGATCAGCTGCCCGGTGTCCTGCTGCGGCAGGAAGGTCTTGGGCACGATCACGTAGAGCGCGACGTTGAGGCCGATGGTGACGAACAGGCTGAGCAGGGTCAGGCGCGGGTGGCGCAGGGCCCAGCCGAGGGTCACGTCGTAGAGCCGCGTCATGCGCTCGTGGATGGCCTCGCTCCAGCGCTGCATGCGGCTGTCCTTGTCCGGCACGTGGGGCTTGAGCCAGCGCGCGCAGAGCATCGGGGTCAGCGTCAGCGACACCAGCAGCGACACCAGGATGGCCGCCGCCAAGGTCAGGGAGAACTCGCGGAACATGCGGTCGATGATGCCGCCCATGAACAGGATGGAAACGAACACCACCACCAGCGACAGGTTCATCGACAGCAGGGTGAAGCCCACCTCGCGGGTGCCCTGCAGCGCCGCCTTGAACGGCGGCATGCCGTCGTTGATATGCCGCGAGATGTTCTCCAGCACCACGATGGCGTCGTCCACCACCAGCCCGGCGGCGAGGATAAGCGCCATCAGCGACAGCACGTTGAGGGAGAAGCCGAACAGGTACATCACCGCGAAGGTGCCCACCAGCGACACCGGCACCGCCAGCGCCGGGATCAGCGAGGCGCGCAGGCTGCCGAGGAACAGGTAGACCACCAGAATCACCAGCACCACGGCGATCAGCAGGGTGCGCTCGGCCTCGTGCAGGGTGGCGCGGATCACCGGCGAACGGTCCATCGCCTGGTTCAGCTTGACGCTGGCCGGCAGCACCGCCTGCAGGGTCGGCAGCTGCGCCTTGATGCTTTCGATGGTCTCGATGATGTTGGCGCCGGCCTGGCGGTTGATCACCAGCAGCACCGCGTTCTCGTCGTTGAAGAAGCCGCTGTTGTAGCGGTCTTCCACCGCATCGCGGACCCGGGCCACATCGCCCAGGCGTAGGGCCGAGCCCTCCTGGTAGCGGAGGATCAGCGGCGCGTAGTCGGCAGCCTTTTCCAACTGGTCGTTGGCGCCCACCTGCCAATGCCGCGCGTCATCCTCCACCGCGCCCTTGGGGCGGCGCTGGTTGGCGGCGGCGATGCGGCTGCGCACATCGTCCAGGGACAGGCCGTACTGGTTGAGCAACTGCGGCTCCAGCTCGACCCGCACCGCCGGCAGCGAACTGCCGCCGATCTGCACCTCGCCCACGCCCTTAACCTGGGACAGGCTCTGGGCCAGGATGGTCGAGGCCAGGTCGTACAGCTGGCCCTTCTCCAGCACATCGGAGGTCAGCGACAGCACCATGATCGGCGCCTGGGACGGGTTGACCTTCTTGTAGGTGGGCATGCTGCGCATGCCGCTGGGCAGCAGGTTGCGCGAGGCGTTGATCGCCGCCTGCACATCGCGGGCGGCACCGTTGATGTCACGGTCCAGGTCGAACTGGATGATGATCCGCGTCGAGCCCTGGCTGGTGCGGCTGGTCATCTGGGTGACGCCGGACATGGTCCCCAGCGAGCGCTCCAGCGGCGTGGTCACGCTGGACGCCATGATCTCCGGGCTCGCCCCGGGCAGGCTGGCCTGCACCGTGATCACCGGAAAATCCATCTGCGGCAGCGGCGACACCGGCAACAGCCCGAAACTCATGCCGCCCAGCAGCATGATCGCCAGGCTCAGCAGCATCGTAGCGACGGGGCGGTGGATGAAGGGGGCGGAGAGGTTCACGTCCGTGCTCCGCACTGATCCGGAAGCTGGGAGCCGGAAGCCGGAAGCAAGAGCCCCAGGCCACCAGCGCTCTGCCACTTCAAGCTTCCAGCTTCAAGCTTCAAGCTCGCCCCTCTCATACTTCGACTCCGGCGGCACTGCGGCCGGCGAAGCGCCGTGACAACCGATCAAAGGCCAGATAAATAACGGGCGTCGTAAACAACGTCAGCACCTGGCTCACCAGCAAACCACCCACCATCACCAGGCCCAGGGGCTGGCGCAGTTCGGCGCCGGAGCCGGTGGCGAGCATCAGCGGCACGGCGCCGAACAGCGCGGCCAGGGTGGTCATCAGGATCGGCCGGAAGCGCAGCAGCGCGGCCTGGTAGATGGCGTCCTCGGGGCTCATGCCCTGGTGGCGCTCGGCCTCCAGGGCGAAGTCGATCATCATGATCGCGTTCTTCTTGACGATGCCGATCAGCAGGATGATGCCGATGATGGCGATCAGACCCAGGTCATTGCCCGACAGCAGCAGCGCCAGCAAGGCACCGACGCCCGCCGAAGGCAGCGTGGAGAGGATGGTCACCGGGTGGATGTAGCTCTCGTAGAGCACGCCCAGGACGATGTACATGGTCACCACCGCCGCCAAGATCAGCAACAGCGTGCTCGACAGCGAGGCCTCGAAGGCCGCCGCCGCACCCTGGAAGCGGGTCTGGATGCCTTCCGGCATGCCGATCTCCTGCTGCACCCGCTCGATCACCGCCACCGCCTCGCCCAGGGCGACGCCAGGGGCCAGGTTGAACGACAGGTTCACCGCCGGGAACTGGCCGATGTGGTTGATCGCCAGCTCCGTCTGCCGCTCCTCGATGCGCGCCAGGGTGGCCAGCGGCACCTGCACGCCGTCGGTGCCGGCGACGCGCAGCTGCTGCAGCGCCTGCGGGCCGATGCGGTCGCCCGTGGCGGACTCCAGCACCACGCGGTACTGGCTGGCCTGGGTGAAGATGGTGGAGATCTGCCGCTGGCCGAAGGCGTCGTAGAGCGCGTCGGTGATGGCGGAAATCTCCACCCCCAGGCGCCCGGCCATGTCGCGGTCGATGTCCAGGTACACCTGCAGGCCCTTGTCCTGCAGGTCGCTGGCCACGTCCGAGAGCTCCGGCTGCTGGCTCAGCGCGTCCACCAGCTTGCCGGTCCACTCGCGCAGCAGGTCGGCGTCGGGGGATTCCATGCTGAACTGGAACTGGGTGCGGCTGACCCGGTCCTCGATGGTCAGGTCCTGCACCGGCTGCAGGTACAGGCGGATGTCGCTGAGCTTGTCCAGCTGCGGCTGCAGACGCTGGATCACCTCGCTGGCGGTGAGGTCACGCTCGCCGTGGGGCTTGAGGTTGATCAGCATGCGCCCGCTGTTGAGGGTGACGTTGTCGCCGTCGACGCCGATGTAGGAGGTCAGGCTGGCCACCGCCGGGTCCTTCAGCACCAGTTCGGCGAGGCGCTGCTGGCGCTCGCTCATGGCGCGGAACGACACCGATTGCGGCGCCTCGGTGATGCCCTGGATCACGCCCGTGTCCTGCACCGGGAAGAAGCCCTTGGGCACCGCCAGGTAGAGCACCACGGTCAGGCCCAGGGTGGCGACCGCCACCAGCAGGGTCAGCGGCTGGTGGCGCAGCACCCAGCGCAGGCCGTGGGAATAGCGCTCGATCATGCCGTCGATGAAGGCGCCGCTGACGCGGTAGAAGCGGCCCTGCTCCTTCTCTTCCGGCTCGGGCTTGAGCAGCCGCGCGCACATCATCGGCGTCAGGGTCAGCGACACCACCAGGGAAATCAGGATGGCCACCGCCAGGGTGATGGCGAATTCGCGGAACAGCCGCCCGACCACATCGGCCATGAACAGCAGCGGGATCAGTACGGCGATCAGCGAGAAGGTCAGGGAGATCAGGGTGAAGCCGATCTGCCGGGCGCCCTTGAGCGCGGCCTCCAGCGGCGTGGCGCCCTCCTCCAGGTGGCGGGCGATGTTCTCCAGCATGACGATGGCGTCGTCCACCACGAAGCCGGTGGCGATGGTCAGGGCCATCAGCGTCAGGTTGTTCACCGAGAAGCCGGCCAGGTACATCACCCCGAAGGTGCCCACCAGGGACAGCGGCACGGCGATGGACGGGATCAGCGTGGCGCTGACCCGGCGCAGGAACAGGAAGGTCACCATCACCACCAGGGCGATGGCGATCAGCAGCTCGTGCTGCACGTCGGTGACCGAAGCGCGGATGGTCTGGGTGCGGTCGGTGAGCACCACCACGTCCAGGCCCGCCGGCAGGTTGGCGGTCATTTTCGGCAGCAGTTCCTGGATGCGGTCCACCACCTCGATGACGTTGGCGCCGGGCTGGCGCTGGATGTTCAGCAGCACTGCCTCGTTCTGGTTGGCCCAGGCGGCCAGGCGCTCGTTCTCCGCGCCCTCGGCGATCTCGGCGACGTCCTTCAGGCGCAGCGCCGCGCCGTTCTGGTAGGCGAGGATGAGGTTGGCGTATTCCTCCGGCGACTTCAGCTGGTCATTGGCGTCCAGCATCGAGGTGCGGGTCGGGCCGTCGAAGTTGCCCTTGGGCTGGTTGACGTTGGAGGCGCTCACCAGCGAGCGCACGTCGGACAGGTTCAGGCCGTTGGCGGCGAGCGCCTCCGGGTTGACCTTGATCCGCACCGCCTGGCGCTGGCCGCCGGCGATGCTGACCATGCCCACGCCACTGATCTGCGACAGCTTCTGCGCCATGCGCGTGTCGACCAGGGTGTGCAGTTGCGGCAGCGGCAGGGTCTTGGAGCTCACCGCCAGGGTCAGCACCGGGGTGTCGGCCGGGTTGACCTTGTTATAGACGGGGGGCGCCGGCAGGTCGTTGGGCAGCAGGTTGTTGGCCGCGTTGATGGCCGCCTGCACCTCCTGCTCGGCCACGTCCAGCTGCACCTCCAGGCTGAAGCGCAGGGTGATCACCGAGGCGCCGCCGGAACTGGTGGACGACATCTGCGTCAGCCCCGGCATCTGCCCGAACTGGCGCTCCAGCGGCGCGGTCACGGCGCTGGTCATCACGTCCGGGCTGGCGCCCGGGTACAGGGTCATGACGCGGATGGTCGGGTAGTCCACTTCCGGCAGCGCCGAAACCGGCAGCAGGCGGTAGGCGATCAAGCCGGCGAGGAGAATCGCCAGCATGCTCAGCGTGGTGGCGACCGGCCGCAGGATGAACAGGCGGGAGATGTTCATACGCCGCCTTTTTCAGCCTTGCCGCCCTTCTCGGCGCCCTTGTCCGCGCCTTGCAACTGCTCGCTGGGCTGGGTCGGTACCTGGTCGCTGTCGTGCACCACTTCCACCTCGCTGCCGTCGCGCAGGCGGTCGGTGCCTTCCAGCACCACGCGCTCGCCGACCTTGAGCCCGGCCTTGATCACGGTGCGCTCGCCATCGCTCGGGCCGGTTTCCAGGGCCTGCACGCGCACCTTCTTGTCGCCGTCCATCACGTAGGCAAAGGTGCCCTGGCTGCCGAACTGCACGGCGGCGGACGGGATCAGCACCGACTGCTTGAGGGTGTCGGCCAGCAGGCGCACGTTGACGAACTGGTTGGGGAACAACGTCTCGTCCTCGTTGGCGAAGCGCGCCTTGAACTTCAGGGTGCCGGTGGCGGTGTCGATCTGGTTGTCCAGGCTCTGCAGCACACCCTCGGCCTGCTTCAGGGTGTCGCCACGGTCCCAGGCTTCCACCGCCAGGGCATTGCCCGCACGGAAGCGCGTGACCACCGCCGGCAACTGGTTCTCCGGCAGGGTGAAGATGACGCTGATGGGCTTGGTCTGGGTGATCACCACCAGCGGCGTGGTATCGCCGGAGCTCACCTGGTTGCCCAGGTCCACCTGGCGCAGGCCCACGCGGCCGGACACCGGGGCGCGCACCTGGGTGAAGCTGAGGTTGAGCTTGGCATCGGCCACCGCGGCCTGGTTGGCCTTCACCGTGCCCTTGTACTGGCCCACCAGGGCTTCCTGGGTGTCCAGGGTCTGCTTGGCGATGCTGTCCTCGGCGTACAGGCCGCGGTAGCGCGCCAGGTCGATCTCGGCGTTCTTCAGCTGCGCCTGGTTCTGCAGCAGCGTGCCCTCGGCCTGTTGCAGCGCCACCTCATAGGGGCGCGGGTCGATCACCGCCAGCAGGTCGCCGGCCTTCACCTGCTGGCCTTCTTCGAAGGCCAGCTTCATCACTTCGCCGTTGACCCGGCTGCGCACGTTCACCGTGTTCAGCGAGGTCACCGTGCCCAGTGCCTTGTAGAACACCGGGAAGTCACCTTCGCTGGCGGCGGCCACGCGCACCGGCACCGGCCCGCCGAACGCGCCGAAGCCCGGGCGCGCCATGCCGGCGGGGCCGGGTCGGGTGCGTGTCGCCTCCCCTTCCGGGTGCTTGGACGAGGCCGGCCAGAACCACCACACCAGCGCCACCAGGGCGGCCAGGCAGAGGGTGATGATCAGCCAGTTACGGGAAGGACGGGGGCGCGAGTCTTGTATCGAGGACATGATTCAGGGTCGGTCTGTGCGAGAGCGTGCACGATAAGCACTCGGCGCCCATAGGCAAAGTCTCTTTACCGCCTATTTACCCATTCCTTACCGCAGCCATGGCGCGCCCTTGAGCGGTGGCGGCCCTTGGCGGCGCCCTGCGCAAATGTCACATCTCCTTTCCGCGCCCGCTCTTGTTCATCAAGGCCACCCGCGCGACCATGCGCCCTTGCCTTGCCGATGATTGGGAGCGCCCCGTGTTCGAACGACTCAAGCAGCAGTTCTCCACCCTGCGCAGCCGCGCGGACTTCCACGCCCTGCGCATCGTCCGCCAGAGCGGCGAGCACTGCCGGGTACGGCGCAACGTCGCCGAGCCGCCATTCTTCTCCAGCGACCTGGGCGCCATGCTCAGCGTGCGCATCAGTGGCGTCGAAGCCTATGCCGCCACCAACGACCTCAGCCCCGAAGGCCTGCAGCGCGCCCTCGACCTGGCCGAGGCCCGCGCCCGGCTGATCGCCCCGCACAACCTGGTGGACGCCCGCGTCGCCCCGCCCCAGGGCCGCGCCGAGTACCGCTCCCCGGGCCTCGACACCCCGCTGCCCGGCATCGCCGAGCGCATCGAGCTGCTGCGCGAGGAGTCCGCCGCGGTGCCCGCCGACCCGCGCCTGGTCAACTGGACGCTGCTGCTCAGCGTCAACCGCCACGAGCAGCTCTACCTCAACAGCGCCGGCGCCGAGCACTGGCAGGAACTGCAGTTCGTCTACCCCGGCGCCAGTGTCACCGCCTTCGACGGCCACGACAGCCAGACCCGCAGCTTCGGTGGCTACCACGGCGGCCAGCAGGGCGGCGCCGAGGTCATCCAGCGCCTGGGCCTGCGCGGCTCGGCGCCCCGCGTGGCCGACGAGGCGCTGCAACTGCTGCTGGCGCCCAACACCCCGGAAGGCCCCCGTGACCTGCTGCTGATGCCCGAGCAGATGATGCTGCAGATCCACGAATCCATCGGCCACCCGCTGGAGCTGGACCGCATCCTCGGCGACGAGCGCAACTACGCCGGCACCAGCTTCATCCGCCAGGAAGACTTCGGCCACTACCAATACGGCTCGGCGCTGCTCAACGTCAGCTTCGACCCGGGCATCCCCGAGGAGCTGGCCAGCTACGGCCACGACGACGACGGCAGCGCCGCGCAGAAGACCCTGCTGATCGAAAGGGGCCTGCTCCTGCGCCCCCTCGGCGGCGCCCTCTCGCAGCAACGCAGCGGCTTGCCGGGCGTGGCCAACAGCCGCGCCTGCAACTGGAACCGCGCACCCATCGACCGCATGGCCAACCTCAACATCGAGCCCGGCAACCAGCGCCTGGAGCAACTGGTCGGCGGTATCGAGCGCGGCATCCTGATGACCACCAACCGCTCCTGGTCCATCGACGACGCGCGCAACAAGTTCCAGTTCGGCTGCGAATGGGGCCAGCTCATCGAAAACGGCGAGCTCAAGGGCGTGGTGAAGAACCCCAACTACCGGGGCATCTCCGCCAGCTTCTGGCGCAGCCTCGCCGCGGTGGGCGACGCCAGCACCTTCGAGGTGCTCGGCACGCCCTTCTGCGGCAAGGGCGAGCCCAACCAGGTGGTGCGGGTGGGCCATGCCTCACCCGCCTGTGTGTTCAGCCAGGTCGACGTATTCGGAGGTGCCGCCTGATGAGCGTCCATATCGACTCCCGCGAAGCCGGCTTCGCCGCCCTCGCCGACTCCCTGCGCCAGGCCATGCGCCCCGGCGAGAACTTCACCCTCTGGTACAGCGCCGAGGAATCCGACTTCATCCGCTTCAACCACGCCCGCGTGCGCCAGGCCGGCCATGTGTCCCAGGCCGGCGCCACCCTGCAGCTGATCGCCGCCGAGCGCCAGGCGCAGATGGCCGTCACCCTCTCCGGCCAGCCGGACGAAGACCGCCAGCGCCTGGCCGACGGCCTCGAACGCCTGCGCGCGGTGATCGGCCAGCTGCCGCCCGACCCCTACCTGATGCCCGACCGCACGCCCTGGCAGCGCCGCCATGTCGACAGCCAGCCGCTGCCCGACCCGGCCGCCGTGCTGCCCTGCATCAGCGCCGCCGCCGAGGGGCTGGATATGGTCGGCATCTACGCCGCCGGCCCGCTCTACCGGGGCTTCGCCAACAGCTGGGGTGCCTTCGGCTGGCACAGCGCCCACTGCTTCAACTTCGACTTCAGCCTGTTCCACGCCAACGGCCAGGCGGTGAAGGCCGACTACGCCGGCCAGGGCTGGAACGACGAGGAATTCCTCCGCCGCTTCGCCGCCGCCCGCGCCCAGCTGGAGCACCTGGGCAAGCCCCTGCACATCCTCGCCCCGGGCGGCTACCGCGCCTACATCGCCCCGGCGGCGCTGGAGGAAATCACCGGCATGCTCTGCTGGGGCGGCTTCTCCGCCCGCGCCCTGGCCAGCAAGGAAAGCCCGCTGCAACGCCTGGACGACGGCGCCCGCTTCAGCCCGTTGCTGGGCCTGCACGAGCAGGTGGCCGGCGCCCTCTCGCCGCCCTTCACCGCCGAGGGTTCGCCACGCAGCGATGTCGCGCTCATCCAGCAGGGCCGCCTCACCGGCCGCCTGGTGGGCTCGCGCAGCGCCCGTGAATACGGCCTGCCCGGCAACGGCGCCAGCGGCGACGAAAATCCCCTGGCCCTGGTGATGGACGCCGGCACCCTGCCCGAAGCCGACGCCCTCGCCGCCCTCGGCACCGGGCTCTACATCGGCAACCTCTGGTACCTCAACTGGTCCGACCTGCCCGCCGCCCGCATCACCGGCATGACCCGCTTCGCCACCTTCTGGGTGGAGGACGGCCGCATCCAGGCGCCGGTCAGCACCATGCGTTTCGACGACAGCCTCTTCGACCTCCTCGGTGACCAGCTCGAAGCCCTCACCGCCGAACGCCAGCTGCGCCTCTCCGCCAGCACCTACGACGAACGCCAGACCCTCTCCTCCCTGCTCCCCGGCGCCCTGGTCAAGCGTTTGCAGCTCACGCTTTAGCGCCACACCACCCGTAGCCCGGGCTTCACCCGCCCTACGGAGCCGACCGCTGCGTAGGGTGGATGACGCTTCACCCATCCACCATCGGCGCCCCGCCACACACCGCTGGTGGAGGTAAAGAGCGACCTCCACCCTACACACGGGTCAACTCCGTACATGGCCCCGCGCAACCCCGTCGGTCGGCCCTGGCACGCCTCGTAGGAGCGAGCTCTGCTCGCGAAGCGGTTGCGAGAACCCATGGGAATTCATTCGCGAAATGGGCCGGCGCCGTTGCGTTGGGCCTCGCTGCGCTCGGCGCCAACCTACGAATTCGACCGGTGCGTAGGGTGGATGACGCTTCACCCATCCACCATCGGTGCCCCGCCCAACACCGCTGGTGGAGGTAAAAAGCGACAGCCCCCACACACGGCTCAACGCCGTGCCTGACCACAAAATCGCACCCAAAGAAAAAGGGAGGCCATCGGCCTCCCTTTTTCGTCACCCTCGCCCGATCAGAGCGCGGCGATGGCAGCTGCGTAGTTCGGCTCGTCGGCGATTTCGCCGACCAGCTCGCTGTGCAGCACCTTGTCGTTCTCGTCCAGCACGACCACGGCGCGGGCGGCGATGCCGGCCAGGGGGCCGTTGGCGATGGCAACGCCGTAGTCCTTGAGGAACTGCGCGCCACGCATGGTGGACAGGTTGATCACGTTTTCCAGGCCTTCAGCGCCGCAGAAGCGCGCCTGGGCGAACGGCAGGTCGGCGGAGATGCACAGCACCACGGTGTTGGCCAGCTTGCTGGCCTCGGTGTTGAACTTGCGCACGGAGGTGGCGCAGGTGGGGGTGTCGACGCTCGGGAAGATGTTCAGCACCTTGCGCTTGCCGCTCAGGCTGGCCAGGGTCACGTCCGCCAGGTTGCCGCCGACCAGGCTGAAAGCCGGTGCCTGGGCGCCTTTGGCCGGCAGTTGGCCATCGACGCTGACGGGGTTGCCCTTGAGGGTTACTTGAGCCATGGAATTGATCCTTTTATTGATGGGTTGTTCTGTACTGCAAGCAAGAGTGCCGCAGGATAATGAATTCCGACCGGCAAGTCAGATATTTAATCCAAACGTCACACAGGCCGCCCCATGGCCCCCAGAAACGACAATGCCCGGCTTATCGGGCCGGGCATCTGTCACGTCGAGCGGCTGGGCTCAACCGTTGGAGCACCCATTGCCGAACACCATGTACTCGAGGCGGTGGACCTTGCCCTGGTGGTCTTCATAGGTCAGGTAGGCCGGTACCACGCCGCAGACGTCGGGGATTTCGCTGCGGGAGATGACCCGGGCGATGTCCAGCTCCATGCCGTAGTGGTAGGGCTCGGTTTCGGCGGGAGCGGGTTGTTCGGGGGCGGCAGCGAAGACGAGAGGAGACAGGCCGGCCAGGGCCAGCAACATGAACGCTTTCATTGATCTGTTATCCGAATTGCCTTGGAGGGAGGGGCTTCGGCCCGCTCTCCACGAACGGGCCGAAGGTACTGCGCAACACCGCAGGACGGTGAGGTAGATCAGCATGTGCGCCTCGTCGTGGGAGGCAGGTCAATTTTAAGGAGCGCCACCCGGCGCTTACAGAGCGATCCAGCACAAGGACTGTGGCCGCTGGCTCAACAATCCCTCAGCCCTGCGGAGCGTCCGCGCCCTGCCCCTCGTCCACCACCACGGTGCAGGTCATTCCCGCCGACAGCGCCAACCCCTCGGGCACCTCGTCCAGGTGGATGCGCACCGGCACGCGCTGGGCCAGGCGCACCCAGTTGAAGGTGGGGTTCACGTCCGCCACCAGCTCGCGGCTCTCGGGGTTGTCGCGGTCGTAGATGCCCCGGGCGATGCTGTCGACGTGCCCCAGCAAGCGCTCGCCGCTCATCAGGCGCATCTCCACTTTCGCGCCCACGCGGATGCGCGGCAGGCGGGTTTCCTCGAAGTAGCCGTTGACGTAGAACGAACGCCCGTCCACCAGCGCCATGCTGGCCTGGCCGGTGCGCGCGTAGTCGCCCCGGTAGATGTTGAGGTTGGTGACGTAGCCGTCCACCGGCGCGCGTACCTCGGTGCGTTCCAGGTCCAGCCGCGCGGCATCACGCCGGGCCAGGGCGCGGCGGTAGCGCGCCTCGGCACCCGTGGCGATGTGGCCGGCGTCCTCGCGGCTTTCCCGCGACACCACCAGGTCGTCCATGTCGGCGCGGCGGCGGGCGTTGAGGCGGCGCATGTCCAGCTCGGCGCGGGCGGCGTCCACCTCCGCTTCCGCCTCGCTCACCGCCAGCGCGTAGTGCGACGAGTCGATGCGCAGCAGCACGTCGCCGGCCTTCACCGCCTGGTTGTCGCGCACCGGCACCTCCACCACCAGCCCGGCGACATCGGGAGCGATGTTGATCACATCGGCGCGCACCCGGCCGTCGCGGGTCCAGGCCGACTCCATGTAGTGCTGCCACAGCTGGTGCACCAAGGTCACCGCCAGGGCGAGGATGAGCAGGGTCGCGACGACACTGATGATTCGTTTCACGGACAGGGGTCTCTCAACGGTAGGTGGCCAGCGCCAGGGCGCCGTACAGGCAGGTGAACAGGCTGACCCGCAGCAGCACCGGGTGCCAGGCGTGCTGGTACAGCCCCAGGCGCGCGGCCAGGCGGTCGAGCACCCAGCCACCGGCCAGGGCCAGGAGGAACAGCAGCGTCAGGCTCGGCAGGTAGACGCCGTGCAGGGCGATCTCACGTGGCATGGGCGAGTACCGGGGCAGGTGCCGGCTCGAGGGCATCAGCCCAGGGCGCCAGCGGGTCGAGCAGGGAGGTGCGGATGAAGTGCAGGTAGCTCTGCAGGCGGCGCAAGGGCGAGGTTTCGAACTGCGGCGCACAGGGCTCGGGGGTGGCGCGCACCGCCTCGATGGCCTGCTCCACCGCCTGCAGCGCACGCAGGCGGTTGGCCTCGCCAGGCTGGATCAGCAGGCGGATCAGCGCCCGCCCCATCACCCGCACCGATTGCCGCCATGGCATCGACTCGGCATAGCAGGACAGCGCCGGCAGCCGTGCCTGCTCCAGGCGCAGCTCGATCACCGCGTGCCCCACCTCCTGCACCGCATACATCCAGCGCAGCAGCCGGCGCTGAACGTCCGGGCGCCCGGCGGAGAAGGCATAGGCCTGGGCCAGCAGGTCCCGGGTGCCGCTCTCGAAGCCGCTCACCAGCCCACGGATGCGCCCGCTCACGGTGTGCACCGCGCACAGGCGCAGGTCGTGCTCCAGGCGCCGCCACAGCCAGGGCCGGTTGGGCGGCAGGATCAGCGCCGCCGCCAGGGTGGCCAGGGTCATGGACAGCAGCACCGCCAGGTACTCGTTGAACAGCCGGTAGGGGTCGTAGTGGGTGAGATTGGCCGGCAGCGACAGCAGGCAGAACCACACCAGCAAACCGACGCCGTAGCCCGACCACTGGCTGCGCGACAGCAGCAGCGCGCCCAGGGCGAAGGTGGGCGCCAGGGCGCAGCAGAGCATGGCGAAGCCGTCCAGCCAGGGCAGCACCCAGCAGGTGGTCGCGATACCGGCCAGGGCGCCGCCGGTGGCGCCGATGGTCAGCTGCAGAGCCAGGCGCTTGGGGTTGGAGGATGACGACGCCAGTGCCGAGATCATCCCCACGGTCATGGTGAAGGTCTCCCCGGCCGGCCAGGCGGTGGCCATCCAGAAGGTGCCCAGGGCGAGGATCAGCAGGCTGCTGCGCATGCCGGCCACGGCGGCGGCCAGGGAGTTGGCGCGGGGGCGGAAG
Organism: Pseudomonas solani; assembly: GCF_026072635.1. Taxonomy (NCBI): domain Bacteria; kingdom Pseudomonadati; phylum Pseudomonadota; class Gammaproteobacteria; order Pseudomonadales; family Pseudomonadaceae; genus Pseudomonas; species Pseudomonas solani. The sequence goes on along the minus strand of NZ_AP023081.1, from coordinate 5,061,634 downwards.
CTCTCCCGCCAGTCCTCGCGGGCGTGGCGGTGGTCCAGCAGCGAGGCCAGGGTCAGGGCGTAGCTGTGGAGGTCATCGACGAAGCGGAACAGCAGCTCGGCGGCGGTATCGAAATCCAGCGCGCCGGCCTCATCCACCTGCTGCATGGCCAGGCGCCCGCGCCCGGCGCGGATCAGCTGCATCAGCTCCTGCCGGCAGGCCGCCAGGCGCCCGGCGAACTCCGCCGCCTCGGCGTCGCTGCCCAGGCTCTCGCGCTGGGCGGCCAGCAGCGCGGCCACTTCCGCCAGGCAGGGTGCCAGGGCCTCGCGCACCAGTTGGCCGGTCGGTTCCACGGTCGCGGCCAGGCGGTTGAGCAACTGGTGCAGGGCGTGGAAGCGCGTGGAGAGCACCATGAACTCGTTGTTCAGACGCCCCAGACGCCCGGCGCGCAGGCGCATGTGCGGGTCTTCGAAGGCGGTGGCGTTGCGCAGGTTCTCCAGGCCCACGGCAGCGGCGGCGAAGCGCGCGTTGAGGGCCTCGAAGCGCTCGCTGTCCAGGCGCCCGGCCAGCCCCTCGCAGGCGAAGGCAGCGAAGTCGCGGAAGCGCGCCTGCAAGGTGGCGCGCAGGTCGGCGCTGCTGGTCTGCGGCAGCACCAGGGCGTTCACCAGCCCGGTGCAGAGGATGCCCAGGGTGATCTCCAGCACCCGCCACAGCGCCTGCATGAAGGCGCCTTCCGGGTGCAGGGTCGCCGGCAGGCCGATGATCACCGCCGTGTAGCCGGCCAGCACGCAGGCGTAGCCGCGAAAGTCCCGGTAGCGCGCGGCACCGGCGGTGCACAGGCCGATCCAGATGGCCACGCTGAGCATGAACAGCACCCGCTCCTGGTTGAACAGGGCGATCAGCGCCACCATCACCGTCAGCCCCAGCAGGGTGCCGATGATGCGGTAGAAGCTCTTGGCCAAGACCTGGCCGCTCTGCGGCTGCATGACGATGAACACCGTCACCAGCACGGTGCCGGGTTGCGGCAGCTCCAGGCGGTAGGCCAGCCACAGGGCGATGAAGGCGGTGAGCAGGGCCTTGAGGATGAACACCCAGGTCAGGCCCTCGGTGCGCGCCCAGCTGGCCAGGTCGCGGCGCAAGGTTGTGGTCATGGTCGTTTCTCAGGGATGGGGGATATGCAGCGTGGGTTCGCTGGGCGTCAGTCGCTCCGGCTGCGGGCCGGCGGCCACCGGCAGCACGCCGCCGCCCAGTTGCAGCAACAGATCGGCCTGGGCCACCAGGCGTGCGGCGCGCACCTGCTGCTGCAGGCGTTGGGCCTGGAGCAGCGCCGGTTGCGCCTCCAGCACCGCGCGCTGGTCGGTGAGGCCGCGCTGGCGGGCCAACTGGGCCAGGTCGAAGGCATGTTGCGCCTGGGTCACCGACTCGGCAGCCAGGTGCTGCTGCTCGCGCAGGGACTTCAGCCGCACCAGGGCATCGGCCACGCCCTTGATCGCCAGCACCAGCGCCTGGTTGTAGCCCTCCACCGCCAGGTCGTAGCCGGCCCCCGCCTCGGCCAGGCGGCCACGGCGCAGGCCACCGTCATAGACGGGCAGGGACAGCGCCGGGCCCAGGCCCCAGGTCAGCTTGTCGTAGCGCAGGAAGTCCAGCACCCCACCCTGCACCGCCGAGGTGCCGAGGCCGCCGAGCAGGTCGACGTTGGGGTAGAAGTCCGCCTTCGCCGCCTCGATGCCCCGCGCTTCGGCCGCCACCCGCCAGCGCGCGGCCACCAGGTCCGGCCGGTGGCCGAGCAGCTCCAGGGGCAGGCGCGGCGGCAGGCCCAAGTCCAGCAATGGCGACAGCGCCGGGCGTTGCAGGGCCTCGCCCTCCCCCGGCCCCGCGCCGGCCAGGGCGGCGAGCTGGTTGTGGTCCAGCGCGATGGCCTCGTGCAGCAGGTCGATCTGCCGGCGGGCCTCGGGCAGGCCCAGCTGGGCGCGGGTCTCTTCCAGGCCGGTGCCGATGCCGTCGTGGCGGCGCTGGCGGGTTAGCGCCAGCAGCTGTTCCTGGCGGGCCAGCTCGGCTTCGGCAATATCCAGCTCGGCGTGGTGCAGGGCCAGGCCTATATAGCTGCGCACCAGGTTGCCTTGCAGCTCCAGGGCCGCCAGGCGCGCCTCGCTCGCCGTCGCCCGGGCCTGGTCGAGGGCCGACTCGCCACGGCTGCGCTCGCGGCCCCAGAGATCCAGCGGGTAGGAAAAGCCCAGCTGGCTGGTGTTGTTCCAGCTGCTGCTGCGGGCCAGGTCGCCGGGGCCGTAGAAGGCATCGTCGGGCCAGCGCTTGCGTTGCAGGCTGGCGTCCAGACCCAGTTGCGGCGCCTCGTCGGCCTCCACCACGCCGGCCCGCGCCCGGGCCTGGCGCACCCGCGCGGCGGCCATGGCCAGGCTCGGGCTGCCGGCCAGGGCGCGGTCCATCCAGCGGTCCAGCTGCGGGTCGCCATAGGCGCGCCACCACTGCCCGGCGGGCCAGCCGGCCTCGGCCTGGGCGGTGCTGATGGCCGCGCCCGGCGCCAGTTCATGGGCGTCCAGGGGCCGGGAGGATGGCGCGAGGCCGGAGGAATCGATACAGGAACACAGAAGCGGGAAGACGGCGAACAGACTGGCTCGGGTCAACCCGGGCCGACGATTGCGGGGCACGTGCGGCACATCCTGAGGCAAGGACCTGAAAGGCCCGAAACGGCGGCGATTCTATGTGTGGCCCGGCTTCGGGATAAGCGCTCGGATAGGCGATTCATTGTGTACTGATCAGCCATAATCCCCTCGGCACTTCATGCCAGAATTCGCACCCCTTCCAGGCCGGAGCCCTTCATGGACATCCTCTTCAACATGCGCGCCTTCGTCTGCGTGGCCGAAACCGGCAGCTTCACCGCTGCGGCGGCCCGTCTCGACCTCACCACCTCCTACGTATCGCGCGCCGTGGCCACCCTGGAAACCCACCTGCGTACCCGCCTGCTGCACCGCACCACCCGTCGCATCGCCCTCACCGAAGCCGGCCAGCGCTACCTGCTGCGCTGCGAGCAGATCCTCGGCTACATAGAGGAAGCCGAAGCCGAAGCCAGCGAAGCCCACGCCCGCCCCGCCGGCAACCTCAAGGTCCACGCCATGACCGGCATCGGCCAGCACTACCTGATCAAGGCCATCGCCCAGTACAGCGAGACCTACCCCGACGTCAGCTTCGACCTGACCCTGGCCAACCGCACCACCGACATCCTCGACGAGGGCTACGACATCTCGGTGGTGATCGCCCAGGAGCTGCCCGACTCGGGGTTCATCTCCAAGCAGCTCGGCACCACCTACAGCGTGCTCTGCGCCTCCCCCGCCTACATCGCCAAACACGGCGCCCCGCGCCAGCCGTCGGACCTCACCCAGCACCGCTGCCTGCGCCTGGTGAACTCGGTGATGGCCCTGGACAAATGGCTGTTCGAGGGCCCGGACGGGCAGCAGATGATCTCCATCAACCACACCCCCTTCCAGGCCAACACCGCCGACGCCATGACCGAAGCGCTGATCGCCGGCATGGGCATCGGCGTGCTGCCGGTGTACTCCGCGGTCAAGGGCCTGGAAGACGGCAGCCTGGTGCGCGTGCTGCCGCGCCACAGCCTGTTCCCCCTGGGCATCTACGCCCTCTACCCGTCGCGGCAGTTCCTCGACGCGAAAATCCGCACCTGGGTGGAATTCCTCCGCGACTTCCTCCCCGACCGCCTCAAGGCCGACGACGCGGTGATCACCGCCTGCAGCAATGCCCTGGCGCCGCAGCCGTAGGGTGAACCCCGCCTCACCAGCCAGCCCAGCATCCGTGGTCACGCCGGGCTCCGCCGGTGGATGAAAAGAGCGTCATCCACCCTACATCGGCCCACCTCTGTGCCCCCACTCCAGCACCACCGTCGCCGCTGCTAGGGTGGATGACGCTTCACCCATCCACCAAGCGGAGCACCCGATCGCACGGAGCGGTACCCGACAGCCGGCCCACCTTGGTGCCTGCGAAAAATAAGGTTCATCGCGTCTTTCCGGGGAAGGCAGCCTTGATTTTCAGTCTGTAGGGCGGGTGAAACCCGCGTGGCCTTGCGCACGGCCCCGTCGGGTTGCACCCGACCTACAACGGCGGGCCCCTCCTGTGGGAGCGGCTTCAGCCGCGAAAGACCACCCGCTGGCAGCCGGCTGAGGGGTGGCCGGAGGTTCCATCGCGAAGGAATTCGCGCCCACGAGGCGGGCATGCGCGCGGGCTGCACGATCGCCTGGTGGATGAAAAGAGCGCCATCCACCCTACATCCGGCCCATCTCGGTGCCGGCTCCGCCAACTGATCACCAAGCTCTTACCGCCAACGCCACGGTCGACGCCGCGTAGGGTGGATGACGCTTCACCCATCCACCAAGCGGAGCACCCGATCGCACGGAGCGGTACCCGACAGCCGGCCCACCTTGGTGCCTGCGAAAAATAATCGCAGGTACCCCGCCATCGCCGGCGTACAACCCTCGAACCCGCCCTTTTCCCGGCAACGAGGCTCCCATGAACGCCACCCTGCGCAACGCCCTGCCCCACCTGCTCTGCCTGCTCTTGCTGTGCGCCGGCCTGGCCGAGGCCAGGGAACGCCAGCACGCGGGCGGCTTCGTCACCGGCCGTGGCCAGGCCGGCAGCTGGCAGACCCAGCGCAGCGGCAACCTGGCCGACGGGCTGACCCGCCAGCGCAGCGTCACCGGCGCCGACGGCCGCAGCGCCAGCACCAGCAGCACCACCCGCTACGACCGCGACAGCGGCCAGTTCAGCCGCAGCAGCAGCGGTGCCGATGGCCGTGGCGTCACCCTCGAAGGCACCCACGCCGACGGCCAGAGCAGCGGCACCTGGACCACCAGCGACGGCCGCAGCGGCAGCTTCAGCCAACAGAGCCAGCGTGGCGACGACGGCCTCACCCGCCAGACCCAGGTCACCAACGCAGCGGGCGAGACGGCGCAACGCTCGGCCAGCTACAGTTTCGACCGCGACAGCCACACCCTTTCCCGCAGCGTCACCGGCAACCAGGGCGAGACCCGCACCGGCAGCCTCACCCTGACCCCGAACCCCTGAGGTGATTCCATGAACCCCATCCCCAGCCTGTGCCTGGCCCTGCTCCTCGGCGCCAGCCTCAGCGCCCAGGCCGCCGGCGACGGCAGCCGCCGCGAGATGCTCCAGGAGCGCATGCAGGAACGCATCAAGGCCATGGACGGCAACGGCGACGGCGCCATCTCCCACGAGGAGTACATGGCCCACGCCGAACAGCAGTTCCAGCGCCTGGACGCCAACCACGACGGCCGCATCACCCAGGATGAGATCGGCAAGCTGCGGCAGCAGGCGCAGCAGGCGCAGCAGCGCCAGGGCGGCCAGTTCCCCTGAAGCCGGCCCACTGACGGATGGAACTCGATGACGAGCAGTTGATGGCCGCCGTGGCCGAAGGCGACCAACGCGCCTTCGCCACCCTGGTGCAACGCCACCTGCCCCGCGCCTACGCCATCGCCCGGCGCGTGCTGCCCGAGCAGGCCGATGCCGAGGACGCCGCCCAGGAAGCCTTCACCCGCATCTGGACCCACGCCGCCGACTGGCAACCGGGCCGGGCGCGCTTCACCACCTGGCTGCAGCGCATCCTGGTCAACCAGTGCCTGGACCAGTTGCGCCGCCGCAAGCGCCGCCCCGAGCAGGGCATCGACGCCCTGCTGGAGGAGCTGCTCGACCCCGGTGCCGACACCGCCGCCGAAGTGCAGCGCGCCCGCGAGGCCGCCGAGGTGCAACGGGTGGTGCAGCGCCTGCCGGACAAACAGCGCATGGCCGTGGTGCTCTGCTACTTCGAGGAGCACAGCAACCCCCAGGCGGCGGAGCTGATGGGCGTGCATATCAAGGCCCTGGAGGGGCTGCTGGGCCGCGCCCGTGCGCAACTGCGCCGCTGGCTGCCCGGCCGCCCGAACGAGGAGAACACCGATGAACGATGAACAGGATCTGCGCCGGCGCCTTGCCGCACAGCCAAGACCGACGCCCCCGGCCGACCTCGCCGCGCGCATCGTCGCCCGCGCCACTGCGCAACCGCAGCGCCCGGGCTGGCGCCGACGCCTGCAACGGGCCCTGGAACAATGGCGCTACGGCTGGCAGGTGAAGCTCGCCAGCCTCGCTCTGTGCGGCGTGCTCGGGCTGCTCGCCGGCCATGCCGGCGCACCGGCCGGCGACGCCGACCTGGAAGTGGCCGCCCAGGCCCTGGACCAACTGCTGTGGACGGAAGAACCATGAACAGGACCTGGCTGCTCGGCGGCGCCCTGCTGCTCTCCCTGGCCGGCAATGCCTTTCTCGGCGGCTGGCTGATCGCCCGCCCGGCACCGGGCGACTCCGGCTTCCAGGGCCAGCCCATGCGCCAACTCATTGCACGGGTCCGGGAGCTGCCCGCCGAGCAACGCGGCGAGGTGCGCGCGGTGATCCGCCAGCACGCCCCGCAGTTGCGCGACCTGGCCCGCACCAACCGCGACAACCGCCAGCAACTGCTCGATGAATTGGCCCGCGAGCCCCTGGACGCCGCCGCCGTCGAACGACGCTTAGCCCAGCAGCGCGAAGCCACGGCAGCGCTGCAGAGCGCGGCCCAGGCGATGCTGCTGGAGATCGCCGGCAAACTGCCCGTGGAGCAGCGCCGCCGCTTCTTCGACCGCCCACAGGCCTTCGGCGCACCGTGACGGGCACAGGGCGTGCCGGCTGGCAGGCCGGCACGCCCTGTGCTTGGCTGAACGGGTGCCACGCCGCCCGGCGTGCATCGCCGGGAGAATTCGATGTCCCGATTCCGGATCCTGTTGTTCATCTGCCTGTTCGCCTGCGCCCGCCCGCTCTTCGCCGAGGGCCACATCCGCATCGCCATCGGCGAGTGGCCGCCTCTTATCAGCGCCGCGCAGCCCGGCAATGGCGTGATCCCCACCCTGGTCAGCGAGGCCTTCGCCACCCAGGGCATCACCGTGGAATACGGTTTCTTTCCCTGGAAGCGCGCCTTCGAGGAAGTGCGCCAGGGCCGCTGGCAGGCCTCGGCCGTGTGGGGCCGCAACCCCGAGCGCGAGGCCTGCTGCCTGTTCTCCGAGCGGGTCTACAGCGACGAAGTGGTGCTCTTCTACAACCGCGCCCGCCCCGTGCAATGGGACGGCACGCCGGCCGACATCGAGCGCCTGCGCGGCCTGACCATCGGCCTGCCCCTGGGCTCGGCGAAGACCCCGCTGCTGGAAGAGGCCGAACAACGCGGCCTGCTGAAATACGAAGTGGGCGGCGACGAAACCAGCAACCTGCGCAAGCTCGCCGCCGGGCGTATCGACGCCGTGGACATGGTCAAGGGCACCGGGCAGTGGCTGGTGAACCAGAAACTGGACGCGGACGAAGCCGCGCAGCTGACCACCACCGCACCGCTGCAAAGCTGGGAGTACTTCGTGCTGTTCGCCGGGCAACCCGCCGGCAACCGCGATTATCTGGAGGCCTTCAACAAGGGCCTGGCCGCCCTGCGCGCCAGCGGGCGCGAGGCCGAGTTGTGGCGGCGTTTCTTCGCCGCGCCGCGCTAGCCTACGGCGCCTGGCGCGCTCACCCGACGAGCTTCAGGGTGCCCCTCGCCGCGCCACAAGGCGTAACCTTGACGCTCCGCTACGCTGAACCCGTGCCCTCTCACAAGGAAACCGCATGAGCCTGTCGCTTCTCAGCCGCTACGCGTTCTTCGCCTTCTGCGTGCTCTTCACCCTCGCCACCCTGCCCTTCATCGAACATGAATGGGTCTGGCCCTTCACCCTGCTCACCGGCGTGCTGTCGCTGGTCGGCATTCTCGACCTACTGCAGAAACCCCACGCGGTGCGCCGCAACTACCCGATCCTGGGCAACATCCGCTACCTGGTGGAAGGCATCCGCCCGGAAATCCGCCAGTACCTGCTGGAGGCCGACGGCGACAAGCTGCCCTTCTCCCGCGCCCAGCGCTCGCTGGTGTATGCGCGGGCCAAGAACGAAGGCGCCGACAAGCCCTTCGGCACGCTGATGGACGTCTACCAGGCGGGCTTCGAATTCATCGGCCACTCCATGCGCCCGGCACCGCTGAGTGACCCGTCGGCCTTCCGCATCGAGATCGGCGGGCCGCAGTGCAAGCAGCCCTACTCGGCGTCGATCTTCAACATCTCGGCCATGAGCTTCGGCTCCCTCAGCGCCAACGCCATCCGCGCCCTCAACCAGGGCGCCAAGCTCGGCGGCTTCTACCACGACACCGGCGAAGGCAGCATCAGCCCCTACCACCGCGAGCACGGCGGCGACCTGGTGTGGGAACTGGGCAGCGGCTACTTCGGCTGCCGCACCGCCGCCGGCCTGTTCGACCCGGAGCGCTTCGCCGCCCAGGCGCAGGACCCGCAGGTGCGGATGATCGAAATCAAGCTCAGCCAGGGCGCCAAGCCCGGCCACGGCGGCATCCTGCCCAAGCACAAGGTGACCCAGGAAATCTCCGAGACCCGTGGCGTGATGATGGGCGAGGACTGCATCTCCCCCTCGCGCCACAGCGCCTTCTCCACCCCGGTGGAGATGATGCAGTTCATCGCCCAGCTGCGTGAGCTGTCCGGCGGCAAGCCGGTGGGCTTCAAGTTCTGCCTGGGCCACCCCTGGGAATTCATGGGCATCGCCAAGGCCATGCTGGCCACCGGCATCTACCCGGACTTCATCGTCGTCGACGGCAAGGAAGGCGGCACCGGCGCCGCGCCCCTGGAATTCACCGACCACATCGGCGTGCCGCTGCGCGAGGGCCTGCTGTTCGTGCACAACGTGCTGGTGGGGCTGAACCTGCGCGACAAGATCAAGCTCGGCGCCAGCGGCAAGATCGTCAGCGCCTTCGACATCGCCAGCGTGCTCTCCATCGGCGCCGACTGGGCCAACTCCGCGCGGGGCTTCATGTTCGCCATCGGTTGCATCCAGTCGCAGAGCTGCCACACCAACAAGTGCCCCACCGGCGTCGCCACCCAGGACGCCCTGCGCCAGCGCGCCCTGGTGGTGCCCGACAAGGCCCAGCGCGTGCACAGCTTCCACCGCAACACCCTCAAGGCCCTGGCCGAGATGCTCGCCGCCGCCGGCCTCGACCACCCGGCGCAGCTGGAACCGCGCCACCTGGTGCGCCGCGTCTCCGACAGCGAGATCCGCCTGTTCTCCCAGCTCCACGTGTTCCTCAAGCCGGGCGACCTGCTCAAGGACACCATCGAAGCCGACTTCTACGGCCGCATGTGGGAGATGGCCCGCGCCGATAGCTTCGAGGCCGCCTGCGGCTGGTGACGACGCTTACTGGCTGCACCCGGGGACACGGACGTCCCCTTCACGCCTTCCTGAACGACTTCACGAGCGCACCGTAAGTCTCACCTGCAAGCTCCAGGCGCCCGTGGGTGACCCGTGCGCCGGGGTAGAGCTTCGATTCCCACAAGTCGTCAGGCATGCCATCGATCTTGGGGCCGGTGTACTTCTTGGTGGCATGGCTGGCGAAATGGCCGTTGGAAATGGCCATGAGGTCCACATCAGCGGCATCGTGCCCCGCTGGCACCTCGACGAACCCCATGTCCAGGTAGAACCTCACCATGCCGGTGACCGCCTCCACATCGAATTCGAGCGTGGTGTCGCCCACGGTCCAGCCGATGCAGTTGTAGCCGTCATAGCAGCCAGGCGAGGTCACGTAGACATTGGCACGGGTCAGGCCGGGGAAGGCCGCGCTGTAGTCCGCCCATTCCTCATCGGTGACCGGCCTGGGTAGCGAATCATGTTGAACGGTGCCAACGGCGGCGGTATTCACTGGTTTCTTCTTGCGCGGCATAAGGCACTCCATCGCTGGGCCGGGTCGTCAGTGGCAGCATCCTGGCCTGTGCACAAGAGGATCGCTGCCAAGGACTTCTTATAGACCACCGCCCATCACTCACCCAGGCTGAGCAGCCGCCAACGAGCGCTCCATCACGATGGTGCGCTCCTCGCCCCGGATAATCTGCTGCACGGCCTGGAAGCCCAGCCCCGCGTAGAAGCCTTCGGCGGTGATCGACGACGGCACCTTCAACACCGCGACGCCGCGCTCCCGCGCCAGCGCCTCGACATGCTCCATCAGCCGCCGGCCAACGCCCAGCCCCTGGGCACCTGGCGCGACGAAGACGGTGCGCACCACGTCCCCGTCCAGGCTGGCAGTGCCGATCACGCAGCCCGCCTCCTCCGCCACCAGCACCTCGCGCGCCGCCAGCAGCCCCCGCACCTGCTCGGGGCCGAAGTTCGCCTGCACCGAGGCGATCACCGCCGGCGGGTAGTCACGGGCGTTGCTCTCGGCCAGCGCCAGGAGCACCACCTGGCTGATGGCCGTGGCGTCGTCAGGGGTGGCGGTTCTGATCAGGTATTCCATGTTCGATTCCTCAAGCCCTGCCCGCCTCGGCCAGCAGCCATTCGCGGAACGCCGCCACTGCGGGACGCTCCAGAACGCCGGCCGGGTAGACAAGAAAATAGGCCAGGGCGCTGGCAACGCCCTGGTCGAAAAGCACCGCCAGGGTACCGGCCGCGAGCTCGCGATGCACAAGGGAGCGCCGCACCAGCGCCACCCCGAGCCCGGCCCGGGCCGCCTCGATGGCGCCGTTGCTGTCGACGAACAGCGGCCCGCGCGTGGCGTCCACGCCCGGCACGCCGGCCGCCTCCAGCCACAGCGGCCAATCGTGGCGGTGCTCGTCGTGCAGCAGCGTGAAGCCCGCCAGGTGCGCGGGCGTCGACAGGCTCGTACCGGCGGCCAGCGCCGGGCTGCACACCGGCACCAGCTCGTCGTCCACCAGCCGCTCGGCCACCAGCCCCTCGTAGCGGCCGAAGCCGTGGCGCACCGCCAGGTCGATGCCGTCGTGGGCGAAATCCATGCGCCGGTTGGACGGGCTGATGCGCACGTCGATCCCCGGCATCCGCGCCTCGAAGCCACCCAGCCGAGGCACCAGCCACTGCAGGGCGAAGCCTGGCGTGCAGGTCAGGGTCAGCACCGCCGGCCGCGCGCGGGCGGTGATCTCGGCGGTGGCTTCACGCATCAGGCGGAAGGCCGTGCGCAGGGTGGCGAAGTAGTCCGCGCCCTCGGCGGTCAGGGCCAGGCTGCGCGGCCGGCGCAGGAACAGTTGCACACCGAGAGCCGCCTCCAGCTCCTTCACCTGCAGGCTCACCGCCCCCGGCGTCACACAGAGTTCACGGGCGGCCAGGGTCACGCTGAGGTGGCGGGCCGCCGCTTCGAAGGCGCGCAGCGCGCTGAGGGAAGGCAAGGTGCTCATGCTTTAGAAAAACTCGATCGTCCGTGGAGAAAAGCTCGTTTGTCACGCCGAGCCCCGTCCGAATAATAGGGAGCCACAGACGGGATTCAAGCGACCGCCTGCAACGAATGGAACTCAAGCAAGGAGACAGGCGATGAACACGCAGAACGTCATGGGCACACGCGAATGGGGCATGCTGGTGGCCCTTTCCATCCTCTGGGGCGGTTCGTTCTTCTTCGTCGGCATCGCCGTGAAGGAATTGCCGCCTTTCACCATCGTCATGGCCCGCATCGGCCTGGCCGCCCTCGCCCTCTTGGCCCTGGTGCATCTCATGGGCCTGCGGATGCCGCGCGATCCCCGCGTGTGGCTGGCGTTCTTCGCCATGGGACTGCTCAACAACCTGATTCCCTTCTGCCTCATCGTCTGGGGCCAGACCCACATCGCCAGCGGCCTGGCCTCCATCCTCAACGCCAGCACGCCGCTGTTCTCGGTGCTGGTGGCGCACCTGCTGACCCAGGACGAGAAGATGACCGGCCGCAAGCTCGCCGGCGTGCTCATCGGCCTGGCCGGCGTCGCCACCCTGATCGGCCCCGCTGCGCTGTCGGGGCTCGGCAGCCATATCTGGGCGCAGCTGGCGGTGCTCGGCGCCGCGCTGTCCTATGCCTTCGCCGGTATTTTCGGCCGTCGCTTCAAGGCCATGGGCGTGCCGCCGATGATCACCGCTACCGGGCAGATCAGCGCCTCGACCCTGCTGCTGATCCCCGTCGCCCTGCTGGTGGACCACCCCTGGACCCTGCCCCTGCCCGGCCCCGCCACCTGGGCCGCACTGGCCGGCATCGCCCTGCTCTCCACCGCCCTGGCCTATGTGCTGTACTTCCGCATCCTCGCCAGCGCCGGTGCCACCAACCTGATGCTGGTGACCTTCCTCATCCCGGTCAGCGCCATCCTCCTCGGCGCCCTGGTGCTGGGCGAACAGCTGGAGGCCAAGCACTTCATCGGCATGGCCCTGATCGCCGCCGGCCTGGCCGCCCTCGACGGCCGCCTGGTCACCGCCCTGCGCCCGAAACCGCGCCACCCCGACCGCGACAGCTTCCTCGGCAAGGACATCTAGCCCCCGCCAGCCGCCAGGCCCCGGCGCGCGGGGCCTGGCAACCCAGCCGACACAAGGCTCGAATAATTCTGCAACTCACCCTCCGGCACCCGGTCTATGGTTATCAGCGATCGCCACGCCCGTTGCACAGCGGCCACAGAGCCGCGTCGCGCAGCGGTCGGCAGGATCGCAACCCCACTCAAGCCTGTCGTCTGCCGGACAAAGGAGTTGCCCCGTGAAGTGCTTGATCTGCGAACACGAAGCCAAGCCCCTGGAATCGCGCGGCCCCGGCCTCGCCCTGCGCTGTCGGGAATGTGGCAGCTACCAGGTGGACGAACGCCTGCTGGCGCGCCTGCGCCTGAGCGGCGAAATCCTCGATGAACAGCAGGCCCGCACCCGCCTGCACTTCCGCCGCGCCGGCCACCAGGGCCTGCCGCGGCTGGACGCCGCCGACGCCGACCTGCTGCAACCGCGACCGCTGATCCACGACTGGATTCGCGATATATCCAGTTGCTGAGGGCCTCGCCGGGGCGCCAACCGTCGGCGCCGCGAGCGACCGTCGGGAATGAGCGCGGCCAAGGGTGCCGAGCACGCGCGGTGCGGCTACAATTCGCGCCCTGCACCGTGCCGGAAGCCTTTTTGCCATGTCCCTACCCAAACACCACCTCGAACTGCTCAGCCCTGCCCGCGATGTGCACATCGCCCGCGAGGCCATCCTGCATGGGGCCGACGCCGTCTACATCGGCGGGCCGAGCTTCGGCGCGCGGCACAACGCCTGCAACGAGGTGGCCGATATCGCCCAGCTGGTGGAGTTCGCCCGGCGCTTCCACGCCCGCGTGTTCGTCACCATCAACACCATCCTCCACGACGACGAGCTGGAGCCGGCGCGCGCGCTGATCCACCAGCTGTACGACGCCGGCGTCGACGCGCTGATCGTCCAGGACATGGGCGTGATGGAACTGGACATCCCGCCGATCGAGCTGCACGCCAGCACCCAGACCGATATCCGCACCCTGGAGCGGGCCAAGTTCCTCGACCAGGCTGGCTTCTCCCAGCTGGTGCTGGCCCGCGAGCTGGACCTCAAGCAGATCCGCACCATCGCCGACCACACCGACGCCGCCATCGAGTTCTTCATCCACGGCGCCCTGTGCGTGGCCTTCTCCGGCCAGTGCAACATCTCCCACGCCCAGACCGGCCGCAGCGCCAACCGCGGCGACTGCTCCCAGGCCTGCCGCCTGCCCTACACCCTCAAGGATGACCAGGGCCGCGTCGTCGCCTTCGAAAAACACCTGCTGTCCATGAAGGACAACAACCAGAGCGCCAACCTCAGCGCCCTGGTGGACGCCGGCGTGCGCTCCTTCAAGATCGAAGGGCGCTACAAGGACATGGGCTACGTGAAGAACATCACCGCCTACTACCGCCAGCGCCTGGACGGCATCCTGGAAAACCGCCCGGACCTGGCCCGCGCCTCCAGCGGCCGCACCGACCACTTCTTCGTGCCCGACCCGGACAAGACCTTCCACCGTGGCAGCACCGACTACTTCGTCACCGACCGCAAGATCGACATCGGCGCCTTCGACTCCCCCACCTTCACCGGCCTGCTGGTGGGCAACGTCGAGAAGGTCAACAAGCGCGACCTGCTGGTGGTGACCCAGGAGCCCCTGTCCAACGGCGACGGCCTCAATGTGCTGGTCAAGCGCGAAGTCGTGGGCTTCCGCGCCAACATCGCCGAGCCCAAGGGCGAGTTCGAGGAAGACGGCCAGAAGCGCTACCGCTACCGCGTCGAGCCCAACGAAATGCCCGAGGGCCTGTTCCGCCTGCGCCCCAACCACCCACTCTCGCGCAACCTCGACCACAACTGGCAGCAGGCCCTGCAGAAGACCTCGTCCGAGCGCCGCATCGGCCTCTCCTGGGTCGCCAAGCTGCGTGAAGAACGCCTGGAACTGACCGCCACCAGCGAGGAAGGCATCAGCGCCAGCGTCGCCCTGGACGGCCCCTTCGGCGCCGCCAACAAGCCCGAGCAGGCCCTCGAACAGCTGCACGACCTGCTCGGCCAGCTGGGCACCACGATGTACCACGCCGACGCCGTGGAGCTGGACGCGCCCCAGGCCTTCTTCATCCCTAACTCCCAGCTCAAGGCCCTGCGCCGCGAAGCCATCGAGGCACTGACCACCGCCCGCGTCGCCGCCCACCCGCGCGGCGGCCGCAAACCCGTCGCCGTGCCGCCGCCGGTGTACCCGGAAGCGCACCTGTCGTTCCTCTACAACGTCTACAACCAGAAGGCGCGTGACTTCTACCACCGCTACGGGGTGCAGCTGATCGACGCTGCCTACGAGGCGCACGAGGAAGCCGGTGAAGTGCCGGTGATGATCACCAAGCACTGCCTGCGCTTCTCCTTCAACCTCTGCCCCAAGCAGGCCAAGGGCGTGACCGGCGTGCGCACCAAGGTCGCGCCGATGCAGCTGGTGCACGGCGACGAAGTGCTGACCCTGAAGTTCGACTGCAAGCCCTGCGAAATGCACGTGGTGGGCAAGATGAAGGGCCACATCCTCGACCTGCCGCAACCCGGCAGCGCCGCGACCCAGGTGGTCGGCCACATCAGCCCCGACGACCTGATGAAAACCATCCGCAACCGCGCCCCGCACTAAGGCCCCGCCCAACCGCGCCACCCCTGTAGCCCGGGCTTCAGCCCGGGACCGGTGAAGCCCATCAAGCCCCGGGACTCCGCTGCTCTGCAGGGGCAGCCAGGCGCGCACGCCGTATCGCCCGCCGCGCCCGGGGGAAATAGCCCCACTCCCCAGGCAGCACACGCCAGGCCAGCCGCAGGAACCCGGCGAGCAGGCGCAACCGGCGCTGGTCCGACGCCGTCCAGCGCAGCCCCAGCCGCTCCCGCAATACCGGCGGCAAGGTGCCCCGCGCCACCCAGCGCACGCCGCCCACCAGCACCGGCTGCAGGCACCACCACAGCGGGCCGCGCATCCAGGAATAAGGCGCCTGCAAGCCCCCGGTCGAGCCGAAATACCAGGCGGTGATCTCCGTCGGCTGGAGGCGCTGCTCCAGCATCCGCTGCCAATACTCCTGAAAGGCGACGTAGCTTTCCGGCACCTGCCCCATCGGCAACCCATAGAGGGCATACCAGTGGACGGACTCCTGGTAGAGGCGCTCGCATTGCTGTTCGTCCAGGGGCGTACCAAGCCACTGCTGCAGGGCGATCTGCGCCTCGAAGAAGGTCGCGTGGGCCCAGTAGAACAGCTCGGGGCTGAGGGCGTGGTAGGGCCGCCCCTGCCCGTCCTGGCCCTTGATATCGCGATGGAAGGAGCGCACCTGCAAAGCCGTGCCGGCAGCCTGGCCGCCGTCGTAGACCACACCCAGGATCGGCGGGATGGAGCGCAGCAGGCGGTTCCAGGGGTTGGCGAACAGGTCGGAGTGCTGCAGCACGCCCGCGGCCAGGCCCGGGTGCATGTTCTGCAGGATGCCGGTGCGCCCGATCAGCAACAGGCCGCGCAGGTCGCCGAAGTAGCGCCAGGTGAGCGAGTCCGGCCCCAACGGGCTCGGCTGGGCAGGTTGATGGGCGGGCTGAGCGAGGTCTGCTGTATGCATGGAAGCGGCTCCGGCAAGGGCTTGGAAACGCCCTCACGCTAATGCGACTATCCGCTCGCATTCAATTCGCGTCCGGAGCCTGTCATGCGCAAGCAGCCCCGCCAGCAACGCTCGCAACAGATGGTCGCCGACCTGGTGGAAGCCTGCGCCCGGGTCATCGCCCGCGACGGTCTGGCACGCCTGAGCACCAACCTCATCGCCGCCGAGGCCGGGGTCAGTGTCGGTTCGCTTTATCAATACTTCGCCAGTAAGGAAGCCCTGGTCGAGGCCCTGCTCGACCGCATGAGCCAGGCGCTGGCCGACGTGGTCCGCGACAACGCCACGGCCTTGCTGGCGGACGACGTGCACACCGCCGTGGAGCGCCTGCTGCAGGCGGTATTCGCATTCATCGACCGCAACGCCAACCTGCACCTCGAACTGGCGCGCCACTGGCAGGACTTGCGCACGCTAAAGGTGGTCGACGAAATGGAGCGGCACCTGTTCGACTTCTGCCGCCTCTACCTGCTGCGCCACCTGCGGGAAATCCCCATCGACAACCCGCTGCCCACGCTCTACGTGGTCATCAACAGCGCGCTGATGACCATCATCCGCTTCATGAGCCACCCCCATCCGCCGCTCACGCGCAGCGAACTGATCGGAGCCCTGAGCGACATGTTCGCGGCCTATATGGCCAGCCTGGCACAGGCGAAGTGAAGTAAGGGCGGCAGGCCTTCATTCGAACGCGGGAAACCACGTCCTCAGGACGTGGTCATGAGCCATCGGCTCCAACTGTGACGGTGCGAATTGAGAAGCCGGCAGGATGAACGCGAGCCGTAGGGTGTGCCGTGCGCACCTCCGCACGGTGCTTTCGGCAGGCTTCCTGATCGACTCCGGTGGCGGAATTGGCGATGTGAATGAGAGACCTATTGCAACTCCCCACAGACAAGGTGCCTAGCTACTTCGCCAGCAAAAATTACTTCACATTTTTTTACTTGCTCTCCCGTAGGTATCAATGGCGTAAACCCAATTTCAAGAATCAATTTCCCCGAATCAAAGGCCCCATCCTTTAGATCGACATCTGCAAAGTCGGAATTAAAACTCTTTCCATCTAGCGAGCAAATGCTATTTTCCGAATCAATCTTGACCTCAGCCCCACCACCCGGCCGTAGAACTTGAACCACGATGCACTTGTTGCTGAAAACAGCAAAATATCTGATCACTTTACCACCAACAACACCTGATCCTGCCTGACTGACCTGCCTGTAATCCAACATATCTCCCGCCATAGCCATTGAGCAAAAAAACACCAACAACAGAATAGATCTACTCAATTAAGATACTCCCTTCTTCTCATGTATCTATCGGATGGCACTCCGTACCAGTTTTCAATACCCGACATGACCTTACGCATCCCTAAAATATCGCTATCAACAAAATATCTCTGCATAACAGCGCGCTTTTCCGGCGTATAGTCACCCCTGTATATCAAATCAACCACTACATCCTGAATCTTTGAATCAACCGCCTCCCAATTCAGAATTCCATAGTTATTTACATTAAAGCTGCTCCCTGAAATTCTAATCACCTCCTTCCTCATAAAATCATAGACAAGCAAGAATAATTTGTACTGCTGCTCCCTGGTTATCGCTTGCTTCTTTATATTTTCCGGAGCTCTTTCCAAATATGCTTTCGCACTTTCCCCTCGCAACCCCTTGGCACCCAAGAGCCATGAAAAGAGCGGCTCTTGAATACCAACCCCACCTAAATCCATTTCAGGAAAGGGCCTCTGACCCAAATCATACCCACGCCCGATAGTTACTCCTGACTCTCCACCAGGCCAATGCGCAATCCTGCTAAAGTACTTATGCAAATAGTTCCTTTCATTTTCGACATCATTACCCTCAACATCGAAGGTCAACTGCCCACGCGGAACTATTAGCCATGAGACATCATCCGCGCCAATAGCACCTGACAAGCCGATCAAAATACCAATAGGATTTAAAAAGCTAAGCACAGCATCATTAGGTA
Source organism: Pseudomonas solani (assembly GCF_026072635.1). Lineage (NCBI taxonomy): Bacteria > Pseudomonadati > Pseudomonadota > Gammaproteobacteria > Pseudomonadales > Pseudomonadaceae > Pseudomonas > Pseudomonas solani. Next base: position 5,043,688 of record NZ_AP023081.1, on the reverse strand, counting down.
AGTAACCCAATACGGATACCTCCTCCCACCAACTCAACTCCTTAATCCGTTCCTTCTCAGCCACCCAATTCAAGATGGGCGTCGATCCCGTATGCCCGAGCACCTTATCCAGCGCATCCCACTTCCGTTGTTGATAAAACCACTCACTTTCGTAGTGAATGACCAATTGAGAAATGGACTGGGCGTAGGCGGGAACCTTGAGCGCCTTCTGAATCTCGTCAGTGGTGATCTTCCCATCACGATCTGCATCGATGATTTCGAAGAGCCGCTCTCTTACCGGTCCTTTGTCTGATGCATCGGCCAGGGGCTTCCACTGCTCCATTTCCTTGCCATCAAAGTAATCGCCCATGTTCAACAGGAAGTGGGCCAGGGCGTTCTGTGGCGGGTCGTCGTTGTAGATGACTTCATAGCCGTCCCACGACCAGGGGTTGACCCAGGGCGTTACACCGATTTCATCGCAGATCCACCCCATGGGGATGTCCTTGCCCGCTGCGTCGATCAACAGGTCATCCAGGCGATACCAGTTCCTGGCCTTGGACGTCTCAGTGGCGGGTACGGTGATCTTTCTATCTGCCGACAGGCCGTCCAGTTCGGTACGCGGGATCAGCAGCTTCGCACCGCTCGCAACATGGGGGTCGCCAAGGTTCGGCGGAGCCGAGTGGCTGTGGCCTGGCTGGTGGACGACGACCGTCGTGCCCTTTTCCAGCTTCAGCCAGGTTCTGGCTTTCTCGGGCATTTGGTCTGCCCATTGGCGGCTTCGAGCGAAGAAGGCCTCCACGTTTTCACAGGCGAAGACTTCCAGGTGCAATCGCTCCTGCGGGGCCTCCTCATTGCTCTCCTGGTAGGGGCCGAGGTGACCGATAAGGTCGCCGGCCTTGATCGGGCGGGGCCTGTCCAGCACCACGACCTTCCCCCGTTCGGGTACGCGCTCACCCTCCAGCGAAGCGAGATGCACGTACTGGACGACGCTTTCCAGCTTGCGGAAGTCGCCTTCTCCACTGATGGTGATTTCCGTGCCGCTGGGCAATTCGAAGATCTTGTCGCGGGAGGTGTCCGGTGTGGGTCGCACCCGCAGCGCATCACGGGTCGTATTGACCCGATAGGCTCCACCGCCCAGGTCCAGCAATGCGCTGAAGCCGACATAGCCTTGCAAGGTGCCGTCTGGGTTTTGCAGTTTCACCGGCCCCTTGATGCCCTCGACTTTGCGATAGGCACCTTCACCGCTGACGGTGATGGCAGTGCCTTGCGGTAGAAAGCCGATGGTCTTGCCCTGAGTCGGAGCGTGCCTGAGGTTGAGGCCTCTTTCGCCAGCACGGACAGGACTGAAGTCTGTATCCGTCTTCACCCGGTACTGGTTCGACTCCGGCCAGAACGCTGGCCGTGGTTTGTCAGGGTCCGCCAGGTAGCTCGCCCAGTCCGCGAGGTGCATGTACAGGCTGTAGAAGATTAGGCTGGGGGGCGTGTCGGCGACGCCTTCGATCTTCGGGGCCTCCAGACGGTGGCAGACCAACACGAAGCCCGTGGCGAAGGGTGCCTTCATGATCACGCCTGGTGCCGGGAAGAACGTGGTCTTAGGCGTTTGCTCGGGAATGCGATAGGCGATCACCTCACCATCGGCCAGGCAACGCACGAAGCTCTGGCCTTGAGGGCCCGCCGTGCCCGCCGTGCCTGAATCGAAATGCACCCCGCCATGCCACAGGCCATTGCGCCCCAGCGGAAAGTAGCCCGACTGTGCCTTGGCCAGCGTGGCCAACTGCTGGAAGACGGACGAGGTATCGCCAAAGGGGTGACTCCAGTTCTTCACTGCCGGCAAGTCGTTGAGAGGTGGCGACTCCAGCGGCGGAGCTGGCGGCGGCGGGCTGGGGCGTTGCACCGGCGGCGCGGGAGGTCCCTCCCGCCAAAGACGGTACTCATCCTTCATTGCGTAAAAGAGGTCGATAAGCATGGGGCACGCTCCTTTGCGTGTTCCGGGGCGGCACTAGCCGAGCAGCTTGTGAGGCGCCGGTGGCGAGGGGTGGCATCAACGAGGCGATGCGTCGAACGCGCCTATCTGGAGACGGCGGCGACTGTGACCGAAGAAATGGCGGCGTCCGGCGGGGCATGCTCTGGCCTCATCGATGACATGACCCACATGCATCACGGGCCTGCAACCGTATTGCTACGAACTGCCGAGCCCCGCATGCGGGTGAGACAGTAGGCTGAATACCCTCAGGAGCTGGGAATAGGGAAAAGCCCCCAGCAGCTAGCGAACCTTCTGAAGCGATGATGGGCATCGACAAAATGCACAGGGCTACCGCAAGACAGAGGTGTGCTTTCGACGCCTTTATGCAGAAGAGCAACTCTGTGTCTTTGCCCTGCGCGAGCCCTTATTCAATGGCCGTAAGCGGGTGCATGGTTCACCAGCAACAGTGCGGGCACGGCGCGAAACCAGCCACATCAGCCCCGACGACCTGATGAAAACCATCCGCAACCGCGCCCCGCACTAAGGCCCCGCCCAACCGCGCCCCCCCTGTAGCCCGGGCTTCAGCCCGGGAACCGATGCGCACTAGCACCCGGACTGAAGTCCGGGCTGCGTCCCTGCAAGCCAGCGAAAACCGCTGGCAACGCCGCGATGGCAACCCAGGCAGGTTTTACGGAGCGCCCAGCAGCAGCGTCCAGTAGACCCCACCCGCCTTCGCCGCAGGCGACTGGGCGCCGCCCAGGTCGGTGAACAGCGGGCTCATCAACCGCGAGCATTCCTCCGGGCTGGCCAGCCAGCCCTGCACCGCGCTGGCCGCCGAGCCCATGCCGGCGGCGATGCTTTCCGCCACCCGCGTGCCCGTATAGCCAGCACTGCGCGCCCGGTCCGCCGGCGCGCTGCCGTCGGTGCCCTGGTGGGCGAAGAAGCCGTTGAGCGCCATCGACTGGCTGTGAGAGGTCGCCGCCGCAGCCAGGGCCTGGTTCCAGGTCAGCGGCGGTGCCGAGGCGAAGGGCTCGCCCCCGCAGAGGCGTGGCTGCGCCCGCGCCGCGTTCACCTGCTCCAGCAGCGCCGAAATGGGTGACGGCCCGCCGGTCAAGACCGCGCTGTGCAACGGCCGGGCGAAGGTCACCCGCCACACCGGCCCCGCCTGGCTCACGCCCACATCGACGAACTGCGGATTCAGCAGCACATCGCAATACCCCTGCATCGCCGCGAACGCCGCCTGCGCATTGGCCGGGCCGGAAAGGCGGATGGTGCGCACATCCCCGATGCGGTAACCGGATTGCCCCAGCGCCGCGCGCCAGGCCTCGCCGCTCTCGGTCGGCAGCACCAGGCGCGGGTCATGGGTCAGGGGCGTGAGTACAGCGGTGGGCTGGTTGCCGCAGTTCTGCGGCTGGGCGCGGTAGGCATTGATGGCATCGACCAGCATGGCCTCCTCGCCAGCGGAAGCAGCGGTGGCGAGCAACAGGCCAAGCAGGAAAGCGAACGGACGGATGGGCAAGGCAGCAAGTGGGCGCATGGTTCGAACCTCATATGAAGGAAGTCGGGCAACCACGGCGCCAGCCCGGGCGCCACGGCACCCGGGGTTCGCAAGCCCGTGAAGGTTGGAACCGCAACGGCGCCGCCGAGTTCAGCGGCGCCCGAAGGGGGCGGCTCGCCTGAGCGCCAACCTCATCGCCATATGGCCAACCTGGCAAAGGCGAAGTAAGGGCTACGCCCCTATGAAGGCAGGGCCACAGAGTTGCGGTAGCATCCCCCGCTTGCCATGGAGAGTGATATGCAAAACCGATACGGAAGACTCGCCTCGTGGATTTATCACCTGGATAAACCCATCGGCCATTCATTTGGAGATCTGGAGTACTACCAGCAGCGTCTGGCGGACGTTGATGGCCCGGTACTGGAACCTGCAGTGGGTAATGGACGGATCTTCATACCGCTGCTGGAGAGGGGCCTGGCCATCGAGGGCTTCGATGCCTCCCACGAGATGCTCGAATACTGCCGGCAGGAATGCCGCGAGCGGGGGCTGCCCGCTCCCCTCACACAGCAGACGTTCGAGCAGTTCAGCTACGACCAGCCATTTGCGGCCATCATCATGCCCGCCGGCTCATTCCAGCTGATTACCGAAACCGCCTCCGCGATGACCGTGCTCAAGCGGTTCTGGAATCACCTGCAGCCCGGCGGGAAGTTGATCATGGACATCGACCCCATCGAGAGCATCATCGGGGAGGCACACGCCGCACGGAGCTGGACAGTGGATGGCAACAGCCTGCTCACACTGACCAGCCATCGAGCCGAAGTGGATTACCGCAAGCAAACCACGCTCTCTCATCTGCACTACCAGCATTGGCAAGATGGCACCTTGCAGTCCGCCGAACTGGATCTGTTCCACCTGCGTTGGTGGGGCGTCGACGAACTGGCATTCGCGCTACGCGAAGCAGGTTTTGTGGATGTAGTGGCCTCAGGTGGCTACCAGCATGGCCGCTCCCCTTGCCAGAACGACCACATCATCAGCTTCGAAGCACGCCGCCCAGGTTGACGAGGCCACGGACAGAGGCCGTGGCAAACATGGCGTGCACCTGATCGAAAGCGGCCACGCCGCTCAGTGCACCCGAGGCGGTTGTTCAAGCAACCGCCTCACCCGGTCAGTGGCAGACCATGGGCCCGCCCTGACGTAACGCTTTCCGTCCCAAGGCCCGCCACGTTCTCCCGAGCAAGACGGCAGCCTGTCGCCCTGCCGGCCCCCTCCTCCCCTTGCCCTCGGGCTCGCCCGTCCCTATCCTGCGCCGGTCACGGTCAATCCCGTGGCCGGGATTGACAGCCCGATTTAGTAGGCGAGTTGCCTTCAGCTACACCCGCAAAGCCGTAACGGCTCGGCTGGCCTAACTGACGGTAAGCAAATGGACCTTAATTGGAACTTCGCCATGCATGACGCACTTACCCCCATCACCTTCCAACGCCACTGCCATCAACTGCGCGCGGTCATGATCGACAACCGCCCCTGGTTCGTCGCCCTCGACTTCGCATTGATGATCGCCGCCGCCCGGCCGTATCGGCTGACCAAGCGCCTCTACCCGCACCAGTTCCGCTTCGCCTACCTGCGCTACAGCACAGGCCTTTGCGAAGAAGTGGAACTGATCAGCGAAGCCGGCCTCTACCGCGCCCTCTACCGCTTCGGCCACCCCGAGCATTGCGCCCTCAGCCAATGGCTCAGCGACGAAGTGATCCCCACCCTCCACGACTACCACCGCGACCCGCAGGCCAGCCCGCGACGCATCCTCATGACCTGGGCCAACCAGCGCATCGCCGCGCTGCACTGGCAAAGCGAAACCTGGATCGCCCGGCAGGACCTGCCGCGCTTCATGGCCGCGCACGATGATCCACGGCTGGGGGATGGGCCGAGTTGGAAACGGTTTTTCTAGGCCTTGGAAAGGGAAACGCCGCATGGAAGTGCGGCGTTTTTAGTTGCGAAGATATCGCCACCACCCTGTCCAGCCACTGTCAGGGCACCTGGCGCCCCAAGGGCAATCCGACCATCTCCACCAGCCGCAGGTAGTCCTCATAGTTACTGCGCGACAGGTGGATCACCGCATCCATCAACGCACCCTCCCGGTACCCATCGAGAAACGGCCCCGGCACACCATCGTGCAAAGACACGTTTTCCAGAATCACCTCGGCGATCACCAGGGTGGTATGCAGGCGTGCATCCAGGCCCTGGACCAGTTGCTGCAGGCGGCGTTGTTCGTGAGTGATATCGCTCATGCCGAAACCTCCCCGTGGGTGGGAAGGATGGAGTGCGGGGCTGAGCGGTAGAGAACGAGAGGGGTGAATGCGTCGTGCATGGCGAAGCTCCAGTGAGATGGACCAAACCACCACCTGATCGCTGTCATTCGAATGGTGGCAGACCACGCGGGGTTGACAGACCGGACACTGGAGCCGGCAGACCACGAGGGCCTCCCCGCGCGATCTGCCATAAAACAGAGCAGTTATGAAAACTGCATGCGTGCTGATGCCTGCAAAAAACATTCGCCGTTTTTCGCATGCACCTCAGGGCGCATTCGCGCCAGTGTTCAGGCTGTCAAACCCGGCCACGGGACTTACCGTGGCGGGTGCAGGATAGGGATGAGGGGGCGGGAGGGCAAGGGCAGCTAACAGCCAGAATTAGACGTTTGAGCGTCTTGGAAGGCTTGGCCTATCCACTACAGTGGAAGCCGGTTACATTGTGATCTCGTTGTGCCATCTCGACGTAGTTGGCGTGAGCGATATGGAATGGAGGCCACTTATAGATCATGACCCCTGCCGATCTCGAATCAGCTCTGACAGGGAACCCAGAAGCACTTGAGGTTCACCTGACGCTCGTAGAGCGTGACGTTCACATTGACGGACATCTAGTTAAGGTTCACTGCCACTGCCTGTCAGTTGATGGAAATGGCCGTGTTCAACCGCACAGACTTGCAGAGTTCATGCGAAATGCGGTCGTTGATTATGCGATCCCGCGCTCGAAGCTCGCAGACGCAAAAGCGCGTGACAATAGGTTCAATAGTACCGAAGCAGTCGCCGACCTCATCGAGCAGGCAAAGCGCTCGTTTACTGATTTAGCGAACACAGGCGAGGGCGGAGAAATGCTGCTGTTCTTACTTGCAGAGCGTTTCCTGAAACTGCCCCAAATTCTTTGCAAGATGGATCTCAAGACAGACACACGCATGCACTACCATGGCGCGGATGGAGTGTATGCAGGAGTGACAGATAGCGGCACTTTAAAGCTCTACTGGGGTGAGTCAAAAGTCTACTCAGGCTCAAGCGATGCGATTCGCGACTGCCTCAAATCTCTCTCCCCCTTTCTAATCGAACCAGAGCACGAGGACGCTGGGAGAGAACGCGACCTAATACTCCTTAGCGACAAAGCCGACCTCAACAATCCAGCACTCACTGATGCACTCAAAAGGTACTTCGATAAGTCATCGGTTATGTCTAAACGGGTTCAATATTGCGGCGTGGCTCTTGTAGGCTTCGACGCCCCTTTCTACCCAAAAGGCGAAGCGAAGGCGGTGGCTGAGGATATCGTCGAAGCATCCCGTACAGCACTTATTGACTGGACTAAACATGTTGGCAAACGACTAAAAAAGGAAAAACTCAATCAGATAGAAATTGAGCTGTTCTGCATTCCCTTGCCTTCGGCTGAAGGCTTTCGCGCGGCATTTCTCAAAGCCATGGGAATCAAGGATCAATGAGCCTAGCTGACTTACAATCGTGGTTGCTTCAAGAGGGGGTTCGATATGACCTTGAGACGATCACTCGACTCACTGTACGTAAGGAGCTCGACAATCTGGCACCAGAAGCATCAGATCAACACTCATCTAGTATTGACTGGCCCAGATTATTGCTCGCTGGAAGCATTCTCGCGAAATCAGATCAAAGAGTCGATCAAGAAGCTGCGCTTCGAGTCGCAACCGCCGCAATTGCCTTAACAGACAATCAAGTGTTCAAAGACGCTGGCGCTGTCCTGATGGGTAAGCTTTCCAACTTTAGAGCAATTGCGTTAGCCACCAGTCGCGAACTGGTGAAGACCGATCTCAATGCGCGGCTTGGTATTGCATTGCGTCTTGAAGCTCACCGTCGTGAGATAGATCATTCAGTTCTTGTGCAATCAAGCGGTACTTGGCTTCAAGTAAACGATTTTCAGCAGCGCTTCTGGACAAATGCAACTGGAAATAGCTGGCTCTCGGCATCAGCACCGACCGCCTCTGGCAAGACGTTTCTTGTCCTTCAGTGGCTGATCGATCAAGTGTTAGCTGGTGAAAGCAGGGTGGTTGTCTATCTCGCACCAACCCGTGCGCTGGTCTCCGAAATTGAAACCAATCTCAAGGAACTCCTCGGTAGCACTGAGCTTATCGAGGTCTCATCTCTTCCCCTCAAAGATAAATATATAGCCGCACGAGAGGGTGGCCCACGAGTAATTCTCGTCTATACACAAGAGCGGATGCATCTTCTCGCTAACGTGCTGAGCGACGCATTTTTGGTTGATCTGCTTATTGTGGACGAAGCACATAAGATAGGTGACAACCAGCGTGGCGTTATTCTACAGGATGCAATAGAGCGAGCCACCCGTGCCAACCCAAAACTGAAAGCTGTTTTTATCAGCCCGGCGACCCAGAACCCAGGAGAGTTACTAACGGACGCACCAATGGGTGTAAAAACCACCACCGTCGACAGCAACTCTTCAACAGTTCTTCAAAATCTAATGGTCGCAACACAAGTACCGCGAAAATCGAAGCTTTGGGCGCTTACTCTTCGGCAGCAAGATTCAGAAATCCCCATTGGAACTCTTCAACTAGCGAGTACACCAGCCGGATTAAAGAAGCGTCTAGCATTCATCGCAGCAGCTGTTGGCGTTAGAGGCGGAACGCTCGTGTATGCAAATGGAGCTGGAGAAGCCGAGGAAGTAGCCGACTTAATCAGCCAGCTTATGACTAAGCCTGAGTGTATCGATATAGAACTCTCACAACTTGCTGAGCTTGCCCGCAAGGGGGTGCACCACGACTTCCGACTGGCACCACTTGTAGAGTGTGGCGTAGCATTCCATTACGGAAATATGCCGTCACTGCTCCGCTTGGAAATAGAGCGGCTGTTCCGGTCAGGTAAGATCCGCTTCCTAGTTTGCACATCCACTCTGATTGAGGGGGTAAATTTATCCTGTCGGACGATTGTGGTACGCGGACCTCGCAAGGGAAAAGGCCATCCGATGGAGCCACATGACTTCTGGAACTTAGCTGGCCGCGCAGGAAGGTGGGGTGATGAGTTTCAAGGGAATATCATTTGCATCGACCCAGAAGATAAGCAAGCTTGGCCTACCGGAGTGCCTAGTCGAGCACGTTATCCCATCAAGCGCGAAAGCGATGCGGTTATTGAGCTTGGCGATAACATGGCGAATTACCTCCTAAATCGCGGACTTCCTGAGCTCTCCAGCATTGAGGACAAAGATAAATTTGAGCAGGTCGGGGCGTATTTGCTCACAACTTTTATGCGGCTCGGTACTATTTCAGCAGCTAATCTCGCAAAACGTCATGACGCTGCTTCGATTGAAAAACTCGACCACGCCCTGGGATTATTAGCCGAACAGATTGAAATCAGCGTCGACCTAGCATCTCGACATCCAGGGGTAAGCGCGGTTGGCCTTCAGAAACTCCTCGAAGCTTTTCGAGCCTACCCCGGAGATGTGGAGAACCTACTCTTAGCAGAAGTCGCAAGTAACGACAGCTACGATCGATTCATAACAATAATGGGCAGAGTTAACGAACACTTATTTCTCGCCTTTACCCCAGACACCCGCATTAGATTGTATGCACTCATTATCATCAAGTGGCTAAAGGGTTATTCATTAGCCAGAATCATCCGCGACAGCATCGAGTGGCATCAAGGCGTGGGGAGAGCTTTTAAATTACCAGAATTAATTCGCAGCACCATGGAGCTTGTGGAACAGATCGCTAGATTTAGGGCCCCCAAGTATCTCTCGGCCTACATGGATGTATTATATTTACACCTTCGTGAAATTGGCCGCGAAGACCTTATCGATGATGGCCTGGATATCGGGACCCAGCTTGAATTTGGAATTTCCTCGACAACACTTCTTTCGCTAATGGAGCTTGGCCTTTCCCGTATGAGCGCTGTAACTTTGTACGAAAAAATTGCTCGCGATGACCTTAGCAGAGAAGAGTGCACAGCTTGGGTTCATGAACGCGCAAACCAACTCTACGCAATGGATATTCCGGCAATTATCATTCGCGAAGTGCGCGAGTGCCTTGCACTACCAGATGAAATAGAGAAGCAATAAAACCTTAGAATGGAGAGGCTACCTATGCCAGCGAAACCTATCACTCTCGGGCCCCGAAATTTTGCAAAGCGGGGAGATGCTATCGAATTCCTCAAAGAGATGCTCGGACGTTATGACTTAGGAGATCGAGTCAATTCCGAAGATGCCGTATTTTTAAGAGCAGCACTCGAGAATCATCCGGACTCTGCCAAGAAAATCGGTTGTGGCATTGCCGATTTCAGTGTTCGGAGCGCCGACTTTGGCACCCGATGCTTTTGGGTCAACCGCACAGATGGCTCGACAGAGAAATTCTCCATCACCGCGTCGATACGGGGCTAGTTACATGAATACATCTATATATTTTCTCTAGATTTAAGTTACTCGTGTTTTGTTATGCGCGTTTGGAAAAATACAAGCGCGCATAAATTACGCCAAAAAATGAATTGGGCGCATGATTCAACCTGTGATAGATCGATGGGCCGTCTATCCAACCTGCCCCACCTCCCCCCTCACCTCACTCGGCGTCCTCCCATACCTCGCCTTGAAGCTCCGCGCGAAATGCGCCTGGCTCGAATAGCCGTGCCTGTAAGCCACCTCGCTGATATCCAGGCCATTGGCCTGCGGGCTGCTGAGCAGGCGGTGGGCGAGTTCGAGGCGGCGTTCGGCGATGTAGCGGCTGGGTGAGCCGCCTTCCTGGGCGAACAGGCGGGTGAGGTGGCGCACGGAAATGCCGATGCCCTGGGCGACGCGCTCGCAGCTGAGGGCCGGGTCGCCCAGCTGTTCGGCGATCAGGCGTTTGGCGGCCAGTAGATAGGAGGCGCCCTGGGCGCTGACGCGGTGTTCGCCGGTGCTGCCGGCGATGATGCTGGAGAGCAGCTCCAGGGCGTCGTCTTCGAAGTGCTCAGCCTCGCGGTTGGTGGGGCGTTGGAAGAAGCCCTGGGTGCGCTCGCAGAGGGTGCGGGTGAGCAGGCGTTGCAGGCGGGTTTCCGCGCCCACTTTGAGTGGGCCGTCGAGGCGGCCGAGGCAGCGTTCGCCGAACAGGTCCTGGGGGATGTCGAAGATGAACTGGCGCATGGCGCCGGAAAAGCCGAACAGGTAGGGCTTGTCGGTGCGGTAGATGATCATCTCCCCCGGCTCCAGCAGGGTGCAGCCTTCGCCCTGGTAGAAGAACGAGCGGCTTTCCTGCACCAGGGAGACGAACACCGATTCCTTCGGCACCGAGCGGATCATCGAGCAGTCCCGCTCCACCACGTGCTGGTTGCCGCGCACCAGGGCCAGGCTCATGGCGCCCAGTTCGAGGTTGGATTGCGAGGCGGCGAGGCCGCCGTCGGCGTAGGAGGAGCATTTGAGGCCGACGAGGATGGAGGCGTTGTACTGCTCCCAGAACCTCAGGCGCTGGTCGACCGGGATGTCGCAGGTACTGGCTCGCCGGGTCTCGAGCAAGGCGGGTGTGGTCATTCTTATTGTTCTCGTGGGTCGCCGCGGATCGAACCCCCGGGCCAAACATCGGCAGCTCCCGGGGACCGGGCGTCGCGCATCCTCTGTGGGTGTGGGCGACGCCCGATCATTAACATCTGAACGCTGCCCGCCGTCAATCGCCCCCCGCCCGCTGCCCGGGCCCTGTCCGAAAAGCGCAAACAACAGGGCCGAGGCGATCAAACCCGCTGCCGCCGCGCCCTCTAGAGTCGGCCCCAGTCCATTACAACAACGAGACTGGAACATGGCCGAGCCTGCCCGCAACGAATTCTGGAAAGACCTGCAAGCCATCCCCAACTGCTTCAAGCCCGACGCCAAGCCCGAGGTTTATCTGCCCAACGCGGCGAGCGACGACCTGAGCCTGTACGTGCCCTTCACCGAGACGGTGTCCTCGCGCCCGCTGTGGATCTCGCCGAGCGAGAACCGCTGGTGCGACATCCTCATGGCCCGTAGCGCCGGCCTGGTGAACCGCCACTACCACCCCCACGAAGTGTTCGCCTACACCCTCTCCGGCAAGTGGGGCTACCTGGAGCACGACTGGACCGCCACCGCCGGCGACTTCGTCTACGAGACGCCCGGCGAGGGCCACACCCTGGTGGCCTATGAGCACGAGGAGCCCATGCGCGCCTTCTTCATCGTCAAGGGCCCGCTGATCTGGCTCGACGAGCGCGGTGAGCCGGAGGGCTACTTCGACGTGCACTCCTACATCGCCATGTGCCGCGAGCACTACGAGAAGATCGGCCTCGGCGCCGCCTACATCGACTCCCTGTTCCGCTGACCCCTTGCCCGGGGCGCCCGCACGGCGCCCCGGAGGAGAACGACATGGCGCCCACGACTTCCAACGCCCGGTATGAAAACGTACTGCTCGGCGTGCTCTTCCTCACCTTTGGCTTCGTATTCTTCGACCGCCTGGCACTGTCCTTCCTGTTTCCCTTCATGGCCGAGGAGCTGCAGCTCGGCAACCGCCACCTGGGCATGTTGTCGTCGGTGCTGGCCCTGGCCTGGGCGGTGTCCGGGGCCCTGGTGGGCCTCTGGTCCGACCGCAACGGCGTGCGCAAGCCGCTGCTGATCGCGGCGGTGATCCTCTTCTCGCTGTGCTCGGCGCTGTCCGGGCTGGTGGGCGGTTTCCTCAGCCTGCTGCTGTTCCGGGGCGTGATGGGACTGGCCGAAGGGCCGATCCTGCCGCTGTCGCAATCGCTGATGGTGGAGGCTTCATCGCCCCATCGGCGCGGCCTCAACATGGGGCTGCTGCAGGGCTCGGCCGCCGGCCTGCTCGGTGCGGTGATCGGCCCACCGGTGCTGATCGGCCTGGCCGAGGCCTTCGGCTGGCGCCACGCCTTCGTCATCTCGCTGCTGCCGGGGCTGCTGATCGCCTGGCTGATCTGGCGCTACGTGCGCCCCGACGACAGGGCACGCAAGCCCGACGCCAGCACGGCCGGCAACGGCGTCGGCCTCGGCGGCCGCCTGGCCCTGCTGAAGAGCCGCAATATCCTGCTGTGCACGCTGATCAGCTGCGTGTTCCTCACCTGGTTCATCGTGCTGATTTCCTTCACCCCCACCTTCCTGGTCAGCCAGCGCGGCTACAGCCCGGCGAGCATGGGCGGGATCATGAGCTGCCTGGGCGTGGCCTGGGTGTTCTGGGGCTTCGCCGTGGCGGCGATCTCCGACCGCATCGGCCGGCGCCCGACCCTGGTGCTGTTCTCCCTGGTGGCCGCCTGCTGCCCGCTGGCCCTGCTCTATGCACCCACGCCCTTCAGCCTCGGCGCGCTGATGCTGCTGACCTACACGGGCCTGGGCTGCTTCACCCTGTTCATGGCCACCATCCCGGCGGAGACGGTGCCGCGCGGCGTCATCGCCACCGCCCTGGGGCTGATCATGGGCATCGGCGAGCTGGTGGGCGGCTTCATCGCCCCGACCATCGCCGGCTTCGCGGCCGACCGCTACGGCCTCTCCATCGTCATGTGGATGAGCTGCGGCGGTGCCCTGCTGGCCGCCCTGCTCTCGCTGTTCCTCAAGGAAACCGCGCCCACGGTGCTGGCCCGCAAGGCCGGCCGCCCCCTCGCCGACACCGCCAACCTGCAAGGACACCCCTGATGAACGCATTGCGCTGGCATGGCGCCCGGGACCTGCGCCTGGACGCCCTCGACATCCCCCCGCCCGGCCCCGGCGAGGTGGAACTCAAGGTGGCCTATTGCGGCATCTGCGGCAGCGACCTGCACGAGTACCAGGACGGCCCGCACTCCATCCCCCAACAGCAGCCCCACCCGCTGTCCGGCTGCCGCGCACCGCTGACCCTGGGCCACGAGTTCAGTGGCGTGGTCACCGCGCTGGGCGCCGGGGTGCAGGGCTTCGCGGTGGGTGACCGGGTGGCGGTGGAGCCCATCTACCGCTGCGGTGATTGCCACTACTGCCGCGTGGGCCAGTACAACCTGTGCAGTTCCATGGGCTTTATCGGCCTGATGGGCGATGGCGGTTTCGCCGAGCGCGCCCGGGTGCCGGCCTACATGCTGCACCGCCTGCCGGCCAGCGTAAGCCTGCGCCAGGCCGCCGTGCTGGAGCCGGCCGCCGTGGCCCTACACGCCCTGCGCCAGAGCAGCCTGCAGCCCGGCGACCGCTGCGCGGTGTTCGGCCTCGGGCCCATCGGCCTGCTGCTGATCGCCCTCGCCCGGCTGCGCGGCGTCGAGCACATAGTCGCGGTGGACGTGGCCCCCGAGCGCCTGGCGCGGGCCCTGGAGTTCGGCGCCGAGCGCGTGCTCGACGCCCGCCAGGTGGACGTGGCGCAGCAGCTGCAGGCCAACGGTGGCGTGGATTGCGCCTTCGAGGCCGCCGGCACCCAGGCGACACTGGACGCGGCCCTGCACGGCCTGCGCAAGGGCGGCGAGGCGGTGCTGGTGGGCCTGATGGGCGAGGCGCGCTTCGACGCCTTCCACCTGGTCAATAACGAGCTGCGCATCACCAGCAGCGTCGGTTACCGCGACGTCTACCCAGAGCTGATCGCCCTGCTCGACAGCGGCCGCCTCGACCTGGGCCGCGCGGTGACCCGCTGCGTGCCGCTGGAGCGCGCCGTCAGCGATGGCTTCGAAGCCCTGCTGGCCGACAAGGCGCAGATCAAGGTGCTGGTCAATCCCAACCCCGAACTGGCGGAGGCCTGAACATGCACGCATCGACCTTCAACCCCGGGCTGTTCCGTGATCGCCAGGTGCTGGTCACCGGCGCCACCTCCGGCATCGGCGCCGCCATCGCCCTGCAGTTCGCCGAGCTGGGCGCCTCGGTGCTGGCCCTCGGGCTTAACGCCGATGGCGCGCTCACCCCGCGCCACCCGCTGGTGCGCCCGCAGGAGCTGGACGTAAGCGACGCCGCCGCGCTGGAGGCGGCCATCCAGGCCCTGCCCCGGCTGGATGTGCTGGTCAACTGCGCCGGCATCAGCCGCGACCGCGAGGAATACCAGCCGGCCTGCTTCGAGCGCGTGCTGCTGATCAACCTCGTCGCTGCGATGCGCGCCAGCCAGTGCGCCCGCGAGCTACTGGCCCGCCAGGGCGGCAGCATCGTCAACATCGCCTCGATGTTCAGCACCTTCGGTTCGGCCGACCGCCCCGCCTACAGCGCCAGCAAGGGCGCCATCGTGCAGCTGAGCAAGTCGCTGGCCATCGAGTACGCGGCCCTCGGCATCCGCGTCAACGCCATCGCCCCCGGCTGGATCGACACGCCCCTGGGCGCCGGCCTCAAGGCGGATGCGCAAGCCACCCGGCGGATCATGCAGCGCACGCCGCTGGAGCGCTGGGGCGAACCGGCCGAGGTGGCCGCCGCCGTGGCCTTCCTCTGCAGCCCGGCGGCCAGCTTCATCACCGGCGCCGTGCTCGCCGTGGATGGCGGCTACCTCTGCACCTGAAGCCCTGACCCAACCCGAAAACGCCCACCCCGGAGCCCGCGCCTGGGCGGGGCCCTGCTGCCCAAAACAACCGCGCCTTAACAACAACAAGAAAGGACCGCCCAACCATGAACCGCACCCTGGCCCGCAACGCCTTGCTCCTGAGCCTGCCCCTGCTGCCCCTGCCCGGCCTCGCCGACGAGGCCCCCGGCCCGCTGGCGGAGCTGGGCAGCCAGCTCGCCGAACACGGCATCAAGACCCACGCGGTATTCCTCAGCCTGGCCGTGAAGAACCTCGACACCGGCCCGCGCCCGCACAGTTTCGGCAACAGCGGCGACCTGTTCCTCGGCGCCGATCTGGACCTGGGCAAAATGGCCGGCCTGGACGGCGCCGCCCTGCACATCGAGCAGACCCAGTTCATCCTCGACCGCAACACCGGCCAGCCCACCTCGGGTGCCTGGCAGGGCGCCGTCGGCAGCTACTTCGGCGGCGCGCCGATCCACAACGACATCGGCGCCAGCCAGCTGAGCCTGCTGACCTGGGAGCAGCAGTGGCTCGACGGCAACCTGGAAACCCACCTGGGCCGCACCAACGCGCGCCGCTATTTCTTCATCTACAACTGCGAGAGCCAGGTCACCTGCAACGACCCGGTGATCGACGCCTCCACCGGCGTGCTGCCGCCGCCCTACGGCGCCTGGGGCGGCTACCTGAAGTACCGCCTGACGCCGGACCTCTACCTGCACGCCGGGGCCTTCGAATCCAACCCCGTGGACTACCTGAAGAAGCGCCACGGGCTGGACTTCAGCACCACCGACGCCAGCGGTACCAGCCTGCTCTACGGCATCGGCCGCCGCGAAGGCGCCGAGCGCAACCCCTACAGCTCCCACTACGAGCTCAACGGCTACCACAACACCTCAAAACAGACCGACCCGCTCACCGGCGCCAGCGAGCACGGCAGCAGCGGCGCCTTCTTCAAGTTCCAGCAAACGGTGTGGCGCGCCGACGGTGGCCAGGGTGATGCACCCCAGGCGGCGCAGCTGTTCGGCTCGCTGTCGGCCGCCGCCGACGACAAGCAGCCCTTCCGCCACTTCGCCGAGGCCGGCATCAGTTGGCTCGCGCCCTTCGAGCGCCCCGGCGACAAACTCAACCTCAAGGCCAGCTACCTGCGCCTCAACCCGCACCAGCTGGAGTTCCAGCGCCAGAGCCGCATCGCCGCCGGCGGCGACCCGAGCCAGGGCTCGCGGGATGTCTACGCACTGGAAGGCAACGGCCACTTCGCCCTCACCCGCCACCTCGCCCTGGAACCCAGCGTCCAGTACCTCTTCAACCCGGACAACTACTACAACCCCGGCGCCACCGAGATCAGTGGCGACGGCTTCGTCGTCGCCCTGCAGCTGACCCTGGACGTCGGCTCGCTGCTGGGCCTGTGAACCGCAAGGAATCCGCCATGACCTCACCCCGTCGCTTCGACTACATCATCAATGGTGCCGGCTCGGCCGGCTGCGTGCTGGCCAACCGGCTCTCCGCCGACCCGGGCCTCTCGGTCTGCCTGATCGAGGCCGGCCCCAGCGACCGCAGCCTGTTCCCCGGTAGCTACATCCGCACGCCGGCGGGCATCATCCGCCTCATCGCCAACCCGAAATGGAACTGGATGCACCGCTTCAGCCACGCCACCGGTAGCGGCGAGGTGGAAGTGCCCTGCCCGCGCGGCCGCGTGTGGGGCGGCTCCAGCGCCATCAACGGGATGATCTACATCCGTGGCCACCGCCACGACTACGACCAGTGGGCCGCCCAGGGCAACCGCGGCTGGAGCTACGACGAGGTGCTGCCCTACTTCCGCCGCTCGGAGCACTTCGAGCCCGGTCCCTCGCCCTGGCACGGCCAGGGCGGTGAACTCAACGTCGCCGAGCTGCGCAGCCCCAGTGCGGTGAATGCGGTGTTCTACCAGGCCGGCGAAGAACTCGGCTGGCGCTACAACGCCGACTTCAACGGCAGTGATCAGGAAGGCATCGGCCCCTTCCACGTCACCCAGATCAACGGCGAACGCTGCAGCGCCGCGCGGGCCTTTCTCCACCCGGTGCTGACGCGTCCCAACCTGCAGGTGCTCAGCGGCGCCCTCACCCACCGCGTGCTGCTGCAGGGCGACCGCGCGGTGGGCGTGGAAGTGAGCCAGGGCGAGGAATTGCTGCAGCTGTTCGCCGAGCGCGAGGTGATCCTCAGCGCCGGCAGCATCAACTCGCCGCAGCTGTTGATGCTCTCCGGCATCGGCCCGGCGGTGGAGCTGGCGCGCCACGGCATCGCCCTGCGCCACGAGCTGCCCGGCGTGGGCCAAAACCTGCAGGACCACCAGGACGTGGTGCTCATGTACCGCAGCGACGCTGCCCTGGGCTACGGCCTCTCCCCGCGCGGACTCTGGCCGCTGCTGCGCTCGCCCTGGCAGTACCTGGCCGGCCGGCGCGGCCCGCTCACCTCCAACACCGTGGAAGCCGGCGGCTTCCTGCGGCTCGACCCGGCCGCGCCGACTCCGGAGCTGGGCCTGATCGTCGCCCCGGCACTGAAGAACCAGCCGCAACGGCCGGTGCCCTTCGGCCACGGCATCAGCCTGCACGTGGCGGTGATGCACCCGCAGAGCCGCGGCGAAGTACGCCTGAACTCGCCGGACCCGCGCGACAAGCCGCACCTGGCCGCCAACTTCCTCAGCCACCCCGAAGACCTGCGCAAACTGGTGGAAGGCGTGCGCCTGGTACGCCGCCTGGCCGGCACCGCCGCCTTCCGCCAGCACCTGCGCGGCGAGCTGGTGCCCGGCAAAGCCATCGACAGCCAGGCGCAGATCGAGCAATGGATACGCCACAACCTCGGCACCGTGTTCCACCCCGTCGGCACCTGCAAGATGGGCCACGACCCGCTGGCCGTGGTCGACGACCAGCTGCGCGTGCACGGCATCGACGGCCTGCGCGTGGTGGACGCCTCGATCATGCCCACCCTGATCACCGGCAACACCAACGCCCCGGCGATGATGATCGCGGAGAAGGCGGCGGAGATGATTCTGGGTACGGCACGCAAGGCGCCTGATTCGCAACCCAATGACGTCGCCCTGCCCGCGCTCACTTCCTAGGGTGCTCGGCAGGTAGGGGTGACTTCAGTCGCCAAGCAGGCCGCAGGTCTGCCACTCGGTATCACAGGGGGATGCTGCGCATCCCTTGGCGACTGAAGTCGCCCGTACAGCGCTCCTTCGTTAGCCGGCGCCCTTCGAGCACCTATGCCACGCGTTCTTCCTGCTGGGTTAACAATTCGAGATGAACCAGATCGCGAGCTTGCCTCGCCCAGCGCCAATGGATCGCGGCGTCCATCACGTACAGGAGAGAGAACAGGGCAGCCATCATCTTGACGAGCGCGGGCTTTGTATCAGGCCAGGTCTGTAAAGGAGTGTTGGGAAAACCATTCGAGAATATCGTCACGCTGCTGCTCGGTGTGCGGATGTGCCAGGAGGCCTTCTACGAGAAACGTTGCTACCGTAGCCAACATCCTGGCTCGCCCTTCACTGACGCCTTTGGCTTTCAACGCGCGGACCACTGTAGTTTCTAGAATTCGGTGAAATCCCTCATGCCAATCCTGAATCACTGCGGATTGGCCAAGTTTGCCGTGAACCGTATTTACCAGCGCTCGGCTTTGTTCAAATTCCTGTAACGCCCAGGCAATCTGGTCCTTCAGGGGTAATCCCACTATCGAGGGCAGCCGCTTTAGACTGTCCGACACCAGGCGGTTGAGCACCCCAACCAGAAGTTCGTCTTTGCTGCCGTAGTACCAGTAGAGGGTATTAGGGGTCACTCCCAGCTCTTGGGCAATTCGACTCATGGAGGTAGCGTCGTAGCCACATGTGATGAACAGCTTGGCGGCGGTTTCTTCCAGCTCCCCTCTTTTCACATCCAGATCAATGTCACGCTTATTCTTGGCCATGCTGCCAACTCCCACTGTCGCCCGGGCCATTCTTGAATTGCATTCAAGAGGAGTAGATTTATCTCTTGAATGCCATCCAAGATAATTCTGCCTCTGGAGCTGCGCCATGGAAAAACTGAGACATAACCCTGAAGACCTTACGTGCCAAAGCGAACGAACAGGCTTCTATTCGGAGGGTACTTGGTGCGCAGCCACGCTGCATTGGCCGGCAAACACCAACAAACACGCCAGGCCGGCCATTCTCATGGTGCACGGATGGGGAGGCATCCAGAACGCACTGACGGTGCCATTCTATGAAGAGTTCACGCGCGCCGGGTATGCGGTCATGACGTTCGACTACCGCAGTTGGGGTGAGAGCGCTGGGCTTCCTCGGCAGACCATTTCGGCTCGTCAGCGCATGCAAGACGCCGATGCAGCGCTCGCCTTCTTGAAATCCCATCCACGCATTGACCCAACCAAAATCGTCGTTTGGGGCTCTTCTTTCGGCGGTGGCCATGCGGTGGAGCTAGCAGCAGATCATCCAGAACTGGCAGGTGTGATCGCCCAGGTCCCCATGTTGGACGGCATGGCTACGGTATTGGCGCTACCTGCCCCCCGCCTGATGAAATTCGCTGTTTACTGTTTGTCCGATCTGATCAAACCCGGGCGGCCCATTTATATTCCGGTTGTCAGCGAACCTGGGGCGTTTTCTTCGATGGATAGAGATGACGCCCATACGGCACTGCAACTCGCTGAGCGCAGCTTGAGGCGCAAGTACGACAATCGTGTCGCTGCGCGCTCCCTGATCACAATGGGTCCCTATCGCCCGCTCAAACGATTGAAGGAAATTCAGGTTCCCACGTTATTGCTGGGAGCAACGGAGGACACAGTCGCCCCCTTCGTAGAGCCCGCAATTAACAAAGTGAAAAATCCTTACATCACCGTAGAAACGATCAAAGCCAACCATTTCCAACCTTACTTTGAGCCTTTCTTCAGCGAGGTTATATCCAAGGAACTGGAGTTTCTGAAGGGCCTGCATCACGCGACGGCCCTGGTCTCGTAGACACCCTCAAGCCTCAACAGAGGCCACCAGCCACTGCGAAATAATCCGTTCTTGGCCAATAGCGGCCCTTCAAAAAAACTGGCCCGGTGCCGGGGTCGACGTTACTTGAAGAGCGCCGAAACCACCTTGGCGACGTGTTCGGCGCCCCGGCTTATCTCGCCCATGATGGTGGCGACGGTGGAGATCTGCGCGTTGTTGTCCTTGGCGCTGGCTTCGATCTTCTTCATGTAGTCGTCGATCTGCTGGGTCATCTTCACGTTCTCGGTGACCACGCTCTTGATCTCGACGGTGGCGCCGCTGGTGCGCCCGGCCAGTTGCCGCACTTCGTCGGCCACCACGGCGAAACCGCGCCCCATGTCCCCTGCCCGCGCCGCTTCGATGGCGGCATTGAGGGCCAGCAGGTTGGTCTGCTCGGCGACGCCCTGGATGGTAGTGACGATGTTCTCGATGTCCTTGGCCTGAAGATTCAGCTTGGAGATGAGGTCCACAGCGGTGTTCACCATGGTCAGGGTGGTGGCGGAGATCACCACCGACTGATCGAGCGAGTCCATGCCCCGGTTGGAGATCTGCGCAGTCTCCTCGGCGGTGGAGAAGGACAGTTCGGCGGCACGCCGGACCTCTTCGTTGCGGCGCACCTGTTCGGTGACGTCGATGGCGAACTTGACCACCTTGAACACGGTGCCGGACTCGTCCTTCACCGGGTTGTAGCTGGCCTCGATGTGCACGGTGTTGCCGGAGGCGGTCTTGCGCTCGAAGTGGCCGCGATAGAAGTTGCCGGCCTTGAGGTTGGCCCAGAAGTCGGGGTTCTCCTTGTAGAACGTGTCGAGGCACAGCATGCGGTGGTGGCGGCCCTTGAGGCTGCCGAGGCTGTAGCCCATCAGGTGCAGGAAGTTGTCGTTGGCGTCGATGATCTCGCCGTCGGGGGTGAACTCGATCATCGCCATGGAGCGGCGCAGCGCGTCGCTCAGCGCGGCCAGCACCAGCAGGTCGGAGTGTTTCTGGGTGACGTCGCTGGCGATCTTGAGGACCTCAGTCACGCGGCCGGACTCATCCTTGACCGGGAAGTAGGTCGCCTCCAGCCAGATCACCGAGCCGTTCTTGGCGATGCGCTTGAACACCCCGCGCTGGGAAATGCCGTTGGCCAGGGATGCCCAGAAACGCTCATAGGCGCTGGAACTGCGGAAGCTGTCCTCGCAGAAGATGCGGTGGTGCTTGCCGACAATCTCCTGCTCGGTGTAGCCGACCACCTGGAGGAACAGGGGGTTGGCAGTGATGATCTCGCCCTGTGGGGTGAAGCAGATGGACGCGACGTTGTCCTCGACGGCACGCAGCCGCTGGAGGTTTTCTTCGTCCTGGGGGTCTTGATGGCAGGGCTGACTCGGCTCTTTCTGAACAGCATGATGAGCTCCTCGCGGTATGGGGTCGGAACGTTTTGCCCTTACTGCCCACAGTAGTCGTCCGGTAGCCGGAGCGGCCTTCCTCAGAGTAGCCAAGCCAAACGGAATGAGAAGCTGATGCAACCCCAAACCCATCGGCTTGGGGTTGTCTTCAGTTCCGCTTCATCTTGCTGTGATCCGGACTCAATGGTTATCGGCACTTCCCTATTTTCTGTAGGGAAATCCTTAGCAGCCAAAATGCCGCTGCGCTTGATGAATGCACAAGGCAGAGGGTCGAGGGCCGCAAACTCCCCATCTGAAGCCTCCCGTACGTTCGGGTCAGCCGAATGACAGGCCCCGAGATGGGCGAGGCGCCAGCAGCAAGGCCAGGCAGAACCCGACGAACGGCACCGCCGCCCCTATGAGCAGGGTCGAGGCGTAACCGCTCAGCGAGAAGGCGCAGAGGCTGGCTGCCAGCACAGGGCAAGCCCCCAGAGCAGGCCGGCCCGCCCGTACCGGCCCAGACGGCGGGCCAGGAAGTGGGCGATAAGCCGCCCGATGATCGAAGCAATGACGAGCGCCTGCTCGACGCCCAGGATGGCGATGCCGGCCAGGAAGGCGGGCCCCTCGGTCGCCTCCCGCTCCACGGCCCAGAAGAACCAGGCGACCTGCGCCCCGTAGAGCACGACCACCCCGGCCAGGGCCGCCAGGAATGCTCGCCATCCAGGGAGCAGCGCGGGCAGCGTGCCCACCAGCAGCATCCCGATCAATGCCATGCCGTGCATGGTGCCAACCTCCTTGTGTGGATCATCCTCGACGCCCGACGAGGCGGCTCCCTGCCTGCGGATGGGCATACCCAGGGCGCCATCATCGACGGGGCGCGCGCCAGGTCAATCCCCGGGATGAGTTCCTGTCGAAGGGTTCGCAGACGGGAGGCGCACGGTTCACCTACGGTCACCCTCGGCGTATCCCAGCACCCTTTCACAGATCCGTGCCGCCTCGATTTCCAACCTGCGTTCGCAGTGGCACTATCGGCCAGCTGCATGGAAATGGATGTCGCCATGCGCGCTCGCCTGCCGAGGCGCTCTACCCGATATCCCACGCGCTCACGTTCACCTGACCCGCTCGGTTGCCGAGATAAGGACATCTCATGAACACCCTCGCACTGCTTACCGACATCCTGCGAAAAACCAAGGCCTTCTCCGGCCGGGTGCCCAACAGCGCAAAGGACAAGGCCACTATCGTGGGGATATTCCGCGAGCTGATTCCGGCGAACGTTGCCTCGCTGGACCCCGACGTGATCGATGAGCCGCAAGACTACGAAGTGCTACTCGCTCGCCTGGCGGCCATCAGCAATGGCGACCTGGCGCCGGAGGACGTGCAGATCAATGCCGGCCGCACCGGCAAGCTCACCCTGACCTTCACCCAGCAGCAGGAAACCCACTCGCTGAAGTTCACCCACGAGGGCGGCACCTACATCGATCAGAGCTTTCTCGATGCGCTGCACAAGCACTGCAAGAAAAAGCTTCCCGGCACCTTTCTCTTCACCTCGGAAGCGGAAAGCATCGAGGCGGTGTATTTACCCTTGAAGGCATTCAAGCGGGTGAACAACGAACTGCTCAGCACGCAAAGCACCGATGCCCTGGCCACGCTGATCCAGGCAGGCAATGTCTTCTCCATCGACTGGGACAGCATTCCGTACGACGTGGTGGAAGGGTTCACCCGGGACGGCGAGACCCTGATCACCGCCTTGATCAAAGCACCGTTCGCCGAGAAGCCCGGCAACTGGGGCGCTACCCGTCGCATCGAGATTCTCGAAGGGCTCCAGGGCATGGCGAATGTCTTCCGGGCCAATGCCCACGGCGAGACGCCCCGCGAAATTGCACTGGCCAAGGGCTGGGATCACCTGGTGCCGGAACTCAGTGGCTGGCCCGTGAACACCGTACCCGTCACGACTATCCGCGAGCGGGCTGGCAAGGGGCACACCTGCTTCGAGGATGACCTCAAGAAAGCCTTCGAACGGCTGGACACAAAGGGCCTGTTCGAATCGATTCACTTCGACCCGAACAACCCCTTCCAGCACCTCCATATCTCCCACACACCCGACTTCATCTATGGCGAAGACACGCTGCTCGTCTCCCGCTATCGATTTGGCGGCGCCGTGGTCGGCTATCGCGTTTTCAGCCAGAAGCTCGGTGAAAACGGCTGGTCGCTAAGCCGATTCGTGCCATTGGGCGAGGTCGATCAGCTGTGTGAAGTGATCGAGCGCTACTGCACACACTCCTTGGTCTAAAGAGAACGGATATCTCCCATGCAACGCATTGCAATCGCTGCACTCTCAGCCCTGATCTCGATGACGGCGGTCGCAGGCACCCTCGAAAGCGAACTTCAAAAGAACGGCCTGGTAGCCCAGGCCATACCGAAAAGCGGCATCACCGAGAAAGTACTGGACCTTGGCTCTTATCAGGTTACTGCCGACGGTGGCGGGCTCCTCATCAGTCACGATGAGCAGAGCCTGGAGCGGCCCCTGACCGAGTTGCAGGTCGATGGCGTGAAGATCATGGGCACGGACCATGGTGAATGGGGAGGTGAGCTGACCGTCACCTCGCAGGATGGAACGACCAGAACCTTGCTGAAGGAAAATGTCGTCAGCATCCAGAAAGTCGACGGCTCGATCTTCGTGTTTACCGGGCTCAGCCACATGGGGATCAACGTTGGCGCCATGTACGAGCTGACGGATATCGCAAGCGAACCGAAGTTGGCCAGGTTCACCCTGCTTCCCTCCGCCCCGGAGAAGATCCTTTTTGAAAAAGGCGTTGCCTACATCCTGACCTTCGACAGCCTTATTGCCGTAAACCCATCCCCTGAGCAGGCGTCGATGGAAATCATTGCCTACAAAGCGCCCTGGTCGCGCTTTGCGCCCAATAGCCTGGTCAAGCGAGGCGACACCTTTGTAGTGGGTATGTATGCAGGCGTTACGGTGGTTAACACCAGCCGGTTTGGAATTCAGGACGTGAGGTTCTATGGGCCGCAGGGGGCAGAAGAACTGCTCAAACCGGAGACGATCAATCATCGCCTCCGCTGAGCCGCAACCCTCGGCTCACTGCGCCCGGACGTAAACCCCATCGAAGCTCACATTCATGCCGCCGCAATTGTTGTTGTCATCGACGATCAGGAAGCGGCCGATACGGGTGTACTCGACAGCGCAGTCGTACTTGCCGTCGCCGTCCTTGGTCATGGCGTAGCGGCCTTTGGGCTTGAAGGTGCCGTCGATCTGCCCGATGTGGGTACTGGCGCCGCTGCCCCAGGTCGAATCACCGGTCACGTGCAGGCCCGGCCCCTGCTCTTGCTGCTCGATGGTGAGGGTGCTGGCCCAGGCCTTCCAGGTGCCCAGCCAATCGCTGGTTTCCGGCAAGGGGTCAGCGGCTGGAGCGAGGTTCACCAACTCGATCCAGCCCACGGTTTCGCGCTTCTTGCCCTGGTACCAGGCACAGGCCCAACCGCCTTCGATCTTGTTGACCAGCACCTCATCGCCCTCGATGAGGTACGCCTTCTGCTGGCAGCCCTCGGATTCGGGGCAGCGCTCGTCGTCCTTGAAGAAGTGCGTCTGGTGCTTGTTCACGACCTTGTACAGCTGGCTGAACTTGCCCTCGGAGGGGAAATAGCCATTTCGGCAGCTGAAGGGTTCGCTGTCCTCTGCGTGGCTGGGCAGGCAGATCAGCGCCAGGGCGCTGGTGAGAAGAAAGGGAGTGATCTTGTGCATGAAGGGCCGGTCCTTGCCACTGTGACCGCTGCGGGGCGACGGGCCCGGCGGCGAAGAGGGAGCGGGAATCTAGCGACGTGCGCCCGCGAGGGTCAACTCGTACATCTGTACTAAGCGTGATCCGGTGATCACTTCGCACCGTTGCCGCTCTTCGTAGGGTGGATGGCGCTCTTTTCATCCACCATCGGAGTCCCGTCCGGCACCGTCTGGTGGACATGAAGAGCGATGTCCAGCCTACACACGGACCCGCTCCGTGCTGGCTCGTGCGGCACTCCGTAGGGCGGGTGAAACCCGCGAGTCCCCTGCCCCACAGCTGTCGGGTTGCACCCGACCTACAGGCTGCCCTTCGTAGGGTGGATGGCGCTTTTTTCATCCACCATCGGAGTCCCGTCCAGCACCGCACTGTGGACATGAAGAGCGATGTCCACCCTACACATGGACCCCGCTCCGTGCTGGCTGTTACGGCACTTCGTAGGGCGGGTGAAACCCGCGAGTCCCTGCCCCACAGCTGTCGGGTTGCACCCGACCTACAGGCGGCTCTTCGTAGGGTGGATGGCGCTCTTCTCATCCACCAGCGGAGTCCCGTCCGGCACCGTTTGGTGGACATGAAGAGCGATGTCCCCCCACACACGGGCCTACTCCGTGCAGGCTGTTGCACCGTCGCCGCTCGATAAATCTATACAGATACTTATACAACGCTAATATTTGTATAATTTTATCACCCACCCACAGACCGGGAGAGACCACCATGGGCCTGGCGATATCCCCCGCTTCGGCGCTACGCCGTGCCGTCCTGCTATGCCTGCTTCTGATAGCCGCGCCGTGCTGGGCCGACTGGCGGGGCGAGCTTCCCAAGGCCGAGCTGGTCGGCCAGGGCGATTTCACCTGGTTCGGCCTGCGGGTGTACCAGGCCCGCCTGTGGAGCCCGGCGGCGCCCATCGACTGGGAGCAGCCCTTCGCCCTGGAGCTCATCTACAGCCGCGAGCTGTCGCGAGACACCCTGGTGCAGGCCAGCCTGGACGAGATGCGCCGCCTGGGCGGTTCCTCGCTGGACGAGGCGCGCCTGGCGGCCTGGGACGGCGAGATGCGCCAGGCCTTCGTCGATGTGCAGCCGGGCCAGCGCATCACCGGCCTCTACCTGCCGGGCCGGGGAAGCCGCTTCTACGTCGACGGCCAGTTCCGCCACGCGGTGGCCGATGCCGATTTCGCCCAGGCGTTCTTCGCCATCTGGCTGGATGCCCGTACCCGTAATCCCGAGCTGCGCCGCGAGCTGCTCGGGCTCAATGAAACAAACCAATGAGGAGGCCGATGATGCGTGCCGTAATAGGGTTGCTGTGCTGCCTGCTGCTCGCCGGGTGCGGCGGTGTGGAGGTCGATCATTACGCCAAGGAGCGCCCGCAGCTGGACCTGCCGGGGTTCTTCTCCAGGCCGGTACAGGCCTGGGGCATCTTCCAGAACCGCGAGGGCGAGGTGGTCAAGCGCTTCAAGGTGGACATCACCAGCCGCCGCGAGGGCGAGCGGCTGATTCTCGACGAACGCTTCCTCTACAGCGACGGGACCCGCCAGCAGCGGGTGTGGACCCTGCAACCGCTGGGTGATGGACGCTGGCGCGGCCGCGCGGCGGACGTGATCGGTGAAGCGGATGGCGAGGTGGCGGGCAACGCCCTGCGCTGGCGCTACACGCTGAACCTGGAGGTGGACGGCTCGACCTGGGAAGTGGACTTCGACGACTGGATGTACCTGATGGACGAGGACACCCTGATCAACCGCTCGAGCATGAGCAAGCTCGGCGTCGAACTGGGCCAGGTGACCCTGTTCTTCCGCCGCGACTCCGCATTGCAACACTGACTGACCGGGCGTGAGCCGGAGGACTGGGCGATGAATCTCCAACAACTTGGCGAAGCCGCACTGGCGGGCCGTATCGAAGGGCTCGACGTGGTGTCCCTGGAGGGCGGCTTCTACATCCTCCAGGCGCGCCTCGCTTCGGGCCTCGAAGGGGTGCTGGACGAGCAGGGCAAGGTCTTGCGCCTGCGCTCGACGACTCAGCTCCGCGACCTGCTGCAGGGTTTGCCACGGCTGCCTTGCGAGCTGGTGCAACATTGCGTCCATGACGAGATGTGCGGCGCCCGCGAGGGCCCGCTGGAACCGCTGCGCCTGCCCCTGTCGCTGGACTCGCAATGGTGAACGGCCACGTTCGCCGGCTCGGCCTGGTGCTGGGCGACCAGCTCAGCTTCGACCTTTCGCTGTTCGCGGCCCTCGACCCGGCCCGCGACGCGGTGCTGATGGCGGAGGTCAACGAAGAGGCGAGCTACGTGCCGCACCACCCACACAAGATCGTGCTGGTCTTCAGCGCCATGCGCCACTTCGCGGCGGCACTGGAGCAGCGTGGCTGGCGGGTGATCTACACCCGGCTCGACGCACCCGACAACAGCGGCAGCCTGGCGGGCGAGCTGCGCCGCTGGCACGCCGCCCTGGGCGAGCCGGAGCTGCACCTGACCGAGTGCGGCGAATGGCGCGTGGAAGAGGCGCTGCGCGCCACCGGGTTGCCGCTGAACTGGCACGCCGACAGCCGCTTCCTCTGCTCCCGCGAGGCGTTCGCGCGCTGGGCGGGTGAGCGCAAGCAACTGCGCATGGAGCTGTTCTACCGCGAGATGCGCAAGCGCAGCGGCCTGCTGCTGGAGCCGGACGGCCAGCCGCTGGGGGGCAGCTGGAACTTCGACGCCGACAATCGCAAGGCGCTGCCCAAGGGCGTGCGCGGCCCCTTTCCCGCGCGCTTCGGCCAGGACGCCATCACCCGCGAGGTGGTGGCTCTGGTGGGCGAGCGCTTCGCCCACCATTACGGGCGCCTGGAGGGCTTCGACTACCCGGTGACCCACGCCGAGGCCCAGGCGCTCTGGCAGCACTTCCTGGCGTTCGCCCTGCCCGCCTTCGGCGACTACCAGGACGCCATGGCCGAAGGCGAGCCCTACCTCTTCCACGCGCGTATCAGCGCCGCCCTGAACATCGGCCTGCTGGACCTGCGCCAGCTCTGCGCCGACGTGGAGAATGCCCACCGCCAGGGCCAGGTGCCGCTCAACGCGGCGGAAGGCTTCATCCGCCAGCTGATCGGCTGGCGCGAGTACGTGCGCGGCATCTACTGGCTGCGCATGCCGGATTACGCCAAGCTCAACGTCTTCGGCAACAGCCGGCCGCTGCCGGCGTTCTACTGGACCGGCCGCACCGAGATGCGCTGCATGGCCCAGGCCATCGGCCAGACCCTGGAGCTGGGCTATGCGCACCACATCCAGCGGCTGATGGTGACCGGCAACTTCGCCCTGCTCGCCGGCATCGCCCCCGCGGCCATCTGCGAGTGGTACCTGGCGGTCTACCTGGACGCCTTCGAGTGGGTGGAGCTGCCCAACACCCTGGGCATGGTGATGCACGCCGACGGTGGCTACCTCGGCTCCAAGCCCTATTGCGCCAGCGGCCGCTACATCCAGCGCATGTCCGACCATTGCGCGGCGTGCCGCTACCGCGTGGACCGTGCCACCGAGGAGGACGCCTGCCCGTTCAACGCGCTCTACTGGCACTTCCTGATGCGCCACAGCGAGCGCCTGGGCCGCAACCCGCGCCTGGCCATGCCCTATCGCAACCTGCAGCGCATGGACCAGGCCCGCGTCGATGCGCTCTGGGAGCGCGGCGAATGGCTGCTGGCACGACTGGATGCCGGCGAGGCGCTGTGAAGAAGGCCCACCTGCCGCAAAAGACCTGCGCGGTGTGCGGCCGACCCTTCGCCTGGCGCCGCCGCTGGGCGCACTGCTGGGACGAGGTGCGTTACTGCTCCGAGCGCTGCCGTCGCCAGCGCCACGCGGCTCAGTAAAGGTGGGCAGCCGCCCCGCTCTCCTCTGCGCCGCTTTCAGCGCGCCTTGAGGATCACGCCGCTCATGTACTGGTTGAGGTCGCGAAAATCCTGAACGCTCCAGGCGTGAGGCGGGATCTTCACGCCGTTCTCCTGCAGGGTGCGGGGAATCAGGTTGCCGTTGGGGCGGAGAATCACCGACGAGACGATGACGCCCGGGTAGTCCGCCAGCCGCTGCTTGAACGCGGCCGTGGTCAGGTCGGGGGTGGGCGGGTCGCTCTTGTGGGCCAGGGGCCCGGTGCCCTTGATGTCCGCCCCGTGGCACACGGCGCATCGCTGCTGGTAGAGCGTCTTGCCGTTGGCGATACCCGCAAGACAGAACAGAGGCTGGGTGAGTGACAGCGCGCCCAGCAGCGCGATAAGCGACGGTTTGATTTTCATACGGCCTTGTACGAACCAGACGGGGATCGAGGGCGTGCCTCGGCGTTGCTCCTGCAACGCGCACGTCGTCCGAGAGGTCGACCGGCACGCCGCCATGGTCCCATAGGCAGCCGCTCTAGCGTCAGGGTTTTCGTGTCATGCCGGGCGCAGATGTGATGGGGTTCGAGCGGGGTGCCAGGGAGCGCCCTACTCGCCCGCCTGGGCTTCCATGCGCTGCCGCGTGCCTGCGTCCAGCTGCTCGCGAATGGCCGCGAACAGGGGCTCGCCGCTGGTGTAGCGGCGCCCGTAGCCGAGGTTGAAGGCGTAGTCGAAGTCCGCCGGGTTGGCGCCCTGGTTGTGCTGCAGCAGGGTCTCCAGCTTGTCCAGCGCCTTGACCGCCAGCGCCTCGGGGGAGGCGGCGTTCTCGTAGTCATCCCACAGCGCGAGAATCTCGTCGCGCAGCCCGGCATCGAGGGTGCGGGTCAGGGTCAGCAGGTCTTCGCGCTCCTGGGCGCCCTTGTCGGGATGGCCGCCCTGCTCGATGGCGGGGATATCGCCGTGGATGGCTTCGCCCAGGTCATGGACCACGCACATCTTCAGCACCCGCAGCAGGTCGAGCCCGACCAGCTCATCGGCGAAAGTGATGGCCATCAGGCACAGGCGCCAGCTGTGTTCGGCGGTGCTTTCCGCGCGCCCGCTGGAGGTGTGGGCGCTGCGCAGCACGTCCTTGAGGCGCTCCGCCTCGCGGAGGAAGTCGAGCCGTCCCTTGATCCTGTCGATGTTCATCTCTCACCCGCGAATATGGCCGTCGGGGCGCAGAGGGCGCCCTCGCAGTCGCACAGCCTAGGCGCGGGGGCGATCCCACGTCCACGCATGGATTATGCGTGGATGGCTGGGGCTCAGAGGGTTTCCACCAGGCGCGCGGCGGTGCCGTCGGAGAGGGTCATGCGCGTCCAGCGGCACAGGCCCTGGCGGATGGGCACGATGGCGGAATCATTGGCGCCGCTGCCGAACTCCAGCGCCGGCGGCATCAGCAGGTCGCGCCAGCCCAGGGCATCCAGGGCGGCTTCCTTGCGCGCGATCTCCGGCGTTGCGTAGCGCCACAGCGAGCGCCCCATCAGCTCGGCCAGGGGCACGGAGAACTCGGCGGCGCGGGTGGCGGAACAGGCCAGCAGGCGGTGGCTGAGGTCGCAGACCAGGTGCACGGCGCGCGGGCTGTCGCTCACCAGCCGCGCCAGGGCCTGGTCGGCTGCGGCCTCCAGCCGGGCGGCCAGCATCTGCTCCACCCGCGCCCGCTCGGCGGGCTCCATCTCCTGCACGCCGCTTTCCCAACGCGAGATGGTCGATTGCGCCACGCTGAACAGCTGCGCCGCATGGGCCTGCTTGACCCGATGCAGCAGGCGCCAACGCCGCAGCGCGACGCCGAGCACGGCCGGTTTCAGAAGGCTGTCGTTCATGGTGCGGGCCCAGGGGAAATCCGTGGAAAGAGAGCGGATTTTGCAGGCTCATGCGGAACGCGGCCAGATAATCCTGTGATTCCCGACGATGGGTTGCGCAAGGTGCCGTAGGTTGGCGCCGAGCGCGGCGAGGCCCAACGCAACGATGCCCGGCCCCCGTTACGTTGGGCTTCGTGCCTCAACCCAACCTACGGAACATCGTGCCTCCCGGCGGCCTCCCCGGTGGACGAAAAGAGCGTCGTCCACCCTACACACCGGTCGGCACAGTGGTTTGGGTTGCGCTCAGTGCCGCAGGTTGGCGCCGAGCGCAGCGAGTCCCAACAGAGCGATACCCAGCCCCGCAAGCTGGATCAAAGGTGCCCCGTCTACCTGGCAAAAGCGGCAGCAACACTTGATGCGAGCGCCACTTTTCTGCTGGGATGCCCGCCTCTTCCCATCGTTCCCAGGAGGCCTCCATGGCGTCTTACCAGCAGCTGTTCGACATCGGCCAGGGCTTCGCCGACTTCCTCCGCAGCGGCCTGCCCACCGAGCGGGATGCCGCCAATTCGGTGGTGCAGAAGCTCGCGACGCCCGGCTGCATCGCCCCGGCGGCGCTCACCCGGCTGCAACGCATCGAACGCCGCTACCACCTGCTGGTGGTGGGCGAGATGTGGTGCCCGGACTGCCAGATCAACGTCTCGGTGCTCGACTTCATCTGCCGCACCCAGCCGCTGATCGACCTGGCGGTGATCACCAAGGGCCGCGCCGAGGACGACCTCAAGGCGCGCCTGAACCTCGACAGGGTGTCCATCCCGCTGGTGGTGGTGCTCGACGCCGCGTTCGCGCCGGTGGGGCTGTTCGTCGAGCGCCCGCAAGCGGTGATCGGCGCAAGTGACGAGGTGCTGCGCGACTACAAGGCCGGCCTCTACCTGGAAGCCACGGTCGACGACCTGCTGGCGCTGCTCGAACAGGCCGAACAGCGCAGTGCATGAGCCGCTGGCCACCCCGTTCAGATGATGCCTAGGCGTCAGCGCCGAAGGCCTGGCGCAACAGCGCCGGCAGCAACTCGCCGGCCGGGCCCGCCAGGGCGAACTCGCGCTCGCCCTGCACCGCCACCGGCTGGGTGTTGAGGTGCAGCACCGTGGCGCCCGCCGCCAGTGCCAGACGCGGAATACGCGCAGCGGGCTCGACCACGCCCGAGGTGCCGATGGACAGCAGCAGGTCGCACTCCTCGGCCGCCGTGAAGGCCGCACGCAACACGTCCCCCGGCAACTGTTCGCCGAACCACACCACGCTCGGGCGCAGCTTGCCGTTGCAGCGGGTGCAGCGCGGCGGCTCCACCCGGCGCCCTTCGTTCGGCTCGTCGGGCTTGGGGATCTCCAGCGCCGGCCGCGTGCAGGCGAAGCAACGCAGCGCATCGAGGCGGCCATGCAGGTGCAGCGCCTCGCGGCTGCCGGCGCGCTCGTGGAGGTCGTCGACGTTCTGGGTGATCAGGGTCAGCTTGGGCACCAGGGCGGCCAGGCGGGCGATGGCCTGGTGCCCGGGGTTGGGCTGGGCGTGGTGCACCAAGGTGCGGCGCCACTCGTACCAGCCCCAGACCAGGGCCGGGTCACGGCGGAAGCCCTCGGCGCTGGCCAACTCGCTCGCCTCGTAGCGCTCCCAGAGCCCGCTCAGGCGGTCACGGAAGGTGGGGATGCCGCTCTCGGCGGAAATGCCGGCGCCGGTGAACACCACGAGGTGGCGGGCCTTGGCCAGCAGGGAGGGATCGAAGCTCATCGACAGGGTCCGGTAACGAAGCGGGGGCAACCACCCTGCCAGTATGGGTACGAGCGTTCAACGCCCCGGCGGGCAAGCGACGAACGAAGCGCCTGGGTGTGCGCCAGTCAGCGTTTTTTATCGCCTGGAAGGTGGCCAAGGCGGCCGTCATGACCGATATTGCTTGCCTGTTCCAACGGATAACGCCATGGACGCCACATCCTTCCCCGCTGCCCCCGGCCCGATGAGCCGGCGGGTACGCGAACTCGACTGGGCACGGACGCCCCTCGGTCCCATCGCCGCCTGGCCCGCCAGCCTGCGGGTGGCCGTGGAAATGATGCTCGCCTCGCACTTTCCCAGCTGCCTGTTCTGGGGGCCCGAGCGCATCACCCTGTACAACGACGCCTTCAAGCCGATTCTCGGGGCCAAGCCCGAAGCCCTCGGCCGGCCCTTCGACGATGTATGGCGGGAGGCCTGGTACAGCATCGGCCCCATCGCCGACCGCGCCTTCACCGGCGAGGCCACCTTCATCGAAGACTTCCCGCTGGAGATCGACCGCAACGGGCGCCTGGAACGCTGCTACTTCACCTTCTGCTACAGCCCGGTGCGCGACGAGCGCGGCGAGGTGGTGGGCGTGCTCGACACCGTGATCGAGACCACGGCGCAGCGGGTGGCCGAACAGCAGTTGCGCCAGCTCACCCAGACCCTGGAGCGCCAGGTGGCCGACCGCACCCGCGATCGCAACCGCCTGTGGAACCTGTCGCCGGACGTGATGCTGATCACCCGCCTGGACATGACCATCACCGCCGCCAACCCGGCGCTGGGGCCGGTGCTGGGCTGGAGCGAAAAGGAACTGGTGGGCACCAGCTCCCTGGACCTGGTGCACAGCGATGACCTGTCCCTCGCCTGGGGTGCCAGCCACAGCCTGATGCAGGGCGAAACCCTGCGCGACTTCGACTGTCGCATGCGCCACAAGGACGGCAGCTACCGCTGGATCAGTTGGTCATCCAGCCCCGGCGAAGGCCATATCAGCGCCATCGGCCGCGACATCACCCAGGAGCGCGAACGCGCCGAAACCCTGCGCCAGACCGAAGAGCTGCTGCGCCAGAGCCAGAAGATGGAGGCGGTCGGCCAGCTCACCGGCGGCCTCGCCCACGACTTCAACAACCTCCTGGCCGGCATCAGCGGCAGCCTGGAGCTGCTCAAGCTGCGGGTATCCCAGGGCCGCACCGGCGAGCTGGACCGCTACATCTCCACCGCGCGCACCGCCGCCGAGCGTGCCGCCACCCTGACCCATCGCCTGCTGGCCTTCTCCCGCCGC
The DNA here is from genome assembly GCF_026072635.1 of Pseudomonas solani. Lineage (NCBI taxonomy): Bacteria > Pseudomonadati > Pseudomonadota > Gammaproteobacteria > Pseudomonadales > Pseudomonadaceae > Pseudomonas > Pseudomonas solani. The sequence goes on along the minus strand of NZ_AP023081.1, from coordinate 5,009,669 downwards.
CAGGCGCTGGACCCCAAGCCGACCAACGTCAACCGCCTGGTGGCCGGCATGCAGGAGCTGATCAGCCGCACCATGGGCCCGATGATCGAGGTGGAAGTGCTCAGCGGCCCCGAGCTGTGGACCGTGCTGGTGGACCCCAACCAGCTGGAAAGCGCCCTGCTCAACATCTGCATCAACGCCCGCGACGCCATGCCCGGCGGTGGCCGCCTCAGCATCGGCACCTGCAACCACCGCCTGGTGGAGCCCCGTGCGGGCGAACTGGGCCTGGCAGTGGGTGAATACCTCTCGCTCTGCGTGACCGACACCGGCACCGGCATGCCGGAAGAAGTGATCGCCCGCGTCTTCGACCCCTTCTTCACCACCAAGCCGGCGGGCCAGGGCACCGGCCTCGGCCTGTCGATGGTCTACGGTTTCGCCCGCCAGTCCGGCGGCGCGGTGCAGATCGCCTCGCAGCCGGGCGAAGGCACCAGCCTTTATATCCACCTGCCCCGCCACCACGGCGAGGAACGCATCGAGCACCACACCGGGTCGGAATTCGCACCCCGGGCCGAGCGCCAGGCCACGGTGCTGGTGGTGGACGACGAGTCGCCCCTGCGCATGCTCATCGGCGAGGTGCTGCGCGACCTGGGCTACCAGGTGCTGGAAGCGGTGGATGGCGCCTCGGGCCTGGCCCTGCTGGACAGCGAACAGCGCATCGACCTGCTGCTGGCCGATGTCGGCCTGCCCGGCGGCATGAGCGGCAAGGAAATGGCCCGGCTCGCCCGGCGCCTGCGCCCGGAGCTGCGGGTGCTGTTCATCACCGGCTATGCGCAGAACAGCCTGTTCGACAACGAGCAGCTGGAATCGGGCATGGAGGTGCTGGCCAAGCCCTTCGCCATCGAATCCCTCGCCTCACGGGTCAAGGGATTGCTGCAGAAAAGCGTGCAGCCACGCCAGCGCAGCGAGCGACAGGGCCCCTCGGCACGTACCGGCTGACCCCTAGCGGGTCAGCGGCAGCGCCAGCCCGGCGGCAGCGAACAGCGCCCCGCAGCAGCGGTTGAAGCCCTTGCCGCTGCGCGCCAGCCAGGGCCGCACACGGTGGGCCAGGCGCGCCAGCAGGTACTCCACCAGCGCCTCGATCAGCACGAAGGTCAGGGTCATCACCAGGAACTGCAGCCACAGCGGCTGCGCCGGGTCGAGGAACTGCGAAAGGAAGGCGCCGAAGAACAGGATCACCTTGGGGTTGGACACCGCCGAGAACAGGCCCTGGCGGAACAGGCTGACGCCGCTGCGGCGCTGGCCCTCGCCATCGGTGGAAACCTGCACCGCCGGCGCCCGCCAGAGCTGCACGCCGAGCCAGATCAGGTACAGCCCGCCGGCCACCTTGAGCACCGTCAGCGCATCGGCCGAAGCCTTGAGCAACGCGCCGATACCGAACATCGACAAGGCCATGATCAGCACGAAGCCCAGCGCCCCGCCGGCAATGGTGAACAGCGCCCGGCGGTGGCCATGCAACGCCCCATGGGACAGCGCCAACAACGCATTCGGCCCGGGCGTGAGGGAAAGGCCGAGAACGGCCAGCAGGTAGATCAGCCAGGTGTGCAGTGCCATGGGAATCGGCCATCGAAGCGGGAAGAGGCGGCCAGTCTAACGAGCCGGCAACCCCCTTGAAATCCCCCTTCCCGTCATTCCCGTAGGAACGAATTCATTCGCGATGGAATACCCGGCCACTCGCCGCCACGTGCCGGCTGCAAGTCCTTCGCGGCTGAAGCCGCTCCCACAGGAGACACCAGCGACGCCGTGCCGTTGTAGGTCGGGTGCAACCCGACGAGGCTCCTGCACAGACCATGCGCAATGCCACGCGGATTTCACCCGCCCTACGGCGCTGACCGGTGTGTAGGGTGGATGGCGCTCTTTTCATCCACCAAGCGACCTTCCAGCCCACACGCATGCCACGCCTCGTGGGAGCGAATTCATTCGCGATGGAATAGCCGACCACACGCAGCCATATGCCGACTGCAAGTCTTTCGCGGCTGAAGCCGCTCCCACGGGAGGCACCTGCGGCGCCGTGCCCGAAACGGACCATGGTGCAACCGGAAAACACTATGTCTGGGCAGCCCTGCGGGCTGCTTGGCGACTGAAGTCGCCCCTACACAGCAACCAATGACGCCGTGCCTTTGTAGGTCGGGTGCAACCCGACGGGCTATCCATCAATGCTGGTAACGCTTGCGGAAGTCCGCCTCCATGCTCGCGTAGCGCCCGCTCTTGTGCAGGGCCTGGAGGCCTGTTTCGAAGGCCTTGGCAATGCGCGCGCCGTCCGGGTGGGCCTTGGAGAAGGCCAGCCAGAAGCCGTCGGTCTGCAGCACGCCGGTGAGCTTCACCTTGCCGCGCAGGTGCGGGTCCTGGTTGATGCGCATGTAGCCCGGCATGGTGTTGAGCAGGATGTAGTCCACCCGCCCGGCCACCAGCATCTGCAAAAGCTGGCTGTCGGAGTTGGCGTTGTAGCGGTGGATGGCCGGGTCCTCCATGAAGGAGGTCGGGTAGGTGTAGCCATTGGTGATGCCCACCACCTTGCCGGCCAGGTCCTTGGCGCCCATGTCGGTGCGCGGGTCGTCGGCGGGGCCGAAGATCGCCAGCCCCTCTTCGAACAACGGCGTCGGGTGCCAGATGTACTGGTCGCGGTTGGCGTCGGTGATGGTCACGTCGAAACAGGCCACCGCGCGCGTGCCCTGGGCGTAGAACAGGCAGCGGGAGAAGGGCACGGTGAGGAAATCCACCTCGATGTCCTGGGTGCCGAGGGCCGCGCGCACCAGGTCCACTGCGAAGCCCTGGGCCGAGGAACCATCGGTGCCGATGGAGGAGTACGGCGCCCAGTCGTCCTCGGCGGCGATGGTCACGCGCTCGGCCCAGGCCGGCACGGACAGCAGGCTGCACAGCAGCGCGATCACCAGGGTTCTCATGCTTCACCCTCCACGGAATCGATGGATGCCGTGGCTTCATCGGCCATCGCCAGCCGGCGCGGCAGCCACAGCAGGAAGCGCACTCCCTCGCCCTCTTCGGAGTGGAACTCCAGGCGCCCCTGCAGTTTGCGGGTGACCAGGTTGTAGACGATGTTCAGCCCCAGCCCGGTGCCGCCGGTGCCGCGCCGGGTGGTGAAGAAGGGCTCGAAGATGCGCTCTTGCAGCTCCGCCGGCACCCCGCAGCCGTTGTCGCGGTAGTCCAGCTCGATGCCCTCTCCCTCGCTGCGCACCTGCAGTTCGATGTGCGCCTCGGGCGTTTCGGCGAAGGCATGGCGCACGCTGTTGATGATCAGGTTGGCCACCACCTGGGTCAGCACCCCCGGCAGGCTGCGCATGTGCAGGCCCGCTTCGCAGTCCAGCTGCACCGCCACCGGAACCTTGCGCGTCTCCGGGTGCAGGCTGGCGATCAGCGCCTCCAGCACCTGGCGCACCTCGAATTCGCAGCGGGCCTCGGACACCTGGTCCACCGCCGTCTGCTTGAAATCGCTGATCAGCTTGGCGGCACGGCCGATGTTGTTGGCCAGCATGCCGTTGCTGTCGTGGGCCAGCTCCAGCAGCGCCTGGAAGCTGTCGCTGGTGAGGGTCTGTGCCTGGAACTGGGTGCGCAGGTCCGACAGCGCCTCGGAGAGCACCGAGGACGCGGTCACCGCGATGCCCAGCGGCGTGTTCACCTCGTGGGCCACACCCGCCACCAGCCCACCCAGGGCCGCCAGCTTTTCCGACTCGATCAGCTGCCGCTGCGCCGCCTGCAGCTGGCGCACGCTCTGGGACAGCTCGCGGGTGCGTTCGGCGACGGTGGATTCGAGCTGGTCGGAATAGAACTTCAGCTTGCCCTCGGCCTCGCGCACCTGGCGCAGGTTGTCGCCGATGGCCTGCAGGTGCTGGTTGGTGGAGCGCACCAGCACGCCGATCTCGTTGTCGGCGTGGCCGGGGGGCTCCTGCAGGCGGGTGGTTTCCGGTGCGTCGATGTCCACCCGGGCGATGGACAGGATCAGGCTGCGCAGCGGCCGCGTCACCCACAGGTAGAACACCAGCAGCAGGATGGCGGAAATGGCCAGGGCGTAGAACAGGCTGCCCAGCAGGGTGATCAGCGCACGGTCGAGAAAGTCCCGCCCGTAGCGGTAGGTGTCCACCTCCACCTGCAGGGTGCCCAGCTCCTCGCGCTGGCCGGCACCGGGCAGGTCCGCCTGCAAGGGCCACTGAAAGTGCAGGGTGGCGCCGAACAGCAGGTCGTTGAGGCGCCGCCCCTCCTGCCCCCCAGCTCGCGGTGGTGCTCGGCGAACACCTTGCCCTCGGGCAGCAGGATGCGCGCCGAGGCCAGGGCCGGTTGCTTGAGCATGCCGCTGAGCAGGTCGCTGGCGGTGCGCGGATCGAGGCTGAAGACCACCGCCGTGACCGGCTCGCGCATCATGTCGAACAGGGCCTGCATGTCGCCATCCGGCTGCGCGCGGGCGCGGTAGTAGTCCAGGCCCACCTGCACCACGCTGATGGCCAGGCCGAGCAGGCAGGCGCACAGCAGGTTGATGCGCACCAGGCTGGAAGACAGGCTGCGGCCGATCCGCGACGGCGCGGATCGCTGGAAGGCCGGGTTCATGAATGGGGCTCGTCCGGGTAGCGCTCGCGGATGGCCAGGAACTCCTCATGATTGGCCAGCAGCAGGTCCACCAGGTGTGGGTCGAAGTGGGCGCCGCGCTCGACGCGGATCAGCTCCAGCACCTGCTCGGGGGTCCAGGGTTCCTTGTAGCTGCGCCGCGACCCCAGGGCATCGAACACATCGGCCAGGGCGACGATGCGCCCGCTCAGGGGAATATCCTCCCCCTCCAGCCCGCGCGGGTAGCCGCGGCCGTCCCAGCGCTCGTGGTGGCTGCCGGCGATCACCGCCCCCACGCGCATCAGCTCGCGGCGCGAACGCTGGAGGATGTCGACGCCGAAGTCGACGTGCTTCTTCATCAGCGCCCATTCGGCCTCGTCGAGCTTGCCGGGCTTGTGCAGGATGGCGTCGGGGATCGCCACCTTGCCGATGTCGTGCAGGGGAGACGCGTGCTGGATCAGCTGCACCTCGCGCTCGGGCAGGCCATGCAGGCGCGCCAGCAGCTCGCTGAACAGCGCCACCCGCTGCACGTGGGCGCCGGTCTCCTTGCTGCGCACCTCCACCGCGTTGGCCAGGGTGTAGACCAGCTCCTTGGAGGTGGCTTGCAGGTCCTCCATCAGGTGGATGTTCTCGAAGGTGATCGCCACGCTGCGCACGTAGATTTCCAGCAGTTGCCGGTCCAGGTCGCTGAGCGGCTCCACATGGGTGACGTAGAGCAGGCTCGCCCCGCCCCGGTCGTTGCGGCGGAACAGCACGTAGGCATCGTCGAAGTGCTGCGAAGCGCCCAGTTGCAGCACCTGGTCGAAACGCTGGACCACCATGGGCGGCAGCGTCTCCAGCGCAGAGTCCGGCTCGTAGTGGACGAACTCTCCGGTGGCCGCCAGGGTGCGGGTCTGCGGCTCGTGGTCGTCGGTGCGGATCAGGCAATAGAGCGCCGAGTCGCCCAGGCACAGCAGCGAGGTGAGCTGCTCCAGCACCGTGGACGAGAACAGCTTGAGGGTGGCGGCGTTCTGCACCTGGGCGCAGGCCTCCAGCACATTGCTCAGGCCCTTGCGCTGGGCGTCGATCACCCCCAGGTCGCGGTAGGCGCGGAGCATGGAATAGAGCAGGGTGCGCAGCTTCTGGGTGGTGAGCTCGGTCTTCTCCTTGTAGTCGTCCACCTCGTATTCGCGGATGACCTGGTCCTCCGGCGCCTGGCCGGCCTGGCCGGTGCGCAGCACCAGGCGCGTCATGCGGTTGTCGCACTCCTCGCGCAGGTAGCGCACCAGGTCCAGCCCGGCGTGCTCGGTCTCCATCACCACGTCCACCAGGGCCAGGGCGATGTCGCCGCGCTGGCGGAAGGTCTCCCGCGCCTCCGCCGCCGAGTAGGCCGACAGCAGCTCCAGCGGCCGCTGTTGGAACTCGAAGCCGCGCAGGGCCAGCCGGGTTACCGCGTGGACCTCCGGGTCGTCGTCGATCACCAGCACGCACCAGGGGGCCAATGACCTGCTAGCGGGTGAAGGGGACGGTGGCGAAGCGGGGGTGGCGAAAAAATCCATTGCTCTTACTCCTCGAACGAGCCCAAAAAGAGCATAGCTGCCGCCGAAAAGTACCAAGGCCCTATCAAGCGGTAACGTCTGAAAATGTTCGATGAAAAGGCTGAATAAGCCGAAATGGAATCATCCGGCTCCGCCGCGCGCCCATCGCTACGGGCCACGCCCGTAGGAGCGAGCTCTGCTCGAGAAGCGCCCATCGGGGCCTGTAGGCGCGAATTTATTGGCGATGGAATGCCCGACAACCCGTAGCCAGGTGCCGACGGTGGGTCTTTCGCGGCTGAAGCCGCTCGCACAGGGAGCAAGCCGAGGCCCACCCAAACCCTGAAGCCGACCGCTGCGTAGGGTGGATGGCGCTCTTTTCATCCACCGGCGGTGCGTCATGGGAGCGCGGAGCCAGGGCACCCCTGCGGGCTGCAGGGCGACTGAAGTCGCCCCTACAGGCATCAGGGATGCCGTGCCGTTGCGGGTCGGGTGCAGACCGTTTTACGGCCGCAGCGTCATGCGCCTGGCGCCATGGCCCTGGAGGGCGCTGGCGGTGGGTTGGCGGATGAGCGCGGCCTGCCACTCGGCGGCGCTGAAGCCGTCGGCCGCCTGCAGCAGGTTGACCTTGCCGGCCACCAGGGTCGCCACCGGCACGCCGTCGCGCAGCAGCAGGCGGTTGCCCACCACGGCGGGCACCTTGGCGCCCGGCAGCAGCGTGCCCAGCAGGTTGAGCGGGTCGCAGGCGGAGAACCCCACCAGCTCGCCCGTCAACGGCCGCTTGCGCACCTCGCGCAGCAGGCCGACCGCATCGGGCAGGGCGAACTGCTCGCCCGCCACGCCGGCGACGAATCGCCCGCCGCGCACCTCTCCCCGCGCCTCCAGGCGGTGATAGACGCGCAGCAGCTCGCGCCAGCTGGGCAGCCAGTCCGCCTCCCGCTCCAGCAGGCGCCAGCAGACCACGCCGTAGCGGCGCAGCAAGGTGCGGGCGACATGCTCCAGGGCCTCGGCGGGCGGTGCGCCACCCTCCTCGCCCCGGCCGCGCAGCAGTGACCAGCGCCCGGCGTCCTGCATGTTCGCCAGCGCCAGGCGCGCACGGCGATCGTTGCGGCTGCGCCGTGCGGCAGGCAGCAGCAGCGAGCGCAGGCCGGCGAAGCTGTCGGCACTGGCCAGCCCCAGGGCCACCAGCTCACCGAGGCAGTCCTCCAGCTCGCTGCGCAGCAGGCGGGTTTCGTCCAGCAATTCATCGAAGAACAACGCGCCCTGCCCGGCCAGCACCTCCCGCACACGGGCCGCGCGGGGCGACGGCTCGGCCACCGGCCCGGCGCCGGCGCAGACCCGCCAGGTGCCCTGGCTCTTGCGTGGCAGCAGCAGGATGGGCGTGCTGCGCAAGGGCCCACTGGAGGCACGCGCCGGCGCGGCCAGGCGGCTCCAGGCGATGCGCCCGGAGCGGCACAGGTCGTCCAGCCAGTTGATGCCGTAGTCGGCCACCCGCGTCGGCAACAGCTCCGCCTCCCAGGCCGCCGCAGCGGCCTGGTAGCCCTCCAGCAAACCCAGCACCCCGCCCAGGGCTTCGGCCCCGCGCAGACGGGTGCCCGCCGAGAGGTGCTGCCAATCGCAAAGAAAGCGCATGAAATCGGCCGGCTCCACCGGTTCGATCTCCCGCCGCAGGCGCTTGACCGTGTAGCGGTGGATGCGCGCCAGCAGGTGGCGCTCGCACCACTCGTCCGCCGCCACACCCGGGCTGAAGCGGCCGCGCAGCACATGCCCCTCGCGCTCCAGGGCGGCCAGGGCGAAGGCGATATCCCCCGGTGCCTGGCACAAGTCGGCGGCCAGGCGTGCCAGGGTCAGCGGGCCGAACCCGCCCAGACGCGAGCGCACCAACTCCACCAGTGCGGCTTCGGCCTGCCAGGGCCGGTCATGGCCCGCCGGGGCGACGATGGCGGGTTTCAACGATCCCAACGGGTGCAGGGCCAATAGCTGTGGCAGGCGCTCGGCGGCGAGCCAGAACGCCGGGCGATCCTCCAGGTGCAGGCAGGCGGCGCGACGGGCCTTGGCCAGTTGCGCCAGCCAGCCCGCCCAGCCGTCGTTGGCCGCAATTTCCTCGGGGGTGATGCAGCCCAACGCCAGCAGCGCCTCGTGCATCTCGTCGGCATCACGCACCCGGGGCCAGGCTTCCTCGGCGACGGCAACGATGGCCTCGGCATCTAGGGCGCCGAGGTCGTCGGCGGATTCCGGGTCGCTCCAGCGGCGGTTCTGTACCGCCTGGGTACGACGCTCTTCCAGTGGCGCGTCGTCGAGAAAGGCGTAGGGCCGCGCACCGAGGATTTCCGCCGCCAGCGCCGAGGGCGCCGGCAGGTCGCGGGCCACCAGTTCGACGGCGCCACTCTCCATGCGCCGCAGCAGGGCCAGCCAGGCTTCGGCGTCCATGGCCTCGTGCAGGCAGTCGTCGAGGGTCTGCGCCACCAGCGGGTGATCGGGCACCTCGCGCTCGCCCACCAGGTTCTCCTGGCAGGCCACCTGGTCGGGGAAGACGCTGGCCAACAGGTCTTCGCTGCGCATGCGCTGCAGCTGCGGCGCCACCTTGCGGCCCCCGGAGGCACGGGGCAGGCCCAGGGCGCAGGTGGCGTTCCAGCGCCAGCGCACGCCGAACAGCGGCGCGTCCAGCAGCGCCTGGATCAGCAGGTGCTCGGCGCTGTTGGAATGCAGGTAGCGCCACACCTCGTCCAGCGGGAAGCTGTGGCTGGTGGACAGCGACAGCACCAGGGCGTCTTCGGTGGCGGCGGCCTGCAGCTCGAAGTTGAAGTTGCGGCAGAAGCGCTTGCGCAGGGCCAGCCCCCAGGCGCGGTTGACCCGGCTGCCGAGGGGCGAATGGATGATCAGCTGCATGCCGCCGGATTCGTCGAAGAAGCGCTCCATCACCAGGCAATCGCGGGTCGGCAAACGGCCCAGGGCGGCACGGGCGCGGGCCAGGTATTCCACCATCTGCCGGGCCGCCGCCGGGCTCAGGCCACGCTCGGCCACCAGCCAGTCGATGACCGGCTGCAGCTCGCCGTCACTCGCCACCAGCTTCTGCTCGATCTCGCCGCGCAGCCGCGCGACCCCGGCGGACAGCTCGTCGCTGCGCCCCGGCGCCTCGCCCAGCCAGAACGGGATGCTCGGCGGCTGCCCGGCGGCGTCCTCCACCCGCACCCGCCCGGCCTCGATGCGCAGGATGCGGTAGGACTGGTTGCCCAGCTGGAACACATCGCCGGCGATGCTCTCCACGGCGAAGTCCTCGTGCACCGTGCCCACCTGCATGCCCTGGGGCTCCAGCAGCACGTTGTAGTCGCCGGCATCGGGGATGGTGCCGCCGGAGGTCAGCGCCACCAGCCGCGCCGAGCGCCGCCCGCGCAGGCGGCGGTTGACCGCATCACGGTGCAGGTAGGCGGCGCGCACGCCGGCGCGGCCGTTGTAGCCCTCGGCGAGCATGGCCAGCACCGCCTCGTAGCTGGCCCGGCTCAGTTGCGCATAGGGCGCGGCGCGGGTCACCAAGGCGAACAGCGCATCCTCGTCCCACTCCTGGCTGGCCACCTCGGCGACGATCTGCTGGGCCAGCACATCCAGCGGCTGCCGGGGGATCACCAGGCTATCCAGCTCGCCGCGGCGCACGCAGTCGAGCAGTGCCGCGCATTCGATCAGGTCGTCCCGCGACTGCGGGAACAGGCGCCCCTTGGGCGTGCCGCCGACGCTGTGGCCGGAACGCCCGACACGCTGCAGGAAGGCGGCGATGCTGCGCGGCGAACCCAGCTGGCAGACCAGCTCGACATCGCCGATATCGATGCCCAGTTCCAGGGAGGCGGTGGCCACTAGCACCCGCAGCTCGCCGCGCTTCAGGCGCTGCTCGGCGTCCAGGCGCAGCTCGCGGGCCAGGCTGCCGTGGTGGGCGGCGACGGCGGCGTTGCCCAGGCGTTCGGAGAGGTGCCGCGCGGCACGCTCGGCCAGGCGCCGCGTGTTGACGAACACCAGCGTGGTGCGGTGCTCGGCCACCAGCAGCGCCAGGCGGTCGTAGACCGTTTCCCAGGCGTCGTTGCTCATCACCGCTTCCAGCGGCAGCGGCGGCACCTCGATGGCCAGGTCGCGCTCGCGGCTGTAGCCGACATCGACGATCAGGCAATCACGGGACGGCGCCGGGGCCTCGCCGCTGGCGGGGTTGCCGCCGAGAAAACGCGCCACCGCCTCGATGGGCTTTTGCGTGGCCGACAGGCCGATGCGCTGCAACGGTCGGCCGCAGAGGCTTTCCAGGCGCTCCAGGCTCAGTGCCAGGTGGCTGCCGCGCTTGCTCCCGGCGATGGCGTGGATCTCGTCGACGATCAGGCTGCGGCAGCTGGCGAGCATGGCCCGCCCGGAGGCGGAACCGAGCAGTACATAGAGGGACTCGGGCGTGGTCACCAGGATGTGCGGCGCGCGCTTGCGCATGGCCTGGCGCTCGCCCTGGGGCGTGTCGCCGGTGCGCACCGCCGTGCGGATCTCCACGTCGCCCAGGCCCTGGCGCTGCAGTTCCTCGCGGATGCCGGCCAGGGGCTCGTCGAGGTTGATGCGGATGTCGTTGGACAGCGCCTTGAGCGGCGACACATAGACCACGAAGCAGGCGTCCGGCAGCCCGCCCTCGGCCAGGCCCTGCTCCACCAGCTCGTCGATGGCGGCGAGAAAGGCCGTGAGGGTCTTGCCGGAACCGGTGGGCGCGGCCACCAGGGTCGAGCGCCCGGCGCGGATGGCCGGCCAGGCTTGGGCCTGGGCCGGGGTGGGCGCGGCGAAACGCCCGGCGAACCAGGCCCGCACGACCGGGTGGAAGTCGGCCAGGGCGCTGGCGGCGGTGGGGGAAGTCGGCTTCATGCCGGCCAATATGCGGCCGGCCGGGCAGCCCCTCAAGGGCCGCCCATCGCAGGCGCGGGCTCAGCCCTGGCCGAAGCGCGCCAGCTGCATCTCGCGCAGGCGGCTGAGGGTGCGGCGGAAGGGGAACTCCAGCCAGCCTTCGGTATAGAGCTGCTCCAGCGGCACCTCGGCCTCGATATAGAGGGGCACGCGGCGGTCGTAGCACTCATCCACCAGGGCGATGAAGCGGCGCACGCCATCGTCCAGGGGCGACAGCTGCGGCAACTGGCGGTCACCGGCCGCCACGCGCTCGGCGCCATCCTCGGTGCCCCGGGCGATGCGCCCCTCACGGCGTGCCGCCCCCAGGCGCGGCACCGCGCCGAGGAGGATGGTGCTGAAGCGGTCGCACAGGGCGATGAAATCCAGCGCGGCCAGGGGCGACTCGCACAGGGCGGCGTAGTCGCACCAGAGCACCTGCGGGCCCTGGCGGTGCACGGGGATGTCGCGGTGGCCCAGGTGCAGCGGCGCGGCATGGCTCGCAGCGCCATCCTCGAGTTCGGCGAACAGCCTGGCCAGCACGCTCGGCTGGCCCGGCTCGCTCACCCAGTAGCGCTGCTGCGCCTTGCCGGGGTGCAGGCGGTGGTCCTGGCCGCCATCCACCCCGACCACCTGCATGTGCCGTTCGATGGCCTCGATGGCCGGGACGAAGCGCTGGCGGTTGAAGCCGTCGGCGTAGAGCTGGGTCGGCGGCTGGTTGGAGGTGGCCACCAGCACCACGCCTTCCTCGAACATCACCTGCAGCAGGCCGCCGAGGATGATGGCGTCGCCGATATCGCTGACGAACAGCTCGTCGAAGCACAGCACCCGCACCTCCCCCGCCAGCTCGCGGGCCAGGGCGCGCAGCGGGTCGGCGGTGCCGGTCAGGGCGAACAGGCGCTGGTGCACCCAGCGCATGAAGTGGTGGAAGTGCAGGCGCCGGGCGGGCACCTGCAGGCCCTGGTGGAAGCGGTCCAGCAGCCAGGTCTTGCCGCGCCCCACCGGGCCCCATAGATAGACGCCGGCGATGCCTTCCTCGCCCTGGTGCAGGGCCCGCTGGCAGGCCTCCAGCAAGGTGGCCGCGTGCAGCTGCGCGGCATCGGGCGCGAACCCCAGGTCATCCACCGCGTGCCGATAGGCCGCCAGTGGCGATAAGCCTTCCATTCCCTCTCCCGCTCCGGTTGCGAATCGGGCGGCAGTCTACAAGGTTGCGGCAAGGGGGCGGCAAAGGGAGGGGCGCGAGCGGCAACTCCTTGCCGCCCGGCCACCGCCATGCCGACGGCAGAAGGCCCTGGAACGGGCGTTCCAGCCCTTGGCACAGGCCTTGCTGCACAGCCGCCCACAAGGACTTCCTATGGATGGATTCAGCATGAGCCTCTTCGGTACCGGCCTCTCCGGCCTCGATCGCTCCAAACTGCAGGACATGACGCACACGCTCAAACTCGTGCGTTATGGCGACGGTCGTCCGGTCCCCCCGCAAACCACACAACCGACCGTCACCCCGCAGCCGACCCAGGCCAAGCCCACGCCCAAGGTCGACCAGGCCGCCGCCCAGCGCGACGCCGCCTACGACGAAGCCTTCGCCCGCATGCGCGTGGGCATGCAGAGCGGCAGCGTGGATGGCAGCACCTCGGCCAGCGGCGCCGACACGCTCACCAACGACGTCTATGCCGATGCCGAAAGCGCCGCCGCCAGCGTGGGCACGCCCGCCCAAAGCGCCGCCGCCCAGGAATTCCATGACTACATGAACAAGTCCGCCGGCGAGAAGATGCGCGACAAGATCCTCAAGGAGCTGGGCCTGACCGAAGAAGAGATCGACGCCATGCCGCCGGAGCAGCAGGAGCAGATCGAGAAGCAGATCGCCCAGCGCATGGCCGAGCTGGCCGCCATCCAGCAGGAAGAAGAGCTGCGCAAACGCGGCGTCGACCTGGTCTCCCTCAACACCGAAGACCCGCGCCTGCGGGCCATGCTCAACCCCTCCACCCGCGCGGGCATGCTCGGCGCCTGACGCCGAGCAATCCGCCCCATCCCAATCCCGTAGGGTGGCGTAGAGCGCAGCGAAACCCACCATCGCGCCCCCGCCAGGCACCGCCGTGCCCCCCCGGTGGGAGCGAGCCCCCGCCCACTCACCGCCCAGTGCCGGCGGCAGGTCTTTCGCGGCTGAAGCCGCTCCCACAAGGGCACGCGCGCCGTAGGGTGGGCCGGGCGGCGTTCCGCTTCAGCCCACCAACTGGCCCACCCATGCGCAAATCCCCCACCCCGCCTCACCAGCCTGACGTACGGCACCCTCAATTCCGCTCTGCAGCTTGGATCGGGCGCCGCACTCTGGAATGCTATGCAGCCTCCGACCCGTCTCCCGCAATGGTTTCAAGGCTCCGAACGTTCCCATGAAGATGCGTTTTACCCTGCTTCTGCTCGCCGCCGTGTTCGCCGCCGGCTGCAGCTCCGACTTCCAGCCGCTCAAATCCAAGCCCGCCGTCATGTCGGGTAATCACCCCCTGCCGCCGGAAGACCCTGTCTATGGCGTGCCCAGCTACGAAGCGCCGCTGGTGTGGGTCGCCGAAGACCCGGACGAGGTGCAAGGCAGCACGCGCAATATCGAGCCGCGCCCGGAGCCGGCCCAGGAAGCGCTGGCCCAGGCCATGGTCGCCGAGCAGATCGGCGACACCGAAACCATGCTGGCGCACCTGCAGGAAGCCGCCGACGCCGGCAACGCCCGCGCCCACTACGAGCTGGCCCGCCACTACCTCAGCGGTGAAGGCGTGCCCACCGACCAGGCCGCGGCCCTCGACCACCTCAGCCAGGCCGATGCCCTGGGCAGCGCCGAGGCCAGCCGCGTGCTGGCCTGGAACTACCTGCGCGGCACCGGCGTGCAGCAGGACGTGGAATACGGCACGCGCCTGATGGAGAAGGCCGCCCGCAGCAGCGACCGTGCCCTGCGTGAAGTCAGCCTGCTCTACCTCAACACCTGCGAGCCCTTCCTCAACAACCCCGAACGCGGCCTGGCCCTGCTCAAGGTGGCCAGCGACGCCGGTGACAGCATCTCCGGCCCGCTCTACCAACTCGCCCTGCGCCAGCAGGAAGGCCAGCCCATCGAAGCCTCGGTGGCCCAGGCCCACGAGCCGCTGCCGTGCCTGGCGTCGAGCATCGCCGCACCGGCCGAGCGCGACGCCACCGCCATCGCCCTGAACGCCGAGCCGGCCGAAAACGAAGCCGCCGCCGAAGCCACCAAGCTCGCCGCCCTCTCCGGCGATCTCGACGCCATGGTCCTCTACGCCGAGAAGCTGCTCAGTGGCGAATACCCCTCGACCCAGCCGGAGCTGGAGTCCTACACCTGGTTCGCCGTGGCCGCCAACCGCGGCAGCGGCCCCGCCGCCGAGCGCATCGCCGGCCTGGCGCCCATCCTGCAGAACGCCGAACAGCAGCAGCCGGGCCTGGTGGGCTCGATGATCGCGGCGCTGGACAATGCCATCCAGCCGCCCCAGCAGCAGGTCCAGTAAGCGCTGCCCTCCCTGAAGGGCGTCGTCCCATTCCCGATGCCCATCACTTTTCCGTAAGACTTCAGCCCCTCGGTGGGAAGCGCCCGACGACAAATGTCGGATTGCTCCGATTCCTACCCAACTGCAGCCGGGGTCCGTTTTCTGCGTCCCTGCCATCCCTACCATGTGCGCCGCCCCCACCCAGCGAGCCCCGGTAGCAGATGCACAGACGTACCCTGATAGTCGACGACCACCCCATCACCCTGATCGGCCTGCGCGCCCTGCTGAGCCGCGAAAGCTCGTTGCAGATCGTCGGCGAAGCCCATAGCGCCGACGGCCTGCTGGACCAGCTCGCCAGCCACCCCTGCGAGCTGCTGGTCACCGACCTGATGATGCCGGACAGCCACCAGGCGGACGGCCTGCGCCTGATCGAGCAACTGCGCCGGCGCTACCCGCAGCTGGCGATCATCGTCGTCACCATGCTCGACAACCCGGCCCTGGCCGCCTCCCTGCTCAAGCTCGGCATCCAGGGCCTGGTGAGCAAGCGCGGGCTGCTCGCCGACCTGCCCCGCGCCCTGGCCGCCAGCGCCACGCGCCCCTTCGTTTCCGCCTCCCTGCGCCGCCTGTTGCAGATAGGCGAAGCCGCCCACGGCAAGCCCCTGGCGCGCTTCGACGAACTCTCCCCCCGCGAGGCGGAAGTGCTGCGCCTGTACGGCAGCGGCCTGGCCATCGGCGAAATCGCCCAGCGCCTGTGCCGCAGCAAGCAGACCATCAGCGCGCAGAAGACCAGCGCCATGCGCAAGCTCGGCCTGGACACCAACGCCGCGCTGTTCCTCTACATCCAGGAAAACGGCCTGGCCTGAGGACCACGACATGCCCACGCTCACCCTGCGCGCCCTGGCCCTGCTCGGCCTGTGCTTCACCGCCCTGTCCAACGCCTGGGCCTACTCGGTCACCTGGCCCCTGGACACCCCCGAGCCCTCACCGCCCCTGCGCCACGAGATGCCGGAGAACCTTGGCCACCTGCTGGTGCTGGTACTGGTGGTGATCATCCTCTCGCTGCTGTGGAACTGGCGCCTGCAACGCCAGGTGCGCCAGCGCCAGGCGGCCCAGGCCCAGCTCAGCGACCAGCTGGCCTTCCAGTTCTCCCTGCTCAACGGCCAGCCCACGCCGCTCTACGTGCGTGACCTGCAAGGCCGCCTGAGCAGCTGCAACCGCGCCTACGAGCAGTTCTTCGCCAGCTCCCAGGAGGAAATGCACGGCACCACGCCGCGCCAGCAGGGCATGTGCCGCGCCCTGGCGGATGCCCTAGAAGGCGGCATGCTGGAGGTGCTGGAAAGCCGCCAGCCACGCTTCTTCGACAGCTGCACCGAGGAGGCCGGCGAGCCGCGCCACCTGTACCAGTGGCAGGTGCCCTTCTACAGCGCCCGGGGCAAGTTGCTCGGCGTGCTCGGCGGCTGGATCGACATCAGCGACCGCAAGGAGCTGGAAACCCGCCTGCGCGACGCCCAGCGCCAGGCCCTGGACGCCAGCGCGGCCAAGGGCCGCTTCCTCGCCACCATGAGCCACGAGCTGCGCACCCCGCTCAACGCCCTGGTGGGCCTGCTGGAGCTGGAAAGCCGCGCCCGCCCAGAGTCGAGCAACCTGCGCATCGCCCGCCAGTCCGCCGACGCGATGATCGACCTGGTGGGCGACATCCTCGACCTCGACCGCATCGAGAACGGCCGCATGCAACTGGCGCCGCGCCCGGTGGAACTGGCCGCGCTGCTGCGGGAGTGCCTGGAACTGTTCGCCGCCCGCGCCCGGGAAAAGGGCCTGGCGCTGCAACTGGACTGCCCCTTGCCGGCCCACCGCCTGTACCGCGTCGACCCCCTGCGCCTGCGCCAGGTGCTGCATAATCTCCTGGCCAACGCCATCAAGTTCACCGGCGCCGGCAGCGTGCGTCTGCAAGGGCACCTGCGGGACACCACCCCGGGCAGCAGCCTGCTCACCCTTTATGTGGTGGACGACGGCATCGGCATTCCCCACAGCGTGCAGGCGCGGATCTTCGAGCCCTACCGCCAGGGCTGCGCCGAAGTCACCCAGCTGCATGGCGGCTCGGGGCTCGGCCTGCACATCTGCCGCCAACTGGTGCAACTGATGGGCGGCCGCATCGGCCTCGACAGCGAACCGGGCCAGGGCTGCCGCATCACCCTCGAACTGCCTCTGGACTGGCGCCCCGCCCCCTCCGGGCAGCATCGCCCGGCGTCCCGACCAGCCGGTGAGCACAGCTCACGGCTGCGGGTGCTGGTGGTGGACGACCTCTCCATCAATGCCCTGGTGCTGCAACAGCAATTGCACAGCCTCGGCCACAGCGCCCAGGTGCTGACCGACGCGCGCGAGGCCCTGGCCACCTGGGCCGCAGACGACTTCGACCTGCTGATCACCGACTGCAACATGCCCGACATGGACGGCTACCAACTGACCCGCGCCGTGCGCGAGCGTGAACGTGAGATCGGCCGCGCGCGCCAGCGGATCATCGGCTACAGCGCCAGCGCCCTGGCCGGCGAGGCCGAACGCTGCCGCGAGGCCGGCATGGACGAACTGCTGGTCAAGCCCGTGACCCTGGCGCGCCTGGAAGCCGCCCTCGCCGGGGCGGCCCAGCTGCCATCAAGGCACAGCCCCCTGCCCCGGCCTTCGACCTCGGCCACCTGGAAGGCCTCGACCCCACGCTCGCCAAACGCCTGCTCGGCGAGCTGGCACGCAACCTCGAAGACGAGCTGCAGCGCCTGGCCACGCCCCTGTCTCCAGAGCGCCAGGACCTTATCGGCCAATGCGTGCACCGCCTCTCCGGGCTCGCCTGCACCGTCGATGCAACGGGGCTCCTGCGTGCCTGCAACGCGCTGCGCCAGGCCGGCGACGACGCCCCGCGCCTGCTGCGCTGCCAGGCGCTGCTGGTGGCCGAACTGCAGCGCATGCTCGGCGAGGTGCGTGAACGCAACGCCGCCTGAACCGCGTCGACTGCGTCGTGCTCCTGACGCGCCGCGATTGCCGCGAGCCGGTGGTTGCGGTAAGAGGTGCTCTTTTCGCAGTCGCCGTCACACACGATGAAAAACTGGATCGCCACCTTCTTCCGCATCGTCAGGGACGACAAGGGCCAGACGCAGGGCTACCCCATTCCCTGGGCCATCGAGCGCCCCAGCCTGTACGCCTTCCTCGCCGCCTATGCCGACAGCCCCGAGGGCCTGCCGGACAGCGAGCTCACCCTGCCCGACGAGGCGCCGCCCGGTGAAGGCAGCGAACTGCGCTGGGCACCCGGTGCCCTCGACGGCGTGCTCGGCCACCATGCCTCGGCCGATGACATGGACACCGCCAACGAGGTGATGGCCGCCCTGCTCGCCACCCTCGACGACCCCACCCGGCACATGGCCCGCCTCTACCAGCTGGTGGCCGACGGCAGCGTGCTCGGCTTCATCGACCAGCTCGTCGAGCGCCTGCAGCAGCGCCCCGGCCTGCCCCGCGCGCGGCTCCACGCCCTGGCCCTGTGGCTGGCGCGCAGCAGCCCGGACCGTGGCGCGGTGAAGTTCGCCCTGGCCCTGCTCGGCGTGCTCGACAGCGGCAGCCAGCGCGAGCTGTTCCTCACCTTCGGCCAGCACGAGGAATTCACCCTCTTCGCCACCATCGCCCTGGGGCACACCCTGGCGCCGCCGGAGCGCGAACGCGCCTGGTGGGCGCTGGCGCGCAAGGTGCGGGGCTGGGGGCGCATCCACCTGGTGGAGCGCCTCGCCGAGAACCCCTCGCCCGCCGTGCAGGACTGGCTGCTGCGCGAGGGCTACCAGAACTCGGTGATGGTGGAATACCTCGCCTACCCCTGCGCCGTGGGCGGCAACCTGCTGGCGGCCCTGAGTGGCCAGGACGTGGACGACTCCCTGCTCGACGGCGCCGTGGAAATGATCGAGGCGCTGATCAACGGCGGCCCCGCGCGGGACATCAACGACTACGCCGACGGCACCGAAGCGGTGCTGCACCTGCTCGACCACCTGGCCCGGCGGCCGCCGCGCCACCTGGGGCACTTCCTCGCGGTGGAAGGCATCCTCGATTTCGTCCGCGACCCCAACCAGGACTGGGACGGCCTCGCCGGCCACGGCTGGGCCCAGGCCAGCCGCGACGACATCGCCCGCCGCGCCGAGGCCATCCGCAACGACCCGCACTGGTCGGCGCTGGTGCACGCCGGCCTGGAGCAGGAAGAGGAACGCGCCTTCTGGCTCGCCGCCCACGCCGGCAAGCGCCTGGACATCGACCCCTGGGACGCCTGGTACGAACGCCAGCGCAGCCAGCGCTCCTCGGCCTGGTACCAACTGATGCAGACCAGCGACCCGCAGCGCATCGCCCGGGTCATCGACCTGGCGCGCCAGCAGCTGGACCTCGGACACATCGCCAGCGGCCCGAGCAACGCCCTCGGCCTGGGCCCCGAGTACCGCCAGCACAGCGCCCTGGACTTCATCCTCCAGGACCTCGGCCGCTTCCCCGTGCAGGGCTGGGACCTGGTCGCCACCGGCCTCGCCAGTCCGGTGGTGCGCAACCGCCACATGGCGCTCAAGACCCTCGCCGCCTGGGGCCGCAACCAATGGCCGGCGGACGCCCTGCAACTGCTGCGGCGCACCCTCGACCGTGAGCCCGAACAAAGCGTGCGTGACCGCATCGCCGAGCTGCTGCAGCCGCAGCTGGTGGAAGCCCCGCCCCGCGACGCCGACTGACGCCCTCCCCGCACCTTGCAAATTGCCAAGGCCCGAAGGGGCCGCTCATGCACTTTGCACGGGTGCCGGCGCTGCGCTTATAGCCAATGGCCTGACGCTACAGGGCTGGCGGCCCGTGCCCGGTTGGCACGGCCGCTGCAACAGGCTGCTCCGCTGACTAAAACAATGGAGGCACAGCCCATGTTCACTGCCATCAAGGAAATCTACGAAGCCTTTCCCGACCACGCCGTCGCCATCACCCCGCGCAGCGACGGCAAGTGGCTGCTGACCCTGAGCAAGGGCGGCGTGCAGGAGCTGAGCCGCGAGTTCGATGGCGAGGCGGCCTTCAGCCAGCGGCGCATCCGCTGCCTGATCCGCGAGGTGGCCGAGGAGATGCTCCTGGTGGCCTGCGTGGATGCCATGTGCAAGCAGCGCAAGCTGGGCGAGCTGCCCGGCTTCATCGGCTCGCCGCTGCAACTGGGCAACGCCGCACGCGGCATGGAACGGCGCGGGCTGTCGCGCTGACCGCCAGCACCAGCGGCGGCACCCAGGCGGGGCCCGCAAGGGCCCGACGCCAGGGTATGGGGTAGCGAACCCGGAGATCAGGGCAACGACGAAGACGGATTGCGGGGCGTAAAGCCGATCCGTATAGTTGCCACTAATTCTCATTCGCGAACGAGCGCATCCCGCGCCGGACACCCCGCTCTCGATGCCGTCGACCAACGCCCCCTTCCACGATTTCTACCTCAGCCATTCCGCCTGGCTGCTGGGTTTTCTGCGCCGTCGCCTGGGCAGCGGCTTCGATGCCGCCGACCTGATGCAGGACACCTTCTTGCGCGTGCTGCTGCGGCCCCGTACCTTCGACGGCGCCACGGGCGAGCGCTCCTACCTGGCCACCATCGCCCGCGGCCTGTGCATCGACCACTGGCGGCGCCGGCAGCTGGAGCAGGACTGGCTCGAGGCCATGGCCGCCCGCCCGGAACCGCTGCAAGCGTCCCCCGAGCAGCAGGCGCTGATCATCGAGACCCTGAATGAAGTCGACGCCATGCTCCTGCGCCTGCCGCACAAGGTGCGCCGCGCCTTCCTCATGGCCCAGCTGGACGACATGCCCTACCGCGAGATCGCCCTGGCGATCGGCGTCTCCGAACGCATGGTGAAGAAGTACCTGGCCCAGGCCTTCCTCCACTGCGCGGTGCTGGAGGCAGAGCTCGACGGCCTGCTGGTGGAGTGAGCGGCATGGCCAGCCCGGAACGCACCCTCAGCCACGCCAGCCTGCAACAGGCCGCCAACTGGTACGTGCTGCTGCACGACGACGCCCCCAGCGCCCAGCTGCGGGCGCAGTGGCAGGCCTGGCTCGACCAGCAACCCGAACACCGCGATGCCTGGCGCTACGTCGAGCGGGTCGGCCAGCGCTTCGCCCCGCTGCAAACCGGCGGCGAACGCGAACTGGCCAGCCGCATGCTCCGTGACGACCCGCGCCGCATCAGCCGCCGCCAGGGCCTCAAGACCCTGCTGGTGGTGGGTGCCGGTTCGCTGCTCGGCTGGGGCACCTGGCGCACCACGCCGCTGCCGCGCCTGGTGGCCGGCTGGTCGGCGGACTTCGTCACCGGCACCGGCGAAACCCGCGAAACCCTGCTGGCCGACGGTAGCCACCTGTGGCTGCGCGCGCAGAGCGCCGTGGACGCCGCCTTCGACACCGAGCAGCGCCTGCTGCGGCTGCGCTTCGGCGAAGTGCTGATCGACACCGCCAAGGATGCGACGCGGCCCTTCCTGCTGGAAAACCAGCACGGCCGCCTGCGCGCCCTCGGCACCCGCTTCGGCGTGCGCCAGGACGACGGCATCACCCGCCTCAGCGTCTACCAGGGCGCGGTGGAAGTGCGCACCGCCGACAGCGGCCAGCTCAGCGTCATCGAGGCCGGCCAGCGGGTCGACTTCGACGGCCTGTCCCTCGGCACCCCGGCCCCGGTGCAACTCGCCGGCGAATCCTGGACCCGCCAGGTGCTGGTGGCCGACGACATGCCCCTGGGCGAGCTGATCACCGCCCTCTCCCGCTACCGCCACGGCCACCTCGGCTGCCACCCGGCGGTCGCCCAACTGCCGGTGATGGGCGCCTTCCCCCTGGGCGACACCGAGCAGGCGCTGGAACTGCTCAGCGCCGCCCTGCCCATCCGCGTGCACCGCCTCACCGACTGGTGGCTCAGCGTCGAGCCCGCCTGAACACCCCGCTGAACCCGTCACGCCGACGCCCCGGAAAATAATTTTCAGCGAGCGGTTCCCTTTTCCATTTCTCGTTCGGTTCAACCAGACAACAACGCCATCCGCCACCGAACATTTCCAGGGGACACCATGCACTTGCTCGCCAACCCGACCCTCCGTTTCGCCCTGCGGCCGCTCGCGCTCGCCATCCCGGTCACCCTGCTCGGCACCGCGCAACTGGCCCTGCCCACCTCGCTGGCCCAGGCCGAAACCACGCAACAGGGCGTCGCCGAGCGTCAGTACGACATCGCCCCGGGCCCCCTGGTCGCCTCGCTCAACGAATTCAGCAGCCAGGCCGGCATCTACCTCGCCGGCCACAACAGCCTGGCCGCCGGCAAGACCAGCGCCGGCCTGCACGGCCGCTACAGCGTCGCCCAGGGCCTCGCCCTGCTACTGCAGGACAGCGGCCTGCGCGCCATCGACCAGGGCAACGGCGGCTACGTCCTGCAGCCGGCCCCCCAGGACGGCGTGATGCAACTGGACCCGACCTCCATCGTCGGCGCCGGCCTCGCCAACGGCCTGGGCCAGGCCGACCGTGGCTACCGCGCCGAAGTCAGCAGCACCGCCGGCAAGACCGCCACCGCCCTGGCCGACACGCCGCGCTCGGTGTCCGTGGTCACCCGCCAGCGCATGGAAGACCAGAAGTCGCAGACCCTCACCGAGGTGCTCGGCTATGTGCCCGGCATCTTCGCGCCGCCCTTCGCCGCCGGTGACGGCCAGGCCGGCGACCTGTTCTTCGTCCGTGGCTTCAACGCCACCGACTGGGGCTACGGCCTGCTCCGCGACGGCCTGCGCGTGCAGGGCAACCGCTACGACACCAGCAGCGAGCCCTACGGCCTGGAGCGGGTCGAGGTGTTCCGCGGCCCGACCTCGATCCTCTACGGCGAGAACGCCCCGGGTGGCGTGGTCAACATGGTCAGCAAGCGCCCCACCGCCAACCCGCGCGGCGAGGTCGAGCTCACCTACGGCAGCAACAACCGCCGCCAACTGGGCATCGACGTCTCCGGCCCGCTGAGCGAAGGCGACAACGTCCTCGGCCGCCTGGTGATGCTCGGCCGCAACGCCGACAGCCAGGTCGACGGCCAGCCGGATGATCGCCTCTACATCGCCCCGTCCATGACCCTCAACCTCAGCGACGCCACCTCGCTGACGCTGCTGTCGACCTACCAGCGCGACCGCACCCTGATGGAGCTGGGCTACCCCGCCGCCGGCACCCTGCTGCACAACCCCAACGGCAAGATCGACAAGGACACCCTGCTCGGCCACCCCGACTGGGACAAGTTCGAGCGTGAAACCTGGACCCTGGGCTACGAGTTCTCCCACCAGCTCAACGACACCTGGCAGTTCCGCCAGAACTCGCGCTACATGCAGTCGCGCATCGACCGCCACGAGATGTGGCCCGGCAGCCTCAACGCCGGCGGCTTCGGCACCACCCTCGCCTACACCGCCTACGACCGCACCAACAAGTCCATCGCCTACTCCCTGGACAACCAGTTCGAAGGCCACTTCGCCAGCGGCGACTTCGACCACACGGTGCTGCTCGGCGCCAGCCTCGACCGCACCTCGTTCAACCAGAACTGGGATGCCGGCGCCGGTGGCCTGATCAACGTCTTCAACCCGGTCTGGACCAGCACCCCGACCACCCCGGTGCACATCCAGAACGCCCAGCTCGACCAGTCGATGTACGCCGCCTACAGCCAGCTGCAGACCCGCTACGACAACTGGGTGCTGCTGCTCGGTGGCCGCCTCGACCGGGTCAACAGCCAGTACCGCAACAAGCCCGGCACAACCAACGCCGCCGCCGACCTCGACTACTGGGACACCGACTTCACCTGGCAGGCCGGCCTGATGTACCAGTTCGACAACGGCCTCTCGCCCTACGTCAGCTACTCCACGGCCTTCGCCCCGACCCAGCAGACCTCCAGCCGCTCCGGCCCCCTGGACCCGACCACCGCCGAGCAGTACGAAGCCGGCATCAAGTACGAGCCCAAGGGCTGGAACACCTCCTTCACCGCCTCCGTCTACGACCTGCGCAAGACCGATGACGTGATCTTCGACAGCGCCGCCAACGACTACCGCCAGGTGGGCGAGAGCCGCGCCAAGGGCGTGGAGCTGGAACTCAACAGCGACGTCACCGAGAACATCAACCTCACCGCCGCCTACACCTACACCGACTCGCGCATCACCAAGGACGCACAGGGCTCGCTGCTCGAAGACCACCAGATGACCGGCGTACCGCGCAACCAGGCCTCGGCCTGGGCCAGCTACCGCTTCCTCGACGGCGCCCTCAAGGGCCTGCGCATCGGCGGTGGCGTGCGCCACTTCGACAGCACCTTCGCCTACACCGCGCCCTCGCTCTACGGCCGCCTGGACACCGGCGACGTGACCCTGCTGGACGCCGCCGTCGGCTACACCATCAACGACAACTGGTCCGCCGAGGTGAACGCCAAGAACCTCCTCGACAAGGAATACGTCGCCGGCTGCAACAACGCCGGGCGCTGCTACTGGGGCGAAGAACGCAGCCTGCTGGGCTCGGTCTCCTTCCACTGGTAAACGGCCGCCCAAACCGCAGTGCCGACCGATACGGGTGGACCACGCTCTTTTCGTCCACCAATCGGTGCCACCAGGGAGCACGAATGCCCGTAGGTTGGGCTGAGGCACGAAGCCCAACGCAACACGGCCGAACCCCGCCCCGTTGGGCCTCGCTGCGCTCGGCGCCAACCTACGGCGCCGCGCCCACCCAAACCACGAAACCGACCGATGCGTAGGGTGGACGACGCTCTTCTCGTCCACCAATCGGTGCCGCCAGGGAGCACGAATGCCCGTAGGTTGGGCTGAGGCACGAAGCCCAACGCAACAAGGCCGAACCACGCCCCGTTGGGCCTCGCTGCGCTCGGCACCAACCTACGGCACCGTGCCCAACCCAAGCCACGGTGCCGACCGATGCGTAGGGTGGACGACGCTCTTTTCGTCCACCAATCGGTGCCACCAGGCAGCACGGGCCTGGCAAGGGCCTCAGCGCCCCAGCGCCTGTTGCCGGGCGGCGGCCGTCACACCCCGCGCGGCACCGCCCAGGCTCAGCGCCAGGATCGCCAGCAGCTGCACGGCGCCAGCACCGATGAACAACGCGCTGGACGCTGCAGCCGCATCGCCCATCGCCAGCAACACGCCGAAGATGGCTGGGGCAAAGGCGTAGCAGCCCTGGGCCATGGCCACGATCAACGCCACCACGCGGGGCACGTCGCCACGCTCGAACTCGCTCTGGGCGATCAGCGGCGGCAAGGACGTGGCATTGCCGATCCCCACCCCGAACAGCGCCACGCCCAGCCACACCAGCGCCACATGGGCATCGGCCATCAGCAACGCCAGGCAACCCAGCAACTGCACCCCATAGCTCATGCAAGCCACCGTGCGCCGGTTGGTGCCGGGGCGGATGCAGGCACCCACCAGGGTGCGCCCGACTATGGCGCACAGGGTCGCCAGGCCCATGGCCAGCCCGGCCTGCTGCTCGCCCAGCCGGGGCACCAGCAGCAGGAACAGGTGGGCGATCAGGCCGATCTGCGCGAACAACCCCAGGGCCATGCCCGCCGCCAGGCTGAGGAAGCGCCGGTCAGTCCAGAGCGCGCGCCCTGCCAGCGTGCGCGCCGGGGCGACCTGGGCGACAGCAGCGCTCGGCGCATCCAGGCCATCGGGTTGCTGGCCGAGGCGTTCCGGCGTGAAGCGGAACACCCGCCAGGCGCAGAAGCCGATCACCAGCAACGCCAGCGCCCCCACCAGCAGCGATGCCGGCGCGAACCCCAGGCGCGCGATCAGGAAGACCCAGGCCGAGGAAAACACCACACCGCCCAGGCTCGCGCCGTTATAGGCCATGGCCAACGCCGCCGGGCGCTTCGCCACGAACCAGGGCGAGATGATCGCGTTCACCGCCGCCGCCCCCAGCGTCACCCAGCCCAAGCCGCTCAGGGTCGCCGCCAGGAACAGCTGCCAGGGCTGCGCCGCCACCGCCCAGCCGAACACCCCCAGCACCAGCGACAGGGTGCCCGTGACGGTGACCCGGGGAACCCCGAAGCGCCCGTAGAGCCGTGGCAGGTTGGCGATCACCAGGGTGCCGGCAAGAAAATGCAGGGTCACCGCCGCCGAGCACAGCTCCACCGACCAGCCGGTGCGCTGGATCACCGCATAGAGGTAGATGGGCGGCCCGTAGAAGCCGATGCCCCAGCCGAACATGGCCAGTACGAAGGTCGCCAGTACCACCCTGGCGCCGAAAAATTCCGAGGTTTTCATGTGCACACTCCATTCCCGTCCAGTGAGTGAATGGCAGTATGCTCAGGCGCAAAAGGGACACTTCGAGGGCCATCGAAACATGGATGCACAGACCGCCGACCACCAGCTCTCCGGCGTCGCCGGGGCCATCGCCGACCCTGCTCGCGCGCGGATGCTCTGCAGCCTTCTCGACGGCCACGCGCGCACCGCCACCGAGCTGGCCGCCGTCGCCGACATCAGCGCCTCCACCGCCAGCAGCCATTTCACCCGCCTGCGTGACAGCGGCCTGGTGGAGATGCTGGTCCAGGGCCGCCACCGCTACTACCGGCTGGCCAACGCCCGGGTGGCCACCGCGCTGGAAGCGCTGCTGATCGTCTCCGACCTGCCCCGCCCCACCTTCAAGCCCTCCACCCCATCCGCCCTGCGCTATGCGCGCACCTGCTACGACCACTGCGCGGGCGAGCTGGCGGTGAAACTGCACGACGTGCTGCTGGGCTCCGGCTGGATCGAAGCCGATGGCCGCGACTACCGCCTCACCGCCAGCGGCGCCGACGCCCTGGCCGAACTGGGCCTGGACCTCGACGCCCTGCACCAGCAACGCCGCCGCCTCGCCTACCCCTGCATGGACTGGAGCCAACGCGCCCCGCACCTGGGCGGCGCCCTCGGCGCGCTGCTGCTGGAACTGATGCTCAAGCGCGGCTGGCTCACCCGCCACCTCGACTCCCGCGCCCTGCGCATCACCCCCAAGGGCAGCGCCCAGCTCCAGCACCGCTTCGGCATCAAGGCCAAGACAATCGACGACGGCCTGCACAGCCAGGCGAGCTGACCTCGCCCCACCCCTGAAGGGAAACGCGGACTCCCGTAGGTTGGGCTGAGGCACGAAGCCCAACGCGACACGGCCGAACCCCGCCCCGTTGGGCCTCGCTGCGCTCGGCGCCAACCTACGGCGCCGTGCCCACCACAACCACAAACCCGACCGATACGTAGATACCGTCTTGATCCCTAGTGAGCAAGGGCCAGTTTTACGTCGTACGGCTGGCCCGATTTCAAGACGCCATAAGCGATGTTCAGCAGCTTACGCATCGCTGCGCAGATGATCTGCATGCCGGTCTTGCCCTTGGCTCTGAGGCGTTCTCTCATCGCTTTGATCGCCCCGTTGTGCTGCAGGGCGCAAACGGCAGGCATGTACAGCCCAGCACGCAGCCGCGATGAGCCCATCTTGGAAATGCGGGTCTGCCCCCGGTACTTACCAGACTCCTGCAAACGCGGATTGAGCCCGGCAAAGGCGGTAATCGCGCGGCTGCTGGTGAAGCGATGAGGGTCGCCCAGCTCCGCCAGGATCAGGGCGGCTGTCTTGTCCGCGATGCCATCGATGCTGGTCAACAGATCACGTTTGCCGCGCAGATCCGGGTCATTGTCGATGTGGTTGTTGATGGCCTTGAGGGTTTCCTCGATCTGTTGCTCGATGTGCCGCAACACTGAGCGGATCGACTCCTGCACGCTGGTATCGGCCACCTCCAGGCGATTGCTCTCCATCTGCTGGATTTCCTGCAGATCCGCCAGGCGCCGCATCAGTGCTTTCAGGCGCCGTATGGCGCGAGGTTCAGGCTGCCAGGGCCGTAGCTCATCTTGGTGGCGCTCGCCGTATTCGGCGATCAGCTTGGCGTCGACCTTGTCAGTTTTCACGCGCTGCAGCTGACTGCGGGCGTAGTGAGCGATTTGCGCTGGGTTGAGGACGCAGACCCGATAGTTCTGCTCCAGCAGCCATTCGGCCAGGGCTTCATGGTGGATGCCGGTGGCTTCCATCACGACCCAGGCACCCGCCTCGCTGTGCTTGTTCAGCCACTCCTGCAGCGTGCGAAAGCCCGCCTCGCTGTTGGCCAACTTGGCCTTGGTGCGGTACTTGCCGTTCGCCTGCAGGGTGGCGATATCAAACGTGTGCTTCGCAATGTCGACACCAATGACACTGGGCATGTGTGCTCCTCCTGATCGTTCCAAATGCGATCATCACTGCACCCGGCCCAACCTTGTGAATGCGAGCTCTGGGCTCAAGATACCGTTCGGGCTGTTCGAGTGAGTGTGGAGGGGCGGAGCACTATCTACGTCGCAGGCTCAGGGCCTAAGGGTGGACACGACTTCCAGCCCCTCCCCCGATGATCAGTCGGGAACTATTACCCCTGAAGGGGTAGTTAGTCGAGATACAAGGGTGGACCACGCTCCACCGGTCCACCAAGCGAGGCCAGGCGTGGCACCCAAGCCCGGCCCCAGCCCCCGATCGTAGGAGCGAATTCATTCGCGAAAAGCAGGCCGACGCCGGGCATCGGTCCGGGGGTCAAGATCAGCGCCGCCCCTGCCCGTCCCCCTTGGCGCAGCCCGCCCGCGAATGCGATTCTGTCGCCCGTCCTGCAGCAGTCATCGGGGGAGAGGCAATGGACGCGGCACGCATCGAAGGTTTCCTGCTGGATCTGGACGGCACCCTGGTGGATACCGAGAGCATCAACCTGGCGAGCACCGTGGCCGCCATCGAGGCCCTGGGCCTGGTGGGTGCCGCCGAGCTGTGCGAGGCGCTGGTGGGCATCGACTGGCCGGCCTACCGCCAGCGCCTGTTCGACCACTACGGCGATGACTTCCCGCTCAAGGACTTCGGCGCCGCCTACTTCGCCCACAAGGCGAAGATCATGGAGAACGGCCTGCCGCTCAAGGCTGGCGTGGTGCCGCTGCTGGAGGCCATGCGCGCCAGCGGCCGGCCCATGGCCATCGCCACCTCCTCCGGCCGCGAGACCGCCGAGGAGCACCTGGAGCTGGGTGGCATCGCCCACTACTTCGATGCCGTCGCCACCCGTGACGACGTGCCCCTGGGCAAGCCCGACCCGGCCCTGTACCTGCTCGCCGCCCGGCATATCGAGCGCCGCCCCGGCCATTGCCTGGCCATCGAGGACTCCATCCCCGGCGTCGCCGCTGCCCACGCCGCCGGCGTGCCGACGCTGATGGTGCCGGACCTGCGCCAGCCGCCCGAGGCGACCCGCGCCCTGTGCCTGGACGTACTGCCGAGCCTGGTGCAGGTGCTGGAATTGCTCAGGCGCCAGGGCGTGGTCTGAGATCACCTGAACAAAGCCCGCGCTACGCCGCTCTCAACAAGGGAAGTGCCGCCGGCCGGTTCCCGGTGGCCACCCACCCGGGAGCGAGCGATGCCTACCCACGACAGCGACCAGGTCACCTGGCTGGTCGAACATTCCATGCTCGAAACCGCGCGCCAGCGCGCGCGCCTCTACGCCGGCCAGCCGCGCCTGTGGCAGCACCCCTATGCGCAGACGCGCCCGCGCAGCGTCACCGCCGTGGCCTCGGTCTGGGTGACCGTCTACCCCGCCTCGATCATCACCGCCGAGGGCGGCTCGGTGCTCCAGGCCCTGGGGGACGAACGCCTTTGGGCGGCCTTCTCCGACCTGGGCATCCAGGGCATCCACACCGGGCCGCTGAAGCGCTCCGGCGGGCTGCGCGGGCGTGACTACACCCCCACCGTGGACGGCAACTTCGACCGCATCGGCCTGGATATCGACCCCAGCTTCGGCACCGACGAACAGCAGGTGCATCTCAGCCGCGTGGCCGCCGCCCACAACGCGGTGACCATCGACGACACCATCCCCGCCCACACCGGCAAGGGCGCCGACTTCCGCCTGGCGGAGATGGCCTACGGCGACTACCCCGGCATCTACCACATGGTGGAGATCCAGGAAGCCGACTGGCCGTTGCTACCGGAGGTGCCCGAGGGGCGCGACGCGGTGAACCTGTCGCCGGAGACGGTGGACGCCCTGCGCGACCGCAACTACCTGGTGGGCCAGTTGCAGCGGGTGATCTTCTTCGAGCCCGGGGTCAAGGAGACCGACTGGAGCGCCACGCTGCCGGTGCAGGGCGTGGACGGCAAGCGGCGGCGCTGGGTGTACCTGCACTACTTCAAGGAGGGTCAGCCGTCGCTGAACTGGCTGGACCCGACCTTCGCCGCGCAGCAGCTGATCATCGGCGATGCCCTGCACTCCATCGACGTGCTCGGCGCCCGTGTGCTGCGCCTGGATGCCAACGGCTTCCTCGGCGTCGAGCGGCGCGCCCAGGGCAACGCCTGGTCGGAGAGCCACCCGCTGTCGGTCACCGGCAACCAGTTGCTCGGCGGCATGATCCGCAAGGCCGGCGGCTTCAGCTTCCAGGAGCTGAACCTGACCCTGGACGACATCGCCGCCATGTCCCAGGGCGGCGCCGACCTCTCCTACGATTTCATCACCCGGCCCGCCTACCAGCACGCGCTGCTCACCGGCGACACCGAGTTCCTGCGCTTGATGCTCAACCAGATGCACGCCTTCGGCATCGACCCGGCCTCGCTGATCCACGCCCTGCAGAACCACGACGAGCTGACCCTGGAGCTGGTGCACTTCTGGACCCTGCACGCCAACGACACCTATGTGTTCAAGGGCCAGAGCCTGCCGGGGTCCATCCTCCGCGAGCACATCCGCAGCGAGATGTACGAGCGCCTGGCCGGCAAGGATGCGCCCTACAACCTGAAGTTCGTCACCAACGGCGTGGCCTGCACCACGGTGAGCATCATCACCGCCGCCCTGGGTATCACCGACCTCGACGCCATCGGCCCGGCGGACATCGCGCGCATCCGCCAGGTGCACCTGTTGCTGCTGATGTTCAACGCCATGCAGCCGGGCATCGTAGCCCTCTCCGGCTGGGACCTGGTGGGCGCCCTGCCCCTGGCGCCCGAGCAGGTGGAGGCATTGCTGGCCGACGGCGACACCCGCTGGATCCACCGCGGCGCCTACGACCTGGCCGACCTCGACCCCAGCGCCGAACGCTCCAGCGAAGGCCTGCCCAAGGCCCGCAGCCTCTACGGCAGCCTGGTGGAGCAGCTGCAGGACCCGGACTCCTTCGCCGCCCAGGCCCGGCGCATGCTGGCGGTGCGCCGCGCCTACGGGGTGGCGTCGAGCCGGCAGATCCTCATCCCCGAGACGCAGCACCCGGCGTTGCTGGTGATGGTCCACGAGCTGCCGGCCGGTCGCGGCATCCAGGTCACCGCGCTGAACTTCGGCGCCGAGCCGCTGAGCGAGGTCATCGTCCTGCCCAACGTCCCACCGGGCCCGGTGGTGGACATGATCAACGAGCGCCTGGAAGGCGACCTCACCGAACAGGGCGAGCTGCGCCTGGAGCTGGATGGCTACGAAGGGCTGGCCCTGCGCGTGGTGACTCATGGGCCATTGGGCATGTAAGGCAGGGCACCGCGCCCGCCCGAGGCTCTGACGTAGGAGCGAGCTCTGCTCGCGAAGCCCTCATCCACCGCCGCTCCCGGGCTGAAGCCCGGGCTACGGGCATACGCGGCTCAATCGTAGGGCGGATATTGCTTGCCGGGCGCGCGGGGCTTGGCGGGCCGGGCGCTGTCGGTGGGGATGCGCGGCGGCGTGGGCGGGTCGATCTGCGGGTCGGCCAGGTCCGGGGAGTCCGGGTCGAAGCCCAGCTCGTCGCCGGCCGAGGGTTGCCCCTGGGCCTTGTCGGTGGCTTTCGGGTAGCCGGGCAGGCCGCGCATGTTTCCCTGCGAGTCATGCCGGGGCCAGTTTCGCGGTTCGGTTTTCGCCTGTTGGGTCATGACGTCTCTCCTCTTGGGCTGTAGAGGGTTCGAGGGGCGATGCCGGGCCGGGTTCGACCTGGCTGACGTGCGGGGCGCGTTTTTTTCGCCGCCATCCATGGCCGCGCACCCGGCGCTGGCATACCCTAGCGGCATTCCGGCCTCGCGCCCTTCCCCTGTTGGAGATCCCCCATGTACCAGGACACCGTCACCCTGACCGTCAGCGCCGAACACCACGGCCGCGAGAACGAGGCGGTGGACAACGCCGCCGTGGATGTCGGCCTGGAGACCGTCACCGCCGGCGTGATGAAGGTGCACTTCAACGGCCAGCTGGCCGCCCCGGACGAGCCCACCCATGTGTGCATCACCCTGAACAACGGCCTGTCCTACTACGGCCCGATCACCGGTGGCGACGCCAATGCCGAAGGCGGCTGGCTGAGCTTCGAATGCGACATGCTCGACCCCGAACTGCTGAAGTGACCACCCCGGCGCGCTGCTCCAAAAAAGGGACGAGCGCGCCGACCCGCCCCGTTATGGTTCAGCCAGGCGCCACTGCAGCGGGCTGAATCCACGCCACCGCCGGCGCCCCTCGCAACGCTGCATTCCTTGCCCCGCAAGGGCTGCATCCCCCTCGCGCACTCGCCGCCCCGGCACCTGGCATGCAACCTGCTTTTGCTACCTCGGCACTGAGGGGGATCCCCCTACAGGAGCCTCCCGGGCGGTCGCCGATGACCCACCCACCGGGACGGAGGGCCAGGGCAACGACGCCCGCGCGGCCCTTCCGCACACCACACGAACACCAGGCAAAGGCGCCTGGAGCCGCTAGACGGTTCCAGGCGTTTTTTTTGCGTTTTTTTCCGCACGCCCCGGCAGCGGCTTCGACAGAGGAAGGCACATGAACGCCATCGTCACCCCGATCAAAAGCGAGATCCTGGTCGTCATCGGCAACGGCATGGTCGGTCACCACTGCGTGGAGCAGTTGATCGAACGCGGTGCCCTGGCGCGCTACCAGGTGCACGTCTACGGCGAGGAGCGCCAGCGCGCCTACGACCGCGTGCACCTCTCCGAATACTTCGCCGGCAAGGATGCCGAAGCCCTGGCCCTGGGCGACGCCGGCCTCTATGCCCGCCACGGCGTGCACCTGCACCTGGGCGAGGCGGTGCTGGAGATCGACCGCGAGCGCCGCGAGGTGGTCACCGCGACGGGCCGCCAGCCCTACGACCGCCTGGTGCTGGCCACCGGCTCCTACCCCTTCGTGCCGCCGATCCCCGGGGCCGAGGGCCGCTCGCGCCTGGTCTACCGCACCCTGGACGACCTGGACGGCATCCGCGAGGCCGCCGCCAGCGCCCGCCGGGGCGTGGTGGTGGGCGGTGGCCTGCTGGGCCTGGAGGCCGCCAACGCGCTGAAGTCCCTGGGCCTGGAGGCCCACGTGGTGGAGTTCGCCCCCCGGCTGATGCCCGTGCAGCTGGATGCCGACGGCGGCGCCGCCCTGCGCGCCCGCATCGAAGCCCTGGGCGTGGGCGTGCACCTGTCGCGCGCCACCCAGGAGATCGTCGTCGGCGAGGAATACGCCTACCGCATGCAGTTCAATGACGGCGAATTCCTCGAAACCGACCTGATCGTCTTCTCTGCCGGCATCCGCCCCCAGGACGCCCTCGGCCGCGCCGCCGGCCTGGAGGTGGCGCCGCGCGGCGGCGTGGTGATCGACAACGACTGCCGCACCAGCGACCCGGCGATCTTCGCCATCGGCGAGTGCGCCTCCTGGAACGGCAGCGTCTTCGGCCTGGTCGCCCCCGGCTACAGCATGGCGCGCAATCTCGCCGCGCTGCTGGCCGGCCAGCCCCACGAGCCCTTCACCGGCGCCGACATGTCCACCAAGCTCAAGCTGCTGGGGGTGGACGTGGGCTCCATCGGCGATGCCCACGCCGCCACCCCGGCGCACGCAGCTACCGCTTCATCGACGAAGCCAGCGCCAGCTACCGGCGCCTGGTGGTCTCCGCCGATGGCCAGCACGTGCTGGGCGCGGTGCTGGTGGGGGACAACAGCTACTACGACACCCTGCTGCAATACGCCCAGAACGGCATCAAGCTGCCGGCGGAGCCCTCGGGCCTGATCCTGCCCCTCGGCGACGCCGCGCCGACCCTGGGCGCCGACGCCCTGCCCGCCAGCGCGACCATCTGCTCGTGCCACAACGTCAGCAAGGGCGCGGTGTGCTGCGCGGTGGACGCCGGCTGCACCGACCTCGGCGAACTCAAGGCGCAGACCAAGGCGGCCACTGGCTGCGGCGGTTGCAGCGCCCTGCTCAAGCAGGTGTTCGAGCACGAGCTGAGCGCCCGGGGCGTGGCCGTGGACAAGAGCCTGTGCGAACACTTCGCCCACACCCGCCAGGAGCTCTACGCACTGGTGCGGGTGGAGGGCATCCAAACCTTCGAGGAGCTGCTGGCCCGCCACGGCCGTGGCCACACCGGCTGCGACACCTGCAAGCCGGCGGTGGGCTCGATCCTCGCGTCCTGCTGGAACCAGTCCATCACCGACCCGGCGCTGGTGCCGCTGCAGGACACCAACGACACCTTCATGGCGAACATGCAGAAGAACGGCACCTACTCCATCGTGCCGCGCATCGCCGGGGGCGAGATCACCCCGGACAAGCTCATCGTCCTCGGCCAGGTGGCGAAGAAGTACGACCTCTACACCAAGATCACCGGCGGCCAGCGCATCGACCTGTTCGGCGCCCAGCTGCACGAGCTGCCGGCTATCTGGGGCGAGCTGATCGCCGCCGGCTTCGAGACCGGCCACGCCTACGGCAAGTCCCTGCGCACGGTGAAGTCCTGCGTCGGCAGCACCTGGTGCCGCTACGGCGTGCAGGACAGCGTAGCCATGGCCCTGCACCTGGAGAACCGCTACAAGGGCCTGCGCTCGCCGCACAAGATCAAGTTCGCCGTCTCCGGCTGCACCCGCGAATGCGCCGAGGCACAGAGCA
Organism: Pseudomonas solani; assembly: GCF_026072635.1. Classification (NCBI taxonomy): domain Bacteria; kingdom Pseudomonadati; phylum Pseudomonadota; class Gammaproteobacteria; order Pseudomonadales; family Pseudomonadaceae; genus Pseudomonas; species Pseudomonas solani. The sequence continues at coordinate 4,975,371 of NZ_AP023081.1, read as the reverse complement.
AGGACATCGGCGTGATCGCCACCGAGAAGGGCTGGAACCTCTACATCTGCGGCAACGGCGGCATGCGCCCGCGCCACGCCGAGCTGTTCGCTACCGACCTCGATGACGAGGGCCTGGTGCGCGCCATCGACCGCGTGCTGATGTTCTACGTGCGCACCGCCGACAAGCTGCAGCGCACCTCGGTGTGGCGCGAGAGCCTGGAAGGCGGGCTGGACTACCTCAAGGCGGTGATCCTCGACGACAGCCTGGGCCTGGGCGCCGAGCTGGAAGCGCAGATGCAGCTGGTGGTGGACCGCTACGAATGCGAATGGGCCAACGCCCTGAAGGACCCGGAGAAGCTCAAGCGCTTCCGCACCTTCGTCAACGACCGGCGCGGCGACCCGGACATCCACTTCGTGCAGGAACGCGGCCAGCGCCGGCCGATCAGCGCACGCGAACTCCACCTGATCCCCTTCACCGAGGAGGCACTCTGATGAGCCCATCCAACGCCCTGCAACTCGACACCTCCACCGCCACCCAGTGGCGCCCGCTGTGCAGCCGCCACGACCTGGTGGCCAACTCCGGCGTGGTCGCCTGGCTCGATGGCGAGCAGGTCGCCCTCTTCCACCTGCCCCAGGCGGACGGCGAGCGCGTCTTCGCCCTCGACAACCGCGACCCGAAATCCGGCGCCAACGTCATCGGCCGCGGCATCGTCGGCCAGCTCAAGGGCGACCTGGTGATCGCCTCGCCGCTGTACAAGCAGCACTTCCGCCTGGAAGACGGCAGCTGCCTGGAATACCCCGAACAACGCCTGCGCACCTGGCCGGTACGGGTCAACGGCGACGCGGTGGAAGTGGCGATAGACACGTTGTAGGGGCGAATTCATTCGCCCAGGGCGTAGGTCGGGTGAAACCCGGCAACCACGGCGCGTTGCCATCCACCTTCGTGGGAGCGAATTCATTCGCGAAAAAGGTGAAGGCCGCTGCGTTGGGCCTCGCTGCGCTCGGCGCCAACCTACGGGCGGGGGCGCATTCGCCCAGATGTAGCCCGGGCTTCAGCCCGGGAGTGGAACGGAGCACGTAGGTCGGGTAAAACCCGGCAATCACGGCACCGCGCCACACGCGGGTTGCACCCGCCCTACGGGGCCACTCCTTGCCTCGACGTGGGAGCGAATTCATTCGCGAAATAGGCGAGCGCCGATGCGTTGGGCCTCGCTGCGCTCGGCGCCAACCTACGGGCGGGAGCGCAGCCGTTCAGGCTGTTCCGCCCTGCTCCTGCCGGGCGTCGGCGTCCAGCCATTGGCCGGCTTCGAAGCGGTTGCGGCCGCCCTGCTTGGCGCGGTAGAGCAGGCGGTCGACGGCTTCGACGAAGGTCAGGGCGCGGTCGTGGTGGGTGGGGATGATGGTGCCGACGCCAAGGCTGATGGTGAGCAGCGAGGCGACGCCGGACTTCTCGTGGGGGATGCAGCGCTCGCGCAGCAGGCGGCGGCAGCGTTCGGCCACCTGGCGGGCGGCGTCGGCGTCGGTTTCCGGGAGGATGAGCACGAATTCCTCACCACCGAAGCGCCCCACCAGGTCCCGTGGGCGGTTGGCGGCGGCGGTGAGCGCCTGGCCGACGCTCTTCAGGCAGTCGTCGCCCTGGATATGGCCGTAGTGGTCGTTGTACTGCTTGAAGTAGTCGATATCGAGGAGGATCAGCGAGAGCGGCTGCTGGGTGCGCTGGGCGTTGGCCCATTCCACGTCGAGGGTCGAGTCGACCATGCGCCGGTTGGCGACGCCGGTGAGGCCGTCCTTGTAGGAGTACTCCTCCAGTTGCTTCTGCAACTCCACCAGCTTCTGCTCGGCGTGCTTGCGCTCGCTGATGTCGAACATGAAGCCGATCAGCGCTTCCACCTCGCCCGCCTCGTCGCGCATCACGTGCACCACGTCGCGTATCCACACGTAGTCGCCGGCGGCGGTCAGGGCGCGGTAGTCGGCTTCATGGTCGGTACCGGCCTGGGATTGGGAGACGCAGAAGGCGACCACCGCGTCGCGGTCCTCGGGGTGCATGCGCTCGGCCCAGTCGTTGACCCCGACCCAGCTCGCCGGGCTCCAGCCCAGCAGGGTTTCGATCTGCGGGCCGATGTAGGCGAAGGTCATGGTCTTCCAATCGATTTTCCAGGGGATCGCCTTGGTGGATTCCAGCAACGTCTTGTAGACCGCGTTGGTGGTTTCGACTTCTTCTCTCATGACGGTTGATCTCGGCGACTGCGTGATGGCCTATCGCCTCTTATACAGGCGTGCAAAGCCCGCCAACAGGGCGTTTGGTCGGTTTTGATCGGCCTATTTGCCGGCGGCGAGGCGGTAGCGCGCCAGGTCGGACGCCGAGAGCACGCGCATCTGCCGGGGGTCGATGCGTTGCATGTCTTCCAGCAGGCTGGGCGGGATGTTCATTTCCTTGAAGTAGGCGGCGGAGTTGTAGCGCACGCCCTTGTACAGCGCCTGGTCGCGGGAGGAGTCGCCGTGGGCGTAGTACGGGCGGTGCAGGCCCACCGAGCCGCGCACCATCTTGCCGCGCCCGGCGGCCAGCAGGTAGACGCAGGTGCCCTGGCACAGGCCGGTGGACGGCACCAGCGCGTCGAAGCCGGTTTCGCGCAGCAGGCGGCCCATGCGGATGGCCTCCGGCACGCTGCCGCCGATGCTGTCGAGGATGACGATCTTGCGCGCGAACTTGCCGGGGTGGCCGAGCACCCCCTTCATCAGTGCGTCGTAGTCGCCGGGGGCGATGTCTTCGGAAACCTTGGCCACCAGCATGGGGCCGCTCTTGTGCTGCACGGCCTCCACCTCGACCCGGGCGAAGGCGGCGGCCGAGCAGAGGGTGGCAATGCCGAGGACGGCGAGCCGAAACGACGAGCTGATCATGGAGCGAAAACCCTGACGAACACCTGGGGAAGGTGCGCACGATACCTGCTGCGAAGAGCGCAGGACAGCTCCCCCGCCACTCAGCCCTGGCCGCCGCCCTGCTGCAGACGCCAGCCGCATTCGCGGGCGCCGTCGAAGTCCAGCTCCTCCACTAGGCGGACGAAGTTGAGGCAGGCATCGCGCAGGGGCGGCGGCGCCTTGTGCAACAGCGGCTCGGTGTGGTCCAGGGCTGCCAGGCTGCCGGTTTCCAGCAGCTCCAGCACCTTGTCCAGAATGGTCTGCCAGTCCGCCATGGCCAGGGCGCCGGCCTGCTCGGCGGGCACCCCGCGCGGCGCGGGCGCGGCACCGATTTCCGGGAAGTGCACGAGCAGCGCGGCGCTGCTGCGGTCGAGCAGGCCCTGCAGTTCGTCGAGCCAGGGCGGCTCGTGGAGGAACGCGGCGGCGCCTTCCGGGGCGACATGTATGCCCTGCTGCTCCAGCTCCCCGGTGCGCGCGCACAGTGCGCTGGCGCCCATGGTGCCGGAGCTGCCCTTGAGGCCGTGCAAGGCGCCGACCACGCTGCGCAGGTCACCGGCGGCGACGGATTCGCGCAGGCGCACCAGTTGCTTCTGCATCTCGGTGTCGAAGCTGGCGAGCACCGAGAGCAACAGCTTCAGGTTGCCGCCGAAGCGCGCCAGGATCGAATCCCGGGACTCCACCACCGCGGCATCGCCCGTGCGCTCGACAGGTGCCGGCTCAGGCCGTGCTACCGCGCCGGGCTCGGTCCAGCGCAGCAAGGTGGCCACCAGCTGGTGGATGTCGATGGGTTTGCCGACGTGGTCGTCCATGCCGGCGTCGAGGCAGTTCTGGCGGTCCTGGGCGGCGGCGTTGGCGGTCATGGCGATGATCGGCAGGGTCGGGTGGCGCCCGTCGGCACGGATGCGCCGGGTGGCTTCCAGGCCGTCGATATCGGGCATCTGGATGTCCATCAGCACCGCGTCGAAACCCTGGGCGTCATCAAGTACGGCCTGCACGCCTTCCAGGCCGCCTTCGGCCAGGCACACGCGGGCACCCTCGCCCGCCAGCAGCTCGGAGGCCACCTGGCGGTTGAGCGGGTTGTCTTCCACCACCAGCAGGCGCAGCCCCTGCAGGCGTTTCTTCGGCCCCTCCAGCGCCACCGGTCGCGGCGCTTCCAGTTGGCCGAGGGCGCGCTGCACGGCACTGGCCAGCTGCATGGGGGTGACCGGCTTGGTGAGGAAGCCGGCGAATGGCGCACCGCCCTGTTGCTGCCGATCGGCCAGGACCTCGCTGCCGTGGGCGGTGATCATGAGGATGCGCGGCACCTCCAGCTCGCCGGCCAGGGCCTGGATCGCCTGGCTGGTGGCGAGGCCGTCGAGGCCGGGCATGCGCCAGTCCATCAGCACCAGGTCGAAGGGCTCCAGGCGCCCCGCCGCTTCGCGCACATGGCCGACGGCAGCTTCGCCCGTGGAGGCGTACTCGGCCTGCCAGCCAAGGGACAGCAAGGTGCGCAGCAGCACTTCACCGGCCGCCGGGTTGTCGTCCACCACCAGCAGGCGCAACGGTGCGTCCACGCCGGGGCAGGCGGCGCGCAACGCGCCGGGCTCGGCCAGCTCCATGGACACGTCGAACCAGAAGCGGCTGCCCTTGCCCGGCTGGCTTTCCACTTGCAGGTGGCCGCCCATCAGCTCGATCAGGCGTTTGCAGATCACCAGCCCCAGCCCGGTGCCGCCGAAGCGCCGCGAGGTGGAGGCTTCGGCCTGGGTGAAGCCGTCGAAGATGCGCTCCAGCTGCTCGGGGCTGATGCCGATGCCGGTGTCGCTGACCGAGACCCGCAGCAGGGTCGAACCCTCGAACAGGCCCAGCAGGCGGAAGCCCACCACCACCTGGCCGACGCTGGTGAACTTGAGGGCGTTGCCGGCGAGGTTGATGAGCACCTGCTGCAGGCGGAAGCTGTCGCCCACCAGGCGCCGTGGCAGGCGTGCGTCGAGGTCGAACATCACTTCCACGTCCTTGTCGCCCTGGTTGCCGGCGAGCACCACGGCGAGGTCGCGCATCAGCGCTTCCAGTTCGAACTCGTGGGGGTCGAGCTGCAACTTGCCGGCTTCGATCTTGGAGTAGTCGAGGATGTCGTTGAGCAGCCCCAGCAGCGAGCGCGCGGCGGTCTGCGCCTTGACCACGTAGTCCAGCTGGCGGCCGTTGAGGTCGGTGCCCTGGACCAGCTGCAGCATGCCCAGCACGGCGTTCATTGGCGTGCGGATCTCGTGGCTCATGTTGGCCAGGAAGAAGCTCTTCGCGGCGCTGGCGGCATCGGCCTTGTCGCGGGCCTCCAGCAGACGTGCTTCCAGTTCGCGCTGGGCGGTGATGTCACGATTGATGCCGGTGACCTTGGTCGGCGCACCCTGGGCATCGCGCTCGATCTGCGCCGCCGCCTGGATGAACAGCACCTGGCCGTTGGGGCGGACGATGCGGAAGATCGGCTCGTAGCGCGCGCTGCCGTCGATGGCGGCGAGCAGTTGCTTGGCCACCCGGTCGATGTCTTCCGGGTGAACACGCGCTTGCCAGTGCTGGAGCAGCAGGCCCTGCTCGTTCTGCTCGGGCGGCATGCCGTAGATCTCGTACATGCGCTCGTTCCACTGCAACGAGTCGTCCGCCAGGTTCCACGACCAGATGCCCAGCTCGGCCACCTCGGCGGCCAGCAGCAACTGGTCACGGGCGGCCAGCAGGCTCTTGCGCTGCTGGTGCTGCTGGGTGAGGTCGGTGATGACGCACACCAGCCGCCGCTCGCCATTGCTGCCCATGGCGGCCAGGGTCAGTTGCATGGGGAAGCTGCTGCCGTCGCCGCGCAGGCCCCAGAGTTCCTGGCCGCTGGGCCCGCCGGCGGTGGCCTGGTCGGTGTAGCTGGCCAGCAGTTTGGCGAAGGCCCCGCGCGAGGCTGGGTCCACCAGCTCTTCCAGGCGACGCCCGGGCATGGTCTCGGGGTCGCAGTCGAAGACCACGCCGCCGGAGGGGTTGAAGGTGTGGATGCAGCCGTCGGTGCCGAAGGTGATGACCGGGTTGACCGCCGTGTCGAGCACGGCGCGGGTGGTGGCGAGGCTTTCCTCCAACTGGTGCTCGGCGGCCTTGCGCTCGGTGATGTCCAGGGCGATGCCCAGGTAGCCGGTGACCTTGCCGCCGGCGTCGCGGATGGCGGTGATCACCAGGGTCACGGGGAAGCGCGTGCCGTCCTTGCGCACGTAGGTCCACTCGCGGGCCTCGACGCCCTCGTGCTCGGGCACATGGACGAAGACGCGGAAGCCGCGGATCGGCTGGTGGTAGCGCTCGCTCAGCTCTTCGCTGCGGGACACCACTTCGGCGGTGTCGTGGAACAGCGCCGGCGACTGGCGCCCCACCAGCTCCGCCGCCGAGTAGCCCAGCAGGCGCTCGGCGCCCCGGTTGAACACGCGGATCAGGCCGTCGGTGTCGGTGGCGATGATGGACACCTCCGACGCCGAGCTGAGCACGCTGTCGAGCAGCACGTTGGTGGCCAGCAGCTCCTTGGTGCGCGCCGCCACCTGCTCTTCCAGCCCGGCATTGAGCTCGAGGATGCGCGCCTCGGCGTACTTCTGCGCGGAGATGTCGCGCACCGTCTTGGAGATGCCCACCACTTGGTGCAGGCGGTCATGGATGGGCGCGATGGACAGGGAGACGTTCACCAGGCTGCCGTCCTTGCGGCGGCGCTGGGTGTCGAACAGGGCGATGCGCTCGCCCTGGCCAACCCGGCGGAGGATGTCGCGCTCCTCGTCGAAGCGCTGCTCGGGAACGATCAGTTCCTTGAGCAACCGGCCGATGGCTTCCTCGGCGCCATAGCCGAAAATCGCCTCGGCGCCCGGGTTCCAGGCCGTCACCGTGCCATCCAGGGCCTGGCCGACGATGCCGTCGGGCGAGCTTTCGACGATGGCCGCCAGGCGCGAGCGCTGCTCGAACACCTGCTGCTTGCGCCAGCCGCTGACGCCGTTGGCCCCCACCAGCGCGGCCAGCAGGCAGGTCAGCGCCAGGCCGCCGCCCCAGGCCAGGCGGGGCGAGAGCAGGTTGAGCTGGGCGGTGAAGGCCGGGTAAGCGGCCAACTCCACCTCCCAATGGCGCCCGTAGAGGCTGCGTTCGACCCGCAGGCTCATCACCTCGGCACTGCCGTCGGGGGTGGCGGCACTTTCGTAGAACGCCTCTGCGAAACCCGGCGCGGTGATGTCACGCAGGCGCAGCTGCAGGGAGTGGACATCCACCTGCAGGCCGTCTAGCACCTCCTCGGTGAGCAGCGGCGCGTAGCTCCAGCCAACGAGCAACCGTTCACGCGCCTCGACGCTCTCGGGGACGGTCACGCCCTGGTAGATGGGCATCAGCATGAGGAAGGACTGCAGCGGCTTGCCGACCGCCTGCACCAGGGTGATGGGCGCGGTGAGGCGCACCTCGCCGCTGCGCATGGAGGCCAGCGCGGCCTCGCGCCGATTGCTTTCCGAGGCGATGTCCAGGCCGATGGCCGCCGAATTGTTGGTCACCGGCTCCAGGTACTGGATGACGAAGCGATCGCCCTCGTGCTGGCTGATCTGGCGGATGGTGAAATCCGGCTTGCCATCGGCGCGGGCGCGGCGAAGGAAGTCGGCTTCATCGGCCTGGGCGACCTTACGGATCAGGCCGAACCCCCGCGCCCCGGGAAACTCGACGGCGATGTCGCGGGAGCGCGCGTAGCGATTGAACAGCTCGCGGCTGATGCCTGCCTCGCCAACGGTCACCAGGGCGCCACGGGCGCCGCGCAGGCCGTATTGGTAGAGACCCAGGCGACGCACCACGGCATCGGCCATGGCGTCGGTGGCCCGCCCCAGCGCCTCGTGGATGCGCTGCTGGTTGTGCTGCTGCAACTGGCTGGCCACCAGCGCGGTGGCCAGTACGCCGACCAGGACCACGGCCAACATGCTGTAGACCGGTGCGGACAGGCGCCGGCTCATTGGCCGGCTCCGTCGTCGGTGTCGAGCCAGCGTTGCGGGTGGGAGGTGTTCTCGGCGAGAAAGCGGCTGGCCTCGGGAAAGGGCACCGGCCGGCCGAACAGGTAACCCTGCATGATCCGGCAGCCCAGCCCGAGCAGCAGCCGCGCCTGCTCGCGGTGCTCGACGCCTTCGGCCACCAGGTCCAGCCCCAGGGCCTGGGCCAGGCGGATCACCGCTTCGATGATCGCCGCGTCGCTGCGGTCGGTGAGCATCTCGCGGACGAAGCTCTGGTCGATCTTCAGCACGTCGATGGGCAGGCGCTTGAGGTAGGCGAGGCTGGAGTAGCCGGTGCCGAAGTCGTCGATGGCGATGCGCACACCCACGTCCTTGAGTTCCAGCAGGGTCTTGCGGGTCTTGTCGATGTCGTGGGCCAGCACCCCTTCGGTGATTTCCAGCTCCAGGTGGCTGGGCGGCAGGCCCGATTCCTGGAGGATGTCCTTGACCATGCCGAGGAAGCTTTCCTCACGGAACTGCACGGCGGAGATGTTCACGCTGAGGCACAGCGGGTAGCCCATTTCCAGCAGGCGCTTGGCGTCGTTGCAGGCCTGCAGCATCACGTACTTGCCGATGGGGATGATCAGCCCGGTTTCCTCGGCCAGGGGGATGAAGTCGGCCGGCGACACCAGCGAGCCGTCGGCGGTGCGCCAGCGGATCAGCGCCTCGATACCCATGGGGCGGCCGTCGGCGGCGTCGATCTTGGCCTGGTAGAACACCTCGAACACCCGCTGCTCCAGGGCCCGGCGCATGTGGCGCTCGAGCATGTGGCGGGCGCGGGTGCTGGCTTCGATCTTCTCGGAGAAGAAGCGGAAGCGATTCCGCCCCTCGACCTTGGCCTGGTACATGGCCGAGTCGGCGTAGCGGTAGAGGGATTCCAGGTTGTCGCAATCGTCCGGGTAGACGCTGATGCCGATGCTGGCCGAGAGGTCGTAGCGGGCGCCGTTGATGGTCAGCGGCAGGGCGATGGTCGTCAGCAGGCGCTCGGCGAAGTCGCTCACCGCTTCGAAGCCCTGGATATCCGGCAGCAGCACCACGAACTCGTCGCCGCCCTGGCGGCTGACGGTGTCGACGGCGCGTGCCGTGCCCGAGAGGCGCAGCGCCACCTCGCGCAGCACCTGGTCCCCGGTGGTGTGGCCGATGGAGTCGTTGATGAACTTGAAGTTGTCCAGGTCGAGCATCAGCATCGCCACCTTGCCTTCGCCGCGCCGCGCCTTCTGCAGCGCCTGGGCGGCACGGTCCTTGAGCAGCGAGCGGTTGGGCAGGCCGGTGAGCGCATCGACGTAGGCCACCCGCTTGGCCTGTTCGCGCAGGCTCAGGTGGGCCTTCACATGGGCGCGCACCACAGGCAGGTTGAGCGGCTTCTGGATAAAGCCCAAGGCGCCGGATTCCAGGGCTTTCAGCTCGTTTTCCGGCTCGCTGTGGGAGGTAACGAAGATGATCGAGGCATCGCACAGCTTGGGGTCGGCCTTGAATGCACGGCAGATCTCGAAGCCGTTCATCTGCGGCATCTCGATATCCAGCAGCACCACGTCCGGGCGGCAGGAACGGGCGATCTCCAGGGTGCCCGGCCCACCGTTGGCGATGTGCACGGCGGCCAGGTCGCGCACCGCTTCGCTGAGCACGCGGATATGGGTCGCCTGGTCGTCGACGATGAGGATCACTGGGTCGTGGCTGAAGAGGTCGTGCATTCCCTGGCTACCCCGATTGACACTATGGTGCTGAGTAACTGACAGCCTAGACGAAGTTATCCGACGCTCAGGTTCCACCTTGCCGTATGGAGAAAGACTCCAACAGGCTAGCCGTTGTGACGGGGGTTGCCGGAGCAACCCTGGAACATGCGGGGCTCACCCACCCTACGGCGCCGACCGATGCGTAGGGTGGATGGCGCTTTTTTCATCCACCAATGGCGGCCCGCCTGGGCTGTGAGGGTGGGCGGCGCTGCGTTCCCTCCATTTCGCGAATGAATTCGCTCCCACAAGTGCGGCGGCGCTACGCGCCGCTTGGCGACTGAAGTCGCCCCTACAGGCGTAGCCTGGGCTTCAGCCCAGGAGCGAGGCTGCCGAAATTCCCGGACTGAAGTCCGGGCTACAGAACGATTAAAAGCATCGCCAATGAATTCGCCCACAAGGGGCGGCAACGGCGTGCCCCGTGTCTTCCCCTACCCCACCCCGCCAGGCGCTTGAGGCGTTCGATCTCGGCCGCAGACTCATTGCCGCATTGGGCAGCGGCGAGGCGCATGACCGCCTGTTCCTGCCGCACCTGGAACTGCGGCAACGCATAGCAGGCGCCGATCAGCTCGCGCAGGGCCATGGGCAGGCCCCAGTGCGCCTTGAGGCGGATGGCCAGGGGTTCGGCGAAGTCGGCGAAGGCCTTCAACAGGGTGTTGTCGTCGATGCTCTGGCGGCTTTGCCGGGCCCACTCCTGAGCCTGGAAGATCACGCACATCTCGCCCAGGCGGTAGAGCAAGGCCGCCGCCTGCAGGGCGCCATGGTCGAGGCCGCACTGGCGCGCGGTGCGCACCACCGTCTCGGCGAGCTGGTCGATCTCGTCGAGGTAGTTCTGCAGGAATATCTTCAGGAAGGGGTCGGTGGTGCTGCCGGCCTGGCGCAGGGCCAGGGCGGTGGCGAGGTTCATGCAGGTGCGTGCGCCCAGGCGCTTGAGCGCGTCGGGCAGGCTGGTGCAGGGCGCCTGGCCGCCGCCGTAGACGGCGCTGTTGGCAGCAGCGATGAGGTAGGCGCAGAGCGCCGGGTCGCGATTCCAGTCCGCGGCCAGCTCCTGGAAGTCCATGGACACGCCGCGACTGGCCTGCTGCAACTTGTCCTTCACATCGGAGAGCAGCGGTACATCCAGCTGCTCCGGGGTGAGGCTGCGCAGGTGCTCTTCGAAGCTGACCTGCCGCGCCTCCGGCTCCGCTGCCGTTACATCGGCGGGCAGCAGGCTTTCCAGGCAGGCAAGTACCTTGGGCACATCGAAGGGCTTGGTGATGTAGGCGCTGATGCCCAAGGGCCGGGCCGCCAGCACGCTTTCGCGGTCGGCGCGGCCGGTCACCACCAGCAGCGGCACGTCCTTGTCCAGCCGGCGGATCTTCTGCATCACGTCCAGCCCGGTGCCGTCCGGCAAGTTCCAGTCGACGATCACCAACTGGTAGCGGTTCGGTTGCCAGGCGTCGATGGCGGCCTGCACCGAGGCGAAGCATTCGATTTCAGCGCCGGAGCGGATGCTCAGGACCAATTGTTCCAGCAGATTGGCAATCCACGGATCGTCGTCAACTATCTGAACCCTCATCTGCAACCCTCGTCGTTGCGCCATCGGGACGATGCCAAGACGTGGCTCCCCAACCCCGGCAAAAGAATAGAACAGCCTCGCCGGCACTGCCCGGCCTCATCCCCGACCAGTTGGTTGGGCGATGCATAAAGGCCTCTGCAACGGCCAGCGTTGCCTATAGTGAGTGCGTATCGACGCGCAACTTGAGCTGCGCCCTCCGTGCCGCGATCCAACCCTGCGGACCGCACCCGGTGGGTGGCGGCCAGGCCGTGCCAGGCGTCGGGCCGGACAACCCCTTAATGAGATGTCGAATGGTGTTAAAGCGAATCGCTACCGCCGACCTGCAGCTTGGCATGTACGTACAGGAATTCTGCGGGTCCTGGATGGACCACCCCTTCTTCCGCGCCAAGTTCGTGGTCAAGACCGAGAAGGACCTGCAACGCATCCGCAGCAGCGAGATCACTGAGGTGTGGATCGACACCAGCAAGGGCAAGGACGTGGCCGAGCACCTGCCCAGCCGCACGGTGGCGGAAGTAGAGGCCGAGATCGACGAGCGCCTGGCCGCCGCCGAGCGCAAGCCACCCCTGCGCCCCACCAGCCTGGAGGACGAGGTGGCGCGTGCCGCCGAGCTTTGCGCACGCTCGAAGGAGGCGGTGGTGTCGATGTTCGGCGATGCGCGCATGGGCAAGGCCATCGACGTCGAAAACGCCCAGGGGCTGGTGGAGGAGATCGCCGATTCGGTGCTGCGCTGTCCCAACGCGCTGATCAGCCTGGCGCGCCTGAAGTCCGCGGACGAATACACCTACATGCACTCGGTGGCGGTCTGTGCGCTGATGATCGCCCTCGCCCGCCAGCTCGGCCTGGCCGAGGCCCAGGTGCGCGAGGCGGGCATGGCCGGGCTGCTGCACGACATCGGCAAGATGGCCGTGCCCATGGATGTACTGAACAAGCCGGGCAAGCTCACCGACAGCGAGTTCGAGCAGGTGCGCAGCCATCCGGAGGCAGGTGCGCAGATACTCCTGCACAGCGGCCAGGTCAGCGCCCTGGTACTGGACGTGTGCCTGCACCACCACGAGAAGGTCGACGGCACGGGCTACCCGCATCGCCTGCAGAGCGACCAGATCAGCCTTTTGGCGAAGATGGGCGCGGTGTGCGACGTGTACGACGCGATCACCTCCGACCGCCCCTACAAGCGCGGCTGGGACCCGGCCGAATCCATCCGCCGCATGGCCGAGTGGAGCCAGTCGCACTTCGACGAGGCGGTGTTCCAGGCCTTCGTCAAATCCATCGGCATCTACCCCACCGGCTCGCTGGTGCGCCTGGACAGCGGGCGCCTGGGCGTGGTGCTGGAGCAGCATCCGAAATCCCTGACCATGCCGCGGGTCAAGGTGTTCTATTCCGTGCGCATGAAGGCGGCCATCCCGGTGGAGGTGATCGACCTGGCCAAGCTCGCCGGGCGCGACAAGATCGTCGCGCGGGAGTCCTCCGCCGACTGGCCGTTCAAGAACCTCGACGAGCTCTGGTCGGGCATCGCCGACGTGCGCCGTACCCGCGCCGGGGAGGGGCAACGCTGACACGGTGCTTGTACGGACGGCGGCGCTGCTGTTCCATGTGCGCTCCCGAACCTGCAAGGACGACCCCATGTACCGCCTGGACTGGCTGCGCAACCACATGCAGCACAGCGACACCTATGCCCGCTGGCTGCACCAGCAATTCGCCTATGAGTTCGCCGACCAGCCGCTGGACGCCTGGCAGCGCGAGTTCGCCGAGGGCCAGCGCAGCGGCGAATGGCAGTGCCTGGTGGCGCTGGACGGCGAGCACCTGCTCGGCGGCGCGGCCCTGGCCGAGGACGACCTGCCCGGCCGCGACGACCTGGGCCCCTGGCTGGCCTGCGTGTTCACCACCCCCGAGGCGCGTGGCCAGGGTATCGCCGAACGCCTGATCGAAGGCATCTGCGGACAGGCCCGCAGCCAGGGCCATGGGCGCCTCTACCTGCACACCCAGGACCGCGCCGACTACTACGCCCGCCGGGGCTGGGTGCCGCTGGAGCGCTTCCAGGCCTGGGGCGCCGAGCACACCCTGATGTGGCGTGCCCTGCAACCCGGTGCCCTGGACGGTGCCGCCTAAGCCGGTGAACCCTGCCCGCGAAAAAGAGTCAGAGCGGCTCCATGGTGCCCGGCGCAATGGCCGGGCAGAATGCCGCCCCCGTGATCAATGGAGTGTTCCAATGCGTTTCCTCGCCAGCCTCGCGCTGCCCCTGTTCGCCGCCAACCTGGCGCTCGCCGCCCCCAAGCCCCTGCCGCAGCTGGAGGCCTATGAAGGGCTGCAAGCCTGGCTGGTGCCGGTGGAACCGCTGCGCATCAGCGACCACGTCTGGCAGATCGGCACCGCCAGCATCAGTGCCCTGCTGGTGAAGACCGACGCCGGCGCGGTGCTCATCGACGGCGGCATGCCCCAGGTGGCCGACCACCTGCTGGCCAATATGAAGAAGCTCGGCGTGCAGCCCCAGGACCTGCGCCTGATCCTCCACAGCCATGCCCACATCGACCACGTCGGCCCACTGGCGGCGATCAAGCGCGCCACCGGTGCCGTGCTGGTGAGCAACGCCGAATCCGCCGTGCTGCTGCAACGCGGCGGCGCCGACGACATCCACTTCGGCAGCGGCATGCTCTTCGCCCCGCTGACGCCCGAGCGCCTGGTGCAGGACGGCGAGACGGTGACCCTGGGCGACACCACCTTCACCGTGCATTTCACCCCGGGCCACACCCCGGGCAGCATGAGCTGGACCTGGACCGACACCCAGGACGGCAAGCCCCTGCGCATCGCCTACGCCGACAGCCTCAGCGCGCCGGGCTACCAACTGCGCGACAACGCCCGCTACCCCCACCTGATCGACGCCTTCCGTGCCAGCTTCGCCGCCGTCCGCGCCCTGCCCTGCGACCTGCTGCTGACACCCCACGCCGAAGGCAGCGGCTGGGACTACACCAACGCCGAAAAGCCGCACCCGGCCCCGGTGAGCTGCAAGGCCTATGCGGACAAAGCCGAGCAGAAGCTCGACCAGATGCTCGCCGAGCAGGCAAAGTCGCGCTGACAGCCAACCCACTGGGAGCCCGGACATGGCCAGCAAAGACGAGATCGCCCGCTTCATCGGCGACGCCTTCCCGCAGACGCGCGTGGTGATCGAGGCCGTGGGCCCGATGAGTGCCACCGTGTCGCTGCAAGTGGACGACAGCGACCTGCGCCCCGGCGGCACCGTATCCGGCCCCACCCTCATGGCCGTGGCCGATGTCGCGCTCTATGTCGCCGTGCTGGGGCAAATCGGCATCGTGCCGCTGGCGGTCACCACCAGCCTGACCATCAACTTCCTGCGCCGCCCGGAAGGCGGCCGCCGGGTGATCGGCGAATGCCGGCTGATGAAGCTGGGCAAGACCCTGGCCATGGGCGAGGTCTCCCTCTACTCCGAAGGCCTCGACGACCCGGTGGCCCATGTGGTCGGCACCTATGCCATCCCGCCGGAACATCTGCGCTAGCCCCGAACAGTAGGTTGGCGCCGAGCGCAGCGAGGCCCAACGGTGCAAGGCAGACCTCCGCTGCGTTGGGCCTCGTACCTCGGCCCAACCTACAGCCCGGAGAATTCATTCGCGCCGATGAACCGGCACCTTGGTCGCATTGACCGTCGCCGCGTGGCCGCGCTTGTATGGGCGACATAACAACGACCACCCGACGCTACGGGACCTGCCCATGACTGCACCCGCCACCGGCCTTGCCACCACCCGAGGCTCCACGCTGCTGCTCACCGCCCTGGCCATGCTCGCCTTCGCCGGCAACTCGGTGCTGTGCCGCCTCGCCCTCAAGCACACCGGCATCGATGCCCCCAGCTTCACCGTGCTGCGCATCGCCAGCGGCGCGCTGATGCTGTGGTTCCTGCTCAAGTGGCGCAACGCCGGCAAACCCATGGCGGGCAGCTGGCCCGGGGCCCTGGCGCTGGTGGTGTACGCGGCGGGGTTTTCCCTGGCCTATATCCACCTGGACACCGGCACCGGCGCCCTGCTGCTGTTCGGCGCGGTGCAGCTGAGCATGCTGCTGTACGGCTTCGTGCGTGGCGAACGCCTGGGCCTGCAGGGTGTGGCCGGCCTGCTGCTGGCCATCGCCGGGCTGCTGGTGCTGCTGTTGCCGGGCGCCAGCGCGCCGCCCCTGGGCAGCGCGCTGCTGATGCTGATGGCGGGGTTCGCATGGGCGGTGTATTCGCTGCTGGGCAAGGGCTCCGGTGACCCGCTGGCGGCCACCACCGGCAACTTCGTGCGCGGCATCCCCCTGGCCCTGGCCTGCGCCCTGCCCTTTCTCCAGGGCCTGCATTTCGACCCCGCTGGCGCCGGCTTCGCTCTGCTTTCCGGCGCCGTCGCCTCGGGCATGGGCTACGCCATCTGGTATGCGGCGGTAGCACGGCTGGCATCGATCCAGGCCGCCACGGTGCAACTCAGCGTGCCGATCCTCGCGGCGGCGGCGGGCATCCTGTTTCTCGGCGAGGCGCTGACCCTGCCCCTGGCGATCGCCTCTCTGGCAGTACTCGGGGGTGTGGGGCTGGTATTGAGCAGCAAGATGAAGCACTGACCGCCGTTGCAGCTTTCAGTGGCCTGTCAGTGGTTTGCCGTCTCGCTATAGCGAAAGGCTTACAAGAGGCGGATGGATTCTCCTCTTTTGGGCTTTGTCTGACAGCCCTATCCTACACATATGACTGAAGCGCAGGACGCGCTAGGTCAGGGAAGATCGACCAACGCCAGGATGGCAGCCGACAGGATGTCGGACGGTCTGGAAAAAGCCCGCTTCGGCGGGCTTTTTGCTTTTCTGCGTTTCGGTTTTCAGGCGTGCCGCAGCCGACCACTCCGCCGACCTTGGCCGGGCTGGAAGGATGCGCCGCCGAAGGGGATCATGGGCACCTTTCCCCGCAGCCTGGAGCCTTTCGATGAGCTGGTCCGCCGCGCAATACCGGAAGTTCGAAGACGAGCGCAACCGCCCCATCCACGACCTGCTGGCGCAGGTGCCCGAGCGCCCCGTGGCCCGGGCGGTCGACCTGGGCTGCGGCCCGGGCAACTCCACTGAGTTCCTGCTGCAACGCTTCCCCGAGGCGCAGGTGACCGGCCTGGACAGCTCCGACGACATGATCGAGGCCGCGCGCAAACGCCTGCCGGGCGTGGACTTCCAGGTGGGTGACATCGCCAGCTGGAGCGGCGTCGAGCCGGTGGACCTGATCCTCGCCAACGCTTCGCTGCAGTGGGTGCCGGACCACGCGCACCTGCTCCCGGCCCTGCTGGAAAAGCTCGCCCCCGGCGGCAGCCTGGCCGTGCAGATGCCCGACAACCTGGACGAACCGGCCCACCGGCTGATGCGCGAGATCGCCGCCGAAGGCCCCTGGGCCGAGCGCCTGGCGGAAGCCCACCGCGCCCGCGGCAGCCGCCAGCCGGCGCAGTGGTATTTCAGCGTGCTGCGGGACGCGGGCGCGCAGGTGAACCTGTGGCGCACCGTC
The DNA here is from genome assembly GCF_026072635.1 of Pseudomonas solani. NCBI lineage: Bacteria > Pseudomonadati > Pseudomonadota > Gammaproteobacteria > Pseudomonadales > Pseudomonadaceae > Pseudomonas > Pseudomonas solani. The sequence continues at coordinate 4,958,689 of NZ_AP023081.1, read as the reverse complement.
TACCACCATCAGCTGGCAGGCGGCCCGAGGGCCATCGTCGAATGGTTCAAGGGCAGCGGCCTGCGCCCCTTCCTGGCGCCGCTGTCGGCAACGGAGCAAGAGGAATACCTGGCGCGTTACGAGGCTGCGCTGGCCGGGGCCTACCCGGGCTATGCCGACGGCACCGTGCTGCTGCCCTTCCCCCGGCTGTTCTTCGTCGCCACGCGATAAGTCGCAGGTAGGAGCGAATTCATTCGCGATGGAGCATCCGACACCCCGCAGCCCGGTGCCGGCGGTGAGTCTTTCGCGGCTGAAGCCGCTCCCACAGGGAATGCCTGCAGCTCTGCGACATCAACGAGCGCTGTGCTTCCGGCGAGTCCTGAGGCATCGCTGTGTTGGGCCTCGCTGCGCTCGGCGCCAACCTACGGGCACCGGGGCACGCCCCCGTAGGAGCGAGCTCTGCTCGCGAAGCTCTCGCTGGTATCGGTAGGAGCAAATTCATTCGCGATGGCGCATCCGACACCCCGCAGCCCGGTGGCGGCGGTGAGCCTTTCGCGGCTGAAGCCGCTCCCACAGGGAATGCCCGCAGCTCCGCGACATCGAAAACTGGCGATAGAGCCCGTGTGCAGAAACCCCCAAAACGTCGCCGAGGCAGGCAGTTTTTTCAGGGGATCATCGCGAAGCCGACGCCGAATCGGTTCCAGGCATTGATGGTGGCGATGGCCAGGGTCAGGTTGGCGACCTCGGCGTCGCTGAAGTGCTCGCGCAGGGCTTCGTACTGGTGTTGCGGAGCGTGGTGGATGGAGAGCTGGGTGAGGCTTTCCGTCCAGGCCATGGCGGCGCGTTCGCGTTCGGTGAAGAAGCGGGTTTCCTCCCACACGCTGAGGGTCTGCAGGCGGGCTTCGGTTTCGCCGGCCTTGCGCGCGTCGTTGGCATGCTTGTTCACACAGTAGGCGCAGCCGTTGAGTTGCGAGGCGCGCAGGCGCACCAGTTCCAACAGCGAGTCTTCCAGACCCGTGCTGGCCATGGCCTGCTCCAGGGCGACCATCGCCTTGTAGGCGTCGGGGGAGGCCTTGGCCCATTCGATGCGGTTGTTCATGTCGATCTCCAATCCAGTGGCGTAGCGGGAATGGGCGCTAGGTTAGCCGTGCGTCGGCGATGGCCCGATAGCCAATTGCGGGAGATTTGCGGTGACCAATCGAAGGGGGTGGTGAAACGACGGAGGGAGAAAGCAAACGCCGCCCGATGCGCCCGCGAGCTGGGCGTCGAGCGGCGTAGCGCAGCAGCTCAACCGGCCACGGCGTGGCGGCTGCCACCGTCGCGGCGGATGGCGCGGCGGGCGAACAGGGTCTTGGCGGCGGTGACCTGGATCGGGCCGCCGGTGAAGGTCGGCAGCTCGCCACGGACCCACTGGTTGCCCTCGCCCTTCCAGCTGACTTCACCAGCGGCCAGTTTGATGTCGCGGGTGAGTTCGCGAATCAGGCAGCGCACCCGTTGCTGGCAGAACACCGCATCGCTGTCGATGGCCTTGCGCAGTGTGGGGCGGTCCTTGCGGTCCAGGCTCAGCAGGAGCTTGCCGTCCGGGCGCGGTTTGATGGAAACGGTGTAGCCGGGAAAGGCGTCGAAGAATTCTTTGATGGCGATCTGCATTGTTGTCACTCCAGTACGGTTCATTGCCGCAACGACAATTGCACCGGGCATGCCAGCTTTCCAGATTGTAAAAACTCCTTTTTATTCAATGAGTTGAAAAACATTGATATCAGGCTGTCATTTGCAGGATGCACGGGCGGCCCGGAACCGCGCGGCATTCTGCAAGCCCTCAGCCATCACGCAGGCAGCGGGCGAAGAGCTGCTGGATAGGCAGGTTGCGCTGCCCGTGGCGGGTGAGCAGGAGGATGCGCCGCTGGAAGGTCAGCTCGCCCAGGCGGATGACGCGGATGGCCGCCTCGCGCTCCAGCCACAGCCCCGCTTCGGGGATCAGCGACACCCCCAGCCCCGCCTCGACCATGCGCACGATGGCGTCGAGTTCGTCCAGCTCCAGCGCCACCTGCACCTCCAGGCGCTGCCGGCGCAGGAAGCGGGTGACCTGCCGGCCGCCGAACGAGGTGCGGTCGTAACGCACCAGCGGCTGGCTGGCGAGTATCTGCAGCGGGTCATCGCCTTCCAGGCCACGGGGCACGATGAGCACGAAATCCTCCTCGCGCAGCACCTCGGCGTGCAGTTCCTTGGGCAGCTCGAACGGCGGCTCGATGAGGATCGCCAGGTCCAGCTCGCCGGCATCCACCTGATTCAGCAGGTTCAGCGAGACGCCGGGAATCAGCTTGGGCTCGACCCGGGGTGCCGCCTCGCGCAGGCGCAACAGCGCGGCGGCCAGCAGGCCGGTCTGCACCGTGGCGATGGCGCCGATGCGCAGCTCTCCGCTGAACTGCTCGGCCGCCTCGGGGGTGGCCATGCGCGCGAAGATGTCCAGCATCTCCCGCGCCATGGGCAGCGCGCGGTGGCCGGCAGCGTTGAGGATGGCCTGGCGCCCGGTGCGGTCGAACAGACGCACGCCCAGGGCGTTTTCGAGGTTGCGAATCTGCGCGCTGACCGCCGACTGGGTCAGGCCGATGTGCATCCCGGCGGCGGCAAAGGTGCCGTGGCGGGCGACGGCGATGAAGGTACGGAGTTCGCGCAACATGGCGTGGCCTCTGATCGAAATTATTCGTGCTCGGCACAAATTATCCCGACTTTCCATCGACAATCCCATCTCTAGAATGGGCCGGAAACCACCACGAGGCAGCGCGCCATGAGTCTTTCCCCCTTCCACCTGGCCATTCCCGTCTACGACCTGGCCGCCGCCCGGCACTTCTACGGCGAGGTGTTCGGCCTCGCCGAGGGCCGCTCCAGCGAGCATTGGGTGGATTTCGACTTTTTCGGCCACCAACTGGTGATCCACGAACACCCGAAGACCGCCAGCCAGGAAGCCGCCCACACCAATGCGGTGGACGGCCACGATGTGCCGGTGCCGCACTTCGGCGTGGTGCTGGGCTGGGTTGAATGGGAGGCGCTGGCCGAACGCCTGCGCGGGCTGGGCACGACGTTCGTGATCGAACCCTACGTGCGCTTCAAGGGCCAGGTGGGCGAGCAGGCCACCCTGTTCCTCTTCGACCCCTGCGGCAATGCGCTGGAGTTCAAGGCGTTCAAGGACATGGGGCAGCTGTTCGCCAAGTGATGGGGCGGGCGGCGCTACAGCATGGGTTTCGCTCCGCTCGCGGAACGCCGCCCGACCCATCCTACGGATTGGCTGCAGCGCCGTCGGGCAGCTCGCGGGAGAGCAGCGCCTTGATGGTGTTGGCGTGGCGCTGTTCGTCCTGCAGCACCGCCTGGAAGCGGCGCAGCCAGGTGTCGTCGCCACTGGCGGCCATCAGGGTCACCAGGGTTTCCCAGGCGGCCTGTTCCCCCAGTTCGTAGATGAGCATGGCGTGCAGGCACTGCGACATGCTGTTGTGCGGCTGGGCCAGCACCTGGGCCACACGCTGGGCCGCAATGCCCCAGTTGCGCGGGTGCTCGGCAAGGGCGGTGCGGGCACGCACGCCGACCCGCTCCAGCGCTTCGATCAGGGTCCAGACGTGGGCGAGTTCTTCGTCGCGGATCTGCCGGAAGGTGGCCACCAGCTCGGCGCGGTAGCCGTCGTGGTGCATGGCGCGCTCCAGCAGCATGTCGTAGAGCTGCACGCAGATGCTTTCGGAGAGCACCGCCTCCTCCAGCTTGGCGATGAACAACCGCGAGTCGCTGCGGACCATGGCTTCGAAGGCTTGCTCGCCCCGGCTGCGCCAGCCGTCCTCGATTTGCAGGTCCAGCTGCTGGGGGCTCTGGCCGATGATGCCGGCCTGGGTGAGTTCGCTGGGGGTGGCGCGTCCTGACATGACACTGGGCATTGTTATTCTCCTCTCGTGACCCGGCCGGTACTTGCCTGATTACCGGCCTTGGTCATGGGAAAATCTGCCCTGCGGGAGGTTCAAGGAGTTTTCACCCGGGATGACGGGATGGCGTACACCTCAGCGCGCCATGCAGCGCCGGTAGCGCTCATCCACGCGCTGGGCGAACCAGGCGGTGGTGAGCTTGCGGGTGATCTTCGGGCTCTGCAGGGTGATGCCCGGCAGCACCGCGCGGGGCAGCGTGCGCCCGGCGCTCTTCTCGGCCAGGGCGTAGACCTTCTCGTACAACTCGCTTTCGGCGAAGTCCGGCCCGTCGCCCTGCTCCAGCGCGCGGCGGATGGCACCGTCGCCCATGTCCAGGCGCCGCCCCAAGGTGCGCACCGCCTTCTCCGTGGCGCCGGCATCGCGGCTGCCGTGGATGATCAGGTCGCCATCCAGCGCCAGGGGGATGCCGCTGGCCAGGCTCACCGCCTGCTGGAAGGCGGCGTTGCGGCTGGCGTACCAACCGGCGTTGAAGTCGGCGAAGCGGTACAGCGGCTCGGGGTAATCCGCCTCGTAGCCCAGCAGGTGGGCGATGCCGAAGTACAGGCCACCGCGGCGGGTGAACACCTCGTCGCGCACGCTGCCGGTGGTCGTATACGGGTAGTTCTCGGCGTGCTGCTGGGCGAAGGCGATGCTGACCTGCATGGGGCCGCCGGTGTGCACCGGGTTGAAGGTGCCGAACAGCTGGCGGCCGAGGGGCACCATGCCGATGAAGTCATCGAAGATCACGCTCAGCTGGCGCTCGGTGCGCACGGCGGCGAGGCGCTGGGCGTAGGTCTTGCCGGTGGGCGAGCGGATGTCCAGCGCCGAATCCACCAGGAAGCCCGGCAGGTGCAGGCGCGCGGCGCGGCGGTCGATCTCCTGGCGGGCGATCTTCGCCAGGCCCGGCACCGGCGGGTCGGCCTGGTAGGTGGACTCCTGCTCGGTCACCGCCAGCACCGCGCAGAAGTTGCCCTTCACCGTGGCCAGCTCCTGGGCGGTGAAGGCCACCTGGATGTCGGTGGCCCAGCCCTGGCGGTCCACCACGTTGCTGGGAATCAGCCGTGCCACCTGGGCACGCACTTCGGCCGGGGTGAGCTGCGGGCCTTCCTGGCTGCGCTGGCTGCCGCAACCGGCCAGCAACAGCGCGGCGAACAGAATGAGACTGGCGGGGGCGAGATTCATGGAGGCTCCGGCGGCGGTAAACGAAACGGCATGGCGCAACTTCGACAGGCGTGCAGTGAAGCTGTTCAACCGACATGCCGGCAACCCGTGCGCGAAGGCGCGCGCCTCTGTAGAGTCGCCTCATCCACGCAAGGAGCTGCTGCATGACTGACGATTGGGATTTCTATTTCGCACAGGTCGACGACCGCCCCGCTTCCATCTACGTCGACCTCGGCGCGGTGCGCGAAGTGCCGCTGGAGCACCTGCCGTTCATGGCTTACGTGCGCCTGCACATGCGCACGCCACGGGACGACGGGCTTTCCAGCCAGGAGGAGTTCGACCGGCTGATCGAGATCGAGGACCAGTTGACCGCGCGCCTGCTCAATGAAGGCTGCGCCTACCTGGGCCGCTACACCGGCAACGGCCTGCGCGATTTCTTCTTCTACGTGGGCGACGAGACGCTCTGGAACGAGCGGGTCGCCGCCGTGCTGGAGGCCTTCCCGGAATACGAGTACGAATCCGGTACCCAGGAAGACCCGGAATGGTCGACCTACTTCGACTTCCTCTTCCCGCCCGCCGAGGACCAGCAGCGCATCAGCAACCGCCGCCTGTGCGCGGTGCTGGAAAGCAACGGCGACACGCTGGAAACTCCGCGCGAGATCGACCACTGGTTCTACCTGCCCGACGAGGCCCGGGGCGAAGCGCTGATCGCCGAAGCGGCCACCCTCGGCTTCACCCTGCGCGATTGCGGCTGGACCGAGGACGAGGAGGCCTACCGGGTGCAGCTGTGGCGCGAGGACATCCCCCAGCCGGGCACCATCGATGAGCTGACCCTGGCGCTGCTGGCCCTGGCCCTGTCCTTCGACGGCGATTACGACGGTTGGGAGACGGTGCTGGTGACGGACGAGCCGACGACCTTGCATTGAGCTGGTAATGGGGCCGCTACGCGGCCCTTTTCGCGAATGAATTCGCTCCCACAAGCATCGCGCGCGTAAACAGCCACATCCTTAGGACGTGGCTGTGCTTTTTGCCCCTGGAAGGGGGCGCAATCGGACCTCGGAGCATGCAGCCGCCGCTCACTCCGCACGTAGGGTGTGCTGCGCGCACCTGGGGCTCGCCGGAAGCACCGTGCGGCGGTGCGCGGCACACCCTAAGGCACGCGTTCATCCTGTCGAATCATCGCGCGAATGAATTGGCTCTGTCTGCGTTAAGTGTTTGCTAGAGGATTTGAGTCCAGCTGATTGCCGAGCTCTGATGATGTTTCTGGTTTCGCCCCCCCCGGGCGAGTCTCTTTTGGCAGTCGCCCTGTATAGACCGGAGACATGGTGGACACATGTGCGGGGACATGGTTGACACATTATGGTCCGTAGTCAGGGTTGTTCAGGTCGATAGTTCGTAGAAATTGATGGCAGAAGTACACGTCGTACAACACCTCGCTTTCAGGCCTGGGACGTATAGCGATCAGGTGCCCAGCAAGCCCCTTGGCGATGCGGAAGTAGTGTTTTCTAAAGCGGAATCGGCTGTGATAAACCTTTGTCACTTCGTCATCCAGGGCATATTCGAAGTCCTCCAGTTTTTCTGGAAATGGCCAGGGGCTTGTGCGGTATCGCTCCATGGGAACCTGATAGCCCAGCGCTTCGTGGGGCCGTTGAAGGTTGTAGATCTCCCTCCATTGATCGAAAGCAGCCTGGGCTTCGATCAAGTCGTGAAAGTGCTTTCCCTTGAGTACTTCAGCTTTGAGCGCGCGATGAAAGCGCTCGTTTTTGCCATTGGTTTGTGGATGGTAAGGCCGGCTGAAGCTCAGGCGAATGCCCAGCCGGACCAGCCAAACACCCAGCTCGGATAGTTCACCCGGATTACGTGGCGAGCCCCAAGGGGAGCCGTTATCGGTGTTGATTCGGGCAGGCAAACCATAGCGGCGGAAGACTTCGCTCAGCTTTTCCTGAACCGTTTCCTTGCGCTCATTGGCGCAGGCCTGGATCGCCAGGTTGAAGCGGGAATGGTCATCCACAACCGTCAACGGATGACACTGGCCTTGCTGGGTCGGAAAGTAGCCCTTGAAATCCATCTGCCAGAGGTCATTGGGGGCCTCGTGCTCGAAGCGCTGCCAGGGCTTCTTGGCTTCCTTTTCAGGCGGCAGGATCAGCAGATGGCGGTGCAGGACGTTAGTCACAGTGCTGGGGGCAATACCGCAGTTAAGGACATGGCTGATCTTGCGTCCGCCCCACGCAGGATGCGCCTGACGCAACGCAACCACCTCCGTTTCCAGCGCGGGAGGGGTCCGCTTGGGGCTATTGAGCGGCCGGCGGGATTTCTCGTGCAGGCCATCTCTCCCGCTCTGTTCGTATCGCTTAAGCCACTTGTAAGCCGTTTGCGGGCTGATACCGAAGCGTCGGCACAGTTCTCGCCTGTTGCTGTCAGGCTGTAAGGCCAACGCAATGAATTCCTCTTTCAAGCTCATGGCGTCTCTCGTGTTCCAAGGCATGGTATGGATCCCCGGCAAGGCAGCTCGCCGGAAAGTGTCAACCATGTCTCCGTACACCTGTCAGCTATGTCCTCGGTCTATACACAATCGTTGAAAAGGAACCAAAAAACTTGCCCCATCATCCGGCCCGACTGCGTCGGGTTCCCTCACTCCATCGCCGCTCTGGGGGCCGGCGCGATGGGCCATCCATGGCCTGGCGCGCCTCTCGCGGCATCCATGCCGCTCGTCCCCCGGCGCAACGACTGCGTTCGGCCTCCTGGAGGGGCGTTGGCGGCTGCTCCAACTTTCTTCGTCCAGCGCATCGCCATGTGGTGCGCACGGGCTTTCGTAGGATGGTGTAGAGCGAAGCGAAACCCATCCGGTGGAGGTGGCACAAACCCTCAAGCGCCCGGAAAGGTCCGTGCTTGAGCGCCTGCATTAAAACCACAACAGCTAACGCAGACAGAGCCAATGAATTCGCCCCTACAGGCTCCCGATCTCCTCGATGCTGATTTCGCGCATGCGGAATTTCTGGATCTTGCCGGTGACGGTCATGGGGAATTCGCTGACGAAGCGGAAGTGCCGCGGGACCTTGAAGTGGGCGATGCGGGCGCGGGCCCAGTCGCGCAGTGCTTCCGCCGTGGCGTCGTGGCCGGGGTGCAGCTGGACCCAGGCCACCAGTTCCTCGCCGTAGCGGCTGCAGGGGATGCCGATCACCTGGACGTCGGCCACCGCCGGGTGGGTGAAGAAGAATTCCTCCACCTCGCGCGGATAGATGTTCTCGCCGCCGCGAATGATCATGTCCTTGCTGCGCCCGACGATGCGCACATAGCCCTCCTCGTCCATGGCCGCCAGGTCGCCGGTGTGCATCCAGCGCCCGGGGTCGATGGCGTCCGTCGTCGCCAGCGGGTTGTTCCAGTAGCCGAGCATCACGCTGTAGCCCCGGGTGCACAGCTCGCCGATCTGCCCACGGGGGACGACGCGGCCGTCGGCGTCGACGATCTTGCTTTCCAGTTGCGGCTGGGTGCGGCCGACGGTGGTGACGCGCAACTCGAGGCCGTCATCGGGGCCGGTTTGCAGGGAGACCGGGCTGGTCTCGGTCATGCCGTAGGCGATCTGCACCTCGGCCATGTGCATCTCGTCGATCACCCGGCGCATCACTTCGATGGGGCAGGTGGCGCCGGCCATGATCCCGGTGCGCAGGCTGGAGAGGTCGAATTCGTGCCGGCGGGGGTGATCCAGCTCGGCGATGAACATGGTGGGCACGCCGTAGAGCGCGGTGGCCTTTTCCTCGGCCACGGCGGCCAGGGTGGCCAGCGGGTCGAAGGCATCGCCCGGGTAGATCATGGTGCTGCCGTGGGTCAGGCAACCGAGGTTGCCCATGACCATGCCGAAGCAGTGGTAGAGCGGCACCGGGATCACCAGGCGGTCGTGCTCGGTGAGGCCCAGGCTCTCGCCGACCATGTAGCCGTTGTTGAGGATGTTGTAGTGGCTGAGGGTGGCGCCCTTGGGGAAGCCAGTGGTGCCGGAGGTGTACTGGATGTTGATCGGCTCGTCGAACTGCAGCTGGGCCTCGCGTTTGGCCAGGGCCTCGACGCTCACCGCCCCCGCCAATTGCTGCAACACGGCCCAGGGCAGGAAGCCGACCGGTGGCTCGGCGGCCAGGCTGACCACGCCGCGCAGCTCCGGCAGCCGGTCGCTGGCCAAGGTGCCCGGCTCGCCGTCGGCCAGGGCCGGGACCAGCTCCAGCAGCATCGCGTGGTAGTCGGAGGTCTTGAAGGCGTCGGCGCAGATCACCCAGCGGCAGCCGGACTGCTTGAGGGCGTATTCCAGCTCGCTGCTGCGGTAGGCGGGGTTGATGTTGACCAGGATGGCGCCGACCTTGGCGCTGGCGAACTGGGTGATGGTCCATTCGGCGCAGTTGGGCGCCCAGATGCCGAGGCGATCGCCCGCTTCCAGGCCGATGGCCATGAGCGCGCGGGCGTGGCGTTCCACTTCCGCCGCCAGTTGCGCCCAGGTCAGGCGCAGGCCCTGGTGGCGCACCACCAGCGCTTCGCGCTCGGGGAAACGCGCCACGGTGGCATCGAAGGCGGCGCCCAGGGTCATGGCCAGCAATGGCTTGTCCTGGCGCCCTCGGGTGTAGCTGGGGTGATTCATGGCTTGCCCTTCTTGTGCTTATTGGGACAGACGCAGAACCGACTGCCGCTGCCAGGCAGGCAACGCGGGGTGCCGGTCATATTTAACCTTTACGTAAACGTTAAGCCAGGGTCGGGGATGGCTCCGTTGGTCGTAGAGGCGTTGCGCCATGTCGGCCGCAACGCCCTGCCCTCTCACCCTAGGGTCTGTACCAAAAGTCGTCGAGCGACGGTCAGGCGAGGCAAAAACGGGTGAGGAAGCGGAGTTTACGAGCTGTAAATGAGCATTCCGAACCCGCTTTTAACGAAGCATCACCGAGCGTAGACACTTTTCGTACAGAGCCTAGCGGACGAACACCTGCGTCGTGGTAATGGCCATGTCGCCGCCGGGCAGCTTGATGTTCTTCACCTTCTCGAGGCTGTCCGGGTCGAACACGGCGATGTCGTTGAAGGTGCCGGCGAGGTAGAGCTTGCTGCCGGCCTTGTTGAACGCCACGCAGTAGTAGGTGTGTTCGAGGTTGGCGGCCTTGATCAGCTTCTGCTGCTTGATGTCGTACTTGGCCAGGCGGTTGAGCACGCCGAACATCAGGTTCGGGTCCTTGGGCGAGCGCATGCCGGTGAAGTACAGCTCGGTGAGCGGGGCGAAGTCCTGCACCGTGCTCTTGCCGGTCTTCAGGTCGACGCTGACGAAGCCGTAGATGAAATCGGCGGTGGCCAGGTCCTGCTTGTCGTCCTTGAACTTCGCCGTGGTGTAGAGCATGGAGAAGTCGTGCAGCGCGCTCTGGTGCGGCCAGAAGTACAGCACGTCCGGCGCGCTGTAGTTGGGCCGTTGCCAGTTGCGCCCGGGCACCGCCACTGTGTACTGGCCGGTGTGCACGTCCATCTTGTAGATGTCCGGCCCCGCCACGAACAGGCTGCCGTCGTCGGCGGCACGCATCAGGTAGACCTGGCGCGGCATGGGGAAGCTGCGCACGGGCTTGGCATCGAGGCCGTCGGCGGTACGGAACACCTCCAGGCGCGGCGGCTTGACCACGTAGTGGTCGCTCATCATCTGGGTCGGGTTGACCGTGGTGTAGAGCTCCTTGCCGTCCGGGCTGAGGGCGAAGGAGAACATCGAGCGCACCTTCTCCCCCGGGTTGCGCGAGAGCCGGGCGTGGAACACGGTCTTGCAGTCATCCAGGTCGACGCCGTAGAGGTCGCCGAAGTGGTTGTTGAGCAGGTAGGCGGTCTTGTTGTCCGGCGCCATCATCGCGGTGCCGGGGCCGAAGGCGTCGGGCAGGCGGCAGGTCTTGTAGAGGCTGTCGCTGGCCAGGTCGACCACGTGGAGGTTGTTGGGGTAGTTGGTGGCGATCAGGTATTCGCTGCCGGGCTTGAGGGCCGGGCCGGCGTTGTCGGCGGCCCAGGCGCCGGTGCCCAGGGCGAGCCCGGCGACGGCGGTGGCCAGGCGGGCGATGACGGTGAGTTTCATGCGGATTCCCCTGTTGTTCTTCTTGTCGTCACTTGTCTTTCGGGAAGACGGTGCCGAGGTTGCGCCAGTCCTGCGAGGAATCCGCGGCGTTGGCGTTCCAGTCCTGGTAGGTGCTCATCATGTCCGGCACCTGGGCCGGCCACCAGCAGGGGTCGGAGCAACCGTAGAGGTCGGCTTCCATCGGCTGGCAGAGCGAGGAGACGCCACCGAAGGCGTCCACTTCCCAGCCCGGGTCGGTGGTGGCGGTGCAGCCGGCCACGGCGCTCATGGCCACCACTTCTTCGACGCGGTCTTCGGCCACGGCCTGGTCCAGCAACTGGGCTTTGTTGTTCAGCGGCTTGAGATGCTTCATGTCAGTGCGCCTTCCGCGGGGTGATGTAGCGGCTGATGAAGGCCGGGTTGGCGGCCATGATCCGGCTGTAGACCTCGATGCCGAAGTCCACCCAGTCGCGCATCAGGTCGCAGTAGTGGTAGGTCGGGTGGGTGGGGTCGCCGTAGCGGGCGTAGCTCTCGTGGTAGCAGCCGCCGGAGCAGAGGTTGCGGATGCGGCAGGTGTCGCAGCCGGTGCCTTGCCGGTCCAGGCGCTGGGAGAGGAAGTCGTTGAGCTCGGCCTGCTTCACGCCGCTGTGCACGTCGCCGAAGGTGGGCAGGCTGGAGCCGGTGAAGCGGTGGCAGAGGTTGAGCCCGCCTTCGTGGTCCACGGCCAGCATCTTCAGACCGGCGCCACAGGGCAGCGCCTTCTTCTGCCCCTCGTGGATGTCGGTGATGAGCTGGTGCAGGTTGGAGAAGCCGATGTTGCGGTGCTCCAGCGCCGCCTCCAGGTAGCGCCGGCCGAGGGCCTTCATGTTGGCGAAGACCTGCACCAGTTCCTCGCCCGTGAGGTTGTAGTCGCTGAGGTCGCCCGAGGTGACCGGGGCGAAGCCGACTTCGGCGAAGCCCATCTCGTTGAACAGGTGGTTCCAGATGGTCTCCACATCGGTGACGCCGCGGGTCAGGGTCACCCGCGCGCCCACCGGGCGGCTGCGGTAGCGCGACAGCAGCATGTCGGCCTTGCGCCGCACCACGTCGTAGGTGCCCTGCCCGCCCACGGTGATGCGGTTGCGGTCGTGCACCGTCTTCGGCCCGTCGATGCTGATGGAGAGGCCGAAGCGATGGGCGTCGAGCCAGTCGACGATCTCTTCGGTGAGCAGCGTGGCGTTGGTGGTCATGATGAACTCCACCTGCTTGCCGGCCGCCGCGAAGCGCCGCTCGCAGTAACCCACCATGTGCTCGATCAAGGCGCGGTTGGAGAGCGGCTCGCCGCCGAAGAACACCACGCTGTAGCGGGTTTCGTCGGGGGATTCGCGCAGCAGCATTTCTACCGAGGCTTCGGCGGTCTCGACGGCCATCTTGCGGCCGGCCGAGGGCTTGTCGAGGTCTTCCTTGTAGCAGTAGGTGCAGCTGAGGTTGCAGCCGGTGTTGACGTTCAGCACCACGGTGTTCAGCGCGGTGCGCTCGACCCGCTTGACGCCGATTTCCGGCGTCAGCGGCGAGCCGTCGCTAACCAGCTCCAGCGCGATCAGCTCGCGCAGGGTCTCGCTCACTTCCTGCCCGGGGAAGCGCCCGGCCAGGCGCTGCACCAGGTCTTCGGGCGAGCAGCCCTGCTGGCGCAGCGTGTCGATGATGCCGCCGGTGACGGCGTCGGTGCTGAACAGCGAGCTGCTGGGGATGTGAAACAGCATGCGGTCCGCGTCCACCTGCACTTCATGCAGGTTGCGCTCGACCAGATTCAAGATTGCGCCCATGGCGACCTCCGGGAAATTTGCCCAATCGTCGATGCGGTTCGCGGCCGGTTCATGGCAGCGGCGGGTTGTTCCAGCGCTGCACGGTGACGATCAGGTGGCCTTCACCCTTCTGGCCGCCCTCCTCCAGCTGGGCGATCACCTTCAGGTTGCCGGCGTTGTTGGTCATCATCCGCCGCTCGGGGTTGGGGCCGGCGGCGCCGGGGACGAACACGCCGTCCTTCTGCATCTGCCCGGCGAACTTCACGTCCTGGTCCTCCTCGGCGCGCTCATCGAAGGGCGCGACCGACCAGGTGGCCGGCAGGTAGCCGATGCGATACGGCTGGCCGGCCGCGTCCTTGCCCCAGGCCTCGGCCTCGAAGCGGCCCTGCACCTTGGGCGTGGAGCCGCCGTTCTCGCCCACGCGGGCGATGGAGAAGGCGGGCACCACCTTCACCTCGGCGATGTCCTTGTACACCGCGAGGTCCACGCCCTTGAGCGCACCCAGGGCCACCGCGCGGGTGCCGACCGCGGCATCGGCGGCGGCCTTGACCTTGACCCGCACCTGCCGGGGCGTGACCTCCAGCACCTTGACCACCTCGACGCCCGGGCCGAACTCGGGGGTGCCGGACAGGCCGCTGCCCACCAGGGTCAGCTCGGCCTCGCCACCCGCCTTGAGGAAGGCCGGCTGCACCGAGAGCAACCGGGCGTTGCCGTCCTTCGCGGCGCTGAAGTCGAGGCCGCGCTCATCGTGCTCGGCCTCGAACATGCGGCCCTTCATCTCGCCGTTCAGGGCGGCGAAGATCTGGCGCATGGGGGTGTCGCCAACCTTCACATTGCCGCGCCATTCGTAGCCGTTGTAGAGGATGGCCGAGCCCGAGCCGGTGAAGGGCGTGCCGTCGGCGTACTGGCCCTGCACCTCGACCTTGAAGGTGTCGCCGCTGTCGGCGCTGACCGTCATCACCCCACGTACATCGCCCTTGGCCAGCATGTGGCCGCTGAAGCTCCATTGCCCCGGCAGCGCCTGCGCCTTGGGCCGGGCCTTCTGCCAGTCGGCCCAGGCCTGGTCCTCCAGCGGGAAGCGCTTGGCCAGCTCGGGCACCATCTGCGTGAGGGCCAGCTCCAGCCAGTCGCGATCACGGGACTGGGCCTGGTATTCCAGCGAGGGCCACTGGCCGAGGTGGAAGTTGACCAGGTGTTCCCACTCCTTGGCCGGGCGGCGTTGCAGGGCCACTCGCGCGCCGGAGTGGCAGCGGCCGCACATCTGCGTCAGCTGTTCGTCGAAGTGCTCGACCGTGTTGAGGCGCCGCTCCATGGCGTAGCGCACGCCGTCGGTCTCGCTGGGGGCCAGGCCCTGCTTGTCGGCCAGGTACTTGACCAGGGTGCGGCGGTCGTCGTCGCTGATGGAGAGGCCGTGCATCACCTGCATGCGCGCGATGCTCATCAGCCAGCCTTCGGGGGTCTTGCGCTGGTGGCTGATGCGGCTGTAGCTGTCGCCGCCTTCGTGGATGTGGCACCCCATGCACTTGCCCTTGAGCAGCGCCGGGCCCTCGTCCGCCGCCTGGGCCTGGGTGCACAACAAGGCGGCTGCAGCCAGGACCAGGCTGCCCGCACGCCACCGGAGTCGAATCGTCTTCAAGGTCAGACCTCCACGGTATTGTTCTTATGGTTCGCACCTGTCTCGCCGGCGGTGCGTCTGCCATGGCAAATACACAATGTGTGCCAGTGGCCGGCAGACCCTTGCAGAACAATGGCTTAGGTCATTTCCAGCGCGATATCCGGGCCCTCGGTAACGGGGCCGGGCGTCTAATTTCGCGACAGCTCGTCACAGGCTGAGACAGGAGCACCCACCGCGCTGACTGGGCCGGGCGGCGGGACTGTCCGGCGGTTGTCTCAGGCCGTCTCAAACTGCAACACGCCGGCCTGGCGGGTGCACGCCAGCCCTCGCACAAATTATCGGCAGATCAACGGGATACCGGCTTTCAGGAGCCTTGGCACGGCGGTTGCGCACGCCTGGGGGACGCCCACAGACAGAGGCCCTGACCCATGCATGCCGAACTGCCCGTACTGCCCCAGACCCAGGCTTTCCTGCAACGCCCGCTGAAGATGCTGATCGGCGCCCAATGGCAGGACGCCGCCAGCGGCGCCACCATGAGCTTCCGCAACCCCGCCACGGGCGAGGTGCTGGCCGATGTGCCCTCCGCCGCTGTCGAGGATGTGGACCGCGCCGTACGCGCCGCGCGCCAGGCCTTCGATGATTCGCCCTGGAGCCGCATGCGCCCCCGCGAGCGGCAGAACCTGCTGTGGCGCCTGGCCGGGCTGATGGAGCGCGACGCCCAGGAGCTGGCGGAGCTGGAGTGCCTGAACAACGGCAAGAGCGCCGCCGTCGCCCAGGTGATGGACGTGCAACTGGCCATCGACTTCCTGCGCTACATGGCCGGCTGGGCCACCAAGATCGAAGGCACCACGGTGGAGCCCTCCCTGCCGCTGATGCCCGACGACCGCTTCCACGGTTTCATCCGCCGCGAGGCGGTGGGCGTGGTGGGCGCCATCGTCGCCTGGAACTTCCCCCTGCTGCTGGCGTGCTGGAAGCTCGGCCCGGCGCTGGCCACCGGCTGCACGGTGGTGCTCAAGCCGGCCGACGAGACCCCGCTCACCGCCCTCAAGCTGGCCGAGCTGGTGCTGGAGGCGGGCTACCCGGCGGGCGTATTCAACGTGGTGACCGGCACCGGCCTCAACGCCGGCGTCGCCCTCACCCGCCACCCGGGCGTGGACAAGCTGACCTTCACCGGCTCCACCGAGGTGGGCAAGCAGATCGGCAAGGCGGCCATGGACAACATGACCCGCGTGACCCTGGAGCTGGGCGGCAAATCCCCCACCCTCGTCATGCCCGACGCCAACCTGCAGGAGGCCGCCGCCGGTGCCGCCACGGCCATCTTCTTCAACCAGGGCCAGGTGTGCTGCGCCGGCTCGCGCCTGTACGTGCACCGCAAGCACTTCGACAACGTGGTCGCCGACATCGCCGGCATCGCCAACGCCATGAAGCTCGGCAACGGCCTCGACCCGAGCGTGCAGATGGGCCCACTGATCTCCGCCAAGCAGCAGGACCGCGTCACCGGCTACATCGACCTCGGCCGCGAGCTGGGCGCCACCGTCGCCTGCGGCGGTGAGGGCTTCGGGCCGGGGTATTTCGTCAAACCCACCGTCATGGTCGACGTCGACCAGAAGCACCGCCTGGTGCAAGAGGAGATCTTCGGCCCAGTGCTGGTGGCCATGCCCTTCGACGACCTGGACGAGGCCGTACGCCTGGCCAACGACAACCCCTACGGGCTGGGGGCGAGCATCTGGTCCAACGACCTGTCGGCGGTGCACCGGATGATTCCGCGCATCAAGTCCGGCTCGGTGTGGGTCAACTGCCACAGCGCGCTCGACCCGGCACTGCCGTTCGGCGGTTACAAGATGTCGGGGGTGGGCCGGGAGATGGGGGCAGCGGCGATCGAGCACTACACGGAAGTGAAGTCGGTGCTGATCAGGGTGTGAACGGAGCAGCAGGCCGGTCGCGGGTACCGGCCTGCGATCGGGCTTCAGCCCTTGAAGCCCTTGCCTACGAGGTAGACCTCGCGGGAGCGCGGGCGCGAGGCTTCCGGCTTGCGGATGAAGACCTTCTCGAACGAGGTGCGCACGTCTTTCAGGAACTCGTCCGAGCCTTCGCCCTGGAAGACCTTGACCACGTAGTTGCCATTGGGCTTGAGCACCTGGCGGACCATGTCCAGGGTGAGCTCCACCAGGTACATGGAGGACGCCTGGTCGGCCGCCGCGACGCCGCTGATGTTGGGCGCGATGTCGGAGACGATCAGGTCGGGCTTGCGGCCGTCGAGCTTGTCGAGGAGCTGCTGGAACACGCCGTCGTCGGTGAAGTCGCCCTGGATGAAGTCGACGTTGTCGAGGCCGTCCATCGGCAGGATGTCGGTGGCGAGGACGCTCCCGCTCTCACCCACCAGCTTGCCGGCCACCTGCGACCAGCCACCGGGGGCGGAGCCCAGGTCCATGACCAGCATGCCGGGGCGGATCAGCTTGTCCTTCTCGTTCAGCTCGATCAGCTTGTAGCTGGAGCGCGAGCGCAAGCCATCCTTCTGGGCCCGTTTCACATAGGGGTCATTGACGTGTTCGTCCAGCCAGCGGCGGCTGCTTTTGGATCGTTTCATGAGAGAGCCAACCACGGAAAATCAGTAGAGGAACGGGCCACCCTGGGCACAGCGGGGAGCTGTACGGGCCCGAAGCGGCGGCAATTATAAGCCGAGAATCCCGCTCAGGTTAAATAAGCCGGCCGGCGGCGCCCGGCGCACCCGCGGCAACGCCCGGCGGAAACCTGCAGGCCAGGCCTGACAAGGGCCCGCGGCGCCGAGTACAATTCGCGCCCTACCCCCTCTGTTACCTCCTTTGCCGGATCGACCGGCCAGGATATCGCCATGATTCGCATCAACGAACTGTCCCTGCCCCTCGAGCATTCCGCCGACGAACTGCGCCAGGCCATCGTCAAGCGCCTGAACATCAGCGACGCCGACCTGCTGGGTTTCACCGTATTCAAGCGCAGCTACGATGCCCGCAAGAAGAACAGCGTGATCCTGTTCATCTACATCATCGACCTCGAAGTGCGTAACGAGGCGGCGATCCTCAAGCGCTTCGCCGACGACAACAACGTGCGCCCGGCACCGGATACGAACTACTACCCGGTGGGCCAGGCACCGACCTACCTGGGCGAGCGCCCGATCATCATCGGCTTCGGCCCCTGCGGCCTGTTCGCCGCGCTGCTGCTCGCACAGATGGGCTTCAAGCCCATCGTGCTGGAGCGCGGCAAGGATGTGCGCAGCCGCACCAAGGACACCTGGGCGCTGTGGCGCAAGAAGATCCTCACCCCCGAATCCAACGTGCAGTTCGGCGAAGGCGGTGCCGGCCTGTTCTCCGATGGCAAGCTCTACAGCCAGATCAAGGACCCGAAGTTCTACGCCCGCAAGGTGATGCACGAATTCGTCCGCGCCGGCGCGCCGGAAGAGATCATGTACGTGAGCAAGCCGCACATCGGCACCTTCCGCCTCACCGGCGTGGTCGCCACCATGCGCGAAGAGATCATCGCCCTAGGCGGCGAGGTGCGCTTCGAGAGCAAGGTCACCGACCTGGTGATCGATGACGGCCAGCTCGAAGGCGTGGTACTGGCCAATGGCGAAACCCTGCGCAGCCGCCATGTCGTCCTGGCCCTGGGCCACAGCTCCCGCGACACCTTCCGCATGCTGCACCGCCAGAACGTATTCCTCGAAGCCAAGCCCTTCGCCATCGGTTTCCGCATCGAGCACCCGCAAGGCCTGATCGACGAAGCCCGCCTGGGCAAGTACGCCGGCCACCCGGAGCTCGGCGCCGCCGACTACAAGGTGGTGCACCACGCCAAGAACGGCCGCGCCGTGTACAGCTTCTGCATGTGCCCCGGCGGCACCGTGGTAGCAGCCACCTCCGAGCCGGGCCGCGTGGTCACCAACGGCATGAGCCAGTACTCGCGCAACGAGCGCAACGCCAACTCCGGCATCGTCGTCGGCATCACCCCGGAGCAGGACTTCCCCGGCGGCCCGCTGGCCGGCGTCGAGTTCCAGGAGCGCCTGGAATCCCGAGCCTACGAGCTGGGCGGCAGCGACTACTGCGCCCCCGGGCAACTGGTGGGCGACTTCATCCGTGGCGTGCCTTCCAGCGAGTTCGGCGACGTGGAGCCTTCCTACAAACCCGGCGTGCGCCTGGGCGACCTCGCCCCCTCGCTGCCGGACTACGCCATCGAAGCCATCCGCGAAGCGCTGCCGGCCTTCGGCAAGCAGATCCGCGGCTTCGACCGCAATGACGCCGTGCTCACCGGCATCGAAACCCGCACCTCCTCCCCCGTGCGCATCACCCGCGACCACGAGACGCTGCAAAGCCTCAACCTGCGCGGCCTGTACCCGGCGGGTGAAGGCGCCGGCTACGCGGGCGGCATCCTCTCGGCGGGCGTGGACGGCATCAAGGTCGCCGAGGCCCTGGCCAAGGCGATGCTGGCCGAACTGGGCAACGCCAACGAGCAGAGCAACTGAGCGCCGCATTGATGAAATTCGATGACATCAAGAAGCTCCACCAGAAGAAGTACCGGGCCGAGTTCGGCCACTTCCTGGTGGAGGGCGAGCACCTGCTGCTGGAACTGCAGAAGGCCGCCGAGCACAACCCGCTGCTGCTGCGCAGCCAGCTGTACGTGACCGGCGCCTACGAGCACTGGCACAGCCCGTTCGAAACCCAGGTCATCAGCGACCGGCAGATGGCGCAGATCGCCGACACCAAGACGCCCCAGGGCATCATCGCCCTGGTGCCGATGCTGCCGGCCGCCGCGCCGGCTGCTGCCGCCAACGAACGCGCCATCTACCTGCACGAGATCCAGGACCCGGGCAATCTCGGCACCATCCTGCGCACCCTGGCCTGGTTCGGCGGCTTCCGCTGCCTGCTCAGCCCCGGCAGCGTTGACCCGTACAACCCCAAGGTCGTGCGCGCCAGCATGGGCGCCATCTTCCACGCACCGATGGAACTGGACGTGGAACTGGAATCCCTTGGCAACCGCTTCCAACGCATCGCCTGCCTGGACATGCACGGCGAGCCCGTGCAATCCGCCGCCTTCAAGACCTTCGACTGCTACCTCTTCGGCAACGAAGCCCGCGGCGTCCCCCGCGACCCACTCACCGCACTCAACGCCCAGCCCTTCACCATCCCCGGCAGCGGCGCCATCGAATCGCTCAACCTGGCGACCACGGTGAATATGTGTGTGTATGAGTTGAATCGGTAGCTGGGCTTGGTGGGAGCCTGGCTGGTTGGGGCCAGGTGATACAGGGCAGCGTGGGTCAATCCGGAATCCTGGTGCCTTGATGGAACTCCATCCGCCAAGCCCCCTGCTGCTGCCGCCACACCGAACTGCGCAATGAGCGCACCGTGCCATCGGCACTGGGCGTGGCGCATACATAGGTGGCCAGCACCACATCGTCGGCCAGCAGGCGCACCCGGAAGTCCTCCAGCGTCCGCTGTACGAACGCCTGCTCGAGCAGGCCCTGGATGACCTCGCTTCGGTTCCAGACAACGCCCCGTGCACCGAACTCGATGAAGCCTTCCGCCAACAGTTGCTCCAGGGCTTCGGCGTCTTGCCGTGTATGGGACTGGAGCAGGCGCTCCTCCAGGGCGCGGATGAGATATTCAAGCTGCGCGTCCATCAATGATGGTCATCCCTTTAGCCGCATTGAACCTAGGTTGTAAAGCGCAAATGTGCAGCCATTCGGGCAGTACTGGCCTGGGTGTATCCAGCCACTCGCCTCAAACTCCCTGGCCCCCTTTAGCTTGCAGCGCCGACCGAACTCGATGATCTCCTCGCGGGTGGTCTTGCCGGACAACGCGAAGAACTGAGGTTCGCCGCATCCCTGGCAATGGGTATCGGAACGGTGGAATTCGACTTCCAGTTTTTCCAGCGCCTGTCCCAGCCCTATGAACCCTCGCTGGCTGATCCGCAAATAGACGCCCCGACCAAACGCAGCCTCGACTTCAGAAGAATTTTCAGCCCACCACAGGTCTAGATCGGACGCAGGCCTGCGGCTCTCGGCGATGGCCAACATGGCTTGAAGCAGCTCCGCTCGCATATGAAATCCCTATCAATGAACTGCCTAAAGAACGAGCCCACCCAGATTTGGTCAATGGCTGAATCGCTACGAATGGCTCGCTGCACGCTGCGCTATTCAAACGCAAGGCCAAGGCTCGCCGGGATGCTCGCGCTCCCAGTGATAGAGGAAGAAGTCCGCGCTATCCCACGGAGAGTCGTGATAGACCCAATTAACGTCACTGACGTAGTTCATCAGCCTCGGCACCGAATACCTGCCGCCCTGAGCCTGGAACCAGTCATTGATAGCGTCTTTGACTTCAACCCATCTCAGGTCCCGCATGCAATACAGAAGGACCCAACTGCAGTGCGTCGTGCTCGTCCCAATTTCGATGAACAACTGCTTGAACAGGACGGTGTGTTCCACATGGCCCTTCACCAGTTGCAAAAGCTTGAGGAGATCAGGCTCGAGTTCAGGTATATCGGCATCATTTTCATATAGAGCGGTGACGCTGTCTGCATAGCGCCAAAACAGAGCCTGGGCTTCTTTGGCCGTCATGAGGGGGAGATCCTTAGCAATTGGAGCGCCGTAATGAGTCTTGGAGCTATCTTGGCAATAGCAATACCTCGGCAACTAGTACCATTAAACGCAACGCCAGAGCTGCAAAGGATAGCCAAGACACCCTTGGCAAGTAGGTTTGCCGCATCAGAACACGAGACCTTGACCGACCATAGGTTCCTCCTCATCTACAGAAAAGATTAGGCAATTATAAAAGCAGAGATGAAAATAGCAATTTTATCCACAAGGAAACCACAACCATCCCACTCAGAATAACTTAGGAGCAAAACACCAAACACCCCACCTCGAAACCGCCCACACTTCAGTCAACATACTTACAACTTAAAATTTTCCAGAAAACATAAACGATCCGCATTAAAATGCATACACCATGCACCAACTCAATCAAAAACTTAATTACTGAATATAAGTCGAAATTATCGTTCTATTTAGCGAGAGTTCTAGTGCAGAGCGTGCTCACCAAAGTTTTACCGTAGGCCTTCCGAGTTATGCACGGGATTTTGCCTTACCACTTTAGTGACACAGCTCACGAAACAAAAAAAAACAATTCATTCTCCTGGAGTTTTTTATTAGCGTGACCCACGCACAAGGAGTGCATCACCCGCGCATAGCACCAAGGACTGGACCATGCTTTCTTCTTACACCGACAAGAAGACCGACCTCCTCTATCTGAACAATCCTCTACCGCCCCGAATCAGAGATTCGGACAGATGGCAGCGCTAGAGGCTGCCCCTACTTCCCTCATCTCGCTTAAGTTCTTGAATGGAGATTCAAGCATATGGAAATACTCAGAAGACTACTGATCACCTTACTTCCTTTTAGTGCTCACGCTATCGCAAACACCGAGCAACCATACGAACCATATAAATGGTACTTAGGATATGGTGGCATCTATTACGATACACTCATCGATGCTTGCAACGCACACACCAACACACTGAATGACAACACAGCGAATATAACGTACAGTTTCTCACGAACAGATGGCTATTACGAAGTAAGAGACGGAGTACTGTCAACCCAATGCTTCCATTCTTACTTGTCAGGCAACCCACCACAAAAATTTGAACTCCCATACTGGGTAATGCGAGTGGGGGAAAACTGCTCCTTAGAGTCTGAATACGACCGAGTCACAGGAAAATGTATTGGCGACGAAGAAGAGGGTCAAACCAAAGGAGACGATACAGATACTTGCACTGCAGGAAACCCTATAAATTTTACAACAGGAAATAAAATTCAGCGCATCACAGAGCTACAACCTAGATCCGTTAGCGATATGGAATTATTTTTGGTGTACAACAGCTCCGACAGAGTATGGAGACACAATTACTCAGATCGCCTAGTTGTTAGCCTAGATCAAATAATTCTAATTCAAGCCAATGGCCGAGAAACCCGTTTCAAAATACCGACCAATCTAAATCAATCCTCATCAAACCCACGCGGTTCAATCACAAAATCCGACACAGGATGGTCATATCGCTCACTGCATAACTCAGTATATGAATTCGATAAAAACGGGCAATTAATAGGCATTAATTACAACGACGGACGAAAGGTAACAGTCAACACTTTCGGTCGAGATATTTCGATACAAAATCAGTACGGAAGCACGCTAAATATTTCACAAGACTTAAATCTTAAAATGACTAGCGCCGGTTATTTAGACATGTCTTTCAAATATAAATACGACAACCAAGGACGCCTGATAAAATCCATTTCGTACAAAGGTGACGGCACAACTTCTGAAAAAAAATACCATTATGAAGCTGCTAATGGACAGTTATTGACCGGCATCACTGATGAAAAGGGTGTTCGATACGCCACCTGGACCTATGACGACCAGAACCGCGCCATTTCCAGCGAGCATGCGGGCGGCGCTGAACGCACTCTGGTGAGCTACAACACCGATGGCTCCTCCACTGTTACCAACGCTCTCGGCAAGCGCACCACCTACCGCTTCCAGACCATCCAGGGCATACGGCGCATCACCGCCATTGAAGGCGAGCCCTCGGCCAACTGCCCCAACAGCAATTCCACCTTCACCTACGACGATCGTGGCTTGGTGAAGACCCGTACCGATAACAAGGGCAACGTCACCGCCTTCGACTACAACGACCGTGGCCTCGAGGTGTCCCGCACCGAAGCCTACGGCACGCCCCAGGCTCGCACCGTCACCACCACCTGGCACCCGACCCTGTTCCTACCGGCCACGGTGACCGAACCCGATCGCATCACCACCTACAGCTACGACGATCAAGGACGACCACTCAGCCAGAGCGTAAGCCAGCGCTGATTCGCACAAGGACTTGCCCATGAAACCCCTGCACCACCGCTTGAGCGTCCTTACGCTCGCCCTGGCCGGCACCCTCGCAGCCGCCAGTCTCCAGGCCGCCCCGCGCAATTGGAGCTACACCTACACCGCCAGCGGCCAGATCGACACCGCCGATGGTCCGCGCACCGATGTCCCAGACATAACCCACTACGAGTACGACGGGGGAGATCACCCGATAACCGTTATAAACGCGCTCGGCCATGTAACACAGCTTTCAAACTTCGATATCTATGGAAATCCTGGAGAAGTAATCGACCCCAACGGCACCATCACCACACTCACCTACACCCAGCAGGGCTGGCTCACCTCGATCAGCGTCGGCGGCGGCACCACAGCCTTCGAGCACGATGCCATCGGCCAGATCACCAAAGTCACCCGTGGCGACGGCAGCTGGCTCGCCTACACTTGGGACGATGCCCGGCGCCTGACCAAAATCACCAACAACCTCGGCGAGCAGATCGAGTTCGACCTCGACGCCATGGGCAACCGCACCGCCCAGCGCATCAAGGATGCCTCCAACAACCTCACCCAGCAGCAACAGTGGGTGTACGACGAGCTCGGCCGCCTGCTGCGCTCGGTCGGCGCCGGTGGCCAGCCCCATAGCCAGCAGTACGACCTCAACGACAACCCCACCACCGACACCAACCCGCGCCAGTTCAGCCACACCCAGGCCTATGACGCCCTCGATCGCCTGGTCTCCAGCACCGACCCGCTGAGCAAGGTCACCCGCCTCGGTTACGACGCCCAGGACAACCTCACACAGGTCGTCGACCCACGCGGCGTCACCACCCGCTACGAATACGATGGCCTCGGCAACCTCACCAAACTCATCAGCCCCGACACCGGCACCACCACATACGAGCACGATGCCGCCGGCAACGTCATCCGCAAAACCGACGCCCGCGGCATCGTCACCACCTACAGCTACGACGCCCTCGACCGCCTCACCGGCCGCCAGTACCCCGCCACTCCTGCGCTCAACGTCCAGTACCACTACGACATGACCGCCAACGGCAACAAGGGCATCGGCCGCCTCACGGCGGTGCAGGACGCCAGCGGCGTGCTCGGCTACAAGTACGACGAGCGCGGCAACCTCATCGAGCAGCTGCGCTCCGTTGCGGTGCTGGGGGCGGATCAGTACGACACCCTCGGCTACGCCTACGACGCCGCCAACAACCTCATCCGCATCGACTACCCGGCCGGCTTCAGCATCCATTACAGCCGCAACGCCGCCGGCCAGGTCAGCCAGGTCGGCTTTGCGGTGGGCAGCGCTACGCCCACCAGCCTCGCCAGCAACATCGGCTACGCCCCCTTCGGACCGCTCAAGAGCCTCACCTGGAACAATGGCATCGTCCTCAGCCGCACCTACGACCAGGACTACCAGCTCACCGCCCAGCAGGTCGGCAACTGGCAGAGCAGCTACAGCCACGATGCCAACGGCAACATCACCGCCCATGCCCACAGCCTGTTCGGCAGCCTCGACTACCAGTACGACGCCCTCGATCGCCTGACCGAGGAAAAGGCCGCCGCCAGCCGCAAGGCCTACGCCTACGACGCCACCGGCAACCGCAGTTCGCGCACCACCTACGCCACCACCAACGGCACCGAAGCGCAGACTGCCAAGCAGACCCTGCACTACGCCACCGACAGCAACCGCCTCAGCCAACGCAGCACCAGCTACGCCGTCGAAGCCGATGCCGCCGGCAACTACACCCGCTACAGCCAGAGCCGCCGCTACACCTACGACGACCAGAGCCGCCTCAATGCCGTCACCGACGAGGCCGGTACGCCCATCGCCCGATACGCCTACAACGCCCTCGGCCAGCGCGTGCTCAAGGACGTGCAGCAAGGCACCGCCCACACGCCCTACACCTACCTCTACGGCCCGGATGGCCAGGTGCTCGGCCAGGTGCGCTACACCAGCAACGGCAAGAAGAGCAAAGCCAGCTACTACGTCTGGCTCGACAGCCTGCCCATCGCCCAGATCGACCTGACCTACGACGCCGCCGGCACCACTATCGCCAGCACCACCCTCACCTACCTGCACAGCGACCACCTCAACACCCCCCGTCTGGCCACCAACCAAGGCGGCAACCTGGTGTGGAGCTGGCAAAGCGATGCATTCGGTGTGGGGCAGCCCAACACCTATGGCGGCAATATCGATGTGATCCTGCGCTTCCCCGGCCAAGTCGCCGATGCGCACAGTGCGCTCTACTACAACTACTTCAGGGATTACGACCCGGAGACTGGGCGCTACGTTGAGAGTGATCCGATTGGGCTTGAAGGTGGAATAAACACCTACGGATATGTAGAGGGCAATCCGCTTTCCTATATCGATCCCACAGGAGAAAGTGCCATTGTTGCCGAAGGTGCGATGGCAGGAGCCGCTGCTGCTGGTGCAATGGGGCTTCTCTGCACGCTAAGTCCAACCCACCCCTCATGCGAAGCTATGAGAGATATCGTAGAAAGGTGTGTTGGCTACTTTAAGGAAAAAGGGAATAAAGAACATACGAAGGGCGCTAGGAATAGCACCAAGGGCAAGCATGAAAAAGGGCGGGCTCGTAATCAAAAAGATAGAGGCGGAGAAAAAGGTGATGCAAATCGCCCATATCAGCGCTAAGGAGCATTTGAAATGACTATTAGGACGTCGTTGGAAAAAGCAATGCAGGATAAGCGCATTGTTTCAATTTACACATCAGATGACTGGAGCAGCTATTCCGTTGGATATGTGGTCAGCATTGACGGCACTCACATATGCCTAGAGTCAATAACTGGCTCGGGAGAGTCCATTGGTTTCGAGATCCGATCTCTAGAGGAAATAACAAAAGTTGAGACCTCAGGGAAATACGAGCAGAAAATCGAGACACTGGCGAACCACCAGGGAGAAGTTATCCACCCTGTTGCACTCCCTGCGCTAGGCGAGGGGATTATTCACGAAACTCTAGCGTTAGCTCTGCAGCGTAAATGCGTTATCACTATATGGGTTCAGGGCTCTGAGGACTCCATTAGCGGGTATGTTTCTTCAATCGAGAATGACACCATTACTATCCAGGCCGTAGATGAGTTCGGCGACAACGATGGTGCTTCGGTAGTCCCCCAAGGAGAGATATCGAGCATAGATTTCTGCACCAAGGAAGAACAGCTGCGTGAGTTCCTTAATAAAAAATCAAGCCATATTCAATAGCCCCGAATATGACATTCAAAAAACACTGGCCTAGTGCCGGTGTTTTTTCTTATGGCCTATGTCCGAACGTGTTGAGACAGCCATTGCCGGCTGGTGGTACGTCTATCGCCAGTCATATCAATTTCCCCAGCAGCCTGTTCAGACCTTTTCGGTTCAGGATGTCAGGTTGTTCCAGCGCGGCGTTCAAGTTGATGCAGCGCCTACAAGTGTGGGAGCCGGAAGATTTAATACGGTCCGCTGGCTAAGGTTGATACCTTGGGCCGAAAAAATCTGAACACCCTGCTGTAAATACGGAAGAGTTGTTGAGCGCAATCTCCTTTCAATTTAAATATTGATGTGATGAGAGGCACCGTCGGCCGATGAGTCTAATTCGGCTCCAATGACGCCAGCTACATTCCCTTCCATGGACTTAACCTACAAAGCTGCGTTCGGTTCGTGGAGCGCACCACTCAGGCATTACGCTCCCGAAGTAGCCAGCGTGAGCTCTGAGGCAGCGTTTCAGGATGCTGCACCATCAACAGATGCTCCGGAGCCTTCTCGCGAACTGGATCAACTGCGGCTCTAAAGGACTGGATAACGTATTGGACTAGCGGTACTCGTACGCTAAACACAACCGCAGCCGTCCCCCCCATGTATTCCTCCCTCACCATTCGAGCCTGCTCAGCTGATAGACCTTCATGGGGGATTAAACGTACCGACACTTTCTGCTGCCACTCCAAGTCTTCATCTTCCCCTGGGAGGCTAATACCGATTTCTGGGATAACAGCGGAGATCCGCCCAAGATTCATATCCCGGAAAGCTGCAGCTTTTGCGCAATACGCTCGAAGGTGCCAGCGTGGTCCGGCCTGAATAAATGAGTGGGGGCGAATTACGCGCTCATGTGGTTCTGGGGTGCTCATTGAGCGGTAAACGATCCGAACACAAAGGCCAAGCCGCATGGCTCGATGTATTTGAGAAAAAAGTGTGTGTCGAATCGCGGTGGCATCGAGCTGTGTGCTTTCGATGGGCACACCTGTCGAGGCCAAGTTTAGGCTTCCAAGCGCACCCACTAAACGTTGGTACTCGGAGAAAACCCCAAGCGTTAGCGTGGGCTCCAGATTCCGCGAGCTTACGTAGCTCTTAGTCGACATCTCTGGCTCACAGACCATCGGATATTGCTCACGGAATCCCGCAATGTCCCGGCTGGCCAAGGTCTCGTGGATATCAAATAGATCAAGTAAACGAGACCTTGAGACTCGTCCCTCCCAGAGAAGCAGTATCTCGATCGCTTCATATCTTTCTTTCGGAGCAGAATTGCGTCGAGGCATAGCTGTAACCAAGGAAGAAAATGCCTGAATGATGATAGCATAGATGCATCAATAGATCTATGCTACGGTCTTGTTGTCAAATTCACGCCGAGTGTTGGGAATGGAAGCTATAACACCACCTCTGTTCGAGCGATTGCCAAAGGACTTGTTCCGACCTCTGGCGGCTGAAAACAATCACCGCTACTGGGACGTTCTGTGCAGACTCATCGCAGAAATGTGGGGTGAAGGGGCCCGATCTCCTGGGGAGGAAGCCCCCAAAGCGACCGTCATTCGGACTATCGAAACATTCCTAGTCGCTGATGATCCATGGGGTGAGCTGGAAAGCCCAATCAACATTCGTGCTCATGGCATTTATCAGGTGCTCCTCACGGCAGGCTGGTTAAGCCAGCGCCGGTGCGGCGTAGTTGAGCAAGTGACCTTAAAACCTGTCATCGCACGCTTCTTCACTGTTCTCGCTGAGTTTTCACATAGCAAACCCGAGTTTCTAGCCGGCAAGGTTCGCTCGATCTTCGTCTCACTGCGCGCTGTCGATACCGAAAACGCCATAGAGCTCTATCACGAGGCGGCCACGCAAGCGAAACGGTGTATGGCTCACATCGCCAATACCAGTTGCCGCATCCAGGACCTTATGGATGTGCTGGTCACCAAAACCACCGCAAGTGAATTTGTCCGGGGGTATTTTGAGGAGTACATCGAGAAGCTCTTCATCGCTGACTACAGCGACTTCCGAACAAACAACCACCCTCTACAGTTTCGCTCACAAATCATCGGCTTGGTCCTGCAGTTTCAGCACGATGCAGGCAAGCGCGCGGCGCTCATCAATTGGTATCTAGATGGTGGCAACGACCTCATACGAGCAGAAGCACTTTATGAGCGAGACACCGCCTTACTTCTTCGACTGCGAGATGTGGAAAAGCATCTTCAGCGCCTGGACGAAGAGATTCGTGATGCCCACCAACGGGCTATGGCCTATTTCGAGTACAAACTCAGATCGCCCGGCAATTTCGACAAGCTGATAAGCCGGGCTCTTAGCGCTGTAGGAGCAATGGAAGAGAACCATCTTGCACTTCCAGAGGTTTCAGGCTTTTTCCATGCTTCTGAATTTGGCCTGGCCAGGCCGCGAGCTGCACAGCGACCACATGAGCCAACGCCTGTCGAACCCTATGTGCCGACGATCGAAGAGCTTGCGATGGAAGCCCTTCGCCAGCGAATGAATGCCGAGCGAAACGTCACGCCAACCAAGCTAGCCAACTATGTCGCTGCCCACCTAGGGCAGGAAACAGAAGTCATTTCCGATGACCTCAAAATCGAGTCGATCAGCGATCTGTGCTGCTACCAGCGTCTGCTCCTAATCGCGTCGCGTGATAGCTGCCCGCCAGCAAAAAGAAAAAACGACCCTCATCTTCAGATGGTTCCGGGGATGCATGTCGTGTTTGTGCCTGATGCAGAAACCAAAAACGACTACCTGGAGCATCAACAATTCGTGATCTATGCGAGGAAGCCATGACAGTGAATTGGGAAAAGCTGGCAGAGCAGACAGAGGGAATGTATGTCAGCGCTGACTTCGAGAAAGCGGGATACCGGCTCATGGTGCAGCAGGTCTTGTACGCGAGCGACCGCTTTAGCCGCGGCTCATACCATCTGGTCGTCAGATACTTCCCGGCTTACCGGGAGGCATTTTCAAATTTTGGTATGGAGATCCAGCACAACCCTCATCACTCCTACGTGGTTGCTATCCCTAACCACAACGTCGCGGAAAAAATGCTCATGGAAGAGACGCGACTTGCGCTCGTACTTCGTCGCCTCTACGACGATCGCATGCAGCTTGCTGAGATCAGTGATGGGGAGGCGGTCATTTCTTTAGAAGAGCTGGAACGGGCCTATAAAGAATGGCTCAGTCGCGACCTCCCGGAACGAAGTGCGTTGCGAGAGCTCGTCAATGCGCTCAAGCGATACGGCTTGCTCAAGGTGCCAGAGGCTGAGGATGGGCAACCTTTCAAGATCGTGATTCGCCCAGGAATTGTGGAGCTGCTTGGAGAGACAGCGCTGCATCAACTAGCGGCCCATGCCCCGGAGTTGGAAGAGGTGATTGATCATGAAACCGCTTGAAACTATCAACCTAGTCCAGTTCTTTCTTTACGAAGCGAACGATATCGAAACAGGCCCAAATACGGCATTTCTCGGCCCTAACGGGACTGGGAAATCTGCACTACTTGATGCAATCCAGGTCGTCATGCTGGCTGCCGATGGCAACAGAACCCACTTCAACGCCTCTAGCGAGGGGAAGCACAATTCCCGAACCCTGCGTGATTACTGTCTGGGTTCCTACATCCCTGGAGGAAACACTTACGCCAGGACATCCGCGAATACATACGTAGGGCTTGTTTTCCGCGATAGCGAGACCGGGGTTCCTTTCACTGCTGGTGTGTCCATAAGGGCCTACTTGGATGAGCCCAAAGCTGAAGTGAATGGATATTTCATTCTTCCCGGCGTAGCTATGACCGCTAAGCAGTACCTTCAGACTGAAGGTGCTCACGAAACGGTGCTCCCATGGCGCGCCTTCCAGCACACCGCGGCTGAGCTGTGCCGGCGTGAATCTACGAACCCTGTTTTTTCAGCCCAGAACCCAAGTGATTTCCTACGGCGTCTTCTGATCGACCACCTGGCCGGTCCCGGAGACAAACCAAATCCCCAGTCCCTTCGCGCAGCCTTCTCTCGCTCACTCAAACTGAACGAGCGAATCGTTAACCTGGATGCGACTCTGCGTCAGCATCTGATAGAGCCGATGCCTACAGGGGTGAAGCAATTCAGAGCAAGGTTGGACGATGTTCGGGATCTACGCGATCTCATCGCACGCCTGAAAGTTCGCATTGATCGAGCAACTGAAGTCGCTGAAGAGTACGCAATAGTTAAACGCGAACGGATATCTGAAGCGAACCTCATGGTTCTCAAGCACACGTATGCGACCGAGCGTCTAGGTGAGACTGTTGACGCCGGCGAAGCCGAAGCTGAAAAACTGGATGAGCAGTTGGCCACTGCAGGGATAGAACTGTCCAGAGCCGCGGCGAACATGACGTTGGCAACTGATGCCAGAGATCGCGCGATCGCGAATCTTCACAGCGACCCCGCTTACCAGGAGCAAGCAGACCGCGCTGAAACACTGAGACGGATAAGTGATGAGCTGCGAGTGAAGCAGAAGCAGCTCGAGTCTGATCTCAAATCGATAATGACCGCGCTCTGCTCTGCCAGCGGTTTACCAGGCATGAATGCCCATCAAGAGCATCTCGAAAGTGCGGCAAACCATGCTCTCTCGTTAGAACAAATGCGCCTCGCCCAAGAGATTCCTCCTGCAGTAGCCATCCAGGCTGCAGCGCAAGCGATGGGGCGGGCCTATGGAGTCATGCGGCGCGAGACCGCTCAGGCAGAAAGCGAAGAAGCTCTGGCGAAAGAGAGGCTGCGTAGTGCGCGTCTTGCTCAAGAACGAGCGGGAAAAGGCTTGTCCTCATTGAATGAATCGACCACCCGCTTAATGGGCGTGCTTTCCGATGCCGGCATCAGTGCAGTGCCCATTTGCGACCTGGTTACGATCTCTGACGCCAGTTGGCAACCTGCTATTGAAGGTTGGCTAGGCCGGCATGCCGAAGCGCTACTCGTCCCAGAGAACCAAGAGCTCGATGCAATTAGGGTCTATCGAGGCAAAGCCGGCAGCAACATTTATGGGGCGAAGCTGGCACTTCCCAGCCGGATCCGTGAATGGAAAGCCAAAGGCGATGATCAATACGCAGCGCAACTGATTCAGGGCCAAAACCTTGATGCTGTCCGGTATCTGCAGGGCGAGCTTGGCCGTACTGTGCTAGCAGAAACTGACGACCAGCTTCGCACTGGAGTCAAAGCGATTTCCAAGGAAGGCATGGTCAGCTCGGGAGGAGGAATAGAGCGCCGACGTCTTCCAGGGACCAGCGAACTACGCCTTGGGCGGAAAGACAGTGGTGCGACACGCCAGCGAGCTGAGATTGAACTCCAATCGGCCATAGCTCAGTTCGGAGCTGCATCTGAGATCGCCAAAAACCTTGTTTCAGGTCTGCAAAAGCTGGCGCCATTTTCAGACCCGGAAGCCCTTCGAACGGACATCGAGGGCCAGTTTGTCTCGGTAACTCAAACCGCTCGCTCAGTGGCAGACCTCCACGCAGCTCTGGAAAGGACGCTAACCGGCGCCCTGGATGAGCTTAACGCGCTGAAAAAACAAGCAGATGAGAATGCTGTTGCAGCCCATAAGCAAGAATTGCACTGGACCACTGAGACTACTCGCCTAAGCGAGAAGAAGCAGAACCTTGGCAAGCAACTCATCGCGCTAAAAGACCAGCTTGAAATCGAGTTGGTACAAGAGCGCGAGAGCCGCCTTGATCCTTTCTACAGTGCGAGTGAAGTAGAGCGCCATCGCACCCGGCTGGATGAAAAACACGGAGACAAGTGGAACGACAAGCTCACGCATCTCGATAACTCGATCCAGCGATCACGCGCTACGGCGTCCAATTCAGATCGCGAGGCCTGGAAGCTATTCGCCAATTTCATCAGCGACTACAACCTCAAGAACAACGACGTCCAAAGTCAGGATTGGCTGCGCGCGTATGAATTTATTCTGGCCGAGCGTAAGCGCATTCAAGACTTTGAGTTGGTTGAACAAGAGCACCGAGCCGAAGAGGCCTACCTCGCGGCCGTGAAGGTGTTTCGATCAGACGTAGCTCAATCGTTGCTAACCGGATTCGATCAAATTGAAGAGCAAATCACCGGATTGACCGCGGTGCTCGGCTCCGCGCCGCCTTTCACGAACGATGAACGATACGAGTTCAAGTACAAGGTCGTCGATGAGCACCGAAATCTTCATGACTTCCTTCGCCGCGTTCGTACGCACGGCGCAGATGACGATCTCTTTGGCGGTCCAGGCGAGATCCCGGAAGAGTTCCGCTTGCTGGTAGAGGGTGACAGCTCTGCATTGCTAGAAGAGACAAGCCCACTTAACGATCACCGTCGTTTCTTCACCTACGACGTCGAGATTTTCCAAGGCGACAAGTCTGTTGGCATGCTTAGCAATCGCTTTGGCTCAGCATCCGGCGGCGAGCATCGCACCCCTGTTTATCTCATTTTTGGCGCAGCTCTTGCCGCTGCTTATGGTCGATCCAAGGGAAGTAGCGGTGGCGGCGGAATCATGCTGCTGGATGAAGCATTCGAAAAGATGGACCCCCAGAACATCAAAGCTACGGTTCAGTTTCTCAATAGCCTTGGCCTGCAGCTCATCATGGCTGGCCCAGAGTCAGACCAGGGCAAGCTTTCGTCCTTCTTAAGCATTTACTACGACATGGCGCGGTACGGTACTCGCACCATCCAGATGAAGAAGAACGTTGTGCTTAATCGAGCGCAGGAGCTACTTCAAAGCGACAATTACCTGCTCAACCCAGATATTTTGACTCAAGAGGTGGCGCGCTTAACCAAGGAGCAGAGAAATGCTGGGTAATTCAGCCCTTGCTCGACTGCTGGCTCGAGCAGAGCGGGCTCGCTTGAGCGGCAGTACCCGTACAATCCGAGAATCGTTCAAGTCGCACGAGTCCGCTTATTGGAAGCAAAGTCTGGATGAACGCGATCAGATGCACGCTCAAATGCAGGCAGCCAGGGCAACTGGAGCCATTGATCTCGAATGGGCTAAACAAGGAGGAAATGATCGCCCTTTGGAGGCAATAGTTCTCCGAGATCTCGATAAGCTTGCGCAGTATCTGGGAGTCCCAACTGCCGGCACTTCTGTAGCCAAGGCAACTGACTTGCTAGCACCGTGGAAGCATTTGCCACGGGTGATGGAGTTGCTCAGCAACTGGGGGAGCCTGAAACAGGTGAGATCACTTGGTCCCGATTCGGCAGCTGACTTCGTAGATGCACTTCAAGTGCTCGATGCGGTTTCCAGTGCTAAGGAAGACCAGGTCCTGCGCCAACTCAGCGTCCAGTTGTTCAGAAACTCAAAACGTCTCGAAGCCCTTTGCAAACACATCGATATTTTGACCGCCGAAGCATCCAATTCCTCGGCACGGCACTGGAGTGAGGTCTTCGGCTCTATAGGGATATCTAAAGAGCCTCAGCCGTTCCTGCTTTCCGGTACCGGAAAGCTGCGGCTGATTGATGGGACTGAATGTCCCATTGTCCGCCCGTTCCTAGGGGTGGCGAACTCGGCGATTGCTGGCTATCAAGGCGAGTCAGAATGGCTTTTAACGATTGAAAATCTGACAACATTCCATCAAGCAGCACGAGCACTCGGAACCGATTTAAAAGGAGTGGTTATTTACACTGGGGGATGCCCTCACCAAGCTGGGGAAAGGCCTACGTACGGATTCTTTCGCAGTTTCCCAGCTCTAGTTGTGTGTACCACTGGGGAGATCATGATGAAGGCGGTTTCAGGATTGCCGCGCGAATAGCGCAGTTCGCCGCACAACTAGGCCTCTCAATCAAGCCGTGGTCAATGGAATCGAA
Source organism: Pseudomonas solani (assembly GCF_026072635.1). Lineage (NCBI taxonomy): Bacteria > Pseudomonadati > Pseudomonadota > Gammaproteobacteria > Pseudomonadales > Pseudomonadaceae > Pseudomonas > Pseudomonas solani. Next base: position 4,924,223 of record NZ_AP023081.1, on the reverse strand, counting down.
TGCCTGGGAGGACAGTGGCCAGATGGCTAGCAAAGAGCAGCTTGGCTCTATGGTGAGAAGCGCAATAAAGGCTGGATGGCAGGATTTGGCCGCTGAGCTAAGACCGATACTTTTGGAACAGGAAGGGCAGCCACTCTCACTTCCCTCTGAGCAGGTCAGGATGTACTAAGTCCTTTCTAGATAAATCCCAAGCCACTTAAACCCCAAAGCATCACAAAGAAGGACTCCGTTTGATGACTATTGCCCGCTAAGCGTGCTTGGCTCATCACTCATGTCGCCAGTGGCCACTTCCATCTTTTCGTTCTGCAAAGGGCGGCCATACTGAAGCAGTGCGGGGAAGGCAAAGCAGGGTGATTACATATTCGTACTGCTCTGACTGAATTTTCATTTCGCGCACGCAAGCACTTCGATCTGCATGGGGGAACCAGAGCGATGCCGGGAGCTCAATCCCTTTGCGCTCCTGCATAACCGTCGAGCATGCAGCTAGCGAGCCCGTAGGAATTTTCACGACCTCCTTGCGCGTGCGAAAGAACGCCCCATTTCGACGTGCTGCCGCACTAGAAAACGCCCACTTCATGAAACCATCGCGGGACAGAATGAGCACTGCACTTTCCTCGGTACACTTGATCCATTTTAACGCAGCGGCGGTTAGTGATACGCCATAACGCACAGCGCAGTGGCGCAACAGTTCAATGTCGACATCCGTTGTGAGCTGGTTACGAAAGTCGTTGAGTGGCATCAACAGAAAGGAGGCAAACAGATCAGCTTCGGCCTCAATATTTTTCTCCTCCCAGGACAGCATGTCATCACTGCTACACCTGAACTCGTCACGCTTAAGACGATGGAGAATGTAATGCCCTAGCTCGTGAGCCTGGGTAAAACGAGTCCGACCTGGAGATGCCAATCCGTTGTTGTAAAGCAGCATCCAGCGATTGCGTGCCTCATTGGCAAATAGCGCTCCGTCGAAGCCTTTAATGTCAACGGATTCCACCTTAGCAATCGGATCCGACCATTTGAAAACCTCCGCCGTGCCTAGCGCAAGCTCGCTGACATCAACGGGGAAGCGCGCAACTCCATGCACCTCGCTGACTCGATCACAAATCTTGGTCAAGCGGATAGCGGCTTTCTGCGGCGTCCATACCTCGAGCTCAGGCATTATCAAAAGTCCTTTTTGAATGTATCCAGAATCCTCCTCAGCTGCGCCTTAGCATCCGGCTCAAGATTCTTGTATCCGCGGAAGAAGGCTTCATCGAGATGCTTCTCCTCTGGCTCTCGTAGGTCATCCTCGAAAAAATAGGCTGTTCCTACTCCGAGGACATCCGCCAAAGCGGTGAGTTTCTCTGCCGATGGGCGTTGGGATTCTCGGTTCTCCAACTCCCATAAGTAGCTCTTGCTCAACCCAGCCATATCCGCGAGCTTTTCCAGGGTCAGCCCGCGCTGCTTGCGCAGGTCGCGGAGCTTCTCGCCGAGACGGGTAGCCATCGTCGTATCTCCTCCATAGGTGCTGAAAATATACCACGACTCCGAACAAATCGTTTGACAATGACGAAAGACACGAGCAGCCTGTCACAAAGTTCGCTATTCCGAACTTTTTGTCTGGCTTGACGACATGCCCCTTGAGCTCATCGCCCGGCCTTCAGCAGCGTACATATCTCCAAAGGGGGATGAGATGTCGAAAGAGCACGTCGATCACAAGGATATAGCGCGGTTCGCCGAAGAAAAGGTGAACCTGCCCAAGGAGAAGGCGAAGGAGTACCGGGAGCAGGCTGGGCGCTTGCAAGACAAGCTGGAGGGGTATCTGTCGGACCATCCCGACTTTTCGCTGAAACGCATGATGTTGTCGGGCAGCTTGGCTAAAGGTACGGCTCTGCGCTCATTGAATGACATTGACGTTGCGGTCTATATCAGCGGTTCCGATGCCCCTCATGACATCCGCGACCTGCTTGATTATCTGGCGGAGCGACTGCGTAAAGCGTTCCCGAACTTCAGCGCTGATCAAGTCAAACCACAGACCTACTCGGTGACCGTGTCGTTCCGAGGCTCTGGCCTGGATGTCGATGTCGTACCGGTTTTGTACTCCGGTTTGCCGCAATGGCGGGGCAACCTGGTCAGCCAGGAAGATGGCTCCTTCCTGGAAACGAGCATTCCGCTGCATCTTGAGTTCGCCAAGGCGCGCAAGCGTGCAGCTCCGACGCATTTCGCTCAGGTTGTTCGTCTAGCCAAATACTGGGCACGCCTGATGAAGCAGGAGCGTCAGGACTTCCGGTTCAAGTCCTTCATGATCGAGTTGATCATGGCCAAGCTGTGCGACAACGGCGTGGACTTCTCCAACTATCCGGAAGCCTTACAGGCGTTCTTCACCTACCTAGTGACCAGCGAATTGCGCGAGCGCATCGTTTTTGAGGACAACTACGCAGTCTCTAAAGTCGGTCCTCTGACCGACTTGGTGCAGATCATCGATCCAGTCAACCCCGCTAACAACGTGGCGCGTTTGTACACCCAGAGCAATGTCGACGCGATCCTTGATGCGGCGATGGATGCCGGCGACGCCATCGACGCGGCGCTCTACGCGCCTAACAAGCAGTTGACGGTGGGCTATTGGCAGAAAGTCTTCGGTTCTTCTTTCCAGGGGTGAGCACGCCATGTCTTCCTACAGCTTTACCGTTGCTGAGACACAGACTTTCACCGTTACGCACGCCCGCCATATGGCTGCCAAGGTAGCGACTGACCTGCGGCGCATGCAGCGCTTCTATGGCTATCCCAGCGATATCTGGATCGAAGAGTACGAGGCAGAGTTAGTTGTGCTGCTTAAGGCTGGTTACCTAGGAGAGGTGACTTACGGCTTCAAACGCGGTGACAACTGGATCGAACCTTCCTTGCGGTACACCGCCGGAGATCTCCTCGGTGTCGGCACTGATGATGACCCAGGACGCGTTCGCCAGGGGCGGGACGTATCCGGCGCGTCTTTCTACAGCTATCTGACCTACAGCGCGAAATACCAAAACGCCTCGTCGGCTGACAAAGAGAGCTCTCTTAAAGATTTGCCGTTCGAGCGCGGCGGTGCATCAGCACCGGGAATCAGCGGATATCTCGAAAGCGACAAGACCTACTCGGCGGGTGGTCGCGCCCTCAGTCGTGCAAGCGTAAGGAGCTTCTGATGAACGTCAAACCGTCACTGGATGAGCTGTTCGAACGACGTGTGTGTTTCCCAGACTTTGAGCCTCAGGAGCGTTTGTCGCGCCTAGTTGGTTTGGACGAGCAGAAGGAGCGACTAGCCAAGGTATTGGGCTTGCTGGTCAATCCCTTTGGCCTGCAGGAGTGGGCAGAGAAACACCATCCGCAAGCACGCGCGGCAATAGATACCGTATTGCGTCGGCCGCCTTTGGCAGTGCTAGCGGGAGATGTCGGCTCGGGGAAAACTGAGCTAGCAGAAACGATCGGAGACGCTGTTGCTCGGCAGGAGGGAATCGATATCACCCTCTACCCATTGAGCCTTGCTACTCGTGGCCAGGGGCGTGTGGGAGAGATGACCCAACTGGTGTCGGCGGCATTCGACTACACCATTGAGGCTGCGGAGAAGCTTAAGAACACAAGCGGTAAGGCGCGTGGTGCTGTGCTGTTGTTGATCGACGAGGCCGACGCATTGGCCCAGTCCCGAGAAAACGCACAGATGCATCATGAGGATCGTGCAGGGGTTAATGCCTTCATTCGCGGCATTGATCGTATTGCCAATCAGAAATTGCCGGCGGCAGTTTTAATGTGCACGAACCGCTTGAAGGCTTTGGACCCTGCCGTCCAACGACGTGCGGCAGAGGTTTTGACGTTTGGCCGTCCGGACGATGCGCAGAGGCGGTATTTGTTGAGCTCCAAGTTGGAGGGGCTGGGCTTGAGCGCTCAGGTGATTGAGGAGTTAGTTAAGCTGACCGGCCCACGTGAGGCTAACGCGCCAGGATTTACCTTCTCCGATATCAACCAACGGCTTATCCCATCGATCATCCTTGCGGCATACCCCCACGCGGCTGTCGCTGCAAGGACGGCATTGCTGACTGCCCAAGCAATGTCACCAACTCCAGCCTTTCAAGATCGCTAATCGCCCTGGCTGAGCAGAAGTCATTTACTCCTGCTCGTCAAACCCTTATGTCGGTTGCCAGCACTTATTTGACGGAGGCTGTATGTCAGCGTGGTCACTTTCAACTCTGCTTGCGTCCTTGCACGATGATATCCAGCTGCGTTTGGGCACAGCACGCAAAGCGTTCCAGCACCCTGGGGCAAAAGGGGATGCCAGTGAAGGAGTCTGGATCGATATGCTCGACACCTACCTACCGAAGCGCTACCAAGCGGCACAAGCTTTCGTAGTGGACAGTCTGGGCAACTTCAGTGAGCAGATTGATGTCGTAGTTTTTGATCGACAGTACTCACCGTTCATCTTCAAGTTTGATGAGCAGATCATCGTTCCGGCAGAAAGCGTTTATGCCGTTTTCGAAGCGAAGCAAACAGCCACAGCAGAGCTTGTAGCCTACGCCCAGCGTAAAGTCGCTAGCGTTCGCAAGCTTCACCGCACCAGCCTTCCAATTCCGCATGCCGGCGGCACGTATCCGGCCAAGCCGCTGATTCCAGTATTGGGAGGTTTGCTCACATTTGAGAGCGACTGGAGTCCGGCGCTTGGCCCATCGTTCGACAAGGCCCTCAAGGTGGACATGTCTGCTGGCCGACTGGATCTCGGTTGCGTGGCTTCGCATGGACACTTTTTCTACGACAGCAGCGACAACACATTCAAGTTTGAACAGGAGAATAAGCCGGCGACGGCATTCTTATTCAAACTGATTGCGCAGCTTCAGTTCAGTGGCACAGTGCCTATGATCGATATTGATGCATATGGCAAGTGGTTGACCAAGTAGCTATACGCTCGTGAGTCGCAGGCCAAGAAAGCAAACCTAGCTAGAATAACCACGAGCGCGTTTAGAATTTTTGAAAAGGACTGGTAATGCTAAAGTCATTGAGACGACTGCTATACAAAACCCAAAACAACCCTACATCAGGGGCTGACTTTAAGGATTATCGTAAAAACTTTGATCAGGCAGTCGCTTTTACGCATGCTTGTGGAGTAGCGGCAAAAAATCTTTCCTGGACTGGTGGTAAATTAGGTGAAGATGAAGGAGGCAAGATTGAAAAGGCTTTTCGCGCCGCCGGGGTGAAGGATCCGTCCAAATCAGCATTTCAGTGCTTAAAATGGTGCCATTACCTAGCCCCATTCATTGAAGTGGAGCTTAAACGCCCTGTACAGGTGACCATTGGTCAGCTGTGGATGAGGGATGAACCGGTATTCAACCCCTCTTGGCAGAATCTGAAGGATTGGAGCAAGTCGGGACTAACATTTAAGCACATTTATGACGAAGGGCGCAGCGGCATAAATTTGCATGCATGGCTTACTGTTGATACGGGTGAAATTATTGAGCTTAGCTTGTTGAGCTCACTAGCCATAATATCGCCAAACAAATATTCTGAGTACAACGGTGGTATAGTCTGGGGAAATCCAAGCGAAATTCTAGAAGGTCATCGTTATTACCCCATGGCAGTAGGTCGAAGTTTTGCTGAGGCACTCAACAAAAATAGCGACCTCGCGCTGATTGCGCATGCGCCAGTGGACTTACACACATATCCCTGTGCTCTTGTGCCGAACTGAGCTTTGAACCTGAGTGGTGCTATTCAGAGAGTTTCCATGCGACTCGATCAAATGCCATATCACTCAGTGCCTACTATAGCACTTCTCCCGTTTCGCCAGTTCGGGAAAGGCTGGAACTGGCAACTACGCGCCTTGAAGCTATTTCCTGATGCTCTCTTGGCTTGGAAGCACCATTTTATTGATAACGGCCAAGGTCATGCAAAAGGCCAGGTATTCAAGACCTATGCGGAGGCGATAGCTGCTGCAGACGAGTTCAACGCGCATATTCACGAGCGGGTGCGTCAGACAGTTGATTCTGTCGATCTCCAGACCTCGACCATCTTGAAGATTGAAAAGGCTCTCACCTCAGGGCGACGGCTTCGCGATGAAGAAGAATTGATGGAGCAAGAGGCCCTTCGCAGAAATGCCTCTCTACCACGCCCTTCTGCTAGTGATCTTAAGCTTCCACGCGGCATGGAAGCACTAAGAGCTCCTTTATCCCAAGAGCTCAGCCAGGCCCCTTACCTGCAGCTGATTGCCCTTCCTAAGTACAACGTCTGTCTTCGGCGTAAAGGCGACTTGGAATGGGAATACTTAAGCAGCCTCGACACTAAGCTTTTGCAATGCTGCTTCCGCGAACGAATTGCTCGAGGTTTTGGATTTTCAGGATCTGATCACTGGGGGCGAACGAAGGCTCAGATTCGCGCGTCTCTGCTTCCGAGAGCAAATCAGCTGCTCCAACAAGCCAGCGTCATGCAACTGCTTGCTGATGCTAGAGCTCGTGGTCAGCGCGTGGTCGTATGTGGTGGTTTCGTCTTCTGGTACGAGGAGTATGGTGTGCCCCGATGGGTCATCAAGAATACCGGCGGCGAATCCAGTAGTGCAGAGGGGATTACCCTTTGGCAAGAAGGAACAATCCTGTCGAAAAATCATGGACGAATTGTGGTTCTTCCCTACATCAAGGAAAACGGTGATCACGTGCAGGGGCATACTAAGAACGCACCGCACGATGGCAAGGCTTTGCCACGGCATCCCAATCAGTACGTCACGCTGCCGTTTGAGGTCCTAGATGGTGATCTCATGATTGGCCTGTTCGGTGAGCTGCCTTATGAATAGACAGGCGGCCATACCTAACTACCGCCGGCTGAAATCGTACCAATCGACAGAAAGTCATCACGAAATTGAACGTGGAAGAGCGATATGAAGGACTACATTGCCGAGATTTTGTATGTGCTTGCTCTGTCCAGGCGAACCCAGGTGGCAATCTTCCTAGGGGTTGCTTTTTCCGTGGGGATTAGTCTTTTCGGGGAGTTTTATGTTTCTAAGCTCCATTTCTCGGGGCCACTTGCGGGATTGGAACAAGCAGTGATCCCAAAGCTGATAAAGTAATATGATAAGGCTGCTCTTGTTGCTCTGGCGTCATTCTGGGCGCTGGCCTTCAAGTTCTACCACCGTGACAAGCGCCGCTTCTTCTGACCTGACTCAGCTATCTCGTGAGCATGATGGCTACGAGGCGGAGACGGCGGACTCACGATGCGTCCCCAGACAATCAGGGGGCGGTTGGTGACGCCAAAGACATGCACTCTGTTCAGGATGGTTTGAGCCAGGAGGTGAGGGATGCAAAGCTACCCCCAGCGCGTTAGAGACAACATTTTGCCGCTGTCGGTGGGCTCGACGCTGCCCGAGGCGTTTGAGGAGTGGTCTTTTACTGAGCGCACCCACGACCATGAAGAGCCAATCGAAACATGCAGACTTTGTGACCAGGAACAGCTGCGCTACCACTTCGAGATCCGAAACGCCCTCACCCACAAGACCCTTTGGGTTGGCTCTCAGTGCATCCTGAAATTCAACCTGTCCGTGTTTGAAGACGGGCGTCGTCTCTCATCTGCTGACACGAAGAAAAAACTTGACCGGCTGATGCAGCAGATGCGGCTGCGCTCGTGCATTAAGGCTTTAGAAGAGCTCGCAAAGAAGGAAGACAACAAAATTCTACTCAGCGCTCTCGATTACTACCGAAAGAACAAGTACCTCACGCCAAAATTCGCATTCGTCGTGCTATGGCGACTACAGACTAATAAAGTTGATCACAGCCCATCGTTCTTCAAGATCAACCTCCAAAAGGCTAAGTACCAACAGGATCTTGCGAAAATGCCTCTGAGCCAAGTACACGTGATTTGGCCGGCGCTGTCGACTGCACAAAGAACAAAGGCCCAATCATTCGGGCATGCGCCGCCGAGCAAACCCTAGTCGCTCCCCAATACACTCAAGGAGTGACAGCCTTTGCAGCGATGCATTAATGATCTCCGTCGTAAGCCAAGATCAAGTTCAGGCCGCAAGGTGACCACCGGTTAGATCTTTAAGTTTCGCCGAACCAGTGCCAGTGGTTATAGGCTACAGCATGTCTTTTTATTTGAATGGAGGCAGTTATGATTTCCAGCGCTGAGCGAGAGCGTCGGCTAGCTGCAACCCGCTATGCCAGGGCGACAACAGCGCTGGAGGGAGCCCCGCAGAGTCCAATTGTCATGGTGCAAATGGAGCGCTTCTTGGCAGGTGAACTCTCGATAGAGCAAGTAATCGAGAACGTGCGAAAAAGCTACGGCCTGCCACTCGATAAGAGTGACTAAACAGGGATAATACAAGGTCGGGATCAAGCCGCAATCACTGGACAAGTCGAAGAGTCCCTGCATCGGCATACTAGGAGGAGCAATATAGATTAAGAATGATATCGTACAGCTCAGTAAAAATCGGCTCAAATTCCTTATTTCGCTTTATCCCTGAAAGGCACTTATACATCTCGCACATAAAAAAATATGACATATTAAACTCATTAAGCCTTTCATGCGCTCGCATCAAAATAAGCAAAGTAGCCAACTCATCCAAGCCATGCCTGCTAATCAACTTTAAAAATGGCGACTCGTCTCTAAGCAATCGCCAATTTCTCGAGTGATCCTGCAGCCATATATTGCCAGTACTTTCGTCGTACTGCAGGATATGCTGCTGAAGGCCTATCTCTATTTCTTGCCCAAGTCTAACCAATTCCTTCTTGGTGAAAATGCCTCCTGATAATAGGACCCATACTGGGTGATGAAGGGTACGGGCCGTGCCTGGCAACAATTCATCGATAGCACTCACAAGCTCTCCGTTTTTTATATTTCCTCCTTTCCAATATCGGAAAAAGTCGTTTCGGTACTTTCTGTACGGCTCATCGCTTGAAAGCCCCGCAAACCCTGCAAGCGCTCTAGGGATGTGAGCAACTCTCTTCACCCGCAGCCGCTTAAGAAGAACGCTTACGTAGTACCTGCTACGAATCGCTATCACCTGGGGCGAGTATATTTTAAAACGATCTAAATCATTCACATTGCCTACAATGTTTCGCGCTGTGGTGCGAAACATTCCTCCAGCAAATGGCCACCCTTATGCCTTGCGGCCGCTAGTGAATAATTTAGTTTCAGTATTCAAAAAATCTGAGATTTTCTCTGTTTGGCGGTGAAATGCAGCCGTTCAAGGCGTGGAATAGACTTCGATAAGTCACGCCATGTGCAATCTGGATATACAGCGATGGACGACACAGAGAAGGCCTTGCTGATTGACGAGCTCGCCAAAAGCCTTGAAAGCGACTTGCTGGGACGATACGGACCAGTGATGACCGGAGAGGAGCTGCAGCGGGCGCTGGGCTATCCGACCAAAGAGGCTTTCCGGCAATCGCTTGTACGCAACACCGTAGTGATCCCTCTATTTGACCTGGAATACCGCCGCGGGAAATTCGCTTTAGTGAAGGACGTTGCACGCTACCTGGCCGAGCAGCGCTTCAGTGCCGCGCTCGGCGTTTCACCCAATCGTGAGAAAGGAGGTGATCCCTGATGAGCTAGCTACCACGCGCGTAACCAACTCAGTGAGGCACGGATAAGAAAAAGCCCCCGGGAGGGCAATCCCAGAGGCCATTTCAAGATAGTCGTTTAGCACCCGACTGCCTTAAGTCTTATCCCCGAAGCCCAACCTGTCAAGACGAGAGCCAATGCACAGGCGTTGGCTTCGGGGCCTCTCTGTACCTCTTTTTCGATTGCGTCTAGCGATGCCGGCCCTGCTCGCCCTAAAGATGGCTGGAGCCGGCTCGCGGAGGGTACAGCTATGCAAGTTCAAACCTACCGTAAGGCGTTGCATCTCCACTGCTGCTCAGCAATGAGCCAGCGACAGATTGCCAGGCTGGCGAGCATTTCCGTCAACACCGTCAAAAGGATTGTGTCTGTCGCACAGGCCAATGAATGGGACTGGGCAGCCGTTCAGGACATGGATGATCGACAGCTGAAAACCTGCCTTCGCGGAGTTCGGCAGCAGGAGAATGGCAAGGTCATGCCGGACTGGGTGGCCATCCATAAGCTGATGCAGGCCAAGCACCAGACCTTGATCCAGCTCTGGGATGAATACCGCGATCAGCTCAAGTCCGCTGCCTACTCCTACTCACAGTTCACCTACTACTACCGCGAGTTCCTGAGCAAGATCGACATCACCATGCGGCAGATCCATTACGCAGGCGACTGCGTCTTTGTGGATTTTGCTGGCCAGACCATTCCGTGGTTCGACGCCACCCAAGGCAAGCAGCGTGATGCCCAGATCTTCGTCGCGGCACAAGGATGTTCCAATTACCTTTTTGCGCATGCCTGTGCCAGCCAGAAGTCACAGGACTGGATTGAGGCACACAACCGCATGTTCCAGTTCTTCGGTGGTGTCCCGAAGACGGTCATTCCGGACAATCTCAAATCTGCGGTGATCACACCAGGCAGCGAGCCGGTGATCAACAAGACCTACCAGGAACTCTCAGAGCACTACGGCTTCGTGGTGGTGCCAGCCCGGGTACGACGACCACAGGACAAATCCAAAGCCGAGCTCGGCGTAAAACTGGCCACGCAGTGGGTGACCATGCCTCTCCGCCGTCGGCAGTTCTTCAGCCTTGAAGAGATCAATGCTGCCTTGGCTGAGCTGCTGGAGAAATTGAATCGACGCTCCTTCAAGCGTCTGCCCGGCAATCGCTTCGAGCGGTTCCAGGAGCTGGATAAACCTGCGCTGAGAGCCCTGCCGCCAACCCCCTACGAATATGGCGAGTGGATGGCTGCTCAGAAGGTCGGTCCGGACTACCACGTCTATGTGCGCAACCATGCGTACTCGGTGCCCTGGCGCTTGGTGGGAGAGCGAGTGGAATCCCGCGTCAGCCCTTCGACTGTCGCCCTGTTCCACCTGAGCAAGCGAGTAGCCATTCACCCACGTGATGACACGCCAGGGGAAGCGACAACTAACCCCAATCATCGCCCAGAAGCTCACCAAGCCTATGCCTCACGAACCGCGCACCACTACCTCGAATGGGCTTATGGTCTTGGTACGGCTACCGCAGAGGTGGTGCAGGCGCAATTTAACGGTAAGGCTGAATTCTCCATCGCCGGCAGCAAGGCCTGCCAGCAGCTGCAGCGACTGGCCAAGAACTACGGCAATGCCAGAGTGGAGGCGGCTTGCGCGAGGGCCTTGGCCATCCAATCTCCGACGATCAAAAGCTTGCGGTCCATCCTGCAACACCGCTTGGATGAGTTGCACCGGCCCGCGCATCCCGCAGCCGCCCTGATCCCACCCCACGCCAATGTGCGCGGCTCCGACTACTACGCCGGGGAGAGCCGCCATGAATGAGCAGCAGACCATCGAACAACTCCAGGCGCTGAAGCTATTTGGTATGGCCAGCGCCATGACTGCACAGCTGGAAAGCCCCGGCATACAGAGCCTGCCATTCAGTGAGCGCGTTGCTCTGCTGGTCGAGGCTGAATGCCACGACCGTGACAATCGTCGTCAGCGACGCCTGATGGCGCAGGCGAAGCTGAAGATGCGCAACGCCTGCCTGGAGGATATCGACTACAGGCCACGGCGCGGCCTGGACAAGTCACAGCTGCTGTCGCTTGGGCAATGCCAATGGATCGAACGTCATCAGCACTTGCTCATCACCGGGCCTACCGGCGTCGGCAAAACCTGGTTGGCTTGCGCCTTCGGCATGCAGGCCATCCGCCGCGGCTGCTCCGTCGCCTATCACCGGGTTAGCCGCCTGCTTGAGGAGACCGAAATTGCCCGGGCGGATGGATCTCTGTCTGGCTTTCGCAGCAGGCTCGCGAAATGTCAGCTGCTGATTCTCGACGATTGGGGCATGTCTCCGCTCACCGATATCGGCCGCCAGGATCTGCTGGAGTTTGTCGATGATCGTACCGGGGCAGGTGCCATTCTGATCGCCTCTCAGCTGCCCGTAGCCAAGTGGTACGAGTACATCAACGAGCCCACGCTGGCGGATGCCATTCTGGATCGCATCGTGCACCGGGCACACAAGATCGAGATGCGTGGCGACTCCATGCGCAAGAAGCACGGTCTCGAAGGTGGGGAGGACTAGCCATGTACGAACCCCATCAGATTCAGCAGCAGGATGTGCTGATCCACCACCCCATCATTCGCTGCGCTTACAACGACGGCGTGGCCGACAGCCTAGTGGTCAGCCAGGTGCTCGACTACTACTCGGAGACCCTGCGCCATCACTTAAAGGCCCAGGCCTTTCTGCAGCGCAGGGGCATCTATCAACCCGATCTCTTGGCCCACTTTCGTCTGGGATTTGCAGACCGCTCTCTGGGTCTTCAGCTGCGCAAACTGGGCCACCTACAGGAGGAGACTGTCAGAGGTGCATTGCAGCGTGTCGGGTTGCTAAGAACGTCGGGGCACGAACTGCTCCGTGGCGCAGTACTGTTCCCGGTGCTCGATCAGCGAGGACAGATTCTCGGTGGTTATGGGCGTCGGATTACACCAAAGCTGACGGCGAACTCGGCCTATCACGTGCATTGGCACCTGGAGCACCGCTGCTTCTTCAACCAGGCAGCGCTGTTTGAGTTTCCAGAGTTGATTCTCTGCAAGAGCCCGCTCGAAGCACTGACCTGGTGGTGCCACGGACATCACAACGTGGCAGCCATCCTCGGGTTCGCCGGATTTGGCGATGAGCACCTGAGCATCCTGCAGAGCAGTTTGGTCAGGTTGGTTTACATCGCCTTTGGCGCCTCACGCTCCGAGCTGGATGCAAGTCGCCGAATCGCCCAACTGCTAGCTGATAACAGCATCGAGGTGCGTCTGGTGTTGTTTCCTCTCGGCTTGGACAGCAACGGTTTTGCTTCGTCGGTGGATGACCCGGCAAAGGAGTTATCGCGCCTGCTAGAGGATGCCTTGGCGCTACCCAAACGCGCGGGAGGTGACCATGAACACTGAGACTTACCCGACGGATCTGTCAGAGTGTGTGTCCTTCTATATCGATGACTGCTTAGCGCTCGGGCAAAGCGATGCGACGGCCAACACCAAGACAGCGTTGCTGAAGATGTTCGTTCTGTGGTGCCAAGCGCAGGGTATTTGTGAGGTCTCGAAGATCGATCTGGACGTACTGGAGCGCTACCGCAAATACCTGTATCGCTACCGCAAGCGCCGCGATCAGAAGCCTTTAGAGCTCTCGACCCAACGTATGCGATTGATGGCGGTGACCGGCCTTCTCAAGCGCCTACACGCCTATGGCATCGTGCACTCGGAGCCATACGCCAGGTTTCCCTTGCCCAGGGTACCGCAGCAAATACCCAAGCAGATCCCCGATGAAGAGGAGATCGAGCCCATCCTGCATCAGACGATGATCAACGGTCGGATGGAGTTGAGGGACCGAGCCATTGTTGAGGTCTACTATGCGACCGGTATACGCCGGGCCGAGTTGGCTGGGTTAGATATCCGGGACGTGGATTTCAAGCACCAGATCGTCACTGTTCGCAAAGGTAAAGGCAGGCAGGATCGGCGAGTGCCCATTGCGCAACGAGCCCTTGATTCGGTTGAGCGGTATCTCACCGAACTCCGTGGCAGGCTGGCGACAGTAGCCAGCGGTGAAGCGCTCTTTCTCGGTGAAACAGGTAAGCGCATCCAGAACAGCAAACTGACGGATCTTGTAGGCAGGTGCATTCGCCGCTCCGGAATCGGAAAGAGCGGCTCCTGCCACGCTCTTCGCCACGCCACTGCGACACACATGCTGCGCAATGGAGCGGACATTCGGTATGTGCAGGAAATGCTCGGTCACCTGTGCATCGAGAGCACCCAGATCTACACCCGCGTGACCATCACGGACCTGCAAGGCGTTTACAGCAGAACGCACCCTGCAGCTCGGGCCCCCGATCGCTGAGGGCAGAACATCCCATGCGACAGAGCCATTAACCAAGTTGCCAAATATAACCTAATAGGTTAGCGTGAGCGATATGGAAAAAAGAACTCCGCACTGCAAGCTAGCGGACGTCAAAGCCTTGGTCGAAGCAGGAAAAGTGCGCTCCACCATGTCCGCCCTGACTGGAGGAGCGGCGTTGGGGTTCGACTTCGAGGGAATCGTCGGCGTTGTCATGGCGCTGGCCCCGGCAGACTTCTACAAAAGCATGACCACGCACGCCGACCACACGGTCTGGCAAGACGTGTACCGGACAAACACGGAAGCCGGAGAGGTCTACCTGAAACTCACGGTCATTGATGACGTGCTCATCGTGTCCTTCAAGGAGCTATGAACATGAAATGTCCATCCTGCGCAGCGGCGGAACTGGTGCACGACACCCGCGACCTGCCATACACCTACAAGAACGAGTCGACCACCATTCCAGCAGTAACCGGCGACTTCTGCCCGGCCTGTGGCGAGGCAGTTCTGGATGCAGGTGAGTCGGCCCGCGTCAGCACGGCGATGCTGGGGTTTAACAAGCAGGTGAATGCTTCGATCGTTGACCCGAGCTTCATCGCCAACGTCCGCAAGAAGCTCGCCCTCGACCAGCGTGAAGCGGCCGAGATTTTCGGCGGCGGCGTCAACGCGTTCTCGCGCTACGAGAACGGTAAGACCAAGCCGCCGCTGGCCCTGGTGAAACTGCTCAAGGTGCTTGATCGCCACCCTGAACTGCTAAACGAAGTCAGGACGGCCTAGCTTCGGCCGGCAGGCTCTTTGGCGTGAAACTCGATTGGGTAGGGATGAATTCAAGCTGCGCGACCAAGGAGTGGCGCGCTGGGGGGGCAGAAAAAACTAACCCCCTGGTGCGCAGTACGGGACGAGTCCCGCCCGAGGCGTGGGGGTTATTCTTGCTGCTAAGGCTAATGGTGACGGGGTGTGCAGTCAACCTTGAGGCTGTACCGGCGGTCAGTTGCATCGATCCTGTTAGCGGGAAAGCAGGAGCCACGTGACCTGGGTGTTAAAGAGAATTAGTTTACAACTACTTCAGGGATTACGATCCGGAGACGGGGCGGTATGTGGAAAGTGATCCGATTGGGTTGGATGGTGGGGTGAACACTTTTGGTTATGTCCGTGGAAACCCTTTGAAATATTACGACCCGTTGGGTTTAGCAGAACTCTCACTTTCCCCCATTGGATATGGCCTAACCGTGGCAGCAGGCTGGGGGCAGGGAAAGAGCTACGGCGTCGATGCTAGTGTTTGCCTTTCAATTAGCATGTCTGGAGTGAAAGCCAGCCTTCAAGTTACCCCGCTCGACAATGTATTTGGAGCATATGTCGGCTACGGCGCGCAATATGGAGGAGGCTACGGCGACAACATAGCTAAAGGAGCAAATATTTCAGGCTCCAACTCCAGCTACATTGGTGGCCAGGCCGCCTTCCGAAATGGCGGCGGGCTTGGAGTTAACTACGGGAAAGGTGGAGTCTCTGTAGGTGGTGCAGGCGCCAGACTACCAACCACTGGCATGGGAGCTTATGTAGGAAGCGGAACCTCCTCCACAGTCGATGTATCAGTAGGATGGAAATAGAGCCTTTAAAATGAATAAAATACTATACATATTCATATCAGCAGGAATCTCCGCGCTGTGCTTATTGCTGTGGAAAATTACAAACGAGAAAGATGCAGAATTCATTGCATTGGTGATATTTTTCTCGCTTTTAGCGGCGAAATTTTTCTCCCCAAATCGAAATTTAATCCTAGGTTTGACCAGCATAAAATCCTACGACTGGATAACTGCAATAGGCTTCTCCGGAGCACTTGCATACATCGCAAGCAACCAATCACTCAAAACAGCTCTGATGCTTTTTGGGGTGCTATTTATTTTCGCCATTTCATGCGTGATTCGGATCAGGAGGTAATCAATAGATCCTGATTAATGCAGCTCAAGTTCAAGAGACAGGATGCATTGAAGAATCTCATGAGAAGGAATGACCACGCGGAAACCCGTTTGATATAGATACTGACTATCCCCTCTTGCCCTTCCGCCCCCTCCTCCCTATCCTGCACCGGCCACGGTAAATCCCGTGGCCGGGTTTGACAGCCCGAAACTAACGGGCGCGAATGCGCCACAAGGTGCGTGCGAGAAACAGCGAATGTTTTTTGCAGGTATCGGCACGCATGCAGCTTTCATAGCTGCTCTGCTCTATGGCAGATCGCGCGGGGAGACCTTCGCGGTCTGCCGGTTCCCGTTAGCCGGTCTGTCAACCCCGTGCGGTCTGCCACCCTTCGATTGACAGCGAATTGGTGCCAGCTCCTGACCTCATAACGGAGAACCACCATGCACGAAGCTTATCTCTCTCTCGCTCATCCCCTCCGCGTATCCTCAAAGGAGACCTCGGCATGAACAGCGCCCCTTTGATCGATTACAAAGAGCAGCGCATCCAGCAGTTGGTCGACCACCTCGATACGCGACTGCACACCACCCAAGTGATGGCGGAGTTGCTCCTGGATTTCGCAGCCTTGCGGGACGGCGCCGACTACTCCTACCTCAGCCGATACCGGGAAGGGGCCTTGATGGACGCGATGGTCCATCTGTCGCGCAACAACTATGAAGACTTCTGCAAACTGGCAGAGTTGGCACAGCTGCCGGGTAAATAGCCGGAGCCCTGTCCCCGTCTACTTGAGGATTCGCCTGGAGCAACCGTGTTGCTTCAGGCGATACAGCCCGTCCGTACATTGAGGTCGCCATGTCACTCGTTTCGCTCAATATTTCCGAGAAGGTCGCCCAGTACCTAGCCAGCCTGGCCAAAGCCAATGGCCGCAGTGAAGACTCCCTGCCTGAGGAGGCGCTGTCGCAATACCTGCGCCGTGAAGCCTGGCAACTGGCGGAAACCCAGCGCGCCTTGAAGGAGGCTGATGCTGGCGACTTCGCCAGCGATAAAGAGGTACAGGCCGTACTGGAGAAATGGTCCTGCAACGCATATTGAGTGGCTGAGCACTTTGCCGACGTTGGACGCCTGGCCATGCTCGGTCCTACCGGGCGCCCATGAATCAGCCTCCAGATGCCCGGTAGGCCACTGCGACAAACACCAAGCCCCGCCGACCACCGGCCTCCCCTCCTCCACGGATTCAGGCCTCTCTCACAGAATTTCCTGCCTGGCTCCCCCGATAATTGCCGCCTCAACACCCCATCCCAAACTCACCCGCTGCCACCGCAGCCGCCGAAACGAGCCCGAAAGGACGCACCATGGCCAACGCCCCGAGCCCCGCTCTTACTGCAATCGATTACGACCGCATCCAGGCCCTGCTGAATTCGGAGTACGTGGAAGAGCACTTCCACGCGTACATCGAAGGCGGCGACAACGACGAGTGGGTGACCCTCGAGCACGGGGATGACGAGGAGACGGAAGCGTTCGTGGTATTCGACCAGCACCGCATCCGCGTTGCGGTGGAGAACTTCAACAGCCCGGGCGCGAAGAACGGCCACAGCGACCACTGCCACTTCATCTTCAAGCTGGTGGACCACGAGACCCGCGAGTACGAGGTGCGCTACCAGCCCTATGAGGTGGACGCGCAGGGTGAAGACCAGCTCGACACCTTCCCCATCGCCGAGCAGAGCGCGGCAATCCAGGAAAGCGCCGTGACGTATTTCGAAGCGCTGGAGGCCTACATCGCCGCCAAGGACGAGCAGCTGACAAACATCAAGGCCAGCCTGCCCCGGCCATGATCCTCAATGTGCTGGGCAACATGGAGTCCTTCGATGCGCTGAAGTCGGAGTTCGAGGAAATGGCCGCCGCAGCCTTCGTCGACACCTATCGCCTGGACCCCGAGTTCAGCGAGCTGGAGAACGACGACCGCATGCCCCGCTCCTACTCGGCCTGCATGGACCGCACCGAGCCCTCGATGACCGACCAGGACTGGGAGAACATCGAGAACCACACCGCCTCCGCCTACTTCATCGTGCGCAACATCTTCTCCGAGCGCACGCGCATCTCCGTGGCGATGGTGACCGCGCGCTGCCTGGGCAACCTGATCGACAAGGGCATGATCACCGCCGCGAAGATCGAGACCGCCGGCCTCGCCCACGGCCTCGTACGCTGGCGCGAGCTGATCACCCAGATGACCGATGCCGTGGAGCAGCGCGACCAGAAATCCATGCTGCTGGCCCTGTACAAGATGTTCGTGCGCAAGCCCATCAGCGATGACGACAAGCTCTACAGCTGCGGCATGCAGAACCTGGGGCTGCCGGACTTCGTGATCGCCTTCGGCGAGGACGAGGAGCCCAGCGAGCAGGAGCAGATCGATTCGGTCGCGCGCTTCGAGAAGGCCTTCCTGGCGACCTTCGGCCTGGAAGACGCCAGCGAGCCGCTCACGCCCTACAAGAAGCGCCCCGACTTCGGTTACCCGCTGGGCGACCTGCGCCACAATCCCTTCGGCTATGTGCTGATCGGCTGAACCGAGCGGCGGTAAAGAACGAAAAAGCCCATTCCCCGGAATGGGCTTTTCTTTGGGCTGATGAAAATATCGGGGCCGAGCAGTGAATGCAGCGCGTACCCGATAGCCATTGCGCTACCCTCTCGCGCCCACTCCCGCTTGCTGAAAGAACAAGGACGAGCTCATGGCGCTGACCAGCCGCATCACCCCCTATGACAGCGAATGGCCAATGCGCTTCGTCACAGCCCGGGAGCAGGTTGAGACGGCCTTCACTGCCGATCTCATCGCCATCCACCATGTCGGCAGCACCGCTGTTCTCGGGCTCCATGCCAAGCCGGAGATCGACCTGCTGGTGGTGGTCGCCGCACACAGGGGCGAGCCCGAGCGCAATGCCATGATGGCCGGCTTCGGCTATGTGCGGGGCAGCGACCTGTCGCCTGGGCATCACTTCTACCGCCGCGACGTCGATGGCGTGCGCACCCACAAGGTGCATGTCTGCCTCCGCGGCCACGAGCAGATCGACAGGATGCTGCGCTTCCGCGACCTGCTGCGCAGCGACCCGCTGATCCGCCAGCGCTACCAGGAGCTGAAACTCGAACTGGAAGCCCTCAATACCGGCGGTATCGGCGAGTACCTCGCTGGCAAGGCCCCTTCATCGACGCGCTCATGGCCTCACCAAGCCAGGCTTCTACAGGGGCCGATAACCCACCCAGCCCCTGAAGGTGAAGCCGGCGTAGAACAGCTCCACACCGTCGAAACCGGCCTGGCGCAGCAAGGCCTCATCCTGCTCGGGCGAGAGCAGCGGCAAACGTTCGCTGATGGCCGCAATCGCATTCTCGGCCTGGGCGGCGGGAACCCCGGATGCCGTGGCGAAGGCCGCGTAGCGCCTCAGCCAGCGCGTACGTTCTGCAAGCGGTTGCGCAACGCTGTGATGGGCGACCACCAGCGGCGCACCGGGCTTCAGGCGCAGCAGCAACTCCCGGAGCGTGCGCAGGCGCTCCGCCTCCGGCAGGAAGTGCAGCGTAAGCAGGCAGGTGGCGCCATCGAAGGGCTCCAGCGCAGTCGATTCGATATAACCCTGGTGCAGCGCCACCCGAGCATCGAGATCCCCCAGGGTCTGGCGGGCCAGGGCGAGCATTTCCGCCGAGGGGTCCACCCCGAGGAAACGCCAGCCGGGTTGCGCCTCGGCGAATACCTTCAGCTCCAGGCCACCGCCGGCGCCGAGCACCAACACCCGCCCCTGCGTGGGCACCTGTTCGGCCAGCAGCAGGGTCGCCATCCGCTGCAGGGCATGGAACCCGGGCACCTGGCGAACAGGCCCTTCCGCGTAACGGGCGACGGCTTGTGGATCGGAAAACGCTTGCATAGGGGCCTCCGCGATCAGTGGCTGTCGAAGATCAGTGACTGATGCGCAGCGGCACCGGCCAGGGTCCCATCGCCCACTGCCAAGGGCACCGAGCCGCCCATCCGCGCCGCATCACCGCAGGCGTAGACGCCCTTGACGCTGGTCGCCTTCATCGCGTCGGTGCGGATGATCCGCCCGTAGAAGCCCTCGTCGAACTCGCAGCCCAGCGACTCCGGCAGCGAGCTGGCGACATCGATGCGGGTGGGCACGAACAGCCCGTCCAGGCTGATCACCCGCCCATCGCGCAGCACCAGATCCAGTTCGCCCTCGACAGCACGTACCGGTTCGCGCTCCAGCGTCACGCCGCGCGCGGCGAGCTTGGCCAGTTGCTCCGCGTCGGGCTCGAAGGCTTGGTTGAGGAACAGCGTCGTGCGGCCCCAATCCGGCAGCAACAAGGCCAGGTGCATGGACATGGCCGAGGTGGCGATGACGCCGATCCGCCCCTGCTGCAGCTCGTAGCCGTGGCAATAGGGGCAATGGAACACCCGGCTGCCCCAGCGCTCGGCCAGGCCGGGAATCTCGGGGAGCTGGTCGACGACACCGCCCGCGAAGATCAGCCGGCGCGCCTCGCGCGGCTCCTCGCCCTCGATCTCGATACGGAAACCCCGCGCCGTCAGCGCAACGGCGACGGCCTTGCCGGTGAGCCACTCGACCGTCTCGTAGGCCATCACCTGCTCGCGTGCCTGGCTGGCGATGGCGCCGGGCGCGTTGCCGTCCTGGGTCAGGAAGCCATGTGAATGGGCGGCGAAGCGGTTGCGCCGCAACCCCTCGTCCACCACCAGGATGCGCCGGCGCGCCCGCGCCAGGGGCATGGCCGCCGACAGGCCGGCATAGCTACCGCCGATGATGATCACGTCGTACTGCATCGCTGCTCTCCTCCGTTGCTCGCCAGCATCCGGGACTCGGAATGGCCGGCCGAAACTCATGAAACTTTTAGAGCTACATGATAGAGCGAGGATTTTTTCTCACGCAACTTATAAAGTGGCGTTATTCGATCCACCTGACGTAAGGCACAACAGAGGCAATGCAATGAGAAAGGACAGCAGGCTCTCCCGCATGCTCCACGTGCTGCTGCACATGGCCCGCCACGACCAACCCTTCACCTCGGAGCAAATCGCCCGGATGCTGGACACCAACCCCGTGGTGGTCCGCCGCACCATGGCCGGCCTGCGCCAGGCGGGCTACGTAAGTTCGGAGAAAGGCCACGGCGGCGGCTGGACCCTGGCCGGTGATCTCGAAACCATCACCCTGCTGGACATCCACAACGCCGTTGGCGGCCCGAGGATCTTCGCCATCGGCATCGAGAACGAAACCCCGGAATGCGCCGTCGAGCGCGTGGTCAACGCCGCCCTGGAAGACGCCCTGAACCAGGCCGAAGCGCTACTCATCGACCGCCTCGGCGCCATCACCCTGGCGGAGCTGGCACGTGATTTCGACGTGCTGTGCAAGGCGAGCGGCTGGGGGATCGACGGGCGGCATGAAGGCTGATGCAGGCGCCCCGAGGTTTGAGTACCGGGAGCATTGTGCGGGACAGGTGACACACGTAGCCTTGCGCGCCCTGAATTCGCCATTTCAAGGAATGAAGCCGTCATGAACGCTGTAAACCTGATCGGGCTGTCGAGCCTGTGTTTCTCGCTGGCCTGCAGTGCATCGGAGCACGCGATGGAGTTCGATGTCCCCTATGGGAACTACGGCACCTTCTTCCAGCAGAACGTCGGGAAACAGGGCAGGTTGTCATGCAACGTGAAAATCGACGATCACCGATACGGCGAGAAATGGAGCCCCGGCGTGATTCTCGCGGCAGCGGAGGATGAGGTGGAAGACAACACCCTGTTTCTCGACAGTGCACCTGCGGGGGAGGGGCAGCGCAGCTTCTCCGTTCGTACCTTCAATGCCGCACAGCCGGTCGTCAGCAGCAACATCCTTACCACCGCGGACCACAAGGGTGCCTATACGCTACGCCTGGCCTGGCACGGCGATGGCTCCATCAGCTATCAGGTCGCCAGCGGTGACGTCTGGTCAAAGGAGATGAAAATCGAACAGCCCGGCTTTGCCGTACGGCATGTCAGCGCGCACGCGACGGGCGTCGAAGGCACCGCTACCTGCGAGCTGAGCGACTGACTGCCAGCGCCCCTACTGCTCATCCTCGGGCCGCAGCGGTGATTTCCACCAATCGCACCACTCCACCACCTCACGGGACATACCATCGAATGCCGCGTGGTAGTTGTGCGCGTGAGGCACGGGGAGCTGAGGCTCGCCCTCAGTGAAACCAAGCTCCCTGAGCGCATTCACATAGTCGTCGAGCGGACCGTAGGCGTAGAGCATGTCGTGTCGGTCCCAGGCCAGCGTGGCCTGTTGCGACGGTGAGTGGACCCACAGATCGAAGCGGCTGTCATTCGCCAGGAACGGCCTGAACTCGCGGATGAACGCCTCGACCTCAGAGCAAGACAGCTCCGGGCTTTGGTAGCGCGCCGGCTCGGCCTCGCCACGAACCGTGTGCAGGATATGAAGCAACAACAACGGTTCTTCCAGGCAACGAGCGAGCCGCAGGATCACCTCCGGATCAGAGCCTGGAACGCCAACCACTACCCGCTGGTGCGCCTCCGCATCGGGAAGCGAAAAAACCGCTGGGTGCCGATACGGCGCCCATTCACCGTCCACCAGATGCCCCAACTTATACATGCACCGCCTCCTTGCCCTTATGCCTGAAGGGCACGGATGGTGCAGCCAGGAGCGACTCAACGCAACCGATGAGAACACCGTTACGGAACCCGCCCCCGGCTATTTCCATACCCAGGTGCGCCCCTCACAATGCCCCTTCCGAGCCACCCACCCAACGCAGGGAATGCCCATGGAATTCTTCAGGAAGCTGTTCGGATCATCGAAACAACCCGCTGCCGAAAACGCGCCAGCGACTCCAGCGCCCGGCAACGCTGAAACCCCTTATGAGATGACCGAAGCCGAAGCGGCCAAGCAGGTGGCCCTGGAAGCCAGTAGCGAGCGCCTGGAGCTGCACTGGCAAAGCATCGGAACCGCCGAACGAGATGTGCTGGCCTACCTCATCAGTCCCAGCTTCACAGGCGGCCCCTACTGGCCCTCCACTCGCCAGGCCTATCGGGTCGTGCGCCGCGCCGGGAGCATCCTCCTCGCCACCGATGGCCTGTCATCGCCATTCGATGACGGCGATGAGCCGGTGAACGGCTTCGAGATGGAACTGTTCATCGACACGCCCGACATCCCCGAGCACGCCCGAGGAGCACTGGGGGAAGTCGACCTGCTCAAGCAGAGCTGGGCTTTCGAGCTGCTGGAAAACGTGGCCAAGACCGTGGCGAACGCCGGCGGCATTACCGCGCAACTGCAACAGCACGGTGCGCTGTCCCTGGAGCTCCCGGGAGTCAGCCAGTCCCATCACCTGGGCGAACAGTTGCCGCCTGCCTTCGTCACCGACGATGACTGCATCGGCGTCCTGCTGGGTGGCCCCGAGCCGGACTTCGCCACCCACCTGGAGGACATGCCTCTATCCCCGGTGACCCTGGTACCCGTTGTGCTGATCACCGCATCCGAGCTCGACTACGTCCGTGCTGGCGGCTACGACGCACGCCAGGACCTGCTGCAACGGCTGAAGACTGCAGGTGTCGGCCACAGAAGCGCACTGGGGCGTGACAGTGTCGTGTAAGCGCTGGCCACTGACACCCACACGCCGAGTCAAGGACGGCCTCATGCAGGAAAGTAACGCCATCCACCCAGCGCCTACCGGTATGACGACACCTCCGAAAGCGGACAGGAGAGCGGCCATCCTGGCCACGCTGTGCCTTTCGCTGCTGCCGCTCCACACCATGGCGGAGCCGGCAATCGTCGAATACGCCAATGCAAGGCTGCCCGAGTGGCAAGCCTCCAACAATGAAATGGAGGCGAGCTACCAGATGCTGCTGGAGCAAGCGAAGCAATCAGAGCAGGAGGATGCAGTCAGATCGCTGGCAGCAGCCAAGGAACACTGGGAACAGTTCCGCGCCGAGTTCTGCCGCTCGATGAGCCAGACCTATGGCGGAGCCTGGGCGAGCACGCACCAATCCGACTGCAGAACCAAGCTGGCTGATCAGTTCAAGAACGCCATGGGCGATTACGGCTGGTAGGCAACCACCGTAATTTCAACGAGGCCTGCAACGGCTCGGAAAGAGTCCGCAAGAACGATCAAATCCCCCCTTTGCACCCCTGCTAACGTCGCCCCGTCTTCAAGGAGCACCCATGCCAAGCATCGAGAAAGTCCTGTGGTTCATCGAAACGGAGCTGGGCTCCGAGCTGGACCTCGGGCACGTCGCGCGCCAGTTCGGCCTATCGCCTTTCGCCCTGTCGCGCTTCTTTTCCCTGGCCACGGGTTGGTCGGTGATGCGCTACATCCGCGCCCGGCGCTTGAGCCAGGCGGCGCTGGCGTTGAGCGATGGGAAGCACGACATCCTCGATGTCGCCCTCGGCGCCGGCTATGGGTCCCATGAAGCGTTCACGCGTGCCTTCTGCGACCTGTTCGGCGTAACGCCCCGGCAGGTTCGCGAACAGGGGCACGGAAACCTGTCACTGGTGGAGCCTTTGCGCATGAAAGAAATGAGCTTCGTGGAACTGTCCCAACCCCGCTATGAAACCCGTGCCGAATTCATCATCGCCGGCCTGGGCGAGCGTTTCACCTTCGACAAGAACGAGGGCATCGTCGGCCTGTGGCAGGCCTTCGTGCCTTACCTGGGCAACATCCCCGGGCAGACCAGCTACGTCACCTACGGGCTGTGCTGCAATCCGGGCGAGGACGGCAGCTTCGAATACATTGCCGGCGTCGAGGTACCCCGTATCGAAGGGCTACCGCCCGCCCTGCGCCACTTCAAGGTGCCTCGGCAGGACTACGCCGTGTTCCGCCACCTGGGCCACATCTCGACCATCCACCAGACCTTCCTCACCATCTTCAACAAGTGGCTGCCCGAGTCCGAGTACACCTTCGCCGACGCCCCGGAATTCGAGCAGTACAGCGCCGATTTCGATCCGATGCAGGGGACGGGGTTCGTGGAGGTATGGGTACCGGTGGTGCGGCGCGGGTAGCGCCCTACCCCACCCGCAACCAGATCACCGAGGCATCGTCGCTGGCCTTGAAGCGCGGGTAGCGCAGGCAGGCGGCGTCTTCGAGCTCGATGCGGCGCAGTTCGGCAGCCAGCGGCAGCAGGCCGCTTTCCAGCACGCGGGCCACCAGGGTGGCGGCGTCGTAGTGGCGGTAGGTGTCGAACAGTGCGGCGAAGCCATCGGTCATCAGCAACAGGTCGTCGCCCTTGGCCAGCGGCGCGCGGGCGTAGTGCATGCCTGCCCTGGCCTGCTCGGCGTCGACGCTCAGCACCGCCTTGGGGCGTTCGCGGGCGGCGCGGCGGTCGGCCAGCACGTGGGCGCTGCGCACGTTGTCGGCGCCGGTGCCCGGGCCCAGCGCGGCGGCTTCGGCCTGCTCGGTGTCGCGGTTCGGCTCGGGGGTGAGGAAGGCGACGCCGCTGGCGCTGCGGTGGATGACGACGCAATCGCCGAGGTGGCCGCAGGCGAGGCTTTCGCCTTCAATGGCCACCGCGGCGAGCGAGGCGCGGGGCAGTTCCCAGTGGGCGACCGGCTCGCGCTGGCGATCACGCCCGTAGTCCGTGGCGACGCGGTCGAACACGCCACCGCACAGTTCCGCCAGCGGGCCCGAGGCGCCGGCGAATGCGCGATGGGCCGCGCCGGCCAGCCAGGCTGCACCACCGCGCTCGCCCATGAGCCCCGGCTCGCCGAGGTCGGTGGCGCCGTCGATGACCCAGGCGTGCTGCTCGGCGCTGCCGATGCGGTCATCGTTCGGAACCGAGTTCTTGCCCGCGAGGCTGAGGGTCTGGATCAGGTCGAAATGCATGGAGTCCCCTTCAATGGCCAGGCTGAATCTGCGCGGCACATTCTAGCCTTCGCACATTCCGAGCAGGGCAGGAAACGCACGAATCAGGGCCGATAACCCTGCCCCAGCAGCCAGCCCTGCACCTTGCGCCGCGCCTCGGGCGCCAGACCCGCCAGCGCCTCGGCCAGTTGCCCGGCGTGCAACGCCTGGATGATGGGTGCGAGTGCAATGCCGTCCAGGTGCCAGATGCCCAGGGGCTGATCGGCGGTGACCACCACCTCCCGTTCCTCGATCAGGTCGCCCTGGATCACCGGCGCGCGCGCCACACGCAGCGGGTTGATATCGGCCGGTACGTGCAGCGGCTCGGCATCGGGCCAGGTGCTGCGCTCTCGCCAGAACGGCTGTGCAGCCCAGCGCTGTTCCATGGCGTAGAAGTCGCGGCCGGTGCGGGCGAAGCGCAGGAACAGCTGCTCCACCCGCTGCTGGTGGAAACGCCGGGCCAGTGCAGTGCGCTCCGGCCGCTGTAGCAGGGTGTTGATCACCGCCGGCGCCTGCAAGGCGGAAGACAGGGACTGGAAGATGCCGTTGCCCGAGAGCGGGTCCACCGCCATGGCGGCATCACCCACCCGCAGCCAGTCGGGGCCACTGGCTTCATTGAAGAGAATGGCGGTGCTGCTGCGGGCGTGCAGCTCGGTCGCCTGCAACGCGGCGTCGCCGAACAACTCACGCACCAGGGTGGATTCGCCGCGCCGCGACGCGCACCAGGCCGGCAGTTGCTCCTTGGGCGGCAGGCCATGGGCGTCGCGGGTGATCTGCCAGTAGCAACGCCCGTCTTCCAGCCGTGCCATCCAGGCCCAGCCGTCGGGCAGGCTTTCCAGCGCCGAGCCTGGGCGGCCCGGCGCATCGCGCCAGGTATTGAGCAGGCTGAGGGTTTCCGGCCCACGCAGGCGCCCCCCGCCAGCGGTGCCTGGCGACCCCGGGCCTCTACCAGGAAGTCCGCACGCAACGGCGCGCCGCCGTCGAGATGCACGAGGTGCCCACGCTCCAGCGGCTCGACCCGCAGCACCCGCGCTTCCTGCACCGCGATACCGGCAGCGGCCAGGTCCTCGCGCAGCGCCGCATCGAAGCGCGGCCGGTCCAGCAGGCATTCGTGGTTGATCGACTGGCTGCCAGCGCCCCAGGCAACCCGCCGTGGCGACGGCGCATCGGCACAGGCCAGCGCATGGGTGAGGCCGGCATGACGCAGGCCTTCGAGCACCCGTTGCGACACGCCCTCCAGCGCCGCGAAACGCCGCCACTCGCTGACCACCCGCACCGGGTAGCCCAGCCGCTTCAGCCCCAGGGCCACCGCCGCGCCCGCCGGGCCGGCGCCGAGCACGACGATCTCAGCCATGGCGACGCTCCGGACCGGTGAAGGCAGCACCCTCGTGCAACCAGTTCAGCACCGCCTCGCGGCTGGCGCCGGGGTGCTCGCGCAGGTGGGCAGCGATGATTCCGCTCAGCGCAGCGCAGGCCATGCTCGCCCCGGCCGCGCCGTTGGCGGCGCTGACAGGGGCACCGAAATCGGCCTGGGGGCTGTTCAGCCAGGACCACTGCCCCGGGGCACAGCGGGCATCGCCGGTGATGCGGATCACCCCCGGGTAGCCGGCCGGGTACACCGGTTCACCCTGGGCGGGGCTGGAGGCGCAGAGCAGCACGCCGGCACTCTGGGCCAGTACGCAGGCCTCGCGCAGCACCGGGCGGTCGTTGCGCAGGCCGAGGCTCATGGTGATCAGCGCCACATCCTGCTCCAGCAGCCAGTACAGGGCGGCAGCCACCTGCAACGGGCTGGTCTGCCAGCGCTCGCCGAACACCTGGGCCATGCAGACGCGCGCGGGCCCGGCATACCGGCCGAAGGTATCCAGCACCAGGCTGCCGTGGCCGAGGATGTCGGGCTGCGCCTCGCCTTCCTGCAGCTCGCCGCCCTCCAGCCAGAAGCGTCGGGCCAGCGTCACCCGCGCGGCCTGCTCGGGGGCGAAGCCGCTGTCGATGATGCCGATGGCCCGCTCAGTGCTCATGGCTCACCGGCTCCAGGCGCTGCAGGCGGCCCTGCTCCAGGCGGAAGGCGAGATCGGCTTCGGCCAGGGTGGAGGCGCGGTGGCTGATGAGGATGCGCGTGCGCCCGGCGAAGAGCTGGTCGATGGCGGCGATCACGTCGCGCTCGGTGGCTTCGTCCACCGCCGAGGTGGCCTCGTCCAGCACCAGGATCAGCGGGTCCTGCAGCAACGCGCGGGCGATGGCGATGCGCTGTTTCTGCCCACCGGAAAGCTGCTGGCCGCGCTCGCCCAGCGGGTTGTCCAGCCCCAGGGGCAGGGACGCGATCAAGCCGTCGAGGCGGGCCAGCCGCGCCACCTGCTCGACGGCTTCGCGGCTGGCATCGGGGGCGGCGTAGGCGAGGTTCTCCGCCAGGGTGCCGCGGAACAGCACGATGTCCTGGCTGACCACGGCGATGCGCCGGCGCAGGGCCAGCAGGTCCAGTTCGCGCAGGTCGGCGCCGTCCAGCAGGATGCGGCCCCGGTCCGGGTCGTAGAAGCGTTGCAGCAGGTCGATCAGGGTGGATTTGCCAGCGCCCGACGCCCCGCTGATGGCCACCTTGAGGCCGGCGGGGATCTCCGCCTCCACACCATCGAGCAGCAGGCCGGCACGCTGCTCATGAGCAAAATGCACGCCCTCCAGGCGCAAGGCACCGCGGCCCTCCGGCATCGGCTGCGGCGCGTCGGGCTGGCGCACGGTCACCGGCTCCTGCTGCAGCTCCATCACCCGGCCGAGGCTCACCGTCATGCGCTGCAGCGCGACGTAGAGCCCGAGCAGGCTCTGCACCGGCCCCACGGCCATGCCCAGGTAGGTGGAGAAGGCGATCAGCGCGCCCAGTTGCCAGGTGCCCTGGATCACCCAGTAGCCACCGATGAGAAAGGCGCAGGCGCGGGACAGCGAGGTCAGCGTGCCGGGCACCGCATGGGTGAAGAACTCGGTGACCTGCACCCGCAGCAGCTGGCGCATGTAGCCCTGCCCCAGCCCCTCCAGGCGGCGCGATTCACGCTGCTGGGCACCGGCGGCCTGGATGAACTTCATCGCCGGCAGCGTTTCCACCAGGAAGGACGACACGTCCGCCGAGCGCTCGCGCAGGCTGCGCACCTCGCGCTCCACCTTGCGCCGCATCCAGCGCAGCCAGAGCACCTCGATGGGGATCAGCAGCGCCAGCAGCAACGACAGCTGCCAGGACAGCATCAGCATCAGCGCCACCGCCCCCACCAGGCCGATGACGCTGGAGACGGCAGAGAACAGCGAATCCACGGCGAAGCGCTGGATCTCCGCCACGTCGCCATCCAGCCGGGACAGGATGTCGCCCAGGCGCTTGCGCCCGAAGAAGGCCGGCGACAGCTGCTGCAGGTGGCGGTAGAGGTCATCACGCAGGGCGAAGAGGACGCGCCCCGAGAGCCGCGTGTGCAGGTAGCGGTTGATGCCCGACAGCGCCGTGCCGAGCAGGCCGACCAGGATCATCGCCAGGGCCACCTGCACCAGGGTGCCGAAGTCCCGGGCCAGCAGGCCGTCGTCGATCAGCGTCTTGGTCAGCCAGGGCTGCGCCAGCACCAGCAGGCTGGCGCAGAGGGACAGCCCCAGCAGCACGGCGATGGCCCGGCCGTGGGGGCGGACGAAGCCGTAGAGCCAGGCCAGGGCGCGGCGCAGCAGGTCAGGGTCGTTGGCGTCGACGAGCTTGAGCAGGAGGCGGGTCATGAGATCACCCGCAGGCCCCTACAAGAACAATGTGCTCCTGCATGGAACAGACTCATCCCCTCAGCTGCTTCAGCTTGCGATACAGCGTCGCGCGGCTGATGCCCAGGGCGTCGGCCGCGGCCGAGACATTGCCCTGGTGGCGCTCCAGGGCGCTGCGGATCAGCTCCAGCTCGTTCTCGCGGATGCTGCCGGGCTGGCGTCGGCTGCTGGTCAGCTCGTCCAGCAGGCTGTCGGTGAGGTGGTCCAGGCCCAGTTCCTTTTCGCCGTTCTCGCGCATGGCCAGGGCCGAGCGCAGCACCATCTCCAGCTGGCGGATGTTGCCCGGCCAGTCGTAGCCGGTAAGCAGTTCGGTCAGGTCCGGGTCCAGGCTCACGGCCGGCTCGCCCAGGCGCACCAACACTTCGGTGATCAGGGTGGCCAGGTCATCGCGCTCACGCAGCGACGGCAAGCGCAGGCTGACGCCGTTGACCCGGTAGTAGAGGTCTTCGCGGAACTGCCCGCCCTGCACCAGACGCTGCAGGTCGCGGTGGGTGGCGCAGATCACGGCGATATCCAGCTCCTGTTCCTCGCCGGCACCGAGGGGCGCGACGCGGCGCTCCTGCAGCACGCGGAGCAGGCGCGCCTGCAGGGCCAGGGGCATGTCGCCGATCTCGTCGAGGAACAACGTGCCGCCCTGGGCCTGCATCACCCGGCCGACCATGCCGCCCTTGCGCGAGCCGGTGAAGGCGCCCTCGCGGTAGCCGAAGAGTTCGGACTCGATCAGCCCTTCGGGGATCGCCGCGCAGTTCACCGCGACGAAGGGCTTGCCCGCCCGCGCACTGGCCTGGTGCAGCGCACGGGCGACCACTTCCTTGCCGGTGCCGGTTTCGCCCAGCAGCAGCACCGGCAATTCGCCGGCCAGCCCCTGGCGGGCCATGCGTAGGGCACGGGCCAGGCGCGCGTTGCCGCCGGCCAGGGCTTCCAACTCCGGCGCGGGCGTGGCGGTCGGCCTGGCCGGTGCCACCGAGGCGACACCGATGTGCCGGGGCAACTGCAGGGCACGGAAGAAGAACTCCCCGCGCGGGGTCTGCACGCTGCTCACGCCGCCTTGCAGCAGGCGCGCGAGGAAGCCCGAGGCGCGGGCGCCGAGCAATTCCTCGCAGCTGTGGCCCACCAGCGCCTGGCGCTCCACCCGCAGCAGGTGGCAGGCCTGGTCGTTGGCGGCCAGCAGTTCGCCGTCCAGGCTCAGGGCCAACAGGCCGTGCCAGGCGGAGCCGAGGTACTGCGGGCGTGAATGGAAGGCCAGCACCAGCTGCTGCGGATAGGTCAGGCCGAACAGGCGGCTTTCGATATTGCCGGCCGCCAGCAGCAGCGTGGCGAAGCTGTCGCGGGGCTCGGCCAGGTGGCCTTCGCGGGTCAGGTCGATGACGCCGACCACCCGGCCGTGGGGGTCCTTGAGCGGCACCGAGGTGCAGGCGAAGCGGCTGAGGCGGTCGAGGTAATGCTCACCGCTGTTGATCAGGGTCGGTCGGCCCTCGACCACGGCGGTGCCCAAGGCGTTGGTGCCGCGCAGGGACTCGCTCCAGCAACTGCCCGGGCGCAGGTCGCGCAGGCCGGCGAGCTGCAGGGCGTCGGTCTGCCCCTCGATGGCCAGCACGTTGGCCTGGGCGTCGCCGAGTATCACCAGGCCGCCCTGCCCCTGCTGGCGCACCAGGTATTCGAGTTCGGGGGTGGCGGCGTCGATCAGCAGGCGGTTGCCGTCCAGCAGCAGCTCGAGGTCGCGCAGCTGCTCGATGCCGGCGCCGTCGCCCTCCAGGCAGTCGAGCCCGTGACCGAGGCTGCGCCGCCAGGAGGCGTCGATCTCCTCGCGCAGCACGCCATCAGGGAGGTCGCCTTCGTTCTGCAAACGCAGGCGGGCGAGGCGGGATTGCCGCAGGACATCGTCATTTCTTGTTATTCGCATGTCATTCGTACTCCAGCGCCCTCCTCGCCTGGCCCCTGTGGAGGGGGTTGGCGGCAGGGTCGCCCAGAATGTCTACACCCGCCTTTCGGCGCCGTAAAGAGTCGTGTCGTCCGTGGGCATGGCGAGCAATCTTCGCGCCAGAAGAGGCCAGCGGAACGACCGTGACGAGCGTTGACAGGCAGGTTCGCACAGGTTTACGTTAACGTAAAGGTAAACACAGCCGAGCCCGCTTCCATGTCCAAGACCTACAGCATTTCCGACCTCGCCCGCGAACTGGATGTGACCACCCGCGCCATCCGTTTCTACGAGGAGCAGGAAATGCTCTTCCCCGAACGCAGGGGCCAGGAACGCATCTACAGCCCCAAGGACCTGGTGGCGCTGAAGCTGATCCTGCGCGGCAAGCGCATCGGCTTCTCCCTCGCCGAGTGCAAGGAGCTGATCGACCTCTATGACCCGAGCAGCGGCAACCGCAAGCAGCTGGAGACCTTCATGGAGAAGATCGCCGCCCGCCGCGCGCAGCTGGAACAGCAGCTGCTCGACATCCAGCAGATGCAGCTGGAACTGGACACCGCCGAGGAACGCTGCCTGGCCGCCCTCGCCGAAACCAAGAAACAGGGCGCCAGCGCCTGACCCGACAACCCGTTTCCCGACAATCACAAGCACAGGTGGAACCATGACTTACCCGAGCCTGAACTTCGCCCTCGGCGACACCATCGACATGCTGCGCGAGCAGGTGCAAGCCTTCGTCGCCGCCGAACTGGCGCCCCGCGCGGCCCAGGTGGACAGCGAAAACGCCTTCCCCATGGACATGTGGAAGAAGTTCGGCGAGATGGGCCTGCTCGGCGTCACCGTGCCCGAGGAATTCGGCGGCGCGGGCCTGGGCTACCTGGCCCACGTGGTGGCCATGGAGGAGATCAGCCGCGGTTCCGCCTCGGTCGCCCTCTCCTACGGCGCCCACTCCAACCTCTGCGTCAACCAGATCAACCGCAACGGCACCGCCGAGCAGAAGCACAAGTACCTGCCCAAGCTGATCAGCGGCGAGCACGTCGGCGCGCTGGCCATGAGCGAGCCCAACGCCGGCTCCGACGTGGTCTCCATGAGGCTGCGCGCCGACCGCAAGGGCGACCGCTTCGTGCTCAACGGCAGCAAGACCTGGATCACCAACGGCCCCGACGCCAACACCTACGTGATCTACGCCAAGACCGACCTGGAGAAGGGCCCACACGGCATTACCGCGTTCATCGTCGAGCGCGACTGGAAGGGGTTCTCCCGCAGCAACAAGTTCGACAAGCTCGGCATGCGCGGCTCCAACACCTGCGAGCTGTTCTTCGATGACGTGGAAGTGCCGGAGGAGAACATCCTCGGCGTGCTCAACGGCGGCGTCCGGGTGCTGATGAGCGGCCTCGACTACGAGCGCGTGGTGCTCTCCGGCGGCCCCACCGGGATCATGCAAGCGTGCATGGACGTGGTGGTGCCCTACATCCACGACCGCAAGCAGTTCGGCCAGAGCATCGGCGAGTTCCAGCTGATCCAGGGCAAGGTCGCCGACATGTACACCCAGCTCAACGCCAGCCGTGCCTACCTCTACGCCGTGGCCCAGGCCTGCGACCGTGGCGAGACCACCCGCAAGGACGCCGCGGGGGTGATCCTCTACACCGCCGAGCGCGCCACCCAGATGGCCCTGGACGCGATCCAGATCCTCGGCGGCAACGGCTACATCAACGAATTCCCCGCCGGCCGCCTGCTGCGCGACGCCAAGCTCTACGAGATCGGTGCCGGTACCAGCGAAATCCGCCGCATGCTGATCGGGCGCGAGCTGTTTAACGAAACCAAGTAAACGAACTAGCTGGAAGCCAGAAGCTGGAAGCCGGACGCATGCACTGCCCTCTTCCAGCCTCCAGCTTCCGGCTTCAAGCTCGCGGAGCCCCGAATGACCATTCTCACTACACAGCTGAATCCGCGTTCCCCCAACTTCGCCGCCAACGCCGCGGCCATGGGCGAGCAGGTCGACGCGCTGCGCGAGCTGCTGGCGCGCGTCCATGAAGGCGGCGGTGCCAAGGCCCAGGAACGCCACACCTCGCGCGGCAAGCTGTTGCCCCGCGAGCGCATCAACCGTCTGCTCGACCCCGGCTCGCCCTTCCTCGAGATCGGCCAGCTGGCCGCCCACGAGGTGTATGGCGAGGACGTGCCCGCCGCCGGCGTGGTGGCCGGCATCGGCCGCGTGGAAGGCGTCGAATGCATGATCGTGGCCAACGACGCCACGGTGAAAGGCGGTTCCTATTACCCGCTGACGGTGAAGAAGCACCTGCGCGCCCAGGCCATCGCCCGGGAGAACCGCCTGCCCTGCATCTACCTGGTGGACTCCGGCGGCGCCAACCTGCCGCGCCAGGACGAGGTCTTCCCCGACCGCGAGCACTTCGGCCGCATCTTCTTCAACCAGGCCAACATGAGCGCCCTCGGCATCCCGCAGATAGCCGTCGTCATGGGCTCCTGCACCGCCGGCGGCGCCTACGTGCCGGCGATGAGCGACGAAACCATCATGGTGCGCAACCAGGCCACCATCTTCCTCGCCGGCCCGCCGCTGGTGAAGGCCGCCACCGGCGAGGTGGTGAGCGCCGAGGACCTGGGCGGCGCCGACGTGCACTGCAAGACCTCCGGCGTCGCCGACCACTACGCCGAGGACGATGCCCACGCCCTGGCCCTGGCCCGGCGCAGCATCGCCAACCTCAACTGGCGCAAGCTCGGCCAGCTCAACCACCGCCAGCCGCTGCTGCCGCGCTATGCGGCGGAGGAGCTGTACGGGGTGATCCCGGCGGACGCCAAGCAGCCCTTCGACGTGCGTGAAGTGATTGCGCGCCTGGTGGACGGCTCCGAGTTCGATGAATTCAAGGCCCTGTTCGGCACCACCCTGGTGTGCGGCTTCGCCCACCTGCACGGCTACCCGATCGCCATCCTCGCCAACAACGGCATCCTCTTCGCCGAGGCCGCGCAGAAAGGCGCGCACTTCATCGAACTGGCCTGCCAGCGCGGCATCCCGCTGCTGTTCCTGCAGAACATCACCGGCTTCATGGTCGGCCAGAAGTACGAGGCTGGCGGCATCGCCAAGCACGGCGCCAAGCTGGTCACGGCCGTGGCCTGCGCCAAGGTGCCCAAGTTCACCGTGATCATCGGCGGCAGCTTCGGCGCCGGTAACTACGGCATGTGCGGCCGCGCCTACGACCCGCGCTTCCTGTGGATGTGGCCCAACGCACGCATCGGCGTGATGGGCGCCGAGCAGGCCGCCGGCGTGCTGGCCCAGGTCAAGCGCGAGCAGAGCGAACGCGCCGGGCAGGTGTTCAGCGCCGAGGACGAGGCGCGCCTCAAGCAGCCGATCCTCGACCAGTACGAGCGCCAGGGGCACCCCTACTACTCCAGCGCACGGCTCTGGGACGACGGCGTGATCGACCCGGCACAGACCCGCGAGGTGCTCGCCATGGCGATCTCCAGCGCTCTCAACGCGCCGATCGAGCCGACCACCTTCGGCGTGTTCCGGATGTGAAAAAACCAGCCGCAAGCTGCCAGCCGCACGCTTCAAGAGACGCGGCTCGCACTTGCAGCTTGCCGCTTGAAACGTGCAGCTGGGGAATCCCATGACCGACTTCGACACCCTGCAACTGGAGTTCGCCGACAACGGCGTCGCCACCCTCTGGCTCAACCGCCCGGAGAAGAACAACGCCTTCAACGCCGGCATGATCCGTGAGCTGATCCTCGCCCTCGAAGCTGTCAAGGCCGCCGCCAACGTGCGCTTCCTGCTCCTGCGCGGCCGGGGCCGGCACTTCTCCGCCGGGGCCGACCTGGCCTGGATGCAGGAGTCCGCCCGCCTCGACTACAACGCCAACCTGGACGATTCCCGCGAGCTGGCCGAGCTGATGTACAACCTCTTCCAGCTCAAGGTGCCGACCCTGGCCGTGGTGCAGGGCGCGGCCTTCGGCGGCGCCCTGGGCCTGATCAGTTGCTGTGACATGGCCATCGGCGCGGCGGACGCGCAGTTCTCCCTCTCCGAGGTGCGCATCGGCCTGGCCCCGGCGGTGATCAGCCCCTTCGTGGTCCAGGCCATCGGCGAGCGCGCCACGCGCCGCTACGCCCTTACCGCCGAGCGCTTCAGCGGTGAGCGCGCCCGCGAACTGGGCCTGCTCGCCGAGTGCTACCCGGCGGAGGAACTGGAGCAGGCGGTGCAGGACTGGACCGCCAACCTGCTGCTCAACAGCCCCCAGGCCATGCGCGTGAGCAAGGACCTGCTGCGCGAGGTCGGCAACGGCGAGCTCAGCCCTAACCTGCGCCGCTACACCGAGAACGCCATCGCCCGCATCCGCGTCAGCCCCGAAGGGCAGGAAGGGCTCAATGCCTTTCTGGAAAAACGTAAGCCGGGGTGGCAAACGAACAGCTAGAAGCTGGAAGCCCGAAGCTGGAAGCAATCGCAGCCAGCATTAGCCCCCAGCTCGCCAAAGGAGCAGAACAATGATTACAACCTTGCTGATCGCCAACCGTGGCGAAATCGCCTGCCGGGTGATGCGCACCGCCAAGGCCCTGGGCCTGAACACCGTGGCCGTGCACAGCGAAATCGACCGCAACGCCCGCCATGTGCGCGAGGCCGACATGGCGGTGAACCTGGGGGGCGCCAAGCCCTCGGAAAGCTACCTGCGGGCCGAGTGCATCATCGCCGCCGCCCAGGCCAGCGGTGCCCAGGCCATCCACCCCGGCTACGGCTTCCTCTCCGAGAACGCCGCCTTCGCCCGCGCCATCGAGGCCGCCGGCCTGGTGTTCCTCGGCCCGCCGGCCAGCGCCATCGACGCCATGGGCAGCAAGTCCGCCGCCAAGGCGCTGATGGAAGACGCCGGCGTGCCCCTGGTGCCCGGCTACCACGGCGAGGCCCAGGACCTGGAGACCTTCCGCACCGCCGCCGAGCGCATTGGCTACCCGGTGCTGCTCAAGGCCGCCGCCGGTGGTGGCGGCAAGGGCATGAAGGTGGTGGAGCGCGAAGCCGAGCTGGGCGAAGCCCTGGCCTCCGCCCAGCGTGAAGCCCAGTCGGCCTTCGGCGACGCGCGCATGCTGGTGGAGAAGTACGTCCTCAAGCCGCGCCACGTGGAAATCCAGGTCTTCGCCGACCGCCACGGCAACTGCCTGTACCTCAACGAGCGCGACTGCTCGATCCAGCGCCGCCACCAGAAGGTGGTCGAGGAAGCCCCCGCTCCCGGCCTGTCGCCGGAGCTGCGCCGCGCCATGGGCGAAGCCGCTGTGCGCGCCGCCCAGGCCATCGGCTATGTCGGTGCCGGCACCGTGGAATTCCTCCTCGACGAGCGCGGCGACTTCTTCTTCATGGAGATGAACACCCGCCTGCAGGTGGAGCACCCGGTCACCGAGGCCATCACCGGCCTGGACCTGGTGGCCTGGCAGATCCGCGTCGCCCGTGGCGAGGCGCTTCCCATCACCCAGGAGCAGGTGCCGCTGAACGGTCACGCCATCGAGGTGCGCCTCTACGCCGAAGACCCGCAACAGGACTTCCTCCCCGCCAGCGGCCGCCTCGCCCTGTACCGCGAACCCGCCGCCGGCCCCGGCCGCCGGGTGGACAGCGGCGTCGCCGAGGGCGACGAGGTCTCGCCCTTCTACGACCCGATGCTGGCCAAGCTGATCGCCTGGGGTGAAACCCGCGAGGAAGCCCGCCAGCGCCTGCTGGCCATGCTCGACGAAACCGCCGTGGGCGGCTTCGCCACCAACCTGGCCTTCCTCCGCCGCGTGCTGGCCCACCCCGCCTTCGCCGCCGCCGAGCTGGACACCGGCTTCATCGCCCGCCACCAGGAGCAGCTGCTGCCCGCCCCCGCCGCGCGCCCGGAGCTGTTCTGGCAGGCCGCCGCCGAAGCCTTCCGCCAGGGCAGCGCCGCACGCCTGCGCGAGGACGACCCGCATTCGCCCTGGAGCCGCAACGACGGCTGGCGCCCCGGCCTGCCCAGCGAGACCGACCTGCACCTGGCCTGCGGCGACGAACGCCATCTGGTGCGCCTGCGCGGCACCGCGCCGAGCACCCTGCGCCTGGACGGCGAACGTCTGTGGCAGGAGCAGGACGGCATCACCCGCCAGCGCCTGGCGATCCGCCGTCGCAACGCCCTCTACCTGGAATGGGACGGCGAGCTGCAACGCGTCGAGCAGGTCGACCCGGTGGCCGAGGCCCAGGCCGCCCACGCCCACCACGGAGGGCTGACGGCGCCCATGAACGGCAGTATCGTGCGCATCCTGGTGGAAGCCGGCCAAACCGTGGAAGCCGGCACCGCCCTGGTGGTGTTGGAGGCGATGAAGATGGAGCACAGCATCCGCGCGCCCCACGCCGGTACGGTCAAGGCGCTGTACTGCAGCGAAGGCGAACTGGTCGCCGAAGGCACCGCGCTGGTGGAGCTGGAAGAGGCGTGAGCCCACCTCCGTAGGTCCGTAGGATGGGTAGAGCGAAGCGAAACCCATCAACTCCGCGATGGGTTTCGCGGGGCTCTACCCATCCTACGTTCATAGCATTCCATGAGTCCGGCACCCGAAACCCATCAGGCCACGAAGACCGATGAATGAGAGAGAAGACGCGATGACGATTCCCAAGAAGGTCCGCCTGGTCGAAGTCGGCCCCCGCGATGGCCTGCAGAACGAGAAGCAACCCATCAGCGTGGCCGACAAGGTGCGCCTGGTGGACGACCTCTCCGCCGCCGGCCTCGACTACATCGAGGTGGGCAGCTTCGTCTCGCCCAAGTGGGTGCCGCAGATGGCCGGCAGCGCCGAGGTGTTCGCCGGCATCAGCTACCGCCCGGGCGTCACCTACGCCGCCCTGGCGCCGAACATGAAAGGCTTCGAGGCCGCCCTGGAAGCCGGGGTGAAGGAAGTGGCGGTGTTCGCCGCCGCCTCCGAGGCCTTCTCGCAGAAGAACATCAACTGCTCCATCGCCGAGAGCCTGGAACGCTTCGTGCCGCTGATGGACGCGGCACGGGCCAACGGCATCCGCGTGCGCGGCTACATTTCCTGCGTGCTGGGCTGCCCCTACGAGGGCGAGGTACCGGCCGAGCAGGTCGCCGCCATCGCCGCCCAGCTGGACGCCATGGGCTGCTACGAAGTCTCCCTCGGCGACACCATCGGCACCGGTACCGCTGGCGCTACCCGCCACCTGTTCGAGGTGGTGGGCGCCAAGGTGCCGCGCGAACGCCTCGCCGGGCATTTCCACGACACCTACGGCCAGGCCGTGGCCAACGTCCATGCCGGCCTGCTGGAAGGCATCGCCGTGTTCGACAGCTCGGTCGCCGGCCTCGGCGGCTGCCCCTATGCCAAGGGCGCCACCGGCAACGTCGCCACCGAAGACCTGCTCTACCTGCTCAACGGCATGGGCATCGAAACCGGCATCGACATGGACCGCCTGGTGGACGCGGGCCAACGCATCTGCGCCGTGCTCGGCAAGGAAAACGGCTCCCGCGTCGCCCGCGCGCTCCTGGCGAAGCGCAGCTGAGCCCTGCCGGCTCCGGTGGGAGCGAATTCATTCGCGATCGGGCTGCCCCAAAAGCATCGCGGTTGAAACCGCTCCCACATCCGTAGCCCGGACTTCAGTCCGGGGACTTGTCCAACACCGCTCCCGGGCTGAAGCCCGGGCTACCGGCCTTCCCACAACCGCAATCCACCGTAGGTCGGGTGCAACCCGGCAATTCCGTGCAGAAGGCGACGCGGGTTTCACCCGCCCTACAGACCGTGCCGCCCCCGTAGGAGCGAATTCATTCGCGATCGGGCTAACTCAAAGCCTCGCGGTTGAAGCCGCTCCTACGTCTCTCCCCTGTCAGGGCATGACCGGCGGCACGTATTCCAGGGTGCTGCCCAGCGCCCACAGCAGCACCAGAACCAGCGGGATGTGCACCAGCAACTGGACGAATGAGAAGCCGATCAGGTCGCGCGCCTTCAGGCCCAGCACGCCCAGCAGCGGGAGCATGTAGAAGGGGTTGATCAGGTTCGGCAGCGCTTCGGCGGCGTTGTAGATCTGCACCGACCAGCCCAGGTGGTAGCGCAGCTCGTTGGCCACCTGCATCACATAGGGCGCCTCGATGATCCACTTGCCGCCACCGGAGGGGATGAAGAAGCCCAGCACGGCGGAGTACACGCCCATCAGCAGCGCGTAGGTGTCGTGGGAAGCGATCTGCACGAAGAAGGTGGAGATGTGGTGCGCCAGGGTCTGGCCGTCGCCGCCGTTCACCGTGGTCATGATCGCGGCGATGGAGCCGTAAAGCGGGAACTGGATCAGCACCCCGGTGGTGGTGGGCACGGCGCGGGCCACGGCGTCGAGGAAGCTGCGCGGGCGCCAGTGCAACAGCGCGCCGGCCATGATGAACAACAGGTTGTAGGTATTGAGCCCGGAGATGGCAGTGATCGCCGGCTTGCTGGCGAACTCCTGGGCCAGCCAGCCGCCGGCCAGCACCACCAGCATGATGATCAGCAGCGGGCTGTGCTCCAGCCATTCACCCGGGCGGGTCGGCTTCGGCTGGGGCGGCGCGGTGAAGCTCGGGTCTACGCCACAGGCCTTGGCATCGCGAGCGCTGGCGGCGCTGGGCGCGGTCATGTAGGCGATGGCCAGGGACACCAGCACCAGCGCCAGCAGCAACACGCCCGACTGCCAGAGGAAGATGGTCTCGGTGAAGGGGATGACGCCGGTGATGGCGAGGATCGACGGCGGCAGGCTGGCCGGGTTGGCCTGCAGCTGCGCGGCCGACGACGACAGCCCCAGGGCCCAGACGGCGCCCAGGCCCAGGTAGGCGGCGGCACCGGCGGCGCGGTAGTCCATCCTGATGTCTTCACGGCGAGCCAGGGCGCGCACCAGCAGGCCGCCGAACACCAGGGACAGGCCCCAGTTGAGCAGCGAAGCGACCATGGAGATCAGCGCTACCCAGGCCACCGCGGTGCGACCGTTCTTCGGCACCCGCGCCAGCAGGTCGATGAGCCGCGATGCCGGGCCGGAGCTGGCGACCACATAGCCGCCGATGACCACGAAGGCCATCTGCATGGTGAAGGGGATCAGGCTCCAGAACCCATCGCCGAAGGCCTTGGCCGTGGAGCTGACGGGCGCGCCCATGGCCAGCACGGCGACGGTGACGATCAAGACCGCGAGTGCGGCGAACACCCAGGAGTCGGGGAACCAGCGCTCGGCCCAGGCTGAGCAGCGCATGGCGAAACGGGCGGAACGGCTTTCTTCGAGTTGCGTGACCATCGGTCTACCTCACTTTTATTCTTGTCGGCATGGCACGGCCGGGGCCGGGCACCGGATAAGGGTTGGAACCAGCACGGAGGTCTTTGCCCCCTGTTTGCCTGAAACGACGACGCCACGCCCCAGGGCGTGGAATGCGTCTTGCCCCGCTCGGTGAGCGGTGCGGTGCGTGATGCAATTCCCGGCGAGGCCTCTATCCGGAGGTCGTCACCGGGCGCAGCGGAGCCCAGCACGGGAGGCTGGGCCGGGTGATGCGTCGGGCCGGGTTCCTCGGCCCGACTGGAGGCTTAACGCTCGATGGCCAGGGCCACGCCCTGCCCGCCGCCGATGCACAGGGTCGCCAGGCCCTTCTTCGCATCGCGCTTGATCATTTCGTGCAGCAGGGTCACCAGCACGCGGCAGCCCGAGGCGCCAATGGGGTGGCCAATGGCGATGGCACCGCCGTTGACGTTGACCTTCTCGGCGTCCCAACCCAGCTCCTTGCCCACCGACAGGGCCTGGGCGGCGAAGGCTTCGTTGGCTTCGATCAGGTCCAGCTCGCCGAGGTTCCAGCCGGCCTTCTCCAGGCAGCGCTTGGTGGCGGAAACCGGGCCGATGCCCATGATCGCCGGGTCGACACCGGCATTGGCGTAGGCGGCGATGCGCGCCAGCACCGGCAGGCCCAGGGCCTTGGCTTTCTCGGCGCTCATCAGCAGCACGGCGGCGGCGCCGTCGTTGAGGCTGGAGGCGTTGCCGGCGGTGACGCTGCCGTCCTTCTTGAAGGCCGGCTTGAGCTTGGCCAGGGACTCGGCGGTGGTGCCGGCGCGGGGCTGCTCGTCGGTGGCGAAGGAAACAGGGTCGCCCTTCTTCTGCGGGATCAGGATCGGGGTGATCTCATCCACGAAGCGGCCGGCTTCGATGGCGGCGGAAGCCTTCTGCTGGGAAGCGGCGGCGAAGGCATCCTGGGCTTCACGGCTGATGCCGTACTTCTCCACCAGGTTCTCGGCGGTGATGCCCATGTGGTAGTCGTTGAAGGCGTCCCACAGGCCGTCCTGGATCATCGTGTCGACCAGTTTGGCGTGGCCCATGCGCAGGCCGGTGCGGGCGCCGGGCATGACGTAGGGGGCGAGGCTCATGTTTTCCTGGCCACCGGCGATGATCACCTCGGCGTCGCCGCAGCGGATGGCCTGGGCAGCCAGGTGCAGGGCCTTGAGGCCGGAGCCGCAGACCTTGTTCAGGGTCATGGCCGGCACGGCGTGGGGCAGGCCGGCGAGGATGGCGGCCTGGCGCGCGGGGTTCTGCCCGGAGCCGGCGGTGAGCACCTGGCCGAGGATGACTTCATCCACCTGGGCGCCATCGATACCGGTCTGGGCCAGCAGTTGGCGGATCACCGCAGCGCCCAGATCGGGGGCGGGGATGTTGGCCAGCGAGCCCTGGAAGCTGCCGACGGCGGTGCGGGTGGCGGCGACTATGACGACGTCTTGCATGTGCGGATCTCCTGCGGGGCCACGCCGCACGGGCATGGCCGATGAACAAAAGACCGCCCCGCGGACGAAGCGTGCGTGGCGTTTCGTCCGCGAGGCGGAAGAGCAATCAGAAGCTCATTTCGATCACGTCGTCCGGGACGATCAGCTTGCCGGCGGTCTTGGCGACGATCTCCTCGATGCTGACGCCGGGGGCGCGTTCGCGGAGGATGAAAGCGCCGTCCTCGATCTCCAGGTAGGCCAGGTCGGTGAGCACCTTGCGGATGCAGCGGCAGCCGGTGAGCGGCAGGCTGCAATGCTTGAGCAGCTTGGACTCACCATCCTTGGAGGCGTGGGTCATGGTGACGATGATGTTGTCGGCGCCGGCCACCAGGTCCATCGCGCCGCCCATCCCCTTGACCAGCTTGCCGGGGATCATCCAGGAGGCGATGTTGCCCTGCACGTCCACCTCGAAGGCGCCCAGCACCGTCAGGTCGACGTGGCCGCCACGGATCATGGCGAAGGATTCGGCGGAGTCGAAGATCGCCGCGCCCTTGCTGGCGGTGACCGTCTGCTTGCCGGCGTTGATCATGTCGGCGTCGACTTCGTCCTCGGTGGGGAAGGCGCCCATGCCCAGCAGGCCGTTCTCGGATTGCAGCATCACTTCCATGCCCTCGGGCACGTAGTTGGCCACCAGCGTGGGGATGCCGATCCCCAGGTTCACGTAGTAGCCGTCCTTCAGTTCGCGGGCCACGCGCTGGGCCATCTGTTCGCGGGTCAGTGCCATTTCAAACGCCTCATCTTGTTCTGTTATCGGAGAGGATGCTCAGGAGCGAGTGGTGCGCTTTTCGATGCGCTTCTCGAAGGTGCCCTGAATGATGCGATCGACGTAGATGCCGGGGGTGTGGATCTGGCTCGGGTCCAGCTCGCCGGGCTCGACGATCTCCTCCACCTCGACCACGGTGATGCGCCCCGCGGCGGCCACCACCGGGTTGAAGTTCTGCGCGGTGTGGCGGTAGATCACGTTGCCGTAGCGGTCGGCCTTCCAGCCCTTGACGATGGCGAAGTCGCCGGTGATGGCCGGCTCGAGGATGTAGGGGCGGCCGTTGAATTCACGGGCCTCCTTGCCTTCGGCGACCGGGGTGCCGTAGCCGGTGGCGGTGTAGAAGGCGGGGATGCCGGCGCCACCGGCGCGCAGCTTCTCGGCGAGGGAGCCCTGGGGCGTGAGTTCGACTTCCAGCTCGCCGCTGAGCAGCTGCTGCTCGAACAGGGCGTTCTCGCCCACGTAGGAGGCGATCATCTTGCGGATCTGCCGGTCTTCCAGCAGCACGCCGAGGCCGAAGCCGTCGACGCCGCAGTTGTTGGAGACCACGGTGAGGTCGCGCACGCCACGGCGGCGGATCTCGGCGATCAGGTTCTCGGGGATGCCGCACAGGCCGAAGCCCCCGGCGAGGACGGTCATGCCGTCGGTGAGCCCTTCGAGGGCTTCCTCGTAGCTGCCTACGCGCTTGTCGAGTCCACTCATGGTGCTGCCTCTTGTGATTGTCGTTGGCCCGGCGCGGGGCCGGTGAGTGGGCCCAAGCTTCTCCTCGTTCGACTCATTTGTTAATTTTGTTTTTCCTCGCTATTGATCGGCAAAACAAATCAATGACCGTCAAGCAACTGCGTGCCTTCCTCGCCGTCGCCCAGAGCCTGAGCTTCGCCCAGGCCTGCGAACGCCTGCACCTGTCCCAGCCGGCGCTGTCCCTGGCGATCAAGAACCTGGAGGAGTCCCTCGGCGGCCAGTTGCTGGTGCGCACCACCCGCAGCGTGGCGCTGACGCCCGAAGGCGAAACCCTGCTGCCCATCGCCCGGCGCCTGCTGGCG
Organism: Pseudomonas solani; assembly: GCF_026072635.1. Lineage (NCBI taxonomy): Bacteria > Pseudomonadati > Pseudomonadota > Gammaproteobacteria > Pseudomonadales > Pseudomonadaceae > Pseudomonas > Pseudomonas solani. The sequence goes on along the minus strand of NZ_AP023081.1, from coordinate 4,880,339 downwards.
GACTGGGATAACGCCGAGGAGCTGCTGCGCCAGCACTTCACCCTGCAGCTGGGCAAGGTGGCCATCGCCGCCATGCCCTCCTTCGCCGGCAACCTGCTGCCGGTGGGGCTGCGCGCCTTCCGCGATCGCCACCCGAAGGTCAACGTGGCGGTGCATGACGTGATCAACGAACAGGTGCTGGAGATGGTGCGCAACCACCGCGTCGAGCTGGGCATCGCCTTCGAGCCGGAATCCCTCGATGGCCTGGCCTTCACGCCCTTCTACACCGACCGCTTCGTCGCCGTGGTGCCAGGGGATTGCCCGCTGGCGCAGCAGAGCGAAGTGAGCTGGGCGGAGCTGCTGGGTCAGCCCTTCATCACCCTGCAGCGCCCCTCCGCCGTGCGCCTGCTGCTGGAGGAACGGGTGGCGGCGCGCCATGGCCGGCTGCCGGTGGCCCTGGAGAGCCACCAGTTGGTGACGGTCGGGCGCATGGTCGCCCAGGGCCTGGGAGTGAGCGCCGTGCCCAGCCTGTGCATCCAGCAGATGGAGGAACTGGGCGCCCGCTGCATCGCCCTCGGCGAGCCGCAGATCGAACGCCGCGTGGGCCTGCTGTGGCTCGCCGGGCACAGCCTCTCCACCGCTGCCCAGGCCCTGGCCGACGTGCTGCTGCACCTGCGCGACTGGAACCGCCAGGTGCCATCGGGATCAAGTGAATGAGGCCCCGCCCCTGAACCTTGCGCCGGGGCGGCCGGCGCCGGCCCGTGCCATTCTGTATGTACTGCCCGCTAGCGCAGCGGGCCCAGCCTTAGGGTCAATAAGAAAAGTCGTCGAGCGCAGGCACTTTTCCTCCAAAACCTAGAAGAAAAGGAATCGCCCGATGAACCAGCCCCTGTGGAGCCCCAGCCCGGAACGCGTCGCGGCCACGCGGATGGACGCCTTCCGCCGCGAGATCAACCGCCGCCACGGCCTCGACCTGGCCGACTACGCCGCCCTGCACGCCTGGAGCGTCGAGCAGCGGGAAGCCTTCTGGCAGGCGCTGGTGGAGCTGTTCGACGTGCGTTTCCATGCACAGCCCCGCACCGTGCTGGAGGAAGGCGCGGCGATGCCCAGCGCCCATTGGTTCCCCGGCGCCACCCTGAACTTCGCCGAGCACCTGCTGCGCCGCCGTGACGACCACCCGGCGCTGGTGGCCGTGGCCGAGGATGGCCGCCGCGAGCAGCTCAGCCATGCCGAACTGGCCGCCCATGTGGCGGGCCTGCAGCAGCGCCTGGCCGCCGCCGGGGTGGGCATCGGCGACCGCGTGGCGGCCTTCATGCCCAACACCTGGCAGACGGTGGTGGGCATGCTCGCCACCGCCAGCCTCGGCGCCACCTGGTCGTCCTGCTCGCCGGACTTCGGCACCCAGGGGGTGATCGACCGCTTCGGCCAGATCGAACCCAAGGTGCTGATCGCCGCCGCCGGCTACCACTACGCCGGCAAGCCCCTGGACCTGACCGCCAAGCTCAATGAAATCCTCCAGCGCCTGCCCGCCCTCGCCCAGTTGGTGGTGGTGCCCTATGCCCGCCCCGAGGCCCGCGCGGAAGACTTCGCCACCCCGGCCCGGGTCAGCCTGTGGAGCGACTTCTACCGCCCCGGCGGCGAACCCGCCTTCGTTCCCGTGCCCTTCGAGCAGCCGCTGTACATCCTCTACTCCAGCGGCACCACCGGAGTGCCCAAGTGCATCGTCCACGGCGTGGGCGGCACCCTGCTGCAACACCTCAAGGAACACGCGCTGCACAGCGATCTGAAGGCCGACGACACGCTGTTCTACTTCACCACCTGCGGCTGGATGATGTGGAACTGGCTGGCCTCCGGCCTGGCCCTGGGCGCCACCCTGGTGCTCTACGACGGCTCGCCCTTCCACCCCGGCCCCGAGCGGCTGATGGACCTGATCGACGCCGAGGGCATCAGCGTGTTCGGCACCAGCGCCAAGTACCTCGCCGCCCTGGAGAAGGCCGGCGCCCAGCCCCGCCAGAGCCATCGCCTGGAACGCCTCAAGGCGCTGCTCTCCACCGGCTCGCCCCTGGCCCACGAGGGCTTCGACTACGTCTACCGCGAGATCAAGGCCGAGCTGTGCCTGTCATCCATCTCCGGCGGCACCGACATCGTCTCCTGCTTCGCCCTGGGCAACCCGGTGCTGCCGGTGTGGCGCGGCGAGCTGCAGTGCAAGGGCCTGGGCATGGACGTGCAGGTGTGGGACGAGGACGGCAGGCGGCTCGCCTCCGGCAAGGGCGAACTGGTCTGCGCCCGGCACTTCCCCTCGATGCCGGTGAGCTTCTGGAACGACCCGGACGGCGAGACATTCCGCGCGGCCTATTTCGAGACCTTCCCCGGCGTCTGGGCCCACGGCGACTACGCCGAGGAGACGGGGCACGGCGGCCTGGTGATCCATGGCCGCTCCGACGCCGTGCTCAACCCCGGCGGCGTGCGCATCGGCACCGCCGAGATCTACCGCCAGGTGGAGAAGGTGGAAGAGGTGCTGGAATCCATCGCCATCGGCCAGGACTGGCAGGGCGACGTGCGCGTGGTGCTGTTCGTGCGCCTGCGCGACGGCGTGGCGCTGGACGAAGCGCTGCAGGCGCGCATCCGCCAGGTGATCCGCGCCAACACCACGCCGCGCCACGTGCCGGCGAAGGTGATCGCCGTCGCCGACATCCCCCGCACCCTCAGCGGCAAGATCGTCGAGTTGGCGGTGCGCAACGTCGTCCACGGCCGCCCGGTGAAGAACACCGACGCCCTGGCCAACCCCCAGGCGCTGGAACTGTTCAGGGACCTGCCGGAACTGGCCGAGTGAACACGGCGAGGCCGTAAGCCGGGGGGGCAGACCGACGGTTCCCTGGCACTTGCGCGCGTCACCCGCCCTGCGAACCCCATCACGCTTGGACCAATGGCCAAGGGAATGGCCGGGGCACCGGCGCTACCATGGCCGCTTCACCCCACCTGGAACCCGAGATGGATCTCATCCCCCGTGCCCTGCTCTGCCTGGGCCTCGCCCTGCCCTCCATCGCCCTGGCCACGCCCTGCCAGGAGTTCGAACCCGCTACCGCGCGCCTCGAAGGCAAGCTGGAGCGCCAGACCCACCCCGGCCCGCCCAACTTCGAAAGCGTCGAAAACGGCGACGAGGCACGCACCGGCTTCTACCTGGTGCTGGCCGAGCCCGCCTGCGTGAAGGGCAACGATTACGAGACGGACATGGGCGCCGAGCAGGACGTGCGCCTGGTGCAACTGGTGCTGGACGAAGCCGGCTACAAGAAGCTCGAACCGCATCTGGGCCAGCAGGTGACCCTCGCCGGCCACCTGTTCTCCGCCGAGACCGCCTTCCACTACGCGCCGCTGCTGATGCAGGACGTGCAATGGCTGGAGGACCAGCCGACCGCCAGCGCCGACTGCGAAGCCCTGGCCGCCAAGGCCAACGACGCTGTCGGCTTCCACCCGCCCTGGTGGGGCACGGTGAAGGGCGAAGGCCGGCTGCACTTCCACAGCGCGCCGGACAAGGCCTGCACCATCCCCGGCCTGTTCATCATCCCCGGCGACGGCGTGACCATCTACGCCGCCGAGAACAGCTGGATGCAGGTGATGTACATCAACGCCAAGGGCGAGGACTTCAGCGGCTGGGTGGAAGAAAACCGCCTGGACGCCGCCGCGTCGCGCAGTGAAGGCGACGACCAGCCCGAACCGGCCGCCAGCGGCCAACCCGAGGACGTCACCACCTTCGCCGACCGCTACGCCAACTGCGAGCACTTCCTCGGCGAGGAGCCCTACGACGCAGAGCGGGCCAAGGAGCTGGCCCAGGCCGTGGAAGAACTGTGCACCGGCATCGACGCCCAGCTCGACGCCCTGCGCCAGCGCTACAAGGACGATGCCAGCGTGACCCAGGCCCTGGCCGGCTACGAGAAGGTGGAGTGACCCCTCCGCCGCGCCACCCCGACGCGGCGGCAGCCTCTCCTATACTCCTGGCGTCGCCCTGATACGGACCCCACCGTGCTCGCCAGAACCCTGTGCTTCGCCGCCCTGCTCTGCTGCGCCCTCCAGGCCACCGCCCGGCCCCTGCAGGTCGACCTGTACCTGCCCGATGCGCCGCCGCTGACCATGCTGGAAGCCGGCAACAGCCACGGCATCGTCGGCGACGCCACCCTGCTGGCGCTCAAGCGCGCCGGTTACCAGGTGCGCATCCTCGTCGCGCCCTGGGCACGGGCGCAGAAGCGCACCATGGAAGGCCGCGACATCCTCGTCATCCCCCTGTCGCGCACGCCGGATCGCGAAGCCTCCTACACCTGGGTCGCACCGATCATGGAGTTGCAGCGCGCCTTCTTCACCCTGGACGAGCCGGTGAAGGACTTCGCCGAGGCTCGCGCCCGCTACCGCCAGGTCGGCGTCGGCCTGGGCACCGCGCAGAACGAGATCCTCCGCCGCGAAGGCTTCGACGGCGGGCAGATACGCTCCCTGGTACTGGGCGACAAGCCTGCGCAGCTGCTGGAGATGGGGCGCATCGACGCCTGGTTCACCGGCGTCCCCGAGGCGCTCTACATCTGGCCCAAGGTCTCGCACCAGCGCCTGCGCATGAGCCCGCCCCTGGCGGCCACCGACCTCTACCTCGCCTGCTCCCTGGCCTGCAACCCGCAACTGTTGGACGACCTGCGCAAGGCCATCGAAGCCCTGCGCACGGACGGCAGCCTGAAGCGCATCCAGGCGCGGTACCTGAAGGACGCGCAGGTGCAACGGGAATGACGACGGAGGATTTTCTGCCACCCCCTCGACAGCGCCTCGCCACGCCTTCTATGATTCGCCACCGGCCAAGCCGGTACCCGCTCGCCAGGTTCCCTGGCCATTGCGACACCCTCTGTTTGCCGGTGATGGCCGGCCCGCTCCATGACCACTCAATGTGTCACCTCGCTGATCGACCGCCTCAACCTCCAACACCTTCTTGAATCGCTCGACGAGCCCGAGAACGTCCGCAGCCAACCACCGCTTCCTCCCCTGGGTCCGCTCTATGAAGGACGCAGCTACGCCTTCGAACGCCTGTTCGACGCCGTCTGGCTGGAGCCCCATCGCCTGAACAAGCTGCTCGCCGCCGAGCGCAGCCTGGTGATGGCCACCAACTGGACAGGCGAAAACGTATTGCACTGGATGGCGGTGGAGAACCGGGTACGGGAGATCGAACTGCTCCGCGCGCTCGGCTCGCCCATACCGCCCTATGCGTTGATAGAAGCAATGGATCTGGGCCACTGCGAGACGGTGATCCTGCTGCTGGAGCTGGGTGTGGAGGTCAACCTCACCAGCTGTCGCAACGCCTTCGCCGTCAGCAGCTACCTGCCGCCCCACAAGCGCCGGCTGATACGCAGCTACTTCCAGCAGTACGGCTACGACCTCGACTCGCCCTCCCCGCTCAAGCCGGGCCGAAGCCAGGGGCGGGAGGAAGGTGAGCGACGCCGGAAGACGCTGCGCACCCAAGCGAAACCCTCGGCACGCCGACCCAACCGCCACAAGCAGGCCCGGCGGCCGATGAACCGCCTGCACCGGCAACTCCAGGCGCAGGACGCCTGATCGCCCGGCCCTTTCCCTTGCGGAAAGGGCCGCCCTCGATTGAACGTCCCGGGCTGAAGCCCGGGCTACGGTCCCGAAACGAAACGCATCGACGACCCTGTAGGTCGGGTGCAACCCGACATGACTGTGCAGGTGCATCGCGGGTTTCACCCGCCCTACGAAGCGCCAGCCACAGCGGGGCTGTGATTGCGGGGATCAGTAGTGCTTGCCCGGGTCTTCCGGCGGCGGATCTTCTTCGGGCAGGTCTTCGAGCTTGAGCTCCAGCCCCCAGTTGGCGGCATCCTGGGTTGGCGTGGCCTGGGGCGTCGGTGCGGGGGCGGGGTCGGTGCGGCGGCGCTGGGCCGGGTGCCGGGGCCGTCGCGGTGCAGCTTGAGCTTGAGGCGCAGGTTGTTGGCCGAGTCGGCGTTCTTGATCGCCTCCTCTTCCTGGATCGAGCCCTCGATCACCAGGTCGAACAGCGCCTGGTCGAAGGTCTGCATGCCCAGGGCCTTGGATTTCTCCATGATTTCCTTGATCGAGCTGAAATCGCCGCGCTTGATCAGGTCGCTGATGGTGGAGGTGCCCAGCAGCACTTCCACCGCCGCGCGGCGCTTGCCGTCCGAGGTGCGCACCAGGCGCTGGGAAACGAAGGCCTTGAGGTTGTTGCCCAGGTCGTTGAGCAGCTGCGGGCGGCGTTCCTCGGGGAAGAAGTTGATGATGCGGTCCAGCGCCTGGTTGGCGTTGTTGGCGTGCAGGGTGGAGATGGCCAGGTGGCCGGTGTCGGCGAAGGCCAGGGCGTGCTCCATGGTTTCGCGGTCACGGATCTCGCCGATCAGGATCACGTCCGGCGCCTGGCGCAGGGTGTTCTTCAGGGCGGCGTGGAAGCTGCGGGTGTCCACCCCCACCTCACGCTGGTTGATGATGGACTTCTTGTGCCGGTGCACGTATTCCACCGGGTCTTCGATGGTGATGATGTGCCCGCCGCTGTTGCGGTTGCGGTAGTCGATCAGCGCCGCCAGGGAGGTGGACTTGCCCGAGCCGGTGCCGCCGACGAAGAGCACCAGGCCGCGCTTCTCCATCACCACCTTGAGCAGGGTCTCGGGCAGCTTCAGGTCTTCGAACTTGGGGATGTCCAGCTTGATGTTGCGCGCGACGATGGAAACCTCGTTGCGCTGCTTGAAGATGTTGATGCGGAACCGCCCGATGTTGGGCAGGGAGATGGCCAGGTTCATCTCCAGCTCACGGTCGAATTCGCCGCGCTGCTCCGGGTCCATGATGGATTCGGCGATACGCGCCACGTCGCCCGGCTTGAGCGGGTCGGTGCCCAGCGGCTTGAGCACGCCGTTGAACTTGGCACAGGGCGGCGCGCCGGTTGAAAGGTAAAGGTCCGAGCCATCCTGGGAGGCCAGAACCTTGAGCATCGAGGGGAGATCCATGGGAGCGAACGTCCAAAGGGCATTTCGAATAACGGTAGGCGAATTTCGCCCGGCTTCCTGCGCAGGAACGCGCAACCGATGAACTGTATGGGCGCGCCGTGCGCTGGCACAATGAACGGCTCCACAAACCACGAGGAAATCCCATGGCCAAGGCCCTTGCCCGCCACATCCTGGTCAAGACCGAGGCGGAAGCCGAACAGATCAAGCAGCGCCTGGCCAAGGGCGAGGACTTCGCCGTGCTGGCGAAGAAGCACTCGCTCTGTCCCTCGGGCAAGCGCGGCGGCGACCTGGGCGAAGTGCGCCCCGGGCAGATGGTGCGGGTGATCGACCAGGTGATCTTCAAAAAGCCGGTGCGCACCATCCACGGCCCGGTGAAGAGCCAGTTCGGCTACCACCTGGTGCAGGTGTTCTTCAGGGAGTGATGGGCGGTACACCGCGCGGGCGGGTGAAAACCAGCGCTCGCCCGCTAAACCGACGCGCCGCCGACAACCGACTCCCCGCCCCGCCCGCAAAACCGCTACAATCGCGCCCTTTTGCGCGTCAGCGCCCCAGCCAGCCCAGGATTCAACCGTGATCTCCACCGCCAACATCACCATGCAGTTTGTGATGCTTCCGGTGGAGATTAAGAAGCCCGGTTTTACTGGGCTGTAGCCTGGTCCGAATCTCACCGAGACGCTCTAAAAAGCACCCGAAAGCGGAAATCGGTATCGGAATTGGTATCACCGCCCCCCTCTCGCCCGTTCTGGGCAACCTTTCCCCTCCCCTGATCTACCCTTCCACCCACACCCACCACCAGCAGGACGCCGACCATGTGCGGCCGCGTTGCCCAGTACATGAGCTGGGCAGAGATTCACTACCTCCTGAACATCCACAGCCTGCCCCGGGCACGCCGCTTGATCCGCGCTACAACGTCGCCCCCACCACCCAAGTGCAGGTGGTGCTGCCGCTTGAGGACGACGCGCGAGTGGCGCCGGTTCGCTGGGGTTGGCGGCCTCATTGGGCCACCGATCGCGCTGCGCCGATCAACGCCCGCGCCGAGAAGGTCGCGCATGGGCCGTTCTTCCGGGCCATCTGGCCGCATCGCATGCTCTGCCCGGTGTCTGGGTGGTTCGAGTGGGTCGACGAAGGCGAGAAGCGGAAACAGCCTTACTTCATTCGGCGGCGGGATGGCGCGCCAACGCTGTGCGCCTCGATCGGCCAGGTGCATGACGAGCCGCAGGACTCAGACGGTTTCGTGATCATCACCGCCGACAGCCTGGGCGGCATGGTCGATGTGCACGACCGCCGGCCGGTAGCGTTCTCCCCTGCCCTCGCCCGGGAATGGCTGGACCCGGCCACGCCTCGCGAGCGCGCCGAGGAGATGCTGGCGGCCGGCGAGGGGCCCGAGGTGTTCGAGTGGTACCGAGTGGACCGCGCCGTGGGCAACGTGCGCAACCAGGGCGAGCACCTGGTCGAGCGCGTACCCTGACAGCTCGTCTGCTGGAGTTGGCAGAGCGTGCCGCAGGATAAATACTGTACGTATAAACAGTATTTATGGACTCACCATGTTCCACGCCCCCACCGATCGCGACTCGTTCCGGTTCGCCCTTTCCTACCATCAGCAGATCTACGGCATGCCGGGAACCTGGCGCACTGATCAGCTACGCAAGGCCGCCGAGCTGCTGAAGGCCGGCGCGGTCGATGAGGTGGAATTCCTGGAGATGCGGGACCTGGTCATCAGCATGCACGCGCACGCGATTGAGCGCGTGGCCAGTGACAGGGTGCACGCCCTCGGGTTCTATCACGTCATCGACGAGAGCAACGGGGCGGTGGTCGGTGTACTGGAACGTCGCCATCTTGCTGCGAGACAGCACCCACATTTGGATGCATTGCGCGCTGACCACGACGCCGACGGGCAGCTACGCATGATGGAGGCCCGAATCGTCGATCGCGGCGCGATTGACGGCCTCACCTGGACCGACGCTAAAGGCGGCGGCGCGTACCGCTTCCACCTGGTGGGCCACCTGCAGAACGGCCGGATAACGCCCAGGATCATCGACCCGGACCATTACCGCCTGGTGCGCGACCTGGCCAGGGAGGCGCTTGCCGCTGGCGACCAGGCCCGGGCGGACCAGCTGAAGGGGCGCCTGCATTGGGCGGCATGGGCCAGGTGTCCAGTCTGTCGCGAACGGTTCGACCTGGTGGACGACTGCGAGGCCTGCGCCGGCCAAGGCCTGGTGCCGGCACCTGTTCCGTCGCCTGGCTGGTGATCTCGGGTGGTCTAATCGGTATCATTGTATCCGCTTCGATACATTCAATGACCTCGGACTCTTCGGGCAACCAAAATGCCCAGCCACAGGATGGCCATTAATGCTCAACAGGTTCACTTCTGACTATCTTCTGCTACTTCGAGTTATCGCCTCTCACATAGTCGTAGCCGGGCATGCCGCCTCTTACTATGGACTGATGAGCTTCACACAGTGGCCAAACTCTCCGTACATACAGTCTTCAGCCGTAATTATATTTTTCTTTTTATCTGGATTCACGATCGCTTGGCTATGCGACAGCCGCCGGACAAATTCGGGATATAGCTATCAAAACTTCCTATTTGACAGAGCCTGTAGAATATTCATCCCACTTATCCCCGTCCTAATTCTCTATGCGGTGCTAGAGTATTTCTTCTACCGATCCACCGAGCATCCATACCCAAAGAGCTATGATGTAAAAACATTCTTTGAAAATATATTTCTGCTGCTGCCTGAGCCTTTCTCAAATGATACGTTTGGAACAAACCGACCACTGTGGTCAGTAGCGCAGGAGTGGTGGCTCTATATTTTCTACGGTGTGCTCGCCTTGACTATCAGCAAGACCAATCGCTATCTGAAATGGGGCCTGATAGGTCTTTTCGGTGCGTCACTATCGTTTGTAGTTCTTGATGTGATCGGTAAAGGCAAGGACCTAGGGATTATTTGGTTTATCGGCGCAGGAACTTGGTTTTTAGTAAAAAAAGGTGTCACCAACTCAATCAAAAGCTATGTTCTTATCATTGCAACAGCAATATCAATTTCTATAATGTTTATTTCCTCTATATGGCCAGAGGATGGAACTTATTCCATTATCTGGAACCTAGTTGTGACATTGCCGTTAATATTGACCACGATACTTGCAGGCAGACTCAACAGAGAATTAATCCCAAAACCAGCAGTCGGCCCAATTGAGTATATGGGGCAATACTCTTATACGCTGTATCTTTGCCACTACCCTCTGATGGAATTCATATCCAGAGCTGGGTTCTTTAAAGATGCTCCATGGATGGGCTTCTGTGTAATGTGCTGTGGAAGTTTAGTGCTGGCGCTAGCCATGGCTACTATTTTCGAGTTCCGTTACAAGATATATCGAGATGCTCTTTGGGGAAAACTAGCTCACTTCTCCCAGAAATATGCACCGGTACGTACTAGCGAGACTTGACCTCGCTACCGGCAGGACTGAGCCGAACCGAGCAGCTCCCTCTCATAGCCAATCCGCTGGCGGCGCTCAGCCAACAGCGCACGCACCTTCACCTCCAGCGAGTCGCCCGCGCGCAGCGTAGATGCTGCCCAGGGCGGCACAGCCACTTCCGGTACCCGGCAAGGCACCGCCACCGGAACCTCCACGCGCACCAGGCGCGGCTCGGCTTCCTGCCGGCCGGCGCACCCCGCCAGCGCAATCACCCCCACCACCACGATTCCCAGCCTCATAGCCCCAGCTCCCGGTCGATCACCGTCGCGGCCGCGGTGCACTGGTCACCGCCGATCCGCTCCTGCTGCAGGCGTTGGGCGGCCGCGTAGTCGACGGCGGCGACCTTCCGCGCCTCCTGCTGGGCCTGGGCGGCGACCTGCTGCCGCTGTTCGGCCTCCGCGCGCAGCTGGGCCACACGCGCGTTCTGCTCGGCGACGGCGCTCTCCAGGGCGCCACGGGCGAGACGGCACTGGGCGGCCAGGTCCTGGGCCTCGTCCAACTGCGGCTTATAGTGACCGGCAGCCAGCCAGGCGCCGAGGGCGCCAGCGGCCAGCAGCGCCACGCCGGACAGCACCAGGCGCACAGGGATAGCGCCGATCATGACAGCGCCCCCTTCGCCCGCTCCCAGAGCACGCGGCGCTCGGCCAGGCCGGTGAGGCCGCCATTGATGCGCCGGGTGATGCCCTCGAAATCACCCTGGTCGGCCAGCTCATTGAGCCCGCGCGAGGCCCAGAACCAGGCTGCGGCCATGGCTGCGTGCTCCGGCTGTTCGAGCAGTTCCGGGTGCGCCACCAGGTCGACGCCGAGATCCGCGCTCGCTGCCTCGTGGTTGGCCTTTCCGGTCAAATGGATCAGCCCCCGCCCGCGGTACCGCCAGCCGTCGCCGGAGACCGCCTGGCCGTTGCCCATCCGGCCGCCATAGACGGCGTTCGCGATCGCCTCGGGCTGCCGCTGCAGGCGAATGGCCAGGCCGTTCGGTGTCTTCACCCGCGCCTGCGGATCTTCGGCGAATCGAGCCGGCCAGGTGTTGGCCAGGGCCTGGGCGCTGTAATTCAGGTTTTCCACCAGCCGGGTGAGCTCGCCGCTCTCGTGGCCGACCTGGGCCAGGAAGGCCGCCAGGCGCACCGGCGACGTGATGTTGAACCGAGCGGTGGCGCGGTTGATGGCGGAAACGAAAACGCCCGCGCGGCGGCGGGCGTTCGGGAGGGCTTGCAGCAGCTGCTGCTCCGTAATCTGCATATCGTGCTCCAGAAAGAAGAAGCCCAGCGGGATGCGGGGCTTCAGGTGGTGGGTTCGGCCTCGGCCTTCGGGGGCCATTCCATCGCTGGCAACATGGCCAGCAGCTCCGCCTCGGTTGGGACATCGGCCGTGCCGGCGCGCACCCTGGCCACCAACTCATGACCCAGCGCCCAGCAGGCATCCCGCCACACGACACCGGCCTGGCCCTCGGCCCTGAACTGCTCGTTCGTGCTGGTGGCGTAGGTGCACAGGCTCAGGATGCTGTCATAGCTTCGCTCGTGCGCTACCTCATCCATGTGGAGTTGCACCACAGCCGTGAGCCGCCCGATCACCTGCTCTTCTGTTTCCAGGGCCATATCGTCCTCGATCGAGAACCTGCCCAAGTCATACCCGTTGAACTCAGCGAGTTCTTCCAGCGTCCCGCCCCACTCGGCGAAAAACTCACCATCACAAAGAACTCTCATAGTTAGGTACTCATTTCGTTAATAGTGGCAAGCGGTGAAGTGTGAAAGCCTACATCGACTATTCCGCCATACACGGCCATGCAACCGATGTTTACCGAGGCTCCAGAAATTCCGCACAAGTTCGGCCAGGAGTTGCTGTAGCCCACGCCGGACTGCGAAACAAACCGAACGTGAACCCATCCTTCGGCGACCGTAATTGGGGTGTTGGCCGGAGTCAAAACTCCATTTTTGTAATACTCAAACTGGAAGTGAAACGCGCTAACTCTTGCCCTAATCCACATAACCATTGTGGCGTACTGTTGGGCTTGAAAAAGCGCCCTGGTCAAGTTGGTAGTAGCCAGATAGCGAGTAACTGAATCAGTGCCCGCCCCCGGATTGGCGGTGCCACTGCCGAAGCTATAGGTGTCGACGAAGAATTCGATCCCGTAGCGGGCGCCTGTACCAGTGCGCCCCATGGCAGTAAGCAGAGTGGAAACCGGCTCTGTTAGTGCCCCCGCCGCCCCGCCATTGGTGCTGTTATCGCTGATGAATTGGCCGCCCGACGCGTGCGACCCGCCGTTGTATGGAGACAAGAACGTGGAGGCCGCGAAAGTCGTAACGCTTGGCTGCAGGGGGTTAATCCGCCCAGCAAAGCGGCCGCTATCGGGCATTAAGTTAATGAATGGCATGGTGTTAACAATTGGGTCTGGCGCCCACATACTCCAGGGACCATTAGTTCCGTAACAGTTGCGGCGGTACTTTCTTCCTAGCGAACTTCCTGTAGATGTTTCCCAGAAGACCTGAACAACCATATCCCCGGTAATTCCGAACGTCTTGAAAACACCGCCCTGGATGCCAGGAGGTGCAACTCCAGGGACCGTATTATTATAGAAACGGAAGCCCCTAATAGTTCTGTCATCAATATTGGTAAATCCAGTAACTACGGGCACATCGCCCATCCATCCGCCATCTCCTGCCTTTAGTACCCTACCGGGTGTTACATCAATAATTGATGCGGTCAGCGTAGCGAATGCCGCTGTACCCAAATCGTTCAAGTACTTCTGCACTTTCTGGAAGGCGACAAGTACCGAATCTGCCGCAGTAACAGCAGCGCGTGAGGAGGCGACAGTGAATCCGGACAAAAGGGTTCCGATAGCAGCAGTCCCGAAGTTGCTGATGGACGAGGCGAGTTGAGTACCTGTATGGGTCGAACGGTCCCGGAGCTGCGCGTCGGTGGCGTTGGCGGTGGCATTCGCCGCAACGCCGTCCAGCTTCGACTTCATTGCGGAAGCGTTCCACCAGGCCGCGATCGCCTGCCAGATCCTCTGGCTGGTCCAGGAGCGAATCACCGTACCTGTCCCCGCCTCGGCCTCAACCTGAGATGCTGCAGCAGGGTTCGCCTGGGCGCCGGCGTCAATGCCGTCCAGCTTCGTCTTCATAGCCGACGTCGCCCACCAGGCCGCGGCAGCCTGCCATACGCGCTGAGCAGTCCAGGCCCGTCGAGTGGTAGACGTGCCGGCCTCCGCCTCGGGCTGAGGCACCGTGGCCGCCGTCCACTCTCGAGAGTCGGAAAGGCGCGGGTCACTCGTGCTGACCTTGCCGCTCTCCAAGTTGGCCATTCCCTCGTACAACTCGGCCGTCATCTGGTTGACTCGGGTGAAGGCTTCACGCGCGTTGTCGCCGCCCTCGCCAGTCGGCGCATCGCCGAGCAGGATTTCTTGTCGTGCCATGTGGGTTCTCTCTGAGGTGGGCGGCAGCGCCGCCACTGGTCAAGCGTCGTAAGGGAAAGGCAGGTCGGTGACGTCAATCACCTGGGCCGCCGGCAGGCGGGTGGGGACGTTGTAGAAACGCTCGGTGACGTACTCATAACCGAACTTTGTGCCTGGGAGTGTGGTGAACCAGAACGACATCGACCCCACGTTGCCGTAGGCGCCCTCAATGACGTTCCACGCCCGGTTATAGGTGTATTCACCTCCGACCATCATCGCCCCGCGGCTCCACTGAAGAGACGCCGCGTAGAGCCGCCCTGGCGTCATCTGGTAATGCCAGCGGCTGACAATCCACTCGAACGTAGAGGACTGAGCCGCCAGCACCTCGAAGGTGCCGCCCGTGTAAGCCGGGTAGTTCCTGCCCCACGGCGGGGTCGGGTTGCCAATCGGCGGCGGAGGAACTGCTGGCACGACATTGGCCACGACGTTCATGGGCCACTGCCGGGAGTTGAACGTGACCGCGCCCTCCGGCGTTCTGGTGATCAACGCCGGTCCGGTGCCGGTGTCGATCATGAAATCGAACATGTAGAAGCGTGTTTCAACGCTGGCGCCCGCGAAGTAGAAGGTCCACTGGTTGCCGTTGCGCGTCATGTAAGCGCGGGCACCGGGGCCGTGCAGAAACAGAACCGGAGCCACCGCCTCGAAGGTGCAACTGTAGACGTCGTCATACTGCGTCCAGGGAATCCACACGTCGCCGCCAATGGAGCGCTGGATCAGCTTGTAGTCACGGTATGCGAACACCAGGTTTCCGGACTTGCGCAAGCCGAACGTCACCCGCGAGGAGTCCATCTGGAGCGCCCCGCTGGGCAGGTATGTCAGTAGTTTCGCGGTCATCAGAAGTACCCATACCAAACCGTTGAATCGCCGGTGCCACCTTCTGGGATGAAGGCGCCGAACTCCCAGGTGATCCCGGCCTCCGTCAAATCGATTGCCGCCAGCCGGGTGCCCTTGGGGTGCGTCGATAACTTCGGGATCTGGACCCAGAAGGGAATGCGACCCGCCGGCCACTGGACAGCAAGCGACCCGGCGGAGAAGCCGGTGTCGAAGCTGCCCATGACCTGGGTGACGTTCGAGGTCCAGTCCATCCGCAGCTTCCCGTCGGGGCTGTAGATGCGAAAACCAACACTCATAGGAACAGCCCCATTTCCAGGCCGATCTGGCCGTTCGGGTAGTAGATCCGGAGCGCGTCGTTGACGATCTGCATGCGCCCGCCGTCAGCCGTCGCGCCGTTGATCTGCAGCCCGCCGGCCTTGGCCAGGCGCCAACCGCTGGTGTTGGGCACGTAGTTGTCGGACTGCACGCTGTCGGTGATCTTGGCGAAGGAGATGGTGGCGTTGCCGATGACCGCCGAGTTGATGAAGACCTGGCCGCCCTGGACCACGAACGGCGCCACGAGGCTCGACGACCCAGTGTTGGGGTCGATGATCGCTACCCGGCCAGCAGCCAGCAGGATCTGGCTCTCGATCACCCCCTCATCGTTCTCGACGCCCACGCCGATGCCGGCCATGTAGGTCCGCCCGTCGACGGTCAGCTGGGTCTTGATCGTGTACATCGCGGCCAGCGCGTTGGCCAGCTGCTCCACCGCGACCATCGCCCCCCCGCCCGAATCGATCTTCGTGAGCAGCGCCTGCGCCAAGGCCGATTCGCTGATCCGCTTGTTGAAGTAGGCGTCGTAGTCGGATTGGTTGGCGGACGATTGTCCCCGCGTCCATGCCGTCCAGGGCCCGACGTTGCCGAGCCGATCGACCAGGCGGGCCTTGAACCAGAGTTCAACGCCGGCGGCGAGCTGAACCAGGGTGTGCTCGGCGATCGGATAGGCGTAGTGCCCGAGAAGCGTGGCGCCGGTGTCATTGTTCACGACGTTCTGCATGATCTCGGTGTAGGCCGTGTCGCCGGCGCCGGCCGGGAAGCCCCAGCGCAGATGCATGGCGAACACCGCAGGCGTCGCGCTCAGGAAGGCCAGCGCCGGCGGATTGCCGACTTTGCCGTCGAGGTTGGTCAGCACCGAGGTCGCGGCGACGGATACCACATCCATCACGTTGACCGCGCGCACCCGGGCCAGGTACGCGCCGGCGTAAATGCCGACGATGTCCACGTTCGTGTTGCCGGTGCGCGGGAGCTTGGTCCAGTCGCCATCATCACGGCGCCATTCCACGTCGAAGGCCACCGCGTGCTCCGGGGCCACCCAGCGGATGGTCGCCGTGGTCACCGCCAGCCCCTGGGACACCGCGCTGCTTGCGACGATCTGCACATCCGTCGGCGGCGCCTGGCGGCTTGGTGGGATAACGGTAATGGGGCGGTCCTCGATCCGGGCCCCGGTGTCCACCTCCTCGAACTTGTTCGGGTCGTGCTGAGTGGCGGTGATCGTGAACAGGTGCATATCGTCCCGAGCCACCCCGGTGACCCGGAACTGCTGGACGGCCAGGTCATCAGCGTCGACGGACCACTGCAGCTGCGCCTGCGGCACCTCGCTATAAGCGGTGGTGACGGTAACCACATTGCCTTCGACGGTCTCGATCGTGCGCGCCTCGGCCTTGCCGCTGGGCAGGTTGATGAGCAGTCGGTCGCCGGGCTTCGCGGCGGGCTTGCGATCGAGCGTCAACTGCCGGTTCGCCTGGAACGAGCTGATGCGCCCACCGATAGGCCGCCCGGCCAGCAGGGGGTCGGCGATACCGATGATGTAGCCCGGCATCGGGATCTGGCCGTCGAGCCCCACCTGGAAGGTCACCACACGGTCCTTCGCATTGGTGAGGAGCGCCCAGACGCCGCGCCGCTGCGCCTCGGACTCCGAAGTGCAGCCGATTGCGCTGAGTTCCAGAAGGTTGACGCCATAGCGGCGGATGAGGGCCAGGTCCGGTGGCGGTGCCGTGGTATCGGATTCGTAACCGTTCGCGGGGTTGTCGTAGCTGACCAGCGCCCGGGTGAACCTGGTGCGCTCGCTGCTGCTCGAGTAGGTGAACTTCCCGTCAATGACGTTGGCGCGGGTGTAGAGGTAGTCGATGTCCCGCGGCATGTCGGCGATCGACACCATCTGGCCCTGGGCCCAGTAGGTCATCCCGCGGTAGATCGCTGCCAGGTCGCGCAGCACCGTCCAGGCCTCTGCCTTCGACTGGATGTAGATGTTGCAGGTGTAACGCGGCTCCTGGCCGCCCTGTCCGTCTGGCACCAGCTGATCGCAGTATTGGCCGATCCGGTAGAGCTCCCATTTGTCGACCATCCAAGCCTTGACCCGCTTGCCCAGGCCGAAACGCTCGTTGGTGATCACGTCGTAGGTGATCCAGGCCGGATTATCGGTCCAGGCGGGCTGGAACGTGCCGTCCCAGGGACCGGAATAGGTGCGGGTGGCGGCATCGTAGTTGCTGGGCACCTGCACGATGCGCATCTCGGGCTCGCACGACACCTGGGGGATGTTGGTGAACTGCGAGGCGTCGAACTCGATATAGAGCAACGCGGTGTTCGGATAGCGGAGCTTGCTGTCGATGATCTCGGTGAATGCGGTCACGGTCATGGTGTCCGCAATCGTGCCGGTGCTGCTGTTCGGCGTGAGCCGGCGGACGCGGATCTGCCAACCGCTGGTGGCCGGAGGGAGGTCAACCCGGTGGCTGCGCTCATAGCCCCCGGTGGTCTTGCCGCTGGCAGCCGTGCTGACCACGGTCTGGTAGGCGCCGCCGTCGGTCTGCACGTCGATGGCATAGGCCACGGTGTAACCGGTGATATCGCCGTTGGTGTGCTGTTGCTGGAGAGCAGGCCAGCGGAACCGCAAGCGGATAGCAGAGAGCTGCAGATTGGTGACCGCGCGCACATAGGGCGTGCCGTTACGCAGTTCAACGTTCTGGGCAATCTCGTTCTCTACCGCGGCCATGCCCTGGATGTAGCTCTGGTGTTGGCTGCCCGGGCGAAACTCCCATTTCACATAGGGGAAGTTACTGCTACCGGTGGAGTCGATCAGGGGCGTGCCGTCGAGGAAGATGCGGGTGCCATCGAGGCGGCCGTTGAATTCACCTTCGCCCAACGCGAGCAGCATCTTTGCCTTGGCCACCGAGCGCAGGCTGTCGGGGGACTCCACCGGCTGCCTGGCTTCGCTTTCGCCGCCCTTCCTGCCATGCAGTTGGACGCCCTGGGCTGCGAGCATGTACTCGTCGAAATCGATCATGGGTTTCCTCTGGGCATGAAAAAGCCGCCCGGAGGCGGCTTGCGTTGTTGCGATGGCGCCGTCAGGCGATGTCTTCAGCCCAGATTCCGGCGGAGACGATGGCGCCGCCGATGCGCCGCTTGCCGTAACCCAGCCCCACCGGATTGCCCATGGCCGTTGTGTTGACCGGGCCGCCGAAGGCGTAGCTAGGTTGGTTTTCGGTGTCCCGCCGCCCTTTCAGGCCCTTGGCCTGGGGGCTGAGCATCTGGATGACGCCGCCAATCATCAGCGCGGCGCCGATCTGCGTTAGAAACATGGAGCCGCCTCCTGTGAAGGGCGACATAACAACACCGATGACAATCAGAACAGCGCCGATGATGGTCTGCAGCACGCCGCCGCGCTTGCTGCCAGCGAGCACTGGAACGATGCGAATCTCGCGTGTCCCAGCCAGGTCGAACTCGCCCTCAGCGACATTGCGACGGTTGCGGAAGATCGCGTAGCGCTGGCCGCTCCTGGCGGCCCGCTCAATCTCCTGCCGGAAGCCGGGAATGGTATTGCGCAGCGCGCTGAACGCCTCCCAGGTGGTGCCGCCATCGAGCTGGCGGTGGTGCTCTCGCCCAAACAACCGGGCCAGTCGCCCGGACAGCAGAATCGTGCACATTGGCGCGTAGTGAATTGCGGTAGCCATGTTTCCTCCAGGCATAAAAAAACCGCCCGAAGGCGGTTGTGTCTGTGGGGGTATTAGGTGGAGCTGGGCCGGATATCAAGCCCATTGGTGTCGCCCGAGATCCGGAAGCGCTGCACCTCCCCTGAATCTACTCGAGTAGAAGTTTCCTTCAGGGGCTGGCCAACCTGCATAGCGCACAGCCCTTGCCCAGATGCATCACCGGACATCCCAATGATGCGACGACCGGCAGGAACGTAGAAGACAGCGCGCTCGCCGACGTCGATTCGCGCGGACAGCTGCCCGTCGATGAGGACCGCGACATAGCAGCCACCGCCGGCAAACCACCCTTCGTCCCGCGTAACAACTATTTCGGCACTGCCAGGCAACTTCTGGCCGTAGGCGAGCTGCCGATCACTAGGGATAGCGCTCACGTTCGTACCCGGTTGACTGGTTGCGCACCCGGCGAGCAAAGCTGCAGCTGCGAGGAAAATGATGGACCGCATTGGTGGACTCTCCTTTTCTACTGGATGCGCGTAAGCCGCAGATTGCCGTCAGACGGGAGCAGGATTCGATAGGTGACAGCCGAACCAGGCTTCAAGGTGATGTCCTGGGAAGTGGCAATGTTAGGGCACATGCCCGCCCCCGTTTCCAACCGGAACGAGTATTCGCCAGGCTGAAGCCTTAACGAAACTCCCTCACCCTGACGGATCGCAAACGCCTTTCGATTGTTCACGTAGATGACGTGGCTGCAGCCCGAGCCGAAATATCCTTCGTCACGCAGGAAGGTCGCCTTGGCACTCTCGGAATCTGCTCTGCCCACCAGGTCCGGCGCGTACACGCGATCGCTCGAAATTGCCTTTGCCTGCCCCTCCGTCACTGGGCTTGTGGAGCAGCCAGCAAGCAATAGGACAGCGAGAACAACACCCCCTAGATCCCTCAGTTTCATGCGTCACTCCTTGGCTCAATTCGGCGCAGTGTAACGCACCACCATTCGCGTCCGCTCCTGCCAGTAGCCGCCCCAGACGTCGCGGCAGGAGGGCCTGCCGTACAGGTGGTGGAGGATCTGGCCATCGCCCAGGTATATAGCGCCGTGGTTGATCTGACGCGCCTGGATCTGCATCAGGATGACGTCACCCGCCAACAAGCTGCCGTCCAGCACCTGCTCGAAACCGGCGTCGCGGTAGTGCTTGACGTAGAGGTCGGCCCCACCCTCCCACCAGTACCAGTCGTGCGGGAACCGAGGGAGCTCGATGCCGCGCTCCTGCCGATACCAGGCCCGAATCAGCCCGTAGCAGTCGTGGTCGGTGCCGTGCACAAAGTGCCGCCCGATCAGCGGCGCATCCTCGGGGACGATGGTGCGCAGGTCGCCCTCGGGCCAGCTGATGATGTGCCAGGGCAGGTCGCCCGAGTTGCAGGCGGCCACGTCGCGCGGCGAGGGCTGACTGGTGCCGTCGGGATGGCTGTGCACCACCCCGATGACCTGGCCTTGGTCTTCGGCGGCTGCATACGCCTCTGGGGCGATGCGGAACTCCTCGGCCGGATCCGCCGCAGTGTTCTCGCACGGCACGTACACCTGGCGCCGACCGATGGCCACCACCAGGCCGCAGCACTCGCGCGGGTATTCGGCCGCGGCGTGCTGTTGCACGGCGGCCAGGATGTGTTTTCGCATGGTCAGTTGCTCCGAAGGAGAGAGGCGCCCGGGAACCCGCCGAACGGCAGTTCGTTGTTCTCCCCCACCGGGGTTTACAGCCGGTGGAGAGCAGCCCCGAGCACTGGTCCTTCTCGGGGTCGTCGGTGGGGTTGCCGTCATCGTCGAACATCGCCGCTCCGGTGTAGCCGCACTCTGGCCCGCGGTAACGCCCCCGAACACACCACTCGCAGATGCCGGAGATGATCCGGGCCGGGATTGTCTGCCCTTGCATGTCGGCCGGGCTGGACAGCTCCCACTGAACCACCTCGTTGGTCTCCAACGACTTGCGGTCGGCGTACCAGATGTCGATCGATTCCTGGGTAGGGTCGGCATCCGGGTTGCCGCCTTCGAAGTTCTCGGCGTCCAGGTAGTGGGCCATGGTGTGCCGGACGGTCACCTGGGCCTGTAGAAGGTCTTCGAAGTAGAGGCATGCGGCGCTGATGGACCCGTCGATGTTGCCAACGGACAGGGTGGGCGTGGCCGGCGAGCCGGTCCCGTTCGCCTCGATGCCTTCAACCTGGCAGGGCCAGGCGCCATACTCCTCGCCCTGCCACCAGATGGAGCGCGCGGTAATTTCGGTAGTGCGCCCGATGAGCAACGACGTGTCACCGGCCAGCCAATGCAGGGAGCCGGCATAGAGCGGGTTCCGGGCGGTCTCTACGTCCTCGGGACGAATCACTATGGTGTGCCCGTGAAATCGAAGGACGTCGCCGCCGAACGCGCTGCAGTCGACTTCAATCAGCTGCACCAGACTACCCGGCTCCAGCTTCTGGATATCGGTCCGAATCATGGATGAAACGCCTCTTCAAAGGTCGCGGTGAACACCGCAAAGCCACCGCCGACAACACGGGAGGTCCATGTGGACGATTGGTAAAGGCCCAGCTCGCCGAACGGGTTGCGCCAGGCGAAGGAGCGGCCGAGGTTGCGCCGCATGAAGGCGCGCATCTCGGACACCACCGCCAGCGGCTCGGTGCAGGTAACGGTCCAGGTCTGGCGCGTCGAGTTGAGGCCGTCGCCAGAGGTCTGCCGGTAGCCATCGCCGAACTGGGCAGAACGCACGGTGCCCTCTTCCTGCCCTTCATCTCCCCGCTGGATACGCCAGCTGAAGGTTTCAAGTGCCGCCATCACGCTCTCCCGTTCACGTTGCGCCAGCTCGTGCCGCCGGAACGCCAGGAGTCGGCGACCACCTTCTCGGCAACGGCCTTGAACTGGCTCTGTAGATTGGCCGCCATGGCCTGCTGGTCCAGCTCACCACCCTGGGCGGTACGGTCTTGGGTGATCACGGTCACCGGCGCGCTGATCGACACATTGACCCCGCCGGCGGCGGTCGCCATGCCGGCACCACCACGGCCGAGCGGCGTGATGCTGCCCCCCTGCTCCCCGGTCATGAGGTAGGTTTTGCCGTTCTGGTTCAGCAGCTCGGGGCCGAGCTCGTTGACCTGGTAGAGGGAGTTCGGCGCCACATCGCCACCACCTGCCCGCTGGCCTGCGACCCAGTTGTCGAAGGACGACCCGGTGTAGCCGGAAGTGGTGGCGCCGGCGCTGGTACTGCCCGCGGCTGCCCCGCCGCCGAAGTAGCCGCCCACCATGGAGCCGATTGCGCTGGAAGCGATCGACGAGAAGATCCCGGTGACGGCCTGCCGTGCTGCAATGCGCGCCAGGTCGGCGAGGATGCTCTTGGTGAAATCGGCGAAGGACATCTTGCCGGTCACCGCGAATTGCGTGATGGCGTCCTCCATGGTGCTGAAGCTGCTGGTGACGAAGGACTTCGCCTGGCCTGCGGCATCCCGAGCGCTCTCCATGTAGGTCTCGAAGCCCGCGCGGACGCCGTTGGTCCAATCACCCTGGGCGGCGTCCAGCTTCTCGTAGTAGTCCTCCTGCATGGCCAGGCGCTGATCCAGAGCACTGCGCAGGGCCTCGGTTTCCTGGTCGTACAGGCCCTGGCTGATCTGGCCCTGGTTGAACTGCTCCTGAAGGCGCCGGCTCTGCTGCTCGAAGTCCTGTTGGATGCGCAGGGCTTCCTGGGCGCGCTGCCGCGCCTGGTCGCCCATGCCGATGCCAGCGAGCTGCAGCCGCATGCCGTCCTGTGCCTGGCTCTGCTGGGCGTCGAGACTGGCCTGGTAGCTGGCCAGCTTGATCGCCTCGCTGCGCAGCCGCAGCTGCTCCTGCAGCACGACTTGCTTCTGGATCTCGGTGCGGATCTCGTCCTCACTCGCCAGCACCTGCTTCTGCTGGGCGGTGAGGATGTGCCGCTCCTTGAGGTCGGCGATCTCCTGATTGAACTTCGCCAGGGCGCGCTCGGCAGTGCTGAGCTTTTCGGTGCTGCTCAGCTGCTCGGTGAGCGCGGCATTCTCGCGGGCGATCGCCGATATACGGGCGTCTCCAGCATCCTCCCGCACGGCGCGGGTGCGCGGGGTGCGCTCCTTGTACTTCTCGCGCAGCTGCTTCTCCAGGGCAGCCTCTTCTTCGGCAGTGATCTGATAGTTGGCGGCACGCGCCTTGTTGATCTTCAGTTGGCTATCCAGCAGCGCCTTCTGCAGCTTCTGCTGCTTGGAGGCTGTGCTTTCCAGCGTCTTCTGGATGTCCTCGTAGGCTTTGTGGCCTTCGCGGCGAACCTTAGCCCAGTAACTGTCAAGCTCAGCGTTCTCCTTCTCCGCTTCCTTCCGCGACACCAACATGTCGCGCTCTTCGCGAAGCTGGTTGATGACCTGGTCGCGGTCCTTGAACCAGCCCACCGAGTCGCCGCCGGCGATCGCCGCGAGGCGGTTGTCGATCCAGCCGATCTTGTCGTCCAGCGTGTCGGGCCGGCCGATGTCGAGCATCGCGTCCCAGGCGCCCTTTGCGGTATCGGTGATGCCCTGCCAGCCGCGCTCGATGCCTCCCAGGTTCTCCTGGATACGCCCGGCACGCTCGTTGAAGGTGTCGCTCAGCTCGGCCCATGCCACGCGGGACGCGCCGATGGTGTCGCCCTCCTCCTGCAGCGCGCGGATCTGCTCGAACACGCTGGCGGTGAGGAAGTTGTACTTGTCGTTCAGCTCCAGTACGCCCTTCACCGGGTCTTCGCCCAGCTTTGCGAATTCGGCGACGGTCGCGGACGCGGACTGGACGCCAGCCTTCTCCCAGGCGACTGCCGAAGTTGCCAGCCGCTCAAACACATCGGAGGTCACCTTGCCGGTGCCTGCCAGCTCCGCCAGCACCGCCGAGGCCTTGCCGGTGGTGCCTACGGTGTCGCCGACCCGCTGCGCCATGCTGGCCAACTGGTCGACGGTGGTGCCGGCCGCGTTGCCGGTGCTCTCCAGGGAGATGCGGAACTTGTCCTGCTCCTCGCTGCCCTGGTAGTAGGCCAGCGCCAGCGCGCCGACTGCAGCCGCTGCCAGGGTGTAGGGATTCACCAAGCCGAGGATGTAGCCACCAAGAGCACGAGCTGCGGGGCCGATCCCGCCGAACATGTCTTTCAACTGGCCGCCCTGTTGCAGGAATACGGTCAGCGGCGATTGCCCGGCCTGGAGCGACACGACGATGTCGGTCAGCTGGGCCGGCACGTTGCGCAGAGCGGCGGCGGTGGCCTTTGCGGTCATGCCGGTCTTTGCCAGCTTGTCGTCGAACTGGCCCAACGCGGCGCGAGACTGGTCGATCCGTGCGCTGTAGTCGGCGAATTCCGCCGGGCTCAGCACGCCAGCCGCCTTGAACCTGCCCAAGCGCTCTTGCATGTCGTCCAGGCGACCATAGGCGGCCACCGTGGGGTCGATTTGCCCGAGCAACTTCTGCAGGTCTGCGGCCTGGTCGGTAAATGCGCCGGATGCCTTTGCAGTCTGGGCGGCGACTCGTTCTTCCGACATCGCCAGGGCGCGGCCACGGTTGACCATCTCGCCCTGAAACCGAGCCCAGTCCGTGGACTCCTTCGAAACCCGCGCCATGGACCCGGCAGCGGCCTCCAGGTTGGTCGACAGGGTCTTGGCGTAGTCGCTGCTTTCCAGCGACGCCGCGACCATGGCTTTGATGCGCGCAGCCGCAGCCTCAGCCGATTCCCCCACCCGCTTCGTCGCCTGCTCGGCACCGGCGCCGGCAGTCGTCAGGCGGTCAAGGTTTTCGGCCGCTTCGGCGGCATCCGCCGAATCGACGCGAATACCCAGCGAAGCGAGGGACGGAGTGGTCATGAGGATTCCTGGATGCGTTGCTCTGCCATCACGTCCAGCGCTTCGAACTCCATGACACGGAGGTCACCGAAGAGCTGCCGGCGATCGGCGGGGATGTTGAGGAGGTCAATAACGGCGGGGATGGCGGTGTAGTCGAGACCGGTCGCACCGCACATACCGGTGCGCCACTGCGTCCGCATCGTCTCGAAGACCCGGAAGGCGTCCCAGTTTTCCGGGTACACCTGCAGGGTCTCCTCGGGGATGTCGGCCAGCGTCAGCCCCAGAAGGCCGAGGGATTCGGCATCGATCGGGGGCTGGTAGAGCTGGGCCGCCGCCGCCCTCAGTTTCCCAGGCGGGCCGGGGCGTAGCCGCCTTCGAAGGCTGCCAACACCGCGTCGGGCACTGCGGCCAGGCCTCCCACCAGGGCGGCCAGGTTCTTCGCGTTGTAGGGCTCGTCGAAGCCCCAGTCCTTCACCACCACCTTCAACTCCTGCAGCTGGAAGGCCGTGGAGCGCTTGGTGATATCCGCAACGGAGACGCTGCCGTCTTTGAGCAGCTCGAAAACAGCGCGCCGCTCTTCATCCTTGCGGTCGACATAGGCCGCGAACTTGATGCGATCGAGGAAATGGAAGGTGAACGGCACCTGGATCGGCTCACCGCCGATGCGCGGGATGGTCACGTCCAGGGTAAAGGTCGGTTCCTGGGAGATACTGTACTTGGCCATGCTGGCTCCTTACGCGGCGTTGATGCGCACCGGGCGGCCCGACAGGCCGACGGTGATGGTTCGGGTCATGAGGTTGTTCCGCTCCATCGTCGGGGTGCTGGTGATGCTCACGTAGCCCGGGTAGAGGAGCTGGTCACCGTTGGGCAGCTTCAGGCGAAGCACCGTCAGCTCCTTGGTGTCGCTGTAGTCCTCCACCACGCCGACGTAGCCGGCGGCCGGCTGGTCCTCAACGGTCACGGACACCGTGATGGGGTTTCGGTTGGTGGGCGCCTGGCGATCGTCGTCGTCCTCCAGGTAGCCGACGGTGAGGAAGTTCTGGTCGCCACCGGTGACGGAGAAGGCGGTGACTTTGGAGATCTGCATCCAGGTGGAGACCGGGATCAGGTTGCCGAGGCCGGCGCCAGCGGTGAACTTCTGCGGGTTGGTGGTCTTCAGCCCAGCAAGCGCGAGAGTGTCAGCGGTGACGCTCGCGGCGGCGGTGGCGCGATCGGTAATGCCCGCCCAGCCGGATTCGAGCATGACGACGGCGCCGTTCAGCAGGCCGTGATCGTCGGAAGTGACCACCGGGGGAGCGGCGTTGGTGATGGCGGTGAAAGCGATGGCGGCGCTGAATGCGGAAGCGATTTCCAGAACAGCGCCGTTGGGCAGCGGGAAGCGTGCGGCCATGGTGTGTTTCCTCGTGGTTGCCCGCCCGGGGGCGGAGGGTTCGCCCGGACGGGCTATTTGTCGGCCGCACCTTGGTAGGTGAAGCTGGTTGGAACGGTGTAGGTGGTGCCCTCGACGATGCTGGGCCCAGGGTGAACGGGGGTGAGCACCAGGCCCTCGAACCCGCCATTGCTGAGCGCCATGTCGACGGGGAACAGGTCCGCAAGCTCGTCCACCAGCTGCTCGGGCTCAGCTGCTGGGCGCCCGTTGGGCACCACGATGCTGACCTGGTAGACCCCGGTGAACTCGTAGGCCTCACCGCCCAAGTAGCGGCTCAGGGTGCTGGCTGGAAGCAGGAAGGCGCGCAGGTAGATCTCGCCCTCTGGTGGCGTAAAGGGCTCGGCGCCGAAGGCAACTTCGATCGGCCGGGCCTCAGCCCAAGGCGCCAGAAGCGCCTCGATAGCGCGTCGTGCGCGTGCGTGGCTCATGACGTGACCTCTCGGATTGCCTCGTCGACAAGGTGCTGGAAGATGGCCAGGGTGATCCGCACCATGCCGGTGGGCGCCTGGCTGCTGTGCCCGTACTCGAGCGGGATCGCGTAGACCAGGTTATTCACCAGGTAAGCGGTCTGGCCGAAGCTGAGGTGCTGCACGTCGGCCACGAGGCGGGCGATGGTCTCGTGCCCCTCCTTGTCGAAGGCGTTGAGGCTGGCGGCGGCCGGTTGGTCGATGGTGAACTGCCAGTTCCCCCGGAAGCGCCCGGTGTCCACCGGCGACAGGCGAATCACCGTAGTGCCGATCTCGATCACCACGCGGCGGAACACCTCGTCCATGTCGTCGAGGGTCTGCTCGGCGAACCGTTGCAGCTGTTGGGAGAAACTGCCCTGCAGGCCGGCATAACGGCTGGCCATTACAGTTCCCTCGCCTGCACCTCGTACCCGCAGGCAAGGCCGGCGTAGTCCCAGGCCTTGCAGTGCTCGACGTTGTAGGTCGTGCCCGCGAAGGTGATGCGGTCCTTGGTCTTGGGTTTCGGCAGGTCGCTGCCGTCGAGCTTCACCGGCGACACCAGGAACTTGACGTCTCCAACCCTGATGGCTGTGCCGTCGATATCGCGCTGGTCGTAGTCGGCGCGCACTGCTGAGCCGTTGTGGTCGACGCTGACCTGGCCAGCGCCTCCTGTCTCGGGGTCGTATTTGCCAGCGGGCCCGGTGACCCGCAGGACCATCTCCAGGCCCTTCCCGCCCTTACTGCGGGGCGCAAGCATGCGCGCAGCCATCTCGCGGCCGCGTTCGTAGATGTCAGCCATGTTCAGACCTTCAGTTGGTAGATGCAGATGCAGCGGCAGCCCGCTGTTTCGTCCTCGCCGGCGCCGAGGGAGGTATCGCCGGGGTACATCAGCAACGCACCGCTTGGCGCGCGGAAAGGTTCGTGCAGGTGCACTACCTGGCCGCGCATCGCGCGATGGCTCACCCGGACCTTCTCGTCCGCGCGGTCCGACCAGTCCTTGGTCACCAGGTCCAGAGGCAGGCCCTGCTCCACCAACTGCTCCCACGCCCGTTGGCGGCCGGCGTTGAACGACTCGTGTGCGAGCCCCTTCGACAGCTGGTCAACGTGGGTGCGCATCAGGCGATCGGCGTAGCGGCCAACGATGCGTTCGGTGTCCGCGGCACTGACCGGCTTGCCCGCCTTGATGGCGCGCTTGACGATGCCGTCCTGGCGCCGGTCGCGCCTGGAGCGCTTCAGGAAGGCCGCGAGCTGGGCCGGGTCACCGCTAAGCAGTTGCTCCCGCGCCTTGGCGACATAGCGCGCCATGTTCCCCGGCAGGCCGACGGTGCCGCCGGTTCGCTGGCCGGTCTGAGCGCTCACACGCCCCAGCAGGTCGAGGGCGGCCTGGCGAGCAGGTAGCGTGCCCGAGATGGTCCGGCGGGACGATATCGCGGCGCGGATCGCTTCACGGACACCATCGGCAGCAGCCTGCCGGACCTCGCCAACCTGGCGGCCGACCCAGGCGTCGACCGGTCGCAGGGTCTGGTCGAACTCGGCCCGTCCAACCACAGAGCGAACGCTGCGCGGCAGCACCAGCATCGCCATTTCGTAGCGGCCGCCGGCAACGTAGGCGGCTCGCACCAGCTCCACCAGCAGCGCCAGGGCGCCGAGCGCCAGCAGCGCGACCAGGCCTTCCTCGTCGTCATCCGCCAGCAGCTGCTCGACCTGTGCGACGGTGGCCGCGTCCACGGTGCGGCGGACGCTGTCCAGGTAGGCGCGCTCCAGCCCGGGCTCAAGCGCTTCGATCTGCCGCAGGATTTCCTGGGCGGTCATACGACGCGCACCGCGGGCGCCAGGCTGCGCCGCACCATCAACGGGGCCAGCAGCTGGTCCACGGTGGCCAGCACCGGTAGCACCGCATCGGCGCCGGCTTCGGAGTTGTCGAAGAACTCGGTTTCCAGCGGGCCCACCTTCTCGCGCTTCACCGCCCCGGCGCGCACGAAGTCCGGCCGCAGGCTGCCGGGGGCGGTCAGTTCGCGTAGAGCCGCCTCGTAGGTGGCGTATTCCACTTCGACCGGCACCTGGCCGGGGTCGATTGCATCGCCGTTGCGATCGATCGCACCAGCGCGCGGCCACTGCAGCAATTGCGAGCGCCCGCCGACCTTGTGGCCGGGGAACGCCAGCACGGCCTTGCCAGGCTCTGGCAGCCTGGTGCCGAGCCCGTCAACGAACGACGACGCGCGCACCAGAGCGGCGTGCCGCAGCGCATCTTCGCCGGTCCACGCGGCATTGCCGCGCGCAACATGGTAGGCCTCGGCGCCGGCAAGGGTTCCGTAGAAGTCAGGCATCGTCGTGTCTCGAATAGGTGGCCATCCATGGCCTGGGGTCGCCGTCCTGGCTGGTGGGGTATTACGAGTCCGCTTTGGTGATAGCGGTGGTGTAGGCGGCGTCCAGCTCCGCCAGCGAGACACCCTCGTCGGCCACCGGCACCCCCAGCTCCTTGAGCTTGGCGGTCAGCAGCTCGGCGAGCTTCTTGCGCAGGGTCTCGTCCTTGGAGGTGGGCCCCGGGGTGGTGCCAAGCTCCACCAATCGAGCCACCAGCTGCTCGCGGGTGTAACCGTCAGCAGAGCCCCCTTCCGAAGATTTCGCCACCAGGACGCCGCGCTCCACGTAGAACGCGACATTCTTGCGGTTCTTCACCTGGTCCCAGTGGTCGACCTGTTCGGAAGCGCCCGGCGCGATCAGCGGGCCGCCAGGCAGGCCAATGGGGGTGATCTTGCTCATGTTGGTTACCAGTGCCATGTCATGTCCTCCTTACAGGCCATCGACGTAGATCATTTCTTTCGGCCGGCGAACGTCAGTGCCACCAAGACGGAAGATGCCGGGAACCTCCCAGCGAATGGGGCCGGCCTGCCAGACAGGCAGAAAGCGGTGCGGCATCGGGATATGCAGCTTCACCACGTTCGGGTCACGGCGATAAGCCACCATCCGCGCAGTGCCGCCAGCGCCTGCGGTATCCAGCCCGCGCATGGCGCGAACAGTCAGGGGCGCCCGGTCTGCGCGGTGTACACGTTCTTGGTCAGCAGCCAGGACAGGATGGTGTCGGTGCTGTTGTCGTTCAGCGGCATGGTGCTGACGTGCAGGAATGCGCTGTAGGGCATCAGCAGAGTGTCCGCCAGGCCGGTGTAGAGGGTGCCGGAGAACTGCCCCGACAGTGCGCTGTTCACGTCCTTGAGGATCTGCCCCGGGGTGGCGTTCGCCCAGTCGCCTTGGTCTGCGGAAGCAGCGGTGACGGTCGGGGTGTTAACCATGCCGTTGAAGCCCTTGGTGGCGTCGCCGTACAGCGCAACGCGGTCGACCATCTCCTCGTAGGCACGTCGGGCAGCCAGAGCATCGGCCGCCGGCAGGTCGATCCCCAGCTGCTGCGCCTGGCTGATCTCCTCCAGGCCGTAGCCGTAGCCGATACCCGCCATGTGCACGGAGGTCTCGTGCTTGGCCAGTTCGGTGCCGGCGATCGGGATGTCGTCGGCATTGCCGTTGATCCAGGCCGCGGCGCCGAACATGTCGGACGAGTAGTAGGTAACGGTCTTCGCCCAGGGGTTGGCACTGGTATCCACCGGCACCAGGGCAGCGTATTGGATATCGGGGTAGACGGTCTGGTTAACCTCGCGCTCGACGTGGGTGGTCTGCGAGGTCACGAAGCCCAGGGCGGCCTGGGCGTCGATCAGTCGGTATTTCATATTGGCTCCTTAGCCCAGGCGAACCTGTGCAATCTGGTTGGCGGCGGTGGTTCGGGTATCCCAGCTCGCGCCAGGGACCAGGATGTTGTCGACGCCGGCTACGTTGGAAAACGCACCAGTCGACGGAACGAGATAGACCGGATCGCGCGGTGCTACGGCGACGGTGGGAAGAACCCAGACCGCGCCCTTGGTGATCAGGCGCACCGAGTCGTATTGCTTGAAGCCGTCGGCCTCGGCATTGAGCGAGCGCTCGCGGACGGTGATGCCGACGAACTTGCCCACGAAGTCGCCGCTGAACTTGCGGACGCTCTTGTCTTGGGTGCCCTGGCAGACCGCGATGCCGAAGCCCACGCCTGCGCTGTCTTCGATGGTGCGAGAGAGCAGGGTCTTCGGGATCATGTCCACGATCATGCCGGGCACGGCACGGCGGATGTTCTCGCTGTAGTTGGTTTGAACGGCCATTACTTGCTACCCCCTTTCCAGGCGTCCCGCAGATTGGTTTCGTATGCCGATTGACCGTTGTCGCTCGGGTTGTTGGGCTTGCTGTCCTGGGCGCGGAAGTGATGGCGGACGGGGTCCGGCCCACCGGCGTCTTCGAGCAGGATGTCGAAGCGGGCGGAGATGTAGGCATCACCCTTGTCAGCGATCGCCGCATCGCCGAGCTTGGCCACCACCGCGGCCTTGCGGATCTCGTCGGCCGACTTGCCGGTGTAGTCGCCGTCGGCGATCTGCTTCGCCTTGGCGATCAGGTCGGCGCGTTCTTGAACGCGCTTGTCGATGTCAGCGTCGCTGAGCTGCTTGGTCTTCAGGGCGTCGATTTCGGCGTCCTTCTTGGCCAGCTCGGTGTCCTTGGCAGCCAGCACGGTTGCGTGGCTGTCGTTGACGGACTTCAGTTGGAATCCGGCGTCGCTGAGCTGCTTCTTCAGCTTCTCGATCACCTGTTCGCCCTGCTCGGTTACCTCGATGGTGAGACCGTCGACCAGGATTTTGCGGAGTGCTTCAGCCATGTCATGGCCTCCTGTTGGGGTTGATTGCGCGGGGGAATCAGCGACGGGGGCGCGCTGATCCCCGATGCGCAGTTGCTCGCCGCCCCGAGCGCGATGCTCAAGGCTCAAGTGGTTCATGGTCATGGGCCCCAGCGAGACGTCGAAGGGCTCGCCGGCTGGGGTGACGCCGTCCTGGAAGATCACTTCGGCGCTGTAGCCCATGGAGAGCTCGCGCTTGCCGGCTTCGTAGTCGCGAATTGCTTTCGCATCCATCAGCACCAAAGGCACGCGCACGAAATCCCCATCGCGCAGCACCTCCCCGCCGGTTTGCCCAACTGCCAGCTCCTTCCAGTTCTCGGCATTGACCTCTGCACCCTTGGGATGGCCGTTCGTCATGGGCCGGTAGGCGTACGAGTGCATGGCGTCCTTGTGGAACACCGACTCAGGCGGTCGATACAGCCGGACGATGGGCTTGTCGCGCAGGCCGTGCTCGTTGTCCGGGTCGACCTCCGAGCCCAGGTATTCCTGGATGCCAGTGCGCGCTACCCGGGCATCGGCCACGAGGTAGCCGTCAGCAGTCCGGCGAACGCCAGACACCGACACGGAATCGGTCAGAAGCATGTCAGTCCTCTTTGGCGGTGTACGCCTTGGCGGGGTTGAGTTCCTCGAACACCTCGGGGCCCAGCAGGATGCGGCCGCGATACGGCACGACCTTGGCCAGGTCCAGCTCGCCGGCGTCGTAGGTGATGGTGATGTGGGGCTGGTACTCGGCGTAGTCCCAGGAGGCGCCAGCCTCACGGATAGTCATGTGGCGCCAGGTCAGTTCCGAGCAGTTGAACAGCAGAACGACCGCGCCCTCGCCGCCCAGGGGCTCGACCAGGCGCGCCCCGCCGGGTTGCACCAGCAGCTCGCCGTTCTGATCCCCCCAGGAGCTGCCCACGGCCATCCAGTTCACGGCCTGCCGGCTGTAGGCGATCGTCACGTGCAGGTCATCGGCGGCCAAGGTGGTGCCGAAGCCCTGCCCCGCAGCCCATGCCAGCAGCTCGTCGGCGTTGAGCACCTGGCGCGAGACGTAGAGCGATCGGGGCGCAGCGTCGGTGACTGCTGTCCGCCGCTGATTCGGCAGGGCCTCGACCTCCTCTTCGCCTTCCTCCTCGTCGGGCAGTTCATCGCCGAACTCGTCCAGGGCGGCTTCCAGGCCCGGTAGCACACTCTCCTCGACCAGCACCGTCGCGGCCGCCTTGCTCAGCGCGTCACCGGGGAACAGCTTGGTTTCGGCCAGAATCTTGATCGTCTCGGCGGTGCGCTTGCCGTTCTCGGATCGCTCGGTAGCCGTTGGCTGCCACAGCGGTGCCCATACGTAATGGACCTCTGCCGGGCGCGTGCCCAGCGAGGAGCGCAGCAGACACTCGTCGAGCACCGTCATGCCCGGGCCAAGGTCCAGCTCCTGGGCGGCCTGGATGCGGTCGTAGTAGTTGCGCAGGTCCGCTTCCCCCGTCGCGTTCAGTCCGGCCGGTGCTTGGCCGAGCAGCCGCGTGGCGGGGATGTCAGCGGCGCCCGACACCTGTTGCAAGAACCTGTCGATCACATCGGGGAGGCCGCTGAAGCTGGCCTGCTTCGTCTCGTAGTCCTCGTCGGCGTCGAGCAGCAGCGTGCCGTTGATGCCCTTCGCCGTGGCGGCCAGGTGGATGCGCTCCATCACCCGCCGCTCAAACTCGGGGTCTTGGAGCTGATCCATGAAGTCGGGAATCTTGATGACGTCGACCTTGGCCTCGAATACCAGGCTGGCGACGTTGCCCATGGTGCTGTCGGACTGCTTCACGGCCTCGAACAGCGCCTGCAGCACCGAATCGCCCCACCCGTAGTGGCTGGCCTCGCACATCTCCGGGTCGGGATGCTCGGCGCCCTGGAACAGCACCAGCCGCGACGGGTGGATGTCGACCGCGCTGTCGGCCAGGCGGTAGGCCTTGGGCTTCCCGAACAGGTCCGAAGCCGGGTCTTTCTCGATCTCCGTCGGGGTGAGCTGCCGCCTGTTCATGACGGTGAGGTACTTCAGCCCACCCGGGCCAATGCGCGAGGGGTCCAGCGGCAGCGAGGTGTCGCGGTCACCGGTCCCGATGAAGATCGCCGCCCCGCCGAACAGCCGCCCCCGAATCATCGCAGTGCGTACCTTACTGCGCAGATGCAGGCGGGTTTCGGTGGCCTCGATCTTCTCGATCTGAGACTTGTCGGCCTGCCATCTGCGCCACTTGCGGGTGGCGTCAAGGGCCGGGATATCGACGATCTTGCGCGGCAGCCAGGCGCCCCGGTAGGCGTTGACCAGCTCCTGGTCGGAGAGGAACGTCGGCGCATACACGGAGCCCGACGCCTTGTCGCGGCCGGTGCCCAGGTTCGCCACCAGGTTGACCAGCTTGTCGGTGAGGAAGCGGAACGCGCCCATCAGGAGACCCCTGCGAGTGAGTACCGCTTGATGGGGTACTCGTGGTGGATGAAGTAGCCGCCGGCGTCAGGCCGGTGGTCGTTGCCGGCCTTCTTGTCCGGCTCGCCGTTGTCGCCCCACACCTGCTGCTCCAGGTCGTCGGCGTAGGTCGGGCATCGATCGGCGTTCACGAGGTAGCGCCGCTGGCCCTGTGCGTTGCGGAACATGGCGTTCATGCAGTTGATGCGGTCCTTGACCGGGGGGTTGGCGTCCGGGGCGTGCACGCTGAAGCCCGCCTGCTTCAGCAGGGCGATGTCGGTGAGGCTTGCATTGACCGACTTGCGCGAGTCGCCCGAGGCGTCGGGGTAGATGCGGATCTGCCGCGTGTTGCGGTAGTCCTTGCCGTCGAAGAGCCAGTAGCGCTCCTTCAGCTGGCGGACCATGTCCGGGGTGTCGTAGCCGTTCACGATCTCGTCGACCGCATGGGGCAGGCCCAGGCGCTTCACGTGGACGATTGCGGACATCTTCCCGACGTTGAAGTCCATGCCGACGAAAATGGGCTCGCCGGCCTGGACGGTCTCCTTGCTGGCGTTCAGGGCCCTGTCGTAGGCGGTGTAGATGGTCCCCGCCGTCAGGTTGACGAACTGGCCGTTCAGGTAGGCCCTGATCAGCTGCTCGGGGTAGGACTCCATCAGCGATGGGATGTAGTCCGCCGGCAGGTTGAGTTCGTTCTGGAACGTGGAGGCCTGGACCAGCCCATACAGGTTGGCCAAGTGCGGCTTCTCGCGCAGCTGCTTGACGAACTGCTGGTAGACGAACTTGAAGCCCTCGGGCGTCGTGGTGACATCCACGCCGTTCTTCAGTCCGTCGACCTTGAAGCGCATGCGCGCAATGATCTTGCGCCAGGCGTGCTGGGCCTTCGCCAGCGCAAGCACGTCCAGCTCGTCGACCAGGGCGTGCCCGATCTTGAAGCCGACGATGGTCGAAGGGTTGTCCATCGACCGGCATATGGTGGTGCTGCGGTAGCGGCCGCCCCAGTAGTAGTCGACCTCCTTGTCGCTCACCTTCACACGGACCTTCACGCCCCAGTCGTGCGCCACCTCCTCGATGGTGGGGAAGAAAATGTCGCGGATCTGCGGGTAGGTCGGCGCGAAGTAGCCGCTGTCGATGCCCGGCCACTTCAGCACGTGCTGCAGGAGGCCCGCGCACCCTACCCAGGTCTTGCCCGAGCCAAACCCGGCGACGAAGCCGCGGAACTTGTGCGGCAGCTGCAGGAAGCGACCCTGCGGGACGTTAAGCGTCGGCATCGTCTGGCTTCCTCGCGCTCGCGTCGACGATGGTCACCTCTACGGACGACGGGGGCACATCGTCAGGAGGCGTCTCGGCCCGGGCCTGGCGGTTCACGTACCTGTCGCCGCATTCCTTGGCGGCCTGCTCCAGGGCCTGCATGGCCAAGGAGATGTTGCGCATGCCCTCGGCCTTCTCGACGAAGCGCCCCAGCGCGCGCAGCCGGTAGGCGCGGTTCGCGATCGCAATGTCTGCGGTCTGCTCCCGGAACTGCTGCCGGCAGTGGTGGAACAGCTCGGCCCACTTCTTCGCCAGGCCTCGGCCGGCGTACTTGGTCGGGTCGTGCGACTCCACCTGCTGGCGGCTGACCTCGATGCCGTAGTCCTTCTTGACCTGCTCGGCCACCTGCGTTGGCGTATCGAAACAGGCGAGCGCCTGCACGATGAACGCTTTCACCTCGCCGTTAAGCGCTGCCATAGGGGGGTCGTCCGTCAAAACCTGTCAGGGGATCAGGCCGACTTGAGGAGACAGGTTCCGCAGGCCCTCGCGATGTTGGTCAAACCCACCTCGGGCGGGTTGCCGGCGGCATCGATGAGCCGCTGGACTTCGTGGGTGGGGCCGTAGCGCCGGACAACGCCGACGAACTCCTCCACATCGTGGCCGCGCAGCGTGAGCTTCGGCAGGCCGGCGTCGGTGAACTTGGGTGCGCCGTATTCATCCAGCGCCTGGGCGACGTGGTACAGCTCGTGCTCCACCAGGGCGCAGAAGTCGGCGTCGGAACAGATGGAGCTGTAGTCAGCGGCCAGGGTGATGACGAAGTCGGGCACTCGCCCGAACCATTCCCCCATCTGCTGCTCGCCCCGGGCGCGCTGCCAGCCCCCAACACGGAACGCCACCTGTTCGGCCTGGCCCAGCACCATGCGGCCGGCCTTGCGGTAGGCCGTGCTGGCCCACATGAATTCAAGGTCTGCCTCTGCCAGGTGGGCGTGGTCTTCGTTGAACAGCCTGGCCCCTTCGCGGATGAAGGTGGCCATCACCCACTCGCGCAGCTCAGGCGCTGGCACCAGGTCGGCCGGCCAGCGGCCACCGTCGGGGATGTGCCCTATGCGGGCAGGCGGGAGAGGTCGCCGGGTTACAGCGTCTGCCCCTTGCGGCGTTCGATTCCGGACCATGGCCGCTCCCACTCCACACGAAGAAGGGCAGCGACGTTGCCGCGTGCCCGGTACAGCTGGACGGTCAGCACCACCAGCAGTCCCACCAGCAACGGCGACACCGGATCAACCGGCATGCCATAGAGCGAGTGGAGCAGCACCGACAGCCCGTAGCCGCCGGAGAGGAAAGCCAGCACCCAGGCCATCAGGGACGGGACCAGCTTGTACTGGTGCCCCTCGGGTCGCCAGAACACGATCCGCAAGCAGAAGGCGCCGCAGGTAACCGCAGCAGTTGCTGCCCAAGGGTCGAGGGGGATGCTAGTCATTGGTGCCTCCGGAGCCAGGACGGCCCAGCGCGTGGCGGGTCCAGGCCAGAACCGCGCGTATCCAACTCGGCATCTGCCCGCCCTTCACCCACTCGGCCACGCTGATCAGCAGCGTAACGATCAGGGCTGCGGCGACCAGCGCCGGGAGCCCGCTGAAGGTGGTAACCCCTCGCCCGACCATCTCGGTCGCAACGAAGTAACCACCGATCCAAGAGACCACCAGGTAGCCGAGTCGTGCCCAGATGGACAGGTCACGAGCCCAGGTCACGAAGAAGAGTGCGCCGCCGCAGGCGCCGATCACGGCGCTGATGTCGACGCCGGGGATCATGGAAGCCGCAGTAATGCCGAGGAGGCTCGGTACTGCAGAGGCTGCAATCGAGCTCGGCTCGGTCATGGAATTCTCCAAAGCGGTCGTGTGCGCATAAAAAAACCCCGCGAAGGCGAGGTAAGTTCAAATAAAAAAGCCCAGCATTTCTGCTGGGCCCTGTCGAAGCTAAAGAACTATTTCTGTATCGATCGTCGGTTCAGGTCTTTCGGCTGTTGATCCTGCGGAGGCAGCTGCTCCTGCACTTTCGTGGGCCCTTGATGATTCCCACTTGTTGCAGCCCCTTTATTCTGGGCCTGCTGATTTTTACCTTGATTATCACTATTTCGGCTGTTCATTCTTTTTCTCCGTTGATGAGGTTGTACATTAAGCCTCTCGCGGGAAATAGATAGTCAATGTAGACCGCCGGTAATAGTGGCTCAATGACTTGTAGAGCCGTTCTACAGTGAAGACCAGCAGGGCCGGCACCTCAATGCACTACAAGAGCTGCCTCACCTTCAATGTGTGGCATGTACTTATTCAACTCTTCCAAATTAACGAAAGCAGCTTCAAGCTTTCGCCCAACAAAGACACAAAACATCGAGTCATAACCCCCGTCACGAATTCGCTTGGGGACATCCGAACCAATTAATTGCGAAATACTGATTCGCTTACTTTTCATACTCACCTCTTCTGATAAATATCAGTATGACAGAGAAGAGTGATTAAAATATTTCGAAAGAGAACAAAAAAGCCCGACATCTAGTCGGGCCTTGATATTTAATACATTTCTTTCGAGCGATGAATCGCAAAGTGACAAAAATCTATCAAAACACTCGTCAAATGGTCAAGCGGCCTTGTGCTGCTTGACCACAGCCGCCACCGGCCGAAGGGCTTTTGCATCGAGTTCGTCGATGGTCTTCGCCAGTGTCTCCCACACCACGGCCCAGTCCCTGGACCAGTTGCTGGCGTCGACGCGGTAGCCGTACCAGTCCTGCACGAACATGCAGACGCGACCTGGTCCCCACCCTTCCCCGCCCCACACCATGCCGCGGTGCGAGTTGAACGCGGCCATGGCCATCCAGTAGGCCACCGCCTGGCGCCTGGGCGACATCGCCTGCATCTCGGTTGTGAACCAAACCAGGGCGTGAGCGATGTTCAGGTCTTGGCCGTTGCCCACCGGAGAGTAGAGCGCGTGTCCAAAGTGCTGCAGCGGCTTCGGTAGCGTGGCGATGGCGCTCTGCACCAGCCCCGAGGCCAGCATGTGGGCGCATCGCCCGTTGGTTTCCTGCCGCGACGGGAAAGTCTCGTTGGCCACCCTGCCCCGCTTCCCAAGCGTCGCCTTGTCGGCAGCGACGGCCAGGGCCGACGGGGTGCTGTCGTGGAATGCATCGTGCCATGCCTGGCGCGCTCCAATGAGCCTCATACTGCCTCCTGGTGATCTGCGGTGAAGAGCGGCACAACGCGCACCCTCACACCTGGTGTTTCCGCGTAGCGCTTGCGCACCACGGTGTCCACGACCTGGACGTCGTCAACCCACACGGCTCCGTTGAGCCCGTCGAAAATGCTCTTGATGACGTTATCCACGTCCGGCTTCTTGGTGGGGAAGATGCGCCCGGCAACCGCAAGGGCTCTCCGCTTCTTGGACATCGACTGTGGGATGCTCAAGCCCATGTGCAGCTCCACCAGCACTGGTCCGGCGATCAACTGGCGCGCTTGCATTGCCTTGCAGCCGGTGCTCGCCACCAAAGCCTCGTAGTCCTCCGTGCGCTGGGGCGTGATATGGGCGATGTAGCTGCCCATCTGCCCCGTCGACTTCTCGCGCCGCTTACGCGAAACGGCACGGTGCCGCATCTTCCCCACCGGCTCGCCAGGCACGAAGAACTCCACGATCTGCCACAGCTCACGCATGGCGGCCCTCCCGGCGGATACCCATCTTGGCCAGCAGCAGCTCGCGCGCCTGCTTGGCGTCCATGGGCAGATTCTGCGCCATGATCAGGTCGCGGGCCTGCTGGTGGCTGTGCGCGAACTGCACCTGCATCGGCGTCTTGACCTCATAGCCGATCGCCTCGGGGATGTGGCCATCAAGCGGCTTACCCATCACCGCCCTGGCCCGGACGATTGCGTAGTTGCGATTGAAGCGAGCGCGCAGGCCTTTGTCGTTGAGCTTGGCGCCCTTCAGGTCGTAGGTGCCGGTGGCCTTGGCCGCGATGCGGACTGCCTCGTGCTGGTACTCGCCACGCAGCGCCTGGTCCCAGGCCTCGCCCTCGGTTGGGAGGCCAGGCACCTGCAGGCAGAGCGCGCGGAAAGCGTTGGCCGGCGGAGGCCAGTCGAACTCCTCGCCGCGGTCGACCAGGGCGCCGAGGCCGATGGCCAGCTGCGCGCCGGTGAGGCCTGCGAGCACCTTGCCCCACACGCTGTCGGGCTTTGGCGTGTCGCCGTAGTTCGAGATCCAGCGGTGCCCGTACATCTCAGTCATCCGGATCCAGAATTGATCCAGCAACCGCGTGGCCAGCGTCTCGGGCTGCGATGGCTTGCTGGACTCGGTCGATGGCTGAGCCAGCGCCTTTCCCACCAGCGCCGTTTCCACGCGGGGGCGGTGTGGATTGGTATTTGTTTGAAGTGGTCCGGCACCTGTTCCTGTGGACTGTGCATAGCGGGTCTTCCTCTTGAGTTCCTGGGCCAGTGCGTGTTCCCACTGGCCCTGGGATTGGTGTTTGTCGGGGCAATTGATCCAGTACGAACGGAACTCGAGCAGGACGTCGTCGCTGAGTGCGGCCGCTTGCATGCCGTTGCGCAGCAGCGTCGCCTTCCAGCCCTTGGGGCTCGGTATCCAGTGGTCATGCATGGCGAAGCGGCCAGCGACGCCGATGGGCTCGCGCGGTAAATCAGGGGGGTAGGAAGAACTCCGGAGGTGGGCCCCACCTCTGGCCCCACCTCTTCCGAACCTCCGTTCCCACCTACGGCCCCACCTGCCGCGTCGTAGTCGCTGAAGCCCACGTGATCCGGGGCTTCCAGAGTTTCCGGCTTGGCCCCAGCTAAGGCCCCAGGTCTGGCCCCACCTGCGCCGGAAATACGGCCCCACCTCTCCGAGGCGGATTTATCGTGTGCGGCGTGGGGGAGCTGGAACACGAGAGGGCCAACGGATGGCAGAGGCGCGAGAAGGCCCAGGCGGGCCAGGCTGTCCAGGGCGTAGCGGATTTCCTTGCGGGTGGCGGTGTACGCCGGCCGGCCAGGTGACGCGGGGATGCTCAGCAGTTCGCGCAGCATCTGCTCGCTCAAGCGGCGTTCGACCCCAGCAATGCCGGTGGCGAAGTCCATGGCTCGGCGGATCGCGCAGTACACCTTGAGCAGGTGGTGCGGCTCGTCGAAGAGCGCATTCCACTCGTCGTCGTTGATCTGGAACGCTGGCACTTCAGTCGAACTCCAGCTGGTCGACGCCCTGGATGTGCTCCATGTAGCGCTTCGCCTGGTGGAGGATCGTTTCGATGTCGCGCTCGTGGAAGCAGCGCATTTCCTTGGGAACGATCTTCAGGTCCAGCACCGCCAGGATCTCGGCGAACTGCTGGAACTTCTCCGGCTTCATGCGGCTGATGGTCGCTTCGTCGCAACCCACTGCAAGCGCCACAGGCCCATTGCCTATCGACGCAAGGCGCTGCATGAGAACGGCGAAGTTCTTGCGGGCTCTTACCGTCTGTTCCTGGCTCAATTGCTCCGTGGACATGGCTATGCCACCGACTTGGAAGCTTCAGGGTCGGGCTGCGGGAATACCTCGTCCAAATCGCAGACGACGCCGAGCCCGGCAAGGGCGGCGATGATTTCGCGAGCCTCATTCAGGCCTGGTGTGCGGTTTCCGCTTTCGTAGTTGGCGAGGCGTGACTGCCTCCAACCCAGCTTCTTGTAGAGGGCTGCCTGGCTGATGCCGGCGCCCTCTCGGGTCTCGCGAATACGGTTCATTGAATCGGCTCCTTATGAGTCACCGATCAGAGGATAAACACGTATCGTGATATTCGCAAACACATTAAGTGAAAACACGACATTGCAGAGCGTGATTACAATCTGCAGCATGAATACTCTTGGCGAACGCATCGCCCATTACCGCAGCCTCAAACGACTCTCCCAGAAGGCCCTAGCCATGGCCTGCGGGTGGGGTTCTCAATCGCGCGTGGGGAACTACGAGAAGAATCTGCGAGAGCCGGGCCTGGATGACCTTGAAAAAATGTCTTCGGCCCTGGGCGTGTCGATCGCCGTGCTTCTCGGCGAAGGCGACTCGAAGGAAGCAGGAGGCAACGCACAGGTCGTCGCCCCGGCTGATCGCTCGTACCGCTACCCTGTCCTTAGCTCCGTTTCGGCCGGCCTGTGGGGGGATGCAGTCCAACCCTTCGAGCCAGGCGCGGAAGACGAGCACATCGTCAGCGACTACATGGGCAAGGGGCCCTGCTTCTGGCTCCGCGTGGATGGGGACTCGATGACCGCGCAATATGGGGAGAGCTTCCCGGAAGGCAGCATGGTCCTGGTGGATACTGGGATCGAGCCCCGGCCAGGACATCTGGTGATCGCCAAGCTCGTGAACGACGACAAGGCGAACTTCAAGCAGCTGGTGCGCGATGGCGGCCGGTCCTTCCTAAAGCCCTTGAACCCCACATACCCGTTGATCGAAATCAACGGAAACTGCCGCCTTGTGGGCGTTGTCGTCGAGTCCAGGCGCAGATACATCTGACATCGAGACGCCCGAAAGCCCCGCTCTTGCGGGGCTTTTTCGTTCCTGCCTATTGCCATCGGCTATTATAGGAAATACTGTTTATTCATACAGTATATGGAGATCCCTATGTTGCATGCGCAGTACCAGCATGAGCCCGACTACCAGAGCTATCTCGACCTTGCGCGGCGCGTACAGGCTCTGGTGAGCACTCCCCGCGCCAGGATCGAGCACCAAATAGTGATTTCGCGCGAGCCCGCAGACACCCAGATCGCCTGGGAGCAACTGATGGAAGAAATCCGCGAGGCTCCGGGTGTTCGCCTGACCCCTCGCGCGGATGGAAGCGTGCATGTGGGTTGGTTCATCGAACGACACTGATCCCTCAGCCCTTTCCAAAGCCCGCCCACTGCGGGCTTTTTTTCGTCCTGGCGAAAATAAATCACGAAACGTGTTTGACAGATCAAACACATTACGTGATTATTTAACCACGGTCTGAACACGGACCGTGACAAGCCGGGTAATCGCCGGCTAGCCCGGGACTCAGCGAATTGAGTGGGCTCACGAGATGAGCTCTCTACCCCCTGCCCCGCAATGGTTTGTCCAGCGGGACCGACAGGAGCACAGCGCCCAGCCGCAGGTGGCGCAGGAAGTAACAGCGGCCAGATTCACCAACCCTGGCGCTACGGCGCCGGGGCTGTATCGGTGGGCGGTTCGGCGGCGCACCTGCGCCACGGCTGAGAGCCGGACCGTCCACCGATGCGGCCCCTCCGCATCACCTGCTGCTCCACACCTTGCCCCGCTCACACCGGGGCTTTTTTTCGCCTCCAGTTGAGAGCACTCACCCCCGCGCCCACCGGCACCAAGCGGGGCGCACGAGTGCTGCCAACTGCAGGCACACCAGCGAGGACACGACCATGGCCATGACCGCCATCGCTCACCAGCACCAGATCAACCGCGACTACGACCGCCGTCTGGCGCAAGACCTGCGCTCCGACCAGCTCCGCGACGACATCGACTGGGAGCGCCTGGAGGAAATCATGGCCGATGCTCCGAAGGCTCAGCGCAAGGAGTTCTGGAGCAACCTGCTGCCGCTGCTGGACACCTACCCGCGCTTCCTCGGCAAGCAGAGCGTCCAGCTGATCGCCGAGCCCCTGCACGACGCGGTCGCCGAGGCGATCGACGCCCAGGTCCGCAAGGAGACGGACCGGTGAGCCTCCAACACAACAGCCTGGCCCTGCTGATGGCCACTGCAAAACGTCGCGGCGCTTCGGCGCCGGCCGACTTCATCCGCTTCCCCATGCGCATTGGTGGGGTCTGGTATTGCGAGGTGCGTCATGGATAAGCGCGACCTGGAAGCCCTGGCCGCGGCCCGCCGAAAGCGCGAGAGCCGCATCGAGCGCAACCTGCGAAACGAGTACCTGCAGGGTCGTGGGCCCGAGGGCCTGGAGCTAATGAAGGACGGCAGCTGGTCCGCATGCTGCCGCCGCTGCGAACAGCCTTACGAATGGCCGGCGATGGCGGGGGAGTACTCCGAAGAAGGCAACTACTGCGGCGGAAGCGAGTGGTGCACCCCATGACCCGCTACCAACGCGCCCGGCGCTTCGTCATCTGGCGCGGCGCTCTGGCCGCCCTCGCCCTGTTCACCGGCCTGCTGGTCGTCATCTCCCTCGGCGGCGAGATCACCGCCGAGCAGCCGGCCACCGCTTATACCCGGCAGAGGTAATCCAATGTCCATCACCACCGTGCGGGCCTCCTCGTGGGGCTCGCTGTTCGACTGCGCCTACAAATGGGAGGGCGTGCACCTGCTGGGCATGCGATCGCCGAGCAGCCCGCGCGCCCTGCTGGGCACTGCGATTCACGCCGGCACCGCCGCGTTCGATATCGCCCGGGTCACCGGCCAGCCGCTGACGCCCTTCGACGCCGCCGCCCACCTGGTTGACGCGCTGCAGAACCCGGACCGGGAAGTCGACTGGCGCGGCGCCGACATCACGCTGAAGCAGGCGGAAAGCACCGGCCTCGCCCTGCTGACTAGGTACTGCACCGACATCAGCCCCCGCTACGACTTCGTGGCCGTGGAGTTGGAGACGAAGCCGCTGGAGATCGATTGCGGCGGCGGGGTCATCGTCCGCTTGACCGGCACCCTCGACCGAGCGCGCATCAAGCGCAACGAGTACGGCACCGGCATCGCCGACGTGAAGACCGGCACCAGCGCGGTCGTCGATGGAGTGGCGAAGACCAGGGGGCACAAGCCTCAGTTGGGCACTTACGAGCTGCTCTACCAGCACACCACCGGGCATGCGACCACAGCACCGGCCGAAATCATCGGCCTGAAGACCAAGGGCCGGCCCGAGGCTGCCACCGCCGAGGTCGAGGGCGCGCGCGAGCTGATGGTGGGCACCGACGCAGCGCCCGGGCTGATCCAGTTTGCCGCCGACATGTTCCGCACCGGCCTGTTTCCCCCGAACCCCCAGAGCAACCTCTGCAGCGCCCGCTACTGCCCGCGCTGGTCCACCTGCCCCTACCACGACTGAGGCTCACCATGACCCAGACCCAAACGCTTCAAGGCCTGCAACAGCAACAGCTCGCTGCTGCTCACCACCAACCGCCCGTGGCAATGAGCTTCTTCGACCTGCAGGGCTTCGAACTGATGCAGCGCATCGCGAAAGCCTTCTCCAGCTCCAACCTGGTGCCCAAGCATTACCAGGGCAACCTG
This sequence comes from Pseudomonas solani, assembly GCF_026072635.1. NCBI lineage: Bacteria > Pseudomonadati > Pseudomonadota > Gammaproteobacteria > Pseudomonadales > Pseudomonadaceae > Pseudomonas > Pseudomonas solani. The sequence continues at coordinate 4,836,330 of NZ_AP023081.1, read as the reverse complement.
CCGAACTGCATGATCGCCCTGGACATGGCGCGGCGCATTGGCGCCAACCCGCTGATGGTGATGCAGAACCTGTATGTCGTGCACGGTACGCCGGGCTGGTCCAGCAAGTTCCTGATCGCCACCGTGAACACCTGCGGCCGATACAGCACGCTCCGCTATGAGTGGGTCGGCACCAAGGGAAAGGACGACTACGGTTGCCGCGCCTGGGCGATCGAGCGCGAAACCGGTGAGCGCTTGGATGGGATCGTCGTCGACTGGGCGATGGTCAAGGCCGAGGGCTGGTCCAGCAAGTCGGGCAGCAAGTGGATGACCATGGCCGACCAGATGTTTATCTACCGATCGGCGGCCTTCTGGCAACGCGCTTACGCGCCGGACCTCGGCATGGGCCTGGTGACCGAGGAGGAAATCCGCGACACCTACGACGCGCAGCGCAGCAACGACGGAAGCTTCAGCGTCGATCTCGATTCGTTGCGCGACACCGCCCCGGGCCCGGTGGTGGACATGGAAACCGGCGAAATCCTGGACGCCGAGCCCGAGGCACCAGCGCCTGCCGCTGCTGCGGCCGACGAGCCCCAGCAGCAGGACGACGAGCCGGAAGGCGGCGACCTGGTTCTCGAGTAATCCCCATGGCATCCCGCACGGTTGAAGAGCGCTTCGACCGTGTCGAGGAGTTCAACGCCCTGCTCTGCGCCGCCGAGATAGTCGCCCAAGGCGACTGGGACGAGCAGTTCACCGCCGACCTCCGCGACACCTTCAAGCGTTATGGCCCCCACACCTACCTCAGCGACTCCCAGCTCCAGCAGCTGGAGCGCATCGCCGCCCAATAGGAGCCCCACCCCATGAAGATCGAACACCGCAGCATCATCGACCGTGCCCGCAGCATGGGCCTGTATCCCAGCGAGCTCGCCCACGAGCTGCTGGTCCACGACCTGGTAGCCGCTTGCCTGGGCGAACTGCGCAACCTCAAGGCGGCCTACAGCAGCCTGAACGAGTCCACGCAGCAGGAAGTGATCGACCGCTTGACCGACGCCGCACGTGACGCGGCGACGGTCGCAATTCGCACCATCAGCACCCGCGACGTGGAGCACGTGCAAGTCGAGATGAAGTCCATCAAGGTCGAAGCGAAAACGCTGACGATCACCGCCAAGGTCGATGCGCACGAGCCGAGCAAACACGCTCTCACCGACTCCGCCGGGAAGCTGTGCCTGCTGGTGATCGCGCCGAACGACTACGAAGAGGCGATGGACGACATCGTCCCCGATCGCGACCAGAAAACCCTGGCACTGCCGGCCAGCGAGATCCTTGGCGGCCTGGACCTGCGCGGTCGCGACGACGACATCTCGGATGGCGACGATCCCCTGTACCAGGACGTTGTCCGCGTCATCAGCGAAACCCGGCGCGCGACCATCTCTGCGGTCCAGCGGAAGTTCACGGTCGGCTACAACCGCGCCGCTCGCCTGATCGAGCGCATGGAGCGCGAAGGCCTGGTCACCGCGCCGAACTCCAACGGCGCGCGCGACGTGCTTATCCCGCCGCCCGCCGGCCACGAGCAGGAGCCCGAGCCGCTGCACACCCCCGAGGAGCAGGCCGACGACCTCTACGCGCAGGCCGAAGCCATCGTGCGCGAGGACGCTGGAGGAAGCATCTCCTGGTTGCAGATGCGCCTCGCCATCGGCCAGGACCAGGCCGAGGCCCTGATCGCTCGTCTGCGTGATGCGGGTGTGGTCGGTGAGCCGGACGACAAGGGCAACCATCCGCTGCTGGATGCGCGTACGCCGGACATCGCCGTGACCAGCAGCGAAGAGCCCGCGGCCCCGGAAGAGGCCGACGATCAACCCGAAGTTCCGATCACCCTGGAGTGACCCATCATGCACCTGGACCGAATCCTGGTAGAGAACGTCCTGGGCTTGCGTAGCGCCGACCTGGCGCTGCGTACCCCAATCACCCTGGTTGCCGGCCCGAATGGCGCTGGCAAGTCCAGCCTGGGCGACGCCGTGAGCATGGCGCTGCTCGGCAAGCCCCGTCGTGTGGCGAAGAAGAAAGACCTGGCCCAGCTGGTCAGCGAGGGTGCCAAGCGCGGCCGCGCTGCAATCTGGGCCGACGGCGAGCAGATGGGCGAAATGAAGCTGCCCAGCGGCGACCACGGCGAGCACCTGCCGGCCGGCGCGCAGTACCTGCCCTATGTGCTGGACTCGACGCTGTTCGCCACCGGCAGCGCCGACGATCGCCGCCGGCTGCTGTTCCAGCTCACCAACTGCAAGGCGACCCCGGACCTGATCGAGAAGCGCCTGCTGGAACTGGGCGCGCAGCCTGACAAGGTGGCGACGATCAAGCCGCTGCTGTTGTCGGGATTCCCCGCCGCCAGCGAGGACGCCAAGGCCCGCGCCACCGACGCCAAGGGCGCATGGCGTGGTGTCACCGGCGAGGTGTGGGGCGAAGTGAAGGCCGACGGCTGGGAACCGGAGCTGCCGGCCACTTCCGTCGACCAGCAGGACCTGGCCAACAGCCAGAACCAGCTGCAGCAGGTCGAGCAGGACCTGGCCGACGCGCAGGAGGCGCTGGGTGGCCACCGCGCCAACGCGCAGAACAACGCGCAGCGCCAGGCCAAGGTCGCCGAGTTGGTGCCCGAGGCCGACTTGCTCGCGCGCCGTACCGTGAAGTTGGAGGAAGACCGGAAGCGCCAGCTGGAGTGGTCGCAGAAGCTGATTGAAGCCGAGCAGGCCGCCAGCGCCGCAACCGCGATGAAGTGCCCGTGCTGCAGCGAGCTGCTGGTGATGGAGGACGGCAAACTGATGAAGCTGCCCACTGTCCCTGGCGCAGATGCAGCTGAAGCGGCAAAGCGTGTCGCGGAATACGAGGGCTACCTGCAAAGCGCCATGCGCGCGATCGACAACAGCCTGCGCGATGTCGCCAGTTCCGAGGCCGCAGTCAAGCAGATCAAGGAGCTGAAGGCCGAACTGGCCGCAGAGGTGTCGGCGGAGGCGATCGAGACCGCAGAGCAGGCGATCAACGAGCTGCGCCAGCAGCGCGACGCGCTGCGCGCCAAGGTCGAGGCGCTGCAGGAGGTGGCCCGAGCTATCGCCGACCGCCAGGCCGTGATCGACAAGGCCGCGCGGCACCATGCGGACGTCGTCGCCTGGTCGCTGATCGGCGACGCCCTGGCCCCTGCCGGCATCCCCGCGAAGCTGCTCGGCGAGGCTCTGGCACCGGTCAACGACTCGCTCGCCATCCTGGCCCGCCTGGCCAAATGGCGGCCGGTGGTGATCGGCAACGACATGGCGCTGACCTACGGCGACCGCGCCTACGGCCTGCTGTCCGAGTCGGAGCGCTGGCGCGTCGACACCCTGGTGGCCCTGGCCATCGCTCAGCTGTCCGAGCTGCGCATGGTGTTGCTGGACCGGTTCGATGTGCTGGACCTGAAATCCCGCAGCCAACTGCTGGGCCTGCTCCTGGAGCTGGCGAAGATCAAGGCCATCGACTCGGTGGTGCTGTGCGGCACGCTGAAGGAGCCGCCCGCCAAGCTGCCGGCGGCGATCGCCTCCTACTGGATCGAGAGCGGCGCCATCGTCCAGCCCAGCACCAGCCAGGCCGCGTAACCGCCGCCCACTCGGGCGGCCCCTCCCTCCTCGCCCTGCCGCGCCAGCCGCGGCCAGGGCCGGCTCGCCCCGAGGAAACCATGGCCAGACCGAACAACCCCGCCCGCCCATGTGCGGTGCTGACGCCGGACCAGGTGCGCCAGATCCGCGCCGCCGGCTACCGACTCACCGCGCGCCAGCTCGCCGACCAGTACGGCGTCCATTACCGAACCATTGAGAAGGTTCGGGCATATGAAACCTGGCCAGCTTTATAAGGGGCATATAACTAGAACGGGGTATCTTCATACACCGTTCGTATTAAGCTTGCTTCCATCTCAACTTTATTCACGAATTTTTCCAATTTCTTCATCAAATCTAGAATTTCCACGGGACTGATTTCTATAGTACTCCCCTGCTTTGTATATCCAGCCCTATGAACACAATCGTGTCGTTTGGCTACCGCCCGGAAGAACCATGTAATATCGCCGAAATCGATACCTAACACACTTTTATACATCGGCTTTATTTTATCCAGACGATGAAAAATCAAATCCTGCAAATAAGAGCCTACGATTCTTTTGATCTCATCATTTTTCTTGAATAGCTCACCCAACACCATAGGCCTTACAGACAAATCGCTATTGCTTTCGACTAACTGTCGAATCCGCAAATTATCGTTAACAGTGAGCTGTATGAATGTCTTAGACAAATAAGATTCTGCTGCAGCAACGACGTGCGCATACAGCATTACTTGTAGATTTTTTTGTGCCTTAAAGGGCAGTTCCGCTTTAAGCAAAGTTTCTACAGACGCCAAGTGACTGCGGAATATTTCAATAGCTGAATCGTCCGCACCACTTACAACCCAGTCTAACTCTTCCTCTTCGTCGTAGTAAGGAAGGTCATAGGCCAAGATTCCCTTATCGGTGGACATGGAACAGTCCACCCCACCATAAGAATTAGAAATCAGCACAACATGATGAACGCTACACTCGGGGCAATAAATATCTGCTTCGTCTTCAGTCTGGCTATCGATATTTCGATCAGCACTAAAGTTTGGCTCCGGGCAATACACGGCTTCCTGAATCAAACACCCGCAATCGCACCGAATTGAAAGATCAATTTTCATAACTTCCTTCCCTTTTCCACAACGACGCGCTCGCCTGAAGCCGCGAACCTATCTCAACCAATCTCAAAGCGCCACTACGGTGCGGATTCGTTAAGGAACCCGCCGCATGACATCACGGCAGGAATGTCCAAAGTCAGTCCTCAGAGCTTTCCAGGTATCTGCCCGATGTATGGCGGAACCGTCGGGGCAATTTGCTTAAGCAGGTCGTCGAAGGCTCCAGCCGGCCTTTGCGCCGCGTCATCTAACTCCTTCTGTTCGATCTCCTTCGGCTGGTCTTCCTGCTGCTGGTTTTCGTCGCTCATCGCCATCTCCTTATGACCGGCTCCATGCCGGGACTCCGAAGTTAGACCACCTACTCCTAATACGCCACCGCGGCGCGGCGTTGCCGTGCCCAGCAAAAGGAACCAGCCACATGACCTTGCGAGCCACCATCGTCCGTCCCGACGCTCGGATCGTCGTCCAGTTCAGTTGCGGCGCCGCGTCGGCGGTGGCCGGCAAGCTGGCGCTCGCACAGTATGGTGCGACCCATGACGTCCAGTTTCTCAACGCCTTCCTGGCTAGCGAGGACGCAGACAATCGGCGGTTCCTGGCCGACTGCGAAATCTGGACCGGTCGACAGTTCACGGTGTTGCGCGACGAGAAGTACGGTGCCGATGTGCAGAACGTCTTCTTGCGTGAGCGCTACTTGAAAGGCCCTCACGGGGCACCTTGCAGCAAACTACTGAAGCGGCGCCTGCTGGATGCCTGGAAGAAGCCCGGCGACGTGATGGTGCTCGGCTACACCGCCGAAGAGGCCGACCGCCTGGAAGACTTCCGGGAGCGCAATCCGGACCGCCCTGTGATCGCCCCACTGATTGAGCGCGGCTTAGGCAAGGAGGACTGCAAGGCGATCATTCTGCGGGCCGGCATTGTGCTGCCCTACATGTACAGAGCTGGCTACAGCAACGCGAACTGTCCCGGGTGCCCGAAGGGCGGCGAAGCCTACTGGCGCGCCGTGCGAGTCGACTTTCCAGAAGTGTTCGAAGCACGGTGCCAGGTGCAGGACGAGCTGGGCCCAGGGTCTTGGTTCCTGCGATACCGCTCCGGCCCTCGAAAGGGGGAGCGGTTCCCCCTCCGTGAACTTCCATATGGCCCCATCCGCCGTAACGAGTCCCTTCCGTCCTGCAGCTTCTTCTGCGAGATGGCAGAGGCCGACATCATCCACAAGGAACCCACCGCGTGACCTGGTACACCTTGCACCGCTGTTCCTAGTACCCTCTGCGCTTTTGCAAACGCCAAGGAAAGCGCATGAGTTCCATTCCAGAGATCGCCTTTGAAATCGGCCAGGTATACGACCGCCGCACGGACATTCATGAACCGTTTGGCGGTAGCTGGCAGAGTGGCATCTCCCCTTCAGCTCAGTCGCCTGTCGTTTTCATTTTCAGCGGAGAAAGCGGCAAGCAGTTCGGCTACATCGACCACTTCGATGAATACGGTGTCTTCCACTACACGGGAGAAGGCCAGGTCGGAGACATGCAACTCGCCGGCGGGAATCGAGCCATACTTGGGCATGCCCGCGAGGGGCGCTCACTTCACCTTTTCAAGGCACTCGGCAAGAAGGCAGGAAAGAGTCTTGGTCAACGCTACCTAGGCGAGTTCGCCTGCGCCGATTTCACGTGGAAGATGGGGCCTGACCGTGAAGGCAACACACGCAAAATCGTAGTGTTCCACTTGGTGCCGATTGACCGCGTAGTGGAAGCAGTGATTGAAGACTCCGCTCTAGGGGACTTACCTACATCACTTGCAGCAGCACGACAGCTCGCGATGGAGGCCATGGAGACCGGCGAAGGTGCCGGAGCAGGCAACACACTCCGCAACATCTACAAGCGAAGCGCCCAGGTAAAGCATTACGTGCTCTTGCGCGCTGAAGGGCTGTGCGAGGCCTGCGGAGAGCCGGCCCCCTTCCTGCGAAAAGACGGAACTCCGTATCTCGAACCACACCACATCAATCGGCTGTCCGATGGCGGACTGGATCATCCTCTCTTTGTCGGCGCCGTATGCCCTGCCTGCCACCGAGAGATCCACTACGGCGTAGGTGGCCAGGAAAAGAATGAAATGCTGCGGGAATACATACAGAAGCGCGAGGGCGAAATTAGCAACTAACCCTTTGCTGCTGACCAAGTTGGGCAGTCGTTCATTCTGAGCGACATGCCGATGTGGGTGCGGCCGGTGGCTATGGGGTTGAGCGTTGCCCAGCAGAAAATACCGCGGTGACCTGCTGGTACACGAGCAGCTGGCAGCAGCTGTGGCAGAACAACCTGGCGTCGCTGGAAGCCATGTTGCAGGATGCTCGGAACCCGATTTCCCAACGTCGCCTGAAGAGGCAATGCCGGACCGGGCCGAAGAAGAACTGAGCCACCGTGTGTGGCCATCACGAACTGAAGGAACCCACCCCGGGCCGGTGCTGCCGGCCCTCAACCCGCAAGGAGCTGAGCCATGAGTGAATACGATCCCAAAGGCCGCTATGACCTGATCACCGGGACGGGCGAGAAAATCGCCGAAGTGGTCAAGGGCGTGCTGTATGAGGTCGCCCCTGACTATCGCCAGCCGGCGGGAGAACTGACAGCCGTTGCGCGCATCGACGGCCTGACCGCCATCCGCTCGGACGGCGCGGTCTTTCAATTGGTCCCGCAGGCGTGACCGTCACGCATTCAACCCTACCCCAGCCAAGGAGCTGCCCCATGGATATTCGCGACACCTATAACGCCCTGATGGCCATCGCCGACAACCGCTACAACACAGAGCGCGTCCGCCGTGCGGCGCTTCGCGGCCTGGGCTCTGTCCCTCAAGGTGAGGTGCGGGCCTACCTGGCCACGGTGGCGCAAGACGAAGCAGCCACTGAGGGCATGCGCGAGGAAGCGGCTGAAGCCCTGGGCCGCGCCTGCCGCTGAAGGAACACACCCCATGACCAGGCCTACGCCCCCCGTCCGGGGCTGCCCGATGTGTGGCGGTCAGAGCGGCGTCCAGTTCACGCTGACCGAATCGCACGCGATGGGCGGCCGCTGGGGGCAGGTGCCCCAAGCGGGCGACAGCGGGCTGAAAGTGCGTTGTAGCCTGGTTGCCTGCGTGGACTGTGGCCACCGCTTCCGGGCGCAGACCCTGGAAGCGCTTGGGGCGATGGCCAGGCCCGGGCCCGCCGACTGCCCCACACGGGTGCTATGACAAATCGCCCCCAAACCTAAGCCCACCCCGGTGGGCTTTTTCATGCCTGCCGATGTGGGTGCGACCGGTGGACATAGGGTTGAGTGTGGCGAAATCAAGTCCATTTTAAGAATGCCTCTCACGCACAGGCTTGAGCACGGATGAAGCGCGCCAATGGACTCCAATGTTCATTGAAAGCTGGACGTCGCAATGAATATATCGAAAGGCCGACATCACAGCCGTCAAATAATAACCCAACAAATGAATTCCCATTTATAACGAGCTTCTCTGCTGTCGCTTCTATATCCACGAAACCCATTCGCATTTTGAGTCTCTCAACAGAAAGTGAATTCGGAGGATCAACAACCATCTTAAGTACAATATCCCCCGGCCCATTTCTAATAATTATCTTGCCAGCCGAAACTTCCACATCCCAGCTATCGCTGTATGCGATCCATTCATTATCAACTATTTTAAGCGTCGGCGCCCCAAATCTATCGCAGAAGGTTCCACTTATACGGAATGGGCCTCCTTTCGTCTCCGGCGGTTTTATGCTGATGACTGGTCGGTCAAACACCTCTATTGGCGTAGAACAGTTTGTGTGAGTTACGCCACCAATACGAATGGAAGGATACGAGTCACTAAAAAAATCGAATTCATGTTTGAGAACCCCCGTCTGAAGGCATGCAGGATTTTCTGCATATTTTTTTATAGTCGCCTTAGACCAGAATTTCGATGTCACATTTGCATGACATGTTGGGCAAAGAGTAACAATTGAAGCAGGATCATGGACCGATGCCTCATGAAATTCAGGATCTACATGTTCGTATTGAATGATTCCACACCCACACTTTATGCAACCGAAGCCACATCGCTGGCGTACTTGCCTCTTAACATCTGGAGGAATAGTTCTCGATAATCCGTGCTTGTTAAACCCGGGTTTTAACTCCATAAGTGCTCCGAAAATTTAGAAAACGCGTGAATGCTCTACATTACAAATCATCAGAGATGCCTGGCTCCCTTTACCACCTTTGACCACTGTAAATATCGGCTCGCCGAACTGGGTGATCACCGGCTTCGCGAATCCAGCCTGGCCTCGAGCCGTTGATGTCGTAGACCGCATTACCACGCACAACTAGAAACGGCTTGCCATTTTCATCACGACCCCGACCAGTCCGCGTGATTCGCTCCCCAGAGGCGTCATGAATCCACGCCCCTCGTAAAACGTGTAGCTGCCGTCCGCATAGTCCTTTGCCATACCCACCTCCATTGAATGAAGCGGCGAATATAGCTGCCGTGGAATGCCCATGAAAATGGACGAGACCGCACCATGAGCGCTCCCACCTTCTGCCGCTCCACCGGCCTGCGCATCGGGCAGTGCACCTGCATTCGCTGCCGGCCGCCAGCACCAGCAACGCCTCAGTAACCCACCTCCTACTCACCGACTCTGCGCACAGCGCCGGAGGGTTTCCCCGTGTCAACAGTTCAACAACACCGCGAGCGCCCGATCCTGTTCAGCGGCCCCATGGTTCGCGCCATCCTGGAAGGCCAGAAGACGGTCACGCGGCGCGCTGTGAAGCCTTGCAAGGCGCACGCAGACGGCTTTGCCGTACTCGACTTCGGCAATGGCTGGCAGCCGTTCAACACGTTCTGCGACTTCACCTCTGACAGCGAAGGCATGGAGTACCCCATCGCTTGCCCATACGGCAAGCCCGGCGACCGCCTGTGGGTACGCGAAACATTCGCCACGCTCAGCGCCGGCCAGTACGAACCGGTCAAGCCCGCGTGGGGTTATGGGCAAGACCTACGTTTCGCCGCGACCGACCCGCTGGCCGACTGCGACATCGGAGTGCGTGGATACGCATGGCGCCCATCAATCCACATGCCCCGTTGGGCCTCCCGCATCCTGCTGGAGGTCACCGACGTGCGCGTCGAGCGGCTGCAGGACATCAGCGAGCACCAAGCCCAGGCTGAAGGTATCGAACACCTCCCCCATCTCGACCCTGCTGGGACATGCCATTGGCGCGTGTATGGCAGCGAGAGCTCCGGGACCAACTCGCCGGTAGCCAGCTTCGAATCACTGTGGGAATCCATCAACGGCGCGGGCAGCTGGGACGCCAACCCCTGGGTCTGGGTCGTCGAGTTCCGGAGGATTCAGCCATGACCGGTCTCACCAAATCCCGCATGCAACTGGAGGTCGAACTGGCCTCCACCCTCGAACTGCTCCGCCAGGCCAATCGCATCGTAGGAACCCATCCCAGCATTGGCGCCCAAGAGCTGAGCGTGAAGATCTGTGAGCACTTCGCCGCAATCAGGCGGCAGGAGAAGAAATCGTGAGCGAAGAACTGAAGCCGTGCCCGTTCTGCGGGGAAACTCCTGATCTTCCCAGCGGAGACGGCACCTACTACGTAATCGAATGCGGAAAATGCGGATGGGCGGTGGTGGGCGTTCAGATCAGCGACCTCATGACCATTGATGAGCGACAAGCTGATCCGTTCACCGAAAACCGCTATGCGGAGCAGTTCATTGAGCGAGCGAAGGCGCAAGCTACCGAGCTCTGGGGCCGCCGCGCCACCCCTCCCGCCGCGCAGGTGCAGGGGGAGAAGCCTGAGGTGGTGGCGTGGCGCTACGGATTCTCCGGCGGGATCGTGAGTGACAAGGCGTGCCTGGATGAATGGAAGACCGATGGCGAATATCAGCCCCTGATGACCGTCGCCCAGCACGAGCGCATCGTGGCCGCGCCCTCCGCCCCGCCTGCTGCCGGGATGCCAGCCGTGGGCACCAGGCCTCAGACCTGCAACGGAAAGCGCTGCGGCTGGTGCAAGGAGGGTGCCGAGACTTGCCACTACACCCCGCCTGCATCCGAACAGCAGCAGGCTGTCGTGATGCCGAAGATTGCCGGGACTGCCATCGTTGAGGTCGTCAACGGCGTTGAAGGCCCGTCGCTCTACATCGGCAACGAAGATGGCGGGTACAGGCTCGCAGGGCCGAAGCCCTGGGGCGGCGGCAGGACCATCCACAAGTTCACCGTCAAGCTGGACGAGCTAGTCCGCGAAGCGATGGACCTGGCAGGTGTAAACCAGGGGGTTACAACTGAGGCGGGGAATGGGGGTGATGTGTGATAGAGCTTCGACCAATCACCCGCGACCTGGCGGACGCGTTCATCCGCGAGCACCACAGGCACCACAACGTCCCCGTCGGCGCGCTGTGGCGCCAGGCTGTGCACGACGACAACGGCGTTCTGGTTGGCGTAGCTGTCATCGGCCGTCCGGTGGCTCGCGCCCTGGATGATGGGCTCACCGCCGAGGTGACCAGGCTCTGCACCAACGGCACACCGAACGCCTGCAGCATGTTGTATTCCGCCGCCCGGCGCATCGCCCAAGACAAGGGATACCGCCGTGGGCTGACCTACATCCTCGCCAGCGAGAGCGGGGCAAGCCTGCGCGCAGCTGGATGGCAGTTGCTCTGGGACGTGAAGGGTCGGAGCTGGGATTGCCCGAGCCGACCGCGCACCGACAAACATCCGACCGAAGACAAGCAGGCGTGGGGATGGGGCGCATGGCCCACCCCGCCCCAGGAGAACGACCGATGAGCGATGTGATCGAATTGCCGATGTCCGTAACCGTCAGCGGTCGTCGGTGGAACCTCTTCACCTACGACTACACGACGCCGGACGGCACCTTCAGTGGCTACCTGTACGCGATCTCGGCAGAGCATGCGGCTGCACTGCTATCCGAGATGAAGGAAACCGCTGAGCTGAAGGGCCAGATGGTAGGAGTCATCGAATGAGCAGAGCAAGTCAGCACCCTTCCGAGCGAGACCGCCCCGGCCTTCAAATGGCGCTGGCCGCATTAGAGCGCCGCGAACGTATTTATCCCGGCGCCGCCGGCATACCTCGCCTACTGCTGGAGCAGATCAGCAACCCGTATACCGTTCTTGAGCCCTCTTACGACGCCCTCCAAGCCGAGCGCGACCAGCTGCGCGCCCAGGTAGAGGAGCAGTTGCCTCGCCTGATCGACGAGAACCACAAGCTCCGCGCCGAGCTCGACGCGATCAGGGGCAGGAGCCGAGCCTAGACAAGTGGGCGGAGTACAAAGCGAAATTCTGCGGCTGCAAAGATGCCAGTCGACACAATTCGTGCCGAGGCCTAGCAACCTGCCAGCTCCCGATAGGTCATCCTGAGCGCAAAGTGGAGTATCTCCCACCCCAGCAGCCCGACGCGGTGAGCGTGCCGAGGGAGTTGGCGCAGGAGGCCCTGGAGATGGCTATCGACGACGCCGAAGAGCATCTGTGCTCGCCGTGCTTCAACCCGACTCGACAGCGCGTGCTGGATGAACAGGTAGAGCGCTGGAGAGCCCTCCTCTCCACCCGCCAGGCTGAGGATGGGGAGTGATGGATAACCAGCTCAAGCAATGGCGTAATGATCAGAAGCACCTGCCGAAGTTCATGCGGGACTTCCATAACTGCAAAGACCTGTTCAAAGGGATCTCGGATTACATCGTTTGCGACGATGACCACCCAGCAAATCGGGTGAATTGGCGCCAGGCGCAGTGCTATACGATCGACGTTTTCCTTTGGTTCATGGCAGAGCACGGCTTCACGCTTCAGCGAAGCCGAGCTCGACAGAATTTCAGCGACCTTGACGCACTTCTTGCTGAATTGAACCGCCTGCGCCGCGAGGCATTCACCTCCGCAATGCTGGCTCACAGCCAAACCGAGTAACCCCCTACCCCACCACAGCCTGCCGGCAATGACCGGCGGGGAGGCCTCCCTATGTCTGCAGCACACCAAAGCATTGAGGACGAACACGACAAGCTCACCGAGGTGCAATTCGCCGCCTTCCTCGGCACCACCGTCGCAGCACTGCGCACCAGGCGCTTCCGCAAGCAGATCCCTGAAGGGGTCTGGATCAAGCTCGGCCGCGAAACCATCTACAGCAAACGGAGATACGATGAATGGCTGGAAAACCAATGGACTTGCCCGCCGGGGTGGAAATCTTCCGCAACTCCCTCCGTGTCCGCTTCACCTGGAACGGAAGACGTCGCAGCGAAACACTTCCGCTTCCCGTCACGCAAAAAGGCATCCAGGCTGCATCCCGACTGCGTGCTCAGGTAGTTGGCCTGATAAAGATGGACCTGCTGGACGACGCCAAGTACGCCGAGCTTTTCCCAAGCTCGGCGAACGTGGCAGGGCTCAACACCTTCGGTGAATACGCCCAGCTCTGGCTGGACAGCCGGGGGATGTCGAAGGGCACCAGGGGCAACTACGTCAGCGCGCTGAACCTCTACTGGCAGCCCCATCTGGCCAAAACCCGCATCGACCTGATAACCACCACCCTGCTCCGAAAGATCATCGCGGACACCGAATGGTCTTCGCCTGGGGTGAAGCGCAACGCCATCTGGCGCCTTGGCACGGTGCTGCGCACCGCCGTTGAAGACGGCGTCATCGACAAGAACCCTGCAGAGCCAATTGAGTTGCCACGGCGCGGGAAGAAGGAGGTTGACCCCTTCACCCAAGAGGAGGCGGACCAGATCATCGAGGCGATGTATGCCCGTGATTTCTGGCCGAGCAGCATCTACGCGGCGCTCTACGAATTCATGTTCTATTCGGGGCTGCGGATCGGCGAGGCAATTGCGCTGCAGTGGGACGCCGTCGACTTCCAGAAGAGGACAGTGCGGGTATTCCGGGTAGTTGCATTGGGGGAAGTAGAGGAGCGCACCAAGACCCACAAGGACCGAACGGTGCTGCTGAACGATCGCGCCATCCACGCGCTGGAGTTCGCCCTGGCATATGCCGAGCGCCGGAAGAAGGGAGAGGGGCGCATCAAGGAAACGCCGTTCGTCTTCCCGCCGTCGAAGAACAGCGAGTTCATCAAGCAGACTTCCGACGTCCACCACCAGTGGCGGCCGATTCTCAAGGCCCTGGGTATCCGCTATCGCAAGCCATATAACTGCCGTCACACCTATGCGACAATGTGCCTAATGTCAGGCATGAACCCCGCCTTCATCGCGCAGCAGTTGGGCAACAGCGTCCAAATGCTTCTCTCTACGTACGCCCGCTGGATCAACTCTGGCTCCGATTGGACCGAGATTGCGAAGTTAAATACTGGTATCAAATCGGTATCGACTTCGGCAGACAGCTTGTAAGTCATTGAAAGGTAAAGCTCTTGATCTCCACCGCAAATATCACCATGCAGTTCGGCCCCAAGCCGCTGTTCGAGAACGTTTCCGTCAAGTTCGGCAACGGCAACCGCTACGGCCTGATCGGCGCCAACGGCTGCGGCAAGTCGACCTTCATGAAGATCCTCGGCGGCGACCTGGAGCCTTCCGGCGGCCAGGTGATGCTCGAGCCGAACGTGCGCCTGGGCAAGCTGCGCCAGGACCAGTTCGCCTATGAGAACTTCAGCGTCATCGACACCGTGATCATGGGCCACGAGGAACTGTGGCGGGTGAAGGCCGAGCGCGACCGCATCTACTCCCTGCCGGAGATGAGCGAGGAAGACGGCATGGCCGTGGCCGAGCTGGAGACCGAGTTCGCCGAGATGGACGGCTACACCGCCGAATCCCGTGCCGGCGAGCTGCTGCTCGGCCTGGGCATCCCGCTGGCCCAGCACTTCGGCCCGATGAGCGAAGTCGCTCCCGGCTGGAAGCTGCGCGTGCTGCTGGCCCAGGCGCTGTTCTCGGACCCGGAAGTGCTGCTGCTGGACGAGCCGACCAACCACCTGGACATCAACACCATCCGCTGGCTGGAAAACATCCTCACGGCGCGTAACAGCACCATGATCATCATTTCCCACGACCGCCACTTCCTGAACAGCGTGTGCACCCACATGGCGGACCTGGACTACGGCGAGCTGCGCCTGTTCCCGGGCAACTACGACGAGTACATGACTGCGGCGACCCAGTCCCGCGAGCAACTGCTGGCCGACAACGCCAAGAAGAAGGCGCAGATCGCCGAGCTGCAGACCTTCGTCAGCCGCTTCTCCGCCAACGCCTCGAAAGCCAAGCAGGCCACCTCCCGCGCCAAGCAGATCGACAAGATCCAGCTGGCCGAGGTCAAGCCGTCCAGCCGCGTCAGCCCATTCATCCGCTTCGAGCAGCACAAGAAGCTGCACCGCCAGGCGGTGACCGTGGAGAAGCTGGCCAAGGGCTTCGAGGACAAGCAACTGTTCAAGGGCCTGGACCTGCAGATCGAAGCCGGCGAGCGCGTCGCCATCATCGGCCCCAACGGCATCGGCAAGACCACCCTGCTGCGCACCCTGGTCGGTGAAATGACCCCGGACGCCGGCAGCGTGAAATGGACCGAGAGCGCCGAGCTGGGCTACTACGCCCAGGACCACGCCCACGACTTCGAAGACGACGTCACCCTGTTCGACTGGATGGGTCAGTGGACCCAGGGCGGCGAGCAGCTGGTGCGCGGCACCCTCGGCCGCATGCTGTTCTCCAACGACGAGATCCTCAAGTCGGTGAAGGTGATCTCCGGTGGTGAGCAGGGCCGCATGCTGTTCGGCAAGCTGATCCTGAAGAAGCCCAACGTGCTGGTGATGGACGAACCTACCAACCACCTGGACATGGAATCCATCGAGGCGCTCAACCTGGCGCTGGAGAACTACCCGGGCACGCTGATCTTCGTCAGCCACGACCGCGAGTTCGTCGGCTCCCTGGCCACCCGCATCATCGAGCTCTCGGAGACCGGCGTGACCGACTTCAGCGGCACCTACGACGACTACCTGCGCAGCCAGGGCGTGATCGTCTGACGCCCCGCTCCGCCCCATGAAAAAGCCCCGCCGATGCGGGGCTTTTTCTTGCCTGCGCGCCCCCTAGCCGGGCAGCCCCGCCAAGGCGGCGCGCAGCCGCTGGGTGCCGGGGCGCTGGCAGGTGATGGCCACCGCCTCCAGCCCCAGCCAGGTGGCGAGGCTGCGCAGCTGCTCGGCCAGGGCCTGGATGCCCACCTCGCTCAAGCCCCGGGGCTCTTCGTGCAAGGCATGCACGGCGAGGCGGTCCTGGGCCCGCTCGGCGCGCAGGTCGACCCGGGCGGGCAGGCGTTCGTCGTGCAGGAAGGGCAACACGTAGTAACCGTACTGGCGCTTCTCCGCCGGGGTGTAGATCTCCAGGCGGTAGCGGAAGTCGAACAGGCGCTCGGTGCGGGCGCGCTCCCATACCAGCGAGTCGAAGGGCGAAAGCAACGCACTGGCGCGCACCTTGCGCGGCACCGTCGGTTCGCCGATGCAGTAGCCGGGCTGCTTCCAGCCGCGCACCGTCACCGCCTGCAGGTCGCCGTTCTCCACCAGCTCGGCGAGGGCCTGGCGGCTGTCGGCCGGGTCCAGCCGGTAGTAATCGCGTAGGTCCTTCTCGGTGGCCACGCCCAGGGCCTGCGCCGAGTGCAGCAGCAACTGGCGGATGGCGGCGTCTTCCGGCAGTTCGACAGCGTTGAGCAAATCTGCCGGGATCACCCGCTCGGGCAGGTCATAGAGGCGCTCGAAGCCGCGGCGGCCGGCGACCGTCACCTCCCCCGCGGCGAACAGCCATTCCATGGCGTGCTTTTCGGCGCTCCAGTCCCACCAGGGGCCGGCACGCTCCTGGCGGGTGCTCAGGGCACCGGCACCCAGGGCGCCCTGCTCGCGCACGGCGGCGAGCACGCGCTGGATCACCTCCTGCTGCTCGCGACCGAAGCGCGCCAGCTGCTGGTAGATGCCCCGCCCCAGGGCCGCCCGCTGCATGCGCCAGCGCAGCGCCGGGTAGAGGTCCAGCGGCAGCAGCGAAGCCTCGTGGCCCCAGTACTCGAAGAACTCGCGACGGCGCGGCTTGCCCCAGGCCAGTTCGTCCAGCAGCTCGCGCGGGTAGTCGCCGAGGCGCGAGAAGAACGGCAGGTAGTGCGAACGCACCAGGGCGTTGACCGAGTCGATCTGCACCACGCCAAGACGCCCGGCCAGCGCACGGACGTGGCTGGCGCGGATGGCGCCACGGGGCGGCCGCATGAAGCCCTGGGCGGCCAGGGCCAGGCGGCGGGCTTCGGCGGCGCTGAGTTCGAGGGGCATCGGCGGGGGTCCTGGCAGCGGGATCAGCCCAGGACATTAGCACCCGTCGCGGTGGCTTTCCCATCGTTCGGCAAGGTCGCCGGCGGCGGGAAGGGATGGCGGAAGGTGAAGGCCCGTGGCCCCGGCCCCTGCTCACGCAGCAGGGCCAGGCGTTCGGCGGCTTCCCGGGCATCGGGGCGATGCCCGGCGGGCACCCACCAGCACACCAGATGCGCTTCGCTGATGCGCGCGAACCACTCGTTGCGGCGCTTGAGCATCTCGGTGTGGGCACCGCGGTAGGTGAAATCGCGCAGGGATTCCATGTCCCGCCAGACCGAGAGGTTGACCAGCACGTCGTCGCCGAAGGGGCGGATCGCCGTGGCGTCACCACCCTCGTCCTCCAGGCGCCACACGTAGCCGGGCGACGCTTCCGCCAGGCCATTGATGCGCGCCAGGTTGGCGACGAAATCGGCCATGCCGGGGGAATCCAGCGGCGCGGTCATCAACGCGATATTCAGTTGTGCCAGTTCGAAGGCCGGGGCCATCGGGGGTCTCCTTTCCGTGTGGCGTCAGATATCGAGGGTCAGGGTGTGCATCACCTGGGCGTTGCCGCCAGCCATCAGGCGCTGGATGCGGCCTTCGCCGTCCAGGTCTAGGTCGACGGTGATCAGGCTCGGCGAGGCCGGTTGCATCAGGTAGCCCTGTTCGATCAGCAGCTGCGCCCCGGGCAGGCCCATGCGGTCGTGCAGGTAGCAGGCCAGTGGCCCGGCGGCCATGCCGGTGGCCGGCTCCTCGGGGATGCCGAAGCGCGGCGCGAACATCCGCGCACCCGCCACGCGGCCAGGTTGGCGGCTGTCACGGGAGAAGGCGTAGAAGCCCACCACGTCCAGTTCCTCGCTGATGCGTTCGAGGGCATCCAGGTCGGTGCGGATGCTCGCCACATCGGCTTCGCTGCGCAGGGGCACGACGACGAAGGCGACCCCGGTGCTGACCCGCGACGGCAGCAACCCCTCGGCCAGTTGCCCAGGCTCCAGGCCCAGGGCCGCGAGGCTTTCCGCCAGCAGGCGCGAGCCCGGCTCGACGTCCTGGTACTGCGGCGCGCGCTGCTCCATGAACACCCGCTCGCCCTCGATGAAGATGTCGCGGTTGCCGTCGATGGTTTCCTTGTTGCTCCAGCCCTCGCCGACCCGGCCCAGCTGGCGCAACAGCGAGAAGGTGGCCACGGTGGCGTGGCCGCAGTGGGGGATCTGCCGGTTGGGGGTGAAGAACTCCAGCTTGAAGGCGGCCTGCCCGGAGTCGGAGACGAAGGCCGTCTCCGACAACCCGAGCTGGGCGGCGATCGCCTGCTTCTGCGCCGCGCTGAGCGCATCGGCACCGACCACTACACCGGCGGGGTTGCCACCCTGCCCGCCATCGACGAACGCATTCACGATCCTGACTTCGACTTGCATCGCTTTTCCTTGTTGTGTGGGTGTTGCGTGGGTTCATTGTTGCCGGGGGTAGCTGCGTGGGTTCATTTGCCCAGCGGGTCGTCCCAGAAAGGCCGCTCGCTTTCCTGCATCACATCGCCCCGGGTCAGGCCCAGGTCCTTGAGCATGGCATCACTCAGGCCGGCCAGCTCACGGCGCTGGCTGTACAGCTGGTACCAGCGCAGCAGGCGGGTACCGAGGGAAAGATGGGAGCCACGAACGGCGGGCCGGTGGGTGGGGTGCAGCGTGCCTACGAAACCGAATTGACCTTTCATCGCATCGCCCTCCTTGTGGGGTTGGCGCCAGTTTCCCGCGACGCTTATGATCAATCCAACGAATGTTTCTTATGCACTGCATCTCAGGAATTGATGAATGAGCTACCCCGCCATCGACACCGAACTGCTGCGCACCTTCGTCGCCATCGCCGACAACGGTGGCTTCACCCGCGCAGCGGAAGTGGTCAACCGCACCCAGTCGGCCGTGAGCATGCAGATGAAGCGGCTGGAAGAGGACGTGCTGGAACGCACGGTGTTCGAGCGTGACGGCCGCCAGGTGCGCCTGACCGCCGAGGGGCAGATATTGCTGAGCTATGCGCGGCGCATCCTCAAGCTGCACGGCGAGGTAATGACCACCCTGCGCGAGCCGCACATGGTCGGCTCGGTGCGCATCGGCACCCCGGACGATTACGTGATGCGCTTCCTGCCCGGCATCCTTTCGCGCTTCGCCCAGTCCTACCCGTTGGTGCAGGTGGAGGTGCATTGCGAGTCGTCCTCGCAGTTGCTGCAGCGCCAGGACCTGGACCTGTCCATCGTCACCCGCGAGCCGGGCACCGAGATCGGCCAGTTGCTGCGCCAGGAGCGCTTCGTCTGGGCCGAGGCCATCGGCTTCAGCCCCCACGAGCAGACCCAGTTGCCGCTGGCGATGTTCAACACCGACTGCTTCTGCCGCGCCTGGGCCTGCAACGCACTGGACGCCATGGAGCGCCCCTACCGCGTCGCCTACACCAGCCCGAGCCTGTCGGCGATCATGGCGGTGGTCAGCGCCGGCCTGGCAGTCACCGCCCAGTTGCAGAGCCTGATCACCACCGACATGCGCATCCTCGGTGAAGCGGAGGGGCTACCCACCCTGCCCGCCTGCAGCATCGTGCTGGTGCGCAACCCCCGCAGCAGCTCGCCGGTCACCGAGACCCTGGCCGAGCACATCGTCGAAGGCTTCCGCCTGTAGCTCCGGTAGCGGACCATCGGCGGGCGTTCTGCACTCGCGGAGCGCCCGTCCTGCCCACGCCACGCACAGCGCCAAGTTCGATCACTCGAACGCCAGCATCACCGCACACACCAGCAGGAACACGCAGAATGCCGTGCGCAGAACCCGTTCCGGCAGGGCGTGGGCCAGGCGCACGCCCCAGCTGATGCTGAGCAGGCCGCCGACAGCCAACGGGATGCCCATCGCCCAGTCGACGTGGTGGTTGAAGCCGTAGGTGGCGAGGGTCACCGCCGTGCTGGGTGCGGCGAGGGACAGCGACAGCCCCTGGGCAACCACCTGGGTGGTGCCGAAGACGCTGGTGAGCACCGGCGTGGCGACCACCGCCCCACCCACGCCGAACAGGCCGCCCATGGCGCCGGCGAAGCCACCGAGCACGCCCAGCCAGGGCCAGGGGTGGCGCAACTCGGCACTGGTGGCGGCCTTGGCCATGAACATCCGCGCGAAGTTGTAGGCCGCCAGCACCAGCAGGAAGGCGACGAAGGCCAGGCGCATGCTCTCCGCCTCGATGCGCACCGCGAACAGCGAGGCCAGCCAGGCGCAACCAAAGCTGGTCACCGCCAGCAGCAGCGCATAGCGCGGGTCGATGCGATTGCGCTGGTGGTAGCGCCACAGCGCCAGCAGCACGTTGGGCACCACCATCACCAGCGCGGTGCCCTGTGCCAGTTGCTGGTCCAGGCCGAAGAACACCCCCAGGGCGGGAATGGCGATCAGCCCGCCACCGATGCCGAACAACCCACCCAAAGTGCCAAGAGCCGCACCGAGCACCACATTCAACGCAATTGCCAGCAGGTCCATAACGCCTCCGTTCCGATGACGCGCATGCTACGCAGCGGCGGCTACCACGGAAACGCACAGCAGCGCACAATGGCTTTGCGAAATCCGCATAGGCACCTCCATGAATCCCGATGCACTGACCGACCAACTGGCCCTCTTTCTCGATGTACTGGAAGCGGGCAGCTTCTCTGCTGCCGCCCGGCGCCACCCGCTGACGCCTTCGGCCGTGGCCCGGCGCATCGACGCCCTGGAGCGCGGCCTCGGCAGCGCCCTCTTCACCCGCAGCACCCACGCGGTGCGCGCCACCCCGGCAGGCCTGGCCTTTGCCGAGCGGGCAAAACGGATACTCGCCGAATTGCGCCTGGCACGTGCTGAGGCCGTGTCCCTGAGCAGTGCACCGGAGGGGTTGATCCGCATTGATGCACCCGCCCCGTTCGGCCGTCGTCACCTGGCGCCGGCCATCGCCGAATTCCTCGTCACCTACCCGGGCCTGGACGTTCAGTTGCGGCTGATCGACAGCTTCATCGACATGCACGGCGCCCACCTGGGCGAGGTGGACCTGGTGCTGCGCATCGGCCCGCTGGCCGACACCCGCCTGGTGGCGACGCCGCTATCGCCCCTGGTGCGCGTGCTCTGCGCCAGCCCCGATTACCTGCGCCGACGCGGCGTACCGAGCGACGCCCGCGAGCTGACCGAGCACGACGGCCTCGACTGGGATGCCCTCGCACCGCCCTATGCCTGGCGCTTCGAGGTGGAGGGCCGCGCCCAGGTGATCCGCCCCCGGCGCATGCGCATGACCGCGAACAACGCCGAAACCCTGCTGTTCAGCGCCGTCGCCGGACTGGGCGTCGCCCACCTGCCGACCTGGCTGATCAGCGACTACCTGCTGCGCGGGGAACTGGTGCCGCTGCTCTGCGAAAACGGCTTGCCCGCTCCGGAACCGAGCGGGATCTACGCCCTGCGCCTGGAGGGCGAAGCCAGCTCGCGGAGCCGGCTGTTGCTGGAGTTTCTCAAAAACCGCTTTGGCCCCGTACCGCCCTGGGACCTGGCCCTGAGCGGGCTGGGGCAGTCTTGAGGGTACGGTGCGGCAACGCCGGCGAAACGCTTCGCGAGCAGAGCTCGCTCCTACCGATCCAGGGCAGAGCGGGCAAGCGCCGCAACGTAGGATGGCGTAGAGCGAAGCGAAACCCATCACCACAGAATAACCGCCCGGATCAAAGCCCGGGCGGCCGCGCCATCAGTTGGGCAGTTGCACCACGCGGGTGCTGGCGGTCAGGTCGTGCAGGCAACGGCGATCCGCGCGGAAGATGAACAGGTAGTTCGCCAGCAATATCAGGCCGCCGATGATCGGGATGTAGGCAACCAGGCCCCAGAGCAGGTAGCGCTTGAGGTACATCGTGATCCACTCGGGCTTGTTGCCCTGCAGGTCGACGATGGCAAGCTTGAGCACGCGCTTGCCGACGGTCTGGCCGTAGTTCTTCAGGAAGTGCCCGTTGATCGCCAGGAACACCACGATACCCACCAGCGAACCCAGCGCCTGCTGGCCGAAGCCGGGCTGCACGCCCTCCATGAGCCCATCGTAGACACCCAGCAGGTAGCTGATGGGGATGGTGACGCACAACAGGATCAGCCCGTCGATGAGCGCAGCGCCGAAGCGCGAGCCGCGGGCGGCCAGCGGCAAGCCGGTGGCCTCGTGGGTCAGCTCCGCCTGGGGCGATTGGTAGGGGTTCTGGGCATCGGTCATTTGCAGCTCTCCTTGCAGGGGTCTAGCCGGCAATTCTGGCTGCTGCGCACGGCGGCGCAAGCCCCCGTGCACCAGAATGAGAACCGGTCAAATTTTGCTCACGAAAGGCTTGTGCGCTAAATTACGTCCATTCCCGCCCTCAGGAGGCCGCCATGAACACCCCGCTGGAACGTTGCGACGATCTGCTGCTCGATAACCAACTGTGCTTCGCCCTCTACTCCACCTCCCTGCTGATGACCAAGGTGTACAAGCCGCTGCTCCAGGAACTGGGCCTGACCTACCCGCAATACCTGGCGATGATGGTGCTCTGGGAAGGCGACGGCATCACCGTGGGCGATATCAGCGCCCGCCTGCTGACCGACCCGGGCTCCCTCACGCCCCTGCTCAAGCGCCTGGAAGCCGAAGGCCTGATCACCCGCACCCGCAGCAGCGCCGACGAGCGCGTGGTGGAGCTGCACCTCACCGAAAAAGGCCGCGCCCTGCACCAGCAGGCCCAGCGCGTGCCCGCCTGCATCCTCGCCGCCAGCGAGATGGACATCGCCGGCCTCGGCCAACTGAAGGACGAGCTGGTGAGCCTGCGCAGGAGCTTGCAAAAGGCCGTCTGACGGCCTTATTCCCATCTGGCTGAGCGCTATTCGTTTTTCTTCTGAATAAATATCTTGCGCGCAAACTAAATGATCGATAACGTTCGCTCCACGCACTTAGTTAGCGCGCAATATTTTACGAAGCCAAACGAATCCAGCGGAGAATCACCATGAACACCCAGCGCATCGCAAACCTCCTCACCGGTAGCCTCCTCGCCCTGTCCATCGGCAGCGCCTTCGCCGCCGGCAGCCCCGGCGTCGAACACAACACCCAGGCCTTCCTCGAAGCCCTCGAAGCCGGCAACGGCAAACCGCTGGAAACCCTCGCGCCGAAAGAGGCCCGCGCCGTACTGGTAGGCGCCCAGGCCGGGGTCAAGGTCGACCTCTCCGGCACCCGCGTCGAGAACAAGACCATCAGCATCAAGGGCCAGCCCCTGGAGCTGACCATCGTCCGCCCCGAAGGCGCCAAGGGCGACCTGCCGGTGTTCATGTTCTTCCATGGCGGCGGCTGGGTGCTGGGCGACTACCCCACCCACGAGCGCCTGATCCATGACCTGGTGGTGAACTCCGGCGCGGCGGCCGTGTATGTGAACTACACCCCCTCCCCGAAGCCAAGTACCCCACCGCCATCAACCAGGCCTACGCGGCGACCCAATGGGTGGCCGAGCACGGCAAGGACATAGGCGTGGACAGCTCGCGCCTGGCAGTGGCCGGCAACAGCGTCGGCGGCAACATGGCCGCAGTGGTGGCGCTGATGGCCAAGGAACAGGGCACCCCGAAACTGCGCGCCCAGGTGCTGCTGTGGCCGGTGACCGACGCCAACTTCGAGACCGCCTCGTACAACCAGTTCGCCCAGGGGCACTTCCTCACCAAACCGATGATGCAGTGGTTCTGGGACAGCTACACCACCGACCCGAAGCAGCGCGCCGAGATCCACGCCTCGCCGCTGCGGGCCACCACCGAGCAGCTCAAGGGCCTGCCGCCGACCCTGATCCAGACCGCCGAGTTCGACGTGCTGCGTGATGAAGGCGAAGCCTATGCCCGCAAGCTGGATGCCGCCGGCGTCGAAGTCACCGCCGTGCGCTACAACGGCATGATCCACGACTACGGCCTGCTCAACGTGGTCAACCAGGTTCCGGCGGTGCGCTCGGCCATGCTTCAGGCCGGCGCCGAACTGAAGAAGCACCTGCAGTAA
Source organism: Pseudomonas solani (assembly GCF_026072635.1). Lineage (NCBI taxonomy): Bacteria > Pseudomonadati > Pseudomonadota > Gammaproteobacteria > Pseudomonadales > Pseudomonadaceae > Pseudomonas > Pseudomonas solani. The sequence continues at coordinate 4,812,404 of NZ_AP023081.1, read as the reverse complement.
CCGCGACGGTTGAATCGCAGGCAACAAAAAGCCCGGCCTAGGCCGGGCTTTTCACATCTCGCGAAAGGCTTAGGCCTTGACGCGGGATTTGTACTCGCCGGTGCGGGTATCGATCTCGATGGAGTCGCCGATTTCGCAGAATGCGGAAACCTGCAGCTCGGCACCGTTGTTCAGGCGAGCGGTCTTCATCACTTTGCCGGAGGTATCGCCACGCACGGACGGCTCGGTGTAAGCGATCTGGCGAACGATGGTGGTCGGCAGTTCAACGGAAATGACTTTCTCGTTGAAGAAGATGGCTTCGCAGACGTCGGTCATGCCGTCTTCGATGAAGGTCAGTACGGCTTCCAGATCGTCTTTCTCGATCTCGTACTGGTTGAATTCGCTGTCCATGAACACGTACAGCGGATCGGCGAAGTAGGAGTAGGTAACTTCCTTGCGATCCAGGATTACCGGTTCCAGCTTGTCGTCGGCCTTGTACACGGTCTCGGTGGCGGAACCGTTGAGCAGGTTCTTCAGCTTCATCTTGACGACTGCGCTGTTACGGCCGGACTTGTTGAACTCGGCTTTCAGGATGACCCAGGGGGAGCCATTGATGTTGGCAACCTGGCCAGCGCGGAACTCTTGAGCGGTTTTCATACGAATATCCGATTTGGATGAGTGACAAAAAACAGGCCGCGTATCATATCCAATTTGTATAAAAATGCACCAGCCCCGCAGCCAGATCCCGCCGCCCCGCCTGCAAGCCGCACCATTGCTCGGCGTGAGCCTGCAGTTGGGCCTCGAACGGCTGTAGCGCCAGCCAGGCGGCGCCCACGTCACCGCCTTGGTTCCAGGCGCGCCAGGCCGCCAGCAACGCCTGCGCCGGGGCATCATCCAGGCCGGCGACATAGAGCGCGAGGAAGGCCTCGAGCTTCTCCAGGTGGACGTCCTCTTCCTGCTGGTAGATGTGCCAGAGCAACGGCCGGCCGGCCCATTGGGCGCGCACGAAGGAGTCCTCCCCACGCACGGCGTTGAAGTCGCAGCACCAGAGCAGGCGGTCGTAATCGTCCTGGGGCATGAAGGGCAGCACCTGCACGGACAGGTTGCCGCGCTGGCCCTTGGCGCCGACGGCCAGTGAATCGACACCGAGCCCGCGCGCCACATCGCCCAGCACACGCCCCTCCGGCACCAGCAACTGGGTGGGGCGCGGCGCGGCCGCCAGCACATCGAGCCAACCGGGCAGCGCCGCGTTCTCGTAGGCGAACAGGGAGATCAAGCGGGCACCGGCAACCCGCTCCACGCCAAGCGTTCGCAGGAACTCGGCCTGGGCGGCGGCATCACTGCGCAGCGCGTCCCGTCGTTCGATCAGCCCACGCTCACGCAGCAGACCGCCGGTGCCTTCGCTGAAGCCGGGGAAGAAGAAGAACTTCTGCAACCCGCCGGCCTGCGGGGATGGCAGGCCGTGAAAGCTGCCGACCCAGTCTTCGGCACTGAGGTATTCCAGGTTCAACCAGAGCGGCGTCCTGTCGCGTGCAGCCATGGCGTCTATGTAGGTGGCGGGCAATTGGCAGGCGAACGCCTCGATCACTGCATCCGCAGGCTCCACCGGCTGCCACTCGGCCGCCCAGCGACGCACTTCCACACCCTGACGCAGCTGGCAATCGGCTGCGGCGTCGGCATCCGGGCACAGGCGCGCGAAGGCGGCCGGCTCGTCCACCCACAGGCGCACCTGCAAGCCATGCTCGGCGACCAGCTGCCGTGCCAGGCGCCAGGTCACGCCGATGTCGCCGTAGTTGTCGACGACGCTACAGAAAATATCCCAGTTCACATGGGGGCTTCCGCGATAAAAGCCGGCAGTTTACCTGCAGCCGGCCCGGGCGGAAAAAACAAGGCCCGCCAAGTGGCGGGCCAAAGGGGGTGCGGGATGGGCACCAGGAATAAACGGGCAGCCCCACGCTGCCAAAATGCGCCGGAGCAGGCGCAAGAAACCTCAGGCGGCCATGGCCAGGAAACCCTTGTGGCGCTTGGCCATTTTCGCCATCTCCAACTCCCAGATGGCCTTGCTTGCGCTGGCCATGTCCTGGGTGGTGTAGGGGCCGGATTTGCGCTGGCCGTCGATCACCACGAACCAGCAGGCGAGATGCCCTTGCGCTCGCAGCGCCTCGGGGACTGCACTTCCAACCAGGGACATGATGTCGATATGTGGCATGGCGACCTCCTTAACTCTGTTGGGAGCCACTTTATGGGGGCCTGGCGCGGCTTTGAAATCAGTCGTCTCGATAGTGCTTATGGATAAGCGCAATCACAGCCGGCAGCCCGTTCGGGAAAATCGGCAAAACCAATTCCCGCCCTGCCCGTCTATTGGCAAGGACACCCCGGCAAGGAGGAAGACATGAACGGGCACAACCGCTACGAGATCATCTACAAGGAAAACGGCAGCCCACGCGCCTTGATGGTCGAGGTGGATTACCAGCCGTCCAGCGCCGACATCTACGGGTTGCTGATGGAGAAACACGGCATCCCCTTTACCGGGGAGCCGCGGGACAACGGCGACTACCTGCGCATGACGGCCGAGAAGGGCATCACCGACGTCGCGGTGCGGCGCAAGTACTGAAAGCAACGAGGATTAGAAGCAAGAAGCCCCGGTCGATGCCGGGGCTTCTCTATTGCTGCACGTCTTCCGCGCAGTGATCAGCTCAGGGTGCCGAGATTGAAACCGGTCACCGAAGCGAGGGTACCGCGCCACAGCGTCAGCCCGGTGCAGGTCAGGCCGCCGGCGGCATAGACGTTGACGTTCTTCAGGTGGATGTACTGCGGCGGCAGCAGCTTGGGGTCGTCGCCGGTGGTCTTGGTCATCACCCCGATGTTGGCGAAGGTGGCGCGGATCTCCTCCCTGCCCTCCTGGGGCCAGGAGTTGGCGTACTCGTCGGCGAACTCGGCGAAGTAAGTCTCCACGGAAATGAGCGTGCCGCTGATCATCCCCGCCCCGATGGTCAGCGTGATCCCGACCTCTACACCCAGGTCGTTGGCCTGACGCACCAGCATCTGCAGGAACCAGTCCATGCTGCGGCCCGTCCACTCGAAATCCTTGGCCTTGCTCAGGTCGTATTCGGGCAGGGCTGTGGGTTCCTGCTTGGCGAGTTTGCTTGTATCGCTCATGTGTCCGTCTCCGTGGCGTTGTGGCGTTAAACCATAGGGTTATAGCACGCACCTTCGTTGGACCCGCTACGCCGCGCAGGAGTTGCGGCTAATGCGCCAGCTACGTAGGGGATCTAGGGGTCACCCCTAAGCCGTGTAAGAGATTGCCGACAAGTGGCTAAGAAATGAGCTAGCCATCACCTGGCCACCACCGTACACTTGGCGCCAAGTTCATGGCGAACCTGCTGGCGTAGCGCCCCCTGCAACGCAGCGTTCAATCAATCCAAGGAAAGCAATCCAAGCTGTCAGTTGTGACTCGACCAGGAAGGCCGATCACCGTCAGTTTCACCGTCGAGCAGTCGGAATGAGTACGGCCTTCAAGCGCTCCATCTTCGCAGCGTTAATGATCACCAGTGCTTTCTTCTCCACCACCAGCAATGCCGGCCAAGCCGTTGGAAACATGGGCGTCAGCTTGACGATCTCCAGTTCCTGCGCGGTCGACAGCGGCTACGACGCCAGCTCCCGCTCCTACAGCGTGACGCGTCAGTCCTGCTCCAAGGGCGGTGAATACCAGGTGCGCACCGAGCACGCCAACGGTCACAGCGAAACCCTCGCCGACCAGGCCGTGACCCAGGTCAGCGGCGACGCCAAAGGCGACACCCGCGTAACGCTCTACTGGTAACAGCGATGCTTTCCATCGCCAGCGCGCAAGCTGGCGATGCCCCGCGCCAATCCGCCACACCCGCACCAACCGCCGTTTCCCTAAGGGTTCCCCCTAGCGCCTCTTTGCCATCATTTCTTGCATTTGCGCCCTGTGCTCTGCTGTGCGCCGGTCAAACACCTGACCGATTCATCAAGGAAAAGGACTGAGAGATGAAAAAGCTAGCGAAGCTGGTACTGGCCGGCGCCGGATTACTCGGCGCCCAGGGATTCGCCCTCAACGCCATCGCCGCCGAATTGCTCGGCAAATGGGACCTCAATGGCGACGGCACACTGGAAAGCGTGTACCGCGGCACCGGCGTGCTGGAAGTGCGCAACGCCGCCGGCGCCCTGGAACGCAGCTACAACTTCGGCAACGTCACCTGGAGCCTCGCCACTGCCGCCAATACCGACAGCCAGCCGGGCGCGGAACTGGTGGTGAAGGCCGGCCCGGACGTGGCGATCGTCAACCATGCGCTCAACGACGTGCGCAAATACACCATCGGCAACACCCTGTTCGATGTCGTCGGCACCGCTCAGTTGGATGGCGGCCAGGGCGATGAGGTGATCGTTCGCGCCGGCAACGCCCTGGTGTTGATCTCCAACCTCAACCGCACCAAGCGCACCGTCAGCGATGGCATCACCGGCACCTGGCAATACCAGGGCGCCTATACCCTCGGCAACCTGCCCTACGCCACCCTCGCCTACACCGCCGGCACCAGCCTGCGCCTCTATGACTACAGCCTGCAGGCTGGTCGCGAGTTCCCCACCGACGGTGCCACCAGCGTCATCACCGCCGCCGACCTCGACGGCGCGCCCGGTAACGAACTGGTGGCCCGCTCCAGCAGCAACCTGCTGGTGATCACCGGTGGCGTACAGACCGCCGTGCTTAGCAGCTACGCCGGTGGCACCGGAGCCAACTGGAACGTCCACGGCACCCTCGCCGACACCGACGGCCAGCCGGGACAGGAAGTCATACTCGCGCTGCCGGGCAAGGTGCGCGTGGTGCACCAGCGCACCGGCCAGGCCAAGGACTATGCCGTCTCCGGCACCTACGCCATCTATGCCGTCGCCGACCGTGACGGCGTGGCCGGCGCCGAGATCACTGTGGTCGACAGCGCCAACCGCACCTTCATCATCAATGACCGCCTCGGCACCATCAAACCGCTGTAACCCGCCAGCTCCCGGCCATGGCCGGGAGCTACCCCACCCACTAGTACAGATGTACTAGTCCTTGTCCAAGCGTGAGCAGGTTGGCGTAACGTGACGGCCACCGCCGCTATGCTCGGCCGCCCCGAACACTCCTCGCCCCTGGCAGTACCGCATCCAGAAGGAACGCCCCATGAACAAAGGACTCCCCTGCCTCAGCCTTCTCGGCCTGGCCCTGCTCAGCGGTTGCGTCCCGCGGCCCTCGCTGATCGACCAGCAGAACCAGTACACGCAGGATGTCGAAGCCCAGGCGCGCCTGTTGCACGCCGCCACCGACGACCTGTTCGAAGCAGCGATGGCCAGCGGCATGGCGATAGTCGTCACCACCACCGTCAACCTCGACAGCCAGCAGTACAACTTCGAAAACAATGACGATTCGGTGCGTTTCGAGAAGTTGCGCACCGGCACCGCGGTCTGGCGCAACAGCGCCAATCCCAAGCGCCTGCTCTACGTGGGCAACAATATGCAGGCCGAGAAGATCGGCGCCCACGGCTCCCACTACCAGACGGTGTTCGGCCGCACGCTCTATCAGATCTACATCGTCGAACCCGGCCATTACGACCTGGTCGGCAGCCTTTACAACTCACCACGCACCAGCACGCCCAACCCGCGCACCAACCAGGACATCAAACCCTCGACGCTGGGCCAGGTGACGCTGGTGGAAAAGGAATTCACCGAGTTCGACCGCGGCCAGCGCTGGCAGGATGCCCAGTACCGCACGGAAACGGTGAACCAGAGCTACTGCGCCGCCGTGCGCGTGGTCAGCGGCGAATGCGTGAGCTGGGGCAACAACTCCTACGACGTCACCAACCAGACCGCCGCCGCCGGCTGGGTTTCCAGCGTCAGCGCACGCAAGGTGGCGAGCGTCGAAACCCACAGCGAACTGAAGAAGGCCTTCGCCTCCTTCGATGTCGCCCCTGGCGAGGCCATCGTGGTCGACGGCTTCTACCCGAAGCGCCCAACGTCGGTTTCGAGGAGAAGGACTGCCGCCGCACCGCCAACGATAAGCTCGAGTGCGAACTCTCCGCTCTTTATATGGTGCGCATCCCCACCGGCCTGCAGGAGTTCCGCGGCGCCACCGACCCCTCCAAGTACGGCTACATGAAGATGAGCAAGGCCCTGGCCAACCTGCAGTACCGCCCGGTGAAGCTCAACGCCAAGCCGGTGAAGGATGAAACCATCTGGGGCGAAACCTACGTGCTCAAGCGCTGAGCCAACGGCAGGCCCTGAAACGCAAAAGCCCCTGGAGTCCTCGACTCCAGGGGGCTTTTTCATACACGCGAAGATCAGCGCTTGATGAAGGTGTACGGCGGCCGCTTGAACAGCGACTGATCCGGCAGCAGCTTCAGGCTGCCCGCCTCGACACCGAGCAGGGTGTATTCGGAACGCTCCGTAGCCTCGCGCTCCCCATTGCCCGAGAAGCCGTCCTTGAAGGTGTTGCGGGTCACCACCCGCAACGTGTCGCCCTTCAGCTCCCAGCTCCCGGCCAAGCGCCCGGTTCCCATGCTGTCGACCAGGGTGCCGGCAAAGCTGCCGTCGGCCTTGAAGGTCCAGTCGAGCGTTTCTTCATCGTTCTTCATGTACCAGCGCCCGACGATATCGGCGCTCTTGAAGGCCGAAGGCTCCGCAGGCGCGGCTTCGGTGGTCGGTTTCGCAGCCGCCTCGGGCGCCTTCTCGGCCGGAGACGCCGCCCCCTTGATCTGCTCCGCCCCGCTCGGCGGCGGCACGTTGCCGAACTGCACCTTGCCGTTGGCATCCACCCATTTGTAGATCTGCGCACCCGCCACCACCGGTAGCCCCGACAACACCATCACTGCGGCGAGCGCCGCCAGCCATTTCCCTGAAACCACGATGCAGCTCCCGATGTACCCATGAGTGAAACGCCGACCGGCGCCCATGACTGAAACCGAACATGCCCGAGCAGGCATGGCAGTTTCCGGGTTGCGTCACCAACCGGCAACCCATGCAGCAATGACCCCACACGGAAAAACCGGCACTGCGCCACAGGCAGGTTGCGACGCCGCGCACAACCTGCCTGCTAACACCACGCCACTAGCTCATGCGCCCTATTCAAGTCGCCACGAGCGCTCGCTAACGTCCGCGCTCTGCCGTGCAAGGGGCTGGGCTCTCCAGTTGCCAAGCGGCCCTTCATGGAAGACACGCATGAACATCAAGAACAAAGTCGTACTGGGCGTATCGCTGGCACTGCTGCTGATCCAGGTCCAGCAATCGGCGATGGCTGCCGACTGGTGGGTGATCTTCGGCACCGGCGACCAGCCCAACCGTGACCTCTTCTACGCCGACGGCGCCTCCGTCGCCGAACTCAAGATGGAATCCGGCCAGGCAGAACCCGCCCGCTCCGTCACCGTCGTGCAGATATTCGAAACCGCCGATGCCCCCGACTTCGTCGCCTACGACCTGCAGTTCCAGTGCAACAAGCGCCTGCTGAAGGTCAACACAGTCACCGCCTACAACCGCTCCGCCACCGCCTCCACCCTGCCGGCGCCCAAGGGCTGGAACCCGGTCCCGCAAAGCTGGATCGACCGCTCCTACGACTTCGCCTGCAAACCCGACGGGCGTGAAGCCAACGCGATGATGCGCCTCGGCAACACCACCGCCGACGTCCTCGCCACCGTCACCCGCACCAAGATGTGGGGCATCACCCGCCCAAGCGCCTATTATGAAGAGAACCACGGCCCCAACGCCGTGAAGAACAGCAGCCAGGGCGTCCTGCGCGACCTCGACCTCCTCCTGGGCAACAAGCCCGCCAATCCCTGACGGGCAGCCAGGCCCCAGGAGACAGACAAATGAAAGCGCTACGGATACTCGCCCTGGCCTGCCTGCCGCTCGCACTGGGCGGCTGCATCCAGATGGACACGCTCCCCGAGCTCTACGCCGCCAGCCAATGGAAGGGCCGCTCCGCCGAGGAAGCCATCAACTTCTTCGGCAAACCGGACCAGATGAACCCCACCGGCACCGGTGAAGTCGTGCTCAGCTGGTACAGCGACACGTCCTACTACCAGAACGAAGTGGTCGGCACCTCGTCGGAGCAGCAAGGCAACGTCATCGTCACCACCAACTACTGGGACAACGTCCACCACCCCAACCGCTGCATCATCACCATCACGGTCGACAAGTCGAAGACCATCACCGCCTTCGAGGCCGACGACGGGCAGATGCTGCTGTCCCACGGCTGTGCGCAGATCGAGTTCGGGCCGCCGTAATAAACGTAACGACCGGATACCTCAAAAGCGCAACCCCTGGCTCCACCGGAGATCAGGGGTTTTGGTTTCTGGGGATGCGGGGTGTATAGGCACTATTTCAAGGGCAAACAAAAAACCCCTGACTCTTTCGAATCAGGGGTTTCTGTATACGGAAAGTGGCGGTGAGGGTGGGATTCGAACCCACGATACGGTTTCCCGTATACACACTTTCCAGGCGTGCTCCTTCAACCGCTCGGACACCTCACCGGAATCTCTCCGAGGCGTCAGCCCCGTCGAGGTGCGCTAATTTAGTGGAGTGTTTTCCGGAATGCAAACATTTTTTTGAGAATTTTCATGCGCTTATGGAGAACGGGGCGAGTCGCCGTCCTGGCCGTTGCGGTAGTCGTCGAATTTGAGGCTGCCGAAGAAGATGAAGCCGAAGGAAACGAACACCCCGGCGACGAATAACAGGAGCACGCCGGTGGGGTTCTGCAGGGTGGCGCTGTTGGCCACGAGCAACGAGCCGAGCAGCAGAACGACGGCGAGGATGATGCTGGCGCTGTGGGCGAATCGGTCCATGGGAGCTCCTTTCGACAATGGAGGCGAACTTACCGGCCTCCCGCAGCTCCGCCCAATTGTCCCTGCCCATCACCCCCATAGAGAACGCCTTATAGGGAGGAAACGCCCGGCCCGCCTGACTTGTCAGTCAGTCAAAGCGCTTTACCTGAATCCTGCGCCTGAGTAGTGTCTGCCCCATTCCACAACAAGGACCCCTGCCATGAGTGAGCTGATCTCCTACCAATTCGAAGACGGCGTCGCCACCCTGACCCTTGCCAACGGCAAGGTGAACGCCATTTCCCCGGACGTGATCGCCGCCTTCAATGCCGCGCTGGACCGCGCCGAGCAGGACCGCGCCATCGTCATCCTCACCGGCCAGCCGGGCATCCTCTCCGGCGGCTACGACCTCAAGGTGATGACCTCCGGCCCGCAAAACGCCGTGAACCTGGTCGCCGCCGGTTCCACCCTGGCGCGCCGCATGCTCGCCCACCCCTTCCCCATCATCGTGGCCTGCTCCGGCCACGCCGTAGCCAAGGGCGCCTTCCTGCTGCTGTCGGCGGACTACCGCATCGGCGTCGAGGGCCCCTTCAGCATCGGCCTGAACGAAGTGCTGATCGGCATGACCATGCACCACGTCGGCATCGAGCTGGCTCGTGACCGCCTGACCAAGGCCGCCTTCCAGCGCTCGGTGGTCAATGGCGAGATGTTCGACCCCAAGGGCGCCCAGAAAGCCGGCTTCCTCGACAAGGTGGTGCCGGCCGAAGAACTGCTGGCCACCGCCCAGGCCGTCGCCCAACAGATGAAGAAGATCAACTCCACCGCCCACAAGAACACCAAGCTCAAGGTGCGCAAGGCGCTGCTGGAGACCCTGGACGCCGCCATCGAGCAGGACAAGCAGCACCCGCTCTGATCACACCGTCCCCTGTAGAAAGCCCGGCCCCGTGCCGGGCTTTTTCATTTCCGCCTCCTGCCTCGCTGTAGCCGCCTAGACTCCCATCCCAGACGAGCAGCAGAAATTTCCGACAAGTGATGGCACTTTGCTTCGGACAAGCTCGAAAAGCTGTATTACTTTTAAGCCATGACGCCGGGCACGGACGGAAGGCATCAGGCATTTCACTCGCCAGGAGCTCCGCATGAAGATTGCCCACAAGGTCAGCCTTGCCGCCGCTGCAGTACTCTTCCTCACCACCGCGCTCCTGTCCCTGGCCCAGGTCAGCCAGGTCCGTAGCACCCTTCGCGCCCAAGCTGAATCCAGCATTTCCGAATCCAGCAACGCCCTGGCCCGCCAGATCGAAAACTGGTTGAACGCCAAACTGCGCCTGCTGGACCTCATGTCCCAGACCATCGACAGCAAATACAGCCCCGAGGAAACCCAGCGCGTCGTCGATTCGACGATGCTGAAGAACGAATTCATTCTGGTGTTCGGCGCCCTCGAAGCCGACGGCAAGCCAATCAAGAACGACCCCTCCTGGCAGCCCAAACCCGACTGGGACGGCCGCCAGCGCCCCTGGTACGCCACTGGCAAGGCCGGCAGCCAGGCGGTGCTCACCGAGCCCTACGTCGATTCCACCACGGGCGAGATCCTCATCTCCGCCGTTGCCCGAATCACCGATGCCGGCAAGTTCCTCGGCGTGATGGGCGGCGACATCCGCCTGAAGACCGTGGCCGACGCGGTCAACACCCTGGACTTCAACGGGGCCGGCTACGCCTTCCTGCTCAGCCGCAACGGCAACATCATTTCCCACCCCGACACCAAACTGAACGGCAAGCCCTACAGCGAACTGTTCGGCGGCAAGAGCCCGGCCCTGAAAAAGGACCTGCAGGAAATCGACACCGGCGACCAGCAACTGCTGGTGTCCTTCACCCCGCTGCCCAACCTCAAGGGCATGGACTGGTACATAGGCGTCGTGCTCGACCAGGGCAAGGTGATGGCCGAAGCCAACGCCCTCAGTTGGCGCGCCGTGGTCGGTACCGTGCTGGGCGTGATCATCAGCCTGGTGCTGCTGGGCGTACTGATGAAGAGCGTACTGCGCCCGCTGGATGCCCTGGGTGACTCGCTGCACGAGATCAACAGCGGCCAGGGCGACCTGACCAAGCGCCTGCCGGCCGCCGGCAACGACGAAATCTCCCTGGTGGCCCGCGAATTCAACAGCTTCCTGCAGAACCTGCAGACCCTGATCGGCGACGTGATGGGCAGCTCCCAGCAAGTGCGTGGCAGCACCGACCTCACCTCCAACGAAGCCGGCCAGGCCGCCAACCGCCTGCAGGTGCAGCTGATGGAGCTGGACCAGCTGGCCACCGCCATGCAGGAGATGGCCTCCACCGCCGAGGAAGTGGCGCGCAACGCCCAGGCCGCCGCCCAAGCCGCGCTGGCCGCCAACGAGGAGACCGAGAACGGCGTCACCGTGGTCTCCCGCTCCACCGAGGCGATCAAGCAGCTCGCCAACGAGATGGACGACACCGGCCAGGCCATCAACGAACTGGCCAAGCTCAGCCAGAGCATCGAATCCATCCTTTCGGTGATCACCAGCATCGCCGACCAGACCAACCTGCTCGCCCTCAACGCCGCCATCGAAGCGGCGCGGGCCGGCGAATCCGGCCGTGGTTTCGCGGTGGTGGCCGACGAGGTGCGCTCCCTCGCCTCGCGCACCCAGCAGTCGACCCAGGAAATCCGCCAGATGATCGACCAGCTGCAGACCGGCGTCCGCCAGGCCGAGCAGCGCATGCAGCAAAGCCGCGACACCGCCAGCAAGACCGCCGACGATGCCGGCGCGGCCAACGACATGCTCGGGCGCATCCGCGATGCCATCAACCGCATCAACGACATGAACCTGCAGATCGCCACCGCCGCCGAGCAGCAGAGCGCCACCACCGAAGAGATCAACCGCAACACCACCAACATCCGCGACATCAGCCACGAGGTTGCCGGCGGTGCCGAGCAGCAGGTGCGTCAATGCGCGGTGATGGTGGAACAGGTCGGCCAGCAGGACAGGTTGCTCAGCCGCTTCAAGATCTGACCCGGGCAGGCCGCGCATGAAGCGCGGCCGCTTTGCCGGAGGCATGCCATGCGCGCGTTTCTGCTGGTGGCCCTGCTCTGCGCCACGGTCCTGTGCCGTGCCCAGGGACCAACGCCCGTCGAGGTCACCATCCTCTGCGACTCGGGCTACCCGCCCTATAGCTACGAGGAGAATGGCGAAGCCAAGGGGCTCTATACCGATATCCTGCGCAGGGTCTTCGCCCTGATGCCGGGCTACCGCGTCACCATCCGCCCGGTGCCTTGGCCGCGCGGCCTGGCGGAAGTGGCCAAGGGCAACGCCTTTGCCCTCTACCCGCCCTACTACCGCCCGGACGAACGCCCGTGGATGGAGTACTCGCGGCCGATCCTGGAAGAGCGCCTGGCGGTGTTCATCCGCCCGGGGCTGGCCGGCACCCGGAATTTCGACGACTTCCCCAGTGCCTACGCCGGGCTGCGCGTGGGCCTCAACAGCGGCTTCGTCACGGTCAACTCCCAGCGCTACCGCGAGATGGTGGAGACCGGCGAGATCGACCAGTCCTACGCCCGCGACAACCGCACCAACCTGCTCAAGCTGCTGCGCCAGCGGATCGACGTCTACATCAACGATCGCCTGTCGATCCTCTGGGAACTGCAACAGATGCGCGAAGACGGCAGCATCACCGAGGAGGAAGCCATCAGCCTGGTGGAAGGCCCGGTTCTGGCCAGCGAACGCGGCCACCTCGGTTTCACCCGTCTCAATGCGGTCGCCTACCCCTACAAGGCCGACTTCATGCAGCGCTTCGACGCGGCACTGACCCAGGTACAGGCCAACGGCACCCTCGACCGGCTGGCCGAACACTACAGCTCGCCGGAGTTCCTCCCTGCCACGGCCAGCGGTACAGAAAAGGTTACAACCCCCTGACCGGCAGCAATTGCCCAATAAAGTGCACACCCGTACACTGCGCGCCTTTTGTCTGACTGGGCGATATCGATGCTTTTCCTTCTGCGCATGATCCTCATGGGCGTGCACTTCATAATCGCCGGCATCGCTGGCCTGCTGCTCGGCATCTGCCGCCCATTCAACCCGGATAACAGCCGTCTCTGCGCCCGCTTCTATTCCCTGCCGGCGCTGCGTATCCTGCGCCTGGACGTGAAGCCCGACGTGAAGCTGCTGGAGCACGACAAGGCCTGCGTCATCGTCGCCAACCACCAGTCCAACTACGACCTCTACGTGCTCGGCCGCGTGGTGCCGCCACGCACCGTCAGCATCGGCAAGAAGAGCCTCAAGTGGGTGCCCTTCTTCGGCCAGCTCTACTGGCTCGCCGGCAACGTGCTGATCGACCGTGGCAACGCCCGCAAGGCCCGCGAAGCGATGCTCACCACCACCGAGACGCTGCGCAATAAAGACACCTCCATCTGGGTGTTCCCCGAAGGCACCCGCAACCTCGGCGAGGAGCTGCTGCAGTTCAAGCGCGGCGCCTTCCAGATGGCCATCGCCGCCGGCGTGCCGATCATCCCGGTGTGCGTCAGCAACTACGTCAAGCAGATGCGCCTGAACCGCTGGAACAGCGGCAAGGTCATCATCCGCGCCCTGCCCGCCATCCCCACCGCCGGCTTGAGCCTGGACGACCTGCCCATGCTCATCGAGGAATGCCGGCAGAAGATGCTCGACTGCATCAACGCCATGGACCGCGAACTGGCCCAGGCCTGATCGTCCGTCCATGAAAAAGCCCGGCTCGATGCCGGGCTTTTTCGTTTGCGCGGGCGTGTAGGGTGGGCTTCAGCCCAGGCGGCTCGAAACCTGCCCCTGTGCAACCAGGATGCCCCGCTCCACCAGCCAGCCCAGCACGAACTCCGCCACCGAACCGGGCGTTCGCAACCAGGCGCTGTGGGGGTTTTCGTGGGGTGGCCGGGGCGAAGGCAGGCGCTGCACCCGGGGCGGCGCCTGGATCAGCGCGGCCAGGCCGAGGGTGGAGGCTTCCGGCGAGAAGTTATCGCCCTCGATATTGACGAAGAGCGAGGTCACGCCCACCCGCGCCGGCTCCGCCAGGGGCAAGCCGACATGCTTGAAGTCGCCGCTGAAGGCCACCCGCCCCCATTGGCGGATCAGGCTGCTCGCCTCGTAGCCGCCGAAGCCGATGCGCGGCCCCGGCAGGTAGCCGAGCACCGCTGTCATCAGGTTGAAGCTCAGCGCCACCAGCGGCGTCATCAGGCGCTTGCGGCCGTGCCAGTGGCGGTAATGGATGTTGCCGCAGGCGACGCCGATCACCGTCACCTCGGCATCCGGGTTGGCCGCGGCATAGAGCGCCGCGACATGCCCACCCAAGCTGTGCCCCAGCAACACCTGGCGGCTGCCGGGGAAATGCCGCGCGGCCATGGCCAGCAGCTTGGGCACGAAATCCTCCACCAGCTCGCGGTAGCCATAGTCATGGCCGCGGTCCGGGCGCGGCCGGCTGGTGCCCTGGCCCGGCCAGTCGGCCACCAGCACATTGCAGCCGGCGGCCACCAGTGCCTGGGCCAGCGCCTCGTACTTGCGTGCCGCCACGCCCATGGCGGGCATCACCACCAGGGCCGGCGCACCCGGCTGCCCCGGATGGATAGTCACCGGGCAATCGAAAGTACCCGCAGCGAAAGGGAATGCCTCGTTCACGCCTGTTCTCCTTGTTATGAGCGGGAGCCGCCGAATCTAGAGCAAGCGCCGCACCGGCACCATGACCCGCCGGGTAATTCGGCCGAAGTGCCCGCCTTTGTGGAAGAACTCCCCGCATCCACCGACACTCTCAAGCAGGGGCGGGTTAAGCTCACCGCCGCTCACCATTCGAACAAGGAAAACCAGCGCATGGGTCATGTGGTTGCCGCCGCCGTCTACGCCAAGGGCAAGAAGATCACCGACATCAGCCTCGACGAGGGCAAGGAGTGGGCGAAGAAGCCCGGCCATTTCGTCTGGATCGGCCTGCACGATCCTGGCGCCGAGGAACTGACCAACCTGCAGCGCCAGTTCGACCTGCATGAGCTGGCCCTCGAAGATGCCCTGGTACGCCACACCCGGCCCAAGCTGGAAACCTTCGGCGACGCCCTGTTCCTCGTACTCTATTCACCGGTGCGCACCGACACCGGCCTCACCTTCGTCGAGACCCAGCTATTCGCCGGCACCGGTTATGTGATCAGCGCCCGCTACGGTGCCTCGGCGCCTTACTCCCAGGTGCGCCAGCGCTGCGAAGCGCGCCCGCTGCTGCTGGAGCACGGCGAAGACTTCGTGCTCTATGCGCTGATGGCCTTCGTCATCGAGAACTACCGCCCGCTGATGGACGGCTACCACCTGGAACTAGAAGCCCTCGAACAACTGGTACTCGACCGGCCGCTGAGCCAGGACGACGTCGAGCACATCCAGGGCGTACGCCGCGACCTGCTGCGCCTGCGCCGCTACATCGGCCCGCTGGCGGAAATCTGCCAGGAGCTGCAGCGCCTGGACTTCCCCTTCATCGACAAGAACATGCGGCCCTACTTCCGCGACATCGCCATCCACGTCAACCGCCTGCTGGAAGACCTCACCGGCCTGCGCGAGATGGCCGACCACGCCATCGAGATCGGCCTGCTGCTGGAGTCCTCGCGCCAGAGCGTGGTGCAACGCAAGTTCGCCGCCTGGGCCGCCATCCTCGCCTTCCCCACCGCCGTGGCCGGCATCTACGGGATGAATTTCCAGAACATGCCGGAACTCACCTGGCACTACGGCTACTTCGGCGTGCTCGGCTTCATCGCCGCCGGCTGCACCGGGCTGTTCGCCAGCTTCAAGCGCTCGGGCTGGCTCTAGCCACGAGTCTCGCCGCGCGCCCATGAAAAAGCCCGCCATCAGGCGGGCTTTTTCATGACACGAAGCGGTCAGGCCGCGTTACGGCCCTGGGCGACAAAACGCATCATCCACTCCGCCACCGTCGTGCCCTGGTGCTGCTTGTCCAGGCTGGCGACGCCCTTGCCGTAGATCTCATCGCCGAGGAACTGCTGGCGGATATCCAGCAGCGCGCGGGAATAGTCGTGGATGAACTCCGGGTGGCCCTGGAAGCACAGCACCTGGTCGCCGATGGCGTAGGCCGCGTTCGGGCAGAAGTCGCTGGAGGCGATCAGGGTCGCGTTCTCCGGCAGCTGGGTGACCTGGTCCTGATGGCTGATCAGCAGGGTCAGCTGGTCCAGTGCCGGGCTCATCCAGGCCGGTTGCTCGGCGATGCGATAGGCGTGGGTGCCAACACCCCAACCCTGGGTCGCACGCTCGGTGCGGCCGCCCAGCAGCAGCGCCAGCAACTGGTGGCCGAAGCACACGCCCAGCAGCTTGTCGCCGTTCTCGAAGCGCTCCAGCAGGTAGGTGCGCAGGGTCTGGATCCAGGGGTCATCACCGAAGGAGTCGGCCTTGCTGCCGGTCACCAGGTAGGCATCGAAGCGCTCGCCGGCCGGCGGGTAGTTGCCCTCCACCACGTTGTAGACACTGAACTGGGCCTCGATCGGCTGCTTGGCGAACAGTTGCTCGAACATCTTCCCGTAGCCCTGGTACTGGTCGACCAGTTCGGGGCGAAGAAGATCGGTTTCCAGAATGCAGATACGTAACGGCATGGCGGACTTCCTGAAGCAATGAAAGGGGCAGCGCAAAGTGTGCGATTTATTTAACACAGGCGCCCCTATAAGGAAATAGCGCCTACACCGAAGCACCATAGAGGCTGACTAACAGCGGGATAGAGAACAGCACCGCAGGCGCCGTATGGGGCGGCCTTTCAGCAGATTCCCTTGCCACTCAGGCACTTGGATCGATCGTCAATAAAATTTTACGATCCCATGCAGACCTATTGGTTTCGTCGATAGTTGAAATGCCTGATATCCGTTTTTCTATCGAATCGCTTTTCGCGAAGCTGTGCCCACCCCACGGAACAGCCAAGCGGAAACCACCATGAGCAACCTCACCCTCAAATACGCACGCAATGGCGCCCTGGCTTCGCTCGGGCTCTACACCATCGCCATCTCCCTGCTGCTGGTGGTGAGCTTCAGCTACGAAAAGGCCCGCCTGGGTGTCAGCCCGGTGGACGGCTCCATGGGCTTCTACCAGCAGCTCAGCCAGAGCGTGCCGGCGATGCTGATGAGCCAGAAACCGGTCAGTGGACGGCAAAGCGGCTGAGGAGCGAAATCGCCATGAAGGCACAACGCAAACGGCTTCTCCTGCTCGCCGGCCTGGCGCTGATGACCAACGGCTTTTCGCTGATGGGTTACGCCCACGGCTCGGTGGGCGGCGTGGCCAAGAACATCGAGGCCCGCCACGAGATCGACCGCCAGCTCGCCAACGAGGTGGCGCTCAAGGGCGAACTCGGCAGCCCGCCGATCCGCCGGCAGTTCCAGCTGCCCGCCGCCTTCGTCATGGATTCACTGCTCTGCTGCCGCGACCGGTTGGCGTGAAAGCCGGTCGCAGCGCTGCGCATCGGGTAGACTGCCGGCCCGTTTTCCGCCGCAAGGGTTACCAACCGTGTTCATCAAGGCACTCCGCATCGGCCTGGGTCAGCTGATCATCCTCATCGACCTCGTCACCCGCCCGCGCAAGCTGCGCCGCAGCCCCGAGGCGCAAGCCCGGGTCGAGGAGGAAACCGCCGGCCTCGCCCTCTACCAGTTCCACGCCTGCCCCTTCTGCGTGAAGACCCGCCGCACCCTGCACCGCCTCAACCTGCCGGTGCAGCTGCGCGATGCCAAGAACGACGAAAGCCACCGCGCAGCCCTGCTGGCTGGCGGCGGCAAGGTCAAGGTGCCCTGCCTGCGCATCGACGAGAACGGCGAAAGCCGCTGGATGTACGAATCCAACGACATCATCCGTTACCTCGAAAGCCGCTTCGCCCAGGCCTGACCCGCTAGTTACTGCCGCCCGCGCCTCCAGCACCGCCCGCCGCCCCACCTGCAGCGCCCGACCCCGTGGTCGAACGGCCCTGGCCGGTGGTCGGCGCGCCGGGTGCGGCAGTGGATGAACCCTGCCCGGACGTGGACGTACCCGGCCGCGCCGTCGAGCTGCCGGGCACGGCAGTGGAAGTCCCGGGCAACGCCGTCGAACGCCCCTGCCCCGTGGTCGGCTTGCCCGGCGCATGGGTCGGCACACCCTGCCCCGTCGTCGGCGTACCGGGCGCCGTGGTGGAGCTACCCTGGCCAGTGGTCGGCGAGCCCGGCGCGGTGGTCGGATTACCCGTGGTCGTGGTCGGCGACCCCACCGAGCTGCCGGAGCCCTCAGCGCCTGGCGTCGCCGCCGAAGACGGCACCCCGGAATTGTTCAACGCCGGTTGCTCGCCCTTGCGCTCGGCCTCCATGTTGGCGCCGATCTGGTCGCGCTCCTGCTCCATGGTCAGGTCCTCGTCATCGGCCAGCACCGCCGTGGAAACGGCGCCGACCAGCAGCAGCAACGGAAGATTCAGCCGTCTCATCTCAACCTCCAGGTTCATTCGGCATGACCTAGGGTGGACCCTGGCCAACGGCCGGGCGTTCAGCCAAAAGCGTGCGCGCAACCTCGATGTGCAAGCGCCGATCTCCGTGATAGCGCTGCTCATCGCCCGATGAATCCATGAGTCGGCACTGGCCAGGAGTGAGCCGATGCACCGTCCCGCACCGCCAACGCATCCAGCCGCCCGGGCTGGCGAATCCGGAACATCGCAGGTCGGAGAACACGCAGCCACGACAAGGAATCCGGCCAATACCCTGGCAATACGCTGTTTGCCGCAGATCCGCTCGCGTTTCCGAAGCTGCAAGGCAGGCCCGCTGCCACGTAGCGGAACGCCCGGAGGTAGTGGTACTTGTTTTCAGCGAACCAAGGAGGAAGACCCGATGGCTGAAAACAAATTCCAAGAACGGCCGCTCGACCCCAACGGCAAAGGCCTTGGCCCAGCACCCAGCGGCTGCCGTATCGCCGACGTTACGAGCCTGGGCTGGAACATCCTCGCCGACGACGTCAGCCTGCCGGTCGCCGTACTGCGCCAGAGCCGCCTCGAACACAACCTGGCGTGGATGGGCCGGTTCATCCGCCACTACGGCGTACAGCTGGCCCCCCACGGCAAGACCACCATGAGCCCCGCACTGTTCCACATGCAGCTCGAACAGGGCGCCTGGGGCATCACCCTGGCCACCGCCCCACAGGTGCAGGCCGCCTACAACCACGGCGTGCGGCGTGTGCTGATGGCCAACCAACTGGTAGGCAAGGCGAACATGGCGCTGGTCGCGCACCTGCTCCGGGACCCGGCCTTCAGCTTCTGTTGCCTGGTGGATTCCAGCACCAACGTCGAGGCACTGGGGCGCCACTTCTCCGCCACCGGCCAACGCCTGCGGGTGCTGCTGGAGTTCGGCGTGCAAGGCGGTCGCACCGGTATCCGTGACGAGCGACAGGAGGCCGAGGTACTCGCAGCCATCGGGCGCTGGCCTGGCACCCTCAGCCTGGTGGGCTGTGAAGTCTACGAAGGCGTGTTGCAGGACGAGCCCAGCGTTCGGAACCTGCTGCGCCATGTACTGGAGCGCACGCGGCAGCTGGCCGCCAAGGGCTGCTTCGACGAGCCCGAGGTGATCCTCTCCGGCGCGGGCTCCGCCTGGTACGACGTGGTCGCCGAAACCTTCAGCGGCCAGGACATCGGCCAGCCCCTGCAGGTGATCCTGCGCCCGGGCTGCTACCTGACCCACGACGAAGGCATCTACCGCGAAGCGGCGCAGCGGATCCACGCCAGCAACACCGTGGCCAGGGAAATGGGTAGCAGCCTGCTGCCAGCGTTGCAGCTCTGGGCCCATGTGCAGGCGCTGCCCGAACCGGGCCTGGCGATCATCGGCCTGGGCAAGCGCGATGCCGCGTTCGATGCGGGCATGCCCCTTCCGGCGCTTCACCACCGCCCTGGCCGCGAGGCGCCGCCGGTGGTCGTTCCGGCCGCCTGGAGGATCACGCGGATGATGGATCAGCACGCCTTCCTGGAAACGCCCCCCGACGCCGACCTGCAAGTGGGCGACCTGCTTGCGTTCGATATCTCCCACCCCTGCCTGACCTTCGACAAGTGGCGCCAGTTGCTGCTGGTGGATGACCACTACCGGGTCATCGGCGCGGTGGAAACCTTCTTCTAGCTCACCCCCTGGAACGAGCCGGTTCCCGCCTTATCAGGCGGGGCGGCCGGCCTTTGCCCCGAGAAAAGGAGCACACCATGCCCGCCAGTTCCGGCACCTACCTGCTGATCCACGCACTGCTCGCCATCATTGCCCTGGTGCTGCTGATCGCGCGCTATCGGCTCAACCCCTTCATCGTCATCACCCTGGTGTCCATCGGCCTGGCCCTGACCACCGGCATGCCGGCCCAGGACATCATGGTCGCGTACGAGGCCGGCGTCGGCCGCACCCTCGGCCATATCGCGCTGGTGGTGGCCCTCGGCACCATGCTCGGCAAGATGATGGCCGAGTCGGGCGGCGCGGAACGCATCGCCCAGACCCTGATCACCCGCTTCGGTGAGCGCAACGCCCACTGGGCCATGGCCGCCATCGCCTTCCTCTGCGGGCTGCCACTGTTCTTCGAAGTGGGCTTCGTGCTGCTGGTGCCCATCGCCTTCACCGTGGCCCGCCAGGTCGGGGTATCGATCCTGATGACCGGCCTGCCCATGGTGGCCGGGCTATCAGTGGTGCATGGGCTGGTCCCCCCACACCCGGCGGCCATGCTGGCGGTGGGCGAATACTCGGCGCAGGTCGGCAGGACGGTTCTCTACGCCATCGTTGTCGGCATTCCCACGGCGGCGATCGCCGGGCCCCTCTTCACCCGGCTCGTGGCCCCGCGCATCCAGTTGCCCGCCCACAACCCCATCGGTGAACAACTGCTCGGCTCCGGCAAGCCCGTGGCATCGCTGCCAGGCTTCGGCATCACCATCGGCACCATTCTGCTGCCGGTGGCGCTGATGCTGCTTGGCGGCTGGGCCGATCAACTGAGCACCCGGGGCAGCGGGCTTCACCAGTTCCTGTCGTTCGTCGGCAACTCGGTGATCGCCCTGCTGATCGCCACCCTGTTCAGCTTCTGGAGCCTGGGTCTGGCCCGTGGTTTCAACCGCGACTCCATTCTCAAGTTCAGCACCGAATGCCTGGCCCCCACCGCTGCCATCACCCTGCTGGTGGGTGCCGGCGGCGGCCTCAACCGCATCCTCATCGAAACCGGCATCACCACCGAGATCGTCGCCCTGTCGTCCCGCTTCGAGCTCTCGCCGCTGTTGCTGGGCTGGCTGGTGGCCGCGCTGATGCGCATCGCCACCGGCTCGGCCACCGTCGCCATGACCACGGCCGCCGGCATCGTCGCCCCCATTGCGCTGGCCAGCGGCTACCCGCACCCGGAGCTGCTGGTACTGAGCACGGGCGCGGGCTCGCTGATTCTCTCCCACGTCAACGATGGCGGCTTCTGGCTGATAAAGGAGTACTTCAACATGACCGTGGTCCAGACCCTGCAGACCTGGACGGTCCTGGAAACGCTGATCTCGGTGGTCGCCCTGGCCCTCACCTGCGGCCTGGCCCTGGTGCTGTGATGGACATCCTCTACACCATCCGCAGCCGCCAGGGCCGGCTCAGCGGCAACGCGGCGCGCATCGCCGAGGCCGTGCTGCACGACGTGGCCTTCGCGGCCGCAGCCAGCATCGATCAACTGGCGGCCAAGGCAGGCGTGAGCAAGGCCGCGATGTCGCGCTTCGCCCGGTCGATGGACTGCAACGACCTGCGCGACCTGCGCCTCAAGCTGGCCCGGGCCTCCCTGGTCGGCCGCCGCTTCCTCGCCGGGGCTGCCACACCGGCGCTGCCTTTCCACGAACAGATCCTGGCAGACGTGGAAAACAGCCTGCGCCGCCACCTCGACGGACTCGACCAGGCGCACCTGAGTGCCGCAGTGGACCTGCTGGCCTCCGCCCGCCGCCTCTACGCCTTCGGCATGGGCGGCTGCTCCACGCTGCTATCGACCGAGTTCCAGTTCCGGCTGGTGAGGCTGGGCTACCCGGTGTCCACCTACCACGACCCGGTGATGATGCGCATGGTGGCCTCCACCCTGGCGGAGGGCGACCTGCTGATCGTGCTGTCGCTCACCGGCACGCCGCCCGACCTGCCGAGTGTCCTGCGCCTGGCCAGGGACTACGGCGCCCGGATACTCGCCCTCACCCGGGCGAATGGCCCCCTCGCCGCGCTGGCCGACATCGTGCTGCCCGTGCACCTGGACGAAACCGAGTTCATCCATAAACCGACAGCCGCCCGCTACGGGATGCTGCTGATCATCGACCTCCTCGCCACCGAGCTCGCCTTGCGCAACGCCGAAGCCAGCCAGGAACTCCTGCGCCGGGTGAAGCTGGCGCTGGACGGCTATCGCCAGGGCGAGGACCGACTTCCGCTGGGGGACTGACACATGAACCACTACGACACACTGATCCGCCGCGCACAGGTCATGGACGGCAGCGGGACGCAAGGCTTCGTCGCCGACGTCGGCCTGCTGGACGGCCGCATCACCCTGATCGGCGAGGCCGGCGATGCCACTGCCGAGCGCACCGTCGATGCCGATGGGCTGATCCTGGCCCCGGGCTTCATCGACGTGCACACCCACGACGACCTGGCGCTCATCCGTAACCCGGCCATGCTGGCCAAGCTGAGCCAGGGCGTGACCACGGTGATAGTCGGCAATTGCGGCATCAGTGCCGCCCCCGTGCGCCTGACCGGCTCTCCGCCGGACCCGATGAACCTGCTAGGGACGGCGGAAGCCTTCTGCTACCCGCGCTTCTCGGACTATCGCTCGGCGGTGGAACGGGTCCGTCCGGCGGTCAACGTCGCGGCACTGGTGGGGCACACCGCCTTGCGCAACAACCACCTGGACCGCCTCGACCGCAGCGCCACGGAAGCCGAGATACGCGCAATGCGCAGCGAGCTGGCAGCCAGCCTGGCCGAGGGCGCCATCGGCCTGAGCAGCGGCCTGGCTTATGCCTCGGCCCATGCAGCCGACGCCAACGAGGTGCGCCAGCTGGCCGAAGAGCTGAGTCGCTTTGGCGGGCTCTACACCACCCACCTGCGCGACGAGTTCGACGGCATCCTCGGTGCGCTGGACGAAGCGCTCGCGACCGGCCGCCATATCGACAGGCCGGTGGTGGTGTCCCACCTGAAATGCGCCGGTGTCGGCAACTGGGGCCGAAGCGCCGAGGTGCTCGCCCACCTGGACGCCGCCAGCACCGGGCAACCCCTGGGCTGGGACTGCTACCCCTACGCCGCCAGCTCGTCCACCCTCGACCTCAAACAGGTCACCGACGCCTACGAAATCCTCATCACCTGGTCGGAGCCGTACCCCCACATGGCTGGGCGCACGCTGGTGCAGATCGCCGCCGACTGGGCGCTTCCCCTGCTGGAGGCCGCGCGGCGCCTGCAGCCCGCCGGTGCGGTGTACCACTGCATGAGCGAAGCGGACGTGCAGCGCATCCTCGCCCACCCACTGACCATGATCGGCTCGGACGGCCTTCCGGAAGACCCGCAACCCCACCCGCGGCTGTGGGGCACCTTCCCCGCGTGCTCGGCCACTACGCCCAGGACATCGGCCTGTTCAGCATCGAAGAGGCGCTGCGCAAGATGACCTCGCTTCCCGCCAACCGCTTCGGCCTGCATGAACGAGGCGTGGTCGCCCGCGGCTACTGGGCCGACCTGGTGCTGTTCGACGCCCTGACCCTTTCCGACGTCGCCAGCTACACCGACCCGCAACGCCCCGCCACCGGCATCCACGCCGTCTGGGTCAACGGCACCCTGGCCTATTGCCCGGGGGAGGCCTGCCCAGACAGGGCGGGCCGCTTCCTGGCCCGCGACACCCCCTCCCCCGTGAACTGAAAGGAGCACCCCATGACCGAACTCAAACGCTACACCCGCGCCAGCGGCACCGCCGGCCAACCCATGCCCTTCGCCCGCGCCGTACAGGCCGATGGCTGGCTCCACGTCTCCGGGCAGACGCCCCTCCGCGACGGTGTGCTGGTGGATGGCGGCATCGTCCCGCAAGCCCGCCAGTGCCTGAACAACCTGCTGGAGATTCTCGACGAGGCCGGTTATCGACCCGAGCACGTGGTGCGCTGCGGGGTCTGGCTGGATGACCCGAGGGACTTCGGCGCCTTCAACGCGGTGTTCCTCGAGTTCTTCGGCGACCACCCGCCAGCCAGGGCCTGCGTGGTCTCCAGCATGGTCATCGACTGCCGGGTCGAGGTCGACTGCATCGCCTACCGTGCGCCCGAAGGGAGGTAGCCGCATGCGCATCGCCTGCCTTGGAGAATGCATGGTGGAGCTCGCCGGCAACCCGCTGCGACGCAGCTTCGGTGGCGACACCCTGAATACCGCGCTCTACCTCGCCCGCCTGCTGGCCGGGACGGCGCACCGGGTCGAATACCTCAGCGCCCTCGGCGATGACACCCTGAGCGAGGAGATGGAGCAAAGCTGGATCGAGGAAGGCATCGACACCCGGGAAGTGCTACGGCTACCGGGTCGTCGCCCCGGCCTCTACCTGGTGGAGGTGGACGCGCTGGGCGAACGGCGCTTCCACTACTGGCGCGAAGACAGTGCCGCACGCCACTGCTTCTCCTGCGGCGCAGCACTGGCGCGCTGGGTCGACCGCTCACGCATCGACATGCTCTATCTTTCCGGCATCAGCCTCGCGCTGTTCCCGCCGCCGCGCCGGGAGGAGTTGCTGGTCGCGCTCGCCGCGTTCAAGGCCGAAGGGGGCCACATCAGCTTCGACAACAACCTGCGGCCAGCACTCTGGAGTGCCGCGCACGCCCGCCCGGTTCACGATCAGGTACTGGCACTGACCGATACCGCCCTGCTGACGCTGGCTGACGAATGCCTGCTGCACGGCACGCTGGGCGCACAGGCAGTCGCTGATCGGGCATTGGGCCTGGGCTGCACGGAAGTGGTGATCAAGCGCGGAGGCGAGCCCTGCCTGGTAGCCACGGCGGAGCAGCGCATCGAGGTCCCCGCCCGCCCGGTGGCCCGGGTGGTGGACAGTTGCGCGGCGGGCGATGCATTCGCCGCCGGCTACCTCGCCGCACGCATCCAGCAGCAGCCACTCCGGTTGGCGGCGGAAAGCGGGCACCGCCTGGCTGCAGCCGTGATCCAGCATCCGGGCGCGATCATCCCCCGCAGCGCGATGCCCATCTGAGCTAAAACC
Organism: Pseudomonas solani; assembly: GCF_026072635.1. Taxonomy (NCBI): domain Bacteria; kingdom Pseudomonadati; phylum Pseudomonadota; class Gammaproteobacteria; order Pseudomonadales; family Pseudomonadaceae; genus Pseudomonas; species Pseudomonas solani. Next base: position 4,787,449 of record NZ_AP023081.1, on the reverse strand, counting down.
GACAACGACGAAGCCGGCCCGGGGCCGGCTTTGCGTCACCGCGCCGTTCACCGCCGACGCGCTGCCCCAGGTCACTTTCTCCAGCGGCGACATCGCCATCCCGACGCCCTCGAAAAGCGCCTTCTATAATCCACTCCAGCCTGCAGGGAGCCTTGTGGAGAGCAGGCTGTACGGGAACGCCGAATGATTGCGAAATCACGTTTCTTCAAGCGCGTCAGACAGCTCTGGCACGCCGCCGACCTGGTGTCGGTGGCCCAACGCCGCGAGCGGCGCATGCGTTTGCTGGCGAGCTGCGTGATGCTGGTGCTGGGGGTGATCTGGGCGGTGATCTTCGCCCTGCGGGGGTTCTGGGCCATCGTCGCGATGGATGCGGTGCTCATCGTCTCCGGCCTCACCGTGCTGATGCTCACCGTGCGCAACAAGGCCCGCAGCGCCAACCTCATCCTGTTCAGCGTGCTGATCGTGATCATCGCCGGCACCGCCATCGTGCTCGATGTGCCCAATGCCGCCGCGCCCCGCGCCACCCACCTGTACCTGTTGCCCCTCACCCTCGCCGCGCTGATGGCGTTCCGCGACGAGGGCCCGTGGCTGCGCTACGGCATCGCCCTGCTGTGCCTGCTCACCTTCACCTGCCTCGCCTCCAGCAACTGGGCGCCCGTCCTCGGCTACAGCCTGCCGGACGAGGTGCGCACGCCGGGTTCCTGGGGGCAGGCCGGGGCGGCGATGGCGATGTTCTTCGCCCTGCTCCACGTGCTGCAGACCGACGCCGCCGAGCGCTCGGTGCTGGAGCGCGAGCTGCAGGCCGCGCTGCGTGAACAGCAGTTCGAACTCCACTACCAGCCCCAGCTGAACGTCGCCGGCCGGGTGATCGGCGCCGAGGTGCTGATCCGCTGGCGCCACCCGCAGCGGGGCCTGCTGCCCCCCGGCGAGTTCATCGACCACGCCGAGCGCAGCGGGCTGATCATCCCCATCGGCAAGTGGGTGCTGGAGCAGGCCTGCGCGCAACTGCGCACCTGGGCGGACGACCCGGCCCGCTGCGACCTGTGCCTGGCCGTCAACATCAGCCAGAAGCAGTTCCGCCAGGCCAGTTTCGTGCCCGAGGTCCTGGAGATGCTGCGGCGCTACGGCATGGACGCGCGGCGCCTGGAACTGGAGCTGACCGAGACCGTGCTGGTGCAGGACCTGGAAGACCTGACGCAAAAGATGTCGGTCCTGGTGCAGCATGGCGTGTCCTTCTCCCTGGACGACTTCGGCACTGGCTTCTCCTCCCTCAGCCACCTCAAGCGGCTGCCCCTGGGCAAGCTGAAGATCGACCGCTCGTTCATCTGCGACCTGCTCACCGACGCCAGCAGCGAAGCCATCGTGCGCAGCGTCATCGCCCTGGGCCAGAGCATGGGCCTGACGGTGATCGCCGAAGGGGTGGAAACCGAAGCGCAGAAGGACTTCCTCCTGCGCCACGGCTGCGCGCAGTTCCAGGGCTACCTGCTGAGCAAGCCGCTGCCACTGGACGCCTTCCTGGACTTCACCCAGGCCATCACCGAACGGGAAAGCCGCGCGGGCAGCGGCATGTCGTAGGCGCAACTGGCAAGACGGTTCCGCAGCGGTAAAAGGTGTCCTCGAGCCACGCCACCGGAGCCACCCACGCCGCTCGCGCCCCTGCTGCGCTGCCACGACCTGGGCGCCACCCGCCGTCACTACCGCGATGCCCTGGGCTTCACCACCCTCGACTCGGCGCACGCGAGCCTCACCGTGCAACTGCAGGATTGCCGCCTGATCTTCACCGAGCAGGACCTGTGGGCCGCTCCCGTCGCCTGCTCCGGCACCCTCTACCTCGCCATCGCCGACGTCGCCCGCTACTACGAGCAGGTAAGGGACAAGGCCGAGATCGCCTGGCCCCTGCAGGAAATGGACTACGGCTCAAGGGAGTTCGGCATCCGCGACTGCAACGGCTACACCCTGGCCTTCACCCAGGTCGCGCCCGCCACCGGGGAATGATTGAGCGGCGCCGCAGTCTATCCCTCAAGCGCGGCAAGCCAGACGGCAGCCACGCCGACAACCGCCCCGCCTTGCCCCCAGGGGCGGCCCCGAACGCACAGCGATGGCGAGGTCGATCATGCGCTGGATATCAGGAATGCTTTGCGTCGCCGCCCTGCTGATCGGCGGTCCAACCTTCGCCGGGGAAACCCGGCAAAAAGCCCAGGCGGCGGAAACCAAGGCCGAGGTGCTGGAAGAAAAAGCCGCCAACCAGGCACCACTCCCCGCTGGCACCCCGCCCATCACCCGCAGCGAAGCCAAGGCCGTGGACCCGGCCGGCGAAGCACCGCTGGACGACCCCATCACCTGCCTCGCCCGCTCCATCTACTGGGAAGCCAAGGGCGCCCCGGCGCAGGACATGGAATCGGTGGCCAACGTGGTGATGAACCGCCTCGGCAACGAGCAGTTCCCCAAGACCGTTTGCGCAGTGGTCAAGCAAGGCTCGGAAACCAAGAGCTGCCAGTTCTCCTGGTGGTGCGATGGCCGCCCCGACGAAGCCGTGGAAGAAGAACGCTTCACCCTCGCCCGCGAAATCGCCCGCAAGGCCCTCAACGGGCAATTGCAGGACCGCACCCACGGCGCCCTGTATTTCCACGACCGCAACGTCTCGCCGTCCTGGGCGAAGACGTTCACCCGCACGGCGCAGACCAAGCGCCTGCTGTTCTACAAACCGCGCCTCGAAGAGCCCCTGGCCGGTGCGGAAGACACCCGCCCCTAGGGGCCGTCAGCGGGCTTCCCGACGCGCCGGCTCGGTGGCGTGCACGAACACCGTGTAGGTGTCCGCCGGGTGCGCCACGCCGGCCAGGTCCAGCGCGTGGGCGATGTTGCCGCGGTGGTAGGTGGCATGGTTGAGCACGTGGAAGAACATCTCCTCGCGGGTCAGCCGGCCCATGCGGCCATCGGTGAAGCGGAAGGTGATGGCCTCGGCGGCGGCGGCAGGCTCCAGCGCCGCCACCTGCTCGGCGTACCACTGGCCGGAAGCGAGCAGCCGGCGCTGCAACACCTCGTAGCCCGGCACCGCCTCGGTGTTGGTGGCCGGGTGCGGTTCCGCCGTGCCCGTGAGCCGCGCGCGGAACAGGTCCTCGACTATCACCATGTGGTTGAGCTGTTGCAGGGTGAAGGCCAGCGAGTCGGGGAAGCGCTCGGCGTCGATGAGGCCGATGGCCTCCAGCGCGCGTCGGTCCGCCCAGCACTTGTACTGAAAGGCCTTGGTCAACATCAGGGGTCCTCGGGGTCAGGTGGCTCGGAAACGGGGGCGTCACATCGACGATGGAGCTTCGCCTTCGGCGAGCAGCCAGCGGGTGAAGGTCGCGAGCGCAGGCGGCGATTCGGCGGCGGGCCGGGTCACCAGCACGTAGCGCTCGCTGAGTTGCGGCAGCGTCGGCCAGGGCGCGCTCAGCCGGCCTTCGGCCAGTTCGTCCTCGACGTAGCGACGCGGCACCAGCGCCATGCCGAAGCCCGCCTTGGCAGCCTCGATGAGCAAGGCATAGCGGTCATAGACCGGGCCCGTCGTGGCGCTGGGCAGGGCCATGCCGGCCAGCTCCGCGTAGCGCGACCAGCCATAGGGGCTCCCGTGCTTGTGCAGCAGCGGCATGCGTGCGTGCACCTCGTCCGCCAGGCGCGGGTGGCAGACCGCGACCATCGGCGCCTCGAACAGCGGCTGCACCTGCATGGAACGCCAGATGGGGTGGTCGTAGTTGATCGCCGCGTGCAGGTCGCTGTCCTCCAGGGTGAAGGGCTGTGTGCGCTCGCGCAGGTTGATCTCGATATCGGGGTGGCGTTGGCGGAAGCGTGCGAGCCGGGGAATCAGCCAGCGGCTGGCCAGGGTGGGAATGACGCCGATCTCCAGGGCAGTACCAGCGGATGCCTCGCTCATCACCTGGCGGGTGTGGCGCTCCATGTCCGCCAGCAGCGTGCGCATCTGCGCCGCGTAGCGGGTACCGGCGCTCGAAAGCTCGACCCGGTTGCCCACGCGAAGGAACAGGCGTACCCCGAGGAACTGTTCCAGCTTGGCGATCTGCCGGCTGATGGCGCCTTCGCTCAGCGAGAGTTCCTGCGCGGCCCTGGCGAAGCTCTGGTGGCGCGCGGCAGCCTCCAGGGCGAGCAAGGCGGAGGTGCTGGGCAGGCGTCTGGTCATCGGTGGCCATCCGTGGATCGATGGGGCGACAGGATGACGCATGCGCAAGCTGCCTTGCAAAAAATTCGGTAACCGTCGGCAGGGGCGCGCCCTAGCATGGAGCCGTGATTCCGCAGGAGTCGGAACGCCATCCGTGATGAGTGGGAGTACTGCCGTGAAGACGATTGACCGGACCCTGCTGGGGCTGGGCGTGCTGATTCCGTTCTGGCTGTTCGCCGGTGTCGCGCTGACCGCGCTCGCCTACCCCGGCTACAGCCACCTCGGCCAGGCGATGAGCCAGCTGGGGGCCGCAGGCGCGCCCACCCGGGGCTTCTCCGCCTGGGTGAACAACGCGCCCCTGGGGCTGCTGTTCGTGCTCTTCGCGGCGGGTGTGGCGAGGCGCTTCCAGACCTCGCGCCTGGCCCTGCTGAGCGCTGCACTGATCGCCCTGCACGGCCTGGCCAGTTTCGCCACCGGCTACTTCCCCTGCGACCAGGGTTGCGCACCGGCACAACCGTCGCTCTCGCAACAGGTGCACAACCTGGCGGGGCTGGTGATGTTCCTCTCGCTGACCCTGGCCGGCGCCCTCTGGGTGTTTCTCGGCCGGCGCCTGCTCGGCGCCCCTGGCTTCGGGCTGTTCTCGGCGCTCTGCGTGGTGCTGGCCCTGACAACCGTGGCGCTGATGGGCAAGGCCTTCGCCGATGGCCACCTCTTCGGCCTCTACCAGCGGCTCAACTACGGGGTCTCGGTGATCTGGGTCGCGGCCCTGGCGCTGCTCGCCCTGCGGCACAATCCACGGCGCTAGTTCGCGGGTCCCCCCTCAACCACGAACGGGCTCGCCGACACGGGAGCCCTTCCCTCCTCGAAATGCCTCGCCTATCATCCGCCGAGGCCGTTGCTGCCTGCCGCTCGCACCCTTCGGGGACGGTGAAAGCATCGCTCCACCCCTCCCATTCAGCACCCTCTTGAATGTCGAAGACCGGCAATGCGAGCACCCTCAGGCTTCGACCTCTGGAGGCATCATGCACACCCTCGAACAGGCCAAGCTCATGGCCAAGCGGCTGCGGGCCCAGCTCGCGGCGAGCAACCACGACATCAGCCACTCCGCCGCCCTCGAACTGGTCGCCCAGCAACTCGGCTACCGCGACTGGAACACCGCCTCGGCCATGCTCCCGGGCGAGCCGCAGGGCATCGTCTTCGAACGCAGCATCCCCATCCTGCGGATGTTCGATGAGGCCAAGGCGCGGGAGTTCTACTGCGACTTCCTCGGCTTCACTATCGAGTTCGAACACCGCTTCGAAGCGGACCTGCCGCTGTACCTCGGCCTCGACCGCGCGGGGCTCAAGCTGCACCTGTCCGAGCATCACGGCGACGCCAGCCCCGGCGCCACCCTCTTCGTGCCCATGCGCAACATCACCGCCCTGCGCGATGAGCTGCTCGGCAAGCGCTACAACTACGGCCGCCCGGACATCGTCCAGCAGGACTGGGGCCAGGAGCTGCAGGTGTACGACCCCTTCGGCAACCGCATCAGGTTCTGTCAGTACTAGCGGCAGACGGTTGGCTGGATGCGTCCAGCCAACCAACAGGCAGCCCCCGGCAACACCTTGGCAATGCACCCGGGAACGAGTGGTCATGAAACATCAAAGGATTGATACCTGAAATGAAAGTGCTTCCAGCAACAGTCACCTCCGCCTTGCTTCTGCTGCTATCCCAAACCGTCTCGGCAGGCTTCATTGAGGATGAATGGGAATGGATGATCCGCAGAGACTTCAAGGAAGGCTGTGTCACCCGAGCCCATCAATACCTGGTGATTTCGGGATTGAATGGGCGCCACGAAGGGGCCTGGCTCGTCGAGTCATGTGAGGGGCTCTTTGAGTATGGGTCGAGCTATTCCCCCGACGCAGTCCCACCCGGAGGCAAGCGCATCAGTGTTGAACGGCTTCGAAAACTCCCGCCACTGACTCCCGAGCAGATCAAGAAGGCTTACTTCTGACCTGGCGAACACTGGCCAGCTAAACGCAGCTCGCCAGTGCTCTTCAGGGTGCCGCTATCACTTCATCGCGATACGCCGAAGGGCTGAGCCCGGTCCAACGCTTGAAGGCCCGACGGAAGCCGCGGATGTCGCTGTAGCCCAGCTCCTCGGCGATACGCTCGATGGGCATCTCCGGGTTGCTCAGCAGGCTCATGGCCCGCGCGCGGCGCACCTGCTCCTGCAGGGCGTCGAAGGTCATGTCGTGCTCGGTCAGGCGGCGGCGCAGGGTGCGGCTGCTCATGTTCAGCTCGCTGGCCACCTTGTCGATATGGCAGCCCTGGGCCAGGTCGCGGGCGATGGCCCGCTCCACCGTCTGCAGCAGGCCCATCTTCTGTTGCACCTGGGCGCACTCCAGCTCCAGCAGGTTGAGCGCCTGGCGCAGGGCGACGGGCTGGTGGCTGGGCAGCTGCATGTCCAGCCAGCGGCTGTCGATCACCATGCGGTTATGCAGGCAGCCGAAGTGCAGGTTGGGGCCCAGCAGACGCTGGTATTCGGCCTCGTAGGCCGGCGCGGCGTGGGTGAACTCGAAGCGCAGGGGCTGGAACTCGCGGCCGATCAGCGCGTTGTTGTAGACCACCAGGCTGGCGAAGAACTCTTCCACCGCGAACAGCTGCACATCGGCGTAGGGCAGCCGGCATTCCACTTCGACGAAGCTTTCGCCCGCGCCTTCGCGCAGGGTGTAGACGGCCATGCCGCCGGAGGTGTGCTGGAAGCGCTGGCCGATCTCGAAGGCGTCGCGCAGGGTCTTGCACAGGGACAGCACGTGGCCCAGCAGGCCGAGGGTGCCGAGCACGTTGCGGTGCCCGACCCAGAGGCCGAGGCCGCGCTCGGGCAAGGCGGCCAGCGCGCGCTGGATCATGGTCACGGCCTGGCGGTAGGAGATGCGCTGGGCAGGGTCCTGCAGCTCTTCGAGGGTGAAGCCGAGCCCGCGGCACAGGCGTTCGCCGCTGACGCCCTTGTCGTGCGCCACCTCCGCGAGGGTCTGCAGGAGGAAGGGCGAAACCAGGGCGAGGTCGAACTGGGCATCGGTGGTGGTAATGGACATGGCGAGCGGTTCCCCAGCCACGCGCCCGGAATTCTTGTTCTGGGTAGGGGCATGGCGGCGCCATCATATCGCGTTAGCGGGTGTCCCAGATGAGGGTGTAACTGAATATTGCGGCCTGGCCCCGAAAGGCCCCCTGATTGTCCGGCAATGCCCTGCATCCCTCGGCCTTGAGCGCTTATTTCTATGCGGCGGCCCGGGCCACGCCCCGGAGCCGTCCGCCAACAATAAGAAATGAGCTCACTATGAAACCTATCCGTGTCCCCCGGCTGTCCGTGCTGGCAGCCTCCCTCGCCATGGCGACCTCCCTCTCCTCACCGGCCCAGGCCACCGAAAACGGTGTCGACAACATCGGCCCCGGTACCGACGGCTTCTTCGTCCTGCCGCTGGACGTGACCAACCTGCCGGACCACATGTTCGCCTTCAACCTCTACTACAACCACTACGAGTCGAAGAAGCTGGACATCAGCTCCCTCGGCGGCAAGGTGCCGGACGTGAAGATCACCTCCGACGCACTCATCCCGCGCCTGGACTACCTCAGCCCGCTGCGGGTGTTCGGTGGCCGTGTCGGCGGCTACGTCGCGCAGCCCTATATGCGCCAGCAGGTGGCCATGTTCGGCATGCAGAGCGAACGTGAAAGCCAGGGCGACACCACCGTCGCGCCCGTCATCCTCTGGGACATGGGCAAGGACCTGACCCTGGGCGCCGCCCTGGAGATCACAATCCCCACCGGCAGCTACGACGCCGCGCGCCCGGCCAACACCAGCAACAACTTTTACACCTACAAACCGATGCTTTCGGCGACCTGGCAGCCCGACGACCGCACCGAGCTGTCGATCAAGACCACCTACAGCTTCAACGAGGAAAACCACGACACCGACTACCGCTCCGGTCAGCTGTTCCACTTCGACTACTCCGCCAGCTACCGGGTGACCGACAACCTGCGCCTGGGCCTGAACGGCTACTACGTGAAGCAGACCACCGACGACGAGCAGTTCGGCAGGACGGTGACCTTCATGGGCGAGGATGTGGACGACGGCGTGCGCGGCCAGGTCTTCGCCATCGGCCCGGCCGTGCACCTCACCTTCCTCAAGTACGCCAGCGTGGAGATGCGCTGGGCCAAGGAATTCGCCGTGGAGAACCGCCCGGAAGGCGAGATGTTCTGGGCCAAGCTGAACCTGCCCTTCACCCTCTGACAGGCCGATACGAAAACCCCGGGCCTATGCCCGGGGTTTTCGTTTTGCATCCTGCATCACGCGGCAATGCGCCTTGTAGGTCGGGTGCAACCCGACAGGGCTGGGCACGAGGGCAAACGCGGGTTTCACCCGCCCTACTTATCTGCCTACGTAGCGAGCCCCTGCATCGCACCGTTGGGCCTCGCTGCGCTCGGCGCCAACCTACGGCGGTGTGCCATCCACTCAGCTGTACACCGGCCAGGTGTCGACGATGCGCCCATCGCGCACCGCCAGCAGGTCGCCGAACTGCAGCAGGATGGATTCCGACTGGGTCGGCCGCAGGAACACCTGGTCATCCACGCCCAGGCCGACGGCGTGGGAACCGTTGACCATCTCCTGGTTGGAACTGCGCCCGTAGAGGCCGTTGAACTGCAGCCCCTTGGGCGACTCCGGCTCGGCCATCCAGTTGCCGCCGTAGATGAAGAAGGTCTCGCGCTGGTTCGGGTCCCACCAGGAGAACAGCGCCGACTTGCCGTCCAGCGCCGGGATCCGCACCGCACCGGTGCTCTTGAGTACCGGCGTGGCGATATAGGCCGCCGGCTGGTGCTCCTCCAGGGACGGCAGGTCGTAATGGGTGGGCTTGAGCAGCGCCGAGCCCACCGACACCTCGCTGCTGGTGCGCTCGCGCTCGTGCATGCGGTAGCTCGGGCTGCCGGCGGTGTTCAGCGTCAGGCCCGGGCGCCACAGCGCGGCGTGCTGGATGCGGGTGTAGTCGACGAAGCCGTCGTAGAGGGTCATCACCTTGGCGAACAACTCCTCGGGCGAGCCGAGGATGCCCGGCACGCCCATGCCGACGAAGGGGTCGTAGCCCATGAAGCCGGCGAACTCCAGGTGCTGCGGGTTGGCGCCGATCAGACCGAGCATCCGCCCCAGGGTCGCCTGGTCCTGAACGCCGCCCCGATGCAGCCCCACATCCAGCTCGATGTTGATGCGCATGCGCGTGTTCAGGCCCTTGGCCAGTGCCAGGTACTGCTCCAGCCGCTCGGGGGTGTCGAGCAGCCATTGCAGCTGGGTCGTCGGGTCGAAGGCGCCGCGATGGCTTTCGTAGAACAGTTGCGCCGAGCGCACCGGCATCGGCTTGCCGAGCAGCAGGTCGGAATCGGGGAAGCGCTCGGCGTCGTGATTGAGGAAGGGCTGGTGGAACGACATCATCCGCCGGGTGCCCGCGCGCTTGGCGATGTAGTCGAGCAGTTGCGGCGACGGCAGCGACTTCTCCACCAGGCGCAACGCCTTGCCGGCACGGCGCACCGACTGCATCACCACATCGATGTTGTGGTCCAGCCGGTCCAGGTCGATCAGCATCACCGGGTGCATCGGCCCCCGCTCCTTGAGCTCGCGGTTCAGCCGCGCGAAGTAATCGCTGTAGGGGGCGCCCTTGTCGGCCGGGCGCATCCAGGCACCGACACCGGCGAGCAGCACGCCGGCACCGGCGGTACCGACGAGGAATTTGCGACGGTTCATGGTTTCTCCTTGTTATCAGGCCACGCCGAGGATCGAGGACAGGTGCGCATTGAGGAACTTGCCGCTCGGGTCCAGCGCCTGGCGCACCTCGGTGAATTCCTTCCAGCGCGGGTAGAGCGGCTGCAGGGTGCGCGCATTCAGCGTGTGCAACTTGCCCCAATGCGGCCGGCCGGCGTACTTCCAGAAGATCGGTTCGACGGCGGCGAAGAAGTTGTGGTGGTCCATGCCGTAATGCTGGTGCACGGAGATCGAACAGCTGTCGCGCCCCTCGAACATGCTCAGGGGGATGTCGTCGGCCTTCACGTAGCGGTACTCGATGGGGAACCAGGTGCGCAGGTCCTTCTCGCGGATCAGCGCAAGGATCTCCCGCAGGCAGGCCGGGCCGTGCTCGGCGGGCACCGAGTACTCCATCTCGTTGAAGCGCACGTTGCGCACGTTGGCGTAGATCTCGTAGGAGTCGCCGACCCGGTCATCGAAGCTGGCGATATGGCGCAGGCTGTTGAGCAGCGCGCGGCGCGCGGCGGGGAAGTCGCTGCCGTACTTGTCGAGGTTCTCGATGATCTTCACGAACTCGTTGCCCCCCTCTTCCGCCGGGTCCAGCGGCGGTGTCGCCGGGTCGGTGGTCTCGTTGAGGGCGATGGACAGCGCGTAGTCGGAATGGGTGATCACCAGCATTTCCCAGTGCTGGTTGTCACGGGTGAGGTTGTCCACGTCCTCCAGCAGCTCCTCGGTGCTGGCGATCCACTGCTTCTCGCGCAGGCGGTAGGCCTCGCGGTTCTGCATGCGCACCCGGGTGGCGATGCCAAAGGCGCCGAGGGACACCCGCGCGGCATTGAACACCTCGGGGTGGCGCTGGGCGTCGCAATCCAGCACCTCGCCGCTGGCGGTCACCAGTTGCAGGCCGGTGACATGGTCGGAATAGGAGCCGAAGCCGACGCCGGTGCCGTGGGTCGAGGTGGCGATCGCCCCGGCCAGGGTCTGGTAGTCGATGTCGGCCATGTTGTGCAGGGCCTGGCCCACATCCTTGAGCGCCGGGCCCATCAGCGACATCGGCGTGCCGGCGGCGAACTCCGCCTGCAGGGTGGCCGGGTCGTGGCTCAGCAAACCATTGAAATAGGCGAGCGACACCAGGGTGCCGTCGGTGGGCACCAGGGCGCTGAAGGAGTGAGCGGAGCCCACCGGGCGGACCTTGCCTTCGGCCTGGCGGATGGCCTGGACCAGTTCGTCCAGGTTTTGCGGGGCGAGGCGCGCCTGGGGCAGGCAGCTCTGCCCGCCGGACCAGTTGCGCCAGGGAATCAGGCGGGGTGCGCGGACCAGTTCCGCCATCGCCGGGGTGCAGGCCAGGGCCGTGAAGGCGCCAGCGACGCCGGCCCGCTGCAGCAGTTGGCGTCGGGTGAGATTCATAACCATGGAGGACGCCTTATTCGAGGTGCTGACCGGACATGAAGGAAATCAGCGCCAGGAACTGTTCTTCCGAGCACTGCATGCACATGCCCATCGGCGGCATGCCCTTGAAGCCATTGATGCTGTGGTCCAGCAGGCTGTCCGTGCCCTGGGCTACCCGGGGCGCCCAGGCTGCGGTGTCGCCACTCTGCGGGGCGCCGGAGGCGGGGTTGGCGTGGCACAGCTTGCAGCTGGTGTCGTAGACCTTGGCCAGGGCCGGGTCGGTGGGGGCCAGGGTGGCGGCGTTCTGCGGCGCGGCCGGCTTGGCCTCCTCGCCACAACCGCCAAGCAGCCCGGCCAGGGCCAGCAGGGCGGCGGGAATCAGCAGTGTTCTGGGTTTCGGCATCGCACTCCCCTCGTCTACCGTGCCAGGCAGCCGGCACGGGCTCTTGTTGTGGTGGGTAGAGGGCAACGTTAAGCCAGCCGCTCGACAGGGGCTGAGGGCAATCGCGGACAGCCAGGGGGGCTTAAGGGGACAGCGCGGTGATTTCCGGCCAGGGACGGTGCCGGGATGGCGGCTCAGCCAATGGCCTTGGCCATCTCGCTGGTGGCCGCCCAGCCGAGCGCCTCGTACACCGGGCGACCGACCTGGGTCGCATGCAGCACCGCAAAGCCCAGGCCACGACGGGTGAATTCGGCCTCGGCCAGCTTCATCAGCGCCGACGCCAGGCCCCGGCGCCGGTAGTCGGGCTCGACGAACACGTTCAGCACATAGCCGCGCTGGTCCTGCTCCGGGTGGGAAGGATGCGGCGGCCACTCGATGCTCATCAGGCCGATGGCCGCCGCAATGCGCGCCTCGTCCATCAGCGCGAAGCCGTAGTAGCGGCCGTCGGCCAGGCGCTCCCGCAGCCACGGGCGGAAGTGCTCGGTCATCACCCGCAGCCCCGCCGGGTCGCCTCCCGCCTCGAGGAACATCGCCTCGCGGTGCACGCAAACCCGCTCCAGGTCGTCCGGCACCAGCCGCCGCACCTGCAGGCCAGGAAATTCGATACCGCCGGGAATTCCGTCCATCGCACTGCCCTCTTCATCGATGACCGATGCTAGGGCGCAACACGCGGCAGCCGATAGGCACAGATCGCTGGGAAAAACGGCATACAGCGCCAGGCCGCCCTGTAGGGGCGACTTCAGTCGCCCTGGGTTATCCGGTCATTCGCTACCGGGTGCCTGCGGACGCTCTTTCGCGGCTGAAGCCGCTCCCACAAAGGGTGCCTGCACTGCCGCCTCGTGGGAGCGAATTCATTGGCTCTGTCTGCGTTAAGTGTTGCTAGAGGATTTGAACTCAGCTGATTGCCGAGCTCTGGTGATGTTTCTGGTTTCGCCCACCCGGGCGAGTCCCTTTTCCAATCGCTGGAACGCCAGCCCGGTGAAAAGGAACCAAAAAACTTGCCCCATCATCCGGCCCCGGCTTCGCCGGGGTTCCCTCACTCCATCGTCGTTACTCGCTACGCTCGCCCTTCGGGCCGCACTGAAGTGCGTTCGCCGCAAGCGTCGTCTGGGGGCCGGCGCGATGGGCCATCCATGGCCTGGCGCGCCTCTCGCGGCATCCATGCCGCTCGTCCCCCGGCGCAACGACTGCGTTCGGCCTCCTGGAGGGGCGTTGGCGGCTGCTCCAACTTTCTTTGCTCAAATCCACACATTGATGTGCGCACCAATCCAACGTGCACGTAGCGGCGGCTTTCGTAGGATGGTGTAGAGCGAAGCGAAACCCATGCGATGGAGGTGGTACGAACTCTTGGACGCCCGGAAATGGCCGTGCTTGAGCGCTTGCTTTAAAACCACAATAGCTAACGCAGACAGAGCCAATTCATTCGCGATGCGATGTTTCAGAAGGGTTCGCGGCTGATGCGCAGCGCAACCTGTAGGGGCGACTTCAGTCGCCAAGCAGCCCGCAGGGCTGCCCTCCGCAAGCCGCGGCAACTCCGTTGCCCTGGGCGACTGAAGTCGCCCCTACTTGCACAACTTCAGGTTCACCGCCCCCACGAAGTGGTTGCCGTGGCCCATGGCGCAGGCGACGCGCTGGTTGCGGTTACGCTCCCAGGCTTCGGCCGGGTACTGCTTGTTCCAGGCGCTGTAGAGCTGGCGGTCCTGCTTGGAGAGGCGCAGGCCGTAGCGTTCGCTCATGTAGAAGTAGGTGCGCGCGATCATGCCGCGCACCTGCTGGCGCGGCATGGCCTTGCGTGCCTTGAAGTCCACCACCATCGGGCAGGCGCCGTACTGGCTGGGCTTTTGTGGCAGCCAGCCGAAGCCGTAGTTGCTGCGGTCGCCATTCACCTCGCCGATGCTCGGCACCAGGTTGTGCAGGTCGGCCTCGGCGCGGCGGAAGGCGGCGTCATGCCTGGCACAGTTCTCGCGCCCGCCCTTCTGCCAGCACTGGCGCTGATGGCCGATGACCCAGGCCGGTACGATGTGCTCCCACTCGATGCGCTTGGCCCGCTGGGCATTGGTGCGGGGCACGTAGCCGCAGCTCTTCAGGTCGACCTTGTTGCCGTTGTAGCGGCAGCCGCAATAGAACTCGACGGGGTGGGGAGCGTAGAGCTTCCAGGCGACTTTCTTGGCTTCCTGGAAGGTGCGGGGGGCGGAGGCGTGGGCGGTGCCGGCCAATAGAAGGCTCAGCAGCAGGACGAGACGGATCATTACTTCTGGGGTTCCCGGTACGGCTGTTTTCAAGGCCTTCACTGACAACGTTTATTCATCGGAGTTTGGTTGCAAACGAAGCGGCGAAGCTGATAGATGTATAAATATACAGTATTTCAGAGAAGCGTCCTATGAACCTTTCAGCCCCAACCGCCTTGCCAAAACCACTGTCACAAATCCCTGGGATCATCGTCTCCCAGGTCGCCGGTCTCGGCTTTCCACCCCGCTTGCCGAAGCGGCCGGCCCCCCGCCCCCTGCGCCAGTCGGCTGGAAGCCGCAACAAGGCGCAAGGCCTGCATTGAGGAGGAGAACAGGGATGGTCGACGTACTGCAGCTGAAATACACGGTCAATCGCATGGCCGTGGACGAGGTGAGCGAGGCGGTCGCGGAACTGCGCCTGGAAGGGCTGGTGACCGACGGCAAGACGCCGTTCACACGGGTGCACTTCAACACCTGCCTGGCGGAGATCGAAGCGCTGTTCCAGCGCGCCGGTTACCACAAGCAGCTCGATGTGGTGGGTTACCAGGGGCTGGCCTACGCCCTCTTCGACCCGGCCCGCTGGGAACCGGTGGAGGTGCTGCGCTGGCTCAAGGAGTACGTCGACAACGCCCAGGCCAGCCACACGCTGGCCCGCAGCGCCGACGACTTCAGCGCCGCTGCGCGTAGGCCGTGAACAGGCCGCTGCCGACGATCACCAGGATGCCGGCGATACCGATGGCATCCGGCGCGTGGCCGAAGAGCAGGAAGCCGAGCAACCCGGCGAAGACGATCTGCCCGTAGCTGAACGGCGCCAGCAGCGCCGGTGAGGCATGGCGGAAGGCCTGGGTGAGCAGCACGTGCCCGCCCATCCCGCAGGCACCCAGCGCCAGCAACAGCAGGCCGTGGGCCAGGGTGGTCGGTGCTTCCCAGAAGAACGGCACCAGGGTGCTCATGATCAGGGTGTTGGTGATGCCGGTGATGAAGTTGCTGGTGCCCGGGCTGTCGGTCTGGCTCAGGCGCCGGGTAAACAACTGGTAGAAACCGAAGCACAGCGCCGAGGCCAGCGGCAGGAGGATCGCCGGGGTGAATAGCGAGCTGCCCGGCCGCACGATCAGCATCACCCCGCCCAGGCCCAGCAGCACCGCCACCCACTGCCCACGGGTGACGCGCTCGCCGAGGAAAGGCACCGACAGCGCGGTCACCACCAGCGGCGCGAGGAAGTTCACCGCCGTGGCCTCCGCCAGGGGGATGTAGCGCAGGCCGGTGGTGAAGAACAGGCTGGTGCCGATCAGGCACAGCGCCCGGCCCAGCTGCAGCAGCGGGCGCTGGGTACGCAGCACGCGCAGGCCCTCGCGGGGCAGCAGGAAGCCCGCCATCAGCAGCGTATGCACCAGGTAGCGCACCCAGACCACCATGACGATCGGGTAGAAGGCCGACAGGTATTTGGAGATCGCGTCATGGCTGGAGAACAGGAAAATCGCCAGGCACACGAGCAGGATGCCCTTCAGGGGTTCCTCTCGTCGCAGCGATGGGGGGTTGGTTCTCATGGGGATTCCGGGGTGGTCCGCGCCCGATTTGGTAGCAGACTAATGATTAGGCGGCTCAAAAATATCGGCTTCGTGACTCAGGCTCAAGTGACAGTAGCCGGTTAGCAGGTATTCTTGCCCACTTCCCTCCTCCCGGCCGGCGCGAGACCGATGAAACCCGAAGACCTGCTGCTCCTGGTGACCCGTGAAATGCCCTACGGCAAGTACAAGGGCCGCCTGCTCGCCGACCTGCCCGGCCACTACCTCAACTGGTTCGCCCGTGAAGGCTTCCCGAAAGGTGAGATCGGCAGACTGCTCGCCCTCATGCAGGAGATCGACCACAACGGCCTCAAGCCGCTGCTCGCCCCCTTGCGCCGCCCCGGTGCAGCCCGTCGGCCCGCCGATTGATTCCACAGGTGCAACCAGAAAGGGTCTAGGCTTGTGACTGGCCGGTTACCCTGCCACCGGCCACCGGGTTGCACCTTATAAGGAAGCGCTACAGGCCACGGGCACCAAGGCGGTGCGGCTTTTACTGCACGGCCCGGCCAATGGTCGGATTGACTGGAAAAACTTAGGTTGCACCTGGTTGCACCTCGCTTCATGCGCAGCTACTCTTGGCGCCGCAAAAGCCGTCGCGACCACGGCAAGAATGAGGATAAGAAATGGCAACCACCACCACCCTGGGCGTGAAGCTCGACGAAGCCACCCGTGAGCGCCTGAAAGAGGCCGCCCGCCAGATCGACCGCACGCCCCACTGGCTGATCAAGCAGGCCATCTACAGCTACCTGGAGACCCTGGAAAGCGGCAAGACCCTTCCCGAGCTCCAAGGCATCGCCGCGCGCCTGGCCGAGGGTGACCTGGAGGCCGTGGAAGCCCTGATCGACCCGATCCACCAGCCGTTCCTCGACTTCGCCGAAAGCATCCTGCCGCAATCCGTGCTGCGTGCCGCCATCACCGGGGCCTATCGTCGCCCCGAGGAAGAAGTGGTGCCAATGCTGCTGGAGCAGGCCCGCCTGCCCGCCGACATGGCCGACGCCACCTACAAGCTCGCCTACGGCATCGCCGAGAAGCTGCGCAACCAGAAAAGCGCCAGCGGCCGTGCCGGCATCGTCCAGGGCCTGTTGCAGGAGTTCTCCCTTTCCTCCCAGGAAGGCGTGGCGCTGATGTGCCTGGCCGAAGCCCTGCTGCGCATCCCCGACAAGGGCACCCGCGACGCCCTGATCCGCGACAAGATCAGCAACGGCAACTGGCAGCAGCACCTGGGCCAGAGCCCCTCGATGTTCGTCAACGCCGCCTCCTGGGGCCTGCTGATCACCGGCAAGCTGGTGTCGACCCACAACGAGGCCGGCCTCTCCAGCTCGCTGAACCGCATCATCGGCAAGTCCGGCGAGCCGCTGATCCGCAAGGGCGTGGACATGGCCATGCGCCTGATGGGCGAGCAGTTCGTCACCGGCGAAACCATCGCCGAAGCCCTGGCCAATGCCAGCAGCTTCGAGACCAAGGGCTTCCGCTACTCCTACGACATGCTCGGTGAAGCCGCGCTGACCGAGGAAGACGCCCAGCGCTACCTGGCTTCCTACGAGCAGGCCATCCACTCCATCGGCAAGGCGTCCCACGGCCGCGGCATCTATGAAGGCCCGGGCATCTCCATCAAGCTCTCCGCCCTGCACCCGCGCTACAGCCGCGCCCAGTACGAGCGGATGATGGACGAGCTGTACCCGCGCCTGCTGTCGCTGACCCTGCTGGCCAAGCAGTACGACATCGGCCTGAACATCGACGCTGAAGAAGCGGACCGCCTGGAAATCTCCCTCGACATGCTCGAACGCCTCTGCTTCGAGCCGCAGCTCAAGGGCTGGAACGGCGTCGGCTTCGTCATCCAGGCCTACCAGAAGCGCTGCCCGTACGTGATCGACTACGTCATCGACCTGGCCCGCCGCAGCCGCCATCGCCTGATGATCCGCCTGGTGAAAGGCGCCTACTGGGACAGCGAGATCAAGCGCGCCCAGGTCGACGGCCTGGAAGGCTTCCCGGTCTACACCCGCAAGGTCTACACCGACGTTTCCTACATCGCCTGCGCGCGCAAGCTGCTGGCGGTGCCGGATGCCATCTACCCGCAGTTCGCCACCCACAACGCCCACACCCTCTCGGCCATCTACCACATCGCCGGGCAGAACTATTACCCCGGCCAGTACGAGTTCCAGTGCCTGCACGGCATGGGCGAGCCGCTGTACGAGCAAGTGGTGGGCAAGATCGCCGAAGGCAAGCTGAACCGCCCGTGCCGCATCTACGCACCGGTGGGCACCCACGAAACGCTGCTGGCCTACCTGGTCCGCCGCCTCCTGGAAAACGGCGCCAACACCAGCTTCGTCAACCGCATCGCCGACCAGACCATCTCCATCAAGCAACTGGTGGAAGACCCGGTCGTCAGCATCGAAGCCATCGCCGCCGCCGAAGGCGCCCTGGGCAAGCCGCACCCGCGCATTCCCCAGCCGCGTGACCTGTACGGCAGCGCCCGCACCAATTCCAGCGGCATCGACATGTCCAACGAGCACCGCCTGGGCTCGCTGTCCAGCGCCCTGCTCAGCAGCGGCCACGCCGACTGGCGTGCCCAGCCGATGCTCGGCTGCAACGCCAGCGCCGGCGAGAGCCTGCCGGTGGCCAACCCGGCGGACCGTCGCGACATCGTCGGCCACGTGCAAAACGCCAGCCTGGAAGACGTCGGCAACGCCGTGCTCGCCTCGCTGACCGCCGCCCCCATCTGGCAGGCCACCCCGCCGGTGGAGCGCGCCGCCGCCCTGGACCGCGCCGCCGACCTGATGGAAGCCGAGATCCAGCCGCTGATGGGCCTGCTGGCCCGCGAAGCCGGCAAGACCTTCGCCAACGCCATCGCCGAAGTGCGCGAAGCCGTGGACTTCCTCCGCTACTACGCCGCCCAGGCACGCCACGACTTCGCCAACGACAGCCACCGCCCGCTAGGCCCGGTGGTGTGCATCAGCCCGTGGAACTTCCCCCTGGCGATCTTCAGCGGCCAGGTGGCCGCCGCCCTGGCCGCCGGCAACACCGTGCTGGCCAAGCCCGCCGAGCAGACCCCGCTGATCGCCGCCCAGGCCGTGCGCATCCTGCTGCAAGCCGGCATCCCGGAAGGCGCCGTGCAGCTGCTGCCGGGTGAAGGCCACACCGTCGGTGCCGCACTGGTGGCCGACGAGCGCGTCAAGGGCGTGATGTTCACCGGTTCCACCGAAGTCGCCGGCATCCTCGCCCGCAACGTCGCCGGCCGCCTGGACTCCCAGGGCCGCCCGATCCCGCTGATCGCCGAGACCGGTGGCCAGAACGCGATGATCGTCGACTCCTCCGCGCTGGTTGAGCAGGTGGTCACCGATGTGGTCGCCTCCGCCTTCGACAGCGCCGGCCAGCGTTGCTCGGCCCTGCGCGTGCTGTGCATCCAGGAAGACGTCGCCGACCGCGCGCTGGAAATGCTCAAGGGCGCCATGGCCGAATGCCGCCTGGGCAACCCGGACAACTTCGCCATCGACATCGGCCCGGTCATCGACGCTGAAGCCAAGGCCGGCATCGACAAGCACATCGACGCCATGCGCAAGAAGGGCCGCCACGTGTTCCAGGTCGCCCGCACCGAAGGCGACGTGATGAGCCGCGGCACCTACGTGATGCCGACCCTGATCGAATTGGAAAGCCTGGACGAGCTGGAGCGCGAAGTCTTCGGCCCGGTGCTGCACGTACTGCGCTACAAGCGCCAGGACCTGGACCAGCTGCTGGACCAGATCAACGCCACCGGCTACGGCCTGACCCTGGGCGTGCACACCCGCATCGACGAGACCATCGCCAAGGTGGTGGACAAGGCCCACGCCGGCAACCTCTACGTCAACCGCAACATGGTCGGCGCCGTGGTCGGCGTGCAGCCCTTCGGCGGTGAAGGCCTCTCCGGCACCGGTCCGAAAGCCGGCGGCCCGCTGTACATGTATCGCCTGCTGGCCACACGCCCGGTGGACGCGGTGAGCCGCACCTTCAAGCGCATGGACGAACAGGCCGCCGACACCCACCTGCGCACCAGCCTGCAGCAACGCCAGGGCAACCCCCTCGCAGCGCTGAAGGAATGGGCGGGCAAGGAAGGCAAGGCCGAGCTGGCCAGCCTCTGCGACGGCTTCGCCGAACTCTCCCAGAGTGGCCTCACCCGCACCCTCCCCGGCCCGACCGGCGAGCGCAACACCTACATGCTGCTGCCCCGCGCCAATGTGCTGGGTCTGGCCGACGACGAAGGCGACCTGCTGGTGCAGCTGGCCGCCGCCCTCGCGGTCGGCAGCGCGGTGATCTGGCAGGACGGCGACCTCACCAAGGCCCTGCGCGGCAAGCTGCCCAAGGCGGTACAGGCACGCATCCAGCTGGTCGCTGACTGGAAAGCCGAAGGCGTGGAATTCGACGCCGTGCTGCACCACGGTGACTCGGACCAGCTGCGCGGCATCTGCCAACAAGTGGCTGCGCGCAAAGGCCCGATCATCGGTGTCCAGGGCCTGTCCCAAGGCGAGACCGCGGTACCGCTGGAGCGCCTGCTGATCGAGCGCGCCCTGAGCGTCAACACCGCAGCGGCCGGCGGCAACGCCAGCCTGATGACCATCGGCTGATGGCCGGCGGGCCCGGCGAACACCTGGCCCGCCACCCGTTCCAACCAGGGGCTTCTGCCCCTGGCGCCCGCCTCCTCAAGAGGGATGTGGGCACCCAAGGTTCCCGGTGATCCGCCTGGCGCCTTTTCCAACAGGCGGCTCGTCCCGCCATCCAAGGCCTTCGGGCAAAGGAGCAGCGCCACAAGCGCCGCTCCTTTTTCATTTCTGGTGTTTGGAAATCTGAGAGGAAGGCTTTCGCGGGTTGCATCCGCCCTACAGCCGCCCTCTTTCCATGCCCTGCCGCCGACAGCTTTTGTAGGGTGGATGACGCTCTTTTCATCCACCAGGCAGTGCTGCCTGGGAACTCGGAGCCCCGTAGGTTGGGCTGAGGTACGAAGCCCAACGCAACAGACCCGAACCACGCAACGTTGGGCCTCGCTACGCTCGGCACCAACCTACGGCGCCGTGCCGCTGTAGGTCGGGTGCAACCCGACGAGGGGGTGTACCACGACAACGCGGGTTTCACCCGCCCTACGGGGTGACGGGGATGCGGCGGGCACGGAGGGAGTCCAATCGCGGATGAATCCGCTCCCACAGGGAGCCCACAACCCATCCGGGATCAATGCCGGGCGGACAGCCGCTCCAGCGCTTGCGCCGCGCCCATCTGCCGGGCGGCGGACAGGGCGGTGGCGCCGCCGGCATCGGTGGCGTCGATACGGGCGCCATGGGCCAGCAGGCTGTCGATGATCTCGCCCCGGTTGAACATGGCCGCCATCATCAAGGCCGTCTTGCCGTCGGGCGTCGCGCCTTCCACATCGGCGCCGTGGGCGAGCAGCAGCTCGACCATGGCCAGGTCGCCCTTGAAGGCGGCACCGGCGAGCGGGGTCTGGCCGTTGTTGTTGCGCAGGTCCGGGTCGGCGCCGCGCTCCAACAAGGCACGCACCGTGTCTGCATGACCGTGGTAGCTGGCCAGCATCAGCAGGCTGTCGCCCTTGTGGTTGCGCAGGTCCGCCGGCAGCCCCTGGTCGAGCAGTGCCACCAGGTTGTGTGCATCTCCGGCGCGGGCCAGGTCGAACACCTTGTTGGCGAATTCCAGGGTGGCGTCATCCAGTGCGGCCGCTTTGTCTTGCTCGCTCATCAGGCTCTCCTTGAAGTGGCAGCCAGGCTGCGGAAATCAATGGGCCGATGATAGGGAAGCAGCCGGGGCGCGGCTCTTAGGGATTATCTATAGGGTTGAAAGCCGCCGTGGATGGGGCGGGTACGCCTGCGCCATTGCAGCGCCGCGGTGACGCTAGAGGGTGTCGCTGGAGTAGCTCGCCTCCAGCACCAGGGCGCCCTGCAGCACCTCGGCCAGGCATTGGCCACAGGTGCCGTCGCAATAGTGCTCCAGCGCCGCCTGGCTGGCCCAGCGGCCCTGCAGCAACCACAGGTCGGGGTCACCCGGGGCGCGCAGCACCTCGTGGCTGATGCAACCCTCGATGCGCCGCGCCGGTTCGACCAGGGCGAGCAGGCGCTCGCCCAACTCGGCCGAACGCCCGTTGCGGGCGCGGATCGAGGCGAGGCTGGTAAAGGATGGGGATGGGGTCATGGACTGTTCTCCTCTTGCGCGTGGCCCAGGACACAGGCCTCGATCAATGGCGTGGCGAGAAACAGGGACGTCAGCACCAGCAACCACAGGATCACCGGCAGTGCTGCACGATCGGCCTTGCGCGGGTTGCTTCGCTGTTGCTCTCGCATCGCCTTCGACCTCGGCATGCGGCGCCCGTAGTCAGCGCCGATACAGCGAAAGACTACGGGCGGGAAGGCTTTCCCGGTTAGACGATTCCTGCGTGATGCTTGCCTGATCCTGCGAATCTCACTGCGTCAGCATCTGGATGAAGGAGCGCGACAACGGCGAACGCTCGTCGCTGCGGCGCACCAGCCAGACCGCCGTGGTCGCCACGGGGTCAAGCAGGCGGCGGTAGACCACGCCATCGAACTGCATGCGCGTGAAGGACGCCGGCAGCACCGAGACGCCGAGCCCCGCCGCCACCAGGCCGATGATGGTCAGCGCGCTGTGGGATTCCTGGGTGATGCGTGGGCTGAAGCCCATCTCGTGGGTCAGGGCGATCAGTTGGTCGTAGAGCCCGGTACCGGCAGTGCGCGGGAAGTACACGAAAGGCTCGGCGGCCAGGGCCTGCAGGTACAGCCCGGCGTCCAGGGCCGGGTCTGTCGCCAGGGGATGGTCGGCGTGCAGCACCGCCACCAGCGGCTCGCGGAACAGCTCCACCGCCACCAGGGACTCGGGCAGCGGCAGCGGGCGGATCAACCCCACCTGGATGCGCCCGTTGAGCAGCGCCTCGGCCACGTCGCGGCTGACCATCTCGTGCACCTCCAGCTGCACGTCCGGGTAGGCGCGACGAAAGCGGAAGATGGCTTCGGGTATGACCGAGGTGAAAGGCGCCGACGACGTGAAGCCGACCTTCAACTCACCCAGCTCGCCGCGCTGGGCCCGGCGCGCCACCTCGGTGGCCTGCCCCACCTGGGCCAGCACCTGGCGCGCCTCGACGAGGAACAGCCGCCCCGCCTCGGTCAGTGCCACGCGGCGGTTGGTGCGTTCGAACAGGCGTGCACCCAGCTCCTCCTCCAGCGCCTGGATCTGCTGGCTCAAGGGTGGCTGGGAGATGCCCAGCAGCTCGGCGGCGCGGCCGAAATGCAGCTCTTCGGCAACGGCGATGAAGTAACGGAGATGACGGAGTTCCATGGCGGGAATGATATGTCCTGCCTATCAAAGATGCCGAACAATATATTGGAAAGTATCACTCCCCGCCGATAGGCTTTGCCCATATCCCGAACGAAGCAGCCACTCCACCCCCGATCAGCGGGTGCGACGGCGCACGCCTGCACGACAGGCGCCGGGGCCCTGATGAAGCCTTGCCGAGGTCCATGATGAATCCGTCCGCCCATGACAGCGCCCTGCCCAGCCATATCGAAAAAGGCACCCCCGCCTTCCTGCGCACCAGCCTCGCGCTGTTCTGCGGCGGCTTCGCCACCTTCGCCCTGCTCTACTGCGTGCAGCCGATGATGCCGGTGCTGGCCCAGGCCTTCGCCATCAGCGCGGCGCAGAGCAGCATGATCCTCTCCGTCTCCACCCTGGCCCTGGCCTGCGGCCTGCTGGTGACCGGCTCGCTCTCCGACGCCCTCGGGCGCAAGCGGGTGATGGGGGTCTCGCTGCTCTGCGCCGGGCTCTTCACCCTGGCCAGCGCGGCCATGCAGAGCTGGGAAATGGTGCTGCTCATGCGCGTGCTGGTGGGCCTGTCGCTGAGCGGGCTGACCGCCGTGGCCATGACCTACCTGAGCGAGGAGATCGACCCGCGCCACACCGGTCTCGCCGTCGGCCTGTACATCGGTGGCAACGCCATCGGCGGCATGAGCGGGCGGCTGGTGGCCGGGGTGATGGTCGACTACGTGTCCTGGCACTGGACCCTCGCCTGCATCGGCGCCCTGGCGCTGATCGCCGGGCTGGTGTTCTGGCGCGTGCTGCCTGAATCGCGGCACTTCCAGGCGCGGCCCATCACCGCGAAAAACCTCTTCGGCGGCTTCGCCATGCATTTTCGCGATGCACGCCTGCCGCTGCTGTTCCTCGAAGCCTTCCTGCTCATGGGCAGCCTGGTGACCGTCTTCAACTACATCGGCTTCCACCTGCTGGATGCGCCCTACCACCTCAGCCAGGCGGCGGTGGGCATGCTCTCCATCGTCTACCTCTCGGGCACCTACAGCTCGGCGATGGTCGGCTCCCTGGCGGACCGCGTCGGCCGGCAGAAGGTGCTCTGGGCGGTGATCCTGCTGATGCTCGCCGGCTTCGGCCTGACCCTGCTCACGCCGCTGCCGCTGATCCTGCTGGGCATGCTGCTGTTCACCTTCGGCTTCTTCGGCGCCCACTCGGTGGCCAGCAGCTGGGTCGGGCGCCGCGCCGTGCAGGCCAAGGGGCAGGCGGCTTCGCTGTACCAGACCTTCTACTACGCGGGCTCGGGGATCGCCGGCACGGTCGGCGGGTTGTTCTGGAATCGCGCCGGCTGGAACGGCATCGGCCTGTTCGTCGGCCTGATGCTCAGCCTGGCGCTGCTGATAGCCCTGCACCTGTCGCGCCAGCCACAGGGCGCGGCGTGCACAAGCAAGCCATAGGGGAAGTAAACCTGCGGAGCTTTTCAGTGGGCCCCCGCGAGCGCGGGAACCCACTGAACATCAGCCCACTTGCATGCCCAGCGACCTCAGCCGCGCGTCGGGCTCCTGGCTGACCGCCAGTCCCGCGCCTTCGGTCATCACCCGCAGCGCGGCGGCGGGGTCTTCGGTCTTGCCGGCAAGGGCCTTGTAGTCATCCGGCAACGCCGCGTTGAAGGCGGCCATCTGCCGCCCGATCTCCTCGTCACTGGCACCAGCCTCCATGGCCTTCTGATAGAGGGCGACGCGTTGGCGGGTGATCTCGTCGATACGCGCCTCAGCCTCGGCCGGACTGGTGGCGGTCAGGGGCTGCCCAGCGGAAAAGACGCGCCAGGGCGGGCCCGATGAGTCGACGGCCACCCCATCGCGGGTGGCGGCCTGGGCTTCCGGCTCGCTGGCAGCGGCAGACGATTGCAGGCTGGCAGGGCTGTAGGTCGCCTCGGGCGCCACCCGGCTCAACGGATCGTCGGCGAGGGCTGGGTCACCTCCATCGACCTGGCTGAGGAGGCTCTTGGCCTCCGCGGAAATGGACACCCTGTCCTGGTAGCGGGAAGCGTTCTCCTCCTGGACCTGGACAGACTTGTCGAGGGCGGAGATCGAGGGGTCTTTCATAGCGTTGGACTGCCTGATGTAGGAATACCAGTCGTTCACTCCTGCGTTGATCTTCATGGGGTTTCCTTTTGGCCTTGCCCGGCGGACCGCTGCCGGGGGTGGAGGGCTGGGGCTTGCAACTGCACCAAGCCGGCGTGTGCTGCCATACGGAATTTCAAGCACAGGGCCTGGGGAGCAATGGCCGTGCCAGCCCTGCCCCACCACACCGGCATCCGGCGACAAAAACCTTTGCCTTCAATCGCTTGCAAACCCACGCCGGGCGCGGCTTGTAGCCCACTACGCGCCTCCGGCGAGGCCAGGGCTTGCCGGAGGCGGCAGGCCCCTGCCGCCCGCTTGCCGTAATGGCAATCGGCCCGACTCCTGCTTTACTAGGCGGACTTCAGCGAAGACCTACAACGACCAGGGAGCGGCGGATGGAAGACCAGTACAAGGCGGAACAGGACCGGATCACCTGGCGCCGCAAGGCCCTCGGCCTCGACACCGACAACGAGTCGCCGCGCCGCCCCTGGGCCGTCGCCCTCTCCGGCGGCGGCATCCGCAGCGCCACCTTCTGCTTCGGCGTGCTCCAGGCCCTGGCCCGCGCGCCCGTCGACCCCGGCGCCAACCGCCAGCCGAAGAACAGCGAAGACGATCCCCGCGCCCGCCTGCTGCCCCGCTTCGACTACCTCTCTACCGTCAGCGGCGGCGGCTACATGGGCTCGTTCTTCTCCAGCCTGTTCCAGCCCGAGCGCCTGCGCCCGGTCAATGGCGACGAGCAGGAAAAGGCCCGCCAGGCCGCCCTCGACGCCTACCGGGTGATGCGCTACCAGCCGCCGGGGCGCATCCACTCCTCCGACAACTACCAGGCCGCCCCGGTGGGTGACGGCCCCACCGCCTGGCTGCGGGAGAACGGCCGCTACCTGACGCCCACCGGCGCCGGCGACCTGATCTACGCCCTGGCGATGACCTGGCGCAACTGGCTCTCGGTGCAGTACGTGATCGGCATGCCGATGCTGTTGGTGCTGGCCCTGATCGCCCTCACCCAGGGCGCCGTCTGCCATTTCTGGCCGGGCAGTCCCTTCTGCGGCAGCCTGCTGCTGGTGCCCGGCGTAGTGACGCTGCTCAGCGTGGCGCCGCTGATGCTCGCCTACTGGCTGATCTACTCGCGCAAGAGCCAGGACGAACCCCCAGCCCTGGCCAACTGGGCGACCCTCTGCGCGGTGGTGATCATCATCGCCATGGCCATCCCCGCCATTTACCTGCAATCCCACACGCCCGACACCACCAACCCGGTGGAAATCCTGCTGTGGCTGGTGATCGTCGTCACCGTGCTGGGGCTGCTATGGTGCGCCGCGCTGGTGTTCACCCAGGAACGCAAACCGAGCCGCGACGACGCCGGCCTCGACGCCAACAACGTGCGCAACTACCGCCTGCGGGTGACCCGCGCCCTGAGCCAGTCCATCACCTTCACCGCTGCCCTGCTGGCCCTGGCGCTGCTCCACCAACTGGCCCAGGAGCTCTATGTGGTGCTCGCCCAGGGCTACTGGCAGGCCTCCGCCCCCGCCGCGCTGCTGCCGGCGCTGGCCTGGATCGCCCGCCACCTGGCCCGCTCCTCCGACGACAAGCCGCTGCCCAGCTGGCTGAGCAAGCTGCCGCTGGATGTGATCGCCCTGGTCGCCGGCACCGTGATGCTGGTGTGCATCGCCCTGGTCTGGGGCCTGCTGGTGCAATGGGTGGCCTGGAACGGCCAGGTGCCCGGCCCGGACGCCATGCCGCCCTTCGCCCTGCAGCGCCTCATCGGCCTGGCGGTGGTCGCCGCGCTGCTGGCGTGGGTATCCGGCCAGTTCATCGGCTTCATCAACCTCTCCACCCTGCAAGCCTTCTACGCCGCGCGCCTGACCCGCGCCTACCTCGGCGCCTCCAACGGCCAGCGCTTCGACGTGCCCAGCCGGCAGAGCCGCAAGCGCATGAGCGTGGCGCAGACCCTGTCCCGCGACGACATCGCCCTGGACGCCTACTACCGCACCCGCACCGCCGGCCCGCTGCACCTGATCAACGTCACCATGAACCTCACCGTGGACCCCTCCGAGCAGTTGGTGCAGCGCGACCGCAAGGGCAAGCCGCTGTGCGTGGCGCCCTACTGGTACGCCCCGGGCAATCCGGACGCCGAAGCGGTGAGCTTCATCCTCGACGGCGAGCGCAAGGTGCGCATCCCGCCCAGCGGCAAGGGCGAGATCAACCAGCCGCTGTCCCTCGGCCAATGGGTGGCCACCTCCGGCGCCGCCTTCAGCACCGGCCTGGGCCGTGCCACCAGCCTCGGCACCTCCCTGGCCCTGGGTCTGGCCAACGTGCGCCTGGGCACCTGGTGGCAGAGCAACTTCCCGCCGCGCCAGGCCGGCCCGTCGAAGAACTCCGAGCGCCTGTCGCGCTGGCTGCCGGCGCAGACCTACCTGTTCTACGAACTCACCGCGCACTTCCACGGCCATCGTCGCGACAAGCTCTACCTCACCGACGGCGGGCACTTCGAGAACACCGCCACCTATGAGTTGGTGCGCCCGCAGCGGGACATCGAGCTGATCGTCATGTGCGACTGCGGCTGCGACCCGGACTACCGCTTCGACGACCTGGCCAACCTCATCCGCCTGTCGCGCATCGACCACGCCCTGGAGATCGAGGAAGACAGCGACGTGCTCGACCACCCGCTGCTGTCCCAGGTGTTCTCCAGCCTCGATGGCTTCCGCCAGCCACCGGCCGCCGGCGACCGTCGCTGCGCCATGCTGCTCAACGTCTTCAGCAGCGGCGAGCGCGACGATGCCGAGGCGTCGCGCACCCTCACCAGCCGCATTCTCCTGCTCAAGCCGCGGCTGATCGAATCGCTGCCGGTGGACGTGTTCAACTACGCCCGCGCCAACCCCGTGTTCCCCAACCAGAGCACCGCCGACCAGTTCTTCGACGAGGCCCAGTTCGAGAGCTACCGCCAGCTCGGCCTGTGCATCGGCCAGCAGCTGTTCGGCGACGGCCTCAACCACAACGCCATCGCCAATGCCCTGTGGAGCTACCTGGCCAAGCCGCCGCGCGGCGTGCGCCTGGCCTCGCCCACCATCGACTGAGCCGCCCGGCCCGGCTCCACACGGAGCCGGGCCGGGATGTGCGCCAGCCGACGAACTGCCGTAATAGCGCTTTGACAGCGCCTGCTTTTCCCGGAAAATCCGCACCTCGCTCACAGGGAAGAAGCAGTCTTGAACGCTATCCACGAGGCCGCCCGGCACATCAGGGACGCCATCCGCACCGCCACCACCGGCCTTATCGGCCGCAACCAGCTCGCCGAACTCATCGTCCTCGCCGCCGTGGCCCAGGAGCACCTGCTGGTGGTCGGCCCGCCCGGCACCGCCAAGAGCGCCGTGGTGCGCCGCGTCGCCCAGGCCATGGGCGGGCGCTATTTCGAATACCTGCTGGGGCGTTTCACCGAACCGTCGGAACTGTTCGGCCCGGTGGACCTGCGCAAGCTGCGCGAAGGCACCGTGGAAACCGACGTCAGCGGCATGCTGCCGGAAGCCGACATCGCCTTCCTCGACGAGGTGTTCCTCGGCTCCACCGCCATCCTCAACACCCTGCTCGGCGTGCTCAACGAACGGCGCTTCCGCCGTGGCCACACCCAGCTCGACTGCCCGCTGCGGGTCTGCGTCGGCGCCGCCAACGGCCTGCCCGAGGACGAGGCCCTGGCCGCCTTCGGCGACCGCTTCCTGCTGCACCTGTTCGTCGAGGCGGTGCCGGACCACCAGCTCGAAGCCATGCTCGCCGGCGGCTGGCAGGCCGAGCAGACGCCCATCGTCGGGCAGCACAACCTGGGTTACCTCGACACCCTCGGCCGCGCCATGAAAACGGTGAACCTGGACGCCGCGCGCCCGGCCCTGGCCGATGCCATCCGCCGCCTGCGCCAGGCCGGCGTGCAGCTCTCGGACCGGCGCATCGTCAAGTCCCAGCGCCTGATCGCCGCCGCCGCGCTGCTCGGCGGGCGCCTGCACGCCACCGAGGCCGACCTCTGGCCGCTGCTCTACGTGCTGCCGACCCAGGAGGCGCAACAGCACGGCCGCGAGGTGCTGCGCGAGCTGTTCGCCCATGCCAGCAACGACAACCTGTTCAACGCCGTGGAAGAAGCCACCCTGCAGCCGCTGTCGCGGGTCAGCCGCCTGGCCGAAGAGGCCCGCGCCTGCCTGGACGACGCCCAGGGCGCGAGCGTGGAAGCGGTGCTGCGGGAGATCGACGCCAACTTCCTCGCCGACGCCCTGCCGCCGATGCTGGCCGAGCTGCGTGAGCGCCTGGTCGCCCGCCTCGCCACACCCGCATGAGCCCCCTGAAGCAGGCCTGGCGCTGGCAACCCCGCGCCCAGGCCCTGGAACCCCGTGCCGCCGTGGCCTGGGGCGAAGCCGCCCGGCGCCTGCATGCGCGCCTGTCAGCCCTGCCCGATGAACAGCTGGCGAGCCTGCACGCCACCGCCAGCGATGACCTGCTGGTGGTGATCGGCGAGCCCGCGGCCCTGCCCTGGGTGGACGGCATCGACTACGCCGCCCCTTGCGAGCTGGCCCCCGAACTCTGGTTGCCGACCCGGCTGAGCCCCGATGCGCCGCTGGACCTGCTCGCCCGCGCCCTCACCCGGCGCCACGGCCGCGCTCCCCTGCTGCTCTGGCCCACGCCGGCCAGGGCGGTGCCGCTGGACCGCCAGCTGCCGCTCTCCGAGGGCCACCTGGCGCGCATCCTCGACCACTGGCAGGAACGCTGACCATGCAATTGCCCGACGCCCTGAAGCCCTGGCACCCCCTGCTGGAAGGCGTGGCTCCGGAACTCGCCGAACAGCTCGCCGCGATGCTCGGCCGCCTGCAAGCCCTGGTCGGCCCCTTCCGCGAGCGCACGCCCAACGGCCCGCCCGAACCCGATGGCCTGGGTGACCTGCAACGACGCGGGCCCTATGAGCGGCTGCTCTCCAGCGAATGGCTGCTGGCCGACGAGATTCCCGATGAATTCCTCCGCCGCGCCGCCGGCGGCGAGCACCTGTTCCTCGCCCCCCAGCAGCGTGCACGGCACAGCAGCCGGCTGATCGTCGCCCTGTTCGACGCCGGCCCCCGACAACTGGGCGCACCGCGTCTGGCCCACCTGGCGATGCTGATCCTCCTCGCCCGCCGCGCGCGGGAAGCCGACGGCGAGCTGCGCTGGGGCATCCTCCAACGCCCGGCCTGGCATGAGGGCCTGCAAGGCCCCGCCGACCTCAACCGGGTGCTCGAGGCACGCAGCTGGACGGCTGCCGAACCCGCCCACTGGCAAACCTGGCAGGCCATGATCGAGGCGCTGCCGACGGAGCCGGACGAGCGCTGGCTGATCGGCGGTACGGCCGAAGACGCGGGCATCAGCCACGGGCTGCAGATCACCACCCACCTCGATGGCAAGGCGCTGGAGGTCGCCCTGCAACAGGCCCGCAGCCGTCGCAGCCTGGACCTGCCGCTGCCGCCACCCGCCATCGGCAAGCGCCTGCTGAGCGGGCAGTTCGGCCTGATGACCCTGCCCGGGCCACAGGCACTCGCCCAACCTGGGGTGCTGCACGCCCCGCGAGTGGCCCTGACCCTGCCGCCGGTGATCGCCCGCTCCGGGCAGATGGTGGCGCTGACGCTACTCGACCAAAAGGGCGCGCTGGTGTTCAAGCTGCCACCGCCCCACGGCAAAAAGAACATCGTCACCAAGGTGCGCCGGCAGAACTGGCCCGCCGGCAACCAGCCGCTGGCCATGGCCTTCCAGGGCAAGAGCCTCGGCGCCATCGTGGACACCGGCGCTTACTTGCGTTTCTGGCAGTTGCAGGGCTTCGGCGCCATCAAGCGCCCGCCGCTGGAGGAGCTCAAAGCCCCACCGGGCACCGCCAACCTGCTGCCGCTGGCCCTGGTCAACAGCAATCACAACGGCCAGCGCCTGTACCTGCTGGATGCCGCCGGGCACCTGCTGTACTGGAACCGCGACAAGCAGGCCGCGAGCCACGAACCGCCGCCCCTGCATCGGCTGGACTCCGATGTGCTGGCCATGGCCAGCTTCGGGGACGGCCGGCTCTACTACCTGTACAAGCGCGACCAGAGCGTCGTCCTGCAGGAAATGCTGTCGAGCCACCGGACCAATGTTCGCCTGCGCATCGGTGAGGCCGGCGGCACCTGCAAGGCCTTCATCGCCCGCGTCGCCAATTCGTACTCCCTGCCCGCCTGTGCCCTGCTGATGGATGCCACTCCCCATGAACAATGGCGGCTCTGCCGCCCCAAGGGGCTTCAGGGCGAAGGCGCGGAGGACTGGACACTCGATGTGCCCGGCGGCTGGAGCGCCCAAGGCCTGGTAGCCGATCGCGAAACCCAGGCCCTGTCGCTGTTGCTGATGACCAGCGACCGCAAGGGCCTGAGCCTGTACGACGGCAGCACCCATTGCAGGTTCTTCGATTCCCCCGATCCCATCGCCCGCCTCAGCGTCTGCCCCGCCAGCGGCCTGGTAGCCATCCTCACCCACGCCCGCGAGCTGGTGGTGTATTGCAGCCAGCACCGAGTGGTGCGCCTGCGCGCCCAATGCACCCTGGCCGATGAGCAAGGAGCCCAGCCATGAACGCGCCGGATGCGCAGGTTCGCCAGCCGCTGCTCAAGGGCCGCCACAAGGTGGCCGGGCTCTGGCTGCCGGCCGACTGGCTGGGCGCCGAGGAACGCACGGCGTTGCTGCTGCACCACTGGCACGCCGACGCCAGCGCCTGGCGCTTCGCCGACGGCGACCTGCTGCGTTTCGCCAGCGCCCGCCCCATGGACTGCGACGGCCTGGTCGGCTGGCCGCTGCTGGCGCTGAAGAATGGAGGCCTGTGCTCTGCGGAACTGACCGCCGAAGAGCGCGCAACGCTGCCGGCCGCCGATCTCTGGCTGGTGCGTGGCGGCCGGGTGCAGGCGCTGCGCCTGGTCGATGCCCGGCGCCTGGCCCTGGAAGAGCATATCGCCCTCGACGGCTACCCGCTGCTGGACACCTACGACTGCCGTGCCATCCTGCCGCCGCCGATGCTGGAGGTGCTGCCGCCAATCAAGGACATCCACGCCATCCTCGATGGCAAGGTCAAGCCGCCGAGCCCGGAGCGCGACGCCTTCCTCAAGTCGCTGCTGCAGCAACAGGCCGCCGCCGGCCAAGGCACCGCCAGCAAACCTACCCCGCGCAAGGCCCCCTCACGCGCTGTCTCCGGCAAATCGGGGATCAGCGCCAGTTGGGCCTTCTGGCTGTCGCTGTTCGCCATCATGATGGTGGGCAACTTCATCCGCGGTGCGATGAGGCAACCAACGAACCTCCCGCCGCCCACCCTCAGCGCGGCACCGATAGTGGAAGCGCCGAGCGACGGCTCGGACACCGTGCTGATCGTCATCCTGGTGACCCTTGCGGTGCTTATCGCGATGCTGTTCTTCGCCGCGCTGCGACGCTTCTTCAAGGGCGACCCGCAAGGCTGGACCGCCCAGCCCTCGGCGCCTGCTCAAGCGGCGGCGCAGGTACCGGCCAAGGCCCCAGCCGCCCCGCCCATCAAGTCCCGCGCCACCCAGGCTCCACGCGGGCCGAGCGCCTGGCGGCGCTTCCTCACCTCCCTGGCCATCACCTCGAAGTTCAGCGAGTTGCTCAACCGCCGCCAGAGTGCCTACATGCGGCGCATGCTGAAGATGTTCGAGGAAGGCGACATCGCCGAAGCCCTGCGCCACGCGCTGCCCCTGGGCGGCGAGCAGGGCGACCTGGGCCAGGCCTT
The DNA here is from genome assembly GCF_026072635.1 of Pseudomonas solani. Taxonomy (NCBI): domain Bacteria; kingdom Pseudomonadati; phylum Pseudomonadota; class Gammaproteobacteria; order Pseudomonadales; family Pseudomonadaceae; genus Pseudomonas; species Pseudomonas solani. The sequence continues at coordinate 4,754,757 of NZ_AP023081.1, read as the reverse complement.
CGGCACGCCGACGCGGCGTGACGATCTCGACCTCGGCAAGCGCACGGGCCCGGGCACCGCCATCTCCCTGGGCGAGGACCTCGAAGCGCACCTGCGCACGCTCTATCGTCAGCACTTCGAGAAGCTCGACCGCGAGGGGCGCATCGACGAGGCGGTGTTCATCCTCGCCGAGCTGCTCAAGGCTCGCCAGGAAGCCCTGGACTACCTGGAGCGCCACCTGCGCTTCCGCCAGGCCGCCGACCTGGCGCTGGCCTGGGACATGCCGGCCGACAGCATCGTGCGCCTGCACTGCCTGGCCGGCGACTGGCGCACCGCGCTGCAGGTGGCGCGCCGCGACAACGCCTTCGCCAATGCCGTGGAAATGCTGGAGAAGAAGTGGCCCCAGGCCGCGCAGCGCCTGCGCCAGGACTGGGCCGAGATGCTGGTGGCCCGGGGCGACTGGCTGGAAGCCGTGGACGTCATCTGGCCGCTGCCGGACAAGCAGGAACTGGCCGCCCAGTGGCTGCTGTGCGCCGAGGAAGCCGGCGGCGGCCTCAGTGCCGAAGCCCTGGTGAAGCGCGCCGTGCTGCTGCCCGACACCCTGGATGCCTACGCGGCACGCCTGAAGTCGCTGCGGGACGACCCGACACTGGCCGGCGAGCGCCTGGCCCTGGCCCAGGCGCTGAACCGGGTCGGCACCGTGCCCCGCACCCGCAGCAACGAACAGCTGCAACGGCTGGCGCGGCTGGTACTGCCGCCCCTGCTGGAAGACCACGCCCGAAGCCGGGTCAACCTGTCGCGGCGCGACCTGCAGAGCCTGCTCAACCTCAGCCAGGACAAGCTGCTGCAAGCCGACCTGCCGCCCAAGGGGCTGCCGGAACAGGACGCCTCGCCATTGCTGCAACAGAACCCGCCGCTGCAGTGGCAGGCTCCGCCGGCCGGCCAGAGGGCCATCCTCGACGCCGCGCCCCTGCCCGAGGGGCGCACCCTGGTGGCCCTGGGTGAAGCCGGCCTGGCGGTGCTGGACGACCTGGGCCGAACGCTGTTCCGCTTCGCCGAGCCCGGCCACCGCATCGTCCTCGCCCGCAACCGCCGCGCGGCCCTGGCGCTGGCCCGGCGCGACCAGGTCTGGCGCATCACCAAGCTCGACCTGGTCAGCCGCAAGGCCACCGACCTCGGCGTGCTGGCGATGGACTTTCACGCCTATGAATTCGACGGCACCTCCTGGACCATCGGCAACAGCCGCAGCGTGCGCGTGGTGGATGTCGACCGGGCCTTCGCCGTGGTCTGGCACGTCAGCGACCTGCCGGGGCACTTGCTCGCCTTCCAGGGCTGCGCCGGCTTCGAGCAATGGCTGGTGGAAGATGGCCGCGGCGGCACCGAGCTCTGGCGCTACGCCCTGCCGACGCGGCGCCTGACCCATCGCTACGAGGTGCTGCCGTCCCGCCATGAAGGGGGGTTCTACGTCCCCAACCCGGACGGTGGATTGCTGGAAGTCTGGTTCCGCGGCAACGAGGCGGGCGAGCAAAGCCTGCTGATACACACCCACGGCGGCAGCCGCGAGATCGCCCTGCCGGACGTCAGCGCGGACCAGGTCGACAAGACGAACCTCAAGCTGGCCGACGGCTGGCTGCTCCTCGGCACAGCGACGGATACGGAGATGACGCACTGGCGGCTGGTCAACCCGCGCACCCTGAAGACCTGCGCCGAGCTGGAATGGCCGTCCGACACGCCCCTGCAAAGCCGCTCCCTGGAGCACGACTGGCGGCTGTTCGACCGCACCGGGCGCCTGCTGCGCCTGGACACCCTGACCAGCGAGCTCCGTGAACTGCGCAGCTGAATAGCGGCGCGGCGACCCTCGCCGCGCCCTGCTTCAGAAACGCTCCAGCTTCGGCAGCCACACGCGGATCAGCGAGAACAGGCGCTCCAGGTCGATGGGCTTGGCCAGGTAGTCGCTGGCACCGGCGCGCATGCATTGCTCCTGGTCGTCCTTCATCGCCTTGGCGGTGACGGCGATGATCGGCAGCTTGGCCCAGCGCGGCTCCTCGCGAATGCGCCGGGTGGCTTCGAAGCCGTCCATCACCGGCATCATCACGTCCATCAGCACCAGGTCGATGTCGGGGTTTTCGTCCAGTTTCTCGATGGCCTCCTGGCCGTTGCGCGCGGTCACCACCTGGGCGCCCTTCTCGTCCAGCGCGCTGATCAGGGCGAAGATGTTGCGCACGTCGTCGTCCACCACCAGCACCTTGCGCTTCTCGAACACCTTGTCGCGATTGCGTGCGGTCTGCAGCATGCGCTGGCGGTCGCTGGAGAGGGACGACTCGACCTTGTGCAGGAACAGCGTGACCTCGTCCAGCAGCCGCTCGGGGGAGCGTGCGCCCTTGATGATGATCGAGCGCGAGTGCTTGAGCAGGTCCTCCTCCTCGTCGCGGGTGAGGTTGCGCGAGGTGTAGACGATCACCGGCGGGAAGGCGCCGAGGTCTTCGGCGGCCATGCGCTTGAGCAGCTCGTTGCCATGCATGTCGGGCAGCTTGAGGTCGATGATCATGCAGTCGAACTGGGTTTCGCGCAGTTGTTCCAGGGCCTCCTGGCCGCGCTCGGCGGTGACCACCTGGATGTCCTCGTCGCCCACCAGGCGGGCGATGCTGTCGCGCTGGGATGCATCGCCCTCGACCACCAGCACGCGCTTGACCTTCTGCGTAAGCTTGGCCTCCAGGCGCGAGAAGACGTCCACCAGCAGCTCGCGGGTGGTGGGTTTCTGCGCGTAGCCGATGGCGCCCAGGTGCAGCGCCGGCTCGGTGCGGTCGTCGGTGGAAACGATATGCACCGGGATGTGCCGGGTGCGCGAACTCTCCTTGAGCCGCTGCAGCACCGAGAGGCCGGAGTCGTCCGGCAGGCGCATGTCGAGGAGCACCGCATCCGGCCCGTGCTCGCCGGCCAGGCGCAGGCCCTCGCTGGCGCTGTGGGCCACCAGGCAGCGGTAGCCGAGTTCGTGGGCCAGGTCGTAGAGGATCTGCGCGAACTTGGGCTCGTCCTCGATCACCAGCACGCAGCGTCCGCCCCGGTGGGGCAGCTCGCGGTCGTCGGGGAAGCTCGGCGCCTCCGGCTTCTCGTCGCCCAGGCGCGGTGGCTCGGGCAACTGCACGGGCTCGACGGGGGCTGGTGCGGTTTCCTTGGCCAGGTAGTTTTCCGGCAGCCAGAGGGTGAATAGGCTGCCCTGCCCCGGCTCGCTGCTCACTTCGATGGTGCCGCCGAGCATCTCCGCCAGGTTGCGCGAGATGGACAGGCCCAGGCCGGTGCCGCCGAAGCGCCGGTTGGTGGTGCCGTCGGCCTGGCGGAAGGCCTCGAAGATGAAGCCCCGTTGCTCCTCGCTGATGCCGATGCCGGTGTCGGCGACATCGAAGGCGATGCCATTGTCGGCGGGCCGCACACGCAGGCGCACGCTGCCCTCCTGGGTGAACTTGAAGGCGTTGGAGAGCAGGTTCTTGAGGATCTGCTCCACCCGCTGGCTGTCGCTGAAGAACTGCCTGGGCGCGGCGGCTTCCACCTGCACCTCGAAGACCAGCGACTTCTCCGCCGCCTGCGGCCGGAAGAGGTTCTCCAGGCCCTCCACCAGGCGCGCCAGCTCGGTCTGCTCGGGACGGATTTCCAGGCGCCCGGCCTCGACCTTGGCGATGTCGAGGATGTCGTTGATCAGGCGCAGCAGGTCATTGCCGGAGGAGTAGATCAGTTGGGCGTATTTCACCTGCTGCTCGTCGAGGTTGCCCTTGCGGTTCTCCGACAGCAGCTTGGAGAGGATCAACGAACTGTTCAGCGGCGTGCGCAGCTCGTGGGACATGTTGGCAAGGAATTCGGACTTGTAGCGGCTGGCCCGCTCCAGCTCGTCGGCACGCCGCTGCAGCTCCTTGCGCGCCTGGTCGAGAGCGTGGTTGCGCTCGTCCAGGGTGTCGCGCTGCTCCTGCAAGCGCAGGGTCTTCTCGTTGAGCTGCTCATTGGTCTGTTCCAGCTCCGCCTGCTGGGTCTCCAGGCTGGCCTGGGATTCGCGGATCACCCGCGACTGGTCTTCCAGCTCTTCGTTGGCGGTGCGCAGCTCCTCCTGCTGCACCTGCAGCTCTTCGTTGAGCTGCTGGGTCTCGGTGAGGATGTCGTGCAGGCGCTGGCGGTAGCGCGCCGCCTCGAGGGAGGCCCCCAGGCTGCCGCCTATGGCATCGAGGAAGGCCTGGTCACGCTCATCCAGCGCCCGCAGGAAGCCCAGCTCGACGATGCCGTTGACGCTGCCCTCGGTGGCGGTGGGCGCGAGCATCACTGAAACCGGCTCGTCACTGCCCAACCCGGAGTTGACCTTGAGGTAGCTCGGCGCGAGTCCCTCCAGCACCCGGGTACGGCGCTCGACCGCCACCTGCCCGACCATCCCCGCGCCATCGGCGAAGGTCTGGTCGCGGGCCTGTTCCTCGGGGGAAAAGCCGTAATCCGCCACGCGGCGCAGCTCGCCATCCTCCTGGCGCACATAGAGCGCCCCCACCACCATGCCGAGGTACTGAGCGAGGAAATCCAGCACCGCGCGACCGATGCTGGTGGACGATTGCTGGCCGATGATGCACTCCGCCAGGCGCGACTGCCCTTCGCGCAGCCAGGCCTGCTGCTGCAGCTTCTGGTTATCGGCGAGCTGCCGTTCCAGCGTCGCGCCGTAGGTACTGGAAAGGCCCAGCAGCTCGCGCCGCCCGAAGTACGCCAGCAAGCCGCTGAAAGACAGGCTGAACAGCAGGTAGGCCGCGATGGTGAAGATCGCCGTGTTGCTGGCCCGCTCGTTGCGGTCATGACGCAGTTGCTGCTCGGCGGCGATGAACTCGGCAAAAGTCTGGCGGATGCCATCCACCAGTTGCTTGCCACGCTTCTCGCGGACGGCGGCGGTGATGTCCTGGCCGGCACGGCGCTGCTCGATCATCTGGTTGGCGAAGCGGGCCCATTGTTCCTGCATCGACTCGATGCGACGGATCTTCTCCACCTGGATGGGGTTGTCCTTGACCAGCTCGGTCAGCTCCGCCATGCGCGAATCCAGGCGCGGCCCGGCGTCCTCGAAGGGGTCGAGGAACGCGTCCTCCCCGGCGATCAGGAAGCCGCGCAGGCTGGACTCGCGGTCCAGCGTGTAACGAAAGCCCTCGTTGGCCTTGCCCATGACGATATCGGTGTGCTCGACCCAGTTGAGCACGTAGAGCAGGTAGCCGATCAGGGCGATGAACAGCGTGGCGCCGAGCACGCCGACACCAATCGGCAGGGCCACGTTGCGGGCGAGGATACGGCGGAAACTGCGTTCGTCGATGCTGGCGGTGGCGTTCATCGGCCTTCCCTGAATTGAATGCGCGAGACCCGGAAACGGGCGGCCAACGCGTCGTCGATTCCCTGGCGACCGCTGACCCGTAATGCGCAGCGCTGCGGCTGCTTGAGGAAAATGTAGCTAGTTGTGCCCGTTTCGCCCGGGAAGATCGCCCGGCGAACCCACCCGACCGGTCAAAATCGGGCCTTGCGCACTTTCGCCATCAGGAATGAGAACCGCTCATCAACTGCCGGCTTTGCGGCCTGAGCGGGTATTGGCAGAATGACGCGCGCATTGCATGGCGCTATGCCACCACCAAGGACGGAATCCTGATGCAGGACAGCACCCCTAACGAGCCAGGGCAAGGGCTCGACGCGGGCCTCGCGTGCCTGGTCATGCTCGCGCGTTTCCATAACGTCGCCGCTTCCCCCGAACAACTCGCCCACGAATTCGCCGAAGACGGCCGCCCATTCGGCAAGGCCGAGCTGCTGCTCGCCGCCAAGAAGCTCGGCCTCAAGGCACGCCCCGCCCGCAGCACCATCGCCCGCCTGGAGCGCACGCCGCTGCCGGCGATCGCCTGTGACCGCGAGGGCGGCTTCTTCATCATCGCGCGGCTGGACGACGGCAAGGCGCTGATCCACGACCCGCGCGCCCAGCGCCCGGAGGTGCTGGAGTTCGAGGCCCTGGCCGAGCGCTGGGGCGGCGAACTGATCCTGATCCGCTCCGAGGCGTCCCTGGCCGGCGAGCTGGCGAAGTTCGACTTCACCTGGTTCATCCCCGCCATCGTCAAATACCGCAAGCTGCTGGGCGAAGTGCTGCTGGTGTCCTTCGTGTTGCAGATCTTCGCGCTGCTGACGCCGCTGTTCTTCCAGGTGGTGATGGACAAGGTGCTGGTGCACCGCGGCCTGTCGACCCTGGATGTGATCGCCATCGGCCTGCTCGGCATCATGCTGTTCGAGACGGCGCTGTCGGGCCTGCGCAGCTACGTGTTCGCCCACACCGCCAGCCGCATCGACGTGGAGCTGGGCTCACGGCTGTTCCGCCACCTGGTGACCCTGCCGCTGGCCTACTTCCAGGCGCGCCGGGTCGGCGACTCGGTGGCGCGGGTGCGCGAGCTGGAGAACATCCGCAGCTTCCTCACCGGCAACGCCATCACCCTGGTGCTGGACGTGCTGTTCTCGGTGGTGTTCATCGCCGTGATGTTCTTCTACAGCGGCTGGCTGACGCTGGTGGTGCTGCTGTCGCTGCCGCTGTACTTCCTCATTTCCCTGATCATCACCCCGGTGCTGCGCGCCCGCATCAACGAGAGCTTCGCCCGGGGCGCGGAGAACCAGGCCTTCCTGGTGGAGACGGTCAACGGCATCGACACCCTCAAGGCGATGGCGGTGGAACCGCAGATCAACCGCAAGTGGGACAACCAGCTGGCCGGCTACGTGGCGGCGAGCTTCAAGACCCAGACCCTGTCGACCATCGCCAACGAGGGCGTGGGGCTGGTGGGCAAGCTGGTGACCGTGGCGACCCTGTGGCTGGGTGCGCGGCTGGTAATCGACGGCGACCTCAGCGTCGGCCAGTTGATCGCCTTCAACATGCTCGCCGGGCGGGTATCGCAGCCGATCATGCGCTTGGCCCAGCTGTGGACCAACTTCCAGCAGACCGGTGTCTCGGTGCAGCGCCTGGGGGACATCCTCAACACCCGCACCGAGCTGTCCCAGGCGGCGCGCAGTGCGCTGCCGCCGATCCGTGGCAACGTCGAGTTCGACCAGGTGCACTTCCGCTACCGCCCGGACGGCTCCGAGGTGCTGCGCGGGGTGAGCCTGAGCATCCAGGCCGGCGAGGTGATCGGCGTGGTCGGGCGCTCCGGCTCCGGCAAGAGCACCCTCACCCGCCTGCTGCAGCGTCTCTACACGCCCGAGCGCGGGCGGGTGCTGGTGGACGGCATGGACCTGGCCCTGGCAGACGTCTCCTCGCTGCGCCGGCAGATAGGCGTGGTGCTGCAGGACAACATGCTGTTCGCCCGCAGCATCCGCGAGAACATCGCCCTCACCGACCCGGGCGCGCCCATCGAGGTGGTGATGCAGGCGGCCAAGCTGGCCGGCGCCCACGAGTTCATCCTCGAACTGCCCGAGGGCTACGACACGGTGGTGGGCGAGCACGGCGCCTCGCTCTCCGGCGGGCAACGCCAGCGCGTGGCCATCGCCCGGGCGCTGATCGGCAACCCGCGCATCCTCATCTTCGACGAGGCCACCAGCGCGCTGGACTACGAGTCCGAACGCATCATCCAGCAGAACATGAAGGACATCTGCCGGGGCCGCACGGTGATCATCATCGCCCACCGCCTCTCCGCCGTACGCGATGCCAACCGCATCGTAGTGATGGACCGCGGGCAGATCGTCGAGCAGGGCACCCATGCCGAACTGCTGACCCACCAAGCCGGCCACTACTCGCGTCTGCACCGCCTGCAACAGGGCTGAGACGCATGCAACCCCGGACCGAACAAAACCACGCCCTCTTCCGCCGGGAGAGGGCCGGGGCGAGCCTCGCCCCCCATGCACGGATGCCCAGGCCATGAGCGCAAAACGCGAACTGATCAACCGCTACCGCAGCGCCTGGCGTCACGCCTGGCGCCACCGCAAGGCCATGGACGCCCCGCAGCGCCTGAGCCACGAGGTGCAATTCCTCCCCGCCGCCCTGGCCCTGCAGGAGCAGCCGCCGCACCCGGCGCCGCGCTACATCCAGTGGGCGATCATCGCCTTCGCCGTGCTCGCGCTGATCTGGGCCTGCGTCGGCGAGATCGACGTGGTGGCCACCGCCACCGGCAAGATCGTGCCCAGCGGCAAGACCAAGATCATCCAGCCCAGCGAGGTGGCGGTGGTCAAGGCGATCCACGTCTACGACGGGCAGAAGGTCAAGGCCGGCGACCTGCTGGTGGACCTCGACGCACAGATCACCGGCGCCGACGTCGACCGCCTGAAGAGCGACCTGCTCGCCGCCCAGGTGGACAGCGCCCGCGCCCGCGCCCTGCTCGACGCCATCCAGGACGGCGGCGAACCCACCTCCCTCGCCGCGCTCATCCCCGAGGCCAGCCCCGAGCAACAACTGGCCGCCCAGCGCTGGCTGCAGGGCCAATACCTGGAACTGCGCAGCACCCTCGACCAGGCCGACTCGGAGATCGACCAGCGCGTCGCCGAAATCCAGGCGGCCAAGGCCTGGGTGGCCAAGCTGGAGGAATCCCTGCCCATCACCCGCCAGCTCTCCGCCGACTACAAGCGCCTGCTGGACAAGGCCTACGTGGCCAAGCACGCCTATCTGGAAAAGGAACAGGCACGCCTCGACCAGGAGCGCGAACTGGCCATCCAGCAGGCCCGCGTCATCGAACTCACCGCCGCCCGCAGCGCCGCCGAACGCCAGCGCAACACCGTACTGGCCCAGACCCGCCGCGCCATGCTCGACCTGCAGCACGAATCCGAACAACGCGCCGCCTCCCTCGCCCAGGAGCTGAAGAAAGCCGAACAGCGCGACCGCCTGATGCGCCTCACCGCCCCGGTGGACGGCACCGTGCAGCAACTGGCCATCCACACCAACGGCGGCGTGGTCACCGAAGCCCAGCCGCTGATGGTCATCGTCCCCAGCGACCAGCCGGTGGAAGTGGAAGCCATGCTGGAGAACAAGGACATCGGCTTCGTCCACCCCGGCCAGGAGGTGGAGATCAAGGTCGAAACCTTCACCTTCACCAAATACGGCGTGGTGCACGGCACCGTGCAAAGCATCTCCAATGACGCCATCGATGACGAAAAACGCGGCCTGGTCTACAGCACCCGCATCCTGCTCAAGGAAAACAGCATCCAGGTCGGCGACAACCGCATCGAACTCTCCCCCGGCATGGCCGTGCGGGCGGAGGTGAAAACGGATAAGAGGAAGGTGATCGATTATTTCCTGAGTCCGTTGAAGGAATATCAGGATGAGAGTTTGGGGGAGCGGTGATCATTACGCCCCCTCACAAAACAATCGCGCGCCATAACAAGCTGCAGAACTATCAGAGCATTAAAAGGAATTCAAAATGTCAGGTAATTTGAATATCGAAAACAATGGCGACGGCACGCTATCCGTAACAGCCGAAGGCAATAATCACAGCGCAACAATTGAAGTTGACGCTAATGGAATAGCAAAGATCAGCGGCGATATTGGCATATTCGGCATCAGCTACGATCCCGCGACAGGCAAATACACCGAACAGGTTAACGTTCCGATTCGTGGCGGACTGGCAACGCTTCATTTCGGAAACAAGGGAACGATAGACGCAAACAATAATATCGTTTACGACTCCATGTTTATTGGTCTATCTGGAAAAGTCATTGGGGGAACTGAGTATTCCAGTGAGTTAACCGTGAGCACAGGTATTGATGAAGATGGCAATCGCGCCTTCAAATTCTCCGGCGAAGCATCTATCAGCTTCCTTGGCGGTCTCATCGAATTTAAGGGCGAGCTGGAAGATTTCTACTGGGATCCAGCTGACATGTTCGATCCTGAAGAAGATGGTTTTGTCTCAAGTGGTCTAGCAGGAAACGCTTTCTCTGCCCTGAAGAATAGGCAGGCTCAAATTGATGCAGCCATCAATGGCACCGATGCAGGCTCACAAATTAGTGTGGCCACCAACCAACACTTCAATGAAGCCAACGCCTTCGTCGAACGCCGTGATCCCCTCAGTCTCGACCTAGACGGCGACGGCATCGAAACCGTCGGCGCCAATGCAGGCATCACCTTCGACTTCGATGGCGATGGCCTGAAGACCGGTACCGGCTGGGTCAAGGGTGATGATGGCTTCCTCGTGCTGGACCGCAATGGCAATGGCAAGATCGACAATGGCGGCGAGCTGTTCGGCGTCGACACCGTCAAGGCCAACGGCCAGAAAGCCAGCAATGGCTTCGATGCGCTCAAGGACTTCGACAGCAACGGCGATGGCGTCTTCGATGCCCAGGATGCCCAATTCGCCAATGTGAAGATCTGGCAGGACGCCAACCAGGACGGCATCGCCCAGGCAGGCGAGCTCAAGACCCTGGTCGAACACAACATCGTCGCCATCAACCTGGACTCAGCGGCGAGCAACCACAACTCCAACGGCAACCTGATCAGCGCCGTCGGCAGCTTCATTCGTCGCGATGGCAGCGAAGGCACGGTCAACGCCAACCAGAGCCTGGCCGCCAACCTGGACCTGTCCAGCAATCCCTTCTATCGCGAGTTCACCGACCATACCGCGCTGGATGACACGGCCAAGGCCCTGCCAGACATGAAAGGCTCTGGCGCGGTGCGTGACCTGCGCGAAGCCTCGATGCTCAATGCCAAACTCAAGACGCTGCTGGCCACCTATTCCCAGGCGCAGACCCGCGAAGAACAGATGGGCCTACTGGATCAACTGATCGCCGAATGGGCCAAGAGCGCCGACTACAAGACCTTCGATGAACGCATCGACGCGCTGGATGACGGCACCACCGATGTGCGTTTCCAGTACTCCTGGGAGGCCAACGGTGCTCAACCGACCAAAGCACAGCAGAGCACCCAGAAGCTTCTTGAGCGTGTGAAAGCGCTCGAAGTGTTCAATGCGCAGAACATCCTCAAGTTTGGCAAGGTTGGCTCAGGCACCGATAGTCTGACGCTGTCGCTTGGTGTAGGTACCGCCAGCAGTAATAGCACCTACAGCACGGCCCAAGGCAGTGTTGTAATTGATGAGAACCACCTAGGCTTCAACGCTGGCCAGGCCAGCTTGCTTAACCAGGCCTATGAGAGCCTCAAGCAGTCCATCTATGACGGCCTGGTCCTGCAGACTCGTTTGAAACCATATGTAGATACGATTGACCTCAAACTCACGACCACTGGGTTTGAGCTTGACTACGATCGGATGCACGCACTGTTCGCAGCTACGGCGAATGACAGTCCATTCATAGCCATTAGCGACGCATTGGATTTCTCCCGAATCTGGACAGACAAGAAATCGACAGACTTACTTAAAGCGTCTTTCATTCCTGCATTAGCAGAGCAGTTGTCCGCTGAAGAACTCAATAGACTTCGTAATCAACTATCCCACGTCAACGCTCAGCACACTCAGCTGGGTAGTGTTTCCAATGACGCGCTGATCGGTACGCTAAGCAACGACTACATACTTGGGCTGGGTGGCAACGATTCCATCCTCGGCGGCTACGGCGATGACACCATCATCGGCGGCAAGGGTAATGACACCCTCAACGGCTTTGACGGCAGTGATACTTATGCCTTCAGCCTCGGTGATGGTCACGACACCCTGGCCGAGACCTTTGCAAACGGCAGCGACAACTATCTCTACACCGACGTCATTCGCTTCAACGAAGGTATCGATGTCGCCGACATTCGCATGAGCCGTGAAGGCAGAAGCCTCACCCTGCACTACAGCGCCACCGACAGCATCACGATCCCCCACTGGTACACCAATCCGTATGTGCGGATCGAGAAGGTCGAGTTCGCCGATGGCAGCAGCCGCACCATCAACAGCCTGGAAATGGCGCTCGGGGTCACTGGCACAGCCGGTGACGATGGCTTCGGGATCTATGGCAACGATGCAGTGCACTTCAAGGGCCTGGCAGGCAACGACACACTGAACGGTGCTGCCGGTGACGATATCCTCGATGGCGGTGATGGCAACGACAGCCTCAATGGCGGTGCGGGTAATGACACCCTGCTCGGAGGAGCTGGCAACGACTCCATCCTCGGCGGCCACGGCGATGACGTCCTCTTCGGTAGTTGGGGTAACGACACTCTCAACGGCCATGACGGCAGTGATACCTATGTCTTCAAGCGCGGTGATGGCCAGGACATCCTGGACGAGACCTATGAAAGCACCGCCGACAACTATCTCTACACCGACATCATTCGCTTCGGCGAAGGCATCGATGTCGCCGACATTCGCATGAGCCGTGAAGGCAGAAGCCTCACCCTGCACTACAGCGCCACCGACAGCATCACGATCCCCCACTGGTACACCAATCCGTATGTGCGGATCGAGAAGGTCGAGTTCGCCGATGGCAGCAGCCGCACCATCAACAGCCTGGAAATGGAGCTTGGGGTCACTGGCACACCCGGTGACGACGGCTTCGGGATCTATGGCAACGATCCCATGCACTTCAAGGGCATGGCAGGCAACGACACACTGAACGGTGCTGCCGGCAACGACATCCTCGATGGGGGTGACGGCAACGACAGCCTCAATGGCGGCGCCGGTAATGACACCCTGCTCGGTGGCGCGGGCAACGACTCCATCCTCGGCGGCTACGGCGATGACGTACTCATCGGCGGCAAGGGCAACGACACCCTCGACGGTCATGACGGCGGTGACACCTATGTCTTCAGCCTCGGTGATGGTCAGGACACCCTGGCCGAAACCTATGTAAACACAAGCGACAACTATCTCTACACCGACATCATTCGCTTCGGCGAAGGTATCGATGTCGCCGGCATGCGCATGAGCCGCGAAGGCAGAAACCTCACCCTGCACTACAGCGCCACCGACAGCATCACGCTCGCCGGCTGGTACAGCAATCCGTACCTCCGGGTTGAAAAGGTCGAGTTCGCCGATGGCAGCAGCCGCACCATCAGCAGCCTGGAAATGGAACTCGGGGTTGCGGGCACAGCCGGTAACGATGGCTTCGCGCCCTATGGCAACGATGCCGCGCACTTCAAAGGCATGGCAGGCAACGACGTACTGAACGGCGCCGCCGGTGACGACATCCTCGATGGCGGTGACGACAACGACAGCATCAATGGGGGCGCCGGTAATGACACCCTGCTCGGTGGCGCGGGCAACGACTCCATCTTCGGCGGCTACGGCGATGACGTCCTCATCGGCGGCAAGGGCAACGACACCCTCGACGGTCATGACGGCGGTGACACCTATGTCTTCAGCCTCGGTGATGGTCAGGACACCCTGGACGAGACCTATGAAAGTACCGCCGACAACTACCTCTACACCGACATCATTCGCTTCAGCGAAGGTATCGATGTCACCGGCATGCGCATGAGCCGCGAAGGCAGAAACCTCATCCTGCACTACAGCGCCACCGACAGCATCACGTTTACCAACTGGTACACCAATCCGTATATGCGGATAGAGAAAGTCGAGTTCGCCGATGGCAGCAGCCGTACTCTCAACAGCCTGGAAATGGAACTCGGGGTCACCGGCACAGCCGGTGACGACGGCTTCGGGATCTATGGTAACGATGCCGTGCACTTCAAGGGCCTGGCAGGCAACGACGTACTGAACGGCGCTGCCGGTGACGACATACTCGATGGCGGAGAAGGCAACGACAGCCTCAATGGCGGCTACGGTAATGACACTTACTTGTTTGCCAAAGGAGATGGCCAGGACCTGCTAGCCGATGCAGATGGCAGCGACACCCTTCTCTTCGGCCAAGGCATCTCCGCCAACGATATCTGGCTCCAACGCAACGGCAGCAACCTGGAACTGACCCTGCGCGACTCCACCGACAAGGTCACCATCAGCAACTGGTACTCGAGCACTTCGAACCATATCGAGACCATCAAGTCCGGCGACGGCAACACCCTGCTCGACAGCCAGGTGCAGAACCTGGTCAACGCCATGGCGGCCTTCGCGCCGCCTGCCGGTGGCAGCTCCAACCTGACGCCCGAGCAGAAGGCGCAACTGGAGGTGGTGATCGCTGCGAACTGGCAGTAACCGCTGAGTAAACGACAAGGCCCCTTACGGGGCCTTGTTCATTTCCGGGGTTTGAAAACGCTCAACGCTCCGTCTACCCATGCCCTCACCTGCTCGGCGCTGGGGGCTTGGGGGGCGAAGAGGATGCGGTAGATCATCGGAGCGACCACGGCGTCGACCAGTTGATCGGCGCTGGGGGCCGCTTCGCCGCGGTGGGCGGCGCGGTCGAGGATGAGCTGCAGCTGGCAGCGGACGAGGTCGGCGCATTGGCCAGGGTAGTCGCCGGCGAGGTCGGAGACGACGTCGCGGATCAGGGTGCGGCCGAGCTCGGAGCTCATCTCGTCGAGGTATTGCTCGGCCCAGGCGTGCAGGTCGCCGACGAGGGTGCCGGTGTCCTGCGGCTCGCTGGGGAGCATGCGTTCCAGGGCGACGTCGGCCAGCAGCGCCGAGAGGTCGCCCCAGCGGCGGTAGATGGTGGACGGCGTGACGCCAGCGCGAGCGGCGATCTGCGGGACGGTGAGGTCGGCGCGGTCGCGCTCGTCGAGCAGTGCGCGCACGGCGGTGTGGATGGATTCCTGCACCCGGGCGCTGCGCCCGCCAGTGCGGCGGTTTTCTTTGATGGCCATGGCGGCGGACCTTAACACAAAGAATTTGCGTTAAGGAATTTCTGCGCGCAGACTGCGCAAACGCAATGTCTTAGCTTTAGTGAGCCCATGATGGTCCAGACCGCCGATACCTGCCTCGACCAGCGTCACACCCGCAGCGGCATCGCCTTGCTGGCGAGCACGCTGCTGAGCTTCCTGGCCGCATCCAGCGCGCCCACCCCGCTCTACCCCGTGTACCAGGCGCACTGGGCCTTCAGCCCGGCGATGCTGACGCTGGTCTTCGCCATCTATGCCTTCAGCCTGCTGGCGGCACTGCTCACCCTGGGCAAGCTGTCCGATTACCTGGGCCGGCGGCCGGTGATCCTCGCCGCGCTGTTGCTGGAGATGCTGGCGATGGCGCTGTTCATCGAGGCCGATGGCGTCGGCTGGTTGCTGGCAGCGCGGGTGATGCAGGGCTTCGCCACGGGGATGGCGACCAGCGTGCTGGGTGCGGCGCTGCTGGATCGCAACCCCGAGCGCGGGCCGCTGTTCAACAGCGTGGCGCCGCAACTGGGCATGGCCTGTGGCGCCCTGGGCTGCGGGATGCTGGTGGAGTGGGCGCCCTGGCCCTTGCACCTGGTCTACCTGGTCCTGCTGCTGGTGTTCGCCGCCCAGGCTCTGCTGCTGTGGTGGCTGCCGGAATCCATCTCGCGCCGCCCGGGCGCCCTCGCCTCGCTGCGCCCGACCCTGCGGGTGCCGCCCCAGGCCCGGGGCGCGCTGTGGCGCACGCTGCCGGTGAACGTCGCGGTCTGGTCCCTGGGCGGCTTCTACCTGTCCCTCGCGCCGTCGTTGATCCGCGCAGCCACCGGCTCCAATTCGGCGTTGGTGGGTGGGCTGGCGGTAACGGCGCTGACCCTGAGCGGCGCCCTGTCGATCCTGTGGCTGCGCCAGCACACGGCGCAGCAGGTGTTGCGCATCGCCACCACCCTGCTGCTGATCGGAGTGGGCGCCATGCTGGTGGCCGTGCAGGCCGGCTGGCTGTGGCTGTTCCTGCTCGCCTCGCTGGTGGCTGGGGGTGGCTTCGGCTCGGGCTTCCTCGGCGCGCTGCGCAGCGTGATGCCGCTGGCCCATGCCCATGAGCGCGCGGGGCTGATGGCCACCTACTACGTGATCAGCTACCTGGCGTTCTGCGTGCCGGCGCTGCTGGCGGGAGTAATGGCCCGCCACTTTGGGCTGGTGGCGACCGCAACGGGGTTCGCGACGGTATTGATCGGGCTGACGCTGGTGGCACTGATTGGGCTGGCGCGCCGGGATCACGCCTGAGCCCACCTTGCCCGTAACGACCCGACGATTGGATTACACCCGCAATATACAAGCGTTTAAATTATGCATATCATCCTAAGCATGCGCCCGTCGTATCGCTCTCTCACCCTGGCGCTCCCGCCGGCTCCGCCCGGCTCTACCACGCAAGGACACGAGATATGCAATCCATCGTCATCGCCGGTTTCGCCCGCTCGCCCTTCCACTTCGCCAAGAAGGGCGGCCTGATCAACATCCGCCCGGACGACCTCGCCGGCCAGGTCGTGAAGGGGCTGGTGGATCGCCTGGACATCGACCCCAACGAGATCGAGGACCTGATCCTCGGCTGCGCCTACCCCGAGGCCGAGCAGGGCATGAACCTGGCACGCATCGTCGGCTTCCTCGCCGGCCTGCCGCAGAGCGTGGCCGGGGCCACGGTGAACCGCTTCTGCGGCTCGTCCATGACCTCCATCCACTTCGCCGCCGGGCAGATCCAGCTCGGTGCCGGCGAGGCCTTCATCTGCGGCGGCGTGGAATCCATGACCCGCGTGCCCATGGGCGGCTTCAATACCTCGCCCAACCCGCGCCTGACCAGTGGCGAGATCCAGGCCTATATCCCCATGGGCCACACCGCCGAGATCGTCGCCGAGCGCTACGCCATCAGCCGTGCGGACCAGGAAGCGATGGCCGTGCAATCCCACGGGAAGGCCGCCGATGCGCGCCTGCGCGGCCTGCTGCAGGACGAGATCATCACCATCGAGACGCCCGACGGCCCGGTCACCGAGGACGGCTGCATCCGTCCCGGCACCAGCGCCGAGGCCCTGGCCCAGCTGAAGCCGGCCTTCGGCGGCAGCGTGACCGCCGGCACCGCCTCGCCGCTGACCGACGGCGCGGCGGCGGTGCTCGTCTGCACCGAGGCATTCGCCCGGCGCTGGAAGCTGGACATCCTCGCCCGTATCAAGGCGGTGGCCGTGGTCGGCTGCGCACCGGAGGTGATGGGCATGGGTCCCTTGCACGCCACCCGCAAGCTGCTGCAGCGCAGCGGCCTGTCGGTCAATGACATCGACCTGTTCGAGATCAACGAAGCCTTCGCCAGCCAGGCGCTGGCCTGCATCCGCGAGCTGGACATCGACATCGCCAGGGTCAACCTCGACGGCGGCGGCATGGCCATCGGGCACCCGCTGGGCGCCACCGGTGCACGCATCACCGGCAAGGCCGCCTCGCTGCTCAAGCGCACCGGCGGCCGCTACGCCATCGCCACCCAATGCATCGGTGGCGGCCAGGGCGTGGCCACGCTGCTGGAAAGCGTCGAGTGATGCGCCGGGGAGGTGCGAATGCGCCTCCCCTTTCGTCGGCCATCGGCATTGCTGCGACGGCAACTGCATACAGGCGGTGAATATTGAATTACAATCGCCATACTAACGCCCGGAATTTGAGGCCACTGCCATGCGCTACTCGGAAGACCACAAGGCCGAAACCCACAAACGCATCATCGCGGAAGCTTCCCGTCGCTTCCGCGCGGACGGCATCGACGCCACCGGCCTGCAGCCGCTGATGAAGGCATTGGGCCTGACCCACGGCGGCTTCTACGCCCACTTCAAGTCCAAGGATGCCCTGGTGCAGGAAGCCCTGCGCGCGGCGGCCAACGACGCCAGCGGCCAGTGGGCCAAGGTGCTCGCCAAGCCGGAGCCGCTCAAGACCCTGTTCAAGCGCTACCTCTCGCCGGAACACCGCGACCACCCGGACGCCGGCTGCCCGCTGCCGACCATGTCGTCCGAACTGGGCCAGCGCGGCCAGGCCAGCCCCATCAGCGACGAGGTGGTGGGCAACCTGCTGAGGATGATCGAGAAGGAAACGGGTGACCCGCAGGAAGCGATGGCGATGGTCGCCACCATGGTCGGCGCACTGAGCCTGTCCCGCAGCGTCGCGGACGAGGCCCTGTCCAAGCGCATTCTCGACGACGCCTGCAGCAACCTGACCGCACGCCTGGAAGAGAAGAAAGGCGGCAAGGCCTGAGCCCGCCGCCAGGATGCCCATGAGCGGCCGCAAGGGCCGCTCCGTTCAACCCATCCAGCGCCGGAACAGCGCGCTGGCATTCACCCCCCCGAAACCGAAGCCGTTCGACAGCGCGTAGTTGATGGTCATCGGCCGCGCCGCGCCATGGACGATGTCCACGCCGGCGGCGTCTTCGTCCGGCTGTTCGAGGTTCAGGGTCGGTGGTGCCACCTGGTCGCGGATGGCCAGCACGGTGAAGATCGCCTCCAGCCCACCGGCAGCGCCAAGCAGGTGCCCGGTGGCGGATTTGGTGGCGGAAACCGCGATCCCACCCTCCGCGCCGAACACCGCCTTGATCGCCGCCAGCTCACCCTTGTCGCCCACCGGCGTGGAGGTGGCATGGGCGTTGAGGTGCTGGATCTGCCGCGGCTCGATGCCGGCCTGGGCGATGGCGGTGCGCATGGCACGCTGGGCGCCGCTGCCGTCCTCCGGCCCTGCGGTGAGGTGGTAGGCGTCGGCACTGGTGCCGTAGCCCACCAGTTCGGCAATGGGCGTGGCGCCACGTGCCAGGGCATGGTCGAGTGATTCGATCACCAGCATGCCGGCGCCCTCCCCCATGACGAAGCCATCGCGACGGCTGTCGAAGGGCCGGGATGCCTGCTCGGGGTGGTCGTTGAAATCGGTGGACAGCGCACGGGCTGCCGCGAAGCCGGCCAGCGCCACGCGGTCGATCGACGCCTCGGCGCCGCCGCACAGGGCGATGTCCACCTCGCCGGAGCGGATCATCCGCGCCGCATCGCCGATGGCCTGCACGCTCGCGGCGCAGGCGGTCACCGGGGCGCCGATGGGGCCCTGGAAGCCATGACGGATGGACACGTGCCCGGCGGCCAGGTTGACCAGGAAGGAGGGAATGGTGAAAGGCGACAGGCGTCGCGGGCCACGGCTGTCGGTGGTGCGCACGGCGTCGGCGATAGCACCGAAGCCGCCGATGCCGGAGCCGATCACCGTGGCGGTACGGACCTTCTTCTCGTCGCTGTCGGCGACCCAGCCGGCCTGCTGCAAGGCTTCATCGGCGGCGGCCAGGGCGAAGAGGATGAAGCGGTCCATCTTCTTCTGTTCCTTGGGCGGGGCAGCACTGTCGGGGTCGAAGCCACCCTCGGGGTCTTCCTCCCGCGTCGGTACGCTGCCGCCGACCTTGGTCGCGAGATCCCGCACGGTGTCTTCGGGCAGGGCACGCAGGCCCGAACGCCCAGCCAGCAGGCGCTGCCAGGCGGTTTCCACGCCGCAGCCCAGGGGCGAAACCAGCCCCATGCCGGTGACGACGATTCGTTGCGAGTTCATCATTTCCCTCCAAGTATCAAGCAGGTCGTGGAGCCGGTGGCATAGAGCTTCCCGTCCACGTCATAGATGCGGCCCTCGGCCAGTGCGGTCGAGCGGCCCACGTGGATGATGCGCCCTTCCGCCCTCACCGGCCCGGTGTTCACGGTCATGGCCCGCACGTAACTGATGCGCAGGTCGGTGGTGGTGTAGCCCTGCCCCGGCTTGACGTGCATATGGATGGCGCAGCCCATGCAGGAATCCAGCAGGGTCGCCGCATAGCCGCCATGCACGGTGCCCAGGGGATTGTAGTGACGGGCATCCGGAACGCCCTGGAACACGAAGCGCTCTTCTGACCATTCGATGGGCACGAAGCCCATCAGTTCACCTATCGGTGGCGAAGGCAGGTCGCCCCGGCCGATGCCGTCGAAGAACTCTCGCGGGCTCAGTTGCACCACCTCGGACATGCTCAGGGTACCGGGCTTGAGCCGCGCGCACATGGCGCGCTCGGCTTCCAGCCAGGCCTGCAGCTTCTCTTCACGGCTCGATTCGCTCATGGCGCTTTTCCTTCTCGCTCGGCCCGCGGGCCCGATTTGAATTTCGATCATCATATAACGAGACGCAGGGCCTCGCGCAAGGCCACCCGATGGGCGCCTCGCGCGGGCGGGATCAGAGCCCCATCTGCTTGCTGATGATCTCGTTCATGATCTCCCGCGAGCCACCGCCGATGGAGAGGATGCGGTTGTCGCGATAGAGCCGTTCCACCAGGCTCTCGCGCATATAGCCCATGCCACCGAGCAGCTGCACGGCGTCGTAGGTGACCCGGTCCGCCACGTCGGTGGCGAAGTTCTTGGCCATGGAGATTTCCTTGATCACGCTCTTGCCGGCGGCCATCTTCGCCGCCTGGCGGTAGGTGAACTCGCGGGAGACCTCGACCTGGGTGGCCATTTCCGCCAGGCGATGCTTGAGCACCTGGAACTTGCCGATGGGCTTGCCGAAGGCTTGCCGCTCGCGGGCCCAGCACTCGGCTTCTTCCAGGGCCATCTGTGCGGTCATGTTGGCCATGATGGCCAGGGCCAGCCGCTCGGACTGGAAGTTGGCCATGATGCAGGCGAAGCCCATGTTCTCGACGCCGATGAGGTTGCCCGCCGGCACGAGGCAATCCTCGAAGAACAGTTCGGCGGTGTCGGAGGCCCACCAGCCCATCTTCTTCAGCTTGCGGCCGACGCTGAAGCCGGGGGTGCCCTTCTCGATCAGCAGCAGGCTGACGCCGCCGAAGCCGTCGCCGCCGGTGCGCACTGCCACGGTGTAGTAGTCGGCGCGCACGCCGCTGGTGATGAAGGTCTTGCTGCCATTGACGCGGTAGAAATCGCCCTCGCGCACGGCGCGGGTCTTGAGGCTGGCGACGTCGGAGCCGCCAGAGGGTTCGGTGATGGCCAGGGCCATGATCTTCTCGCCGGCCAGTACCTGGGGCGCGAGGCGTTCGCGCAGCTCGGGGCGGCCCCACTTGACCAGCGGCGGCAGGCCGATGTCCAGGGAGCCCAGCCCGGCCACCAGGCCGCCGGAGCCGCTGCGCATCAGCTCCTCGCTGGCCGCCACCTTGGCGAACAGGTCGCCCTCGTGGCTGCCGCCGTACTGCTCGGGGTAGCCGATGCCGAGAATGCCGGCGGCGCCGGCCTTGAGGTAGAGCTCACGGGGGAATTCCTCGGCCTCCTCCCAGTCGCCGATGTGCGGGAGGATCTCCCGCTCGACGAAGCGGCGCACCGAGTCGCGCACCAGTTGATGGGAGGGGTCGAAGTATTCCTGGCAAGCGGACATGGTGTGGCTCCCTGTTTGAGTCAGAGAAACTTACCGAGCGCTTGCTTGGTTTTCAAGGCGTGACATGCGCCATCGATCAGGACGTATGCGCCGCTCCGAAGCGCTCCCGATAGACCGAAGGCGGGAGCCCGACGGCGTTGCGGAAGGCCACGCGGAAGCTCTCCACCGAACGGAAGCCGCACAGCTCGGCGATGCGCTCGCTGCCGTCGACACCGCTCTCCAGCAGCTCGCGGGCACGGGCCAGGCGTTCGTGCTGCAGCCAGGCCTTGGGCGTCATGCCGGTGGCCTCGCTGAAACGGCGCAGGAAGGTGCGCTCGCTCATGGCCACGCGGCGGGCCAGTTGGCTTACTTCCAGGGGCTCGTGCAGGTGCTGCCGGGCCCACTGCATCAACGCCGAAAGATCGTTTCGCGGAGCACGGGCCACGGGTGCGGGAATGAATTGCGCCTGCCCGCCGGCACGCTGGGGCGACATCACCAGGCGTCGCGCCACGGTATTGGCCACCTGGGTGCCGAAATCCCGCGCCACCAGGTGCAGACAGGCGTCGATGCCGGCGGCGCTGCCCGCCGAGCTGATCAGTTGGCCGGCATCGACGTAGAGCACCTCGGGGTCCACCTCGATGGCGGGGAAGCGTCGCGCCAGCTCCTCGGCATAGCGCCAGTGGGTGGTGGCGCGCCGGCCATCCAGCAGGCCGCTGGCGGCGAGGACGAAAACGCCGGAGCAGATGGACACCAGCCGCGCGCCCCGGGCATGGGCGTCGCGCAGTGCACTCAACAGCCGCTCGGGCGGTGCCTCGGCACGGTCGCGCCAGCCGGGAACGATGATGGTATGCGCCTCGGCCAGGCGCTCCAGGCCCGCATCGGCCAGCACCTGGATGCCGCCCATGGCGCGCATGGGGCCGTCGTCCAGGCCGACGATGCAGTGGCGGTACCAGGGAAAATCGAACTCGGGCCGAGGCAGGCCGAAGATCTCCACGGCGATGCCGAATTCGAAGGTGCAGAGGCCGTCGTAGGCGAGGATGGCCACCAGGCAGGGGTCGTCGTTCATTTGGCGGAAACCTACCAGTCACTGTCCTGCCCGCCACTGTAGAGCAGGAAGGCCGCTGGATACAGTGGCGCCATCAAACCAACCGATGGAGAACCACCATGCCCAGCCTCATCAGCCAGTTCCCCGCCGCCGCTCCCGATGCGGCCCTGGCCCACTTCACCCAGCGCCTGGCCTTCGAGACCGATTGCTCGGACGTACATGCCAGCCAGCAGGCCGGCGAGGTCGACTACGTGCTGGTCGATGTGCGTGGCGAAGCAGCCTACGCCGCCGGCCATGTGCCGGGCGCGATCAACATCCCCCATCGGCTGATGACCGCCGAATTCATGGCCCGCTACCCGCGTGACACGCTGTTCGTCGTCTACTGCGCAGGCCCCCACTGCAACGGCGTGCACCGCGCCGCCGTGCGCCTGGCCGGGCTGGGCTTTGCGGTGAAGGAGATGCTTGGTGGCGTTACCGGCTGGCTGGACGAGGGGCTGAGCCTCACCGGGGCGGTAGCGGTCCTCCCCGCTGGCCAGGGCATCCCCTGCGCATGCTGAGTGCGGACATACGTGAGGCGCGGGCCGAGGATGTGCCCGCCCTCCTCCCGCTGATGCGCGAACTGGCCCGCTTCGAGGACTACCTGGAGGACTTCGCGGTGGACGAGGCGCAGCTGCTGGCCCGCGCCTTTGGCCCGCAGCCTCAGTGCCGGATAGTCGTGGCCGAGGCGGCGGGCAGGTTGCTCGGCTATGCGGTAACGCTGGAGATCGCCTTCACTTACGACCTGCAGCCGACCCTGGTGCTCAAGGAACTGTTCGTGACGCCGCCGGCACGTTCGATCGGCATCGGCGAGCGCCTGCTCGCCGACGTCGCGCGGTTTGCGCTGGCACGCGGTGCGGGGCGGATGAAGTGGGATGTGCTGGCGGGTAACGGCGATGCCGAGCGCTTCTATCAGCGCCTGGGCGGGCGGCCGGAAGGCAAGTGGATCGCCTATGGGATGAATGCAGAGGCGTTGGCTGCGTTGGCGGACGACCCCACTCCGACCCCGGGCTGAAGCCCGGGCTACGGCGCGCGTTTACGCAGAGGGGCGATCAGAGCCCGATGGGGCGGCGACCGGCCAGGGCGTGGGTCAGCGTGCCGCCGTCCACCAGCTCCAGTTCGCCACCCAGGGGCACGCCGTGGGCGATGCGGGAGGCCACCAGGCCCTTGGGGGCCAGCAGTTGGGCGATGTAATGGGCAGTGGCTTCGCCTTCCACCGTGGGGTTGGTGGCGAGGATGACTTCGCTGAAGGCGCCGGCATCCACGCGTTCCATCAGTTCGGGAATGCCGATGGCTTCCGGGCCCAGGCCATCGAGGGGCGAGAGGTGGCCCTTGAGCACGAAGAAACGGCCGCGATAGCCGGTCTGCTCGACGGCGAACACGTCCAGCGGCCCTTCCACCACGCACAGCAACGAATCGTCGCGGCGCGGATCAGCGCACTGCGGGCAGAGATCATCCTCGCTGAGGGTACGGCACTGCTTGCAATGCCCCACGCCTTCCATCGCCGAGGTCAGCGCCTGGGCCAGGCGCAGCCCGCCGCTGCGGTCACGCTCGAGCATCTGCAACGCCATACGCTGGGCGGTCTTCTGCCCGACACCGGGCAGGATGCGCAGGGCATCGATCAGTTGGCGGATCAGCGGGCTGAAGCTCATCAAGAAATCTCAAAGAAGAAAGCTGGAAGCTGGAAGCTGGAAGCTGGAAGCTGGAAGCTGCAAAGAATCGGGGAAATCGTGCCAGGCCACCCGCTTCTGCTTGAAGCTTGCGGCTTGGCACTTGGAGCTATTTGATCAGAAAGGCATCTTGAAGCCGGGCGGCAGTTGCATACCGGCAGTCATGCCGGACATCTTTTCCTGGCTGTTCTGCTCGACCTTGCGCACGGCATCGTTGACGGCGGCGGCGATCAGGTCTTCGAGGATGTCCTTGTCTTCCTGCATCAGGCTGTCGTCCAGGGTGACGCGCTTGACGTCATGGCGACCGGTCATCACCACGCTCACCAGGCCGGCACCGGACTGGCCGGTAACCTCGGCATTGGCCAGCTCTTCCTGCATCTTCTGCATCTTTTCTTGCATCTGTTGGGCCTGTTTCATCAGGCCTGCCATGCCACCCTTCATCATGATGGTTGTCCTCAGCGGTCAAGGGGTTCAATGGTGTCCGGGCGAACGCTCGCGCCGAACTGTTCGATCATCTTCTGTACCAGCGGGTCGAGGGAGATGGATTCCTCGGCATCGCGCTGGCGGGCAGCACGCTTGCGGGCGGCGGCCTGGGCAGGGGTTTCCTGCTCGGGCTTGCGCACCTCTACTTCCAGCACCAGGGTACGACCGTGGTACTGGTTCAGCGCGTCGTTGATGCGGCGCTGCTGGGTGGAGTTGAACAGCGCGCTCTGCGCCGGGTCCAGGTGCAGGCGCCAGACGTCGCCCTCCACGGACACCAGGGTGCAGTTGGCGGCGATGTTGCCGGTGAGGCCACTGATGCCCAGGCGCGGGAACAGGTCCAGCCACTCGGCGGCAAGCCCCGTGGCGGGCTGCGCGGCGGGCAGCACCTCCGGCACGGCGGCGGCTTCAGGTTCGGCGACGGGCAGTTCATCCATGTAGGCGATGGATTCGACGTCCGCCTCGTAATAATCGTCGTAGTCGCCGGGTGGCGGCTCGTCGTCATCCGCATCCGAGGCGACAACCAGCTCCGTACCCTGGGGTTGCGCCACCACGGGCTCGGCAACGGGCTGCGGCTCGGGAGTGGGCTCGACGACCGGGGCTGGCGCTTCCACCACCGGAGCAGGCGGCTCGACCGCCTCGACTACTGCAACGGCTTCAACAAGCTCGGCGACTGCGGCCGGCTCGGCGATCTCGGCTGCGGGCTGGGCAGGCGCGACCGGCGAGGCGGGACGCTCTTCCCAGGGCAGGTCGATCACCTCGGCCTGGGCAACAGGTTCGAGCTCGGGCTCGGGCTCGGGCTCGGGCTCGGGCTCGGGCTCGTGAGCAGGCTGAGCGACCTGGGCAGGCTCGGCTACAGGCTGCGGCGCCACTTCAGCAGCAGGAGCCACTTCAGCCACGCGGGGCGCGACCGGGGCTTCCACCACAGGGGCAGCAACCACCAGCTCGGGTGCAACCTGCACCGGCACCACGGCCGCCGGGGCGACCACGGGCTCGACAGGCGGCTGGGGAGCTGCTACCGGGGCAACGGGGGATACGGGGGCAACCGGCGCCACGACAGCGCCGGCCACTGGGGTTTTCGAGGAATCAGCCGTGGCCCTGCTGATTCCCGGGTCCTTTAGCGTGACCCTCGGGGCGCCGTCGGCATCCGCAGGGCGGAAGGCGAGCATGCGCAGCAGCACCATCTCGAAGCCACCACGCGGGTCCGGCGCCAATGGCAGGTCGCGGCGGCCGATCAGGCCCATCTGGTAATAGAACTGCACATCTTCGGCGGGCAGCGCTTCGGCCAAGGCCAGCACGCGGTCGCGGTCGCCCTGGCCGTTGTCCACCGCATCCGGCAATGCCTGGGCGATGGCCACGCGGTGCAGCACGTTGAGGATTTCGGCGAGCACGCCGCTCCAGTCCGGGCCTTGCTCGGCCAGGTGGCGGATGGCCTCGAGCACGCCACGGGCATCGCCCTGCAGCAGCGCATGGAGCACGCCATAGACCTGGCCATGGTCGAGGGTGCCGAGCATGGCACGCACATCGGCAGCGAGGACCTTGCCCTCACCGAAGGCAATAGCCTGGTCGGTGAGGCTCATGG
The DNA here is from genome assembly GCF_026072635.1 of Pseudomonas solani. Classification (NCBI taxonomy): domain Bacteria; kingdom Pseudomonadati; phylum Pseudomonadota; class Gammaproteobacteria; order Pseudomonadales; family Pseudomonadaceae; genus Pseudomonas; species Pseudomonas solani. Next base: position 4,728,964 of record NZ_AP023081.1, on the reverse strand, counting down.
CGTCGCGCATCGAGCCGTCAGCGGCACGGCCCAGCAGCCACAGGGCGTCGGGCTCGAACGGCACGCTTTCGGCACCGAGGACGTGAGTCAGGTGCTCGACCACGCGCTCCGGCGGCATGTTCTTCAGGGAGAACTGCAGGCAACGCGAGAGGATGGTCACGGGCAGCTTCTGCGGGTCGGTGGTGGCCAGCAGGAACTTGACGTGGGGTGGCGGCTCTTCGAGGGTCTTGAGCAGGGCGTTGAACGAGTGCGTGGAGAGCATGTGCACTTCGTCGATCAGGTAGACCTTGTAGCGGCCACGGCTCGGCGCGTACTGCACGTTGTCCAGCAGTTCGCGGGTGTCTTCGACCTTGGTGCGGCTCGCGGCGTCCACTTCGATCAGGTCGACGAAGCGGCCCTCGTCGATCTCGCGGCACACCGAGCATTGGCCGCAAGGCGTGGAGCTGATGCCGGTTTCGCAGTTCAGGCACTTGGCGAGGATGCGTGCGATGGTGGTCTTGCCCACGCCACGGGTGCCGGTGAACAGGTAGGCATGGTGCAGGCGCTGGTTGTCCAGCGCGTTGATCAGAGCCTTCAGCACATGGGTCTGGCCGACCATTTCGCGGAACGAGCGCGGACGCCATTTACGTGCAAGAACCTGATAACTCATTGAAAACCGTCGCAGCTGGGGAATCGGAAGGGGCTAATGCTAGCGGAGCAAACCGCAAATTGCATCCGATGCGAAGTGCTCTATGTTCAACAGGTGTGACACGGGGCATCGTGGATGCCTCGCCATACCCGTTCGAGGGTGCTCGATGCGTCCAACGCTGCTCCTCCTGTTGCTGATCACCAGTGCGCTGGCTCGCGCCGAAACGGCTCCCCTGCGCTTCTCCGCAGTGGACAGTTGGGCCATGCCGGTGGCGCAGATCGAGAGCAACGAGCTGACCGGCGGCATCATCTTCGACATCATCCAGGGCCTGGCCCGGCAACTCGGGCGTGAGGCGCAGATCAACGTACTGCCCCGTACCCGCGTGCAGCTGGCCCTGGAGCATGGCGATGTCGACGTACGCTGCTACGTGAGCCCCAACTGGATGGGCGACCTGGGCGTTAACTACCTGTGGAGCGAGCCGATCCTGGTGCAGCGTGACCTGCTGGTGAGCGCCCCCGACAACGCAGCCCCCGTCGACCCGCAACGCCTGCCGACACAGAGCGTGGGCACCGTACTGGGCTATTCCTATCCAGGCCTGCAGGAGCGGTTCGATGACGGCACCCTGCAACGAGACGAGGCCCGCAACCAGGGCCTGGTGCTGCAGAAACTCGGCGCGGGGCGCTACCGCTACGCAGTCAGCAGCGAACTGGCGCTGAAATGGTTCAACCGCGGCATGCCGGCGAGCGAACGCTTGGCGGCGGTGGCGGTACTGGAGGAAGAGCCCGTGGCCTGCCTGGTGCGCAATGCACCGGAGATACCGGCGAACGAAATCGTGCGTGCACTGGCGCGCATGCGGACATCGGGAGAGATAGAGAGAATCGTGTCGCGCTACCGGTGAATTGCAGCGCTGGGAGATGGGGGTGACCCTACCAGCCACACCCCGGCACACAATGTTCCCGCTGTGGCTGCTTCCTTCCGGATCTGACCAGGTTGACGGGTAATCGTTGCGGGGGGACCGGCAGGGCCACCATAACGCAGCTCGCCAGATCGGCGAGCCGCGCCATTGTACCGGCTCTTCGCCAACTTACAACTGCTAAAAACATTTCCGTTACAAGCACTTGCGACTCATACCCGGAAGCGCCCGACCAGCTTGGCGAGGCCGCTGGAAAGCTCGGAGAGATGACGGCTCGCCTGGGTGCTCTGGTCGGAGGTTTGTGCCGCCTCGGTTGAGAGGTCGCGGATATCGCTGATGTTGCGGGCAATCTCTTCGGTGACGCTGCTTTGCTCCTCGCAGGCGGTGGCGATCTGCGCAGCCATGTCGTTGATGCGCTGCACCGAATCGCCGGTGTCCGTCAGCGCCTGGTCGACGCCAGCGGCGCGCTCCACGCTGTCACGGGCCTGGGCGCTGCCCGAATGCATGGCGCGCACGGCATTCTGCACGCCCACCTGCAGGCGCTCGATCATCTGCTGGATGTCCTTGGTGGACTCCTGGGTGCGCGCGGCCAGGGCACGCACCTCGTCGGCCACCACGGCGAAGCCCCTGCCCTGCTCGCCGGCCCGTGCCGCTTCGATGGCCGCGTTGAGCGCCAGCAGGTTGGTCTGGTCGGCGATGCCCTTGATCACCGCCAGCACGGCGCCGATGTTGGCGGTCTCCTGCTCCAGGGTGCCGATGGTGGTGGAGGCGCTTTCCACCTCTTGAGCCAACTGGCGGATGGCCTTGATGGTGGCGCCCACCACCTGCGCCCCCTCGCGGGATTGCACCTCGGCGAAGCGCGCGGCATCGGCGGCGTTCTGGGCGTTGCGTGCCACCTCATGAACGGCCGCGCTCATTTCGGTGGCAGCGGTGCTGACCTGGTCGACCGCCGCGTGCTCGCTGCTGATCAGCCGGTCGTTGGCCGCCGCCAGGCCGGCCAGGTTCTGCGCCGAGTCGGCAACCTCGCCGGTGACGCGCCCGACCTCCTTGATCAGCGGCTGCAGCTTGTCGAGGAAGCGGTTGAAGGCGTGGCTGAGCTTACCCAGTTCGTCCCGCGAGGTGACATCGAGGCGCACACGCAGGTCACCGTCGCCATCGGCGATCTGCTCGATGCGCTCCAGCAGGCGATGCAGGGGCCGGGTGACCAGAGTCGGGAAGCCGAGCACCAGCACCAGGCAGATGGCCAGGCCGATGACGATGATCACCCCCTGCTGCCAGCTGCGCGTTTCGCCGATGGCAATCGCCCGCTGCCCCTCGGCATTGGCTGCGTTGTCCTCGAGCTCGCCGAGCTTATCGATGGCATCGCGCATGTTCTGGAACTGGCTTTCGCTGTCACCAAAGCTGAGGACGCTGGCGGCTTCCGGGTCAGAAGTCGCCAGCTGGACCACTTTCAGGGAGGTGACCTTCCACTGCTGGAAGCCGCTGTCGAACTGGGCCACCAGCTGCCGCGCCTCGGCACTCGCGCCCATCTCCGCGTACTTGTGCACGCGGTCATAGGCCTGCTGCAGGTTCTCCGCATGGTCGGCCTTGAGCTGCTCGATATGCGTACCCGCCCCCTCGTCCAGCAGGCTGCGCTCGGCCGTGAAGGCCTGGTAGAGATCGCGGTCGGCGTTGAGCAGCAGGCTGATGGCGGGCAGATAGCGATTGGTCAGCTGCTTGCTGGAATCGGCCACCTGGGACACCCCCTGCATGCCCAGGCCCCCCATCAGCACCAGGAGCACCACCAGGAGCAGGATGGGCAGGGCGATCTTCCAGCGAAACCCCAGGTCGGCAAAGGCACGTAGCATGGCGACTCTCCGCGATGTCATAGCGATGTAACAGCAAGCGTAGACCGCCCATCACCGTCTGTCGGGCCTCTGCGAAAAGGCCGTGGCGACGAACAGAAACACTTGGTGGCAGGAGTGCCCTGGCTTTTATGCTAGCGTGCCGCCCGCTTCGCCAATGGCACCTGGCGCTATCGCACTTTCAGCGCGAGCGCGGGTCTGAACCCGCGCTGGCATCGCCAACCCGAACGCGAACCGAACCCACATCCACTGGAGCTACACCATGGCAATCACCAAAGACCAACTGATCGCAGACATCGCCGAAGCCACCGACACCACCAAGGCCTCCGTGCGTGCCGTGCTGGAACAGCTGAGCGAGATCGTCAGCGATACGCTGGAAAACAGTGATGAGATCACCCTGCCGGGCATCGGCAAGCTGAAGATCACCGAGCGTCCGGCCCGCACCGGCCGCAACCCGCAGACCGGCAAGAGCATCGATATCGCGGCCAAGAAGGTCGTCAAGTTCGTGCCGGCCAAAGGCCTCAGCGACGCCGTGAACAAGTAAGCGACAACGCAATAAAAAAGGCCGGGCTAATGCCCGGCCTTTTCATGTGTGCGGCCTTTCAGCAAGAGCACGCTCGCTGAGCATGGCCACGACGGATCACGGCGAAACGCCCATCCCCTTGAGCTCGGCGAGGAAGGCCTCTTCGTCCAGCACGCGCACGCCCAGCTCGGTGGCCTTGGCCAGCTTGGAGCCGGCACCGGGCCCCGCCACCACGCAGTGGGTGCGGGCCGAAACCGAACCCGCCACCTTGGCACCGAGGGCTTCCAGCTTCTCCTTGGCCACATCGCGGCTCATCACTTCCAGGGTGCCGGTCAGCACCCAGGTCTGCCCGGCCAGGGGCAGGCCTTCGACGGCCTTCTTCTCGCTCTCCCAGTGCATGCCGAAGTCGCGCAACTGGGCTTCGATCAGCGCGGCGCGCTCGGCGTTGGCGGGCAGGTCGAAGAAGTCGCGCAGGGACTTGGCCGCCTTCTCGTTGAGGCGTTCCACCTGGCGCAGGTCCAGCCAGTCGGCCTTGATCACGCCCTCCAGGCTGCCGAACTTCACTGCCAGCTTCTCTGCACCGGTGGCAGCGATGAAGGGGATGTTGAGCTTGTCGATGAAGCCCGCCAGGGTCGCGCAGGCAGCGAACTCGGGGCTGAGGTCGCCCTCCTCCTGCAGCACCACGCCACGGGCCAGCAGGTCGTCGATGACCTGGAGGTTGTGGGCATCGCTGAAGAAGTTATGGATCTCGAAGGCAACCTCCAGGCCCACGTCCGGCAGATAGGTCAGCACCTCGGGCAGCGCCTGGCGGATGCGTGCCAGGGAGCCGAGGGCGCGGGCCAGCAGCTTGGCGGTTTCCTCACCCACATCGGGGATGCCCAGCGCATAGATGAAGCGCGCCAGGGTCGGCTTGGCGCTGTCCTGGATCGCCGCCAGCAGGTTGCGGGTCGACAGATCGGCGAAGCCTTCCAGCGCCACCACCTGCTCGTAGGTCAGGGTGAACAGGTCCGCCGGCGAGGCCACCAGCCCGGTGTCCACCAGTTGCTCGACGATCTTGTCACCCAGGCCTTCGATATCCAGCGCGCGGCGGGACGCGAAGTGGATGATCGCCTGCTTCAGCTGGGCGCCACAGGCCAGGCGGCCGACGCAGCGGTAGACCGAGCCTTCGCTGGTGGTTTCCTTGCCCTTGGCGCGCTTGACCAGCTGGGTACGCTCGACAGCCGAGCCGCACACCGGGCACTGCTCGGGGACATGCACTTCGCGGGCATCTGCGGGGCGGCGCTCGGTGACCACCTGCATCACCTGGGGGATCACGTCGCCGGCCCGGCGGATGATCACCGTGTCGCCGATCATCAGGCCCAGGCGTGCGACCTCGTCCATGTTGTGCAGGGTGGCATTGGCCACGGTGACGCCGGCCACCTTGACCGGCTTCAGCCGCGCCACCGGGGTGACGGCACCGGTACGGCCGACCTGGAATTCCACGTCCAGCAGCTCGGTGAGCTCCTCCTGGGCGGGGAACTTGTGGGCCAGCGCCCAGTGCGGGGTGCGCGCACGGAAACCCAGCTGCTGCTGGTCTTCGATGTTGTTGACCTTGAACACCACGCCGTCGATGTCATAGGCCAGGTCCATGCGCCGCTGGCCGATGTCGTGGTAGTAGGCCAGGCAGGCTTCGACGCCCTTGGCCAGTTTCAATTCACGGCTGATGGGCACGCCCCAGCCCTTGAGCTTCTCCAGCATGCCGACCTGGGTGGCCGGCAGCTCGCCGCTGACCTGGCCGATGCCGTAGCAGCAGAACTCCAGGGGGCGGCTGGCGGTGATGCGCGGGTCCAGCTGACGCAGGCTGCCGGCCGCGGCGTTGCGCGGGTTAGCGAAGGTCTTGCCGCCGCTTTCCGCCTGGCGCGCGTTCAACTCATCGAAGCCGGCCTTGGGCATGTACACCTCGCCGCGCACTTCGAGCACGGCGGGCCAGCCCTCGCCCTTGAGCTTCAGCGGCACGTTGCGGATGGTGCGCACGTTGGCGCTGATGTCTTCACCGGTGCTGCCGTCGCCACGGGTGGCACCGCGCACCAGTTGGCCGTCGCGGTACAGCAGGCTGACCGCCAGGCCGTCGAGCTTGGGCTCGCAGCTGTACTCCACCTCTGCGCCGCCACCGAACAGGTCGCCGGAAGAGAGCCCCAGGCCACTCTGCACACTGCGGTCGAAGGCGCGCAGGTCGTCCTCCTCGAAGGCGTTGCCCAGGCTGAGCATGGGCACCTCATGGCGCACTTCGCCGAAGGCACTCAGGGCCTCGCCGCCCACGCGCTGGGTCGGCGACTCCGGCGTCACCAGCTCCGGATGCTCGGCCTCCAGGGCCTGCAACTCGCGGAACAGGCGGTCGTACTCGGCATCGGGGACACTGGGTTCGTCCAGCACGTAGTAGCGGTAGTTGTGCTCATCCAGTTCGGCACGCAATTGGTGGATGCGCTGGGCGGCGGTCTGGGCGTCGGTCATGATTCGTGCTCTTTTCTGTGCAAACGAAAAGAGCAGCCTGGGCTGCTCTTTCGTTGGATCCTGTGATTCAGCGTTTGGTCAGGCTGCGGCGCTCGAACTCGACGATGCGCTGCCGATAGTGTTCGATCGTTTGCGCCGTCATCACGCTGCGCTGATCGTCCTTCAATTCGCCGTTCAGTTCCTGGGACAGCTTGCGCGCCGCGGCGACCATCACATCGAAGGCCTGCTTCGGATGACGCGGGCCCGGCAGGCCGAGGAAGAAGCTCACCGCACGGGTGCTGAAGTGGTCGATGTCGTCCAGGTCGAAGGTGCCGGGCTTGACGCCGTTGGCCATGGAGAACAGCACTTCGCCGTTACCGGCCATGCTTTCGTGACGGTGGAAGATGTCCATTTCGCCGAAGCGCAGGCCGCTCTCGAGGATGTTCTGCAGCAGGGCCGGGCCCTTGAAGCCGTCACCGTCGCGCGCCACCACGTTGATCACCAGCACTTCCTCCACCGGAGGCAGGTCCTGGGCCGGGGCAGCATGGGTCTTGCCGTTCTTGGCGGGCTTGGCCGGGGTGCCATCGTCCACGGGGTTGAGCAGGGTCGGTACCGGCTCATCGAGATTGAGGTCGCCCTGGTGCGGCTCGCCGCGGCGCTTGTTCAGCTCCTTGGCGCTCATGGGCGGCAGGTCTTCCTCGTCCAGCGAGGGTTCCTGGTGGCGTTCCTTGACGCGTACGGGCCCCATCAGGCCGGGGTCCTCGTCGTCATCGGGGAGATTGGAGAAGCTGCGATCGAGCTTGAACTTGAGTTTTCCCTTGCCGCCGCTCATGCGGCGCCAGCCATCGAACAAAATGCCGGCGATTACGATGATGCCGATGACGATCAGCCACTCGCGCAGACCGATATCCATTAATCCTGTGTCCCCTGGTCAAAAAATATTCTGATGATGGTGAAGAAAGGACATCCGGTCCCCTGAAAACGTGGCGCCCAACTCCATGTTCTGAATGGCGTTTTCCACGTGCGACAAAAGTGGGCATTAAGCTAGCACGGCCAGCCCAGCAGAGAAACCTCTGATAGAGGCTTCACGGCCCCTGGAGCGGTGAGGATTCTCCCCGCCCGGTCAGGCCTCTACGAGGGAAAGAGCCTCCTCGACATCCACCGCGACCAGACGCGAGCATCCCGGCTCGTGCATGGTCACGCCCATCAGTTGATCGGCCATTTCCATGGCGATCTTGTTGTGGGTGATATAGATGAACTGGACCTTCTCCGACATCTCCTTCACCAGGCGGGCATAGCGCCCGACGTTGGCGTCGTCCAGCGGCGCGTCCACCTCGTCGAGCATGCAGAACGGCGCGGGGTTGAGCTGGAAGATGGCGAATACCAGGGCCAGCGCGGTGAGCGCCTTCTCGCCACCGGAAAGCAGGTGGATGGTGCTGTTCTTCTTGCCTGGCGGCCGCGCCATGATGGCGACGCCGGTGTCGAGCAGGTCCTCCCCGGTCAGCTCCAGGTAGGCATGGCCGCCACCGAAGACCTTGGGGAACAATGCCTGCAGGCCCGAGTTGATCTGGTCGAAGGTTTCCTTGAAGCGGTTGCGGGTCTCCTTGTCGATCTTGCGGATGACGTTTTCCAGGGTGTCCAGCGCTTCCACCAGGTCGTCGTTCTGGGCGTCCAGGTAGCGTTTGCGCTCGGATTGCTGCTGGTATTCGTCGATCGCCGCGAGGTTGATCGGCCCCAGGCGCTGGATGCGCGCCGCGAGGCGTTCGAGTTCTTCTTCCCAGGCCGCTTCGCTGGCCTCGTTGGGCAGCGTGGCGAGCACGCCGTGGAGGTCGTAGCCGTCTTCGTGAAGCTGGTCCTGCAGGGTCTTGCGGCGCACGCTCAGGGCTTGCCAGTCCATGCGCTGCTGCTCCAGCTGGCCGCGCAACAGTTGCGCTTGCTGCTCGGCCTGGGTGCGGCGCTTCTCGGCGTCACGCAGCTCACGGTCGGCATCTTCCAGGGCCAGGCGGGCGAGCTTGAGCTCCTCCTCCACACCCATGCGCCGGTCCAGCAGTTCTTCGAGCTTCATGCGCAGCTCTTCCAGTGGCGCGGCGCCCTCTTCCAGATTGAGATTGAGCTGCTCGCGGCGCTCTTCGAGGCGCTCGAACTGCAGGCTCAGGCGCTCCAGCGCCTGGCGCGTGGAATCATGCTGGGCACGCAGGGAGCCGACGCGCACGGCCAACTGGTGTGCTTGGTCCTTGTGCTGCCGGGCCTCCTGGCGGATGCGGTCGAGGCGCTCGCGCAGGCTGTCGCGCTCGGCGAGCAGCTTCTCGCGCTGCTCGGTGTCGGTTTCCATCGCATCCAGCGCGTCCTGCAGGACAAGACGTGATTCGCCGAGCTGCTCGTGTTCGATGGCGCGCTGTTCGTCCAGCTCGGCCAACTCCGCTTCCAGGCGGCGGCGACGCAAGGTGAGCTGCTCGACCTTGGCCTGCTGGGCGGACAGCTGCGCCTTGAGCTCACCCAGGCGGCGGGATTCATCCTGGGCGCGGCGGCGTTGCTGCTCGCGGCTTTCTTCCTGCTGGCGCTGGCTGTCACGCAGGTGCTGCAGGCGCTCTTCCAGGGTTTCCAGGGCCGCTTGCTGCTCATCATGCTCAGCATGCAGGCGCTCCAGCTCCTGGCCACGGGCCAGCACGCCACTCTCGGCTTCGCTGGCGCGGCGCACACGAAGGAAATTGCGCCCGACCCAGTAGCCATCACGGCTGATCAGGCTCTCATCAGCGGCCAGCGTCGAACGCGCGGCCAGGGCCTGGTCGAGGCTGTCCACGGGCCGCACCCGCGCCAGCCAGGGCGCCAGGTCGATGGCGGACTCGACCTTGTCCAGCAGGCTGCCGGGCACCCGGGCGCCGCCCTTGACGGCAGCCGCCAGGCGCAGGTCGCCCTGGGTAAAGCCGCTCAGGTCCAGGGCATTGAAATCGTCCAGCAGCACGGCTTGCAGGTCGGCACCGAGCACGGTTTCCACCGCCAGCTCCCAACCCGCTTCCACCCGCATGCTTTCAGCCAGGCGCGGGCGCTGGTCGAGCTTCTGGTTGCGCAGCCATTCAGCGGTGCCGCTACCGGGATCGAGCGCGGCCTGCTGCAGGGCTTCGAGGGAGGCGATGCGCCCGTTGAGGCGCTGCAGTTCACCCTGGGCACGCTGCTGGGCCTGGGTCGCCTGCTGCAGTTCTTCACGCAGTTGCTCCAGGCGCTCGACCTGGGCCTCTTCAGCGGCCTGCAGCTCTTCCAGCTGCAATTCACCGGCGGCGAGTTGCTCGCTCAGCTCGAGAATGGCCGCATCTTCCGGGTCAGCCGCGAGCTGGGCGCGCTCGTCATTGAGGCGGCGCCCACGCTCCAGCAGGCGCTCGAGGCTCTGCTCCAGCTGCTGGATGCGCGCCTGCTGCACTTCGGCCTGACGCCGGGGCTCGGCGCTGCGCTGGTTGAAGCCGTCCCACTGCTCCTGCCAGGCATGCATGCCAGTCTCGGCCTCTTCCAGCTGGGCGGCGGCTTCCTCGGCGGCGGCGGCGCTGATCTCCTGCTCGGGCGCGAGCATTTCCAGCTCCTCGCCCAGGGTGGCCAGCAGGGTGCGGTCATGGCCGAGGTGGGATTCGGTTTCCTGGCGGGCGCGCTCGGCGTCGCGCAGGTCGTCCTGCAACTGGCGCAGGCGCTGCTGGCCGTGCTGGATGCTTTGCTCGACGCGGGCGATGTCGCCGCCCACGGAATAGAAACGGCCCTGGACCAGGTTGAAGCGCTCGGACAACTCATGGTGCCCATCGCGCAGGCGTTCGATGCTGGCGTCGGCGCTGCGCTGTTCGGCCACCAGTGCCTCGAAGCTGACCTCCTGGCTGCCGATCACCGCCTCACGCTGGCCTACCTGTTCGTTCAGGGCCTGCCATTTGAGGGCCGCGAGCTGGGCGCGCAGCTGGCGCTCCTCGGCCTTGTATTCCTGGTACTTCTCGGCGGCCTGGGCCTGGCGGTGCAGGCGTTCGAGCTGGCGCTCCAGCTCTTCGCGCAGGTCGGTGAGGCGGGCGAGGTTCTCGTGGGTACGGCGAATGCGGCTCTCGGTCTCGCGGCGGCGCTCCTTGTACTTGGAGATGCCGGCGGCTTCCTCGATGAAGTTGCGCAGGTCCTCGGGCTTGGCCTCGATCAGCTTGGAAATCATCCCCTGCTCGATGATCGAGTAGCTGCGCGGCCCCAGGCCGGTGCCGAGGAAGATATCGGTGATGTCGCGGCGCCGGCACTTGGTGCCGTTGAGGAAATAGGTGTTCTGCCCGTCGCGGCTGACCCGGCGGCGAATGGAGATTTCGGCGAAGGCCGCGTACTCGCCCACCAGGGTGTTGTCGGAGTTGTCGAAGATCAGTTCGATGCTGGCCTGGGCCACCGGCTTGCGGGTGTTGGAGCCGTTGAAGATGACGTCGGTCATCGACTCACCGCGCAGGTTCTTCGCCGAGCTCTCGCCCATCACCCAACGCACGGCGTCGATGATGTTGGACTTGCCGCAGCCGTTGGGGCCGACGACCGCCGCCATGTTGCTGGGGAAGTTGACCGTGGTCGGGTCGACGAAGGATTTGAACCCCGCCAGTTTGATGCACTTGAGCCGCATCCCTGCCTCCCTCGGTCAGTGAACGATCAGCGCCCGGCCAGCGCCGCAAGCACCAGTTGGCAGTTGTGCTGGCCATAGGCGTGCAGCACGTCGCGGATGCGCGCCGGCTCACGGGCGATCACCGCCTGCAGCAACTCGGCGAACGCCAGCATGAACTGGGCCATCTCGCCTTTGCGCTGTTCCAGCGCCAGGTGATAGGTGCGGCTGATGGCCGGCAGCAGGTTCTCCACCGTCTCTTCCAGGTAGGGGTTGTCGGCGAAGGGGAAGGCGGCGCGCATGATGTCGAAGCTGGCATCGACGAAGTTGCCGATGTCGTGCTCCTTCAGGCATTCCTCCAGGCGCAGCTGGATGGCGCGGAAGGGGGCGAGGTCCGCTTCGCTTTTCCAGCGCTGGGCCACGGCGTTGGCCAGGAGGATGTACATCTCCATCATCAGCGCATAGAGGCTCTGCACGTGATGGGGGGTGAGCTCGGAAACCTGGGCGCCACGGCGCGGCAGGATGTTGATCAGGTGGCGGCGCTCGAGGATCAGCAACGCCTCGCGCACGGAACCGCGGCTGACGTTGAGGGACTGGGTGACCTTCTGCTCCTGAATGCGCTCGCGTTCCTTCATCTCCCCGCGAATGATGCGCTCGGCGAGGTGGTGGGCGATCTGTTCGGCGAGGCTGTCCGGTGCCTTGAACGTCATGGTTTTCCTTCGGTCATGGAGGCTGGGAATGTCCGTAAGGCGCCCTCGGCGATAGCTCCGGCGTGCTATATCGGCCCGGGAACGCAGCAGCTTCAAGGGATTGCGGCCCACAGCGGAACGCTGCAGGGGGCGAAGTGTAACACAGGGTGTTACCTGGCAAAGGTGACAACAAGCGGGCATTCAGACCTAAAGGTCGGTCGCCGGGTGGGGCTGGGAGGCGCAGGATTGTCTGACAATTTTACAAGAACCCATCCACCTCGACACGGAGAACACCCATGTTCGAACGCCTGCCTTCCAACTGGATGCTCGCCCTGAAAAAGGTCGGCTACTGGATCTGGCTGATCCCGGTTGCCGGAATCCCCATGAGTTTCTACTGGTCGCTGGACAGCAGCTACGCCAATGCGTGGCCCTGGCTGGTGATCACCGTGGTCTTCGGGGTGATCCCGCTCCTCGACGCCATCGTCGGCCGCGACCCGGCCAACCCGGACGAAGCCGAGCAGGTGCCGGAGATGGAGCGCCAGGACTACTACCAGGTACTGAGCCTGGCCACCGTGCCGCTGCTGCTGGGCATGCTGGCCTGGAGCGGCTGGGTCTTCATCCACCACGAGGACTGGAACTGGGTCGGCCGCCTCGGCTGGCTGCTCTCGGTGGGTACCGTGATGGGCGCCATCGGCATCACCGTCTCCCATGAACTGATCCACAAGGACCCGAAGATCGAGCAGAACGCCGGCGGCCTGCTGCTGGCGGCGGTCTGCTACGGGGGCTTCAAGGTCGAGCATGTGCGTGGCCACCACGTCCATGTGTCGACGCCCGAGGACGCCTCCTCCTCCCGCTACGGCCAGAGCCTCTATGCCTTCCTGCCCCATGCCTATAAGCACAACTTCCTCAATGCCTGGCACCTGGAGGCCGAGCGCCTCAAGCGCAAGGGCCTGCCTGCACTGCATTGGCGCAACGAGCTGATCTGGTGGTACGCCATCAGTGCAGCCTTCACCGCAGGTTTCGGCCTGGCGTTCGGCTGGCTCGGCGTGCTGTTCTTCCTCGGCCAGTCGGCCATGGCCTTCACCCTGCTGGAGATCGTCAACTACGTGGAGCACTACGGCCTGCACCGGCGCAAGCTGGAGAACGGCCGCTACGAGCGGACCAGCCCGGCGCACTCCTGGAACAGCAACTTCCTGCTCACCAACCTGTTCCTCTTCCACCTGCAGCGCCATTCGGACCACCACGCCTACGCCAAGCGCCGCTACCAGGTGCTGCGCCACTTCGACGACAGCCCGCAACTGCCCAACGGCTACGCGGGGATGATCGTCCTGGCGCTGATCCCCCGCTCTGGCGCGCGGTGATGGACCCCCGCGTACGCGCTTACTACGCCGGCGAGGAGCACCAGCTGACGGAGTCGCAGCAGGCCGCCTGACCTCTCTCCAGCCCGACCTTTCGACCGACGCCCCCGCATGGGGGCGTCGGCGTTTCTACACTTGCAGATGACTGGCACGGATTAAGCAACTTTGCCGTGCCAGAGCGGGCGCGCCGGCTTCATAGCCCATTGGCGTGAAGATTTTCTGACTTTTGGGTCAAATATTTATTGACCAGAAAGTCAGGGGATTCTAAATTCGCCGCCATACGAGCCCTCGTAAAAACAATAAAGTGCCTGGAGGTCGTCCTTGATCCAGTTTTTAGTCAATCGGGAGCTGCGCACCGAGCGCGATCTCGATCCCAACGTCACCGTGCTCAACTACTTGCGTGAACACCTGGCCAAACCCGGAACCAAAGAGGGCTGTGCCTCGGGCGACTGCGGCGCCTGCACGGTCGTCGTCGGCGAGCTGCAGGGGGATCGCATCCGCTATCGCACCCTCAACTCCTGCCTGACCTTCGTCTCGTCCCTGCACGGCAAGCAGCTGATCACCGTGGAAGACCTCAAGCACAAGGGCCAGTTGCACTCCGTGCAGCAGGCCATGGTCGACTGCCATGGCTCCCAGTGCGGCTTCTGCACCCCCGGCTTCGTCATGTCGCTGTTCGCCCTGCAGAAGAACAGCGATGGCTACGACAAGGCCCAGACCCTGGAAGCCCTGGCCGGCAACCTGTGCCGGTGCACCGGCTACCGCCCCATCATCGACGCCGCCGAGCAGGCCTGCTGCCAGAAGCAGCCGGACCAGTTCGACGCCTTCGAGGCCCAGACCGTCGCCCAGCTCCAGGCCATCGCCCCGCGCGAGACCGCCGAGCTCAACAGCGGTGACAAGCGCTGCCTGGTGCCGCTGACCGTCGCCGACCTGGCCGACTTCTACACCGCCAACCCGCAGGCCCGCCTGCTGGCCGGCGGCACCGACCTGGCCCTGGAGGTCACCCAGTTCCACCGCGAGCTGCCGGTGATGATCTACGTCGGCCACATCGACGCCATGAAGCGCGTCGAGATCGGCCCCGACTTCATCGAGATCGGCGCCGCCACCGCGCTTTCCGACTGCTACGACGCCCTGGCCCGCGAGTACCCGGACTTCGGCGAACTGCTGCACCGCTTCGCCTCGCTGCAGATCCGCAACCAGGGCACCCTCGGCGGCAACATCGGCAACGCCTCGCCCATCGGCGATGCCCCGCCGCTGCTGATCGCCCTCGGCGCCAGGATCGTCCTGCGCAAGGGCAACCAGACCCGCACCCTGCCCCTGGACGAGTACTTCCTCGACTACAAGGTCACCGTGCGCCAGGAAGCCGAGTTCATCGAGAAGATCCTCGTGCCGCGCGCCCGCACCAACCAGGCGTTCCGCGCGTACAAGGTGTCCAAGCGCCTGGACGACGACATCTCCGCCGTCTGCGCCGCCTTCAACCTGGTGATCGAGGACGGCGTGGTGCGTGAAGCCCGCATCGCCTTCGGCGGCATGGCCGGCATTCCCAAGCGCGCCGCCGCCTGCGAAGCCGCGCTGGTGGGCGCCGCCTGGTACCCCGGCGTGATCGAACGTGCCTGCGAGGCCCTGGCCCAGGACTTCATCCCGCTGACCGACTTCCGTGCCAGCAAGGAATACCGCCTGCTGGCCGCGCAGAACCTGCTGCGCAAATTCTTCCTCGAACTGCAGGCCCCGAGGTCGAAACCCGGGTGACTGCCTATGTGTGATCTCAAGCATGTCGCGCACCAAGCGCCGATCCCGGCAATTGCTGGCCAGGAAGCGCAGCACCGCAGGCTTAATCTGCACATCGCGCCCATCACCGTTCACGCGGGCGCAGCAGACGTTGGAGGCACAGAGCATGTCTAACCACCACAAGATCAAATCCCAGGAAGAACTGGCCGCGCTGTTCCGCGCCGACATCACCACCGGCGTCGGCAAGAGCGTCAAGCACGAGAGCGCGCCCAAGCACGTCACCGGCGAAGCGGTGTACGTCGACGACCGCCTGGAATTCCCCAACCAGCTGCACGTCTATGCCCGCATGAGCGACCGCGCCCATGCCCGCATCCTGCGCATCGACACCACCCCCTGCTACGCCTTCCCCGGCGTGGCCATCGCCATCACCGCCGAGGACGTTCCCGGCCAGCTGGACATCGGCCCGGTCGTGGCCGGCGACCCGCTGCTGGCGGACGGCAAGGTCGAGTACGTCGGCCAGGTGGTCATCGCGGTTGGTGCCGACAGCCTGGAAACCGCCCGCAAGGCGGCCATGGCCGCGATCATCGAATACGAAGACCTGGAGCCGGTGCTCGACGTGGTCGACGCGCTGCGCAAGAAGCACTTCGTCCTCGACAGCCACCAGCACAAGCGCGGCGACTCGGCCAGCGCCCTGGCCAGTGCGAAGAACCGCCTGCAGGGCAACCTGCACATCGGCGGCCAGGAGCACTTCTACCTGGAAACCCAGATCTCCTCGGTGATGCCCACCGAGGACGGCGGCATGATCGTCTACACCTCCACCCAGAACGCCACCGAGGTGCAGAAGCTGGTGGCCGAGGTGCTGGGCGTGCACATGCACAAGATCGTCATCGACATGCGCCGCATGGGCGGTGGCTTCGGCGGCAAGGAAACCCAGGCCGCCGGCCCGGCGTGCCTCTGCGCGGTGATCGCGCACCTCACCGGCCGCCCGACCAAGATGCGCCTGCCGCGCGTCGAAGACATGAGCATCACCGGCAAGCGCCACCCGTTCTACGCCGAGTACGACATCGGCTTCGACGACAACGGCCTGCTCACCGGCATCGAACTGGAACTGGCGGGCAACTGCGGCTATTCGCCGGACCTCTCCGGCTCCATCGTCGACCGCGCGATGTTCCACTCGGACAACGCCTACTTCCTCGAACACGCCACCATCAACGGCCACCGCTGCAAGACCAACACCGCGTCGAACACCGCCTATCGCGGCTTCGGCGGCCCGCAGGGCATGGTGGTGATCGAAGAGATCATGGACGTGATCGCGCGCCACCTGGGCAAGGACCCGCTGGAGGTGCGCAAGACCAACTACTACGGCAAGGACGAGCGCAACGTCACCCACTACTACCAGCCGGTCGAGCACAACCTGCTGGATGAGATGACCGCCGACCTCGAGGCCAGCAGCGAATACGCCAAGCGCCGCGAAGAGATCCGCGCGTTCAACGCCAAGAGCCCGGTGCTGAAAAAGGGCCTGGCGCTGACTCCGGTCAAGTTCGGCATCAGCTTCACCGCCACCTTCCTCAACCAGGCCGGCGCGCTGGTGCACATCTACACCGACGGTTCGATCCACCTGAACCATGGCGGCACCGAGATGGGCCAGGGCCTGAACACCAAGGTCGCCCAGGTGGTGGCCGAGGTCTTCCAGGTGGACATCGGCCGCATCCAGATCACCGCGACCAACACCGACAAGGTGCCCAACACCTCGCCGACCGCGGCCTCCAGTGGCACCGACCTGAACGGCAAGGCCGCGCAGAACGCCGCCGAAACCATCAAGAAGCGCCTGGTGGACTTCCTCGCCATCCACTTCAAGGTGACCGACGAAGACATCGAGTTCAGCAACGAGCAGGTGCGCGTACGCGACCACTACCTGTCCTTCGAGGAAGTGATCCAGCTCGCCTACTTCAACCAGATCTCGCTCTCCAGCACCGGTTTCTACCGCACACCGAAGATCTTCTACGACCGCGACAAGGCCAGCGGCCGCCCCTTCTACTACTTCGCTTACGGCGCTGCCTGCGCGGAAGTGCTGGTGGACACCCTGACCGGCGAGTACAAGATGCTGCGCACCGACATCCTGCATGACGTGGGCGACTCGCTGAACCCGGCCATCGACATCGGCCAGGTGGAAGGCGCGTTCGTCCAGGGCATGGGCTGGCTGACCATGGAAGAGCTGGTGTGGAACGCCAAGGGCAAGCTGATGACCAGCGGCCCGGCGAGCTACAAGATCCCCGCCATCGCCGACATGCCCATCGACCTGCGGGTGAAGCTGGTGGAGAACCGCAAGAACCCCGAGCAGACGGTGTTCCACTCCAAGGCCGTGGGCGAGCCGCCCTTCATGCTCGGCATCGCCGTGTGGTGCGCACTCAAGGACGCCGTGGCCAGCCTGGCGGACTACAAGGCGCAACCGAACATCGATGCACCGGCAACTCCGGAGCGCGTGCTCTGGGGCGTGGAGCAGATGAAGAAGTTGCAGCAGGCGGCCACCAAGCCCGCTGTCAGCCAGGTAGAGCCCGCCTGACGGCGGGCCGGGAGCCGAGATGAACAGCCAACCCGTCTTCAGCCGCGAAACCCCGGAACAGCAGGCCGCTCCCGTCCTGCCGACCGAAGCCTTGCGTCGCCCGGAACAGGATGTCTGGCGCCTCTCGCGCTCCGCCAAACCCCTGCGCACCTGGAGGTTGAGCAAATGAGCTGGATCAGCGCCCTGGCCGAACTCCAGCAACGCAGCGAAGCCTGCGTGCTGGTGACCATCATCGAAGAGCGCGGCTCCACCCCGCGCAATTCCGGCTCGAAGATGGTGGTCAGCGATGACCGCATCTACGAAACCATCGGCGGCGGCCACCTGGAGTTCAAGGCGATGGAAATCGCCCGGGAAATGCTCCGCACCCGCACCCAGGACACCCGCCTGGAACGCTTCAGCCTGGGCGCCAGCCTCGGCCAATGCTGTGGCGGTGCCACGGTGCTGCTGTTCGAACCCATGGGCCAGCCCCAGGCGCACATCGCCCTGTTCGGCGCCGGCCACGTCGGCCGCGCCCTGGTCCCGCTGCTCGCCAGCCTGCCCTGCAAGGTGCGCTGGATCGACTCGCGGGAGAACGAATTCCCGGCATTCATCCCGGCCGGCGTCGAGAAGGTGGTGAATGATGAAGTGGTCGATGAAGTCGAGCGCATGCCCGCTGGCAGCTACTTCATCGTCATGACCCATAACCACCAGCTCGACCTGGAGCTCACCGCCGAGATTCTCAAGCGCAACGATTTCGCCTACTACGGCCTGATCGGCTCGAAGACCAAGCGCGTGAAGTTCGAACACCGCCTGCGTGATCGCGGCTTCGCCACCGAAACCGTGCAACGCATGCGCTGCCCCATGGGCATTGCCGAGGTGAAGGGCAAGCTGCCCGCCGAGATCGCCATCTCCATCGCCGGCGAGATCATCGCCACCTACAACGCCACCTTCGGTCAGAAGGAAGAAGGCCAGGACGTGAAGAAAAGGGAAACAGTCGCCAAACTGGTGCCCTCTTCCCGCCGCGAACAGGCCTGACACCCCGATTCATGTAGAAGGACGCCGAGCTGCCTCAGCTCGGCGCTCGCCTGCGCGGAGCCCCGACACGGGGCATCACGATCACGAAAGAACGAGATTCAACATGACCAGCCCTGTAAAAGCCTATCGCGCCGCCATCCTGCACAGCATCGCCGACCCCGCCGAGGTGGGCATCGAGCAGTCCTACGAATACTTCGAGGACGGCGTGCTGGTGATCGAGGACGGCAAGGTCGCCCGCGTCGGCCATGCCGCCGACCTGCTGCCCGGTCTCAAGGGCGTGGACGTGCGCGAATACCGCGACGCCCTGATCACCCCCGGCTTCATCGACACCCACATCCACTACCCGCAGACCGGCATGATCGCCTCCTACGGCGAACAGCTGCTGGACTGGCTGAACACCTACACCTTCCCCACCGAGAAAGCCTTCGCCGACAAGGCCCACGCGGCGGACGTGGCAGCCATCTTCCTCAAGGAACTGCTGCGCAGCGGCACCACCACTGCCCTGGTGTTCGGCACCGTGCACAAGCAGTCGGTCGACGCCTTCTTCGAAGCCGCCGAAGCCCTGGACCTGCGCATGATCGCCGGCAAGGTGCTGATGGACCGCAACGCCCCCGACTACCTGACCGACACCCCGGAAAGCGGCTACGCCGACAGCAAGGAGCTGATCGAGCGCTGGCACGGCAAGGGCCGCCTGCACTACGCGGTGACCCCGCGCTTCGCCCCCACCAGCACCCCGGAGCAACTGACCCTGGCCGGCAAGCTGTTCGGCGAGTTCCCGGACCTGTACATGCACACCCACCTCTCCGAGAACAAGGCGGAGATCGAATGGGTGAAGTCGCTGTTCCCGGAGCGCAAGGGCTACCTGGACGTGTACGACCACTACAAGCTGATCGGCCCGCGCGCGGTCTTCGCCCACGGCGTCCACGTCTGCGACGACGAGTGCAAGCGCCTGGCGGAAACCGGCTCGGCCGTGGCCTTCTGCCCCACCTCCAACCTGTTCCTGGGCAGCGGCCTGTTCGACCTGCAGAAGCTGGAAGCGCATGGCGTGCGCGTGGGCCTGGGCACCGACGTCGGCGCCGGCACCAGCTTCTCCCAACTGCAATCGCTGAACGAGGCCTACAAGGTCATGCAGTTGCAGGGAAAGAAGCTCGACCCGTTCAAATCCCTGTACCTGGCCACCCTGGGCGGCGCCCGCGCGCTGTACCTGGACGACAAGATCGGTAACTTCGCCAGCGGCAAGGACGCGGACTTCGTGGTCCTCGACTACCAGGCCACTCCGCTGATCGCCTACCGCATGCAGCAGGCCAAGACCATCGAAGAGAAGCTCTTCGCGCTGACCATCCTCGGCGACGACCGCACCGTGAAGGAAACCTTCGCAGCCGGCCGCTCCGTGCACAAACGCGACTGATCCAGCGCCCCCTCAAAAAGCCCCGCCCATGCGGGGCTTTTTCTTTGTGCACCGCCTTTGCGCAGCCCATGGGAGCGAATTCATTCGCGATGGGATATCCGGCCACACGCAGTGGATCTTTCGCGGCTGAAGCCGCTCCCACGGGAAGCACCTGCAACGCCGCCAACATCGCTGCGTTGGGCCTCGCTACGCTCGGCGCCAACCTACGGCGCCGTGCCGTGGTAGGTCGGGTGCAACCCGGGCTCTTGCTTGGAACCACGCGGGTTTCACCCGCCCTACGGAGCGGACCGGTGTGTAGGGTGGATGGCGCTCTTTTCATCCACCAAGCGACCTTCCAGCCCACACGCATGCCCGCCCCATGGAAGCGAATTCATTCGCGATCAGGCCAGCAACCTGTCCCCTTTTTTCGCGGCTGAAGCCGCTCCCACAGAAGCCGGTGGCCGTTGCGCCAGGCCGTCGGGTTGCACCCGACCTACCCGCCTCACCCAAACCACCCGCCCACAAAAAAGCCCCGCATTGCGGGGCTTCTTCATTGCACCAGGCTCAGGCGCTGCGCGAGGTGGCGCGGGTGCTTTTCTTCTTGCTCTGCAGCAGGTGCGAGAACACCGCGTGCAGGTCATCGGAGGCGGTCTCGCCTTCGAGGTTGAGCTTGGCGTCGACGCTGTCCATGTGGCGCATCATCAGGTCGACCGCGACCTCGACGTTGTGCGACTCGATGGCGTCGATGACCTTGTCATGCTCCTCGTCCGAGCAGTGGGTGCGGCTGTTGCTCTCGTAGAGGGCGATGATCAGCGAGGTCTGCGAGATCAGGCTGCGCAGGAAGCCCAGCAGGGTGAAGTTGCCGGCGGCCTCGGCCAGTTTCAGATGGAACTCGCCGGACAGGCGGATGCCCATGCCGCGGTCACCACGGGCGAAGCATTCGCGCTCCTCGATGACCATCTGGCGCAGGCCGGCGATCTGTTCGGGGGTGGCGTTGACGCAGGCCAGTTCGGTGATGGCGCGCTCGATCATGCGACGGGCATAGAAGATCTGCCGCGCCTCCTCGGCACCGGGGCTGGCCACGACGGCACCACGGTTGGGACGCAGCAGCACCACGCCTTCATGGGCGAGGCGCGACAGGGCGCGACGGATGATGGTGCGGCTGACGCCGAAGATCTCACCCAGGGCTTCTTCGCTCAGCTTGGTGGCCGGGGCCAGGCGCTGTTCGAGGATGGCTTCGAAGATGTGTGCGTAGACGACTTCGTCCTGGGTGCCATTGCGCGTGCCTTTGGCGGCACGCGGCGGCTTCTTCAAACTGTGTTCAACGTCGTTCATGGGGGCCCACGTAGAAGGTTTCGAAAGCGGCAATAGGGCTGACACTACGCCGAGTCGGCATCGTATTGCCAGCCTCCGGCGGGGAAAGCCTCGGAAAAATGTGCGCATTGTACACAATCTGACCGAACAAAAGCAGTGCCGCTCCGCTCAACCTCACCTCTACAGGGCCCTGGAGCCCTCCGGTAGCTCCAGGCGCAACCCCATGCGCCGCCCCTCGCTCACCAGATGGTCACGCATCAGCGAGGACGCCAGCAGGCTGTCCCGTCGACGGATGGCCTGCACCAGCGCCTCGTGTTCGCGCACCCGCTCCTGCAACTCGTCACCGCGCTGGCGCAGCAAGGCATCGCTGCGGGCCAGGGCGTCACCCGCCTGGGTCACCAGGGACTGGAAGATGGGGTTGGTGGTCAGCGAGCCGAGCAATTGATGGAAGCCTATATAGGCTTCGACGAAGGCATCCATGTCGTCATCCTCGGCGGCATCGCGCAGGTCCATCAGGCGCAGGCGCAGGCGGTCGAGGTCGCTTGATGCGATGGATTGCGCCACCAGGCCGACGATGAAGGGTTCCAGCGCATAGCGCAGCTGGATCACATCCTCGATGCTGTGGTCCCGGGGCGCCGTGATGGCGTGCCCTGTCGCCTCCCGCCCCAGCACCTGCACGCCCTTGCCGGGCAGCGAGCGGACCATGCCGAGGGTTTCCAGCACCGTTACCGCCTCGCGCAGGCAGGGCCGGCTTATGCCCAGTTGCTCGGCCAGCTCTCGCTGGCCCGGGAGCATCTCGCCGACGGGCCAGCGCCCCTGCTCGATGGACTCGCGCAGGGACTGGACGATGGAACCCACCAGGGTCGATGAGCTGTTCACTGTGATTTCCTCCTTGTGAAACCAGGCCGAGCCGGATCGGGCCGCAGCATCATGCAGCCCGCCAGCACCGTTCTCAATCCGCCGTGGTACTCACACCACTGCGATCCTTGAAGGCGAAACCCTGTTCGCCGGCCAGCACGCTGCGGGCGCGGCCCAGGTCGATGTCCTTCTCCCAGCGGGCGATGGCCACGGTGGCGATGCAGTTGCCGATCAGGTTGGTCAGCGCCCGGCCGATGCCCATGAACCAGTCCACCGACAACACCAGCACCAGGCCTACAACGGGTATGGCCGGTACGGCCGCGAGCGTGGCGGCCAGGATCACCAGGGCCGAACCTGGAATGCCGTGGGCGCCCTTGGAGGTCACCAGGGACACCAGCAGGATGGTGATCAGGTCATTCATCGCCAGCGGCGTTCCGGTGGCATGGGCGATGAAGACGATGGCCAGGGTCAGGTAGATGGAGAAGCCGTCCAGGTTGAAGGAATAGCCGGTGGGGATCACCAGGCCCACCGTGGAGCTGCGGATGCCCAGGTGCTCCAGCTTGCGCATGATCTGCGGCAGCACCGCATCCGAGGAGGCGGTGCCGAGGACGATCAGCAATTCCTCGCGCAGGTAGCCGAGGAACGGCCACAGGCGCAGCCCGGAAACCCGCAGCACGGTGCCCAGTACCAGCAGCACGAACACCGCGCAGGTGGCGTAGAACACCACCACCAGCCCGCCCAGGTGGCGCAGCGAATCCACGCCGTACTTGCTGGTGGTGAAGGCGATGGCGCCGAACACGCCGATGGGCGCCAGGCGCACGATCATGCCCATGATGCGGAAGATCACATGGCTCATCTCGTTGATCAGCCGGGCCACGCCCGAGGCGGCCTCGCCCACCTGGTTCAGCGCACAGCCGAACAGCACCGAGAACAGCAGCACCTGGAGAATGTCGTTGCTGGCGAAGGCGCCGACGACGGAGGCCGGGATCAGCCCCATGACGAAGTCCACCGGCCCGTGCAGGTCGCCGGTGCGCGAGGTGTAGAGCGCAGCGTCTCCGGCCGGCAACTGGCCGAGGTCGATATTGGCGCCCACGCCCAGCCCGCCGCCATAGGCCACCAGCAGGCCGATCAGCAGCGCCACCGTGGTCAGCACCTCGAAATACACCACCGCCTTGAAGCCGATGCGGCCGACCTTCTTCAGGTCACCCGCCCCGGAAATGCCGCTCACCACCACGCAGAACACGATCAGCGCGATGAGCATCTTGATCAGCTTGATGAAGCCGTCGCCCAAGGGCTTGAGCTGCGCGGAGAACTCGGGGAAGCCGATACCGCAGAGGATACCGATGACCAGGCCGATGACGACCTGCAGGAATATCGAGCGCGAGCACCACTTGAGCATGGGGGAATCTCCGTTGCGGTGCCCCCGGAGCGCTGGCGTGGCTACGCCCTTGTGCGAGATCCGGAGGCTTTGTTGTTGTGGTCTTACCGGTCAGTCCAGCACGCGCAGTCTATGCCCCCAAAAAGCTGCACACAAGCCGACAAACATTAATTGACTTTTTTGTACACAAACACATAATCCGACTGCGTACTTTTTGACCCAAAAGTCAGAAAACTCGCACTGCCCCGTGAGGCACCAAACCTCAGGCTTTTCGCTGCGCAAGGGACCCAGGTAACCAGCCGGCCGAAACAGCTAAAAACAACTAAATGAGAGGTACCTGCTGTGGAAAGCACCAAACAACAAGAACAAGGAACGTATGCT
The DNA here is from genome assembly GCF_026072635.1 of Pseudomonas solani. Classification (NCBI taxonomy): domain Bacteria; kingdom Pseudomonadati; phylum Pseudomonadota; class Gammaproteobacteria; order Pseudomonadales; family Pseudomonadaceae; genus Pseudomonas; species Pseudomonas solani. Next base: position 4,705,332 of record NZ_AP023081.1, on the reverse strand, counting down.
GCGAGCCCTCCCGCCAAAGGCCTGCTTGAACGCCTCTTCAAGCTGACCGAACACCGCACCACCGTGAGAACCGAGCTGGCCGCCGGCCTCACCACCTTCATCACCATGGCCTACATCATCTTCGTAAACCCCAACATCATGGCGGACGCCGGCATCGATCACGGTGCGGCATTCGTGGCCACCTGCCTGGCCGCGGCATTCGGCTGCTTCCTGATGGGCCTCTACGCCAACTGGCCGGTCGGCCTGGCACCGGGCATGGGCCTCAACGCCTTCTTCACCTACACCGTGGTCAACACCATGGGCTACAGCTGGCAGATCGCCCTCGGCGCGGTGTTCCTGTCCGGCGTGCTGTTCATGATCCTGACCTTCTCGCGCATCCGCGAATGGCTGCTCAACAGCATCCCCAGCAGCCTGCGCTTCGCCATGGGCGCGGGGGTCGGATTGTTCCTCGGGCTCATCGGCCTGAAGACCGCCGGCATCGTGGTACCGAACTCCAGCACCCTGGTGCACATCGGTGACCTGACCTCCCCCGCTCCCCTGCTGGCCGCCATCTGCTTCCTGATGATCGCGGTCCTGGAATATCGCCGCGTGTTCGGCGGCATCCTGATCAGCATCCTCACCGTCACCCTGATCGGCGTCGGCCTGGGCATCGTCAAGTTCGGCGGCGTCTTCTCCATGCCGCCGAGCCTGGCGCCCACCTTCATGGCGATGGACATCACCGGCGCGTTCGACGTGACCATGATCAGCGTGATCCTGGCCTTCCTCTTCGTGCACATGTTCGACACCGCCGGCACCCTGATGGGCGTGGCCCAGCGCGCGAACCTGGTGAAGGAAGACGGCCGCATCGAGAACCTGTCGAAAGCCATGAAGGCCGATAGCGCCTCCAGCGTGTTCGGCGGCGTGCTCGGCGTACCGCCGGTCACCAGCTACGTGGAAAGCGCCGCGGGCGTCGCCGCAGGCGGCCGCACCGGTCTGACCGCCGTCACCGTCGGCATCCTCTTCGTCGCCGCCATGTTCTTCGCCCCGCTGGCCGGCATGATCCCTGCGTACGCCACCTCCGGCGCGCTGATCTACGTCGCCATGCTGATGATGGGCGGCATGGCTCACATCGACTGGGACGAACACACCGAAACCATCCCCGCGATCGTCACCGTCATCATGATGCCGCTGACCTTCTCGGTCGCCGACGGTATCGCCCTGGGCTTCGTGACCTATGTGGTGATGAAGGCCTGCACTGGCAAATACCGCGAGGTATCGCCCAGCCTGTATGCACTTTGCGCCATCTTCGTCGCCAAGTTCATTTTCCTGTAAGCTCGCCCCGCAACACCCCAAGGCCCTGGCGCTGAAGCGCCAGGGCCTTTTCATTTCCCGGAGACGAGCGAATGAGCCTGGAAACCTGGCTGCTGTTCAGCAGCGCCGCGCTGGTGGTGATCCTGATCCCCGGCCCCCTGTCCCTGCTGATGGTCAGCAACAGCCTCAACTACGGCATCCGCCGCTCTCTGCCCGCCTTCCTCGGTGGCGTCAGCGCCGCCACCGGGCTGCTCGCCGCCTCCGCGCTCGGCCTCGGCGCCCTGCTGCTGGCCTCCGAGCAACTGTTCAGCGCACTCAAGCTGGTGGGCGCGCTCTACCTCTTCTACCTCGCCTGGCAAAGCTGGAAGCAATCGCGCAACGCCGCCAAACCGGTGGCGACCGAGGAGCAACCGGTCAACCCGGGCTTCCGCGCCCTCTACTGGAAAGCCTTCGGCCTCGCCGCCAGCAACCCCAAGGACATCCTCTTCTTCGCCGCCTTCCTGCCCCAGTTCATCAGCGCCGACCGCCCGCTGCTGGGCCAGCTCTCGGTGATGATCGCCACCTGGGCCGTGCTGGACCTCGCCTGCAAGCTCTTCTACGGCCTCAGCGCCCACGCCGCCGCCCGCTACCTGCGTTCCGGCCAGGGCCAGGCCTGGTTCAACCGCGTCAGCGCCGGGCTGTTCGGCGCAGCGGGGACGGCGGCGCTGATCTCGCGCTGACGCCTTCCGCCGGCTCGACAAGGGCGGATTTCCGCCATAAACACCCAGAAGCGTGGCGGTTTCCCGCCATGAATTCCCCGCAGCGCTCGCAAGCGCTGCTCCGCAGGACCCAGAATCCGTGCCTCAACGCGCCTGGTACGGGTCTTGCCATTGCATCGCCAACGAGCCGACAAGAACAAGACTGGCCGTGATTCAGGTACTGACCGCTTTCCCCCTGGTCAGCGCCTAGACTTGCTCTTGTCAGCCGTAGTAGCGCTACCCGCGCATGGATCTGCTTACAACTACAAGAGGAAGTCCCATGTTCAAACCCACGCTAAAAGCTCTCGCCTGTGCACTCGCCCTGGGTGCCGCCAGCCTGGCGCATGCTGCCGATCCCATCGTCATCAAGTTCTCCCACGTCGTCGCCGAACACACGCCCAAGGGCCAGGGCGCGCTGCTATTCAAGAAACTCGCGGAAGAACGCCTGCCCGGCAAGGTCAAGGTCGAGGTCTACCCGAACTCCTCGCTCTTCGGCGACGGCAAGGAAATGGAAGCGCTGCTGCTGGGCGACGTGCAGATGATCGCGCCCTCCCTGGCCAAGTTCGAGCAGTACACCAAGCAGGTGCAGCTGTTCGACCTGCCCTTCCTGTTCAACGACATCCAGGCCGTCGACCGCTTCCAGCTCAGCCCGAGGGCCAGGGCCTGCTGAAGTCCATGGAGAGCAAGAACATCACCGGGCTGGGTTACTGGCACAACGGCATGAAGCAGCTCTCGGCCAACAAGCCTCTGCGCGAGCCCAAGGACGCCCGCGGCCTGAAGTTCCGCGTGCAGGCTTCCGCCGTGCTCGAGGAGCAGTTCAAGGCCGTACGCGCCAACCCGCGCAAGATGAGCTTCGCCGAGGTCTACCAGGGCCTGCAGACCGGCGTGGTCAACGGCGCCGAGAACCCCTGGTCGAACATCTACTCGCAGAAGATGCATGAAGTGCAGAAGTACATCACCGAATCCAACCACGGTGTGCTCGACTACATGCTGATCACCAACACCAAGTTCTGGAACGGCCTGCCGCCGGATGTACGCAGCGAGCTGGAGAAGATCACCCAGGAAGTCACCGCCGAGGTGAACAAGCAGGCCGAAGCCCTCAACCAGGGTGACAAGCAGCGCATCATCGAAGCCAAGACCAGCGAGATCATCGAACTCACCCCCGAGCAGCGCAACGAATGGCGCGACGCCATGAAGCCGGTGTGGAAGAAGTTCGAAGGCGAGATCGGCGCCGACCTGATCAAGGCCGCCGAAGCGGCCAACCAGGCTCAGTAACCGCCAGCCGGCGCGGGCCCACCGCGCCGGCACTGCCTCCAGCCATCAGGAGACACCATCCATGAACGCCCTAAGGCGCGTCTGGGACCACTTCGAGGAAGGCTTCATCGCCTTCCTCCTGGCGGCCATGACGCTGGTCACCTTCGTCTACGTGATCCTCAACAACCTCTACACCCTCTTCTACAACCTCGCCGACCGTTGGGAAGGTGCCAGCGAAAGCCTCTTCGCCATCGGCGACAGCATCATGGGCATGGCCCAGGCCATGACCTGGAGCACCTCGCTGACCAAGGCCCTGTTCGCCTGGCTGATCTTCTTCGGCCTTTCCTACGGCGTACGTACCGCCGGCCATATCGGCGTCGACGCCCTGGTCAAGCTCGCCCCGCGCAAGGTGCAACGCATCATCGGCGTCATCGCCTGCCTCTGCTGCCTGGCCTACGCCGGCCTGCTGGGCGTGGCCAGCTTCGAGTGGGTGCAGACCCTGTTCACCGCCGCCATCGGCGCCGAAGACCTCGGCCACTACGGCGTCATGCAATGGCAGATCGGCCTGATCGTGCCCCTCGGCTTCGCCATGGTCTTCATCCGCTACGGCGAAATCCTCGTGCGCCTGCTGCAGAACCGGCAGACCGGTCTCGGCCTGGCCGATGAAGCCGCCGACGCCCTGAAACTCACCGAGCTCGAGGAAGGCAAGCAATGACCATCCTGTTCCTCTTCCTCCTGCTGTTCCTGCTGATGTTCATCGGCGTGCCCATCGCCATCTCCCTGGGCCTCGCCGGCTCGCTGACCATCATGCTGTTCAGCCCCGACTCGGTGCGCTCGCTGGCCATCAAGCTGTTCGAGACCTCCGAGCACTACACCCTGCTGGCCATCCCCTTCTTCCTGCTGGCCGGCGCCTTCATGACCACCGGCGGCGTGGCCAAGCGCCTGATCGACTTCGCCAACGCCTGCGTCGGCCACATCCGCGGCGGCCTCGCCATCGCCGCAGTACTGGCCTGCATGCTGTTCGCCGCCCTCTCCGGTTCCAGCCCCGCCACCGTGGCCGCTGTGGGTTCCATCGCCATCGCCGGCATGGTGCGCTCCGGCTACCCGCAGGCGTTCGGCGCCGGCATCGTGTGCAACGCAGGCACCCTGGGCATCCTCATCCCGCCGTCCATCGTCATGGTGGTCTACGCCGCCGCCACCGAAACTTCGGTGGGCAAGCTGTTCATGGCGGGCGTCGTCCCCGGTCTTCTACTTGGCCTGGTGCTGATGGTGGCGATCTACATCATCGCGGTGAAGAAGAACCTGCCTGCCATGCCCCGCGCCACCTTCCGCGAATGGCTCAGCGCCGCGCGCAAGGCGATCTGGGGGCTGCTGCTGATGGTGATCATCCTCGGCGGCATATACTCCGGCATGTTCACCCCCACCGAAGCCGCCGCCGTCGCCGCCGTCTACTCGGCCTTCATCGCCCTGTTCGTCTACAAGGACATGAAGCTCAGCGAAGCGCCCAAGGTGCTGCTGGAGTCGGGCAAGCTGTCGATCATGCTGATGTTCATCATCGCCAACGCCATGCTCTTCGCCCACGTGCTGACCACCGAGCAACTGCCCCAGCAGATCACCGCCTGGGTCATCGAAGCGGGGCTCACCCCCTTCATGTTCCTGCTCATGGTCAACATCGTGCTGCTGGTGGCCGGCGCCTTCATGGAGCCCTCGGCGATCATCCTGATCCTCGCGCCCATCCTCTTCCCCATCGCCATGAAGCTGGGCATCGACCCGATCCACCTCGGCATCATCATGGTCGTCAACATGGAGATCGGCCTGATCACCCCACCCGTGGGGCTCAACCTCTTCGTCACTTCCGCGGTGACCGGCATGCCGCTGACCTCCACTATCCGCGCCGCCATGCCCTGGCTGATGATCCTGCTCGCCTTCCTGATCCTCATCACCTACGTGCCCTGGATCTCCCTGGCACTGCCCAACTGGCTGGGTATGAGCTGACTGTTCGCAGATGCAAAAAAGCCCGGCTTAGTGCCGGGCTTTTTTATGGGTACGTGAAAGTCTTAGCTGCAGTCTCTAACGAATACTTGTTCAGCCCCACTTGAAATCAGACTCTATTGAGTACCGAACCCCAGCAGAATCAAGAACCTCTATAACCCGTAAAACATCAACTGCTTGACCGGAAAACACTACACCCCCTCTAAGAGCCTTTCTAGACGCCAAGAAATTTAGGCCTGATACCTCAGCAACAGCTCTTATATGCGCCTCACTCTTAAAATCCCCATCACAGTGAACATCATACTCATGTTCATCAACCCTGATCTCTGGAATCTACGTAGTAACCAACGACCATTCACAATCAACACACTTTAAACCTTGAGCACTCCCCTCACTGAAAGCCTCTAAGCGCCCACCACACATCTCCACATGCAAGAAAAGACATTCTGTCCACTATGGCCTCCTAGGACTGAACACCTTGAGCGTACCTTCCATGGATTTCCATAACCCTACTAGACGTAATAAACGTGATCTGCCCCTATTGTTTCTGGACATGATGCATAGGAATTTGCTCACCCTTTGGTCCCGCATCCTCCGGAAACCTTAATCCATGCATCATCAACTTTCGGGATACATCCTTTAGCAATAGAAATCCGACCCTCAGCGCTTAATATTGGCCATACCCAAGACCGCCTCAGTTATAACGCAATGACTCCCCAGTCAGCGGTATTTGTACAAACAACACCTGCCCTGGTCATACCGGAATAAATAACAGGCGCGACTGGCACTATTTCGCCAGTTGCTTTTAACTCAACTAATCAAGCGAGAATGATGAGAAGTAAAACGAGAGCTTTTTATCCTCAAGATCATTCAGTTGATAACGCATCCTATCGAAGCCCGAATCCATCTTATTAACGTTCATGTGCATCAACTGAGTTAATCCGCCGCCAAAATCACGTGACGCAAATTGGCTAATATCGATGAATCTGATATTCACGACATCAGCCCCTGCCTTTTCAGAGGCCGAAACCGATAGAGATAAATCATAAGCCATGCCATCGGCATTTAATTGAATACTAATTGCATGCAAGCAATTGTTAGCAACAAGCAATTCATTCAACTCTGGAAGACTAATCATTATTGATCCTCGTCTCTTTCCCGTTGGCGCCATAGCCTGGACCATATTCATAGATATGCGTGTGGGGGTCGGAATGATATTCCGCAGGCTTTTCTGGGTTCCCATATCCGTGGTTAGTATAATCCGTTCTTTTAACCTGCCGGCCATATTGGTCGTACTCGATCACAGATTTTTCCAGCTGTCCAGTTACGGGATTGTACCTCTCCTGTGTCACACTCCCGATTCCAGGGGTCGTCTGATGCGGTTTCTTCCCGGCGAATACCTCGTCTGGAAACGTTCCTTCCGTTGCAGTAACTTTCGTCCCGCCCGTTGCAGTTGTACCTGCTACCTCTTTTGCATCTAGCGCATCCCCAAATTTCTTTTCAAGTCCCGCTGCCGCCTCTTTTGAGATAGGAGAAGTATCTTTGCTAACGGGCGTATGCACCCCTCTTGCAGGCGCAGTTCTACCACCTCCGCCTGTTGCGGCATCAAGTAGCTTAGCAGCTAGGTCAGCGAGAAACTGCCCGCTATCGCCCCCATTCTTCAACATGGACAATTCGCGCACAATGATACTCTGCGCGTCCTGATTACTACCCCGAATCCCAATTGCAATTCCCAGCGCCTCATTGAAGTTGCCCTCCTTGGCAACTTGGCGAGAAAATTCGAGAATTTTAGGATCATCTTTTATTAACTGATCCAGTATCTGTTGGCATGACTTCGGATTATCCTGACAAACGGACGCTAGCTTCTTATTTCTCCCTTCGTCCAAGTCTGCATATTGCTCCCTAACCTCCATTACGCACTTCTGGTCAGGACAAGCCTTCTCCCTGGCACTCTTCTCCTCAACTTCCTTGTGCGTCAAATAGTTGTACTGCGTTGCATTACCTGCCACCCAGGCCCCAGTCTGCAGACTCTTTTCATCGCCTCCCTGGCTGGCCGCCACCAAGACGCCCAGCACCTGCGAGTTCATGACGAGCAGGCGCTTTTTCTCTTCCGGGTCCATCTGGTCATACACACCAGCAAGCTTGTCGACGACTGCTTCGTTCAAGCCTGCGACCAAGGCACCTGTCTTGAAGTCTCCGCCAGCCGCCTCAGCTGCGAGACCACCCATCAAGGCGTGCAACCCTACCTTGGGCAGGCTGCCGTCTTTCCAATCCCACTGTTGAGGGCTGGTCTTGTCACCCACCCAGTTGAAGCCCGCGGCAGCAAATGCACTGGCCAAGCTGGAGCGCAGCGCGTCACTGAGCTTGGCATCACCACCCAACGCTCGATCTACCAACGTGGACGTTCCGTTCTGGAGCATCTGGTTGGCAGTGAATCGGCCGACGCCCTCCCAGGTGCCAAGCCCGCCCGCTGCGGTAACGGCCCCACTATTAGGTAAAGAAGTTGAGGGGGCAGTATTAGTACCGGTCCACTTGTCGTAGATCCCAGCCGTCAGACCTGCCGTTACCCCAGTAACGACATACCCTCTCATTGCGTCTTTCGACGTAATGTCTTTGACGACCGCCCCTAGATTGCCCCTGTTATTGACTGTGCTAACAGCGGCCGAGCCTGCAGCAGAAGTAGCCACGGAAGTAAGTGCAACGTTCGCCCAACCAGCACCCGCAGTACCAACCGCTGTACCCGCAGACACCATGGAAGCAGAACCAGCAGCAGCCATTGCCGAGCCACTGCCTGCACCTGCGCTCGCCGCAGTGCCAATAAGCCCGCTAGCAGCACCTGCAGTGAAGTAGGCAACGATGATCGCAATGATGATCGCCGCACCACCGCCCAGCCCCGAATGGCTGTACTTGAAGGAGTCATGCACTTCCTTCACTCGACGCCAGTCAACATCGCCTCGCTGTTCAACGTCTTTCAGCCAGGCCAGTTGCGGGTCGGCAGCCACCATTGCATCGACGGTCTGGCTGACGCTCTGCTGGTTGATCTCCTTGATATCGATCTTCAGTCCATCGACAGCCTTGATCGCAATCTCACCCTGGGCGATCAGCTGGCTCTGCAGGACCGTTTCATCCGTCTTGCCTTTGCCCTCCATGGAGTTCCACACGAAGCTGCTCTTGCTCTTCTCATGGCTCTCCTGGTGCATGTCCTTCACCGCTTCGAAGGTGATGGCACCGCCACTTTCGAGGGTCAGGTTGCCGCCGCTTTCCAGGTGAGCGCGCTGGTAAAGCTGGTCACCTTCGCTGGCGAGGGTGAGGTCGCCGCCGGTGATGATGCTGGTGCCGACATTGCGGACATCGGTGACTTCGTCGCGCTGGGTCTTCTTGGCGCCGAAGGCCCCTTCTTCTTCATGTCGTAGAGTTGGTAGTCGCTGTCCTGCCCTGCGGTCAGGGCCAGCTGTTCGCCGGCGTACAGGTAGGCTTCATCGCCGGCCTTGAGCTTGCTGGCGCTGAGCAGCAGGTTGCCACCCGCCTCGATATCGAGATCGCCACCTGCTTCGATCACCGCCGCCTGCTGGCGGATGGTGCTGTCTTCCTTGTTGATCTTCTTGCCGCTGCGCTTGTAGCGGTATTCGCTGCTGCTCTCGTCGGCTGCCGCAGCGATGGTGATGTCGCGTTCGGCCTCCAGACTGACATTGCCCCCCGCCTTGACGGTGCTGGCGATCACGGCGAGATCCTGCCCGGCGTTGGCCTGCAGGTTGCCGCCAATCTGAACATCACTGCCATGCTGGGTGGTGCTGGTATTGCTCCAGAAGTGGCGCTTGTCCTGGCGCATGCTGCCGTTTTCTTCGGCTGCGGATGCGATGACCAGGTCATTGCCGGCGCTCAGCGTGGCGTTGCCGCCGGCCTTGAGGCTGCCGCCGATGTTATGGATGTCGCGCCCGGCGGAGAGGTTCAGGCTGTTGCTCGCCTCGATCCCGGCAGCCTTGTCCACCACGCTGGTGAGCTGGCTGAAGTTCTTGCCGCTGCGGGCGTCCTGGCTGATGGTGCGCTCGTTGATGATGTCGCCGGTGAGGGCGATGGCGCTGACGTCCTTGCCGTTGATGATGCCGCCACGGGCGTTGCGGATGCTGTCGGTGGCCAGCAGGGACAGGCGATCGCCTGCCTGCATCAGGCCACGGTTGTCGATGTTCAGGGCGGACGCCTGCAGCTGGTTGCTGGCACGCAGGGTGCCGCTGTTACTGAGGGTGCTGCCGCTGATGAGGGCGACGTCCTGGCCCTGGATCAGTGCGCCGCTTGGCGCCAGGCGGTCCTTGGCCTGAGCCAGGTAGAGCACCGGCACCAGCACCTTCTCGCCATTCACGTCCTGCTCCTGCATCCACACGATGTCGTGGGTCAGGGCAGCCACCTGCTCGGCGCTCAGGGCCACGCCCGGGGCGAGGTTGAGGGCTTCCTTGCTGGCGATGGCGTTGTCCATCAGGTACTTGAACTGAGCCTCATCCGAAGCGAGCCCATCGATGAAGCGCTTGCCCGTGCGGGCGACCACCGCTTCGCGGATCAGGCGCTGCTCGTAGAGGCCATCACCCAGGCGTTTCTGCGCCTGGTCGGCGTCGAAGCCGAGGCGGTTCAGCATGTAGTCGGAGCTGAGGAAGCTCTTCAGGTTGGCGAACTCGGCGCGCGTCTCGACCAGGTAGCGATGGCCGGCCCCTTGATTGACATGGAACAGGCCGTTCTGGCCCTGGGGCAGGCCGAAGCCCGGCAGCGTCACCGGGTTGACCGCCTGCTGGTTGGCGTCCGGCGCCAGTTGTGCATTGAGCTGCACCACCAGCGGTTGGCTGGTGAGGCCTACCTGGCTGTCCAGGTTCTGGGCGGTGCCGCCCTGGGGTGCCTGGTTGGCCAGGACCGAGTCGTTGGTGATGGGCTGGGTGGCCTGGATGCTGACGTTGCCGCCGGCCTGGATGATGGCCGGCGAACCGACTCCGGTAGGCGTGCGCGTCTCGACGTCGCTGGTCAACGCCCAGCTGTAGAGTGCACTGGGCACTTCCTTCGGCATCGGCTGGGCGTTGTAGGGATTGATGTAGTTGTCGCGGAAGCGCTCATCGGTGCCGTCGGTGACGCGCCCAGTATTGAAACGACGGACGCGCTCGATGATGCCGGTGGCGGCGCCGGTGTTCTCCAGACTGGTGCCCTGGATACCGATGTTGCCGGTGGCGCTCAGGCTGCTGTAACGGTTGGCGATGACGCCGCCCTGGATATCGAGGTTGCCGCCGCTGTGGATGCGCGACGCGGCGGAATCTTCCAGCACCGAGCTTTCGAAACGCTCGGTGGCGACGTAGTCGACGTTGTGGTGATCACCGCTGCAGTCGTAGCAGACCACGCTGATGGAGCCGGAGACCAACGTCTTGCCGGGGGTGAACAGCTCCTTGCGGTTGGTCAGGGTGGCGGCACGCAGGGTCATGTCGCCCGTGGACTCGATGCCGCCGGAACGGTTCTCCAGCAACGCCATCTGCCCATTCGCATCGTCCTTCGCCACGCTCAGTGCGCCCAGGCTGTAGATGTCACCTTTGAGGTTGGTGAGGCTGTTGGCGCGCAGGGCCATGTCGGCGCCACTGAAGACCAGGCCCTGGTTGAGCAGGGTCGGGGCTTCGATGCGCAGCTTCTGCACGGCGCCAAGAGTGCCGCGGTTGTCGAGGCTGGCGACGATCAACAGGGCATCGCCCACGGTGCTGATAGTGCCGGCGTTGACCAGGCTGCTGCCGAGGCGGAACTCGCCCTTGCCGCCGCTGCGCAGTTGCGCGCCCTGGCCGAGTTCGGCATTGGCGGCGCTGAGGGTCAGGTCGCCCAGGCTCTTCAGGCTGCCGTTGCCCTGGTAGCGGCCGGTGAGGGCCAGTTGCAGCTTGCCTTCGGTTTCGATGGCGCCGTCGTTGGTCCAGTCGCCACCGCTGGCGATGATGTCGTCGATGGACACCAGCTTGCCGCTGGCGGTCTGGGTGAAGGTGCCGACCTTGAGGTCCAGGCGCTGGGCCTGCAGCAGGCTGCTGTTGGTCCAGTCGGCGACGTCGAGGCTGAGCACGCCGTTGGTGATGAAGCTGCCGCCGGCCTGCCCGGCATCGGCCAGGCTGAGGGCGAAGCCCTGGGTACCGACGTGGCGCAGGGTGCCCTGCTGGTTGCTGAGGCTGGCGCTGGTGAGGCTGAAGCCGGCGTTGCCGATTTCCACCAGTCCGCCGTCGTTGTCGAAGCGGCCGCCGATGGCGAAAGTGCTGGTGCCGGTGCTGCCAAGTGCGCGCAGCTTGCCGCCGGCATTGCTGGCGGAGCCGATGTCGAGGGCGAGGGTCTTGCTGGCTTCGATCAGGCCACCGTCGTTGGCCAGCTTGCCGGTCAGGGTGAGACTGGCGCTGTCGCCACCCACAGTGCCGCCCTGGTTGCGCAGGCTGTCGGCATCCACCGTCACCGCCTGTTTGGCCAGGAGTTGGCCGCCGTCGTTGATGACCTCGCCGCGCTTGATGCCGAGGTCGCCCTGGGTGGCGACGATCTGGCCCTGGCCGTTGTCCAGGCGGGTGGTGCTGGTGAGTTCGACGCTGTCGCCCTGGATGCGACCCTGGCCGTTGCCGAGGCTGTCGACGGTGGCGGTGAGGGCGCCGCCCTGGGCATTGAGGCGGCCTTGCTGGTTGAGCAGGTCGCCGGCCGCGAGGGTCAGCTTGCCGTCGCCGGCGAGGACCTTGCCGCTGCGGTTGTCCAGGCGAGTGCTGGCGGTGGCCTTGAGCTCACCGCTGTCGGCCTGGAGGGTACCGCCCTGGTTGTCCAGCACGGCGGTGGTGAGGGTCAGGCCGTCGGCCTTGGAGAGGATCAGGCCGTCGCCGAGGTTCTTCACCTCGTCGGTGACGGTGACGGTCAGCGCCTGGTTGGCGGCCAGGGTACCGCCGCTGTTGTCCAGCTGCTGGCCGTCGACCTTCAGGTCCTGCCGGCCGATGAGTTGGCCACCCTGGTTTTCCAGGATCTGGGCCTTCACCTGGGCGGAGCCGACGGCGACCAGCTGCGCGCCTTGGTTGTCGAGCTTCGCCAGGTCGGTGGTGAGGGTGCCCTGGGCCAGCACCTTGCCGCGGTTGGTCAGGGTGCCGCCCTGAATGTCGAGGACGCTGGCGGTGTTGGCGCTGCCGTCGGCGCGCACGCCGGCTTCCAGGTTGCCGTGGTTGTCGATGCGCGCGGCATTCAGGCTCAGGTCGCCGGCGGCCGCCAGGCTTTCCTTCACCTCGACCGTGCCGCCGCTGGTGACGCTGGCCTTGCCGCCGGCATAGGCGCTGCGGGTCAGGTCGACATCGGTGGCCTTGAGGGCGATGTCGCCGCTGGCGGCAGTACGCGCCAGGGTCAGCTTGCCGTTGGCATCGATCTGGATGTCGCCGCCGCTGGCGGCCATGTCGCCGGCGAGCTTGACGCCCACGCCCTGCTCGGTGCCCACCAGGCGGATGGCGCCGGCGTACATGCCGCCGAGGGCGGAGCTGTCGATGGCCAGTTGCGGCTTGGTGCTGCCGTCGTCGGTCTTGGCAGTGGCGGCCAGGGTGGCGGCGTCCACCTCGTTGCGGCCGGTGACCATGGCCAGTTGCTTGGCGTGCAGCTCGGCGTTGATCTGCGCACTGCGGGTGATCAACTCGAACTGGTCGACATTGCCGGCGTTGAGGCCGGCGCCCTCGATGGCGATGGCGCCGCCGTCCACGTCGTAGCGGTCGAGGCGGCCGTTCTCCACCACCGGCTTGCCAGTGCTCAAGGTGACCTTGGGCGTATTGATGAAGCCGCAGCCGTCACAGGTGATGCCGTGGGGGTTGGCGACAATGACATGGGCGCCCTGCCCGGCTACTTCGGTGTAGCCCTTGAGCTGGCTGGGGCTGCCGCCGTTGACCTCGTTGAGGATGAGGCCGGCGGCGCGGCCGTTGAGGTTGGTGTTGCCGATGATGTAGCCGCCGAGCTGAGTGTTCTGCAGCTTGTCGGTGGCGTTGTTGAGGATCAGCCCCTGCTGGCCGACGTTGTAGTCGGTGAAGCGGTTATGGGACAGGCCATTGGCATTGGGCGTGGCGATGTTGACCACGGGCACGCCATTGTCAGCGCTGCCGATGCTGGTGTTGCCACCGGCAGCAGCATCCACCGCCAAGTCAGCGGCGGTGGAGACGATGGGGTTGAGGAACATCACGCCGACGAGGAGGGTGGCGATGTTCTGGAACAGGGGGCTGCGAACGTCCATGTACTGGAACTCCGGGCGAAGCTGAAATCAGAAGAAGAGGTCGAAGCGGAAGTACACCGGGTGCTCCTGGCGCGTGATGGCGTCAGGGCGTTCCAGGGACCGCGCGAAGGTGACCGAGGCGGCCAGGTGCTGGCCCCGGGCGCTGAACTCGAAGGCGTTGCCGCTGAGGCGGCCGCTCTGGCCGGGGTTGTAGCGATCGCCGTGGATCACCCCCAGGTCGTAGGCGAAGGCAGCGCCGTATTCCTGCACGAAAGGCTGCAGCACAGCCCAGGTCACCGGCCGGCGCCAGCGCAGCTGGTTGCGCCAGTAGGCGCCGGTGTCACCGGAGAGGGATTGCTCCTTGAAGCCACGCACCGAGCTGAGGCCGCCGACGCTGATGCGTTGCGGGCTGTAGAGCACGTCTTCGCTGTGTTGGCCGTTGACCAGGCTGTCGAAGCTGAAGGATTCCCCCAGCAGCTGGAAGGACTGCAGGTAGCTGGCGGTGAGGCTGTACTTGTTGTAGCGGGCCTCGGGTGAGCGGTGGGACTCGGTGCGGTCGTGCTGGGCATCGAAGGCGCCGATGCCACGCTGCCAGCCGACATCGACGTTGACGAAGGCATTGCCGATGCGCCGGCCATGGTTGAAGCCCAGCTGGGATTCGGTCAGGCGCGGGCTGGAGTTGCCGAGCAGGCTGTTTTCTACATAGTTGCGCGTTTCCAGGTGGGCGACGCCGAGGCTGGCGGCGGTCTTGCTGACGCTGTCTCGGTGCAGCACGCGCTCGGCACGCAGCTGGTGGTTCTTGCTCTCGCCGTCGGTGACGAAGGGGAAGCCGCTGTTGTCGTTACGGGTGCGGTAGTAGCTCTGGCTGTAAGCGTAGCTGAAGTTCCACCAGCCGTAGGGCAGGTTGTAGAGGACGCTCTGGTTGGCCGAGTGCTTCCAGTGGTCGCTAACCAGGTCACCGCCGCCGCGCAGGCTGAGCTGGTCGGCCAAGCCGAAGGGGCTGTCCCAGTCGAGGCTGGCGCCCCACTGCTGCTCGCCGGTGCTGCGCTGGCCGTCGTTGTGACGGTTCAGGCCCACGCGCCAGGGCTTGCTCGGCTCGCCCTTGAGCTGCACGCGGCTGCCGCCCACGTCCGCGCCGGGCACCAGCTCCAGTTGCGCGGGGCGCGACGGCAGGCGGTTGATCTGGTCCACCAGCTGTTCCATTTCGCGCAGGTCGAGCACTTCGCCGTTGCGGGCGGGCGACGCCATGGCCAGTTCGCGGTCACTGGCGATGGCCGAACTGTCGAGGCCTTCGAGCTTGCCTTCGACCACGATGACGTCCAGCTCGCCGTCGGCCAGGTCCTGCTGCGGCAGGTAGGCGCGCGAAGTGACGTAGCCCTTGTCGATGTAGTGCTGGGTGATGGCCTTGAGCAGCTCGTTGAGGCGCCCGCTGTCCAGGCACTGGTTTTCGAAGGGCTTGAGCAGCTCGCGCTGGCGCGACGCGGAAATCAGGCTGGCGCCCTGCAGGCGGATGCTGCGGATGTCGAAGCACGGCCCCTGGCTGGCGGGGGTGCTGGGCTGGACGGGAGCCTCGCGGCCGGGCAATTGCTGGAGGTCCTGCAGGCGCTTGCGCTGTTCTTCGAGGATGCGGTCCTGGCGCTCGCGGATCAGGTCGCGGTCACCCGCGAAGGGCGCACCGGGGCTGTCAGCGGCAAAAACAGAAAAAGCGGGGAAAAGCAGGCAGAAGCCCGCAGCGAAAGACTGCAGACGCATTGCGACCGTCCTTGGAATAGTGGCATCTCGACATCGGGGCGGCATTTTTATGGCGCCGGGAACTTTGCTCAAGCCCTTTCCCGACCAAATGCGAACCACTCGTCAGAGAGGGGGCGAAATGCCATCACCCTGGTACGGAAGTGCCATACCCCGCAGTCCAGACAGGACTCTCCCGTCTAGCTCCATGCTGACAGGCACCAAATCGCAGGCAAAAAAAAGCCCGCAGTGTGGACGGGCTGGGAAAAAGGACTCGCTGATGAGTCAGGGGGTAAGACGGGTACTAGCTACCGCGGTAGGTGGAGTAGCTGTAGGGGGAGATCAGCAGCGGCACATGGTAGTGGTCCTGCTCGGCACTGATGCCGAAGCGCAGCACGACCACGTCGAGGAAGGCCTGCTCGGGCAGTTTCACGCCACGCTTGCGGTAATAGTCGCCCGCATGGAAGTGCAGCTGATAGACGCCGGTGGCGTAGCTCTCGCCCTGCAGCAGGGGAGCATCGCAACGGCCGTCGTCGTTGGTGGTGGTGCGGGTGATCAGCTCCATGCCGCCGTTCTCGACGCGGTAGAGCTCGATGCTGATGTCGCTGCCAGGGCAACCGTGGGCGGCATCCAGTACGTGGGTGGTCAATCGTCCCATTGCTTTCCGGGCTCCCGCTGCAGTCGTCGACCCGCGGTTGCCACGCCTCCTCTTCTCGTTGAATTCGGTGCATCCAGGGTGCCTACCGCCCTATGAAAGGGCATCCAAAGCACCGCGATGCGACAAATATAAGACATTATTCTTCAGAATTGTACACAATTATTCGAGAATTTTTCCCACCTCCATAAGAGCTCGGGCAGCTGGCACCATTTTGATGCATACCTCCACCCGACAAGGGTTTTATTGCAAAGAGCTGACCAATCAGGCAAGTTTTTTGCAAACCTGCAGAACGTCGACTTGGGCAAATATTCGATTTACAAAACGCAACGACATTTGTATACAATCACCCATCGCGTTCGCGCAGCCACGGCTCCGCGAACCCTCAATAGACAAGAAGGAATCCAGTAGTGAGCCTCGACTACCCCCGCGACCTGATCGGCTACGGCAGCAATCCCCCGCATCCGCACTGGCCGGGTGAGGCTCGCGTCGCCCTTTCCTTCGTCCTCAACTACGAGGAAGGCGGCGAACGCAACATCCTTCATGGCGACAAGGAATCCGAAGCCTTCCTCTCCGAGATGGTCGCGGCGCAGCCCCTGCAGGGCGCGCGCAACATGAGCATGGAATCCCTCTACGAGTACGGTAGCCGCGTCGGCGTCTGGCGCCTGCTCAACCTGTTCAAGAAGCACGACATCCCGCTGACCATCTTCGCCGTCGCCATGGCCGCCCAGCGTCACCCGGACGCCATCCGCGCCATGGTCGAGGCCGGCCACGAGATCTGCAGCCACGGCTACCGCTGGATCGACTACCAGTACATGAGCGAGGAGCAGGAGCGCGAGCACATGCTCGAGGCCATCCGCATCCTCACCGAACTGACCGGCGAGCGCCCCGTGGGCTGGTACACCGGCCGCACCGGCCCGAACACCCGCCGCCTGGTGATGGAAGAAGGTGGCTTCCTCTACGACTCCGATACCTACGATGACGACCTGCCCTACTGGGACCCGGCCAGCACCGTGGAGAAGCCGCACCTGGTCATCCCCTACACCCTCGACACCAACGACATGCGCTTCACCCAGGTGCAGGGCTTCAACAAGGGCGACGACTTCTACGAATACCTGAAGGACGCCTTCGACGTGCTCTACGCCGAAGGCGCCGCCGGCGCGCCGAAGATGTTGTCCATCGGCATGCACTGCCGCCTGCTGGGCCGCCCCGCGCGCCTCGCCGCCCTGGCCCGCTTCATCGAATACGTGAAGAGCCACGACAAGGTCTGGTTCGCCCGCCGCGTGGACATCGCCCGCCACTGGCACACCACCCACCCTTTCCAAGGCAACGCCCAATGAGCAGCTTCCAGAAGATCACCCCGTCCAGCCTGTCCCGCGATGCCTTCGTCAGCGCCTTCGCCGACATCTACGAGCATTCGCCCTGGGTCGCCGAGAAGGCCTACGACCTCGGCCTGGACGCCAGCGTCGACCAGATCGACGGCCTGCACCAGCGCATGTCCGACATCCTCCTCAGCGCCAGCCACGACGCCCAGCTGGCCCTGATCAACGCTCACCCGGACCTGGCAGGCAAGGCCGCCGTCCGTGGCGAACTGACCGAAGCCAGCACCAGCGAACAGGCCGGTGCCGGCATCCACGAATGCACGGCTGAAGAGTTCTCGCGCTTCACCGAGCTGAACGACGCCTACAAGGCCAAGTTCGGGTTCCCTTTCATCATGGCGGTGAAGGGCAGCAATCGGCACCAGATCCTGGCGGCCTTCGAGGAGCGCATCCACAACTCCCCCGAAGCCGAGTTCAGCCGGGCCCTGGCCGAGATCAACAAGATCGCGCTGTTCCGCCTGCAGCAGATGTAACCCCAGCTGCACGCACGCCGCACCACGTAATGCCCCAGTTCCAAGGCAGACCGTAATGAAGAGCTACGCAGTACCCTTCGAAAAGTACGTCAACCTCGCCGATGCCCGCCTCGGGACCCGAGCACTCTCGGTCACCGACGACTGGTTCGCTGACGTCAACCGCCTGTTCCAGCCGACCGCGGCCGTCTGGAAGGAAGGCGTGTTCGACGACAACGGCAAGTGGATGGACGGCTGGGAATCCCGCCGCAAGCGTTTCGAAGGTTACGACCATGCCGTGATCCGCCTGGGTGTACCGGGCTCGATCAAGGGCGTGGACATCGACACCAGCTTCTTCACCGGCAACTACCCGCCGTCCGCGTCCCTCGAAGGCTGCTTCGTGGCCAACGGCGACCCGGACGAGAACACCCAGTGGAGCGACGTGCTCGGCGCCGTGGAGCTCAAGGGCGACAGCCAACACTACCACGCGATCGACAACGACCAGGCCTTCACCCACCTGCGTTTCAACATCTACCCCGATGGTGGTGTGGCGCGCCTGCGCGTATACGGCGTGCCCCATCGCGACTGGAGCGCGGTCGGCGACAACGAGCAGCTCGACCTCGCCGCCGCCCTCAATGGCGGCCGCGCGCTGGCCTGCTCCGACGAGCACTTCGGCCGCATGGGCAACATCCTCAACCCGGGCCGTGGCATCAACATGGGTGACGGCTGGGAAACCGCCCGCCGCCGCACGCCTGGCAACGATTGGGTGATAGTCGCCCTCGGTCACCCCGGCGAGATCGAGCGCATCGTGGTCGACACCCTGCACTTCAAGGGCAACTACCCCGACAGCTGCTCGATCCAGGCAGCCTTCGTCAAAGGCGGCACCGACAGCCAGATCGAGACCCAGAGCCTGTTCTGGCGCGAGCTGCTACCGAGCCAGAAACTCTCGATGCACGCCGAACACGAATACATCGAACAGATCCGGGCCCTCGGCCCCGTCACCCACGTACGCCTGAATGTGTTCCCGGACGGAGGCGTCAGCCGCCTGCGCCTGTTCGGCAAGGTGGCCAGTTAACGCCGGACAGCTTCCGGCAACCCCCGTCACCGTGGCGGGGCGACAGTAAGGATAAGAAGAACAGCATGCGCACTCTCAAGATCGAGCCCCTGACCAAAGAAGCCTTCGCCGCGTTCGGTGACGTCATCGAAACCGAAGGCAGCGAATTCTTCATGATCAACAACGGCTCCACCCGCCGTTACCACAAGCTGGCCACCGTCGAAACGGCCCAGCCGGACGACAAGGCGATCATCAGCATCTTCAGCGCCGAATCCCTGGAGATGCCCCGCCCCATCAGCATGCTTGAACGACATCCGCAGGGCAGCCAGGCCTTCATACCGCTGCTCGGCAACCCCTTTCTGGTCGTGGTCGCGCCCGTTGGCGATGCACCTGTACCGGGTCTGGTCCGTGCTTTCCTCACCAATGGCAAGCAGGGCGTTAATTACCATCGCGGCGTTTGGCACCACCCGGTGCTGACGATCGAAAAGCGGGATGACTTCCTGGT
This sequence comes from Pseudomonas solani, assembly GCF_026072635.1. Lineage (NCBI taxonomy): Bacteria > Pseudomonadati > Pseudomonadota > Gammaproteobacteria > Pseudomonadales > Pseudomonadaceae > Pseudomonas > Pseudomonas solani. The sequence goes on along the minus strand of NZ_AP023081.1, from coordinate 4,686,083 downwards.
GGTTGATCGCAGTGGTTCTGGCAACAACTGCGATGAGCATTACTTCACCGAGGACGAACAGCTCTTCCTCGACCCCCACCACTAATAAGAGAAGCCCAGCGATCGCCGTGCCGATCGTTCGGGAAAGAGGTACGTACTGTGGAAGCACATCTGACCGAATGGCTGAACCTGAGCATTCGCTGGGTTCACATGATCACCGGTATCGCCTGGATCGGCGCATCGTTCTATTTCGTCTGGCTGGAGAACAACCTCAACCGCAAGGCCCCGCGCGACGGGCTGGCCGGTGACCTGTGGGCGATCCACGGGGGTGGCATCTACCACCTGGAGAAATACAAGCTCGCCCCGCCGAAAATGCCGGACAACCTGCACTGGTTCAAATGGGAAGCCTATTTCACCTGGCTGTCGGGCGTCGCCCTGCTGACCGTGGTGTTCTACCTGAACCCGACCCTGTACCTGATCGCCCCCGGCCTGGACCTCGCCCCTGCGGCAGCCATCGCCATCGGCGTGGGTTCGCTGATCGCCGGCTGGTTCATCTATGACCTGCTGTGCGACTCGCCCCTGGGCAAGCAACCCGCCCTCCTCGGCCTGATCCTCTTCGTGCTGGTGATCGGCGCCGCCTGGGGCTTCACCCAGGTGTTCAGCGGCCGTGGTGCCTACATCCACGTCGGCGCACTGATCGGCACCATCATGGTCGGCAACGTGTTCCGCATCATCATGCCGGCACAGCGTGCACTGGTTAAGGCCATCGAAGAGAACCGCACCCCGGACCCGGCCCTGCCGGCCAAGGGCCTGCTGCGCTCGCGCCACAACAACTACTTCACCTTGCCGGTGCTGTTCATCATGATCAGCAACCACTTCCCGAGCACCTACGGCAGCAAGTACAACTGGCTGATCCTGGCCGGGATCGCGGTGATCGCCGTTCTCGTGCGCCACTACTTCAACACCCGCCACGAGAGCAACAAGTTCGCCTGGACCCTCCCGGCCGGTGCACTGGGCATGATCTGCCTGGCCTTCGTCACCTCGCCGAACTACAAGGCCGCCACCGCGCCCACCGCCAACGTCGCCCCGGTCACCGCACCGGCCAAGACCGAAGCCGCAGCGCCGGCAGCCACCACCGAAGCCAGCAAGCCCGCTGAGCAGGCCCAGGCCCCGGCCCAGCCCGCCACCGAGCAGGCGCCCGCTACCGCCCAGGCCAATGCCGGCAGTGCGGACTTCGACAAGGTCCACAGCGTGATCCAGGAACGCTGCTCCGTCTGCCATTCCGCCACCCCCACCAGCCCCCTGTTCACGGCGGCTCCGGGTGGCGTGATGTTCGACACTCCGCAGCAGATCCAGGCCCTCGCGCCGAAGATCCAGGCTCAGGCCGTCGCCACCCAGATCATGCCGCTGGGCAACATCACCCAGATGACCCAGGCCGAGCGTGACCTGATCGGCTCCTGGATCGCCCAGGGCGCCAAGACCAACTGATCTCGACCACGACGGGCCGCATCCCCAAGCTGCAGCCCGTGTTTCAAGCCTGCCCCAGGCAGGCTTTTTTTATCGTCTTCCGGCACGGCGTTCCGGTGCACCTCCAGCATCAGGCCCTGCCATTTGTTCCGCGTGCCCCATCCACCGCTCACAGCTGGGCCTGGATGGCAGAAACATGAATACCAGGATCGCAGCCGGCCTTTGCCGGCTGCGGCCTATAAGGCTCAACAAAAACAAAAGCGCCAGAGGTGTTGCATGACCAAGCTGACCGAGCCCGAGCTCGCCATTCCGCCCGCCGATCAACGCCTGCCTTTGCTGCAACTCCTGCTCGTCGGCATCCAGCACGTGTTGCTGATGTACGGCGGCGCCGTGGCCGTGCCGCTGATCGTCGGCCAGGCGGCCGGCCTGTCCCGCGAGGAAATCGCCTTCCTGATCAACGCCGACCTGCTGGTCGCCGGTATCGCCACCCTGGTGCAGTCGCTCGGCATCGGCCCGGTGGGCATCCGCATGCCGGTAATGATGGGCGCGAGCTTCGCCGCCGTCGGCAGCATGGTGGTGATGGCCGGCATGCCCGGCGTCGGCCTGCAGGGTATTTTCGGCGCGACCATCGCAGCCGGCTTCTTCGGCCTGCTGCTGGCCCCCTTCATGGCACGCATCGTGCGCTTCTTCCCGCCGCTGGTAACCGGCACGGTGATCACCTCCATCGGCCTCACCCTCTTCCCCGTCGCAGTGAACTGGGCCGGCGGCGGCAGCAAGGCGGTACAGTTCGGCGCCCTGGAATACCTGGCGGTCGCCGCCCTGGTGCTGGGCATCATCCTGCTGGTGAACCGCTTCATGCGCGGCTTCTGGGTCAACGTCTCGGTGCTGATCGGCATGGCCGTGGGCTACCTGGTCGCCGGCGGCATGGGCATGGTCGACCTCGCCGGCCTGGAGCAGGCGCCCTGGTTCCAGGTGGTCACCCCGCTGCACTTCGGCATGCCCAAGTTCGAGCTGGCACCGGTGCTGTCCATGTGCCTGGTGGTGGTGATCATCTTCGTCGAGTCCACCGGCATGTTCCTCGCCCTGGGCAAGATCACCGGCCGCGAGGTCTGCCCGAAAGCCCTGCGCCGTGGCCTGCTGTGCGACGCCGGCGCCTCCTTCTTCGCCGGCTTCTTCAACACCTTCACCCACTCCTCCTTCGCCCAGAACATCGGCCTGGTACAGATGACCGGTGTGCGCAGCCGCTACGTCACCGCCGTCGCCGGCCTGTTCCTGATCACCCTCAGCCTGCTGCCCAAGGCCGCCTTCCTGGTGGCCTCCATTCCGTCTGCGGTCCTGGGCGGTGCGGGCCTGGCGATGTTCGGCATGGTCGCCGCCACCGGCATCAAGATCCTCCACGAAGCGGACATCACCGACCGTCGCAACCAGTTGCTGGTGGCCGTGAGCATGGGCATGGGCATGGCGCCGGTGGTGCGCCCCGAATTCTTCGCCCACCTGCCCCACTGGATGGAACCCATCACCCACAGCGGCATCGCCATGGCCACCGTCAGTGCCCTGGTGCTCAACATCCTGTTCAACATCCTGGGTGAGAAGGAACGCAGCCATCACTGCGCCGCCCACTGAGTTTTGCTCCCACCTGAATGCACCCACCCGGTGAGGACAGGAACTACAGCCCGCCTACAAAGCGGGCTTTTTTATGGGCATCCGCCTCCGAACGGAACGGCGAGGCATGTAGGGGCGTCGTGCAGGGATTGCGTGCTTTACAGGGCGTTCGGGGAGGCCCGTGGCGAGTCGATCGGTCGCAGGCAAAGCGGCCGATTTTATGTACACAATTTTGATTTATTTTGTTACCCAGCTTGTAAACAGGATGCTATATTCGCAAAACCTGACCCGCAGTTCAGTTTCCGAACGCGAGGCAGCCAGCGGGACGGCTGTAACCCGCAAGCCCACGACCTACAAAAACAACAGGCAGGCTTTGAACGATGAACGCATCCGCCCAGACCGGCACATCCGGCGCCGCCCGCCGCCCGGACCGCGACATTCCCACTGTCCAGCCCTCCCCGTTCACGACATTCCCCACCGCTGCCTTCCCCCACGAGGCCCGGCGCATATCGCACGACGCAGCCGAACAGCCCAGCGCTGAAGATCGCCCGTCGCCGCCCTGGAATCCGAAGACCGACCGCGTCGTCATGCCGAGCTGACGCCAGGACGGCCAACCCGGAATCCCTCCACGCCTCCAGCAAGACCGCCCTGCTCCGTCGGGCGGCTTCCTGCCGGCCGCGTAGAGGCCAACCTGAAGCCCTGAAAAATAAGGAAAACCGCATGAACCTGAAGCATCTGCCTCACTGCATCGCCCTTACCGCAGGCCTCCTGGCGGGAGGGCAGGCCATGGCCGACGGCCCGCTGCTGTGGCAGAACAACAGCGTCACCTACCTCTATGGCAAGGATTTCAAGGTCAACCCGGAAATCCAACAGACCTTCACCTTCGAGCACGCCAGTGGCTGGACCTGGGGCGACCTGTTCATCTTCGCCGACCAGATCAACTACAACGGCAAGGCCGACGCCAACGCGGGCAACAACACCTACTACGGTGAGATCTCCCCGCGCCTGTCCTTCGGCAAGCTGTTCGACCAGAAGATCGCCTTCGGCCCGGTGACCGACGTGCTGCTGGCCGCCACCTACGAGCGCGGCGAGAACCGCAACCAGAACTACCTGGTGGGCCCGGGCTTCGACCTGGCCATCCCCGGCTTCGACTACTTCCAGCTGAACTTCTACTACCGCAAGCCCGACGGCATCACCAACAACCCGTCCGGCCAGTGGCAGGTCACCCCGGTGTGGTCGTACACCCTGCCGGTGGGCGACTCCGACATCCTTATCGACGGCTTCATGGACTGGGTCTGGAACAACAAGGACGCCACCAGCAGCCGCCCGAACGACCTGCACGCCAACCTGCACTTCAACCCGCAGATCAAGTACGACCTGGGCAAGGCCCTGGACCTGGGCGCCAAGCAGCTCTACGTGGGCGTCGAGTACGACTACTGGAGCAACAAGTACGGCATCGACGATGACAGCTTCCTCGGTGACGACATCCTCGGCGGCACCGACCAGAACACCGCCAGCCTGCTGGTCAAAGTGCACTTCTGATCAGGTTCGCGGCATGAAAAAAGGGACGGCGCAAAACGCCGTCCCTTTTTCGTGGGTGGCCCGAAAGCCACCGGGGCCCGCATTAGCTGGCCTTGGCCAGATTGCGCAGGGCCTTGATCTGGTCATGGTTGCGCTGCACGCCGAGCAGTTGCTTCTCGACGATGGAACGCGCGGGCGCCGGCAGCTCCTTGCCCAGTGCTTCCTTGTAGTGCTTCAGCGCCACGTCTTCGCCGCGCTCGCACTCGTTGAGAATCGCCGTGTCGTCCTTGCCGGTGACCAGCGCCTTGAGGTCGATCCAGCGACGGTGCACGGCACCCGCCACGCTGGGGGAGGTTTCCGGATCACCGCCCATGGAGCGGACCACCTGCTGCAACTCGGCAGCGGCGCGTGCGCATTCCTGGGAGCGCTGGGTGAAGGTGGCTTTCAGTTGTGGATTCTTGATGTCCTCGGCACATTCGAGAAACCCTTTTTCGCCGTCCTTGCTGGTTTCGATCAGGTCGTTGAGAACGGAGATAGCCTTGTGGTTATCCATCGTGCTTTCCTCTTTTCTGCTACGGATTCCAGCCGAGTTTCTTCCTCAGCCACTCAGAAAAATGGACCGGACGGGATTTCCGATGGTTCAAGGTTTCGGCCACGAGGCAGGCCGGGACGGCTCACCGCGAACGCGGTCGAGCCGGCGGGATACGGGCGGCTCCGCACAGGGCCGCCCGTTCGTCGATCAGGGTTTGGCGGGCGCGCCCTTGCTCTTCTGCCGCTCCAGGAAATCCACCTTCCACTGCTCCAGGCCCATGTACTCGGAATCGAGGTTGGCCTCGACGCGGTACTGCGCCTTGAGCGCGTCCACCTCGCCCTTGTGTTCGGCGAGGAAGCGGTTGAAGCGCTGGATCAGCTCGGGGTGACGGGAGCTGGATAGCTGGAAGGTGCCACGGGTGTGCGGCAACGAGGGGTCGAACACCAGCGCACCCGGGCGGGCACGGATGTTGTCCAGGTAATAGGTGGCGACCACCACGTTGAAATAGGCGCCATCAGCCTGCTTCTTCAACGCCTGGCGGATCATCTGCCGCAGGTCGTTGCCCTGCACCAGCTGCACCTTGCCCTCGTCGATGCGCGACTGGTAACCACGGGGTGTCCAACCCTGCACCATGGCCAGCCGCTGCAGGGTCTCGACGCCCTGCCCGACCCGCTGGGGCTCCACCAGCACGCCATCCACGTAGCCCACCACCGGCTCGCTGTAAGCCATGGGTTTGCCGGCCTTGAGGTCGTCGGCCCATTCGGGGCTGTCCGGGTACTTCAGATCCACCTCGCCCTTGAGCAGGCGCCCGGTGAGTTCGGTAACCGCCAGGGGGCGGTAGCTCAACTCGATGCGTTCGCTGCGGGCGAAAAGGTCCAGCACCTCGCGGGCGAAACCGCGGTACTCGCCCTGCTCGTCGACCCAGTAGTGCGGCTGGAAGGACTGGCGCTCGACGCCCACCACATAGCTTTCCCCATGGGCGGCGCCCAGGGGCAACAGGCCGGCCAGCAGCCAACCCAGATACCGTGTTCTCAAGAGACTCTCCTTATATCGAGGAACAGGGACCGGCCGCGAGGCAAACGCGGCCGGCTGGTCATCACTCGCCCAGCACCAACTGGTGGGCGAGGCGGTTGTGGCGCTCGATCACACGCGGCAGGTCGACCGTCACCAGCTGGCCGTCCTTCACCACCTGGCGACCGTTGATCACGCTGTGGGAGACCTGGGCCGGGGCGCAGAACACCAGCGCCGCCAGCGGGTCGTGCAGGGCGCCAGCGAAAGCGATCTGCTTCAGGTCGAAGGCCACGAAGTCCGCCACCATGCCCGACGCCAGGGCGCCGATGTCGTTGCGATTGAGCACCTTGGCGCCGCCCAGGGTGGCGATCTCCAGGGCCTCGCGCGCGGTCATCGCATCAGGGCCGAAGCCGACGCGCTGCAGCAGCAGGGCCTGGCGCACCTCGCCGATCATGGTGGCGCCGTCGTTGGAAGCCGAGCCGTCCACGCCCAGGCCAACCGGCACGCCGGCGTCACGCATGCGGCGGATCGGCGCGATGCCGGACGCCAGGCGCATGTTCGAGCAGGGGCAGTGGGCGACACCGGTGCCGGTACGGGCGAACAGGTCGATGCCGTGCTGGTCGAGTTGCACGCAGTGGGCGTGCCACACGTCATGGCCGACCCAACCCAGGTCCTCGGCGTATTCGGCCGGGGTCATGCCGAACTTCTCGCGGCTGTAGGCGATGTCGTTGACGTTCTCCGCCAGGTGGGTGTGCAGCGACACGCCGTACTGGCGCGCCAGCACCGCCGCCTCGCGCATCAGGTCGCGGCTCACCGAGAAGGGCGAGCACGGCGCCACCACCACCCGCAGCATCGAGCCGTGGGACGCGTCGTGGTAATCCTCGATCAGGCGCTGGGACTCCTTGAGGATGTCCGCCTCCTTCTCCACCACCGAATCCGGCGGCAGGCCGCCCTGGCTGCGGCCGACGCTCATGCTGCCGCGCGCGGCGTGGAAGCGCATGCCGATCTCCCCGGCGGCGTGGATGCTGTCGTCCAGCTTGCAGCCGTTGGGGTAGATGTACAGGTGGTCGCTGGAGGTGGTGCAGCCGGAGAGGATCAGCTCGGCCATGGCCGTCTGGGTGGAGACCTGGATCATCTCCGGGGTCAGGCGCGCCCAGATCGGGTAGAGGTTGGTCAGCCAGTTGAACAACTCGCCGTCCTGGGCGGCCGGCACCACGCGGGTGAGGCTCTGGTACATGTGGTGGTGGGTGTTGACCAGGCCGGGGATGACGATATGGCCCTTGAGGTCCAGCACCTCGTCGGCGGTCTGCGGCAGCTCGGCGCTCGGCCCCACCTGACGGATGATGTTGTCCTCGATGAACAACCCGCCCTGCTTCAGCTCACGGCGCTCGCCGTCCATCGTGACCAGCAGGTCAGCGTTCTTCACCAGCAATGTCTTGCCCATGCTCAATCTCCTCAGCCCTTCAGGGCGCTCTTGTTCTTGAAAAGGAATGCAGCAACGGATCGGGTTGCTGGGAGACGGACCGGCAAGGCGCGCCCTCGAAGACAGTACGGTACGTACGGCGAGAGGGCGCAACGCAGCCGGGCCTAAGCCCAGCAGCCCGATCAGCCGCCGGTGGTGCTCATGAAGCGGACTACCTGTACCTGGGAGTCCGCCTCGAAATGGTGCCGCTCCGGCTTCAGCCTCAGGGCATCCACCAGGGCTGCGCGGAGTCGATCGCTGTCACCGGGGTGGCGACGGATCAGGGCCTTGAGGTCCAGCGCACCTTCGTGGCCGAGGCACAGCACCAGCTTGCCTTCGGCGGTGACGCGCACGCGGTTGCAGTCGCCGCAGAAGTTGCGGCTGTGGGGGGAAATGAACCCGACCTGGGTGTTGCTGCCGATCACCTGCCAATAGCGCGAGGGGCCACCGGTGCGATGGCTGCTGGGCAGCAGCTGGAAGCGCTGCTCGACCCGCTCGCGCACCTCTTCGGAGGTGCACAGGGTGACCTTGCGCTCGTGGCTGGAGATGCTGCCCAGGGGCATCTCCTCGATGAAGCTGATATCCAGGTCACGCTCGACGGCGAAGGCCACCAGGTCCTCCACCTCGTCGTCATTGCGGCCCTTCTGCACCACGGTGTTGAGCTTGATGCGACGGAAGCCGGCCGCACGCGCGGCGTCGATGCCGGCCAGTACCTGGTCGAGGCTATCGCGACGGGTGAAGGCGGCGAAACGCTCGCGCTGCAGGGAATCGAGGCTGATGTTTAGGCGGGTGACGCCAGCGGCGCGCAGGTCCTGGGCCATGTGGGCGAGCTGCGAGCCGTTGCTGGTGATGGCCAGGTCATCCAGTTCCCTACGGGCGCCGAGCCGGGCCAGCAGGCCGGTCACGCCCTTGCGCACCAGCGGCTCGCCACCGGTCACGCGGATGCGCTTGACCCCGAGCCCGATGAAGGCATCGGCCACGGCGTAGAGTTCTTCGAGGCTGAGTATCTGCGCCCGCGGAGCGAAGACCATGTCTTCGCTCATGCAGTAGGTGCAACGGAAGTCGCAACGGTCGGTGACCGAGAGGCGCAGGTAGGTGATCCGGCGACCGAAGGGGTCGCGCAATGTGCTGTCTCGCATGGTGCAGCCTGCCGCAACACGCGCCGGTCAGGACCCCGGCGGCATGGACGGATGCGAAATAGAAACAGAAATCGCAAATCTTGTATACAGAAACCTTTCGCCCGGCCCCTGCACCGCCCTACCCGCTTGCTTGAGAGGCCCGGGAGCCCGGTGCTACCATGCCCGACCGCCCGCCAGCCGACCCGTGACGGCACCGGCGAGTGCACAGAGGAGCAGATGTGAGCAGCATTCGCGAGCGCAATAAAGAGCTGATCCTGCGGGCAGCCAGTGAAGAGTTTGCCGACAAGGGTTTCGCCGCCACCAAGACCAGCGACATCGCAGCCAAGGCCGGCCTGCCAAAGCCCAACGTCTACTACTACTTCAAGTCCAAGGAGAACCTCTACCGCGAGGTGCTCGAAAGCATCGTCGAGCCGTTGCTGGCCGCCTCCCACCCGTTCAATGCGGGCGGGCACCCGGGTGATGTGCTCAAGGCCTACATCCGCTCGAAGATCCGCATCTCCCGCGAGCTGCCCTACGCCTCCAAGGTGTTCGCCAGCGAGATCATGCACGGCGCGCCGCACCTCTCCGCCGAGCAGACCGCCCACCTGAACGAGCAGGCCCGCCACAACATCGCCTGCATCCAGGGCTGGATCGACCAGGGGCTGATGGCCAGGATCGACCCCAGCCACCTGCTGTTCAGCATCTGGGCCGCGACCCAGACCTATGCCGACTTCGACTGGCAGATCTCCGTCGTCACCGGCAAGGCCAGCCTCAGCGATGCCGATTACGAAGCCGCCGCCGACACCATCATCCGCCTCGTGCTGAAAGGCTGCGAAGTGGAAGAAGTCCCCCAGGCGCAGAGCGCCTGAGGGGCTCCCCTCAGGCCTTGAAGGTGAGCACCGGGCTGAACCGGGCGATCACCGCCACCGTTTCCTCCTCCACCTGCGAACGCACCACGTCGCCGATCTCCTTATAGGCGCCAGGCGCCTCCTCGATCAGCCGCTCCTCGCGGGTGGTGATGCACTGCACCCGCTCCAGCCCGAGAATGCCCGGGTCCTTGCGGCCCTTGAACAGGATCTCGCTGCGCGACATCGAGCGCCCCGCGCCGTGACTGGCCGAACTCAGCCAGCGCTCGTTGCCGAGCCCGGTGAGCAGGTAGGAGTCATGGCCCATGCTGCCGGGGATGAGCAGGTCCTGCCCCGCATAGGCCGGCGTCGCGCCCTTGCGATGCACGTTGCCCACCGCCTCCTGCAGCACGATGTTGTGGGGCACATCCACCAGCAGCGGCGCTTCGGTGTCCGGCCCGAACAGCTCGCGGGTGCGCTGGCGTACCATCTCGGCGATCAGCGCCCGGTTGGCGTCGGCGTAATGGGCCGCACTGTGCATGGCCAGCAGGTATTGCCCGGCCATCTCGCCCACCAGGGCGAACACCTTGGACTCGGGATGCTTCATTCCCTTGGGCCACAGCTCCCGGGCCTTGTCCATCCAGCGACGGCCGACATGGAAGCCGACATCCCGCGAGCCGGTATGGATCATCACCACCACCTGCCCCACTGACAGCCCGCGCTCGAAGCAGGCGCGCCGGTCCACCAGTTCGGTCACCACCTGCACCTCGACGAAGTGGTTGCCACCGCCGATGGTGCCCAGCCCCGGGTCGCGCAGTACCGCGCGGCCCGTGTTCTGCAGCGCCTCGGGTGCGTAGGCCGCCTCGCCACGGGCGAACGACGACGGGTGCAGCCCGGCCAGTTCACGCGTCACCTGCTCCAGGTCGAGCCGCGCCAGGATCCCGTCGCGGTTGGAGCGACGCCCCACCGCACTCCAGAAATCACCCAGCCCACCGGCGAACAGCGCGGTCATGTCGCCCGGCGCGGTGGGAATGTTGCGGGTGCCGCCCAGCAGGTCGCCGCGCACCCGCTCCACCCATTCCGCCTTGCGTGCGAGGAAGGCGTCGTAGTGGATGCCCAGCCGATGCAGGCGCATGCCACAGTTGATATCGGTACCGATGCTCTGGGGAATCACCATGTCGGGGCTGGTGACGATCACCGAGCCCACCGGGATGCCGGAGCCGGCGTGGAAGTCCGGCGTCGCGCAGGCGCAACGCACCTCACCGCCTTCGGGGTGAGACACGCCGGCGAAATCCAGCAGCTGCAGCACCGCCTTTTCCTCGATGGGAAAAGATTCGGGCAACAGGATGCTGGCACCCAGGCCGGCGCTGTTCAGTGAGGAAACGGACAGGGTGTTGCCATTGACGCGGCTGATGGCCACGCCGGATCGGGCCAGCTTCTGCTGGACCCGCTTGAAGAGAGTCTTCTTCATGGAATGCTGCTTTTTCGACAGACGAAAAAAGACATCGCCGAATTGGCGATGTGGATGTCCGTCAGCAGCAGAAAGGGACGGCGCGGATGGTAGCGGCATCGCCGGGGCGATTCAACACCTGCGCCAGGGTGCCTCCCGCAGCCGGGAGGCACGGGAGGGGATCAGGCCGCGGCGATACCGGCATCGGCCTTCAGGCCCACCGACTCCACGCCGCTGATGGCGCACTGCTCGTCGATGTCGGAGGTGTCGCCGCTGATGCCGATGGCGCCGATCACCTCGCCCGCCTGGTTGCGGATCAGCACACCGCCCGGCGCCGGCACCAGGTTACCGTCCGCCAGGTTGTTCACCGCACCGATAAAGGCCGGGCGCTGCTGGGCGTCGGCGGCGATCAGGCGCGAGCCCTTGCCCAGGGCAACGGCGCCCCATGCCTTGCCGATGGCGATCTGCGGGCGAAGCATGCTCGCGCCGTCTTCACGTTGCAGGGTGATCAGGTGACCGCCGGCATCCAGCACGGCGATGGTCAGGGGGGCGGTACGCAGCTCGCGACCGATGGCCAGTGCGCGGTTGGAGATGCTGACGGCGGTTTCCAGGGACAGGGTGCTCATCGTGAGGCTTCCTCAGGGGAGTGGTTGAAAGCATTGGCACGTCGCCGGGTGGTGCTGGCCTTCACGGAGCCGGGGTACGAATGGCGGTGCTTTTCTCAACTATCTCACCGAACACAAAAAAATCAATCCATATATACAATTAAAATGAATTTTGTATACAGTTACTCTGCCACTGTACCTATAAAGCTCTAGAAGCCGCATCAAACGGGCGTTTTAAAGATTCACCAGCCTGCGACATTTCGCCCGACAAATCTCCTTGACCCTTGAGTCGGCAGCTGAATAGAATCCGGCTCAAGCACCTTGTATACAATTTTCACAAGAAAAGAGGCACAAAACATGGCCAAAATGAGAGCAATCGAGGCCGCCGTCCTGGTGATGCGCCGCGAAGGCATCGACACCGCGTTCGGCATCCCCGGCGCCGCCATCAACCCGCTTTACGCTGCACTGAACAAAATCGGCGGCATTGACCATGTACTGGCTCGTCACGTCGAAGGCGCCTCGCACATGGCCGAGGGCTACACCCGTACCAACCCGGGCAACATCGGCCTGTGCATCGGTACCTCCGGCCCCGCCGGCACCGACATGGTCACCGGCCTGTACTCGGCGTCGGCCGACTCCATCCCGATCCTCTGCATCACCGGCCAGGCTCCCCGTGCACGCCTGCACAAGGAAGACTTCCAGGCCGTCGACATCACCAACATCGTCAAGCCGGTGACCAAGTGGGCGACCACCGTCCTCGAGCCGGGCCAGGTTCCCTACGCCTTCCAGAAGGCCTTCTTCGAAATGCGCAGCGGCCGCCCCGGCCCCGTGCTGATCGACCTGCCCTTCGACGTGCAGATGGCCGAGATCGAGTTCGACATCGAGGCCTACCAGCCCCTGGCAGTGAACAAACCGTCCGCTTCCCGAATCCAGGCCGAGAAGGCCCTGGCCATGCTCAATGACGCCGAGCGCCCGCTGCTGGTGGCCGGTGGCGGCATCATCAACGCCGACGCCTCCGAGAAGCTGGTGGAGTTCGCCGAGCTGACCGGCGTGCCGGTGATCCCGACCCTGATGGGCTGGGGCACCATCCCCGACGACCACGCGCTGATGGCCGGCATGTGCGGCCTGCAGACCTCGCACCGCTACGGCAACGCCACCCTGCTGGAGTCCGACCTGGTGTTCGGCATCGGCAACCGTTGGGCCAACCGCCACACCGGCTCCGTCGACGTCTACACCCAGGGTCGTCGCTTCATCCACGTCGATATCGAACCGACCCAGATCGGCCGCGTATTCACCCCGGACCTGGGCATCGTCTCCGACGCCGGCTCCGCGCTGGACGCCTTCCTGGAAGTCGCCCGCGAGTGGAAAGCCGCCGGCAAGCTGAAGGACCGCAACGCCTGGGCCGAATCCTGCCGCGAGCGCAAGCGCACCCTGCAGCGCAAGACCCACTTCGACAACGTGCCGGTCAAGCCCCAGCGCGTCTACGAAGAGATGAACGAGTTCTTCGGCAAGGACACCTGCTACGTCAGCACCATCGGTCTGTCGCAGATCGCCGGCGCCCAGTTCCTGCACGTGTACAAGCCGCGCCACTGGATCAACTGCGGCCAGGCCGGCCCGCTGGGCTGGACCATCCCCGCCGCCCTCGGCGTGGTCAAGGCCGACCCGGCTCGCCAAGTGGTCGCGCTGTCCGGCGACTATGACTTCCAGTTCATGATCGAAGAACTGGCCGTGGGCGCGCAGTTCAACCTGCCCTACATCCACGTGCTGGTGAACAACTCCTACCTGGGCCTGATCCGCCAGGCGCAGCGTGGCTTCGAGATCGACTTCTGCGTGCAGCTGTCCTTCGAAAACATCAACGCACCGGAGCTCAACGGCTACGGCGTCGACCACGTCGCCGTGGTCGAGGGCCTGGGTTGCAAGGCGATCCGCGTGTTCGACGCCAACGAGCTGCAGGGTGCCTTCGCCCAGGCTCGCAAGCTGATGGAAGAGTTCCGCGTACCGGTCGTAGTCGAGGTCATCCTGGAGCGTGTCACCAACATCTCCATGGGTACCGAGATCAACGCCGTCAACGAGTTCGAGGAACTGGCCCTGCGTGGCGCCGACGCCCCGACTGCCATCTCGATGCTGGACTGACGAGCAATGCCCCCTCTCCCGTTCGTGGCGGGAGAGGGACGTCTACCGAGGAGAATCTTCATGCCCCGTTTTGCCGCCAACCTGTCGATGCTGTTCACCGAAGTCGACTTCCTGGACCGCTTCGCCGCCGCTGCCGAAGCCGGTTTCACCGGTGTCGAATACCTCTTCCCCTATGACTTCCCGGCCGAAGAGATCAAGGCCCGCCTGGACGCCAACAAGCTGGAACAGGTGCTGTTCAACCTGCCCGCTGGCGATTGGGCCAAGGGTGAGCGCGGCATCGCCTGCCACCCCGACCGCGTCGAGGAATTCCGCGCCGGCGTGGACAAGGCCATCGCCTACGCCAAGGTGCTTGGCAACCAGCAGGTCAACTGCCTGGCCGGTATCCGCCCCCAGGGCCCGGACTGCGCCACCGTCGAGAAGACCTTCGTCGACAACCTGAAGTACGCCGCCGACACGCTGGAAGCCGCCGGCCTGCGCCTGGTCATGGAAATGATCAACACCCGCGACATCCCGGGCTTCTACCTGAACACCACCCAACAAGCCCTGGCCATTCGCGAGAAGGTCGGCAGCGCCAACCTGTTCCTGCAGTACGACATCTACCACATGCAGATCATGGAAGGTGACCTGGCCCGCACCGTGGAAGGCAACCTCGCCGTGATCAACCACGTGCAGCTGGCCGACAACCCCGGCCGCAACGAGCCGGGTACCGGCGAGATCAACTACCGCTTCCTCTTCGAGCACCTGGACCGCATCGGCTACCAGGGCTGGGTCGGCTGTGAATACAAGCCCGCCACCACCACCGCCGCCGGCCTTGGCTGGCTGAAAACCCATAACGCCATCTAAGAAAAGAGGTAATCCACATGGCCAAGATCGGATTCATCGGCACCGGCATCATGGGCAAGCCCATGGCTCAGAACCTGCAGAAAGCCGGCCACACCCTGTTCTTCTCCGAGCACTTCGACAAGGCGCCCGCCGACCTGGTCGGTGACAACGGCGTTGCCCTGGCCAACCCGCGCGAAGTGGCCCAGGAAGCCGAATTCATCATCATCATGGTTCCGGACACCCCCCAGGTCGACGACGTGCTGTTCCGCAAGGACGGCGTGGTCGAAGGCGTTGGCGCCGGTAAAGTCGTGATCGATATGAGCTCCATCTCCCCGACCGCCACCAAGGTCTTCGCCGAGAAGGTCAAGGCCACCGGCGCTTCCTACCTGGACGCCCCGGTATCCGGCGGTGAAGTCGGCGCCAAGGCCGCGACCCTGAGCATCATGGTCGGTGGCTGCCCGAACGCCTTCGAACGCGCCCTGCCGCTGTTCCAGGCCATGGGCAAGAACATCACCCGCGTCGGTGGCAACGGTGATGGCCAGACCGCCAAGGTCGCCAACCAGATCATCGTCGCCCTGAACATCCAGGCCGTTGCCGAAGCCCTGCTGTTCGCCGCCAAGAACGGCGCCGACCCGGCCAAGGTCCGCGAAGCGCTGATGGGCGGCTTCGCCGGCTCGAAGATCCTCGAAGTGCACGGCGAGCGCATGATCAAGGGCACCTTCGACCCGGGCTTCCGCATCAGCCTGCACCAGAAGGACCTCAACCTGGCCCTGGCCGGCGCGCGCGAGCTGGGCCTGAACCTGCCCAACACCGCCAACGCCCAGCAGGTGTTCAGCACCTGCGCCGCCATCGGTGGCAGCAACTGGGACCACTCCGCGCTGGTGAAGGGCCTGGAGCACATGGCCAATTTCTCCATCCGCAAAGAGTAAGCCGCACTTCGCCGGGCACCCGCCCGGCACCCCTTTCGACCTTCCTGGCTGGCGGAGTCACGGCCCAATGGCCAGGGAGGTCGATTCCAGTCCCGAGCCGCTGCACGCGGCGGCTCGGGACTGGAATCGCCCTCGAAAGCACCACCAGAACAAGAATTCAGCGCCCCTCCGGAGTCTGTCATGTCCTTCGATCCGCAAAGCCTGCTGCGCGACCTCTTCGCCACCGCCATCGACGCCGCCCACCCCCGCCAGGTGCTGGCCGACCACCTGCCCGCCGACCGCAGCGGCCGCGTCATCGTCATCGGTGCCGGCAAGGCTGCGGCCGCCATGGCCGAAGTGATCGAACAGGAATGGCAGGGCGAGATCTCCGGCCTGGTGGTGACCCGCTACGGGCACGGCGCCAACTGCCGCCGCATCGAAGTGGTCGAAGCCGCACACCCGGTGCCGGATGCCGCCGGGCTGGAAACCGCACAGCGCGTGCTCAAGCTGGTCAGCGGGCTGTCCGAGAGCGACCGGGTGATCTTCCTCCTCTCCGGCGGCGGCTCCTCGCTGCTGGCGCTGCCCGCCGAAGGCATCAACCTCAAGGACAAGCAGGCGATCAACAAGGCCCTGCTGAAATCCGGCGCCTCCATCTCCGAGATGAACTGCGTGCGCAAGCACCTCTCGGCGATCAAGGGCGGCCGCCTGGCCAAGGCCTGCTGGCCGGCCAGCGTCTACACCTACGCCATCTCCGATGTGCCCGGCGACGAAGCCACGGTGATCGCCTCCGGCCCCACCGTCGCCGACCCGACCACCTCGGCCGAAGCCCTGGCGATTCTCGCCCGCTACCAGATCGAGGTGCCGGCCAACGTCCGCGCCTGGCTGCTGGACCCGCGCTCCGAGACCGTGAAACCCGGTGACCCGGTGCTCTCGCGCAGCCACTTCCAGCTGATCGCCACGCCCCAGCAGTCCCTCGATGCCGCCGCCGAGAAGGTCCGCGCCGCCGGCCTCACGCCGATCATCCTCGGCGACCTGGAGGGCGAATCCCGCGAGGTGGCCAAGGTCCATGCCGGCATCGCCCGGCAGATCGTCCTCCACGGCCAGCCGATCAAGCCGCCCTGCGTGATCCTCTCCGGCGGCGAGACCACCGTCACCGTACGCGGCAACGGCCGCGGCGGGCGCAACGCCGAATTCCTGCTGAGCCTGACCAACACCCTCAAGGGCCTGCCCGGCGTCTACGCCCTGGCCGGCGACACCGACGGCATCGACGGCTCGGAAGACAACGCCGGCGCCATCATGACCCCGGCCAGCCATGCCCGCGCCGCCGAACTCGGCCTGTCCGCCAGCGACGAGCTCGACAACAATAACGGCTACGGCTACTTCGCCGCCCTGGACAGCCTGATCGTCACCGAGCCGACCCGCACCAACGTCAACGACTTCCGCGCCATCCTGATTCTCGAGAGCCCCGCACAATGACCGCCGACAAGAAAGTCAAAATCCTCGCCACCCTCGGCCCTGCCATCAAAGGCGTCGACGACATCCGCCAACTGGTGGAGGCCGGGGTCAACCTGTTCCGCCTCAACTTCAGCCACGGCGAGCACGCCGACCACGCCCAGCGCTACCAGTGGGTGCGCGAGGTCGAACGCCAGCTGTCCCGCCCCATCGGCATCCTCATGGACCTGCAAGGGCCCAAGCTGCGCGTCGGCCGTTTCGCCGAAGGCAAGGTCCACCTCGAGCGCGGCCAGGCCCTGCGCCTGGACCTGGACGCCACTCCGGGCGACGCCACCCGGGTCAACCTGCCCCACCCGGAAATCATCGAAGCCCTGCAGCCGGGCATGAACCTGCTGCTGGACGACGGCCGCCTGCGCCTGCAGGTGACCGCCAAGCACGCCGATGCCATCGACACCCAGGTGATCGCCGGTGGCGAGCTGTCCGACCGCAAGGGCGTCAACGTCCCCGAAGCGGTGCTGCAGCTTTCCCCGCTGACGCCCAAGGACCGCCGCGACCTCGACTTCGGCCTGGAACTGGGCGTCGACTGGGTCGCCCTCTCCTTCGTCCAGCGCCCTGAAGACATCGTCGAAGCCCGCGGCCTGATCCAGGGCCGTGCCGCGCTGATGGCCAAGATCGAGAAACCCTCGGCCGTGCAGCACCTGGAAGAAATCGCCCGCCTGTGCGATGCCATCATGGTTGCCCGTGGCGACCTGGGCGTCGAAGTGCCGGCCGAGAACGTGCCGCGCATCCAGAAGGACATCATCCGCACCTGCCGCCAGCTCGGCCGCCCGGTGGTGGTCGCTACCCAGATGCTGGAGTCCATGCGCTTCTCCCCGGCGCCGACCCGCGCCGAGGTGACGGACGTGGCCAACGCCGTGGCCGAAGGCACCGACGCGGTGATGCTCTCCGCCGAGACCGCCTCCGGTGACTACCCGCTGGAAACCGTGCAGATGATGAGCAAGATCATCCGCCAGGTGGAACAGGGCCCGGACTTCCAGTCCCAGCTCGATGTCAGCCGCCCGCAGGCCGAAGCCACCGCCTCGGATGCCATCAGCTGCGCCATCCGCCGCATCAGCAGCATCCTCCCGGTGGCGGCCCTGGTGAACTACACCGAGTCCGGCAGCTCCAGCCTGCGCGCCTCCCGCGAGCGGCCCAAGGCGCCGATCCTCAGCCTCACCCCGAGCCTGGAGACCGCACGCCGCCTGACCGTCGCCTGGGGCATCTACTCGGTGGTCAACCAGCGCCTGGACAAGGTCGAGGACGTCACCGGCACCGCCCTGGAGATCGCCCGCGCCCAGGGCATGGCCCGCAGTGGCGACACCCTGGTGATCACCGCCGGCGTGCCCCTGGGCCAGCCGGGCACCACCAACATGCTGCGCATCGAGCACCTGGACTGATCCACCAGCGGCCACGGCGCGCATAGACGCACCGGGCCGCCCTGCTTCGGCAGGTCGAATGCCACTCGCAGGCGCCACGTCCCCAGGGACGGGCGCCTTTTCCCTTTCAACCGGCCACTGCCATGCGACACCTTTCTCTGCCTTGTGATGCCCGTTCCTGGGCCAGCGCCCAGCTCAACGGTTTCAGCCAGATCTTCCTGCAGCGCCACCCCGGCTGCGGCATCCTCCTGCTCTGCGCCATCGCCATTGGCGCGCCGGACCTGCTCGGTGGTGCACTGCTCGGCGGCTTCGCCAGCTGGCTCACCGCCCTGCGCCGAGGCTACCCGCGTGACGACGTGGAGGCCGGCCTTTATGGCTACAACGGCGTGCTGCTGGGCATGCTGCTGTGCACGCGCTTCGCCTGGACGCTGCACCTGCCGCTGCTGATCATCTGCTGCGCCGGCCTTTCCACCCTGCTGCTGCACCGCCTGTTGCGCAACGCCCGGGAACGCGAGTGGCTGCCCGCCTTCACCAGCCCCTTCGTCGGCTTCGGCTGGGTGCTGCTGTGGCTGGCCCATGGACTGCAGCTGACCGCCCTGCCAACCCCGCCGGCGACCATTCTCGACGCCGATGCCGCCGGCCTGGCCCTCGCCCTGCTGCGCGGCTTCGGCCAGGTGATCTTCCTCGCCGACCCGCTGGCCGGGGCTTGCGTGTTCCTCGGGTTGCTGCTGGCCTCCTGGCGGGTGGCGCTCTGGGCCCTGTTCGGCAGCGCGCTGTCGCTGGCCCTCGGCCTCTGGCTGCAGCTGCCAACCGACGCCCTGCTGGCCGGACTGTTCAGCCTCAACGGCGTGCTCATCGGCATCACCCTGGGCAAGCGCCTCGCCAGCCTGCCGGTGGTCGTCATCGGCGTCGCCCTCGGTGTACTGCTGCAGCCGGGCTTCGCCGCCTTCCAGCTGCCCGCCATGACGGCGCCCTTCATCCTCGCCTGCTGGCTGGTGATCGCCGGTGGTCGCCTGCTGCGCCAGAACGGCACCGGGCCGCGCCCTACCCGCCTGCGCCACTGAGGGGCAGCGGGCGGCTTCGGCTCTGCTAAGGTTCGTCTCCTGAGGAGGACTCCATGGCCGAGGCAAACAGCAGGCGCGCGCGCCTGCACAGCATCATCTTCCAGGCCGATACCCCGGCCGGGCGGCGCTTCGACACCTGGCTCATCTGGCTGATCCTGGCCAGCCTGGTGATCGTGCTGCTGGACAGCGTCGAGCACATTCACACCCGTCATGCCGGATTGCTGTCCGGCCTCGAATGGGTCATCACCGGGCTGTTCGCGGCGGAGTACCTGCTGCGCCTGTACAGCTCGCCGAAGCCGCTGCGCTACGCCTTCAGCTTCTTCGGCCTGGTGGATCTAATGGCCATCATCCCCGGCGTGGTCGCGCTCTTCTACGCGGACGCCCAGTACCTGCTGATCATCCGCGCCCTGCGCCTGGTGCGGGTGTTCCGCATCTTCAAGCTGCGTCATTACCTGGTGCAGGCGAACTTCCTGGTCAGCGCGCTGCGCAGCAGCCGCCAGAAGATCGTGGTGTTCCTGCTCAGCGTCTCCACCCTGGTGGTGGTCTTCGGCGCGCTGATGTACGTGATCGAAGGGCCGGAGAACGGCTTCACCAGCATCCCCACCAGCATCTACTGGGCAGTGGTCACCCTGACCACCGTCGGCTTTGGCGACATCACCCCGAAAACGGCGCTGGGCCAGGCGGTGGCCAGCCTGGTGATGATCACCGGCTACTCGATCATCGCCGTGCCCACGGGTATCTTCAGCGCCGAACTGGCCAACGCCATGCGCCAGGAAGGGCAGCTGGACCAGGAATGCCCCACCTGCCGCAAACGCAGCCACGAATCCGCCGCGAGCTTCTGCAGCCGCTGCGGCAACCCGCTCTTCCCCCGAGGAGGCGAACATGAAGCAACTTGATCAGGCACGTTGGGACGCCCTCTGGCTACGCCTGGGCGCCCCGGCTCCCGAAGGCAGCTTCGAGCACCTGCAGGCGGCCTATGGCACTCCCCAGCGCCAGTACCACAGCACCGCCCACATCGCCGCGTGCCTGGGCCACTTCGACGAGTGGAGCCACCTGGCCGACCACCCCGACCGGGTCGAGCTGGCGCTCTGGACCCACGACCTGGTGTACGACCCACAGCGCCAGGACAACGAAGCCGCCAGCGCCGAGCAGACGGTCATCTGGCTGCTGGAAGCCGGGCTCGGCGACCATGGCGAAGCGCTGCGGGGGCTGATCCTCGCCACCCGCCACATGGAGCCGCCGCGCGCCGGGGATGCCGAGCTGGTGGTGGACCTGGACCTGTCGATCCTCGCCGCACCGCCCGCCCAGTACGACGCCTATGAAAAGGCCGTGCGCGCCGAGTACGAATGGGTGCCCGAGCCACTGTTCCGCGCAGCCCGCAGCAAGTTGCTGAAGCAGTTGCTGGACATGCCCCGCCTCTACCACAAGAGACCGCTGGCGCAGCGCTGGGAGCAGCCGGCGCGCGCGAATCTGCTTGGCGCGCTGCAAGCATTGGCCTGAGAATAAGCAAATTCGTTTTCAGTATTTAAAAGAATATATGGCACACCGCTATATTCCCTTGCTCTCACTCCCTAGAAGGAACGATCCGTGAAACGTCTGTTCTCCGCTTCGCTGCTGGCAGCGGGCCTGGCACTGGCCAGCGCGGCCCAGGCCGCCCCCACCCTGCTCAACGTCTCCTACGACGTGATGCGCGACTTCTACAAGGACTACAACACCGCCTTCCAGAAGCACTGGCAGCAGGAGAAAGGCGAGAACATCACCCTGCAGATGTCCCACGGCGGCTCCAGCAAGCAGGCCCGTGCGGTGATCGACGGGCTGCCCGCCGACGTCATCACCATGAACCAGGCCACCGACATCAACGCCCTGGCCGACAACGGCGGCCTGGTGCCGCAGAACTGGGCCGAGCGCCTGCCGAACAACAGTGCACCCTTCACCTCCGCCACCGTGTTCATCGTGCGCAAGGGCAACCCCAAGGGCCTGAAAGACTGGCCGGACCTGCTCAAGGACGGCGTGCAAGTCGTCGTGCCCAACCCCAAGACCTCGGGCAACGGCCGCTACACCTACCTCTCCGCCTGGGGCTACGTGCTGAAGAACGGCGGTGACGAGAACAAGGCCAAGGAATTCGTCGGCAAGTTGTTCAAGCAGGCTCCGGTCCTGGACACCGGTGGTCGCGCCGCCACCACCACCTTCATCCAGAACCAGATCGGCGACGTACTGGTGACCTTCGAGAACGAAGCCGAGATGATCGCCCGCGAGTTCGGCCGTGGCGGCTTCGAAGTGGTCTACCCGAGCGTCTCCGCCGAAGCCGAGCCGCCCGTGGCCGTGGTCGACAAGGTGGTGGACAAGAAAGGCACCCGCGAGGCCGCCGAGGCGTACCTCAAGTACCTGTGGAGCGACGAAGGCCAGACCATCGCCGGCAACAACTACCTGCGCCCGCGCAACCCGGAGATCCTCGCAAAGTTCGCTGATCGCTTCCCCAAGGTGGAGTTCCTCTCCGTGGAGAAGACCTTCGGCAACTGGCGTGACGTGCAGAAGACCCACTTCAACGACGGTGGCGTATTCGACCAGGTCTACACCGGCCAGTAAGGCAGGCGACAGACACGAAAACGGCGACCCTCGGGTCGCCGTTTTTCATTGCGGGTCAGGCTGGGGCAATCGGCATCACTGCCCGAAGGTGCTCGCCCACTCGCCGAACTTCATGCACAGGCCGAAGGTCATCACGTCGTCGGTATCGGCCAGGCAGTTCACCGCCAGGCGCGCGGTGCCACCCTTCGCGTAGTCGCTCGCGCAGGCCTTCTCGTTGCGTTTCATTTCCTTGTAGGCGGTGTCCATCTTGTACATGGCGTCATCCAGCTGCGCCTGGGTGGCGCGCTTCTGGCGCACCGCCTCACGGCCGATCTTCTGCGTCTCGGTGATCAAGGACGGCATGCGGCGGATGGCGGCGGCACACTGCACCATGCCCTTCTGGTGCAGCTGGCCGGGGTTCAGCTCTTCCTCGTCGTCCTCGAACATCTTGCGAGACGAGGTGCGCTGGACCTCAGAGTCGTCCAGCCCTGGATGGTGTTCACCTGCAGCTTCTGCTCGGTGACATTGCGGCTTTCAGGGGGCGGGGTGTCGGTGAAATGCACCTTCCCCTGCTCGTCGCGCCACTGGTAGACCTGGGCGAACGCAGCGGAGGTGGCGAGAAGGGTCAGGATGACCAAGGCAAGACGAGCGAACATCCTTGTGCTCCAAATGGCAGAACGCCAGCACAGTACACAACGGGCCAGGAGCTGTCCATGCGGCGGAAGGACAGTGGTCGGATGGTCATGACCGCGTGTCTGGCGCGCGGTCATGGGCTCAGGGATGGCGACGCCCCAGGCCGGCGGGCACGCCGCTGGAGTCGGTCGGCTGCCAGGGGCCCGTGGGGCTGTTGGACCAGGTCCAGCCCTGGTTCCAGCGGTAGTAGGTGCGCTCGCGGTAGTAGAGGTCCTGCTGGCCTTCGAGCACATAGACGCCCAGGGCCGTATCCCAGTAGCAGGCAGCGCCGGGCGGCGGTGCGTAGCGCGGGTGGGACTTCATCCGCGTGACCTTGGGCGGCAGTGGCTGGGAGGGCGTCAGCGGCGGGCGGTTCTGCTGGCCGGGCGGCGGCAGCTGCTGGGGCGTACCCCCACTGCCGCCGTGATCGGGAGCCGGCGGTTGCAGGGAGCAACCGGCAAGGCCGAGGAGCAGGCAGACAAGGGAAAGTCGAAAGGTCGAATTCATGGCTGCATGCTCGTCGGTCGGTGGATCAGGGCTGGTCCGGGCTGTCGATGGTCAGGCGCTGCTGCTCCTGTACAGCACTAGACAACGGCGCGCTGCGTCCGATCCATTCGCCCGCCTTGGCATTGCCCTCGCGGGAGATGCGCGCCACCAGTTGCACCTGCGCGAAGTTGGAAATCTTCAGCTGCGGCATCATCGCGTCGGCGTCACTGAGCAACACCTCGGCCGGCAGTTCCTTCACCGTCAGGCGTTTCACCGCCAGCGGCATGGGCGGGCCTTCGGCGGCGCGGGCGAAGATGAACACCGCGTCGTCCGGCTGCACCTTGTCCTTGAGCGAGGCGGCCAGGTCCACACGGACCTTCAGCTGCGGCATGGACTTGGTGAAGGTCTCCGGCTCGGACTGGGCTTCACCCTTCTCGGCGAGCTTCTCGCGGGCCCGGTCGATGCCGCCCTGCAGCGCCGCGCGGGACGGGTCGTCCTGCGGCAGCACGGCGATCAGGCGCTCCCAGTAGCCGATGGCGTCGGTGAAGCGGCCATCCTCGAAACCGGCGATGCCCAGCAGGCCAAGGCTGGTGACTTCGTTGGCGTCGGCCTTCAGGGCCTCCTCGGTCAGTGCCTGCACCTCGGGGTGAAGCGCTTGTCGCTGGCGAAATACAGTGCCTGCGCCCATTGCCCCAGCAGCTCGGGCTGGCGGCCGGCGATCTCCACGGCACGCTCATAGGCCTTCGCGGCATCGGCGACGCGCTGCTGGGCCATGTAGGTGCGGCCGAGGAAGTACCAGCCCTCGGCGGAATCCGGCTGGGCCTTGACGACCTTCTCCAGGCGCGTGGTCATCTCTTCGATGGTCTGCGGCTGCTCGCGCATTTCGCGGGCCAGCTCCACCTTGTCGCTGGCGCCCCAGTGCAGGTACAAGCCGATGCCCAGCAGCGGCACCGCCAGTGCGGCGGCCAGCGGCAAGGCCTTGCCCAGGCGCGAGGTGCGACCCAGGTCGGCGCCTTCGGTGTCGGCCAGCAGCTCACGGGCGGCTTCGGCGCGGCCCGCTTCGAGTTGTGCTTCGGTCAGGGTGCCGGCGGCGCGCTGGCCCTGGAGTTCGGCCAGGCGCTCCTGGTACAGGGCGACGTTGAGTGCGGTGCGGTCCTCTTCGGCCTGGGCCTTGCGGCCACGCAGCACGGGGATCAGCAGGAATGCGAGCGCGACCAGCAGAAGCAGGCCGGCGGCGAGCCAGAAATCGATCATCAGTGGTTCTTGTCCTGAGTCTCTTGATTGAGCAGCGCATCCAGACGGGCGCGCTCATCGCTGGTAAGCAGTGCATCACCCGGCGCGTTCTCCACGCGACGGCGACGCAGCACGATCACCCCGAGCACCAGCAGGCCACCCACCAGCAGGCCCGCCGGGCCATACCAGAGCAGCAGGGTGCGGCCGTTGACCGGCGGCTTGTAGCGCACGAAGTCGCCATAGCGGGCCACCAGGAAGTCGACGATCTCGTCGTCGCCCTTGCCCTCTTCCAGCATGCGGAAGATCTCGCGACGCAGGTCGGTGGCAATGGGGGCGTTGGAGTCAGCGATGTTCTGGTTCTGGCACTTGGGGCAACGCAGTTCTTCGGTGAGCACACGGAAGCGCTCGCGCTCGGCCTCGTCCTTGAACTCGTAGGTGTCGATGGCCGCGCGGGCCACGCCGGTGAGGGCGAGGCCGAGGGCCAGGGCGGCGATCAGGCGCTTCATTGACCGGCCTCGTCGACCAGGGCCTGGTACAGCGGCGCCAGTTGCTCGCGCCAGACGACCTCGTCGATCACGCCGACGAACTTGTGGCGGATGATGCCGTTCTTGTCGATCAGGAAGGTCTCGGGGGCGCCATAGACGCCCAGGTCCAGCCCGAGGCTGCCCTTCTCGTCGCGGATGTCCAGCTGGTAGGGGTTATGGAACTCCTTCAGCCATTTCAGCGCAGCGGCGTTGTCGTCCTTGTAGTTGACGCCGTGGATCACCACGCCCATCTGCGACAGCTTGTTCAGCACCGGGTGCTCGACCCGGCAGGAGATGCACCAGGTGCCCCAGACGTTGACCAGCGCCGGCTTGCCCTTGAGGTCGGCCTCGGTGAGGCTGCGCGAACCGTCCACGGACTGCAGGGAGAACGCCGGGAACGGCTTGTCGATCAGCGCCGAGGGCAGCTCGGCGGGGTCGAGGAACAGCCCGCGGTAGAGGAACACCGCCACACCCAGGAAGATCGCCAGGGGCAGCAACAGGATCAGGCGCTTCATGCTTGTGCTCCAGCCATGCCCAGCGCATCACGCACGCGGGTCTTCACCTTGACCCGGTAACGCGGGTCGAACGCCGCCAGCACCCCGCCGAGGCCCATCAGCAGGCCACCGAACCAGATCCAGCGGACGAAGGGTTTGACGTGCACGCGCACGGCCCAGGCGCCATCGCCCAGGGGCTCGCCCAGGGCCACGTAGAGGTCGCGGGTGAGGCCGGCATCGATGCCGGCCTCGGTCATCATCGATTGCTGCACGGTGTACAGGCGCTTCTCCGGGTGCAGCACGGCGATCTCGCGGTCACCGTCGAGCACGCGCACGGTGCCCTTGTCGGAGGTGAAGTTGGGGCCTTCGTGGTGGGCAGCGCCCTCGAACACGAAGCGGTAGCCGGCCAGCTCCATGGACTCGCCCGGCTCCAGGCGCAGGTCGCGCTCGGCACTGTACTGGCTGGAAAGCACCACACCCAGTGCACACACGGCGATGCCGAGGTGGGCAAGCTGCATGCCCCAGTAGCTGCGGGTCAGGCTGCGGGAGCCCTTGAGCAAGCCCTTGTGACGGGTCTTGTCGAGCAGGTCACGCACACCGGCCAGCACCACCCAGGCGGACAGGCAGCACACCGCCAGCACCGCCCAGTGGAAGTCGCCGTAGACGTACGCAGCCACCACGCCGAGCACCAGGCTGGCGAGCAGCACCGGGCCGAGCATGCCCAACAGCCACTTCAGCGGGGTGTCCTTCCAGCGCACCAGCACGCCCACGGCCATCACCAGCATCAGCAGCGCCATCAGCGGCACGAACAGGGCATTGAAGTACGGCGGCCCCACCGACAGCTTGGCGCCGGAGATCGCGTCCAGCACCAGCGGGTAGAGGGTGCCGAGGAGGATCATCGAGGCGGCCACCACCAGCACCAGGTTGTTCACCAGCAGCAAGGTCTCGCGGGACCAGAGGGCGAAGCCCACCTGGCTCTTGACCACCGGCGCGCGGACGGCGAACAGGGTCAGCGAACCGCCCACCACCATCAGCAGGAAGATCAGGATGAACACCCCACGCTCCGGGTCCGACGCGAAGGCATGCACCGAAGTGAGCACGCCGGAGCGGACCAGGAAGGTGCCCAGCAGGCTGAGGGAGAAGGCGGCGATGGCCAGCAGCACCGTCCAGCTCTTGAACACGCCGCGCTTCTCGGTCACCGCCAGGGAGTGGATCAGCGCGGTGCCCACCAGCCAGGGCATGAAGGAGGCGTTTTCCACCGGGTCCCAGAACCACCAGCCGCCCCAGCCGAGTTCGTAGTAGGCCCACCAGGAGCCCAGCACGATGCCGACGGTGAGGAAGGCCCAGGCGACGATGGTCCACGGGCGCGACCAGCGTGCCCAAGCAGCGTCGAGGCGACCGCCCAGCAGCGCGGCGATGGCGAAGGCGAAGGCCACCGAGAAGCCCACGTAGCCCATGTAGAGCATCGGCGGGTGGACGATCAGGCCGAAGTCCTGCAGCAGCGGGTTGAGGTCGTTGCCGTCGGCCGGCATGTTCGGCAGCAGGCGATTGAAGGGGTTGGAGGTGATGATCAGGAACGACAGGAAGCCGATGCTGATGATCCCCATCACCGCGAGCACGCGGGCCAGCATCACCTCCGGCAGTTGGCGGGAGAACACCGACACGGCGAAGGTCCAGCCGCCGAGGATCAGCGCCCAGAGCAGCAGCGAGCCCTCGTGGGCGCCCCATACGGCGCTGAACTTGTAGTACCAGGGCAGCGCGCTGTTGGAGTTGCTGGCCACATAGGAGACGGAGAAGTCGTCGACCATGAAGGCGTAGGTGAGGCAGCCGAAGGCGAAGGCGAGGAAGGCGAACTGCCCCCAGGCCGCTGGCTGGGCCAGGCTCATCCATTGGCGGTCGCCGCGCCAGGCACCGATCAGCGGCAGGGTCGCCTGCACGGCGGCCATGCACAGGGCGAGGATCAGGGCCAGGTGGCCGAGTTCGGGAATCATGGGTCAGCCCTCTTTCTTCGCGGGGGCCATCTGGCCGCTTTCTTTCAGCGCCTTGGTCACTTCCGGCGGCATGTACTTCTCGTCGTGCTTGGCCAGCACTTCATCGGCCACCAGTACGCCGTCGGCGTCCAGCTTGCCCAGGGCAACGATGCCCTGCCCTTCGCGGAACAGGTCCGGGAGGATGCCGTGGTAGCGGATGGTCACGTCCTTGGCGAAGTCGGTGACCACGAACTGCACTTCGAGGGAGTCCTGCGAGCGCTGCACCGAGCCGTCTCGGACCATGCCGCCCGCGCGGATGCGGGTGTACTTGGGCGCTTCGCCGTTGGCGATCTGCGTGGGGGTGTAGAACAGGTTGATGTTCTGTTGCAGCGCCGACAACGCCAGCGCCACGGCGATTCCCACACCAGCCAGGATGGCCAGGATGATGAACAGGCGCTTCTTGCGGATCGGATTCACTTCGACTCCTCCCGGCGCAAACGACGCGCCTCGTCTTGCAGGTAGCGACGGCGCGCCAGCAGCGGCAGCGCGACGTTGAGAATCAGGATGGCCAGGCTGATACCGTAGGCGCTCCAGACATAGAGGCCGTGATGGCCCATGGCGATGAACTCACCGAACGACGCGAAATTCACGATGCCTTCTCCACCAGTGCCTTGACCTCGGCCTTGACCCAGCTGGCCCGCGCCTCGCGGCGCAGCACGTCGAGGCGCATGCGCATCATCAGGACCGCGGCGAAGAAGCAGTAGAAGCCCAGCACCATGATCAGCAGCGGCACCCACATCTCGGCGGGCATGGCCGGCTTCTCGGTGACGGTGAAGGTCGCCGGCTGGTGCAGGGTGTTCCACCACTCCACCGAGTACTTGATGATCGGGATGTTGATCACGCCGACGATGGCCAGCACCGAACAGGCCTTGGCGGCGCTGTCACGATTGCTGATCGCCTGGCCCAGGGCAATGACACCGAAGTAGAGGAAAAGGAGGATGAGCATCGACGTCAGTCGGGCATCCCAGACCCACCAGGCGCCCCAGGTCGGACGGCCCCAGATGGCACCGGTAAGCAGCGCGATGGCGGTCATCCAGGCGCCGATGGGGCGGCGGCCTGCAAGGCGACGTCGGCGAGCTTCATCTTCCACACCAGCCCGACCACGCCGCACACCGCCAGCATCACGTAGCAGGACTGCGCCAGGAAGGCGGCCGGCACGTGGATGTAGATGATGCGGAAGCTGTTGCCCTGCTGGTAGTCCGGCGGCGCGAAGGCGAGGCCCCAGACCAGGCCGGCGGTGATCAGGATGCCCGCCGCCCAGGCGAACCAGGGCAGCCAGCGGCCGCTGATCTCGTAGAACCATTTGGGCGAGCCCAGCTTGTGGAACCAGGTCCAGTTCATGAAAGCTGCCTCAAAACTACTGCGCTTGCCGATACGGCGTTGAAAGCAGGCTCGGGCTGCTCATTCAGGGCGACTAAACTCCGCGCCCTCGCCTGCTTTCGCCTTGTCTCGGCTGCGCTCGCTACGTTTTTCAACAGCTTTCTCATGATCAGGCAACTCTGTTTCTTATTCGCCGACGCTGATGGTCAGGCCGGCGGCTATGGCAAAGGGAGTCAGGGTCACCGCCAGGGCGGTGAGGCAGGCCAGCCACAACAGGTGGCCGACTGCAGGCAGTCCTTGCAGGGCCGCTTGCATCGCCCCGCTGCCAAGAATCAGCACCGGGATGTACAGCGGCAGAATCAATAGCGCCAGCAACAGCCCGCCGCGCTTGAGGCCCACGGTCAGGGCCGCACCGACGGCGCCGAGCAGGCTCAGCACCGGCGTTCCCAGCAGCAGCGAGCCGAGCAGCACCGGCAGGCAGCGCGCTGGCAGGCCCAGCATCAGCGCCAGCAGGGGCGCCAGCAGTACCAATGCCAGCCCGGAAAAAAGCCAGTGTGCCAGCACCTTGGCCAAAACCAGAAGCGGCAGGGGGTGCGGCGAAACGACCCACTGCTCAAGCGAGCCATCTTCGAAATCACTGCGGAAAAGCCCGTCCAGCGAGAGCAGGACGGCCAATAGGGCTGCCACCCAGACCAGCCCCGGAGAAAGGCTTTGCAACAATTGCGTCTCCGGGCCGACGGCCAGGGGGAACAGGGCGATGACGATAGCGAAGAACACCAGGGGGTTGGCCAGCTCCGCCGGTCGGCGGAACAGCAGGCGCGCCTCACGGGCCACAACCAGGCTGAATACACGGATCATGCGGCGCGTCGCCCCAGGTCGAGTTCGCGGTAGCCGGCGGGAACGCGGCTCATGCTGTGGTGGGTGGTGAACACCACCAGGCCGCCGTTATCGCAGTGCTGCGCCAGGTGCTCTTCCAGTTGTGCCACGCCCTGCTTGTCGAGGGCGGTGAAGGGTTCGTCGAGGATCCACAGCGGCGGCGCATCGAGGTAGAGGCGCGCCAGGGCCACGCGGCGCTGCTGGCCGGCGGACAGGGTATGGCAGGGCACATCTTCGAAGCCGCGCAAGCCCACCGCTTCCAGCGCCTGCCAGATGGCATCGCGGCTGGCCGGCTGGTGCAGGGCACAGAGCCAGGCGAGGTTCTCTTCGGGGCTGAGCAGCCCCTTGATGCCGGCGGCGTGACCGATCCAGAGCAGTTCGCGGGCCAGTTCACCGCGCTGCCCGGCCAGGGCCACGCCCTTCAGCCGTACTTCGCCGGCGGTGGGTTGCATCAGCCCGCAGAGCAAGCGCAGCAGGCTGGTCTTGCCGCTGCCGTTGGGGCCGGCCACCTGCAGCATCTCGCCATGGCCGAGGCGCAGGTCGAGCCGCTCGAACAGCATGCGCCAGTCGCGCTCACAGGCGAGATCGTGGGTCTCGAGATAAGGACTGGTCACGGCAACGGATACCCTGGGGGAACTCAAGTCATGGAGGTGCCGGCCGCTATACTCAGGTACGCGCAAAACAGCGCCCGGCCCGGACGGGGCGGCATTATACATGTCATCCACGGCCCCCGAAGGGGGCTTTCAACAGGTTGTAACCCTTTGATGACCGAGATCAGCACCTCGCGCCCCATCAGCGCCACACCACCGGCCAGCCGTCCCGTGCAAACGGTCGCGGAAGCCGCCGTCAAGCTGTTGCAACCGATCAACGGCCTGCTCTCGGCGGGGGAAAGCGCAGACGCGGAAGTGGTGAGCGTCAAGGAGTCGGCACAGAACAGCTTCCAGGTGCTGCTCAAGCTCACCCTCAACGGCGGCCAACAGGCCACGGTGGAAGCCAGCAGCAACCGCCCCCTGGCCCAGGGCAGCCTGATCAACGTCACCGCCGTCTCGGAAACCAAGCTGATGGTGGCCCTGCAACCCGGCGGCACCGCAGCGCTGGACAGCATCGACCTCGACCAGTTGCCGGTGGGCACCCTGGTGCAGGGCAAGGTGGTTTCCAGCGAGCAGCTGGCCGAAGCGCGCACCACGGTCTATCGCTCGCTGATCAACCTGATCAATACCCCCTGGCCGGCCGCCAGATGGCGGTGGAAGGCCCGCTGCCGCTGCCCCTCGGCAGCCTGCTCAGCGCCCAGGTGCAGAGCAGCCAGTCGCTGCAGTTCCTCCCCCTCTCCGCCCAGCTCGACCAGCTCGCCCTGACCCAGCAACTGGCCAACCAGCAAAGCCGCCAGGGCTCCCTGGAAGGCCTGGTGCAAGCCTTGAAGGGTATGGGCGACGAGCTGCCGAGCAACCTGCGCGGCACCGTCGACCGCCTGCTGAACAGCTTGCCCGACGCGGCCCAGCTCAGTGACTCCAAGCTGCTGGCCAAGGCCATGGAGAACAGTGGCGCACTGCTGGAGGCCCGGCTGCTGGCCGGCCACGGCGCCGCATTGGGCCAGGACATCAAGGGCAACCTGCTGCGCCTGATCGCCCAGTTGCTGCCCAACCTGCCCAATGGCCCAGCCGCACTGCCCACCGCCGGCGCCAGCAACGCCATGGCACAGGCCTTGCCGGCCTTCATCCGCAGCGCCCTGGGCTCCCTCGGTCAGGCCAGCGCCCGCCAGCAGGCATTGAGCTTTCCCCTGCCCTCGCGCCTGGCGCAGCAGGCCGAAGGCGAAGGTGACCTGGAACTGCTGCTGAAGATGGCCGCCGCTGCGGTCTCGCGCCTGCAGACCCACCAGCTGTCGAGCCTGGCCCAATCGCAGATGACCCCCGAGGGCAACCTGCTGACCACCTGGCAGCTGGAGCTGCCCATG
This sequence comes from Pseudomonas solani, assembly GCF_026072635.1. Classification (NCBI taxonomy): domain Bacteria; kingdom Pseudomonadati; phylum Pseudomonadota; class Gammaproteobacteria; order Pseudomonadales; family Pseudomonadaceae; genus Pseudomonas; species Pseudomonas solani. The sequence goes on along the minus strand of NZ_AP023081.1, from coordinate 4,654,546 downwards.
CGCAACAACCAGGACATCGTGCCCCTGCAGGTCAAGGTGCAGCAGGAGCAAAGCCCTCAGAAACGCAGCAAGGAAGAGCAGAAGGACACCCTGTGGCGCATCGAGCTGGCGTTCGACATGGAGCCGCTGGGGCCGCTGCAGGTGCAGGCGCAATTGCTGCGCGGCGCCATCTCCAGCCAGCTCTGGGCCGAGCGGGCCCGCACCGCCAGCCTGATCGACGGCGAGTTGCCCAACCTGCGCGAGCGCCTGGTTTCCGCCGGCCTCGAAGTCAGCGAGCTGGCCTGCCGCCAAGGCATACCGCCGCAAGGCCCGCGTACCAACCTGCAACAGCGCTGGGTGGACGAAACCGCATGAGCCCCCTCTCCTTCCCGCGCCCCCGGAGCAACCCGCAATGACCCAGGCCAAGCAGCCGCGCCAGGCCATCGCCCTGTCCTATGACGGTGTCTCCGCCCCAAGCCTCACCGCCAAGGGCGACGACGAGCTGGCGGAAGCGATTCTCGCCATCGCCCGCGAATACGAAGTGCCGATCTACGAGAACGCCGAGCTGGTGCGCCTGCTGGCGCGCATGGAACTGGGCGAGGCGATTCCCGAGGCGCTGTATCGCACCCTCGCCGAAATCATCGCCTTCGCCTGGTACCTCAAGGGCAAGTGCCCGGCCGGTTTCGTCGCCGACGGCGAGCGCGACGTCACCCCACCGGTACCGCTGCTGGGCGGCCCTAGGGGCTGAGGGCCAGCACCTCGCCTTCCACCCCCTTGCCCAGGGGGAAGTCCAGCAGCTGCCAGGCGAAATAGCCCTCACGGAAGTAGAACACCTGCTTGTAGCCCCAGCTCACGGCGAGCTGCGCCGCCAAGGCGCCACAGGGGCAGACGTCGCTGTCGCAGTAGATGACCAGGGGCACATGCCGGGGCCAATGGGGCATGGCCAGCCCGGCGAAGCGGTCGGCCAGGTCGAGGTGCACCGCCCCGTGCACATGGCCCCAGCTCCACTCCGCCGAAGGCCGCACATCGATGAACAGGGCGCCGTAGTCGTACAGCCGCTTGGCCTGGAGCACGTTGACCGTGGTCGCGCCCTTGACGCGCAGGGGCGCCTCCTCGGCCTGGGCCAGGGGGAGAACGCAAAGCAGCAGGAAGGACAGAACACGCATGGCGGCGCTCGCGGAGTCGGGACCCGAGTCCTGAGCTTAGGCAGCGAGGGGAGCCGGCCTTGGAACTATTGGTTCAGAGCGGGCGCGGTCGTTAGAGCAGGAGGGAGTTAAAGCGGGGTTCAGCCTTGTTTCTGCTTGCGGGCCAACTGCAGCTTGCTGACCAGTTCGGCCTCGGCCTGGGTCAGGCCACAGGAATGGGTCAGGTCATCGACGCTGGCGCCCATGCCGGCGAGGCGCGCGGCCTGGGTGAAGGACAGGCTGCTGGGGTCGCGCTGCTCGATCTGGCTGACCTTGTCCGGCAGCGGCGCCACCACGCGGCGCAGTTCGTGCAGCTCCTCACCCATGCGGATCGAGCCGCTGAGGTAGGCGTCGAGCCGACGCGCCAATTCCTTGATGCGCTGGTCGCGCACCGCATCGCGCTTGGCCTGCTCCTCGGCCGCCAGGCGTTGCCCCTTCTGCAGCCGCACGCAGGTGACTGCGAGGGCTGCACAGGCGATCGCCAGGACCAGCAGCGCGATCTCGATCAGCACGTCAGATGCTCTCCAGCTCCGACCACTCTTCTTCGCTCATCATTTTGTCCAGCTCGACCAGGATCAGCAGCTCGCCGTTCTTGTTGCAGACGCCCTGGATGAACTTGGCCGATTCCTCGTTGCCCACGTTGGGCGCGGTCTCGACCTCGGACTGACGCAGGTAGACCACTTCGGCGACGCTGTCGACGAGGATGCCCACGACCTGCTTGTCCGCCTCGATGATGACGATGCGGGTGTTGTCGGTGACCGAGGCCGAATCCAGGCCGAAGCGCTGGCGGGTGTCGATCACGGTGACCACGTTACCGCGCAGGTTGATGATGCCCAGCACATAGCTCGGGGCACCCGGGACCGGCGCGATCTCGGTGTAACGCAGGACTTCCTGGACCTGCATCACGTTGATGCCGTAGGTCTCGTTATCCAGGCGGAAAGTCACCCATTGCAGGATGGGATCTTCGGAACCTTGCCCTGACGATTTCTTCATGTTCCCTAGCCTCTTCTAGAACCGCCCGGGGCGGCGTTCGCGGGTTCTGCCCGCTTGTTTCAAATCCGGAGCGCCGCGCTTTCGCGAGGCGCCGGTGTTCAGTTGAGCGACATCTTCTTGACGGCACCACTGGCGATCAGTTCAGCCAGGGCGGCGACGTCCAGCAGCGCGCACATGTGTTCGATCACGGTACCGGCGAGCCACGGACGCTGGGTGCGCTGGCTGCGCCATTTGATTTCGCTCGGGTCCAGGCGGATGGAGCGGCTCACCTGGTGCACGGCCAGGCCCCACTCGTACCCCTGGACCGAGATAACGTACTGCAAGCCTTCGCGGAAATCATCGCGGTAGCGGTCCGGCATGACCCAGCGCGCGGTGTCGAGCACCTTCAGGTTACCCCCCTGGCTCGGCAGGATGCCGAGGAACCAGTCGGGCTGGCCGAACAGCGGCGTGAGTTCCTGGCCGGCCAGCGGGTAGATGGAGCCCAGGCACACAAGCGGCACCGCGAGGGTGAGGCCGGCGACATCGAACAGCAGGCACTCGAAGGGTTCTTCAGCCCAGCTGGGGCGGCCGTCGGAGGCCACCGGCTCGCTGTCCAGCAGCGGCGCGTTGGCGGTCTTCAGCTCGGCAACCGGCTCCACCAGGGTCGGGCGGGCGACCGGCGCCACAGGGGCGATGGGGCGGCAGGCGGCGGGACAGGCACCGGCGCTGCGGGCTTGACCTCGGTACGCAACTCCGTCGGTGCGGCGACCAGGGCGCGCAGCGGCGTGGCCTCCAGCACCGGCCTGGCCACGGGCGCAGGCGCCGATACCGCCGCAGCGATCGGGGCAGGCGCCGGAGCCGGCAAAGCCGCGATCACCGGTTTGACGGTCAGCCGGGCATCACGAACCTGTTCCTCCAGCACGGCAGCCTCGAACTCGTCCAGGCTGATGCTGTCGGCGAATTCGACGGCCGCTTCCTGCAGCAGGGAATCGAGGTAGGACTGCAAGGCCAGCTGCGGCCTTGTGGCGGTGGCGACGGTACGGCTCATGGATGGGACCTGCAGGAGTGGACTCCAGAGTCTATCGGCAGCAAGGCCGCAGGACTTGAGGTATGCAGTTCAGCATAGTCGGTCATTTCAGGCTACCTGGGCGGCCAGTTGCTGACTGAGCAAATGCTTGAGCAGCGCGCGATAGGCGATCACCCCGCGGCTGTTGGAATCGTATTGCGAAGGCGTGACCCCGGCGCGGCTGGCATCACGCAGGCGGGTGTCCACCGGGATATAGGCCGGCCACAGGTGTTCGGGATAGGAATTGCGCAGCACCCGCAGGGTATTCAGGGAGGCCTGGGTACGGCGGTCGAACAGGGTCGGCACGATGGTGTAGGGCAACGCCTGCTTGCGCGAGCGGTTGATCATCGCCAGGGTGCTGACCATGCGCTCCAGGCCCTTGACGGCGAGGAACTCGGTCTGCACCGGGATCACCAACTGCTGGCTGGCGGCCAGGGCGTTGACCATCAGCACGCCCAGCAGCGGCGGGCTGTCGATGATGGCGTGGTCGAACTCCTGCCACAGCTGCGCCAGGCTCTTGGCGATCACCAGGCCCAGACCGTTCTGCCCGGGCGACTGGCGCTCCAGGGTGGCCAGCGCGGTGCTGGAGGGGAGCAGCGAGATGCGTTCGTGGCTGGTCTGCAGCAGCAGTTGGCGCGGCAGGCCATCGGGCACCGTGCCCTGGTGCAGGAACAGGTCGAAGCAGCTGTGTTCCAGGGTGTCCGGGTCATGCCCGAAGTAGCTGGTCATGGAACCGTGGGGGTCGAGGTCGACCACGACCACGCGCTTGCCGGCATCGGCCAGCAGGCCCGCCAGTGCGATCGACGAGGTGGTCTTGCCCACTCCACCCTTTTGATTGGCTACCGCCCAAACTCTCATGGTCTTCATCCTCCCGGCAGAAACGCCGCCTTGCCGAGAATCATTGTCCGCCCGCAGGGGCCGGCGACGGGGAATTGACGGCCCCCGCTGCTGGGGGCCTCGCTTCTGGCGCTGGTGCAGGTTGCGTGCCAGCACGCTGCAGGGCGCCATCCGGTTTTGCGTTGGCGCTGCCTACGCCACTGACCGCACGACGCACGTCCAGGTTGCGCGACACCACCAATACCACGCGCCGGTTGCGCCCGCGCCCTTCGGCCGTCGCATTGTCCGCCACCGGCTGGAACTCGCCATAGCCGACTGCGGCCAGGCGCGCCGGGTTCACGCCATCCATCGAGAGCATGCGCACGATGCTCGAGGCCCGTGCAGTAGACAGCTCCCAGTTGGAAGGATAGTTCGCCGTATTGATCGGCAGGTTATCGGTGAAACCTTCTACGTGCACCGGGTTTTCGTAGGGCGCCAGGATCTTGGCCACCTTCTCGATCAGGGTGAAGGCTTCGTTGGCCGGTATCGCGTCGCCGCTGGGGAACAGCAGGCTGGAGTTGAGCTCGATCTCCACCCACAGCTCATTGCCGCGAACCGTCATCTGCCCGTCCTTGATCAGCTCGCCAAAGGCCTCGCTGATGTCCTGGCTGATCTCCTGCAGCGGATCAGTGGCAGCGCTCGGCGTATCACTGGAGCCGCTGTCGGTCATGGACTTGTCCGCCTCGGTGGTACGCGGGCGCTCATCGCCAACGGGGATCGGCTTGATCGAACGATCCGGCTGGCTGAAGACGCCGGTGAGGGTCTCCGAAAGGATCTTGTACTTGCCTTCGTTGATCGAGGAGATGGAGTACATCACCACGAAAAAGGCGAACAGCAGGGTGATGAAGTCCGCGTAGGAGACCAGCCAACGCTCGTGATTCTCGTGTTCTTCCTGATGACGTCTGCGGGCCATGTCGCCTCCATCAATCCATGAAGCCTTGCAGCTTCAACTCGATGGAGCGGGGATTCTCGCCCTCGCCGATGGAGAGGATGCCTTCGAGCAGCATCTCCCGATAGCGCGACTGGCGCATGGCGATGGACTTGAGCTTGTTACCGATCGGCAGCAGCAGCAGGTTGGCGAAGCCGACGCCATAGATGGTGGCGACGAAGGCCACGGCGATGCCACCGCCCAGCTGGCTGGGGTCCGCCAGGTTGCCCATGACATGGATCAGGCCCATTACCGCACCGATGATGCCGATGGTCGGCGCGTAGCCGCCCATGCTTTCGAACACCTTGGCGGCCTGGATATCACGGGCTTCCTGGGTGTAGAGGTCCACCTCGAGGATGCTGCGGATAGCTTCCGGTTCGGCACCGTCCACCAACAGCTGCAGGCCCTTGCGGGCGTACGGGTCCGGCTCGGAATCGGCGATGGGCTCGAGGCCCAGCAGGCCTTCCTTGCGGGCAGCCATGCTCCAGCCGACCACGCGGTTGATGCCGCCGGCCAGGTCGATCTGCGGGGGAAGATGATCCAGCGAATGGTCACCAGGGACCGCTTGAACACACTCATCGGGGTCTGCAGGAACGCAGCCCGAGGGTACCGCCCACCACGATCAGCGCAGCGGGGCCGTTGAGCAACGCCCCCGCGTGGCCACCTTCGAGGTAGTTGCCGCCGATGATGGCGACGAGCGCAAGTATGACGCCGACAACGCTCAGTACATCCATTGACGCGCGTTCTCCATTACAGGCACGCCTCGGCTATGTGCCTGCCGATATCGTCGAGCCCGTAGACGGCGTCGGCCAGGTTGGCCTTCACGATGGCCATGGGCATGCCGTAGATCACGCAGCTGGCTTCATCCTGCGCCCAGACCTGGCTGCCGCCCTGCTTGAGCAGGCGAGCGCCTTCCCGGCCATCGGCGCCCATGCCGGTGAGCACCACCGCCAGGACCTTGTCGTTATAGGCCTTGGCCGCCGAGCCGAAGGTGATGTCGACGCAGGGCTTGTAGTTCAGCCGCTCGTCACCCGGGAGGATGCGCACGGTGCCACGGCCGTCGACCATCATCTGCTTGCCGCCCGGTGCCAGCAGGGCCAGGCCGGGGCGCAGCACATCGCCGTCCTCGGCTTCCTTGACGGAAATCCGGCAGAGCTTGTCGAGGCGCTCGGCGAAGGCCTTGGTGAAGGCTGCCGGCATGTGCTGGATCAGGACGATGGGCGCCGGAAAGTTGCCGGGCAGCTGGGTCAGCACCCGCTGCAGGGCCACCGGGCCGCCGGTCGAGGTGCCGATGGCCACCAGCTTGTAAGACTTGCGTTTGGGAGCCGGGCTGGACGAGCCCCCCGAGCTGGAAGCCGGCGCAGGTGCGGCACCGGCGCTGGGGCGCGACGGGGCCGGCGTGGGCGCAGCGGGGCTGGGCGCCGACGCCGGGGCTGCCGGCGCTGGGCTGTAGCTGCTGTAGCGACGGTTGCTGCGGGCGATGCTGTGCACCTTCTCGCAGAGCAGTTGCTTGACCTTGTCGGGGTTGCGCGAGATGTCCTCGAAGTTCTTCGGCAGGAAATCCACCGCACCCGCGTCGAGGGCGTCCAGGGTCACCCGGGCGCCTTCGTGGGTCAGGGAAGAAAACATCAGCACGGGGGTCGGGCAGCGCTGCATGATGTGCCGCACCGCGGTGATGCCGTCCATCATCGGCATCTCGTAGTCCATGGTGATCACGTCCGGCTTGAGCGCCAGCGCCTGATCGATGGCTTCGCGACCGTTGGTGGCGGTGCCGATCACCTGGATATTGGGGTCGGCGGACAGAATCTCCGAGACACGACGACGGAAGAAACCGGAGTCATCAACCACCAGAACCTTGACTGCCATAAACACTCCTAACAGGCGGCCCGCCAGGGCCGCCTAAACGATCAACCGCGGCGCGCGTAGCGCTTGAGCATGCTCGGCACGTCGAGAATCAGGGCGATGCGTCCATCGCCGGTGATGGTGGCGCCGGACATGCCGGGAGTGCCCTGGAGCATCTTGCCCAGGGGCTTGATCACCACCTCTTCCTGGCCGACCAGCTGGTCCACCACGAAGCCGATGCGCTGGGTGCCCACGGAGAGGATCACCACATGGCCTTCGCCCTGTTCCTCGTGGGCCGCGTTACGCACCAGCCAGCGCTTGAGGTAGAACAGCGGCAGCGCCTTGTCGCGCACGATCACCACTTCCTGGCCGTCCACCACGTTGGTGCGCGACAGGTCGAGGTGGAAGATCTCGTTGACGTTGACCAGCGGGAAGGCGAAGGCCTGGTTGCCCAGCATCACCATCAGGGTCGGCATGATCGCCAGGGTCAGCGGCACCTTGATGACGATCTTCGAGCCCTGCCCCTTCTGCGAGAACACGTTGACCGTGCCGTTGAGCTGGGAAATCTTGGTCTTCACCACGTCCATGCCGACACCGCGGCCGGAGACGTCGGAAATCTCGGTCTTGGTCGAGAAGCCCGGGGCGAAGATCAGGTTGTAGCACTCGAGATCGGTCAGGCGGTCGGCGGCGTCCTTGTCCAGCAGCCCCTTCTCCACCGCCTTGGCGCGGAGGATATTGGCGTCCATCCCCTTGCCGTCGTCGGTGATCATCAGAAGGATGTGGTCGCCTTCCTGTTCGGCGGAGAGCACCACGCGGCCGGTGCGCGGCTTGCCGGCGGCCTCGCGCTCCTCGGGCGTCTCGACGCCGTGGTCGACGGCGTTGCGCACAAGGTGGACCAGCGGGTCGGCCAGGGCCTCGACCAGGTTCTTGTCGAGGTCGGTCTCTTCACCCACCAGCTCGAGGTTGATCTCTTTCTTCAGGTTGCGCGCCAGGTCGCGGACCAGGCGCGGGAAGCGGCCGAAGACCTTCTTGATCGGCTGCATGCGGGTCTTCATGACCGCGGTCTGCAGGTCGGCGGTGACCACGTCGAGGTTGGACACGGCCTTGGCCATGGACTCGTCACCGCTGTTGAGGCCCAGGCGCACAAGGCGGTTACGCACCAATACCAGCTCGCCGACCATGTTCATGATCTCGTCCAGGCGCGCGGTGTCGACGCGTACCGTGGTCTCGGCCTCGCTGGCGGCGGACGCGGCCTTGTCGCCACCCGCGGCAGGCGCGGGAGCGGCCGCAGGCTTGGCAGCGGGCTTGGACGGCTCAGCCGCCTTGGGAGCAGCAGCCGGTTTCGCGGCGGCAGGCTTGGCGGCCGGAGCGGCAGCGGGCTTGGCCGGAGCAGCCGGTTTGGCAGGGGCTGCCTCCGCGGCGTCGGCAACGAACTTGCCCTTGCCGTGGAGCTGATCGAGCAGCGCTTCGAATTCGTCGTCAGTGATGTTTTCGCCGGCGCCGGCAGTAGGTGCCGCAGGAGCCTTGTCGGCCGGAGCGGCAACCGCAGGGGCCTCGACCTCAGCGGCGGCCACGAACTTGCCTTTGCCATGCAACTGGTCGAGCAGCGCTTCGAACTCGTCGTCGCTGATCTCGTCACCGCCACCGGCAGGTGCCGCAGGCGCGGGCGCCGGGGCGGCGGCCTTGGCAGGCGCAGCAGGGGCCTGCTCGGCCACGAACTTGCCCTTGCCGTGCAGTTGGTCGAGCAGCGCTTCGAACTCGTCGTCGCTGATTTCGTCAGCCCCGGCAGCGGCCGATGAGGCCGCGCTGACGCTCGACTCGGCGGCGGGCTCATCGAGCACGTTGAGCAGCTGTTCGAACTCGCTGTCGGTGATATCACCGGACGCGGCTTCGGCTTCAGCAACGGGCTCAGGCTCGGGCTCGTACTCCGGTTCGGCAGCCGCCTCGTCACCACCCGGCTCGGCCAGGCGTGCCAGGGCAGCCAGCAGCTCCGGCGTGGCCGGCGTCGGCTCGGCGCGCTCGCGTACCTGGCTGAACATCTCGTTGACCGTGTCCAGCGCTTGCAGGACCACGTCCATGAGCTCCGCCGTCACACGGCGTTCGCCCTTGCGCAAGATGTCGAAGACGTTCTCGGCGATGTGGCAGCACTCCACCAGCGCATTCAGCTGGAGGAAGCCGGCACCACCCTTGACCGTGTGGAAGCCGCGGAAAATGGCATTGAGCAGATCCATATCGTCCGGACGGCTCTCGAGCTCGACCAGCTGTTCGGACAATTGCTCCAATATTTCGCCGGCCTCAACCAGGAAGTCCTGGAGGATTTCTTCATCGGCGTCGAAGCTCATTCGGTTGCTCCCTAGAATCCAAGGCTGGATAACAGATCATCGACATCGACCTGACCGGACACGACATCATCACGCTTATCGGCATTGATCTGCGGACCTTCACCCCTGGAAGGCTCTTTTTGTTTTTCTTTTTCAGCCACGATCTCCGCACGGTCGTGGTGGATACCAGCGAAGCGATCGACATCGCTGGCCATCAGTACCAATTTCACCAGGTTGCTCTCGACCTCGGTGACCAGTTGGGTGACGCGCTTGATCACCTGGCCGGTGAGATCCTGATAGTCCTGGGCAAGGAGGATGTCGTTCATCCTCGACGAAAGCTGTTCGGTATCGCGTTGACTGCGAGCAAGGAAAGTCTCGATGCGCTTGGCCAGGTCGCGGAAGGCATCCGCGCCAATTTCCCGACGCATGAAGCGCCCCCACTCCTCTCCCAGGCTCTGGGCTTCATCGCCTAGGCCATTGAGCAGCGGTGCGCTCTCCTCCACCAGGTCCATGGTCCGGTTCGCGGCCTTCTCGGTCATCTTCACCACGTAGGAAAGACGATCAGTGGCGTCGGCGATCTGCGAAACCTCTGTGGCATGGGGCAGGTGCGGGTCGATCTGGAAGTTGACGATCGCGGTGTGCAGCTCGCGCGTCAGCTTGCCGACTTCCTGGTACAGCCCGCGATCACGGACTTTGTTGAGTTCATGGATGAGTTGCACGGCATCGCCGAAATTGCCTTTTTCAAGGGTATCGACCAGCTCGCGCGCATGGTTTTTCAGGGTCGACTCAAGGTCTCCCGGTTGGGAATCTTTTTGGTCCATGGCGTCCTCGCGACTGGCATCAGCCGTTGACCCGTTCGAAGATCTTCTCGATCTTCTCTTTGAGCACCTGGGCGGTGAAAGGCTTGACCACATAGCCGTTCACACCGGCCTGGGCCGCTTCGATGATCTGGTCACGCTTGGCCTCGGCCGTCACCATCAGCACCGGCAGGTGCTTGAGGCGCTCGTCGGCACGCACGGCGCGCAACAGATCGATCCCGGTCATGCCCGGCATGTTCCAGTCGGTGACCAGGAAATCGAAGTTGCCACTGTGCAGCATGGGTAGAGCGGTGGTGCCATCATCGGCCTCTGCGGTATTGGTGAAACCCAAGTCACGCAGGAGGTTCTTGATGATGCGTCTCATCGTCGAGAAATCGTCCACGATGAGGATTTTCATGTTCTTGTCCAAATCGACCTCCGTACAGTCCTAAACGCCCCCGTAGAACGGGGGCGTCGATCAATCGAAAAACCGGCGTGCCAATCAGTGCGCGCGCCATTCACCCAGCCGTGACCGCAAGCGTGCGGCACATTGGCTGTGCAACTGGCTGACCCGCGATTCACTGACCCCCAGCACTTCGCCGATTTCCTTCAAATTCAGCTCTTCGTCGTAATACAGCGCCAGTACCAAGCGCTCTCGTTCCGGCAGATTGGCGATGGCGTCAGCCAGCGCCGCCTGGAAGCGCTCGTCTTCCAGATCATTCGAAGGTTCGAGATGGGTGACTCCGGTGTCTTCGTGCGTCGCGCCATGTTCACCGTCCTGCAACAGGTCGTCGAAGCTGAACAGGCGGCTGCCCAAAGTGTCGCTCAGGATGCCGTAGTAATCTTCGAGACTCAATCCAAGTTCGGCCGCAACTTCCTGATCTTTAGCGTCTCGCCCGGTTCTTGCCTCAATTTTCCGGATGGCATCGCTCACCATCCGGGTGTTGCGATGGACCGAGCGTGGTGCCCAATCCCCTTTTCTCACTTCATCGAGCATGGCACCGCGGATGCGTATGCCTGCATAGGTCTCGAAACTTGCGCCCTTGCTGGAATCGTATTTCTTCGAGGCTTCGAGCAGGCCGATCATGCCGGCCTGCATCAGGTCCTCCACCTGCACGTTGGCCGGCAAGCGGCCCAGCAGGTGGTAGGCGATGCGTTTGACCAGCGGCGCGTAGCGCTCGATCAGCTGGTGCTGGGAATCCCTAGCCTGTGCCTTGTTGTACATACGAAGTCCACTAGCGGGTGTCATATGGCCGAATCCGCGATCGGTTGCTGCACCAGGCGCTCCACGAAGAACTCCAGATGACCGCGTGGGTTGGCCGGCAGGGGCCAGCTGTCCACTTTCTGGGCTATCGCCTTGAACGCCAGGGCGCACTTCGAGCGCGGGAAGGCTTCGTAAACCGCGCGCTGCTTCTGCACGGCCTTGCGTACGGATTCGTCATAGGGCACCGCGCCGACATATTGCAAGGCCACATCCAGGAAGCGATCAGTCACTTTGGTCAGCTTAGCAAAGAGGTTGCGACCCTCCTGTGGACTATGTGCCATGTTGGCCAATACGCGGAAACGGCTCATGCCGTAGTCGCGGTTGAGGAGCTTGATCAAAGCATAGGCGTCGGTGATGGAAGTGGGTTCGTCACAGACGACTACGATCACTTCCTGCGCCGCGCGCACGAAGCTGACCACCGCGTCGCCGATGCCGGCGGCGGTGTCGATCACCAGAACGTCGAGGTTGTCGCTGATCTCGCTGAAAGCCTGGATCAGGCCGGCGTGCTGCATGGGCGAGAGCTGCACCATGCTTTGGGTGCCCGAGGCGGCCGGCACGATACGAACGCCACCCGGGCCCTGCAGCAGCACGTCACGCAGGTCGCACTCGCCGGCGATCACGTCGGCCAGGGTGCGCTTGGCGGTGAGGCCGAGCAGTACGTCGACGTTGGCCAGGCCAAGGTCGGCGTCCAGCAGCATGACCCGGCGACCGAGATCGGCGAGGGCCAGCGAGAGGTTCACCGACACGTTGGTCTTGCCGACGCCACCTTTGCCGCCGGTTACGGCAATCACCTGTACGGGATGCAAACTACCCATTTATTACACCTTGTCTCACGTCGACTGGGCCACTTGGCGGGCTCGTGCCACTCATCCGGAGTGGCTGGGGTTCTATCCGACTCGGCGGGCCGGGTTCTGGTACAGCCCGGCGAACAGGTCGGCCATGGCTTCTTCGCTGGGGTCCTCCGGCGTCTGCAGGCTCACTGCACGGCTCACCAGCTGGTGGCTGCGGGGGATCTGCAGGTCATCCGGAATCCGAGGCCCGTCAGCAAGATAGGCTACCGGGAGATGCTGGCCGATAGCCAGTCCTAAAACCTCTCCCAGGCTCGCCGCTTCGTCGAGCTTGGTCAGGATGCAGCCAGAAAGACCGCAACGCTTATAACTATGGTAGGCCGCCTTTAGCACTTGGCTCTGACTCGTTGCAGCCAGCACCAGATAGTTCCTGGCTTTGACACCACGGCTGGCCAAGGTCTCCAACTGCATTTTAAGCGCAGGATCGGTCGCCGGCAGGCCTGCGGTGTCAATCAGCACCACACGTTTGCGCGCCAGCGGGGCCAACGCCTGGGTCAGGGATTGGCCGGGATCGACATGGGTCACCGACACGTTGAGGATGCGGCCGAGAGTCTTCAACTGCTCCTGGGCGCCGATCCGGTAGCTGTCCATGCTCACCAGGGCGATCTGCTGGGCGCCGTATTTCAGTACGTAGCGCGCAGCCAGCTTGGCCAGGGTGGTGGTCTTGCCCATGCCGGCCGGGCCGACCAGGGCGATCACACCGCCCTCTTCCAGCGGCTCCTGCTGCGGTGTGCGGATGGCGTGGGCCAGGTGGGCCAGGACCATGCGCCAGGCCTGGCGCGGGTCCTTGACGGAGGCGACACGCTCCATCAGGGCACGGGATAGTTCGGCGGACAGGCCCATGCGCTGCAGGCGACGCCAGAGGCCGGCCTGCTGCGGACGGCGGCTCTGCATCTGGCCCCAGGCGATGGAGCCCAGCTGGACTTCGATCAGTTCACGCAGGCCGTTGAGTTCGAAACGCATGGCATCCAGGCTGCGCTGGTCGGCGGCGGCCGGTGCTGCGGCCTTCGGCTGGGCAGCGGGTGCCGCCAGCGGCGAGGCACTTGCACGCTCGGTGCGTTGCGGACGCATGGCGGCGGCGAGGCTTTCCGCAGACACGTCCGAACGGTCGGCAACCAGCTGGCGGTTCTTGCCGGCGTCGGCCTGGCCACCGCGGTTGCTCAGCTCGGCATGGGCCTCGGCGATGCGGGTCTGGGTACGGCGCAGCTCGGCTTCGAGGGCCGGGTTGGGCTTGCTCGGGGCGGGAGCCGGCATGGGATAGTCGAGCGCGGCGGTGATCTCCACCCCACCGGCGACCCGACGAGTGCCGATGATGGAGGCATCCGCGCCCAGTTCGTCCCGCACCAGTTTCATGGCCTGGCGCATATCCGCAGCGAAGAAGCGTTTGACCTGCATGGCCTGTGACCTCGGTTAGTTCTGCCCCACAGTCGAGACTATGGTGACCTGCTTGTTGTCCGGTATTTCCTGGTAGGCCAGTACGTGCATGGTTGGCACGGCGAGCCTTGCGAAGCGCGACAGCATCGCCCGGATCGGCCCGGCTACCAGCAGGATGGCCTGCTTGCCGAGCATTTCCTGGCGCTGCGCCGCTTCCACCAGGGAACGTTGCAGCTTCTCGGCCATGCCAGGCTCCAGGAGGATGCCATCCTCGGAGCCTTGTCCGGCCTTCTGCATGCTACTGAGCAATATCTGTTCCAACCTGGGCTCCAGGGTGATCACAGGCAGCTCCGGCTCTAGTCCCACAATGCTTTGCACGATTGCGCGGCTCAGCGCCACGCGAACAGCTGCCACCATAGCGGCGGGATCTTGACTCTTGGGTGCGACGTTGGCGATGGCCTCGGCGATGGTGCGGATGTCGCGCACCGGTACCTGCTCCTGCAGCAGCGCCTGCAGCACCTTGAGCAGGGTCGACAGCGAAACCAGGCCCGGAACCAGCTCTTCCGCCAGCTTGGGCGAGCTCTTGGCCAGCAATTGCATGAGCTGCTGCACTTCTTCGTGCCCCAGCAGCTCGTGGGCGTGCTTGTGCAGGATCTGATTGAGGTGGGTGGCGACCACGGTGCTGGCGTCCACCACCGTGTAGCCGAGGGACTGCGCCTGGTCACGCTGGCTGCCGTCGATCCACACGGCCTCCAGGCCGAACGCCGGATCCTTGGCGGCGATGCCGTTGAGGGTGCCGAACACCTGGCCGGGGTTGATCGCCAGCTCGCGGTCCGGGTAGACCTCCGCCTCGGCCACGCTGACACCCATCAGGGTCAGGCGATAGGCGTTGGGCAGCAGGTCGAGGTTGTCGCGGATGTGCACCGACGGCATGAGGAAGCCCATCTCCTGGGACAGCTTCTTGCGTACGCCCTTGATGCGGGTGAGCAGCTGGCCACCCTGGTTGCGGTCCACCAGGGGAATCAGGCGGTAGCCGACTTCCAGGCCGACCATGTCCACCGGGGTGACGTCGTCCCAGCCCAGCTCCTTGGTTTCCGGGGCACGCTGGGCCGGCAGCAGTTCCTGCTGGCGCTGCGCTTCCTGCACAGCCACTTCCTTCTCCTTCTGGCCCTTGCGCCAGATCCACCAGGCGCCGCCAGCGGCGATCAGGCCGAGGCCGAGGAAGGACACGTGGGGCATGCCCGGGACCAGGCCCATGGCGATGAGGATGGCGGCGGAGACGGCCAGCGCCTTGGGCGAGGCGAACATCTGGCGGTTGACCTGCTGGCCCATGTCCTCGGAGCTGGAAACACGGGTCACCATGATCGCAGCGGCGGTGGACAGCAGCAGCGAAGGGATCTGCGCCACCAGGCCGTCACCGATGGTCAGCAGGGAGTAGATGCGCCCGGCGTCGCCGAAGGTCAGGCCGTGCTGGATGATGCCGATGGCCATGCCACCGATCAGGTTGATGAAGAGGATCAGCAGGCCGGCGATGGCGTCACCGCGGACGAACTTGCTGGCACCGTCCATGGAGCCGTAGAAGTCGGCTTCCTGGGAGACTTCCGCGCGGCGCTTTTTGGCTTCGACCTGGTCGATGATGCCGGCGTTGAGGTCGGCGTCGATCGCCATCTGCTTACCGGGCATGGCGTCGAGGGTGAAACGTGCACTCACCTCGGAGATACGGCCGGCACCCTTGGTGACCACCACGAAGTTGATGATCATCAAGATGGCGAAGATCACCGCACCGACCACGTAGTTGCCGCCGATGACCACTTCACCGAAGGCCTGGATCACCTTGCCCGCGGCGTCGTGGCCGTCCTGGCCGTGGAGCAGTACCACGCGACTGGAGGCCACGTTCAGCGCCAGGCGCAGCAGGGTCGAGACCAGCAGGATGGTGGGGAAGACCGCGAAGTCCAGCGGGCGCAGGGCGTAGACGCTGACCAGCAGAACCACGATGGAGAGCGCGATATTGAAGGTGAAGAACACGTCCAGAAGGAACGGCGGCACCGGCAACGTCATCATGCCCAGCATGATCAGCACCAGCAGCGGCACCCCCAGGTTGCCCCGGGACAGGCTGGCGACATTGCCGCGCACGTTGCCGATCAGTTGCGAACGATCCAAATCTCTACCCTCAAGCAGTGGCGAAACACAGCCCTCGCCCATTCAATCTTTTGACGCGCGAATGCGCGCAGCAGAGCTTGTGCAAGAAGCTCACCAACTTCCCGGAGGTGGCGGTGCAGAGGGGGGCGCGGCGACCTTTGCCTACAGGCAGGGGCAGCGCAGGGTCAGTCGTCGCGACGCAGGTCAGCGGGGATCGGCGGCTCCGTCAAGGGCGCAGGGCGCTTGCCCTTGCCCGCGCGGAATTGCTTGAGCTGGTAGACGTAGGCCAGTACCTGGGCCACCGCCAGGTACAGGCCGGCGGGGATTTCCTGGTCCAGCTCGGTGGAGTAGAACACCGCCCGCGCCAGGGCCGGGGATTCCAGCACGGTGATCTTGTTCTCCTGGGCGATCTCGCGGATCTTCAGCGCGGTGAAGTCGTTGCCCTTGGCCAGCAGCAGCGGCGCGGTGCCCTTGGCCGGGTCGTACTTCAGGGCCACGGCGAAGTGGGTCGGGTTGGTGATCACCACGTCGGCCTCGGGCACGGCGGACATCATGCGGCGCTCGGCCATCTCCCGCTGCATGCGACGGATACGCGACTTGACCTCGGGCTTGCCCTCGCTGTCCTTGTACTCGTCGCGCACTTCCTGCTTGGTCATCATCAGCTTCTGCTTGTTGTCCCAGAGCTGATACGGCACGTCGATGGCGGCGATGAGGATCAGCCCGCAAGCCAGCCAGAGCGCGCTCCAGCCCACCACCTGGACGCTGTGCAGGATGGCCTGTTCCAGGGGCTCGTGGGCGATGGCCAGGAGGTCGTCGGCATCCGAAGACAGCACCATCAGCGCCACCATCAGGATCAGCCCGAACTTGCCCAGCGCCTTGAGCAGCTCCACCACCGCGTGCATGGAGAACATGCGCTTGATGCCGGACAGCGGGCTCATGCGGCTGAATTTCGGCGCCAGGGCCTCGAAGGAGAACAGCCAGCCCCCCAGGGAGATGGGCGCCACAAGCGAGACGATGAGCAGCGTCACCAGCAACGGGGTAACGGCCGAGAGCGCCATCTGCCCCGACTGCAACAGCCACAGCGCCATGCTGCGCTCGTCCATCAGCGCTTCGCGCGACAGGGTGAAGTTGGCCTGCATCATGCGCATCATCATGTCCGCCAGGCCGCCGCCGGAGGCCAGCACGCCCCCTGCCCCACCCAGGGTGATGGCCAGGGTATTGAGCTCCTTGGAACGGGCGATCTGCCCCTTCTCGCGCGCCTCCTGCTGGCGTTTCGCGGTGGGTTCTTCGCTTTTGTCCGCCCCGCTCTCACTTTCTGCCATGGCGCACCTCGGCAGAAGGCCCGGCTAACCGACCGGGACGGGTAATGGGCGGCATGCAGCCGCAGCGGGAGGTCATCAGCGCGCCCTCGCCAGCTCGCGCAGGAGCTGCAAGGCGTCGGTGGCGAGAAGCTGGTACTGGGAGAGGATGTCGGCCATGCCGATCCAGATGATCACCAGGCCCAGGGCCACCGTCAGCGGGAAGCCGATGGAGAAGATGTTCAGTTGCGGCGCGGCGCGGGTCATCACGCCGAAGGCGATGTTGACCACCAGCAGCGCAGTGATCGCCGGCAGCGCCAGCAGCAGGCCGGCGCCGAGCACCCAGCCCAGCTTGGTGGCCAGGGTCCAGTAATGCTCGGCCATCAGCCCCCCGCCCACCGGCAAGGTGACGAAGCTCTCGGCGAGCACCTCGAACACCACCAGGTGGCCGTTCATGGCCAGGAACAGCAAGGTCACCAGCATGGTGAAGAACTGCCCGATCACCGGCACCGAGACGCCGTTGGTGGGGTCGACCATGGAGGCGAAGCCCAGGCCCATCTGCACCGCGAGTATCTGCCCGGCGACGACGAAGGCATGGAAGAACAGCTGCAGGGCGAAGCCCATCACCGCCCCCACCAGTATCTGCTCGGCGATCAGCAGGAAGGCCTGCAGGGTGACGGCGTCCACCGGGGGCATGGGCGGCAGCGAAGGGGCGATCACCGCGGTGATGCCGAGGGCCAGGTACAGCCGCACCCGGGTCGGTACCAGCTGGGTGCCGATCAGCGGCATGGTCATCAGCAGCGAGGCGATGCGGAACAGCGGCAACAGGTAGCTGCCGACCATGCCGCCGATCTGCGCTGTGGTCAGCTCCAGCATGTCAGCCGATCAACATGGGGATGTTGTGGTAGAGGTTGGTCATGTACTCCATCAGCTCGCGGGTCAGCCAGGGCCCGGCCCACATCAGCGAGATGAGCATCACCAACAGGCGCGGCAGGAAGCTCAGGGTCTGTTCGTTGATCTGCGTGGCGGCCTGGAACATGGCGACGATCAGGCCCACCACCAGGCTGGGCACCACGAGGATGCCGACGATGACGCAGGTCAGCCACAGCGCTTCACGGAACAGGTCGACGGCGACTTCGGGTGTCATGGCTAAACCCCTCCAAAGCTTCCGGCCAGGGTGCCGATGATCAGCGCCCAGCCATCCACCAGCACGAACAGCATGATCTTGAACGGCAACGAGATGATCAGCGGCGACAGCATCATCATGCCCATCGCCATCAGCACGCTCGCCACCACCAGGTCGATGATCAGGAACGGGATGAAGATCATGAAGCCGATCTGGAACGCGGTCTTCAGCTCCGAGGTGATGAAGGCCGGGATCAGGATGGTCAGCGGCGCGGCGTCGGGCGACTGGATGTCGGTGCGCTTGGACAGGCGCACGAACAGCTCCAGGTCACTGGAGCGGGTCTGCGCCAGCATGAAGTTCTTCACCGGCACCTCGGCGCGCTTGATCGCCTCCTGGGCCGGCAACTGCTCGTTGAGGTAGGGCTGCAGGGCGTCGCGGTTCACCTGGTCGAACACCGGCCCCATGATGAACATCGTCAGGAACAGCGCCATGCCGGTGAGGATCTGGTTCGACGGCGTCTGCTGCAGGCCCAGCGCCTGGCGCAGGATGGAGAAGACGATGATGATCCGCGTGAAGCTGGTCATCAGCATGACGAACGCCGGGATGAAGCTCAGCGCCGTCATGATCAGCAGGATCTGCAGGCTGACCGAGTACTCCTGCTGGCCTTCGGCGTTGGTCGACAGGGTGATGGCGGAGATCGACAACGGGTCGTCGGCGCCCAGCGCCAGGGGTGCCGCGAATGCCAGCAGCAGGGCGATCAGGATGCGCCAGTAACCCATCAGCTCTTGTCCTTGTCCTTGCCCAGCAGCTCCATCAGGCGCTGGGCGAATTCGGGGGTGGCAGGCTCGGCGTCGGGCATGTGCACCGGTTCCTTGAGCACATGCAACGGGGTGATGCGCCCTGGCGTGAGACCCAGGAGGATCTGCTCGCCGCCCACCTGCACCAGTACCAGCCGATCACGCGGGCCCAGCGCCTGGCTGGAGATCAGCTTGATCACCTGGCCGCCGCGGGGACCCATCTGCTGGACACGGCGCAGCAGCCAGGCAAGCACGAAGATGACGCCGACCACCAGCAACAGGCCGATGGTCAGTTGCCCGAGCTGCGCGGCGACGCCGCCCCCGGCATTGACCACCGGAGCAGCGGCCACAGCGGGCGCGGCAACGGCGGCCGGGGTGGCGGAGGCGTTTGCCGCCGGCTCTGCGGCAAACGCCGTCAGGGGCAGGCAGAACAGCGCGAGCAGGAGTCGTCCCATGGCGTCAGCGCAGTTTCTTGATGCGTTCGCTGGGGCTGATCACGTCGGTCAGGCGGATGCCGAACTTCTCGTTGACCACCACCACCTCGCCATGGGCGATGAGCGTGCCGTTGACCAGCACATCCAGCGGCTCGCCGGCCAGGCGGTCCAGCTCGATTACCGAGCCCTGGTTGAGCTGCAGCAGGTTGCGGATGGTGATGTCGGTGTTGCCAACTTCCATGGAGATGGACACCGGGATGTCGAGGATGACATCGAGGTTGGGGCCATCCAGGCTCACCGGTGCGTTGGAGCGCGGCATGCTGCCGAACTCTTCCATCGGTGCCCGGGGGTTGGCCGGTGCCGCCGCTCCGCCGCCCTGGTTCATCAGTGCGTCGATGTCGTCCTGGCTGGCCTCGTCGCCCGCCTCGGCCAGGGCCGCCGCCCATTCATCGGCGAGCGCCTGTTCCTCGGGGGTGGTGCTTTCTTCGTCTGCCATCGGTTGACCTCGGCTGGCTCAAATAGGGTATGGGTCGACCGTCAGCGCTGACGGTCGATCGGATCGAGAATCTGCAGGGCCAGGTTGCCCTTGTGGGCGCCCAGCTTGGCCTTGAAGGCCGGCACGCCGTTGGCGCGCATGATCATGTGCTCGGGCATTTCCACCGGAATCACGTCGCCCGGCTGCATGTGCAGGATGTCACGCAGGCGCAGCTGGCGGCGGACCACGGTGGCGCCGACCGGCACGCTGACGTCGAGGATGTCCTCGCGCAGGGCCTTGATCCAGCGCTCGTCCTGGTCGTCGACATCGGACTGGAAGCCGGCGTCTAGCATCTCGCGGATGGGCTCGATCATCGAATAGGGCATGGTGATGTGCAGGTCGCCGCCACCGCCATCGAGTTCGATGTGGAAGGTGGAGACGACGATCACTTCACTGGGGCTGACGATGTTGGCCAGCGCCGGGTTCACCTCGGAGTTGATGTACTCGAAGTT
The DNA here is from genome assembly GCF_026072635.1 of Pseudomonas solani. NCBI lineage: Bacteria > Pseudomonadati > Pseudomonadota > Gammaproteobacteria > Pseudomonadales > Pseudomonadaceae > Pseudomonas > Pseudomonas solani. Next base: position 4,634,314 of record NZ_AP023081.1, on the reverse strand, counting down.
CACGTCCATCACCGCGTGCCAGGCTTCCTTCAGGTCGACGAAGGCCTGGTCCAGCACCATGCGCACCACGCGCAGTTCGGTGGGGGTGAATTCGCGGCCCTCGATCTTGGCGTGACGGCCGTCACCGCCGAAGAAGTTGTCCACCAGCTTGAACACCAGCTTGGCGTCGAGGATGAACAGGCCGGTGCCGCGCAGCGGCTTCATCTTCACCAGGTTGAGGCTGGTGGGGACGTACAGCGAGTGCACGTACTCGCCGAACTTCATCACCTGCACGCCCCCTACCGCCACATCGGCGGAACGGCGCAGCAGGTTGAACATGCTGATGCGGGTATAGCGGGCGAAACGCTCGTTGATCATCTCCAGGGTCGGCATGCGTCCACGGACGATGCGATCCTGGCTGGTCAGGTCGTAGCTTTTGACGCTCCCGGGTTCCGCCTCGTTCTCGGTCTCGACCAGGCCATCGTCCACGCCATGGAGCAGCGCGTCGATCTCGTCCTGGGAAAGCAGGTCTTGGACTGCCATGGGTCTCCCCTGCTACTGCAATACGAAATTGGTGAACAGCACTTGCTCGACCGCCACCTTGCCGGTTTGCGCCTTGGCCACTTCCTGGATGGTGGCGGTGGCCTGCTGGCGCAGCATCTCCTTGCCCACCGGGGTGACCAGGGTGTCGAAGGTCTGGCTGGAGAAGAGCATCACCAGCTTGTTGCGCACCACCGGCATGTGCTCCTTGAGCGCATCCATCTCGGCCTTGTCGCGGCCCATCAGGGCCACGGTGACCTGCATGTAGCGCTGGTGGCCGTTCTGGTTGAAGTTGACCACGAAGGCCGGAGCCAGGGGCTCGTACAAGGCGATCTGCTTGACCGGAGCAACGTGCTCGGCGGCGGCCTCGTCCTTCTTGTCATCCTTCTTGGCGTCGCCACCGCGGCCCAGCAGGAACCAGGTCGCGCCGACCGAGGCGCCCACGACCACCAGCAGCACCACGGTCAGCAGGATGATCAGTTTGAGCTTGCTCTTGCCGGCGGGCTTTTCATCGCCGCCCGCATCCGCCTTCGCTTCTTTCTTCGCCATGCCAAAATTCCGTCGCTGATCGGGTTAATGCCCGCATTCAATGGGTTGAGAGCAAGTGTTATGCCAGCTTCTCACCAAACGCCGCAGCGGATATACCAGTGTCCTTGGCGGCTGTCACCCACGAAAAAAGGCGCCCGGTGGCTTTTTATCGAGCCACCGGGCGCCTTCAGTCTAGAACATGACGATTGCGGGGATGCGGATCAGGCGTAGTAGTCCACCAGGCCGCGCCCGCCAGTTGCCGTGGGGCTGCGTATCTCGCTGATGCCGACGGCGATCTCCTCGTCGCCGCCACCGCCCAGGTGCGAGCCGCCGCCATTGCCTCGGCCGCTGCCGCCCTCATTGCTCTGCTGGCCCTGCCAGCCACGGTTCAGGGACTGGTCGGAGACGTTCACATCCAGCTGGTTCATGCCCTGCTGGGAGAACATGTCGCGCAGGCGGTGCATCTGCCCTTCCAGCGCCTCGCGCACCCCGGCGTTGGGGCTGGCGAAGGTCACCTGGGTCTGGTCCTGGCCCATGTTGATGCGCACTTCCAGGCGCCCCAGGTCTTGCGGGTCGAGCTGGATCTCGGCCGACTTGAGGTTCTGGCTGGACAGCCACATGACCCGATCGACCACCGCTTCGCTCCAGCCGCCCTGGTTCATCGCCACCGGCTGGCCGGGAACCAGGGCCGGCGTGCGCTGGGCCAGGGCCGACTGCTGGCTGATGGTCTGGCCGATGGCATTCAGGCGGCTATCAAGGACTTCGCTGCGGATTTCCGACTTGCTCTCGCCCAGGCCCTGGGTGAGCTGCTCGGAGAGTTCCGCCACTGGAAGTTCGACATCCACCGGGACTTCTTCCGGTTCCGCCGTCTTGTCGCCGAAGGCGGCCAGGGCGCTGGCGAAGTTCTGCCCGGCATTGGCCGAATTCTGCGTGGTGACGGTGGTGGTGGTCGCCACCTGCACCTGGTCGCCCTCACCCTCGGTTTGCAGGCCGATCTGCATGCCGGCGAAGCCTTGCAGCGGATCTGCCTGGGCATCGACCTCCAGCGTGGCGGTGCCCTGGGTAGCAGGCGCGACACTGGGCAAGCCGGTCGGCAAGGTGACTTCCGGCGCAGGCGGCTCGACCACCGGCGGCGCGATCTGGCCGCTCATGGCCATCAGCAGCAACGGATCGATGACCGGGTCTTCGGGCTGGGTGCCGTCGCTGGCGGCCACACTGTCGTCAGGGGTATCGCCACCACTGCCGCTGCCCTTCCCGCTGTCGCGGTCGGCCGGCAAGCCGTTGCCGCTATCGGCAACCGTCGACGGCTTGCCGGTGTTGTCATTGGCCGGCCTGTCCGCCGAGTCGTCCGCCTTGCGGGTGTCATCGGGCTTGTCACGGGCAGGCTTGGCCGCCGGCTCGTTTCGTTCTACAGGCTTGGCCTGCTGCTCCTTCGCATACACCTGGGCAAAGCTGGGAGCCGCGTTCTTGACGGGTTCCGGTGTCTTGACCTGGGTTTTTGCCGCCTGCACTTTCGTCTTCACGCCAGGGTTCGCCTGCAGAAGAATATCGGGGGCAACGGGCATGGGCACTCTCCGCTGAGGGGTTGGTTCGTGCCAGGGGGATTGCAAGGGGCGGGCCAAGTTTCGGCCGCGAAGGAAATCAGCGCATCAGAAGCTGTGACGCTGGCGCTCGGAGCGGAACAGGATGCGCACGATGGCGAACTCCCGCTCGATGCGTTCGACCAGGTCCGGCGCGTCTTCCAGGCGCTCGCGTCGGGCGCTTTCCTCCAACTGCTTGCACAGGGTCGCCAGCAAGGGCGCGCCCATGTTGCTGCAGCTGCCCTTGAAGCTGTGCGCGGCGAGGCGCAATGCCTGGGCGTCCTGCTGGTCGCAGGCCTGGTGGAGCAGGCGTACACGCTCCTCCGAGTCGACCAGGAAGGTGTCCAGCAACACCGGGTACTCGTCTTCCATGACTTCCTGCAAAGCGGCCAGTACGCCATTGTCGATATGCAGATCGGACAACCGGATCACTCCTTGAACAACACGATGGGAATCAGGATGGGCGTGGCCAGACGAACTCCACGCGGATGCCCCTGCCATCCTCCGGCAAGTCGCAGCGCGCGGCAAGTTGTCTGACCAGCGTCAGGCCACGTCCGCTCAGGCTCGACGTATCGATATCCCGCTCCAGCACCGCCCGGGCATCGAAGCCCTTGCCGCTGTCCTCGACCCGCACCAGCAGGCGCCCGCCCTCCTCGCCCACCGGCAACAGCTCGAGGTGGATGCGCACATGGCCGTGCTCGAGCCCGGCCAGGCGCGTGGCGCGCTCGCGGTAGTACTCGGCAAAGCCACGGGCATCGCGCTTGAGCGCGGAGTCCAGGCCCAGCACACCGTGCTCCAGGGCGTTGGAGTAAAGCTCGGCGAGTACGGTGTAGAGCGCCCCGCCCTGGTCGCGCAGGCCCTGCACCTCCAGCAACAGCTGCAGGAGGAAGGGCAAGGGATTGAAGCGCTTGAGGGTCTGGGCGCGGAATTCGAAGCTGGCCGACCAGTCCAGCGGGCTCAGCTGGCCGCTGTCGGTGAACGCCAGCTGCGGGCGCTGTTCGAGGTCCTCGACCAGGGTCACCTCGATCATGCTGACGTCGTCCTGGGCTTCGCCCCGGAAGGCGGCCAGGGTGCGCTGGATCTCGTCGAACAACTGCTCCGGCGCGGTATTGCTGGCGAAGACACGCCGCAGGCGCTCGTCACCGAACAGCTCGCCGGCCTCGTTGCAGGTTTCCAGCACGCCATCGGACCAGAGGAACACGCGGTCGCCGACATCAATCGGGTAGACCTCGTACTTGTCATCGAACTGGGCCGGCTCCAGCACCCCGAGCGGCAGGTGCCGCGATACCAGCGGCACCACCGGGCCGCCATCGGCGCGGCACAAGTAGCCGTCGGGCAAGCCGCCGTTCCACACCTCCAGCACACGCCGCTGGAAGCTGAGGTTGAGCAGGGTCGCGCAACAGAACACGCCCACCGGCAGGATGCGCTTCAGCTTGGCATTCATCTCGCGGAGGATGTCGGCCATGGCGTAGCCCTTGGCGGTCATCCCGTAGAAGACTTCGGCCAGGGGCATGGCCCCGATGGCCGCCGGCAGGCCGTGGCCGGTGAAGTCGCCCAGCAGCACATGCATGCCACCGGAAGGTTTGTAGGCGGCCAGCAGCAGGTCGCCGTTGAACAGCGCATAGGGCGACTGCAGGTAGCGGATATTGGAGGCATTGAGGCAGCCGGAGTGGGCCACCTTGTCGAACACCGCCTTGGCCACGCGCTGCTCGGTGAGCAGGTGCTCGTTGTGCTTGGCGATCAGGTCGCGCTGGTGCAGGACGGTCTCCTGCAGGCGGCGCAGGCGGTCCATGGCCTTGATCTTGGCTTCGAGGATGACGCGGTTATAGGGCTTGGCGAGGAAGTCGTCGCCGCCGGCCTCCAGGCAGCGCACCAGCGCTTCGTTCTCGGTGAGCGAGGTGAGGAAGATGATCGGCACCAGCTCCTCGCCCGCCAGCTGCTTGATCCGCCGTGCCGCCTCGAAGCCATCCATGACCGGCATCAGCGCGTCCATGAGCACCATGTCGGGCTGCTCCTGCTGGAACAGCGCGACGGCTTCCAGGCCATTGGCGGCCGTCAGGGCACGGTGGCCCTGGCGGTTGACGATGGTGGAAAGCAGCATGCGGTCGGCCGCGTTGTCCTCGGCGATGAGGATGGACAGGCGGGCCGACATGGCGGTGTCAGGCAATCTGGAACAGCTGTTCGAAGTTGGAGATGGCGAGAATCTTGCGCACGTCGGGGTTGCAGTTGACCAGGCGGATCTGCGCGCTGTCGCCACCGGCGTGGTCACGCAGCAACAGCAGCATGCCCAGGGCGGAGCTGTCGAGGTAGGTGGTGCCCTTGAGGTCGACCACGTAGCGCTTGGGGTTGATGCTCACGCGCTCGTAGGCGTCGCGAAATTCCTGGTGAGCCCCGAAATCGAAACGTCCCTGGATGACGATGGTCAGCTCTTGCCCGTCGCTCGAAGGCAGCGAGGTGATGGCCATGCAAGACTCCTTGATCAGAAATGTAAACGCGTGCAGAAGATTTAGCACCCGCCTGGAGCCTCGGCAACCGCGATTTAGCGTTCCTCGCGCCCGATGAGGCGTTGCGAGAGTTCATCGAGGAGTTTCTGCTCGCGCTTGTCCTGGATTGCACGCGCCTCGTCGATGTAGCGCTGCACCAGCTTCTTCAGGCCCTCCAGCCGCGCGTAGCGCTGCTGCCAGGCCTCCCGCGCCTTGGCCAGGTTGTCGCGATGCCAGGCCACGCTCTGGGTCTGCTGGGCGACGGCCGTTTCCAATTGCGAAAGAAAGCGCTGGTAGTTGGTCAGCCACTGGCCGGACACACCCTGGCTGCCCTGGGTGATCCACTGCTGCTGGTAATCGGAGCGGAAGCGTTCGAGGTCACCGAGCTTGCCCTCGGCCTGGCCCAGCAACCCCTGGCAATGCCCGACCAGGCGGGCGGCATCGCGTTCGGCTTTCTGCGCCATGTCCACGACGGGAGCAAGGCGCGCGGCGCGGTCACGGGCCATGGTTCATCAACCCGCGCTGCCGGTGTTCAGCACCGCGGCGAGGCGCTCGACGCTCTGTGCCAGCGGCTCGCTTTCGTTGAGCCCCTGGTGAAGGTATTTGGCCATGGCCGGTTGCCGGGCGATGGCCAGGTCGGTGTCGGCATCGCCGCCGGCGACATAGGCGCCGACGCTGATCAGGTCGCGGGTCTGCTGGTAGCGCGACCACAGCTGCTTGAAGCGCTGGGCCATCTTCATGTGCTCGGGGCTGACCACCTGGGGCATGACCCGGCTGATGGACGCCTCGATATCGATCGCCGGGTAGTGGCCCTCTTCCGCCAGGCGCCGTGACAGCACGAAGTGACCATCGAGCACACCCCGCGCGGCGTCGGCGATGGGGTCCTGTTGGTCGTCACCCTCGGAAAGCACGGTGTAGAAGGCGGTGATCGAGCCGCCGCCCTTCTCGCCGTTACCGGCCCGCTCCACCAGCTTGGGCAGCTTGGCGAACACCGAGGGCGGGTAGCCCTTGGTGGCCGGCGGTTCGCCGATGGCCAGGGCGATCTCGCGCTGGGCCTGGGCGAAACGGGTCAGCGAATCCATCAGCAGCAGGACGTTCTTGCCCTTGTCGCGGAAGTATTCGGCGATGCGCGTGCAATACATGGCGGCACGCAGGCGCATCAGCGGCGCGTCGTCCGCGGGCGAGGCGACCACCACGGAGCGCTTGATGCCCTCTTCGCCGAGGATGTGTTCGATGAATTCCTTGACCTCGCGGCCCCGCTCGCCGATCAGCCCGACGACGATGATTTCCGCCTCGGTGAAGCGGGTCATCATGCCCAACAGCACACTCTTGCCCACGCCGGTGCCGGCGAACAGGCCAAGGCGCTGGCCACGGCCGACGGTAAGCAGGCCGTTGATGGAGCGGATGCCGACGTCCAGCGGCACGGAAATGGGGTCACGGTTGAGCGGGTTGATCACCGGGCCGTCCATCGCCACCCAGTCTTCGGCCTTCATTCCGCCCTTGCCGTCCAGGGCACGGCCGGCGCCGTCGAGTACCCGCCCGAGCATGGACATGCCCATGGGCAGGCGGCCGGTATCGGGCAGCGGCACCACGCGGGCGCCGGGAGCGATGCCGGCGAGGCTGCCCACCGGCATCAGGTAGATCTTGTTGCCGGAGAACCCCATGACTTCGCCTTCCACCTGCACCGGGTGGTAGCTGTCGTCGTTGATCACCAGGCAACGGCTGCCAATGGCGGCGCGCAGGCCTTCGGCTTCCAGGGTAAGGCCGACCATGCGCAGCAGGCGCCCTTCCACCACGGGCTGGGTGGGCAGTTGCACGGCATCGGCGTAGCCGCCGAGGCGCTTGGCGAAACTGGTCCGCTCAAGACGCATGGGGCGGTTCCGGCGGGCTCAGGTCGAGGGCGATATCGGCCGGTGGCGTGTGCACCTTCTGTTCGCGCTGCTGGTCGAAAAGCTGCTTCAGCGCCTGGGTCATGCGCGTCTCGATGCTGGCGTCGATGCGGCTGTGTTCGGTTTCGATGCGGCAACCGCCGGGCAGCAGGGTCTCGTCTTCGAGGATGCGCCAGGTTTCTTCGTGGCGTTCGCGCAAGGCCTTCACCAACTCGAAGTCCTGCGGGTTGATGTGGATGCGCAGGTTGCTGGCGCCCATGGGCAGCAGCTTGAGCGCTTCGCGGAGGATCTGGCGGATCTGGGTGGAGTCCATCGCCAGCTCGCGCTGGATGACCTGCCGGGTGATCAGCCCGACCAGGTGCACCATGGCTTCTTCCAGTTGCTGGTCCTGCTCGGCGATGGGCGCCATGAGCTGGCCCATGAGGCTTTCCAGGGACTCCAGGCGCGCATTGGTGGCCACCTCGGCCTCCTGGCGCGCCTTGATCTGGCCGGCATGGAAGCCGTCCTTCTCGCCGGTGGCGAAGCCTTCGTTGTAGGCGTCCTGGCGGATCGCTTCCAGCTCATCGAGCGTCAGCGGCTTGACGGCCTCCGGCTCGACATCCTCGACGGCCTGCGGGGCTTCCGTGGCCGGCGCGGCCTCGGCCATCGCCGGCGCGTCCGGCTGCTGGGCGGGCTCGTCCGGCTCCTCGGCGACCACGGCAGGGCCTTCGGGATCGAAGCTGGGCAGGGACCAGCGATCGAAGGCGTTCACATCCTTGGCGCGAATCAGCTCGCTCTGTGCTTCCTTGGTAGCCATCGGGCGCGCCTCAGATCATTTCTTCGCCGCCCTTGCCACCGAGCACGATTTCTCCGGCTTCGGCCATGCGGCGGGCGATGGTGAGGATTTCCTTCTGCGCGGTCTCCACGTCGCTGACGCGGACCGGGCCCTTGGCTTCGAGGTCGTCGCGCAGCAGTTCGGCGGCGCGCTTGGACATGTTCTTGAAGACCTTCTCCTTGATCGCTTCGTCCGAGCCCTTGAGGGCCAGCACCAGCACATCGGACGACACCTCGCGCATCAGCGCCTGGATGCCGCGGTCGTCGACGTCCGCCAGGTTGTCGAAGACGAACATCAGGTCTTCGATCTGGCCGGACAGGTCCTCGTCCACCTCGCGGATGGAGTCCATGAGCTGGCCCTCCACCGAGCTGTCGAGGAAGTTCATGATGTCCGCCGCGCGCTTCACGCCGCCCATGGTGGTGCGGGTGGAGCTGGAGTTGCCGGCGAACTGCTTCTCGAGGATCAGGTTGAGTTCCTTGAGCGCGGAAGGTTGCACGGTGTTCAGCGAGGACACGCGCAGGATGATGTCCAGGCGCACCTTGTGGTCGAAGTGGCTGAGCACCTCGCCGGCCTGGTCGGGGTCGAGGTAGGCGACCACGATGGCCTGGATCTGCGGGTGCTCGTAGCGGATGACGTCGGCCACGGCGCGCGGCTCCATCCACTTCAGGCTGTCCAGGCCGCTGGTGCTGCCGCCCAGGAGAATACGGTCGATCAGGTTGTTGGCCTTGTCCTCGCCCAGGGCCTGGGTGAGCATCTTGCGGATGTAGCCGTCGGCACCGACGCCCAGGCTGGTCTGGTCGCCGACGATCTCGACGAACTCGCCCATCACCTGCTCGACCTGCTCGCGGTGCACGTTGCGCATCTGCGCCATCGCCACGCCGACCTTCTGCACTTCCTTCGGGCCCATGTGGCGCAGCACTTGCGCGGCATCGGTCTCGCCGAGGGAAAGCAGGAGGATGGCGGCCTTGTCCACCTTGGTCAGCTTGGGAGCGCGGTTATCACTCATCGGCGTTGATCCACTCTTTGACTACCAGGGCCACGCGACCCGGGTCTTCGGCTACCAGGCTTTTGATCGCGTTCAGTTGTGCATCATACCCCTCGCTCGGGCTCGGCAGCAGGATGCTTTGCGGCCCGCCGAGGCTCACCCGATCATCGGACAGCTCGCCGGACAGCCCACCCATTTCGCCCAGCTCGACGTCGCCGTCGCGACCGCCGCCGACCAGGTCCTTGCCCTTGCCACCGCCGGAGATGTTGTTGAGCACCGGGCGCAGTACGAACCACACCAGAATCAGGATCAGCAACGCCGGGAACAGCTGCTTCAGACCCGAGGTCAGCATCTGGAACCAGACCTGCTCGTACCACGGCAGTTCGATCACCTCGTCGCCACCGCCGACGAACGGCGTGTTGATCACGCTGACGCTGTCGCCACGGCTGGCATCGAAGCCCACGGCGTCCTGTACCAGACGGGTGAAGCGAGCGATCTCGTCAGCGGTCCAGGGTACATGGGTGGTCTCGCCCTGGGCGTTGACCTTGACCTGGTCGTCCAGCACCACGGCGACGGAAAGCCGGCGCAGGCGACCCTGCTGTTGCTTGGTATAGCTGATGGAGCGATCCAGCTCGAAGTTGCGCGTGGTCTGGTCGCGCTTGTCGGTCGGGTACGGCGCCAGCATCGGCTTGCCGGTGGCCTGGTCGATGATCTGCTGGCCGTTGTCGTCGAGGATCGGCTGACCGGGCGCCACGGCCGGTGCGGCAGCGGCCGGAGCGGCCTGCTGCGGGGCCGTGGCCGGGCCCGGGGGCTGGTTGGACAGCGCACCGGGCACGCCCTGCGGACCGGAGGCGGCCTGGCGCTCCTCATTGAGCTTCTGCTCGCTGCGCAGCGCGGGCTGGTCCGGGTTGAACATTTCAGCGGTGGACTCAACCGCGCTGAAGTCGACATCCGCGGACACTTCGGCCTTGTAGCGGCCATTGCCCAGCACCGGCTGCAGGATGCTGTGCACGCGCTGGGTGAACAGGCCTTCCATGCGGCGGGTGTAGTCGTACTGCTTGCCCGCCATGGACAGCTCGGAAAGCTCCTGCTGGTCGGACAGCAAGGTGCCCTTCTGGTCCACGACCGTGACCTGGCCCTTCTCCAGTTCCGGCACGCTGGTGGCGACCAGGTTGACGATGGCCATCACCTGGCTCGGCTCCAGGGAGCGGCCCGGGTACAGCTCGACCAGCACCGAGGCGCTGGGCTTGCGCTCGTCACGGACGAACACCGAGCTTTTCGGGATGGCTAGGTGCACGCGGGCACCCTTGACGTTGTTCAGGCTGGAAACGGTGCGCGCCAGCTCGCCTTCCAGGCCGCGGCGGTAGCGGGTGGCTTCCATGAACTGGCTGGTGCCCAGGCCTTGCTCCTGGTCGAGGATCTCGTAGCCGACGTTGCCGTCATTGGGCGCGATGCCGGCGCCGGCCAGCTTGATGCGGGCACGGGCCACGTCGTCGGCCTTGACCAGCAAGGCACCGGAATTGGGTTCGATCTTGTAGGGGATGTCGGCGCCGTTGAGCGCCTCCATCACCTGGTTGGCATCCATACCGCTCAGGCTGCCGTAGAGCGGACGGTAGTCCGGCTGCTGCGACCAGAGCACCACGGCAAAACCGATCGCCACGCTGGCGGCAAGACCGACCAGCAGGCCGATCTGGCGCAGCATGCTCATCTGCGAAAGGTTTTCCAGGAATGCCAGGCCGAAGAGGGGTTTCTTCTCGCCCTGCTCGCCCGCCGGGGCCGGAACGTTAGCGGTTGCCGCGTCTGCCATTTCTCAACCCTGCCCTTAAACCGGCATCTGCATGATGTCTTGATACGCCTGGACCAGCTTGTTGCGCACCTGAGTCATGGCCTGGAACGACACGCTGGCCTTCTGCGAGGCAATCATCACATCGGTGATATCGACGCCGCTCTGGCCCGTCTCGAAGGCAGTGGCGAGCTGGCTGGACGCCTGCTGGGTTTCGTTCACCTTGTTAACGGCCTGGCCGAGCATGTCGGAGAAGCTCGGCGCATTGACCTCGGGCGTAGCGCTGACCACGGGCTTGGTACGGGCCATGGCCTCCATCTGCATGGAGCGCATTTCCAACATCAGGCGATTGAATTCGACACCCTGGCTCATCACATTCCTCCGCGACCGCAGTTTTTTGACGCTAGAGCGGTCTTTGTGGGGAGGTTGCAACAAGGGTGCCAATTAGGCGGGCAAGCTGGAAGCTGGAAGCTGGAAGCTGGAAGCTGGAAGCTGGAAGCTGGAAGCTGGAAGCTGGAAGCTGGAAGCTGGAAGCTGGAAGCTGGAAGCTGGAAGCTGGAAGCTGGAAGCTGGAAGCTGGAAGAGCCTGGGGGATCGGCGGACACCGTCAACCCCTGGGCTGATTTATTTCCGCACTCTGCGCGTAGCCCGGGGCTTCAGCCCGGTGAACTTCGCAGCCATGCCAAGCCCCACCGATGGATGCAAAGAGCGACACCCACCCGGCTTCAGGCTTCAGGCTTCCAGCGTCAAACTTCAGCGTCAGCTGGCATACAAATACGCCTCCACATCCATCCCCGCATCGCGCATCTGCGCGAGCTTGTAGCGCAGGGTGCGCGGGCTGATGCCCAGGCGTTCGGCGGCTTCCTTGCGGCGGCCGCGCTCGGAACGCAGGGTGTCGATGATCATCTGGAACTCGTGCCGACGCAGGTCTTCGCCCAGCGCGCCCGCAGCGTCAGCAGCGGGCGCGGCAGGGCTGACGGGCAGGCCGACCGGCGCCGGGACGGCGGCGGCGACCGGGCTCAGGGGTACCGATACCGGTGCGACGGCCATGCCGATGGGCGCGGTGAGGCACAGGTCGTGGGGCTGGATCAGGCCGCCCTGCTGGAGGATCAGCGCACGCTGGATGGCGTTGTCCAGTTCGCGGACGTTGCCCGGCCAGGGGTGGCTGACCAGCGCCTGGCGCGCCTCGGCGGAGAAGCGCACCGGGGCATGGTTCATTTTCTTGACGTGCTTGCCCAGCAGGCGCTCGGCCAGGGGCAGGATGTCCGCCGGGCGCTCGCGCAACGCGCGCCAGGCCAGGGGGAAGACCGAGAGGCGGTAATAGAGGTCCTCGCGGAAGCGCCCCGCCGCCACTTCGCCGGCGAGGTCGCGGTTGGTGGTGGCCAGTACGCGGATGTCCAGCTCGATGGGCTTGCGCGCGCCGACCCGCTCCACCTCGCGCTCCTGCAGTACGCGCAGCAGCTTGGCCTGCAGGCCCAGGGGCATCTCGGAAATCTCGTCGAGGAGGATGGTGCCGCCATCGGCCAGTTCGAACTTGCCGGGCTGGGCGGCGATGGCACCGGTGAAGGCACCCTTCTCGTGACCGAACAGGGTCGCCTCGAGCATGTTGTCGGGGATCGCCGCGCAGTTGATGGCGATGAAGGGCTTGTTGGCACGCGGTGACTGCTGGTGGATGTAGCGGGCGAGCACTTCCTTGCCGGTACCGGACTCACCGGAGATCAGCACGGTGGAGTCGCTGCGGGCCACACGGGCGGCCAGTTCCAGCAGTTGCAGGCTGGCCGGCTCCTGGGCCACGGGGCCCTCCCCTTCACCAGCGCTGGCGCGTCCCAGGGCATGGCGCTCGACCAACTCCAGCAGCGCGCGCGGCTCGAAGGGCTTGACCAGGTAGTCGGCGGCACCCTGGCGGATCGCGTCGACCGCACGCTCGACCGCGCCATAGGCGGTCATCAGCAGCACCGGCAGTTGCGGGTAGCGGGTACGCACCAGCGCGAGCAACTGGTGGCCATCCATGCCGGGCATGTTGACGTCGCTGATCATCATGCCGAAGGGCTCCTCGCCCAGGGCCACCAGGGCGGCCTCGCCGCTATCCGCTTCGCGGAAGTCGTAGCCGCCGAGCATCAGGGTGTCGGCAAGCGCTTCGCGCAGGGCACGGTCGTCTTCGACCAACAGAACTTTGACGGTCATGGGGTTACTCCTGAATTACCGGCTGTGCCGTGCCAAGCAACGGCAGGACCAGGGTGGCGCAGGTGCCACGACCCGGGCGGGAGCTGAGCAGCAACTCGCCCTGGTGTGCGCGCGCCACCGCCTTGACCACCGCGAGGCCGAGGCCCGTTCCGGTGGTCTTGGTGGTGAAGAAGGGTTCGCCCAGGCGAGCCAGGGTAGCGGCATCCATGCCCGGGCCGTTGTCACTGATGCACAGGCGCAACGTGCCGTCGCGGCTGTACAGGTGGATCTTGAGGCGCACATCGCGGCCGGAGGCCTGGATGGCGTTCTCGATGAGGTTGAGCAGCGACCCCACCAGAGTGTCGCGGTTGCACAGCAGCTCGCCGCCACTGGCGTCGCATTGCCAGCGCACCGAAAGGCCGGTGACATGGGATTCGGCGGCCGAGCGCAGCGCGGCGAAGAGCATCACCGGTTTCAGCCGATCCGGCAGCGGCAGGTCGCCACGGGCGAAGATCAGCATGTCACGCACCTGGTGTTCGAGCTCGTGCAGCCGCTCCTTGAGGCGACCGGCGAAACGCTGTTGCTGCTCCACCGGCAGCACCTGCTCGGTGAGGTGGCTGGCATAGAGCAGCGCGGCGGAGAGCGGCGTACGGATCTGATGGGCCAGGGACGCGACCATGCGCCCCAGGGCAGAAAGCCGCTCGTGGCGGGCCAGCTGATCCTGCAGGAGACGGGTTTCGGTGAGGTCGGCGAGCAGCACCAGTTGCCCGGGCTCGCCGTTCAAGGAACGGGTGGCGATAGACAGGCGACGCCCATCCTTCATGGAAATCTCGTGACCATCGTCCTTGCGCGGAGCGAAGCTGCGCGCGATAACCTCGCGCCAGAGCATCCCCACCAGCGGCTTGCCGAGCAGGCTGCGCGCCACGGGATTGGCTTCACGGACCACGCCCTGGCCATCGATGACGATGACGCCACCGGGCAGCAGGTCGAGCAGGCTTTGCAGGCGCAGGGCCAGGCGCTCTTTCTCCGCCAGTTCCTGCATGCGCTGGGCGCTGACCAGGGCCAGCTGCCCCTTGAGCTCGGTCACCCGCGCCTCCAGCAGGCTGTACGACTCGCTCAGCTGGTTGGACATCTGGTTGAACATGGCGAACGCCTGTTCGAGGCTGGCTCTGCCGGCCTCTTCTACGGGCGCCGCACTGGCGGACTCAGGTTTCTGCGATGGGCTGGCACTGGCGGTCATGGTTCTCTCTCGCTCGGCAAACCGTCAGGAGACGGTCAGTCGAGAGAGACATAGCAATACCCGTGCCTAAAAAAATACCCTTTTAAAACAGGTATTTACGAAATCAGCGTCAATCTTCTGCCATTTCGTCGTCGCGACGGCTCATGCCGTACTTGCGCATCTTCTCCACCAGGGTGGTGCGGCGGATGCGCAAACGCTCGGCGGCACGGGCCACGACACCGGCGGCGTCGTCCAGCGCCTGCTGGATCAGCCCCTGCTCCAGGTTGCCCAGGTAATCCTTGAGGTCCAGGCCCTCGGGCGGGAGCATCGCCGGGCTGCTGACGCCGGGCAGGCCGGCACCGATGGCGGAGCGCTCTTCGAGTTCTTCGCGCAGGCTGGCGGCCAGTTGCTCGTCCTCGTCGTCCACGTGGCGGAATTTCTTCGGCAGCTCGGTCACGCCGATGACGCCATAGGGATGCATGATCGCCATGCGCTCCACCAGGTTGGCCAGCTCGCGGACGTTGCCCGGCCAGTCGTGGTTGCACAGCGACATGATGGCGGCGGAGTTGAAGCGGATGGAGCCGCGCTTCTCGTGCTCCATGCGCGAAATCAGCTCGTTCATCAGCAGCGGGATGTCCTCCACGCGCTCGCGCAGCGGGGCCATCTCGATGGGGAAGACGTTGAGGCGGTAGTAGAGGTCCTCACGGAAACCACCGGTCTCGATCATCTGCTCGAGGTTCTTGTGGGTGGCAGCGATGATGCGCACGTCGACGTTCTGCGTCTTGTTGCTGCCCACGCGCTCGAAGGTGCGCTCCTGCAGCACTCGCAGCAGCTTGACCTGCATCGGCAGCGGCATGTCGCCGATCTCGTCGAGGAACAGGGTGCCGCCGTTGGCCAGCTCGAAGCGCCCGGCACGGCTGGTGATGGCACCGGTGAAGGCACCCTTCTCATGGCCGAACAGCTCACTTTCCAGCAGCTCGGCGGGGATGGCGCCGCAGTTGACCGGTACGAAGGGCGCATCGCGGCGCTTGGAGTGGTAGTGCAGGTTGCGCGCCACCACTTCCTTGCCGGTGCCCGACTCGCCGAGGATCAGCACGCTGGCGTCGGTATCGGCCACCTGCTGCATCATCTGCCGCACCTGCTGGATGGCACGGCTGGTGCCCACCAGGCTGCGGAACAGGTTCGGCTCGCGCTGGCGGCCGCGCTCGCGGGCCTGGTCGTACATCTCGCGATAGACCTGGGCGCGGTGCAGGGAATCCAGCAGCTTGTTGTAGCTGGGCGGCATCTCGAGGCTGGCCAGCACGCGGCGGCGGACCTCATCGGACCAGTCGGCCGGAACCGCCTGGTCGATCAGCAGCACGGGAAGGAACTCGTCCCAGGTGGCGACCTGCTTGAGCAGCTCGGTGGTGCCGCCCTTGGACTCGACATCGCCCAGGAGGATGCAAAGCACATCACGGGTGGCGCTCAGCGCGCCGACGGCGTCACGCCAGTCGCGGCTGGCGCAGGCCAGATGCTCTTCGCCGAGAAAGTTCAGAATGACCGCCAGATCACGGCGGCGATCGCTGTTGTCGTCAATCAGCAGAATCTTGGTTTCACGCCACATGCTTGTTCTGATCTTTGCTCGAGGACTGATGCCGCGTTAGAGCGGCACAAGGGCAGCCGGTGCCATCAAAATCGCGATCGGCAACGGCAATTGGCCACTAGTAAAGTCAAAAAAGCGAACAGAGTCAAATTTATGGCGTGCTTTTTTTGAGGAGATCGACAGAAAGCCTAAGAGACTGAGGACGCAGCACCGATATGCCATCAGTGCCGCATCGGGGTGCCATCAACCGAACAGCTGATAGACCTTGGCACCCTGGTTGGAGCGGACGAGATTGCTGAGCTCGCTGGCCACCTGGTCGCGCTGCTGGGCGCAGGATTCGGTCAGGCGACGGTAGACGTCGATCAGGGCCTCCAGTTGCGTGCGCAGGCCCTCCTCGATATCGGCGCAATCGAGCATGGCGACGCTCACCTGATCGCGGCACTGGCGGTCGAGCTGGCTCACGCTCTCCCAGTCCTGGCTCTCGAAGGCGGAGACCAGGGCCAGGCGGGTTTCTTCGATCTGCTTGAGCATGATGTGGCTCATGTTGCTCTCCTACTCAGGGCGCAATGGCATCCCAGCCGGACTTCACTTCACGCAACAGGCCGGCCACCTCGGTGAGCACCGCCGGGTCGTTGGCTTTATTGGCGTGGATAAGGCGCGCGATCATGTATTCATAGAGGCGGTCGAGGTTGGCCGCGACTTCGCCACCGCGAGACGGGTCCAGCGCCTCGCGAAGGCCGCCGATGATACCGATGGATTTGCTGATCAGCTCGCCTTTCAGCGGTCCCTGCTCGCGCATCATCGCACCCTGGGCCTGCGCCATGCGTTCGAGGCCGCCTTCCATCAGCATCTGGATCAAACGATGCGGGCTGGCGTCAGACACCTGAGCCTGCACGTTCACCTGCTGATACTGCTTCATGGCCAACATCGCTCTCATTTCGCAACTCCTCGTGAACCGGTGTTTCTTCGATATCCATAATATCGGCTGGTTTCACGGGAGCTTTAAGCCTTCTGCTGAGCATTTTTCGTCATTAAGACGCGAGCGGACCAAACCTCGGGCTCGGTCAGTTCTTCTTGACCAGGCCAGGCAAGGCGTCGAGCTGCGAAGCGAGGTTGTCGCTGGTGCCCTGCATCTGCGCCAGCAACGAGTCCAGGGTGGTGAACTGCTTGTACAGACGGGTCTGCAGCGCGGTCATGCGCAGGTCCAGCGCTTTCTGCTGGTTGTCGACGCCCTTGATGGTGTCGCGCAGCACCGAACTGCGCTGCTCGATGACGCCACCAGAGTCAGTGTACGGCTTGGCCTTCGCGGTCATGCGCGCAGCCAGGCCGTTGTCACCGGTGAAGAAGTCGGCGATGCCCTGGTAGTCGGAGGCGATGGCCGCATCCAGCTTGGCGGAGTTGAGATCCAGGGTGCCGTCCTGCTTGGTGGTGATGCCCAAGGATGCCAGCGCCTTGACCGAGCCATCGCTGCTGCTCGGGGTGACCAGTTCACTGCGCATGGAGTTCAACAGTGCGCGTGCGGTGGAGTCGCCGGCCAGCGCGGCAACCACCGGGTCGCTGCCTTCCACGGGGTGACCTTGGTCAGCGAGCTGATGGCGGAGGCCATCTTGTTGTACGCGGTGACGAAGTTCTGCACGTTGGTCTTCACCGCGCTGCTGTTCTGCCCGACGGTCAGCGTCAAGGGTTTGAGCGCCTCGGTCTCACCGGTGAGATTGAGCGTGATGCCATCGATCGCGGTGGTGACGGTATTGGAGTCACTGACCACGCTCAGGCCGTCCACCGTCAACTTGGCGCTCTGGGCGGTGGACAGGGTCTTGCCGGCCTTGGCCACGGCCGCGTCGTACTCGGCGGTCGAGCCGAAGTCGGAAGGATTCAGGGTCGGGCCGGGGAAGTTCAGCTTGCTCAGGTCGGTTTTGCTGCCCGAGGTGCTGGTGCCGGTCATGGTGATGTCTTTGCCGTCCCCCATCTTGCTGCTGCTCAGCACCAGGCGCGAACCCTGGCTGTCAGTCACGATGGTGGCGCTGATGCCCTTGTCCGCACCCTGCTTGTTGATGGCGTCACGGATACCGGAAAGGGTGTTGTTGGTGCTGTCGACAGCGATGGTCAAGGCATCGTTACCACCGATCTTGATGTCCAGCGAGCCTTCGTTGAAGGCCGTGGTAGCCCCGGTGCTGAAGGCCGCCGAAGCGATCTTGCTGCCTGCAGCCAACTGGGTGATGTTGATCTTGTAGCTGCCGGAAACCGCACTCGGGGTCGCGGTGGCGTTCAGCGCCGCGGTGTTGGACGAAGTCGCAGTCCGCGCCAGAAAACTGGTGGGGCTGTTGAGCAACGCCATGGCGCTCTGGAATTCACTGACGGCGCTCTTGAGGGAGCCGAGGGCGGTGAGCTTGGTCGTGGATTTCGACTCCAGGGTATCGAGCTGGTTCTGCTTGGGCGCACGGGCGTTGGCCACCAGCGCTTTCACAGTGGTATCGATATCGATGAGTCCAGATCCAACAGTACCGATGGTGGTAGCCATCTCACACCTCCGTCAAAAAAACGTCCCGAGTTCCCTTCCAGGGAACGATCAAGAGTTTGGTACTCAAGAAA
The DNA here is from genome assembly GCF_026072635.1 of Pseudomonas solani. Classification (NCBI taxonomy): domain Bacteria; kingdom Pseudomonadati; phylum Pseudomonadota; class Gammaproteobacteria; order Pseudomonadales; family Pseudomonadaceae; genus Pseudomonas; species Pseudomonas solani. The sequence goes on along the minus strand of NZ_AP023081.1, from coordinate 4,616,180 downwards.
CGTACCAACTCAAGCCTTGGCCTCGAACATCAGACTGCGGATGTCTTCCAGCCGTTCAGCGAGCTTCAGCAATTCCTCGGAAGGAATTTGCCGGATCAGCTTGCCCGAATCGGTATCGATGACCTTCACCACGACTTCGCCACTGGAGTCATCGACATTGAAATCCAGCCCGCGCTTGACGGTCTGGACGAAGGACTGGATATCAGCGACAGCGGATTCCAGGTTGCCCCCTGCGCCTGGGACTGCTGGGACTGGGCGTCCGCTTCAGCGCTGCTGACCGCAGTGCTTGCCGGAGCCACCTTCCTGGCAGCCTCCTGGCCGGGCGTTACGCTGGCGACGGGGTCCTTGGCCAACCTGGGTAGGGCACCGACCGACGTAATGTTCGAGATATCCATTTTTCATACCTCACAATGGCCAAATGGGAGGAAGGGTCATCCCCTTCCCCCCATTGTTGCTGGGCGCTCTTCCTGCGTTATTGCAGCAGGCTGAGAACCGACTGCGGCAGCTGGTTCGCCTGGGCCAGGATCGCAGTACCGGCCTGTTGCAGAACCTGGTTCTTGGACAGGGTCGCAGTTTCAGCTGCGAAGTCGGTGTCCTTGATCCGGCTACGAGCAGAAGCGGCGTTCTCGGAGATGTTCTGCAGGTTCGATACGGTGTTATCGAAGCGGTTCTGCACAGCACCGAGGTCGGCACGCTGGGAGTCGATCGCTGCCAGGGCGCTGTCGACCACTGCCAGGGCGCGCTGGGCACCATCGGCGGTGGAGATATCGACGTTGGCAACGGTGTTCAGGGTCGACGAGCTGGTGCTGAACACCTGGGTGGTATCGCCGGTCACCGCGAAGGATACCGGGGAATCCAGCTGCACGTAACCGAAGGCCTTGCCGCCAGTCGCCGCCACATCCGTCGCGCCGCCGTAGGTACCGTCGTTGCCCTGAGCGGCCACGTCGATGGTGCCTGCGGAGCTACCGGTAGCAGCACCGAACTCGATCGTCTCACCAGTCGCGGAGGTGATGGTGATCTTGTCGTTCTGCTGGTCGTAGTTGGCGGTGAGACCAAGCTTACCGGCGTTGGAGTTGATCTGGTTGGCCAGGTCTTCGTTGGAGGTTACACCTACCATCTGCACGGTGTTGGAACCAACGGTCAGGTTGAACGAGGCTGCACCGGAGGTGAAGTTGACGTCGGCCTGAATCACGGTACGGGCGCTGGCGGAGAGGCCGGCGATCGAGCCGTCGAACTTTTGGGCGATGCTCTTCGCGCTGTCGGTCGCGGCGAGGGTCACGTCCTTGGTCTGGCCGTTGCCGACCACGGTGACGGTGCCGGAGGCGAACGCACCACCGCTACCCGCAACCACGCTACCGGCAACGGTGGTACCGGATGCCGAGGCACCGGCCGCAGAAGTGGAAGCACCACCACCGACCTGGTAGGAACCCAGCTTGGCGGAGGACGCATCCTTCAGGGTCACGTCGATGGTCTGGTAGGCATCGGAACCGACCTGGAAGCTGGTGGTACCGAAAGTGCCGTCCAGCAGCTTGCGACCACCGAAGGTGGTGGTTTCAGCGATACGGGACAGTTCGGCCTGCTGCGCGGTCACTTCTTTCTGCAGGGCCGCGCGGTCGGCGTCGCTGTTCGAGCCGCTGGCTGCCTGGATGGACAGGTCGCGGATACGCTGCAGGATGTTGGTGGATTGCTGCAGTGCACCTTCAGCGGTCTGCGCCAGGGAGATACCGTCGTTGGCGTTGCGGGTCGCCTGGTTCAGGCCGCTGATCTGGTTGGTCAGACGGTTGGAGATCTGCAGGCCGGCGGCATCGTCCTTGGCGCTGTTGATACGGCTACCGGTGGAGAGACGCTGCAGCGAGGTATTCAGCGAATTGGACGATGCGTTCAGGTTGCGCTGAGTGTTGAGCGAAGCAATGTTGGTATTGACTGTAAGTGCCATTTGGCGTCTCCCGAAGTACCTAGTATTTACCTGAGCTTTGCGACCTTCAGGACCTGCTGCTCAGGTGCCCCTAGAATTCGCATTCGAACTGTTTATCGGCGCTTGCCGGTGGAGCTTTAGGAGAAATTTGAAATTTTTTCTCTTTGGGCTTGCCGCGCAGCCGCGAACAGTGTTCGTACTCCTGTTATCGGCAGGCGTAGCGAAGGTTTAGCCTTTTGCCACGCCGTTCGTCGGTGAGCGCCAGGACGGTCAGTCCGGCAACCAGGCGGCGCGCCAGCGCACCAGGTTCTCCCCGTCCAGCATCCAGTTCCCCAGCACCTGGGCACGCAAGGTGTCGCCGGCGGCGGCGGTGGCCTTGAGGTCGCTCAAATGCATGCGGATGGCGTCCACCCAATCCTTGAAGCGGTTCTTCACCCGGGTCGCCGTGAGGTCGCCGCGGTAGCAGAGCACGTCGCTGCAGATCACCGGGAAGCCACAGGCGCCGTATTCCAGCAGGCGCAGGTTGCTCTTGCAGTCGTTGAACAGGTTCTGCTCCAGCGGCGCCAGGGCAAGGTCCAGGTCCAGGCTGGCCAGCTTGGCCGGATACAACTCGATCGGCACGCCGATATGGAATTCGTGCACGTAGGGCCGGAGCTTCTCCGGGCACATGCCGAAGAACACCCACTCCACCTCCCCCGCCAGTTCACGGACCACATCGGCGATCAGCTCCAGGTCACCCTGGTGGCTGCTGCCACCCGCCCAGCCAACCCGGGGCTTGCTGCCACGGCGGCGCCGGCTGCGCAGATTGCTCCACCAGGGCAACGGCAGGCAGTTCGGCACCACGCGGATATCGCTGTGCAGGTCGGCGAAGGCCTCGGCCAGCGGCGCGGTGGAAACGACGAAGCGATCGGTGAGCGCCACCGCCTGGCGCAATGACTTGAGCACATCGCGCGGCATGGTTTCCCGGTGCGCGCTCTTGAGCGGCAGGTTGGGCAGGTAGTCATCCAGTTCGTAGACGCGGAATGCCCCGGACAGCGCCTTCACTTCGCGCATGCCCTCGATCTGCGGGTCCATGATCTGCCGCTGGAACACCACCGTCTGTGCACCGAAGCGCTCCAGCTCCACGGGCGTCAGGTGGGTGCCGCTGAACGTACCCTCCACCAGGCCCGCCTCACGCAGCGCCTCCAGTGGCTGGCGAATCCGGTAGTGGCCGCAGCCGGTGGCGTCCGCCGGGTAGCAGAGCACCTGGGGCAGCAGCGGATGACGCACGCGCCGCGTGCCGTATTCGAAACCGAAGCCGTGGCCGGACAGAGACAGGTTGGCGTTGTAGGCCGGGTCGCGGGCCAGCACCGGCAGCCAGCGCTGCAGCATCTGCTCGCGCTCGGCCTTGAGCGCGGCCTGGCGTGCCAGGGCGCCGTCGATGGCCAGCACCGGCAGGTCGATGCCGTCGCGCATCACCACGCAATCGGGGGTCCACACGTTGAGCAGCCCGGACGCGCGGATGCGCAGGCACAGATCGACATCGCCATAGAAGGCACCGAGGCGTTCCGCGTCCATGCCGTCCACCGCGATGAACGCCTCGCGCCGCACCATCATGCAGGCCGAGCCCACCGCGCTGTAGTTCTGGGGAACCTGCAAACGGTTCATATAGCCGGCGGCATCGCCCGGTTCGCCGACGAAGGTGCGCCCCGCCACCTCGTGCAGGCCGAGGATGATCCCCGCCTGCTCGATGCAGCCCATGGCATCCAGCACCTTGGCGCCAACCACCCCCACCTCGGGCCGCAGCGCGTGGTTGAGCAGTTGCTCCAGCCAGTCCTCGTGCACGATGCGCACATCGTGGCTGAGCAGCAGCAGGTAGTCGGACTCCACCGACATCGCCACCGCGTTGACCATCGCCGAATAATTCAGCTCGCCAGCGAAGCGCCAGACCTTCACCTGCTCGCTGTCCAGCGCCTCGACGCCATCCAGCCACTGGCGGGTCGCCGGCTCCTGGCTCTCGCAATCCACCAGCAGCAGCTCGTAATGACCGTAACGGGTCTTCTCCAGCAAGCTATCCACGCAGCGCTGCAGCAGCGACAGGTGGTCACGCACCGCCACTACTATGGAGACCTTCGGCCCGACCTCGTGGCCGTAGTCGATGCGGTAGCGCCCCGGCAGGAAGCTCTCCACCCGCGCCTGGTAACCACGCTGTTCGAGGTGGCGTTCGATGGCCACCTGCTCCACCGGGTTGGCACGCAACTGCGGCACCCGGCTGGTGAGCAGCACCTCGTCGACATGTTCCAGGCCCACCAGGCCGTCCCGCTCCACCAGGCGCAGGATGAACTCCAGCTCCATGGCGTCGGCGAAGATCGGGTCGAAGCCGCCCTCGGTCCGGAATACGTCGGCGCGGATGAACCAGTAGCGGCACAGGCTGAGGGGGAAGCTGAGCAGCAGGTCGAGGTTGAAGTCCGGCTTGAAGCAGGCCCCGCGCGCGCCCAGCTCGGTCAGCTGGAATTCATCGGCATAGAGCGCGCGGCACTGCGGGTCGGAGGCGACCTTCTGGGCGATGGCGAGCAGGCCGGTGGAGGTGAACTCCACCCCGGCATCCACCACCAGCACCCAGTCCAGATCCGCGCCGGCCACCAGTTCGTTGATCGCCTCCACATGGCTGCCGTCCTGCACCAGCCGGGCGGGGATGTTCGCCTCACCGACGACTTCGGCATTGGCACTCACCAGCATCGGCACGAGTTCCGGGTAACGGCTTTCGGAGAGGCTGCCCACGGTGGTGATCACATCAGCCAGGCTGCCCTGGCGGTCCAGTATCACGACGCCCAGCTGTGGCGCCCGGGGCTGTGGGCGGCGAGGTGATCAAGGATGATCCTCAGCGCATTGCCGGTCGGCGCGGCGGATTCCAACCAGTCCATCAACTGGTCGCTGGCCTGCAGGCGACGCGGTGCGGGCAACGCCAGCTGCGACATGAACGCCGCGATGGCCGCGGTGGAGCCCCGGGGCAACTGCTCGATGCAGGCATTGGCCCGCTCGAGCATGCGCTGCCGGTGCTCCGGGTCATCCAGCAGTCGACGGATGGCGGGCGCCAGCTCATTGCCGTCCACCGTGTCCACGCCCTGCCCCGGCACCAGGCCGGGGCCATAGAAGAAGCCGGTCTCGGTCATCAGGTTGAGTGCCGGCGTGCCCACCAGCATCGCCTCCACCTGCAGGCCGGAATCCACCGCCACCAGCACATCTGCCGACAGCAGGAACGGCAGCGGCGCGCCATCGGCGTACCGGTAGTCAGCGGCCGTGAGGCCGTACTCGGCGGCCAGCACGGCCACCTGCTCGGCGCCGAAACGGCCCTGGGGCCTGCGCCCCTTGATCACCACCTGCACGCCCTTGCCCAGGGTGCCGATCGCGCCGAGGTAGGCACGCAGCACCTGCTCGTCGATGTTCAGCTCCGGCGGCAGCGCATGCTCGGCCAGCAGGGTGGTACCCAGCACCACGATGGGCAGGGACGGGTCCAGGCCCAGCTCCGCGCACAGCGCTTCACGGCTGGCCTGGCGTTCGCCACGCACGGCGAAGAGGTCGTCGAACTGCGGCAGGCCCATCACCTGCAGGCGCTCGGTGTCGTAGCCGGCGTCGCCGTAAAGGCGGCGGCTGTCCTCGCTCCACACCACCATCCGGTCGGCGTTCTGCTGGTCGTGGACGGTGTAGGGGTAGCACAGGGTCGGGTTGTGCTCGACGTGCAGGCTGGGGATGCCCCGCGCCTTGCCCCAGGCCACCAAGGTCTTGGAGCCGAACATCCAGTCTTCGTTGACGGCGATCAGTTCGATTTCATAGAGGGTCGCCAGGCGATCCAGCGCGTCCACCAGGGCGAAGGACACCGGCAGCGTGCGGGTGGCGACGTCCTGCAGGGTGCGCACCCAGTCTTCCCAGGTCAGGCCGGCAGCCTCGAGCTGCGGCTGGATGCCCTGGCGCACGGTATCGCTGAAGGGCAGCGCGGCCCGCTCATTGAAGGTTTCGGTGGTGGCGGTGACCATGCTTTCCAGCAGTGAGTCGATGAGCACCACGTCGCTACCGTGGCGTTCCAGCATGCTTTCGAATTCGGGGGTGACGCAGCCCTGGAAGGTCAGGACGGTACGGGGGCCGTAATCGGCCAGGTATTGCTCCAGCAATGGAACGTTCTTGGTCCAGAGCTGGGTAATGATCGCGCGCAAGGGCTGGGACATGGGTATCACTCGTCCGTGAAGGCGTGGAACAGCGAATCGAGCATGCGCGGGAAGGCCGGGTAATCCAGCACGCCTTGCAGTTCGACGCCGCGATACAGGTAGGCAGCGCGGACCTCCGGCTGCTGCTGCCAGGCGAGCAGGCACTCCAGCGCCACGAAGTCGGTGTGGTACTTGCGGTGCCAGCGCGTGAAGTGCGCCCAGTGCTCCGCCCCGAGCAACGTCTCGAGGTCGGGCAGCTCGGCCAGCGGCGTGGGCCGGGCCCCTTCGCGGAAGAACCAGAGGATGAACAGGAAGAAGCGGTTGCGCGGCCGCGCCAGGTGCGGCTGCAGTTGCTGCGCCAGGGCCTCGCTGTCGAGCGCCGGGCCACTGGGCAGGGATTCGAGGAACGCCAGGAAATCGCCGAAGGCGGCATCGCTTTCGCGGTAGCCCAGCCAGCGTTGCCAGAGCACGGGCCAGTAGCCGCACGGCTGCTCGGGGTCGAACCCGCTGAAGCCGGTGGGCAGCAACTTGCGCCACACGGGCTTGCCTTGCATCGAGGGGGGGAGCACGAGTCCGACCATAACCTACCTGTCTGGAAGCGGTTCAGGCGGCACGGCGGGCGTCCCGACCTGAACGGAAAATTGACGTATCCCGCGCTGCAGCAAGATTCACACCAGCAAGTTGACACCTGCCTGGCGCGCGAGGCTCTGCAGAGCGGCCGGATAGCTGAAGCCATCCATGAAAAGGTAGCCCGGCCGGCCACGGATGAAGTCGATGTAGCGGCGTGCATGATCGTTGTTGCGCGATGCCATGAAGAACACCGCGTACTTTTCCTGGCCTTCCGGCACCGGCTGCACCGGCCAGCAGGCCTTGTGATCGAGGCGGGTGTTGAAGATGACCATGTCCCCCGCCTCGCTCAGCACGCGCAGGCCCTTCTGGCTCTCCTCGTACCAGCGCATGTCCACCCGGTGGGAACCCGGGATCACCTCCAGGCCGCCCCCGTGCTCGGGCGTGTTGGCCTGGAGATAGAAGGCGATCTGCACGATGTCGCAATCCGGCTCCCATTGGAACCGGTGCCCGGCCTTCTGCTGGGAGTCGGTGTCCTTGTGCCAGGTTCCATAGCCCTTGCGGTGCAGCGCCGACTCCGGCAGGAGCGCGAAGTCCTCGCCCAGGAGGATCTTCAGCACGGCGAGGATCTCGCTGTCGAAGATCGCCTTCCACACAGAGGGATAGCGGCTGAACACATCGATGCGGATATCGCCCAGCCCGGGGTTGTCGTAGATGTCGCCGGCATAGCGCGGCTCCCGCTCGAACAGCACCGCCATGTCCTTGCGCAGCCGTTGCGCCACCTCCGGCGAAAGCAACTGCTTGATCAGGGCGAAGCCGTTGTCCTGGTAGGTCTGGCGCAGGGCGCGGGCGAACTCCTCGTAGTCAGACATCGGCAGCGCCCGGCTTGCGGGCCATCACCCACATGTGGGAGGACATGCCGGCATCGGCGATGAAGCGCTGGAAGGCAGCGCCCAGCTCGTCCCAGCGCTCGAACAGCACCTCGTGGAGGAAGGGCTCGAGCTGCCCTTCGCGCCCCTGGGCGGCGATGCCCTTACGCACCAGCTCGGCATCCAGCTTGCCGGGGGTGATGCACTTCAGCGTGGCCAGGCCGTGGCGCTCCAGCAACAGCGGCAGCGAACGGGTATTGAAGTAGTTGAGGTGCTCGTGATCGACGCAGGGGCTGTCGGGGCCGAGTTGCTGCACGTCGAAGCCGGCGCCGTTGGGGCAGGTGAGGATCAGCACCCCGCCCGGGCGCAGCAGGCATTCGAGGCTGGCCACCACCTGGCCGGGGTCGAACAGGTGCTCGATGACCTCGAAGGCGACGATCAGGTCGAAGCGGCGGTCGGTCGTAGCGGCGAAATCCTCGACCCGCGACTCCACCACCTCGAAGCCCTGCTCGCGGCAGATGCCCGCCAGGTCGGGCGTGGGCTCGATGCCGACGATGTGCCGCCACAGCCCGCGCCGCTGCATCTCGCTGCAGAAGGAGCCGTAGCCGGCGCCGATCTCCAGCATCTCGCCGAACGGCAGGCCGATTTCATGGCACAGCTCCAGCACCCGCTCCACGCGCGGCACGATCACCGACTGGTGGCGGGCGGCGGCGGACGCCGGGTAGATGTGCCGCGCCCAATAGGCGTAGTTCTCGCTGCTGCGGTAGAAGTCGCCGAGCAGCGCCTCCCCCGGTCTCGGGTTGACGTAGAAGGTGGTGCAGGCCTGGCAGTCCTGGTAGCGGAAGCCGTTCTTCTCGAACTTGAAGCGCGCATCAACGGAGCCGCACGCCGGGCAGGCCGCCTCGACGAACTCGTCGTTGCGTGCCAGCAGCATGGCGATATCGCGCAGCAGGGCCACGCGCTGCCCCGCCTGCAGGCGGGAAGGCCGGATGTCGTCTTCTTTCATGTCCCCTCCTCCCGGTGCTCAGTTGGCCCGACGGTATTTCTGCTGCTGGTCTTCCGGCAGGTGCACCGGCCCGTAGGCGCTGGCTTCGCCCCAGATATTGTCCTTCCACCACTGGCCATCCTCGATCCACCAGACGCGCGGCGAGCGGAAGGTATCGGCCACCTCCCAGAATTCGCGCTCGGTCAGGCCCACGTAGTCCAGCCAGTGCTGCAGGTCGCTGGACACCACGTGGTCCATCTTGCGCACGATCTCCACGCCCTCCTCGCGGGTCATGTAGCCGGCGCGGATATCCTTGGAGGCGTGGTCGGAGGCCCGGCCGTAGCCGAACTTGATGAACTTGAGCAGGTCGTGCACGCCGTTCTCGTAGCGGTCGTCCAGGTTCGACATCTGCCGGTAGGTGCGCTCGAAGGGCTTGTCCGCCATCTTCCAGCCGTAGTTCTCCTGCACCAGGCGCGTGTGCTGGTTGGCGTCCCAGGGGAAGAAGTTGCCGATGTAGATGCCGCGCACCTTGGATTTGAGGATCTCCGCATCGCTGGGGTAGCGCGCCCAGAGCAGGTCCTTCTCGCGCAGCGGCTCGGCCGGGTCGTCCAGCATGTCGTGCCACTCGAAGCCACGCAGGGCGTGCTCATGACGGACCCGCGCGCTGAATTCGACGTAGTCGTCCGGGTCGAACATCCCGGAAATGTCCCAAGCAGTCTCGCCCCAGATGATCAGCGGAATGTCGAACTTCACCGCCACCTGGATGGGGTAGGTCATGATCCCGCAGTGGGCATGCCAGTTCATGTCGCCCATCTTGCGGAAGCACAGGCGGTTGAGGCGCTTGAGCACCTCCACGCTGGGGCCGAAGACCATGTGGTCGGCATCGAACACATGGCGCATGCGGTCGCGGTTGTAGTCGCCTTCGGGCAGGTAGTTGTTGCCGTGGTAGGTCACCAGCAGCGGCTTGAGGCCGTACTGGGCGGCGATCACATGGGCCTGGTAGTAACTGTCCTTGCCACCGCTGACGGGGATGATGCAGTCGTAATTGTCGTTGCGCTTGCCGGCACCGGTCTCCTCCAGCACCCGCTCGAAGCGCTTGCGACGCTCATCCCAGAATGACTCGGGGAGCTGAGCGAACTGCTCCGCCACCTGGCAGGCCGAACAGACCCCCTGCTCGTCCAGCATCAGGTTGACACTGGCCCTCGGGTACACGCAGCGGCTGCAATATTCCACGGAACTCTCCTAGAGACTCAGCAATTGCGGGCTGCGCACGTTGAGCCCGCGATCGAATAGATATTTGCGCGCCAGATAGACGCTCTGGTCGGTGTAATGAAAGACGTTGGCGGCGGCTACGGCGTCCACCCCGGTCTGCTCCAGGGCCTGGGCCAGATGCTCCCACTCGCCCACGCCGCCCAGGGCGATCACCGGGATGCTCACCTGCCGGCAGACGATATCCAGCAGTTGCAGATCGTAGCCCTGGCGGGCGCCGTCGCGTTCGATGGAGTTGATCATCACCTCGCCAGCACCGCGCGCCTGCAGCTCGCTCGCCCAATCGGCGACGAAGCGCTCGGTGGGGCGCTTGCCGCCTTCGGCGAACACCCGGTAACCACCCTCCTCCCTGGCCACGTCCACGGAAACGACTATGCACTGGGAGCCGTACTCGCGGCTGGCCGCCTCGATCAGGCCGGGGTCGTCCAGCGCGGCGGTATTGAGCGTCACCTTGTCGGCGCCGGTGGCCAGGCGCCGGGCGATATCGTCGAGGCTGCGGATGCGGCCACCCAGGGTGATGGGCATGAAGGAGGCCCGCGCCACCTCGGCGACGATGGCGTCGATGTCGCGCAGGTTGCCGCCACCCAGGTCATCGCGGCCCATGTCGTAATGGTCGTCGCGGCTGATGTCGAGGTAGATCAGTTCGTCCGCTGCCCAGTCGCTCAGGCGCTTGACCGCAGCCGAGGGATTGCCCAGCACCTGGTGACGGGTGAAGCGCTTGCTCTGCACCAGCTGGCCATTCTTCAGCAGCAGGACGGGGATCAGGCGTTTCTTCTTCATGCCAGCTCCAGGAAGTTCTTCAGCAGCTGGGCGCCGGCACGCTGGCTCTTCTCCGGGTGGAACTGCACGCCCAGCACGTTATCCCGGCCGATGACCGCAGCGAAGCGGCTGCCGTATTCCACCGTGGCGATGACGTCGCCCGGCTCCACCGCCTGGAAGGCGTAGCTGTGCACGAAATAGAAGTCCGGCGTGCTTTCCAGCCCGGCCAGCAAGGGGTGCGGCCGCGCCTCGCGGATATCGTTCCAGCCCACGTGGGGCAGCGGCAGCCCGGGGGCCTCCAGGCGCTCCACCCGGCCTGGGATCCAGCCCAGCCCGGCCGTGGCACCGAATTCCATGCCCTCGTCGCTGAGCACCTGCATGCCCACGCAGATGCCGAGGAAGGGCTTGCCCTGGGTGAAGACCGCCTCACGCACGGCCTCCATCGGCAGGCTGCGCTGGATACGCGCCATGGCCGCCCCGTAGGCACCCACGCCGGGCAGCACCAGGTGGGTGGCAGCGGCGATGGCCGCCGGGTCGTTGGACACCTGGGTTTCCGCCAGGGTGGCGAACAGGTTGGCGACCGAGCGCACGTTGCCCGAGCCGTAGTCGAGGATGCACACCCGCGTCATCGGGGAGCGTCCCTCAGGTGGCGCAGGGCCAGTGGCTGGCCGCGCTTGAGCGGCTCGCTGGCGACGCTGCCCAGCACCTGCTCCAGGTACTTGGGCGGCAAGCCCAGCCCGGGGCGGATGGCGCGCACGTTGGCTTCGCTGAAGGCCTCGCCGGCGGCCATGTCGCGCACCACATAGAGCGAACGGCGGAACACCAGCGACTTGCGCTCGGCGGCCGTGGGCCCGTAGCTCACGCCGCCCAGTGCCTGCCAGGCGCGCTCGGTTTCGGCGACCAGGGCGGCCAGCTCGTCCGGCTCCAGGGAGAAGGTCGAATCCACGCCACCATCGGCGCGGCTCAGGGTGAAGTGCTTTTCGATCACGCTGGCGCCCAGGGCCACCGCCGCCACCGAAGCGCCGACGCCCAGGGTGTGGTCGCTCAGGCCGATCTCGCAGCCGAACAGCTCGCGCATGTGCGGAATGCTGCGCAGGTTGGTGTTGCTCGGGCTGGCCGGGTAGGTGCTGGTGCACTTGAGCAGAATCAGCTGTTCGCACCCCGCGCCCCGCGCCGCGTCCACGCACTCCTGGATTTCCGCCAGGGAGGCCATGCCGGTGGAGACGATGAGCGGCTTGCCGGTCGCCGCCACGCGGCGGATCAGCGGCAGGTCGACGTTCTCGAAGCTGGCGATCTTGTAGGCCGGCACATTGAGGGATTCGAGGAAATCCACTGCCGTCGCATCGAAGGGCGTGGAGAACGCCAGCATGCCCAGCTCGGCGGCACGACGGAAGATCGGCTCGTGCCATTCCCAGGGCGTGTGCGCCTCGCCATAGAGGCGGTACAGGGAGGTACCGGTCCAGGGGCTGTCGGGGTCACCGATATGGAACTCGCCCTCGTCCAGGTCCAGCGTCATGGTATCGGGGGTGTAGGTCTGCAGCTTCAGGGCATGGGCCCCGGCCTTGGCAGCGGCCTCCACCAGCGCCAGCGCACGGTCGAGCGACTGGTTGTGGTTGCCGCTCATCTCGGCGATCACGAACGGCGGCGCGTCGCGCCCTATCGCCCGCGTGCCGATATGCAGGGTGCTCATGGGTTTTCTCCCGGCAAGGGTCGACGGAAAAGACAGTGTTCCTGCTGGTACCCGGCGCGAGCGAACAGCGCCAGGGAGGCGGCATTGTCGGGACGCACCTGCGCCTCGACAACCCCGAGGTCGGGCCAGTGCGCACGCAGGGCCTTCTCGCCAGCGGCCAGCAGGTGGTGGCCCCAGCCGACGCCTGCGCGGCCGGGGAGCAGGTAGATGGACACCTCCGCGGTGTCGGGGCGCGACTCCAGGCGGTCATAGCGCAGCACGCCGACCGGGCCGTCCGCCAGTTCGGCCACCAGCAGCCAACGCCGCTCGGATGCCAGCACGCCCTCCAGCCAGTGCAGATGCCCCTCCCAGGACACCGGCTCGCGGCTGAGCGAGGCCTGGCGCACCGACTCGGCATTGCGCCCCTCGAACAGCAGCCGTGCATCGGCGAGGGATGCCGGGCGCAGCGTCAGCGCCGGAGCCAACAGGGCGCAGAGCACTCGCCCCACGCCCATGCCGTCCACCAGGGCGCGTGAGCGCGCGGCGAGGCTGCGGCGCAAGCCGAGGTTGCCGGCCAGCACCTGCACGGCGGCGCGCAGGTCAGCGGCCGTTACAGCGGAGGACTCGCCCAGGTAGAGATGGGCACCCGCCTCGGCCAGGGCCTCGGCATTGGGCCGCTGGTTCTCGGCCAGGGCGATGCACAGGGTCGGGATGCCGAGTACGGCACGCTCCCAACTGGTCGCCCCGCCCGCGCCGATGCACAGGTCGGCGCGCCGCAGCAGCTCGGCGAAATCATTCAGGTGACGGTGCAGCCGCCAGTTCGGCTGGCCCTCGCAACGCGAGACGAGCTCGTCCCAGGCCGGGTTGGCAGCCCCGGCGACGAAATCCACCTCCAGCGCCGGCAATCCCTGCAATGCCTCCATGGCCTTGAGCGTCTCCTTGGTGGGATCGACGCCACCGAAACTCACCACGACCCGGCGTGCCTCGCCGGCCAGTTCGATGGGCCCACCGAAGAACTCAGGGCGCAACAGGGCGAAGCGCGTCCCCAACAGCGATTGGCACGGCGCGGGCAGGCGCCCGGCATAGGCCCGGTTCGAGGCGGTGAGGTTCTGGTCCAGCAGCAGGTCGGCATCGTGGTCGCGGTTGGCGAGGTCATCGATGACCATCACCTGGCGCGCCCGTGCACGGACCGCACGCTGCCAGTCGGCCCCCAGCCCGTAATGATCGACGATGCACCAGTCGAAGGTTCCGGCACCGTCCAGCGCAGCCCATAGCGCGGCAATATCCGCCGCCCAGGGCAAGGGCGCCTCCGCGCTCTGCCGCAGGTCGCCCCCCGGCAGCGCGCAGGTGGAGAACCCCCTGTCGGCGATCAGCTGCAGGGCATTGCCGGGCTCGGCAGCGCAGGCGAACAACACCTCGCAGCCGTTATCGCGCAGGGCGTCCGCCAGGGTCAGGCAGCGCATGACATGCCCGAAACCGATACGCAGCGACGCATCCGCGCGGATCAGCACGCGCATCTCAGATGTCCCCCTCCAGCAGGAGGCTGGCGTACATCAGTTCGGCGCGGTGCCAATCCTCGGGGCTGTCGATGTCCTGCACCAGGTAGCGCGGCAGCACCAGTGGCAGGGAATGCGAACCGTGCAGCACCTTGCCTTCGGCCCAGGCGGCAGCCCGACCCCAGTAGAACTGCCCGGCGTCGTGGTAGGCGCGCTCCAGGTCCTGGGAACGGGTCTGCTGGTATTCGGGGTAGAGCGATTCGACGCCGCCATCGGCATTCACCCGCAGGGCGCGCTGCACCGGTGCGGCGTAGTCACTGACCGTGAAGGCGAAGTCCTTGTCCGGGCGCGATGCCAGCAGTTCGAAGCCTTCGCAGAGCTTCTCCGGCAGGACGAAGGGCGCGGTGGCGTAGAGGCAGCAGGCGTAGTCGGGGTGGTAGCCGGCGGCGGCCAGCTCGCGCAAGGCGTGCTGGATGACTTCGACCGTGCCGGTATGGTCATCGGCCAGGGAGGCCGGGCGCAGGAAGGGCACTTCGGCCCCAAGGGCCAGGGCCACCTCGGCGATCTCGCCATCATCGGTGCTCACCACCACCCGCTCGAACAGGCCACAGGTGAGGGCCGCGCGGATGGAGTAGGCGATCATCGGCTGGCCCTGGAAGGGTCGGATGTTCTTGCGCGGAATCCGCTTGCTGCCGCCGCGCGCGGGGATGATGGCGACCTTGCTCATGGGCGTTTTTCCAGAAGGAACCAGTTGATGTCGTCGGTCGGAAAATTGACGTCGCGCCGATAGACGAAGCCGTAGTCGACCAACTGCAGGTCGGGGTACAGGTCGAGCATCTCGCCGGCGAAATCGCGCTTGAACAGCTTGCCGGCGTGGCCGCGGTAGCTGATCTCCACCGGCGAGGGGCTGTAGTACTCGGCGATCAGCACATGGCGGCGGCTGGCCTCATGGAGTTTGGCATAGGCCTGGGGCAGCAGTTCCGGCGACAGGTGGATGAGCACGCCACGGGTGAAGGCCAGGTCCACCTGCTGCTGCACCGGGTAGTCGAACAACGAGCCGTGCCACACCTCGGCGATACCCAGGCCCTGGGCGATCTCCCGGGCCTTGGCGTTGAGCTCGACGCCCAGCAGCGTCGCCTGGGGCAACAGCCGGTTGAGCGCGCGCAGGTTGAGGCCCCGGTTGGTGCCCAGCTCCAGCAGGCTGTCGATGCGCCCCGCCCGGCGCAGGGCCTGGGCGAAGAAGGACGTCGCGCTGGCTACGGGCACCTCGCCGTCGTTGCGCTCGACGTACTGGTCGCCGAACTCGCCCTGCCAGAATCGTTCTTGCTCGGTCAGCTCACGCACGGGTTTCTCCAGTCACTGCAGGACGCTGGCGAGAGTGCTCGCCACCTGGTCCTGCTGGTCGTCGGTCAGGTCGGGGAACAGCGGCAGGCTCAGGGCTTCGGCGTAGTAGCGCTCGGCCTCGGGGAAGTTGCCCGGGGCGAAGCCCAACTGCTGGTAATAGGGCTGCAGGTGCACCGGGATGTAGTGCAGGTTGACGCCGATACCGGCGCCGCGCAGGGCTTCGAATATCTCACGGTGGCTACGTTGCAGACGCTCCAGGCGCAGGCGCACCGGGTACAGGTGCCAGGCCGGTTCGGCGCCCGCCTGCAGCTGCGGCAGGCCCAGGGGCAAGCCGGCCAGCCGCTCGCCATAACGGGCCACCAGTTGCCGGCGGCGGGCGACGAAGGCATCCAGGCGCTGCAACTGGGACAGGCCGAGGGCGGCCTGCAGGTCGGTCATGCGGTAGTTGAAGCCCAGTTCCAGCTGCTGGTAGTACCAGGGGCCTTCGCTGGGGCCGGTCATCGCGGCCGGGTCGCGGGTGATGCCGTGGCTGCGCAGGCGACGCAGGCGCTCAGCCAGTTGCGGGTCGTTGGTGGTGAGCAGGCCGCCCTCCGCCGTGGTGATGATCTTCACCGGGTGGAAGCTGAACACGGTGATATCGGCATACTCGCAGCAGCCCACCGGCCGACCGCCATAGCTGGCGCCGATGGCGTGGGAGGCATCCTCGATCACGCGGAAGCCGTAGCGCCGCGCCAGCTCGCCGATGCGCGCCATGTCGCAGCTCTGCCCGGCGAAGGCCACGGGAATGACCACCTTGGGCAGGGTGCCGTCGCGCTCGGCGCTCTCCAGCCGGGCTTCCAGTTGCCCGACGTCGAGGTTGAGCGTGGCCGGGTCGATGTCGACGAAGTCCACCTGCGCGCCGCAGTACAGGCCGCAGTTGGCGCTGGCGACGAAGGTGTTGGGGCTGGTCCAGAGCCGGTCGCCCGGCCCCAGGTCGAGGGCCAGACAGGCAATGTGCAGCGCGGCGGTGGCATTGCTCACGGCCACGCCCTGGGCGGCCTGGCAGCGCTGGGCGACGGCCTGCTCGAAGCGCTCGATCGCCGGCCCCTGGGTGAGCCAGTCGGAGCGCAGGGTGTCCACCACCGCGTCGATGTCCGCCTGGGAGATGTTCTGTCGACCGTAGGGGATCATGGTCAGGCCCAGGTGTCCGCCAACTGGCGCAGCTCGGGCACGCTCAGGTAGTGGGGGTTGCTGTCGGAGACGTATTCGAAGCCCTCTTCCACCGCCACGCCCTGGCCACCCAGGCCATCACGGGTGTAGTCGTATTCGGTGTTGAAGGTGATCGACGGGGCGATGACGAAGTGCCGGTCGAATTCGAAGGTGTGGGTGCTGTCATCGCGGGAGATCATCATTTCGTGCAGCTTCTCGCCGGGACGGATGCCCACCAGCTTGTGCGGCATGCCGGGCGCCAGGGCCTCTGCCATGTCGGTGATGCGCGCGGAGGGGATCTTCGGCACGAACAGCTCGCCACCGTGCATACGCTCGAAGCTGCGCAGGACGAAGTCGACGCCCTCGTCGAGGGTGATCCAGAAGCGGGTCATGCGCGGGTCGGTGATGGGCAGCTCGCGGGCGCCATCGGCGAGCAGGCGGCGGAAGAACGGCAGCACCGAGCCGCGCGAGCCGACCACGTTGCCGTAGCGCACCACGGCGAATCGGGTCTGGTGGTCACCGGTGATGTTGTTGGCGGCGACGAACAGCTTGTCGCTCAGCAGCTTGGTGGCGCCGTAGAGATTGACCGGACTGGAGGCCTTGTCGGTGGACAGCGCCACCACCTTCTGCACGCCGTTGGCCAGGGCGGCGTTGATGATGTTCTCGGCACCGCTGACGTTGGTGCGGATGCATTCGGTGGGGTTGTATTCGGCGGCCGGCACCTGCTTCAGGGCGGCGGCGTGGACCACCAGGTCGATGCCGCGCATGGCCTGCTGCAAGCGCTCGGCGTCGCGGACGTCACCCAGGAAATAGCGCATGCAGGGGGCGTTGAACTCCTGCTGCATCTCGTACTGCTTGAGCTCATCGCGGGAGAACACCACCACCCGCTTGGGCTGGTAGTTCGCCAGCAGGGTGCGGATGAACGCGCGACCGAACGAGCCGGTGCCCCCGGAAACGAAAACGGACTTGCCATCGAACATGCTGCTCTCCCCTGCCCATGTCAGCCGGCCCTGCGCCGGATGAGCGCGCTGCCTTTATTGCCGACAGTTTTATGGCACTCGCTTTTGATGTCGAGACCCAAAGCAAGCATGGTGCCAACCCGTTGAAATGCAAGGCGGGTCGGCAAGGGGTCAAGCGACGGCGGGCCACCACGCGCCTGGCGCGCGGTGGCGGGGTCAGTTGAGGAAGTTGAACAGGCTCAGGCCGCTGATCTTCACGTAACTCTGCTGTGCCGCCTGGAGGATGGTGGACTGCATGGTCAGGCGCGACAGGGCCTCGGCGTAGTCGAGGTCCTCGAGGGAGGATTGCACCGACTTGTTCACCAGGCTCACGTCATCGACGAAGCCCTCGGTGGTGTCCAGGGTGTTGAGGCGCGCACCCACCGAACCCTGCACGCCCAGCACCTTGGTGTTGACCGCGTCGAGGTTGGAAGTGGCCACTGCCACGGCGTCGCGGATCTGGCGGTTGCCCTCGGGGGTGTCCGCGGAGGACTGCAGCGCCTTGCGCAGGTCGGACACCACGTTGAGCAGGCTGCGCTTCTCGGCGTCCGGCTTGCGGTTGACGGAGAAGTCGTCACCGGCGACGGGAGTGCCGTCGATCTGCACCTTCACCCCCCCATAGGTGATGAAGTCGGAGGTCTGCGAGTTGGTGTCCAGGGCCCCGGTGGCCAGCTGCCCGGCGGGCGGCGTGGCGGGGTTGTAGGTGTTCCAGTCATAGCCGACCGGCAGGGTGGCCGGGTCGTAGACCACGTAGCGCTGGGAATCGAGGAAGTGGATGCCGATGGCATCGGTCGCCGCAGGCGGGTTGCTGGCGGGGAACACGGTGTCGTAGTCGGTCTTGTCGATCACCAGGCCCTGGGAAATGCTCGCGGTGCTGCCGGTGCCGGTCGCCCCCTTCGAGGTGGTCACGCGGTTGGCGTTGAACACGTTCTCGAACAGGTCCTTGCCGTTGTCGCCCAGGGCCAGGAAGGTGCTACTCGCTACCTGAACTTCGCGGCGGCCTTCGTCGCCCTGGTAGCTGTAGGTGCCATCGGCGTTGCGCACGAAAGGCTGGGTGTCGGCCTGGGAGCCGGAGAACAGGTACTTGCCGCTGGCGTCCTTGCTGTTGAGCAGGCTCATCAGCTCGTCTTCACGCTGTTGCAACTCGGTGCCCAGGGAGGCCTTGTCGGTGGCGTCCAGGGCGCCGTCGCCCGCCTCCACGGCAATCTCGCGGATGCGCTGCATCACGTTGCCGACGGAAGTGAGGATGCTCTCTTCGGAGTTCAAGCTGTTCTTCGCGGCGGTGATGTTGGACTTGTACTGGCCGTTGAGCGCCTCTTCCTGGCTCAATTGCAGCAGGCGCACCGAGGCCACCGGATCGTCGGCAGGCGTAAGGATGCGCTTGCCGGTACTGATCTGTTCCTGGGTCCGGGTCACGTTCCCGTAGTTCTTCTGCAAGCCCGCGACCTGGTTGTTGAAAGCCTGGATAGTCGAGATTCTCATTTCACATCAGCCTTTAGTTGAAGGCGCCGATCAATGTATCGAACAACGCGCGCGCAACTTGAATGACCTGAGCGTTGGCATTGTAGTACTGCTGGAACTGGATCAGGCTCGCCGCCTCTTCGTCCAGGTTCACGCCCGAGAGCGAGTCGCGGTTCTCCTGCGCCTGCTTCAGCACCGCTTCGCCGGCATCGGCATTGACCCGCACCTGGGCGGTCAGCGAACCGACCCGCTCGACGAGCCCGCTGTAGGCGTCGGTGTAGGTGGCGCCGGTGGTGCCGTTGCCGACCACCGGCTTGGTCTGCAGGCCGACCAGGGCCAGGGCGTTGCGGTTATCACCGGTGCCCTTGTTGTTGAACGCCAGGTTGAAGCTGTCGCCGCTCTGCGGCGTGCCACCCATGGTGAATTCGTAGGTGTAGCTGTTGTTGGTCGACGGGTCGGTGTAGTTCAGCCGCAGGGTGTTGGTCTGCCCCGGGGTCAGCGCGGTGGTCGAAGGCGAGACGTAGCTCAGGGTCGCGCCGGCCGGCAGGGTACCGTTGAGGGTGTTGGTGGCGGCATCGAAGGTCAGCGAAATGCCGTTGGCGCCGAACAGGTCCTGCAGGTCGGTGATGTCGATGGGCGACGGCCCGCTGACCAGCCCGGGCTGGCCGATGGTGCCCGTGCCCCGGTTGTTGGTGGTCGCCTGGGCCCGCGCCGAGCCGGAGAAGGCCAGCTGGTCGGACGACTTCAGCGTGCTCTCGAAATCCGTGGCGCCGCGCCGGGTCGGCTGCAGGGTGAAACGATCGTTGGCCGCCGGCAGGGTGCTCATCTGCACCTGGAAGCCCTGACTGTTGCCCGCCGCATCGGCGAAGCTCAGTGTGTACGGCCCGGTACCGGTCACCGAGACAGTCATCGGCGCGTTGTCGGACAGGCGCGTGGCGGTGAAGTTGGTGCCGTCGTAATCCAGTCGGTAGTCGCTGGTGCCCAGCTTGCTGGTATCGGTGATGTTCAGCGCCGCGCTGGCGGTGCCGGTGTTGTTGACGTTCGACAGCACCCGCAGCGAGGCGTCCTGGGGGTCGTTGATGTTGCCAAATAGTGGGCTGCCGGCGCGACCGGCGGAGTCCAGGCCCTGCCCCAGCTGCTTGTTGATGGTGTCGGAGATGGTGATCGCCAACTGGCCAAGGCTGTTGTACGACTGGTCCAGCGTGGTATCGCGGTAGGCCAATAGGCCGCCCATCTCGCCGCCGGAAATCTGCGTGGTGATGGTTTGCGACACACCGCCGGTGACCAGGTCGATCTGGTAGCGCGACGGGTCGTCGACACCGGGCTTGGCGCGCAGCGTGGAGGCGGTGTTGCCCACCACCAGGGGCTGGCCGGTGCCGACGAAGAGGCTGACGCTGCCGTCGTTCTGCTCCAGGGTCTTGACCCCGATCATCTCGGAAATCTGGCGGATGGTTTCTTCGCGGGCGTCCAGCAGGTCGTTGGGCTCGGCGCCACTGGCGCGGGCCTTGGCGATGGCATCGTTGTAGTTGGCCACGTTGGCCGCCAGGGAATTGACCTGAGTGGTCAGCGCGCCGAGCTGGTCGTTGATCTGGCTGTTCTGCTTGTCCAGCTGGTCGTAGAGCGTGTTGAAAGCGTCTTCCAGCCCCTTGGCCTGGGACAGCACCGCCTCGCGTGCGGCCACCGAGGATGGGTCCTGGGACGCGGTCTGCAGCGAGGTGAAGAAGCTCTTCAACGCCGGGCTGATGCCGGTGGTGGTGTTGGACAACAGGCCGTCGAGCTGTTCGATCTGGCTCTTGAAGGTCTGCAGCTCACTGTTCTGGCTGGTGGCAGTGCGCAATTGCGAGGTAAGGAATTCACTGGCCAGCCGGCGCACGTCGACCACCTGGCTGCCGGAGCCGATGTAGCCGCCGCCGGTGAACTGCGGGACGTTGGTCTGCTGCACCGCCTGCTGCCGCGAGTAGCCGGGGGTGTTCACGTTGCTGATGTTGTGTCCGGTCACCGTCAGGGACGTCTGCGAGGTACGCAGGCCCGACAGTCCGATGGATAACAGGTCAGCCATGTCTCATCCTCATGAACGCGGCACCACCGCATCGCCCGCCGCTACAGCCTGATAGGTCTGCATCTGCCGGGCGATCTGGGCGACCTTGCGCGCGTACTGCGGGTCGGTCGCGTAGCCGGCCTGCTGCAGTTCGCGGACGAATCGCTCAGGCTTGTCGGTTACTTCCAGTGCCTCTTGATATCGATCGTTCCCCTGCAGAAAGTTCACATAATCGTGGAAGCTCTGCTGATAGGAGTCGTATGCGCGGAACGATGCCGCTTCCTTGACGGCCTGGCCGTCCTTGAATTCGGTGGTCAGGGCGCGGGCCGACTGGCCGTCCCAGCCGTGGGACTTGATGCCGAACAGGTTGTGGCTGCTGCTGCCGTCCTGCTGGCGGATGATCGACTTGCCCCAGCCGGTCTCCAGGGCTGCCTGGGCCACCAGGTAGCGCGGATCGACGCCGATGCTCTTCGCCGCTTCCTGGGCCATGGGCAGCATGGTGTCGATGAATTCCTGGGGCGAACGGAAGGCCGACTTGCCGGGTGCCAGCGGCGGCTGGGCGATACGCCGGCCAAGTACCGCGTCGGTGCCATCCACCCGCGTGGCGCCGCTCTCGGGCGCGCCATAGGACTTGGCCGGCACCCAGTCGGCACCCGCCAGGGCCTGGTTCTGCGCAGTGGCCGCCTGGGCCGCCGCCCCCTCCCCGGCACTGGCGGACGGCACAATGCCGGCCAGCAGGCGGTCGGTGAGCTTGCCCGGCAGGCTGATGCGGCGCATGGCCAACATCTTGGAGTCATCACGCCCCTCGGCCGGCGCTTCGAGCTTGCTGCCCTTCTGCGGCCAACTGATGCCGTTGGTCTCGGCCACCTGGGCGAAGGGGTTGGGCCCGGTGGACTTGGATGCGCCCTTGTTCTTCGACAGCTGGCGGGTAAGCACGTCGGACAGGCCGATGCCTTGCCCCTTGGAGATGGTCACGGCCAGTTGCTGGTCGTACATGTCCTGGTAGGTCTTGCTCTCGTTACTGTTGAGGAAGTTGCCCTCGGCGAACACCTCGTTGGCCGAGCGCATGGCCTTCATCATTTCGTTGAGGAACAGCGACTCGAACTCCTGGGCGACCTTCTTGATGTTCTGGTCACTGTCCCGGCCCTTGCCCACCTTGAATTGGGCCATGCGGTTGAGGTCGGTGTAGGCGCCCGAGTCGACGGGGCTGGAGCCCCCGAGGCCGGCAGAAAACTTGGAGTCCATGGTCGCCTCCTCAGATCACGATCAGGTCGGCCTGGAGGGCGCCAGCTTGCTTCAGCGCCTCGAGGATGGCCATCAGGTCGGAAGGGGCCGCGCCCACCTGGTTCACCGCGCGGACGATCTCGTCCAGGGTGGTACCGGGGCCGAACTTGAACATCGGCTTGGCCTCCTGGTCGGCTTTGACCTTGGAGCGCGGCACCACGGCGGTCTGCCCGCCGGACAGGGCACCGGGCTGGCTGACGATCGGGTCTTCGGTGATGGTCACGGTCAGGCTGCCGTGGGTGACGGCGGCTGGCTGCACCCTGACGTTCTGGCCGATGACGATGGTGCCGGTACGCGAATTGATGATGACCTTGGCCACCGCCTGGCCGGCCTCCACTTCGAGGTTTTCCAGCACCGACATGTAGTCGACGCGCTGGCTCGGGTCCATGGGCGCGGTGACGCGGACCGAGCCGCCGTCCAGGGCCTGGGCGACGCCCGGGCCAAGCAGCTCGTTGAGCTTGTCGACGATGTTCTTGGCGGTGGTGAAGTCCGGGCGGTTGAGGTTCAGCGTCAGGTAGTTGCCCTGGTCGAAGCCGCTGGGTACCGGGCGCTCGACCGTGGCACCGGCGGGAATGCGGCCGGACGACGGAACGTTGACGGTGATCTTCGAGCCGTCGCTGCCCTCGGCATCGAAGCCGCCCACCACCAGGTTGCCCTGGGCGATGGCGTAGACGTTGCCGTCGATGCCTTTCATCGGCGCCATCAGCAGGCTGCCGCCGCGCAGGCTCTTGGCGTTGCCGATGGAGGAGATGGTGACGTCGATGGCCTGGCCCGGCTTGGCGAAGGGCGGCAGGTCGGCGTGGATGGACACCGCCGCGACGTTCTTCAGCTGCACGTTGCCGGAGCCGGCCGGCACCTTGATGCCGAACTGCGCCAGCATGTTGTTGAAGGTCTGCAGGGTGAAGGGCGTCTGGGTGGTCTGGTCGCCGGTACCGTTGAGGCCCACCACTAGGCCGTAGCCGATCAACTGGTTGTTACGCACGCCCTGAATGCTCGCCAGGTCCTTCAGGCGTTCGGCATGAACGGCCGTGGCGGCGAGCAACAGGCAAAGGGCAGCGGTCAGTCGTTTCATCTTCGCAATCACCTGCTCAGAATGGCCACAGGGGGCTCATGAAGAAGCGGTCGAACCATCCTGGCTGGCTGGCATCGGCGAAGGCGCCGGTGCCGGAATAGGTGATACGCGCATCGGCGATGCGGTTGGAGGAGACGCTGTTGTCGGTGCCGATGTCATCGGCGCGGACCAGGCCGGCGATGCGCACCAGCTCGTCGCCGGTATTGAGGGTCATCCATTTCTCGCCCCGCACGGCGAGGATGCCATTGGGCAGCACTTCGGAGACGGTGACGGTGATCGAGCCGCTGAGGCTGTTGCTCTGCCCCGCCTGGGAGTTGCCGCTGGTGTCGCGCGTGCCGCTGTAGCCGACGTCCATGGACAGGTTCTCCGCCTTGAGCGGGTTGAGGCCGGTGCTGGGGTTGTCGACCCGCACGCCGCCGCCGAACAACGAGGTCAGCCCGAGGTTGGCGGTGCTGTCCTTCTTGATCTGCGAGGTGGCGTTCTTGCTGGCCTGGGTGCGCTCGTTGAGGGTGATGGTGATGATGTCACCCACACGATACGCCTTGCGGTCGTCGTAGAGGTTGGTTTCGAAGCCGGCCTGATAAATGGAGCCGTTGTTCTGCGCGGCGGGCATGGGCGTGCGCGGCAGGACAGGGGCGTAGTAGGGATCGTTCGGTTTGGCGGCCGGCGCGACGCACCCGGTGAGCAGGTGGGCGGCGAGCAGCGAGACAGGAAGGATCAGCCGGTTCATGACAACTTACCTCGGGGGTATTACAGGTTCTGCGAGAGGAAACCAAGCATGGAGTCGGCCGTGGAGATGACCTTGGAGTTCATCTCGTAGGCGCGCTGGGTGGTGATCATATTCACCAGCTCCTCGACCACGCTGACGTTGGAGTTTTCCAGGGTGTTCTGCAGCACATTGCCCAGGCCGGTCAGGCCCGGGGTACCGACTTGCGGAGCGCCGCTGGAAGCGGTCTCCAGGAACAGGTTGTTGCCGATGGCCTGCAGGCCGCCGTAGTTGACGAAGTCGGCGGTCTGGATGTTGCCGATCACCTGGGGCGTGGGGTTGCCGAAGGTGGTCACCGAGGCGGTGCCGTCCTCGCCCACGGTGAAGGTCTGCACTTCGGCCGGCAGCACGATGGCCGGCTCCAGGGCATAGCCCTGGGAGGTGACGACCTGGCCGTCGGAGTTCAGGTGGAAGCTGCCGTCACGGGTATAGGCGACGGTGCCATCCGGCATCAGGATCTGGAAGAAGCCGCGGCCGTTCACCGCCAGGTCCAGCGGCTGCTCGGTGGTCTGCAGGCTGCCCTGGGTGAAGATCTTCTGGGTGCCGGCGATGCGCACACCGGTACCCAGCTGCAGGCCGGTGGGCAGTTCGCTGTCCTGGCTGCTCTGGGCGCCGGGTTGACGGCGGATCTGGTACAGCAGGTCCTCGAACTCGGCGCGATCACGCTTGAAGCCCGTGGTCGACACGTTCGCCAGGTTGTTGGAAATGGTGGTCAGGTTCATGTCCTGAGCCGCGAGGCCCGTCTTGCTGACCCAGAGTGCCGGAAGCATCTTCGTTCTCCTCGGGCGCCGGTTTCATGGCGCCGCGTACTGGTAATTAGCTGAGTTGCATGACCCGTGCCATCGCCGAAGCATCGTCTTCGGCGGTGCGCATCATCTTCACGTGCAGTTCGAACTGGCGGGACAGCGAGAGGATCGCGGTCATCTCTTCCACGGCATTGACGTTGCTGCCCTCGAGGAAGCCGGAGGTGACCTGGACGTTGCCGTCCACGCCGGCCGGCTGGCCGCTCTTCAGGCGGATCAGGCCGTCGGTGCCCTTCTCCAATTGCTTGGGATCGGGGTTGACCAGCTTGATGCGGTCGACCTCGGCCATCACGTTGGGGGCCTCGCCCAGGGCACGGATGCTGATGGTGCCGTCGGCGCCGATCTCCACCTTCTGCTCCGGGGGAATGGCGATGGGGCCGGCATTGCCGATCACCGGCAAGCCGTTGCCGGTGCGCAGCTGGCCGAGGGCATCTACCTGCAGGCTGGCGGTACGCACATAGGCTTCGCTGCCGTTGGCGGACTGCACGGCGATCCAGCCCTGGCCGCCGATGGCGATGTCCATGTCACGACCGGTCTCCTGCATGGGGCCGGGGGTGAAGTCGGTGCCGGGGCGCTCGCTCATGGCGTAGACCCGCGCCGGGAAGGTTTCGCCGAACACGGGCATCGAGCGCGCCTGTTCGTAGTCGCGACGAAAGCCGGTGGTGGAAATGTTCGCCAGGTTGTTGGCGTGGGCACGCTGGGCCAGGGTGTTCTGGCTGGCGCCTGTCATGGAGACGTACAGCATCTTGTCCATGGGGTTCTCCGAGTGGGCTTTTGACGCCCGCTGACTCTTTGCAGGCTATTCAGCAATTGCTGTGCCATAACTCGAAAAACAACCACAAGACGCTGATTAAAAAGGAAAAACATAAAAGAAAAAGGCCCGAGCAAAGGGCCTTCGAATGCCGTGGCGGCGAGGGGCTGCCGCCAGTGGCAAGGTCTTTGCCGCCCGATGAGCCGGGCGGCAAACACCACTCAACGCAGGTTGATGATGGTCTGGGTGACCGCGTTCTCGGTCTCGATGGTCTTGGCGTTGGCCTGGTAGTTGCGCTGCGCCACGATCAGGTCGACCAGCTCGGTGGAGATATCCACGTTGGACGCTTCCAGGGCGCCGGACTGCAGCGCGCCCAGGGTGCCGGAACGCGGGGTGCCGATCACCGGCTCGCCGGACTCCGACGACTGCACCCAGGACGTCTTGCCTACCGGGGTGAGGCCCTGGACGTTGGCGAAGTTGGCCAGCACCACCTGGCCCTGGATCTTCGACTGGCCGTTGGTGTAGCGGGCGAAGATGTTGCCCTCGTCGTCGATCTCCAGGCCCGACAGCTGGCCGGTGGTGTAGCCGTCCTGGGCGACCTTGGTCACCGCGAAGGCGTTGGAGAACTGGGTCGAGCCGCGGATATCGAAGCTGATGGTCGGCGCGGCAGCAGCACCGTTGGCGCTCCATACCGGCGGCGTGGCGCCATTGGACTTCGCCGGCACCCAGCCGGTGATGCCCAAGGTGCCGTCGGCATTGACCGCAAAGCCACCGGTGTTGGTGAAGGTGCTGGTGTCGAGCTGGCCGGAGGTGGTGAAGCCCACGGTGGTGCTCATCGGCGCGGTGCTGGCCGGGTTGGTCGGGCTACGGCCGTCGATCAGCACGTTCATGGTCCAGGTGTTGACCGGGGTGGCCGCCTTGACGAAGTACTGGGTCATGACGTGGGCGTTGCCCTGGGCGTCATAGATGTTCACCGAGGTCGACGAGTTGTAGGTGGTCGGGTCGGCCGGGTCGAACGGCGTCTTGGTGGGCACCGTGTTGGTGGAGTTCAGGTTGAACGGCTGGGTAATGGTGGTGGTGGCCTTGGGCTGCTGGTTGTTGGTCTGGATCACCAGATCGCCCACTACGCCGCTTTGCAGCGCACCGTTGGCATCCACCGAGTAGCCCTGCAGGCGATAGCCGTTGTTGTCGACGATATTGCCGTTCTTGTCGGTGCCGAAGTAGCCGGCACGGGTGTAGCTGATGGCGCCGTTGTTGCTGGTGATGAAGAAGCCGTTGCCGTTCACCGCCAGGTCCAGGGCGTTCTCGGTGTAGTCGATGGTGCCCTGGTTGTAGAGCTGGGCGACGTTGCCCAGCAGCACGCCGCTGCCGATGGTCTTGCTGCCGGAACCGAGCACGGACGCCGAGTACAGGTCCTGGAACTCGCCACGGGACTGCTTGAAGCCCACGGTGCCGGCGTTGGCGATGTTGTTGCCAGTGATATTGAGGTCACTGGAGGCGGCGCGGATGCCGCTGAGTCCGATATTGAAAGACATGGGATGCTCCTGTAACGCCGGCGCCGCCGACGATTATTGACCGATGACCTTGACCTTGGAGAGTGCGACGCTGCCCAGCCCGGCGAGGTTGAGCGTCATCTCGCCGCCATTCAGGCCGAGGGTGACGCTGTCCACGTTCGCCGGCAGGTTGGTGGACATCGCCACCGTCTTGCCGTCGATGGCCGCCTCGGCCTGGAAGGTGTAGGTGCCGTTGGGTGCAACGGCTCCGCTCGAATCCTTGCCGTCCCACATGAAGCTGACCTGGCCGGCGCTCTGGGCGCCCAGGTTGATGCGGTTGACGGCGTTGCCCTTGCTGTCCAGCACGTTGACGTAGACGTTGGTGCTGGCGCCGGTGAGGTTGACGCTGCCCTTCATGGTCTCGCTGGTGTCCACCACCGCCTTGTTGGTGGTGACGATGACCTTGCGACCGACCAGGGACGAAGCCTGCAGCGCCTGGGATGACTGGGTGCTGGAAAGAATGGTGTTCACACTCTTGTTCAGGTTATCCAACCCCTCGACCGTACTGAACTGGGCCAACTGCGCCACGAACTCGCTGTTGGTCTGCGGGTCCAGCGGGTTCTGGTTATTCATCTGTGCCACCAGCAACTGAAGGAACTGGTCCTTGCCCAGTTCCTTGGACTTGGCGGTGTCCTTGAGTTTGTACTGGTCCAGTACCGAGGTACTGGTAGTGGCGCCTACGTCAACGCTCATCTGGTCGCTCCCTCACGCAATCACTGACCCAGGGTCAGCACGCGCTGCATCATCTGTTTGGCGGTGTTCATCATTTCGACGTTGGTCTGGAAGGCACGGCTGGCAGAAATCATGTCGGCCATCTCCTCCACCACGTTGACGTTGGGGTAGTACACGTAGCCGTCGGCGTTGGCGGCCGGATGGTTCGGCTCGTAGCGCGGGGTGAGCGCGCTCTGGTCTTCGATCACGCCCAGCACCTGCACGCCACGGCCGGATTCGTCTTCGCCGGCGAACAGCGAGCTGCTGCCACTGCCGCTCTCGCTGTTGAGCTGGCTCTGGAACATGGTGGCGAACACCGGGTGGCGAGCGCGGTAGGTCTGGTTGAGGCTGGAGGACACCGTCTCGGCGTTGGCGATGTTGCTGGAGATGGTGTTCAGTCGAGTGCTCTGAGCGCTCATCCCGGTGCCGGCAATGTTGAAGACGCTGGACAGTGACATGGTGGTGTTCTCCCTTATTCGCCGCGCAGGGCAGCGACCAGCCCTTTGAATTTGCTATTGAGCATCGTGAAGCTGGCCTGGAACTGCATGGAGTTCTCGGTGTAGGTCGATTGTTCCTGCTGCAGGTCGACGGTGTTCTGGTCGATCGAGGGCTGGAACGGAATCCGGTACTTCAGGCCTTCGTCGAACAGGCTGGCGCCTTCGGCAGCGATGTGACGCTGGTTGGTCAGGTTGGCATGGAAGGTGCCCTTGCTGTTCTCCACCTGCTGCTGGAGCACAGCCTTGAAGTCCAGGTCACGCGCCTTGTAGTTGGGCGTGTCGGCGTTGGCGATGTTGTTGGCCAGCACTTCGGCACGCTGGGTGCGGAAGCTGAGGGCCTTTTCATGGATGCCGAGGGCGCTTTCGAAGCTGATGCTCATGTCTCTAACCTTTGCCGGCTGGCAATGTCGGTTTACCTGCATGACATTCAGCAAAGGCTATGCCAACTTTTAAATCCCTTTATTTTCAATGGCTTGAGATAAATCCTCGCAGCAATCGAGGCGGCAACGGCAAGGCATTACCGCTTTTGCCGGTGCCGGCGGCAACGCGGACGAGCGGTCTTGCCGCTGAGCGGCAATGGCCGGCAGCGGTGATTGCCGCCCCGCCCTCTCCTTTCATCTGCGTGGTCTAGGCTTTGGTTTCCGTCTGACGGCAGCCGCTGTGCAACGCCGCCATCGCCCCTTGATCGACGAACCCGAGGAGATCGAAATGCCCATCGAAAAAGCCCTGTATCGCGCCTACGCCGAAGCCTACGGTGGCCGTGAAGGCCGTGCCGTATCGTCCGATGGAGTACTGGATGTGAAACTCACCACGCCCAAGGAGCTGGGTGGCGCAGGCGGCGAAGGGACCAACCCGGAGCAACTGTTCGCCGCCGGCTACTCGGCGTGCTTCCTCGGCGCCATCAAGTTCGTCGCCGGCAAGCAGAAGGTCAGCCTGCCGGACGACGCCTCCATCGAAGGCATCGTCGGCATCGGCACCCTGCCCACCGGCTTCGGCATCGAAGTGGAGCTGCGCATCTCCCTGCCCGGCATCGACAAGGCCGTGGCCCAGGACCTGGTCGACAAGGCCCATGTGGTCTGCCCCTACTCCAACGCCACCCAGGGCAATATCAACGTCACCCGCACACTGGTTTGAGCCCGCCCGCAGGCAAATAAAGCAGGCCAATAAAAAGGGAGGCTTTCGCCTCCCTTTCCCATGTCGCGCTACCCGGTCATTTGACCTTGTAGATGATCCCCGGGCTGCACTGCACCATCTGGTACAGCTCCGGCAGGCCATTGAGCGCCTCGGACGCACCGAGGAACAGATAGCCACCGGGCTTCAGCGTCGCGTGGATGCGCGTGAGGATGTCCTTCTTCACCTCGGCGGAGAAGTAGATCAGCACGTTGCGGCAGAACACGATGTCGAACTTGCCCAGCGCCGCGTAGCTGTCCAGCAGGTTCAGCGCACGGAACTCGACACGGTTGCGGATAGCCGGCTTGACCACCCAGCGCCCCGGCCCCTTGGGGTCGAAGTAGCGGGTGAGGCGTTCCTGGGAAAGCCCGCGCCCCATCGCCAGGCTGTCGTACTCGCCGGCCTTGCAGGCGGCGAGCATCGAGCTGGACAGGTCGGTGGCGACGATGCGCACGCCGGCCTTGAGCTGGCCCAGGTTGACCTTCTCGAACTCGTCGATCGCCATGGACAGGGAGAACGGCTCCTGCCCGGAAGAGCTGGCGGCCGACCAGATGCGCAGCGGCTGGTTCGGCGAGGCCTTGATCATTTCCGGCAGCACCCGGCTCTTCAGTACTTCGAAGGGGTAGGTGTCGCGAAACCACAAGGTCTCGTTGGTGGTCATGGCATCGACGACCTGCTCGCGCAGGCCGCCACGCGGGGAACCCTGGATCTTCTGTATCAGCTCACCCAGCGACTTGATGCCGTTCTGTTCCATCAGCTTGTTAAGGCGGCTGGATACCAGGTACTGCTTGTTGCTTCCCAGCAGGATGCCGCAGGTTTTTTCCAGGAAGATCCGGAACTGCTCGAAATCCAAGTTACCTGAAGACACTAGGCCCGCCTCATTCATATCTGTTTCCTGGGGGAATCATCCCTCAGCCGCCATCCGCGATTCTGATCCGCTCGATCACACGTGCAGCCAGGTCATCGGGTCGGAACTTGGCGAGGAAATCATCCGCGCCGACCTTCTTCACCATCGCCTGGTTGAACACGCCGGAGAGCGAAGTATGCAGGAGGATGTGCAGTTTCTGCATTCTCGCATCGCCTCGGATCTCCGCCGTCAACGTATAACCGTCCATTTCCGGCATCTCGATGTCGGAGATGATCATCAGCAGCTCCTTCTCCGGCGCCTTGCCCTGCTCCACCAGGTCATGCAGGTAGTTGTACGCCTGCCGGCCATCGTTGAGCGCGGTGACCTCGACGCCGACGGTCTCCAGGCAACGGATCAGCTGCTTGCGGGCCACCGACGAGTCGTCGACGATCAGCACCCGCTTGGTCACGGCACTGGCTTGGGTGTTCTGGTCGATCACGCCCTCGGAAATCACTTCGGAAGTCGGTGCGACCTCGGCGAGGATCTTCTCCACGTCGATGATCTCCACCAGGTTCTTGTCGACCCGGGTAACCGCGGTCAGGTAATGCTCACGACCGGTGCCCTTGGGTGGCGGATGGATCTCCTCCCAGTTCATGTTGACGATGCGCTCCACCGAGCGCACCAGGAACCCCTGCACCTTGGTGTTGTATTCCGTGATGATGACGAAGCTGTTCTTCAGGTCATCGAGGCCACGTCGACCGGTGGCCATGGCCAGGTCGAGAATCGGGATGGTGCCCCCACGGATATTGGCCACGCCGCGAACCACAGGGCTCGACTTGGGCATGATGGTGAGCTTGGGGCACTGCAGCACCTCCTTCACCTTGAACACGTTGATCCCGTATAGCTGGGTCCCATCCAGCCGGAACAGCAGCAACTCCAGCCGGTTCTGACCGACCAGTTGCGTACGCTGGTTAACCGAATCCAATACACCGGCCATGCCAGGACTCTCCCGTTATTAGCTTCAGCACGCTTCGCCTTAGAGTAGCAGGCGGCACGGGCCTTGCTTTTGATCTTGATATGAACGCTATGACGACGATTTTCCGACACACGATGGCACAACGCCGCCACCTTTTTAAGGTCGTTTTACCTGTTTTGTTCTGCCTCGGCCACAACAGCGCCTCGGCGGAGGAACTCACATCGCCCGAAGTCCTTATCGGCTCCACCCAAGGCTTTCTTGAGTTCACGGTGGAGGATTATCTGCAGACCAACAATATCCCCGGTCGTTACGACATCCAGATCAACCGGCTCGACCCCAGGTTGCGCCTGGCGGCCTGCGACAGGGAATTGACGGTCACACTCGAAAGCCCGGCACAACCCATCGGTCGGGTCACCGTCGGCGTGCGCTGCGAAGGCAGCGCGCCATGGAGCGTCTACGTCCCCGCGCAGGTCCGGCTGTTCCGCGAAGTAATAGTAGTAGCCCGTCCGCTGCGCCGTGGGGCAGTCGTCAGTGCGGACGACTACAACCTGGTGGAACGCGAGGTGGGCCTGCTTAACCAGGGCTACCTGACCGATCCGGCACAGGTAGAAGGCTACAAGCTCACCCGTGCCGTGGTCGCCGACCAGGTGCTGGCGCCGGTTCACCTGGAAATGGCCGAGGTGATCCGCAAGGGCGACCAGGTGGTGATCATCGCCAAGAGCACCAGCATCAGCGTGCGCATGCCCGGCGAGGCGCTCTCCGACGGCTCCCCCGGGCAGCAGATCAGGGTGCGCAACCTGCAGTCCAAGCGGGTGGTCAAGGCGCGGGTCACCGGGCCCGGCCAGGTCGAGGTGGCGATGTAACCTTGGTTAGGCACGAGTCTTGTATGCAAATACGCCATCTCGTGTAGAGTGCCGTTTCTACGTCGCTTCCGGGGGCCGGAAAAAAATCGGAAATTTGCCCTAAAGTTTATTTCCGCATGGCCGATAGCGTCGGTAAGCGTCCAAACACCCAGAGGTTTTGCATCATGGTCATCGACTTCAACCGGCTGAATAACGCCGCTACGCCGCCCGGTACGGGCCGTACGAGCAATGCCCAGTCCGGCGGCAAGAACGAAGCCGTCGCAGGCTCGACCACGACTCCGTCGCAAACGGCCAGTGCCGATGCGGCCAAGACCGCCAAGACCGGTGAAAACGTGCAGCTGAGCAGCGATGCGCAGAACCTGCAGAAAGCCACCGACAAACTGCGTGACCTGCCCACCGTGGACAAGGAACGCGTCGAAAAACTGAAACAGGCCATTGCCGACGGCTCCTATCAGGTAGACAGTCAGCGCGTGGCCAGCAAATTGCTCGACTTCGAATCCCAGCGCTAGTCTCAGGGCAGCGCTGGGGATATTGGACGCCCAATCCCCAGAGCCCGCGATGCAAGACACTATCCTGCTCGACCTGTTCACCCACGATATCGGCCACGCCCAGCAGTTGCTTGAGCTGATCGATACCGAATTCAAGGCCCTCACCGAGCGTGACCTGGGCCACCTCGAAAAAATCCTCGCCGACAAGCAGCCCCTGCTCGCCCTGCTCGATGCCCATGGCAAGCAGCGCACCGAAGCACTTGTGGCCCTTGGCCTCAGCGCCGACCGCACCGGCCTGCACACCCTCGCCGAAACCTCGCCACTGGGGGCCGATCTCATTGCCCGCAGCGAAGAACTGAGCGCCGTGCTCGAGCAGTGCCAGAACGCCAACCAGCGCAATGGCCGGCTGATTCGTGCGAACCAGGCCTCGGTTGGCAGCACCTTGGCGATTCTCCGCGGTCAGGATGCGCCCAGCCTCTATGACAGCCGTGGCGGTGCCGCTAAAATCCAGCGACAGCGCCCGCTTAGCCAGGCCTGATAACAACAACGGCACGACGACATTACCGGCAAATTGCCAGTATGCTAGTGCCGGAAGTCTTTCGTGCTTGGAGAGTCCTGGACCGTGTCCAATGCGTTTATCGAAGAAGATGGGCCGCAACCGCCCAAGGTGCTGAAGGCACCGGTGGAGATTCACGCCAATCTTCGTCTGCTGCAGCAAAACCACGACCCGCTGATCATCACCTTCCACGAGCGCAGCCAGCGCTTCCAGAGCTACCTGGTCGAGATCGACAAGGACAAGAAGCTGCTGGCCCTCGACGAGATGATTCCCAACGATGGCGAGCGCTTCCTGCGCAACGGTGAAAGTTTCCGTGTGGAAGGTTTCCGCGATGGCGTGCGCATCGCCTGGGAATGCCCGCAGCCGGTCCGTGTCGGTGAGTTCGAAGGCGACGCCTGCTACTGGTGCCCGCTGCCCGAAGAGGTGATCTACCACCAGCGCCGCAACGCCTTCCGCGCGCCGCTGATGCTCAGCCAGCTGGTGGTCATCGAACTGGCCGGCGACAAACTGCCCAAGGGCTTGCCTGGGCACATGCTGGATATCTCCGCCACCGGCTGCAAACTGCGCTTCTCCGGTGACCTCACCAGCCGCCTGCAAGCCGGCCAGGTTTACGAACGCCTCAGCGCCCAGCTGCCGGTGGGCACCCTGGTCGCCGCCGTCGAGCTGCGCCATGCCAGCTATGACGAGAAGCTCGACATGACCTTCGCCGGCATGCGCTTCTACCGCTCCAGCGGCCAGGAGCAACGCCTGATCGAGCGCTTCGTCTATCAGCTGCAGCGCGAAGCCCGCCGCTTCGACAAGGACGACCTGTTCTAGTCCTCCCGCGCCGCTCGCCTCCGCGACCGGCGCCTCCCCTCTCGACACACCCCCTACAAGCCCCCAGCCGACCCAGCGCCCACAGCACTGGCAGCCGTTTTCATGGGGCGCAGGCCGCCACGCCCCGGGATCTGCCCGTGGGTCATGGCGTCTGCCTGTAACGATTGGAATGGCCGGCCCCGGGTACGAACGGGGCCGCAGGGAGTACCTGTCACCCTCAGCTGGGACGGGGCTCCTCAGGCGCCGGAGGCGGCGGGGTGAAGCTGTCGCCGCCCATCTGCTCGTGCACCACCTGCTCGTCAACGCGCGGGTCGAGGGCGGCCACCAGGGGCGAGCTGACTTCCGGGGTCGCCACGTGGTGCAACGGCGCCTCGTCGACGCGGTGCAGGCCGGTGACCTTGTCGGGCCGTACCCGCAGCACCAGCACCAGGGCGCAGACGCTGGCGAAGGCATAGAACATGTTCGGCCCCACCTGCTTCATCAACGCGCCGGTCACCAGCGGGCCGATGCTCGCGCCCACGCCGAAGGTGATCAGCAGCATCGCGGTCAGCGAAACCCGCCGCTCCGCCTCGATATGGTCGTTGGAGAAGGCCACCGCCAGCGGGTAGAGGGTGAACTGCAGCATGCACACCAGGAAGCCCATGGGGAACAGCATCTCCATCGGCACCTGCGGCATCAGCGCCAGGGGAAGCGCCGCCAGCACCAGCAGCGCGGCGATGGTGCGGATCAGCATGGCGCGGTCGTGGCGGTCAGACAGCCAGCCCAACGGCCACTGCACCAGCAGCCCGGCGAGGATGCAGAAGCCCATGAACAGGCCGATCTGCTCGGTGCTCAGCCCCTGGCGCGTGGCATAGAGCGGCGCCAGGCCGTAGAAGGAACCCAGCATCAGGCCGGAGATCAGCACCGTGGTCATCGACTGCGGCACCCGCTTGATGAAGAAGCGCGGCTCCAGGGGCGCCGGGTGCAAGGGCGCGGGGTGGATCTTGCGGGTCACCGCCACCGGCACCAGGCACAGCGCGAAGCACATCGCCACCAGCATCAGCAGCTCGGGGCCCAGCCCCGGGTGCAGCACCAGCACCAACTGGCCCAGCACCAGGCCGAGGTAGGAGGCCACCATGTAGCCGGCGAACACCTGGCCACGCTGGCCGGCCTCCGCCTGCTCGGTCAGCCAGCTCTCGATGACCATGTACTGGCACATCATCCCCAAGCCCACCAGCATGCGCATGAACAGCCAGGCCGGCAGCCAGTTGATCAGGCCATGCCCCAGCACCGCCGCCGTCACCAGCCCGGCGCACGCGACATAGGCGCGGATATGCCCCACCCGCGCGATCAGCCGATGCCCCAGCTTGCCGCCGAGGATCAGGCCCAGGTAGTTGGCCGCCATCAGCGCGCCCACCCAGAGCCCGTCCACCTTATCGGCGGCCAGGCGCAGGCCCAGGTAGGTACTCAGCAGGCCGGAGCCGATCAGCATCAGCAGCGTGGCGAAGTAAAGGGCACGAAACGACTTCAAGACACGACCCATTGGCTTTCCATGCGCTCCTTGAACAGGGCGGGCCGCAACGCGCGGCCCGCAAGGGGGATGCTACGCCTGGGCAGCCAACACGCGGCGCTCCCAGGGGTGATCTGGTCGAAGAAGCTGCTCAGCTCCATCGTCTTGGTGGCGATGTAGCCTTCGATGAACTCATCCCCGAACAGTTCCCGGGCCAGATCACTGCGTTTCAGACGCTCCAGAGCGGCATGCAGGGTACAGGGCAGGACCAGGGATTCGGGAATATCGAACTCGCCCTGCATGGGCGCGCTCGGCGCGATCCGCTGTTCCATGCCGTGCAACCCCGCCGCCAGGCTGGCCGCAATGGCCAGGTACGGGTTGGCGTCGGCGCCGGGCAGGCGGTTCTCCACCCGCCGCGCCACCGGCGCACTGGCCGGAATGCGCAGCCCCGCCGCACGGTTGTCGTGGGACCAGCAAGCATTGTTCGGCGACGCGTAAGGATGACAGAGACGCTGGTAGGAATTCACGTTCGGCGCGAACAGCCCGGTGAAATCCGCCATCGCCGCCTGCTGCCCGCCAATGAAATGGTAGAAGGCATCGGTCGCCTCGCCCGCCCCATCGCTGAAAATATTCCGCCCGCCGTCGATCTCCACCACACTTTGGTGGATGTGCATCGAACTGCCCGGCGTATGCGCCAGCGGCTTGGCCATGCACACCACCGTCACTCCGTGCTTGAGCGCCACTTCCTTGAGCATGTGCTTGAACAGGAAGGTCTGGTCCGCCAGCAGCAGCGCATCACCGTGCAGCAGGTTGATCTCGAACTGGCTCACACCCATCTCGTGCATGAAGGTATCGCGGGGCATGCCCAGCAGCTCCATGCAGGCATACACCTCCTCGAAGAACGGGCGCAGGCCGTTGTTGGAGGTCACGCTGAAGGCCGAGCAACCGTCCTCGCGGCGCCCGTCCAGGCCCAGCGGCGGCAGGAACGGCTGGTGCGGATCGGGGTTGGGCGCGAAGACGAAGAACTCCAGTTCGGTGGCTACCACCGGCGCCCAGCCATGGGCGGCGTAGCGCTCCAGCACACGGCGCAGCAGGCCGCGGGTCGACAGGCCGGAGGGGCAGCCATCCAGCTCCTGGGCATCGCAGATGGCCAGGGCGCGAGGGTTGGAACTCCAGGGCAGGCGGTGCACCTGGCTCGGCTCGGCCACCAGGGCCAGGTCGCCGTCATCGCTGCCGTAATACTTCGCCGCCGGGTAGCCACCCATGATGCATTGCAGCAGCACGCCACGCGCCAGCTGCAAGCGGCGGCCGGAAAGGAAGCCCTCGCCGGTCATCACCTTGCCCCGCATCACCCCGTTCAGGTCGGGGGTGACGCACTCGATCTCGTCGATGCCTGCCAGTCGTTCTGCGAGGGAACCTGGGCCGTCGGTAGTCATGCTTATTATCCTTGTGGGTACTGCGGTCACGCCGAAATGGAGGCGTGCACAAAATACGCACCGACTGTTCGATATTTCAAGCACCGCCACTAAACCGCACTGGATCTCTGCAGGGGTTTCGCTGCGCGCTACCCACACCCCCATAAAAAAGGGGCACAACCTCCGTTGCGCCCCTCTCTCGTCCATCCGTCCGTAGCCCGGGCTTCAGCCCGGGAATTCCAGCCGCCACTCAGGCGATACGCGCACTCCTCGGGCTCACCTCCAGCTCGCCGATCTTCTCCAGCCGCGCCCGCACGATATTGCGGCTGATGCCCAGCAGGCGCCCGGTCTGCAGCTGGTTGCCGTGGCAAAAGCGGTAAGCGGTGCGGAACACCGTCTCCTCGATATGCTCGTAAAGGTCCGGGCGGTTCTGTTCGAACAGCGCCGTCAGCGCCGCCTCCAGGTCCACCGGCGCGGCCGGGCCGGCCAGCACGCCCTGGTGAGCGTCGTGGCGCACGCCGGCGGGGCGCATGTCCACCAGGTGCAGGTCATTGGGTTGCACCTGCTGGTTGCGGCACACCAGCAGCGCATGGTGGATGGCGTTCTCCAGCTCGCGGATGTTGCCCGGCCAGCTGTGGGTCAGCAGCTTGCGCTCGGCCTCCACGCTCAGGGAGGCACGGTTGTAGCCCAGGCGCTGGCAATGCTCCTCGAGGAAGAACTCGGCCAGCGGCAGGATATCGCCCGGCCGCTCGCGCAGCGGGGGCAGGCGGATGGTCGCCACGTGCAGGCGGTAGAACAGGTCCTCGCGGAAATGCCCCGCCACCACCGCGTCGGCCAGGTTGACGTTGGTCGCCGCCACCAGGCGCACATTGATCGGGATCGGCGTACGCGAACCCAGGCGCACCACCTCGCGCTCCTGCAACACGCGCAGCAGCTTCACCTGCATGTTCAGCGGCAGGTCACCGATCTCGTCGAGGAACAGCGTCCCGCCGTTGGCCGCCTCGAACCAGCCGGCCTTGCTGTTGGTGGCACCGGTGAAGGCGCCCTTCTCGTGGCCGAACAGCTCGCTCTCCACCAGGGATTCGGGAAAGGCGCCGCAGTTCACCGCCACGAAGGGCTCCTTGCAGCGTCGGCTGAGGTGATGGATATGGCGGGCCACCAGCTCCTTGCCGGTACCGGTCTCACCGATGATCAGGGCATTGGCCTCACTCGGCGCCAGCCGCTCGATACGGTTGAGCAGCTCCTGCGAGCGCGGGTCCTTGAAGACCAGCACCGTGGCACGCACGGACTTGGTCAACTCGCGAGCATTGGGGTGGGTGAGCAGCGACATGATGCATTCCTGGTAGAGATGGGCGCGCCGCCATAGTGCATCAATCCAAATAGACTAAAAAATTATTAATTAGCATTTATATATTCCATAAAAGATATAAGGCGGTGCATTGCTGCTGCAGCAGCAACGCGTCAGCAGCCCCCTGCGTCGACACCAGCAATGCAGCGGCCGCCCCGCCACACCGCCTGCACGGCGAAGCCCGCGTCACCACTGGCGCCAACGCCAATCGCCCGTTCCATGGCATGCATCCTGCTCCCGCCGCTCCATCAGCCGGGCTCACCGCCCGTATTGCAAGGAGTGGAACCATGAACAGAATCTGGCGCAGCAGCCTGGTGGCCCTCGCCGCCCTGGCCTTCAGCCTCGGCGCGTTCGCCAGCGAGGCCCCCGCCTCGGTGAAGATCGCCATCGTCGCCTACACCCAGGGCGGCAAGCCGGTATTCGGCGGCATCCCCGGGCGAGTCATCGAAGACGGCTGGCTCGCCGCCGAGCTGGGCAAGCGCGGCATCACGCTCGACTGGATCGCCCTCCCCCACGCCGGCGCCGGCCCGCAGATCAACGAAGGCTTCTCCAACAACAGCATCGACTTCGCCGTGCGCGGCGACCTGCCTTCGGTCATCGGCGCCGCCGGTGGCGTGCCCGGCAAGCTGATCGTCCCCGGCGGCAACGGCAACAACGTCTACCTGGTGGTACCGGCCAACTCCGAAGCCAAGAGCATCGAAGACCTCAAGGGCAAGCGCATCGCCCTGCACCGTGGCCGCCCCTGGGAGTTCGCCTTCAGCAACTTCCTCGCCAGCAAGAACCTGGCCCTCACCGACTTCAAGATCGCCAACCTCAACCCCCAGGTCGGCGCCGCCGCCGTCTCTGCCGGCAAGGTCGACGCCGCCGTGCTGCTCAGCGAGTCCTACCTGCTGGAAGACAAGGGCGTAGGCCGCATCATCTGGTCCACCAAGCAGGGCTCCAACGACTGGCGCCTGGTCTCCGACCTCTGGGGCACCGACGACTTCATCCAGCGCTACCCCGAGGTCACCCAACTGCTCGCCACCGCCTGGGTCAAGGCCGCCTGGTGGATCTCCCAGGAGCAGAACCAGGACGCCTACTACCTCATCTCCTCCCGCGCCGGCACCCCGGAAAGCGTCCTGCGCCGCGACGACCAGGGCGACCCCGTGGCCTGGAAGGACCGCTGGGCCCCCAAGAGCGACCAGCAGCTCAAGGCCCACTACCAGGCCCTCACCCGCTACGCCCTGGACAACCGCCTGATCCGCGAGGACGTCGATATCGGCCAGTCCCTCGCCACCCGCTTCACCAACCAGGCCCTGATCGACCTGCACCTCGAAGACTACTGGCCCAGCCTCAAGGGCCAGATCAGCGCCCGCGACTGAATCCAAGGAGGAACCCCATGAGCATCGAATTCTTCACCCGCCTGCCGCTGCACGGCGAAACCCAATACCTGCCGGGCGACCCGCGCAACCGTGGCGACTGGCACCGCGGCGGCCCCAGCACCGGGGCGGTCTCCGGCTTCGCCGTCGGCGACCACTTCACCTACATCGACTACCTCGGCCAGATCGCCCGCGCCGCCGAAATCAACGGCTTCGGCGGCGCGCTGATGGTCAACGCCCCCACCGGCGAAGAGCCCTGGACCGTCTGCTCGCTGCTGGCCCGCGAAACCCGCACGCTGAAGTTCGTCACCGCCTTCCAGCCCTACCACTACACGCCCTGGGTCGCCGTGCAGCAGGCCGCCACCTACCAGCGCGCCACCGGCAACCGCCTGGTGTGGAACATCATCAACGGCGGCTCCGACGCCATCCAGCGCCAGGTCGGCGACTACAGCGGCCACGACGACCGCTACGCCCGCGCCATCGAATTCATGGACGTGGTCAAGGGCTACTGGCACAACGAAAACTTCCACTACGACGGCGTCTACTACAAGGCCGACGGCGGTGGCCTGCGCGGCCCGCTGAAAAAGGCCGAGCTGCCGCTGATCTGCACCGCCGGCTCGTCCATCCCCGCCCGTGAATTCGCCGCCAAGCACGCCGACTACTACCTGATGCGCGCCGAGCA
Source organism: Pseudomonas solani (assembly GCF_026072635.1). Classification (NCBI taxonomy): domain Bacteria; kingdom Pseudomonadati; phylum Pseudomonadota; class Gammaproteobacteria; order Pseudomonadales; family Pseudomonadaceae; genus Pseudomonas; species Pseudomonas solani. The sequence goes on along the minus strand of NZ_AP023081.1, from coordinate 4,575,996 downwards.
CCCGGACGAGGTCCGCGCGCTGATCGCCGACGTGCGCGAACGCGCCCTCAAGTACGGCCGCAGCGACATCCGCTTCGGCCTGTCCATCGACGTCATCACCCGTGAGACCGAGGAACAAGCCCAGGCCGAAGCCAAGCGCTTCTTCGACGAAGGCGTCGCCCGTGGCGCGGTCAAGGCCGTCGCCGCCCACGCCGGCCTGCGCACCGCGCGCAAGCTCAGCTACGAGCACGGCTACGCCGAGAAGGACGCCGCCCCGGAGTTCGACGACTTCTTCATCCACCCCAATGTCTGGGCCGGCTTCGGCTACATCGGCATCCCCCCGGGCTGCGCCCTGGTGGGCAGCTACGCCAACGTCGTGGCGCGCATCCGCGAGTACAACGAACTGGGCATCGGCCTGTTCTTCCTCGCTGGCTACCCGCACCTGGAAGAGGCCTATCGCCTGGGCGAACACGTGCTGCCGCACTTCCGTGGCGAGCGCGCGGCCCTGGTGAAGAGCACCGACGCCCCCATCGAACTGCGCGCCGTCAACGGCGGTCCGGCCGGAGCCTGACCCCATGGCCGAGCAGCGCTACCTGATCGACACCAGCCTGGCCCTGGTCCTGCTGTTTTCCTGGCTGCCGCTGCTGGGCCTGGCCTGACCCCCGCCCCGGCTCGAAGGAGTGAACCGATGCACGATGAACTGACCCGCCGCCGCTTCCTCGGCGGCAGCCTCGCCCTCGGCAGCGGCCTGCTGCTGGGCGGGGGCCTGCTCGCCGGCTGTGACCAGCAGGCCGCCACCCCCGCCACCGCCCTGCTCACCCCCAGCCACGGCGGGCGCCTGCGCCTGGGTATCCTCGAAGGCAACCAGAGCGGCAACCTCGACGCCCACAAGCCCATCGGCAGCGGCATCGTCCGCGGCTTCGCCCTCTACGCCAAGCTGTGGGAATGGGACGAGCAGATGCAGCCGCGCCTGGCCCTCGCCGAAGAGGCCGAGGTCAGCCCCGACGCCCGCACCTGGACCCTGCGCCTGCGCCAGGGCCTGGAGTTCCACCACGGCAAGACCATCGACGCCGACGACCTGATCTTCTCCGTGCGCCGCCTCACCGACCCGGAACTCGCCTCGCCCTACGCCGCCCTGCTGCACTGGGTGGACCGCGACAACCTGGTCAAGCTCGACGAGCGCACCATCCGCCTCAGCTTCAAGGAAGGCCGCGGCTTCTTCCCCCTGGCGGAAACCTGGGTCAACTTCGGCGGCATCGTCCCGGTGGACTACCACCCCGTCACCAACCACGTGGGCGCCGGGCCCTACCGGCTGAAAAGCTTCACCCCCGGCCGGCGCTCGCTGTTCACCCGCTTCGAGAACTACTACAAGAGCGGCAAGCCCTACGCCGACGAACTGGAAATCATCGACTTCAAGGACCAGGTCTCGCGCCTCGCCGCCCTGCGCGCCGGGCAGATCGACATGGCCAACGGCATGCCCAGCGAACAGCTCGACCTGCTGCGCAACGACCCGCGCATCAAACTGGTCACCTCGGTCACCGGCAACTGGCTGTCGTTCGACATGAACACCGCCAAGGCGCCCTTCGACGACCCGCGCGTGCGCCAGGCCTTCCGCCTGCTGGCCGACCGTGACGAGCTGGTACGCCGCGCCCTCAACGGCCAGGGCCGCGTCGCCAACGACCTCTACGCGCCCTTCGACCCCACCTTCAACCACGCCCTGGCGCCGCGCCCCCACGACCCGCAACGCGCCCGCGAACTGCTGCGCGAAGCCGGCCACGAAAACCTCGAACTGGAGCTGGTCACCACCGTCGGCCCCGGCCTCGCCTCGGCCCTGGTGCTGGCTGAACAGGCCAAACGCATCGGCGTCACCCTCAAGGTCCGCCAGGTCGACCTCGCCACCTTCCAGGGGCCCCAGCGCACCGAATGGGCCCTGAGCACCGGCGGCAGCATCGGCGCGCCCTTCCTCGCCAGCGGCATGCACAGCGACGCCCCCTTCGCCGTGGCCAACAAAACCAACTTCAACGACGCCGAATTCTCCGAGCTGTTCCTCCAGGCCATGGCCCAGCCCGACCTGGAGCAACGCAAGGCCCTGGTGCACCGCGCCCAGCAGGTCCAGTACGAGCGCGGCGGCATGCTCATCTGGGGCTACGCCGACCTGCTCGACGGTTTCTCCACCCGGGTCGGCGGCGCCCACGAGGAACAGACCCTGTTCAGCACCTGGCGCTTCGAAAGCCTCTGGCTGAACGGCACCGCCTGACCGCGCCCGGGGTGCTGCCCCACCAGCACTCCGGCAACAACCCGCTGCGTATCCCCCAGCAGCCTTCCCGCCCCCTTCCGCCCCCACGCGCCGCCTGCGTTCGCGGGCCGCCGATCGCCTGTCGAAAGCCGGCCAGAACCGCAAATAAATTCCTTATTTATCAATCAGATAAAACATCCACTCACTAATTCTCGCCACCCATTCATGGCTGGCATGCCCCGTGCTGTATCCACCTCGATACATCCATAACGAGAACCAGCCGAAGCCGCCTGGCGCGCATCGGCAACTGCCACTCCCGAGCCCAAGCGCCCGGGCTTTTCCACCCCTGCCTGGAACCCCATCAGCCACTGGCGCATGTGCGCGGCAGCCCCGCGCGCAGGAAAAGTCACAGCCCGGAGAGTCACCCAGCATGTTCAGCCTCGCCCCACCACCCGCCGCCGCCCTGCGTCGCAACACCCTGTCACTGGCCATCCTGGCCCTGGTATCCAGCGCCGCCTGGGCCGAGGAAAAACCCGTGGAGCCCGAGGCGGAAGCCAGCCAGGAACAGAAGCAGCAGGACAAGGCCGATACACCGCTGCTCGGCGTGGTCCAGGTGCAGGGCAAGCGTGTCGATGCCGCCACCTCGGTGGTGCCGGTGCGCCCGCCCAGTTCGGTGTACGGCGGCACCGCCGCCAGCGTGCTGGACACCCCGCGCTCGGTCACCCAGGTCAATGCCGAACAGCTCGCCAACGACCCCATCCGCAGCTCCGACGACCTGGTCAAGTACGCCCCCGGCATCACCCGCGGCGGCGGCCAGAACGCCGGCATCGCCCCGCAGTTCCGCGCGCAGAACTCGGAAGTGTTCCAGGACGGCCAGCGCGCCTACGCCGTGCGCCACCCGGCCAACTTCAACGCCGTCGAGGGCGCCGACATCGTCGCCGGCCCCTCCTCGGTGGTGTACGGCTCGGTCAGCGGCAGTGGCGGCTACGTCAACTACCTGAGCAAGAAGCCCGACTTCGACCAGTTCCGCACCCGCCTCAGCGGCCAGCTCGGCACCTGGATACCCGATGGCGAATCCCGCGACTCCACCCGCTTCACCGTCGACAACACCGGCCCCATCAGCGAGAGCCTGGCCTACCGCGTAAGCATCACCCGCCAGCGCCAGGAGGATTACTACGACAACGTCGACAACAACTTCGACGCCTTCTACGGCGCCTTCGCCTGGCGTGGCGACGGCATCCGCGTGGACTGGAACGCCGCCTACGACGACTACTTCGACTGGAACATCGCCCACGGCTGGAACCGCGCCACCCAGCAACTGGCCGACAGCGGCAAGTACTACGCCGGCCGCGCCACGCCGATCATCCAGAACGGCGGCACCCTGTGGTCGCCGGTGTTCGAATCCGGCGCCGCCGACTCCGCCGTGCTCGGCTGGGTGCAGCGCCAGCGCAACGCCCAGGGCCAGTACGCGGTGGTCAACAACAGCTTCCAGGCCACCTCGCCCAACACCCAGGGCAGCCCCGGCACCCTGCGCGGCTGGGTCTACGACCCCAGCCTGGCCGGCAACGGCCTGGTCTCCCTCGACCCGCAGACCGGCCACCGCGCCGAAGACAAGAGCACCTCCACCCGCTTCACCACCCAGCTGCGCGCCGAACTCGACCTCAGCCCCAGCATCACCCTGGCCAACAGCGCCTTCTACCAGCGCTCCGAAGACACGGTGGACGCGGTCGGCGCCTTCCAGGTGCAGTCGAAAGACAACATCTTCGACAACCGCTTCGAATTCCGCTCACGCAACGAAGCCAGCCTGTTCGGCCAGGTGCTGCGCGACGAAAGCAACAGCGGCCTGATCTACCGTCGAGAAAGCAACCAATCCATCGCCGCCAACAACAGCTTCGGCTCCACCATCAACGCCTACGACCTGACCCAGGACCCGGCCACCAAGAACCCCGGCGACCTGCTCGGCCTTACCGGTGCCAACCCCGCCGGCGGCAACGGCGCCTGGATCGGCCAACCCGGCGTGCCGCAGTTCTCCAGCTACTACGGCTGGCTCAACCTCGCCGCCATGTACCCCGCCGGGCACGGCCTCTATGCCGAATCCCTGGCGCCCTACACCGCCGAAAGCGTGTGGACCACCAAGACCCTGTTCACCCAGCACAACCTGCGCTTCGCCGAGCGCTACGGCCTCAACATCGGCGCCAGCCGCAGCTGGATCGACGCCCGCATCGAAAACCCCTTCGTCCTGCGCGCCGGCACCGAGCGCCAGGACAGCGACAGCTACCGCCTGTTCTCCGTGCAGGTCAGCCCCTACATCAAGCCCACCGAAAACAGCACCCTCTACTACACCTTCGACCGCTCCCTGGCGGTCAACACCGGCTTCTTCTCCAACGGCATCGGCTGGGGCAGCGGAGCCGGCGCCAACCTGCTCAACCCGCTGTCGTTCGAAAGCCTCAGCGTGCTCCACGAAGTCGGCCTCAAGGTCGACGCGATCCCCGACCGCCTGTTCCTCTCCGTCGCCGCCTTCAAGCAGGAACGCGACCAGGCGCCGGACAGCAACAACAACATCGCCCGGCTGATCATCAAGGGCGTCGAAGCCACCGCGCGCTACCAGCCGGACGAACACCTGCGCAGCGGGCTCAACCTCACCCGCCTCACCGCCTACAACGAATTCACCACCCAGACCGGCTTCGCCTCGGCCGGCTTCATCGCCGACAACGGCACCGTCTTCGGCGACAACAACGCCCTCAACCAGCGGCCTTCCGGGCGCTACGACGCGGTGCAGGTCCCCGAGTACAGCGTCAGCGGCTTCGTCGACTACAGCTTCGACTCCGGCTTCGGCGCCGAGCTCTCCGGCTGGTGGACCAGCAGCTGGTACCTGAACCTCAGCAAGACGGTGAAGGTGCCCGACGAATACAACCTCGACCTCGCCCTCTACTACCGCCAGCCGCAATGGAGCGCCACGGTACGCGTGCTCAACCTCACCGACGAGCTGAACTTCGTCAGCGGCCTCGCCGGCTCCACCAACACCTTCCTGCAGCCCATGCCCGGTCGCAGCCTCATGGCCCAGGTGGACTACCAGTTCTGAACCCGCGCGGGCCTGGCCCGTGCTCGACCCTCAACCTGCAACGCAACAAGGAGTGGACGATGTCCATCGAATTCGTCGGCATGATCTTCCCCCGCCAGTGGTCCGAAACACGCGGCCCGCGCACCGGGGATTTCGACCTGGAGTTTCTCCGCAACCACGCCCGCGCCCACGAGCACGCCGGCTTCGACCGGGTGCTCATCGCCAGCGGCCCCGGCGGCGCCGACAGCCTGCAGATCGCCGCCTACGCCGCCGCCCAGACCGAGCGCCTGGGTTTCATGATCGCCCACCGCCCGGCCCTCACCGCGCCCACCGTCGCCGCCCGCGCCTTCGCCACCCTCGACCACACCACCGGCGGTGGGCGCATCCGCCTGCACGCCATCACCGGCATCACCGCCGAGCCCCAGGAAGGCGACACCCTGCTGGACAAGACCGAGCGCTACCAACGCACCGACGAATACCTGGAGATCGTCCGCCGCACCTGGACCGCCGAAGAGCCCTTCGACTTCGACGGCAAATACTTCCAGATCAAGGGCGCCTTCAGCCCGGTCAAGCCGCTGCAGCAGCCGCACATCCCCATCTCCTTCGGCGGCTCCTCCGACATCGCCTACCAGATCGCGGTCAAGCACGCCGACCTCTACGCCCTCTGGGGCGAACCCCTGAGCGGCGTCGCCGAGCAGATCGCCAAGCTCAAGGTCGCCGCCAAGGCCGCTGGCGTCACCGCGCCCCGGGTCAGCCTCTCGGTGCGGCTGATCCTCGGTGCCACCGAAGAACTGGCCTGGCAGCGCGCCGAGCAGATCCTCGCGCAGATCAAGGCCAACCCGCAGTTCGCCGAAGGCAGCCCCTGGCAGAAGCGCATCAAGGGCACCGGCTCCGAACGCCTGCTCGCCGCCGCAGCCGCCGGCGACCGCCACGACCGCGCCCTGTGGATGCCAACCGCCACCGCCGTCGGCGCCTACGGCGACACCACCGCCCTGGTCGGCACCCCGGAAACCGTCGCCCAGGCCCTGCTCGACTATGTCGACCTCGGCATCACCACCTTCCTCAACCGCGGCTACGACCCCTACTTCGACACCGTCGACTACGGCCGTTGGATCATCCCCGCCGTCCGCGAAGAAGCCCGCCGCCGCGAACTGCAACGCCAGGCGGCCAGCGCCTGAGGCCAGGACACGAAGGATGGGAATGGCTGTAGGGGCGAGCTCACTCGCCCGCTGCACCCCGTGGGAGCGAATTCATTCGCGATGCTTCTCCACCGGCCAACCCCGGATGCCCTCACCACGTAGGGTGGACCCCGCTCCATCGGTCCACCTTTCAGTGCTCGCCGGCCACTCCGCTGGTGGATGAAAAAAGCGTCATCCACCCTTGTATCTCGACTAACTACCCCTTCAGGGGTAATAGTTCCCGACTGATCATCGGGGGAGGGGCTGGAAGTCGTGTCCACCCTTAGGCCCTGAGCCTGCGACGTAGATAGTGCTCCGCCCCTCCACACTCACTCGAACAGCCCGAACGGTATCTTGAGCCCAGAGCTCGCATTCACAAGGTTGGGCCGGGTGCAGTGATGATCGCATTTGGAACGATCAGGAGGAGCACACATGCCCAGTGTCATTGGTGTCGACATTGCGAAGCACACGTTTGATATCGCCACCCTGCAGGCGAACGGCAAGTACCGCACCAAGGCCAAGTTGGCCAACAGCGAGGCGGGCTTTCGCACGCTGCAGGAGTGGCTGAACAAGCACAGCGAGGCGGGTGCCTGGGTCGTGATGGAAGCCACCGGCATCCACCATGAAGCCCTGGCCGAATGGCTGCTGGAGCAGAACTATCGGGTCTGCGTCCTCAACCCAGCGCAAATCGCTCACTACGCCCGCAGTCAGCTGCAGCGCGTGAAAACTGACAAGGTCGACGCCAAGCTGATCGCCGAATACGGCGAGCGCCACCAAGATGAGCTACGGCCCTGGCAGCCTGAACCTCGCGCCATACGGCGCCTGAAAGCACTGATGCGGCGCCTGGCGGATCTGCAGGAAATCCAGCAGATGGAGAGCAATCGCCTGGAGGTGGCCGATACCAGCGTGCAGGAGTCGATCCGCTCAGTGTTGCGGCACATCGAGCAACAGATCGAGGAAACCCTCAAGGCCATCAACAACCACATCGACAATGACCCGGATCTGCGCGGCAAACGTGATCTGTTGACCAGCATCGATGGCATCGCGGACAAGACAGCCGCCCTGATCCTGGCGGAGCTGGGCGACCCTCATCGCTTCACCAGCAGCCGCGCGATTACCGCCTTTGCCGGGCTAAACCCACGTTTGCAGGAGTCTGGTAAGTACCGGGGGCAGACCCGCATTTCCAAGATGGGCTCATCGCGGCTGCGTGCTGGGCTGTACATGCCTGCCGTTTGCGCCCTGCAGCACAACGGGGCGATCAAAGCGATGAGAGAACGCCTCAGAGCCAAGGGCAAGACCGGCATGCAGATCATCTGTGCAGCGATGCGTAAGCTGCTGAACATCGCTTATGGCGTCTTGAAATCGGGCCAGCCGTACGACGTAAAACTGGCCCTTGCTCACTAGGGATCAAGACGGTATCTACAGACGTGCCACCGCAAAACACTGGAGATGAAATGGGTGTAGGGGCGAATTCATTCGCCCGCTTTACCCCATCAACCACCCGCACCCCGGGCTTCAACCCGGGACGAACAGGCTCGGCGAGTGCGCCACGAGGGTGCGGGTGTACTCGGTGCGCGGCTGGTCGAGCACCGCGTCCACGGCGCCTTCCTCGATCACCCGACCCCGGTGCAACACCACCACGCGGTCGGCGATGGCGCGGACCACGCCGAGGTCGTGAGTGACGAAGAGCAGGGTCAGTCCATCGGCCTGCAGCTCGCGCAACAGGGCGAGGATCGAGGCCTGCACCGACACGTCCAGCGCCGAGGTGATCTCGTCGCAGATCAGCAGCTTCGGCTGGCACACCAGGGCACGGGCGATGGCCACGCGCTGGCGTTCGCCGCCGGACAGGCTGTGGGGATGGAGGTCCGCCACTGAAGGCGGCAGCGACACCCGCGCCAGCACCGCCTCGATGCGCGCGCGGCAAGCCTCGCCGCGCAGGCCGAAGAAGTGCTCCAGGGGCGCAGCCAGGGTCTCGCCCACACTGTGCCGCGGGTTCAGCGCGCGGTAGGGGTTCTGGAAGATGTACTGCACCTGGTGGCGCAGCGCCGTGGAACGGTTGCGTGCGCGCAGGTCCAGCGGCTCGCCGGCGTAGTGCACCTCGCCCTGGGCGTTCTCGCCCAGGCCGGCCAGGGCACGGGCCAGGCTGGTCTTGCCGGAGCCGGACTCGCCCACCAGCGCCAGGCACTCGCCCCGCGCCAGTTGCAGCGACACATCGAACAGCACCTGGCGGTCATAGGCCACATTCAGCCCCTGCACCTCCAGCAGCAGCGGCCGCGCCTCCAGCGCACCCGCCGCCAGCGGCGCCTCCTCGACCAGCGCCAGGGGCTCGCGATGGGGGTCCAGGCAGGCCACCCGCTGCACCGGGTCGAGGCCGCGCAAGGGCGGCTCGGCCCGCTCGCAGGCGCTTTGCCGACGCGGGCAGCGCGCGGCGAAGGCGCAGCCCTGGGGCCGCTGTCCCGGTGCCGGCGCGTGGCCGGGAATGGCCCGCAGCGCCAGGCGCCGAGCCACATCCGGGATCGCCGCCAGCAGCCCCAGGCTGTAAGGGTGCGCCGGCCGCTCGAACAAGCGCTCACGGGGCGCCGCCTCGACGATGCGCCCGGCGTACATCACCACCACCCGATCCACCAGGTCCTTGATCACCGCCAGGTCGTGGGAGACGTAGACCGCCGCCACGCCCTGGCGTTTGCACAAGCGCCGCAGGGTTTCGAGGATGTGCGCCTGGGTGGCCACGTCCAGCGCCGTGGTCGGCTCGTCGAGCACCACCAGTTTCGGCCGCAGGACGAAGGCCAGGGCCAGCAACACCCGCTGCTGCTGGCCACCGGACAGCTGATGGGGGAAGCGCTGGAGGAACTCGGCATCGTCCGGCAAACCCACATCGCGCAGGGTCTCGCCCAGGCGCTGCTGCTGCGCATCCGCCGGCAAGCGCTCGTGGGCGGCCAGGGTCTCGCCCAGCAGCGCGCCGATGCGCAGCGCCGGGTTCAGTGCCGTGGCCGGGTCCTGGGGCACGTAGCCGATCAGCCCGCCACGGGCGCGGCGCAGCGCCTCGCCACGCAGCTCCAGCAATGAATGCCCGGCTACGTCCACCCGCCCGGAGGCGATGCGCGCACCGCGCCGGGCATGGCCCAGCAGCGCGGTGGCCAGGGTGGTCTTGCCGGAACCGGATTCGCCCACCAGGCCGAGGATCTCCCCCGGCGCCAGGCTGAAGGAAATCCCCTCCACCACATCGGCACCGCCGGCCAGCTCCACCCGCAACTCGCTGACCCGCAGCGCCGGCGCCAAGGGCTCGGCCAGGGGCAGCACCGGTTCCACCTGCAGTTCGGCCAGGGCGCTCATGGCTGCTTCTCGCCGATCTGCGCACTGCTGCGGCCGATGCCCTCGGCGAGGATGTTGGTGCCATAGGCGAACACCGCGATCAGCAGCGCCGGCACCAGTACCGCCCAGGGCTGGATCAGCAGGCCCGCCTGGTTCTCGTTGATCATCAGCCCCCAGTCGGCGGCCGGTGGCGCCACGCCGTAACCGAGGAAGCTGAGGCCGGAAAGAATGCCCACGCCCCAGGTCAGCATGTTGCCGAAGTGCACCAGCAGCGGCGTGAGGATGTTCGGCAGGATCTCGCGGAAGAGGATGCGCGAGCGCGGGTAGCCCATCATCTCCGCCGCCTCGACGAACTCCTGCCCCGCCACCGCCACCGTGCTGCCACGGGCCAGGCGCACCACGCTGGGGATGAAGGCGATGGCCACGGTGATTACGATCAGCCAGCTCTGGCGGCCGAGCATGGAAACGATCAGCAGCACCAGGATCAGGTCCGGGAAGGCCAGCGCCACATCGGTGGCCCACATGATCGCCTGGTCCAGCCGGCGCCGGGAAAAGCCCGCCAGCAAGCCCAGCGCGCTGCCCACGGCCAGGGCCAGGAAGGCCGCCGCGAGGGACATCCACAGCACCGAAAGACCGCCGGCCAGCAGGCGCGAGAGCACGTCGTGGCCGAGGAAGTCGTGGCCCAGCGGCGCGGCGGCACTGGGCGCGCCGTACACCGGCCCGACCATGTCGGTGGGCGCATGGGGCGCCAGCAACGGCCCGAGCAGCGCCAGGGCGAACACCAGCGCCGTCACCACCGCGCCCTTGCGGGTCTGGGGTTCGCGCAGCAGGCGGCGCCAGGAGGAAGAAGTCGCGGTCATGGAAGGGTCCTCAAGGCGCCTTGGCCGGTTGCCGCCGCCACCAGGGCAGGATGCCGCGGCGGTTGCGCTGGATCATCCGCACGCGGCGCGCGGTACGGAGTTTCGGGGTAAGCAGCACAGTGAGCAGGTCGGCCAGCAGGTTGATCAGCACCACGCCCAGGGTGGTGACCAGGACGATGGCCTGGATCAGCGGCAGGTCGCGCATCTGGATCGCCGAGTTGAGCGTGGTGCCGATGCCGGGGTAGCTGAAGATCACCTCCGCCAGCAGCGCGCCGCCCACCAGCACGCGCAGGGTCAGGGCCACACCCTGGATCGCCGGCACCAGCGCGTTGGGCAGCGTGTGGCGCCAGACGATGCGCCGCTCGGGGATGCCGCGCAGGCGCGCGGCGATCACGTAGTCGGATTCCAGCGCCTCGATCATCGAGGCCCGCACCATGCGCGCCAGGTAGGGCAAGGCGGACAGGCCCAGGGCGAACACCGGCAGCACCAGGTACTCCAGCTGCGCCAGCAACGGCCGCTCCGGGTCGAGGATCGACACCGCCGGCAGCAGGCTCACCTGGGGCATGGAGAACAGCAGCATCAGGGCGATGGCCAGGAGGAAGCCCGGCGTCGCCTTGAGCAGGATCAGCGCCGACAGGCCCCAGCGGTCCAGGCGGCTGTCGCGGCGCAGCGCCAGGGTCACGCCCAGCAGCAGCGCCAGGGGCACCACCCAGGCGAACACCCCGGCGATCAGCGCCAGGGTGTTACCGAAGCGCGCCCCGAGGATTTCGCTCACCGGCGCGCTGGAGTCCAGCGAGCGGCCCAGGTCGCCCTGCAGGGCATTGCCCAGCCAGCGCAGGTACTGCTCGAGGATCGGCCGGTCCAGCCCCAGCTGGCGCTGTAGGGTGAGGATGCTCTCCAGCGGCGCGTCGGGGCCGAGGATCACCCGCGCCGGGTCCGACGGCAGCGCCTGGGTGGCGATGAACACCACCAGGGTGATCACCCAGGCGGTGAGCAGGCCGGCGCCGAGGCGGCCGATGAACCACGACAGCCAGGCCGGCGCGCGACGGCGGTGCTTGCGCGGGGCGCAATGGGCGAGAGGCTCAGACATCGGCGAGCCAAAGGCTGTCGAAGCGCCAGGAGGCGAAGGTGGTCCGCTCCGGCGTCAGGCCGCCGACCCGCACCGAGGCGGCGTCGAGCACATCACTGAAGCCCCAGATCAGCAGGCCGCCGCGTTCGTGCTGGATGGCCTGGGCCTCGTGCACCAGCGCCTTGCGCTGTTCCAGGTCCGGCTGCGCCAGGGCCTGCAGGAACAGTTCGCTGAAGCGTGGGTCGCGGAAGTTGCTGCGGTTGTAGATGGCCGTCGGTGCATCGTTGTGCAGGGCTGAGGCGAGGAAGCCCCGGGCCGGCGTCGAGCCCGGCGACAGCAGCCAGTTCTCCCGCTGCGGGCCGTTGAACACAGAGCCGTCCACCTGGGTCACCTTGACCTCGACCCCGGCCTTGCGCGCCTGCTGGGCGAACACCAGCGCAGCGTTGGCGCCGGCGCCCGGGGTGGTGGTCAGCTCCACCTGCAGGTGCTCCTGCCCGGCCTGGCGCAGCAGCGAACGGGCCTGCTCGGGGTCGTGGGGACGCTGGGCGATGCCGTGGTTGTAGGTGGGGTCGTGGGGCGAATAGAGGTCGTTGGCCACCCGGCCGAAACCGTTCAGCGCCCGCGCCACCAGCTCCTCGCGGTCCGCCAGCAGGCGCAGGGCCTGGCGCACCCGCACATCGTCGAAGGGCGCCTTGGCAACATTGATGTTGAAGCCGGTGAAGGCGGTGCTCGGCGAGGCGAACAGTTGCAGGCGCGGGTCGGCCTTGAGCAGTGCGCTGTGCTCGGCCTGCACGCCGCTGGCCACATCTATCTGCCCGGCGCGCAGGGCCGCTGCGCGGGACACCTGGTCCTTGAATTCGATGATCTCCAGCTCGTCGGCATAGGGCTGGCCGGGCTTGTAGTAGTTCTCGAAGCGCGTGTAGAGCGAGCGCTGCCCGGGCACGAACTTCTTCAGCCGGTAGGGGCCGGCGCCCACGGGGTTGGTCACCGGGTCGTAATCGGTGGGGACGATGCCGCCGAAGCTGATCAGGGTCTCGTCCAGGGGGTAGAAGCTCTGGCCTTCCTTGAAGCGGATCTCGATGGTCCGCGCATCCAGCTTGCGCACCGCATTGCGGTCGATGGCCCCCACCAGCCCGGCGAAGGGCGAGGCCAGTTGCGGGTCGGTGAGGCGCAGGATGGAGAAGACCATGTCGTCGGCGCCGATGGTCTTGCCGTGGTGGAACTCCAGGCCCGGCTGGATGCGGATGGTCCAGGCACTGGCGTCGGCATTGGGTTCGGCGAACTCGGCCAGGGCCAGGCGCGTGCTGACGTCGGGGTTCCATTCCCAGAACTTGGCGTACAGCGCCCAGCCGCGGATGATGCCGCCGCCCACCGGCTTGTGGGCATCGAGGTTGCCGGCCTGGTCGCCGTCGATGATGCCCACCCGCAGGCGCCCGCCGTGCACCGGCTCGCCGGGCACGATCAACCCCGCCGAGGGGGCCGGTGCCCCACCGTCGCAGCCGGCCAGCAGCCCGCCACCCAGCAGCAGGCCGCCGCCCAGGGCCGCGCTGCCGCCGAGGAAATGCCGGCGGGAGAGTTCACGCTTGATCCAGGATTCCATTGCTCGTCGCACTCCGTTTGTCACGTGCTATGCGTTGCCGGTTCGGCGGCCCCCGCCGGTACGCGGGGGCGCCGGGTTGCATCAGGCCAGCGCCGCCTTCGGCGCCCGTGCGGTCACGCCCAGTTGCGGCACTTCGAAGCCGTGGTCCAGGTCCAGCAGCGGGAACAGCAGGTCGGCCACGCGCTGGGCCTCGTCGATCAGCGGGAAGCCCGAGAGGATGAAGGCCGAGGTGCCATGGCGTTCGTACTCGCGGATGCGCTCCGCCACCTGCTCGGCGCTGCCCACCAGGTAGGTGCCGGCGGCCGGGCCGAGGATGTTGAAGCCGAACAGGCTGGGGCCGACCCACACGTTGGGGTAGATCTCCAGGTCGCGGGCCTTGGGCAGGCGCCCGGCGCGGATGCTCTCCAGGTTGCGCTGGATCTGCGGGTCGTCGCTGACGAAGCTGTCCAGGGTCTCGCCGGGCGGCAGCTGGCGCAGGATGGCGTTGCGCGCGGTCTCGATGGAGGTGCGCTGCAGCAGCTTCTCGGCATGGGCCCAGGCCTCTTCCTCGGTCTCGCGGACGATCACCTGCAGGCGCGTGCCGAAGGTCAGCTCGCGGCCGATCTTCGCCGCCTCGGCGGCCACCTTGGCGAACTTCTCGCCCAGCTTCGGCGGGGTGTTGGCGAAGCTCAGGTAGACGTCCAGCAGCTGCACCGAATGGGCCACGCCCGGGCCGGAGGTACCGGCGCCCCACAGCGGGATGCCCGGCTTCTGCTTCGGCGGGTGCCAGCCGCCCAGCGGGTGGCTGGCGGCCCCCGGCTGGCGTGGTGCGAGCTTGACGTAGCGGCCGTCGTAGCCCGCGGTCTCGCCGGCGTAGATGCTCTGGAAGGCGCGCCAGTATTCCAGGCTGAAGTCGTAGCGCTCGTCATGCCCGTAGTGGATGCCGTAGGTGGCCAGGCTGGCGTCGTTGCCATTGACCACGTTGAACAGCAGGCGGCCGTTGGAGAACTGGTCGAAGGTCAGCGCCCACTTCGCCAGCACCGCCGGCGACAGCTCGCCCGGGTGCTGGGCGACGAGGAAGCGCAAACGCTCGGTGGCGTCGATCAGCGCGGCGGAAACCGCCAGGCTCTCGTTGGGGCTGGAGCCCAGCAGGGAGCCGTAGTAGCCGAGGCGGTCGGCGGTCACGGCGATCTGCTTGAGGTGTTGGAAATCACTCTTCCAGCGGCCTTCGGCTTCCCAGGGATAGGGGCCATCGGGGGTGGTGAGGTACCAGAGAATCTTCACAGCCATGTTCGGTGTCCTTGAACGGATTGAGGGGGCGCACGCAGCGGCACGGGTGGCGGCCGGGGCTCTCGCACGGAGCCTTGGAATGGGTTCAGCGGCGGTCGATGGCGGGCACCAGGCCCAGCTCGGTGGCCTTGTCGTACAGGCCGCTCATCTTCCATTGCTGGGTCAGCACGCCCGGCCCGTAGGCACGGGAGCCGCCGATGGCTTCGGCGAGCAGCTGCAGCTGCGCGCCCTCCTCCAGCAGCAGGAGGAATTCGGCGGTGGCGCGCAGGCCCTGCTTGCCCCACACGGTGGAGCCGCCGTTGGCCTCGAGGATGGCCGGCGTGTAGGGGTTCTCGGCGATGCGCTCGAGGATGAAATCCACTTCCTGCTGGCGGCGGTCGATGTACACCGGCAGCTCGCGGGCCAGCTGGTAGCGCTGCACCGGCACGTAGTGGAACGGCAGGCTGCGCTGGGTCTGCGCCCAGGCCCCCAGATAGGGCGAATGCACGTGGGACACGGTGGTGATGTCGGCGTGCTGCTGGAACAGCTTGGTGTAGCGCCCGGCACCGCCACGGCCATGGCCGAACACCACGTTGCCGGCGAAGTCGGTGACCACCGCCTGCAACGGCTTGCGGTGGTTCCAGGGGCCCGGGTAGTTGACCGAGACCAGCAGCTCCTGCCCCGGCACCCGCTCGATGAAGCCGACGGTGCCGTTGGCGGTGATGGTGCCGGTCTCGCGGTACACGGCGAAGGCTTCGCCGGCTTCGAGAACGACGTTATCGACGAAGGCACGCAGCTCGTCGCCGATGTGCTGTTCGTTAACCAGGATGGTCATGTGCAGAATCTCCGGATCAGGCGCGGCGCTGGGCCAGCAGTTCGTGGGCGGCTTGCAGGGGACGGGCGTCGACCCAGTCGGCGATGTCGAAATCGCGCTCGAGGAAGCCGTGCAGGTTGAGGAAGTTCTTCTGGATGCCGAGGAATTCCAGGCGCTGGGCGGAGAGGTCCGGTGCCAGGGTGGTGTGGAAATCACCGCGGTAGGCTTCGGCCACGCCCTCGCGACCGGCACGGGTTTCCACTTCGAGAATGGCGTACAGGTCGTCGCGGTTGTCGGCGGCCCATTCGGCGGCGCGCAGGGTCTGGGCGAGGAAGCGCACCACCAGGTCGAAATGGTCGTCGAGCAGCTCCTGGTGCACGGTGATCGGCCGGGGCGTGCCGTTGTTGACGCGATGGCGCGGGTCCACCAGGTCGAGGTCGACACCCACCACCAGGCCCAGGCGGCGGGCCGCATCGGCAGCGGCGGCACCCTTGACGTAGACGGCGTCCAGCTCGCCACGGGCCAGGGGTTCGAGGCCCGACCAGAGGCGTTGCAGGCCCTCCTCCAGGGTGCGCGCGGCGGCCTGGTCCAGCAACGGCACCTCCACCAGCTGCACGTCATCGAAGCCCAGCCCGGCCAGGGCCAGGGCGCCCTTGTAGCCGTGCAGGCTCATGGCCCGGGCGATGCTGCCGGGGCGGCTGTCACCCCAGGCCGGCAGAGCCAGGCGCTTGCCCTTGAGGTCGGCCGGGCTGCGGATACCGGAGTCCGGGCGCACGAGGATGGTCTGCCATTCCTCGATCCAGGTCAGGCCGATCAGCCGGCTCGGCGCTCCGGCAGCGCGGGCGGCCAGGGCCGGCACGTTGCCGCCCTCGCGGAAGAGCCCGGGCAGCTCGTGGTCGTAATGGTGGCGGCCGAGCTGGCGGGCCTCCTGCAGGGTGGACACCGGCAGGCCGTCGGCGGCGAACTCTTCGGTCAGCCAACCGAGCTTGTAGGCGATGCCGGAAGCGGTGGGCACCGGGCAACGGGTGAACCAGATCTGTTCCAGCGGGGCCTTCCCGGTGAAGGTCGGCTGCGCAGGGGCGGTGGCGGCTAGGGTCATGGGGCGCTCCATTCAAACGAGTCATGGCGGCCGGAACAGGCCGTTTGCCCTGCCATCGCAATGCCCGTGCCAATGCCCGCAAGCCCCATGTTCCGTGGCCTGCAGCGGAGCGCATGGAAAACCCGGCCGCCGTTCTGCTGGCCAGCCAGCAGGGTTGCGCGGCGATTGCTGCCTGCCGAGCAACCGCCCCCGCGCCGCTGCTGCCCCAGCAGCAACGGCCCGCCCGGGTGCGGCCCTACTCATCCCCTGCAAGCCGCGCCGCGCAAGGCCTCGGCGGCCGTTGGAAAACCTCTGGCATAGAACCTGCTCAAGCCCCCACAGCGCCCGGCACAGGCCTGGCATCGCGACGTTTGAATCCACAGAGGTGAACCATGAGTACGGCCGAACGCAATTTCGCCACGGAGCAGCCGCACGCGGCGGTGAACATCCTGCGCAGCGAGGCGGATGCCATCGCGGTGGCGAAGGAAGTGGCCAGGGAGATCGCCGAGATCGCCGCCGACAGCTCGCAGAACCGCGAGCTGCCCAGGCGCCAGGCGCAACTGCTGTCCGACAGCGGGCTCACCGCCATCGGCGTGCCCAAGGCCTTCGGCGGCCTGGGCGCCTCGGTGGAAACCATCGTCGAGACGGTGCGCCTCATCTCCGTCGCCGACGGCGGTGTCGGCCAACTGCTGCAGATCCACAACGTGATGCTGCGCGGCATCTTCAACGGCTACCCGGACGAGGTGCGCGACCGCCTGGTGGCCGACGTGCTGGCCGGCAAGCGCTTCGGCAACGCCCTGGCCGAAGTCGGCGGCAAGAACAAATTCGCCCTCAAGACCCGCGTCGAGCGCCGCGCCGACGGCAAGCTGATCCTCAATGGCAGCAAGTTCTACTCCACCGGCTCCTACCTGGCCGAGTGGATCTCCCTCACCGCCGGCTCCGACGACGGCGGCGTGGGCGTGCTGCTCAACCGCGACACCCCCGGCCTGACCCTGGTGGACGACTGGGACGCCTTCGGCCAGAACAACTCGGTCAGCGGCACGGTGATCTTCGACAACATCGAACTGGACGAGCGCTTCGTCTCCCGCCGCCAGGGCCCGATGAAACGCACCGGGCTGACCTTCCCGCAGATCCTCCACGCCGCCATCGACACCGGCATCGCCGCCGGCGCGCTGCAGGCCGGCGTGCACTACCTCAACCACAATTCCCGCCCCTGGGTGGAAAGCGGCGTCGAGCGCGCCAACGAAGAGCCGCACATCATCCGCCAGATCGGCGAATACGCCGTGGCCCTGCGCGCCGCCGAATCCCTGCTGCGCGATGCCGCGCGGGTGTTCGACCAGCACGAGCAGGACCCGGACAACAAGGAACTGCAGGACGAGCTGATCCTCTCGGTGGCCACCGCCCGTGCCCACTCCGACGGTGCCTCGCTGAAGATCTCCAGCGACATCTTCTCGCTGCTCGGCGCCAGTGCCTCGCTGACCAAGTGGAACCTCGACCGCTTCTGGCGCAACGCGCGGGTGCACACCACCCACGACCCGATCCGCTGGCGCCTGCACCACGTCGGCAACTACTACCTCAACGGCATCGACCCGGGCGAATACACCGCCATCCTCAACGCCAAGCAGAGCGAAGGCGCCACCACGCGCTGAACCTCACCCACCCGCGTTCCATTTCCCGGCGCCCTGTTCATGCCAGGGTGTGCGGGCTTTTTCATGGATATCGAAAATGACGCCCATCACCCGCATCCTCCGCCAGGGCAACCGCCTGGCCCTCGCCTCCGGCACCGCCCTGCTGCTCGGCGCCGCCCCCTTCGCCCTCGCCGCCGAAGCGCCCAAGGCCGCTGCCCCCGCGCAACCGCCGCAACTGGTCGCACTCAAGGCCGCACGGCTGATCGACGTCACCAGCGGCAAGGTGGTCAAGGACCCGGTGGTGCTCATCGAAGGCGAGAAGATCAAGGCCGTCGGCCCGGACGTCGTCATCCCCGCCGAGGCCCGCATCGTCGACCTCGGCACCAGCACCCTGCTGCCCGGGCTGATCGACTCCCACGTGCACCTCGGCGGCTTCGGCCCGCGCTTCGGCACCGCCCGTGGCGCCCTGGCCGGCGCCAAGCAGGCGCTGGACACCCTCAAGGCCGGCTTCACCACCCTGCGCAACATGGGCGGCCGCGCCTTCACCGGCATCGCCCTGCGCGACGCCATCAACGAAGGCGACATCCCCGGCCCGCGCATCTACGACGCCGGCACCCTGCTCACCACCACCGGCGGCCACTGCTCCGGCCAGCCCACCACCCCCGAGGACGACAAGGACGGTGCCGGCGTGGCCAACGGCGCGGACGCCTTCGAGCGCAAGGTGCGCCAGCAATTCAAGTACGGCGCCGACTTCATCAAGGTGTGCATCACCGGCGGCTTCATGAGCGGCACCGACCCGCGCGTCACCCAGTTCAGCGAAGAAGAACTGAAAGCCGTGATCGACACCGCCCACCGCTACCGCAAGAAGGTCGCGGTGCACGCCCACGGCGCCGACGGCATCCGCCTGGCCGCGCAGCTGGGCGCCGACACCATCGAGCACGCCTCCCTGGTGGACGACGAGGGCCTCAAGCTGCTCAAGCAGAAGAACCTGCCCATCGTGCCCACCCTGGCCATCGGCGGCCTGGCCCTGGATCACGCCATCGAGGCCGGCGCCAGCCCCTACACCCTGGCGATTCTCAAGCAGACCGGCATCATCCACCGGCAGAACATCGCCAAGGCGATCAAGGCCGGCATCCCGATCATCTACGGCACCGATGCGCCCATCACCCCCCACGGCACCAATGCGGTGGAATTCCACTACCTGGTGGAGGCCGGCCTCACGCCCCTGCAGGCCATCCAGGCCGCCACCATCACCCCGGCCAAGTGGCTGGAGGCCAGCGACAGCATCGGCAGCATCGAAGCCGGCCGCTACGCCGACATCATCGCCGTCAAGGACGACCCCCTCGCCGACATCAAGGTGCTGGAGAAGGTGCAGTGGGTGATGAAGGGCGGGGTGATCTACAAGGACGAGCTGCAAGGCAACCCGTAACCCCACCCGTGCACACACGCGTCGGGGCGCCCCCGCCCCAACGCCTCCCTCTTCGACCACGAGCCCCACCGATGCCCCACCGCCACCCCCTGCTCCGCTGCCTGGCCATCTACCGCGAGATGCCCTGGCGCTTCGCCCTCACCGCGTTGCTGTTCATCGCCGTCAACCTGGGCCTGGCCTGGCAGCAATGGCTGGTGGGACACGCGGTCAACGACGTCAGCGCCGGCCACGCCGTGGTGCGCCAGGCCGACGGCAGTCTCGACGCCTCCCTGGGCTGGTACTGGTTCGCCCTGATCGTCGGCGTGGCCCTGGGCCGGGGCGTGCTGCAATACGCCGCCGGGGTGCTCTCCCTGGTGCTCAGCCAGGAGCTGCTGACGCGCCTGCGCGAACGCATCCTCGGCCAGGTCCAGGGCCTGCACCTGGGCTACCACTGGCAACACGGCATGGGCGAGATGATCACCCGCACGACCCGCGACGCCGACAAGGTGCGCGACGCGCTGATCAGCTTCTGGCGCCAACTGGTGGAAACCCCGCTGGTGGTGCTCGCCGCCGTCGGCCTGCTGTGCTGGTACCACCCCTTGCTGGGCCTGGTGCCGCTGCTGCTCACTGCGCTGGGGCTGGCCATCTTCGTGGTGCAGACCGAGCGCCTGGTCAGCCTCGACCGCGCCGTGGGCGCCGCCTATGACCGCGTCGCCCAGGACCTCAGCGAAGGCATCGGCGGCGTCCGCGTGATCAAATCCTTCGCCCTGGAAGCCAGCCGCATCCAGGGCTTCGCCAGCCAGGTCGGCCTGTTCGCCGACCATGCCCGCAGCGCCCTCGCCTACGCCGCCTCGCGCATTCCCCTGCCCCAGGCGGTGGTCGCCCTGGGCCATGTGTGGATCCTGGTCTACGGCGCCCACCTAGTGGCCGACGGGCGCATCGGCATCGGCGAGCTGGTCACCTCGCTGCTGATCGCCACCACCCTGGTGTTCCGCATCGAAGGCATCGGCCGGGTCATGCAGACCTTCGCCGACGCCCGCTCCTCCGCCGAACGCATCTGGCAGCTGCTCGACGAACAGCCGGCCATCCGCAGCGGCCAGGCGCCCCTGCCCGACGGCCCGCTGGGGCTGAGGCTCGAAGAGGTCGGCGTCAGCGCCGCCGACGGTGGCCGCGAAATCCTCCGCGCCTGCTCGCTGCGCATCGAGCCCGGCGAAACCGTCGCCCTGGTCGGCGCCACCGGCACCGGCAAGAGCCTGCTGGCCAGCCTGCTGCCGCGCCTGGTGGACGTCAGCGCCGGGCGCCTGCTGCTGGGCTCCGACGCCGCCGGCTGGCAGGACGTGCGCCAGCTCGACCTGGCCCAGCTGCGCCGCCGCGTGCACGTGGTGCCCCAGGAAAGCTTCCTGTTCTCCGACACCCTCGCCGCCAACCTGCGCCTGGCCGCGCCCGGGGCCAGCGATGCCGAACTGCTCCAGGCCCTGCACAGGGCCGCCGCCGACGACGTGCTGGAGCGCCTGCCCCGGGGCCTGGACACGCCCCTGGGCGACCGCGGCGTGACCCTCTCCGGCGGCCAGCGCCAGCGCCTCAACCTGGCCCGCGCGCTGCTCGGCCAGCCGGACATCCTCTGCCTCGACGACGCCACCAGCGCCCTCGACGCCATCAGCGAACGCCGCGTGCTGGGCAATATCCGCGCACTGCGCGGCACCACCCTGCTGGTCATCTCCAGCCGGCTCTCCACCATCCTCCTGGCCGACCGCGTGCTGCTGCTCGACCAGGGCGCCATCGCCGACGCCGGCACCCACGCCGAGCTGCTGCAACGCAATCCCATCTACCGCGACCTGCTGGGGATCGACCATGGCTAACCCGCTACCGGGCAAGGCGCTCTCGGATATCGAGATCGAGGAAATGCTCGCCCGCAAGGCGCTGGACCGCGGCATGCTGCACCGCCTGCTGCCGCTGCTGCGGCCGATACGCGGCGCCATCCTCACGGTCATCGCCCTGGAGGTGGTGCTGGTGTTCACCGTGTTCCTGCGGCCGCTGTTCGTGCGCGAGCTGCTGGACCACGGCCTGGTGCCGCAGGGCGACCACTGGCTGCTCGACGAACGCCTGGTGGCGCTGCTCGGCCTGGGCCTGGCGGCCAGCTGGCTGGGGCGCTTCCTGCTCGCGGGGATATCCCAGTTCATCGCCGGCAGCGCCGCCATCCGCGTGCTCAACGACCTGCGCGTGCGCGTGTTCGCCCACGTCCAGGCGCTGAGCGTCGGCTACTTCGACCGGACCAAGGCCGGGCGCATCATCTCCCGCGCCGACCGCGACGTGGACAGCCTCGAACCGCTGCTGATCCAGGGCCCGCCGGAACTGCTCGGCGCCCTGCTGCGCTGCGCCGTGGCCGGGGTGCTGCTGTGGCTGATCTCGCCGCTGTTCTTCCTCGCCCTGGTGGGCACCGTGCCGCTGCTGTTCGCCGCCACCTGGGCGTTCAAGCGCATCTCCCAGCGCAACTGGGCACGGGTGGCGGAGAACCGCAGCCGCTTCACCGCGCACCTGGTGGAAAGCGTCAGCGGCGCGCGGATGATCCAGCAATGCGTGCAGGAAGCCCCCAACCGCGCGCGCTACCGGCGCCTGCTGCTGGACTTCAACCAGGCGCTGATCCGCGGCAGCCTGCGCTCCGGCTGGTTCGCCCCCTTCACCGCGCTGCTCTCCGCCGGCGGCATGGCCGCACTGTTGCTGGTGGGCGGCCACGGCCTGGCCAACGGCACGGTGAGCGTCGGCCAGGTGGCGGAAAGCCTGTTCTACGTGATGATGTTCCTCGGCCCGCTGCAGGAGCTGTCGGACCTCTTCGAGCGCTACGCCACCGGCTCCGCCTCGGCCCAGCGCATCTTCCTGCTGCTCGACACCCAACCCGAAATCACCGACCGCCACGGGCCCCAGGCCCTGCCCGACGCCCGTGGCGAGGTGCGTTTCGACGCCGTGCGCTTCGCCTACGACCCCAAGGCCGCGCAACCAGTGATCAAGGATCTGGACCTGCACATCCACGCCGGCGAGGTGCTGGCCATCGTCGGCCCCTCGGGCCACGGCAAGAGCACCCTGGTGCAACTGCTCACGCGCTTCTACGACGTGCAGGGCGGCAGCGTGCGCATCGACGGCGTGGACGTGCGCGACGTCGCCCAGCACCAGCTGCGCCGCCGCGTCGCCGTGGTGCTGCAGGACAACGTGCTGTTCAGCGGCAGCATCCTCGACAACCTGCGCCTGGCCGCCCCCGGCGCCAGCGACGACGAACTGATCGCCGCCGCCCGCGAGCTGGGCGCCGACGAGGTGCTGGAGCGCCTACCCCACCAGTACCACAGCGAGGTCGGCCCCCTCGGCGCGCAGCTCAGCCACGGCCAGCGCCAGCTGGTGTGCCTGGTGCGCGCCTACCTCGCCGACCCGGCGGTGCTGGTCCTCGACGAAGCCACCTCGGCGGTGGACGTGCACACCGAACGCCGCATCCAGCGCGCCCTGCGCCGCCTCTGCGAAGGCCGCACGGCAATCATCATCGCCCACCGCCTGGCCACCATCCGCGACGCCGACCGCATCGCCGTGATCCGCAACGGCCAGCTCGTCGAGCTCGGCCCCCACAGCCAGCTCATCGAGCAGAACGGCGCCTACGCCGCCCTCTACCAGACCTACCTGCGCAGCGCCGAAACCAGCGCCTCCATCGACACCATCCTGGAAAAAGCCGGCGCAGAAGGATGATTCACACCAGGCAACACACGGCCCGTGGGAGCGGTTTCAACCGCGAAAAGATTCGCGAATGAATTCGCTCCCACGGCCCCCTCTCCAAGGCCTCGCGGTGGCACGCCCGTAGGGTGGATGACGCTCTTCTCATCCACCAGCGGAGCAGCCGGCAAGCACGAAAGGTGGACCGATAAAGCGGGGTCCACCCTACGCGGCTGGCAGCTCGGCGAAGACCTCACGAGCGGATTCGCGCGATCCAAAGCGGGCGAATGAATTCGCCCCTACAACCACACCGTCCCCTGTTTCAGACGCGCAGGATGGGTCGGGCGGCGTTCCGCAAGCAAAGCGAACCCCATGCTGCCGGCACTATGCCCCAGCTAGCGGACAACACAGAAAACCCACTCGACCAATCCGCATCGCCCCACACCGTCCCTGCCTTGCGGCCTTACACAGCACAGCGGTAATTCATGGCGCTAGCCGCGGGAACAGCCACTGCACAGCTGGCCAAGGCCCGTTACCAGGAACTGATGCGAGGTTTGAAATGAGCGAGATCGCAAGCTTCGACAGCGTATGGGATGCCATCGCTGACACGCCCGAACAGGCAGCCAACCTGCAAGCACGCGCCGAGCTGATGCAGCAGATCGCGGCCCTCATCGAAGAGAACGGCTGGAAACAGGCGGAAGCCGCAGCTCGCTGCGGTGTGACCCAACCTCGGATCAACGACCTGCTGCGCGGTCGCATCTCGCGCTTCTCCCTGGACGCCCTGGTGAACATCGCCACCGCCCTGGGCCGGCGGGTTCACCTCACCCTTGGCGTGGCCTGAGCCAGGCGAACGGGGCCATTGGCACAGCCCCGTCTCCGCCACCTCGCGGTGGCACGCCCGTAGGGTGGATGACGCTCTTTTCATCCACCAGCGGAGCAGCCGACAAGCACGAAAGGTGGACCGATAAAACGGGGTCCACCCCACGCCGCAGGCATATCCGTGAGTCGCAGCCGTAAGCCTCGGATTACGTGGCGCCGAGCGGTAGTCGACAAGGATTTTGCGCCGATGTATCAACGGCAGGTTAAGGCCTCGAGTCGTTCGCCATGTTGCGTAAATCCTGCCTCACCCTGCTGGCCCTCGTTCCGCTGTGTGCCCTCGCCGATGACGTCAAGGTGCGCAACCTCGCCCTCACCCGTTCCGGGCACGACAGCTACATCAACGGCACCGCCGTCAACACCACCGAGAAGTCCTTCTCCACCGTCACGGTGGTGTTCGACATCTACCAGGGCGACAAGCTGGTGGACACCGAGACCTTCCGCGCCAAGGGCATCGAGGGTGGCCAGGCGTGGCGCTTCTCGGTGCCGGTGAAGGCGCGCAAATTCGACAGCTACAAGGTGCGCACGGTGCTCATCGACACCGAGTTCAGCGAGTCCATCGGTGCCGCCACCGTCGCGCCCGCGACGCCCACGGTGCCCGTGCAGTAACGGGCACCGCGCCGCCCGCGTCAGGCCACCTCGCCCAGCAGCTTCTGCCCCTCGGCCCAGAGCCCGGTCATCTTCCATTGCTGCTCCAGCACGCCGGGGCCGAACTCCTTGGAGCCGCCGAGGTTTTCCGCCAGTGCCTGGAAGTAGGCGCCCTCTTCCACCAGCAGGACCAGCTTGGCCACCTGGAGGATGCCGGTGCCCCAGAAGGTCGCCCCACCGTTGGCCTCCAGCAGCCCCGGCGTATGCGGGTTGGCCTTGATGGCGTCGACGATGAAGGCCGGCTCCGGCTGGCGGCGGTCGATGTACACCGGCAGCTCGCGGGCCAGGGTCACCCGTTGCGAGGCGGCGTAGCGCAGCGGCAACACGCGGTGGGTGCCGGCCCAGCCACCCAGGTAGGGCGTGTGCACGTGGATCACCACATTCACCTCGGCGCGCTCGCGCAGCACCTGGGCGTAGCGCTTGCCGCTGCCGGCCTCGCGGCTTTCGCTCAGGGTCTGGGCGCGGCCCAGGGTCTCGTCGAGGTGGACCACGCCGTCGTAGCTGACCACCGAGGCGCGGATGCCCGGCTCGTCGTCCCAGGGCGAGGGTGCGCGCAGGGCGATCACCAGCTCGGTGCCGGGGACCCGCAGGTAGGCCTGCAGGGTGTTGGTGGCGGTCAGGGTGCGGGTCTCCTGGAGCACGCGGAAGGCCTTGGCGAAATCGCGCTTGGCCTGCTCCACCTGTTCGAGGATGGCGTTGCCGAGGGTGGTGCTGGTCTGGGTCATGGGGTTGTCCGTCCTTCAAGGGGTCTTGCAACGAAGCTCCGTTGCCGCCGTGGTGTGCGGTTGCAGCGATGCAGAGCAGGACTTGTGCCGACTCCTCCAACCCCTTGAAACACAAGGCCTGGCGGCAGCGGCCAGGCCATCCGCCGGCCCACGGCGGGCGATTCTGTTGCGCCCCCAACAGCCGGCTGCTGGCGGGGTGTTGCTGGAGACGCACCCCAGCACCCCACGCCCTCGCCCGACGCCCCCGCAGCCCTTGCCACGCCTGGCGTACAGGCCCGGCGGCAGGCCGTGGCATGGCGGTTGCACTCGCTCCTTCCCAGCGTGGCTCGCCGGCCCCGGCGGGAACCACGGCCACCTCATCAGGAGCGAATATGAGCACTGAATTCTTCTGGCGCCTGCCGCTGGGCACCGACGGACCGCAGCTGTCCACCGACAAGCACAACCGTGGCAGCCACGCGCACCGCCCGGGCAACATCGCCCCCGGCCGCCTGCCCAACGGCGAGCCCGACGGTTTCGGCTACATCGACTACATCGCCCAGGTGGCCAAGGCCGCCGAACTGGCCGGTTTCGAAGGCGCCCTGCTGCCCACCGGCCCCGAGCCGTGGGTGGTGGCCTCGGCCCTGGCGCGGGAGACCCGCCGCATCAAGTTCCTCATCGCCTTCCAGGCCACCTGGACCCTGCCCGCCTACGCCGCGCAGCAGGCGGCCATCCTGCAGAACCTCAGCCGTGGCCGCCTGGAGTGGAACATCATCACCGGCGGCAACCCGGCCAGCCAGCGCGCCAATGGCGACTTCCTCGAACACGACCTGCGCTACAAGCGCACCGGCGAGTTCCTCGACATCATCCAGGGCCTCTGGGAGAACGAACGCTTCTCCTACGACGGCGACATCTACCAACTGGAGAACGGCGCGCTGCCGCCCGGCCTGCATGACGAGCGCAAGCCCGGCGTGTACTTCTCCGGCTTCTCCGACGCCGCCCTGGAAGTGGCCGCGCGCCACGCCGACGTCTACCTCAACTGGGCCGAGCCGGTGGACAAGCTCAAGCCGCACATCGAGCGCGTGCGCGAGCTGGCCGACAAGCAGGGCCGCACCGTACGCTTCGGCCTGCGCGTCGACCTCTTCGCCCGCGAGACCGAGGAAGCCGCCTGGCGCGACCTGCGTGCCCAGTTCGACCGCCTCGAAGGCAAGCCCAGCTCCCTGGTGAAGAACTTCACCAGCGGCTCCGACTCGGTGGGTGGCGCGCGCCAGACCGCCTACCACCAGAACATCGACCGCTTCGACGACCTGATCCTCGGCCCCAACCTCTGGGCCGGCTTCGCCAAGGCCAAGCCCGGCCCGACCGTGGGCCTGGTGGGCAGCCACGAGAACATCGCCGAGCGCCTGGTGGAATACCGCGACGCCGGCTTCTCCACCTTCATCCTCGCCGGCAACCCGCACCTGGAAGAAGCCCTGCGCATCGGCCAGGAAGTGCTGCCGCTGGTGCACCAGCGCTCGGCGGCAAGCCCGGCCGCCGACCTCAAGCAAAGCGCCTGAGGAGACCGACCATGAGCCAACTCGAAACCCTCTGGTACACCCGCTGCCCGGTCCCCACCGGGCTCGGCATCGCCGTGCAGAAAGGCTGGCTGGAGCAGACCCTGGCCAGCCAGGGCACGCGCATCCAGTCCCTGCGCGAATCCACCGAGCAGGCGGTGCGCGAGTCGCACTTCGACCACAGCCTGCAGAACTCGGTACGCCACGGCGGCAACATCCCGGCCATCTGGGCGCGCTCCCAGGGCCGCGACACCCGCGTCATCGGTCTGTCCTGGGCGGACGAGGTGCAGCTGATCCTCACCCGCCCGGACAGCGGCATCAAAAGCGTCAAGGACCTCAAGGGCCGCCGCTTCGGCCTGCCCGACTGGCACGGCGCGCAGATCGACTTCACCCGCGCCCAGGCCCTGCGCGGCCTGGAAAACGCCCTGCGCCTGGAGGGCCTGGAAGTGGCCGACGTGGAGCGCGTCGACTACCGCTACGGCGGCACCTTCAGTGACGAGCCGGTGCAGGCAGTGGCCGGCACCCCGGTGACTTCGCGGCGTGCCGAAGGGCGCAACGCCGAGCTGGTCGGCCTGCTGCGCGGCGAGGTGGACGCCATCTTCCTCAAGGGCGCCAGTGCCGCCCAGCTGGCCCATGACTTCGGCCTGCGCACGGTGATCGACACCGGTTCGCACCCCGAGCCGCTGGTGCGCTCGAACAACGGCACGCCGCGCACCCTGACCGTCGACGCCCACCTGCTGGAGCAGCACCCGCAAGCCGCCGCCGGCATCCTCGACGCGGTGCTGCGCGCCGAGGAATGGGCCCACGCCCACCCCGACGACACCCGCCGCTACCTCGCCCGCGAAACCAACAGCAGCGAGTACTGGGTGACCGTGGCCTATGGCGAGGACGCCCACCGCCGCCTGCGCACCGAGCTGGACGAACAGGCCATCGCCGCGCTGCAGGACTTCACCGCCTTCCTGCACCGCTGGGGCTTCATCCCGCAGCTGTTCGACGTGCGTGACTGGATCGATACCCGACCGCTGGATTCCCTGCGCGCAGCCACTGCGCTGGCAGGCTGATCGGCCGGGCTCTACTGACCTCAACCGAGCCACTTATGAGCAAGCCACTCGACACCCTCTGGTACACCCACAGCCCGGTTCCCACCGGGCTCGGCATCGCGGTGCAGTCCGGCCGCCTGGCCGAGGCCTTCCGCCCCTTCGGCACCAGCATCCAGTCGCTGCGCGAATCCAGCGAGCGCGAGGTGCGCGAAGCCCATTACGACCACCACCTGCCCAACTCGGTACGCCACGGCGGCAACATCCCGGCCATCTGGGCCTACGCCAGCGGCGTGCAGACCCGCGTCGTCGGGCTGTCCTGGAGCGACGAGGTGCAGCTGATCCTGACCACGCCGGAATCCGGGGTGAACAGCATCCGCGACCTGAAGAACCGCCGCTTCGGCCTGCCCAAGTGGGCCAACGTGCAGATCGACTTCACCCGCGCCCAAGCCCTGCGCGGCCTGGAGAACGCCCTGCGCCTGGAAGGCCTCTCCGTGCAGGACGTCGAGCTGGTGGACTATCCCTACGGCGGCACCTACAGCGACGAGCAGAAGCACCACCTGCATGGCGCCGAAGTCAGCCTCGGGGTGGACCGCGTCAAACGCCGCAACAACGAGCTGATCGGCCTGCTGCGCGGCGACATCGACGCCATCTTCCTCAAGGGCGCCCACGCCGCCCACCTGGCCAACGAGTTCGGCCTGCAGGTGGTGGTGGACACCGGCTCGCACCCCGACCCGCTGATCCGCTCCAACAACGGCACGCCGCGTACCCTGACCGTCGACACCCACCTGCTGCACGAGCACTTCGATGCCTCGGTGCGCATCGTCGACACCGTGCTGCGCACCGAGCAATGGGCCTGGGCCAACCCGGACGAGACCCGGCGCTTCCTCGCCCGCGAACTCAACACCAGCGAGTACTGGGTCGCCGCCGCCTACGGCGAGGATGCCCACCGGCGCCTGCGCACCACCCTCGACGAACGCTCGATCGCCGCGCTGCAGGACTTCACCGATTTCCTCCACCGCTGGGACTTCATCCCGCGCCGTTTCGACGTGCGCGACTGGATCGATTTCAGCGTGCTGGAGAAGGTCATCGGCTCCACCTCGCGAGTCGCCGTATAAGGCTGCTGCCCGGGCAGCAATGCCCGGGCGACTGCTTCCCCAGCAGCAACTTCCCAGCAACTTCCTGCTGCCGACAACGCACACTTTCCAGCCCCTCTCCCGACCCTCGATTCGGCCAACTCCCACACGCCCTTAGTTGTTACAAATCCGCGCCAAAACAAACATTAAAATCCTTTAAAAACAGTAACTTGCGAATTTAACGAAATAACCGTTCCGCCCAACAAAAGACTGGCACGACTCCTGCTCTCACCCTCTTGGCTTATTCATGGCACGCCTTGCGACCGCCCACTTGGCGACCCGTGCCTTACATATAAAAGGGGAGAGAACATGCACACACCCAATCCGATTACCCGAGGCATCTGGCTGGCCGTGTTGCTGGCCGCCAGCGGCTCGCTGGTGGCCGCCGAACAGACCGATGCGAAGAAGGCCGAAGCAGCCGCCAAGGCCCAGCCGACCACCGCGCTGAAGACGGTCACCGTCACCGCCCAGCACCGTGAAGAAACCCTGCAGGAGACGCCCACCACCGTCTCCGCCATCAATGGCACCCACATCACCACCGACGGCGTGCGCGCCATCGGCGACATCACCACCTTCGTGCCCAACGCGGCGGCCAAAAACCCCGACGGCGACGGCCGCCCACGCTGGTACATCCGTGGCCTGGGCACCGGCGACACCGGCGCCGCCACCGTATTCCCGGTGGGCATCTACGCCGACGACGTCTACCTCAACGCGCCCATCGCCGGCGGCGGCCCGCTCTACGACCTGGAGCGCATCGAAATCCTCCGTGGCCCCCAGGGCACCCTGTACGGCAAGAACACCACCGCCGGTGCGGTGAACATCATCTCGAAGAAGCCCGATTTCGACACCGACGGCTACGGCACCCTCGGTTTCGGCAGCAAGAACGAACGCATCCTCAACGGCGCCATCGGTGGCGCCCTGGTGGACGAGCGCCTGGCAGCACGCGTGGCGGTCTACTCCGAGGAGCGCGACGGCTTCACCCAGAACCTCAGCAACGACCACACCTACGGTGACGTCAACAAGAAGGCCGTGCGCCTGCAGTTCCTCGCCCAGCTGACCCCGGACCTGGAAGCCCTGTGGAAGATCCACAGCCGCGAGCACAAGGGCGACGGCAGCAACGGCTCGCTGCCGGTGGGCCGCTACTACAACGTCGGCTACGTGCGCCCCCATGGCAGCAAGATCCAGCTCAACGTCGACGAGGACGCCAAGCTCGACCACGACGGCACCTCGCTGACCTTCAACTGGGACCTGGGCGGCTACACTCTCACGTCCATCACCGCCTATGACTACATCCGCAACCAGAGTGTCAGCGACGCCGACTACACGCCCTACGAGGTCAACGGCGTCAGCGACGTCGACAACGAGTACAACCAGTACAGCCAGGAATTCCGCATCGCCTCCCCCCAGGAAGACGCCCTGCGCTGGCTCGCCGGCAGCCACTACTTCCACGAGAAACTCGACAGCGACGCCCTGCGCTACGTGCGCCCCGGCACGCTGCCCAACGGCACCGGCAGCAACCAGACCGGCACCGTCTCCCGCGACCTGGCCTACACCCACAAGACCGACAGCATCGCCCTGTTCGGCAACCTCACCTATGACTTCACCGAAAAATTCAGCGTGACCGGCGGCCTGCGCTGGACCAAGGAGAAGAAGGACATCGACCTGGCCCTGACCCAGCTCCTGGCCAGCGGCGCGCCCATCGCCGGCGCCGACAACAACGGCACCAGCGAGAAGGACAAGACCTGGGACGCCTGGACCTACGACCTGACCCCGGAATACCGCATCAACGACAACCTGCGGGTGTTCTTCCGCTACGCCCACGGCTTCCGCTCCGGCGGCTTCAACACCGGCCTGTCCCAGGGGCTCTCCGGCCTCACCACCGTGGACCCGGAAGAACTGGACTCCTACGAGCTGGGGCTGAAGTCGGAGTGGCTGGACGGCCGCCTCACCGCCAACGCCAACGTCTTCTACTACGACTACTCCGACATCCAGGTGAACCTGCTCACCGTCAGCAACGGCGTGCTCACCACCGCCCTGACCAACGGCGCCGCCGGTGAGGTCAAGGGCGCGGAACTGGAAATCGAGGCCCAGCCCACCGAGTTCCTGCACCTGCGTGCCGCCCTCTCCCACCTGGACACCGAGTACACCGACTTCAAGAACGTCAACCCGCAAACCGGCGTGGTCACCGCCGACTACAGCGGCAACCGCTTCGTGCGCTCGCCGGAACAGGTGGTCTCCCTGGGCGCCGACTACACCATCCCGCTGGAAATCGGCGGCAAGCTGGTGGCCGGTGGCGACGTCAGCTACCGCGGCAAGGAATACTTCCTGGCCGACCGCCAGAGCAGCGTCGACAGCACCCTCAGCCAGCCCCACTACACCCTGGCCAACGCCCGCCTGACCTGGTTCAACCATGACGAGAAGATCAGCGTCACCGGCTTCGTCAACAACCTCACCGACCGCCGCTACCAGGTCCACGGCCGCCCCAACGGCGCCGTCGGCAGCGGCCAGTACGTGATCACCTACGGCGACCCGCGCACCGTCGGCGTCAGCCTCACCACCCGCTTCTGATCCCCACCGCCACACCCACGCGGGAGCCCGAGCGATCGGCCTCCCGCGTTTTCATTCCAATACCCCTGGGGAGCGAATCTCTTGGTTCTGTCTGCGTTAGCTGTTGTGGTTTTAATGCAAGCGCTCAAGCACGGCTATTTCCGAGCACCTAAGGGTTTGTGCCACCTCCGCCGCATGGGTTTCGCTTCGCTCGCGGAACGCCGCCCGACCCATCCTACGAACGTGCGCTGGGTTACTGCGCGCATCAATGTGAGGGTTCGAGCGAAGAAAGTTGGAGCAGCCGCCAACGCCCCTCCAGGAGGCCGAACGCAGTCGTTGCGCCGGGGGACGAGCGGCATGGATGCCGCGAGAGGCGCGCAAGGCCATGGATGGCCCATCGCGCCGGCCCCCAGAGCAACGATGGAGTGAGGGAACCCGACGCAGTCGGGCCGGATGATGGGGCAAGTTTTTTGGTTCCTTTTCACCGGGCTGGCGTTCCAGCGATTGGAAAAGGGACTCGCCCGGGTGGGCGAAACCAGAAATATCACCAGAGCTCGGCAATCAGCTGGGCTCAAATCCTCTAGCAACACTTAACGCAGAGAGAGCCAATCCATTCCCGTAGGTCGGGTGAAACCCGACGCCCACGCACGCACCTCACGCGGGTTTCACCCGCCCTACCCATACCGCCCATTGCTGCCCCGTTGCGGGTCCGCTGCTGCGCCTCCAGCAGCCCCCATGCAAGGGCCGCAACCCCGCCCCAAAGCAACTCATAACCCATTGATTTAACTGGATTTTAAATAAACGAAAAACCACGCAACCCCTGGCACAACCGTTGCTCGGGAGGAACGGAGAAAGAGGCGCAGGAAGGGAAAACCCATAAGCGCCCGGGAAACGAGAAACGCCAATACGTCCTTCCTGAACAGGGGTAAACCAGATGTACCGTCCTTCCCTTCTGGCCAGTGCCATCGCCCTGGCCACCAGCAGCCTTGCACTTCCCGGCCTCGCCGCAGAATCCGCCACAAAACCCATCGCCAACGGCGAACGCCTGGACACGGTGGTGGTGGTCGGCACCCGCCGCAGCGACCTCACCGCACTGGAAAGCGCCGCACCGGTGGATGTGCTCAGCGGCGAACAATTGCAGGAGACCGGCGCCCAGGACCTCTCCGGCGCCCTCACCGCGCTGTCGCCGTCCTTCAGCTTCCCGCAGGCGCCCCAGGGTGCCTTCTCCGGCTCCATCGCCCAGGGCGCCTCGCTGCGCGGGCTGGCCTCCGACCAGGTGCTGGTGCTGATCAACGGCAAGCGCCGCCACACCAGCGCCAACGTCACCCGCCAGGGCCTGGTCAACGGCCGCGGCGCCGCCGCGGTGGATCTCAGCCTGATCCCCCTGGCGGCCATCCAGCGCGTGGAAATCCTCCGCGATGGCGCCGCCGCCCAGTACGGCTCGGACGCCATCGCCGGGGTGATCAATATCGTGCTCAAGGAAAGGGACGACGGCGGCAACATCGGCTACCGCTTCGGCGGCTACGACAAGGGCGACGGCCTGCAACGCAAGCTCAGTGGCTGGAAGGGCTTCGCCCTGCCCAACGACGGCTTCGTCACCCTCGCCTTCGACGCCGGCAGCCAGGACCCGGCCAGCGACACCAACCCGGACAACCGCCTGTTCTACCCCGGCTCCACCAGCATCAATACGCCCCTGGAGCAGAACAACCCCAACCGTACCTGGCGCTGGGGCTCGGGCAACGTCTCCGACCAGTACAACTTCACCCTCAACAGCGAGATCGGCCTGGGCCAGGGCCTGACCGCCTACGGCTTCGCCAGCTACGCCCACAAGAACACCGACGCGGAAAGCTTCTTCGACCCGCCCACCGCCCTGCGCAACAACTACGGCAGCGTGGCCCTGGCGCGCTTCCCCGATGGGCGCATCCCCATCACCCGCTACACCCTGGAGGACTACGCGGCGACCGGCGGCCTGCGCTACGAGGACGAAACCCTGGGCAAATTCGACCTGGCCCTCAACCACGGCGACAACTCGGTGAAGTCCACCGACCGCAACGCCATCAACCCCAGCTGGGGCGCCAGCAGCCCGGAGAAGATCTACACCGGCGAGCGCGAGGCCGACCAGACCAACCTGACCCTGGACTGGACCCGCGACTTCCCCACCGACCTGCTGTACAAGCCGCTGACCCTTTCCGCCGGCCTCGCCTGGCGCAAGGAGAACTACGAGCTCAGCGCGGGCGAGGCGGCCGGCTGGCAGAACGGCGCGCTGTTCAACACCCTCGACCCGGTCACCGGCCGGCGCATCCCCGGCTACTACTCGGGCATCACCAACGTCGACGCCGTGTCCCTGGAGCGCAAGGTCTGGGGCGCCTACCTCGACGTCGAAGGCCAGGTCACCGAGCAGTTCCAGGCCGGCATCGCCGCGCGCACCGAGCATTACTCGGACTTCGGCGACACCACCAACGGCAAGCTCTCGCTGCGCTACGACTTCACCCCCCAGGTCGCCGCCCGCGCCACCGCCAGCACCGGCTACCGCGCACCGTCACTGGTGCAGAGCGGCCTGTCGTCGTTCAGCGTGCAGGTGGTCGAGCAACCCTCCGGCAGTGGCAACTGGGTGGAAGTGCAGCAACGCACCCTGCGCGCCGACAGCGCCGAGGCCCGACTGCTGGGCGGCAAGGCGCTGAAGCCGGAGGAGTCCACCAACTACTCCCTGGGCCTGGTCTGGCGGCCGCTGGACAACGCCTCCTTCACCGTCGACGCCTACCGCATCGACATCGAAAACCGCATCACCCTGTCCGACCAGCTGCCGTCCACCGTGGTCGGGCCGATCTTCGCCGGCACGCCCTACGCCAACATCCAGAGCGCGGCCTTCTACACCAACGTCGCCGACACCCGGACCCGGGGCATCGAGTTCACCGGCAACTACCAGTGGGACCTGGAACAGGCCGGCCGCCTCAACCTCAGTGCCGGCTACAGCCGCAACCGCACCGAGATCACCAAGCTGCGCGACGTCGGCAGCATCCGTGGCTCGCAGATCGTCGGGCGCAACACCCAAGGCCTGATCGAGGAAGGCACCCCGGACGACAAGCTCACCCTCAGCGCCAACTGGCTCTACGAGGGCTGGGGCCTGACCCTGGCGCAGCGCCGCTACGGCGAATGGAAGTCGCTCAACGCCAGCAACCCGGCCCTGGACCAGACCTTCAGCGCGCAATGGGTGACCGACCTCGACCTCAGCTACAGCTTCCAGCAGGGGCTCAAGGTCTCGGTGGGCGCGATCAACCTCTTCGACAGCCACCCCGACAAGCTCGAAGGCGCGCAGCTCTACGGCGTCTCCAAGTACAGCATCACCTCCCCCGAAGGTGCCCAGGGAGCGTTCTACTACACCAGCGTCAGTTACGACTTCTGACCCAACGCCAGGGCCCCACGCGGGGCCCTTCCTGTAGAGGCGAACTCATTCGCCCCCCCAACCAACCACCCCGCAAGGAGCACCCGTAGGATGGCGTAGAGCGCAGCGAAACCCATGCTGCCGACGCCGCCCCGAACGCCGCACGGTGGAGGTAAAAAGCGACCTCCACCCAGCAGCCCCCAACCCCGCAGCCCCCCTGCTCCATCCCTGTAGGAGCGAGTTCATTCGCGATGGCCACGTGCAAGGGCGTCGGTTTTCACCCGACCTACGCCGCCATTCATTCGCGATGCCCGCAACCCTGCAAAGTGTTTCCCCATCAACACCCGATCAGCAGAAGTGTTGCCCACCTGGCAGGTTTTCCTGCCGCCAACCCGCCCAACTGCCCTGTTTCCGCACACTTCGGCTCTTGGTACGGCCCTTGCTCTGTCCCTCTGTACATAGCGCAACATCACAAGGGACAACCCCATGAGCAACGCCATCAACGTGGTCGCCGTCTCCGGCGGCACCTTCCGCCCCTCGCGCACCCTGGTGCTGACCCAGGCCCTGGTGGCCGAGCTGGGCAAGCACCTGCCGGTCAACGTGCGCATCATCGAACTCGGCGATATCGCCCGCCCCGTGGGCGGTGCGCTGTCGCGCAAGGAGCTGCCGGAAACCGTCGAGCACGAGCTGCGCGCCATCGAGAGCGCCGACCTGCTGGTGGTGGCGGCGCCTGTCTACCGCGGCTCCTACCCGGGCCAGTTCAAGCACCTGTTCGACCTGATCGACATGAACGCCCTGATCGACACCCCGGTGCTGCTCGCCGCCACCGGTGGCAGCGAGCGCCACGCGCTGGTCATCGACCACCAGCTGCGCCCGCTGTTCAGCTTCTTCCAGGCCCTCACCCTGCCCATCGGCGTCTACGCCTCCGAGGCCGACTTCGTCGATTACCAGGTCACCAGCGAGCCGCTGAAAGCCCGTATCTCCCTGGCCGCCGACCGTGCCGCCAGCCTCTTCGGCAGCCGCGCCGACGCCCTCAAGAAGATCGCCTGAAGGACAGCCCCATGAACGTGTTCTGGTTCCTCCCCACCCACGGCGACGGCCACTTCCTCGGCACCAGCCAGGGCGCACGCCCGGTGTCGCTGCCCTACCTCAAGCAGGTGGCCCAGGCCGCCGACAGCCTCGGCTACTACGGCGTGCTGATCCCCACCGGCCGCTCCTGCGAGGACTCCTGGGTGGTCGCCTCGGCCCTGGCGCCGCTGACCGAGCGCCTGCGCTACCTGGTGGCGATCCGCCCCGGGATCATCTCGCCCACCGTCTCCGCGCGCATGGCCGCCACCCTCGACCGCCTCTCCGGCGGCCGCCTGCTGATCAACGTGGTGACCGGCGGCGACCCGGACGAAAACCGTGGCGACGGCATCCACCTCAGCCACGCCGAGCGCTATGAAGTGACCGACGAATTCCTGCGCATCTGGCGTCGCGTGCTGCAGGGCGAGTCGGTGGACTTCGAGGGCAAGCACCTGCAGGTGCAGAACGCCAAGGCGCTCTACCCGCCGATCCAGAAGCCCTACCCGCCACTGTACTTCGGCGGTTCCTCCGACGCCGCCCACGACCTCGCCGGCGAGCAGGTGGACGTCTACCTGACCTGGGGCGAACCGCCGGCCGCCGTGGCCGAGAAGATCGCCGACGTGCGCGAGCGCGCCGCCCGCAACGGCCGCACGGTGAAGTTCGGCATCCGCCTGCACGTGATCGTCCGCGAGACCGCCGACGAGGCCTGGCAAGCCGCCAGCAAGCTGATCGAGCACATCAGCGACGAGACCATCGAGGCCGCGCAGAAATCCTTCTCGCGCTTCGACTCCGAAGGCCAGCGGCGCATGGCCGCGCTGCACAACGGCCGCCGTGACAACCTGGAGATCGCCCCCAACCTCTGGGCCGGCGTCGGCCTGGTACGCGGCGGTGCCGGCACCGCGCTGGTGGGTGACCCGCAGCAGGTGGCCGAGCGCATCAAGGAGTACGCGGACCTGGGCATCGAGAGCTTCATCTTCTCCGGCTACCCGCACCTGGAAGAGGCCTACCGCTTCGCCGAGCTGGTGTTCCCGCTGCTGCCCGAGCCCTACGCCAGCCTCGCCGGCCGCGGCGTCACCAACCTCACCGGGCCCTTCGGCGAAATGATCGCCAACGACGTGCTGCCGACCCAGGTCGCCGCCCACTGAACCGCCCGCCCCTCCCCGTGCGGAGGGGCGCACCCGACACGCCCCCATCAGAAGAGGACCCGAGCGTGAATGCCCCTCAGCATCTCGCCACCCCCACGCCGCTGCAGATCGCCCGCGAGCTGGCCACAGGCTTCGCCGTCAGCGCCGCCGAACGCGACGCCCAGGGCGGCACCCCCAAGGCCGAGCGCGACGCCATCCGCCAGAGCGGCCTGCTGTCGCTGGTGATCCCCGGCGAATACGGCGGCCTCGGCGCCGACTGGCAGACCACCCTCGCCGTGGTCCGCGAGTTCGCCCGCGTCGACAGCTCCATCGCCCACGTCTTCGCCTTCCAGCACCTGATGCTGGCCACCGTGCGCCTGTTCTCGCGCCCCGAGCAGTGGCAGCCCTGGTTCGAACTCACCGCGCGCAACCGCTGGTTCTGGGGCAACGCCCTCAACCCGCTGGACACCCGCACCACGGTGCGTCGCTTCAACGGCTACCGCGAGTTCTCCGGCAAGAAGAGCTTCTGCTCCGGCGCCCTGGATTCGCAGATGCTGATCGCCTCCGGCCTCGACGAAGAAAGCGGCAAGCTGCTGATCGCCGCCATCCCCACCGCCCGCAGCGGCATCAGCCTGGCCGAGGACTGGGACAACATGGGCCAGCGCCAGACCGACAGCGGCAGCGCCACCTTCGAACGGGTGCGGGTGGAGGAGAACGAACTGCTGCTGGAACCCGGCCCGCTGAGCACGCCCTTCGCCTGCCTGCGCCCGCTGATCGCCCAGCTGATCTTCAGCAACATCTTCCTCGGCATCGCCGAAGGCGCCTTCGAGGAAGCCCGCGCCTACACCCTGCGCGAAGCCCGCCCCTGGTTCCGCTCCGGTGTCGAAAGCGCAGGCGAAGACCCCTACGTGCTGGCCCGCTACGGCGACTTCTGGGTGGGCCTGGAAAGCGCCCGCGCGCTGATCCAGCGCGCCAACCAGTTGCTGGACGCCGCCTGGAACCAGGGCACCGCCCTGGGTGAGGCGCAGCGCGGCGAGCTGGCCCTGGCCATCGCCACCGCCAAGGTCGCCACCACCCGCAACGGCCTGGAACTGTGCAACCGCATGTTCGAGGTCACCGGCGCCCGCTCCACCCACGCCGCCCTGCGCCTGGACCGCTACTGGCGCAACCTGCGCACCCAGACCCTGCACGACCCGGTGGACTACAAGGTCCGCGAGCTGGGCGACTGGGCCCTGAACCAGAACCTGCCACAGCCGACCTTCTACTCATGAAAGCACCCCGTCCGAACGGCTCCGGCCTGCTCACCCTGCCCCCTTCCCCGGCCCTGGCCACCTCGGTGCGTGCCACCGCCCAGGTGTTCGAGGACCCGAAATCCCAGGCCCTGCTCGAACACCTGCAGCAGGTGGCGCCGAGCGAGGCCAGCGTGCTGGTGATCGGCGAGACCGGCACCGGCAAGGAACTGGTGGCCCGCCACATCCACAACCTCAGCGCGCGCCGCGACGGCCCCTTCGTGGCGGTCAACTGCGGCGCCTTTTCCGAGTCGCTGGTGGAGGCCGAGCTGTTCGGCCACGAGAAAGGCGCCTTCACCGGCGCCCTGGCGGCCAAGGCCGGCTGGTTCGAAGCGGCCAACGGCGGAACATTGTTCCTCGACGAGATCGGCGACCTGCCCATGCCCATCCAGGTGAAACTGCTGCGGGTGCTGCAGGAGCGCGAGGTGGTGCGCCTGGGCTCGCGCAGCAGCATCCCTATCGACGTGCGTGTGCTCGCCGCCACCAACGTGCAACTGGAAAAGGCGATTAACGCCGGGCACTTCCGCGAGGACCTCTACTACCGCCTCAACGTCGTCAGCCTGGAGCTCTCGCCGTTGCGCGAGCGCCCCGGCGACATCCTGCCGCTGACCCGGCACTTCATCGGCGAATACAGCCGCCGCCTCGGCTACGGCCAGAGCGAGCTGAGCCCGAGGCCGCGCAGAAGCTGCGCACCTACTCCTGGCCCGGCAACATCCGCGAGCTGGAGAACGTCATCCACCACACCCTGCTGATCTGCCGCGACGGCGTGATCCAGGCCGACGACCTGCACCTCTCCAACCTGCGCATCGAACGCCCGGAAGAACCCCGCGGCCACGACGGCTCGGCCGAGGCGCAGATGCTCCACGCCTTCCAGCGCCTGTTCGAGGAACAGGGCGGCGACCTGCACCATAAGGTCGAGGACGCCCTGCTGCGCGCCGCCTACCGCCACTGCCACTGCAACCAGGTGCACACCGCCAACCTGCTCGGCCTCAGCCGCAACGTCACCCGCAGCCGCCTGATCGCCATCGGCGAACTGGTGGTCAACCGCCGCGGCAACGACGCCCGCATCGATGGCGAGCGGGTGGTGCAGTTGACGGTTTGACAGCACGTGCCAGCGGATGGGCATGACCACCGCGGGTGGATGACGCCTCACCCATCCACCCTTACGGAGCCCGCTTCCACACAGTGGTCGCCCGCCTGCTCTCGACCTAGGGCGGGTGAAACCCGCGATGGAAATCCCATGCCCGTCGGTGAGCCCGTTTGGTGGATGAAAAGAGCGTCATCCACCCTACATCCACCCTCAGATCACATGTGCCAGCGGATGGGCATGACCGCTGCGTAGGGTGGATGACGCTTCACCCATCCACCATTACGGAGCCCGTTTCCACGTAGTGGTCGCCCGCCTGCTCTCGATGTAGGGCGGGTGAAACCCGCGATGGAAATCCCATGCCCGCCGGTGAGCCCGTTTGGTGGATGAAAAGAGCGTCATCCACCCTACATCCGCCCTCAGATCATCTGTGCTAGTGGCGGCGCTGCGCCCGAAGGGCTGCCAAGCCCGGCCCCCTCCTCAAATCACATGCGCCAGATGCAGCTCGGTCAGTGCCTCGGCCTTGAGCCGTGCCAGCTCCGGGTCACGCCGGTCGCGGGGGCGCGGCAGGGGCACGGCGAGTTCCTGGCGCACGTTGCCCGGGCGGGCGCCCATCACCAGCACGCGGTCGCCCAGGTAGAGCGCCTCGTCGATGTCGTGGGTCACCAGCAGCAGGGCGATGGCATGGCGCTCCGCCAGTTGCAGCAGCAGGTCCTGCAGCTTCATGCGGGTGAAGGCGTCCACCGCGCTGAAGGGCTCGTCCAGCAGCAGCACGCGGGGCCGCGAATAGAGGCCACGGGCGATGGCCACGCGTTGCGCCATGCCGCCGGAAAGCTGCTTGGGCAAGGCGTCGGCAAAGCCCTCCAGGCCGACTTCGCGGATCAGCCGCGCCACGCGCTCGCGGTCATAGCCACGGTCGTCGGCGAAGCCGATGTTCTGCGCCACCGTCAGCCAGGGCATCAGCCTCGGCTCCTGGAACACGAAGGCCACCTCGCCCTCGCCGCGCAGGGTGCGCCCGACGTAGTCGCGCTCCAGCCCGGCGACGATGCGCAGCAGGGTGCTCTTGCCGCAGCCACTGGGGCCGAGCAGGCTGACCACCTCCCGCGCCTGCAGCTTCAACTGCACGTTCTGCAGCACGGTGTGGCCGGCGAACTGCTTGCGCTCGACCTGGATATCCAGCAATGCGTCACTCATGTTCAACCCTCCCCGCCCTGGCCGGCGAAGGCGTCACGCCAGGCCAGCAGCCGTGTTTCCAGCGCCGCCAGCAGGCCGTCGCTGAGCTTGCCCAGCAACGCCAGGACGATGATCGAGGCCAGCACCAGGTCGGGTCGCGAGGTTTCGCGGCCGTCGGTGAGCAGGTAGCCCAGGCCCTTGGTGGCGGCGATCAGCTCGGCAGCGACGAGGAACATCCAGGCCAGGCTGAGGCCGCTGCGCAGGCCGGTGAACAGCCCCGGCAAGGCGGCCGGCAGGAGGATGCGCCAGGCCAGGCGCGCCGGACCGAAGCCGTACATCTGCCCCACCTCCACCAGCTTGCGGTCGATGTTGCGGATCGCCGCCACGCCGTTGAGGTAGACCGGGAAGAAGGCGCCGATGGCGATCAGCACCACCTTGGAGGTTTCGTCGATGCCCAGCCAGAGCAGCAGCAGGGGCACCCAGGCCAGGCTGGGAATGGCGCGCAGGGCAGCGAAGGTAGGTTCGAGATAGGCCTCGGCCTCGCGGCTCAGGCCAACCCAGGCGGCGACGCCCAGGGCCAGCACCGCGCCGATGGCGAAGCCCGCCGCCACCCGCGCCAGGCTGACACCGATGTGGCTCCACAGGGAGCCGGTGGCGAGGTCGCGCAGGGTGAGGAAGATCTCGCTGGGCGCGGGCATCTGGTAGGACGGCACCCAGCCGATGCGCACCAGCACCTCCAGCAGGGCGAGGGCCAGCAGCGGGATCGTCAGGCCCTTGAGGCGGCGCCGCAGCGCGACGCCGGAGAAGGTCGGTTTCCAGGGGCCGACGGCGGGCGCCGGCAGGGTCTTGCTCTTGCTCATGTCTCTGCTCCCGGCGCCGGGGTGGTCCCGCAGGCGCCAATGCCGGGGCGGCTTGCGCACACCCCGGCGGACGTGCGGATCACTGCCTGGCGATGGCCTGGGCGCTGAAGGCCGGGTCGATCAGCTGGTCCACCACCTGCTCGACCTGCACGCCACGGCGCACCAGCTCCTCGGTCACCAGGATCGGCGCAGCGGCCTTGAGTGCGGCGATGTGCTCCGGGCCCGGCTGGGCGTTGGAGAAGTCGGTGCGCGACAGTTGCAGGCGCGCCACCTCCAGCGGCAGGCCGGATTCCTTGGCCAGCAGCTGGGCCAGCTCCTCGGGGTTCTCCCGGGCCCACTTGCGGGCTTTCTCATAGGCACCGAGTACGGTGGCGATGGCCTGCGGGTGCTCCTTGGCGAAACGCTCGGTGACGCTGAGCACGCCGTAGCTGTTGAAGGCGACGTTGCGGTAGAGGATGCGCGAGCCGGCCTGCACCTGGCTGGCGGCCAGGTGCGGGTCGAGGCCGGCCCAGGCGTCCACGTCGCCCTTCTCCAGGGCCACGCGGCCATCCGGGTGCTGCAGGTGCACCAGCTCGACGTCGTCCTTGCTCAGGCCGGCCTGCTCCAGGCTGCGCAGGGTGAACAGGTAGGGGTCGGTGCCCTTGGTGGCGGCGATCTTCTTGCCCTTGAGGTCGGCGACGCTCTGGATGGGCGAGTCCTTGCGCACCGCGAGCGCGGTCCATTCCGGGCGGCTGGCGATGTACACCGTCTTGATCGGGCTGCCGTTGGCGCGGCTCAGCACGGCGGCGAGGCCGGCGGTGGAGGCGAAGTCGATGCTGCCGCCGTTGAGGTATTCCAGCGAGCGGTTGCTGCCCTGGCTGAGCACCCAGCTGACCTGGGTGCCGGCGCCCACCTCCTGCTCCAGCCAGCCGAAGTGCTTGAGCACCAGGCTGGTGGGCGAGTAGTAGGCGTAGTCGAGGCGCAGCTCCTTGGGCAGGGCTTCCGCCTTGGCGGCGGAGGTGCCGAAGGCGAGGACCGCCGAGGCGCCGAGCAGGCCGAACAAACGGGCCAGTTTGCCGGGCTTGCGGGCCCGCGAGGTGAAGGTGTGCATGGTGTCGCTCCTTGCCGCTGGATGGGTGGGCTCGGCGCGCCGTGCTTATTCTTTCGAGTAAGGTCAGGCTGCGCTTTCGCTTTCTGCAAGGAATATTGCAGCACTCGTGCCAGCAGGCTCGGTGCCCGTCCCACGGGGCTTGGCGACGTGCCCCGGAGCGCTCCACTGTCGCTGCAGCGACAGCCTGCTGATCAAGTGTTCGCCCAGCAACAGTTGCCCATTTCGCTTATGCACCCTGGTTATCAGGGCATCGCTATTCATTCCTTTGTAGCGGGGATAACCGCGTGTTTAGCTGACCCGGCAGCAACAGCGGCCCTTACCGACGAAAAAATCACGCCCAGGCGACGATTGCCCGTTCCTCCGCAGGCCCCGCAACTGGTACAACGAAGGCGCGGCCCCAGCAGCGTCGCGCACCACCGAGAGATACGCGTCATCCATGTCAGTCCAGCACGATATTCACCCGCCCTACCCGCCCCAGCTGGATCAGCCGGTGCGGTTGACCCCCGGTGAATTGCTGGCGTCCCTCGAAGCGACGATGAAGGCCCACCGTGGCGGGCCGGTCTGGCTGTTCGCCTACGGCTCGCTGATCTGGCGCCCCGAATGCCCCACGGTGGAAACCCGCCGCGCGCGCATCCACGGTTACCACCGCGGGCTTTACCTCTGGTCGCAGATCCACCGCGGCACCCCGGAATCCCCCGGCCTGGTACTGGGCCTCGATCGCGGCGGCTCCTGCGCCGGCTTCGCCTATCGCCTGCCGGACGAGCAGTTGCACGAACACCTCTTCGCCCTCTGGCAACGGGAAATGCCCGATGCCGGCTACGAGCCGCGCTGGCTCAACTGCCACCTGGCGGACGGCCAGCGCGTGCAGGCCCTGGGCTTCGTCCTGCGGCGCAACCTCCCCTGCTACGCCGGCGCCCTGCCGGACCACGTGCTCACCCAGGTCTTCGCCGGGGCCTGCGGGCACTACGGCACCACCCGGGATTACGTGGAAAAGACCGTCAACAGCCTGCGTGCCCATGCGATGCCGGATCGCAAGCTGGAAGCGGCGTTGATGAGGTGCTGCAAGCAGGGGAATTTGAGTCTGGGGTGATCACCGTAGGATGGGTCGGGCGGCGTTCCGCGAGCTCCGCGAAACCCATCAATGCGAGGCCCCGGCATAAGCCTGTGCCGATCCCGACTCCGCCTGGTGGATGAAAAAAGCGCCATCCACCCTACACAACGGTCATCTCCGTGCCGGGCCTTCGCAGGAGCGAATTCATTCGCGATCGGACACCCAGGCGAGCCCCCAGAAGGCCCGGTTTTCGCGGGCCGTTCTCCCCCAAAACCGTTATGCATAAAAATATATAGCGCTACGCAAACGGCTCGATTACTCTGTGGCTCGCCGGGCCTTCCCTCCCGGTGCAAGGCCGGTCAGCCAACGCCGGTCGCATTCCCCGAGCTCAAGCGTTTGCCGGTCGTACCGACCCTGTAGAAGTCACGGCAATCGCTATATACAAAAATACATAGCGAGCATCCATGAACGACAAGATCCTCTCCCGCTGCCTGGCACTGGGACTTCTCACACCGGGCGTCTTCGCCCCACCGCTGCTGGCCGCCGGCCAGACCGAAAGCCAGGTATTCAGCCTCGGCGAGCTGCTGATCCGCGCGCCGTCCAACCGCAGCGACGGCTTCGGCGACCAGGTCTCCTCCTCGGTCAGCGCCCGCGACATGCAGCGCTTCGAGCGCCACAACGTCACCGAGGCGCTGGGCCTGCTCAGCGGCGTCAGCACCTCCACCAACGCACGCAACGAGGGGACCATCAGCCTGCGCGGCTTCGACTCGCGCCAGGCGCCGATCTTCATCGACGGCATCCCCGTGTACGTGCCCTATGACGGCTACGTCGACCTCGACCGCTTCACCACCGGCGACCTCGCGGCGATCCAGGTGGCCAAGGGCATGAGCTCGACGATGTACGGCCCCAACACCCTGGGCGGCGCCATCAATCTGGTGACGCGCAAGCCGGTGAGCGAGTTCGAGGGCGATGTCAGCCTCGGCGTCGGCAGCGGCGGCCTGCTGCGCCGTGGCGTCAACCTGGGCAGCAACCAGGGCAGCTGGTACG
Organism: Pseudomonas solani; assembly: GCF_026072635.1. Lineage (NCBI taxonomy): Bacteria > Pseudomonadati > Pseudomonadota > Gammaproteobacteria > Pseudomonadales > Pseudomonadaceae > Pseudomonas > Pseudomonas solani. Next base: position 4,531,169 of record NZ_AP023081.1, on the reverse strand, counting down.
TGCAGGCCTCCGCCTCCCAGGACGAGGCCGACTACTACCGCCTCTCCGACGACTTCGAGCCGACCCTCCGCGAGAACGGCAACAAGCGCGAGAACTCCGACTTCAAGGACCGCAAGCAGTCGCTGAAGATCGGCCTCACCCCCAACGAGACCGACGAGTACGCCTTCGGTTACGTGCGCCAGGACGGCCAGAAGGGCCAGCCGCCGAGCACCGACCCCGCCGCCACCCAGCGCTACTGGCGCTGGCCGTACTGGGACAAGGAGAGCTACTACTTCATCGGCAACCACGCCCTGACCGACTACGAGACCCTGCGCGTGCGCGCCTTCGCCGACCACTACGCCAACGGCCTGGACGGCTACACCAACGCCACCTACACGCGCCTGGCCACCAGCGGCAACAACCCGCAGTCGCTGTCCAGCACCGGCAGCAGCAACTACGACGACCACAGCCGCGGCGGCTCCATCCAGCTGCAGAGCGACCGCCTCGACGGCCACCAGATCAAGGTGCAGTACGCCCTCAAGCAGGACCGCCACGAGGAAGACGACGGCGTGCGCACCACCAAGCGCCTGGAAGACCGCCTCACCTCCATCGCCCTGGAGGACTACATTCGCCTCGCCGACCGCTGGCACCTGTCCCTCGGCGCCAGCCGCGACAGCCTCAAGCCGCTGGACGCCGACGTCTACGCCAAGCCCGACGAGCAGCACGCCAACAACTGGCAGGGCGCGCTCTACTTCGACCCGGCGCCGGACCACCGCCTCTACGCCAGCATCGCCCGCAAGAGCCGCCTGCCCACGCTCAAGGACCGCTACTCCCTGCGCTTCGGCACCTTCATCGAGAACCCCGGCCTCGCCCCCGAGCACGCCACCCACTACGAGCTGGGCTACCAGGGCCAGCCCTGGGCCGGCGGCCAGCTGGAAGCGGCGCTGTTCCGCAGCGAGATCGAGGACCTGATCCAGCGCGTGCGCAACGTGCAGCCCGGCCGCGACCAGATGCAGAACATCAACAAGGCGCGCCATGAAGGCGTCGAGCTGAGCCTGCGCCAGGCGCTGGGCGAACAGCTGGAAACCGGCTTCGCCTACACCTACCTGGAGCGGCGCAACCTCAGCTCGTCCACCCGCCTCACCGACACCCCGCGCAACAAGCTCAACCTCTGGGCCGACTTCGCGCCCATCGAGCGCCTGCACCTGATCGCCATGCTCGAGCACGCCGACCAGCGCTGGTCCTCGGACACCGCCAAGGTCTCCAGCTTCACCCGCGTCGACCTCAAGGCCAGCCTGGCGCTGACCCGTGAACTGAGCGTCGAGGCCGGGGTGAGCAACCTGGGCGACGAGGACTACGAGCTGTCCGACGGTTACGCCGAAGCCGGCCGCCAGTACTTCACCAACCTGCGCTACGAGTTCTGACCATGGACCTGAGACTTAACCTGCGCATCGCCCTGCTGGCCCTGTTGAGCCCGGTGCTGCACGCCGCCGAATTCGTCCCCGACGACCCCAGCACCTACGTGACCGAAACCCTGGAAATGACCGGCGAGGTGCAGAACCCGCTGCGCTTCACGATCGACGACCTCAAGCGCCTGCCCTCCTACGACTACAAGGCCGTGGCTGCGGCCTGCGGTGGCGACGTGGCCAACGCCGAGTACAAGGACTACCGCGGCGTGCTGCTGCGCGAACTGGTGCAGAAGGCCGCGCTGGCCGGCGACGACCCCAAGGGCTGGAAACGCGCCTACGTCATCGCCCATGCCAGCGACGCCTATATCGCGCTGTTCAGCTGGAACGAACTGCTCAACACCCAGATCGGCGACGGCGTGCTGGTGGTCTACGCCCAGCACGGCGAGGCGCTGCCACCGGAATCCGGGCGCATCGCTCTGGTCTCCGGCTGCGACCGCCACGCCGGCCCGCGCCACGTGAAATGGCTGAAAAGCATCGAATTGAAAACCGTACCGCAGTAATTCAACCCCAGGGCTCGGTGGAGGCCCGACCCCGCAGCAAGGCCTCCATCCCTTTCAGACCGTCGACTTCGACGGTCTTTTTTTGCTCGCAGGAAAGCGGCGGGAAGCTGGAAAGGATGGTGCCGTGGATCGGCGTAGGTTGGCGCCGAGCGCAGCGAGGCCCAACGCAACGATGCAGGCCCGTGCGCGCCAATCACCGCAATGATGGGTTTCGCGGAGCTCGCGGAACACCGCCCGCCCCATCCTACGAACAGCTTGCAGCCCCGTCGTAGGGTGTGCTGCGCGCACCGAGAAGAGGGTGCGCACCCACATCTCAAGATGATCGAAGGATGTTGAGGCAGCCGGCGAAGAAGAGCGGTGGGCTGAAGCGGAACGCCGCCCGGCCCTTACGCCCATTGGGGCTCCGCTTGGTGGATGAGAAGAGCGTCATCCACCCTACACACCGGGAAGCTGGGTGCCATGCATGGCACCCATCGTTTTCGCGATCAGGCGAAGACGAAGTACTTGCGCACCGTCTCCACCACTTCCCAGGTGCCTTTCATGCCGGGCTCGATGACGAAGACGTCGCCGCCGCGCAGGTGCACCGGCGCTTCGCCTTCCGGGGTGATGATGCAGTAGCCCTCGAGGAAGTGGCAGAACTCCCACTTCTCGTAGTTCACCTCGAATTTGCCGGGGGTGCAGATCCAGGTGCCCATGATCTTGCTGCCGTCGGCCGAGAGGTAGGCGTTGAGGTTGACCGTGTGCGGGTCGCCGCCGATGCGCTTCCACTTGGTGGCGTCGACCACGGGGACGGGGCAGGTTTCGCGCAGGACGGTGATGAAATCGGACATGTGAGCTCCATGCTTGGCGGAATCGAGCGGCCACCATAGGCAGGATGCCCGGCGCGGACTTGCCTGTGACCGCCGCCCGGGTGTCCAGAAACGCAGCCGCTGGTCTTCGATCGCGAATGAATTCGCTCCCACCGGGCCTGTAGGTCGGGTGCAACCCGACGCCGCCGTGCATCGGCCACGCGGGTTTCACCCGCCCTGCGGGCGATCAGAGGAACATGCCGCCCGAGGCTTCGATGCGCTGGCCGGTGACCCAGCGGCCGCCGTCGGAGAGGAGCATGGCGATGGCGCCGCCGATGTCGTCCGGCAGGCCGACGCGGCCCAGGGCAGTGTTGCCGGCGATGAAGTCGTTGACCTGGCTGTTGTCGCGCACCACGCCGCCGCCGAAATCGGTCTCGATGGCGCCGGGGGCCAGCACGTTGACGGTGATGCCGCGCGGGCCCAGCTCCTTGGCCAGGTAGCGGGTCCACACCTCGATGCCGCCCTTCATCGCCGCGTAGGCGCCGTAGCCCGGCAGGGAGAAGCGTGCCAGCCCGGTGGAGATGTTGATGATGCGGCCGCCGTCGGCCAGCACCGGCAGCAGTTTCTGGGTGAGGAAGAACGGCCCCTTGAGCTGGATGTTCACCAGGGTGTCGAACTGCTCCTCGGTGGTTTCGGCGCAGCTGGCGTGGATGCCGATGCCGGCGTTGTTCACCAGGAAATCGAAGGTCTCGCGGCCGAACGCCTGCTGCAGGGTCTCGCTCACCTGGGCGGCGAAGGTGCCGAAGCCCGTGCTGTCGCTCACGTCCAGGCGCAGCATGCGGGCGCGGCCACCGAGGCGCTCCACTTCGCGGGCCACGGCCTGGGCTTCGTCGGCCTTGCTGTGGTAGGTGCCGATGATGTCGACGCCCTGGGCCGCCAGGTGCAGGGCAGCGTTCTTGCCGAGGCCACGGCTGGCGCCGGTGATGAGTGCGATCTTGCGGGTCATGGTGGAGCTCCTAAGGGGGTTGGAAGTGGAGTCAGCTTATTGTCCGGCCGAATACTGATAAACGCCGCGAAATCGGAAATACTGATCGCCTCAACCGAACAAATGGAAACGGGCCATGAACAAGCTCGAGCTGTTGCGTACCTTCGCCCGGGTCACCGAGCTGTCCAGCTTCACCCAGGCCGGGGAAAGCCTCGGCCTGCCCCGCTCCAGCGTCTCCGAGCAGGTGCAGGCGCTGGAGCAGTTGCTGGGCGCGCGCCTGCTGCAACGCACCACGCGCAAGGTGCAGGCGACCCAGGATGGCCTGGCGCTGTATGAACGCTGCAAGGCGCTGCTGGCGCAGATGGACGAGCTGGAAGGCATGTTCCGCCAGGACGGCGAAGTGCTCGCCGGGCGCCTGCGGGTGGACATGCCCAGCCGCATCGCCCGCCAGTTGGTGATGCCGCACCTGGGGGAGTTCCTCGACGCCCACCCGGGCCTGGAGCTGGAGCTGAGCGGCACCGACCGCCGCGTCGACCTGGTGCGCGAGGGCTTCGACTGCGTGCTGCGCGCCGGCAACCTGGTGGACGAGACCCTGGTGGCGCGCTCCCTCGGCGCCATGCCCATGGTCAACTGCGCGAGCCCCGAGTACCTGGCCCGCCACGGCACGCCGCACAGCCTCGACGACCTCGCCCGGCACCGCCTGGTGCACTACCTGCCGGTGCTCGGCGCGCGGCCCGACGGCTTCGAGTACCTGATGGGCGGCAAGGTCCACCAGGTGCCCATGGCCGGCAACCTCACGGTGAACAACGCCGATGCCTACGAGGGCGCCTGCCTCGGCGGCCTGGGGCTGATCCAGGCGCCGCGCATGGGCCTGCGCGAGCACCTGGCCAGCGGCGCCCTGGTGGAGCTGCTGCCCGGCTACCCGGCGCCGCCCCTGGCGCTCAACCTGCTCTACGCCCACCGCCACCTGCCCCGCCGCGTGCGGGCCTTCATCGACTGGCTGGAAGGCCTGCTGGACCGCGAGAGGAACCGCTGATGCGCAACACCCTGAAATGGCGGATCGCCCGCGGCGGCAATTTAGGTTGTCCGCTCTAGACCGCAGCGCGGATGCTCCCCTGGCCGACACGCACAACAACAAGGCGCATGCACTGCACCCCAACCCCTGCCTGGTTGAACGGGGCGAGCCCCGGGAGGTTACATGCGACTCCATTGTTTTCTGTTCGGATGCAGCTGGACCGAAGGACACGAAACCGACGTGGGCGCCGAGCCCATGCTCTGTCAACGCTGCACACGCTGCGGCGCCCATCGCTACGTGAAGCGCGAGGTCCCCGAGGAGCCCTCGCCCGGCTAGCAACCGCTCAACGCCGCAGCGGCAACGCAGTCAGTTTTTCTAGCGCTTGTTGAGCAGTCGCGCCAGCCGATCCCCACCAAACTGGATCAGCGTCACCAGCACCACCAGCAGGATGATCACCGTGAGCATGATCTGCGTGTCGAAGCGCTGGTAGCCGTAGCGATACGCCAGGTCGCCCAGCCCGCCTGCGCCAATGGCGCCGGCCATGGCCGAGGAGTTGATCATGGTCACCAGGGTGATGGTGAAGCCGCCGACGATGCCCGGGCGCGCCTCGGGCAGCAGCACGTTCCAGATGATGTGGCGGCGCTGGCAGCCCATCGCCTGGGCCGCTTCCACCAGGCCGAAATCCACCTCGCGCAGGCTCACCTCGGCGATGCGCGCGAAGAAGGGCGTGGCGGCGATGGTCAGCGGCACCACCGCGGCCCAGACGCCGTAGCTGGTGCCGACGATCAGCCGGGTGAAGGGGATCAGCGCCACCATCAGGATCAGGAAAGGGATCGAGCGCAGCACGTTGACCACGCTGCCCAGCGAACGGTTGAGCGCACGCGCCTCGAAGATCCCGCCCGGGCCCGTGGTGACCAGCACCAGCGCCAGGGGGATGCCCACCAGGAACACGATCAGCGACGAGGCGCCGATCATCAGCAGCGTGTCGAGAATGCCCTGCAGCAGGCGATCAAGCATGGGCGACATAGCCGAGCACCTCCGCCTTGTCCGCCAGGCCGTGGGCCTGCTCCAGCACCCAGGTACCGCCCTGCCCCACATCGCTGATGCGCACCAGCAGGTGCCCCTGGGCGCGGCCCTGGATGCGGTCGATGCCGCCATGCAACAGGCTCACCCGCGTGCCCAGGGCCTGGGTGATGGCCAGCAGGTCCGGTTCGCGGCCGCTGGCGCCGGTGAAGTGCAGGTCCAGCAGCAGGTCGCCGCCGGGTACCGGCTCGCTGGCCAGGCGGCCTTGCAGGTCGTCCGGCAGCTCGTGCCGCAGGGTGCCCAGCAGGGTGCGGGTGACCTCATGTTGCGGGTCACCGAACACCCGCCACACCTCGCCCTGCTCCACCACCCGGCCACGTTCCAGCACCACCACGCGGTCGCAGGTTTCGCGGATCACGCCCATCTCGTGGGTGATCAGCACGATGGTCAGGCCCAGGCGTTTGTTGATGTCGCGCAGCAGCGCCAGGATCGACTGGGTGCTCTCCGGGTCCAGCGCCGAGGTGGCCTCGTCGCAGAGCAGGATCTCCGGCTGGTGCACCAGCGCCCGGGCGATGCCGACGCGCTGCTTCTGCCCGCCGGACAGCTGCGCCGGGTAGGCGTCGCGCTTCTCCGACAGGCCCACCAGGGCCAGCAGTTCGCCGACCTTGCGCCCGATATCGGCCTTGGCCACGCCCGCCACCTTCAGCGGCAGGGCGACGTTCTGCCAGACGGTCTTGGCCGACATCAGGTTGAAGTGCTGGAAGATCATGCCGACGCGCCGGCGCAGCAGCACCAGTTGCTTCTCGTCGAAGGCGCCGATGTCCTCCTCGTCTATCACCACCTGGCCCACCGAGGGCTTCTCCAGGCGGTTGAGGGTGCGGATCAGCGACGACTTGCCGGCGCCGCTGCGGCCGATGATGCCGAACACCTCGCCCCGGCGGATCTCCAGGTCGATGCCCTGCAACGCCTGCACCGGCCCCTGGTTGCCCTGGTAGGCCTTGCCCAGCCCCAGCAGGCGGATGTGCGGCAGGTCCAGGCTGATAGTGCGGTTGAAACTGACCATAAGGGCCTCTCGAAAATATGTTTAAAGCCCGAAAACAGGAGCCTTGGGAGTCAGTAGCCCGGGCTTCAGCCCGGGAATGATCCACGCCGCTCCCGGGCTGAAGCCCGGGCTACACGCTGATTTCCAATGGCCGAGCGACGCAGAACCTGTGGGAGCGGATTCATCCGCGATTGCAGGCCGAAGGACTGCCAGGGCCGCCCGGGGAGCGCTGCGCGCTCCTTTCGCGAATGAATTCGCTCCCACAAACAGCAATGACACCGTGCCTCCGGTAGCCCTGGATTCCAGGGGCATCACTGCCAGCCGGGCTGGTACAAACTTCCGTGCGCCTTATCCAAGGCGGCGCGGACTTGCGGCGAGTGCTGGTAGACGTCGACGAACTTCGCCAGGCGGCCGTCGTCCTGGTAATCGCCACGGGTGACGAACTGGATGACGTACTCCTTGTTCTCGATGCCGTCGAAGAGCAGCGCGCTGTTGGGGTCGAGGGTGCCGGCCAGGCGGATGTAGTGCGGGTAGCCCTGGGCCAGGTCGACGTCGTCCAGGGCGCGCACCAGTTGCACGGCTTCCAGCTCGATGATGTCGATGTGCTTGGGGTTGTCGATGATGTCGTCCAGGGTCGCCTTGTAGCCCACGCCGTCCTTGAGCTTGAGCAGCCCGGCCTTCTGCAGCAGCTGCAGGCCGCGACCGCCGTTGATGGGGTCGTTGGCGATGGCCACCTTGGCGCCCTCGGGTAGGTCGGCGATGGCCTTGTACTGGGTCGAATACAGGCCGACGTTGTTGATCACCCCGGGGGCGAAGGCCTTGAGGGCGAAGCCGCCTTCCTTGTTGGCGTTCTCCAGGAAGGGCGTGTGCTGGAAGTAGTTCACGTCGATGTCGCCGTGGGCCAGGGTGATGTTCGGCGTGTTCCAGTCGGTGAACTCCACCAGCTCCACCTTGAGGCCTTGCTTGGCGGCTTCTTCCACCGCCACTTCCAGGGGCGGGGCGAAGGCGGCGGTGGTGCCCACCTTCAGGGGCTGCTCGGCGGCCTGGGCGATGCCGGTGGCCAGGAGCAGGCCGAGGGTAAGGGTCTTGAGGCTGTGTCTGGGCATGGTTTCTATCCTTGGGTAATGGGTTCAGGTCGTGGGAGCGAATTCATTCGCGATGGAAGGCGCAGCCTTCCCCTGGAAGTCCGGGGTCGCCCCTTCGGGCCGATTCGCGAATGAATTCGCTCCCACACGGGCCCCCGATGGTCCGCCGGCAGGTGGTTACCCGCGCCGAACAGCTTGTGGCGCAGGGTGCCTTCGGCATACGCGGTCTTGTAGGCGCCGCGGGCCTGCAGCTCGGGGATCACCAGGTCGATGAAGTCGGCGTAGCTCTCGGGGGTGACGATGCGGGTGAGGTTGAAGCCGTCGAGCCCGGTCTCGTCGACCCAGGCCAGCAGTTCGTCGGCCACCTGGGTAGGCGAGCCCACCAGGAGGATGTAGCGGCCGCCCAGGGCGTGCTGCTCCAGGAGCTGGCGGCGGGTCAGGCTGTTCTCGCGCAGCTTGTTGGTGGCCGATTCGATGGCATTGGTCTTCAGCGGACGGATGGGCTCGTCCAGGCCGTACTCGGCGAAGTCGATGCCGGTGGAACTGGCGAAGTGGGCAACGCCCGCCTCGGCGCTGGCATAGGCCAGGTACTCGGCGTGCTTGGCGCGGGCCTCGGCCTCGGTGGGCGCGACGATCACGCTGATGCCCATGAACACCTTCACCGCCTGCGGATCGCGGCCGGCGGCCTGGGCGGCGGCGCGCACCTTGTCCACCTGGGCGCGGGTGGCCTCGCGGTTGTTGCCGCTGATGAACACGCACTCGGCATGCTCGCCGGCGAAGCGCAGGCCGCGCGCCGAGGAGCCGGCCTGGAACAGCACCGGCGTGCGCTGCGGCGAGGGCTCGCAGAGGTGGTAGCCCTCGACGTCGTAGAACTCGCCGTGGTGGTGGACCTTGTGCACCTTCTCCGGCTGGGCGTAGAGGCGCCGCTGGCGGTCGCCGAGCACCGCACCCTCCTCCCAGCTGCCCTGCCAGAGCTTGTAGAGCACCTCCAGGTACTCGTCGGCCTGGTCGTAGCGGCGGTCGTGCTCCACCTGCTGGGTCAGGCCCATGGCCCGCGCCGCGCTTTCCAGGTAGCCGGTGACGATGTTCCAGCCCACGCGGCCGTCACTGAGGTGGTCCAGCGTGCTCATGCGCCGGGCGAACAGGTAGGGGGCGTCGTAGCTGAGGTTGGCGGTGAGGCCGAAGCCCAGGTGGCGGGTCACCCCGGCCATGGCGGAGACCAGCAGCAGCGGGTCGTTGACCGGCAGTTGGACGCTCTCCTTGAGGATCAGGTCGACGTTGCCCTGGTACACGTCGTAGACGCCGACGATGTCCGCCAGGAACAGCCCGTCGAACAGCCCGCGCTCCAGCAGCTGCGCCAGCTCCGTCCAGTAGGCCAGCTTGCGGTAGTCGCTGGAGCGGTCGCGCGGGTGGGTCCAGAGGCCGTGGTTGATGTGCCCCACACAGTTCATGTTGAAGGCGTTGAGGAGGATCTGCTTGCGCGCCATCAGATCGTCCCCCGTCGTGGTGGCAGTACCTCGTTGAGGTAGTAGTTGCCCACCGCGTGGTACTTCCAGCGCACCGGGTCGTGCAGGGTGTGCACCCGGGCGTTGCGCCAGTGGCGGTCGAGGTTGTGCTCGGCCAGGGTGGCGCGGGTGCCGGCCAGCTCCAGCAGCTTGCTGCCGGCGTTGAGCGACACCTCGGTGGTCAGCGCACGGGCCTCGGCGACGGCGATGGAGGCAGCGGCGACGCTCTCCACCGTGGGCTCCGCCGTGGCGGCGTCGAGGATGCGCCCGGCGCGGTCGAGGATGGCCTCGGCGGCGTGCAGGCGGATGGCCAGGCGGCCGAATTCGTGGATCGCCAGCGGGTCGTCGCTGGCCTTGTCCACCCCGGCGTCGATCCACGGCCGCGAGCGGGTGCGCACGAACGCCAGGGCGTCTTCATAGGCTTCGCGGGCGATGCCGGCGTCGATGGCGGCGTGGAGGATCTGGGCGAAGGGGCCGACCGTGGTCGGGCGCTCGAAGGCGGCCTGGAACGACACCACGTCCTCCGCTGCCACCGGCACGTCGTCGAAGATCGCGGTGCCGCTGCCGGTGGTGCGCTGGCCGAAACCGGACCAGTCGTCGACGATCTCCAGCCCCGGTGCATCGCGCTCGACGAAGGCGAAGTGCTGGTGGCCGTCCTCACCTATGGCCAGGGTCGGCACGCGTTGGGCATAGAGCGCACCGGTGCAGTAGAACTTGCGGCCCTGGATGCGGAAATCATCACCGTCGCCGACCAGCCTGGTGGTGCGGTCGTTGGAGGTGCGCGTGCCGATTTCCGCCAGGGCGTTGCCGAAGCGCTCGCCGGCCAGGGCGGCGGCGAACAGGCGCCGTTGCTGGGCCTCGCTGCCGTTCACCCGCAGCACTTCCAGGGCGTAGAAATGGTTCTGCGGGATCTGCCCGATGGAGCTGTCGGCGGCGCAGATGATCGCCACCACGCGGGCCAGGGTGACGCGGGACACCCCGGCGCCACCGAACGCGCGGGGCACGGTGATGCCCCACAGGCCGGAGCGGCTGAAGGTGTCGAGTTCGGCATGGGGCAGGCGCCGCTCGCGGTCGCGCTCGGCGGCGCCGCTGCGGAATGCCTCGGCCAGTTGCCGGGCCACGGCCAGGGCCTCGGCGTCGTCGCGGATGATGGCCACCGCCGGGCCCTGTTGCGGTTGCAGGAGGGTCATGGGCGCTGCCTCATATCCAGGAATGACGCGCCGGGAAGGCGCCATTGAGGTGGTAGTTGCCGACGGCGTGGACCTTCCAGCGCACCGGGTCGTGCAGGGTGTGCACCCGGGCGTTGCGCCAGTGGCGGTCGAGGTTGAACTCGGCGAGGGTGGCGCGACTGCCGGCCAGCTCGAACAGCTTCTCGCTGGCCAGCAGGCTGATCTCGGTGGTCAGCACCTTGGCCTCGGCGACGGCGATGGAGGCACGGGCGGCAGCCGCGGCGTCGATGGGCGCGGCGGCGATCTCGTCGAGTACCTGCCCGGCGCGTTCCAGCAGCGCGTTGGCGGCGTTCAGCTCGACCTTCAGGCGGCCGATCTCGGCAATGGTGTAGAGCTCTTCGCTGGCGCGCTCGACGCCGGCGTCGACCCAGGGCCGCGAGCGCTCACGGATGAAGGCGATGGCGTCGTCGATGGCGGCCTCGGCGATGCCGGCGTCGATAGCCGCCTGGATCAGCTGCGACAGCGCGCCCTGGATGCTCGGCACCTCGGCCAGGCGGCCGTTGTGGAACACCAGGTCGTCGGCCACGGGGGCGCGGTCCAGCAGCACGGTGCCGCTGGCGGTGGTGCGCTGGCCGAAGCCGGACCAGTCGTCGACTATCGCCAGCCCCGGCACCCCGCGCTCCACCAGGGAGAGCACGCCGACACCGCTGTCGTCGATGGCCTTGACCGCCACCCAGTGGGCGAACAGCGCGCCGGTGGAATAGAACTTCTCGCCGCTGACCTCGAGGCCGGCGTTGCCGCGGGTGATGCGCGCCTTGATCTCCAGGGTGTGCTTGGTGTTGCGCTCGGGCCCGGCGTTGGCCAGGCGGCGCCCGGCGAGGATGCCGGCGAAGACCTTGCGCTTCTGCGCCTCGCTGCCGACGTACTCGATGACGCTGAGCAGGCCGAACTGGTTCTGCGGGATCTGCCCCAGCGCCGGGTCGGCCGCGCAGATGATGCGGAACACCTCGGCGAGGGTGACGTAGGACACCTCGGCGCCGCCATAGGCGCGCGGGATGCGGATGCCACCCAGGCCGAGCCGGGTGAAGAGCTCCAGCTCGCGCCAGGGCAGCAGGCGTTCGCGGTCACGGTGTGCAGCCCCTTCCTTGGCCAGCTTCGCCACTTCGTGGGCGGCGAGCAGGGCCTGGGCATCGTTCTCGATCAGCGCCGCCGGGAGTAGCGGCGGCGCTTCATCACGAAGAACCTTGGGTTCGGTTTCGTTAGTCATGCATGTGGCCTTGGGCAATGTGCGTTTTCAGGCTTCCTTCACCCGGGATTCCGGGCATGAAGGAGGCGGAGGCAAGCAAGGCGGGAGGACGGAAGCGTGAGGGGGAATACAGGCTCTCCGCAGCGCTGTTGGATCGCGAACACCCGCGACCTTGCTTGCAAGGAGACAAAGCACAAGCCGTGCCTGATTTTTATTTCCTTTAAATTCAATTAGATAGAGTTTTTGTCCAACACTTCATGGCTGCTGGAGCAGGCAATCTGTTGGTCAGGTGTTGCTGGAACAACAGTTGATGAGCGAGGGCCTCACCGTAGGAGCGAGCTCTGCTCGCGAAGCTTTTGTGCGGGGGGGGGGTTGGTGGGCTGAAGCCCACCCTACATAAAAAGCCCTCCCATCCCGAGGCCTTGCGGTTGCCCCTTGTAGGGTGGATGACGCTTTTTTCATCCACCAGCGGAGCCCGGCATGACCCCGATTGGTGGACCGATAAAGCGGGGTCCACCCTACTCCTGTGGGAGCGGTTTCAACCGCGAAAAGCATCGCGAATGAATTCGCTCCCACACAGTTCCCCCCATAAACCGCGCCGCGCCACCGGAAAAACACCCTGTCGCTGCACTGCTGCCCCAGCAACACCATGCAAGCACCGGGCTGCTGGCCTTGCAGCACGGCATCCGCAATCGCGCCGCCCATCAAAATAAATCCCTTTTAATTCAATGGCTTGAATTGAAATCAAAAAGCGGCACGCATGCTGCTATGTCACCTGGCCCATGCGGTCGATGCGCCTTGCGCTACCGACTGCCAGCTGTTCGCCCAGGACTCCACCCATGCAGCCGATACCTGTTCCACCCTCGCTCTTCACGGCATCGCTCCCGCCATGCGGGGCGCGACCATGAGCCAGCGCCAGTCCGCCTTCCTGTTCAATTTCCTGCTGCTGGCCGCCTTCAGTGGCGCCACCATCGGCATGGCCAAGATCGTCACCACCCTCTATGCGCTGGAGCTGGGTGCCAACTCCATGCAGATCGGCGTGATCGCCGCCATGGAGTCCCTGGGGATGATCTTCGTCACCCTGCCCGCCGGCTTCGTCATCGCCCGCTTCGGCGCGCGGCGGGTGTACTTCCTCGCCAGCCTCGGGCCGATGCTGCTGAACCTGCTGATCCCGGTGTTCGCCAGTTGGTGGTGGCTGGCGCTGGCTCGGCTGCTGATCGGCCTGTGCATCCCCTTCCGCATCGTTTCGATGAACAGCGCCTTCCTCCGCCAGCTGCGCCATATCGGCCACGCCAAGGCCGGCTGGTACCGCGGTGCGCTGACCCTGGGCATGGGGCTGATCGGCCCGCTGCTGGGCAATGCCCTGAGTGGCACCGGCAGCTTCACCCTGGGCTTCGTGGTGATCGGCCTGTGCTTCGGCGCCATGGCCGCCTACAGCCTGGGCTTCTGGAACGAGGCCGGCGGCGACGAGAGCGCCGCCAGCGCACCCGGTGGCGGGCTGCTGGACGAGGTGCGCGGCATGCTGGCCAACCCGGCGATCAGCGAGAGCTGCCTGATCGAGGCGGTCAGCGCCTCCACCGGCTCCCTCTACGGCACCTTCATCCTGTTGCTGGCCATGCAGGTGGCCGGGCTGACCCAGGGCCAGGCGGTGAGCCTGGTGATGGTCCAGGGGCTGGCCTCGGTGCTCGCACTGTTCGGCCTCGGCCGCCTGGTGCAGCTCGGCGGCCGCGCCTTCGCCTATGGCTCCAGCCTGCTGGCGGCGGTGGCGGCGCTGGTCCTGCTGGGGCTGGCCCACCACTACTGGCTGCTGGCCCTGGGCGCGGTGCTGCTGAGCATCGCGGCGGCCCAGGTGCACCTGGTGAACATGGCGCAGCTGGCCAGCCACGCCATGGACAAGAGCAAGATCTCCGGCCTGTTCAACCTCGCCACCATGCTCGGCGGCTTCGGCGGCGCCATGCTCGGCGGGCTGGTCAGCCACCTGGTGGGGCTCGGCAACCTGTTCCTCGGCTGGATTCCCCTGGTGCTGGCCACCGCCCTCGCCTGCTGGTTGCGCGCCCGGCGCCGCACGCCGGCCAACGCCCCTCGCTGTTGAATGAGGCCTGACATGACCGCGACCCTGAAACGCCTGCCAGGTGCGCTCACCTGGCTGATCTCGCCCCTGGCGCTGCTCGCGCTCTGGGCCCTGGTGGCCGACGCCGGCCTGTTCCCGCGTCAGTTGCTGATCCCGCCGCTGCACGTGCTGCAGGCCTTCGAGGAACTGCTGCAGAGCGGCGAGCTGCAGGAGCACCTGGGCGGCAGCCTGTCGCGCCTGGGCCTGGGCTTCTGCTTCGGCGCCGCTGGCGGCCTGGCCTTCGGCGTGCTGATGGCACTGTCGAAACAGGTGGAGGCCTATTGCGGCCCGCTGTTCCATTGCCTGCGGCAGATTCCCAGCATCGCCCTGATCCCGATGTTCGTGCTGTTCTTCGGCATCGAGGAGACCTTCAAGATCGTCATCGTCGCCAAGGCGGCGTTCTTCCCGGTGGCCCTGGCCGCCAGCGAGGGGGTGAAGGCCATCCCGCGCAGCTACTTCGAGGTGGCCGACGTGTATCGCCTGAGCTGGCCGACCCTGGTGCGCGAGGTGGCCTTCCCCGCTGCCGCGCCACCGATCATCACCGGCCTGCGCATCAGCCTGACCCGCGCCTGGGTGGTGCTGGTGGCCGCCGAGCTGCTGGCCGCCGACAGCGGCCTGGGGCAGATGATCGAGATGGGCCGGCAGATGCTGCGCATCGATGTGGTGATGGTCGGCGTGCTGGTCACCGGGGTGATCGGCTTCAGCCTCGATTTCGTTTTCCGCCTGCTGGAACGTCGCCTGTTCCGCTGGCAGTCGCGCTAGGAGATGCCCATGTCCCGAATCCTTTCATGGCTGCCGCGCCTGCGTGGCCTGGTGCTGCCGCTGGCCCTGGTGGCCGGCTGGGAAGCCCTGTCGCGCCAGGACGCCGCCAACGCTTATGCCTTCGTCCCGCTGAGCCGCATCGGCCAGGCGCTGGTGGAGCTGCTGGGCAACGGCGAGCTGCTGGTCAATCTCTTCGCCAGCCTGGCGCGCACCAGCGGCGGGCTGTTGTTCGGCGTGCTGTTCGGCCTGGGCCTGGGTGTGCTGATGGCGCTGTCGAAGGTGGCCGACCGGGTCATCGGCCCGCTGTTCCACTCCATCCGCCAGGTGCCGATGCTGGGCTGGATCCCGCTGATCGCCATGTGGTTCGGCAATGGCGAATTCTCCAAGGTGTTGATCGTCTCCCTCGCCGCCTTCTACCCGATGGTGCTCAACACCTACGAGGGTTTCACCCAGGTGGAGAAGCGCTACCGCGAGGTGGGCCGGGTCTTCGAGCTGGGCCCCTTGCAGCAGTTCCGCCACGTGCTGCTGCCCGCCGCGCTGCCAAGCATCGCCAACGGCCTGCTGCACGCCCTGGCCTTCGCCTGGGTGACGGCGGTGGGCAGCGAGCTGTTCCTCTCCTCCGGGGCCGGCCTGGGCAACCTGATGATGAGCGCCGAAGCTGGCTCGCGCATGGAAGTGATCGTCCTCGCGGTGCTCTGCATCGGCCTGCTCGGCTACCTGATGAACCTCACCTTTTCCCGCCTGGCGCGCTATCTGCTGCGCTGGCGCAACACCCGTTGAACGCAGGTTGATGACCATGACAGCACTCGCACAGCACGCCCCCACGGGGCAGCAACAGACCCTCCCCGGCGCCCTGGAGATCCGCGGCCTGAGCAAGCAGTACCGCATTGAGGGCCGCGACCTGCCGGTGCTCGAAGGCATCGACCTGAAGGTCGCCCCCGGCGAGTTCGTCAGCATCGTCGGCGCCAGCGGCTGCGGCAAATCCACCCTGCTGCGGCTGATCGTCGGCCTGGAGAACGACTACCAGGGCGAGATCCTCCTCGACGGCCAGCGCATCGCCGCCACCAGCCTGGAGCGCGGCATCGTGTTCCAGGACCACCGCCTGTTCCCCTGGATGACCGTGCGCGAGAACATCGCCCTGGCCCTGAAGAACCACCGCCTCAGCGCCGCCGAGAAGGAGCGCCTGGTGGCCGAGCACATCGCCCTGGTCAACCTGCAGGGCTTCGAGAACGCCTGGCCGCACCAGCTTTCCGGCGGCATGGCACAACGCGCGGCCATCGCCCGGGCGCTGGTGAACAAGCCCAAGGTGCTGCTGCTCGACGAGCCCCTGGGGGCCCTCGACGCCCTCACCCGCGTGCACCTGCAGCGCGAGCTGCAACGCATCTGGATCCAGCAGCGCAGCACCATGATCATGGTCACCCACGACGTCGAGGAGGCGCTCTACCTGGGCGACCGGGTGATCGTCCTCGACTCGCACCCGGGGCGCATCAGGCACGAGATCCGGGTCAACCTGCCGCACCCGCGCGACCGCGCCTCGCCGCTGCTGCAGACGCTCAAGGAAGAACTGCTCACCGAGCTGACCGGCCACGACACCCCCGCCACCGGCCAGGCGGCCTGAGGAGCGCAGCATGCGGATCGTCACCCTCGCCGGCAGCCCCGGCCTGCGCTCACGCTCCGGCGTGATCCTCGCCCACGGCCAGCGCTGGCTGGTGGAGCACGGCGCCAGCGTGCGCCATTTCGGCATCCACGACTTCAAGGCCGAGGACCTGCTCCACGCGCGCTTCGACAGCCCGGACGTGCAGGCGCTGATCGAGGCGGTGGCTGCGGCAGACGCCCTGGTGATCGCCACGCCGGTGTACAAGGCGTCCTTCTCCGGCGCCCTGAAGACCCTGCTCGACCTGCTGCCGGAGCGTGCCCTGTGCGACAAGCCGGTGCTGCCCATCGCCAGCGGCGGCAGCCTGGCCCATATGCTCGCGGTGGACTATGCGCTGAAGCCGGTGCTCTCGGCGCTCAAGGCGCAGCAGGTGCTGCACGGCATCTTCGCCATCGACGCCCAGGTCAGCTACGACAACCAGGGCGGCACCCTCGCCGACGATCTGCGTCAGCGTCTGGGGGACGGCCTGCAGCAGTTGCTGGAAATCCTCCAGCGTCGCCCCGCACGGCTGCAGCCGCACCAGTTGGGGGACAGCCTGCGGCTGTCGCAATGGGGTATCTGAACCCGGCCTTCAGGGACCCAGGCGGATGGCGCCGCCCAGCTCGTCGAACAGCGTCACCACCGAGCGCAGGGCGCGGCAATCCGGACGGGTCAGCAGCCACAGGGCGGTGTCGCAATCCGGCAGTTCGCCCTCCAGCGCCTGCAGCCCGTCGCCGATGAGGAAGCGTGGCAGGGCCGCCACGCCGAGCCCGGCACGGGCCATTTCGGCGACCGAGAGCATGCTGTTGCAGCGGTAGGCCGGCACCAGCGCCGGGTAGCGCTGGCGGCGCCAGACCACGCTGGGGTGGTTGGGCAGGAATTCGTCCGGGGCGATCCAGGCCATGGCGGCCAGGTCGCTGGCGTCGCGCCCTTGCAGGTAGGCCGGGCTGGCGCACAGACCGTAGGCGACCTGGCCCAGGCAGCGGCCGACCAGGTGTTGCGGCGGCGCATTGGTCAGGCGCAGGGCGATGTCGGCATCGCGGCGGCTGAGGTTGGCGAAGTCGTTGGAGGTGGCCAGCTCCAGGTGCAGCGCCGGGTAGTTGGGCATGAAGCGCGCCAGGGCCGGCAGCAGCAGGCCGTGCAACACCGAGTCGGTGCAGGTCAGGCGCACGGTGCCGTTGAGCACCTCGCGGCCCTGCTCCAGGGCCACCCGTGCCGCCTCCAGGGCCTGCTCGGCCTGTTCCGCCTGCTGGGCCAGGAGCAGCGCGGTGCTGCCGGGCAGGTAGCCGGCGCGGCTCTTCTCGAACAGTTCCTCGCCCAGGGCCTTCTCCAGCCTGCGCACCGCGCGGAACACCGTGGAGACGTCCACCTTGAGCAGTTCGGCGGCCCGCGCCAGGCTGCCGCCCCGGACCAGGGCGAGCACCAGGGCCAGGTCGCCGTGCTCCAGTCGATAGTGCGCAGCTGCAATGATCAATTGTGTTTTCGCCAATATTGAGTGCCAGGACGCAACTATATAGTCCGTCTGCCACCGCGCATATCGCGTCGCAGACAAGGAACGGACATGGCTTCCACCCTCCCCGCGCCACCCGCCTGCGCATCGCCCTGATCGGCGACCGCAACCCCGAAATCACCGCCCACCAGGCCATTCCCGAGGCGCTGTCCCTGGCCGCTTCGGCGCTGGACATCGGCCTGGCGCCCACCTGGCTGGCCACCGATGCCCTCGACACGGCCACCCTCGCCGGTTTCGACGGCCTCTGGTGCGTGCCGGGCAGCCCCTACCGCGACACCGAAGCAGCGCTGCGTGCCATCGGCCATGCCCGGCTCGAGGGCGTGCCCTTCCTCGGCACCTGCGGCGGCTTCCAGCATGCGTTGCTGGAGTACGCGCGCAATGTGCTGGGCTGGGCCGATGCCGAGCACGGCGAGAGCGCGCCCGAGGCCGCCCGCCAGGTGATCGCGCCGCTGTCGTGCTCGCTGGTGGAGGCCATCGATTCGGTGCGCCTGGAACCCGGCTCGCGCATCGCCCGGGCCTACGGTGCGGAGCTGGCCTTCGAGGGCTACCACTGCCGCTACGGGCTCAACCCGCAGTTCGCCGCGGCGCTGCTGGGCGGGCCGCTGAAAGCCAGCGCGCGGGATGCCAGCGGCGAGGTGCGTGCCGTGGAGCTGGAAGGCCATCCCTTCTTCGTCGCCACGCTGTTCCAGCCGGAACGTGCCGCCCTCGCCGGTCGCCTGCCCGCGCTGGTGGCGGCCTTCGTCGCGGCCTGCGCCCAATGAGCGGCGGCGACGGGCAGGCGTTCGCCCAGACGCCGGCGGCGCCCTACTACGCGGTGATCTTCACCTCGCTGCGCACCGACACGGACGACGGCTACGGCGACACCGCCGAGAGCATGGTGGACCTGGCGCGCACGCAGCCGGGCTTCCTCGGCGTGGAGTCGGCGCGGGGTACGGATGGGCTGGGCATCACCGTTTCCTACTGGGAGAGCGAGGCGGCGATCCTCGCCTGGAAGCGCCAGGGCGAACACAGCCTGGCGCGTGCCCGGGGCCGGGCGGATTGGTACAGCGCCTTCGAGGTGCGCATCGCCCGGGTGGAGCGCGCCTACGGCTTCTCTCGCGAGGGGGAACCGGCCTGAGGCTGGCCGTGGTTGCGCTGGAAGGTCTCCTCGCCCATGGCGGCGATCTGGCCGTCGATCAACGCTTCGAAAGGCTTGAGCAAGGCATCGAAGCTGGCCGGTGCTTCCAGCAGGTCCAGCGCCTGGGCGATGGCCTCGACGGTGGACAGCGCCCCCGGTGCCGGGGCCTTGCGCAGGCGGTAGCGGGAGACGCCGCCGGCCGGCAGCGTGACCCGGGGCAAGGCCGCCAGGGCGGGATTGAGGTGCAACAGCTTGCGCGCCTTGCGCCAGGTGCCGTCGGGCACCACCAGCAGCACGGGGCGCCCGGCGCTGCCGTCCAGCTCCGCCAGCGACACGGCCTCCTCCCCGGGAACAGCAGCCGCGCGTCATGGCGCGGGTCGGCCAGTTCGGCCGCCAGCTCAGGGAAATGCTCACCCACCCGCAGCTCAGCGTTCTCCAGACCCAGCGCTGCCAGCCGTGCGGTGTTCAGCGCATGCCCCACCTCGCTCGGGTGCTGCAGGACGAGCACGCGGGTACGGCTGGGCAGGCTGGGGATCAGCGGGCACAGGCAATGGCTGGCGGGGCGTTGGCAGCGGGGGCATTGGGGGCGGGACATGGGCGGGGATTTTGCCATGGAACCTGGGCGCGGCGCGGGGCATTTTCGCGAATGAACTAGCGCCCACAAGATCGCGAAGGGCATGACCGCTGCGTAGGGTGGAGGTCGCTTTTTACCTCCACCGGGCGGCGTCGAGCGCGGCACGTTGTGATGCCTGAAACGCCGCGTTGATGGGTTTCGCGGAGCTCTACCCATCCTACGCAAGATCAGGAGTCGAGTTCGGCATATCGTCATGCATGGAGCTTCGCACTGATGGGTTTCGCAGAGCTCGCGGAACGCCGCCCGCCCCATCCTACGGACACGGGGACGGGGTTCGGGAAAGTGGGGCATCCCTGCCCCGGGAACCGCGCCCTCCTGCGTGGCTCCGCCCGCCCATGCTCGGTCGCTAGCGGTTGAAGCGTTCCGCCAGGCTGTGCAGGTACTCGGCCATGTGCTCGAGGTCCTGGCTGATCTGCGCGCCTTCCTGGGCCTGCCCGGCGCTGTGGTCGGAGAGCTGGGCGATGCGGGTGATCTGCCGGCTGATGTCGTCGGCCACGTGGCTCTGTTGTTCGGACGCGGCGGCCATCTGCTGGCTCATGCCGGTGATGCGCGTCACCGCCTGGCTGATGCCATCGAGCGCCTTGCCGACAGCCTCGACGCTGCCGACGCTGTCACGGGAAATTTCCTCGCCCCGGTTGGCGGTAGCCACCGCGCGGTCGGCACCGGAGCGCAGCGAGGCAATGATCTGGTGGATCTGCTCGGTGGACTGGCGGGTGCGCGAGGCCAGCGAGCGCACCTCGTCGGCCACCACCGCGAAGCCCCGGCCCTGCTCGCCGGCCCGGGCCGCTTCGATGGCGGCGTTGAGCGCCAGCAGGTTGGTCTGCTCGGCGATGGAGGTGATGACGTCGGCCACGCTGCCGATGGACTGGGTGGAGTTGGCCAGCTCGTTCACCGCCTGGCCGATCTCGCTCACCGCACTGGCCATGTGCTGCATGGCGCTCAGGCTATCCCCGGCCAGGCCGCGCCCCTGCTGCGCCAGGCGGTCGGCCTCCTCGGCGGCATGGGCGGTGTTCTGCACGTTGTGCGAGACCTCCTGGATGGTCGCCGCCATCTGGTTGATGGCGGTGGCGGACTGGTCGGTCTCGGAGCGCTGCTGCTCCAGCAACTCGGCGCTGGAGCGTGACAGCCGGGAGGAGTCCGAGGCCCGTAACTTGACGTTGATGCCGGCATCCTCCAGCCGCGTGAGGGCCGTCTGCAGGCGCGCCTCCTCGCTGATCATGGCCATGTCGAGCAGCGCCTGCGCACCCTTGTTGCTGGAATAGGTCAGCGATACCAGGCCGCTGGTGAAGGCCTTGGGATGCTCGGCCAGGGTGCGGCGGATGGTCTGCCGCTTGCTGTAGAGCTGGTAGGAGCCGAGGGCGAACATGGTCACCAGCATCAGGCCCACGAGCGCCGGACCGCCAATGAGCAGGTGACCGCCGAGGATCACCAGGGTGGCGAGGATCACCGGCCAGGAACGGACCAGATCGTAGGTCCAGTACTCGATCCAGGGCACCGGCGCCTTGCCGGCCCGCAGGCGCGCGTAGAGGGCGTCGGCGCGCTGCACCTGCTCGCGGGTGGGCAGCGAGCGCACGGACTCGTAGCCGACCATCTGGCCGTTCTCGTACACCGGGGTGACATAGGCGCTGACCCAGTAGAAGTCGCCGTTCTTGGAGCGGTTCTTCACCAGGCCCATCCAGGGCTTGCCCTGCTTGAGGGTGTCCCACATGTGGCCGAAGACGGCGGGCGGCATGTCGGGGTGGCGCACCAGGTTGTGCGGCTGGCCGACCAGCTCCTCGCGGGAGAAGCCGCTGATCTCGACGAAGGCGTCGTTGCAGTAGGTGATCTTGCTGCTGAGGTCGGTGGTCGAGATCAGGCGTTCGCTGGCCGGGAAGGTTCTTTCACGCTGGGTGACGGGTAGATTCTGGCGCATGCGCAAATCCCTGGTGATAGGTACGTGTGTACTTCCTGACTCACAGAAATTAGGTCTAGCACAGGGTTGCAAGGCCGCCAGAGGCGCCAGCCATTATTTTGGCATCAACGGATCAGGCGCCCCGCGAGCGTCAGGGAAATGCCAGCGAAGCGGCAGCTCAGTGCAGGTTCAACTGGGCCCGCAGCAGGTCGCGGAAGGTGACGATCAGCGGCTCGCGGGCACGGCCCCGGCGCAGGATCATCGAGAACGGCGCCTGGTAGCCGAAGGTGGCCGGCAGCAGGCCCCGCAGGCGCTGCTGGTCGACCCAGGGCTGGGCGTAGTGCTCGGGCAGGTAGCCGATGTAGGCGCCGGAGAGCACCAGGATCAGCTGCGCCTCCATGGACTCCACCGTCGCCGCGCTGTGCTTGAAGCCGTGGCGCGCCAGCTCCGCCTGGCTCCAGTAGCCGCGCCCGACCATGCGCTGCTGGGTGATCACCTCGGCGGGGATGCGCCGCTCGGTGAACAGCGGGTGGCGGTCGCTGCAGTAGAGCCAGTGCTGTTCGCGGTACAGCGGTTGGTAGACCAGGCCGTTCATGCGCGTGGAGAAGGCGCCGATGGCCAGGTCCAGGCGGTTGTCGAGCACGCCCAGCTGCAGGTCGTAGGGGCTCATCACCGAAAGGTGCAGGTGCACGCCGGCGTGTTCCCGGCTGTAGGCGCCGATGACCTCGGCCAGGGGCAGGGCCGGGTCGCTGACGGTGGAATCGAGCACGCCGAGGTTGAGGGTGCCGCGCAGCTCGCCCTTGAGGGAGGCGGAATAGCGCTCGAAGCCCTCCAGCTCGCCGAGCAGGCGCAGGGTCTCCTGGTAGAACAGCTCGCCCTTGCTGGTGAGGCTGAAGCCGCCCCGGCCGCGGTGGCAGAGGGTCAGCCCCAGGTGCGCTTCCAGCTGGCTCATGTAGGTGCTGATGGCCGAGGTGGAGAGGTTCAACTCCTGCTGGGCAGCGGCGAAGCCCTGGTTGCGCACCACCGTGGCGAAGATGCGCAGGAGCTTGATATCGGGGAGGGTGTTGGACATGGAAACTCCATGGGATTCGAAAGGCAGCACAAATCTGTAGGGGCGAATTCATTCGCCATGCAGGCCACCGGCCTGTCCTCCAAAAGCCCCGACTGGGGCCGCTTCGCGACCCTAGGCGAATGAATTCGCCCCTACAGGGAGCTTCCAGCTGCGACAGATCGGCGCAGTCTACCCACTGCGGATAGTTTAGAAATACCTGAAGTGATTATTTGCCCGTGGGGATTCTTCCCGCGTCGCCAGGTCACCAGAATCGGCCCACGACAACCACAACAAACGTGAGGCCACCCCGTGGACAAGAAACTCCACCAGCCCCTGGGCGGCAATGAAATGCCCCGTTTCGGCGGCATCGCCACCATGCTTCGCCTGCCCCATATCCAGACCCCTGCCGAGCTCGACGCCCTGGACGCCGCCTTCGTCGGCGTGCCCCTGGACATCGGCACCTCCCTGCGCTCCGGCACCCGCTTCGGCCCCCGCGAGATCCGCGCCGAGTCGGTGATGATCCGCCCCTACAACATGGCCACCGGCGCCGCACCCTTCGACTCGCTGAACGTGGCCGACATCGGCGACGTCGCCATCAACACCTTCAACCTGCTCGACGCCGTGCGCATCATCGAGGAGGAATACGACCGCATCCTCGGCCACGGCATCCTGCCGCTGACCCTGGGCGGCGACCACACCATCACCCTGCCCATCCTCCGTGCCATCAAGAAGAAGCACGGCAAGGTGGGCCTGGTGCACATCGATGCCCACGCCGACGTCAACGACCACATGTTCGGCGAGAAGATCGCCCACGGCACCACCTTCCGCCGCGCGGTGGAAGAAGACCTGCTCGATTGCGACCGCGTGGTGCAGATCGGCCTGCGCGCCCAGGGCTACACCGCCGAGGACTTCAACTGGAGCCGCAAGCAGGGCTTCCGCGTGGTCCAGGCCGAGGAGTGCTGGCACAAGTCGCTGGCCCCGCTGATGGCCGAAGTGCGCGAGAAGGTCGGCGGCGGCCCGGTGTACCTGTCGTTCGACATCGACGGCATCGACCCGGCCTGGGCGCCCGGCACCGGCACCCCGGAAATCGGCGGTCTGACCACCATCCAGGCGATCGAGATCATCCGTGGCTGCCAGGGCCTGGACATCATCGGCTGCGACCTGGTCGAGGTCTCCCCGCCCTACGACACCACCGGCAACACCTCCCTGCTGGGCGCCAACCTGCTGTACGAGATGCTCTGCATCCTCCCCGGCGTGGAGCACCGCTGAGCATGGACCGCCACGCCCAGGTCATGGAGGCCGCCAGGGAACTGGTGGCCGCCTTCGCCCGCAACGACACCGAAGCCTATTTCGCCGCCTTCAGCGAGGACGCCAGTTTCCTGTTCCACACCACCCCCGGTGTGCTGCAGGGCCGTGCGGCCTACCGCGAACTCTGGGACACCTGGCAACGCGAGGGTTTCCGCGTGCTGGGCTGCGAATCGCGCAATCCGCTGCTGAGCCTGCAGGGCGAGGTGGCGATCTTCATGCACGAAGTGATCACCCGCCTGCGTGTGGGCGGTGAGGCGATCACGAGCCTGGAACGGGAGACCATCGTCTTCCGCCAACAACAAGAACAGGGCCGTTGGCTGGCCTGTCACGAGCACTTGTCGGCCATGCCGGAGCACCTGCCCCAAACCTGATGAGGCTCCCCCGGGAGAACAACGATGCATAACAACAATAATGAGCAAAGCCTGACCCGAATCGAAACCTTCGGTGTCGAGCAGATCCCCGATCACGAACGCAACGCCAAGCCAGTCGACCTGTTCCGCATGATCTTCGGCGGCGCCAACACCTTCGCCACCGCCGTGCTGGGCAGCTTCCCGGTGCTGTTCGGCCTGTCCTTCGAGGCGGGCGTGTGGGCCATCCTCCTGGGCGTGGTGGTGGGCTCGCTGATCCTCGCGCCGATGGGCCTGTTCGGCCCGCTCAACGGCACCAACAACGCGGTCTCCTCGGGCGCCCACTTCGGCGTGCACGGGCGGATCGTCGGTTCCTTCCTCTCCCTGCTCACCGCCATCGCCTTCTTCTCCCTCTCGGTGTGGAGCTCGGGCGATGCACTGGTCGGCGGTGCCAAGCGCCTGATGGGCCTGCCGGAAACCGACCTGACACTGGGCCTGGCCTACGGCCTGTTCGCCGTGCTGGTGCTGACGGTGTGCATCTACGGCTTCCGCTTCCTGCTGTGGGTCAACAAGGTCGCGGTGTGGAGCGCCAGTGCGCTGTTCCTGCTGGGCATCTTCGCCTTCGCTGGCCCCTTCGACGCCAGCTACGCGGGCTCGGTGCAGGTGGGCAGCGAGGGCTTCTGGGCCGCCTTCATCGGCGCCGCCCTGCTGGCCATGAGCAACCCCGTGTCCTTCGGCGCCTTCCTCGGCGACTGGGCACGCTACATCCCCCGCGAGGCGAGCAAGGGCCGCATCATGCTGGCGGTGATCGGTGCGCAGCTGGCGACCCTGATCCCCTTCTTCTTCGGCCTGGTCACCGCCACCATCGTCGCCGTGCAGGCACCGGACTACATCGCGCAGAACAACTACGTCGGCGGCCTGCTGGCCGTCTCGCCGACCTGGTTCTTCCTGCCGGTGTGCCTGATCGCGGTGATCGGCGGCATGTCCACCGGCACCACCTCGCTGTACGGCACCGGCCTGGACATGTCCTCGGTGTTCCCGCGCCTGCTCAACCGCGTGCAGGCCACGGTGATGATCGGGCTGATGTCCATCGCCTTCATCTTCATCGGCCGCTTCGCCTTCAACCTGGTGCAGAGCGTGTCCACCTTCGCCGTGCTGATCATCACCTGCACCAGCCCCTGGATGGTGATCATGATCCTCGGCCTGGTGATCCGCCGCGGCTTCTACTGCCCGGACGACCTGCAGGTGTTCACCCGTGGCGAGAGCGGCGGCCGCTACTGGTTCCACAACGGCTGGAACTGGCGCGGCATGGGCGCCTGGATTCCCAGCGCGCTGGTGGGCCTGTGCTTCGTCAACCTGCCGGGGCAGTTCGTCGGCCCGCTGGGCGAGCTGGCCGGCGGCATCGACGTCAGCCTGCCGGTGACCCTGGGCATGGCCGCCCTCCTCTACCTGGCGCTGCTCAACCTGTTCCCCGAGGCCGCCGAGGTCTACGGCCCCAAGGGCCCGCGCTGGGTACGCGCAAAGCGCGCCCCCAGCGGCCTGGGCAACGCTGAAATCGCCTGATCCGCATCCCGTGCAGCGGTGGCCGGAGCCCGGCCGCCGGTGACTCGCCCAACCCGGGGCAGCCGCCCCGGTGCTGCACCCGCCACGTGCTACGCCAGGCCTGACCCGCCTGAACTACAACAATGAGAAAGAGAGAGCTGAACAATGGCCTTGGATATCTTCGTCGTACTGCTATACGTAGCCGCGATGCTCACCCTGGGCTGGTACGGCATGCGCCGCGCCAGGACCCGTGACGACTACCTGGTGGCCGGGCGCAACCTGGGGCCGGGCTTCTACCTCGGCACCATGGCCGCCACCGTGCTCGGCGGCGCCTCCACCATCGGCACCGTGCGCCTGGGCTATGTCCATGGCATCTCCGGTTTCTGGCTCTGCGGCGCCATCGGCCTGGGCATCGTCGGCCTCAGCCTGTTCCTCGCCAAACCGCTGCTGAAACTGAAGATCTACACCGTCACCCAGGTGCTGGAGCGCCGCTACAACCCCGCCGCGCGTCACGCCAGCGCTCTGATCATGCTGGTCTACGCGCTGATGATCGGCGCCACCTCGACCATCGCCATCGGCACCGTCATGCAGGTGCTGTTCGGCCTGCACTTCTGGGTCGCCATCCTCATCGGCGGCGGCGTGGTGGTGCTCTACTCCACCATCGGCGGCATGTGGTCGCTGACCCTGACCGACATCGTGCAGTTCCTGATCATGACCATCGGCCTGGTGTTCCTGCTGATGCCCATGTCCATCAGCGACGCCGGCGGCTGGAGCGCCATGATGGACAAGCTGCCCGCCAGCTACCTGGGCTTCACCGCCATCGGCTGGGACACCATCGTCACCTACTTCCTCATCTACTTCTTCGGCATCTTCATCGGCCAGGACATCTGGCAGCGCGTGTTCACCGCCCGCAGCGAGGGCGTGGCCAAGGTGGCCGGCACCGCCGCCGGCCTCTACTGCATCCTCTACGGCCTGGCCGGCGCACTGATCGGCATGGCCGCCAAGGTGCTGCTGCCGGACCTGGACAACGTCAACAACGCCTTCGCCAGCGTCGTCGAGCACAGCCTGCCCAACGGCATCCGCGGCCTGGTCATCGCCGCGGCCCTGGCCGCGCTGATGTCCACCGCCAGCGCCGGCCTGCTGGCCGCCTCCACCACCATCACCCAGGACCTGCTGCCGCTGCTGCGCAAAGGCCGTGAGAGCGGCAACGGCGACGTGCACGAGAACCGCGTCGCCACCCTGCTGCTGGGCCTGGTGATGCTCGGCATCGCCCTGGTGGTCAGCGACGTCATCAGCGCCCTGACCGTGGCCTACAACATGCTGGTGGGCGGCATGCTCATCCCGCTGATCGGCGCCATCTACTGGAAGCGCGCCACCACCGTCGGCGCCATCACCAGCATGGTCCTCGGCTTCGCCACCGTCCTCGCCTTCATGGTCATCGATGGCCTCGACGCCAACACCCCGATCTACTACAGCCTGGCGGTGGGCCTGGTCAGCTTCGTGCTGGTCAGCCTGCTGTCCCGTCGCCCGGCGGCCAGCACCAGCCTGGCCTGAGTTTGCGTGAACGGCCGCACCATCCCGGCGGCCACCCTTGAATTCCGGCCTGCGCCCGCAGGCCGGGATTCGTTTTATTCAAGACCGGAAGAGCAAGGAACCTGCCATGACCACCTGCGGTGAATTCCTCGTCAAGCAACTGCAAGCCTGGGGCGTCGACACCGTGTTCGGCATCCCCGGCGTGCACACCGTCGAGCTGTATCGCGGCCTGCCCGGCAGCGGCATCCGCCACATCACCCCGCGCCACGAACAGGGCGCCGGCTTCATGGCCGACGGCTACGCGCGCGTCTCCGGCAAGCCGGGCGTGTGCTTCATCATCACCGGCCCGGGCATGACCAACATCACCACCGCCATGGGCCAGGCCTACGCCGACTCCATCCCCATGCTGGTGATCTCCAGCGTCAACGAGCGTTCGCGCCTGGGGCTGGGCAACGGCTACCTGCACGAGCTGCCCAACCAGCGCGCCCTGGTGGCCGGCGTCGCCGCCTTCAGCCACACCCTGATGAACGTCGAGGAGCTGCCGGCCGTGCTGGCCCGCGCCTTCGCCGTGTTCGACAGCCAGCGCCCACGCCCGGTGCACATCGAGCTGCCGCTGGACATCATCACCGCGCCCGCCGAGCACCTGCAGGTGCAGCCCCGCCCTGCCCTCTCGCGCCCGGCCCCGGCCATGGCCCAGTTGCGCGAGGCCGCCAGCCGCCTGCGCAACGCCAAGCGCCCGCTGCTGCTGCTCGGCGGCGGCTGCGTCGAGGCCCAGGCGGAGGCCCGCGCCCTGGCCACCGCGCTGGACGCCCCCACCGCGCTGACCATCAACGCCAAGGGCCTGCTGCAACCCGACCACCCGCTGCTGGTGGGCAGCAACCAGTCGCTGGTTCCGGTGCGCCAACTGGCCCTGGAGGCCGACGTGGTGCTGGCCATCGGCACCGAGCTGGGCGAAACCGACTATGACGTGGTGTTCGACGGCAACTTCCGCATCGGCGGCGCGCTGATCCGCATCGACATCGACCCGCAGCAGCTGGTACGCAACCACGCCCCGGCCCTGGCCATCCACAGCGACGCCCGCCTGGCCATGCGCGTGCTGCTGGCCGAGCTGCCGGCGCGCGAAGCCAGCACCAGCAGCCCGGGCGCCCAGCGCGCCGCCGGGGTGCGCGCCCAACTGGCCGAGGACTTCTCCGGCTGGGCCCATTACCGCCAGCTGTTCGACTGCATCCTCGAGACCCTGCCGAACGCCCGCTTCGTCGGCGACTCGACCCAGACCGTGTACAGCGGCAACCACCTGGTGGAGCTGGACGGCCCGCGCCGCTGGTTCAACGCCTCCACTGGCTACGGCACCCTGGGCTACGGCCTGCCGGCGGCCATCGGCGCCAAGCTGGCCGAACCGGGCCGCCCGGTGATCAGCCTGATGGGCGACGGCGGCATCCAGTTCACCCTGCCGGAACTGGCCAGCGCCGTGGAGGCGCGGGTCGGCGTCATCGTGCTGCTGTGGAACAACCAGGGCTACGGCGAGATCAAGCGCTACATGGAACGCCGCGACATTACCCCGCTGGGCGTGGACATCTACACCCCGGACTTCATCGCCATCGCACGCGGCTTCGGCTGCCAGGCGGAGAAGGCCCGCGACCATGCGCACCTGCAGGAACTGCTGCGCAACGCCCCGGCCGACCGACCGCTGATCATCGAGGTGGCCGAGGCCGCGCCCTTTGCGCCGTGAAACCGGGCTCCCGGGCTGAAGCCCGGGCTACGTGCGGGGGCGTTTCGCGAATGAATCCGCTCCCACAGTCGGGTGGAGGTCGCTCTTTACCTCCACCAGGAGGAGCAGGGTGCGGCACAGGCCCATGCTGGAAACGCCACCGCCATGGCCCGCACCGGACAGGTATGCTGCCCCCACAACCACAACAAGGGAGCCCCCGATGAAGATCGTCAGCCGAGACCGCTGGTTCGAGGTCGAGCATCTCTACGACGGCGTGAGCCTGATCAGCGAGCCCTATGTGCGCCCCTTCTACCGCTGCAACCTGTGGCACGTGCAGGGCCGCGACCGCGATGTGCTGGTGGATTCGGGCTCCGGCCTGGTGAGCCTGCGCGAGCAGCTGCCCTGGCTCACCGAGCGGCCGCTGCTGGCGGTGGCCAGCCATACCCACTTCGACCATATCGCCGGGCACCACGAGTTCGACGAACGCCTGGTGCACCCCGCCGAGGCGGACATCCTCGCCGCACCGGACGGCGACAACACCCTGGCCCTCGCCTTTGTCGGCGACGAGATGTTCGAAGCGCACCCGGACTGCCCGCTGTGCTACGCCGAGTACCGCGTCAAGGCGGCGCCGGCCACGCGGCTGATCGAGGAAGGCGATGTGCTGGACCTGGGGGACAGGACGCTCGAAGTGCTGCACACCCCCGGGCATTCACCCGGCGGCATCAGCCTGTGGGAAGAGCGGACCGGCACCCTGTTCAGCGGCGATATCGTCTATGACGGGCCGCTGATCGAGGACGCCTACCACTCGAATCTGGATGACTACGCGAAGAGCCTCGCACGGTTGCGCGACCTTCCGGTTCGCACCGTGCATGGCGGGCATTTCCCGAGTTTTTCCGGGGAGCGCCTGCGCGAGCTGATCGGCGCCTGGTTCAAGGCGCACGACTGAGCGCGCTAGGCGCTGCGGAACCGGCGCCCTAGCGGCGCCGACGCTGCTCGGCCAGGCGACGTTGCTCGTCGCTGCGAACGGGGATGGGTTGCAGGCGCGGACGCTCGGTCAGCCCTAGGGTCACGGACAACTGCCAGGCAATATGGCTCAGCCAAGCTTTCATGGGCCCCTCCAGTCGATCAAAAGGTTGGTCGGGCGGCCCGAGACAGGTTGGCCGCCCTCGGCGAACGGAACGATTCCGCTGCCAAATACAGAGTAGTCCTGCCGAGCTAAAGCGAAAATGCCCTGGATCAAATTTCCCCCCGGGGCATGGCGTGGATTTATCACAGGCTGTTTCCGGCGCTGCCCAGGGCACGCAGCCTAGCCCTGGAGCGCGCCGTGCTCGGCCGGGTGGAGCGGATCGGCTGGCGGCAGCTCCCCGGCACGGGCGAAGCCGGCCAGGACGATCACCAGGAACAGCCCGGCGGCAAGGCTGAAGACGACGTTGAGGGGATTGGGCTCGCCCATGGCTCGGTCCTTTTCGTGTGAGGGGCACACTGCATCGACCGGGCCCTGCCAGCAGGGTTCAGGGAATATTTCTGCAAGGCCGGCAGCCCCGTCCCAGAGCGCCGGGACGGGCCTGCCGCTGCGTCAGCCGCGTGCCTTCACCGCCCGCTGGTTGGAGAGGTAGAGATCGTCCGCCTGCAACGCCTCACCGGCGGCCAGGGCGGCGAGCCATTGCTCGGTGCTGGCCACGGCGGCGAAACCGGTGTGGGAGACCAGGGTGAACACCCGGTGGATCTCCTCGGCGCTGGCCGAGCCGAAGGCGTTGGCGAAGGGCACCGAGCCCGTGGCATCGTGCAGCAGCTCGACGTTCCAGCCTTCATGGCAGGCCTGGCGGGCGGTGGATTCGTCGCAGTGCTGGGTCATGTAGCCGACGATGGTCAGGGTGTCGATGCCGCGCTCGCGCAACCAGGGGCCCAGGTCGGTGCCGGTCAGGGCGCTGGGCAGGGATTTCTGCACCCGATGGTCGTGGGCGCGGTCGGCCACCAGCGGGTGCAGTTCGGCGCCACGGCTGCCCCGGGCGAAGATCGGCGAATCCTCCGGCGCCAGGTGCTGCACCAGCACCACGGGGATGCCGGCGGCGGTGGCGGCGTCCATCGCCCGGCCGATATTGGCCAGGGACTGGTCCACGGGTGGGTATTCGATCAGCAGATCGCCGCTGACGTATTCGTTCTGTACATCGATGACGATCAGCGCACGCTTCGGCTGGGACATGGTGGAGCTCCTTGTTGTGGGTGGGTTGGTGCGCATTCTTCGCCCTGCCGCCTCCAGCCGGTGAGTGGCCCGACTGCCAACTTCCGCTAATATCGGGCCAACCCCAAGGAGCCCTCGCCCATGCAGGAACACGTGATAGTCGTGGTCGCGTTCGACCGCATCATCCCCTTCCACCTCTCGGTGCCCTGCCTGGTATTCGGCGAGACCTGCCCGGAGATGGCGCCCTTCGACCTGCGCGTGTGCGCGGCCGAACCGGGACCGTTGCGCACCACAGCGGGCTTCTCCATTGCCGTCGAACTGGGCCTGGAGGCCATCGCCAGCGCCGACACGGTGATAGTGCCGAGCTGGTGCCACCCCGATGAACGCCCGCCGCAGGCCCTGCTGGACGCCCTGGTCGCCGCCCACGCGCGTGGCGCGAAGATGGTCGGCCTGTGCCTGGGCGCCTACGTGCTGGCCGAAGCCGGCCTGCTCGATGGCCGCCGCGCCACTACCCACTGGGCCTGGGCCCGCGACTTCGCCGAGCGCTACCCGCAGGTGCAGCTGGACCCGGACGTGCTCTACCTCGAAGACGGCGAACTGCTGACCTCGGCCGGCACCGCCGCCGGCATCGACTGCTGCCTGCACCTGCTGCGCCAGCACTGCGGCGCCGAGACCGCCAACCGCGTGGCCCGGCGCCTGGTGGTGCCGCCCCACCGCCAGGGCGGCCAGGCGCAGTTCATCGAGCAACCCCTGCCGACGAGCCCGCGCGACGACCGCCTCACCTGCGTGCTGGACTGGGTGCGCAGCAACCTGGAGCAAGAACACAGCCTCGACAGCCTGGCCCAGCGCGTGCTGATGAGCCGGCGCACCTTCAGCCGCCACTTCCGCCAGCTCACCGGCAGCACCCTCGGCGACTGGCTGCTGGCCGAGCGCCTGGCCCTGACCCAGCGCCTGCTGGAGAGCACCGACCAGAGCGTGGAGAAAATCGCCACCCTCGCCGGCTTCGGTTCGCCCGTCTCCCTGCGCCACCACTTCGGCCGCGCCTTCGGCGTCTCGCCCTCGGCGTGGCGGCAGAGCTTCCAGGGGAGCGTGGCGTAGTCCCGCGATCAACTCACCGTAGGTTGGCGCCGAGCGCAGCGAGGCCCAATGCTGGGTGTCGAGCCACGTGCAAGGGGCGGGTCTTATCGCGGATGAATCCGCTCCCACGATCTGGCGCCGCTGGGCGAGTAAAAATCCACGTTCTTAGAACGTGGCTTTGCTTTTTGCTCCCTGGAAGGGGCGCATCAGACCTCGGAACATGCAGCCGCCACTCACTCCAGACGTAGGGTGTGCTGCGCGCACCTCGGACTCGCCGGAAGCACCTCGCGGAAGTGCGCACGGCACACCCTACGGCACGCGTTCATCCTGCTGGGTTCTCAATTCAAATCGCCACAGGCAGAGCCGATGACTTATGAACACGCCCTAAGGACGTGGTTTCCCACGCTCAAATAAATTCGCACCTGCAGGCAATGGTTACGCGGGTTGCATGGGCTCTACGTCCATC
Organism: Pseudomonas solani; assembly: GCF_026072635.1. Classification (NCBI taxonomy): domain Bacteria; kingdom Pseudomonadati; phylum Pseudomonadota; class Gammaproteobacteria; order Pseudomonadales; family Pseudomonadaceae; genus Pseudomonas; species Pseudomonas solani. Next base: position 4,498,492 of record NZ_AP023081.1, on the reverse strand, counting down.
ACCTCGATCCAGGCCTTGAGGTTGGCGCCGAGCATGCCCTTGCGCCACATCAGCCAGGTGGTGGTGTGGTCGAAGGGTTCGGCCAGGTGATGCACCGCCACCGCTTCGCGGCCGGGCAGGGTCTGCAGCATGGACAACGGCATCAGCGCCACGCCGCCACCGGCGACCACGCAGGCGAGCATGCTGTGGTAGGACTCGATTTCCATGATCTGCCCCATGGGCACCCGCGCGGCGGCGAACCAGCTTTCGATGCGTTTGCGGTAGGAACAGCGCGGGCGGAAGCTGTATACCGCCTCGCCCAGCACATCCGCCGCCGAGGCCACCGGGGCGTGGCCGAGGCTGGTGATGAGCACCAGGGTCTCCTCGAACAGCGGCAGGCCGTCCAGCTCGGCGTAGTCCATGGGGCCGTCCACCAGCGCCGCGTCCAGCTTGCCGCTGACCAGGCCCTCGATCAGCTCGCCGCTGGGCAGCGTCTGCACCTGCAGGTTGACCGCCGGCCAGGCCCGGTGGAAGCGCGCCAGCATCCCCGGCAGGTGGATGGCGGCGGTGCTGTACATGGAGCCGATGACGAAGTCGCCCGCCGGCTCGCCGCCCTTGATCGCCGCCTCCGCCTCGGCCTGCAGCTTGAACATGCGCTCGGCATAGCCCAGCAGCACCTTGCCCGCGGCGGACAGCTGCAGGCGCTGGCGCTCGCGCAGGAACAGATCCACGCCCAGGGCTTCCTCCAGCTGGCGCAAGCGCGTGGACAGGTTCGACGGCACGCGGCTCATGCGCACCGCGGCCTTGGCGATGGAGCCTTCCTCGGCGACCGCCTGGAAGATGCGCAGCTGACTGAGTTCCATGGCAAGCATTCTCTTTAGTTGAACAAGTTGTTCTTTATTATTCGTTTTAGCTGAACAAGTCAAAACCCTAGCATGGCTTCCATCGTCACCCCGGAGGCCGCCATGTCGCCCATCATCCGCATCCTCGCCAGCATCCTCGCCCTGTTCGTCGCCATGGGCGTGGGGCGCTTCTCGCTCACCCCGCAGCTGCCGCACCTGATCGCCGAAGGCCAGGTCGACCTCACCGGCGCCGGGCTGATCGCCGCCGCCAACTACCTCGGCTACCTGGTGGGTGCCCTCGATGCCCTGCGCGCCACCGCGCCCGAGCAGGCACGGCGCCGCCTGTTCGGTGGGCTCTGGGCCGGCGTCGCCATCACCCTCGCATCCGCCTGGGCATTCGGCTTCTGGCCCCATGTGGCGCTGCGCTTCGCCGCCGGCGTGGCCAGCGCCTGGGTGCTGGTGGTGCTCACCGCCCTGGCCGCCCAGGTGGCGGTGCAGGCCGGTCGACCACGCCTGGCCGGGCTGATCTTCACCGGGCCGAGCCTGGGCGTGGTGGCCACCGGGCTGATGGCCCTGGCGCTCAACCTGCTGGGCCAGGGTTCGTCCAGCGCCTGGCTGCTGTATGGCGTCACCGCGCTGGTGCTGACCGCAGCCATCCACCCGCTGCTACCGCGCCCGCAGGCCCGCGCCGATACCGCGCCGCAGCAGGCGGGCCCGCGCCCGAAGGCCTTCTACCCGCTGCTGGTGGCGTACTCGCTGGTGGGCATCGGCTACATCATCCCCGCCACCTTCCTTTCGCAGATGGCCGCCGCGCAGTTCCACGGCCAGTGGCTGGCCGACCTGTTCTGGCCCGCCTTCGGCCTGGTCGCCACCCTCGGCGTGCTGCTGGTAAGCCTGCGCCGCCCGGGTTCCGGCAACACCGGCCGCTGGCTGGTGGGCGCGCTCTGGCTGCAGGCGCTGGGGGTGCTGGCCTGCCTGTTCCCAGGCATGGCCGGGCTGGCGCTGGGGGTGATCTTCTGCGGTGGGCCCTTCCTCGCCAGCATGCTGCTGGTGATGCAGCGGGCCCGGGAGATCGACCCGCTGGGCCACGCCCGCAATGTCGGCCTGCTCACCGCCGGCTTCGCCTTGGGCCAGCTCGGCGGCCCGCTGCTGGCGGCCCTGAGCAGCCACTTCAGCGGTGGCCTGCGCCCCGCCCTGCTGCTCGCCGCCGGCGCCCTGCTGCTGGCGGGTGGCTTGATGCTCAAGGCGCGGGAAGAGGTGAAGGTGGAAACCGTGGCGGCGTGCCGGGGGTAAGCGAGTGATAACCGGCTGATCCGCATCGATGGGTTTCGCAGAGCTCTCCCCATCCTACAAAGGCTCCTATGCACGCTTCGTAGGATGGCGTAGAGCGAAGCGAAACCCATGCGGTTGCGCGCCCACAAGGTACCGACCAGCCCCGCTTTGCGCAGCGCGCTCCCGGGCTGAAGCCCGGGCTACAGGTTGCCTGCTACGGCGTCGCTGGGAAGGCGTCGCGCTCTTCCTCGCGCAGGGTGAGCACGCGGTAGCCGGTTTCGGTGACGAGGATGGTGTGCTCGAACTGGGCCGAGAGGCTGCCGTCGCGGGTGATGACGGTCCAGCCGTCGGCGAGGGTGCGGACGCTGCGGCGGCCCTGGTTGATCATCGGTTCGATGGTGAAGGTCATGCCCGGCTGCAGGCGCAGGCCCGTGCCGGGATGGCCGACGTGGACCACCTGCGGGCTTTCGTGCATCTGCCGGCCGATGCCGTGACCGCAGTACTCGATCACCACCGAGTAGCCCGCCTCCTCGGCACGGCTCTGGATGGCGTGGCCGATGTCGCCCAGCGTGGCACCGGGGCGCACCAGGCGGATGGCGTCGTAGAGGCACTGCTGGGTGGTGTGCACCAGGCGCCGGGCGTCGTCGCTGATGGTGCCGAGGCAGTACATCTTGCTGGTATCGCCGTAGAAGCCGTCCTTGATCACCGTGACGTCGACATTGACGATGTCGCCCTCCTGCAACACCTCCTCCGCCGAAGGCCAGCCATGGCAGACCACCTGGTTGACCGAGGTGTTGACGGTGAAGGGGTAGCCGTACTGGCCCTTGCTGCCGGGGATGGCCTGCAGGGTTTCGACTATATAGCGCTCGGCGAAGGCGTCGATCTGCGCAGTGGTAACGCCGGGGACGATGAAGTCATCCAGCGCCTCCAGCACCCGCGCGGCCAGGCGGCCGGCGACGACCATGCGCTCGACCTCGGCGGCGTTCTTGAGGGTGACCTTGCTCACTCCACCGCCTCCACCGGCGGCGCGGCGGAGAGTTCCAGCTCGCGGGCCTCCTCCATCAGGCGCTTGATGATGTCGGCGTAGGTCAGCTCCGGCTGGGCTTCGGCGAGCATGCCGATGCGCATCCAGTGCTCGGCCTGGGCGTTGATGGAGCGGGACATGGCGCGGCAGGCGATGCGCGCCTCTTCGTGCAGTACATCGGAAATCTTGACGATACCCATGGCAATCGATCCATATACGAAACGCTACATAACATAGCATTTCATTTTGGAATCGCAAATGGAAAAGGGCCGCAGTGCGGCCCTTCTTCGTTGCACCCCATCACCTGCAGCAGTGATGGGTTTCGCTTCGCTCTACGCCATCCTACGGGCATGGGAGCGAGCGCATTAGGTACCGGTCTTGATCTTGGTCCAGGTGCGGGTACGGATGCGTTCCAGCTTGGGCGGCAGCATCTCCACCGAGAACAGCTTGGCCTGCACCTCCGCCGGCGGGTAGACGTTGGGGTTGTCGCGCAAGGTGGGCGAGATCAACCCGTCCGCCGCCTGGTTGGGGTTGGCGTAGGCCACGTGGTCGGAGATGGGCGCCACCACTTCCGGGCGCAGCAGGTAGTTGAGGAAGGCGTGGGCCTGCTCGACGTTCTGCGCGTCCCTGGGGATGGCCAGCACGTCGAACCAGGCGGCGGTGCCTTCCTTGGGAATGCGGTACTCCACCTTCACCCCGTTGCCGGCTTCCTCGGCGCGGGCGGCGGCCTGCATGGCGCCGCCGGACCAGGCCAGGGCCACGCAGATCTCGCCGTTGGCCAGGTCGCTGACGAACTTCGAGGAGCTGAAGTAGGTGACGCTCGGGCGCAGGCGGGTGAGCAGTTCCTCGGCCTTGGCGTAGTCCTCGGGGTTGCGGCTGTTGGGCGGCAGGCCCAGGTAGTGCAGCACCTCGGGGATCACCTCGGTGGGCGAGTCGAGGAAGGCCACGCCGCACTGCTTGAGCTTGGCCAGGTTGTCGGGGTTGAAGATCAGCTCCCAGGAATCCACCGGCGCGTTCTCGCCGAGCACCGCGCGCACCTTGTCGAGGTTGTAGGCGATGCCGTTGGTGCCCCACATGTAGGGCATCACGTACTGGTTGCCCGGGTCCTTGGCGGCCAGCACCTTGAGCAGCGCCGGGTTGAGGTTCTTCCAGTTGGGCAGCTTGCTCTTGTCCAGGGGCTGGAATACGCCGGCCTTCATGTAGTTGGGCAGGAAGCCGTCGCTGGGCACCACCAGGTCGTAGCCGGAATGGCCGGAGAGCAGCTTGGCCTCCAGCACCTCGTTGCTGTCGTAGACGTCGTACTTGGGGGTGATGCCGCTGTCCTTGCGGAAGTTCTCCAGGGTGTCCGGGGCGATGTAGTCGAACCAGTTGTAGATGCGCACCACCGGCTCGGCGGCGGCGTTGAGGGAAGCGCCCAGCAGCGCCAGGGCGACGAGATGGCGGGCGTTCATCGGGCCACCTCTTCATAGCCTTGCAGCACGTTGACGGCGTTCACCCCGATGGCCTCAACCGCGTAGCCGCCTTCCATGATGAAGAGCGTGGGCAGGCCGAGGGCGGCGATGCGCCGGCCCATGGCCAGGTAGTCGGGCGAGTCCAGCTTGAACTGGGAGATGGGGTCGTCCTTGTAGGTGTCGACGCCGAGGGAGATCACCAGCGCGTCCGGCGCGTAGGCGGCGATCTTGCGGCAGGCGTCCTCCAGGGCGGCGGCCCAGCCGTCCCAGCCGGTGCCGTGGGGCAGCGGGTAGTTGTGGTTGCAGCCGGCGCCGGCGCCCTCGCCGCGTTCGTCGGCGTGGCCCAGGTAGTAGGGGTATTCCACCAGCGGGTCGCCGTGGATGGAGGCGAAGAGCACGTCGTCGCGGCTGTAGAACAGCTCCTGGGTGCCGTTGCCGTGGTGGTAGTCGACATCGAGGATGGCCACGCGGCGCGCGCCCTGGTCGATAAAGGCCTGGGTGGCGATGGCGGCGTTGTTGAAGAAGCAGTAGCCGCCCATGAAGTCGCTGCCGGCGTGGTGGCCCGGCGGGCGGCACAGGGCGAAGGCGCTGGTGGATCCGTTGCGCATGTGGTCCTGGGCGGTGAGCGCGACCTGCGCCGAGCTGTACACGGCCTGCCAGGTACCGGCGGTGATGGGCGCCTCGGTGTCGAAGCAGTAGTGGCCGAGCTGACCGTGCAAGGCGGTGGGGATGGGGCCGTCGCGGCGCAGGCGGCGCGCGGGGAAGGTGCTCGGCAGCATGTCGCAGCTGTGGCCTTCGGCGGCCCAGCGCGCCCAGGCGCCCTTGAGGAAGTCCACGTAGGCGGCGTCGTGCACCCGCAGGATGGGTTCCAGGCCGAAGTCACGGGGCTCGATCACCTCCCCCAGCGACTGATGGCGCACCCGCGCCAGCACGGTATCCGCGCGGCTGGGCATCTCGAAGCAGGGCTGGAGCTTGCCATCCACCAGTTCGGACTGGCCGAAATGGAGACGGTGGTCGTCGCTGTACACGGTCAGCATGCCGGGAACCTCATCTTGTTATTGGTGGATGGATTCTGTGGCCGATCGTGGCCCCTTGCGCAGGGGGACGGGCGGCCAATAGGGGATCGAAATGGCCAATCTGACTGGCCGCGGTGTAACTCGTAGGATGGGTAGAGCGAAGCGAAACCCATGCTGCCGATGCGACAGGCCGGCGCAATGTCTTGCCCGCTTGCAGCCGCGCAATGATGGGTTTCGCGGGGCTCTACCCATCCTACAAAAACTACGGGCTGCGCTCGGCGCCGATCGATACGCAGGGTGGATGGCGCTCTTTTCATCCACCGGCGGTGTCCACGGGGAACACGGGGACGATCGGCTCGCAACGCCGCGCCCTTGTAGGTCGGGTGCAACCCGACGGGCAATGTCTGGGGTCGGGATACAGAAGCGGTGGGCTGAAGCGGAGCGCCGCCCGGCCCACTCTACATACTGGTGGATTCAGCGCGATTGGGGGCTCCGCTTGGTGGATGGGAGAAGCGCCATCCACCCTACACCCCCGGGTGGTCTGTGCCGGGGCTCAGCCGCGGAACTGGCTGGGGGGTTGGCCGCTCCAGCGCTGGAAGGCATGGCGCAGGCTGGCGGTTTCGCTGAAGCCGAGTTCTTCGGCGATGCGGTAGATGGGCAGCTCGCCCTGCTGCAGCAGTTCCTTGGCGCGGGCGAAGCGCAGGTCGTCGAGCAGTTGCTGGTAGCTGGTCTGCTGCTGGGCCAGGTGGCGGCGCAGGCTGCGGGCGGAGCAGTTCATGGCGCGGGCCAGCTCCTCCAGCCCCGGCGGCGCAGCCAGGCGCTGGGCGAGCAGGTCGCGCACGCGCTCCAGCCAGGCGCGGCGGGTGGCGAATTCGGCATTCTGCCGGCGGCACTGTTCGAGCATTTCCCGGTGGGTGACCGGGTCGGCCAGGGGCAGCGGACGTTCCAGCCATTCACGGGGGAAGCCGAAGCCGCTGCGCGCGCGGCCGAAGCGCGGGGCGCGGTCGAAGGCCTGGCGGTAGAGCGGCGCGGCGCCGGGTGGCTCAGGGTAGTCCAGCTCCAGCGCGGCCACCGGCAGCGGCTGGCCGAGCAGGTCGGCACAGGTCACCCGCAGCGAGCCGAGGCAGAGTTCGGTGTTGAAGGGCTTGAGCACCTCGCGTTCGCCGTAGCCGCTGGCCAGCAGCCAGGCCAGGTCGCCCTCCTCCACCAGGCGCAGGTGGAAGTAGGTGCCCAGCAGCACCGGGTAGCCCAGGCCGATACGCAGGGCCTCGCCCAGGGTGGGCGCCGAGAGCAGCGCGTAGCCCAGCAGGCCGTAGGCGGAGATGCGCGTGCGCTGGCCCAGTTCCAGCCCCAGCGCCGGGGTGTCGGCGAGGCGCAGGGCGTTGGCGAACACCTGCTGCTCCTGCCCGGGGTTGATCAGCCGTTGCAGGGCGCGCAGGTCGTCCTCGGTGATGCCGCTGCCTTCCAGCAGGCTGGCGGCGTCGATGCCGCGCTCACCGAGGCAGGCCACGGTGAGCGTCGACATGTGCAGCGAGTTGAGCCAGGTGGCCCGGGAGAACAGCGGGTCGCCCATGGCCTTCAGGCCATCACTGGATGGCGTCCGGGCGTTCCTTGCGCCGGTAGGGGAAGACGTCGATCACCTTGCCGGCGCGGATGGCGTCCTGGAGGCTCTTCCAGTAGTCGGCGTCATAGAGGTCGCCGTGCAGCTGGTTGAACAGCTTGCGCTGGCCGAGATCGGCGAACAGGAAGCGCGGGAACTCCTCGGGGAACACGTCGTGCGGGGCCACCGAGTACCAGGGCTCGGAGGACATCTCGTCCTCGGGGTAGCGCGGCGGCGGGATGAAGCGGAAGTTGACCTCGGTGAGGTAGCTGATCTCGTCGTAGTCGTAGAACACCACGCGGCCGTGGCGGGTGACGCCGAAGTTCTTCAGCAGCATGTCGCCGGGGAAGATGTTGGCGGCGGCCAGTTGCTTGATGGCCAGGCCGTAGTCGTCCAGCGCCTCGCGCACCTGGGGTTCGCTGGCACTTTCCAGGTAGATGTTCAGCGGGGTCATGCGGCGCTCGGTCCAGCAGTGGCGGATGAGCACGGTGTCGCCTTCCAGCTCGACGGTGGAGGGTGCCACCTCCAGCAGCTCGGCCAGGCATTCGGGCTCGAACTTGGCCTTGGGGAAGCGGAAGTCGGCGAACTCCTGGGTATCGGCCATGCGCCCGACGCGGTCGACGCTCTTCACCAGGCGGTACTTCTCGATCACGGTGTTGCGGTCGACGTTCTTCGACGGCGAGAAGCGGTCCTTGATGATCTTGAACACGGTGTTGAAGCCCGGCAGCGTGAACACGCTCATGACCATGCCGCGCACGCCCGGCGCCATGATGAAGCGGTCGTCGGTGTTGGCCAGGTGGTTGATCAGGGCGCGGTAGAACTCCGACTTGCCGTGCTTGTAGAAGCCGATGGAGGTGTACAGCTCGGCGATGTGCTTGCCCGGCAGGATGCGCTTGAGGAAGCTGACGAACTCCGCCGGCACCGGCACGTCCACCATGAAGTAGGAACGGGTGAAGGAGAAGATGATCGAGACGTCGGCTTCGTCGGTGATCAGCGCGTCCACCTGGATGCCCTTGCCCTCACGGTGCAGCAGCGGGATGACCAGCGGCCACTGCTCGTCGCGGGTATAGATGCGGCCCACCAGGTAGGCGCCCTTGTTGCGGTAGAGGGTGGAGGAGAACAGCTCGACGCACAGCTCCGGGTCCTTGATCACCCAGTCCGGCAGGCTGTCGCGCAGCTGGGCGACCAGGCGTTCGAGGTCACGGTCCAGGTCGTCGAAGGGCACGGCGAAGCGGTAGTCGTCGAGGACCTGCAGCAGCGCCGCCTTGAGGTCGCCGCGCGGGTGGTAGCTGCGGGTCTGCGGGGCACGCTCATGGGCGCGCAGGGACGGCCGCGTGGTGTGGATGAACATGCAGCCGTCGCTGATCTGGTCATGGCTGAACAGGCCGCAGAAGATCGAGTTGAACCAGGTTTCCGAGAGTTCGTCGTCGAAGCGCAGGTCGATCAGCTTGATGTAGGCGCTCTTGACCAGCGGCCAGAGCTGCACGTCCAGCAGCACCTCTTCATCGAAAGCGCTGCGCAGGCGCTCGCTGACTTCGCTGACCTTTTCTTCGTAGAGGGCGATCCGCGCGGCGGCCGCCTGCTGGATCTCCTGCCATTGCGCCTGCTCGAAGCGGGCACGGGCGCCGTCGGTGATCTGACGGAAATGTTCACGGTAGTCGTCGAAACCATCGAGGATCAGTCGCGCGATATCTGCGGCCGGCCATTGCTGCGCCATGGGGAACACTCAGCTGGGAATTCGGAAGACGGAGCTTAGCCACAGCCCGCGCCGAAAAAAAGCTCCCGCTGCATCGGCCCCGGCCGGACCGCTTGCGACCGGCCGGTCACAGGCTCAGGCCAGGCCCCGTGCAGCGAGGAACGTCGCCAGGTAATCGATGAACGCCAGCACCTTGCCGGTGGCCCGGCGATGGCTGGGGTAGACGGCGAGGATCTGGTCACCGAAGGCGTCCGGGTCGATCTCGTGGTCGGGCAGCAGGCGCACCAGGCGGCCGTCGGCGATGTAGGGGGCCGCGCTCCACAACGGGGTGTGCAGCACGCCAACACCGGCCAGGGCATTGGCCAGCAGCAGGTCGTAGTTGTCGCTCTCCAGGCGCGGCGCAGCAGGCTGGGCCAGGCGCGTGCGCTGGCCGTCGCACTCCACCCACCAGTACTGCCGGCTCAGCGCCGGGTGGCGGTAGGCCAGCCAGTCATGGCGCTCGAGGTCATCGAGCGTCGGCACGCCCTTGCGCGCCAGGTAGGCGGGGCTGGCGCAGAGGGCCAGGCGGTTGCGCCCGACGACCCGGGCGATGAGCCCCGGCAGGTCGCTCTGCCCTTCGCGCAGGGCCAGGTCGTAACCGGCCTCCACCAGGTCGACGAAGGCGTCGCAGAGGTCCACCCGCAGGCTGATCTGCGGGTAGGCGGCGAGGAAGCCGGCGCAGACGTCATCGAGAAAGGCGCGGCTGAAGGCCAGGGGCGCGGTCATCCGCAGGCTGCCCTGCAAGCCGTGCTGCAGCTGGCCGATTTCTTCGCCGACGTCGTGCAGGCGCTGCAGCAGCTGGCGCGCGGTGTCCAGGTAGAGGCGCCCCGCTTCGGTGAGGACGATGCGCCGGGTGCTGCGCTCGAACAGGCGCGCGCCCAGCTCGGCCTCCAGGTGGCTGACGGCCTTGGTCAGGGCCGAGGGAGTCTTGCCCAGTTGCTCGGCGGCACGGCTGAAGCTGCCCTGTTCGGCGGTGGCGACGAACATGGCGATGGCACCGAGCTTGTCCATGGTTTTTCCATTCAGGCAAAAGGGTTTTGCACGCTGCCGGCGTTCTGCCAGCCCCGGGGAGCCGCTAGTCTCGCTGGCAGACCGATAAAAACAAAGGGGGGAGCCCGTGAAAAACTTCGTTCCACGACTACTGGCCGCTGCGGTGGCTTTTTCCTCGATGGAAGCCATGGCCGGCGCCGATATGGTGCTGTTCAACGGCAAGGTGTTCACCGCCGACAAGGCCCGGCCCATGGTGCAGGCCATCGCCGTGGAGAACGGCAAGGTGCTGGCGGTGGGCAGCGATGCCGAGATCAAGGCCCTGGCGGACGCCTCCACCCAACGCATCGACCTGGCCGGCAAGGCGCTGATGCCGGGCCTGATCGACACCCACTCCCACGCCATCTTCGGCGGCCTGGAGATGTCCACCGCCAACATGGGCGATGAGCAGGTGAGCCTGGAGGAACTGGAAAAACGCCTGCGCGGCTGGCGCGACGACGGCACCGCGCGCCACGGCGACACCCTCAACGTGGCGGGCATGACCTCCGCCTACTGGGCCCAGGCCGACGCCATGGGCCAGCGTTTCGACCAAGGTGAGTGGGCTGAGGTGCCCATCGTCTTCGTCGGCAGCGACCACCACACCGCCTGGGCCAACGCCGCCATGCGCAAGCGCGCCGGCATCGATGCCAAGCTGGTCGCCGCCCTGCCAGAGGCCGAGCGCGGCACCATCGGCCTGGGCAAGGATGGCGAGCCCAACGGCTTCCTGGTGGACGCCGGCTGGGACCGCGTCGCCGCCGTGCTGCCGCCCATCGACCCGGCCCTGCTGCTGCGCGCCGGCGAGAACGCGGTGCGCACCAACAACAGCCTGGGCATCACCGCCTGGATGGACCCGGCCGCCAACGGCGCCCCCGGCGAACCGCTGTTCGCCCTGAAGCCCACGGAGAAGTCCGTCGGCGTGCTGCCGGTGTACAAGGCGCTGGCCGAGAAAGGCGAGCTGACCGCCCACGTCGCCGCGCTGCTGGTGGCCCACCCGAAGAGCCGCCCCGCCGACCTGGAAACCCTGGAGAAGGTGCGCCAGCAGTTCCAGGGCATCGACAACCTGAGCCTGCCGGGGATCAAGATCTTCGCCGACGGCGTGCTGGAGTACCCGGCGCAGAGTGCGGCGCTGATCGACCCCTACAGCAACAGCCACAAGCAGGGCGAGCTGCTGATCGACCCGGCGCACTTCGGCGAGCTGGTGAGCGCGGCGGACGCACGCGGCTGGCTGGTGCACATCCACGCCATCGGCGACCGCGCGGTGCGCGAGGCGCTCAACGGCATCGAGCAGGCACGCAAGGACCGGCAGAGCGGCGTGGTGCATTCCATCACCCACCTGCAACTGGTCAACCCCAAGGAGTTCGCGCGCTTCAAGCCGCTCAAAGTGATCGCCTCCATGCAGCTGCTGTGGGCCGCCGGTGACGACTACACGCTGGACATGGTCAAGCCCTACGTCAGTGCCTTCGCCTTCCGCTACCAGTACCCGGCCCACTCGCTGCTGCAACAGGGCGCGACCATCGCCGGCGCCAGCGACTGGCCGGTGTCCTCGCCCAACCCCTGGGCGGCCATGGCCCAGGCGGTGACCCGCGAAGGCGAGAAAGGCGTGCTCAACGCCGAGGAGCGCCTGGACCGCGAGACCATGTTCTACGCCTACACCCTCAACGCCGCCCGGACCATCGGCCAGGAGAAGAGCATCGGCTCGCTGGCCGCCGGCAAGCAGGCCGACTTCATCGTCCTCGACCGCGACGTGTTCAAGGTGGACGCCAAGGCCCTGGCCGAAACCCAGGTGCTCAAGACCTACTTCGGCGGCCGCGAGATCTACGCCCCCGCCCCATAACAACAACCGCACCACCGGTGATGCCTGGCCCCCGCTGCATGGGGGTCGGGCGGAGCCTTGCCCTTCATCTGCCCATAACAACCACAAGATCGGGAATCCACCATGAAGCGTTCCACCACCCTCCTCCTCGCCGGCCTCGCGCTAGCCCCGCTGTGCAGCCAGGCCGCGCTGCCGATCACCGACGACTTCGCCGTGCAGATCGACCTCAACCTGGCCAGCGACTACCGCACCCGCGGCATCTCCCAGACCCAGGGCGACCCCGCCGCCCAGGCCGGCGCCACGCTGCTGCACTCCAGCGGCCTGTACGCGGGGGCCTGGACCTCCAACGTCGACTTCGGCTTCGGCCTCAAGACCCGCCAGGAAGTGGACTACTACGCCGGCTGGTACTGGCAGGCCACGGACGATGTGAGCCTGGACCTGGGCGTGATCAAGTACGCCTACCCGAAGGAGAGCCAGTTCAACCAGAGCGAGGTGTACGCCATCCTCAGCGCCTACGGTTTCAAGGCCGCCGCCTATTACTCGGACGACGCGCCGAACATCATCGGCGAGGACCAGGACACCCTCTACACCTGGGTCGGCTACGAGACCCAGCTGCCCCTGGAGGTGGGCCTGGAGTTGCGCTACGGGCGCATGGACTTCAAGGACCCGCTGTTCTGGTCGCGCAGCGGCACCGGCAGCGAGTCGTACCGCGAGTGGGAAGCCAAGCTGACCCGCGACTTCCTCGGCGTCACCTGGGGCCTCGCCTACGTCGACACCGACCTCTCGGAAAGCCAGTGCGCCAGCAACTACGGCTTCACCGACACCTGCAGCGCGACGGTGGTGGCGAGCGTCAGCAAGTCGTTCTGATGGCCCGGTGCGTTGCCCCCAGGCAACGCACACCGGTCCGCCTGTAGGGGCGAATTCATTGGCTCTGTTTGCGTTAAGTGTTGCTAGAGGATTTGAGTCCAGCTGATTGCCGAGTTCTGCTGATGTTTCTGGTTTCGCCCACCCGGGCGAGTCCCTTTTCCAATCGCTGGAACGCCAGCCCGGTGAAAAGGAACCAAAAAACTTGCCCCATCATCCGGCCCCGGCTTCGCCGGGGTTCCCTCACTCCATCGTCGCTATCGGGGGCCGGCGCGATGGGCCATCCATGGCCTGGCGCGCCTCTCGCGGCATCCATGCCGCTCGTCCCCCGGCGCAACGACTGCGTTCGGCCTCCTGGAGGGGCGTTGGCGGCTGCTCCACCTTTCTTCGTCCAGCGCATCGCCACGTGGTGCGCACGAGCTTTCGTAGGATGGTGTAGAGCGAAGCGAAACCCATGCGGTGGAGGTGGCACGAACCCTTGGGCGCCCGGAAAGGGCAGTGCTTGAGCGCTTGCATTAAAACCACAACAGCTAACGCAAATAGAGCCAATTCATTCGCCCAAGGCGCAGCGCACGACACACACCTCGTGGGAGCGAATTCATTCGCGAAATGGGCCGGCACCGTTGCGTTGGGCCTCGCTGCGCTCGGCGCCAACCTACAGGCCCGGTGCTGGATGCGCACCACCGGTCCACCACTCGCCCTCAGCCGATCCCCCGCTCCTGCATATAGCCTTCGAGCATGTCGATGAACGCCCGGACCTTGCGCGTACGCCGGCGGTGGGAGAGGTAGAGCACGTGCACCCAGGGGCCGAAGACATCGGGCTCCAGCAGGTATTCGGGCATCACCCGCACCAGTTGGCCGCTGGCCAGGTAAGGCTTGGCGCTCCAGCGCGGGAGCGGTTGCAGGCCATGGCCACGCAGCAGGCAGGCGAGCAGGAAGTCGTAGTTGTCGCTGGCCAGGTGCGCCACCGGGTGGGCCAGGCGGATGCGCTCCTCGCCCAGGCGCAGCCACCAGAAATGCCGGTTGAGCATGGGGTGCTGGAAGATCAGCCAGTCGTGCTGCTGGAAGTTCTCCAGGGTCACCCCCATGCCCTTGCGCTCCAGGTAGCCCGGGGTGCAGCACAGGTAGACGCTATTCTCGGCCAGGGGCCTGGCAATCAACCCCGGCAGCTCGGTGGGGCCGTCGCGCAGGGCCAGGTCGTAGCCGCCGTCGATGAGGTCGACGAAGGCGTCGTTGAGGTCCACCTCCAGGCGCACCTGGGGATGGGCGTCCATGTAGCGGCAGCAAACCTCATTGAGAAAGGCCGGGCCGAAGGACGGCGGCGCGGTGAGGCGCAGGGTGCCGCGCAATTCGTGCTGCAGCTGGTCCACTTCCTCGCCGGCCAGTTGCAGTTGCATCAGTGCCTGGCGCGCACCTTCCAGGTAGATGTGCCCGGCTTCGGTCAGCGCCATGCGCCGGGTGGTGCGCTCGAACAGGCGCACCCCCAGCTCGGCTTCCAGGTGGCCCACCGCCTTGGTCAGCGCCGAGGGCGTCTTGCCCAGTTGCTCGGCCGCGCGGCTGAAGCTGCCGTGCTCGGCGGTGGCGATAAACATCGAGAGGGCACTGAGCTTGTCCATCGACCTGTTCCGATCCGGCATAGAAGTTGTGCGCGAACATAGCATTCTGCCGCCGCCCCGGCTTGGTTAGGCTCAGCGCCATACCAACAAAAACCGGAGCCCAGCCGATGAAGCGCCTCGCCCCCACCCTCCTCGCCACCGCCCTGATCTGTGCCTCCATGGAAAGCATGGCGGCGGTGGACCTGATCCTGCACAACGCCAAGGTCTACACCGCCGAGCCCGGCCAGCCCCTGCAGCAGGCCGTGGCCGTGGAGGACGGCAAGATCCGCGCGGTGGGCAGCGACGCCGACATGCTGCGGCTCAAGGAAGCCGACACCCGCGTGGTCGACCTGGGCGGCAAGGTGCTGATGCCCGGCTTCGTCGACTCCCACTCCCATGCGGTCATGGGGGGCCTGGAGCTGGCGTCGGCCACCGTCGACACCCAGCTCCTGCCCATGGACGAGCTGGAGCGGCGCCTGCGCCAGTGGCGCGACGACGGCAAGGCGCGCCAGGGCGACATCCTCAGCGTCGGCGGCCTGCCCTCGGCCTACTGGAGCCAGGTGGCGGAGTTCGAGCGGCGCTTCAACCAGGGCGAATGGAAGGACGTGCCCATCGCCTTCATCGGCTGGGACCAGCACACCGGCTGGGTCAACCAGGCCATGCTGAAACGCGCCGGCATCGACGCCAACACCGTGAAAGCCCTCAAGGGCGAGCAGCTGGCCACCGTTGGCCACCACGAAGACCAGCGCCCCAACGGCTTCCTCGCCGACGCCGGCCTCGACCCGGTGCTGGCGCAATACCCGACGGCAACCCCCGAGCAATTGCTGGAGGCCGGCCGCGCGGCCCTGCGCTACAACCTCAGCCTGGGCATCACCGCCTGGATGGACCCGGCGGCCAACGCCGCCCCCGGCGAGCCGCTGTTCGACTTCAAGCCCACCGCCCAGACCCTGGGCATCCTGCCGGTTTACAAGGCCATGGCCGAGAAGGGCGAACTGACCGCCCACGTCGCCGCGCTGCTGGTGGCCCATCCGAAGAGCCGCCCCGCCGACCTGGACACCCTCGACCAGGTGCGCCGGCAGTTCCAGGGCGTGCCCAACCTGAGCCTGCCGGGCATCAAGATCTTCGCCGACGGCGTGCCCGAGTACCCGGCGCAGACCGCCGCCCTGCTGGAGCCCTACAAGAACTCCAAGAAGTACGGCGAGCTGCTGATCGACCCGGCGCATTTCGGCGAGCTGGTCAGCGCGGCGGACGCCCGTGGCTGGCTGGTGCATGTGCACGCCATTGGCGACCGCGCGGTGCGCGAATCCCTCAACGGCATCGAGCAGGCGCGCAAGGACCGGCACAGTGGCATCCCCCACTCCATCACCCACCTGCAGATGGTCAACCCCAAGGAGTTCGCCCGCTTCAAGCCGCTCGACGTGATCGCCTCCATGCAGCTCTACTGGGCCAGCGCCGACGACGCCACCCTGGACCTGGTGCAGCCCTACATCAGCGCCATGGCCTTCCAGTACCAGTATCCGGCCCGCTCGCTGCTGAAGAACGGCGCCACCATCGCCGGCGCCAGCGACTGGCCGGTGACCACGCCGCAACCCTGGAAGGCGATCTACCAGGCCGTCAGCCGCAAGGGGCCCAAGGGCGTGCTCAACCCGAGCGAGGAAATCGACCGGGAAACCATGTTCCAGGCCTACACCCTCAACGCGGCGCGCACCATCGGCCTGGACCGGCAGATCGGCTCGCTGGCCCCCGGCAAGCAGGCCGACCTGATCCTGCTGGACCGCGACGTGTTCCAGGTGGAGCCCGAGGCCCTGCGCGACACCCAGGTGCTGAAGACCTGGTTCGGTGGCAAG
Source organism: Pseudomonas solani (assembly GCF_026072635.1). Classification (NCBI taxonomy): domain Bacteria; kingdom Pseudomonadati; phylum Pseudomonadota; class Gammaproteobacteria; order Pseudomonadales; family Pseudomonadaceae; genus Pseudomonas; species Pseudomonas solani. The sequence goes on along the minus strand of NZ_AP023081.1, from coordinate 4,482,428 downwards.
GAAGTCTTCGAAGCCGCCCTGTAACGGCCACGCCCCGGCGCCCTTGTGGGAGCGGAGTCATCCGCTATGCCCCGCCCCGCAACGCCGGATTTCACCCGACCTACAACCTGAGGACTCGACAGGATGAACGCGTGCCGTAGGGTGTGCCGTGTGCACCGCCGCTCGGTGCTTCCGGCAAGCTCCCGGTGCGCGCAGCACACCCTACGTCCGGAGTGAGCGACGGCTGCATGCTCCAAGGTCTGGTTGCGCTCCCTTCCAGGGCACCAAAAGCAAAGCCACGTTCTACAAACATGGATGTTTACCCGCCCAACGAACCACCCGCCCCGCACAACGCCCAGCCCAGACGCCTTGCCAAACTGTGCCGCCGATTTGATCGCAAGTTGTCGATTGCACCGCTACCGGGGCGGCGTAAGCTGTGCCGCTCCTGCCTCGGAGCCACTCAATGAAACCCGCCGATCTCGTCCGCCTGCTGAGCCTCGCCGCCATCTGGGGCGCCAGCTTCCTGTTCATGCGCGTGCTGGTGCCGGTGATCGGCGCGCTTCCGACGGCGTTCTTTCGCGTGGCCATTTCGGCCATCGGCCTGGTGGCGATCCTGGCGCTGCTGCGGGTGACCTGGGACTTCCGCGGCAAGCTGGGCAAGATCCTGCTGATTGGCGTGGTCAGCTCGGGCATTCCCGCCGCCATGTACGCGCTCGCCGCCGAGGTGCTGCCGGCGGGCTACTCGGCCATCTTCAACGCCACCACGCCATTGATGGGCGTGCTGATCGGCGGGTTGTTCTTCGGCGAGAAGCTGACCCTGCCCAAGGCCGCCGGCGTGCTGCTGGGCCTGGCCGGCGTGGCGGTGCTGACCGGCGCCGGCCCGGTGGCCTTCGACGCCGACCTGCTGCGCGGTGCCCTGGCCTGCCTGATGGCGACCACCTGCTACGGCTTCGCCGGCTTCTTCACCAAGCGCTGGATCAACGATGCCGGTGGCCTGGACAGTGGCCTCTCGGCCTTCGGTGCCCAGGCCGGTGCGACGCTGTGCCTGCTGCCGATCTTCCTCGCCAGCAGCCACGCCATGCCCCTGGCGCCCCTGGCCGAGCCGGGCATCTGGCTGGCGCTGGCCGGGCTGGGACTGCTGTGCACCTCGTTCGCCTACGTCATCTACTTCCGCCTGATCGCCAACGTCGGCCCGGTGAAGACCATGACGGTGACCTTCCTCATCCCGCTGTTCGGGGTGTTCTGGGGGGCGCTGCTGCTGGACGAGTCGCTGTCCTGGGCGCACCTGCAGGGCGGCGTGCTGATCGCCCTGGCGCTGTGGCTGGTGCTGCGCCCGGCGGTGGCGGCGGTGAAGGTGGAACAGGCCTCGTAGGTGGGTGCGGGTTGGAGCGTCGCCGGGCGAATGAATTGGCCATGTCTACGTTAGCTGTTGTGGTTTTAAAGCAGGCTCTCAGGCACGTTGCGTTCCGGGCGCCCAAGAGCCTCTGCCACCTCCACTGCCTCCTCCACCGCATGGGTTTCGCTCCGCTCTACCCATCCTACGAAAGTCCGTGCGCACCACGTGGTGATGCGCTGGGCGAATAAAGTTGGAGCAGCCGCCAACGCCCCTTCCCAAGAGGCCGAGCGAATCTTCGTGGAAGGGGTTGAGCGACATGGATGTCGCGAGAGCCGCGATGGGCCAGGGATGGCCCTTCGCGGCGTGCCCCTGGAACGGCGATGGAGCGAGGGAAGTCTGGCGAAGCCAGACCCGTATGGAGGGGCAAGTTTTTTGGTTCCTTTTCACCGGGCTGGCGTTCCAGCGATTGGAAAAGGGACTCGCCCGGGTGGGCGAAACGAAAAGCCTCAACAAAGCTCGGCAATCAGCTGGGCTCAGATCCTCGAGCAACACTTAGCCAATCAATTCGCCCCTACGCGGGTTGCATCCGCCCTACGCGTTGCCACCCCTGTAGGTCGGGTGAAACCCGACGCTGCGGTGTTGACTGATCGCGGATGAATCCGCTCCCACAAGAACAATGCCCACAAGAAAAACGCCCCGGATGGCCGGGGCGTTTTCGTTTCAGCGTTGGATCATTTGCCGGTCTTGACGGTGTTCCAGGTGCGGGTGCGCACGCGGTCGATCTTCTGCGGCATGGATTCCAGGGCGAACAGCTTGGCCATGACGTCGGCCGGCGGGTAGATCGCCGGGTCGGCCTTGATGTCGGCTTCCACCAGCGGTTCGGCGGCGTTGTTGCCGTTGGCGTAGTGCACGTAGTTGCTCACGCCAGCGATCACCTCGGGGCGCAGCAGGTAGTTCATGAAGGCGTAGCCGGCCTTCTCGTCGGGGGCGTCCACCGGCATGGCGACCATGTCGAACCACATCGGCGAGCCTTCCTTGGGCGTGGAGTACTTGATCTCGACGCCGTTGCCGGCCTCCTTGGCGCGGGTGGCGGCCTGGAGGATGTCGCCGGAGAAGCCGACCGCCACGCAGATTTCGCCGTTGGCCAGGTCACCCACGTATTTGGACGAGTGGAAGTAGCGCACGTAGGGGCGGACCTTGAGCAACGCGGCCTCGGCGGTCTTGTAGTCTTCCGGCTTCTTGGTGTGGTGCGGCAGGCCCAGGTAGTTGAGGGTGATGGGCAGCAGCTCGGGACCGTTGTCGAGGATGGCGACGCCGCACTTGGCGAGCTTCTCCATGTTCTCGGGCTTGAAGATCAGGTCCCAGGAATCCAGCGGGGCGTTGTCGCCGAGCACTTCCTTGACCTTGGCCGGGTTGTAGCCGATGCCGGTGCTGCCCCAGAGGTAGGGGAAGCCATGCTCGTTGCCCGGGTCGTTGACCTCCAGGGCCTTGAGCAGCGCCGGGTTGAGGTTCTTCCAGTTGGGCAGCTGGCTCTTGTCGAGCTTCTTCAGCGCCCCGGCCTCGATCTGCTTGGCCATGTAGTGGTTGGACGGGACGACGATGTCGTAGCCGGATTTGCCGGTCATCAGCTTGCCGTCGAGGGTTTCGTTGCTGTCGTAGACGTCGTAGGTCGCCTGGATCCCGGTCTCCTTGCTGAACGTGGCGACGGTGTCCGGCGCGATGTAGTCGGTCCAGTTGTAGATCTTCACCGTTTCGGCGGCCTGTGCGGCACCGGACACGGCGAGGGTCAGGAGCAGAGGCGCGAAGGAACTTCTCATTGTCTTTGTTTCCTGGCTGCGGATTGGAGTCGGGGCTCGGCAAGCGTAGTCGATACTGCCGTTGCGCCAGCTTTACCCCGGTGGCCAGGCGAGACAATTGCACAAAAGTCCCAGCGGACCCGCGAGGAAGAATGCAACTGGCGAAAACCGCCGATCCGGCCTTTGTCCGCCGGGACGCTGACTACACTTGCGCGGTAACCAGGGACCGGCGCCCATGGCCCGGTCCGGCCTCGCAAGGAAACACCCCATGCTCCAGTCCGTATCGCCGAAGAACGACCTGCCGCGCACACCCGAATCCGAGGAAGCCCCCAAGAGCGGCCTGTTCAGCCCCTTCACCATCACCGCGTTCCGCATCATCTGGATCGCCAACCTGTTCGCCAACCTGGGTACCTGGGCGCAATCGGTGGCCGCCGCCTGGGTGGTGACCGAGGCCCACGCCAGCCCGCCGACGGTGGCGATGATCCAGGTCGCCGCCGCGCTGCCGCTGGTACTGCTGTCGATCATGTCCGGCGTGCTGGCCGACAACCACGACCGGCGCAAGATCATGATGGCGGGCCTGGCCTTCGAGATGAGCGGGGCGACCTTCCTCACCGCCATGGCCTTCTTCGGCTACCTGGACCCGCTGCTGCTGATCGTCTCCATCCTGTGGATCTCCATCGGGGGCTCCATCACCATCCCGGCCTGGCAGGCGGCGGTGAACGAGCAGGTGCCGGCGAAGATGGTGGGCGACGCGGTGCTGCTCAACAGCGTCAACTACAACGTCGCCCGTGCTGCCGGCCCGGCCATCGGCGGGCTGATGCTCAGCGCGGTGGGGCCGGCCTGGGTCTTCCTGTTCAACTGCCTGTGCTACCTGGGGCTGATCTGGGCCATCTGGCGCTGGCGCCGCGTGCTGCCGGTGCGCACCCTGCCGCCGGAGCGGCTGATGGAGGGCGTGGTCGCCGCCCTGCGCTTCACCCAGTACTCCAGCGTCACCCGCCTGGTGATGCTGCGCTCCTTCTCCTTCGGTATCTCGGCCAGCGCCGTGTGGGCCTTGCTGCCACTGCTGGCGCACCGCAACCCGGACGGCGACGCGGCGGTGTACGGCTACATGCTCGGCGCCCTGGGCGTGGGGGCCATCCTCGGCAGCCTGGGGGTGAACCTGGCGCGACGGCGCATCGGCACCAGCCGCCTGATCAGCTTCGGCGGCCTGCTGCTGGGCCTGGTGCTACTGGCGCTGGGCTCGCTGGACAGCCTGTGGGTGATCTTCCCGGCGCTGATCCTGGGCGGCGGTTGCTGGATCGCCGCGGTGGCCAGCTACAACTCGGCGGTGCAGATACTGGTGCCGGACTGGGTCAAGGCGCGCGCCCTGGCGCTGTACCAGACGGCACTCTACGGCGGCCTGGCGCTGGGCTCGTTCCTCTGGGGCCACCTGGCGGAAACCATGGGGGTGAAGGGCGCGCTGTTCGCCGCTGGCTGCCTGATGATCGCCTGCGCCTTCCTGCTCTATCAGTCACGCCTGCCGGAACTGGACGCCACCAGCATCGCCCACGCGGTGACCACCCTGCCCGGCCAGCCGACCTTCGTCTTCAACCCCGGCCGCGGCTCGGTGCTGGTGACCATCGAATACCGCATCCCGGTGGAGCGCACCCGCGACTTCGTCCGCGCCATGCAGATTCTCCGCCGCCTGCGCCTGCGCAACGGTGCCGACCGCTGGGCGCTGTACCGCGACACCAGCGACCAGGAGAACTGGCAGGAAATCCTCCTGGTGGACAACTGGCTGCAACACCTGCGCATGCTCGACCGGCTGACCATCGCCGACAAGGCGATCATCGACAACGTGACCATGCTCCACGAAGGCGAGGAGCCGCCACGGGTGAGGCACGGGGTCAGTTATGAGTCGGGGAGTTATGAAACCAAGGCAGCCAAGAGCTAGAAGCTGGAAGGGAGACGCGCCTTGTAGGATGGCGTAGAGCGAAGCGAAACCCATGCTGCCAGCGACCGCCTCGCGCTCCCGGGCGAATGAATTCGCCCCTACGCGGGTTGCACCCGCCCTGCTGGTTCGGCGTGAAACCCGGCGCATCGGTGCCGGGATTTCGCGAATGAATTCGCTCCCACGAGGGCGCATGCCCCCAGCGAGCCGGGGGCATGCCGATAGGCCTTACTGCTGCAGTTCCTGCTCGGTGAACAGGCCGTCGAAGAGCATGGTGGAGAGGTAGCGCTCGCCGGAGTCGGGGAGGATGACGACGAGGGTCTTGCCCTGCATCTCCGGCTTCTCGGCCAGGCGCACGGCGACGGCCATGGCAGCACCGCCGGAGATGCCGCAGAGGATGCCTTCCTCGCGCATCAGGCGCAGGGCCATGGTCTTGGATTCGTCGTCGGTGGTGAGTTCGACGCGGTCGACGATGGAGAGGTCGAGGTTCTTCGGCACGAAGCCGGCGCCGATGCCCTGGATCTTGTGCGGGCTGGGCTTGACCTCTTCGCCGGCCAGGGTCTGGCTGATCACCGGCGAAGTGGCCGGTTCCACGGCCACCGAGAGGATCGGCTTGTTGCACTGCTGCTTGATGTAGCGCGACACACCGGTGATGGTGCCGCCGGTGCCGACGCCGGCCACCAGCACGTCCACCGCGCCGTCGGTGTCGTTCCAGATTTCCGGGCCGGTGGTCTTTTCATGGATGGCCGGGTTGGCCGGGTTCTCGAACTGTTGCAGCAGCAGGTATTGCTCGGGGTTGCCGGCGGCGATCTCGGTGGCCTTTTCGATGGCGCCCTTCATACCCTTGGCCGGCTCGGTGAGCACCAGCTCGGCGCCCAGGGCCTTGAGCACCTTGCGGCGCTCCAGGCTCATGGAGGACGGCATGGTGAGGATCAGCTTGTAGCCACGAGCGGCCGCGACGAAGGCCAGGCCGATGCCGGTGTTGCCGGAGGTGGGCTCGACCAGGGTCATGCCCGGGCGCAGGCGGCCTTGTTCCTCGGCGTCCCAGATCATGTTCGCGCCGATACGGCACTTCACCGAATAGGCCGGGTTGCGCCCCTCGACCTTGGCGAGGATGGTCACGCCCTTGGGGCCGAGCCGGTTGATCATCACCAGCGGGGTGTTGCCGATGGCCTTGGAGTTGTCTGCGTAGATGCGGGTCATGGTCCTGTCCTTAGAGGTAGCGGGCAGATGAAAGGCGAACAGCCTATGCCCGTGTGCCGGTGCAGTCCAGCCGAACTCATTGCAGTGGGCGGCAGTCCATGAAAGAGAATCGCCCCCGGCGGATGCCCCATGAAAAGACGCTACAGCCTGCCCCTCGGGGCGCTCCTCACCCTCATCCTGCTCCTGGTGGTGGCGCACTTCGCGCTGCCCTGGCTGATACGCGACTACCTCAACGACAAGCTCGCCGACATGGGCGAGTACCGCGGCCACATCACCGATGTCGACCTGGCCTGGTGGCGCGGCGCGTACCGCATCAACGGCCTGTCCATCGTCAAGGCCGACGGCGACATCCCGGTGCCGCTGCTGGATGCACCCGGCATCGACCTGGCGGTGAGCTGGCAGTCGCTCTGGTACGAGCACGGCGTGGTGGCGCGGGTGATCTTCGAGGCGCCGGAGGTGAACTTCGTCGACGGCGGCAAGAACAAGCAGGACTCCCAGACCGGTGCCGGCACCGACTGGCGCGACCAGTTGAACAAGCTGCTGCCCATCACCCTCGACGAGGTGCGCGTGGTCAACGGCCGCATCGCCTTCCACAACTTCAGCTCCACGCCCAAGGTGGACATCGACGCCAGCGAGGTGAACGCCAGCCTCTACAACCTGACCAACGTCGCCGACGACAGCGGCGAGCGGGTGGCGCGCTTCGAGGGCCGGGCGCAGTTGCTCGGCCATGCGCCGCTGGAGGTGGAGGCGCGCTTCGACCCGTTCAAGAACTTCGAGGACTTCGAACTGCGCCTGCGTGCACGCGACGTCGACCTGCCCCGGCTCAACGACTTCTCCCGCGCCTACGGCCGCTTCGACTTCAAGGCCGGCAGCGGCGACCTGGTGATCGAGGCCCGTGCCGACAACGCCCAGCTCAGCGGCTACATCAAGCCGCTGCTGCGCAACGTCGACGTGTTCGACTGGGAGCAGGACGTGGAGAACGACGACAAGGGCTTCCTCCGCTCCCTGTGGGAGGCCCTGGTCGGCGGCAGCGAGACGCTGCTGAAGAACCAGCAGCGCGACCAGTTCGCTACCCGCGTGGAGCTCAGCGGCAACGTGCACCGCCAGGACGTGAGCGCCTTCCAGGCCTTCCTGTCGATCCTGCGCAACGCCTTCATCGAGGCCTTCACCACCCGCTTCGAACGGCCGCCGCCGGAGAAGAACGACTGACCGCCGGCGCCCATCGCGGACGAATCCGCCCCCACGAGACGTGCGCCCCTGTAGCCGAAGGTGACAGTCGCGGCCCTGGCAGGCCCGTGCTTGAGCCTTCACCCATCGCAGGTCGGGGTACGCCGCGCAAAGGGAATGGCTAGGCTGGAGGGAGAGTGACCGCCCATTCAGTGACTGAATGCCCCGTCTGCGTTCACAGTGCGCCGGGCCGCGCGTTATAGTCGGCCTTTCCGTAAATACCGAAGGCCCCGGCCGAGCCGGGCGTTACCGTTCGAGGATTCCCTGATGAAGTTCGAAGGCACCCAGTCCTACGTCGCCACCGACGACCTCAAGCTCGCGGTCAACGCCGCCATCACCCTGCAACGCCCACTGCTGGTCAAGGGCGAGCCGGGCACCGGCAAGACCATGCTCGCCGAGCAACTGGCCGAGTCCTTCGGTGCCCGCCTGATCACCTGGCACATCAAGTCCACCACCAAGGCGCACCAGGGCCTGTACGAGTACGACGCGGTGAGCCGCCTGCGTGATTCGCAGCTGAACTCCGAGAAGGTCCAGGACGTTCGCAACTACATCAAGAAAGGCAAGCTGTGGGAGGCGTTCGAGTCCGAAGAGCGCGTGATCCTGCTGATCGACGAGATCGACAAGGCCGACATCGAGTTCCCCAACGACCTGCTGCAAGAACTCGACAAGATGGAGTTCTACGTTTACGAGACCGACGAGACCATCAAGGCCAAGCAGCGCCCGATCATCATCATCACCTCCAACAACGAGAAGGAACTGCCGGACGCCTTCCTGCGCCGCTGCTTCTTCCACTACATCGCCTTCCCGGATCGCGAGACCCTGCAGAAGATCGTCGATGTGCACTACCCCAACATCAAGAAGGACCTGGTGGCCGAAGCGCTGGACGTGTTCTTCGACGTGCGCAAGGTGCCGGGCCTGAAGAAGAAGCCCTCCACCAGCGAGCTGGTCGACTGGCTGAAGCTGCTGATGGCCGACAACATCGGCGAAGCCGTACTGCGCGAGCGTGACCCCACCAAGGCCATCCCGCCCCTGGCCGGCGCCCTGGTGAAGAACGAGCAGGACGTGCAGCTGCTGGAACGCCTGGCGTTCATGAGCCGCCGCGCCAGCCGCTGAGCCCCGGTCGCCCCTCCTCTCCCGGAGGGGCGCTTCCATTCCGTAGCCAGAGGTCAGGATGCATAACGGCAGCTGCCTGTGCGGCGCGGTGAAGTACCAGATCGACGCCCCCATCGAATCCGCCACCCATTGCCATTGCAGCCAGTGCCGCAAGGGCCACGGTGCCGCGTTCGCCACCTATGGCAACGTGCGCTGGAGCGACTTCCGCTGGACCGCCGGCGAAGACTTCGTGACCCACTATCACTCCAGCCCCGGCGTCACCCGCAGCTTCTGCCGGCAGTGCGGCGCCACCCTGCAGTGGTACAGCGACAACGCCCACCCGAACTGGGTGTCGATCGCCCTGGGCACGCTGGATTCGCCCCTGGGCGAGATCCCGCAGAAACACATCTACCCCGAATCCAAGGCCGACTGGTACGCCATAGCCGACGGCCTGCCCCAGGAACCCCGTTCCTGAGGCCAACCAGCAAGAGGGCGCAGCCATGCTGCTCAACCTGTTCAACGAAATGCGCGCGGCCAAGGTGCCGGTCTCGGTCCGCGAGCTGCTGGACCTGATCAACGCGCTGAAGCACAACGTGGTGTTCGCCGACATGGACGAGTTCTACTTCCTGTCGCGCACCATCCTGGTCAAGGACGAGCGCCATTTCGACAAGTTCGACCGGGCCTTCGGCGCCTACTTCAAGGGCCTGGAAAACCTCAACCAGCACATCGAGGCGCTGATCCCCGATGAATGGCTGCGCAAGGAATTCGAGCGCATGCTGACCGACGAGGAGCGCGCGCAGATCCAGTCCCTCGGCGGCCTGGACAAGCTCATCGAAGAGTTCAAAAAGCGCCTGGAAGAGCAGAAGGAACGCCACGCCGGGGGCAACAAGTGGATCGGCACCGGCGGCACCAGCCCCTTCGGCTCCGGCGGCTTCAACCCCGAGGGCATCCGCGTCGGCGACGCCGGCAAGCGCCAGGGCAAGGCCGCCAAGGTGTGGGACCAGCGCGAGTACAAGAACCTCGACGACCAGGTGGAACTGGGCACCCGCAACATCAAGGTCGCCCTGCGCCGCCTGCGCAAGTTCGCCCGCCAGGGCGCCCAGGACGAACTCGACCTGGACGGCACCATCGACCACACCGCCCGCGACGCCGGCCTGCTCAACATCCAGATGCGCCCCGAGCGCCGCAACAGCGTGAAGCTCCTGCTGCTGCTGGATATCGGCGGCTCCATGGACGCCCACGTGAAGGTCTGCGAAGAACTCTTCTCGGCCTGCAAGACCGAGTTCAAGCACCTGGAGTACTTCTACTTCCACAACTGCATCTACGAATCGGTGTGGAAGAACAACCTGCGCCGCACCTCCGAACGCACCTCCACCCTGGACCTGCTGCACAAGTACGGCGCGGACTACAAGGTGGTGTTCGTCGGCGATGCCGCCATGGCCCCCTACGAAATCACCCAGGCCGGCGGCAGTGTCGAGCACTGGAACGAAGAACCGGGCTACGTCTGGATCAAGCGCTTCATGGAGAAGTACAAGAAGCTCATCTGGATCAACCCCTACCCCAAGGACACCTGGAACTACACCGCCTCGACCAATATCGTGCGCGAGCTGATCGAGGACCAGATGTACCCGCTGACGCTGAGCGGGCTGGAAGACGGGATGAAGTTCCTGTCGAAGTGACAAGAAAAACGGGCCCGGAAGGGCCCGTTTCATTTCCTGGGTGCTCAGCTCCCGGCAGCCCTTCGGGGCCGCTTATTTTGGGTTCGGCCCTTCCTCGTAGATCACCTCGATCTCGCCGACGATATTGTCGTTGAGGGCCTCGAGGCCCTCGGCCGGGATCCACCATTCGGTATGGCGGCTGCCGCCGACCTGCTCGATCCGATACTGCTCGACGAACTTGCGCCGCACCCTGAAGCGGGTCACGTAACCCTTCTTGAAGTCCGTGACGTTCCACTTGTTGATCTCGATGGCGTAGGCCTCGTTGGTCACCGGGTAGAAGATCGGCTGCCCCGGCAGCCTGGGCGGCCAGCGCTTGAACCCGCTGGCGGCAACCAGGGCGAGTTCCTTCTCGCCGCAAGGGCGGTACATGGTGATCAGATCGTCCGTAGTCACTACTGTTGCTCCTTGAAAGACATATCGCCACTGAGGCTTGGCTATTTAAAGTCTTGCCTTCAAGAAACACACCTTCATTTTGGCTGGTTACATCGGCTTCACCCTAAACTCCAACGCAGCCACAGCCAGCTCCCACTTCCCAATGGCGCTCGCCACTACTATTTTTTGTTTTGCGCTGCCAAATTGCACCACTCGCATAGCGCAAAATCCATAGCAAGGAGCTATTAACCATGAGTTACTTATTTCAAGACGGAATTGAGGCAGCACTCCGAGTCGAATCCATGAGAGGAAATGCGTCCTATCTAAAGAGTCAATGTGAGCAAATGACGCAAAAATTGATAAATGACTCACCTCGCCATATCAACATTCATGATGACCTTAGCTATGCGGAAAGCCTGATCTTTTCAATGGGAAATCAGTTCAAACCCTCCGGAGTAGCGCAGGGCGAATGGGCAGGCGACTACGTATCAGAGTGGCGGATGGTTAGTGGGAACGCTGGAGTTATTCGTGGAATGGTTTCAAACGAACTATATAGGGCCTATCAAATCGGACTGGATATTCGCTCCAACCGAGTTGTGGGCAAGATGTTCAAACTTGCAGTCATGGTCTGGTCAACGATAGGAGATTATTCCAGCCCCACTCAGAATGAAGGACGCCGCTAGCTGAGCTCACTCCTATAGAGACTTTAAGCGACCTGAAGCAACTTGAAACGGAGGGCTTTGGCTTGGTTTATTTAGAGAGGTCTTACGCCTAAGCCTCCGAAGAACCTATTGCCCACCTCATCCCCGCTCTCGATCCTCCCCCCTCCACGGTCAATCCCGTGGCCGGGTTTGGCGGCCCGGGAGTTAGCAAGCGCGATGGCGCCGAGGTGCTTGCGAGAACGGCGAATGTTCTTGCAGGCCCCCGCACGCATGCAGTCATGCACTGCTCTGCGTTATGGCAGATCGCGCGGGGAGACCTCCGGGTCTGCCGGTGCCTACTAGCCGGTTCGCCAACCCCGCGTGGTCTGCCACCCTCGTTTGGCGACGTAGGTGGCGGCTCTTCCGACCTAATAGGAGCTCCGCCATGCACGACGCATCCACCCATCGTTTTCCAACGCCACAACCACCAGCTGCGCACCGTGATGGTCGACAACCAGCCCTGGTTCGTCGCACACGATTTCGCTCGCCTGATCGGCGCTCTGCGTCCCTACCGCATGACCCGCCTGGTGGACCCGCACCAGCGCCGTGTCGTGGTGCTTCGCCACGCCAGCGGTGGCAGCGAGGAGGTGCTGGCCATCAGCGAGGCCGGCGCCTATCGGCTGCTGTACCGCTTCGATCACCCGGAACACAGGTGCATCAGCCAATGGCTTAGCGAGGTGGTGGTGCCAACGCTATATGACTGCCACCGCAACCCCGAAGCGGCACCCCGGCGGGCCGCAATGAGCTGGGCCAATCAGCGGATCGGCATTCTGAAATGGCAGGGGGATATCTGGATCGCCCGGCAGGATCTGCCGGTCTTCCTCGCCAGCCGGGACGACCCGGCACTCAGCGATGAGCCGAGCTGGAGGCGGATGCCCTTCACCGATTGGTAATACCTGTAGGGGCGAATTCATTCGCCTAGGGAGCGCGGAGCGATCCCCCGTTGCAGCATGGGTTTCGCTTCGCTCTACCCATCCTACGAGCGGTGGGAGTGGATTGGCCCGACCACCGGCTCGCACAAACGCGCACTGGTTTCACAATGCCTTCAAGGCGTTCGGCTAAGGTGCCGCCATCCGCCCCACGGGGCCTCGCCAACAGATCGGACGACAGCATGGAAACCCTCCGCGACGGCATCGACGCCTATAACCAGACCTACCTCGAGATCAACGGGGAAGAGGACGAGCTCTACACCGAAGGCCCTGCGTCGGAGGAGGAAATCGAGCAGTTGGCGTCCATCACCGGCCCACTGCCGGCGGAGCTGCAAAGCTTCTACCGCAGCCTCGGCGCGCTGAAGAACCAGACCGAATCCGACTCCCACTGCTTCTGGATTCCCGCCCCCGCCGAGCTGGCGGACTGGCTGCAGGAGCAGGACGGCTCGGCCGGGATCATCGACGTGATCCGCGCCCATTGGGGCGGTGATCGCCCGGAGTTCGACGCGGGCCGCCACTTCAGCGCGGAGGAGATCGCGGCGCTGAATGAGCGCTTCATCGGCTACGGCTGGTACAGGGTGGCGGACATCCTCGAAGGCGCCTATTTACTGTTCTTCGACCGTGAGGGTCGCTTCGGCAGCCTCTACTACCACCAGGACGATTTCGCCGGCGCCAAGCAGGCGCTGAAGGAGATGCTGCGCGACGGCATCAAGGGCCAGCCGCTGGAGCAACTGCTGGGCGAGGCACTGGAAGAAGTGCGCGCCAGCATGGAGGAGTTCGGCTGACGCCGACACCCCTCCCCGCTTCCGCCCCGTAGGGTGGGCCGGGCGGCGCTCCGCTTCAGCCAACCGCCCCCCTGCGCCGCATCACGCCATGTCGCTGCCGGCGAACTCTTCGCCGAGGAAGTCGATCAGCGAGCGCACCGAGGGCAACAGCCCGCGCCGCGACGGGAAGATGGCGTGGACGATGCCGCACTTGGGCGAGAAGCCCGGCAGCATTTCCACCAGCGTGCCGTTGGCCAGGTCCTCGCGCACCGCGACCCGAGGCAGGTGGGCGATGCCGACGCCACCCAGCACGCCGTTGCGCAGCGCCATCAGGTCGTCGGTGACCATGCGCGGGCGATGCGGGATGGTCAGCCGCGCCCCGTCCGAGCCGAACAGTTCCCATTGGTAGTCCCGCTGCGCGCCGCCCCAATGCAGGCTCGGCAGGCGGCCCAATTCCTCGGGCGCGAAGCCTGCCGGCAACCGGGTGAGGAAGTCCGGCCGGCCCACCAGGCACTGGGTGCTGTCGGCCAGCACCTTCATCACCATGTCGGTGTTTTCCAGGGGCGGGAAGCGCACCCGCAAGGCGATGTCGAAGCCTTCATGGAGCAGGTCCACCCGGCGGTTGGTGCTTTCGATGAAGAGCTCCACCAGCGGGTACTTGAGCATATAGCGGGTGAGCATCGGCCCGACCCAGGAGTTGAGCAGCGTGGTCGGGCAGGCGATGCGCACCAGGCCGCGCGGCTCGCTGCGGTTGCGCTCGATCACCTCCGCCGCCCCTTCCGCCTCCACGCGCATGGCCACGCAACGCTGGTAATACTCCTGGCCGATCTCGGTGAGCGAGCAATGCCGGCTGGTGCGGTGGATGAGGCGTACGCCGAGGCGCTCTTCGAGCTGGGCGATGCGCCGGCTGAGCTTGGACTTGGGCATGTCCAGCGCGCGGCCGGCCGGGGCGAAGCCGCCGTGCTCCACCACCTGGGTGAAGTAGTAGAGGGTGTTGAGGTCTTCCACGCTCGTTCTCCAAATAGAACGCTAGAGGTATTTTTCGCAGTCTAGCGGATCAAGGGTACCGAATTTAATCTTTCTCACATGCAGACAACGCCTGCAGCGAGAAGCAGAACCCAACGCCGAACCGGCACCCAGAATCGATAAGCGAGGAACGCACCATGACCAATTTCACTTACAACCGTCTCGACAAAGACAACGCCGCCGTCCTGCTGGTGGACCACCAGGCTGGCCTGCTCTCCCTGGTTCGCGACATCGAGCCGGACAAGTTCAAGAACAACGTCCTGGCCCTGGCTGACCTCGCCAAGTTCTTCAAGCTGCCGACCATCCTCACCACCAGCTTCGAAACCGGCCCCAACGGCCCGCTGGTCCCCGAGCTGAAAGAGCTGTTCCCGGACGCGCCCTACATCGCCCGCCCCGGCCAGATCAACGCCTGGGATAACGAAGACTTCGTCAAGGCGATCAAGGCCACCGGCAAGAAACAGCTGATCATCGCCGGCGTGGTGACCGAGGTCTGCGTGGCCTTCCCGGCCCTCTCCGCCCTTGAGGAAGGCTTCGAGGTGTTCGTGGTGACCGACGCCTCCGGCACCTTCAACGAGATGACCCGCAACGCGGCGTGGAACCGCATGAGCCAGGCCGGTGCGCAGCTGATGAACTGGTTCGGCGTGGCCTGCGAACTGCACCGCGACTGGCGCAACGATGTGGAAGGCCTGGCCGCCCTGTGCTCCAACCACATCCCCGACTACCGCAACCTGATGACCAGCTACGCGGCGCTGACCGGCAACAAGTAACGGAGCGGGCGCAAACCTGAAACGAAAACGGGAGCCTCGATGGGGCTCCCGTTTGCGTATGGCCACGGCGCCTTGGGTAGAATGCCGCGCCCTCTTCCATCACGAACCCCGACCATGAGCGACGTCACCCTCGAACTGCTGCAGACCGGCCCCGAACAGGCCGAGCTGATCCGCAACCTGTACCAGTTCTACTCCTATGAATCCTCGGATTGGGAGGAGGAAGACGTGGAGGCGGACGGGCGCTTCTACATCCACGAGGAGCACCTGGCGCGCTACTGGCAGGAACCGCAATGGAGCGCCAACCTGGTGCTGGTGGATGGCTTCATCGCCGGCTTCCTGCTGATCGAGCGCAGCGAGCTGCCGGGCATGGATGCGCTGGAACTGGCGGACCTGTTCATCCTCAAGCGCTACCGCCGCCAGGGCATCGGCCGCCTGCTGGCGACCCAGGTGCTGATGGACGGCAGCACCGACTGGCTGGTGCGCTTCTACCGCGACGACGAAGCCGCCCAGGCCTTCTGGCACGCGGTGATGGAAGGTCTGCCGAAGCCGGTGCGCACCCTCGACCCGGGCGACGACCCGCAGTTGCTCACCTACCTGGTGACCCGGGCGCTGCATTGAGGCCTGCCTTCCCGGGCTGAAGCCCGGGCTACGAGTGGCCCTGGGTTGGTAACGCGGCGCGGCTCGGCATCGCCGGTGGATGAAAAAAGCGCCATCCACCCTACACATCGATCAGCTCCGCAGGGCGGGGAAACCCCGCGTGACTCATGCATCGACGATGTCGGGTTGCACCCGACCTACCTTCTACACCCGGATAATCGTCGTGTTGCGAAATGATGGGTTTCGCTCCGCTCTACCCATCCTACGAATGCGGCCCCGTACGAATGCGGCCCCGTAGGATGGGTAGAGCTTTGCGAAACCCATGCGGTGCAGCTGCACGGAGTGCCCGGTGGAGTGAGGGCCACCCTTGTATCTCGACTAGCTATCCGGCATGAGCTCCCTTTTCCGCTCGACCACCCGTCTCGCTTGCAGGGCCATGAGTGAACTACGCGGGGTCGCGGATTGTCAGTTCGCTGTCGGCTCGAACCGGGTGGATGGCGTGGCCATTCGCCACCCGGGCGCTGCGCAGCCATCGCTCTTTCTGAATGCGATGCTCGCCTGGCCGGCGCTTATCACGCCCGCGCTTCGGGTTCCGTTCCATAGCCAGTGAAGATTGCCCCATGCCCCTGACCCGTCATCTGCTCGCCCGTGCTCCTTCGTTCTCCTCCCGCGCCATCGGCGTCTGCCTGCTGGGCGGCCTGCTGCTGGCCGGCATGCCCGCGCAGGCCGAGGAGAAAGCCGACAACACGCGCTGGGTGAGCGACAGCCTGAGCACCTATGTGCGCAGCGGCCCCACCGATGGCTACCGCATCGTCGGCACCCTGGTTTCCGGGCAGAAAGTCGAGCTGCTGAGCACCCAGGGCGACTACAGCCAGGTGCGCGGCGAGAACGGCAGCGCCGTGTGGATCCCCACCCGCGACCTGCAATCGGTGCCCGGCCAGGCCGAGCGCCTGCCGCAACTGGAACAAAAGGTGACCGAGCTGAGCACCGAGCTGGGCGGTATCGACGAGACCTGGAAAACCCGCGTGCAAGGCATGCAGGAGACCATGGACTCGCGCAAGGCGTTGATCGACGAAGCCCAGGCCGCCCGCGCGGCCCTGGACAGCGAGCTGAGCCAGGCCCGCTCCGAACTGCGCGAGGTGCAGGCGCAACTGGGTGACGAGAACAAGCAGGTGCTGATGCGCTACATGGTCTACGGCGGCAGCATCGCCGGCGCAGGCCTGCTGCTCGGGTTGATCCTGCCGACCATGCTGCGGGTCAAACGCAAGCGCAGCGACCAGTGGGTCTGACCCGCTGAGCGACCGGGGAGCGCGCGGCTCCCCCATTCAGCTCGCGGCCCGCGCGATCACCTCCACCGCCGCCCTGCCCTTGCGCTTGTCCAGCAGGTATTCACGCCCTGCCAGCGAGGCGCCAAGGAACTCGCGGAGCGTCGGCCCCGCCTTGAGCAGCCGCGTGGCGAAGAGGAACTCCGCCAGCTCGTGGAACCACACGCGACGACCGATGCGGGTGTACCAGGCCATGGCATGGCGGAAGTCAGCATCCGGGTGCAACAGCAGGCGACCAAGGGCCCTGGGGCGGGCCTGCATGCAGACCTCGATCGTCTTGAACCAGAGGAACACCCGCCAGGCCGGCACGCGCTGCACTGCCAGCACCTGGTGCTTGTAGTCCCAGCGACGGGTGTCGGTCTGGATCACCCGGCGCTGCTCGGCCGTTTCGTAGAAGGGCGTCCAGCGGTGCGGGGTGACGTAGAGCAGCTGGATCTGGTCCGGGTCGTAGCGCAGCAGGTGGCGCAGGGAGCGCCAGTAGTCGGCGTCGGTTTCCTCCTGGAAGCCGATCACGTAGGTGGCCATGGAAACGATGCCGTGCCGGCGCAGCAGGCGGATGGCCTCCTGGTCCTCGCGGGTGGTACCGCCCTTGCGAATCGCCTCAAGGGTGCCTTCGTCGTAGCTCTCGATGCCCAGCAGGAAGCGGATCACCCCGGCCTTGCGGTACAGGTGGAGGATGTCGGCATCGCGGACGATGTCGCCGGCACGGGTGGAGCCCACCAGCAGCAGCGGCACATCCTCGGCGATCAAGGCTTCGAGGAAGGCCTTCCACATCTTGCGCGAGCCGGTGGGCAGCTCGTCGGCGAAGTTGATCAGCTCCACGCCCTGTTCCCGGTGCAGGCGTGCCAGCTCCCGGGCCAGGCGCACCGGGTCGCGGTGCCGCCAGCGGGTCCAGAACCCGCGCTGGCCGCAGTAGTTGCACAGGTAGGGACACCCCCGGGAGAACTGCACCACCACTGCCCGCTTGCCGCCCCAGTAGGAGTAGTGGGCATGGTCGATCAGCTCCCAGCCCACGCGGTAGTCGTCGAGGTTGCGCAGCATGGCGGCGGCAGGCGTGGCGTAGGGTTCGCCCAGGTAGCGCAGGGCGATGCCGTGGACGTCCAGTGGCGGGTGCCCCTGCGCCAGGGCCTGCATCAGCGAGAGCGCGGTCTGCTCGCCCTCCCCGCGCACGATGAAGTCGACTTCCACCACCTCCTGGAGGATTTCGTCCCAGTGGTAGCTGGGGTGCACGCCGCCGTAGACGATGACCAGTTCGGGCAGCACGCCCTTGAGGGCACGACAGATGTCCACCACCGTCGGGTGCGCCGAGCTGGAGCCGGAGTGCCCGAGCATCACCACATCCGGCGCCGTCGCCTGGATGCGCGCCACGATCTGCGCCACGCTCAGCCCCTCGCGGTCCGCATCCAGCAGCGAGACCTGGAAGCCCGCATCCAGCAGCGGCCCGCCGATGGCGAGCAGCCCCAGGGGCGGCAGGTGTTCGCGGGGCATGCGGCTGCCGATGGCGGTGTGGGGCGGGTTGATCAGGGTGATGTCCACGGCGACGTCCTTTTCCTCGGGGCGGGTCGCCTTTATGCACGCGCGCCGTGCAGGCTGCGTGGACCGCAGATGGAATTGCCGTGGAGTTTCGGTGAAGGTTTCGGCGCCCAAGAAAAAGGCCGCTCGAAAGCGGCCTCGTTCATGACGCGTACGACTACTCGGCGAGGCGCCAGGTGGTGCCGCCCTTGCCGTCTTCCAGGACCACGCCCAGGGCGGTGATCTGGTCGCGGATGCGGTCGGACTCGGCCCAGTTCTTCTCCGCACGCGCTTGCAGGCGCGCCTGGATCAGGGCTTCGACCTCGGCCGCGTCGACCTTGCCGGTGGCGCCGGCCTGGAGGAAGGCGTCCGGGTCCAGTTGCAGCAGGCCGAGCAGGCCGCCCAGGGCCTTGAGACGGGCCGCCAGGGCTGCCGCGGCGGCCAGGTCGGTGTCGCGCAGGCGGTTGACCTCGCGGGCCATGTCGAACAGCACGGCGACGGCTTCGGGGGTGTTGAAGTCGTCATCCATGGAGGCATTGAAGCGCTCGACGAAGGCTTCGCCCTCGGCGGCGGGCGCCTCCGGCAGGCCGCGCAGGGCGGTGTAGAAGCGTTCCAGGGCGCCCTTGGCTTCCTTGAGGTTGTCTTCGGAATAGTTGATAGGGCTGCGGTAGTGGCTGGAGACCAGCAGGTAGCGCACCACCTCGGGGTGGTACTTCTCCAGCACCTCGCGGATGGTGAAGAAGTTGCCCAGGGACTTGGACATCTTCTCGCCGTCCACGCGCACCGCGCCGGCGTGCATCCAGGCCCTGGCGTAGAGCTTGCCGGTGGCCGCCTCGCTCTGGGCGATCTCGTTCTCGTGGTGGGGGAACACCAGGTCCGGGCCGCCGCCGTGGATGTCGAAGGTCTCGCCCAGGCAGCAGGTGGACATCACCGAGCACTCGATGTGCCAGCCGGGGCGACCGGGGCCCCAGGGGGATTCCCAGCTCGGCTCGCCGGGCTTGGCGCCCTTCCAGAGCACGAAGTCCAGCGGATCTTCCTTGGATTCGTCGACCTCGATGCGGGCGCCGATCTTCAGCTCGTCGATGCGACGGCGGGACAGCTTGCCGTAGCCTTCGAACTTGCCCACGCGGTAGTAGACGTCGCCATTGCCGGGGGCGTAGGCGAAGCCCTTGTCGATCAGGGTCTGGATCATCGTGTGCATGCCGGCGATATGGCCGGTGGCGCGGGGCTCGATGTCCGGGCGCAGCACGGCGAGGCGCGCTTCATCTTCGTGCATGGCGGCGATCATACGGTCGACCAGGGCCTCGAACGGCTCGCCGTTCTCCTGGGCGCGACGGATGATCTTGTCGTCGATGTCGGTGATGTTGCGCACGTAGGTCACGTCGTAGCCGCGCTCACGCAGCCAGCGGGTGACTACGTCGAAGGCGACCATCACGCGGGCGTGGCCGATGTGGCAGAAGTCGTACACGGTCATGCCGCACACGTACATGCGCACGCTGTTGCCTTCCAGCGGCTGGAAGGCTTCCTTGACCTTGGTGAGGGTGTTGTAGATCGACAGCGCCATCATTGCCCCCAGGAATCACGCAGGGTGACGGTGCGGTTGAACACCGGCTTGCCGGGCTGCGAATCCTTGATGTCGGCGACGAAGTAACCTTCGCGCTCGAACTGGAAGCGCTCCTCGGGCTGCGCATTGGCCAGGGACGGCTCGGCGCGGCAGCCGGTGAGCACCACCAGCGACTCGGGGTTGATGTTGTCGAGGAAGCTGCCGCCCTCTTCGGATTTCTCCGGGTTCGCCGAACGGAACAGGCGGTCGTACAGGCGCACTTCGCACTCGACGCTGGCCTCGGCCGGCACCCAGTGGATCACGCCCTTGACCTTGCGGCCTTCGGGGTTCTTGCCGAGGGTGTTCTCGTCATAGGAGCAAAGCAGCTCGACGATGTTGCCGGCGGCATCCTTGATGGCTTCGTCGGCGCGGATCACGTAGCTGCCGCGCAGGCGCACTTCGCCACCAGGGATCAGGCGCTTGAAGCCGGCCGGCGGGACTTCTTCGAAGTCGCTGGCGTCGATGTAGATCTCGCGGGCGAAGGGCAGCGCGCGAACGCCCATGTCTTCCTTGGGGTGGCGCGGCAGTTCGAGGTTCTCGACCTGGCCTTCCGGGTAGTTGGTGATCACTACCTTGAGCGGCTTGAGCACGCACATGGCGCGGGACGCGGTGGCGTCCAGGTGGTCACGGATGCTGAATTCCAGCATGCCGATGTCGACCACGCCGCTGGCACGGTTGACGCCGACCATCTCGCAGAAATTGCGGATCGATTCCGGGGTGTAGCCGCGACGGCGGTAGCCGGAGAGCGTCGACATGCGCGGGTCGTCCCAGCCGCTGACGTGTTTCTCGTCCACCAGTTGCTTGAGCTTGCGCTTGCTGGTGATGGTGTAGTTCAGGTTCAGGCGCGAGAACTCGTACTGGCGGGGCTGCGCGGGGACCGGCAGGTTGGCCAGGAACCATTCGTAGAGCGGGCGATGGTCCTCGAACTCCAGGGTGCAGATGGAGTGGGTGATGCCCTCGATGGCGTCCGACTGACCGTGGGTGAAGTCGTAGCTGGGGTAGATGCACCACTTGTCGCCGGTCTGGTGGTGATGGGCGTGGCGGATGCGGTAGAGGATCGGGTCGCGCAGGTTGATGTTCGGCGAGGCCATGTCGATCTTGGCGCGCAGGGAGCGGGCGCCATCCGGGAACTCGCCGGCCTTCATGCGGGCGAACAGATCCAGGTTCTCTTCCACCGAGCGCTCGCGGAACGGGCTGTTCTTGCCCGCCTCGTGCAGGCTGCCGCGGTATTCACGCATCTCTTCGGCGTTGAGGTCGCAGACGAACGCCTTGCCGGCCTTGATCAGCTCGATGGCCCAGGCGTGCAGCTGGTCGAAATAGTTGGAGGCGTAGCGCACCTCGCCCGACCACTGGAAGCCCAGCCATTTCACGTCGCTTTCGATGGCGTCGATGTATTCCTGGTCTTCCTTGGCCGGGTTGGTGTCGTCGAAGCGCAGGTGGCAGTCACCGCCGAATTCCTGGGCCAGGCCGAAGTTCAGGCAGATCGACTTGGCATGGCCGATGTGCAGGTAGCCATTGGGCTCCGGCGGGAAGCGGGTGACGATCTTGGCGTGCGTACCGGCATCCAGGTCGGCCTGGACGATGGGGCGGAGGAAGTTGGCGGCGGCGGGGGTCTCAGGCTTGCTCATGGGATCCTTAGGTCTACGGGTGCGCGGCACAGGGTAGGCCGGTCAAATCAAAGCGCTTATCATAGCCGAAGCTGTCAACCCCCTGACAGGCCTTCGAATTCTCGACAGAGCGAATACCGAAATGATCAAGCTGCACACCAACCATGGCGTCATCACCCTGGAACTCTTCGAAGACAAAGCCCCGGAAACCGTGGCCAACTTCAAGGAGTACGTGAAGGCCGGCCACTACGATGGCACCGTCTTCCACCGCGTGATCTCCAACTTCATGATCCAGGGCGGCGGCTTCGAGCCGGGCATGAAACAGAAGACCACCCGCGCCTCCATCAAGAACGAGGCCAACAACGGCCTGTCGAACAAGGTCGGCACCGTGGCCATGGCCCGCACCATGGAGCCGCACTCGGCGTCCGCGCAGTTCTTCATCAACGTTTCCGACAACAGCTTCCTCAACCACAGCGCGCCGACCGTGCAGGGCTGGGGCTACGCGGTGTTCGGTGAAGTGACCGAAGGCATGGACGTGGTCAACAAGATCAAGGGCGTGGCCACCACCATGAAGTCCGGCCACCAGGACGTACCGGTCGAAGACGTGATCATCGAGAAGGCCGAGATCGTCGAGTGATCCTGCTGATCTCCGATCTGCATCTTGAAGAGGAGCGCCCGGATATAACCCGGGCGTTTCTTCGTTTCCTGCAGACCCGCGCCAGCCAGGCCGAAGCGCTCTACATACTGGGTGACTTCTTCGAGGCCTGGATCGGCGACGACGCCATGACCCCCTTCCAACGCTCCATCGCCCAGGCCCTGCGCCAGGTGGCCGATGGCGGCACGCGCATCTTCCTGATGCACGGCAACCGCGACTTCATGATCGGCACGCGCTTCTGCCGCGAGGCCGGCTGCACCCTGCTGGCGGACCCGAGCCGCGTCGAGCTGGCCGGCCACCCGGTGCTGCTGATGCACGGCGACAGCCTGTGCACCCGCGACGCGGCCTACATGCGCATGCGGCGCATCCTGCGCAACCCCGTTGTGCTGTGGATACTGCGCCACCTGCCGCTGGCCACCCGCCACAAACTGGCGCGCAAGCTGCGCAGCGAAAGCCGCATGCAGACCCGGCAGAAGGCGGTGGAAATCACCGACGTCACCCCGGAAGAAATCCCGCGCCTGCTGGCCGAACAGGGCGTACCGACGCTGATCCACGGTCATACCCACCGCCCCGCCGTGCACGAACTGCAAGTGGGCGGCCTGCCCGCCCAGCGCATCGTCCTCGGGGATTGGGATCGCCAGGGCTGGGCCCTGGAAGTCGACGAACAGGGCTTCCGCCAGGCACCGTTCGCCCTCGACTGAGCCGCGCAACGCGAACTCCTCCGCAGGCCGCGCCGGCTCTCCTTGACGGGATGGCACGCGGCCAGCAGCATCGCCGCTTTCGATTTCACGTCAAGGAGCGACCATGCCGTTCAGCGATTCCCCCTATATCAAGTACCTGGTCGGCATCGTCGCCGGCACGGCCGCCGCCTTCGTGTTGTTCAACGGCATCTTCTTCTACAACGAAGCCGGCTTCGCCACCCACGTGCGGACCATCTTCGGCGAAGAGAAAGTGGTGGATGACGTCGGCTACGCCACCAAGTGGTTCGGCCGCGCCACGCCCTGGAAGAAGGCCCTGAGCGTGCAGTCGGTGCTCACCGAAGCGCTCAACCAGATCGACGACACCAGCGACAACGACTCCCTGGGCGCCACCATCGAGGCCTTCCCCATCGTCTTCCTCGGCAACGTCGACGCCAAGGTGGAGTCCTCCGCGCGCTTCCGCCTGCCCAGCGGCGAGCAGTTCCTCAAGATCGCCCAGGAATACCGCAACCCGGAGAACTTCATCCGCACCGCGCTGGTACCGGCGATCAAGGAAACCCTGCAGGCCACCGCCTCGCTGATGACCGCCGACGACTTCTACGCCGGCGCCCGCAGCGAGTTCGCCGCCGAGTTCGAAAACCAGCTCAACGACGGCCTCTACCTGATCAAGCGCAAGGAAGTGCGTGGCCCGCGTGGCCACGTGCCGCAACAGACCGCCATCCTCCAGGCCGGCACCGAGCAGGGCAGCTTCGGCGATAACAACGCCAGCCAGTTCATCACCGAGAAGGTGATCGACGCCAAGGGCATGCCGGTGCGCAAGCAGCAGCAGTTCCGCAAATACGGCGTGGAAGTGGTGGAGGCGCGCATCACCAACGTCGACCCCAACCCGCAGTACAAGCAGCGCATGGTCAAGGTGCAGCAGGCCCTGGCCGAGCTGGCCGTGGCCCGGCAGAACCGCCTGAAGGAAGAGGAAGAGAAGCTGCTGGTCACCGCCCGCGGTGAGAAGGAAGTGGAAGCCCGCCGCCAGGAAACCCTGCGCGACCAGATCGAGCGCACCACCCAGGCCGAGACCGAGAAGCAGCTGGCGCGCATCAACGCCGAGCGCGAAAAGGGCCGTGCCGAGATCGAGAAGCAAACCGCCGAGCTGCTGCGTGACAAGGCCAGCATCACCGCCCAGGCCACCAAGATCACCGCCGACGCCGAAGCCTATGCCCGCGAAGCGGTGATCAAGGCGGACGGCGCGCTGCAGCCCAAGCTCGATGCGTTGATCGCCATCAACAAGGTGTGGGCCGAGGCCGCCGCCCAGGCGCCGGTGCCCAGCGTGATGATGGCCGCCGGGCAGAACGGCGCCAGCAGCCGCCAGGACGAGATCGGCCAGCTGATGGGCGTGCTCGCCACCAAGGCGGCCCGTGACCTGGCGCTGGACCTGAAAGTGAAGGACTGAGCCCTCACCGGCCACAAAAAAAGCGCCCCTCGGGGCGCTTTTTTCATGTGGGGTGTCGTCGGCTCACTGGGCGACCGGCACGCCACTGTGGAAGCGGAACTCCTCGTCCGTGCTCTCGATCAGCTCGCGCTCCACGTCGCGGACCTTCTCGATCACCGCATCGACGTCCGCCGTCTCGCCGTATTGGTAGGCCAGCTTCAGGTAGCCCTGGTAGTGGCGCGCTTCGCTTTTCAGCAGGCCGAAGTAGAACTTGCCCAGTTCTTCGTCCAGGTGCGGCACCAGCGCTTCGAAACGCTCGCAGGAGCGCGCCTCGATGAAGGCGCCCACCACCAGGGTATCCACCAGCTTGGCCGGCTCGTGGTTACGCACCACCTTGCGCAGGCCAGAGGCGTAGCGCGCGGCAGATACCGCGCGCAGCGGCACGCGACGCTTCTTCATGATGCGCAGGACCTGCTCGTGGTGGACCAGCTCCTCACGGGCCAGGCGCGACATGAAATTGATCAGGTCCAGGCGCGTGTTGTACTTGGCGATCAGCGCCATGGCGGTGGACGCCGCCTTGTACTCGTTGTTCTTGTGGTCGATCAGCAGGGTTTCCTGGTCCGCCAGCGCGGCCTCCACCCAGGCGGCAGGCGTGCGGCAGCCAAGGAAGTCGTGGATTTCCGGGAGGTTCATGGGCGAGGCGCTCCCTGGCGGGCGATGACGAGGGAAAACGGAACGGCGGGGATGGCGGACAAGGGCATGGCAATCTGGTCGGGCGGGCAATGGCGGAGCATTATACGGGGGCTGCAGGCCGCAGCCAGCTTGATGCACTGATATATGTCAAGAACGCGAAGCGTCCAGGGCAGCTACAGTGGTTCCAGCTATATGTCTTCCAGGGAGAGCACGACCATGCAAGCCATCCGCAGCATCCTCGTGGTAGTTGATCCGAACCACCCCGATGGCCTGGCGCTCAAGCGCGCCAAACTGATCGCCGGGGTGACCCAGTCGCACCTGCACCTATTGGTTTGCGACCGCAAGGCGGATCACGCCGCCTACCTCGCCGACCTGTCCGGCGCGCTCGCCAGCGAAGGCTACAGCGTGACCAGCCAGCAGGCCTGGAACGAAAACCTGCACCAGACCGTGATCGCCGTGCAGCAGGCCGAAGGCTGTGGCCTGGTGATCAAGCAGCATGTGCCGGACAACCCGCTGAAGCGCTTCCTGCTGACGCCGGACGACTGGAAGCTGCTGCGCTACTGCCCCGGCCCGGTGCTGATGGTGAAGACCGACACGCCCTGGACCGGCGGCATCGTTCTCGCGGCCGTGGACGTCGGCAACAGCGACGGCGAGCACCGCACCCTGCACGCCAGCATCATCAGCCACGGCTACGACATCGCCGGGCTGGCCAAGGGCACCCTGCACGTGATCAGCGCCCACCCCTCGCCGATGCTCTCGGCAGCGGACCCGACCTTCCAGCTCAAGGAAAGCATCGAGGCGCGCTACCGCGCCGAATGCCGCAGCTTCCAGGAGGAGTTCGACGTCAGCGACGAGCGCCTGCACGTGGAGGAAGGCCCGGCCGACGTGCTCATCCCCCACGTTGCCCACAAGCTCAAGGCGGCGGTGACGGTGATTGGCACCATCGCCCGCACCGGCCTCTCCGGCGCACTGATCGGCAACACCGCCGAAGTGGTGCTGGACTCGCTGGAAAGCGACGTGCTGGTCCTCAAGCCGGACGAAATCATCGCCCACCTGGAGGAACTGGTCGCCCAGCGCTGACCCGCCCCATGAAAAAGCCGCCTCGATGGGCGGCTTTTTCGTGCCTGGCGTTTCGCTGCCATGGAGGGAGGGCTCAGACGCGGCTCTCCATTCCCTCCAGCAGGAAGCGCGGCGCGATGTAGCGATCGTAGTGGGCTTCCGACAAAAGGAAGAACTCCCGATCGATGGCCTCGCGCAGCTCCGGCAACGTCCAGCCGCGGAACTCGGGCATCAGCGCCACGCCGTAGGCGTCCAGGCGGTTGATCATGCGCGAGGCACGGGCGATGAGCTGGTAGGCCCAGCAATAGGCGGACTGCTCCGGCACGAAGCGGACCTGGCGTTGCTCCAGCTGCATGCGCAAGCGATCTTCGTCGAAAACCTCGAGTTTTGCGGTCATCACCTGGACCAGGAGGATTTCCAGACGACGCCAGACGGCGCGTTTTTCCTCGTCGTTGTAGAGGTTCCAGTTCACCACTTCATGGTGGAAGCGCTTGCAGCCACGGCACACGAGATCCCCGTAGACGGTGGAGCAGAGGCCGACGCAGGGCGTCTTGATGCGCTGATTGGACATGGCGGGAGGGTCTGGGAAAGCACGAACAGGCCGGCATCTTAGCCCTTTGTCTAGGCAGGGTCACCCCAAGAAACCCAGGGCTTTTGTCTTAACTTCGGCTCAGCTTTCCTTTAGAATTGGCCCGCCATTTTAGGCGCCAATGTCCGTTGGAAGCTGTTTTCAAAGCGTCACGAGCACAGTCCACCCGGCAGGAAAATTGGCGTTGGGCACTCCCCAGCGAGTGCCTTGCGCCAGCCCTCATCAGGCCTTCCTTCCGGCGTAAAACTTTGAAAACAGCTTCTGGATGGAACCAACGAAACCCTGGCCAGGCAGCTCACAAAGCTGCGCGGCGCACGTGTTCGCTGGATTCCTGGATGAGCGTCCCGGACAACTCCTTGGGACCACTGATGAGGGTAAAACTGTGCTTGAAGCCTATCGCAAACACGTACAAGAGCGTGCCGCCCAGGGTATCGTGCCCCAGCCGCTGAACGCCGAACAAACCGCAGGCCTGGTAGAGCTGCTGAAGAACCCGCCGGCCGGCGAAGAAGAATTCCTCGTAGACCTGATCACCAACCGCGTTCCGCCGGGCGTGGACGAAGCGGCCTATGTAAAGGCCGGTTTCCTCTCCGCCGTCGCCAAGGGTGAAGCCAAGTCCCCGCTGATCTCCAAACAGCGCGCCACCGAACTCCTCGGCACCATGCAGGGCGGCTACAACATCGCCACCCTGGTCGAGCTGCTGGATGACGCCGAGCTGGCCGCCACCGCTGCCGAACAGCTCAAGCACACCCTGCTGATGTTCGACGCCTTCCACGACGTAGCCGAGAAAGCCAAGGCTGGCAACGCCCACGCCAAGGCCGTGCTGGAGTCCTGGGCCGCTGGCGAGTGGTTCACCAGCAAGCCCGCCATCGCTGACAAGTACAGCCTGAGCGTGTTCAAGGTCACCGGCGAAACCAACACCGACGACCTGTCCCCGGCTCCCGATGCCTGGTCGCGCCCGGACATCCCGCTGCACGCCCTGGCCATGCTGAAAATGGCCCGTGACGGCATCGTCCCCGAGCAGCAAGGCGCCATCGGCCCGCTGAAGCAGATCGAAGAGATCAAGGCCAAGGGCTTCCCGGTCGCCTACGTCGGTGACGTGGTCGGTACCGGTTCCTCGCGTAAATCCGCCACCAACTCGGTGCTGTGGTTCTTCGGCGACGACATCCCCTACGTGCCTAACAAGCGCGCTGGCGGCTTCTGCTTCGGCTCCAAGATCGCCCCGATCTTCTACAACACCATGGAAGACGCCGGCGCCCTGCCGATCGAGTTCGACGTATCGAACATCAACATGGGCGACGTGATCGACGTCTACCCGCACGCCGGCAAGGTGTGCAAGCACGGCACCGACGATGTCATCACCACCTTCGAACTGAAGACCCCGGTGCTGCTCGACGAAGTCCGCGCTGGCGGCCGTATCCCGCTGATCGTCGGCCGTGGCCTGACCGAGAAAGCCCGTGCCGAACTGGGCCTGGGTTCTTCCGACCTGTTCAAGAAGCCGGAACAGCCCGCCGACAGCGGCAAGGGCTTCACCCTGGCGCAGAAGATGGTCGGCAAGGCGTGCGGCGTAGCCGGCGTTCGCCCGGGCACCTACTGCGAGCCGAAGATGACCACCGTCGGCTCCCAGGACACCACTGGCCCGATGACCCGCGACGAGCTGAAAGACCTGGCGTGCCTGGGCTTCTCCGCCGACCTGGTGATGCAGTCCTTCTGCCACACCGCCGCGTACCCGAAACCCATCGACGTCACCACCCACCACACCCTGCCGGACTTCATCCGCACCCGTGGCGGCGTGTCCCTGCGTCCTGGCGACGGCATCATCCACAGCTGGCTGAACCGCATGCTGCTGCCTGACACCGTCGGCACCGGTGGCGACTCCCACACCCGCTTCCCGATCGGCATCTCCTTCCCGGCCGGTTCCGGCCTGGTGGCCTTCGCCGCCGCCACCGGCGTCATGCCGCTGGACATGCCCGAATCCGTTCTGGTGCGTTTCAAAGGCAAGCTGCAGCCCGGTATCACCCTGCGTGACCTGGTCCATGCGATCCCCTACTACGCCATCCAGAAAGGCCTGCTGACCGTCGAGAAGAAGGGCAAGATCAACGCCTTCTCCGGCCGCATCCTGGAAATCGAAGGCCTGGACGACCTGACCGTCGAGCAAGCGTTCGAGCTGTCCGACGCCTCCGCCGAGCGTTCCGCTGCGGGCTGCACCATCAAGCTGCCGGAAAAGGCCATCGCCGAGTACCTGCAGTCCAACATCACCCTGCTGCGCTGGATGATCGGCGAAGGCTACGGCGATGCCCGCACCATGGAACGTCGCGCCCAAGCGATGGAAGCCTGGCTGGCCAACCCGCAGCTGATGGAAGCCGACAAGGACGCCGAATACGCCGAGATCATCGAGATCGACCTGGCCGACGTGAAAGAGCCGGTTCTCTGCGCTCCGAACGACCCGGACGATGCCCGCCTGCTCTCCACCGTTGCCGGCGACAAGATCGACGAAGTGTTCATCGGTTCCTGCATGACCAACATCGGCCACTTCCGCGCTGCCGGTAAGCTGCTGGACAAGGTCAAGGGCTCGATTCCGACCCGCCTGTGGCTGTCGCCGCCGACCAAGATGGACCAGCACCAACTGACCGAGGAAGGCTACTACGGCATCTACGGCAAGGCCGGCGCGCGCATGGAAATGCCGGGCTGCTCGCTGTGCATGGGTAACCAGGCACGCGTAGCGTCGAACTCCACCGTGGTTTCGACCTCCACCCGTAACTTCCCGAACCGCCTGGGCGATGGTGCCAACGTGTACCTGGCCTCCGCCGAGCTGGCAGCCGTCGCGTCCATCCTGGGCAAGCTGCCGACCGTCGAGGAGTACATGGAATACGCGAAGAGCATCGACAGCATGGCTGCCGACGTTTACCGCTACCTGTCCTTCGACCAGATCGCCGAGTACCGCGAAGCCGCTGCGAACGCCAATATCCCGGTCGTTCAAGCCTAAGCCTCACCGGCCATGAAGAAGCCCCGCCCCGTGCGGGGCTTTTTTATGGGCGCGATTTGCGCCGAACACCACACTCACAAACCCCGTGGGAGCGAATTCATTGGCTCTGTCTGCGCTAGCTGGTGTGGTTTTAATGCAAGCGCTCAAGCACGGCCCTTTCCGGGCGCCCAAGGGTTCGTGCCACCTCCACCGCATGGGTTTCGCTTCGCTCTACACCATCCTACGAAAGCCGCCAGCCGCGGTGTACACCCGCTGGTGATGCGCACATCGATGTGGGGATTCGAGCGAAGAACGTTGGAGCAGCCGCCAAACGCCCCTTTCAGGAGGCCGAGCGAATCGTCGTGAAACGAAGCGAAGCGGAGTAACAGCCGAAGGCTGGCCCGGAGGGTGAGCGAAGCGAGTCAAGGGGTTGAGCGACATGGATGTCGCGAGAGCCGCGATGGGCCAGGGATGGCCCTTCGCGGCGTGCCCTTGGAACGATGATGGAGCGAGGGAAGTCTGGCGAAGCCAGACCCGTATGCAGGGGCAAGCGTTTTTGGTTCCTTTTTTGTGGTTCGGCATCCCGACGACTGAAAAAAGGGACTCGCCCGGGTGGGCGAAACCAAGAGCATCAACAAAACTCGGCAATCAGCTGGGCTCAACTCTTCTAGCAACACTTAACGCAGACATAGCCAATTCATTCGCGAAACGCTTCGCTGCCCCAGGTCCGTCGAACCGAGAACCGAACCGAAGAAACGCCATCTCGCCGAACCGTGCCGCACACCACGAATTCACCCTCTCCCGCCTTGCCAGCCCACCGCCAGCGGCTATGTTCCAAGGAGAAGCGCCCAACCGCTCATTCCAAGGAGTACCACCATGAAGAAGCACTGGATTCTCATCGCCCTCTGCCTGGTCGGCCTGGCCGGCTGCTCCAGCGAATACCTGATCAACACCACCGACGGCCAGATGCTCACCAGCGATGGCAAGCCGCACCTGGATGAAGACACCGGCATGCTCGAGTTCGAAGACAGCGAAGGCCGCAAGCAGCAGATCCCGCAGACCCAGGTGAAACAGATCATCGAACGCTGATCCGCCCCGCTCCACCCGGCCCCCGCTCCGGCGGGGGCTTTGCTTTCCGCCCCTGGCACATCGCTTGCTTTGCCCAAGGCATCAGGCCCGCTCCAACGGCGGAGCGGGCCACCGGACAATGGCGTCGTCATCGGCCATCGCAGCCCGCGATTCGCCGTGGCGACGCCTTTTTGTTGATGGGAAGGCGACAGCATGAGCGACAACCGACTGCACACACGCACCGACAACCTGGCCTGGGTCGCCGGCAGCGACGCACCTGAAAAGAGCACGCTGGACCTCGGCTTCATGGCCCTCACCGACTCCGCCTCGCTGATCGTCGCCGCCACCCAGGGCTTCGCCCAGCCCTATGGGCTCACCCTCAACCTTAAGCGCCAGGCTTCCTGGGCCACCCTGCGCGACAAGCTGCTGTCCGGCGAGCTGGACGCCGCCCAGGCGCTCTACGGCCAGGTCTACGGCATCCACCTGGGCATCGGCGGCACGGCCACCGACATGGCCATCCTCATGGGCCTGTGCCAGAACGGCCAGGCCATCAACCTCTCCGAACCGTTACGGCGCGCCGGCGTGACCACTGCCGAGGCACTGGCCGCCCATGTGCGCCAAGGTGGTGCAAGGCTGACCTTCGCCCAGACCTTCCCCACCGGCACCCACGCCATGTGGCTGGCCTATTGGCTGGCCGCCCAGGGCATCCATCCGCTGCACGACGTCAGCAGCGTTGTGGTGCCGCCTTCGCAGATGGTCGCCCACCTGCAGGCCGCACGTATCGACGGCTTCTGCGCCGGCGGCCCCTGGGGCGCCCTGGCGGTGGACCAGGGCCAGGGCTTCACCCTCGCCACCAGCCAGATGATCTGGCCCGACCACCCGGAGAAGGTCCTCGGCGTCACTGCCGCCTTCGCCGACGCCTACCCGAACACCGCCCGCGCGCTGACCATGGCGGTGCTCGAAGCCAGCCGCTTCATCGAGCAGAGCCTGGAAAACCGCCGCAGCACCGCCCAGTTGATCAGCGGCGCCGAGTACATCGACGCCCCGCTCTCGGCCATCGAGCCACGCTTCCTCGGCCACTACCGCGACGGTCTCGGCAACACCTGGGAAGACGCCCACCCGCTGCGCTTCTTCGACGGCGGCCGGGTCAACCTGCCCTACCTCTCCGACGGCATCTGGTTCATGACCCAATTCCGCCGCTGGGGCCTGCTGCGCGATGACCCGGACTACCTCGGCGTCGCCCGCCAGGTGCAGCGCCTCGACCTCTACCGCCAGGCCGCCGCAGCCCTTGGTATCGAAGCGCCCGCCGAGATGCGCAGCGCCACGCTGATGGACGGCATCACCTGGGATGGCAGCGACCCGGCCGGCTATGCACGCAGCTTCCGCCTGCACGCCCTCGCCGGCACGTCTTCCGCCCTCGCCCTGTAACCGGACGGCCACCCTATGCTGCGTATTCTTCTGATCAACGACACCGCAAAGAAAGTCGGCCGCCTGCGCGCCGCCCTGGTCGAGGCCGGCTTCGAGGTCATCGATGAATCCGGGCTGACCATCGACCTGCCCGCACGGGTCGAAGCCGTGCGCCCCGACGTGGTGCTCATCGACACCGAATCCCCCGGCCGTGACGTCATGGAGCAGGTGGTGCTGGTCAGCCGCGACCAGCCCCGCCCCATCGTCATGTTCACCGACGAGCACGACCCGGGCGTGATGCGCCAGGCCATCCAGGCCGGCGTCAGCGCCTACATAGTCGAGGGCATCCACGCCCAGCGCCTGCAACCCATCCTCGACGTCGCCATGGCCCGCTTCGAAAGCGACCAGGCCCTGCGCGCGCAGCTCAACGCCCGCGAGCAGCAACTGGCCGAACGCAAGCGCGTGGAACTGGCCAAGGGGCTGCTGATGAAGATGAAGAACTGCAACGAGGAAGACGCCTATACGCTGATGCGCCGCCAGGCCATGAGCCGCCAGCAGAAGCTCATCCAGGTCGCCGAGCAGATCATCGCCATGCACGACATGTTGGGGCACTGAGGGGCAACTGTACGGGTGGGAGTTGTAACTGTTCTGCTGTACGGGGCCCGCCGACCGCGACTGTACGGCCATCGCCGGCGTGGCGTGTATCTGCTGGCACGCCGTGGCGACGGCTAAGGTAAGCCCATCGCAGCCACCGCCCGGACACGCCCATGGACACCGAACGCCAGCTCCTCGAAGACGCCGACCGCCGCGCCCTCGCCTACTTCGACGGCATCCCCGGGCGCCGCGTATTTCCCGATGCCGAGGCCATCGCCGCGCTGGCCGGCTTCGACGGCCCCCTGCCCACCCAGGGCCTGCCCGCCCAGCAGGCCCTGCAATTGCTGGACGAGCTGGGCTCCCCCGCCACCACCGCCTCCAACGGTGGGCGCTACTTCGGCTTCGTCATCGGCGCCACCCTGCCCGCCGCCGCCGCGGCCGAGCGTCTGGTGCTGGCCTGGGACCAGTGCGCCTCATCCTTCGACAACTCCCCCGCCGCCGACCGCATCGAAAAGGCCGCCGCGCGCTGGGTGCTGGAAAGCCTCCTCCTGCCCGCCGAAAGCGCCGTCGGCTTCGGCACCAGTGCCACGGCCTGCACCCTCGCCTGCCTCAGCGCTGCGCGCCGTGCCCTGCTCGCACGCAAGGGCTGGGACTTCGACGGCGACGGCCTGATGGGTGCGCCCGAGGTGCGCGTGGTGGTCTCCGCCAGCGTGCACATCACGGTGAAGAAGGCCCTGCGCATCCTCGGCTTCGGCATCAACCGCCTGCTGGTGGCCCCCGTCGACGAGCTGGGCCGTATCGACCCGGCGCAGCTGCCGCCGCTGGACGACATGACCGTGCTCTGCCTGCAGGCCGGCGAGGTCAACGGTGGCGAGTTCGACCCCTTCGCCGAACTCATCCCCCGTGCCCACGCCGCCGGCGGCTGGGTGCATGTGGACGGCGCCTTCGGCCTCTGGGCCCGCGCCAGCTCCGCCGCCGCGCTCACCGAGGGGGTCGAGCGGGCCGACAGCTGGACCACCGATGGCCACAAGTGGCTGAACACCCCCTACGACGGCGCCATGGCCATCTGCCGCGACGCCGAGGCCCTGGCCACGGCGATGAACAGCGACGCCGCCTACGCCAGCGCCTCCCGCGATGCGCAGAAGAACCTCAACCTGGAGTTCTCCCGCCGCGCCCGGGGCGTGCCCATCTGGGCGGCCCTGGCCAGCCTCGGCCGCGACGGCCTGCGCGAGCTGATCGACCGTCACCTGCGCCAGGCCGGCCACCTCGCCGAACGCCTGCGCGGCGCCGGCTACCAGGTGCTCAACCGCGTGGTGCTCAACCAGGTGCTGGTGCGCGCCGACAACGACGAGCAGACCCTGGCCATCCGCCTCGCCGCCCAGGCCTCGGGCGATGTCTGGTTCGGGCCCACCCTGTGGCAGGGGCGCCCGGCCTTCCGCCTCAGTGTTTCCTCGTGGCGCACCACGGATGCCGATATCGAACGCCTCGCCGATCTGCTGGTCCGCCTCAAGGCCGAAACCCGCCCTTGAGCCCTGTGCAATGCCCCGGTGCCAGTACGCCACCGGTCGCCGCCGCAACGCAGCGGCAGAACCTTCCTTGAAGGCGACGAGTCTGTGAAAGGCCTGCCACGCGGCAGGCCCTATACAAGCGCAGGGAAGGCACGTACGCGTCGAAGGAAAGCGGTCTCGAGCGGAGTGCGGCCCGACAACGAGGATGCAAGGCATGCACAGGTTCCAATCGCTCCACTCCACATCCCACCGCCATCGCGGTGCCTATTGGCTCGGCCTGTTCGGCTGCCTGCTGCTCGGCGAAGCCCAGGCCGAGCTCTACAAGGGCGTCGCCCCGGGCGGCAACTTCGCCCTGGAGAACTGGAACATCACCGTGCCACAGGACGCCGAGGGCGGCACCGAGGGCAAGGCCGTCACCGTGCGCCCCGACCAGCTCAGCGGGCCCGACGGCTACCAGTCGCGCTGGTTCCGCACCGACCCGGGCGACGGCTCCCTGAGTTTCTGGACGCCGGTCAACGGCGCTACCGCCGGGGGCTCCAGCAGCCCGCGCTCGGAACTGCGCGAGATGCTCGACCCGAGCAACCTCGGGCTGACCTGGAGCGGTGCCGGTGAATCGGTGCAGGACGCCCTGCTCAAGGTCATGCAGGTGCCCAGCGACGGCCTGGTCATCGTCGGCCAGGTGCACGGCTACGGCAGCGCGCCGCTGATCCTCCTCTACTACCGCTACGACTTCGCCAAGAAGACCGGTCGCGTCATCGCCAAGCTGCAGGGCCTGCCGGAGCAGGGCCTGCCCTATACCAACCACGTGCTGGCCACCGACATCGCCCTGGGCGAAACCTTCAGCTACCAGATGAAGGTCAGCAACAACGTCGCCATGGCCTCGGCCAACGGCGGGGCCGTGGCGACCATGGCGATGGACCCGGCGTGGAACAGCGAAACCTTCTACTTCAAGGCCGGCGCCTACCTGCACATGCACGGCGACAGCGCCACCGAAGGCGCGCGGGTGAAGTTCTACCGCCTGGCCGCCAGCCACCCCAACGACGGCCTCTTCGTCAACAGCCCCGCCGCCCTGCCCAGCGCCCGCGTCGGCCAGGCCTACCAGACCCAGCTCTACAGCACCGGCGGCCTCGGCGGCGCCACCTGGAAACTGGTCAGCGGCCACCCGCCGGCCGGGCTGACCCTGGCTTCCGACGGCCTGGTCAGCGGCACCCCGGAAGCCGGCACCGCCTCCACCACCGCCCACTGGTTCGTGGCCCAGGTGCGTGACGTCAACGGCAGCACCCACCACAAGAAGTTCTCCATCCTCATCTCGCAATAACGCCAGGCAATCGTTGCGGTGGAGCTTGTACCGGCCCACCGCAACAGCGCCCGGGCCGGCACCATGTGCAGGCTGACGCCAGGTGGGAGCGGATTCATCCGCGATGCGCACTGCCCTGTGGCACGCCCATTCGCCCTGAAAGAAAAGGCTCTGTCGGCGTTAGCTGTTGTGGTTTTAATGCAAGCGCTCAAGCACGGCCCTTTCCGGGCGCCCAAGGGTTCGTGCCACCTCCACCGCATGGGTTTCGCTTCGCTCTACACCATCCTACGAAAGCCCGTGCGCACCACGGGCGATGCGCTGGACGAAGAAAGGTGGGGCAGCCGCCAACGCCCCTCCAGGAGGCCGAACGCAGTCGTTGCGCCGGGGAGACGAGCGGCATGGATGCCGCGAGAGGCGCGCCAGGCCATGGATGGCCCATCGCGCCGGCCCCCAGACGACGCTTGCGGCGAACGCACTTCAGTGCGGCCCGAAGGGCGAGCGTAGCGAGTAACGACGATGGAGTGAGGGAACCCCGGCGAAGCCGGGGCTGGATGATGGGGCAAGCGTTTTTGGTTCCTTTTTTGTGGTTCGGCATCCCGACGATTGAAAAAAGGGACTCGCCCGGGTGGGCGAAACCAGAAACATCACCAGAGCTCAGCAATCAGCTGGGCTCAAATCCTCTAGCAACACTTAACGCAGACAGAGCCAAAGAAAACGCCCCGAAACGCCTCGGATTTTTCTCGACAACGCCCCACCGCTGCGCTTATCTTCGCCGCCAGGCCACCCATGTGGCCAACGTCGCTCGGACGGTTCCGGGCGCTTACGTATCCGAGGAAAGCATGGCTGACACGCGTTCTCCGCGCCGTTTCGCGCGCATCGATCGTCTCCCCCCCTACGTCTTCAACATCACCGCCGAACTCAAGATGGCCGCGCGCCGTCGTGGCGAGGACATCATCGACCTGTCCATGGGCAACCCCGATGGGGCCACCCCGCCGCACATCGTCGAGAAGCTGGTGCAGGTCGCCCAGCGCGAAGACACCCACGGATACTCCACCTCCCGCGGTATTCCCCGCCTGCGCCGCGCCATCTCGCGCTGGTACAAGGACCGCTATGACGTGGAGATCGATCCGGAAAGCGAAGCCATCGTCACCATCGGCTCCAAGGAAGGCCTCGCGCACCTGATGCTGGCCACCCTGGACCACGGCGACACGGTGCTGGTGCCCAACCCCAGCTACCCGATCCACATCTACGGCGCGGTGATCGCCGGCGCCCAGGTCCGCTCGGTGCCGCTGGTGCCCGGCGTCGACTTCTTCGCCGAGATGGAGCGCGCCATCCGCGAATCCATCCCCAAGCCGAAGATGATGATCATCGGCTTCCCCTCCAACCCCACCGCACAGTGCGTGGAGCTGGACTTCTTCGAACGCGTGGTGGCCCTGGCAAAGCAGTACGACGTGCTGGTGATCCACGACCTGGCCTATGCCGACATCGTCTACGACGGCTGGAAGGCCCCGTCGATCATGCAGGTGCCCGGCGCCAAGGACATCGCGGTGGAGTTCTTCACCCTGTCCAAGAGCTACAACATGGCCGGCTGGCGCATCGGCTTCATGGTCGGCAACCCCGAGCTGGTCAGCGCCCTGGCGCGGATCAAGAGCTACCACGACTACGGCACCTTCACCCCGCTGCAGGTGGCCGCGATCGCCGCGCTGGAAGGTGACCAGCAGTGCGTGCGCGACATCGCCGAGCAGTACCGCCAGCGCCGCAACATGCTGGTCAAGGGCCTGCACGAGGCGGGCTGGATGGTCGAGAACCCCAAGGCCTCGATGTACATCTGGGCGAAGATCCCCGAGCCCTATGCCCACCTCGGCTCCCTGGAGTTCGCCAAGAAGCTGCTGGCCGAGGCCAAGGTCTGCGTCTCCCCGGGCATCGGCTTCGGCGAGTACGGCGACGACCATGTGCGCTTCGCCCTGATCGAGAACCAGGACCGCATCCGCCAGGCCATCCGTGGCATCAAGGCGATGTTCCGCGCCGACGGGCTGATCCAGCCAGGCAAGGCCCGCAAGGCCGAGTGACACAGGCAACGGCGCCCCAGGGGCGCCGTTTTCATTTCCCGCGCAGGGGTTCGTGCCCCGGTGGCGTATCAAGGCTGTACCGGGCGCCGTCCCGGCCCATCAGCGAAGGACCCAACGATGAAGCCCAGCCGCCTGCTGTTCCTCTGCGCCGCCCTGCTCGGTGCCCTGACGCTGCAGACCGCCAGCGCCGGCCTGCTCCAGGAGCGCCGCGAAGCCCGCCAGCTCGACGACGCCGGCATCCGCGTGCAACGGGATGTCGCCTACGGCAACGATGAGCGCCAGCGCTTCGACGTCTACCAGCCCAAGGTCGCGCCGCGCGTGCCCGCCCCGGTGATCTTCATGGTCCACGGCGGTGGCTGGGCCAACGGCGACAAGGACAACGGCAGCGTCGCCCTGAACAAGGCCCTGCGCTGGGTGCCCCAGGGCGTGGTGCTGGTCTCCGCCAACTACCGCATGCTCCCCGACACCCCGCCGCTGGCCCAGGCCGACGACGTGGCCCGCGCCCTGGCCCAGGCCCAGCAACTGGCCAGCGGCTGGCAGGCCGACCCGGCGCGCTTCGTGCTGATGGGTCACTCCGCCGGCGCCCACTTGGTGGCGCTGATCGACGCCGCGCCGGAGATCGCCGCCCAGCAGGGCGCGCGCCCGTGGATCGGCACCGTGGCGCTGGACAGCGCCGCCTTCAACGTCGAGACGGTGATGCGCGGCCCGCACCTGAAGCTCTATGACCGCGCCTTCGGCGACGACCCCGCCACCTGGCGCGCCGCCTCCCCCACCCTGCGCCTGGAACGGGCCGGCGCGCCGCTGCTGGCGGTGTGCTCCACCCGTCGCGACGACGCCTGCCCCCAGGCCCGTGGCTTCGCCGCCAAGGGCCGCGACCTGGGCAAGCGCGTGGAAGTGATGGGTGTGGACATGTCGCACCGGCAGATCAACCACGAACTCGGCCAGGACAATGGCTACACCGCCGACGTCGAACGCTTCCTGCGCAGCGTCGGCCTGCTGCGTCTCTGAGCCGGTTAGCACCATGTCCCGAAGCCAGCGCCTGCTCGACCTGCTGCAGATCCTCCGCCGTCACCGCTACCCCGTCGCCGGGCACGCCCTGGCCAGTGAGCTGGGCATCAGCCTGCGCACCCTCTACCGCGACATCGCCACCCTGCAGCAACAGGGCGCCAACATCGAAGGAGGCGCCGGGCTGGGCTACGTGCTGCGGCCCGGCTTCGAGCTGCCGCCGCTGATGTTCTCCCTGGGCGAGATCGAGGCCCTGGTGCTCGGCATGCGCTGGGTCGCCCGCCGGGGCGACCGCCAACTGATGGGTGCCGCGCGTGATGTGCTGGCCAAGGTTGGCGCGGTGCTGCCCCCGGCCCTGCGTGAGGAACTGGAGACCAGCACCCTGCTGATCGGCCCGGCACCGGCCAGCGAAATCCCCGATGCACTGCTGCAGCAGGTACGCGAGGTCATCCGCCTCGAGCACCGCGTGCAACTCGATTACCGCGATGCCGAGGGCCAGGCGTCGCAACGGGTGGTCTGGCCGTTCGCCCTGGGCTACTTCGAGCAGACCCGGGTGCTGGCCGCCTGGTGCGAGCTGCGCCAGGGCATGCGCCACTTCCGCCTGGACCGGGTGGACGAGCTGCTCGACCTGGGCCGGCGCTACCCACGGCGGCGCCAGGTGCTGCTGCGAGATTGGCGCGCGCTGCATGGCATCGCCGAGCAGTGAAGCTGCTGCCAGAAACTGACAGGGGGTGGGCCTAGCCTGCGCGTATCGAGTGACGACACCCGTCGCTCCGCAACGGAGACCCATCCGATGATCGCCCCCAACCTGCTCAACCTGTACGTCGACGACATCGAGCGCAGCACCGCCTTCTACCGCCGCCTGCTGGGCCGCGAAACCACAGCCCAGGCCCCGGGCTTCGCCCTGTTCCTCTTCGACAACGGCTTCAAGCTCGGCCTCTGGGTCCGCGGCGCCGTGAAGCCGGCCACCACCGTCCCCGGCGGTGGCGACGAGCTGTGCTTCGTGGTCGAGCACGACGACGAGGTGCGTCGCCTGCACCAGCTCTGGCACGAGCAGGCCGTGGAGATCATCCAGGAGCCGGTGAACCTCGACTTCGGCTACACCTTCAGCGGCGTCGACCCGGACGGCCACCGCCTGCGTGTCTACCGCCTGGCGCAGTGAGGGCTGCCGGCCGCCTGCCACGGGGAAGGCGGCCACGGGCCGGGCGGCCGCACACCGCCCGGCTGCTGGCACCGTGCTGCCTCACTGGCCCGCGACGATGCAGTTCGTCGCCTAACTGGAACCTCGCTGAACTTCCGGGATCGTGCCGGTCCCAACAGGGGCTTATTCCCCCGGCCTCAAGGACAGCCCGTGATCGATCTCAGCACCTGGAAACTCGACATCCCCGCCCACCAATCCGCCACGCTCATCACCACCCAGCGCCTCAACAACGGCTATGAAAGCCAGTACTTCCGCCACAACAACGACGGCAGCGTGACCTTCTGGGTGCCCGTCACCGGCAGCACCAGCGAAGACGCCCGCTACCCCCGCAGCGAGCTGCGCGAGACCCAGGCCGACGGCACCCTGAGCTACTGGAACTACCAGAGCGCCGACAATTACCTGAGCGCGGTGCTTTCGGTGCAGCAGGTGCCAAGCAAGAACAAGATCATCATCGGGCAGATCCACAGCAAGGACGAAGCCGGCAGCGAGAACGACCCGCTGCTGAAGCTGCAGTACCACTACAAGGACGGCACCGGCCGCCTCGAGGCCCTGCTGCGCAAGCGCCCCGGCGACAAGGAGGTGGAGAACATCCTGCTGGCCGAGAATGTCGACCTGGGCGAGCGCTTCGGCTACGACCTGCGCCTCACCCCCAGCGGGCGCCTGGGCATCACCGTCACCAGCAAGGGCGACGACGGTGGCCTGTTCCGCCAACTGAGCGGCTACTGGGGCAACCAGCAGCTCTACTTCAAGGCCGGGGCCTATATCCAGGACAACCGCGGGCCGAGCAACGAAGGCGGCCGGGTGACCTTCTACTGGCTCAACGGCCTGCACCGCTAAGCCTCATTCAGTCGGCGAATGGCCACATAGCGGCGGCGGCGCGGGTAGAATCCGCCCGCCGTTGCCA
The DNA here is from genome assembly GCF_026072635.1 of Pseudomonas solani. Taxonomy (NCBI): domain Bacteria; kingdom Pseudomonadati; phylum Pseudomonadota; class Gammaproteobacteria; order Pseudomonadales; family Pseudomonadaceae; genus Pseudomonas; species Pseudomonas solani. The sequence continues at coordinate 4,441,812 of NZ_AP023081.1, read as the reverse complement.
CGGCCCCTTCCCTACCGACGTACGAGGTTTGCACCCCGATGGCCCGCCTGACCCTGAACTTCCCCGAAGACCAGTTCTGCTACTCCACCCACCTGACCGTGCGGGTCACCGACATCAATGGCGCCAACCACCTGGGCAACGACTCGATGATCTCGATGATCTCCGAGGCCCGCGCGCGCTTCCTCTTCGACTTCGGCATCACCGAGACCGAGGGCGACGGCACCGGCATCATCGTCACCGACCTGGCCACCACCTACCGCGCCGAGGCCCATGCCCGCGACCAACTGCTGTTCGAGGTGGGCGTGATGGACTTCAACCGCTACGGCGGCGACATCACCTTCCGCATCACCCGCCCGGCCGACGGCAAGCTGGTGGCCATGGCCAAGTCCGGCTTCGTGTTCTTCGACTACCACGCGTCGAAGGTGGTGGAGATGCCGGAGAAGTTCCGCAGCACCTTCCCCAAGGTCAACTGGCTGGACTGAACCCGCCCCCGCAGCTCCGCCCCGGTGCACGGGCGCGACAGCGCGCCCCCTTTTGCACCGGCGCCAGCCCCCGGCCACGCCGGCCGGCCCACTGCCAAACGCCTCTCTCGCACCGGCCGAAGCCAGGCAAATCAGGCACTTGCCCCGTCCGGCGGCATCGGTCTCGCTCCTTGGCCCGTCTCTTGCTCCACCCCCTCCACAGGTAGCCAACGGCGGTTGCCCGACTGAACGACAAAGGCGTCGCGTCACTGCGCAGAAATGCAGCCAGTGCGCGGCGCTTTTTTCGTTCCGGCCCCAGCGATGGGGCGGCTGGCGTGCCGTGATCCGGGCGCCCGCATGCGACCCACCCTACCCAGCCACGGCCAAGGCCGTGGCACGCAGCGCCACGAGCGCGACGTGTTCCGGGAGGGTGCGACCGCCGGGGCTGTCCCGCGGCGCGCCCTCCCGGCCCCCTGACGCAGATGAGGTGTTCGATGACTACGAGTTTCTGGAAGGCCGGCCACGCCCCCACCCTGTTCGCCGCATTTCTCTATTTCGACCTGAGCTTCATGGTCTGGTACGTGCTCGGCCCGCTGGGCGTGCAGATCGCCGCTGACCTGCAGCTGACCACCCAGCAACGCGCCATGATGGTCGCCACGCCCATCCTCGCCGGTGCCGTGCTGCGCTTCCTGCTGGGCCTGCTGGCCGACCGCACGTCACCGAAATCCGCCGGGCTGTTCGGCCAGGTGGTGGTGATCGCCGCGCTGTTCACCGCCTGGCAACTGGGCATCCACAACTACGAGCAGGCGCTGCTGCTGGGCCTGTTCCTCGGCTTCGCCGGGGCCTCCTTCGCCGTGGCCCTGCCGCTGGCCTCGCAGTGGTACCCGCCGCAGCACCAGGGCAAGGCGCTGGGCATCGCCGGGGCCGGTAACTCCGGCACCGTGCTGGCGGCGCTGTTCGCCCCAGGGCTGGCCGCGCTGTTCGGCTGGAACAACGTGTTCGGCCTGGCGCTGATCCCGCTGGTGCTGACCCTGGCGATCTTCGCCCTGGCCGCGCGTAATGCCCCCAACCGCCCGGCGCCGAAATCCCTCGCCGACTACATGAAGGCCCTGGGTGACCGCGACAGCTGGTGGTTCATGTTCTTCTACAGCGTCACCTTCGGCGGCTTCCTCGGCCTGGCCAGCACCCTGCCCGGCTACTTCCACGACCAATACGGCCTGGAGCCGGTGACTGCCGGCTACTACACCGCCGCCTGCGTCTTCGCCGGCAGCCTGATGCGCCCCCTGGGCGGCGCCTTCGCCGACCGCATCGGCGGCATCCGCACCCTGCTGGTGGTCTACACCGTGGCCGCCATCTGCATCGCCGCCGTGGGCTTCCACATCTCAAGCGCCACCGCTGCCCTGGCCCTGTTCGTGGTGGCCATGCTCAGCCTCGGCGCCGGCAATGGCGCGGTGTTCCAGCTGGTGCCGCAGCGCTTCCACAAGGAAATGGGTGTGATGACCGGGCTCATCGGCATGGCTGGCGGCATCGGCGGCTTCTGCCTCACCGCAGGCCTGGGCGCCATCAAGCAGCACACCGGCGACTACCAGCTGGGCCTGTGGCTGTTCGCCAGCCTCGGCGTGCTGGCCTGGTTCGGCCTCTACGGCGTGAAGCTGCGCTGGCGCACCACCTGGGGCTCAGCGGCCGTCACCGCGGCGCGCGTCTGAGCGCCATGGGGCTGCAACTGAGCTTCGGCGAGGCCAGCGCCATCGGCCCGCGCAGCGAGAACCAGGACGCCCTGCGGGTGGTGACGCCCGCACCGGCCCTGGCCGCCAGCAAGGGCTACCTGTTCGCCCTGGCCGATGGCGTCAGCCAATGCGCCGACGGCGGCCTGGCCGCGCGTGCCACCCTGCAGGCACTGGCGCTGGACTACTACGCCACGCCGGAAACCTGGGCGGTGGCGCAATCCCTCGACCGCCTGCTGCTGGCCCACAACCGCTGGCTGCAGGCCAACGGCGGCGGCCAGCCGCTGCTGACCACCCTCACCGCACTGGTGCTGCGCGGCCGCCGCTTCACCCTCGCCCATGTCGGCGACTGCCGCGCCTACCGCTGGCGCGGCGAGCAGCTCGACCGCCTCAGCGAGGACCACGTCTGGGACCAGCCCGGCATGCAGCACGTGCTCAAGCGCGCGCTGGGGCTGGACCAGCACCTGGTGGTGGATTACCTGGATGGCGAGCTGCAGGAGGACGAGCACTTCCTCCTGGTCAGCGATGGCATCTGGGCGGTGCTGGGCGATGCCGGCATCCTGCGCATCCTCCAGGACGAACCCGAGCCCGAGGCGGCCAGCCGCGCCCTGGTCGCCGCCGCGCACCTGGCCGGCGGCCAGGACAACGCCAGCGCGCTGCTGGTGCGGGTCGACGGCCTGCCCCCCAGCGGCCTGGCCGATGCCCTGGCGCAACTGGAGGATTGGCCGCTGCCGCCGGAGCTGCGCCCGGGCCAGCTGTTCGAGGGCTGGTGGGTGCAGGGGCTGCTGGCCGAGTCGCGCCAGTCGCTGCTCTACCGCGTGCTCGACGACGCCGGCCAGCCCTGGCTGCTGAAGACACTGCCGCCCGCGCGCCACGACGAACCCGCCGCCGGGCCGGCGCTGCTGCAGGAAGAATGGTTCCTGCGGCGCGTGGCCGGGCGCCACTTCGCCGAGGTGCACCCACTGCCGCAGCGCCAGCACCTGTACTACCTGCAGCGCGAGTACCCGGGGCAGACCCTGGCCGAACGGCTGCGCCAGGCCGGGCCGCTGGCGCTGACCGAGTGGCTGGACCTCGCCCCGCGCCTGGTCAGGGCCCTGGGCATGCTGCACCGGCGCAACATCCTGCACCGCGACATCAAGCCGGAGAACCTGCTGCTCGGCGAGGACGGCGAGCTGCGCCTGCTGGACTTCGGCCTGGCCTATTGTCCGGGCCTGTCCCAGGACGAGGCCCACAGCCTGCCGGGCACGCCCAGCTACATCGCCCCCGAGGCCTTCGACGGGGCGCAACCGTCCGCGCAGCAGGATATCTACGGGGCGGGCGTCACCCTCTACCGGCTGCTCACCGGGCATTACCCCTTCGGCGAGATCGAGGCCTTCCAGCACCCGCGCTTCGGCACGCCGACGCCCGCCAGCCGCTACCGCCCGGACCTGCCCGCCTGGCTCGACGAATGCCTCGGCCGCGCCCTGGCCAGCGACCCCGGGCAACGCTTCGAGACGGCTGAGGAATGGCTGCTGGCCCTGGAACAGGGCGAGCGCAAGGCGCTGGCGAGCAAGCCGCGCCCACTGCTGGAGCGCGAGCCGCTGAAGGTCTGGCGCGGCATCGCCCTGCTGTCGTTGCTGGCCAACCTGGCGCTGCTGGTGCTCTGCCTGCACGGCTGACGCACCGATGCCGGGCAAGCCGCCCCGAAGCGGTGCAGAAGAGCCTCCGGCGTGCCTCGCAAAGGCCCGCCGGAGCCACGGAAAGCGGGGCCAGGCGGAGTTGGCACAAGCCCTGCAATGGGCTCCATCACAATCTACAAAAAGCGCCCACCTCAACGTAGAGATGGCACTTTCCCGATAGAACGGGACTTGGACAAAGGCGTCCTGCTGGCAACAGCGGGACGCCTTTTTTGTTTGCCCGGAATTCATGCAGGAGCCTCGCCCATGAACAGACCCAGGCTGGTGATGATCGGCAACGGCATGGCCGGAGTGCGCACCCTGGAAGAGCTGCTCAAGCTCGCCCCGGATCTCTACGACATCACGGTGTTCGGCGCCGAGCCGCACCCCAACTACAACCGCATCATGCTGTCGCCGGTGCTGGCCGGTGAGCAGGCCTTCGAGGACATCGTCCTCAACGACCTGGAGTGGTACGCCGGGCACGGCATCCGCCTGCTGCTCAACCGCAGCGTGGTGAAGATCGACCGGCGCCGCCGCCTGGTGATCGCCGACGACGGCACCGAGGCCGCCTACGATCGCCTGGTGATCGCCACCGGCTCCTCGCCCTTCATCCTGCCGGTGCCGGGCAACCGCCTGCAGGGCGTGATCGGCTACCGCGACATCGCCGATACCCGGCAGATGATCGACACCGCCCGCAGCCACAGTCACGCGGTGGTGATCGGCGGCGGCCTGCTCGGCCTGGAGGCAGCCAACGGCCTGCGCCAGCGCGGCATGCAGGTGACCGTGGTGCACCTCGCCGACTGGCTGCTGGACCGCCAGCTGGACCGCACCGCCGGGCAGCTGCTGCAGGAAGCGCTGGAGGCTCGCGGCATCCGCTTCCGCATGGGCACCCACACCGAGGAGCTGCTGGACAACGGCGAGGGCCGGGTCTGCGCGGTGCAGTTCCAGGGCGGCGAGGTGATCGCCGCCGACCTGGTGGTGATGGCCGCCGGCATCCGCCCCAACGTCGCCCTGGCCGAGCGCGCCGGCCTGCCTTGCAACCGCGGCATCCTGGTCAGCGACACCCTGCAGACCAACGACCCACGCATCTACGCCATCGGTGAATGCGCCAGCCACCGCGGCATCGCCTACGGCCTGGTGGCACCGCTGTTCGACCAGGCCGGCGTCTGCGCCAACCACCTGGCCCAGCTCGGCTTCGCCCGCTACCAGGGCTCAGTGGTCTCCACCAAGCTCAAGGTCACCGGCATCGACCTGTTCTCCGCCGGCGACTTCATGGGCGGCGAAGGCACCGAAAGCATCACCCTTTCCGACCCCATCGACGGCATCTACAAGAAGCTGGTGATCAAGGACGGCGTGCTGGTGGGTGCCTGCCTGTTCGGCGACACCGCCGACGGCGGCTGGTACTTCCGCCAGGTGCAGGCACGCACCGACATCCGCCACCTGCGTGATCGCCTGATTTTCGGCGAGGCCCTGGCAGCCGAGAGTACCGAGCCAGCGGCCGAACCGCGTTGCGCCGAGCCGGCGCGCATTCCCGTGCGCCTGCTGCAGAGCGCCTGATCCCCTTTACAGGAACCTTCGTCATGAGCCGGACCACCGCCTCCACCTGCTGCTACTGCGGCGTCGGCTGCGGCGTGCTGATCGAGCACGACGACGCGCGCATCCTCGGTGTCGCCGGTGACCCGGCGCACCCGGCCAACTTCGGCCGCCTGTGCAGCAAGGGCTCCACCCTGCACCTGACCGGCGACATCCAGGCCCGCGCGCTGTACCCGGAACTGCGCCTGGGCAAGGACCTGGCACGCAGCCGCACAGACTGGGACAGCGCCCTGGACCACGCCGCCGCGCGCTTCGCCGAAACCATCGCCGAGCACGGGCCGGACAGCGTCGCCTTCTATGTCTCGGGCCAGTTGCTGACCGAGGACTACTACGCCTTCAACAAGCTGGCCCGCGCCCTGGTGGGCACCCACAACATCGACAGCAATTCGCGGCTGTGCATGTCCTCCGCCGTGGTCGGCTACAAGCGCAGCCTGGGTGCCGACGCGCCGCCCTGCTCCTACGAGGACATCGAGCAGAGCGACTGCGTGCTGATCGCCGGCAGCAACATGGCCTTCGCCCACCCGGTGCTGTTCCGCCGCCTGGAAGAGGCCAAGGCCAAGCGCCCGGACATGCGCCTGATCGTGGTCGACCCGCGCCGCACCGACACCTGCGAGCTGGCCGACCTGCACCTGGCGATCACCCCGGGCAGCGACGTGGCGCTGTTCCACGGCATCCTCCACATCCTGCTCTGGGAGGGCTGGGTGGACCGGCGCTTCATCGAGCGCCACACCGAAGGCTTCGATGCGCTCAAGGAGCGCGTGCGCGACTTCGGCCCGGCGCGGGTGGCCGAGCTGTGCGGCATCGACAGCGCCGACCTGCTGCGCTGCGCCGAGTGGATCGGCCGCACGCCGAGCTTTCTCTCGCTCTGGTGCATGGGCCTGAACCAGTCCAGCGCCGGCAGCGCCAAGAACAGCGCACTGATCAACCTGCACCTGGCCACCGGGCAGATCGGCCGCGTCGGCGCCGGGCCCTTCTCCCTCACCGGCCAGCCCAACGCCATGGGTGGCCGCGAAACCGGCAGCCTGTCGAACCTGCTGCCGGGCCATCGCGAGGCGGGCAATGCCGAGCACCGCGCCGAGGTGGCGGCCTACTGGGGCGTCGAGCGCCTGCCGGAAACACCGGGGCTGTCGGCCATCGACCTGTTCGACGCCGTGGGCGACGGGCGCATCAAGGCGCTGTGGATCGTCTGCACCAACCCGGCCCAGTCCCTCCCCGACCAGCAGCGGGTGCACGCGGCACTGGCTGCTTGCCCCTTCGTGGTCGTGCAGGAAGCCTTCTTCACCACCGAGACCTGCCGCCACGCCGACCTGCTGCTGCCCGCTGCCAGCTGGGGCGAGAAGGAAGGCACCGTGACCAACTCCGAGCGGCGCATCAGCCATGTGCGCCCGGCCGTGCCGGCACCGGGCGAGGCGCGCCCGGACTGGGCCATGGCCTGCGACTTCGCCCGGCGCCTGGAACACCACCTGCGCCCCGGCCAGCCCAGCCTGTTCGACTTCGACAGCCCCGAAGCACTGTTCGAGGAGTACAAGCCGCTCACCGCCGGCCGCGACCTGGACCTGACCGGCATCCGCTACGGCCTGATCGACACCCAGGGTCCGCAGCAATGGCCCTACCCCGCCGGCGCCCGGCAAGGCACCGCGCGCCTCTATGGCGACGGCCGCTTTCCCACACCGAGCGGTCGTGCACAGTTCGTCGCCGACCCTTACCTCGCCCCCCAGGAGCGTCGCGAACTGCGCTACCCATTGACCCTGAACACGGGACGCCTACGCGACCAGTGGCATGGTATGAGCCGCACCGGCACCGCGGCCCAGTTGTTCGGCCACGTGGAGCAGGCGCAACTGGGGCTGCACCCCGTGGAGATGCGCCGCCGCCAGCTCGAGGATGGTGATCTGGTGCGGGTGAGGAGCCGTCGCGGCGAGCTGGTGGTGCCGGTCATGGGCGACGAGGCCCTGCGCCCCGGCCAGGCCTTCCTGCCCATGCACTGGGGCGATCGCTTCCTCAAGGGGCTGGGCGTCAACGTGCTGACCACGCCGGCCTACGATCCGCTCTCGAAACAACCGGAACTCAAGCATGCGGGCGTGGAGGTGGAGCGGGTGGAGCTGCCCTGGCAGCTCTTCGTGCTGGTGGAGGGCGATGTGCAGGCGCGCTTCGAAGCCCTCCGACCGCTGTGCGAGGCCTTCACCTACGCAAACCTGGCCCTGGTCGGGCGTGAGCGCCCTGCCCTGGTGCTGCGCGCGGCCCACGGGCAGGCACCGGATACGGAGCTACTGGCGCATATAGACCGCCTGCTGCAACTGGATCAGGGGCCGGTGATGAGCTACGACGACCCGCAGCGCGCGGTGGGCAAGCGCGTGCGTATCGAGCAGGGGCGCATCACTGCGCTGCGCCTGGCGGGCGAAACCGCCGCATGGGGCTGGCTGAAGAGCCTGTGGCAGGAAGGCCGCGTGGACACGGAACTGCGGCGCTGGCTGCTGGCTCCCCTGAGCGCACCGCCGGGTGCCAGTGCGGCGGCCGGCGCCAATCGCACTCTGTGCAACTGCATGAACGTCAGCCTGCAAGCCGTGCAGGCGGGCATCGCCCAGGGGCTGGACCTGGCGGGGCTGAAAGAAGCATTGGGGTGCGGCACGCGTTGCGGCTCCTGCGTACCGGAAATCAAGAGAATGCTGGCGGCGCCACCGGTGCCGACCGCAGTGAATGCCTGAGGAGAAGCCCATGAATGGCAAGGTCTGGCTGGTGGGTGCGGGGCCCGGTGACCCGGAGCTGCTGACGCTGAAAGCAGTACGGGTGCTCAACGGCGCCGAGGTGGTGATGATCGACGACCTGGTCAACCCGGCGGTGCTGGAGCACTGCCCGGGCGCCCGGGTGATCCGAGTCGGCAAACGCGGGGGCTGCCGCTCGACGCCCCAGGCCTTCATCCATCGCCTGATGCTGCGCTACGCACGCCAGGGCAAGCGCGTGGTACGCCTCAAGGGCGGCGACCCGTGCATCTTCGGCCGGGGTGGCGAGGAGGCGCAGTGGCTGGCCGAGCGTGGGGTGGAGAGCGAACTGGTCAACGGCATCACCGCCGGGCTGGCGGGTGCCACCCAGTGCGGCATCCCCCTGACCCTGCGCGGCATCAGCCGGGGCGTCACCCTGGTCACCGCCCACACCCAGGACGACAGCGCACCCGAGTGGCAGGCCCTGGCCCGCAGCGGCACCACGCTGGTGGTGTACATGGGCGTGGCGCGCCTGGCGGCGGTCCGTGAAGGCCTGCTGGCCGGCGGCATGGCGGCGGACATGCCGGTGGCGATGATCGAGAACACCTCCCTGCCCTATCAACGCGAATGCCGCAGCACGCTGGCACAGATGCAGGCCGACGCCAGCGACTTCCAGCTGAAGAGCCCAGCGATCCTGGTGATCGGTGAGGTGGCGGGCGAGGCCGTAGCGATGGCCGAAGCGTTGAGTGCCTGATCGGGCGGCATTCCACGGCTCGGCATCGCAATGTTGGGTTTCGTACCTCTACCCAACCTACGGTGCGGCCGGGCCACGATGCGTTTACCTCCTGGCACTTTTCTCTAGGCAAAGAAAAACCCGGCCGAGGCCGGGTTTTTCAAAGCTCAGACCAATTACTTGGCTTGGGCTTCTACTTCAGCTTCTACGCGACGGTTAACAGCGCGGCCAGCGTCGGTAGCGTTGTCAGCAACCGGGCGGGACTCACCGTAACCAACCGAGTTGACGCGCTCGGAACCTACACCGTACTGGTTGACCAGGACTTCACGAACGGCGTTGGCACGACGCTCGGACAGTTTCTGGTTGTAGGCGTCGGTGCCGACGGAGTCGGTGTGGCCTTCAACGGTGGTGGTGGTCGACGGGTACTGGTTCATGAAGTCAGCCAGGTTCTTGATGTCGCCGTAGCTTTCTTCTTTGACCTTGGACTTGTCGAAGTCGAACTTCACGTCCAGCTCAACGCGAACGACTTCGGCAACAGCCGGGCAGCCATCGGCGTCAACGGTGACGTTGGCCGGGGTGTCCGGGCACTTGTCGACGTTGTCACAGACGCCGTCGTTGTCGCTGTCGGAGCAGACTTCGGCAACCGGAGCCGGGGCCGGCTCGGCAGCGGGCTTGGAGCCACCACCGAAGTTCACGCCAACACCCACGCCAGCGGCCCACTCGGACTCGCCCACATCGATGTTGTACATGCCGTCCAGGCCGGCTTTGGCGTAGAAGTTCTCGGTGAAGTAGTACTTCAGGCCAGTGCCGATGTTGGCGAAGGTGCTGTGGTCACGACCGGTACGCGCCGGAACGTTGCTGATGCTCTGGTGAGCGAAGCCAGCGGAGACGTACGGACGCAGGCCGACACCCGGAGTGCCGAAGTGGTAGATGGCATCGAGGCCAGTCTGGCTGCCCTTGATGTTCTTGTTACCGGTGTCGTTTTCGGAACGAATGTCGTGAAACTCGCCGTAGGACAGAGCCAGTTCGACGTCGTCGGTCAGGTAGTAACCAACCGAGCCACCGAACAGGTTGCCATTGGACAGATCACGCGAGCTGTCGGTGAAGTAGCGCTTGCCGAAAGCCTCCACCTCGACAGCGCCTTGGCCTTGCGCCAGCGCGTTCAGAGAAAGTGCGGCGACGAGAGAGCCAACGGCTACGCCTAAGGTGTTTTTCAGTTTCATCCGTAAATCCCCATCTTGGTTGTCAGTAAGTTGTCGAACAATCTCGAGGACAACTTGGTGCGCAAGTTTACCAGAACTCGCTGATCTAAGAGATTAATTTTCCCCAACTAAGTTTCGGTCAATCCTGAAAATTTTTCTCTCAAGCGGTCCAGCGCACGCTTGTATCGCATCTTCGTGGCGCTAAGACCCATATGCATAATGTCAGCAATTTCCTGAAATTCCAGTTCTGCGACAAAGCGCAGCACCAGGATTTCACGATCGATCGGGTTCACATGCACCAGCCATCGCTCAAGGCCTCCGCGCTCTTCGAGCTTGGGTGCCTTCTCCTCCGAGGCCTCCTCGAGAGGATCGAGACTCAGGGCATCAAGTAAACGACGTTTACGACGCTCTTTCCGATATTGGGTAATACATTCGTTATACGTGATGCTGTAGAGCCATGTCTTGAACTTGGACTTCCCTTCGAAGTTCTTCAATCCATAGAGCACCTTCAGCATCACCTCCTGACAGACATCGTCAGCGTCTCGTTCGTTCCCCAAATATCGGGCACAAACGTTGAACAGGGTGCGCTGGTAGCGACGCATGAGCTCTTCATAGGCACGCGTGACGTGAAACAGCTCCACATGGGCGCGCTCCACCAGCTCTTCGTCGGAGAGCTCGCGGGGGTCGTAGCGCAGGGAAAGCGATTGGGGCTTGTTCAAAACAGGTCGGGCCGACAGTCAGGTCAGGAGCCGCTGGAGCGCGGGGGCGCGTTCCGCTATGGCGGCATACATTAGCAGGGATGGCGCGCCGTGTTAGCGGCTCGTTACCCGCTGGTCGAGCAATGTCCGGTTGGACACGGAGACCAGTTCGCCTTCATCGGTGAGGAGGATGGTCTTCACCGTGCCTATTTCCTCGATCTGTCCTTCGACATCGCCTACCTTGACGTCCTGTCCTACCTGATAGAGCTCACGCACATAGATGCCGGCGATGATCTGCCCGGCGATGTCCCGGCTGCCCAGCCCCAGCGCCAGCGCCGCAGCGAGGCCGATGGAGATGAGCACGATGGCGATGACGTTGTTCAGCAGGTCGGTCTTGACCTCCAACTGCCCGATGGCCACCGAGATGCTGATGATGATCACTAGGCCCTGGGCGATGCGCCCCAGGCCGTGGGCGTAGTCCAGCCCGACACCTTCGGCGGCACCACGGACGATGCCGCTGACCAGCTGCGCCAGGAGCACGCCGGCCAGCAGCACCAGTGCAGCACCCAGCACCTTGGGCAGGTACAGGGCGAGCATGTCGAGGGTGGCGGAAACACGGTCGAGGCCCAGGGATTCGGCAGCGGAGACCAGGAAGATCAGCAGCACGAACCAGTAGACGATCTTGCCGATCAGCGTGGAGACCGGCACCTGGATGCCGACGCGGGCGAGGATCTTGGTCAGCCCGGTGCCGCCCATCAGGCGGTCGAGGCCGAGCTTGGCCAGCAGCTTGGACAGCAGGGTGTCGAGCAGCTTGGCCACCACGAAGCCCAGCAGGACGACTACCAGGGCGCCGAACAGGCGCGGGATGAAGCCGGCCACCGGTGTCCACACCGTGGTCATGGCGTTAACGATACCTTGGGTCCAGGGGTCGAATTCCATGTTCAATCAGCCTTGTCAGCAGAGCGTTTCGATGAGGGGCGGCGAGAGACCGGCGCCACGTGGGCCGAGCCGTTGTTGAGGGCGATCATCATGGCTTCGGCCCAATGGCCGAGCAGGCTGAACAGATCGCCGACGCCAACCTGACGGTTGGCGGTCTTGAGCACGCGACCCAGCGCGGCGTTGTCATCATGGTCGGATGACGAACGCTTGAGCAGGTCCCGCAGGGATTCTTCGAACGGATCGTGCATGCGCACCTCGCGTGGATATGTCGGCTAGACGAGGCCAGCGTTCAACAGGTCACATCAGAGCCAGCGCAGGCGACGGAAAAGCCACCACTGGAAGGTGGCCACCCCGAGGATCAGCAGGCAGGCGACGACGAAGCCATAGGGCGCATCGGCCCCGGGGATACCCCCGACGTTGATGCCCAGCAGACCGGTGATGAAGCTCATGGGCAGGAAGAAGCCGGTGATGATACCGAGCAGGTACATGGTGCGGGTCATGCGCTCGCTCATGCGCCGGTTCTCCGACTCCAGCACCAGGCCGACACGCTCGCGGATCAGTTCCAGCTCTTCCAGGTAGCGGGTGAGGCGGTTGTTCAGCTCACTCCAGTAATCGGTGTCGTCGGTGGCGAACCAGCTCATGCGGTTGCGCATCAACTGGCCGTAGATGTCCCGCTGTGGCGCGAGAAAGCGCTTGAGCCCGGCGGCGCGGCGGCGGATGTGCAGCATCAGGTCGTGATCGGGATTGAAGCGCTCATTGGCGTCCAGCAGCTCCTCCTGTTCATCGACCTCTTCGGAGAGCGTGGCGACCAGGGCATCGACCTTGTCGGTCAGGTGCTCGGCCAGGTACAGCAGCACCTCGGAAGCGGTCTTCGGCCCGGTACCGCTGCCCCACTGCTCGATCAATTCATCAGTGGCGTGCAAGGGGCGCAGGCGCAATGAGATGACGCGCTGCGCATCGGCGAAGATGCGCACCGCGACCATGTCCTCGGGCTGGGCGCCCGGATTGAGGTTCACACCCCGCAGGAACAGCAGCAGCTGGTGCTCCGGGAGGTTCACCAGGCGTGGCCGGGTGCTTTCCTCCAGCAGCAGGTCGCAGGCGAATTCGCTCAGCCCGCTGGCCTCGCGCAACCACTGGCGCGCCATGGCATGGCCACGGTCCCAGTGCAGCCAGAGGCTTTCCCGCTCCTGCAACTGGATGACATCCAGCTCGTCCTTGGTGACGGAGCGTGCACCGCCCTCCCCGTCCAGGACATAGGCATGCACCAGCCCCCAGCGTACGTTGCGTTCCTCGACCATCCTCAGCGAGCGCCCCGTCCGGTCATTCAGGCATTTTCAGGGCTTGCGGGGAGACGATGATGCCGTTGTTGTCGGCATAGACGAATTCGCCCGGGCGGAAGGTGATGCCGCCGAAGGTCACAGCCACGTTGAGGTCGCCGATGCCGCGCTTGTCGGTCTTCATCGGATGGCTGGCCAGGGCCTGGACGCCGAGATCAGTCTGGGCGATGACGTCGACGTCACGGATGCAGCCGTATACGACTATGCCTTCCCAGCCATTCTTCGCCGCCTTCTCGGCCAGCATGTCGCCCAGCAGCGCGCGACGCAGGGAGCCGCCGCCGTCCACCACCAGCACCTTGCCCTGGCCGGGCAGGTCGACCTGTTCCTTGACCAGCGAGTTGTCTTCGAAGCACTTGATGGTGACGATTTCGCCACCGAAGGAATCGCGGCCGCCGAAATTGCTGAACATCGGCTCGACGACCTGCACCAGGTCCGGATAGGCATCACACAGATCAGGGGTGACGTATTGCATGGCAAGGCTCCTTGATGGATTTACAGGTCGAGGCCGACACGATCACCGTCATAAGTCAGCGTCAGCCGAAGCAGCGGCGAACAGGCCGCATCGAGGGCGCGACCACTGTCCAGATCGAAGGCGATCCCGTGGCGGGAACAGCGCAGCACCCTACCTTCGAGCGTACCGTTGTGCAAGGGCGCGCCACGGTGCGGGCAGCGGTTTTCCAGGAGGATCGCCTGCTGATCAACGACGATCAGCAGCAGTTGCCGTCCCTGCACCTGAAAGGTTCCGCGATAGCCATCCTGCAGATTGATCAGACGCTCCAGCGCAATGAACATGCGCCCTCCGGAATCGATGCGGCCCTGCATCTTTAGCACAGCACCGGAGCCCCTGGAATGGGGCTTCCGGCAAAAGGCGCGGCGGTCAGGCGGCGGGAACCGCCTGGCCGAACGAGCCGGGGATCTCCAGGCGGTCGAGCCAGTGCTCCACCAGCGGCCAGACTTCCTGCTGGGCGTGCTTGCTGACCAGCATCTCGATATGGCCGTAGTCATCGGCGAAGCCGTTCTCGCGGGACAGGCAGAGGAACTGCCGCGTCTCGCTGCCGAACTGTTCCAGCAGCTTGCGGCAGGCCCAGGCCGGGTCCTGCAGGTCACCGGCGGCACCCACCGCCAGCACCGGCACGCGCACTTCGGCAAGGCCTTTCCACCAGTCACGCTCGGCATCGCCGAAACGGCCGAACAGGCCGTGCCAGCGCAGGCTTTCCAGGCCGATGCCGATGGGTTCGTCCTCGGGCCCGCGCTTGAGGCCGGGGCCGGAAAGCACCGCCAGGCGCTTGAGCAGGAAGCGCCCGCCCCACTCCACCGGCGGCACTTTCAACGGCCAGTAGACACGGCTGATCTGGCTGCCGAACAGCGCCACGGAGGCGGCCTCTTCCTCGCCCAAGTAATGCCCGCCCAGGGCGGCCGCGAGGGTGATGCCACCGAGCGAATGACCGATCCAGTGGGGCACCTGGCCTGCCTGTTCGCGGACGAAGGCGGCGATGGCCGGCAGGTCGTAGCGGGCATAGTCGGCGACGCGGTTTCGCCGATAATCCTGGTTGCGCGGCGACAGGCCGTGGCCACGCATCTCGGCGATCCACACATCGAAGCCGGCGCGGGCCAGGTGCGGGCCGAGCCCCAGGCACTTGGGCGAATACCAGAAGCGACGGTTGGAGAAGCTGCCGTGCAGGAGCACCACGGGCACGCCGCGCTGCTCCTCATGGCCGACCAGGCCCAGGCGGGTGAGGACCAGTTCGACGCTGGAGTCGGGGCTGTTGCCAGGCTTGAGGCGATAGACGTCCTCCGTGATGTCGCCACGGAGTTCCGCGCTGATCAGCGCGACGGGGAATAGATCACTGCTGCTTTGCATGAATGCTACTTGCATGAAAAAGGGCGGGTTTGCAGCCCGCCCTTCTTCTGGTTGCGGTTAAAGGGTCATGCCTGGCCTTCGGCCAGGAAGAACCAGGTGTCGAGTACCGAGTCGGGGTTCAGCGACACGCTCTCGATGCCCTGCTCCATGAGCCACTTGGCCAGGTCCGGGTGGTCGGACGGGCCCTGGCCGCAGATGCCGATGTACTTGCCGGCCTTGTTGCACGCGGCAATGGCATTGGCCAGCAGCTTCTTGACCGCCGGATTACGCTCGTCGAACAGGTGGGCGACGATGCCGGAGTCACGGTCCAGGCCCAGGGTCAGCTGGGTCAGGTCGTTGGAGCCGATGGAGAAGCCGTCGAAGAATTCGAGGAACTCGTCGGCCAGCAGGGCGTTGGACGGCAGCTCGCACATCATGATGACCTTGAGGCCATTCTCGCCGCGCTTCAGGCCGTTGCTGGCCAGCAGATCGACCACCTGGCTGGCTTCGCCCAGGGTACGGACGAAGGGCACCATGATCTCGACGTTGGTCAGGCCCATGTCGTTGCGCACTTTCTTCAGCGCACGGCATTCCAGCTCGAAGCAGTCACGGAAGGATTCGCTGATGTAGCGCGAGGCACCACGGAAGCCGAGCATCGGGTTCTCTTCTTCCGGCTCGTAGAGCTTGCCGCCGATCAGGTTGGCGTACTCGTTGGACTTGAAGTCCGACAGGCGCACGATGACCTTTTTCGGCCAGAAGGCCGCGGCCAGGGTGCTGATGCCCTCCACCAGCTTCTCGACGTAGAAGCCGACCGGGTCGTCGTAGCCGGCGATGCGCTTCTCGACGCTGTCCTTGATCTCGGCGGGCAGGCCGGCGAAGTTCAGCAGCGCCTTGGGGTGCACGCCGATCATGCGGTTGATGATGAATTCCAGGCGCGCCAGGCCTACGCCTTCGTTGGGCAACTGGGCGAAGTCGAAGGCGCGGTCCGGGTTGCCGACGTTCATCATGATCTTGAACGGCAGCTCGGGCATGGCGTCGACCGAGTTCTTGCGGATGTCGAAGCCCAGCTCGCCTTCGAAGATGAAGCCGGTGTCGCCCTCGGCGCAGGAAACGGTCACGCCCATGCCGTCCTTCAGCACCTGGGTGGCGTTGCCGCAGCCGACTACAGCCGGGATACCCAGCTCACGGGCGATGATCGCAGCGTGGCAGGTACGGCCGCCACGGTTGGTGACGATGGCGCTGGCACGCTTCATCACCGGCTCCCAGTCCGGGTCGGTCATGTCGGAAACCAGCACGTCGCCCGGCTGGACCTTGTCCATCTCGGAAACGTCGTGGATCACCTTCACCGGGCCGGCGCCGATGCGCTGGCCAATGGCACGGCCTTCTACCAGGACGGTGCCCTTTTCCTTCAGCAGATAGCGCTCCATCACCGTAACGCTGGCACGGCTCTTCACGGTCTCGGGGCGGGCCTGCACGATGTACAGCTTGCCATCGTCGCCGTCCTTGGCCCACTCGATGTCCATCGGGCGGCCGTAGTGTTTCTCGATGATCAGGGCCTGCTTGGCCAGCTCGGTGACTTCGGCATCGGTGATGCAGAAGCGGGCGCGGTCGGCACGGTCGACATCGACGGTTTTCACCGACTTGCCGGCCTTGGCTTCGTCGCCGTAGATCATCTTGATCGCCTTGCTGCCCAGGTTGCGACGCAGGATCGCAGGGCGGCCGGCTTCCAGGGTGTGCTTGTGCACGTAGAACTCGTCGGGGTTCACCGCACCCTGCACCACGGTCTCGCCGAGGCCGTAGGCGCCGGTGATGAACACCACGTCACGGAAACCGGATTCGGTGTCCAGGGTGAACAGCACGCCGGCGGTGCCGGTTTCCGAACGCACCATGCGCTGCACGCCGGCGGACAGGGCGACCAGCTTGTGGTCGAAGCCCTGGTGCACGCGGTAGGCGATGGCACGGTCGTTGAAGAGGGAGGCGAAGACTTCCTTGGCCGCGCGGATCACGTTGTCCACGCCACGGATGTTGAGGAAGGTCTCTTGCTGGCCGGCGAAGGAGGCGTCCGGCAGGTCTTCGGCAGTGGCGGAGGAACGCACGGCCACGGCCATGTTGTCGTTGCCACCGGCCATGGCGGCGAAGGCGCTGCGGATCTCGGCATCGAGGCGCTGCGGGAATTCGGCGTCCATCACCCACTGGCGGATCTGCGCGCCGGTCTTGGCCAGGGCGGCGACGTCGTCGACGTCAAGGGCGTCCAGCGCGGCGTGGATCTTGTCGTTGAGGCCACTCTGTTCGAGGAAGTCGCGATAGGCCTGCGCAGTAGTGGCGAAACCACCGGGAACGGATACCCCGGCGCCGGCCAGATTGCTGATCATCTCGCCGAGGGATGCGTTCTTGCCCCCCACATGCTCAACATCATGGACGCCGAGCTTATCGAGGGAAACTACGTACTCTACCAAGGGGAATCTCCACTATCTGTTGGATAAGCTCATGCGGAGTGGTCCGCAGCGTTCTGGCGCGAGGCCGGAAAAATAAGTCACAATGCAGGCCGGCGATGGGCCAGCAAAAACGGGCCTATGATAGCCAAGAATCGATCCCGACTTAAGGCCTTTGGCGCATGAAACGAACCGCTTTTTTCATCTCCGACGGTACCGGCATAACCGCTGAAACCCTCGGGCAGAGCCTGTTGGCGCAGTTCGAGACCATTACCTTCGCGAAGCTCACGCGGCCTTATATAGACAGCGTCGAAAAAGCGCGCGCCATGGTACAGCAAATCAATATAGCTGCCGAGGCAGACGGGGCCCGGCCCATCATCTTCGACACCATCGTCAACCAGGAAATCCGTGACATTCTCGCGACGTCCAACGGGTTCATGATCGACATCTTCTCGACCTTCCTTTCCCCGCTGGAACAGGAACTTACGTCGCATTCTTCCTACTCGGTGGGCAAGTCGCATTCCATCGCCCACAGCGCCAATTACATGGAGCGCATCGAGGCGGTGAACTTCGCCCTCGACAACGACGACGGCGCCCGCACCCATTACTACGACAAGGCCGACCTGATTCTCGTCGGCGTGTCCCGCTGCGGCAAAACGCCCACCTGCCTGTATATGGCAATGCAATACGGAATTCGTGCCGCAAACTATCCGCTGACCGAAGAGGACATGGAGCGCCTGCAACTGCCGGCCGCCCTGAAGAAGTACAAGGACAAGCTATTCGGCCTGACCATCGACCCGGACCGCCTCACCGCGATCCGCCACGAGCGCAAGCCCAACAGCCGCTACGCCAGCTTCGCCCAGTGCGAGTTCGAGGTCCGCGAAGTGGAAAACCTGTTCCGCCGGGAAAACATCGCCTACATCAACTCCACCCATTTCTCGGTGGAAGAGATCTCGGCGAAGATTCTCGTGGAGAAAGGCGTGGAGCGGAGGCTCAAGTAAGTCTTTTAGCTGGAAGCTGGAAGCTGGAAGCTGGAAGCTGGAAGCTGGAAGCTGGAAGCTGGAAAGCATTCGACTTCAAGCTTCAGGCTTCCAGCTTCAAGCTAATGCTCTAGAGCGCCTCCCCCGGAACTCTTACTACTCCCTCCATCAATATCCGCGCACTGCGGCTCATGATCGCCTTGGTCACCTGCCACTGGCCGTCCACCTGGCGGGCTTCGGCGCCCACGCGCAGGGTGCCGGAGGGGTGGCCGAAGCGCACGGCGCTGCGCTCACCGCCGCCGGCCGCGAGGTTGACCAGGGTGCCGGGAATGGCGGCCGCCGTGCCGATGGCGACGGCGGCAGTGCCCATCATCGCGTGGTGCAACTTGCCCATGGACAGCGCGCGCACCAGCAGGTCGATGTCGCCGGCCTGTACTTCCTTGCCACTGGAGGTGACGTAGTTCTTCGCCGGCGCGACGAAGGCGATCTTCGGCGTGTGCTGGCGGGTCGCGGCTTCCTCCGGTGTCTTGATCAGGCCCATGCGCAGGGCACCGGCGATGCGCAGTTTCTCGAAACGCGCCAGCTGTTCGGGGTCGCCATTGATCGCTTCGCGCAGCTCGGCACCGGTGTAGCCGATGTCCTGGGCGTTGACGAAGATGGTCGGGATGCCGGCGGTGATCATGGTCGCCTTGAAGGTGCCGACACCCGGCACGTCGAGGTCGTCAACCAGGTTGCCGGTGGGGAACATCGAGCCGCCCTCCTCGCCGTCGTCCGACGGGTCGAGGAACTCCAGCACGATCTCCGCCGCCGGGAAGGTCACCCCGTCCAGCTCGAAGTCGCCGGTTTCCTGCACCTGGCCGTTGGTGACCGGCACGTGGGCGATGATGGTTTTCTGGATATTCGCCTGCCAGATGCGCACCACGCAGGTGCCGTTATCCGGAATGCGCGACGGGTCGACCAGCCCGGCGTGAATGGCGAAGGCGCCCGCCGCCGTGGACAGATTGCCGCAGTTGCCGCTCCAGTCGACGAAGGCCTTGTCGATGGAGACCTGGCCGTAGAGGTAGTCGACATCGTGGCCGGGCTGGCTGCTCTTCGACAGGATCACGCATTTGCTGGTGCTGGAGGTGGCGCCGCCCATGCCGTCGATGTGCGCGGCATAGGGATCGGGGCTGCCGATCACCCGCATGAACAGCCGGTCACGGGCCGCACCCGGTACCTGGCAGGGCTCGGGCAGGTCCTGCAGGCGGAAGAACACGCCCTTGCTGGTGCCGCCACGGATGTAGGTGGCGGGGACTTTCACTTGGGGTAGATGAGCCATGGCTTCGTCATCCTGGAATCTGTTGGGTATCGCCGCGCTCAATGCAGCCCAAGGGCCGCAAGCGCTGCGCAGATTGGGTCGGGCGAAGCGATACCCAGGGGGCATCGCCTCGCCCACCCCGCGTTCCCGTCAGGCCGCGGTCGCCTTGAGGAAGTCCTTGGCGAAGCGCTGCAGCACGCCGCCGGCCTTGTACACGCTGACATCGGCGGCGGTGTCCAGGCGGCAGGTCACCGGTACCTCGACCACCTCGCCGTTGCGGCGGTTGACCACCAGGGTCAGGTCGCAGCGCGGCGAAACGTCACCCTTGATGTCGTAGGTCTCGGTGCCGTCCAGGCCCAGGGTCAGGCGCGTGGTGCCCGCCTTGAACTCCACCGGCAGCACGCCCATGCCCACCAGGTTGGTACGGTGGATGCGCTCGAAGCCCTCGGCGACGATCACTTCCACGCCCGCCAGGCGTACGCCCTTGGCCGCCCAGTCACGGGACGAGCCCTGGCCGTAGTCGGCACCGGCGACGATGATCAGGTTCTGCTTGCGGTTCATGTAGGTTTCGATGGCTTCCCACATGCGCATCACCTGGCCTTCCGGCTCGACGCGCGCCAGCGAACCCTTCTTCACCTGGCCATCGACCACGACCATCTCGTTCACCAGCTGCGGGTTGGCGAAGGTGGCGCGCTGGGCGGTCAAGTGGTCGCCACGGTGGGTGGCGTAGGAGTTGAAGTCCTCCTCCGGCAGGCCCATTTTCGCCAGGTACTCGCCAGCGGCGCTGTCCAGCAGGATGGCGTTGGATGGCGACAGGTGATCGGTGGTGATGTTGTCCGGCAGGATCGCCAGCGGCAGCATGCCCTTGAGCGTACGCTCGCCGGCCAGCGCGCCTTCCCAGTAAGGCGGGCGACGGATGTAGGTGGACATCGGGCGCCAGTCGTACAGCGGGCTTTCCGCTTCCTCCACGCTGCCCAGGTCGAACATCGGGATGTAGACCTGTTTGAACTGCTCCGGCTTCACCGAGGCGGCGACTATGGCGTCGACTTCCTCGTCGCTCGGCCACAGGTCCTTCAGGGTGACCGGGTTGCCCTGGGCATCGGTGCCCAGCGGGTCCTGCTCGATATCGAAACGCACGGTGCCGGCGATGGCATAGGCGACCACCAGCGGCGGCGAGGCGAGGAAGGCCTGCTTGGCGTAGGGGTGGATGCGCCCGTCGAAGTTGCGGTTGCCCGAGAGTACGGCGGTGGCATACAGGTCGCGGTCGATGATCTCTTTCTGGATCACCGGGTCCAGCGCGCCGGACATGCCGTTACAGGTGGTGCAGGCGTAGGCGACGATGCCGAAGCCGAGCTTCTCCAGCTCCGCCAGCAGCCCGGCTTCTTCCAGGTACAGCTTGGCGACCTTGGAGCCAGGGGCGAAGGAGGTCTTCACCCAGGGCTTGCGCAGCAGGCCCAGCGCGTTGGCCTTCTTCGCCACCAGGCCGGCGGCGATGACGTTGCGCGGGTTGGAGGTGTTGGTGCAGCTGGTGATGGCGGCGATGATCACCGCGCCATCGGGCATCAGGCCCTGGGCTTCCTCGCCACGGCCCGCTTCGAGCTTGGCTTCGTCGGCGATGCCGCGCTCGGCCAGTGCCGAGGTCGGCAGGCGACGGTGCGGGTTGCTGGGGCCGGCCATGTTGCGCACCACGCTGCCCAGGTCGAACTCCAGCACGCGCTCGTACTCGGCGGTTTCCAGCGCGCTGCTCCACAGGCCCAGGGTCTTGGCGTAGTTCTCCACCAGTTCTACCTGCTCGGGCTCGCGGCCGGTGAGCTTGAGGTAGTCGATGGTCTGGCCGTCGATGTAGAACATCGAGGCGGTGGCGCCGTATTCCGGGCACATGTTGGAAATGGTCGCGCGGTCGCCGATGGACAGGCTGTCCGCACCCTCCCCGAAGAATTCGACGTAGGCCCCCACGACGCGTTCCTTGCGCAGGAACTCGGTGATCGCCAGGACGATGTCGGTGGCGGTGATGCCCGGCTTGCGCTTGCCGGTGAGCTTCACGCCGACGATGTCGGGCAGGCGCATCATCGACGGGTGGCCGAGCATCACGGTCTCGGCTTCGAGGCCGCCGACGCCGATGGCGATCACGCCCAGGGCGTCCACATGCGGGGTGTGCGAGTCGGTGCCGACGCAGGTGTCGGGGAAGGCGATACCGCCACGTGCCTGGATCACCGGGCTCATTTTCTCCAGGTTGATCTGGTGCATGATCCCGTTGCCGGCGGGGATCACATCGACGTTCTTGAACGCGGTCTTGGTCCAGTCGATGAAGTGGAAACGGTCCTCGTTGCGGCGGTCCTCGATGGCGCGGTTCTTCTCGAAGGCGTCCGGGTCGAAGCCCGCCGCCTCCACGGCCAGGGAGTGGTCGACGATCAGTTGGGTCGGCACCACCGGGTTGACCTTGGACGGATCACCGCCCTGCTCGGCAATGGCGTCACGCAGGCCGGCCAGGTCCACCAGCGCGGTCTGCCCGAGGATGTCGTGGCAGACCACGCGGGCCGGATACCAGGGGAAGTCCAGGTCGCGCTTGCGGTAGACCAGTTGCTCCAGGGCAGCGACCAGCTCTTCCGGCTCGCAACGGCGCACCAGCTGCTCGGCCAGTACGCGGGAGGTGTAGGGGAGCTTGGCCCAGGCGCCGGCCTGGATCGCCTCGACCGCCTCGGGGGCATCGAAGTAATCCAGCGCAGTGCCGGGCAGGCGTTTGCGGTGTTGGCTATTCACGGTGTCGTTCATGGTGTTTTCCATGATTGGTTATTTGCGGTCCTTGAGCGGCACGAACTTCAGGTCTTCGGGGCCTGTGTAGTTGGCGCTCGGACGGATGATCTTGCCGTCGATGCGCTGCTCGATGACGTGGCTGGACCAGCCCGAGGTGCGGGCGATCACGAACAGCGGGGTGAACATGGCGGTGGGCACGCCCATCATGTGGTAGCTGACGGCGCTGAACCAATCGAGGTTGGGGAACATCTTCTTGATGTCCCACATCACGCTTTCCAGGCGCTCGGCGATGTCGAACATCTTGCTGTTGCCCTGCTCGGCGGACAGCTCGCGCGCCACTTCCTTGATCACCTTGTTGCGCGGGTCGGCCACGGTGTAGACCGGGTGGCCGAAGCCGATGACCACTTCCTTCTTCTCCACGCGGGCGCGGATATCGGCCTCGGCTTCGTCCGCGTTGTCGTAGCGTTTCTGGATCTCGAAGGCCACTTCGTTGGCGCCACCGTGTTTCGGGCCACGCAGCGCGCCGATGGCGCCGGCGATGCAGGAATGCATGTCGGAACCGGTGCCGGCGATCACCCGCGAGGTGAAGGTGGAGGCGTTGAATTCATGCTCGGCATACAGGTTCAGCGAGGTATGCATGGCGCGCACCCAGGACTCGCGGGGCTTTTCGCCGTGCAACAGGTGGAGGAAATGGCCGCCGATGGAGTCATCGTCGGTTTCCACCTCGATGCGTTTGCCGTTGTGGCTGAAGTGGTACCAGTACAGCAAGGCCGAGCCCAGGGACGCCATCAGCTTGTCGGCGATGTCGCGGGCGCCGGGGTGGTTATGGTCGTCCTTCTCGGGCGACACACAGCCGAGCACCGACACGGCGGTGCGCATCACATCCATCGGGTGGGCCGACGGCGGCAGTTGTTCCAGGGCGGCTTTCAGCGCCGCCGGCAGACCGCGCAGGGCCTTGAGCTTGGCCTTGTAGCCGGCCAGCTCGGCCACGTTGGGCAGCTTGCCGTGTACCAGCAGGTGGGCGATCTCTTCGAATTCGCAGCGGTTGGCGAAGTCCAGCACGTCATAGCCACGGTAGTGCAGGTCATTGCCGGTGCGGCCGACGGTGCACAGGGCGGTGTTGCCGGCGGCGGTGCCGCTCAGGGCCACGGATTTCTTCGGCTTGAAGCCGGGGGTGGTCGCTTCGGGGGTCGCGCTCATCGCATGTATCTCCTCATCTGATCCGGATGATGGTGCTTTTATTGTTCTGCGGTGGCCGCCGGGCGGCCCATGGGCCCACCCGGAACGACCGCTCGATCACTTCTTGCCGGCGGCGAACAGCGCATCGAGCTTCTGCTCGAAGGCGTGGTAGCCAATGCGGTCGTACAGCTCCGCGCGGGTCTGCATCAGCTCGATCACGTCCTTCTGGTGGCCGTTCTGGCGGATCGAGGTGTAGACGGCTTCGGCGGCCTTGTTGGCGGCACGGAAGGCCGACAGCGGGTAGAGCTGGATGGCCACGCCGACCGACGCCAGCTCATCGCGGGTGAACAGCGGGGTGGCGCCGAACTCGGTGATGTTGGCCAGCACCGGCACCTTCAGGGCGTCGACGAAGCGCTGGTAGGTCGGCAGGTCATAGGCGGCCTCGGCGAAGATGCCGTCGGCACCGGCTTCCACGTAGCGCAGGCAGCGCTCGATGGCGGCGTCCACGCCTTCGGCCTGGATGGCGTCGGTGCGGGCGATGAGGAAGAAGTCCGGGTCGGTCTTGGCGTCGGCGGCGGCACGCACGCGGTCGACCATTTCCTCGCAGGAGACAATCTCCTTGCCCGGACGGTGGCCGCAGCGCTTGGCGCCGACCTGGTCTTCGATGTGGGCGGCGGCGGCGCCGGCCTTGATCAGGTTCTTGACGGTGCGCTCGATATTGAAGGCGCTCGGGCCGAAGCCCGTGTCGATGTCCACCAGCAACGGCAGGTCGCAGACATCGGTGATGCGGCGCACGTCGGTGAGCACGTCGTCCAGGGTATTGATGCCCAGGTCCGGCAGGCCCAGGGAGCCCGCCGCTACGCCGCCACCGGAGAGGTAGATGGCCTTGTAGCCGGCGCGCTTGGCCAACAGCGCATGGTTGGCGTTGATGGCGCCGATGACCTGCAGCGGGCTTTCCTCGGCAATGGCGTCGCGGAAGCGCAGGCCGGCGGATTTCTGACTCATGACTCACCTCGTTGATCTTCTGGGAGTTTGGCGACGGCGCCCTGGTAGTGGCGCTCGATGTTGCGCTTGGAAGCACCGATGTGACGGCGCATCAGCAGCTCGGCCAGTTCGCCGTCACGGTCGGCGATGGCATCGAGAATTCGGTGGTGCTCGGCGAAGGCCTGGCGCGGCCGGTTGGGCACGCTGGAAAACTGCAGGCGGTACATGCGCACGAGCTGGTAGAGCTCGCCGCAGAGCATGCGGGTCAGCGTCTGGTTGCCACTGCCCTGGATGATCCGGTAGTGGAAGTCGAAGTCGCCTTCCTGCTGGTAGTAGCCGACGCCGGCCTGGAAGGCAGCGTCGCGCTCGTGGGTCTCCAGCACGGCGCGCAGATCGTCGATCTCCGCCTGGGTCATGCGCTCGGCGGCGAGGCGGCAGGCCATGCCCTCGAGGGATTCGCGGATTTCGTAGAGTTCGATCAGCTCGGCATGGCTGAGGGACACCACCCGCGCACCGACGTGGGGCACGCGAACCAGCAGCTTCTGCCCTTCCAGACGGTGGATCGCCTCGCGCAGCGGGCCTCGGCTGATGCCATAGGCGCGGGCCAGCTCCGGCTCGGAGATCTTGCTGCCGGGCGCGATCTCGCCCTTGACGATGGCCGCCTGGATGCGCCGGAAGACGTGCTCGGAGAGGGTTTCCGAGTCTTCGGCCTGGGTGACGGGTGCTTCTGCTGCATCAAGCATGATTGTCGACACATTGAAAAATCACCCCGCAAAATTAACGCCGATAAGCGGTTCAGTCAAACCAAAACACAGCCATTGTCGACAATCGTCGTAGATCGCAAAAAATTCATTTGAACCCGTCACAGCCTTAACAAAGCGCCATAAGCGTCTGTCGCCCCGGAAAACCTGCGTGTTAGAATGCGCCGCTCATGCGCCTGGCGGGGCGCTGCTAGACTCGTACGCCAGGCGCCGAGGCCATCAGGCCAGGCATCGGGCATCAGCATCTCGAACGCTACCCAAGGACTCATGACTCTCAAGCCCTTCGCATTGCTCATATGCCTGCTAGCACTGCCAGGCCTCAGCCTCGCCGCCGACAAGACCATCTATGGCCTGAACGAATACGCCCGTCTTGACGGCCTCGACCTGGTGGTCGCCGCCAAGCTCGACACCGGCGCCAAGACAGCCTCCCTCAGTGCCCGCGACATCAAGCGCTTCAAGCGTGATGGCGAGACCTGGGTGCGCTTCTACCTGGCCATCGACGACGCCCATGCGCACCCCATCGAGCGGCCGCTGGCACGTATCAGCAAGATCAAGCGCCGCGCCGGCGACTACGATCCGGATGAAGACAAGACCTACACCGCGCGCCCGGTGATCGAACTCGATATCTGCATGGGCAGCGCCCTGCGCACGATCGAAGTGAACCTCACCGACCGTAGTGCTTTCCAATACCCGCTTCTGATCGGTTCCGAGGCGCTCAAGCGCTTCGATGCACTGGTCGACCCGAGCCTTAAATACGCTGCCGGCCAACCCGGCTGTGCCACTGACGCAAACTCTGCCGAGTAACTCACATGCGCTCTCTTACCCTGCATCTGAAAGTCCTGATCACCCTGCTGGTGACCCTGGGCATTCTGATAACGGCCTACCAGATCTTCATTCAGGGCATCCCGATCACCGAGGATGAGACCGACGACCTCTGGAACATCGACGCCAAGGTCGAATTCCAGGCCAGCCCGCGCGACCCGATCAAGGTGCAGATGTTCGTGCCGCCGCTGAACCGGGATTACGTCAGCCTCAACGAGAGCTTCATCTCCAACAACTACGGCGTGAGCATCAATCGCGTGGACGGCAACCGCAAGGTGACCTGGTCCGCCCGCCGCGCCAGCGGCAACCAGACCCTCTACTACCGCCTGGTGCTGACCAAGCGCTACAGCGGCGAGAAGCCCAAGGACAAGGGGCCGATCTTCCGTGACAGCATCCCGGTCGAGGGTGCCGAGAAGATCGCCGCCGAAGCCCTGCTGGCCCCCATCCGCCAGCACTCGGCCGACGTCGAGACCTTCATCAGCGAGACCATCAAGCGCACCAACAACCTGAACGACGACAACGTCAAGTTGCTGCTCGCCGGCGACCAGAGCACCTCGAACAAGGCCAAGGCCATCGAGCTGTTGCTGTCCATCGCCCACGTCCCGATGGAACGCGTGCACACCATCCGCCTCGCCGCCGACCAGCCGCAGAGCCCTGAGCTTTGGCTGCGCAGCTTCAACGGCGAGAACTGGCTGTACTTCAACCCGGATACCGGCGAGCAGGGCCTGCCCGCCGACCGCCTGGTGTGGTGGACCGGTGACGACAACCTGATCACCGTCGACGGCGGCAAGAAGGCCCAGGTGACCTTCAGCCTGAACAACAGCGAGATGAACGCCATCCGCCTGGCCAAGCTGACCGACGAGAACACCGACGCCGACTTCCTCGAATACTCGCTCTACGGCCTGCCGCTGCAGACACAGCAGACCTACCAGATCATGATCATGATCCCCATCGGTGTACTGGTGATCCTGATCCTGCGCAACCTCGGCGGCCTGCAGACCCTGGGTACCTTCACCCCGGTGCTGATCGCCCTCGCCTTCCGCGAGACGCAGCTGGGCTTCGGCATCGCGCTGTTCACCATCATCACGGCATTGGGCCTGTCACTACGGTCCTACCTCGAACACCTGAAGCTGCAGATGTTGCCCAGGCTATCGGTGGTGCTGACGTTCGTGGTGATCCTGATTGCGATCATCAGCCTGCTCAGCCACAAGCTGGGCCTGGAGCGCGGCCTGTCCGTGGCGCTGTTCCCGATGGTGATCCTGACCATGACCATCGAACGCCTGTCCATCACCTGGGAAGAGCGCGGCGGTGGCCATGCCTTCAAGGTCGCCATCGGCACCCTGTTCGCCGCCACCCTGGCGCACCTGCTGATGACCGTGCCGGAGCTGACCTACTTCATCTTCACCTTCCCGGCCGTGCTGCTGATCATGGTGGGCTTCATGCTGGCGATGGGTCGCTACCGCGGCTACCGCCTGACGGAGCTGTTCCGCTTCAAAGCCTTCCTGAAGGACTGAGCCATGTTCGGCCTGATCAAGACGTGGAAAGCCCTCGAAGCCAAAGGCATCATGGGCATCAACCGTCGCAACGCGGACTACGTGCTGAAGTACAACAAACGGCACCTGTACCCGATCGTCGACGACAAGATCATCACCAAGATGCGCGCCATCGAGGCGGGCATCCACGTGCCCGAAATGTACGGGATCATTTCCACCGAGAAGGAAATCGACAAGCTCGACGAGATCATCGGCGAGCGCAACGATTTCGTGATCAAGCCCGCCCAGGGCGCCGGCGGTGACGGCATCCTGGTGATCGCCGACCGCTTCGAAGGCCGTTACAAGACGGTCTCTGGGAAGATCATCAGCCACGAGGAGATCGAGCATCAGATCTCTTCGATCCTCACCGGCCTCTATTCCCTCGGCGGGCACCGTGACCGCGCGCTGATCGAGTACCGCGTGACCCCGGACCAGATCTTCAAGAGCATCAGCTACGAGGGCGTGCCGGACATCCGCATCATCGTGCTCATGGGCTACCCCGTGATGGCGATGCTGCGCCTGCCCACCCGCCAGTCCAACGGCAAGGCCAACCTGCACCAGGGCGCCATCGGCGTGGGTGTGGACCTGGCCACCGGCGTCACCCTGCGCGGCACCTGGCTGAACAACAAGATCGCCAAGCACCCGGACACCACCAACGCGGTGGACGGCGTGCAGCTGCCCAACTGGGACGGCTTCATGAAGCTGGCGGCCGGTTGCTATGAGCTGTGCGGCCTGGGCTACATCGGTGTCGACATGGTGCTGGACCAGGAGAAGGGCCCGCTGATCCTCGAGCTCAACGCCCGCCCCGGCCTGAACATCCAGATCGCCAACGACTGCGGCCTCACCCATCGCGCCCACGCGGTGGAAGCCCGCATCGCCGAGCTGCAGGAAAAGGGCATCGTGGAAACGCCCGAGGAGCGCGTGCGCTTCTCCCAGGAACTGTTCGGCCACGTGCACCCCGCCGAACTCTGATCCGCCCTGCGGCAACAAAAAAGCCCGGCCATGTGCCGGGCTTTTTCATGCCAGGGATTCGGGGTAGAGGTGCGCCGAGATGTAGGGCGGGTGAAACCCGCGAAGGCTCGATGCACGGGATCGTCGGGTTGCACCCGACCTACGCCATCCACCTCAGCCCCACTACCTGACGATCGCCAGCTCGAATGCGCCCTCGTCCACGTGCTCGTGCACCTGCATGCCGGCCTCGCTGACGGCCAGGTCCTGCATCGGGCGCTTGAAGGGTTTGTTGTCGAGGGTGTTGAGGCTGCGGTCCTCGTCGGTGGTGAGCAGCAGCGCGTAGCGCTCGCCCTGGTTG
Source organism: Pseudomonas solani (assembly GCF_026072635.1). Taxonomy (NCBI): domain Bacteria; kingdom Pseudomonadati; phylum Pseudomonadota; class Gammaproteobacteria; order Pseudomonadales; family Pseudomonadaceae; genus Pseudomonas; species Pseudomonas solani. The sequence goes on along the minus strand of NZ_AP023081.1, from coordinate 4,412,884 downwards.
GCGCGGACCTGCACGGTGCCTTCGATGTAGGCGTAGCGGTACCAGGTCTCGCCATGCAGCTGGTAGACGGCGTCGCTCACCAGGCGCGTCGGGCGCTTGGCCTCGTCGAGGAAGAGGATCGAGGGGTAGACCACCTGACGATTGGCGAAGCTGCGAATGCGCAGGCCATAGGCGCGCCCGGAACGCGGCAGCTTGAGGGCCGCGTAGTAGCTGCGCCCCATGGGGAAGGCGAAGCTGGGGGAGAAGCGGTTGAGTTCCTCGTAGCGCGGCTCCTCGGCGGACAACTCGGTGAAATCCCCCTCCGGCAGCTGCCCGCAGCACTGGTCCACCAGCCCCTGATACAGCGACTGGCTGCGCTCCTCGCTGCCTTCCAGAAGGGCCTTCATCGCCTCGCTGGGCTGGCCGTCCAGCGACGGCAGGATGGCCGCCTTGCGCTCGAACTCCACCTGCCGGCTTTCGGTGTAGGCCACCGGTTGCCCGGCGCCCTCCTCCGCCCGGGGTTCGTCCCCCTTGGCCGGCACCCTGGAGTTGTGGGTACGGCCCTGCTCGTCCACCCAGGTGAAATAGCCCGCACCGTTCTCCGGTCGCGAATAACCGCGCCCCTCCAGCACATCGGCATCGATGTATTCGGTGGAGCGGGCGCCGCTGGGCAGCAGGTAGTCGCGCTGCCCCGCCGGCACCTGGCCCGCGGCGTAGAAGCTGTTCTGCAGGTTGCCGCTGGCATCCACCCAGGTGAAATAACGGCGCTTCTGCTCGCCACCGCTGTTGCTGCCCGGCCAGCCCGTAGCGCCCTGCTCCTGCAGGCGCGCCAGGTCGCTGCGACTGATGCGCTGGGCCGCCTGGCGCTGCTGCTCGCCGTAGCGCTCGCCGACGAAGCTGTTGTGCACCCGGCCGTTGTCGTCGATCCAGGTCAGGTAGCGCCCGCTGGCGGCCTGGACCTGGGGCTGGATCGCCAGGGCGGTGATGAGGAAAAGCGCGGCACGGGTCTTCATCAGAATGTCGTCGTGTAGGTCATGGCCACGATGTAGGCCTTCACCGAGGTCGTCACGTCCTGGCCCGCATAGGGGTTGTAGACCAGGTTGTCGATGCCGGTGCAGTTGAGGTTGCAGCTGGTGTTGGCCTTAGTGGTTTGAGTGGTGACGAAGTAGTTGAAGCCCAGGTCGATGTTGGTGTCCTTGTCCCAGCGATAGCCCAGGCCCAGGCCATAGAGCTGGGCATCGCCGATGGGCGCCAGCACGTCGGCCTTGTTGCCAGGGATGGCCGAGGGGCGCCACTCGTAGCCCGCGCGCAGGGCCAGGCGGTCGGTAACGTCGTACTGCGCGCCCACGGCCCAGCTCCAGGTGTCGCGGTAGCCGCGATCCAGGGTCAGGGTGGTGGCCGTGGCCTTGCCGCCGCCGAAGTTCTTGGCGATGCGCAGCACGTCCAGTTCACGGTCGAACTCGATCTCGAACTCGTTCCAGTCGCTGTAGCCGCTCCACTTCAGGTCGGCGTTGAACTGCCAACGCTCGAAGGGCCGGATCTTGATCCCGGTGGAGAAGTTGTCGGGGTAGGTCATGGTCAGGCTGGCATTGCCCACTTCTTCGTCAACGTTGCCGTAAGGGAAGAGCGGGCTGAGGATCTGCCCGAAAATCGCGCCCTGGAAGCCGGTCCAGAACCCTTGCCAGTCCTTGGAGTAATCCACCCGGTACTTGCCCTGGAGGTGCATGCGTGCCTCGCTCTGGTAGGTGGCGCCCCAGGCGAACCAGTCGGTGGGCTCCCAGAGCACACCGATGTTCCAGGTGGGCGACAGCGATTGCTGCAGGTCCAGATCGATATTGGCCAGGGTATCGAAGGGGCCGAATCGACCACCGCATACGTTGATGATCGTGCCAATCATCTCTTCCAGCCCGGGCTCGCAGAGCACCTTGTTGAGCAAGCCCACCAACCCGGTAAGCATGCTCGGGTTACGGAAGTCCTCGTTCAACGCCAGGGCCTGATGGGAGAAGCCCACCGACAGACCCACCGCCAGTTCGTCGTTCACCTGGTAACCCACGGAGGGCGAGAAATAGGTGATGCGCTGGATCGCCACCTCGCGCCCCTGGTAGCGGCCCGGATCACTGTCCGAATCCCGCGAATAGCCCAGGGCCATGGGTGCATAGACGTTGGTGGCGAAGGTGAACTTGGAGCCCGGCGGGTTGATCGACAGGCCCGCCAGGGGTGCCACCAGCAGCGGCATGTCGGTCATGCCGCCCATGCCCGGCAGGTACATGGCCGGGGTCAAAGTGCGGCTGCTGGAGTTGGCCACGGGGTCATCGGTGAAGCCCATGACGTTGTAGCCCTCCGGTGCGTCGAACTCGGCGCGGATATCCATCACCCCGGCGATCATCTTCACCGTGGTCTGGCGGCCCTTGAGCTTGGTCAGCGCCGCCGGGTTGTAGTGCACCGCGTCGATCCCGGTGGAGTCGGCGGTCACGGCGTTGGCCATGGCCATCGCCTTGGGGTTGCCAATGGTCAGGTCGTTGGCCAGCTGCCCCTGCACGCCACCCGCCCAACCGGCCCCCAACCCCGCCAGCGCCAAGGCCAGCGGCGAAATTCGCATCGTCATGTCGTCGCCTCGCCGGTTACTGGGCCTTCAGGCCTTTTATGTCCAGAGGAACGGAGAACCCCAGCATCACGTCCGGGGAGTCCTCGGTCATGCCGAAGCCGGCGTTGATGTTGACGATGTAGTCGGGAGAGGTCCGCAGGCCGAGCGAGAAGTTCATGATCGCGCTGGTCTGCTCGGTGCCTTCGACCTCGGTGTCGCCGAAGGTGTAGGTCGGCTTGGTGCTGTAGGCCATCTGGTAGGAGGTGGCCAGGGACACGTCGTAGGACAGCGCGTAGGCGAAGCCCATGCTCAGGGACAGGGTGTTGCCCGGGTCCACATCCTCCAGCAGGCGGCCGCCGCGGTTCTGGTGGATGTTGTGCACCGGCATGTTGTAGGTGTATCCGACCGAGCCGAACAGCACGACCGGGTCGATCACGTAGGAGGTGTTGGCCCCCACGCCCAGGCTGTAGTAGCCGTTGCCGGTGGACAGGTCCGTCTCGTTGTTGATGTCGAAGGGGCTCTCGCCGGTGGGCAGGCCGAGGGTGGCGAACAGGGTGGTGACCGGGCGCCCGCGGGTGGCGGACCAGGGTTGCCAGCGCAGACTGCCGGAGACGTCGCCGAGGCTGTAGACGTTGACGTCGCGCTCGGTGTCGTACTTGGCCACGAAGGGCAGGCGCACGCTGAAGGTCAGGTTGTCCCAGATGCCGTAGTCGAAGGTGAAGGAGTTGGTGAAGGTGTGCTGGGCTTCGCTGCGGGGAATCACGCTGTAGACGTTGGTGCCGGTGCGGACCTGTTCGATCTGCACATCACGCACCAATGAATAATCGAAGCCGTAGGTGAGCGTGCGCTCGCCTTTCTTCAGCAGGGTGTAGCTCTTCTCCGAGGCCTGGAATACCTGCTCCAGCGCCTTGGCGCTGTCGGCATCCCCTTCTTTCTTGGTCAGCGCCTCACGCGCATCGTCCACCGAGCTCTCCTCGGCCCACAGCGACCCACAGGCGCCAAGCGCCAGCACGGCCAGCCATGCGTATCCCCTCACTCCCATGGCACCTTTACCCCTGGTTTTATTCTTACTTATGCGGGTTTTCTTATTTGCGTCTTATGTACTGGATGTCGCCTCCCGAGCCCAACTGGTCGATCTGGTTCTCGGTGAATTTGGTGATCTGCGGGAACTGCTGGAACGCCAGCAGGCTGACGGTGCGATCGTCCACCAGGCGCAGGTCGCGCTCGGTCAAGGCCATGGCGTTTGGCGGTTCGTTGCCTGTCGGGTAGATCACGAACAGCACGTTCCCATCCCACACCTCCTCGAACCGGGTGCGGGTGAAGCTGATGTTTCCCAGGGCGGGATCAGCGATGAACACGTGATCGTTGTAGACGTCGCGCACCACTACGAAATGCTTGAAACCACCGTAGTGAATAGGCACCAGCGCGGGGTGTTCCAGTTGGTCGAGGTCCTCGAACTCGGCCCGGAATCCTCCGCTCTTGTAGCCCAGCGCCCCCACGAAGCGTTTCATGTCCAGCAGCGAGAAACCGCGTCGTTCGACGATCTTGTCGGCCTCGCCATACCGCAACAGCCCTTCCATCACCTGGCGCTCCTCGAGGTTGCGCCCGAGGTAGTAGTCCAGCAGCCCGGTCAGCGCGGCGGAACCGCAGCTGTAGTCATAGGCCTGGCGGATGACGTTGCGGAACTGCAGCTGGCTCATGGGCTCCGGATTGACGGTCTCCCGGTAGGGACCGTTGGGCACCATGGCCTGGGTGATGTTCACGGAGCCCTTGGGCTGTGGCTTGGTGTCCACGGCCTGGGTGAATCCGAACAACCCCAGCAGACTGCCGACCAGGATCTCGATCATTGCCGTTCCGAATACAGGGCTTACGAAAGAAAGGCCCGCCGGCCGGAGCCGGCGGGACCTTCCGCATCACAGGATGGAGCGACCTATCAGTGGCCCCAGACCTTGATGGTGGTACCGGCCAGGTTCAGGTCGCTGACGGCCAGGGAACCGATGCTGGCGGCAGAGGCGTCGCCCATGCGGATGGCACCGACGCTCAGCTCGCCAGTGATGGTCGGCAGGGTGATCTGCAGTTTGTCGCTGGCACCAGCACCGCTGCCACCGTCGATCACGTCAACCAGGATCGGCGCGCTGTCGGAGATGTTGAAGCCGGAGAAGGCGATGGTTTCAAGGCGCAGGCTGCCGGTGGCGCTGCCTTCCTTGTCGTTGTAAACCACGCTGCCGATGGTGCCGTTGAAGTTACCGGAGATGCTGATGCCATCCTGACCGGTAACGCTGGAAAGAGCGGAGTCATCCATGGCTTTCAGGTCGGCCTGGGCCATGAAGGGAGCAGCGAGCACAGCAGCGGCGAGAGCCAGTTGTTTGAAGCTTTTCATTGTTGTTATCTCCAAGGTTCACAGGTGGGTTGCCCCGGGGGCCTGCCGCCTACCTCCTGTCAGCGGCAGTCGGGTCGGTTTGCACCGACCTCCAGCACGAGCGCTGCTTCCCTATGCGCGCCGGTCTGGACTCGTGAAGCACTAGGCTTCTCGACCTGGTTCTCACGTTACTGAGCCCCCGCTCCGCTGCCAGCCCATCCAAGGGATGGAGGATGGCAACTTGCTGTTTTTTTAGTGGCATCAGGCCTCGCTGAGCAGGCCCAGGCTCTTGCCCTTGAGCACCGCCTGGGTGCGGCTGCGCACGCCCAGCTTGGCGAACAGGTTATGCAAGTGCCATTTGATGGTCGCTTCCGACAGGTGCACCGCCTGGGCGATGTCCCGGTTGGACAGGCCGGCCGCGACGAAACGCAGGATTTCCCGCTCGCGGTGGCTCACATCCTGGTTCTCGTCGAAGGTTTCCGGGTCCACCGCCAGGCGCCGGCACTGCTCGCGCAGCGTCTCGGCAATGCCCTGCCAGGCCCCGGCCTTCTTGGGCTCGGCGGCACGCCAGGCTTCCCACAGGGGCAGCAGCCACAGGGCATCGTCCTGGAACAGGCGCCGGTAGCCGCGGTTCCAGGCTTCCTCGATGGTGGGCAGGAACAGGGCGAAGGCCTTGTCGCTGTTACCTTTGCGCCAGTAAGCCACGGAAAGTAACAGGGACAGGCGCAGGCGCCGGTCGCGCTGGTGTTCGGCGCCCTGGCGGGCGAGGCAGGTTTCCAGCGCGCTCTGCGCCTTCTCCGGGCGCCGCTCGGTCAGGGCCAGGCGAGCGACGGACAAGGCCAGCGCCGTATGGGCATCGGCATAGCGCGCCAGCGGCAGGGCCGCCAGGTGGCGCTCCAGTTGCAGGCACACGCGCTCGGCTTCATTGGGGCGGCGCAGCCACAGCAGGAACTGCACCTTGCAACCCATGCCGTGGGCGAACACCCGCTCGTAACCCGGCCCCTGGAGGCCGGCGAGCCAGTCATCCAATTGATTGAGCGCCTGCTCCGGTTCACCGGCGAAGAAGCGCGCCCGCGCCATCACCAACTGCCCTCGGCTGATCAGCTCCACCGGCGTCGCCACGTCGCGCCAGGTGGTGGCCAGGGGCAGTTCGGCGAGCACCGCCGCATGGCGATCCTGTTCGTAAAGCAGGTCGGCGTAGGCCAACACCAGCGGCCCACCCACGCGGCTGCGACGACCGAAGACCCGCTCGACACGGCCACGGGCGATCTCGGCGATGGAGCGGCCGCGTTCCAGCTCGCCGCTCTCCTTGCAGATCAGCGACTCGATCAGGCTGGTCATCACATGCAGGTATTCGCTGTCGACGATGCGCAGGCAATCCCGCGCGGTGGCGATGGATTTCGACGCGTCGCCGAACTCCCCCAGCAACGCATAGGCCGCCGCCTGCACGCAGGACAGGCTGGCGCGGAACACTGGCTGGTTGTCCGGCACCATGGCCAGCCACTGGCGGGCGACCTTGAGGCAGCTTTCCAGTTTGTCCTGGTACAGCAGCACCAGCGCCTTGAGCACCTGGGAGGCGGCCAGCAGCTCGCCGAGGCCGAAGTGAATGACCTTGCCGCGCCCCTGCAGCAGGCGGGTGCTGACCTCTTCGATCAGCGCCTCGGACTCGGCGAATTTCTGCTCGAAGGCCAGCTGCCAGGCGTAGAAGATCTGGAACACCGGGTGCTCGCGGATCACATCGGCGGGCACTTCCTTGAGCATCGAGAGGATGCCGTAGACGCGGTTGCCGGCGATCAGCCGAGCGCCCTGGCGCTCCAGCAACTCGGCGGCGAAGCCGTAGTCACGACCGCGCAGGGCGTACTTGATGGCGCGGTCCGGCAGGTCGTGGCTCTCGCACCAGCGCGCGGCGGCATGCAGCAGCGTGGCGCTGTCGGTATGGCGTTGCAGGCGGCCCTGGAGGAATTCGGCGAACAGGTGGTGGTAGCGGAACCATTCACCCTGCTCGTCCAGGGCGATGACGAAGAGCTGCTCGCGCTGCAGGCGCATCAGCATGTCCAGGCCATCGCGGCGGCCGGTCAGGGCGTTGCACAGGTCGGCGCAGAACTCGTCGAGCACCGAGGTCTGGTCAAGGAACTGCTGCAGGGCCAGGGGCAGGCTGTTGACCACGTCCTCGGCCAGGTAGTCGGCGATATTGCGCTCGGTACCGCTGAGGCTGGCGAGGAAGGCCTTGCGGTCCGGGTGCCGCGCCAGGGCCAGGCTGGCCAGGTGCAGCGCGGTGATCCAGCCCTCGGTACGGGCATGCAGCTGCTTCAGCTCGCTGCGGCTCAGCTCCAGCTCGCGGACCTCGCGGAAATACGCCTCGGTTTCCTCGAGGGACAGGCGCAGGTCTTCGGCCTGCAGCGTGAAGGCCTCGCCCTCGATGAACAGGCTGCGCGGGGTGAAGCGGGTGGCGCTGACCAGGTGCACGTTGCGCGGCAGGCGCTCGACCAGGTGGCGGGCGCCCTGCTCCAGGCTGGCGTGGCGGATGCGATGGAAGTCGTCGAGCATCACGTAGAGCTCGCCGTCGAGGCGCTGCAGGTCACTGACGAAGGCGTCGATGATCGCCTCCACCGGCCAGTTCACCTCACCCCGCAGCAGCCCGGCGGTGTTGCTGCCGAAGCCCGGCTTCACCGCCTCGACCGCAGCGACCAGGTATTGCAACAGGCGCTGGGGCTCGCTGTCGGAATCATCGCAGGACAGCCAGGCGACCCGCGCACCGGCTTGCTGCAGCTTCTCGCGGAACAGGCTGAGCACGGTGCTCTTGCCGAACCCGGCAGGGGCGCTGAGCACCATCACACGCTGGCTGCGAGCCTCGAACAGCCGGTCGATCAGGGCCTTGCGCGCCAGGCGTGGACGGCCGCCGGAATCCGGCGGGAAGAGCTTGGTACGCAGCATCGGGAAGGGCAGCGCATCGTTGGACGGGGCGCTCATGCTTCCAGCAGCCCCAGTTCCCGCGCCCGGCGTATTGCCTGGGTGCGATTGCGCACCTTGAGCTTCTCGTAGATGTTGTGCAGGTGCCATTTCACGGTCCCCAGGGCCAGCGAGAGCTGCTGGCCGATTTCCTCGTTGGAAAGTCCCTTGGCCGCCAGCAGGACCACCTCGCGTTCGCGGTCGGTGAGCCCTTCTTCCAGCACATCCTGTGACTTGCGTACGTCCTGTCCCGGCCAGATGGCCAGCAGGCTGCGAATGAACCCCTGCAGCGCGGGCTGGCGCTCGGCGGCTTCCAGTTGCTGCAGCAGCAGGCGGATGGCATCGCCCTCCTCCACGAAGAGGCTGCGCACATCCTCGCGCTCGGCACTGAGCAGGCACTGCACCAGCAGGCTCTGGGCCCGTTCCTGGTAGCCCAGACGCTGGTAGCTGAGGGCGGCCAGCAGGTCCAGGCGCAGGCGCTGCAGGCCATGCCAGCCGGGTTGCAGCTGGGCACGCAACTGGTTGATCTCGTGCAACGCCTCGCTGTAATGCCCACGCGCCTGCTGCAGGCGTACGCGGATCAGTCCCTGGGTCCAGAGCACCGGGTTGAAGCCGCGCTTGGCGTAGTCGGCGGCGAGCTTGGTCCAGTCCACCGCCTTCAGGCGCAGCTCGGCCCTCTTGATGCGGTCGGTCGCCGGCTCCTGGAGGATCAGGGTCACCTCGTCGGCCACCGCCTGCACGTAGAAGCGCCAGGAGTGGTTGCGCGCCGCCAGGTTCTGCATCAGCACCAGGCTGGCCAGGGCTTCCTTGGGCTTGTCCTGCATGCGTTGGATGCGCGCGAGGAAGAGCATGCCCTGGGCATAGATATCGATGGGCTTGATCACGTCGACATGGTTGAGCGCCCAGCGCAGGCGCTCTTCCAGGCCATCCAGGCGTCCCTGCTGGTAGGCGATCAGCGATTCGATGATCACCGGCAGGGCCAGGGCCCGGGACTTCTCGCCGAACAACGGCATCAGTTGGGCGCGCATCTGCTCGTGCAGCAACTGGGCCTGCTTGACCTGGCCCTGCTCCAGCGAGAGAAGCACCTCCACGTTGCCCAGCTGCATGTCGAGGTAGCGACCCTCGAGGAAGTGGTTGCGCTGCTGCGCCAGGGCCAGCAGACGTCGCGCCTGTTCGGGCTGGGCGAGGATCACCAGGGCCAGGGCACCGATCACCAGCATGGCCACTTCGAGGAAGGCCTCGTGCTGGCCGAGCAGGCCCTCCACCTTGCGCGCCAGGCTCACGCAGAGGTCGAGGTCGTCCTTCTGCAGCGCGATGGCGGCCTTCACCGCCAGCGCGGCCAGGTACTTCTCGCTGAGCGGCGCCTGGGCGCCGGTACCGCCCCAGCGCGCCAGCAGCTCGTCGAGCATCTGGTTGGCTTCGGGCAAAGCCAGCTCGGTGGCGCGGTTCCACACATCGGCGAGGATCAGCGTCGGGTAGCGCTCGGCGATGTCGTCGGGCACGAACTGGCGCCAGCGGTAGATCTGGTTCAGCTGGCCACGGTTGATCAGCTCCAGGCCGCAACCGTCCACCAGCGCGGCGAGCATTTCCGGGTCTTCGGCCAGGCAGGCGTGCTCGATGGCGAGGTTCTGCATGTGGTGGTTGGTGAACCACAGGCTGGCATTGAAGTGCAGTTGCTTGAAGCGTTCCGGCTCCTGGGCCACCAAGCGGGCCCGGAGGAAGTCGGCAAACAGGTGATGGAAGCGGTACCACTGGCGCTCGCGGTCCAGGGGCAGGAGGAACAGCTGCATGGTTTCCAGCTGCTCCAGCAGGGCCTGGCCGTCGTTGCGCCCGGTCAGGGCGTTGGCCAGGTCGCCGCTCAACTGGCTGGCGATGCCGAGGGCCAGCAGGGCGTCCTGCAGGTCCGCCGGCAACTGCTCGAAAACGGTGGTCAGCAGGTAGTCGCCCACGGCCGCCTGGTCGCCGCCCATGGCCAGCACCTGGTCGGAGGCCTGGGGCTGGTGGCGCAGCCAGAGGCTGGCGAGGTGCACGCCGATCAGCCAGCCTTCGGTCTGGCTGTGCAGCGCGGCGAGGGTCGCCTCGTCCAGCTCCAGGCCGCTGCGGTCCAGGTAGTCGCGGGTCTCGTCCTCGGTCAGGCGCAGCTCGTCCAGGCCGATCTCCAGCAACCAGCCCTTGGCACGCAGGGTGGCGAGGTTCATCGGCGGCAGGGAGCGGCTGCCGATGGCGAGGGTGAAATTGGCCGGCGCCATCTTCACCAGGCGACCGAGGGCGGTGAAGATCTCCGTGTCGCTGAGCAGGTGCAAGTCATCCAGCACCAGCAGCAGCGGCCCTTCCAGTGCGGTCAGTTCCACCAGCAGGCTTTCCAGCACGGCAGCGACAGGCACCTGCATGGTGTTCTGCAGGAAGCCGGCCGCATGGGCACCGACGCCGGGCACGGCGGCACCCAGGGTCTTGATCAGTTGCTGGAAGAAGCGCGAGGGGTTGTCGTCCTCGCTGCCGAGGGAGAACCAGGCGACAGCGGAACCGGCCTCACGCCGTTGTTCTGCGAGGGTCGCCAGGGCGGTGGTCTTGCCAAAGCCTGCGGGCGCCGAGAACAGCAAAAGGCGCGCGTGAGGGTGTGCAGCCAGGACCGCCTGCACCTGCGGTCGTGGCAAATAGTCGGCAGACGCTTGGGGCGTCATCAGTTTTGAGCGCAGTAGGCTGCCGGCTGCGGGGTCGAGAACTGCATCCACGGCCTGTATCCCTGTATCTTTATCATTGTGGGACGGGGATATGACCCCGCGGGATTTATCCATAATTATCAGAATGCATTTCCTGCGTAAACTTAAGAAACGGCTCTAGGATCGACAATTTAGGCGGTCTAGAATCCTCACTCGCGCCCTCTTTGCGTCCATCATGCCCAACTGCCTCCTACACCCTCTGCCCTACCACGAACACCCGGGACAGCGTTTCGCCCTCGTCCGCCATGCACCCGGAGCGGTGCTGCTCGACGCCGGCCGGCCCATTGCCAGTCGTGGACGCTATGACCTATTCAGCGCCTGGCCATTGGCAGAACTGGCGCCGGGACCCGACGAATCGGCCAACGACTTTATTTGCCGCCTTCGCGGGACCTTGCAGCAGCTGGGCCCGGCGGATTCCCCCGATACCGTGGAACTGCCATTCACGGGCGGATTGATGGGATATTTTTCCTATGACTTCGGCCGCCGGCTGGAGCAACTGCCCGAGCAGGCCCTGGATGACCGCCACCTGCCGGACGCCCAACTCGGCCTCTATGCCTGGGCCCTGGTCAGCGACCACCAGCACCGCACCAGCCAGTTGGTATTCCACCCGAGTCTCGCCGAAAGCGAGCGACTGCGACTGATAGACCTGTTCGAGTGCGCGGAAAATCCCGACAACGTCGAGGAATTTCGTCTTACCCGCGCCTTTCAGGCCGATCTGTCGCAAACCGCTTACAGAACGGCCATCGAACGCATCCAGTCGTACATCGCTGCCGGTGACTGCTACCAGGTGAACTTCGCCCAGCGCTTCCAGGCGCCCTGCCAGGGCGATCCCTGGGCGGCCTACCTGGCCCTGCGCGAGGCCTGCTCCACGCCCTTCTCCGCCTACCAGGCCCTGGCCGGTGGCGGCGCCATCCTCAGCCTCTCCCCAGAGCGCTTCATCAAGCTGAGCAAGGGCCAGGTGGAAACCCGCCCGATCAAGGGCACCCGCCCCCGGGGCCGCACGCCGGACGAGGACGCCGAACAGGCCGCAGAGCTGCTGGCGAGCCCCAAGGACCGGGCCGAGAACCTGATGATCGTCGACCTGCTGCGCAATGACCTGGGTCGCAGCTGCGCCACCGGCAGCGTGAAGGTGCCCGAGCTGTTCGCCCTGGAGAGCTACCCCAACGTGCACCACTTGGTCAGCGCTGTGAGCGGCACCCTGGCCGAAGGCAAGGACGCACTGGACCTGCTGGTGGGCAGCTTCCCCGGCGGCTCCATCACCGGTGCGCCGAAGATCCGCGCCATGCAGATCATCGACGAGCTGGAGCCGACCCGTCGCACCATCTACTGCGGCTCGCTGGTCTACCTCGACGTGCGCGGGGAGATGGACAGCTCCATCGCCATCCGCACCCTGCTGGTGAAGGACGGCGTCGCCAGTTGCTGGGGCGGTGGCGGCATCGTCGCCGACTCCCAGTGGGAAGAGGAGTACTGCGAATCCATCACCAAGGTGCAGGTGCTGTTGCGCACCCTGGAAGGCTTGTAGGAGCTCCATTCGCCCAGCGCCACGCAGACGCAGAAACGAAAAAGCCCGCTTTCGCGGGCTTTTTCATGGCTGGGCTCAGAGGCTCAGCTGGCGATCGGACGCCTTGAGGAACTCACGCTTGAGGTCCTCGTAGGTGTGCACCGCCGGGAACTGCGGGAACTCGCGGATCACGTTTTCCGGGGCATGGAACAGGATGCCGGCGTGGGCCTCGGCGAGCATGGTGGTGTCGTTGTAGGAGTCGCCAGCAGCGATCACACGGTAGTAGAGGCTCTTGAAGGCGATCACCGACTGGCGCTTCGGGTCCTTCTGGCGCAGTTGGTAGCCCACGACGCGGTCGGTGTCGTCGGTGATCAGCTTGTGGCACAGCAGGGCCGGGAAGCCGAGCTGGCGCATCAGCGGCTGGGAGAACTCGTAGAAGGTGTCGGAGAGGATCACCACCTGGAAGCGCTCGCGCAGCCAGTCGACGAACTCCACCGCGCCTTCCAGCGGCTTCAGGGTGGCGATCACTTCCTGGATGTCGGACAGCTTGAGGCCGTGCTCGTCGAGGATGCGCAGGCGCTGCTTCATCAGCACGTCATAGTCGGGAATATCGCGGGTCGTGGCCTTGAGCGCGTCGATTCCAGTTTTTTCGGCGAAGGCGATCCAGATTTCCGGAACCAGCACACCTTCCAGGTCGAGACAGGCGATTTCCACGAGACATTCCTCGGTTATTGAATTGTTAGGGAGGCGGCACTCTAGCTTTTCACCCGCAGCCACGCAACGCGGCACTTATACCCAAACAGGGCAGTCCCCCTGCCTTATGGTTATTTAGGCGCATAAGTTGCTTTTGCTACCATCCGCGCCACAGAGCGCGTAGCGCCATTTCAACTAGGAAAACCGCCTGATGAGCCAACCCTTCGACGTCGCCGAGATCGCCGCGGCCTACGCCAGCAAATCCCCCCAGGACATCCTCAAGCTCGCCTTCGAACACTTCGGCGACGACCTGTGGCTGTCCTTCAGCGGTGCCGAGGACGTGGTGCTGGTGGACATGGCCTGGAAGCTCAACAAGAACGTCAAGGTGTTCAGCCTGGATACCGGTCGCCTGCACCCGGAAACCTACCGCTTCATCGAGAAGGTCCGCGAGCACTACGGCATCACCATCGAGCTGCTTTCCCCCGACGCCACCAAGCTGGAGCCCTTCGTTCGCGAGAAGGGCCTGTTCAGCTTCTACAAGGACGGCCACGAGGAGTGCTGCGGCATCCGCAAGATCGAGCCGCTGCGGCGCAAGCTGTCCACCGTGCGCGCATGGGCCACCGGCCAGCGCCGCGACCAGAGCCCCGGCACCCGCAGCAAGGTGGCGGCGGTAGAACTGGATGGCGCCTTCTCCACGCCCGACAACCCGCTGTACAAGTTCAACCCCCTGGCGCAGATGCCCAGCGACGAAGTCTGGGCCTACATCCGCATGCTGGAGATTCCCTACAACCCGCTGCACGAGCGCGGTTTCATCAGCATCGGCTGCGAGCCCTGCACCCGCCCCGTGCTGCCCAACCAGCACGAACGCGAAGGCCGCTGGTGGTGGGAAGAAGCCACGCAGAAGGAGTGCGGGCTGCACGCCGGCAACCTGATCGCGAAGAACTGAACCGATGAAGATCACCCTGGTGAAGAAGGTCCTGGCCGATGGCGAGGACTGCGACAAGTGCAAGGATGTGCAGCGCCTGCTGGAACGTGGCGGCTACATGGGGCGCATCGACCGGGTGATGGTGGCGGACGAGCGCAACCCGGCCAGCAGCGGCTGGATGGTCGCCCAGCACTACGGCATCGACACCGCGCCCTTCTTCGTGGTGCGTCGCGACGACGGCAGCGAGCAGGTCTACACCGTGTTCCATGAGTTCCTGCACCAAGTGCTCGAAGCAGAATGAAAAAGCCCGGCAGATGCCGGGCTTTTCGTTTGCGGGCGTCGACTCAGTAGGTCGGCAGCTCGACGTCGTGGAACAGGTCATCCAGCTCGGCCTTGTTGTGGCACTGCACCGCCTTGGCCAGCATGTCGCGAGTCAGGTGCGGGGCGAACTTCTCGATGAAGTCGCACATGAAGCCGCGCAGGAAGGTGCCGCGACGGAAGCCGATCTTGGTCACGCTGGATTCGAACAGCTCGCCGGCATCCAGTACCACGAGGTCGCTGTCGAGCTTGGGGTCCACCGCCATCTTGGCGACGATGCCCACGCCCAGACCGAGGCGCACATAGGTCTTGATCACGTCGGCGTCGGCCGCGGTGAACACCACCTTCGGCGTCAGGCCGCGATGGCTGAAGGCTTCGTCCAGCTTCGAACGGCCTGTGAAACCGAACACGTAGGTGACGATGGGGTGCTCGGCGAGCGCTTCCAGGGTCAGCTTCGGCAGTTTGGTCAGCGGGTGGCCCTGGGGCACGATCACGCAGCGGTTCCAGCGGTAGCAGGGCATCATCACCAGGTCACCGAACAGCTCCAGGGCCTCGGTGGCGATGGCGAAGTCGACGGTGCCGTCGGCGGCCATCTCGGCGATCTGCATCGGCGTGCCCTGGTGCATGTGCAGGGCCACGTCCGGGTACTGGCGGATGAAGTTGCTGATCACCGGCGGCAACGCGTAGCGCGCCTGGGTGTGGGTGGTGGCGATGGACAGGGTGCCCTTCTTCTCGTTGGAGAATTCCTGGGCGATCTGCTTGATGCTTTCCACCTTGCGCAGGATTTCCCCGGCGGTGGTGATGATGCGCTCGCCCGCCGGAGTGACGCGGGTGAGGTGCTTGCCGCTGCGGGCGAATACTTCGACGCCCAGTTCATCCTCGAGCAGGCGGATCTGCTTGCTGATACCTGGTTGCGAGGTGTAAAGGCTTTGCGCGGTGGCCGACACGTTGAGGTCGTGGTGCGCCACTTCCCAGATGTAGCGCAGTTGCTGAAGCTTCATAGATGTCCCTCAAAGCAAATGACGACGCAATGGATGGTCGGCGACGTTTATAACCATATTAATGGTTTGATGGATAAAACTAGACGTTTTTTTCAGTTTTGCACGTCATTCGTAATCGCCGTCACAGCTCTCCCCTGCCCCGGTGCTGCAGCATGGGCACCAGGTACACCGGCACATCGGATAACTGCACCAGCCGCGCCGACGTCCGCCCCAGGGGCGTATCGAGCGCAGCGCCATGGCTATGACTGCCTACGACCAGCAAATCCACCCCGAGTTTCTGCGCCTCTTCGAGAATCACCTGGGCCGGGTCGCCCTGCACCACGCGCACCGCGCGGATCATCCCCAGTTCGCTCTGGGCGTCACCCATCTCGTCGCGGAACCCTTCCAGCACACGCTGTTCGATGCTGGCCATGACGGTTCCCAGGCCCTTGCTGCGCAGGTCGGCAAGGCGCTCTTCATCCAGGTAGGTCTGCAGGACCGACTCGGCGAACAACCCGAGGGGCTCCACCGCGTGCACCACGTAGAGCTCGGCCTGATAGACCCGGGCGAGCGAGAGGGCGTGCTGCAGCACGTAGGGGGCATAGAGGCCAAGGTCGGTGGCGTAGAGAATCGAACGAATCATGAGGCCTCCTACTGCCTGGGTGGCGGGCCTCGTCTCAGCTTAGTCAGATCTGCGGTTCGTTGCTTACACCGTGCGGCACATGGCCCGTAGCGACCACTTCGCGGGCTTTCTCGCAATGCCCGGCCTGGTCGTCGAAGAACACGTCGGCGCCAAAGGCATCGAGGATCGAGGACTTTTCCAGCCCACCGAGGAAGAAGGATTCGTCGAGGCGGATGTCCCACTCGCGCAAGGTACGGATGACCCGCTCATGGGCCGGCGCCGAGCGCGCGGTGACCAGGGCCGTGCGGATGGGACAGGCGTCGGCGGGGAATTCCTGCTGCAGGCGGTTGAGCGCCGAGAGGAAGGGCTTGAAGGGACCGCCGTCCAGCGGCGTCAGCGCAGCTTCGCGCTCGTAGGCCTGGAAGGCTTCGAGCCCGCCACGCTGGTAGACGCGCTCGGAGTCGTCGGAAAACAGCACCGCGTCACCGTCGAAGGCGATGCGCAGTTCGTTGCTGGCGGCCCGGCGCGGCCCACCGGACAGGATGGTTGCCGAAGCGAAGCCGCTTTGCAGTGCAGCGCGCACGTCGTCCACATGGGTGGAAAGGAACAGGTGGCAACCGAACGCCTTGAGATAAGGCCCCGGGCTGCGGCCGCCGGAGAAGGCCGCGCGGGAGATGGCCAGGCCATGCTGCTGGATCGAGTTGAACGCGCGCAGTCCGGTATCGGCGCTGTTGCGCGACACCAGGATCACCTCGACCCGCGCCTGCCCCAACTCGCTGTTGAGGCCGAGCAGTTTCTGCACCAGGGGGAAGGCGTCGCCCTGCTCGAGCACTTCGTCTTCGTGCTCGATCTGGTACTGACGGTAGGCTTCGATGCCTTCGGCCTCATACACCCGGTGGCTTTCATTGAGGTCGAACAGCGCCCGCGAGGAAATCGCCAGCACCAGTTTGTCCGCCAGTCCTCCCGCCATGCCCTTCTCCTTATTGCTGGTTGCGCGCGTCGATGAAACGCAGTGCCTGGTAGAGCGCACGGATGCGCGGCAATTCCTTGCCGGCCGCAGCGGCCGCTGCCAGGGGTGCAGCATAGATGGCCTCCAGCTCCAGCGGCCGGCGCTGGGCGAAGTCGTGGTACATGCTGGGCAGGTAGTCGGGCATGCGATCGGTGGAGGCCAGCAGCTTGCCGGCGAACCCTTCCGGCAGGCTGTGACCGCAAGCCAGGGCGCCCTCCACCACTTCCTGCATGATCGCCTGGATCAGCTCGCGGGCATCGGCGTTGCGCATCAAGGCCGTGGTGCCGGCGTCGAGCAGGACCGAAAGGCCGTTGTAGGGCACGTTCCACACCAGCTTCTGCCAGCGCGCCTGGTCGAGGTTGGGCATGCCGGTGGAATCGAGCCCCGCCGCGCGGAACAGCCCGACGCCCTCCTCCAGCAGCGCCTGGCGCGCGCCATCATCGCTGGCCGGGCCGGAGTGGTAGCCGAGGTTCACCGCCCCCAGGGACTGGTGCTCGATGACGCCCGGTGCATCGCGGTGGACGCAGATGTAGCAGAGCCCGCCCAGCAGGTGCAGCGAATCCGGCAGCAGCGGGCGCAGCGCGTCCTCGACGGCCAAGCCGTTCTGCAGCAGCACCACCTTGGCGCCCGGAGCTGCGGCACGGGCGATCAGCGGTGCCAGGTCGGCGTTGCTGGTGGTCTTGGCGCCCACCAGCAGCCAGTCGCAGGGCGGCATCTCGGCCACCTCGCGATAGGCCTGCACGGGGTTCAGGGTCAGGGCGCCGTGCACAGCGCTGTTGAGCTGCAGGCCATTGGCACGCACGGCCTCGTATTCGCTGCGCAGCAGGAAGTGCACGTCGAAGCCCGCGCGGGCCAGCAGCAAGCCGTAGAAGCCGCCGATGGCACCGGTACCGATGATGCCGATGCGCGGTTGCTGGGTGTGGGTCATCAGGGAAGCTCCTCTGCCTGGCGGGCCAGTGCCTCGTCCAGGTTGCGGTTCAGGTCGTCGCCCTGCAGCGTGCTGCGCAGGGCGCCAAGAAATTGTCCATCCCGCACCACGAACAGTGCAGGCAGGTGGAATACCTCGTAGCGCTGCACCAGGCCACCATTATTGCCGGCGTCTATCCAGCACAATCTGTCGATGCCCAGGGGCATCTGCGACAGATGGCGCCGCGCCCAGCGGCAACTGGCACAACCTATGCTGGTGAATATCACCAGGGAGGTGCCCGGCAGGCCCAGCAGTTGCTGGTCCGCATCGAAATCAGTCAGTTCCAGTTCGCGCACTATACTGCCCCTAAGAGATGCCAGAATAATGGCATCCGGAGTTCACAAAAAATGCGTCGATTCCTGCGTCACCCCAGCGATCTGCCTGTAGAGCTGGTACTGCGCAAGCACAGCTTCCTGCCGCGACAGCGGCTGCACAATATCAGCCTCGGCGGCGTTGCCTGCAACTCGCTGCGGGGCTTTCGCAAGGGCACCGCGATCGAGCTGCGCATCCCCCTGCTGGGCGACGAGGCGCGCTATGCGGGCATCGTCGCCTGGTGCCGCAAGCAGCCCGACGACTATCTGGTGGGCATCTGCTTCACCGACGAGGAAACCCTGTTCCGCGCACGCATGGTCGAGCAGGTCTGCCAGATCGAGGTCTACCGTAAGCAGCGCGAGCTGGAGGCCGGTGAGGAACTGCCGATCGAGCGCATCGCCCAGGAATGGATCGCCCGACACGCCGCCGAGTTCTCCGCTGCCAGCCTGAACTGAGCATTTTCCGCCTATTTGCTCCCTTCGCGCCATTGTCGAGCCAGCGTGTAACGCGTTAAGGTTCCGCGTCCCCGACGCGCACTCAAATGCCGTGCCCCGCCGCTCCGGGATGGCTGGCGGCCCGCACCTGTGACCTGACGACTGACCTGATGACTAGCACGATGGCTGATTTACCGATCGACGACCTTAACGTTGCCTCCAACGAGACCCTGATCACGCCGGAGCAACTGAAACGCGAGATTCCGCTCACCGACGCCGCATTGCACACCGTCGCCCATGGCCGCGAAGTGGTGCGCAACATCCTCGATGGCAAGGATCATCGCCTGTTCGTGGTGGTCGGCCCCTGCTCGATCCACGACATCAAGGCCGCACACGAATACGCCGATCGCCTCAAGGGCCTGGCTGCCGAGGTCTCCGACACGCTGTTCCTGGTCATGCGCGTGTACTTCGAGAAGCCGCGCACCACCGTCGGCTGGAAAGGCCTGATCAACGACCCCTACCTGGACGACTCCTTCAAGATCCAGGATGGCCTGCACATCGGTCGCCAACTGCTGCGCGACCTGGCCGAGAAAGGCCTGCCCACCGCCACCGAGGCGCTGGACCCGATCTCCCCGCAGTACCTGCAGGACCTGATCAGCTGGTCCGCCATTGGCGCCCGCACCACCGAATCCCAGACCCACCGCGAGATGGCCTCGGGCCTGTCTTCGGCGGTCGGCTTCAAGAACGGCACCGACGGCAGCCTGACCGTGGCGATCAACGCCCTGCAATCGGTCTCCAGCCCGCACCGTTTCCTCGGCATCAACCAGGAAGGTGGCGTCTCCATCGTCACCACCAAGGGCAACGCCTATGGCCATGTCGTGCTGCGCGGCGGCAACGGCAAACCCAACTACGACTCGGTGAGCGTTGCCATTTGTGAGCAGGAACTGACCAAAGCCGGCATCAAGCCGAACATCATGGTCGACTGCAGCCACGCCAACTCCAACAAGGACCCGGCCCTGCAGCCGCTGGTGATGGACAACGTCGCCAACCAGATCCTCGAAGGCAACGGCTCCATCGTCGGCCTGATGGTGGAAAGCCACCTCGGCTGGGGCAGCCAGTCCATTCCCAAGGACCTGAACCAGCTGAAGTACGGCGTATCGATCACCGATGCCTGCATCGACTGGGAAACCACCGAGAAGACCCTGCGCAGCATGCACGCCAAACTCAAGGACGTGCTGCCCAAGCGCCAGCGCGGCTGATCGACCGCGCAATGAAAAACGCCGGGCATCTGCCCGGCGTTTTCGTTTCAGCTTCCAGCTCAGCCCTTGGGGGCGTGACGCTGGCGACGCTCGATGTAGCGCTCCACATAGGAGCAGGAGGGGATCACCGTATAGCCCTGGTCTTCAGCGAAGCCCAGCGCGCGCTCGGTGAGCGCTGCGGCGATGCCCCTGCCACGCAGCGCGTTCGGCACGAAGGTGCGATAGATGTCCAATGTCTGTTTGCCCAAGTCCATGTAGGCAAGGTAAGCACGATGACCGTCCACGGTGGTCTCGAACTGATGACCTGCCTGGTCATGGTGGATGGACAGCGCCTCGCTCATCGCAACTCCTCAGGGGGTTTTAGAACAACACCCGTACCTTATCTATCTTTTCCAGCCGAAGAAACATTTCGGCGGAGCCGGAGCCAAATTGGACACTCAGGAAAGCCTTACCGTTCTCCACTTTATGTAATACACCCTGGTAATAGGCGCCATCGAAGGTGATGAACTGCAGTCGCTTGCCTGCGTAGTCCTGCAGGCTGGATACCTTGACGAACTCGTACTTCGGCAAGGCACCTGGGGCGTCGGTATTTTCCGACGTTACCGAAACCATCTCGTTAACCCCCATCTCGGGACGCTTGCCCGGGTCGACCCAGGCGAAGGCGATCGGCTGCACCGCCTGCTGGTTGACCAGCAGCACCGGGCGCAGCATACCGACCACATCCTTGGGCTCGAAGAACTGCAGGCCGTCCCAGCTCATGCCCTCGGTCGGGGTCAGCTCGACGCGCAGCGATTGCGGGTCCTTCAGGTAGCGCCCGTAGGCATCCAGCAACGGCTGCTCGAGAGCGATCTTCTGCGCCCGCAGCACGCGATCGAGCTGCTCCACGGCGGTCTTCAGATAGACATCGGCGGGCTGGCCCAATTTACCGGCGCAGTATTCCTGCACCTTGCGCTGGTACTGGTTGTCGTTGAGTTCGAAGACGACGCTGGACAGGCGCGGCGGGTTGACCCGCAGGTCGCCCGGCTTCTCGGACATGTTCGACAGCGCCATGCTGACGCGGGTCTCGCCCATGTCACGGGTATCGGACGTGAGATTGAAGGTCAGCTTCTGCGCGCCGGGCTCGAACAGGTAGGAGAACTCGGCGTCGGTCTCGAAGGTGCGGTAACCCATGTCGAGCAGCTCATTGGTGCCGATATGGTTGATCTTGCCGCACGCCACTTCGCTCATCGCGGTGAAGATGCTGCGTTCGGTCGGCGCATCGTAGAGCTGCTGCATGAAGGGACCATGCACGTCCAGCATCAGGCCCTTCAGGCGCATGGCCATCTGCTTCGGGAACTTGCCCTCGTCCAGGCGCTCCTTGAAGCTGAGCAGCTCGCGCAGGCCATTGAACTTCAGCTCGGCATGGGTCACCTGCACGCTGTCGCCCAGCGCGGGGACACGAACCTTGAGGTTCTCCAGGCCGACGCGGCCGTCGAAGGACGAGGTGATGCCGCCGTAGCTGATGTCCATGATCGGCGAAAGCTGCTGGATCGCATCATTCATGATCGACCTGACCGAAAGGTACAGGGAGAGTTTGATGATTAACGCCAGCGCGAGCGCCGCGAGCACCACCCACTTAAGTAGTCTTGCCATAACGCCGTCCTTGATGTCCTGGAATGCGGGATGAAAACCGGCGCAGCTTATCAGTGCGCCCATGGGCCATCCACGGCATTTCCCACAATATGAAGAACCAGTTCACCGTAACGAACGGGAAGTTGTGGTCTTTACATCCGCGCATAGCAGCAAACATGCAAAAGCGACCCACGCCTGTCATTTCTCGACAAACAGCCCCACCCAACCAGGCCGGGGCCGACAGGGTATCTCCGTCATCTTCGGCTAAACTTTGAACTTCACCTGCTCACGGACTATCCAACTGGATACTTTTTGAACAGGCACCGTCGGAAATGGCTGGGAAGGTGAAAAAAAACACCCCTCCTTGCACCTCGTCAGTTTACTTACTACAAGTTATGGGTAGTATGTACGCCGGCTAATTTCCCAAGCTCGGGGAATTGCTTTTATGGAAATGTCCACCTTAAGGGGAACACGATGAACAACGTTCTGAAATTCTCTGCTCTGGCTCTGGCAGCAGTTCTGGCCACCGGTTGCAGCAGCGTCTCCAAAGAAACCGAAGCCCGTCTGACTGCAACTGAAGATGCAGCCGCTCGCGCTCAAGCCCGTGCCGATGAAGCCTACCGCAAGGCTGACGAAGCTCTGGCCGCCGCTCAGAAAGCCCAGCAAACTGCTGACGAGGCTAACGAGCGCGCTCTGCGTATGCTGGAAAAAGCCAGCCGCAAGTAATAGCCCACAAGGCTTTTACTCGAACCGACCCAGTTCACTGGGTCGGTTTTTTTATGCCTGCGATTCCACCCCGGCACATTTCCACAGACATGAAAAAGCCCGCCGCCCTATGAGGACAGGCGGGCTGTTCAGCGCCGCTTAGAAGCTGGGGGCAGCGGGCTCGCTGTTGGCCACGGCAGCGGAAGGCTCGGCGATTTCCACCGGCAGGCCGTCTTCGGCCGCGACCACTTCACGCACCACTTCCCAATCCAGGCGGATGCTGTTGACCAGGTCTTCACGCTTGAGCAGCGCGTTGATCACCGCGGCGTGCTTGTCCACCACCGACGGGTCGCCATGGTCGTTCAGCGGGGTGTGCGCCTCGATGTAGACCTTGCCGCCGCTCACGCCGAACTTGTAGGGCTCGTTGATGATGCGTACGGGCGTGCCCACCGGCGCCATCTTGGCCAGCGCCAGCACGTTGTTGTTGAGCATGCGGAAGCAACCGTGGCTGACGCGCATGCCGATACCGAACTTCTTGTTCGAACCGTGGATCAGGTAGCCAGGCAGGCCCAGGGTGAACTTGAACGGGCCCAGCGGGTTGTCCGGGCCCGCCGGCACCACGGTGGGCAGCGGGTCGCCATCGGCGGCGTGCTCTTCACGGATGGACTTGGGCGGATACCAGGCCGGGTTCGGCGTCTTGGCGGTGATCTTGGTGGTGTTGATCGGGGAACCCCAACCCTCGCGACCGATCCCCAGCGGGAAGGTGTGCACCACGTTCTGCCCTTTCGGGAAGTAATACATGCGGTACTCGGCCAGGTTGATCACGATGCCTTCGCGCGGGCCCGGCGGCAGGATGAAGCGGGTCGGCAGGAGGATCTCGGTGCCCGTGCCCGGCAGCCAGGGATCGACGCCCGGGTTGGCCGCGACCATCTCCAGGTAACCCAGGTCATTGGCGACGCCGATGTCGGCGAAGGTGTCTTCGTACTTGGCCTTGATCACCTGGACCTGGCCGACGATATCCTCGCCGGGGGGCGGCAGGGGCAGCTCCAGCGCTGCAGCGTGACCGGCAAGCGCGAGCGCGATCAGGGACAGGGAACGGGCGACGGCGGGAACGCGCGACAACATCCGGTAATCCTTGGCAAAAGTGGCTGATTAAAAGACTCGGGATTGTACACCGGCATGCAGCGCGCCGGGAGGGCTCAGCCGTCGGACCATTCGGGCCGGTGGCCGTCCCGCTGGGAGTCCAGTTCGGCGCGGCAGGCCGGGCACAGGCGGCGGTCCTGCAACTGCGGTTTTTCCAGCACGCACCAGCGCGGCTTCGCCGGCAGCAATCCCCCGCACAGGGTCCTGTCCGCATGGCCGCCGAGTTCAAGCTGGCGAGCGACCAGGTGCAGGCGCACCTCGCGGCAAGCGAACAGGTCGAGCTGCTCGTCGGGCTCGATCAGCTTATAGGCATGCAGGGACCAGGCGGGGCGCGGCATGAAGGACTCCAGGACGGGTGCGCAACCTTAGCCGAAAGGCGTGCCCCGGAAAAGCCTCCCGAAGCGCCTCAGAGCAACGGCTTCAGGGTTGGCCAGACGTTATCCAGCAACTTGCCCTGGGCACTCGCCGCCGGATGGATGCCATCGGCCTGCATCATCCCCTCGACACCGCCCACGCCCTCAAGGAAGAAAGGCACCAGCGGCACCTGCCGGGCGCTCGCCAGATCCTGATAGACCTGGGCGAAGGCATCGGTGTAGCGCTTGCCGTAGTTGGGCGGCAGGCGCATGCCCAGCAGCAGCACCTTGGCACCCGCTTTCTGCGACTGCTCCACCATGCCGGCAAGATTATGTTGCAATTGTGCAGGGGGCTGGCCACGCAACCCATCGTTGCCACCGAGCTCGATAATCACCAGCTCCGGCTTGTGCTCGCCAAGTAGCGCGGGCAGCCGGGAAGCACCGCCGGCACTGGTGTCGCCACTGATGGACGCGTTCACCACACGGTGTTCGAAACCCTCGTCATCCATGCGTTTCTGTAGCAGGGAGACCCAGCCCTGGCTGGTTTCCAGCCCCAAAGCGGCGCTGATACTATCCCCGACGACCAGCACGGTCCCCGCCGCAGCCTCCTGGGCCATCACCATCAACGCCAGGCAACTGCCCAACAACCAAGCACGCATCGGATTCTCCATGAGCGCAAGCATTCTCAATGCGCGGAACCTTAGCAAAGTGGTTCCCAGCGCGGAAGGCGAGTTGACCATCCTCCACGATCTGGACCTGGACCTGGCCCAGGGCGACAGCCTGGCCATCGTCGGCAGCTCCGGCTCCGGCAAATCCACCCTCCTCGGCCTGCTCGCCGGGCTCGACCTGCCCAGCTCCGGCGACATCAGCCTGGCCGGCCACGCCCTCGCCCGCCTCGACGAGGACCAGCGTGCCCGCGTACGCGCCGAGCACGTCGGCTTTGTCTTCCAGTCCTTCCAGTTGCTCGACAGCCTCAACGCCCTGGAAAACGTCATGCTGCCCCTGGAACTCGAAGGCCGCAGAGACGCCCGCGAACGCGCCCGCCACCTGCTCGACCGCGTCGGCCTCGGCCAGCGCCTGGGCCACTACCCGCGCCAGCTGTCCGGGGGTGAGCAGCAGCGCGTCGCCATCGCCCGCGCCTTCGCCGCCGAACCCGACGTGCTGTTCGCCGACGAGCCCACCGGCAACCTCGACAGCCACACCGGCGAGCGCATCAGCGACCTGCTGTTCCAGCTCAACCAGGAGCGCGGCACCACCCTGGTCCTGGTCACCCACGACGAGCGCCTGGCCCATCGCTGCCGCCGCCTGATCCGCCTGGAGTCCGGCCGCCTGGTCGACCGGGTGGAACCCTGATGGGGCGCCTGCCGTTCTCGCGCCTGCTGGGCATGGCCGCCAGGCAACTGCGGCGCGATGCCCGTGCCGGCGAGCTGCGCGTACTCTTCTTCGCCCTGGTGGTGGCCGTGGCTGCCAGCAGCGCCATCGGCTACTTCGGTGCCCGCCTGAACGGCGCCATGCTCCTGCGCGCCACCGAATTCCTCGGCGCCGACCTGCTGCTCAGCGGCTCCTCCCCCGCGACCCCGGAGCAGATCACGGCGGGTGAACAGCTCGGCCTGCGCCACGCCCGCGCCGTCGAATTTTCCAGCGTCATCGCCGGTGACGCCGGCATCCAGCTCGCCAGCGTCAAGGCAGTGGACGAACCCTACCCCCTGCGCGGCGAGCTGAAGAGCGCACCGGCCCCCTATGCCCCGGAAGAACCCTGCAACGGCCCCGCCCCCGGCGAAGCCTGGGCCGAGGCACGCCTGTTCACCGCACTGGACCTCAAGCCCGGCGACAGCGTGGACGTCGGCCAGCAGACCCTTCGCCTCACCCGCGTACTCACTTACGAGCCCGATCGCGCCGGCGACTTCTACAGCCTCACCCCGCGCCTGTTGATGAACCATGCCGACCTCGACGCCACAGGCGTGGTGCAGCCCGGCAGCCGAGTGCGCTACCGCGAACTCTGGAGCGGCCCGGAAGAGGCACTGAAAAGCTACCGCGACACCCTCGAGCCCACCCTCGCGGCCAACCAGCGCATCGAGGACGCCCGCGACGGCAACCGCCAGGTCGGCGGCGCCCTCAGCCGTGCCGAGCGCTACCTCAACCTCGCCAGCCTCGCCGCCGTACTCCTGGCCGGTGTCGCCGTGGCCCTGTCGGCGGCCCGCTTCGCCGCCCGCCGCTTCGACGCCAGCGCCCTGCTGCGCTGCCTGGGCTTGTCGCGCCGCGAAGCGCTCCTCCTCTATACCCTGCAACTGGGTCTGCTCGGCCTTGCCGCCGCCATTCTCGGCGCACTGATCGGCTGGCTCGCCCAGCTCGGCCTGTTCCACCTGCTGCGTGAATTGTTGCCGGCGGAAGTGCCCTCCGGCGGTGTGCTGCCCGCCTTTGCCGGCATCGCCACCGGCCTGGTGGCCCTGGTCGGTTTCGCCCTGCCGCCGCTGGCCGCCCTGGGCCGTGTCCCGCCCCTGCGCGTGCTGCGCCGCGACCTGCTACCCGTGCCGCCCAGTTCCTGGCTGGTGTACGGCGCCGCCCTGCTCGCCCTCGGGCTGATCATGTGGCGCCTGAGCCTGGACCTGGCGCTCACCCTCGCCCTGCTCGGCGGCGGCCTGCTCGCCACCCTGATCCTCGGCGGCCTCATGCTCCTCGGCCTCAACGCCCTGCGCCGCCTGCTGGCCCGCGCCGCCCTGCCCTGGCGTCTCGGCCTTGGCCAACTGCTGCGCCACCCGCTGGCCGCTGCCGGGCAATCCCTGGCCTTCGGCCTGATCCTCCTGGCGATGGCGCTGATCGCCCTGCTGCGCGGCGAACTGCTGGACACCTGGCAGGACCAGCTGCCCGCCGACGCACCGAACTACTTCGTGCTCAACGTCCTGCCCGGCGAGAAGGACGCCTTCGCCGAGCGCCTCGCCCAGCTTTCGCCCCACCCGGCCCCGCTGTTCCCCGTGGTGCCCGGCCGCCTCACCGCCATCAACGGCGAACCGGCGAAGGAGCACGCCAGCAAGGAGTCCCAGGGCGAGCGTGCCCTGCAGCGCGACCTCAGCCTCACCTGGGCGGCCGACCTGCCCAGCGGCAACCGTCTGGTGGCCGGGCAATGGTGGGACCAGGTGCCGGCCGGCGACCTGCCCGGCGTCTCGGTGGAAGCCAAGCTCGCCACCAACCTCGGCCTGCAGCTGGGCGACCGCCTCAGCTTCAGCGTTGGCGGCATCAGCCGCGACGTGCGCGTCACCAGCCTGCGGGAAGTCGACTGGGACAACTTCCAGCCGAACTTCTTCATGATCTTCGCCCCCGGCTCCCTCGCCGACCTGCCGGCCACCTACCTCACCAGCTTCTACCTGCCACCGCAGCACGACCGCGAGCTGGTGGAGCTGGCCCGTGCCTTTCCGGCAGTGACCCTGCTGGAGGTGGAAGCCATCCTCGCGCAGCTGCGCAGCATCCTCGCCCAGGTCACGGTGGCGGTGGAGTTCGTCCTGCTGTTCGTGCTCGCCGCCGGCCTCGCGGTGCTCTTCGCCGGCCTGCAGTCGACCCTCGACGAACGCATTCGCCAGGGTGCATTGCTGCGGGCCCTGGGTGCCGAACGGGCGCTACTGCAGAAGGCGCGGCGTGCCGAATTCGCCCTGCTCGGCGCCACCGCCGGCCTGCTCGCCGCCCTGGGTTGCGAGCTGGTCAGCGCCCTGCTCTACACCCTGGCCTTCGACCTGCAATGGCACCCCCACCCCTGGCTGCTGCTGTTGCCGCCCCTGGGCGCACTGCTGGTGGGTGGGGCCGGCGTGCTCGGCACCCGTCGTGCCCTCAACGCCAGCCCGCTGCAGGTGCTGCGCGAAGCCTGATCGCCCGGCCCGCCTGTACAAGGCGGGCCGACCTCTTGCTAGACTCCGCCCCTCTTCGCCCGCCTAGAGCCTGTCGCATCACGCCATGAGTCGCTATCGCCCCCCACGTTCTGCCGGCACCCCGCTGATCACCCCCGAAGGCGAAGCCCGCCTGCGCGCCGAACTGCACGAGCTCTGGCACGTGAAGCGCCCCAAGGTCACCCAATCGGTGAGCGAGGCCGCCGCCCAGGGCGACCGTTCGGAGAACGCCGAGTACACCTACGGCAAGAAGATGCTGCGGGAGATCGACAGCCGCGTGCGCTTCCTCACCAAGCGCCTGGAAAGCCTCAAGGTAGTCAGCGAACGTCCGTCCGACCCGAACAAGGTCTACTTCGGCGCCTGGGTGACCCTGGAAGATGATGAGGGCGAACAGTCGCGCTACCGCATCGTCGGCCCCGACGAACTCGACCTGAAGCAGAACCACATCAGCATCGACTCGCCCCTGGCCCGCGCCCTGGTGGGCAAGGCGCTGGATGCCGAGGTGCTGGTGCACACCCCGACGGGCGAGAAGAGCTGGTACGTGGTGGAGATCGAATACCCCTGAAGCCCCGCGCCTCAGCGCAGGGTGATCAGGCCCTGGCGCGAAACGCGCACCAGCTCGCGGACCATCAGCGCCACCTCGTCACGGGGGGGCGCTTGCACCACGGCCATGTCGAAGCTGTCAGCGGCATAGCGCTGCAACGACCCGGCATCGAGGGCGAACTGGATAAGCAGGTTGCGTGGCCCGGCCCAACGCTTCGGCCAGCCGTCGAGATAACGCAGCATGGTCGGCTGGTGGGGGCCGCTGAGAAGAACCCTGGGGTTGCGCAAAACCAGGCCCGTGGTGATGGGGGCCAGGCGAATGAGCGGTTGGGGACAGGTCATGGTGTCATGTCTCCGCCTCGTTGATCCCGCTGGGCAGCGGTGAGAGGCGACACCGAACCAGCGCTTTAGCGGTATTTCGAGATGGACTCCATCTCCGCGCCCCGCAAGTAGCTGTCTTAAATCGGCGCATGGGTCGGCATCCTAGAGAAGCCTCCGCAATACTGTCAATACGACCAAGACGTCGCCCTGGAGCCTTCGCGACCATGTCCACACCTCCCTTGCGCCTGTTCTTCGCCCTGCCCTGTCCCGAGCCGTTGGCAACGAGCATAGCCCTATGGCGAGAAGCCGCTCGCTGCGAAGGCAAAGCCGTGGCCACCCGCAACCTGCACCTGACCCTCGCCTTCCTCGGCCAGCAGCCACGCGGCTGCGTCGCCGAACTGAAGGCCATCGCCGAAAACCTGGCGGGCGAGCCCTTCACCCTGCGCCTCGACCAGTTGCGCTGCTGGCACAACGGCCTGCTGCACCTGGCGCCCGACCACCCGCCGCCGGCGCTCCTGGCCCTGGCCGCCAACCTGCAGGATGGGCTGCGCGCAGCGGGCTTCGCCATCGAACGGCGGCCCTTCCACCCGCACCTGACCCTGGCTCGACACTGCCCACACCTGCCCGGCGCAGCGGCCCCAACCTTAGATTGGCCTGTGAACCAGTTCGCTCTCTTCGCCTCGGAAAATACGGCCTCGGGCGCCCATTACCGCGCCCTCGGGAACTGGCCGCTGCTGCCCCAGGACTCAAACGAGCGTTTCACTCAGTAACAGGGAAACGCCCGCCAACTTTCGGTGAACGGCTGTAAACAACGGTGAAACACCCAGCCCAGACAGGGCGCCGCGCGAACGGCGCCCCTGGCATGGTTCCTGCCCGTGCTCGTCAGCTGTTGTACGCGTCCGGGATGGGCGCGGCGGCTTTGCAGGGAGGCACCCACTGCCTGTTCCACCATCACCGAGAGCAACCAATGAACAACAACAAGATCCTGCTCGCCCTCGCCCTGGGAGTCGGCCTCGCCGCCTCCGGCGAAGCCCTTGCCGCCACCGGCTACACCCAGACCAAGTACCCCGTGGTCCTCGCCCACGGCATGCTTGGCTTCGATAGCATCCTCGGCATCGACTACTGGTATGGAATCCCCTCGGCATTGCGTCGTGATGGCGCCTCGGTCTACGTCACAGAAGTCAGCCAGCTGAACACCTCGGAAGCCCGCGGCGAAGAGCTGCTGGAACAGGTCGAGGAAATCGTCGCCATCAGCGGCAAACGCAAGGTGAACCTGATCGGCCACAGCCACGGCGGCCCGACCATCCGCTACGTGGCAGGCGTGCGCCCGGACCTGGTCGCCTCCGCCACCAGCGTCGGCGGCCCGCACAAGGGTTCGGCCACCGCCGACTTCCTGCGCCAGATCCCGCCCGGCTCCACTAGCGAGGCGATCGTCGCCGGCATCGTCAACGGCCTCGGCTCGCTGATCAACTTCCTCTCCGGCAGCAAGAGCACCCTGCCGCAGAACGGCCTTGGCTCGCTGGAGTCGCTCAACAGCCAGGGCGCCGCCCGGTTCAACGCCAAGTTCCCCCAGGGCATTCCCACCAGCGCCTGTGGCGAGGGCGCCTACCAGGTCAATGGCGTGCGCTACTACTCCTGGAGCGGCACCAACCCGCTGACCAACGTACTCGACATCAGCGACGTACTGCTCGGCGCCACCGCCCTCACCTTCAAGGGCGAAGCCACCGACGGCCTGGTCGGCCGCTGCAGCTCCCACCTGGGCAAGGTGGTGCGTGACAACTACCGGATGAACCACCTCGACGAGGTCAACCAGACCTTCGGCCTCACCAGCCTGTTCGAGACCGACCCGGTGACCGTCTACCGCCAGCACGCCAACCGCCTGAAGAACGACGGCCTCTAAGCCGCCCCGGCGGGGCCTGCGGGCCCCGCCTCCTGCCGACCTGCGAGCGACCACCGTGAAAAGAGTCCTGCTGTCCCTGCCCCTGGTCTTCGCCGGCTGCCTGGCCGCGATCCTCTACCTGCAATCCGCCTCCGACGGCAACGCCCACCGTGCACCGGGCGGTGCCGAGCAGCTCGCCAGCGATGAGCCCATCGCCATCGCCGATGTCCCAACCTCCGCCGACAACCTGCCGCCTGCCCTGCCGGCGCAAGTGCCCGCCCTGCCCGCCTCCTTCGCCGGTACCCAGGTCGATGGGCGCTTCCAGCTGGATGCAGGCGGCAACCTGCTGATCACCGAAGACATCCGCCGCATCTTCGACTACTTCCTCAGTGCCATAGGCGAAGAGCCCATCGGCATCTCCATCCAGCGTCTGCGCGGCTACATCACCGCCCAGTTGCAAGAGCCGGCCGAAGGCCAGGCCCTGGCGCTGCTCGAGCAATACCTGGACTACAAGCGGCAACTGGTGCAACTCGAGAAAGACCTGCCGCAACTGGCGGACTTCGACGCCATGCGCCAGCGCGAAGCCGCGGTGAATGCCCTGCGCGCCCGTCTGTTCAGCGCCGAGGTGCACCAGGTGTTCTTCGCCAGCGAGGAAACCTACAACCGCTTCACCCTCGATCGCCTGGCCATCGTCCATGACGCCGCCCTCGACGATGCCGCCAAGGCCGCCGCCGTCGACCGCCTGCGCCAGGGCCTGCCCGAAGAACTGCAGGACAGCGTGCTGCCGCAGTTGCAGGCCGAGCTGCATGTCCAGACCGAGCAGCTGCAGGCCAAGGGCGCCACACCAGCCGAAATCCGCCGCCTGCGCCAGCAACTGGTCGGCGGCGAAGCCACCCAGCGCCTGGAGGCACTGGACCAGCAGCGCCAAGGCTGGAAGCAGCGGATCGGCGCCTTCCAGGCGGAGAAAGCACGCATCGAAGCCAACCAGGGGCTCAGCGACGGCGACCGCCGTGCCGCCATCCAGCGCCTGGCCGAGGAGAAGTTCGACGAACGCGAGCGCCAGCGCCTGGATGCCGCCCTGGAGCTGGCCGCCGCCCGCGCGCAGCAGCCCTGAAATGCAGAAGGCCCGCACATGGCGGGCCTTCTTCGAGTTCGCAGCGGGTTACTGGCTGAACGTGCGGTCCAGGGAGAAGCGGCCGGCGCCTTCGATCAGCAGGGTGCCGGAGATCAGGGCGAGGATCAGCGCGTACTCATAACCACCGTTGGTGATGAAGAAGCCGCTGGCCCAGTGCACGCTGAAGATGGCAACCACCATGGCGACGATCAGCGACGCGGCGGCAGGGCGAACCAGCAGGCCGATCACCAGGGCCAGGCCACCGAAGAACTCGGCGCTGCCTGCCATCAGGGCCAGAAGGTAGCCAGGAGCCAGACCGATGCTTTCCATCCACTGGCCGGTGCCTTCCAGGCCATAGCCGCCGAAGAGGCCGAAGAGCTTCTGCGAACCGTGGGCGGCGAAGGTCAGGCCGGTCACCACGCGCAGCAGGGTGATGCCGATACCGGCGTTGGTGGAGAGAATGCGTTTGATCGGGTTGCTCATGTCGCGTTTCCTTTCGTGTGAGGAGTGTGTGGGTTCAGACGGAAGCCATATTAGTTGATTTTTTCGATATTAAAACCGCAAAAAACGCAGTATTTAAATCGATAAAATCGATCACTTCCCTCTGCTTGCCACTTTCTTCTGCGGCTCCAGCAGATAGCGCTCGCGGTCATAGGCCAGGTAGTACTTGTTCACCGCGCTGACGTAGCTCACCACCCCCATTCCCAGTTGCTCGGCGGCGATGCGTTCCACCTGGAAGAACCACTGGTTGGGGTTCAGCCCCCGGCGGCGGGCCTCCGCGCGCAGGCTTTGCACCCGCTGCGGGCCGACGTTGTAGGCCGCCAGGGTGAAGGCCATGCGCTCGCGCTCGTTGAGCTGGGCGCTGTTGAAGAAGCCCTTGCGCAGCATCGCCAGGTACTTGGCCGAGGCCTGCACATTGTTCTCCAGTGCGTGGATATTGCCCACGCCCACGGTGCGCGCCGCACCCGGGGTGATCTGCATCAGCCCGGTGGCCCCACTGGCGCCACGGGCGGCCGGGTTGAGGCTGGATTCCTTGAAGGCCACAGCGGCCAGGTTCAGCCAATCGAAGGCATGCTGGTCGGCGAAGCGCTGCAGCACCGGGCGCACCTTCTCCAGGCGCTGCCGGTCGGCTCGGGCCAGGGGGCTGTGCACCTTGTACAGGCGGCGGTAGACGCGCTGGAAGGTGGCATCCTGGTCGGAGGGCGCGTTGTAGCCGGCGAGGAAGCGATCGATGCTGGCCCGCAGCATCGGCGCGTCGCGGCGCACGAACCAGGTCATGTCGCGCTGGTTGTCCAGCACCAGGTGCTTCTCTATACGCAGCTTGGGCATCACCTTGGCCCAGCGCTCGGCAATGGGTTGCTCGACGGCAGTGAGCGGGAAGATGCCGGCCTGGACCATCTCCAGCACATCCTCCACCGCCAGGCTCGAATCGACCCACTCGATGACGATGGGCGCCAGCTTGCGTTCTGCCAGTTGCTGGTTGACCCGGCGCAGGGCCTCGGCCGCCGCGCTGCCGGCGGGCAATGCGATGCTGCGCCCGGCGAGCTGCTCCAGGCGCTGGTAGCGACGATCGCCACTGCGGCTCACCAGCAGCAGCGGCACATGGCGGCGGATCGGGGCGCTGGCGCTGACCTCGCCGCCGCTGCGCGGGTCCACCAGCTCGCCGGGGGCTACCAGGTCGCCCTCGCCGCGCAGCAAGGCGGCCAGCAACTGGTCCTTGGCCCTGGGGATGATCTTCACCTCCAGCTCACGGCCGTCGCGGGCATTGCGGTTGAGGTACTGCTCGAAGGCGCGGATGCGGTGGTATTCGATGCCGATGGCTTCGCCCTTGATCTCGCCGGAGCTGTTGCGGCTCTGGTTCACCAGCACACGCAGCACCCCGCTGCGGCGGATCTGCGCCAGGTCACGGGCCTCGCTCGGCTGCTGCCAGGCTTCCGGCGGGCCAGCCAGGCGCGCTGCCGCCGGGAACGGCAGCAGGGCGAGCAGGCACAACAGAAGCAGCAGCGGTCGGGTCATCGAATCTCCCGGTCAGGGCTGCAGGGTGCGAACCGACCGTCTGAGAGCGCAGCGCCCGGACGGAATTCCGGGCGTGCGAGGGGCGCGGAGAGTGTCACAGCTCGGCCGTCGACGCCAGCCACAACGCTGTAACAACTTCAACAAACACCCATAAGCAATTGTAAGTATTGGCTTTTCTTCTATTCGACAAGCTTTGCTATTCTGCTCCGCTCGCGTCCGAGGTAGCACCATGCAACTCATCGACATTGGCGTCAATCTGACCCATTCAAGCTTTGCCGCAGAGCGTGAAGCACTGCTCGAACGCGCCTTCGCCGCTGGCGTGGCGCAACTGGTCCTCACCGGCACCAGCGTGGCCGATGCCGAAGAAGCGCTGGCACTGGTGCGTCAGCTCGACCCCGAAGGCGGCCACCTGTTCAGCACCGCCGGCCTGCACCCCCACGAAGCCAGCCAGTGGAACGCCGACAGCGCCCGCCACCTGCACGCCCTGCTGGCCGAGCCGGAAGTACGCGCCGTGGGTGAGTGCGGCCTGGATTTCAACCGCGACTTCTCCCCACGCCCGCAGCAGGAAAAGGCCCTGGAAGAGCAACTGGCCCTGGCCGTCGAACTGGGCCTGCCGGTGTTCCTCCACGAGCGCGACGCCAATGAGCGCCTGCTGGCCATCCTCAAGCAGTTCCGCGACCGCCTGCCGGCCGCCGTGGTGCACTGCTTCACCGGCGAGCAGCGCGCCCTCTTCTCCTACCTCGACCTGGACCTGCACATCGGCATCACCGGCTGGATCTGCGACGAGCGCCGGGGCACCCATCTGCACCCGCTGGTACGCGAGATTCCCCAGGGCCGGCTGATGCTGGAAAGCGACGCGCCCTACCTGCTGCCACGCAGCCTGCGGCCGAAGCCCAAGAGCGGCCGCAACGAACCGGCCTTCCTGCCCGAGGTGCTCATGGAAGTGGCGCGTCACCGCGGTGAAACACTCGAACACCTGGCCGAGCACACCACCGCTTGTGCACGCGCATTTTTCGGGCTGCCGAACATCGCCTAACCTGTTCCTGTAAAGAGGCGGATTGATACGGATCAACGATCACGTCACAGTGCTGCGAAACAATGCTGGCACCTTGCCTAGCCTCCGAGAAAAAAGAACAGAACATGGGTAACTGGATGCGCGATCTTTCCCTGAAGTACAAGTTCTGGGCGGTCAACGCCGTCGCCTTCATCACCACACTGCTGCTGGTGCTGCACGCCATCAGCCTCGAGCGTGACGCCCGCGTGGAAAGTGCCCGCGAGTCGGCCCAGGCCCAGGCAGCCCTGCTACGCGCCTGGCCCGCCGGGCAGGCCCTGCCCGGCGGCAACGGCGTGGTCCGCTTCGCCGCCGGCAGCGCGCCGCAGGTGCAGGGTGTCGACAGCGCCGCGCTGACCCGCGCCAACGGCTGGGTCGAGCTGGATCACGACGCCCTGTTCGGCAGTGACCCGGTGATCGGCGCCCAGGTTCAGGATGCCGCCGACGGCCAGCGCATCGCCGTATTGGCCCACGCCCCGAGCCTCGTCGAGGTCTTCACCTCGCGCATGTTCAACTACGCGGTCACCGTGTTCCTGCTGATGATGGCGCTGCTGGCCTCCTCGCAACTGCTGATCCGCTTCCTCCTCAGCCACCTCAACACCCTCAAGGACGTGATGCTGCACGTGGAGAAGAGCGGCGACCTGTCCGCCCGCGTACCGCTGGACAGCCGCGACGAGGTGGGCCAGATGGCCAGCGCCTTCAATGCCATGCAGGCGGGCTTCCAGCGCGTGGTCGGCACCGTCGCCCAGGTCACCGAACGCCTCGACGAAGGGGCCGCGCGCCTGGCCTCGAGCATGGGCGAAGTGCGCCAGGGCATGCTCGGCCAGCAGAGCGAGACCGACCAGGCCGCCACCGCCATCAACGAGATGTCCGCCACCGTCCACCACATCGCCCAGCACGCCGCCGACACCCGCGACCAGTCGCAGACCGCCGACCAGCTCGCCGGCGCCGGCCAGAGCGTGGTCAGCCGCGTCGGTGAGTCCATCGCCGGGCTTTCCAGCGGCGTGCAGCAGACCGCCGAGATGATCGAGAAACTGGCCGAAGACAGCCAGAAGATCAGCAGCGTGGTCAGCGTCATCCACGGCATCGCCGAGCAGACCAACCTCCTCGCCCTCAACGCCGCCATCGAGGCCGCCCGCGCCGGTGAAATGGGCCGTGGCTTCGCCGTGGTGGCCGACGAGGTGCGCAACCTCGCCAAGCGCGTGCAGGACAGCACCGACGAGATCACCAGCATGATCCTCGCCCTGCAGTCCGGCACTCGCGACGCCGTGGAATTCATGCAGGAAAGCTCGTTCAAGGCCGACAGCTGCGTGCAGCAGGCCCATGAAGCCGGCGAAGCCCTGGCCGCCATCACCGGCGCCGTGGCGCAGATGCGCCAGAGCAACACGCAGATCGCCGTGGCGGCGGAGCAGCAAAGCCATGTGGCCGAGGAAATGACCCGCGCCGTGGTCGGCATCCGCGACGTCACCGAACTCACCGTCAGCCAGACCGTTGGCTCGGCCTCCACCAGCGCCGAGCTGGCCAACCTCGCCAGCGAACTGTCTCGCGCCATCCGCCAGCTCAAGCTCTGAGCGGACTATCCCGCCCATAGTCAGAACCCATTCGCCGGCCCTCCCGGGGCCGGCCTAGACTTGCCCGCAATCCTTCAAGGAATCCGCACCATGGGCAAACGTCACCCCAACCTCCGCACCTGGCAGTGGAAGACCTACGCCAGGAACCACCGCAACCCCACCAACCTGGTGCTGCACCTGCTGGCCGTGCCGCTGTTCATCGTCGCCACCCTGGTGCTGCTCAACGGCCTGTTCACCTGGCGCTTCCTGCCCGTCGTCCTCGGGGTGATCGGCCTGATCGCCTCCCTGGGCCTGCAATCCCACGGGCACCGGCTGGAAGCGGAGGCCCCCGAGCCCTTCCTGGACCGCAAGGACGCCGTGGGCCGCCTGCTGACCGAGCAGTTCGTCACCTTCCCGCGTTTCCTGTTCAGCGGCGCCTGGTGGCGCAACTGGCGCAACCGCCCCTGACACCAGGTCCTTGCCAGCAAAGCGCCATTACTTTCGTCGGAAAGGCTCAAGCTGGCCGCAAAAATGACGATATGCTGGCACCACGCTGTATGAGGGACGTCGCATGCCGTCAAAGCGACAGATACTTGTCACCATTTTTCTGACTTTCGCCCTGTACTCCCTCGCTCAGGGCGAGCAGTCCAGCTATCCCCTGGATATCCCCGCCCTGCGCCTGCACCTGCCCGGTGCCAGCCCCCGAGTGTTCACCCTGCGCGACCTCCAGGCGATGCCCGGCGTCAACCTGCGTGCACGCGGGCCCAGCGACGACAAGGTCTCCGACTGGTACGGCGTGCCCCTGAGCCAGTTCCTCCAGCAGCTCCCGGCGGACCTGCAGCACCCCACCGAACTGCACCTGCGTGCTCTCAACGACTACTCGGTGGTGATCCCCGCCAGCGACATCGAGCGCTACCAGCCGGTGATCGCCTATTCCCGCGACGGCCAGCCCATGGCGGTGGAAGCCTACGGACCGCTCTTCCTCATGTACCCCTTCAACGCCCACGCCGAATTGCGCGTGCAGAAGTACTACAACCGTGCCATCTGGCAACTGAGTGACATCTACATCGAGTAGCGACCATGCCCGACAGTTTTGCCGACAGTATTTCCCTGCCGCGCAAGCGGCTGGTGATGGCGGTCCTCCTGGTCATCATGCTGGTCATGGCGATCACCGCCGGTGGTTCGCTATGGCTGGTGGTCAACGAAGCGCGGCAGCTCGGCCGCCCCGGCTCCCACGGCGAGCTGTGGCAGGTCTACCAGATCCGCAACGGCATGGACCGCCTGGTCGAGGAAGCGCAACGCATCGAGCACGGACACAGCAGCGCCACCCAGCTGGTGGTGCGCCTCGGCGTGCTGCGCAGCCTGGCCCGGCCCATCGAAGGCCATCATCTGTTCGACTTCCTGCCTAGCGCGCGCCCGGAGAACACCCGCACCCTGCAGCGCGTGGCCGAACTCAGCCAGCGCTGGCTGAGCCGCGTCGACTGGAACGACCAGGCCTCTGCACGCGCCACCAGCGCCGAGATCCTCCAGGAACTGCCGCCGCTGCAACACGCCATGCACGAGGTGATGGTGGCGGCCAACATCTCCCTCACCAATGAGCTGGACGAAGAGCGCCAGCGCCTCTACGGCTACTTCAGCAAGCTCGCCTGGGCCCTGTTCGGGCTGCTGCTGGGCGGGGCCCTGCTGGTCACCCATCTGATCTACAGCTTCCGCGAGGCCCGCCGGCTGAGCGAAAGCCTGGGCGAGCTCGCCCACACCCTGGAAAGCCGTGTCGAGGCCCGCACGCTCGCCCTCAGCGAAGGCCGCGAGCTGCTCAAGCACATCCTCGAAGCCAGTCCCAGCGACGTCGCCCTGATCGGCGCCGAGTCCGGCAAGGTGCACTTCGTCAACCAGCGCCTGATCGTCCGCCAGGGGCTGCAGCGGGGCTCGCTGTTCTCCCTGGATCGGCTGTTCGCCGCCGAGTCCGAGGCCCATCGCTTCCGCGCCGCCCTCGAAGAGCGCCGCCAGATCGACGACTGGGAAGCCCTGCTCGGCAAGGCGGCGCCCTACTGGGGCGTGGTCTTCGGCCGTATCGTCGAGCTCGAGGGCGAGCCTGCGCACCTGGTCTGGAGCTACGACATCAGCCTGCGCAAGCGCATGGAACACGAGCTGCTGACCCTGGCCACCACCGACGGCCTCACCGGCCTCGACAACCGCCGCGCCTTCATGCAGCGCGCCGAAGACATGCTGCGCCAGGCCGAACGCTTCGGGCACCCGTGCTCGGTGCTGATGATGGACATCGACCACTTCAAGGCGGTCAACGACGGCCACGGCCACGCCATCGGCGACGACGCGCTGCGCGCCACGGCACGGGTGATGCGCGACTGCCTGCGTGGCGTGGACGTACTCGGGCGCCTGGGGGGCGAAGAGTTCGCGGCGATCCTGCCGGAAACGGGGGATGGCAAGGCCGCGCTGGTGGCCGAGCGCCTGCGCGCCGGCATCGAGGCCCTGCGCGTCGACCTGCCCGAGGGTGATGTACTGCGGATCACCCTGAGCCTGGGCATCGCCGAGAAACGCCCCGGCGAAAGCCTCGAATCGCTGCTCGGCCGCGCCGACGCGGCGCTCTATGGGGCCAAGCAGGCCGGGCGCAACCGCGTGGAAGTCGCGCCCGTCTGAAGGCTCAACCGAAGACGGTGACCGTCTGCCGGCTCAGCGCCACCAGCTCGCCGGAGGGTGTCCACAGGCGGGCCGAGACATGGCCGTAGCCATCACGGGCGTGTTCGATCTCGGCGCGGTACAGGCACCACTCCAGGGTGCCCACGGCCGGCAATGGCTGCACGAACTCGATGGTCCAGGTCAGCGAGCTGCCCGGCACCGGGCTGCGCAGGTGCGGCAGCACCGCCGGCGGCCAGGCATCCACTAGCGCCAGCAGGTGCGCCACCTCGACGGGCTCGTCTTCCACATCGCCACGGAAACGCACCCAGCCGCCCATTTCACGGGCCGGGTTGTTGGTGAACGGCATGCTGCCGATGCCCCAGCGCATGGCCAGGAAGCGTGTGAACTCCGGCGTCACGCCGCGCAGGAAGGGCAGCTCCTGGCATTCCTCCGCCGGCTTGATCACCGGCGCCGGCTCGGCCGCCACATCGATCGCCGACTCCCGCGAGGCGCCGAAGCTGCCCTGCACCACGGCCACGGTATGGCCGTTCTGCACCGCGCGGCAGAACATCTGGCTCACCGCCTTGCCCTCGCGCAGCACCTCGGCCTCGAAGCTGGCCGGCACCTCGGCTTCCATCGGTCCGACGAAGGTGATCGCCAGCGAGCGCACCGGGCGCCCGTCGCTCACCTTGGCGCTCATCGCCTCATAGGCCAGCGCGGCCACCAGGCCACCGAAGCTGGCTCGCCCCTGAGCCCAGGCGCTGGGCACCACCACCGCTGCGGGGTTGCTGCGCACCGCCTGGATCAACTGGGAAAACTTCATGCTCAACTCACCCGCTGAAATCGAAAGTGGGGGGATGTTAGGGGATTGCCCCGGCGCTAGAAAGCCAACCTTCAAGCGGGTAGCGACAACGGGGAGGGGAAAAATGCCAGGCCATCAGGCGCGCTGATGGCGCCTTCGGGATCGCACCCGCGACGTAGGATGGGAAGAACGAAGCGAATCCCATCGACGCGGGGCCTCCCGGAACACCCACCGCCGGGCGGGTAAACCAAGAAGCAACCCTGCAGGGAGCAGTCGGGTTGCCCCCGACCCACGCCGGACTCAACGGCGAGGCAGGATCAGCCCAGGCTCGCTTGCAACTTATCCAGCACCCGGTCCGAACGCACCTCGGCGCCGTGCATGGCCACGCTCCAGGCCTTCACCCGGGGCGCAAGGTCGGGCTCCTGCTCGGCCATCGCCAGCCATTGCAGGCGGTCGTGCCATTTGCCGAGGGCGGTCTGCGCGCCCTTGAGCAGACGCTGGGTCTTGTCGGTGACGTCCACCAGGTGCGGGTACGCCTCACTGCCGTAGCGGGCACGTTTGATCAGCAGGCGCAGGCGGTGACGGTCGTGGGCTGGGTCCGCCAGGGCCTGCTCCAGGCGCTTCCAATCCTTGGCCAGGCGCTTGCGGATGCTCTTGCGCGGCTTTTCCAGCAAGCCTTCGCGGTGGGAGATGCGCAGCAGCTGCGGCCAGGCATCCAGCACCCGGAACAGTTGCGCCAGGGCCGGCGCTGCCAGCAACGCGGTGTAGCCCGCGCGCACCCGCTGGCGGCGCAACTCGGCCAGTTGCACCAGGCCGTGGCTTTCCAGCTCGACGACCAGCACCTCCAGGTCACGCAGCGGTGTACTCAGCGCCCCCACCTCGTGGGCGGCGTCATCGAGCACGTCGGCAGCGGGCAGGTCGCGCAGGGGCCGCAGCAGGCTGCGCAGGCGACGGATATTGATGCGCAGGTCGTGCAGCGCCTCGCCATCGGTGTCGGCCTCAAGGCGTGCGCGGCAGGACAGCAGCTTGATTTCGAGGGTCAGGACCTGGGCGATCAGGTCGTCGAGCATGGCGGGCATGGAACGATCATCCGAGAGGGCGGGCGCGCTCCGATCAGCGCTCCACGCGGGTAAGACGCCAGGGCAGGGCCCTGCGCAAGGCCTTCAATGCCTGCGCGAGCTCTGCCGGTGGCAAAGGCTCGCCAGCATACCGCAGCGCCTCGTAGCGGCGGGCGAATTCCTCGATCAGTGGCGCCTGCGCCGGCAACGCGAGGGCCGCCCTGGCCGCATAGTCGCGCGGGCCTTCGCCCTTGCCACGACGCACGCCCTGGCGACCCAGGGCCCGCTCGAAGCCCTGGAACAGGCGCAGCTGCGGGTCACGCTCGCGGCGCCAGGGCTTGAACATGAACAACGCCACCAGGCCCACCAGGATGCCGCCACCGCCCACCAGCAACAGGGCGAAGGTGCGGGCGTCGAGTGAACCGAACCAGCGTTGCAGCACCTGCATCTGCACCTCGCCCTGGTAGCCCAGGACCCAGCGCTGCCAGCCGTAGTTGAGCTGGTCCCAGGCCAGGCGCAGCTGGTTCACCCAGCCCACCTGGCGGTAGCGCAGCGGCGAGAAGGGCGAGTTCTCGAGGAAGCTCTGCTCCTCGGCCACCGCCTCCTCCAGCCCCTGCTCGATGCGGTTGGGCGCCACCTGGAAGGTCGGGTCGACGCTGGTCCAGCCCTTCTCCGGCGTCCAGTACTCGACCCAGGCGTGGGCGTCGAACTGGCGCACCGCCACGTAGTTGCCCGCCGGGTTGATCTCACCGCCCTGGTAGCCGGCCACCACCCGCGCCGGCACCCCGGCCGAACGCAGAACGAAGGTCATGGCCCCGGCGTAGTGGGCGCAGAAGCCCCGGCGGCTGTCGAAGAGGAACTCGTCCACGCTGTTCGCCCCGCCCGGCGGCGGCTTCAGCGTGTAGACGTAGGGCTCGCGGTTGAAATGCTGCAGCAGCGCCTGCACCAGGTCCTCCGTCACCGGGTGCCGGGCCTTGAGCTCGGCGGCCCAGGCGCGGCTGCGCGGGTCGCCCTGCTCGGGCAACTGCAGGGTGCGCCGGCGTACGCGGTCGTCGAGCGCCGGGTCACGCAGCGCGTCCGGCCAGGAGGTCACCCGGTACAGCAACGAGCGGTCCACGGGGCGCCGCCGCTGCAGGTGGAAGTCGATCATCTGCCGGGTGTCTTCGAGGCTGGTCTCGCCCACGTCCAGGGCGAACAGCCAGGGCCGCGCGCTGGGCTGCATCACCACGCTGTAGTCCAGCGGCTCGCCGCGCTTCTCCCACTGTGCCGGGGTGTTGAACTGGCTGGCTTCGGACTGCGACCAGCGGCGGCCATCGAAACGCTCCAGGGTCAGCGCACGCCAGTAGAGCTCACGACGCGGCGGCGGTGGCCCGTCGAAGGAGGCGCGGAAGGCCAGCTCGGCGGACTGGCTAAGCTCGGCGATATCGGCCGGCGCCATGCTGTCGGAAAGCCCGGTCACACCCTTGTCGCTGGGCAGTGGCAGCGACCACAGCGGCCCCATGCGCGGGAAGAACAGGAACAGCAGCAGCATCAATGGCAGTGCCTGGGCCAGCAGGGTCGCCGCCAGGCGCAGGGTGGCCAGCGGGCGCGCGGCGAAGGCGCTCTGCTGCAGGCCGATCAACGAGGCCAGCAACGCGGTCACCGGCAACAGGCTGTAGACCGCGGCGAGCATGCCATCGTCGAACAGGTAGGCGGTCACCACGGTGAAGAAGCCGAGGAAGATCAGCACCAGCGCATCGCGCCGGGTGCGCATCTCCACCAGTTTGAGAATGAAGGCCGCCACCAGCAGCACCACGCCGGCGTCCAGGCCGATCAGGCTGCCCCGGGACAGCAGCACCCCCGTACCAGCGCCGACCATCATCAGCACCTTGGCCAGGCCGCTGGGGTAGCGCGCGCGCATGCGGAACACCTGCACCCGCCAGCCGGCGCACACCAGCCACAGGCCGATGATCCACAGCGGCAGGTGGAACAGGTGCGGCAGGATCACCAGCACCTGGGCCACCAGCAGCCAGGTCAGGGCGATGCGCGGGATCGGCTGCACCGGGCTCATCGCGCCACCCCGTAAAGGGCCAGCGCGCGCAGGCAGGCATCGCGGTGCAGCTCA
Organism: Pseudomonas solani; assembly: GCF_026072635.1. Lineage (NCBI taxonomy): Bacteria > Pseudomonadati > Pseudomonadota > Gammaproteobacteria > Pseudomonadales > Pseudomonadaceae > Pseudomonas > Pseudomonas solani. The sequence goes on along the minus strand of NZ_AP023081.1, from coordinate 4,370,514 downwards.
CCGACGTCCGGGCGCAGCTCCTGGCCGCCCAGGCGCAGGCCGAAGGGCTGGCCGCGCTCGGTGAAGGTCAGCACCCAGTGGCAGAGCAACGACAGCCGGCTTTCCAGCTCGCCTTCCAGGCCCTCCAGGTCGAGCCACAGGTCGGCACCGGCGAGGGCGGCGAAATCCTTGATGAACAGGCCCTGGCCCCGGGAATAGGCCTTCCAGTGCAGGCGCCGCCGCGAGTCGCCGGGCTGGTAGGGCTTGAGCCCCTGGTAGTCGTCGGCACCACGGCCGAGCACGCGTACGCCCTCCTCCTCGTCGTCCCGGCGGCCACCAGTGCCCATGGGCAGGTCGCCGGGCAGCGGGCGCGGGTAGACCAGCGCCGCCTGGTCCAGGTCCACCCAGCTCCAGGCCACCAGCAAGCCGAGGGGAAAGCGGCTTTCCACCCGCAGGCGCCCCGGGCGCAACCAGCCACGGCGCTCGGCCGGCAGGTCCACCTCGCAATCGCAGGAACCGCCGGCGGGCACGTCCTGGGCCTGCAACTCGGCCGGCGGCCAGCCGAGGGCAATGGCCTGGTGGGGCTGGCGCTCGCTCTCCAGGCGCACCCGGAAGCGCGCCCGCTCGCCGACGAACACCGCCGGGGCGCCCGCGGCGCGCAAGGTCATGCCGGCGAGGTTCCGGAAGGTGTGGAGGATGGTCAGGATGAACATCGACAGCAGCAGGAAGGTCAGGCCATAGGCCAGGCTGTTCTGGTAGTTGATCGCCACCAGCAGCATCAGCACCAGGGCGATGCCGAAGGCCAGGCCGGTGCGCGTGGGGATGATGAAGATGCGCCGCTGGTTGAGGCGCACCTCGGCGGCGGGCGGAATCCGTTTCGCCAGCCAGCGGTTCCAGCGCGGCCGCACGCGCTGCCTGAGCATCAGAGCGCCGGGACTTCGCGCAGCAGCCACTGCACCAGGGCGCCGCCGCCGTGGCCGGCCGGGTCGGCCTGCTCCCGCAGGCGGTGGCCGACTACCGAAGGCAGCACGGCTTGTACGTCCTCGGGGATCACATAATCACGCCCGGCCAGCAGCGCCCAGGCGCGGGCAGCAGCGAGCAGTGCCAGGCTGGCACGCGGCGACAGGCCCCAGGCGAACTGGGCGTGGGAGCGGGTCGCCTCCACCAGGCGCAGCACATAGTCCACCAGTGCATCGCTGACACGGATCTTCGGCACCTCGGCCTGGATCAGCGCCAGCTCGGCGTGGTCCAGCACCGGCTCCAGGCGCGGCAGGATCTCCCGGCGCGCTTCGCCCAGCAGCAGGGCCTTCTCCGCCACACGGGCCGGGTAGCCCAGGGACAGGCGCATGAGGAAGCGGTCCAGCTGCGATTCCGGCAGGGCGAAGGTGCCGCCCTGGCTCACAGGGTTCTGCGTGGCGATGACGAAGAAGGGTTCGGGCAGCGGCCGGGTCGCGCCCTCGATGGTCACCTGGCCCTCCTCCATGGCTTCGAGCAGCGCGCTCTGGCTCTTGGGCGTGGCGCGGTTGATCTCGTCGGCCAGCACCAGCTCGGCGAATACCGGGCCCGGGTGGAAGACGAACTGGCCGGTGTCCTTGTCGAACACCGAGGTGCCGAGGATGTCGCCGGGCAACAGGTCGGAGGTGAACTGGATGCGCTGGAAGCTCAGCCCCAGCACCCGCGCCAGGGCATGGCTGAGGGTGGTCTTGCCCATGCCGGGCAGGTCTTCGATCAGCAGGTGACCCCGGGCCAGCAGGCAGGTCAGCGCCAGGCGCACCTGGGGCTCCTTGCCCAGCACGACCTGGTTAACGGCGTTGAGGCAGGCATCCAGTCTGGTTCGCATCGCAAGCTCCCGAAACAATGGGCCGATGCTACCGGTGGGCACGGAGATGGCAAAGCGCCCTGCAATTTTTGCTGACGAAACCGTGCGCCAGGTCCGCCCCAGCGCAACGGCACGCCAGAGCGCCTGAACACCTCAAAGCTAACCGCCCGGGGACTACAAGCGGAAATGCCCCGCCATCGCCTGCAGGTCGCGGCCCAGGGAGGCCAGCTGGGTGCTGGAGCTGGCGGTTTCCTCCATGGCCATGGCGGACTGGTCGGCGATGTCGCGGATGCTGGTGACGCTGCGGTTGATCTCTTCGGCCACGGCGCTCTGCTGCTCGGCGGCGGCGGCAATCTGCTGGTTCATCTGGTGGATCACCGCCACCGCCTCGGCGATGCCGCTCAAGGCCTGCTCGGTGTGATTGGCGTCCTGCACCGTCATCTCCACCAGCGCCCCGCTCTCCTGCATGCGCTCCACGGATTGGCGCACGCCGTCGCGCAGGGTGGCGATCAGCCGCTCGATCTCGGCGGTGGACTGCTGGGTGCGCTTGGCCAGCGCGCGCACCTCGTCGGCCACCACGGCGAAACCACGGCCCTGGTCGCCGGCGCGCGCCGCCTCGATGGCGGCGTTCAGCGCCAGCAGGTTGGTCTGCTCGGCCACGCTCTTGATCACGTCCAGCACCGAACCGATGCTCTGGGTCTCGTGGCTCAGGTGCTCGATGCTCCGGGTCGCCGCCTCCATGGCCGCGGCCAGTTGGTTGATGCGCCCCAGGGTCTGGCGCACCACTTCGCTGCCATTGCTGACCTTGCTGTCCGCGCTCTGGGTGGAGGCCGCGGCCGCCTCGGCGTTGCGCGCGACTTCGTGGACGGTGGCGGTCATCTCGCTCATGGCGGTGGCCACCTGGTCGGTCTCCAGCTTCTGACCGTTGACGCCGACCCGGGTCTGCTCGGTGACCGAGGACAGCGCCTGGGCCGAGGAAGAAATCTGCATCACCCCGCCCTGCAGCCGGCCGACCATGTCACGCAGGTTGGCCGACATGCCGCGCATGGCCTCCAGCAGTTGGCCCACTTCGTCGCTGCGGTCCACCTCGATCTCGACGCTGAGATCGCCGGCGGAAATCTGCCGCGCCACCGCGATCACCCGTTGCAGCGGGCGCACGATCAGCAGGGCGATCAGCACCGTGGCCGCCAGGCCGATGACCAGGGCCAGGGCGCTGGCCATGAGGATCAGCAGCGAGCTGGCCTTCTGCTGGGCGAGCATCGCCTCCTTCTGCAGCGCGGAAGCCTGGTCGACGGCCTGAACGATCACCTCGGCGGCGCCGACCAGCGCCTGGTACTCCACCTTCTGCTGGCGCAGGTGGCCGGTGTATTCCTTGAGGCGCTCGTTGAACGAATCGATATTGCCGATCACCTCGGTGAGCACTGCGGCGTAGCCCGGGTCCTTCATGCTCTCGCGCAGCTCGCCGGCGAGCTTCTGCGCATCCAGCGCCTCCTGGATGGCGCTCTCGTCGATCTCGCCGCTGCTGCGGCTCTGCTCCAGGCGCACCCGGGCCTGGTTCAGGGCCAGCAGCAGGGATTGGTAGACGCGGCTGATCTCGCCGCCCTGGGCGACCATCTCGGCACCTTCCGCGCCCTGGGAACTTTTCAGCAGGTCGACGCCGTCCTCGTTGAGGCCCGACTGCAGCACGTCGAGGCTGTTGGAGGCACTGACCACCAGCCAGTTGGCCGCCTCCAGGGACAGGCGCATGTTGTCGGTCAGTTCCACGTAGCGGTCGAAGGCCGCGCGGTAGGTGGTTACCGCCTGGTCCACCTGGCCCAGGGCCTGCCGGCTGGCATCGCCGAGGTCCGCCGCCAGCGCCTGGCCGTGCTCCTGCAGGGCCTGGGTCGCCTGGTGCAACGCCTCGGCCTGCTTGGCGTCGCCGGTCAGGGCGTAATCCTTCTCGATCAGGCGGATGCGCAGCACCTCGCCTTCCAGCGCATCGGTACGCTCCAGCAGGCTGGCGCCGGCGGCCACACCGCGCAGCGCGGAGAAGCCGGTGGCGGCCACCACGGCGGTGAGCGCCAGCACCACGCCGAAGCCCAGGGTCAGCTTCTTCGCCGTGCCGAGGCTGGCGATACCACGTTGCAGAACCGATGCCATGGGGACTCCTCCTCACCGGGTGACCGGCGGCGCGCCACGCGTCGCCGGAACAACAGCGCGAACTTAGGAGTGAGACGGTACTGGCGACAAGCCATAACCCTGCCAGGGGTCGGCCGAATGGAGGTTTTAGCTATGCGGAGGTCGCTTTCAGAGCAGGCGCCGGGGAGCCGGCGCCAGAATCCCCCCTGGGTCAGGTCGGGCGCACCAGGTTGAAGGTGTCCTGGGTGCGCACGTAGGCGCTGCCGCCCAGGCGCCCCACCAGGTCGAGCTTGTGCGGGTCGGCTCGGCCCTGCTCGTTGAGCACCGCCTCGTCGATATGGGCCAGCAGCACGCGGGCGAAGATCAGGTGGCAGTTGGGGTTCTCCCGCGGGTAGGGCTGTACCTCCACCAGCTCGCACTCGAAGGCCACCGGCACGCCCTTGACCCGCGGCGGTGCCACCCGCAGCGACGGCTCGGTGGCGATGCCGCAGGCCTCGAACTCGCTGACCTCGCTCGGCAGCTGTGCGGAGCTGGCGTTCATCGCTTCGGCGAAGGCCTGGGACACCAGCTGGATCACCAGTTGCCCGGTTTCCTGGACGTTGCGCAGGGTGTCCTTGAGGCTGCCATCGGCACGGTTGTTGACGTTCACCATCAGCGTCGGCGGCGCATCGCTGATCACCTGGAAGAAGCTGAACGGCGCCAGGTTCTGGGTGCCGTCCGCCGCCTGGCTGGACACCCAGGCGATGGGCCGCGGCGTCACGGTGGAGGCCAGCCAGCGGTAGGCGTCGAGGGGGCTGAGGGTGGTGAAGTCGAGCTGCATCGGGGGCTCCGGGAAGCGGGAGGGGGATGGGCGGATTATGCCCCGCGCCCTCCCCCGCGTGGAAAGTCGGCGATCGTCTAATGGGCGCCCCCGATCACGCGACGCGCCAACAGGGCGGCCAGCAGCGGTGCCAGGGCGAACCCGGCGAACAGCCAGATCGCCGCCGACTGTGCACCGGCCACGCCACCCGGCACGCTGAGCCCGGCGGCGTTGGCCACCAGGCCGGCAAGGGCCGCACCGACGGCCATGCCATACAGCTGCACGGTGGTGATGGCGGTGGAGGCGGCGTTCTCCTCGCCACGCGGGGCCAGCTCCAGCACCCGGGTCAGCAGGTGCGGCCAGCCGATGCCCACGCCCGCGCCCACCGCCGCCAGCGCCAGGCCCACCAACAGGGTGCGCAGCCCGTAGTCCAGTTCGCCGGCCAGCGGGATCAGCCCCGCCAGGGCCAGCAGGCCGAACACGCAAAGCACCGGCCCACCGCGCAACAGGCGCGCCGCATCGCCACCGCTGCGCCCCGAGGACAGCAGCGACCCCAGGCTCCAGCCGCCGGCCATGGCCGCCGTCAGGTAACCCGCCACCAGCGGTGACTGGCCATGCAGCACCTGGAGGAAATAGGGCACGAAGATTTCAGTGGTGGTACCCGCCAGCAGCAACGCCACGCAGGCGTACACGGCGCCCAGCGCGGTGGCCAGGGAAGCGCCGCCGGACGGCAGCAGGCGAACGCTGGCGCGGCGATCCCAGACCAGGGCCGCCGCGCCGAGCGCCAGCCCCAGGGCCACGCCCAGCGCCTGCAACGGCAGCAGCGGCGACAGGCTGCCCGCCGCCACCGCCAGCACCGAGGCGGCCAACAGGCCGATCTGCACGAAGGGAATTCCCGGCACCGCACCGGCCTCGGCGGCATCGGCACGCGGGCGCAGCTGCACCAGCACCAACAGCGCCTGGGCCAGCGCCACCGGCAGCAACGACCAGAAGGCCCAGCGCCAGTGCCCGGCTTCGGCGAACAGGCCACCCACGGCCGGGCCGCACAGCGTCGCCACGCCCCACATGCCGGATACCAGCGCCACGGCGCGGGGCCACAGCGGGGGCGCGAACACCACGCGGATCAAGGCATAGCTCAAGGCCGCCAGCAGGCCGCCGCCCAGCCCCTGCACCGCCCGGGCGCCGAGCATCCAGGGCATCGATTGCGCGGCCGCGCAGCCCACCGAACCCAGGGCGAACAACGCCAGCGCCGCCAGGCAGGCACCGCGCGGGCCGCCACCGGCGAGCAGGCGCGAGGCCAGTGCCGCGCCGACGATGGAGGCCACCACGAACAACGTGGTGTTCCAGGCGTACCAGTCGAGCCCGCCGATTTCGCGCACCACCGACGGCAGTACCGTGGTGACGATGTGCACGTTGATGGCGTGCAAGGCGACGCCGCCGGTGAGCGCCACCGCCATCAGGCCGTTGCGCCCGCTGAACAGTTCGCCCCAGCTGGCAGTGGGCAGGGCATCGAGGGAGGCAGTGGTGTCCATCAAGCATCTCTCCGGATTTATTTATGCAAGAAACAGCTTGGATATTAGGAGCGCAGCGACCAATTAAACAAGAAATTTCTTTGATAAATGGGATAGGGCTTGGCTATCCAGGTGTCGCTCTCAGGGCGAGCACACCGGGGTTCCCGGGCTGAAGCCCGGGCTACGGGGGGCGGAATGACCCAGGCTAGTGGGCATGACGATTCATGAACGGCCCCCTGTGACAGACCCGCCCTGCGAGCGCCCACAAAAAAGCCGGGGCATGCCCCGGCTTCTGCACGACCTGGCGAATCAGCGCCCGGCGCGGGACTCACGGATGTAGAAGCGCGCCTTGTCGGCTTTCTCGGTGCAGCCCTGGAAACCCTCGAACTGCTGCTGGGTCTTGGCGGCGGTCAGCAGGCTCAGCGCCTTGGAGTAGCTGACGGTCCCGGAGAAGCCCTCGGCCTTGGCCAGGTCGAGTTCCTTCCAGGCCGCGTCCAGCTGGTTGGCGCAGCTGTCGCGGTAAGCCGTCTTGGCGGCGCAACCTGCAAGCATGAGGACGATCAGGGGCAGGCTGATCCAGGCTTTCATGGGGGTTCTCCTCGGGATGTGAAATGGCCATGAGTCTAATGCTGGTTAAGACGGTACGGAACCGGAAAAATTCCCCGCCGTGCCCTGCTCAGCAGCTTTGCAGCCCGCCGTTGCATTACGGCTACAGCGGCGCCCGCACTCACTTGGCCTCGCCCTTTCCCACAGGTATCGTCTGCGCCTTATGTAGGAAAAGGTGAAGCCATGAGTAAGCGTGTCGCACTGGTCCTCGGCTCCGGGGGAGCCCGGGGCTACGCCCATATCGGCGTGATCGAGGAGATCGAAGCGCGGGGCTACGAGATCGCCTGCATCGCCGGCTGCTCCATGGGCGCGGTGGTCGGTGGCATCTACGCCGCCGGCAAGCTGCGCGAGTACCGCGAGTGGACCGAAAGCCTGGACTACCTCGACGTGCTGCGCCTGCTCGACGTCAGCTTCCGCCTCGGCGCCATCCGTGGCGAGAAGGTGTTCGGGCGCATCCGCGAGATCGTCGGCGACATCGACATCGAAGACCTGTCGATCCCCTACACCGCGGTCGCCACCGACCTCACCAACCAGCAGGAGATCTGGTTCCAGGAAGGCTGCCTGCACCAGGCCATGCGCGCCTCGGCGGCCATCCCCAGCCTGTTCACCCCGGTGATGCAGGGCTCGCGCATGCTGGTGGACGGCGGCCTGCTCAATCCGCTGCCGATCGTGCCGGTGGTCTCCAGCCACTGCGACCTGATCATCGCCGTCAACCTCAACTCCACCAACCAGAAGCAGTACCAGCTGCCGGTGATCGAGCGCCCGCCGGCCTTCAAGGGGCGCATCGACCAGATGATGAGCTCCCTCGGCGAGCGCCTGCCCTTCCGCAAGCGCGGCATCGACGAGGAACTGCTGCTCGAAGGCGCTACCGCGCCCATCGCCAATCCCTGGGTGGAGGACTCGGCGGAGCCCGGCGCCCAGCAGCCCGCAGCGGCACCGCAGAAGGAAGGCGCGCCGAGCTCGGCCAGCGGCTCGCAGGTGGTCGCCAGCGTCGGCCCGGCCTCGCTGCTGGACCTGGTCAACCAGAGCTTCGAGGTGATGCAGACGTCCCTGGCGCAGTACAAGATCGCCGGCTACCCGCCGGACGTCCTGATCAACGTGCCCAAGCGCGTATGCCGCTTCTTCGAGTTCTACAAGGCGCCGGAGCTGATCCAGCTGGGCCGCCAGATCGCCCGCGACACCCTGGAGAAGTACGAGCAGGACTGAGTCAGAAGATCGACCAGTCAATGCGCTCGGAGAGTTTCTCCAGCGCCGCCATCCCCGCCACCGAGTTGCCGGACTCATTGAGCTCCGGCGACCACACGCAAACGGTGAAGCGCCCCGGCACCACCGCGACTATGCCGCCCCCTACCCCACTCTTGCCCGGCAGGCCGACGCGGTAGGCGAAGTTGCCCGCCTCGTCGTACAGCCCGCTGGTGGCCATCAGCGCGTTAACCTGCTTGGTCTGCCGCGCGCTGAGCACCGTTTCGCCGCTGTGGGGGCTGACGCCGTCGTTGGCCAGGAAGCTGAAGGCCAGGGCCAGGTCCACGCAGTTCATGCGCAACGCGCAGTGGTGGAAGTAGCTGCGCAGCACCGCCTCCACATCGTTGTGGAAGTTGCCGAAGGACTGCATCAGGTAGGCCGCTGCGGCGTTGCGCGCGCGGTGCTGGTACTCCGAGCGCGCCACCACCTCGTCGGCCACCAGGTAGTGGTTGCCGCTCAGGCGCCGGGCGAAGTCGCGCATGGACAACGCCGGTGCGGCGAAGCGCGATTGGTTGATGTCGCAGATCACCAGCGCCCCGGCGTTGATGAAGGGGTTGCGCGGCACGCCCCGCTCGAACTCCAGCTGCACCAGGGAGTTGAACGGCTGGCCGGAGGGCTCGTGGCCCAGGCGCTGCCAGATGTCCTCGCCGGAATGCTGGATCGCCTGCACCAGGCTGAACACCTTGGAAATACTCTGGATTGAGAACGGCGTGCGCCCGTCACCGGCGCAATAGAGCTGGCCCTCATTGCTGTACACCGCAATGCCCAGCTGGTTCGCCGGCACGCCGGCCAGCGCCGGGATATAGCTGGCGACCTTGCCCTGCCCGATCAGCGGGCGGACCTCATCGAGGATTTCGTCGAGCAGTTGTTGCATGTCTTCCTTCCGGCAACGAATGGCGCCAGGCGCCTGGATTAAGCGCTAGACGACGGATTCGCGTTGCGCAACACAGGCAGATGAGGTGCAGCTCGCAATGGGGGGTGAAGGTGGGCCAGGCGGCAAAGGCACCGTCGAAGCAGAGCAGTGGGCTGAAGCAAGCTCGACAAGGCGTTCGCCCTCAGGGAATGCGTGAGGTGAAGCGCCGGTTGGTGGATGCAGGAAGCGCCATCCACCCTACGCAGCGTCCGCCATCGCGCCCGTCGTGAAGCTTCGCGAGCAGAGCTCGCTCCTACGAAAGTGGGGCCTCATTGGTGAGGGCACCGCCTGGCGGCGTTGGGCCTTGCAGGCTCGGCGCCAACCTATGAAGTGAATCCTGCTAGCCCTCGCGCAGGCGATAGCCGACCCCGGCCTCGGTGACGATGAAACGCGGCTCGGTCGGGTCGTCGCCGAGCTTCTGCCGCAGGTGGCCGACCACCACCCGCAGGTAGTGGGTGTCCTCGACATGGGTCGGGCCCCAGATGTCCTTGAGCAGTTGCTGCTGGGTCACCACCCGCCCCAGGTGCCGCGCCAGTTGGGCGAGCACCGCGTACTCCTTGCGGGTCAGCGCCACCTCGGCGCCGTCCAGGGTCACCCGGCGGTAGGCGAAGTCGACGCTCAGCGGGCCGCTTTCGACCACCGCTTCCTGCTGCTCGCCGCCACCGGCCTGGCGCAGCAGCACGCGCACCCGGGCGAGGAACTCCTGCACGCTGAAGGGCTTGGTCACGTAGTCGTTGGCGCCACCGTCCAGGGCCAGCACCTTCTCGCCTTCGCTGGCGCGCACCGAGAGCACCAGCACCGGCACCGTCGACCACTCGCGCAGTTCGGCCAGCACCGTCTTGCCGTCCATGTCCGGCAGGCCCAGGTCGAGCACCACCAGGTCCGGCCGCGCCAGCGCCGCCTGGGCCAGGCCCTCGGCGCCGTTGGCCGCTTCCAGCACCTTGTAGCCCTGGGCCGCGAGGCTGATGCGCAGGAACTTGCGGATCTGCGCCTCGTCGTCGATGACCAGGAGGGTTGGTTGGTTGGTCGTCATCTTGTCCTTCGAAATCCGTTGGCTACCGCATCGTGTTGGGGCGAACTCATTCGCCCAGGGCGGCAACGCCGCACCGGGTCGCACGCGGCGGTCCTGCGGTCCGCATGGCGAATGAATTCGCCCCTACAGCGGGCCATCACCCACCTCCTCCTCCAGCACCGGCTGCGGGTGCAGCGGCAGGTGCAGGGTCAGGGTGGTGCCCTTGCCTTCGAGCCCCTCGCCCACCGTCACCCGGCCGCCGTGGGCGCCGACCATGCCCTGGCAGATGGCCAGGCCCAGGCCGGTGCCCTGCCCGCCCCGGTCGCCACGGGCGGCGGTGTAGAACATGTCGAAGATCTTCTCCCGCTCCGCGGCCGGGATACCGGGGCCCTGGTCGCTGACGGCAAAGCGCAGCTCCTCGGTGTCGGCCGTCACCGCCACGCGCAGGCGGCCCTGGGTCGGCGAGAAGCGCGCGGCGTTCTCCAGCACATTGACCAGCGCCTGCTCGATCAGTGCGGCGTGGACATAGAGCAGGGGCAACTCGGTGGGTAGTTCGGTCTCCACCTTCAGCGGCGCCAGCACCGGGCGCAGGCGCTGCAGGGCACTGGCGACTATGTCCACCGGCGCCACCCAGTCGCGGGCCAGCTTGAGGCCGCCATGGCCGAGGCGGGTCATGTCCAGCAGGTTCTGGATGTAGCGGTCGAGGCGCTCGGCCTCATCCCTTGTGCCCTCCAGCAGCTCGCGGCGGTCCTCCTGGGGGATCGCCTCGCCGAGGGCCAACAGGCTGTCGATGGAGCCGCGCATGGCGGTCAGCGGCGTGCGCAGGTCGTGGGAAACGGAGGCCAGCAGCGCGCTGCGCAGCTGTTCGGTCTCGCCGTGCAGGCGCGCGGCCTCCAGGTCCTCGGCCAGCTGTGCGCGTGCCAGCGCCTGGGCCAGGGGCTGGCCAAGGGCGGACAGCAATCGGCGGCGTTCGGCGGGCAACGGTGCACCGTCACGCGGGCTGACCCCGAGCAATGCCAGCGGGCCCTCCTCGCCGGACAACGGCAGCCACCACCAGCGCCCGCTGGGCAGGGTGCCGGTGCCGAGCCCGGCCACCTGATCGTGCTGCCAGGACCACTCCGCCGCCGCACGCTCCTGGTCGGCCAGCAGGCGCTGTACGCCGGCCTCGACCTTCCACACGCCGTCACGGCTGCGCGCCAGCAGGCACACCTCGACGTCGGTCCAGGGGGTGAACTGCTGGGCGGCGACGCTGAGCACGGCCTGACGGTCGGTGGCGGCGGTGAGCTTGCGCGAGAGGTCGAGCAGCGCAGTGGTTTCCGTCTGGGTGGCACGCAGGGCCTGCAACTGGCGGCGCTGGCGCGAGGCCAGGTTGCCGGTGAGCCCAGCCATCAGCAGGAAGAACAGCAGGGTCAGCACGTCTTCCTGGCGGGCGATGGTCAGGGAGAAGGTCGGTGGGATGAACAGGAAGTCGTAGGCCAGGAACGATACACCGGCACAGAGCAGTGCCGGGCCCAGGCTGCTGCGCACCGCCACCAGCAATACGGCGGCGAGGAACACCAGGGAGATGTTCGGCAGCGCCAGCACCTGGTAGGCGCCCCAGCCCAGGGCAGTGGCCGCCAGCGCGGCGCCCAGGGCCATGCCGTAGTCGGCCAGTGGCACCGGGTGACGCGACCGGGCGCTGGGGGCGCTCGCGTCGGCGTCCGTGTCCAGCACGCTGATCTCCAGCCCCTCGGCCTGGCGCAGCAGGCGCTCCGCCACGCCACGCCCGAGCCAGCGACGGCGCAGGCGCTGGCGGCTGCGGCCCACCAGCAGCAAGCTGGCGCGGCGCTCGTTGGCGTGTTCGATCAGGGTACTGGCCACGCCCTCGGCGCGCAGGGTCACCACTTCGCCGCCCAGGCGCTCGGCCAGTTGCTGGGCCGCCTGCAGGCGCGTTCGGGCCTCCTCGCTCTGCGTGCCGCCGGTGTCCACGTGTACCAGGCTCCAGGGCAGGTGGCGGCGCTCGGCCACGCGGCAGGCGTGGCGCACCAGGCGCTCGGCCTGCTCGCTGCCGTCCACGCCCACCAGCAGGCGGCCACGCACCGTCGGCGCCTCCTGGCCCTGCTGGCGGTAGCGGCGGTTGAGATCGGCATCGACCCGCGCGGCAGCGGTCTGCATGGCCAGCTCGCGCAGGGCGGTGAGGTTGGTCTGGGAGAAGAAGGCGTCGATGGCTGCGCGGGCCTGCTCGGGCACGTAGACCTTGCCCTCGCGCAGGCGCTCCAGCAGCTCGCGGGGCGGCAGGTCGACGAGAAGGATCTCGTCGGACTCCTGCAGCACCCAGTCCGGCAGGGTCTCGCGCACCTGCACGCCGGTGATGTCGAACACCTGGTCGTTGAGCGCTTCCAGGTGCTGGACGTTGACGGTGGTGTAGACGTCGATGCCGGCCGCGAGCAGCTCCTGCACGTCCTGCCAGCGCTTGGCGTGGCGGCTGCCGGGGGCGTTGCTGTGGGCCAGCTCGTCCACCAGCACCAGCTTCGGCGGCGCGGCGAGGATGCCGTCCAGGTCCATCTCGGTCAGCGGCACGCCCCGATATTCCAGGCGCCGCAGCGGCTGCTGGGGCAGCCCGGTGAGCATCGCCTCGGTCTCGGCGCGGCCGTGTGTCTCGACCACGCCGACACGCAGGTCGACGCCCTGGCGCAACTGCGCCTGGGCGGCTTGCAACATGGCGAAGGTCTTGCCCACGCCCGGTGCGGCGCCGAGGAAGACCTTCAGCCGGCCGCGCCCCTCGCGCGGCAGTTCGGCCAACAACGCATCGGCACGGCCGGCATCACTCATTCAGGCATCTCGTTCAGTCGCAGGTTGAGGGCGAACACGTTGACCACCGCTGGCCCGATCAGCGGGCGCTCGGCCTGCTGTTCCACCAGGCGCTCCAGGGTCGCGGCGGGAATGCCCCGCGCCTCGGCGATGCGCGGGATCTGGTAGCGCGCAGCGGCCAGCGGCAGGTGCGGATCGAGGCCGCTGCCGGAAGTGGTGACCAGGGCCATGGGCACCGGGCCCTGCCCCAGCGCGCCCAGCTCGGCGGCGTCCTTGGCGATGCGCTCGGCCAGCGCCGGGTTGCTCGGGGCCAGGTTGCTGGCACCGCTGGCGACCGTGGCATAGCCACCGGCCGAGGGGCGTGGCTGGAACCACTGGGCCCCCTCCACCTGCTGCGCCAGCAGCAGGCTGCCGCGTGCATCGCCCTTGGCGTCGCGCACAAGGCTGCCGTTGGCCTGCGCCGGGAAGGCCAGTTGCGCGACAGCGGTGACGGACAGCGGGTAGGCAACGCCGGTTATCAGGGTCATCAGGGCCAGCAGGCTCAGGGCGGGACGGAGTTGCGTAAGCATATTCAGTTCCTCGGATTAAGTCCCCTCTCCGTGGAGAGGGGAAAGGCGTCAGACCAGGTGCAGGGCGGTGAGCAGGATGTCGATCAGCTTGATGCCGATGAAGGGCGCCACCAGCCCGCCCAGGCCGTAGATCAGCAGGTTGCGGCGCAGCAGGCTGGCGGCGTCGGCGGCTTGCACGCGCACCCCGCGCAGGGCCAGGGGGATCAGCGCGATGATGATCAGCGCGTTGAACACAATGGCCGAGAGGATGGCGCTCTGCGGGCTGCGCAGCTGCATCAGGTTGAGCACGCCCAACTGCGGGTAGATGCCGGCGAACAGCGCCGGGAGGATGGCGAAGTACTTGGCCACGTCGTTGGCCACCGAGAAGGTCGTCAGTGCCCCACGGGTCACCAGCAGCTCCTTGCCCACCTGCACCACGTCCAGCAGCTTGGTCGGGTCGGAATCCAGGTCCACCAGGTTGGCGGCCTCGCGGGCGGCCTGGGTGCCGTCGTTCATCGCCAGGCCGACATCGGCCTGGGCCAGCGCCGGGGCGTCGTTGGCGCCGTCACCGCACATGGCGACCATCTTGCCCTCGCCCTGCTCCTGGCGGATGCGCGCCAGCTTCTTCTCCGGCGTGGCTTCGGCGATCACGTCGTCCACCCCGGCCTCGGCGGCGATGGCGGCGGCGGTCAGCGGGTTGTCGCCGGTGACCATCACGGTGCGGATGCCCATCTGCCGCAGCTCGGCGAAGCGCTCGCGGATGCCGGGCTTGACCACGTCCTTGAGGTGGATTCCGCCCAGCAGCTTGCCATCGGCCGCCACCAGCAGCGGGGTGCCGCCGCTCTGGGCGATCCGGTCGATCTCGCGGGACAGCTGCTCGGGCATCTCGGCGCGGCTCATGCCGACCCAGGCCAGCACCGCGTCCACCGCACCCTTGCGGTAGCTGCGGCCGTTCCAGTCCACCCCGGAGAGGCGGGTCTCGGCACTGAAGGCGATGGCGGTGACCTCATCGCGAGCCGGCTCGACCATGGCGCTGAGGGCGCGCAGGTACTCGACGATGGATTTGCCTTCCGGCGTGTCGTCGGCCAGCGATGCCAGCAGCGCGGCGTCGGACAGTTCCTTGCCGCTCACGCCCGGTGCCTTGACCAGCGCACTGCAACGGCGGTTGCCGAAGGTGATGGTGCCGGTCTTGTCCAGCAGCAGCACGTGCACGTCGCCCGCCGCCTCCACGGCACGGCCGGACTTGGCGATGACGTTGAGGCGCACCAGGCGGTCCATGCCGGCGATGCCGATGGCCGAAAGCAGGCCGCCGATGGTGGTGGGGATCAGGGTCACCAGCAGCGCCACCAGGTACACCAGCGGCAGGTCGCCACCGGCGAAGCGGGCGAAGGGCTGCAGGGTGGCGACCACCAGCAGGAAGATCAGCGTCAGGCCGATCAGCAGGATGTCCAGCGCCACCTCGTTGGGGGTCTTCTGGCGCTTGGCGCCCTCCACCAGGGCGATCATCCGGTCCAGGGTCGACTCGCCCGGGTTGGCGGTGATCTTCACCAGCAACCAGTCGGAGACCACGCGGGTGTTGCCGGTGACCGCCGAGCGGTCACCGCCGGACTCGCGGATCACCGGCGCGGATTCGCCGGTGATGGCGGCCTCGTTGACCGCGGCGATGCCTTCGACCACCTCGCCGTCGCCGGGGATCAGCTCACCGGCCTCGACGCGCACCAGGTCACCACGACGCAGGCTGCTGGCGGCCACCGTCTCGAACTGCCCGGAGGCAGCACGACGGCGGGCGCTGAGGCCCTGGCTGCCGGCCTTGAGGCTGTCGGCGCGGGCCTTGCCACGGCCTTCGGCGAGGGCCTCGGCGAAGTTGGCGAAGAGCACGGTGAACCACAGCCACAGGGCGATCTGCACCGCCAGGCCGGTGGACACCGCCGGGTTGGGGATGAAGCACAGCACCGTGGTGACCACGGCGGTCAGTTCCACCACCAGCATCACCGGCGAGCGCTTGAGCTGGCGCGGGTCGAGCTTGGCGAAGGCCTGCACCAGCGCCGGCTTCCACAGCGCGGCGATGGCGGTACGGGGTTGTTGCTGCTTGGCGCCATTCTTCGGCGCCTGGATAGGGGCGTTCATGCGGGTCTCCCTTAAAGGCCGATCAGCGCGAGGTGTTCGGCAATCGGCCCCAGGGCCAATGCCGGGAGGAAGGTCAGGCCACCGACCAGGAGGATGGTCAGGGTCAGCAGGGTGACGAACAGCGGGCCGTGGGTGGGGAAGCTGTTGCCACCCACCGGCGCGCGCTGCTTGGCCGCCAGGCTGCCGGCGATGGCCAGTACCGGGAGGATGTAGCCGAAGCGGCCGAGCAGCATCGCCAGGCCGATCATGACGTTATGGAACGGCGTGTTGGCGCCGAAGCCGGCGAAGGCCGAGCCGTTGTTGGCAGATCCCGAGGTGTAGGCGTACAGCGCCTGGCTGAAACCGTGCGCGCCGGGATTGGTGATGGAGGCCGCCGGGCCTGGCAGGCTCACCGCCAGGGAGCAGAACACCAGCACGCCGATCGGCATCACCAGCAGGGTCGCCACCAGCAGGCGTACCTCGCGGGCCTCCAGCTTCTTGCCGAGGTATTCAGGGGTGCGACCGATCATCAGGCCGGCGAGGAACACGGCGATCAGCACGAACAGCAGCATGCCGTAGAGGCCCGCGCCGACGCCGCCGAAGATCACCTCGCCGAGCATCATGTTGAACATCGGGATCATCCCGCCGATGGCGCTGAAGCTGTCGTGCATCGAGTTCACCGAGCCGTTGGACGCAGCCGTGGTGGTCACCGCCCAGAGTGCCGAGGCGGTGATGCCGAGGCGGCTCTCCTTGCCCTCCAGGGAACCGGACTGCTCGATGGGCAGCGCGGCCAGGGCCGGGTTGGGCTGGAACTCGCTGTACAGGGTCACGCCCAGGCCGATGACGAACAGGATCAGCATGGTCGCCAGCAGCGCGCGGCTCTGGCGCAGATCCTTGACGTAGTGGCCGAAGGTGAACACCAGGGCGGCGGGGATCAGGATGATCGACGCCATTTCCAGCAAGTTGCTCCAGGCGCTGGGGTTCTCGAACGGGTGCGCGGAGTTGACGCCGAAGAAACCACCACCGTTCGTGCCCAGTTGCTTGATGGCGATCTGGCTGGCCGCCGGGCCGAGCGGGACCACCTGGTCGGTGCCGGCCAGGGTGTGGACGCTGACGTAGTCGAGGAAGGTCTGCGGCACGCCCTGCCAGACCAGGAACAGCGCCAGCAACAGGCACAGCGGCAGCAGCGCGTAGAGGGTGCCGCGGGTCAGGTCGACCCAGAAGTTGCCGAGCTTGTCGGTGCTGCGACGGCTGATGCCACGGGCCAGGGCCACCAGCACGCAGAGGCCGACGGCGGCGCTGACGAAGTTCTGCACACCCAGGCCGACCATCTGGCTGAAATAGCTCAGGCTCGCCTCGCCGCTGTAGGCCTGCCAGTTGGTGTTGGTGACGAAGCTGACGGCAGTGTTGAACGCCAGGGTCCATTCCAGGCCCGGCAGCTTCTGCGGATTGAGCGGCAGCATGCCCTGCAGCATGAGGATGGAGAACAGCAGCGCCAGGCCGGCTGCGTTGAACAGCAGCAGCGCGACGGTGTAGGTCTTCCAGTCCTGCTCGCTATGGGGATCGACCCCGGCGATGCGGTAGCAGAAACGCTCGACGGGAGCGAAGAGCGGCGTGAGGAAGGTGCGCTGCCCCTCCATCGCGCGATGGATGAAGCGGCCGATGAAAGGCGCTGGCACCAGCACCAGCACGAAGAAGGCCAGAATCAGCCCGTAGTCCTGTACTTGCATGACGCCCCCTAGCTGCGTTCGGCGCGCAGCAGCGCGACCAGCAAGTAGATGAAAAGCCCCGTGGCCATTGCCAGGGACAACCCGTCGAGAATGCTCATGACTGTTGCTCCGGTATGCGGACTGCGCCGCTTTGGAGGAATTCTCGGCAGGAGGGGCGTAAAGGGACGAGACGGGGACCGGGGGCGGGGCATAAAGAAAGCGTAAAGAACGCGATTTTCCTGGTCTCCCGGGGACCTGGCATGCCTGCATCGATGGGTTTCGCGGAGCTCTACCCATCCTACGAATGATGGCGAGTCCGTAGGATGGGTAGAGTGAAACGAAACCCATGCGGCCCTGCAAACACCTCCCAGCCAAAGGATCGCTCCGTACCCCTCGGGCGAATGAATTCGTCCCTACAGGGTTACCGGGTAGCGGCCATATAGCGGTCACACAACCGTCACACTGGCCTAGACCAGTGCACCGAAACGATTGGTTACAACCCTTGCGCGCACCATTGCGAGTCACGAACGGCGGCGATCAGGTGCCGAAGCATCCCGCAAACGACGTTTCGCGGGCCTTTGCGACCTGATGGGGCGAACTGGCATGGCCACTGCAAACACAGCCCCGTCTGCGTTCATTCCATTCTCGGAGGCTTTATGACCCTGCAACTCAAGCCGACCCTCGGCACCCTGCACCTCTGGGGCATCGCGGTGGGCCTGGTGATTTCCGGCGAATATTTCGGCTGGAGCTACGGCTGGGGCGTGGCGGGGACCCTCGGGTTCCTGGTGACCGCGCTAATCGTCGCGGCCATGTACACCTGCTTCATCTTCAGCTTCACCGAGCTGACCACCGCCATCCCCCACGCCGGCGGACCCTTCGCCTACAGCCGTCGCGCCTTCGGCGAGAAAGGCGGGCTGGTGGCCGGCCTCGCCACCCTGATCGAGTTCGTCTTCGCCCCGCCGGCCATCGCCATGGCCATCGGCGCCTACCTCAACGTGCAGTTCCCCGGGCTCGATCCCAAGCACGCGGCGGTCGGTGCCTACTTCGTGTTCATGACCCTGAACATCCTCGGCGTCAGCATCGCCGCCACCTTCGAACTGGTGGTCACCGTGCTCGCCGTGGCGGAGCTGCTGGTGTTCATGGGCGTGGTGGCGCCGGGCTTCAGCTTCAGCAACTTCGTGCTCAATGGCTGGGCCGGCAGCAACGAGTTCGGCGGCGCGGCCATCTCCGGCATCTTCGCCGCCATCCCCTTCGCCATCTGGTTCTTCCTCGCCATCGAGGGCGCGGCCATGGCCGCCGAGGAAGCCAAGGACCCGAAACGCACCATTCCCAAGGCCTACATCGCCGGCATCCTCACCCTGGTGACCCTGGCCCTCGGGGTGATGGTCTTCGCCGGTGGCGTGGGCGACTGGACCCAGTTGTCGAACATCAACGACCCGCTGCCCCAGGCCATGAAGGCCGTGGTGGGCGAGAACTCCGGCTGGCTGCACATGCTGGTGTGGATCGGCCTGTTCGGCCTGGTGGCCAGCTTCCACGGCATCATCCTCGGCTACTCGCGGCAGTTCTTCGCCCTGGCCCGCGCCGGCTACCTGCCCCGTGGCCTGGCCAAGCTGTCGCGCTTCCAGACCCCGCACCGCGCCATCATCGCCGGCGGCCTGGTGGGCATCGCCGCCATCTACAGCGACGGCCTGATCAACCTGCAGGGCATGACCCTGACCGCCGCGATGATCACCATGAGCGTGTTCGGTGCCATCGTCATGTACATCATGAGCATGCTCAGCCTGTTCAAGCTGCGTAAGAGCGAGCCGAGCCTGGAGCGCAGCTTCCGCGCGCCGGGCTATCCCATAGTCCCAGGCATCGCCCTGGTGCTGGCGGTGGTCTGCCTGATCGCCATGGCCTGGTTCAACACCACCATCGGCCTGATCTTCCTCGGCTTCATGGCGGTGGGCTTCGTCTGGTTCCAGTTCACCGCCCACCATCGCGCCAGCGCCCCGGCCGATGCGCTGCTGACAGGTGATGCCGCCTGACAAAGGCTCTATGCTCAAGCCACGAGGCCCGGTCCGCCGGGCCTCGTCTTTTCTGCCGCCTGTTCCCTGCCGGAGGCCGTGATGCCTTACCAGACCACCGTTGGCGCCCAGGTCTACCGCTTCGCCGACCTCAAGACCCTGCTGGCCAAGGCCAGCCCCGCCCGCTCGGGCGACTACCTGGCCGGGGTCGCCGCCGCCACCTATGAAGAACGCATGGCCGCCAAGCTGGCCCTGGCCGAGGTGCCGCTCAAGCGCTTTCTCGACGAGGCGCTGATCCCCTACGAGGAGGACGAGGTCACCCGGCTGATCATCGATCGCCACGACATCGCCGCCTTCGCCCCCATCAGCCACCTGACCGTGGGCGACCTGCGCGACTGGCTGCTGCTGGACAGCACCGATTCCGCCACCCTGGAGGCCGTGCGCTGGGGCCTGACCCCGGAGATGATCGCCGCGGTGAGCAAGCTGATGCGCAACCAGGACCTGATCCTGGTGGCAAAGAAATGCCGTGTGATCACCCGCTTCCGCAACACCATCGGCCTGCCGGGCCATCTCTCGGTGCGCCTGCAGCCCAACCACCCCACGGACGACGTGCGCGGCATCGCCGCCAGCATGCTCGACGGCCTGCTCTACGGCTCGGGCGATGCGGTGGTGGGCATCAACCCGGCCAGTGACTCGCTGCCGACCCTGATGCGCCTGTGGCAGATGATGGACGAGGTGCGCGAGCACTTCGCCATTCCCATGCAGAACTGCGTGCTCACCCACGTCACCACGCAGATCCAGGCCATCGAGGCCGGCGCGCCCATCGACCTGGTGTTCCAGTCCATCGCCGGCACCGAGAAGACCAATTCGAGCTTCGGCGTCTCCCTGGCCATCCTCAAGGAAGCCCACGAAGCGGCGCTTTCGCTGGGGCGCGGCAGCCTGGGCGACAACGTCATGTACTTCGAGACCGGCCAGGGCAGCGCCCTCTCCGCCGGTGGCCACCACGGCGTCGACCAGCAGACCTGCGAAGTGCGTGCCTATGCCGTGGCCCGGGAGTTCCGCCCGCTGCTGACCAACACCGTGGTCGGCTTCATCGGCCCGGAGTACCTCTACGACGGCAAGCAGATCATCCGCGCCGGGCTGGAGGATCACTTCTGCGCCAAGCTCCTCGGCGTGCCCATGGGCTGCGACGTCTGCTACACCAACCACGCCGAAGCCGACCAGGACGACATGGACACCCTGCTCACCCTGCTGGGCGCGGCGGGCATCACCTTCATCATGGGCATCCCCGGTGCCGACGACATCATGCTCAACTACCAGAGCACCTCCTTCCACGACGCCCTCTACCTGCGCTCCGTGCTGGGCCTGAAGCGCGCGCCGGAGTACGAGGACTGGCTGCTGCGCATGGCCATCACCGAGCCCTCCGGGCGCCTGCGCGAGATCGGCAAGGGCCACGCCCTGCTCAAGGACCTGCCACGACTGGGAGCCGCCTGATGAAACTGGTGCAGCACAACCCCTGGGACGAACTCCGCGCCCACACCTCCGCCCGCATCGCCCTCGGCCGGGTCGGCTCCAGCCTGCCCACCGCCGAGGTGCTGCGCTTCGGCCTGGCCCACGCCCAGGCCCGCGACGCGGTGCACCACCCGCTGGACTTCGCCGCCCTGGACGAACAGCTCAAGGCCGCCGGCTTCCGCACCCTGCAGGTGCGCAGCGACGCCGAGGACCGCCAGGCCTACCTGCTGCGCCCGGACCGCGGCCGCCGCCTCCACGACGACTGCCAGGCCCGCCTGTACGCCGAGGCACCCGCCCCGGAGCTGGCGGTGGTGATCGCCGACGGGCTCTCCTCCATCGCCGTGCAACGCCACGCCTTGCCGCTGCTGGAGCTGTTCCGCGAACGCTTCGCCACCGACTGGGCGAACACCCCGGTGGTGCTCGCCGAACAGGGCCGGGTGGCCATCGGCGACGGCATCGGCGAAGCCCTGCGAGCACAACTGGTGGTGATGCTGATCGGCGAACGCCCGGGCCTCACCTCCCCCGACAGCCTGGGCCTGTACCTCACCTACCAGCCCCGCGTCGGGCGCATGGACAGCGAACGCAACTGCATCTCCAACGTACGCCCCGAGGGGCTGCCCTATGCCCTGGCGGCCATCAAGCTCGACTACCTGGCCCGCGAGGCGCTGCGCCTGCAGCTCTCCGGGGTGAGCCTGAAGGACGACAGCAACCTGCAGCCGGTGGCGCAGCTGGATTGAGGCAGGCCACCCACCTGCCCGGCCCGGCCCGCGTCGCTGGATCTGGAGATCGGAGTGCGCATCACCTTTCTCGGTGCGCGCAGCACACCCTACAGGTGCCGTTCGCGCCAACTCGCAGTCCTGGCGACTTTCTGTAGGGGCGAATTCATTGGCTATGTCTGCGTTAAGTGTTGCTAGAGGATTTGAGTCCAGCTGATTGCTGAGTTTTGTTGGTACTTCTGGTTTCGCCCACCCGGGCGAGTCCCTTTTAACAATCGTCGGAATGCCGAACCACTTAAAAGGAACCAAAAGGGCTTGCCCCATCATCCGGCCCGACTGCGTCGGGTTCCCTCACTCCATCGCCGTTACTCGCTACGCTCGCCCTTCGGGCCGCACTGAAGTGCGTTCGCCGCAAGCGTCGTCTGGGGGCCGGCGCGATGGGCCATCCATGGCCTGGCGCGCCTCTCGCGGCATCCATGCCGCTCGTCCCCCGGCGCAACGACTGCGTTCGGCCTCCTGGAGGGGCGTTGGCGGCTGCCCCACCTTTCTTCGTCCAGCGCATCGCCACGTGGTGCGCACAGGCTTTCGTAGGATGGTGTAGAGCGAAGCGAAACCCATGGGGTGGCGGTGGCACGAACCCTTGGGCGCCCGGAAAAGGCCAAGCTTGAGCGCTTGCATTAAAACCACAACAGCTAACGCCGACAGAGCCAATTCATTCGCCCGCTCTTCGTGGGAGCGAATTCATTCGCGATCGGTCGTCCAGGCAATCACCGATCGCCACGAGCAAACGCCAAGGGAACGGGGCAAGCGTGGCGCGTTCGAATTACAGTAGCGGCCCACCTCGAAAGGAGATTCCCATGCCCTGGTACGCCTGGCTGATCCTGATCCTCGCCCTCGGCTCCATCGTCGGCGGCCTGATGATGCTGCGCGATACGGCGAAGAAACTGCCCCTGACCGAGGAGCAGCTCAAGCGCATCCATGAACGCAACGCCGAGATGGACGCCAAGGAAGCCAAGGAGCGCTGACACCCGCCCGCACACGCGGGTAAAGTGCGGCACCGATACGAGGAGGTGCCATGCCGCTCCATCTGCAGATCCTGCTGCCCCTGTTCACCCTCGCTCTGGGCCACGGCTTCGGGCAGGTGTCCTATACCGGCCTGGCCTTCGGGCTGGTGTATGCCTTCTGGGTCCTCGCCGCGCCGAAACTCCCCGCGCGCCTGTGGTTCCCCGTCACCCTGCTGGCCAGCATCGCCTTCGCCGCGCACCTGGTGCCCGGCTTCTCGCCCCTGCCCCTGGCCGAACCGCTGCGCCTGAGCCCCGACGCGCCGCCCTATGCCCTGCGCCTGTCCTGGGACAAGACACTGGTGGGCATGGCACTGCTGGCCTGGTGGCTGGGGCGCACGGCACCCACCATCGCCTCGCGCTGGCGGGCCACCGCCGTGACGGCCGCCGCCACCCTGCTGGCGGTGCCGGCGCTGGCCCTGGGGCTGGACCTCGTGGACTGGATGCCGAAATGGCCGGAGCTGGTGTGGCGCTGGCTGCCGGTGAACCTGCTGGCGGTGGTGCTGGCGGAGGAGCTGGTGTTCCGCGGCCTGTTGCAGGGCGCGCTGGTTTCACGCCTGGGTGCCTGGGCCGGAGTCGGGCTCACCGCGCTGCTGTTCGGCGCGGTGCACCTGCCGTTCAGCCCGCTGTTCGCGGCGGTGGCGACGGTGGCCGGCCTCGGCTACGGGCTGGCCTTCCATTTCAGCGGGCGGCTAGGGGTGGCGATGGCGCTGCACCTGGCGGTCAATCTCTGCCATCTGGCATTACTGAGCTATCCAGTGAAGCTGGGGTGACCTGGATCTGGTAGCGCCCGAAGATGCGCTGCAGCTCGCCGCTGGCCCGCAGCAGGTCCAGCAGCACAGTGAAGCGCTCGGGGGTGATGGCCGCGCCGGGCCGCAACAAGGCGTAGTGGCGGTAGTTCTGGTCGACCCGGGTGGAAACCAGAAACTGAGCCTTCTGCTCGGGGTTCCGCTCCAGGTACATGCCCAGGTAGGAACGGGTCACCAGCGCGATATCCGCCCGCCCGCGCAGCACCATCAGCAGGTTGCTGTCGTGGGAATAGGTCATCAGCGCATTGAATTCGCGCACCAGGTATTCCGGGTCGGCATCGAAGCCGGCGAAACCGTAGTGATAGCCGCTGTAGAGCGCCAGGCGCTTGCCGGCCAGGGTGCGGAAGTAGTCCTGGCTGCGGGTCGGCTGGGACTGGGCGACGAACACCTCGGCATCCTCCAGGCCCATGTCGATGCGCGCGCCGGGGATGTCCTGCCAGCCCCAGTCAGGGTTCTCGAACACCGCCATGTCGATGCGGCCGGTTTGGAAGTCGCGGAAGCGCCGGGGGATCGCCGTCGGCAGCATGACGAACTCGTACTCGCCCTGGGCGCGGTTCAACGCGGCCAGCAGCTCTGGCAGCAGGCCGGTGGCGGCCTCCGACTCGGGCTTGATCACGTAAGGGGGAAAGTGCGCGCCGCCGACCCGCACCAGCTCAGTCGCCTGGGCGCTGCCACAAGCGGCCAGAAACAGCACGGCCAACAGTGCATGGCAGAGAGAATCCATAAATCCCCATCTCGCCGATCCGTAGCGAAGGCCTGCCTGGCAGGCTGATGCAAAAACCATGGTGTCCCCGATATCGCGCCGCTCGTTCATCGTCGGTCGTTTTTCTTGAACGTCAGCCGGTACTTGGCCAGCAGCCGTTGGAATGCCTCGTCGTCCTGCAAGTTCTGGAGCAAACCGGCCATCTCATCGCGGGTGATCGGCGCATCTGGACGCAGCATTGCGTACAGATGGTATTCCTGATCGATCCGTCGGGAAACCAGCAGGTTGTCGCGCAGCGCCGGCTCCCTGGCGAACAACAGATCAAGGTAGGAGCGCGTGACCACGGCTATATCGGCACGACCGTGCAAAACCATTAGCAGATTGCTGTCGTGGGAGTAGGTCAGCGTGGCGGAGAAGCGCTTGAAGAGGTACTCGGGATCAGCATTGAAGCCGGCGAAACCGTAGTGATAGCCGTTGTAGAGCGCCAGGCGCTTGCCGGCCAGGTCATCGAAAAAAGCCTGCCCGCGCCCCGGCTGTGTGCGTGCGATGTAGACCTCGGCATCGGAGGTGCGCATGTCGATGCCCTGGTAGCGCACGCCGTTCCAGCCCCAGTCCGGGTCCTCGAACAGCATCAGGTCATAGCGGCCCTGCTCCAGGTCACGGTAACGGCGCGCGGCCGAAGTCGGCACGATGCTGAAATGGAAACGCGCCTGGAGCCGATTGAGCTGCGCCACCAGGTCGGGGGTCAGGCCCGGTTCCTGCTCTTCGGGCTTTATCAGGTAGGGCGGGAAGTGATAGCCGCCAACGAGGATTTCTCGGGGTCGCGCCGCTGACGCGCTGCTGCATGACAGGCACAGCGCGAGCAGCAGAACACCCGAGAAAACAAGCCGAACGGCAGACATCGACGCCCCGTACAAGAGGAAACCGGCACGAGGGCAAGACTAGCTCAAGGGCCCTCAGACTTCCTTGATCACCAGTGACAGGGCTTCCTCGCAGAGCTGGTCGAGGGTCATCGGCCCTTCGGGACGGAACCAGGTGGTGGTCCAGGACAGCGCACCGGTGAGGAAGCGCCGCAGGATGAAGGGGTCGGCATTGAAGTAACCCTGGACCTTGGCCTCGCCGAGCACCTCCAGCCAGAGCAGCTCGTAGGTGTCGCGCAGTTCGAGGATGTAGCGCTGGCCCTCCTCCGACAGCGAACGCCATTCGTAGACCAGCACCGCCATGGCCTCGCCGGTGCCGCCCATGATCGACTGCAGCTCGCAGCGGATCAGCGCCAGCACCCGCTCGCGCAGGGTCGTCGCCTCCGCCAGCGAGGCATGCATGAGCGCGGTGTTATAGAGAATGGTCTCCTCCATCACCGAACGCAGGATCTCGTCCTTGCTCTTGAAGTGATGAAAGATGCTGCCGGACTGGATGCCCACGGCGCTGGCCAGGTCGCGTACCGTGGTGCGCTCGTAGCCCTTGCTGCGGAACAGGTGCGCGGCGGTCTGCAGCAGCTTGCCACGGGCGCTTTCCGGGTCGGTGATCTGGCCGCTGGCCACCAGTTCGCGCATCACCTCTTGGGCTTTTTGATCGTCCAGGCTCATCTGTTCCCACTACCTCGGCTGCACTGCGCCTGCCCATCCAACTTAAGAATGGGCCGCAAGTATTTGTCTTGATTCGTGAAATCTATGCTGCACCAGACGCCCAAGCAAGCGCTTGGGTAAAAATCGTCGACACGGCACTTTTCAACCAAGCGCTTGCTTGGTAATGTCCGCAACACATTCCTCGTGTGTTGCGGACAAGACAATGACTAAAACCGTACGCATCGGCTGCGCCTCCGCTTTCTGGGGCGACACCTCCACCGCCGCCGCCCAGCTGGTGCATGGCGCACCGCTCGATTACCTGGTGTTCGATTACCTGGCCGAGATCACCATGTCGATCCTCGCCGGGGCGCGCATGAAGAAGCCCGACGAGGGCTACGCCACCGACTTCGTCGAGGTGCTGGCGCCCCTGCTGCCGACCCTGGCGGAGAAGAAGATCCGCGTCATCAGCAACGCCGGCGGGGTCAACCCCCAGGCCTGCGCGGCGGCCCTGGCGGCGGCCTGCGAAAAGGCCGGCGTGCAACTGAAGATCGCCGTGCTCCACGGCGATAACCTGCAACCCCAGCTCTCCGCCCTGGGCAAGGCCGGCGTCAGCGAGATGTTCAGCGGCGCGCCGCTGCCGCCCATGTGCGTCTCGGTCAACGCCTACCTGGGGGCGCCAGGCATAGTCGCCGCCCTGGAGCAGGACGCCGACATCGTCATCACCGGCCGCGTGGTGGACAGCGCCGTGGTCAGCGCCGCCTTGGTGCATGAGTTCAAGTGGGCCTGGAACGACTACGACAAGCTCGCCCAGGCCGCCCTCGCCGGCCACATCATCGAGTGCGGCGCCCAATGCACCGGCGGCAACTTCACCGATTGGGAACAGGTGCCCGACTACGAGCACATCGGCTTCCCCATCGTCGAAGTCGAGGCCGATGGCCGCTTCATCGTCACCAAGGCCCCCGGTACCGGCGGCCTGGTCAGCCCCTTCACCGTCGGCGAGCAGATGCTCTACGAGATCGGCGACCCGCGCGCCTACCTGTTGCCCGATGTGATCTGCGACTTCACCGGCGTCGAACTGGCCCAGGCCGGCGAGCACCGCGTCAGCGTCGCCGGCGCCCGGGGCCTGGCGCCCACCGACCAGTACAAGGTCAGCGCCACCTACCCCGACGGCTTCCGCTGCACCGCCAGCTGCCTGATCGCCGGCATCGACGCGGTGAAGAAGGCCGAGCGCGTGAGCCGCGCGATCATCGCCAAGACCGAGGAAATCTTCGCCGCCCGCGGCTGGGGGCCCTACCGCGAGGTGAACATCGAACTGCTGGGCAGCGAGGCCACCTACGGGCCCCACGGCCAGCGCAAGGACAACCGCGAAGTCGTGGTCAAGCTGGGCGTGCGCCATGCCAAGAAGGAAGCGCTGATCCTGTTCTCCCGCGAGATCGCCCAGGCCGCCACCGGCATGGCTCCGGGCCTGACCGGCATCGTCGGCGGCCGGCCCACGGTGTACCCGGTGATCCGCCTGTTTTCCTTCCTGGTGGATAAATCGGCCTGCGCCCTGGAAGTCACCCTCGGCGAGGCACGCCAGGGTGTCGAGCTGCCGTCGCTGCAGGCCTTCGACGCCGCCGCGCTGGCCGAGGCCGCCACCCCGCCCGCGCCCCAGGGCCAGGCGGATGCCAGCGTGCCGCTGGTGAAACTGGCGGTGGCCCGCTCCGGCGACAAGGGCAACCACAGCAACATCGGCGTCATGGCGCGCCACCCCGACTACCTGCCCTGGATCGCCGAGGCGCTGACCCGCGAAGCGGTGGTGGACTGGATGAGCCATGTGCTCGACCCGCAGACCGGGCAAGTGCAGCGCTGGTACCTGCCCGGCACCCACAGCCTCAACTTCCTCCTGGAGAACGCCCTGGGCGGCGGCGGCGTCGCCAGCCTGCGCATCGACCCGCAAGGCAAGGCCTTCGCCCAGCAACTCCTCGAATTCCCCGTGCCGGTGCCCCGCGCCCTGGCCGACAGCCTGAAAGGATAAGCACGCGATGGCCTACGATTCCGTGTTCAAACCCGGCCTGTTCAGCGGCCAGACCATCCTCGTCACCGGCGGCGGCAGCGGCATCGGCCGCTGCGTGGCCCACGAGCTCGCCCACCTCGGCGCCCACGTGGTGCTGGTGGGGCGCAAGGCGGAAAAGCTCGAAGCCACTGCCGGCGAAATCATCGAAGACGGCGGCAGCGCCAGCTGGCAGGCCTGCGACATCCGCGACGAAGAAGCGGTCAAGGCCATGGTCAAGGCCGTGGTGGCCGAGCGCGGCCCCATCCACCACCTGGTCAACAACGCCGGCGGCCAGTTCCCCGCGCCGCTCATCGGCATCAACCAGAAGGGCTTCGAGACCGTGGTGCGCACCAACCTGGTGGGCGGCTTCCTGGTGGCCAAGGAGGTCTTCCTGCAGAGCATGAGCAAGACCGGCGGCAGCATCGTCAACATGCTCGCCGACATGTGGGGCGGCATGCCCGGCATGGGCCACTCCGGCGCCGCCCGCGCCGGCATGGAGAACTTCACCAAGACCGCCGCCTATGAATGGGGCCACGCCGGGGTGCGGGTCAACGCGGTGGCGCCGGGCTGGATCGCCTCCAGCGGCATGGACACCTACCCCGAATCCATGAAATCGATGATCCGCTCCCTCAAGGACCACGTCCCGCTGCAGCGCATCGGCACCGAGTCCGAGGTGGCGGCCGCCATCGTCTTCCTGCTCTCCCCCGGCGCCAACTTCATCAGCGGCAACACCATCCGCATCGATGGCGCCGCCAGCCAGGGCACCCGCGCCTGGACCCTGGGCAAGGCCCGCGCCAGCGAGTCCTACGACGGTTTCCACCGGGCCTATATGCCCGCCGTGTTCAAGGACGAGGAGTAAGCCATGGCCGTCATCCACTCCGAACTCGACGTGCACGGCGAAGACTTCGCCCGCAACCGCGACGCCATGCTCGCCGCCGTCGCCAGCTTCCGCGAGATCGAGCAGAAGGTGCTCGACAAGGCGGCCGAAGCCAAACCCAAGTTCGACAAGCGCGGCCAGTTGCTGCCCCGTGAACGCCTCAACCTGCTGCTCGACGCCGGCGCGCCCTTCCTCGAGCTGTCGTCCCTGGCCGGCTACAAGCTGCACGATGACAAGGACGGCACCCAGGCCGGCGGCGGCATCATCTCCGGCATCGGCTACATCGCCGGCGTGCGCTGTCTGGTTACCGCCAGCAACAGCGCGATCAAGGGCGGCACCATCTCCCCCACCGGCCTGAAGAAGACCCTGCGCCTGCAGCAGGTGGCCTTCGAGAACAAGCTGCCGGTGGTGGCGCTGACCGAAAGCGGCGGTGCCAACCTCAACTACGCCGCCGACATTTTCGTCGAAGGCGCGCGCGGCTTCGCCAACCAGGCGCGCATGTCGGCCATGGGCCTGCCGCAGATCACCGTGGTGCACGGCTCCAGCACTGCCGGCGGGGCCTACCAGCCCGGGCTGTCGGACTATGTGGTGGTGGTGCGCGGCAAGGCCAAGATGTTCCTTGCCGGCCCGCCGCTGCTCAAGGCCGCCACCGGCGAGGTGGCGACGGACGAGGAACTGGGCGGCGCCGAGATGCACGCCCAGGTTGCCGGCACCGCCGAATACCTGGCCGAGAACGACGCCGACGGCGTGCGCATCGCCCGCGAGATTCTCGCCATGCTGCCGTGGAACGCCCAGCTGCCGGCGCGACCGGCCAAGACCTGGCGCGAGCCGCTGTACCCGGCCCACGAACTGCTGGGCATCGTCCCGGCGGACGCCAAGAAGCCCTACGACGTGCGCGAGATCATCGCCCGCCTGGCCGATGGCTCGGAGTTCCTCGACTTCAAGAACGAGTTCGACAGCCAGACCGTTTGCGGCCACCTGCAGATCGAGGGCCAGCGCTGCGGCCTGATCGGCAACAACGGCCCGATCACCCCGCGCGGCGCGGCCAAGGCGGCGCAGTTCATCCAGCTGTGCGACCAGAGCAACACGCCGATCCTGTTCTTCCACAACACCACCGGCTTCATGGTCGGCACCGAGTCGGAACAGCTCGGCGTGATCAAGCACGGCTCGAAGATGATCCAGGCGGTGGCCAACGCCCGCGTGCCCAAGCTCACCATCGTCGTCGGCGGCTCCTACGGCGCCGGCAACTACGCCATGTGCGGCCGTGGCCTGGACCCGCGCTTCATCTTCGCCTGGCCCAACAGCCGCACCGCCGTGATGGGCGGCGCCCAGGCCGGCAAGGTGCTGCGCATCGTCACCGAGGAAAAGCACGCCAAGGAGGGCAAGGAAGCCGACCCGAAGATGCTCGACATGCTCGAACAGGTCACCGCGCAGAAGCTCGACAGCCAGTCCACCGCGCTGTACGGCACCGCCAGCCTGTGGGACGACGGCCTCATCGACCCGCGCGATACCCGCAAGCTGCTCGGCTACCTGCTGGACATCTGCGCCGAAGCCGAGGCGCGCCCCCTGAAATCCACCACCTTTGGCGTGGCCCGCTTCTAAGCGCCGCACCCGAACCCGATCGACGGTGCGCCGGGCGCACCCCACCAGGAGAACAACAACAATGATCTTCACCCAGGAACACGAAGAACTCCGCCGCACCGTACGCAATTTCGTCGACAGGGAGATCAACCCCCATGTCGAGCAATGGGAGCGCGAAGGCCGCTTCCCCATCCATGACATCTTCAAGAAGGCCGGCGACCTGGGCCTGCTGGGCATCTCCAAGCCGGAGAAATTCGGCGGAATGGGCCTGGACTACAGCTACTCCGTGGTCGCCGCCGAAGAGTTCGGCACCATCATCTGCGGTGGCATCCCCATGTCCATCGGCGTGCAGACCGACATGTGCACCCCGGCCCTGGCCCGCTTCGGCTCCGACGACCTGCGCAACGAATTCCTCCGCCCCGCCATCAGCGGCGACATGGTCGGCTGCATCGGCGTTTCCGAGGTCGGCGCCGGCTCCGACGTCGCCGGGCTCAAGACCACCGCCCGCAAGGACGGCGACGACTACGTGATCAACGGCAGCAAGATGTGGATCACCAACTCGCCCTCGGCGGACTTCATCTGCCTGCTGGCCAACACCTCGGACGACAAGCCCCACGTCAACAAATCGCTGATCGTGGTGCCGATGAAGACCCCGGGCATCAGCGTCAGCCCGCACCTGGACAAGCTCGGCATGCGCAGCTCGGAGACCGCCCAGGTGTTCTTCGACAACGTGCGCGTGCCCCAGCGCTACCGCATCGGCCACGAAGGCGCCGGCTTCATGATGCAGATGCTGCAGTTCCAGGAGGAACGCCTGTTCGGCGCGGCCAACATGATCAAGGGCCTGGAGCACTGCGTCGACGCCACGATCGAGTACTGCAAGGAGCGCAAGACCTTCGGTACCCCGCTGATCGACAACCAGGTCATTCACTTCCGCATGGCCGAGCTGAGCACCGAGATCGAAGCCCTGCGCGCCCTGGTCTACCAGGCCACCGAGCTCTACGTCAGCGGCAAGGACGTGACCAAGCTGGCCTCCATGGCCAAGCTCAAGGCCGGCCGCCTGGGCCGCGAAGTCAGCGACGCCTGCCTGCAGTACTGGGGCGGCATGGGCTTCATGTGGGACAACCCGGTCTCCCGCGCCTACCGCGACGTGCGCCTGGTGAGCATCGGCGGCGGCGCCGACGAGATCATGCTCGGCATCATCTGCAAGCTGATGGGCATCCTGCCCGGCAAAAAGAAAGGCTGATAGCGGACCGTCCGCTGGGCGCACCCGCGCCCAGCGCCCTGACCCAAGCATGATGAGGAAGCCGGCATGAGCGACCTGCCGAACTGCGAAACCCTGCTGCTGGAGCCCGCCGCCGGCGTGCTGCACATCACCCTCAACCGCCCGGACAGCCGCAACGCCATGAGCCTGGCCATGGTCGGCGAACTGCGTGCGGTGCTGGCCGCGGTGCGCGATGACCGCAGCGTGCGCGCCCTGGTGCTGCGCGGTGCCGACGGGCACTTCTGCGCCGGCGGCGACATCAAGGACATGGCCTCGGCACGTGCCGCCGGGGCCGACGCCTACCGCGAACTGAACCGCGCCTTCGGCAGCCTGCTGGAAGAGGCCCAGGCCACGCCCCAGGTGGTGGTCGCGGTGCTGGAAGGCGCAGTGCTGGGCGGCGGCTTCGGCCTGGCGTGCATCTCCGATATCGCCATCGCCCACCAGGGCGCGCAGTTCGGCCTGCCGGAAACCGGCCTGGGCATTCTGCCGGCGCAGATCGCCCCCTTCGTGGTGAAACGCATCGGCCTGACCCAGGCCCGCCGCCTGGCCCTCACCGCCGCCCGCTTCGACGGTGCCGAGGCCCTGCGCCTGGGCCTGGTGCACTTCGCCGAGGCCGATGACGCGGCGGTGGACGCGCGCCTGACCGCCACCCTGGAACAGGTTCGTCGCTGCGCCCCCGGCGCCAACGCCCGCACCAAGGCCTTGCTGCTGGCCACCGGCGAGCGCGAGCTGGGTGCCCTGCTGGACGATGCCGCCGGCTGGTTCGCCGAGGCGGTGACCGGCGCGGAAGGCGCCGAGGGCACCATGGCCTTCGTGCAGAAACGCAAACCCAACTGGGCGCAATGAGCGCACATCCCGAGTACGGCAGGAGCAGCCAACGATGCCCAGCTTCAACAAGATCCTGATCGCCAACCGCGGTGAAATCGCCTGCCGGGTGATGCGCACCGCGCAGCAGCTCGGCTACCGCACAGTCGCGGTCTACAGCGAGGCCGACAGCGAGGCGCGCCACGTGCAACTGGCCGACGAGGCCGTATGCATCGGCCCGGCCCAGGTCGCCCAGTCCTACCTCAGCATCGAGGCGATCATCGCCGCGGCACGGCGCACCGGTGCCGACGCGGTGCACCCCGGCTACGGCTTCCTCTCCGAGAACGCCGAGTTCGCCCGGGCCTGCGAGGCCGCCGGCATCGTCTTCATCGGCCCCACGGTGGAGGCCATCCACCTGATGGGCAGCAAGCGCCTGTCGAAGATCGCCATGCTCGACGCCCAGGTGCCCTGCATCCCCGGCTACGAAGGCGCCGAGCAGGACGACGCGACCCTGGCCCGCGAAGCCGAGCGCATCGGCTACCCGCTGATGATCAAGGCCAGCGCCGGTGGTGGCGGCCGTGGCATGCGCCTGGTGCACGAAGCCACCGAGCTGGCCGCGCAGATCCGCACCGCGCGCTCCGAAGCGCAGAACGCCTTCGGCTCCGGCGAGCTGATTATCGAACGCGCGGTGATCCGCCCGCGCCATGTGGAGATCCAGGTCTTCGGCGACCAGCACGGCAACATCGTCTACCTCGGCGAGCGTGACTGCTCGGTGCAGCGCCGCCACCAGAAGGTGGTGGAGGAAGCGCCCTGCCCGGTGATGACCCCGGAGCTGCGCCGCGCCATGGGCGAGGCGGCGGTGAAGGCCGCGCGCACGGTGAACTACGTCGGCGCCGGCACCGTGGAATTCCTCCTCGATGCCAGCGGCGACTTCTACTTCCTGGAGATGAACACCCGCCTGCAGGTGGAACACCCGGTGACCGAGCTGATCACCGGGCAGGACCTGGTGGCCTGGCAGATTCGCGTGGCCGAGGGGCAGCCGCTGCCGCTGGCGCAGGACGAGATCCGCCTCGACGGCCACGCCATGGAAGTGCGCCTCTACGCCGAGGACCCGGCCAGCAACTTCCTTCCGCAGACCGGCGAGGTGCTGCGCTGGGAGCCGTCCGAACTGCCCGGCATCCGCATCGACCACGGCCTGGTGGAAGGCCAGCCGGTAACGCCCTTCTACGACCCGATGCTGGCCAAGGTGATCGCCTGGGGCGCCACCCGCGACGAAGCCCGGCGCAAGCTGGTGCGCGCCGTGGAGGATTGCGTGCTGCTGGGCGTCAACGGCAACCAGCGCTTTCTCGCCAACCTGCTGGCGCACCCCGAGTTCGCCGCCGGCCATGCCACCACCGCCTTCATCGGCGAACACTTCAGCGACGACCCGAGCCTGCGCGCCCATGCGCCCAGCGCCACGGAGCTGGCCACCGCCGCCGCCCTGCTCTACCAGGCCTCGGCCGAATCCCGTGCCCACCAGGCCGGCCTCGCCGGCTGGCGCAGCGCCGGCAGCGCCGGCAGCGCGCCGTGGCGCTTCGTGCTGCGCCACGGCGAGCAGAAGCTGGCGGTGGAGCTGAGCGTGCTGGAAGCCGGCGTGCGCCCGCGCCTGCAGGCACGCGTCGGTGACAGCGATGTGGCCATCGCCCTGCTGCGCGCCGATGGCCGCTGGGCCACCCTGGAGCTGGACGGCGTGCGCCGCCGCGTGGCCTACCATCATTCCGCCGGGCGTCTGTGGCTCTATGGCCAGCACGGCAACCTGGAACTGCTCGACGTCACCCACGAACCCGCCGGCGGCCTGAACGCCGCCAGCTCGGGCACGGTAAAGGCCCCCATGGACGGCGCCATCGTCGACGTGCTGGTGGGCGAAGGCGAACGCGTCGCCAAGGGCCAACTGCTGGTGGTGCTGGAGGCGATGAAGATGGAACACCCGCTCAAGGCCGGCATCGACGGCGTCATCCGTCGGGTGCAGGTCACCGCTGGCGACCAGGTGAAGAACCGCCAGGTGTTGGTGGAAGTGGAAGAGCAGTTGGAAGCTTGAAAAGCAGCTGGAAGCTTGAAGCCTGAAGCTGGAAGACAAGAGCAGGCGGGTGCGGGCTTCTAGCTTCTAGCTTCTAGCTTCTAGCTTCTAGCTTCTAGCTTCTAGCTTCTAGCTTCTAGCTTCTAGCTTCAGGCTTTCAGCTGGGACCGATAACAACAATCAGGAGCACTGCAATGAGCCTATCTGCCAAAACCCTGTTCATCACCGGCGCCAGCCGGGGCATCGGCCGTGAGATCGCCCTGCGCGCGGCGGCCGATGGCGCCAATATCGTCATCGCGGCGAAGAGCGCCGAGCCCCATGCCAAGCTGCTGGGCACCATCTTCAGCGTTGCCGAGGAAGTGGAGGCCGCCGGTGGCAAGGCCCTGGCCCTGCAGCTGGACGTGCGCAACGAGGCCGCCGTGCGGGACGCCATGGCCCAGGCCGCCGAGCACTTCGG
Source organism: Pseudomonas solani (assembly GCF_026072635.1). Taxonomy (NCBI): domain Bacteria; kingdom Pseudomonadati; phylum Pseudomonadota; class Gammaproteobacteria; order Pseudomonadales; family Pseudomonadaceae; genus Pseudomonas; species Pseudomonas solani. Next base: position 4,335,919 of record NZ_AP023081.1, on the reverse strand, counting down.
CGGTATCGATGCGCTGGTGAACAACGCCGGGGCCATCAAACTGGTGGGGGTCGAGCACCTGGAGCCCAAGCGCTTCGACCTGCTGTACCAGATCAACACCCGCGCGGTGATGGTTTGCAGCCAGGCCGCCCTGCCCTTCCTGAAGAAGAGCGCGGCGGGTCACATCATCAACCTGTCGCCGCCCCTCAACCTGGCACCCAAGTGGTTCGCCCAGCACGGCCCCTACACCGTCACCAAGTACGGCATGAGCATGCTCACCCTGGGCATGAGCGAGGAGTTCAAGAAGTACGGCATCAGCGTCAACTCGCTGTGGCCGCAAACCATGATCGCCACCGCCGCCATCGAGTTCGAGCTGGGCAGCCGTGACGCCTTCAAGCGCTCGCGTACCCCGGCGATCATGGCCGACGCCGCCTACGCCATCCTCTCCAGCACCGGCCGCAGCATCACCGGGCGCCTGCTGATCGACGAGGAAATCCTCCGCGAGCAGGGCCAGACCGAGTTCGAGCACTACCGCTTCGACCCCGAGGGCGGCAGCCTGGTGCCGGACCTGTTCCTCGACTGATCGCCCCTCCCGGGCTACGCACGCCCCACGCCAAGTTTCTGCGCGGGGCGGGCGCCTCTATTTGCCCATCTGCCCGCCCTTCCCCGCGCCACGGTCATACCGTTTTGCCCGAACGGCTTCTACAGTCGTGAAAGCGCCATTGCCTGCCCACAACAACGACAAAGTGCGAGAGCCATGACCCAGGCCGATCTGATTTCCCCGTTCCGCTTTCTCGCCCGCCTGCCGGGCAACCTGCCACGTGTACCGCGCATGCTGCTGGGCCTGTACTACACCGGCATCCGCAACCGCGAGAAAACGCTGTCGCTGGGCTGGGCGCTGGAACGCGCCGCGCAGAAATTCCCCCAGCGCCCGGCGGTGATCGACGAGACCCGCCGCCTGACCTACACCGAGTTCAACGCCTGGGCCAACCGCCTGGCCCACGCGCTCAAGTCCGAGGGCGTGGCCCACGGCAAGGTGGTGGCGGTGATGCTGGAGAACCGCATCGAGGTGCTGGCGGTGCTGGCGGCCCTGGCCAAGCTCGGCGCCATCGCCGCGCTGGTCAACACCACCCAGCGCGGCAAGGTGCTGGCCCACAGCCTGACCCTGGTCAAGGCCAGCCACTACGTGGTGGGCGAGGAGCTGCGGGATGCCTTCGAGGAAGTCGAGGAGGAGCTGGGCAACAGCGCCGGGCACCGCTACTGGATAGCCGACGCCGACACCCGCCGCGACCCGGGCCAGGCCCCACGGGGCTGGGCCAACCTGATGCGCCTGGCCGGTGAGCACAGCGCCGACAACCCCGCGGAAACCGCCAAGGTGCGCCTCAAGGACCCGTGCTTCTACATCTACACCTCGGGCACCACGGGGCTACCCAAGGCGTCGATCCTCAGCCACGGCAAGTGGATCAAGGCCTATGGCGGCTTCGGCCACTCCGGCCTGGGGCTGAAGGACACCGACGTCTTCTACCTGACCCTGCCCTGCTACCACAACAATGCGGTCACCGTGAGCTGGGCCTCGGTGCTGGCCGGCGGCGCCGCCATCGCCCTGCGCCGCAAGTTCTCCGCCAGCAGCTTCTGGAAGGACGTGGCCCAGTACCAGGCCACCTGCTTCGGCTACATCGGCGAGCTGTGCCGTTACCTGCTGAACCAGGCGCCGAGCGAGGAAGAACGCAACAACAGCCTCACCTGCATGATCGGCAACGGCCTGCGTCCGGCCATCTGGGCCGAGTTCAAGGAGCGCTTCGGCATCGAGCGCATCACCGAGTTCTATGCCTCCAGCGAAGGCAACATCGGCTTCACCAACGTGTTCAACTTCGACAACACCGTGGGCTTCTCCCCGGCCACCTACGCCATCGTGCGCTACGACCTGGAAAGCGACCGCCCGGTACGTGACCACAAGGGCTACCTGGAGAAGGTCGCCACCGGCGAGCCGGGCCTGCTGATCAGCGAGATCAGCCCCAAGTGGCCGTTCGACGGCTACACCGACCCGGCCAAGAGCGAGTCGGTGATCCTGCGGGACGTGTTCAAGAAGGGCGATGCCTGGTTCAACACCGGCGACCTGATGCGCGACATCGGCTGCAAGCACGCGCAGTTCGTCGACCGCCTCGGCGACACCTTCCGCTGGAAGGGCGAGAACGTCTCCACCACCGAGGTGGAAAGCGTGCTGGGCGCCTTCGGCGGCGTGGAGGATGCGGTGGTCTATGGGGTGGAGATTCCCGGCACCAACGGCCGCTGCGGCATGGCTGCGCTGCGCCTGGGCACCGGGGCTGAGCTGGACGCCCAGGCGGTGGCCGAGCACCTGGACCGCGAGCTGCCGCCTTATGCGGCCCCGCTGTTCATCCGCCTGCTGGCGGAGATCGAGACCACCGGCACCTTCAAATACAAGAAGACCGATCTGAAGAAGAGCGGCTTCGACCCGGGCCAGATCAGCGAGCCGCTGTTCGTGCGCCTGCCCGGCGAAAACGCCTTCCGCCCGCTGGACAACGTGCTGCACCAGGCGATCCAGAGCGGGGAATACCGCTTCTGATCCGCCCTTTGCCGCGGGTTCGCTGGCCAGGGCTGGCAACGCGGAGTTGGGCCGGATGTAGGGTGGATGACGCTCTTTTCATCCACCTAAGGTGCCGCCGGAAAGCACCAAAGGTGGACCGATAAAGCGGGGTCCACCCTACGCCGCGACTAGCGCCGATGCGCCGTTACTGCTTGAACTCGAACTGCAGCTCCGCCCCTTCCACCGAGCGCCAGTAGTCGTCTTCCTTTTCGTTGGTGAGCAGCTTGCCGTTGAGCTGGAAGGGGCCTTCGGTGGGCGCCTTCTCGGTGAACATCGGCGGCAGCAAGGGCTCTTCGGCCTTGCGCTCCTCCACGATCTCGGGCTCGAGTTTGTCCACCAGGTGCTTGGGCAGGCGCAGGTCGAGTTTGGCCTTGGGCAGTTCGGTCTTTTCCGGCTTGCGTGCATTGCCGGCTGGGCTGGTGGCCGGCTGGGCCGCCTTGGCGACGGGCTTGGCGTCCGCCTTCGGTTTGGCTTCGGCCTTGGCTTCTGGTTTGGCTGCGGGCTTCTGTTCGGGCTTGGCGGTGGGCCTGGGCGTTTCGCTCGCCACCTTGGGCGCCTCGCTAACGGGCTTGGCCGCTGGTGCCTCCTTGGCCGGGGCGGCGGGCGCCGGCTTCTCGGCCTGGGTCACCGGCGGTGGGCTGGCGGGGGGCTTCTGCGGTGGCGGCGCTTCCTGCTCACAGCCGGCGAGCAGGCCGAGGAACAGCAATAAAGCGAATGGGAAACGGGTCATGGGCAGTGTGCAAGGCAAGGCATGAAGGGCCATGCTCGCCCCTCCCTCCCGCCCTGGCAACCCCGAACCCGGGAACTTGCCAAAGCTTTACACCCCTTCCCGACCGGTAAAGACCGCCCAGATCAGCAGGCCGAAGGCCAGGGTGTGGATCAGGCTGCCGAGCAGATTGATGGCGGCGTAGAAGTACATGGGCTCCGCGTCGGGCCAGATATCGAAGGCCAGGATCGGAATCAGCGCGTGCAGGGCGATGGTCATGCCCTGCCACACCAGCAGGATCAGCATGCTGGCCAGGCACAGGCCGGCGGCGCGGGGCTGGGCGCGCCAGTAGCGGGCGGCCAGGGCGCAGCCCAGCAGCCAGACCACCACCAGAGGCAGCAGGCCGATGGTGGTGAACAGCGAGAGGATCGCAGTGGGGCTGTCGGTCATGGGGTTCTCCAGGGGTCGAGGTGTCTTGTGTCCTGTTGCAGCCAGAGGCCGAAGCGCTCCCGCTCCGCCTCGGACAGCCAGAGCGTCCCTTGGTGCCGCAAGGGTTCCGCTCGCAGCGCCAGCAGTTCATCGAGGCTGAAACAGCGCAGCTCGCCGTCGTCGTCCTCCACTTCGTAGGCATAGGCATGAACGCGCATGCGCAGGCCCTCGGCATCGAAGCCCTCGAAGCGCGGCATAAGACCGATGGGATCGGCGCAGCGGTGCAGGCGGTGTTCGTGGGTATCCAGCACCAGCAGGTGCCAGAGCGGGTAGCTGCCGGCCCGTAGATCGTGGAATTCGCCGAAGCGGGTCAGCGCCAGGTAGCGGCCATCGGCCGACCAGATCATCGCCGGGCCCAGGTCGGCGATCGCGCAGCCGGAGGCCGTGAGCAGGCAACCGCCCAGGCGGGGCTCCTGCTCACGCAGGTAGCTGTCGGCGAAGCGGCTTTCGCAGCCGAACAGCCAGGCGGCATCCCCACCGCCAGGCGCAGGCAGGACGAAATCCCCCTGCGCGTTGGCAACCGGCGGGCACTCGGCCAGGCGCCAGGCCGGCAACAGGCGCAGCGCGTCGGGGTCGACGGCCACCCGTGCCACCTCGTAATAGAGGCGCTCGCCACCAGCGGCCATGAAGGTGGCGGCCCGCTGTGCGTCCGGGGCCGCCTCGGTGAAGCGCTGCAGGGGGCCGGATTCGTGCCCTTCGGGCAGGCGCCCGAGGACATGGGCGAGGCTGACGACACCCTCGTGGAAGTCATGCAGCCGGGCGATCAGCAAGGGTTGCTCCAGCACCCGCAGGCGGCGCTCGCGGATATCCGCCACCACCAGGCGATGGGGCACGGCCGGGGCCTCGGCGAACGCCACCAGGGCCAGGTAACGGCCGCAGTTGGAAACGCGGTGGTCCAGGCACCATTCACCATCGAGCCGCCAGTCACCGATGCGGCAGGCGAAGACGCCCTGGCGGCCGTCCGCGCCGTCGCGCAGCCACTCCAGGCACGGCTCGACGCCATTGGCCAGGGCCTGCAGCTTCAGGCTGGCGCCGGTGCGCCCCGCGCCGTCCAGCGATACGCCGAGGCTCAGCTGTGTCAGCCGGTGCTCGCCGGCCAGGGCGCGGCCCTGCTCATCGAAGCCGGCCAGGGTCTCGCTGTCGCTGTGGATGCTGTAGAGGCCGTAGCCGAAGCCGAGGCGGTCGGTGCCGGCGAAGTCGAGATAGGCGGCGCGCCACATCTGCTGCCCGTCGATACGCAGCGGTGCGCCCAGGTTGAGGCGCGGCTCGCCGTCCAGGGCCTGCCAGGGCTCCTCCAGCTGACGCCAGCCGGCCCCCTCCTCCCACAACCAGCAGTCGTTGCTCCAGCCCCGCTCCAGCTCGGCGGTCGGGCGCGCACGGCACACCAGGGCACGGCCATCGTCGCGCCAGATCACCGCTTCGCCGTCCGCCAGCAGCAGGCCGCTGGGCTGATCGTCGAGCCACAGCTCGCAGGCGGGGTTGGCCAGGGGGGCGAGCGGGTTGTCCAGCTCGCGCAGGCTGGCCGGCAGGTACGGCAAGCCCCGCAGGCGGTGCGCGCCAGCGGGAGCGGGAAAGTCACGGGTGACAGGCAGGCGCTCGACCCAGGCCGGGCTGAGCCAGAGGTCGCCGAGTGCGACGAAGTCTTCGCTCTGTGCGCTGGCCAGCAACTCATCGAGGCGCACCTCGCGGGCCTGGTTGGCCACCAGCGGGCTGTGGCGGCCGCGCAGCACCTCGCCATCGAAGGCATCCAGCTCCCAGAACTGCTGGCCGTTGGCGCATTGGTACAAGCGGCGCAACTGGCGGTCGAAGATCACCAGGCCCCATTCGCCCCGCGAGGGGATGGGCGCGGCAAGGTAACGGCCGTCACTGGAGTAGCACAGCGAGCTGCCCAGCCCCTCCAGCACCACGCCGTCGGGCAGCAGGTGGTCGCAGAAGGCGGGCCCGCCCATGGCGATTTCACTCCAGTTGAAGCTGTGCACCGGCTGGCCCTCGGGCGTCAGCAGCGGGCCATCGCTGCCCCAGGCGTTGGCCCCCGGCGCAGGCGCGGGCTCGGCGATACCCAGGCGGCGCTCCCAGGCGGCCAGCGCGGCGAGGCCGCAGAACACCGCGACTATGCCGGCGAAGATGCCCCAGTAGCCAGGCAGCGCGCGACCGACGCCAATGCCCAGGCCGATCATGGCGCAGGACAGCTGCGGGCTAAGGCGCCGGGCCAACGCCAGGCGGCCGAGGTAGGCAACCAGGCTGACGACCAGGGCGAACAGCGCCACCAGGGCAGCCGACAACGGCAGGGGCAGCCAGGCGCAGATGACGATGGGCAGGATAGTCAGCGCCAGCTGCACCAACAGTTCCAGCAGCAGGCGGCCGAAGCTCTTGTCGTCAGGCTCGGTGGATGGGATGGACAATCGCGCGCTCCTTGCGCCGCTCGCGGCCCCGGCGGTTCAACACCGCCGGGGCCGGATCAGCGGCGTTTCCCGAGCCGAGCCAGCTCGGCCTCGATATCCAGTTGCGGGTTGGCTTCACGCAGACGCGCCAGCAACGCGTCGGCGGCCTGGGTATCGCCCTTCTCGCGCAGTTGCAGCAGCGCTTCGAGTTGCTCCACCAGGGTGGCTTCCTTGGCCTTGCCCGGTGCCATGCGCGGCTTGGCGGCCAGGGCGGAGGCTTCGGCCTTCATGGTTTCGACGGCCTGCTCGCGCACTTCGGCCTGGTCGGACAGGGCATCCAGCGGAGCCTGGCGCTCGGCCTCTTCAGCCAGGCGCGAGGCCGCCATCTTCTTCGCCTCGCGGGCCATCTGCGGTGCCTCGGCCGGCGCCGGAGCGGCGTAGGCCTGGATGGTGGGTTCCGGGGCACTCTCCATGCTCCCGGCCACGGCGGTGTCGCCGGCCGCGACGCTGGAGCGGGCGATCGGTGCAGCCGCGGGCGCGGCGGGCACGATGGGCGCCGGCATCATCATCGCCGCCGGGGCCGGGGCGCTGTTGCCGTAGTCGAGGTCAGGGCGGTCGAGGTTGCGCCAGGTGAGGCTGACACCGATGCCCAGGCAGGCCAGGCCAGCGAAGGCCACCGACCAGCGCTGGCGACCACCGGGGCCGAACAGCCAGGCGTGAAGGCGCTCAGCCAGGCTCGGCGTGGCGGGACGCACGGCGGCACGCGCCGCGGCGAGGATGCGCGCATCCAGTTCGGCGGACGGTTCGCCCCCTTCATGGGCACGGAAGTGGGCGAGCATCTGCTGCTCCAGCCCTTCCGGCTTGCGTGGGTCCTGGTTCATGTGGATACCTCCTCGGTGGCGGCCGGATCGGCCAGCAACCGACGTAGCTTCTGCATCGCGTAGCGCAGGCGGCTCTTCACCGTCTCGGCGGGCGTGCGGGTCATCTCGGCGATCTCATGCACTTCGAGGTCGCCATGGGCGCGCAGCAGGAACACCTCGCGCTGCTCGCCGGGCAGCTCTTCCAGGGCGGCCTGCAGGCGCTGGCGGTCGCGACTGAGGCTGAGCTGCTCCGCCGGGTCCTCGCTGCTGCCAGGCAGGGCGTCGCCATGGGCCTGTTCGTCGAATTCCTCGACACGCCCGTTCAGCCGCCCGTGCTTGCGCCAATGGTCGATCAGGCGGTTGCGGGCGATCTGGTAGAGCCAGGTCTTGAAGGCCACCTGCTCGCGCTGCTCGGTGGCGCTGCGGATCAGGTTCAGCCAGGTTTCCTGGAAGATCTCCTCGGCCAGGCTGGCGTCGCCGCACAGCCCGCAGAGAAAACGGTAGAGGCCGAGGCGATGGCGTGCGTAGAGCACGCCAAAGGCCTCGGCATCGCCGTGTCGGTAGCGCCGCAGCAGGGCGGCGTCGTCATCCGTGATGGGTTCGCTCAAGTCACTCGATCCGTGCCTGTGAAGGAGTTGGATTTTGCAGACTTTGTGCGAGTTCGACCAGTTGCACGAACTCACCGCGCAGGCCGAAGCGGTCTTCACCCTTGGCGCCCCGGGCCAGCGTGGCGCTGTCGGCGAGGGAGAAGCTGCCGGTGTATTGCCCACCCTTGAGCTGCTGGGCGAAGGCGGCCACTGCCGTGGCGAAGCGCAGGTCTTCGCTGGCGTCCTTCAGGGCCGGCACGTCACTGGCGGCGATGGGGCGTTCCAGCAGCTTGCTTTGCTCGCTGCCCGGCGCCTTGTAGCGGATGCGCAGCCAGGCCAGTTCGGAGGATTTGCCATCGGCCTTCTGCGCCTGCTGGTAGCGCAGCGGCTCCAGCCAGCCCTTGCCGCCGACCGGGACGATTTCGTAGAGCGCGGTGACGGTGTGGCCCGCGCCGATCTCGCCGGCATCGACCTTGTCGTTGCTGAAGTCTTCGCGCTTGAGGGCGCGGTTCTCGTAGCCCAGCAGGCGGTATTCGCTGACCTGGGCGGGGTTGAACTCGACCTGCAGCTTGACGTCCTTGGCCACCACCTTGAGGGTCGAGCTGAGCTGGTCCACCAGCACCTTGCGCGCCTCACGCAGGCTGTCGATGTAGGCGTAGTTGCCGTCGCCGGCATCGGCCAGTTGCTCCATCAGCTGTTCGTTGTAGTTGTCGGTGCCGAAGCCCAGGGTGGTCAGCGAGACCCCGCCCTTGCGCTTCTCGGCGGCCAGCTGCTTGAGGCTTTCGAAGTCGCTGATGCCGACGTTGAAGTCGCCGTCGGTGGCCAGCAGGATGCGGTTGATGCCGTTCTTCAGCAGGCCCTTCTGCGCTTCGGCATAGGCCATCTGGATACCGGACTCGCCCGCCGTGGAGCCGCCAGCGGCGAGCTGGTCGATGGCGGCGCGGATCTTCGCCTTGTCGCTGCCGGGGGTGGATTCGAGCACCACGCGGGCCTCGCCGGCGTAGGTGACCAGGGAGACACGGTCTTCGGCGCGCAGCTGGTCCACCAGCAGCTTGAGGGTGCCCTGGACCATGGGCAGGCCGTCGCGGCGGTCCATGGAGCCGGAGACGTCCACCAGGAACACCAGGTTGGCCGGCGGCAGCTGCTCGACCTGGGTGTCGGAGGCCTTGATGGCGATGCGCAGCAGGCGCGCCTCGGGGTTCCAGGGCGAACGCGCCAGCTCGGTGCCGATGCCGAAGGGCACATCGCCCTGGGGCAGCGGGTAGGCATAGGGGAAGTAATTGACCAGTTCTTCCAGGCGCACCGCGTCCTTGGGCGGCAATTGCCCGTCGTTGAGGAAGCGGCGAACGTTGGCGTAGCCGCCGGTGTCGACGTCGATGCTGAAGGTGGAGACCGGGTCGCTGGTCACGGCATGGATGGGGTTGTCGGCCAGGTGCGCGTACTGCTCACGGCCCTCGTCACGGTAGCCGGTGGCCAGGGCGTCGCTCATGGGCGCGGGGGCCACGGGCATGACCATCGACCCAGCCACCGCGATGGGGGCCGAGCGCTTGGCTACCGCAGCGGGGGCATAGGCGGCGTTCGGCTCGGCGGCGGGCTTGGCCAGCTCCTGCAGGCGCGCGTCATCGCTGTTGGCGCTCAGCGAGCCAGTGACTTCGGCTTCGGTTTCGACCTTGGCCTTGGTCTCGCTCGCACCCGGCGTGGTGCCGGATTCATGGCCCTGGCAGGCGGCCAGGGCGAGCAGCAGGCCTGCGGCGAAACCGGCGGCGAGGGGTTGGCGGAGCAGTGCGGCGGGGGTGGTCATGGCGTGTCTCCTGGGGACGGAATGTCCATACGCACCAGTAGACGGAGGCGCCGATCGGGTCGGGTTAAGGGGGAGTGAAATTATTTGGGGCGGGGCGTGGCCCCTGGGAGCGAACCCATTCGCGATGATCGCCGTGCCAGGCCATCGCGGTTGAAACCGCTCCCACAATCGGGGTATCAGCGATCGACGTAGCCCGGGCTTCAGCCCGGGGCCGGCCGGCATCAGAAATAGCTGCCGGCTTCCTGGCACAGCTGCTTGGCGAGCATGCCGAGGGTCATGATGGCGCGCTCCGCCTCGCGGTTCCACGGGATGCCGCAGTTGAGCCGCACGCAGTGGTTGAACTGCTCGGTGTTACTGAAGATCAGCCCCGGCGCGATGCTGATGCCCTGCTGCAGCGCACGGACGTGCAGGTCCTTGGTGTTGACCTTGGCCGGCAGGCTGATCCACAGGATGAAGCCGCCGTTGGGCCGGCTCATCTGCGTGCCTTCGGGGAAGTACTGCTGCACCCCCAGCTGGAAGGCGGTGAGGTTCTTGCGGTACTCCTGGCGGATGTAGCGCAGGTGCCGGTCGTAGCCGCCGTTCTCCAGGTAGGCGGCGACGCCCATCTGGGTGACGCTGCACGCGGAGTGGGTGCTGAAGGTTTGCAGGCGCTGGATTTCCTCCTGGTACTTGCCGGCGATGATCCAGCCGATGCGCACGCCCGGGGACAGCGTCTTGGAGAAGCTGGAGCAGTACACCACGCGCCCTTCGCGGTCGTGGGCCTTGAGCGCCTTGGAGGGGCCCTGCTCGAACATCAGTTCGCCGTAGATATCGTCTTCGATGATCTGGATGTCGAAGTCCGACGCCAGGCGCAGCAGCTGCTTCTGGCGCTCCTCGGGAATGGTGCCGCCCAGGGGGTTGCTGAGGCGCGAGGTGAGCACCAGCGCCTTGATCGGCCACTGGTTGGCGGCCAGTTGCAGAGCCTCCAGGCTGATGCCGGTGGTGGGGTCGCTGGGGATCTCGATGACCTTCAGGCCGAGCAGGTCCGCCAGTTGCAGCAGGCCGTAATAGGTGGGCGACTCGGCGGCGATCAGGTCGCCGGGGCGGGTCAGCACGCGCAGGCTCATCTGCAGCGCATCCACGCAGCCATGGGTGATGACCACGTCGGTGGGATTGACCACCACGCCGGCGTCGCGCATGCGGATCGCCACCTGGCGGCGCAGCGGCTCGAAGCCCGGGCTGAACATGTAGCTGAAGGCGCGCGGGCTGTGGAAGCGGGTGACCTTGGCCAGTTGCTGGTGCAGCGCACGGACCGGGAGGTAGTCCACATGGGGCACGGCGGCGCCCAGGGGGAACACGCCTTCGCGGCGGGACTCGGTGAGCACCTGGTTGATGATGCTGGCGCGGGTGACCAGGCCGGGGCGCTCGACCCGGGCGATATCCGGGGTGGAGGCGGTCAGCGCCGGGGTCTGGTGCACGTAGAAGCCGGACTGCGGGCGCGCGCGGATCAGCCCCTGGTCCTCCAGGTTGGCGTAGGCCTGCAGCACCGTGGCATGGCTGACATTGAGCTGCGAGCTCATCTTGCGCACCGAGGGCACGCGCTCGCCGGGCTGGTAGACGCCACGGCGGATGTCTTCGGCCAGTTGCTGGGCGATGCGTTGATAGAGCAACAGATTGGTCATGGCGGCGGCACCTGGTTCACTGGACCGAAACAGTACCGGAGCAGTAACAAATTGCACCGGTACAGCACAGGAAATTGTGGGCCATACAGTGCGCTTTCGCCAGTGACTGTATCGCTTCAGTCCGCCGTGATTTCTCTATTGGGTGCAGCTGTACGGGCAATAAAAAACCCCGGGAGCCGAAGCCGCCGGGGTTCCTGGAACAGCTGGGATCAGCGGGGGTCGCCGAGCTTGCCCTTCTCGTCGGAGAACACGATCTCGACGCGACGGTTCTGCGCCCGGCCATGGGACGAGGCGTTTTCGGCCACCGGGAAGGCTTCACCGTAGCCGACCACTTCCATGCGCTTGGCGTCGATGCCGAGGTCGCTCAGGACATCGGCCACCGCCTGCGCACGGTCACGGGACAGGGCGAGGTTCTCTTCGCGAACACCGCTGCTGTCGGTGTAGCCCTCGATGCGCACCACGCGACGCGGGTTGATCTGGAGGAACTGCACCAGCTTGAGCACGGTGCGGTTGGCCGAGGCCTTGAGCTCGGCACGGCCGGTGTCGAAGAGCACGTCGCCCAGGGTCATCACCAGGCCGCGGTCGGTTTCGGTGGCGGCCAGGGCGACCATCTGCTCTTCCATCCAGTCGCCCTGCTGCTGGGCGCTGAGCAGCTTGGCCTCGCGCAGGGCCAGCTGCAGGCGCTCCTGGTCGACTTGCAGCTTGGCGGCACGCTCCTGGTTGAGGTTCAGCTCGCTGTGCTGGCTGGCGATCTCGCTGTAGCGCTCGCTCAGGTAGGCGTAGTGCTCGACGTCCTGGTCGTTGCCCAGGTAGTTGGACAGGCGCTCGGCGCGGGCCAGGGATTCACCGGCGCGGATCACGTCCTTCGGTGCGCTGCGCAGCACGTCCGGATCTTCCTTGACCTTCTGGAACTGGGTGCGGGCGGCGTCGAGGCTGTCTTCGGCACGCTGCGGGTTGGCGCAGCCGGCGAGCAGACCGAGGCCCAGCAACAGGCCAGCGAGGGCGATACGAGGGTTCATTGCAGTTCCCCCAGTTGCTTGCGCAGGCGGTTGATGCGGGCAGTGATGTCAGCGAGCTGGGCCTTGCTCTTGGCGGTCAGCACCTTGGATTCGGCCAGGCGCGCATCCAGCTCGGCCTGTTCGGCGAGGACGCGGGCGCGCTTGTAGTCCTGCTCCCCCATGTTCTTCTGCGCCAGGGCGAGCTTTTCTTCCGCCTGCTTCATTTCCGGGAGCTGCTCGCTGCTGGCACCCACGGCCCGGGCCTGGGCTACGGCCTGTTCGGTGAGGCGGAGCTGCTCCACGGGAGCGGGGTCATTGGCACAGCCGGCCAAGGCGAGGACAGCCAGGCCGATGGCCAGAATGCGTTGTTCGATCACGGAGGTTTCCTAGGGTTTCGGAGCGCTGGCCGGCTGCAATTGCTGAGCTTTCCAACGCTCGATATTGCGCTGCAAGAAGACTTGCGGGGCACCTGCGGCGGTCAATTCTGTCATTTTTTTTGCCAGTTGTCCGCGCAGCCAGGGGTCGTTGCAGGCCGAGTTGTGGGACAGCGTGAGGTACAGCCCCTCACTGGAGATCGGCGGCTCCAGGGCTTCGAGGTCATCGGCCATGCCGAGGGTGTCGGCCAGGGCGAGGCCCGGGTAATGCTCATAGAGCACGTACTCGGTGCGCTCCAGCACGAGCTTCTGGTAGGCCTGGGTGAGGCTCGGCACTTCTTCGAGGGTGAGGTTCGCCTTGGCGAAGGCGTCGAAGGCCTGGCCGAAGCTGTTGTTCACCAGGGTGCCGCCGGTGTGGCCAAGCAGGTCTTGCCACTGGGTGTAGGGGAAGCCGTGGCCACGCTTGACCCAGACCACGCTGGGGGTATCGAGGAAGGCCGGGTGGACGTAGTCCATGGTTTCCAGCCGCGGCAGGGTGAGGAAGGCACCGGCGAGCAGGTCGACACGGCCGGTGCGCACCTCGTCCTGGGCGCGGGACCAGGGGCCGGTGTAGAGGATGTCGATCTTCAGCCCGAGTTCTTCGCCGATGCGCTTGAGCAGATCGGCATTGGCGCCGACCAGCAGCTTGGGGTTCTGCGGATCACGCCACAAGTACGGCGGGTACTCGGGATTGCCCGTGGCGACCAGGCGCTCGCACTTGCCGGCCGCATGACCCTGCCCCGACAGCGTGGCCAGGACCAGCAACAACGGAGCGATGAATGGGCGTATGTGCATCAGGAGCTTCCTGGACCGGACCTTGGTTTGGGCAATGCGCGCACGGCGCTGCATCCCTCTAGCGTCATGCTAGCTTAGGCGAACTGCAATAATTTTTTGCGATAAGGACGCGCCATGAAAAAACTGCTTATCGGACTTGTGACGTTGCTGGCAGCACTGGCCGCCACCCTGTACTTCTCCCCTGCCGCCCTGATGGCCACGGCGCGCTTCGTGGAGTGCCAGCTGGCGGGGCTTTCCGCCCACAGCACGACGGTCGGCGATCTGGATATCGCCTATTACGAAGGCGGCCCGGCCAGCGGCGAGACCCTGGTCATGGTCCATGGCTTCGGTGCCAACAAGGACAACTGGCTGCGCATGGCGCGGTACTTCACCGACCGCTACCGCGTGATCGCCCTGGACCTGCCCGGCTTCGGCGACAGCAGCAGGCCGGCCGGCAGCTATGACGTCGGCACCCAGGCCGAGCGGCTGGCCTCCTTCATCGCCACCCTGGGCGCCGGCAAGGTGCACCTGGTGGGCAATTCCATGGGCGGGCACATCGTCGCCCTCTACGCCGCGCGTTACCCGCAACTGGTGCGCTCGCTGGCGCTGTTCGACAACGCCGGTGTCACCGCCCCGCACAAGAGCGAGCTGTACGAGCGACTGGAGCGCGGCGATGCCAACCCGTTGATCGTGGGCTCGGTCGCGGACTACAACCAACTGATGAACTTCGTCTTCGTCGAGAAGCCACCGATGCCCGACTCGCTGAAGCGCTACCTGGCCGAGCAGTCGATGGCCAACCGCGAGCATTACCAGCAGGTCTTCCAGCACCTGGTGCAGCGCTATGTACCGCTGGAGCCGGAGCTGCCGAAGATCACCGCGCCGACCCTGCTGCTGTGGGGCGACCGGGACCGGGTGCTGGATGTGTCTAGCATCGAGGTGATGAAACCCCTGCTGGGCAAATCCAGCGTGGTGGTGATGAAGGATTGCGGCCACGTGCCGATGATCGAGCGCCCAGCCGAAACCGCCGCGCACTACCAGGCCTTCCTCGATTCCCTGTGATTTCGCAGGCAATAAAAAACCCGCTCGATGAGCGGGTTTTTCATGGATGCGGAAAACTGGATCAGACCAGTTTTTCCAGCTCCGGTACGGCTTCGAACAGGTCAGCCACCAGGCCGTAGTCAGCCACCTGGAAGATCGGGGCTTCTTCGTCCTTGTTGATCGCGACGATGACCTTGGAGTCCTTCATGCCCGCCAGGTGCTGGATGGCACCGGAGATACCGACCGCAATGTACAGCTGCGGAGCGACGATCTTGCCGGTCTGGCCAACCTGCATGTCGTTCGGCACGAAGCCGGCGTCGACAGCGGCGCGGGAAGCACCGACGGCAGCGCCCAGCTTGTCGGCCAGGGCGTACAGGTGCTTGAAGTTGTCACCGTTCTGCATGCCACGGCCGCCGGAAACGACGATCTTGGCAGCGGTCAGTTCCGGACGGTCGGACTTGGCCAGCTCTTCGCCCACGAAGGCGGACTTGCCAGTGTCGCTACCAGCACCGACAGCTTCGATGGCAGCGGAACCGCCTTCAGCGGCAACCGGGTCGAAACCAGTGGTACGCACGGTGATGACCTTGACCGAAGCCGAGGACTGCACGGTGGCGATGGCGTTGCCGGCATAGATCGGGCGCTTGAAGGTATCGGCGCTTTCGACCGCAATGATCTCGGAGATCTGGTCAACGTCCAGCTGGGCGGCAACGCGCGGCAGGAAGTTTTTGCCGTTGGTGGTGGCGGGAGCCAGGATGTGGCTGTAGCCCTTGCCCAGTTCGGCGATCAGCGGCGCGACGTTTTCCGGCAGCTGATGGGCGAAGGCGGCGTTGTCGGCAACCAGGACCTTGGAAACGCCAGCGACCTTGGCAGCGGCTTCGGCAGCAGCGCCGACACCGGCACCAGCGACCAGGACGTGGATGTCGCCACCGATCTTCTGGGCAGCGGCAACGGTGTTCAGCGTGGCAGCGGCCAGGGCGGCATTGGTGTGTTCAGCGATAACCAGGATAGTCATTTAGATTACCTTCGCCTCGTTCTTCAGTTTCTCGACCAGTTCAGCCACGGACTTGACCTTGATGCCGGCGCTGCGGGCAGCAGGCGCTTCGACTTTCAGGGTCTTGACGGTGGAAGCGGTGGAAACGCCCAGGGCGTCCGGGGTGACCACGTCCAGCGGCTTTTTCTTGGCCTTCATGATGTTCGGCAGCGACGCATAGCGCGGCTCGTTCAGGCGCAGGTCGGTGGTGACGATAGCCGGCAGGTTCAGGGCTACGGTCTGCAGGCCGCCGTCGATCTCACGGGTGACGTTGACCTTGTCGCCAGCCACTTCGACCTTGGAAGCGAAGGTGCCCTGGGCGTAGCCGGTGAGGGCGCCGAGCATCTGCCCGGTCTGGTTGTTGTCGCTGTCGATGGCCTGTTTGCCAAGGATCACCAGTTGGGGCTGTTCCTTGTCGGTAACGGCTTTGAGCAGCTTGGCCACGGCCAGGGAGCTGAGCTCTTCTGCGCTCTCGACTAGGATGGCACGATCGGCACCAAGAGCCAGGGCGGTACGCAGCTGCTCTTGAGCAGTGGCCGGGCCGATGGTGACGACGACGATCTCAGTCGCCACGCCCTTTTCCTTCAGACGGACGGCTTCTTCCACGGCGATTTCGCAGAAGGGGTTCATCGACATCTTGACGTTGGCGAGGTCGACGCCGGAGTTGTCCGCCTTGACGCGAACCTTGACGTTGTAGTCGACCACTCGTTTGACAGCTACAAGAACCTTCATGGATTCCTCGTTACTCTCCGGTGAATAAGAATGTCGCCAAGGACAAGCCTCTGGCGGGTGATGCTCGTCGGCCGGAACCGACGGTCAGCCCATACGGCGAGCGCAAAACCGCCCGTATCTTGACCGTAACGCCTATTCCGGTCAATACGGGAAAATACCCCGCCATAAGCCGCAGAGCCTTATCCTATCAGGCTTCTACAAAATTCAAACAAACGTTTGTATTGGACCCGCCAAAGGGTGTGGATATAATGCGCCAGCTCTGGCCAGGGATCGAGCCTAGCCCTCCCTTATAAAATATCGAAGAGAGCCTTGAGGAGAATGACTGTGGAACGCGAATACATGGAATTCGACGTCGTCATCGTCGGTGCCGGCCCTGCGGGCCTGTCCGCTGCGTGCCGACTGAAGCAAAAGGCCGCCGAAGCTGGTCAGGAGATCAGCGTATGCGTGGTCGAGAAAGGCTCCGAAGTCGGTGCCCACATTCTCTCGGGTGCCGTGTTCGAACCGCGCGCTCTGAATGAACTGTTCCCTGACTGGAAAGAGCTTGGCGCCCCGCTGAACACTCCGGTCAAGCGCGACGACATCTATATGTTGAAAGATGCCGAAGGCGCCATCAAGGTTCCTGACCTCTTTGTGCCGAAAACCATGCACAACGAGGGCAACTACATCATCTCCCTGGGCAACCTGTGCCGCTGGCTGGCCCAGCAAGCCGAAGGCCTGGGCGTTGAAATCTACCCGGGCTTCGCTGCCCAGGAAGCCCTGATCGACGAGAACGGTGTGGTCCGCGGCATCATCACCGGCGACCTCGGCGTGGATCGCGAAGGCCATCCGAAGGAAGGCTACTACACCCCCGGCATGGAACTGCGTGGCAAGTACACCCTGTTCGCCGAAGGCTGCCGTGGCCACATCGGCAAGCAGCTGATCAAGAAGTACAACCTGGACTCCGACGCCGACGCCCAGCACTACGGCATCGGCATCAAGGAAATCTGGGACATCGACCCGGCCAAGCACGAGCAGGGCCTGGTGGTGCACACCGCCGGCTGGCCGCTGTCGGTCATGGGCACCGACAACACCGGTGGCTCCTTCCTTTATCACCTGGAGAACAACCAGGTGGTGGTCGGCCTGATCATCGACCTGTCCTACTCCAACCCGCACCTGTCGCCCTTCGACGAATTCCAGCGCTACAAGCACCACCCGGTGGTCAAGCAGTACCTGGAAGGCGGCAAGCGCGTCGCCTATGGCGCCCGCGCCATCTGCAAGGGCGGCCTGAACTCGCTGCCGAAGATGGTCTTCAAGGGCGGCGCCCTGATCGGCTGCGACCTGGGCACCCTGAACTTCGCAAAGATCAAGGGCAGCCACACCGCCATGAAGTCCGGCATGCTGGCGGCTGACGCCGTGGCCGAAGCGGTACTGGGCGGCAAGGAAGGCGGCGACGAGCTGACCACCTACGTCGAAGCGTTCAAGGCCAGCTGGCTGTACGACGAGCTGTTCCGCAGCCGTAACTTCGGCCCGGCCCTGCACAAGTTCGGCCCGGTCATCGGTGGCGGCCTGAACTGGCTCGACCAGAACATCTTCGGCGGCAAGATCCCCTTCACCCTGCACGACACCGTGCCGGACTACGCCTGCCTGAAGAAGGCCAGCGAAGCGCCGAAGATCAACTACCCGAAACCCGACGGCAAACTCAGCTTCGACAAGCTGAGCTCGGTATTCCTCTCCAACACCAACCATGAAGAGGAACAACCCTGCCACCTGAAGCTCACCGACCCGAGCATTCCGGTTGCCCAGAACCTGCCGCTCTATGACGAGCCTGCGCAGCGTTACTGCCCGGCCGGCGTGTACGAGATCGTGACCCAGGAAGACGGCGAGAAGCGCTTCCAGATCAACGCGCAGAACTGCGTCCACTGCAAGACCTGCGACATCAAGGACCCGGCCCAGAACATCACCTGGGTGGCGCCGGAAGGCACCGGGGGCCCGAACTACCCCAACATGTAAACGCGACAAACGAAAGAGGCCCCTCGGGGCCTTTTTTGTTGCCTGCGAAAAGACCCTGTCAGGGCTCCTCGCCAATGGGGAAGAACTGCCCGCCGGACCAAACACCCAGCCAGTTGCGGCCGTCGATCTCGCGCACCACGGCCAGCTCCACCAGTTGGTAGAAGACATTGCGATGGATCAACGCTTCCAGATTGGTGCGCACATGCACATAGGGTGCCGGCTCCTGGGTCACCGGATCGGTCTCGACACGGATCGGGTGCTCGGCGCCCGCCTCCACCTCGTCTTCCACGTTGGTGACGAAGCGCAGCACCTGTTCCTCGCCCTCCCCGCTCACCTCGACGCTCACCGCCACGAAGGGCGCGTCATCGACCGTGATGCCGACCTTCTCCACCGGCGTGACCAGGAAGTAGTCGTCACCATCGCGGCGGATGATGGTGGAGAACAGCTTGACCATCGGCTTGCGCCCGATGGGCGTGCCCAGGTAGAACCAGGTGCCGTCACGGGCGATGCGCATGTCGATATCGCCACAGAAATCGGGGTTCCACAGGTGCACCGGTGGCAGCCCCTTCTCCTTGGGGATCTGCGCCAGCAGGTCGCCGGCCTTGCCCGGGTCGTTCATCACATCCTCCTCAGCGGCCCAGCCCCATGAGGCTGCGCGCGTATTGTCTCAACGGCGGCCCGATCAGGTCTTCGGGCTTCTGGTCATGAAAGGTGAACAGGCCACCCCGGTGGGTGATCCGTGCCGTGTCCACCAGATAGCGGTTACCGGTTTCGATCAGCATCAACTGGATGACGCCGTTATCGACACCGAGCCGATCCACCGCCTCCTGATCCTCCCACTCCTCCACCGTGCCGATACGGTCATCGGCATCGGCGAAACGGCTGTAGAGCAGGTAGTTGGCACCCAGCGAACGCGCCTCGCTCATGGCCTGCTCGAGGCTCACCGGCTGGCTCGCACGACGCACCAGCGGGAAGTATTCGACGAAGCCCTTGAAGGCCTCTTCGGCCACCACGTTGGGCTTGGTGCGGGTCCCGCCCTGCGGGGAAAAACTGCTCTGGGCGATGTAGATGAACGAATCCGGCTGCAGCCGCCAGGACATGGAGCGATAGGTCTCGCTGTGGTCCAGCAGCCCGGCATCGCTCATCTGCTCGCGGGCGCCCAGGGTCATGTCGCTGACCTTCATGCAGCCCCCGAGGGCCATCAGCGCCAGCAACAGCATCAAACTACGCATTCTCGATCCTCCACGGCCGGCGACGAAAAACCGGCACTTGGCGCAACGATGCAGCTTCCGCGCCATCACGTACTCCGCCGCCAATGCGAGCTGCCCAGCAGCCCGGCACACGCCCTCGAGCGCCTGCCAGCGCGTCCGCGCAAGCCGCTCCCGCGCGTTGCGGCCCTGCGCCAGAGTGCGCAGCGGGCGTTCCATCCAGGGCACGGTACCGTCGAAACCCTGGCGCGAATCGGCGCCTGCAAGAGCTGACCCCGGGAGCCAGGAGACATTCAGGCAGCACAGCCTCCATCAACCGCGCCTGAATGTCGATATCGCGCCCCTCAAATCCCTTGAGCTTCGGCGCGCGGAGTGAAGCCTCCCAACGCCATCAAGGACTTCATCATGCGCTACCTGCTGCTTCCCGCCCTGCTCATCGCCAGCACCGCGGCCCTCGCCTTCCCCAGTGCACCACCGCCGAACGCTTCACCTGAACAACTCCAGGCACCGCTGAAGGAACAGGGCTGCCCGATCGACACGTTCAAGATCACGCCCGGCAACTGCTATGGGATCTACGGCTTCGACAAGGACAAGCACAACGCCGAAATCTATTACGCCCCGGTCACTGGCCAACCAGTCACGAGCCGGGTGGAAAACTGATGGGCGGGACGACCATCCGGCTTTGGGGCCCCGTCGTCCTCCTGTTCCATGCCTCGGTCGCCGGCGCCTTCTTCGCCAACCACCTGCTCACCGGAGAAGGCAACGCCTGGCACACCAGGCTGGGCGAACAGCTCCAGCTCCTCGCGCCCGGGTACCCCTGCAGGTGCAGGTACGGGGAGGCGTGGCGCTCCCCCAGGCTGCCGAAGTGAAGCAGGAACAACGACTCCCATTGCGAATGGATCATGTCTGGCTGCCAACGTGCGTTTCGATGGGGCGAGTACTCGCAACCAATCGGAATGGAGCCTGAAGCGGGCCCGAGTCGACGGCAGGCCGGCTGCAGGCGACGTCATTCGCCGGGAAGCCAGGCCAAGGGCCATCTATAGTGAGGAGGCAACAGCGAGTCGGCGTCCTCTCCATAGAGCGAATGATGTCACCGTGATACTGGACATAAGTACGCTGGCGCCTTTACGGAAAAAGACAGGAAAGTCAGGGCTCGATGCGCGCCGCCAAGGTCGCCTCGACCTCCAACCGGCGTGAGACTCGAGTGGATGAAGGCAAAGTCATGGATTCACATCGCCATCTGGATGGCAGCGGTACTGCTCTCGGGCCTGCTGCTCAGCGCGCTGGCCAGTTTCCAGCAGGTCCGGTCCATCGACAACCACGTGCAGCAGGCCCTGAAGGATGAAAGCCGCGAGGTCGAAGGCGACCTCATGTCGCGCCTGCGCATCTACGAGTTCCGCCTCAGGGGCTGGCGCGGCGCCATCCACATGCTGGGCATCGACAACGTCACCCTCGACCTGTTCACCCGCTACAGCCGGGCCCGCAATCTCCAGGAAGAATTCCCCGGGGCCCGCGGTTTCGGTTTCATCCGCCGGGTAAAGGTCAACGAGGAGGCGGACTTCCTGCGCCGGGTCAGGGCCGATGGCCAGCCGAACTTCACCCTGCACCAGTTCGCCCCCTTCCAGGGCGAGCGCTACGTGATCCAGTACATCGATCCGCCGGAGGTCAATATCGAAGCCATCGGCCTGGACATCGCCTCCGAGCCCCTGCGCCGGATCGCCGCGCAGCGCTCGATGCTCAGCGGCAAGGCCACGCTGACCGCCCCCATCACCTTCGTCAACGAATCCAGGGAGGCCTATCGCTCCTTCCTGTTCCTGCTACCCGTCTACAGCACCCCGGATACCCCTGCCGATCTCCCGTCCCGCCATGAGGAAATCCTCGGATGGAGCTATGCCCCGCTGGCGATGAGCGAGGTGATGACCGACCTCGACCTGCCCGTGGACAGCCTCCACCTGGCGATCTACGACAAGACCGACGCCCCGCAACGCAAGCTCATCTTCGAGACCCACCACCAGAGCCCGGATGGCGAGCTGGTCCAGACCTATAGCTTCGAACGCGAGGTCTATGGGCGGACCTGGCTGTTCCAGGTCAGCGCCCACGCGGCGTTCGTCGAGTCCCTGGACCCCGTACACCCCGCCAGGGTGTTCGTGGTCGGGCTGCTGGCCAGCCTCCTGCTCACCGGCATGGTCGGCACCCTGCTGCTGTCACGCCAGCGCCAGCACCAGGTGATGGCCGGCCAGGCGCGGCTGGCGACCATCGTCGAGAATTCCAGCGACGCGATCATCGGCGAGGCACTGGATGGCCGGATCATCACCTGGAACCGTGCCGCCGAGCAGATGTTCGGCTACACCGAGGCGGAGATCCTCGGCCGCCCCCTCGCCCCCCTGCTGGTCCCGCAGGAGCGCCTGGCCGAGGACGAAGCGCTGCTCGAACGCGTGGCGCGCGGGGAGCGCGGCCCGACGCTGGAAACCCAGCGCCTGCACAAGGAGGGTCGCCTGATCGATGTGACCATCACCTGCAGCCTGATCCGCGAGGCCGACGACAGCATCCTCGGCGCGGCGAAGCTGATGCACGACATCAGCGACCGCAAGCGCGCGGAGAACTACCTGCGCCAGTTCAACGCCAACCTCGAGCAACAGGTCAGCGAACGCACCGCCGAGCTCTCCCGGGTCGCGGGCCTGCTGCAGGCGGTGCTCGACGCCTCGTCCGAGGTGTCCATCATCGCCGTGGACATGCAGGGCGAGATCGTCGTCTTCAACCGGGGCGCGGAACTGCTGCTGGGCTATACCGCCGCCGAGATGATCGGCATCCGCAATCCCCTGGACTTCCACCTGCCAGAGGAAGTCCAGGCACGCGCAGCCGAACTCAGCCGCGAATACGGTCGCCCCATCGAGGGGATGGAGGTGTTCCGCTGCAAGTCCGACGAGCAAGGGGCCGAAACGCGCCAGTGGACCTATATCCGCAAGGACGGCTCGCAGATCCAGGTGTCCATGGTCATCACCTCCATCCGCACGGAGACCGGTGCGCTCATCGGCCACCTGGGCATCGCCCAGGACATCACCGAACGCCTGCGCAGCAGCGCCGAACTCCACGCCGCCAAAGCCTCGGCCGAAAGCGCCAACGCCGCCAAGAGCCTGTTCCTGGCGAACATGAGCCACGAGATCCGCACCCCTATGAATGCGGTCATCGGCATCGCCCACCTGTTGCAGGGCACGCGCCTGGACGAACAGCAGCAGAACCTGCTCGGCAAGCTGCAGATCGCCGGGCGCTCCCTGCTGGGGATCATCAACGACATCCTCGACATCGCCAAGATCGAGGCCGGCGAGATGCTTCTGGAGAACAGCCCGTTCCGCCCGCGCCGGCTGTTCGGCGACCTCGCCGAACTCTTCGCGCCCCAGGCCGAAGCCAAGGGCCTGCGGTTCGCGGTCAGGGCCGACGAGTTGCCCGAGCAACTCGCAGGCGATGCATTGCGCCTCAACCAGATCCTCATGAACCTGGTCGGCAACGCCCTCAAGTTCACGGCCGCCGGCGGTATCGAGGTCAATGTCGAGTGCACCCGCGAGACCGATGAGCGCTGCTGGCTCCGCATCAGTGTCCAGGACACCGGCTGCGGCATCGATGCCGAAGTGATCGAGCGGCTGTTCTCCCCCTTCACCCAGGCAGACACCTCCACCACCCGTCGCTTCGGCGGCACGGGGCTGGGCCTGTCGGTGGTACGCGGCCTGGCCGAGAAGATGGGCGGGACGGTCGGTGTGCGCAGCACCCTCGGGGTGGGCAGCGAGTTCTGGGTACGCCTGCCGTTCGATCCGATCATCGACGAACAGGCCCTGTCGGATAACGCGTCCAGCCTGGATGTGCTGGTGTTGAGCCAGGACGAGAGCGAACGCCAGCGACTCGCTCAGCTGTGCCGCTCCCTGGGCTGGCGAGCCACCCCATTATTCAGACGGGAAGGCCTGCTCGAACACCTCGGGCAACGGCTCGCAGGCCGCCATCCACTGGCCGATGTCCTGCTACTCGACCACTTGGCCGGCGACGATGTGCTGGAGACACTCGAACAGCTCAGGGCGCTGCTGGGACGCGAACGCATGCCCAGCAGCGTGGTGTTCTCGGCGCCACGGACATCGGCTGCACCCACCCTGGAAGATGCACTGGTGGACCATTACGCCCGAACGCCACTGGACGGCTCCGATCTCTACAACGCCATCGCTGCCGCCAGCCTCAGGCATCCCAACGGCCACGGCGAGAAACTGATCCACGCCACCGAGCTGGACATCACCCAGGCCCGGTGGCTGGAGGGCATAAGGCTGCTGCTGGTGGATGACAGCGACATCAACCTCGAGGTGGCCAGTCTCATGCTTCAACAGCAGGGCGCCGAGGTGCAGACCTGCATGAATGGCCGCCAGGCGCTGGATTGTCTGCGCGAGGACACCACCGCCTTCGATGTGGTGCTGATGGACCTGCACATGCCGGAAATGGACGGGTTCGAGGCCACCCGCCGACTGCGTGGCGAACTCGGCCTGCAACGACTACCCGTGCTCGCCCTGACCGCCGGAGCGTTGCCGGAAGAGCGTCGCCAGGCCAAGGCGGCCGGAATTGACGAGTTCCTCAGCAAACCCCTGGAACCCAAGGTGCTGATCCGCGCCATCCGCCGCGCGGTCCAGGACTCCCGGGGCGCTCCCCTACCCATACGTCCGATCGAGACGCCCACCGGGCCTTCCCGCCCATGGCCGACGATAGAAGGCATCGATACCGTTGAAGTCGCCCAGCGCATGAGTCACGACCTGGAGCTGTTCAACTCCTCGCTGCGACGGCTGTTCAGCGAGTTCCGCGAATTCCGCGACGACGAGGCGACCCAGCGACGCCTTCAGGACGACCCGCCCGGGCTGACAGCGCGCCTGCACAAGCTCAGAGGGGCGGCGGGGATGCTCGGTGCCCAGTGCCTTCACAAGCTTGCAGGTGAGGCGGAGACCCTGCTACGGATCGAACCCGACGCCCCAAACCTGCCGACACTGCTCGGGCAGTTGGTGGAGGCCTATCTAGAACTCGAACGCCAGACGGACGTCATCGAGGAGATCACCCTCCCCCGCAGCGACGCGGACCATCTGGCAGCGGGCCCCGCGCTGGCGAGACTGGTCGACCACCTGCGCGACCACGACATGGCCGCGCTGGAGCAGTTCGCCCAGGCATGCCCCGCCATCCAGGTTTCGAGCCAGGCACTGGCCGAGCAGGTCTGGCAGGCGATAGACAACCTGGACTTCGAGCAGGCGCTGCACCTGCTCGAATCCGCAGGCCTCGTGGCCAAGGAGTGACACCCATGGACTACACACCCTCCCTGCTGATCGTGGATGACGACACCTCGGCGATCCGCATCCTCAGCAAGGCGATCGGCCGTCTCGGCAAGGTCCGCTTCGCCACCAACGGCCCCGATGCACTCCGGGCGGCACGGGAGGAAAGGCCCGACCTGGTCCTGCTGGATGCCGAAATGCCCGGCATGGGCGGCTTCGAGGTCTGTGAACGGATGAAAACAGAAAAGGAGTTGCGCGACGTCCCGGTCATCTTCATCACCAGCCATACCGAGGCGAGCATGGAGGAAGCGGGCCTCGCCCTGGGCGCGGTGGACTTCATCGGCAAGCCCATACGCCCCGCCATCGTCAATGCGCGGGTGAAGACGCACCTGCACCTGAAGCTGGCCATGGACCGGCTCAACCTGCTGGCGCAAACCGACGGTCTGACAGGCCTGGCCAACCGCCGCTTCCTCGATCAGAACATCGAACGTGAATGGCTCAGGACCCGCCGCAACGGGCAGCCCTTCTCGTTGCTGCTGATGGATATCGACTACTTCAAACGCTACAACGACCGTAACGGCCACTTGCAGGGCGACCAGTGCCTGATCGCCGTCGCCCATGCCCTACGCGCCAGCATCAACAGGCCCGCCGACCTGGTGGCCCGCTATGGGGGTGAAGAGTTCGCCGTGCTATTTCCCGAAACCGACCATGTCGGTGCCTGCCGTATAGCCGACCAACTGGGGGACAGCGTCAGGCACTTGAATATCCCTCATCTCGACAGCCCCCACGGGAAAGTGACTGTTTCAATCGGCGTCGCCAGTTTCGATGAAGAAAGTCCCAGTTGGCCGCATTCCAGTGAAAGCAATGAAGTCGTACCGGATATCGCAAGGCTTCTCGAGTTTTCGGATGCCGCCTTGTACGAGGCCAAGGAAGCAGGACGGGATTGCAGCCGATTCAGGAACATCGAACTTGCAGCGTTATTGCCAGCGAGTGGTTCGGGTATCAAGAAAGGCTAGCGGTGTAAGGATCACAAGGGCCTGGATGATTACACGCGCTGTTGAAATCGCCGATGCGACACAGCTCGACAAGACGGGCCCTGCGCAATAGAGCGCTATCTGCAATCAATAACGGCAAGCGAATTCCAGTGCGAATTATTATCGACAATTCAACTAGCCACTAAAGTCTGATACCGCCTGTCGCCAATGGAAATACCATGAGAACAACTGGAAATACGCTAAAAGCACTTTGCCATCAGTGACCCAGGCATATGAACTTGCCATCGCGGTAACGTCACCCTGAGATGGCCGTATTCTTGAATTCACGCACTTTTCACGAACGGCTCGTTAAACATCCGCCCATGACCTAGACCTTCTACCGGGCATACCCATCGCTACACCCGTGCAACTTGGGAGATCATCATGCTGATTCGCTCTTTGCGTGTCTCCACCCGCATCAATGCAGGCTTTGCAGTGCTGGTCACCTTGTTGATGCTGGTCGGGGGCGGCTCCCTGATGCAGATGCACCAGATGCATGACAGCTCCCAAGCGGTCGATGGAAACTGGCTGCCCAGCATCGTCGCGATCAGCCACATGGACGAGGCGACCCTCCAGCTTCGAGCCTCCACGCTGCGGGCCCTGGTGACATTCGATGAAGCGGCCAAGGCCCGCCTCGTCACGGACGAAGCCACCCTGCAAAAAGCCCGGGACACCTACAGCAAACTGATTTCGAGCGACGAGGAGCAGAAGCTCTTCGATCGCTATGTCGAGCACCTGCGCGGCTACCTGGAGGTCCGCCGCGCAGTGATAGAACACTTGGCAGCCGGTGAGCGGGAAGAAGCCGAATCGATCGTCACCACCAGGCTCAATGAACTGGGCAGTGCGCTCAGCACCGACCTCAAGGCCTTGATCGAAATCAATGAGGAGGGAGCCAGGCAGGCCTCGACGGCCAGCAACTCCGCATTCCAACACGCCAACCTGCTGGTCTGGCTGATCCTCGCCGGGGCCGTCGGCCTGGCCGTCATCCTTGCCCTCCTCCTCTCGCGCAGCATCGTGAGGCCGCTGAACCAGGCGGTCGAAGTGGCGAGCCAGGTATCCCAGGGCGACCTGAGCCGTGACATTCCGGTTGAAGGGCACGACGAGGCGACCTCCCTCATGAGCGCCCTGCGCGGCATGCAGCAGAACCTGCGGCAGACCATCAGCCTCATCGCCGACTCCTCCACCCAGCTCGCCTCGGCCTCCGAGCAACTGCATGCGGTGACCGAAGACAGCAGCCGGGACCTCCTGCGGCAGAACCAGGAAATCGAGCAGGCGGCCACGGCCTGCAACCAGATGAGTGCGGCGGTGGATGGGGTGGCGCACAACGCGGCCACGACCATGGACGCCTCGCGCCAGGCCGACACCGCCACGCGCCATGGCCGCGAGCAGGTGGGTGAGACGGTGCGCTCGATCAACGCCCTGGCGACCGACGTGACCGGCAGCGCCGAGCGTGTCGAGAAGCTCGCCCGGCAGATGCAGGACGTCGGCAAGGTGCTCGATGTGATCCGCTCGATCGCCGAGCAGACCAACCTCCTGGCCCTCAACGCCGCCATCGAGGCCGCCCGTGCCGGCGAGCAGGGGCGCGGCTTCGCGGTGGTGGCCGATGAGGTTCGCCTGCTGGCACAGCGCACCCAGCAATCCACCCAGGAAATCGAGCAGATGGTGAACCAGCTGCAGCAGGAGGCCAGCGCCACCGTCGCCACGATGCAGAGCAGTTCGCGCCTGGCCCAGACGACGGTGGACCTCGCCCAGGCCGCCGATGGCAGCCTGGGCGACATCGCCCGGACCATCGCCTCGATCAACGAACAGAACGTCCAGGTCGCCAGCGCTGCCGAGCAACAGGCAGCTGTAGCACGCGAGGTCGACCGCAGCCTGGTCAACATCCGCGACCTGTCCACCCAGACCTCGGCGGGAGCCAGCCAGACCCGCTCCTCCAGCCAGGACCTGTCGCGCCTGGCCGTGGAGCTCAAGTCCGCCGTCGCCTCGTTCCGCCTGTGACGAGTCATATGCCGCCGGAGAATCACCGGCGCGATGGCGATGCGTTCCTGACTTCGAGGCGCTGCTGGCGGGCCAGGCGGACGACGAACGCAATCTCACGACCTGAATCGCGCAAGCTGCGTTTAACGGCACAGGGCGTACGGGCGCTCAACCGCCAATGATCTTCATGACGGTGACGCCGCCGGAGAAGGCGATGTCCTGCTTGTCCGCCAGGGCCTTCACCAACAGCCGCTGCAGCCCGGGCAGGGCCTGGTGGCGCGGCTTCTCCAGCAGGTCGCCGACGTAGTGGCGGTTGCTCGACGACAGGCAGCCATGCAGCCACCCAGTTGAAGACAGGCGCAGGCGCGAACAGGTGCGGCAGAAAGGCACGCTTTCGTTGGCGATGATGCCGAAGTGGCCGAGGCCGGGTATCTGGTAGCGCAGCGCGGTGGCATCCACCGGCGCCTCGGCCTGGACGAATTCGTGGCGTTCGCCGATCAGGGCGAGCAGTTCGTCGAGCCCGATGAACTGTTGCTGGAAGCCGACGCCATCACGGGCCAAATGGCCCATGCGCATCAGCTCGATGAAACGCAGCTCGAAACCGTTTTCCAGGCAGTACTCCAGCAGCGGCAGGACCTGATCGAGGTTCTGCCCGCGCAGGGGCACCATGTTGAGCTTGATCTTCAGCCCCGCCGCTTTCGCATCGGCCAGCCCCTGCAGCACGGTCTTCAGGTCGCCGCCACGGGCGATGCCACGGAAGGCGTCCGCGTCGAGGGTGTCCAGGGAAACATTGATACGGCGAATGCCGCAATCGACCAGCAACGGCAGCTTGCGCGAAAGCAGCTGGCCATTGGTGGTGAGGCTGATGTCGTCGAGGCCGAGGCAGCTGACGCCACGAAGGAAGTGGTCGAGCTTGGGGCTCACCAGCGGCTCGCCACCGGTGATGCGCAAACGCTCGATGCCGGCGGCTTCCATCAGGTAGGAGACACCGCGCACCATGGCTTCGGCGGAGAGTTCGTCCTGCGCCGCGACCAGGCGCTTGCCATCCGGCACGCAGTAGGTGCACGCGTAGTTGCAGGCGGCGGTGAGGCTGATGCGCAGGTTGCGGAAGCGCCTGCCTTGGCGGTCGACGATCATGGGGCGCTCCGACGGGGGACAGGGCGCAGTATATCGCTGCGCCCCATCCTGTCCCATGGCTTAGCAGCCGGGACCAGAAGGATCACTCAGCCCGATGGCGCGTCATTCTCGCGCTTGCGCTTGTTGCCCATGCGCACGCCGATATCCATGAGGAACTGGAAGAAGCCTTCCTGATCTTCCAGGACGTTGCTCCAGAACGGCGAGTGGTAGAGCGCCACGGCGCCATGCACCAGGGCCCAGGCCGCGCAGTAGTGGAAATAGGGCGGCACGTCTTCCAGCTTGCCTTCGGCGATGCGGCCCTTGATCAGCTGGGTCAGGCGCTCGAAGTTGGAGGCACGGATCTTGTGCAGCTGCTCGACCATCTCGGGCACCTGGCTGTTCTTCACCACCTTCTCTTCCAGGCGGTCGAACAGGCGGTAGCGCTGCGGGTCGCGCATGCGGAACTCGAAGTAGGCGCGCGACAACGCTTCCTTGTCACGGTCCACGTCCGCGGAATGCAGCAGCTCGTTCAGGTCACGCTCGTAGTCGAGCATCAGGCGCAGGTAGATCTCCGCCTTGGACTTGAAGTGCTTGTAGATGGTGCCTTTGCCGATGCCCACCGCGTCGGCGATCATCTCGACGGTGACGCTGTCTTCACCCTGCTCGAGGAACAGTTTCAGAGCGGTGTCGAGGATTTCCTGCTCGCGGCGGCGAAACTCACGGACTTTACGGGGTTCTTTCTGCATAAAGGGACTGTAGGGTCAAAAATCAAGCCGGGTATTATGCCTAACTAGCGCCAAAATGCACGGATCATCCGACTATGAGCCTATTGCCAGATGGGTTCTGCATGTTTCAGCACCCCACCTGAACGGCAGGAAACCGCGAACCAGAAGGGTTCCAGGGGTTACACGGGTGAACGCCAAGCCATCAGGCAGTGGGCTTTCAAGCCGTCTCCCCACCCTACTTACGCAAAAAGAACTGAGCTCCTGCAGCAATCCGGGGTGCGACCATTGAGCGCAGCCCGGTCAGGAACAGGCGGAGCCGTCACACCCAGGTGCCAACCCTGCAAGCAGACGCTTGAGGACTCAGCCGCCTTCCGCGTATTCCAAATCTGTTTAAAAAACGAGCAGCGGCATCTGGACGCAGGGGGATATTGGCCAATACTCAAATGACTGGCGTGCGGCATCTCCCCCCAAGTGCCCCGTCAGTCGAGGTACCGAGGATCGCGTACCTTTGTTTTACTCCTAATGGTCTTGACCCGGATTCATCCCCCAGAACCCGGGTTTTTTTTGCCCGCGAGTTTTAGCCCGCCAGGCGCGCCAGGGGGAACAGGCGCTGGAAGTTCTCAGTGGTCTGCTCGGCGAAGCGCTCGAACTCCACGCCCCTCAGTTGCGCCAGGAACTCGGCGACCTCACGCACGTACTGCGGGAGGTTCGGCTTGCCGCGGTGGGGGATGGGCGCGAGGTAAGGCGAATCGGTTTCCACCAGCAGGCGGTCGGCAGGCACCTGCCGCGCCACGTCGCGCAGCGCGTCGGCATTGCGGAAGGTGACGATGCCGGAAAGCGAGATGTAGAAACCGATATCCAGCGCCGCCTTGGCCATCTCCCAATCCTCGGTGAAGCAATGCAGCACGCCCGCCTGGGGCAGCGCCGCCTCGCGCAGCAGCGCCAGGGTATCGGCGCGGGCCTCGCGGGTGTGCACGATCACCGGCTTGCCGGTGATGCTCGCGGCTTCCAGATGAAGGCGGAAGGCCTGCTGCTGCAGTTCGGCGGCTTCGGGCTCGTAGTGGTAATCGAGGCCGGTTTCACCGATGGCGGCGACGCGGGGGTGGTCCAGCTCGCCCAGCAGCCAATCCAGTGCAGGCGCTTCACCGGGAGCGAGATCCAGCGGGTGGACGCCGACCGAGCAGTGCACGTCGGCGTAGCGACTGGCCAGGTCCTTGACCGCAGCGGCGTTGTCGGCGCTGACGCCGATGCAGAGGAAATGCCCGACGCCACGGGCGCGTGCAGCATCCAGCGTCGCATCGAGGGAACCGCCATGGGCGGCAAGATCGAGGCGATCGAGGTGACAGTGGGAATCGACCAGCATGTTTCGGATCACTTGAACGTCAGGAGAGGCGCCGACCGGAGTCGACGCGGTGGGCGGGAGCCCTTCTTACATGGTGTGGGTCGGGCGGTCCGACTTGAGGGCGCCGGCGAGGTAGGTCTCGATCTTGTTGCGAGCACCGGTGTCGCCATCGTTGAACTGTACGCCGATACCGGCGGCACGGTTGCCTTGTGCCCCCTTGGGGGTAATCCAGACGACCTTGCCGGCCACCGGGATTTTCTCCTGCTCGTCCATGAGGTTGAGGAGCATGAACACTTCGTCGCCGAGCTTGTAGCTCTTGTTCGTCGGGATGAACAGGCCGCCGTTCTTGATGAAGGGCATATAGGCGGCATACAGCACGGACTTGTCCTTGATGGTCAAGGACAGAATCCCGTTACGCGGGCCCAGATTGGGTGGCAGGCTCATGCGGCTTTCCTGGCTAGCTGGCTCAGCGGTGGATTCTAGCCCGGTCCGGGCAGGCTTGCCCACTGCACCAGCAAGGCTTCGAGAAGCAAGACACGGTTGAGGTTGGCCTTGCCGAGCACCTTCTGCCGCTGCTGCAGCAACCAGTCCTGGAACGCCAGCACCTTGTGCTGGGGCGCCTTGTCGGCGAGGTACTGGACCACCTTGCGCATGTCGGCCAGGCCCAGGCCTTGCTCGTCATGGGTCAGCTGGTAGCGCAGCATCAGTTGCGCCCAGTCGCAGAACCAGTCGAACAACAGGATCAGCGGCACCGCGTTCCAGCCTTCGGCCAGTGCGCTCGCCCCCACCTGCTGCTTGATCAGTTTCTTCACCCCATCCACCACCTGGGCGCGCTGCTCGAGCACGGCCTGCCCATGCAGACGCTGGGCGGTGAGCGGCGAACCGCCCGCCAGCACCAGCAGGTCACGACGGATCTGTTCTTCGGTATCCGGCAGTGCGCGCGCGAGCCAGGCCAGGCTGTCGGCCTCACCCGGCAACGGGCAGGCCTGCTGGACGCAACGGCTCTTGATGGTGGGCAGGAGCCGGCTGGGCTGGTGGCTGATGAGCAACAGAACGGTGTCGCCCGACGGCTCCTCAAGGCTTTTCAGCAAGGCGTTGGCGGAGTTCAGGTTCATCGCCTCGGCCGGCTCCAGAAGCACCACCTTGCGCCCGCCAAGCTGCGCCGTTTGCACGACGAAGCCGACCAGCTCACGAACCTGATCGACCTTGATCGCCTTGTCCGCTTCTTCCGGCTCCAGCACGAAGTTATCCGGGTGGGTGCCGGCGGCCAGCAGGTAGCAGGATTTGCACTGCCCGCAGGCATCCAGGCCCTGGGGCTTCTGGCACAGCAGGCGTGCCATCAGGCGCTCGGCCAGGGCGCGCTTGCCGATACCGGCGGGCCCGTGCAGCAGATAGGCATGGGCGTGACGCGGCCGACCGGCCAGGTGCTGCCAGAGGGATTCCTGCCAGGGATAGGCTTCAGCCACGGCAACGCTCCAGCAGTTCGGGCAGCAAGGCCTCCAGGGCCTCCTGCACGCTCACCAGGGAGGCGGCGGCGTCGAGTACGTGGTAACGCTGCGGGGCAGCAGCGGCGCGCTGCAGGTAGGTCTGGCGCACCGCCTCGAAGAACCCACGGTCCTCCTGCTCGAAGCGATCCAGGCGGCCACGGGCGGCAGCACGACTGAGGCCGACGTCCACCGGCAGGTCGAAGACCAGGGTCAGGTCCGGGCGCAGCTCACCCTGGACGAAGGCTTCCAGTTGCGCGATGCGCTCCACCGGGAGCCCGCGACCACCGCCCTGGTAGGCGTAGGTGGCATCGGTGAAGCGATCACAGAGCACCACCTGGCCACGGGCCAGGGCCGGGCGGATGACGCCGGCGATGTGCTGGGCACGGGCGGCGAACATGAGCAGCAGCTCGGTATCGGCGGCCATGGCCTCGTCACTGGGTGCCAGCAGCAGCTCACGGATGCGCTCGGCGAGGGGCGTACCGCCAGGCTCACGGGTCAGCACTACATCGATGCCATGGCTGCGCAGGCGTTCGGCGAGGAAGTCGCGGTTGGTGCTCTTGCCGGCCCCTTCGGGGCCTTCGAGCGTAATGAACAGACCGCTCACGGGGTGTCCTTGTTGGTAATGGGCGCGGGGCTGGACCGGTAGTCCGCCCGTCGCTTCAACTGATATTCGCGCACCGCCTGGTTGTGGGCGGCGAGCGACTCGGAAAATACATGGCTGCCGTCGCCACGGGCGACGAAGTAGAGGCTCTTGCCTTCCACCGGGTGCAGGGCGGCATGGATGGCCTCACGCCCGACCATGGCGATGGGCGTCGGCGGCATGCCGGCGATCACGTAGGTGTTGTAAGGCGTGGCCTCGCGCAGGTGGGCACGGGTGATCTTGCCGGCATAGCGCTCGCCCAGGCCGTAGATGACGGTGGGGTCGGTCTGCAGCAGCATGCCCATCTGCAGGCGTCGCACGAAGACGCCGGCGATCTGCCCGCGCTCGCTGGGTACGCCGGTTTCCTTCTCCACCATCGAGGCCATGATCAGCGCCTGGTAGGGATCGGCATAGGGAAGCTTGTCCGCGCGCTTTTCCCATTCGTCCTGCAGCACCTGCTCAAGGCGTTGATGCGCCTGCTTGAGCAGGTCGATGTCACGCATGCCGCGCACATAGCGGTAGGTGTCGGGGAAGAAACGCCCCTCGGGGTGCTGGCCCTCCAGGCCAAGGCGCTTCATCAGCTCCTCGTCGCTGACATCGGCCAGGGTCTGTTCCAGCTTCACCTGCTTGGCCAAGGCCGTGCGTAGTTGGCGGAAGTTCCAGCCCTCCACCAGGGTCAGGCTGTACTGCACCACCTCGGCACGCTGCCAGAGACCAAGCAGTTGTGCTGCGTTCATCCCCGGCGCCATGCGGTATTCGCCGCTGTGCAAGGATTGGCCGGCGAGGTTGAAGCGCCAGTATTGGCGCAGCCAGAAGGCCCCTTGAATGACCCCCTCCTCTTCCAGTCGATTGAGCAGGCCGCCAGGGGTCGAGCCGGCCGGCACGTCGAGCAACTGCTCTTCGGTCAGCACGAGTGGCTGCTCCAGGGCTTCACGCTGCTGCCAACCGGCAAACGCGAACGCGAGGCCGCCGAGGATTAGGCCACTCTGCAGCAGCACGAGCAATTTGCGTATCACGAATCAGCTATCCAGTAGGTCGCGGGCAAGGGCCTGCAGTTTACGGGTGAGCGGCCCGACCGACCAGTCGTGACCCGCGAAGCGGCGCACGGGCCAGACGCCGTAGAGGCTGTTGCAGAGGAAGACTTCATCGGCCGTGAGCAGTTCCTCGTAACCGATGTCGCGCACCTGGGTGACGATGCCCTGGACAGCGGCCTGGTCCAGCAACTCCGCGCGCATCACCCCGGCGACCCCGCTGCGCCCGAGATCGGCGGTCAGGAGCACACCCGCGCGGACTATGAAGAGGTTGCTGAAAACCCCTTCGATGACCCGCCCGGAAACGTCGCGCATCAGGCCTTCGGCGAAGCGCGCATCCTGCCACTCGGCACGGGCCAGAACCTGCTCCAGGCGATTGAGATGCTTGAGCCCGGCGAGCAGCGGCTGCTCGGCCAGGCGGGTGAGACAGGGGAATAATTCGATGCCCTGCTCGGCGTGACCTTCGGGATAGGCGGGATAGGGGCTGCCCATGAGGATGCGCCGCGGCGGCGTGCCTGGCAGTGCATAGCCGCGCAGGCCATCACCGCGGGTCACCATCAGCTTGGCGACGCCCTCGTCGAGCTGGGCAGAGAACGCCAGCAGCTCCTCACGCACGAGGTCGAGATCAAGATCGAAGGACAAACGCCGCGCGCCTTCGGCAAGGCGCGCGAGGTGACGGTCCAACAGGCCGGGCCGACCGCCGCGTACGGCGATGGTCTCGAACAGGCCATCGCCGTAGGCCAGGCCACGATCCTTGAGGGACAGCGACCCGGCCGGGCGGCCGTCGACCCAGCTCTGCATCAGTCGGCGAACCGACGGAATACCAGGGAGCCGTTGGTGCCACCAAAGCCGAAGGAGTTGGACAGCACCACGTCGATCGGCATGGAGCGGGCTTCGTGGGGCACGAAGTCGAGGTCACAGCCCTCGTCCGGGTCGTCCAGGTTGATGGTCGGCGGCGCCACCTGATCACGGATCGCCAGCACGCTGAAGATCGCCTCGACGGCACCGGCCGCACCCAGCAGGTGGCCGGTCATGGATTTGGTGGAGCTCACCGCAACCTTGTAGGCGTGGTCGCCGAACACGCTCTTCACCGCCGCTGCTTCAGCCTTGTCGCCAGCCGGAGTGGAGGTGCCATGGGCGTTGATGTACTGCACCTGGTCGCCGTTCAGGCCGGCATCACGCAGGGCATTGTGCATGCAGCGGGCGGCACCGGCGCCGTCTTCCGGCGGCGAGGTCATGTGGTAGGCGTCGCCGCTCATGCCGAAGCCGACCAGCTCGGCATAGATGGTGGCGCCACGGGCCTTGGCGTGCTCCAGCTCTTCGAGGACCAGCGCACCGGCGCCGTCGGACAGCACGAAGCCATCACGGCCACGGTCCCAGGGGCGGCTGGCTGCAGCCGGGTCATCGTTGCGGGTGGACAGTGCACGGGCAGCACCGAAGCCACCCAGCCCCAGGCCACAGGCCGCCATCTCGGCGCCACCGGCGACCATCACGTCAGCTTCGCCATAGGCGATGTTGCGCGCGGCCATACCGATGCAGTGGGTGCCGGTGGTGCAGGCGGTGGCGATGGCGTAGTTAGGCCCCTGGATACCCAGGTGGATCGACAGGAAGCCGGACACCATGTTGATGATCGAGCCCGGCACGAAGAACGGCGAGATACGCCGCGGCCCCTGCTCGATCAGCGATTTGCAGTTGTTCTCGATGTTGGTCAGGCCACCGATCCCGGAGCCCATGGCAACGCCGATGCGCTCACGGTTGGCATCGGTTACTTCCAGCCCGGAATCGCGCATAGCCTGGAAGCTGGCAGCGAGGCCGTACTGGATGAACAGGTCGAGTTTGCGAGCTTCCTTGGCGGACAGGTACTGCTCGACATCGAAGCCCTTCACCGAACCACCGAAACGGGTGGTGTAGGCGGAAAGGTCCATATGCTCGATCAGGCCGATGCCACTGCGGCCAGCCAGAATTCCTTGCCAGCTGTCAGGAACGTTGTTGCCCAGCGGCGACAGCATGCCCAGGCCAGTGATCACGACGCGTCTACGCGACACAGCGCTCTCCTCTATTTTTTCTACACGGCGGTTGGATGACGCTTAAAGAAAAGCCGCACGACCTTGGAGGTCGTGCGGCTTTTCCGAGTCGGGAATCGACGATTACTTATTGCGCGTGCGCGTTGATGTAATCGATAGCTTCCTGAACGGTGGTGATCTTCTCAGCTTGCTCGTCCGGGATCTCGGTCTCGAATTCCTCTTCCAGAGCCATCACCAGCTCAACGGTGTCAAGGGAGTCGGCGCCCAGGTCTTCGACGAAGGAAGCGCTGTTGGTGACTTCGTCTTCTTTAACGCCCAGTTGCTCGGCGACGATTTTCTTGACGCGTTCTTCGATGGTGCTCATACCTTGTTTTCACTCCTATGGAAAAATCCGTGCAGCTTGGGCTGCAGTGTATAGAAAGGGTTTTCCGCATTTCAAGCGGGATGCCAACCCCTCCAGGCCCTGTCTGGACCCGTCCATAACCCAATTGCACTTATGTACCGGATTTTAGACAGCTCCTATGACAGTTTCCTGAAGGGAATCGTCACATTCAGCTCATGTACATGCCGCCGTTCACAGGGATAGTAGCTCCGGTGACGTAGGATGCGCTATCGGATGCGAGGAATGCGACCACCTTGGCGATCTCCTCGGCCTGCCCCAGACGCCCCAGCGGAATCTGCCCCAGCAGTGCATCGCGCTGGGCTTCCGGCAGTTCACGGGTCATGTCGGTATCGATGAAACCGGGTGCCACCGAGTTCACGGTGATGGCGCGGGAGCCGACTTCTCGGGCCAGGGCCCGGCCGAAGCCTTCCAGGCCGGCCTTGGCGGCGGCGTAGTTCACCTGCCCGGCGTTGCCCATGGCACCCACCACCGAACCGATGTTGATGATGCGACCCCAGCGAGCCTTGGTCATGCCACGCAGCACGGCCTTGGACAGGCGATAGAGGCTGTTGAGGTTGGTGTTGATGACGTCGAACCACTCGTCATCCTTCATGCGCAGCATCAGGTTGTCGCGGGTGATACCGGCGTTGTTCACCAGGATCAGCGGCTGGCCGAGGTGCTGCTGGATGTGCTCGAGGGTGCTGGCGACGGACTCGTCATTGCTCACATCGAGCACCAGGCCGGCGCCTTCGACGCCGTTTTCCTTGAGGTATTCGGCGATGCGCTCGGCACCGCTCGGGGTGGTGGCGGTGCCGATGACGACAGCCCCCATGCGACCCAGCTCCAGCGCGATGGCCTGACCGATACCACGGCTCGCACCAGTGACCAGGGCGACCTTACCTTGCAGACTCATAGTCTTCTCCTTGCTCAGGCCAGCGCAGCGCGAGCGGCTGCGAAGGCGTCGGGGGTATCCAGATTGTGCGTGCCAATGCCTTTCACGCAGCGCTTGTTCAGGCCAGAGAGAACCTTGCCGGGACCACTCTCGACCAGCTCGGTCACACCCTGCTCCGACAGGCGAACGATGGACTCCACCCAGCGAACCGGGCTGTACAGCTGGGCCAGCAGGTCACCCTTGAGAGAGCCGAGATCAGCCACGACGGCAGCACTGACGTTCTGCACCAGCGGAATCTGCGGCGCCTGCCAGGCAATGGCTTCGACCGACTCGGCGAAGCGTTCGGCCGCCGGGCGCATCAGCGCACAGTGGGACGGCACGCTGACCGGCAGCGCCATGGCGCGCTTGGCGCCACGGGCCTTGCAAGCCTCGATGGCACGCTCGACAGCAACGGCGCTACCGGCGATCACTACCTGGCCCGGGGCGTTGAAATTGACCGCGCTGACCACGTCACCTTGCGCAGCTTCGGCGCAGGCGGCCAGTACGTCGGCATCTTCCAGGCCGAGGATCGCCGCCATACCGCCCTGCCCCGCCGGAACGGCCTGCTGCATGAGCTGACCGCGACGTTCCACCAGCTTCACCGCATCGGCGAAACCCAGGCTGCCGGCAGCGACCAGCGCCGAATATTCACCCAGGCTGTGACCGGCGACATAAGCCGGGCGGGCACCGCCCTCGGCCAGCCACAGACGCCAGAGTGCGATGGACGCAGTGAGGATGGCCGGCTGGGTTTTGTCGGTCTGGTTCAGCTGCTCTTCCGGGCCCTGCTGGGTCAGTGCCCAGAGGTCATAACCCAGGGCCTCGGAGGCCTCGGCGAAGGTATCCAGGACCAGCTTCTGCGAAGCGCCGTGCTCGGCCAGCATGCCCAGGGACTGGGAGCCTTGACCGGGGAAAACGAATGCGAGGGATGCGGACATCGGAACTATTCCCTTGTTTGCCTTGATCGATGTACAGGAACGCCGGGCATAGCCAAGCGCAACGAACTGACAGTTGGATGACAAGCCGCAGACAGCGGTCACATCCTAGAGCAACAGATCCTCGAGACGCCCATGCAGGCGCTGGGGAAGGTTCTCGCGAATCTCGATGAGGGCGCGTCGTATGGCGCTCTGGAAGCCATCGGAACCAGCGGCCCCATGGCTTTTGACGACGATGCCCTGGAGGCCGAGGAAGCTCGCGCCGTTGTGCCGGGCGGGCGTCAGATCCCCCTGCAGGCGGCGCAGCAACGGCAGCGCCAGGGCGCCGACCATGCGCGAGCCGAAGCTGTCGGTGAACAACGCTTCGATGCGCGCGGAGATCATCGAGGCCAGGCCTTCGCTGGACTTGAGCAGGATATTGCCGACGAAGCCGTCGCACACCACCACATCGGCCTCGCCCCGGTACAGGCCATCACCTTCTATGTAGCCGATGTAGTTCAGACCCTCGGCCTGCTGCAGAAGACTGGACGCCAGCTTGACCTGCTGGTTGCCCTTGATGTCCTCGGTACCGACGTTGAGCAAGGCAATACGCGGGCGCGCCTGCCCGAGCGCCTCGGCAGCGACGGAACCCATGACAGCGAATTGATAGAGGTGCTCGGCACTGCAATCGACGTTGGCGCCGAGATCCAGCAAATGGCAGTGCCCCTTGGCCGTGGGCACGGCGCTGACCATCGCAGGCCGATCGATACCCGGCAGGGTCTTGAGCATGTAGCGGGAAAGCGCCATCAGCGCACCGGTATTGCCGGCGCTCACGCAGGCCTGGGCACGACCGGCACGGACCAGGTCGAGGGCGATGCGCATGGAGGAGTCGGGCTTGCCACGCAAGGCCTGGGATGGACGCTCGTCCATGCCGATGACTTCGGAAGCATGTTCGATGGACAGCCGCTGACGATCGACGCCGCTTTCACGGGCGATCAACTCTTCGAGGAGCTGGGCTTGACCAACAAGAATAAGGTGGAGCGAGGGGAACTCAGCCAGGCAGGCGATGCTGGCCGGGACAATGCAACGGGGACCGAAGTCCCCGCCCATTGCGTCAATCGCGATGATCGGAGCGGACAAGGATTACTCGTCAGCGCCCTTGTCGATCACTTTGCGACCACGGTATACGCCTTCCGGGGATACGTGGTGACGCAGGTGTACTTCACCGGTGCTCTTCTCGACGGACAGGGCGTTGGCCTCAAGGGCATCGTGGGAACGACGCATGTCGCGGGCAGAGCGGGATTTTTTGTTCTGCTGAACAGCCATAATTAATTAACTCCTAAACGTTTGGGTCACGCTTTAACTGCGCCAATACACTGAACGGGTTGGACCGCGTCACCTCGTTCTCACTCGGTTCGGGCTCATCAAGCCCTTCCGGCTGCTGGCAATCTTCAGGGTCATGGGCCGGAACAATGGGCAAGGCGAGCAACAGCTCATCCTCGACCAGAGTCAGAAGATCCAGAGGATCCTCACCCACTTCCAGCACGTCATAGCCCTTGGGCAGTGACTCGCTGTCCGCACCTTCCTTCACCACAGCGTACGTACACTCGCTGTGGATCGGCAGTACGACCAGCTCCAGACAACGCTGGCATACCATCTTGACCTCTACATCGATTTCACTGCGAATAATCGCTGCCCTGCGCTCATCGCGCCCGAAAACAAGTTTCGTGCGTACGATGCCTGCAGTGTCGGCAAGCGGGTCGCAGAGTCGCTCAAGACTGGAGAGCTGCAGCTCACCCTGGAGGGTTACGCCGCGATCTGCCATCTTGCGCGGATCGACGTGAGGTGGAATCGGCCCATTCAACATAGGCGCGACATTCTAGGGATGCACCTGTCACCTGTCAAAACAAATTCCGCCCTGTCCGCCACGTGGCAAGGCCTATAGAATTTCCGCTTCCTGACTGGGAGATCAGCATGCCACCACTGGTGCTTGCATCCAGCTCGCCCTACCGCCGCGAGCTTCTTGAACGCCTTCGCCTGCCCTTCACCTGGAGTGCGCCCGCGATAGACGAAACCCGACATCCACACGAGTCGGCCGAGCAACTGGTACGCCGCCTGGCCGAAGAAAAGGCCCGCGCGCTCGCGGACCTGCACCCCGGCCACCTGATCATCGGCTCGGACCAGGCCGCCGTACTGGGCGAGCAGATACTCGGCAAGCCCCTGGAGTTCGAACGCGCCCGCAGCCAGCTACTGGCGGCCAGCGGCACCAGCGTCACCTTCCTCACCGGCCTTGCTCTGCTGAACACACGCAGCGGCCGCTGCCAGGTGGACTGCATCCCCTTCACGGTGAACTTCCGCTCCTTGAGCGAAGCGACCATCGAGCGCTACCTGAACATCGAGCAGCCCTACGACTGCGCCGGCAGCTTCAAGGCCGAAGGGCTGGGCGTGAGCCTGTTCCGCTCCACCCAGGGCGAAGACGCCACCAGCCTGGTGGGCCTCCCCCTGATCCGCCTGGTCGACATGCTGCTCGACGAAGGCCTGGAACTGCCATAACGAAAAAGCCCGGCATCAGCCGGGCTCTTCCTTATATATAGGCAGCGACGGGATCAGCGCAGAGCCGGACCCTGGAACCCCATCCACAGCGCCAACCGCTCGGCGACACTGGCCCCCAGCCTCTTGGCGAAACGGTCGAAAGGCGTCTCCTGCTTGGTGTAGTCGACGATCTCCTTCTCGCCAATGACCTCGCGCGCCACGTAACTGGTGCTGCCGAGCTTATCCACCAGCCCCAGCTCCAGCGCCTGCTCGCCCGACCACACCAGACCAGTGAACAGCTCGGGATGCCCCTCGACCTTCAAACGGTCGCCACGCCCCTTCTTCACGCTGTCGATGAACTGCTTGTGAGTGGTATCCAGCACACCTTGCCAGAACGCAGTCTCATCAGACTTCTGCGCCTGGAAGGGATCGAGGAAGGCCTTGTGCTCGCCGGAGGTGTAGACGCGACGCTCCACACCCAGCTTGCCCATCAGCTCGACGAAGCCGAAGCTCGCCGCCGTAACACCGATGGAACCCACCAGGCTGGCCTTGTCGGCATAGATCTCATCGGCCGCACTGGCAATGTAGTACGCGCCCGAAGCACCGAGATCAGTGATCACAGCGTAGACCTTGATATCCGCATGCTCGCCACGCAGACGACGGATCTCGTCATAGATGTAGCCGGACTGGACCGGGCTGCCGCCCGGGCTGTTGATACGCAGGACGATGCCCTTGGTCTTCGTATCCTCAAAGGCCGCGCGTAGGCTGCCGACGATATTGTCGGCGCTGGCAGCCTCGCCATCGGCAATCATGCCCTTCACTTCGACCAACGCAGTGTGGCTTTCGCCGCGAGCCGCCGTCTTCTGCAGATCGAAAAGCGGAGAGAAGAGCGCCAAGGCCACGAACAGATAAAGGAACGTCAGCACCTTGAAGAAAATGCCCCAGCGGCGGGACCGTCGCTGCTCCTGAACCCCCGCCAACACCGCCTTCTCGAGCAACTTCCAGCTCTTGTCATCGCCACTGCCCGCAGGCGTCGATGCCTTCCATTCATCCGACATGCAGATCCACCTTCATAGAGTGTGTATTCGCACCACCGGCGAGCCAGTAGCGCAATTCATCGAAACATTCGATCGCCAACCTCGGCGATTCGCGACGCAGGACATCGAGAGACTGGGCACCGTAGCCGACCGCCACTGAATCCATACCGGCGCGATGAGCCATCTGCAGGTCGAAGGGCGAATCCCCCACCATCAACGCCCGCCCAGCCTCCACGCCGCAATGCGCAAGGATCTCATGCAGCATGCGTGGATCGGGCTTGCTGGCCGTCTCGTCGGCGCAACG
The DNA here is from genome assembly GCF_026072635.1 of Pseudomonas solani. Lineage (NCBI taxonomy): Bacteria > Pseudomonadati > Pseudomonadota > Gammaproteobacteria > Pseudomonadales > Pseudomonadaceae > Pseudomonas > Pseudomonas solani. The sequence goes on along the minus strand of NZ_AP023081.1, from coordinate 4,293,910 downwards.
GGTGATATCGAAGTAATCCAGCCAACCACGCCCCGCGAGGACATGATCGAGCCCTCGCCGACTCTTGCCGGTAGCGACCGCCAGCAGGTAACCCTCATTGCGGAAACCCTCCAGGGCCTCCAGCACACCAGGGAACAGCGCTGACGGCTGCACCTCCAGCCGGTTGTAATGAGCCCCGTAAGCCGCGCGGTAGCGTTCGACCGAAGACGGATCGACGAGCTCTGGATAGAGGACACGGATCGCCTCAGGCAGACCGAGGCCGATGATGCCCTTCAGCGCCGACTCATCCAGTTGTGACAGCCCGCAGGTCTCAGCGGCCACCCGCAGGGACTCGACGATGCGCGAAATGGAGTCCACCAGGGTGCCATCCCAATCGAACACCAATAGACGGTAGTCAGGCACCGAGGCGCTCCAGGGTCTCCTCCCACATATCATCCACCGGCGCCTCAACCCGCAGCGGCGTGCCGTCAGGCAACACCAGGGACAGCGCATAGGCATGCAGGAACAGGCGCTTGCCGCCCAGCTCCCGGATTTCGCGGGAGAACTCTTCGTCACCGTACTTGGGGTCACCCGCGATAGCGTGCCCGGCATGGCGGGTATGCACGCGAATCTGGTGGGTGCGCCCGGTAATGGGGCTGGCCTCGACCAAGGTGGCGAACTCACCGAAACGGCGCAGGACGCGGAACTCGGTCAGCGCCTCCTTGCCCTCGTCATTGACCTCGACCATGCGCTCACCGGAACGCAGGTTGTTCTTCAGCAGCGGCGCACTGACCTTCTTCTTCGAGGTCGGCCAATTGCCACGCACCAGCGCCATGTAGCGCTTGTCCACCCCATCACCGCGAAGGGCTTCGTGGAGATGGCGCAGCATGCTGCGCTTCTTCGCGATCATCAGCAGGCCCGAGGTGTCGCGATCCAGCCGATGCACCAGCTCCAGCTCCTTGGCGTCCGGCCGCAACTGGCGGAACGCCTCGATCACACCGAAGCTGAGCCCGCTACCGCCGTGCACGGCAATGCCGGCCGGCTTATTGAGGACGATCAGCCCCTTGTCCTCATAGACGATGGCGACCTCGAGCCGCTCCAGCAGCCCCTGAGCGACAGGCGCCGCCTCGTCACGCTCGGCAAGGCGCAGCGGCGGAACGCGCACCACATCCCCGGCCTGGAGCTTGTACTCAGGCTTGATCCGCCCCTTGTTCACCCGTACCTCGCCCTTGCGCAGAATGCGATAGATCAGGGTCTTGGGCACGCCTTTGAGCTGGGTACGGAGGAAGTTGTCGATACGCTGGCCGGCATATTCCGGCGCAACCTCAAGCAGCTGGACGCCGGAGGTTGGAGAAGAGGGAGTAGTCATGGCGGGCATCATAGCAATTTTTGATGGATTTGAAGCACTTAATGATTGCTGCTATAGTCGCGAACGCCGCCAAAAGCGGCCGTGCTCCGGATGATCGCCAAAACTGCCATCCCAGACACGTGCAACCCATTCAGGACGTCAGGCCGTCCGTCAGGATATTTCGCCGCACAGTGCGCGGATATCTGGAGAAAAACGCCTTGAGCCATGACGCGCGGCCAACCCCTGAGGGGCGGTCACGTAAAATGCAACCCGCTACGGATTCTGCGAGCGGCACCCGATTTTCAAGGGACAAGTGTAGGGTGGAGATGCACAACCGTCGGACTGCGTAGCAAACGCTTCAATCAAGACGCTTTATCTCGTCCGCTACCGATGGCTGATTCCTCCTCCTGACAACGTGCTTCTGTTACGACAACAGCAAGCAGGAGACGTCGTCGCGACCCCGGCCCTACTGGCCTGATGTCGCTGGACACGGGGGTGGCATGCCACCCCTGACGCGCACCTGACACCGACCGCGAGAGTCGTGTGTGCCGATCGCCGTTTCCGGCAGCCCCGGAAACCGACGGTACTACATGAAAAGAATGCTGATTAACGCAACTCAGCCCGAAGAGTTGCGTGTTGCCCTGGTCGACGGCCAACGCCTGTACGACCTGGATATCGAGTCGGGCGCCCGTGAACAGAAAAAGGCCAACATCTACAAAGGCCGCATCACGCGCATCGAGCCCAGCCTCGAAGCCGCATTCGTCGACTTCGGTGCAGATCGCCACGGCTTCCTGCCGCTGAAAGAAATCTCCCGCGAATACTTCAAGAAGTCCCCCGAAGGGCGCGTCAACATCAAGGACGTGCTCAACGAAGGCCAGGAAGTCATCGTCCAGGTCGAGAAAGAAGAACGTGGCAACAAGGGCGCAGCCCTGACCACCTTCATCAGCCTCGCCGGCCGTTACCTGGTACTGATGCCGAACAACCCGCGCGCGGGCGGCATCTCCCGTCGCATCGAAGGCGAAGAGCGCAACGAACTGCGTGAGGCCCTGAACGGCCTGAACGCACCGGCCGACATGGGCCTGATCGTTCGCACCGCCGGCCTGGGCCGCTCCAGCGAAGAGCTGCAGTGGGACCTCGACTACCTGCTGCAACTCTGGAGCGCCATCAAGGAAGCTTCCGGTGAGCGCGGCGCCCCCTTCCTGATCTATCAGGAAAGCAACGTCATCATTCGCGCCATCCGCGACTACCTGCGCCAGGACATCGGCGAAGTACTGGTCGACAGCGTCGAAGCCCAGGAAGAAGCCCTGAGCTTCATCCGCCAGGTGATGCCGCAGTACCAGAACAAGATCAAGCTCTACCAGGACAGCGTTCCGCTGTTCAATCGCTTCCAGATCGAGAGCCAGATCGAAACCGCCTTCCAGCGCGAAGTGAAACTGCCTTCCGGCGGTTCCATCGTCATCGACCCGACCGAAGCCCTGGTGTCCATCGACATCAACTCGGCGCGTGCGACCAAAGGCGGCGACATCGAAGAAACCGCCCTGCAGACCAACCTGGAAGCGGCCGAAGAGATCGCTCGCCAGCTGCGCCTGCGTGATATCGGCGGTCTGATCGTCATCGACTTCATCGACATGACCCCGGCCAAGAACCAGCGTGCCGTGGAAGAGAAGGTCCGCGAAGCCCTGGAAGCCGACCGCGCCCGCGTACAGGTCGGCCGCATCTCCCGCTTCGGCCTGCTGGAAATGTCCCGTCAGCGCCTGCGCCCGTCCCTGGGCGAGAGCAGTGGCATCGTCTGCCCGCGCTGCAACGGTCAAGGCATCATCCGCGACGTCGAGTCCCTGTCGCTGGCGATCCTGCGCCTGATCGAAGAAGAAGCCCTGAAGGACCGCACCGCCGAAGTCCGTGCCCAGGTACCGATTCCGGTTGCCGCCTTCCTGCTCAACGAGAAGCGCAACAGCATCACCAAGATCGAGCTGCGCACCCGCGCCCGCATCGTGATCCTGCCGAACGATCATCTGGAGACCCCGCACTTCGAAGTGCAGCGTCTGCGCGATGACAGCCCGGAAGTCATGCACGGCCAGTCCAGCTACGAGATGACCCCGTCCGAGAGCGAAGAGCAGCAGCCGCCCGCCGCCACCCGCACCCTGGTTCGCCAGGAAGCCGCCGTGAAGACCGTGGCCCCCGAGCGCCCCGCTCCGGCCCCGCTGGCTCCGCCGACCGCCGCCGTCGCCGCTGCCGAACCGAGCCTGTTCAAAGGCCTGGTGAAGTCGCTGGTAGGCCTGTTCGCCGGCAAGGAAGAAGCCCAGCCCGTCGCTACCGAGCAAAGCGCCAGCGAGCGTCCGGCCCGCAGCAGTGACGAGCGCCGTAACGGTCGCCAGCAGAACCGCCGCCGTGACGGCAGCCGTGAAGGCCGCCGCGACGAAGAGCGCAAGCCGCGTGAAGAGCGTCAACCTCGCGAAGCCCGTGAGCCGCGCGAACCGCGTGAACCTCGCGAAGGCCAGGAAAACCGCCGCGAACGTGGCGAGCGTCCGCCGCGCGAAGAGCGTCAGCCTCGTGAAGACCGCGCCCCGCGCGAAGCCCGTGAACCCCGCGAAGAGCGCGCACCGCGCGAGCCTCGTGAGGAGCGCCAGCCCCGCGAAGAGCGTCAACCCCGTGAGGAGCGTGCACCGCGCGAAGCCCGTGAGCCACGCGAGCCGCGTGAACCTCGCGAAGGCCAGGAAAACCGCCGCGAACGTGGCGAGCGTCCGCCGCGCGAAGAGCGCCAGCCCCGTGAAGAGCGCGCCCCGCGCCCCGAGCAGGCTGCCGCCGAGGCCAGCGAAGAAGAACTGCTGAACAACGAAGAGCTGCTGGATGATGCCGATGGCCAGGAAGGCGCCGAAGGCGACCGCCCCCGCCGCCGCTCCCGTGGCCAGCGTCGCCGCAGCAACCGCCGTGAGCGCCAGCGTGAAGTCGAAGGCGAAGAAGGCGAGGAAGGCAGCGAAGAGGCCAATGTCGATGGCAGCGTCCACGCCGCCGTTGTCGTGACCGCCGTCGCCGCAGAAGTCATCGCCGAGCAGGTCGAAGGCCAAGCGAGCAGCGAGCCGACCCAGGTCGAAAGCGCCGCCAGCGAAGCCCCGGTCGCAGCCCCTGCCGCCGAAGCCGTCGCCCAGGAGCAGGAACCGGTCGAAGTGATCGAGACCAGCGCCCCTGCCGTGATCGAAAGCGAAGTGTCCGTCGTGGTCGTCGAGCCGGCTGCCGAAACCGTGGTCGAAGCCCCCGTAGAGACCGCTCAGGTCGCAGAAGTGGAAGCACCGGCTCCGGTCGTGGCCCCTGTTGTCGAAGCCGAACCGGCTCCTGCCCCCGCGGCAGCACCGGTAAGCGCCGGCGGCCGTGCACCGAACGATCCTCGCGAAGTCCGTCGCCGTCAGCAGGAAGCCGAGCGTCTTGCACGCGAAGCTGCCGCAGCCCCCGTGGTAGAAGCCCCGGTGGTTGAGGAAGCTGCTCCGGTCGTGGTTGAAGTCGCCGCCGAGCCGGTGGTGGAAGCCCAGCCCGAGCCCGTTGCTGAAGCTGTCGTGGAAGCCCAGGAAGTTGCGGAAGAGCCCAAGGTCGAAGTGACCGAGGCCAGCACCGAAGCTGCCGAAGCAACCGTCGCTGACGAAGCGAAGGAAGAGGAAGAAGCCAAGGACGAGTCCAAACCGACCGTCTAAGGCCCTGCCTGAATGAACAAGGGATGCCTCGGCATCCCTTTTTCTTTGGCACGAGAAAAGTGCCCGCCCCGCCCACCGTCCACCGCAACCTGCGCCCCCTCCTCCCCTCACTGCACCGCAAATGAAAAAGGGACGCCTGAGCGTCCCTTTGTCTATTGCGTGCAAGCGATGTCAGAGCAGATTGGGCTCCATCTCCAGCGCCACACCAAAGCGTTCGGCAACATCGGCCTGGATACGCTGCGCCAGGTCCAACAGCTGCAGGCCGGTAGCCGCACCATAGTTCACTAGAACCAGGGCCTGCAGGCGATGAACACCCGCATCGCCATCACGGAACCCCTTCCAGCCGGCACGCTCGATCAGCCAGCCTGCGGCCAGCTTCACCTGGCCATCGGCCTGGGGATAGGCCACCAGGTCCGCATGTTCGCCACGCAGGCGCTCGGCCAGCCCGGCTGGCACCAGGGGGTTCTTGAAGAAGCTGCCAGCGTTGCCAAGTTGAGCGGGGTCCGGGAGCTTCTCGCTGCGGATGGAGCAAATGGCGCGGCTCACATCCAACGCCGTGGGCGCATCGATACCCTGCTCCCGCAGCCGTTGGCGCACAGGCCCGTAGTCGAGGTGCAAGCTCAGGGCACGGCTCAGCTTGAAACGAACCCTGAGGATGAGCCAGCGACCGACGTCGCGCTTGAACAGGCTATCGCGATAGCCGAAGGCACACTCCTCCAGGCTGAAGTCACGCAGCTCGCCACTCAGGCGGTCCATCGCGGTCAACCCGGCGAATACATCCTTGATTTCCACCCCGTAGGCACCGATGTTCTGCATCGGCGCCGCCCCAACGGTGCCGGGAATCAGGCTGAGGTTCTCCAGTCCCGCCAGCCCCTGCTCCAGGGTCCAGAGCACGAACGGGTGCCAGGGCTCGCCGGCCTCGGCCTCCACCAGCACCTGCTCGCCGTCATCGCCCAGCAAACGCAGGCCACGGCTGGCCATGCGCAGCACCAGCGCGTCGATATCACCGGTCAGCAGCAGGTTGCTGCCCCCGCCAATCACTTGCAGCGGAATACCACGTGCGCTCGCCAGAGCCAGCGCCTCACGCACCTCGGCGTCGTCATGCGCCTCGGCGAACAGGCGCGCACGCACCTCCACACCAAAGGTGTTGAAGGGCTTCAGGGAAACGTTTTCGGAAACGACCAGGCTCACAGGCGCCCCCGAATCTCGGCAACCAGACCATCACAAGCCTGCTCGATCAGATCCAGCACCTCTTCGAAGCCTTCCTCGCCGCCGTAGTAAGGATCCGGGACCTCTTCCAGCACCAGGCCATAGCGACGCAGGAACAGGTCCGGCTCGCTGCCATTGCGACGCAGCCCCTTGAGATCACGCAGGTTGCTGTGATCCATCGCCAACACCAGATCGAAACGCGAGAAGTCCTCCACGCTCACCTGGCGCGCCCGTAGCAGCGACAGGTCATAGCCACGTCGCAGCGCCGCCTGGCGGGTCCGCGTGTCGGGTGCCTTGCCAACGTGCCAGTCACCGATACCGGCGGAGTCGACCTCGACCTGCTCCGCCAGCCCGGCCTCACGCAGCTTGTGGCGCAGTACACCCTCGGCGGTGGGCGAGCGGCAGATATTGCCCAGGCAGACGAACAGGACCTTCATCAGGCCCCCAGCAAGCGGCGCACCCGCTCCAGGTCTTCAGCGGTATCCACACCGGCAGCCGGCGCCTCCAGGGCATCGGCTACGTGGATGCGCACGCCATGCCAGAGCGCACGCAGCTGCTCCAGGCATTCGGTGTTCTCCAGCCAGCACGGGCCCCAGGCGACGAAGTCGTGGAGGAACTGGGTACGGTAGGCGTAGATACCGATATGGCGGCGGTAGGGCACACCCTCGGGCAAGGCATCACGCCCCTGGGCGAACGTATCACGGGCCCAGGGCAGCGGTGCACGGCTGAAGGTCAGGGCCAGGCCCTGGGTGTCGGTCGACACCTTGACCACGTTGGGGTTGAACAGTGCATCCACGTCATGGATCGGCTCGGCGAGGGTGGCGATGCCCGCCTCCGGGTGAGCCGCCAGGTTGGCCGCCACCTGGTCGATGATGGCCGGCGGAATCAGCGGCTCATCGCCCTGCACATTGACCACGATGGCGTCGCCGGCCAGCCCGAGCTGGGAGGCGACCTCGGCCAGGCGATCGGTACCGGAATTGTGGTCGACCCGGGTCAGCACCACCTCAGCGCCAAAGCCCTTGCAGGCCTCGACGATACGCGCGTCGTCGGTGGCGACCACCACGCGCTCGGCGGAACTGCGCCGCGCCTGCTCCCAGACGTGCTGGACCATCGGCTTGCCGGCGATGTCCTGCAGCGGCTTGCCGGGCAGGCGCGTGGAGGCGTAGCGCGCCGGGATGACGACGGTGAATGCCTGGGCCATTACTTGTCCAGCCGCTCGTCGACGTTAAGGGTGCGCGCCTCGCTTTCCAGCATCACCGGGATGCCTTCGCGAACCGGGAAGGCCAGCGCATCGGCCTTGCAGACCAGCTCGCTCTTGTCTTCGGCGAGCTTGAGTGTGCCCTTGCACAGAGGACAGGCGAGGATATCGAGCAGTTTCGTGTCCATGGGTATCCTTGAACGCCACCCGGAGGGGCGGCTGGAATGAGTTAGGAGCGTTCGGCCGACAGGCGTGCCAGTCGCGCATCGAGCCATTCGATGAAGCCCAAGGTGGGCACCGCATCGACGGCCAGGTACCACCAGTCGGCAGCCGCGAAGGCACGGCACTTCACCGCATCCTTCTCGGTCATCACCAGGGGCAGTGCCGGGCTGAACTGCAGTTCGGCGGCACCGAAGCTGGCGTGGTCGGCGAAGGCATGGGGAACCGGGCGCCAGTTTAGCGCCTCGAGCGTGGTGAAGAAACGCTGCGGATTACCGATGCCGGCCACAGCATGGAGCGCCTGGCCAGAGGAGAAATGATCGAGTGCGACCCGCTCACCACTGTGCAGGTTGACCAGCGCGGTCGGCTGCAGGCGGAAGCCATGGGCACCGCCAGGGCCGGAGTCGGCACCGTTGTAAAGCACCGCATCGACGCTTTCCAGGCGCTGCGCCGGCTCGCGCAGGGGACCCGCCGGCAGGCAGCGGCCGTTGCCAAGGCCACGGGCGGCGTCGATCAGTACCAGTTCGATATCCCGCGCCAGGCGGTAATGCTGCAGGCCGTCGTCACTGAGCACGAGGTCGAGCGGCCCCTCGGCCAGCAGCGCCTCGACCGCACGCCCGCGATCCGGATCGATGACCAGCGGCACACCGCTACGCTGCACGATCAGCAACGGTTCGTCACCGGCGACGTCGGCGCCCTGCTCCGCCCGTACCCGCCAGGGCAGGCTCGGCGGGTTGGCACCGTAGCCACGGCTGACCACGCCCACACGCAAGCCAAGGCTGCGGCAGTGCTCGATGAGCCAGAGAATCATGGGGGTCTTGCCGGTGCCGCCAACGGTGATGTTGCCCACCACCATCACCGGCACAGGGGCGCGATAGATAGGCCCTTCGCCGGCCAGGAAGGCGTCGCGCTTGCGCGTCACCACCAGACGGTAAAGCGCCTCCAGCGGGCGTAGCAGCACCAGGGCCGGGTGGCCCCGGTACCAGGCGTCCAACAGCCGATCGGAGAAGGCCATCAGGGCTTGTCCGAGGCCTCGACGGTGGTGATGCGCAACTTGCTGAAGCCCAGCTTGCCGGCCGCATCCATGGCGGTGATCACCGTTTGATGGGTGGTCTTGGCGTCGGCGCTGATAATCATCGGTAGGCTGTTGTCGCCACCGGACTCCTTGCTCAAGGCCGTCATCAGCGTCGCCAGGTCGTTCTTAACCAGTACCTGGCCATTGAGTGCGTACTGCCCGTCGGCACTGATAGACAGCTCCAGGGTCTTCACCTCGGTAGCCTGGGCCGGGGTACCGCTGACGGCCTCGGGCAGCTCGATCTTCAGTTCGCTCGGGCGGCTGAAGGTCGTGGTGACCACGAAGAACAACAGCAGCACGAAGATCACGTCGATGAACGAAGTCAGGTTGAGGAAGACCTCCTCACGCGCGACGTTGCCCGCACGGCGACGGAACTTCACGCTTTGCCTTCCTCTGCGAAGTCCACTTCACGATCACCCTGGGTCACTTCCACCAGCTTGATCGCCTCCTGCTCCATGGCCACCACCAGTTCGTCGACGCGACGCAGCAGGAAACGATGGAAGAACACCGCAGGGATAGCGACCACCAGGCCAGCTGCAGTGGTAATCAGTGCCTTGCCGATACCGCCAGCCAGTGCCGGGGCGTTGGCCATGCCGTTGTCCATGAAGCCGCTGAAGATCTCGATCATGCCGAACACGGTGCCCAGCAGGCCCAACAGCGGGCCCATCGCGGCGATGGTGCCCAGGGTGTTGAGGTAGCGCTCCAGTTCGTGGATGACGCGGGAAGCGGCCTCCTCGATGCACTCCTTCATGATCTCGCGACCGTGCTTGGAGTTGGCCAGGCCCGCCGCGAGGATCTCACCCAGCGGGGAAGACGCACGCAGCTCCTTGAGCTTCTGGGCGTTGAGCTGCTTGTCCTTGACCATGCGCCACACCTGGCCGAGCAATTGCGGCGGTGCGATGCGATTGGCGCGAAGCGTCCACAGGCGCTCCACGATAATGGCGGTGGCTGCGATGGAACTCAGAATGATAGGCAGCATCATCCAGCCGCCTGCTTTGACCAGCTCCCACACGGTGGCAAATCCCCTTGAAAAAAGTGGCGCAACTCTAGCACAGGGTCAGGGCCCCGCCGACCGCCGCCGTTCTCATTTTTCCCGCCAGAAACGTGCCTGGGTCCGCAGTCCACGCACCTCGTCACGTTCACCAAGGCGGATCAGCAGTGCACCGGACTCCGCCGTGTCGTGGATTGCAGCGCCCGCCGCCCGGTAACGGGCGATCACGGTCGGGTGCGGATGGCCGAAAGCGTTGTGGCTGCCCCGGGTGATCAGCGCACCACGGGGAGCCACCGCGCCAATGAGCGCCGCCGATGAAGAGCTGGCGCTGCCATGGTGAGGTGCCAGCAGCCAATCGGCGGGCAAGGGCTCACCACTGGCGATCCAGGCGGCTTCGGCCTGGGCGCCGATATCGCCGGTCAAGTGAATGCGCTCGCCCCGCGCCTCCACACTGAGCACGCAGGAGCGGTCGTTGCCCGTGCGCGCAGCCTCCCAGTGCCAGGTCCGCAGGCGCACGCCGTCCCATTCCCAGGCCTGGTCACGGCAGGCCTCGGCCCCCAGGCTGGCCGGCAGGCGCTCCGGCTCGCCGCTCACCACCCGTGCCACCGGCATGCCACGCATCACGGCACCGGCGCCACCCGCGTGGTCGTTGTCGGCATGGCTGAGGAGCATCTGGTCCAGGCGCCGCACACCCAGCCCCAGCAGGCTGGGCAGCACCACGCGCTCGCCCATGTCGAAATCGCCCCGCCGCGCGCCAGCGTCGTAGAGCAGCGCGTGCTCCCGCGTGCGCACCAGCACCGACAGCCCCTGCCCCACATCCAGCAACCAGATATCCGCCCGCCCCCAGGCCGGGCGCTCCACCGGCGGAAACAGCGTTGGCAACAACAACGCCACCCCCAAAGCCCGCACCGGCATCCCGGTCGGCACGATCAGCAGCAGGCAACCGAGTATGCCCAGCAGCCAGGCCCAGACGGGAACGGCGGTCGCCTGCCAGGCGGGAATCCATTCCGCTATCCAGCCCAGCAAGCGGAACAACAGTTCCAGCGACCCACCCGCCAACCACAGCAGCCCCGCCCCAAGACCCGGCACACCCTGCAGGGCCGCGCCTAATAAAGACAGCGGCACCGAGACCAGGCTGACCCAGGGCACCGCAATCAGGTTGGCCAGCGGGCCGCTCAGGCTGATGGGCAGGGCCATGGCCAGCAGCAAGGGCGACAGCGCCAGGCCCATGGTCCATTGCGCGCGCCACCAACTGCGCCACCAGGGCGGCACGCCCAGGCGCCCGGCGAAGATCAGCACCAGCAATGCCACGGCCCCGAAGGACAACCAGAACCCCGCCTGCAGCGAAGCCAGCGGATCGGCCGCCAGCACCACGCAGAAGGCCACCAGCAACGGGCGCAGCACGCCCAGGTGACGAAAGCGCAGGCGCCACAGCAGCGCGATGGCGGTCATCAGGCAGGAGCGCTGCACCGGCACGTCGAAGCCGGCGAGGAGTCCGTAACCCAGCGAGCCGACGAAGGCCAGCGCACAGGCACAAGGCAACCACGGCAGGCGTCGGGGCCAAATGCCGAACCGGGCCAGCAACGCCACAGCTCCGTACAGCACCGCCGCGAGCAAGGCAATGTGCTGGCCGGAAATCACCATCAGGTGCACCGTCCCGGTGTTCAGCAGCAACTGCCAATCGGCACTGTCGATCCCCGAGCCATCTCCCAGCACCAGCGCGGCGATACCGCCGTTGCGACCATGGGCGGGCACACTTTCTATGCCCTGGCGCACGCGGTCACGCCAGGCAGCCGGGCCACTGCCCCGTTGCAACGGCTCGCCCGCCTTCACCGAGCCGGTGGCGCCGGTATGGCGGGCCAGCAGCCAGGCTTCGTAGTCGAACGCGTGAGGGTTCACCAGGCCCCGGGGGCGCTTCAGGGTCACCGCCAGGCGCCAACGCTCGCCCCCGCGCACCTCGGGCCCGCCATACCAGGACAGGCGCATGCGCTGCGGCAAGCGCAATCCGGGGGCGACGGCATCCTCCAACTCGAAACGCACCACCCCACCGCCCCGCTGCGGCAGGCCGACAACCTGCCCTTGCAGCCAGCGAGTCTCGCCATCCAGGGCCATGGCCAGGCGATCATCCAGGGCCTGCTGGGCAAAGAAGCAGGCCCAGGCGCCGCCCAGGAGGAACAGCCCCGGCAGCCGTAGCCGTGTGAATAGAAGAACGCCGCCCAGCACCGCCGCCGCCAGAAGCCAGCCGCCCGTCGGCAACCCCGGCATGAAACGCAGCGAGGCCAACCCGCAGGCCAGCGCAACCAACCTCCCCGTCATGGCAAGGCTCCCTCCCTGGGCTCAGCTCAACGGCGCCGGTCGATGACCGTTGATCGGTGCGGTTCCATTCATTTATCGACACAAACTGACCCGGCGGTGTCATAACCATGAATGCATAATGTCGGCGCTTCAGCCTGCCAGAGAGCCCACATGCCGCGTCGCCTCTTCAAACGCTACATGCCGAACCCGGACCTGATCAGGGAGCACAAGTCGCTGCGCTTCCTCGGTGCCCTGATCCACGACCCGAACCTCTGGCATCTCAACCGCCATTCGGTCTCGCGGGCGATGGCCATGGGTCTGTTCGCCGCCTTCATCCCGATGCCCCTGCAGATGCTGCTGGCAGCGGCGCTGGCGATCACCGTGCGCGCCAACCTGCCGATCTCCGTCGGCCTGGTCTGGCTGACGAACCCTATCACCATGCCGCCGGTGTTCTATTGCACCTACAAGATGGGCGCTTGGCTGATGGGCGTGCCGCCGCGCACCCTGCCCGACGAGCTGACCTTCCACTGGATCACCCAGGAACTCTCCACCCTGTGGCAGCCCTTCCTGCTGGGCTCCATCGTCTGCGGCATCCTCGTCGGCGCCCTGGGCTACATGCTGACCATGCTCTACTGGCGTTGGTGGGTCGGTCACAGCTGGCGCAAGCGTCAGAAACGCCGCCAACAGGCCGGGCTCAAATAGCCCCCTGGCCGCCGTGCCCACTCCGGGCCTGAAATGAAAAACGCCGCTTTCGAGCGGCGTTTTTCGTGGTGCGGGATCGAGCTTATTCGTAGCGCAGCGCTTCCGCCGGCTGGGTCTGAGCAGCGCGCCAGGCTGGATAGAGCGTGGCGAGGAAGCTCATCAGTAGCGCGGCACCGCAGATCATCACCACATCCGCCGCCTGCAGGTCAGACGGCAGGTAGCTGACGAAGTACACGTCGGAACTGAAGATGTGCTGCCCGCTGGCACGCTCCAGGGCGGCGATCCAGGTGCTGACGTTGAGCGCCGTGACGATGCCCAGCCCGGTGCCGATCAGGGTACCGACCGCGCCGATGACGCTGCCCTGGACCATGAAGATGGCCATGATCTGCCGGGGAGTGGCGCCGAGGGTGCGGAGGATGGCGATATCGGCGCGCTTGTCGGCCACCACCATGATCAGCGTGGCGATGATGTTGAACGCCGCCACCGCGACGATCAGCAGCAGGAGCAGGCCGATCATGGTCTTCTCCATCTTCATCGCACTGAACAGGCTGCCCTGGGTGTGGGTCCAGTCATCCGACCGGTAGCCCCCGCCCAGCGCCTTGACGATCTGCGCGGAAACGCGCGGTGCCTGGTAGAGGTCCTTCAGGGCGATGCGCACGCTCTGCACCTGGCCTTCCTGCAGGCGCTGGATGGTGGCGGCGTCGGCGACGTTGATCAGCGCCAGGGAGCTGTCCAGCTCGGCGCCCACCTTGAATACGCCGACCACGCTGAGGCGCTGCATGCGCGGGGTGATGCCACCCGGTGCGTTGCTGACCTCGGGCACGATCAGGGTCAGCTTGTCGCCGACGTTGAGGTGGAAGCGGCGCGCAGTGATTTCACCGACGACGATGCCGAACTCGCCGGGCACCAGGTCGGCCAGCGCACCCTGAACGATGTGCTTGCCGATGATGGAGACCTTGGGCTCTTCCGCCGGGTCGATGCCGTTGATCTGCACCGGCTGCATCATGCCCTTGTAGGAGAGCATCCCCTCCAGCTCGGCGAAGGGCACGGCACCGGTCACCTCCGGGTGCTTCATCGCCGTGGCGGCGACGCTGCGCCAGTCGTCCAGCGGCTGCTCGGCGGCGAGGGTAGCGTGGGGCACCATGCCGAGGATCCGCGAGCTCATCTCCTTCTGGAACCCGTTCATCACCGAGAGCACGACGATCATCGCCAGCACGCCCAGGGCGAGGCCGATCATCGAGGTCAGCGAGATGAAGGAGATGAAGTGGTTGCGGCGTTTCGCGCGGGTGTAGCGCGCGCCGATGAAGATGGCCAGGGGTCTGAACATGTCAGGCAGCCACCAGCCGGCCTTCTTCCAGGCGCAGCACCCGGTCCATCTGCTGGGCCAGTTGCGGGTCGTGGGTCACCACCAGGAAGGCGGTGCGCAGCGAGCCGCTGAGCTCCAGCATCAGCTCCTGGATGCTCTGGGCGGTGTGCTTGTCGAGGTTGCCGGTGGGCTCGTCGAGCAGCACCAGCTCCGGGTTGTTGACCAGGGCACGGGCGATGGCCACGCGCTGGCGCTCGCCACCGGACAGCTCAGCCGGTTTGTGCGACAGGCGATGGCCGAGGCCAACGCGCTCCAGCAGCGCGGTGGCACGCTGGCGCGCCTCGGCGATCGGCGTGCGGCCGATCAGCAGGGGCATGCAGACGTTTTCCAGCGCAGTGAACTCGGGCAGCAGGTGGTGGAACTGGTAGACGAAGCCCAGCGCGCGGTTGCGCAGCAGGCCACGGGCCTTCTCGTTGAGGGCGGACAGCTCCTCCCCCGCCAGCCAGACGCTGCCGGTGCTGGGGGTGTCGAGCCCGCCGAGCATGTTCAGCAGGGTGCTCTTGCCCGAGCCGGAGCTGCCGACGATGGCGATGCGCTCGCCCGGGTGCAGCTCCAGCTCGACGCCGGAAAGCACCTGCACCGATTGCGGGCCTTCCTCGTAGCTCTTGCCAAGGTTGCGGCAGCTCAGCACCGCGCGATCTTTCACGTCACTCATAACGAAGCGCCTCTGCGGGCTGGGTGCGCGCAGCACGCCAGGCCGGGTAAAGGGTGGCGAAGAAACTCAGGACCAGCGCGGCGCCGCAGACCAGCACCACGTCCTCCAGCATCAGCTGCGAGGGCAGGTAGTCAATGAAGTAGACGTCGGCGCTGAGGAACTTGTGGCCGAGCACGTCCTCCAGCCAGGAGATGGCGGCGCTAACGTTGAGCGCGGCGAGGATGCCCAGCACGCAGCCGATGGCGGTGCCGACCACGCCGATCACCGTGCCCTGGACCATGAAGATGCCCATGATCTGCCCCGGCGTGGCCCCGAGGGTACGGAGAATGGCGATATCGCCCTTCTTGTCGGTGACCACCATGACCAGGGTGGAAATGATGTTGAACGCGGCGACCGCGACGATCAGCAGCAGCAGCAGGCCGATCATGGTCTTCTCCATGCGGATGGCCTGGTAGAGGTTGCCGTGGGTACGGGTCCAGTCGCGGGCGTAGAAGTCCTCGCCCTTCAGCTGCCCGGCGATCTGCCAAGCCACGCGCGGTGCCTGGAACAGGTCGTCGAGCTTGAGGCGCAGGCCCTGTACCTGGTCGGGCTTCCAGCGGTGCAGGCGCGCGGTGTCCTTGATGTTGGCCACGGCCAGGGCGCCGTCCAGTTCACCAGCGCCGACATGGAAGATGCCGACCACGGTGAAACGCTTCATGCGCGGGAACACGCCGGCCGGGGTGACCGCCACTTCCGGCAGCACGAAGGTGACCTTGTCGCCCATGCCGACGCCGAGCTTGGTGGCCGCCTTGTCGCCGATGACGATGCCGAACTCGCCGGCGCGCAGCGAGGCCAGGTCGCCCTGCTTGAAGTAGTCGTCGATGATCGAGACCTGCCCTTCCAGCACCGGGTCGACGGCGTTGACCAGCACCTTCTGCACCTTGCCGTTGTTGGTCAGCAGGCCCTGCATCTGGGTGAAGGGCGCCACCGCGGCGATGCCCGGCTGCGCGCGGACCTTGTCGGCCAGCGCCTGCCAATCGTTGATCGGGGTGGCGGATTCGATGGTGGCGTGGGGCACCATGCCCAGCACGCGCTCGCGCATCTCGCGGTCGAAGCCGTTCATCACCGACAGCACGAGAATCATCACCAGCACGCCGAGGGCGAGGCCGATCATGGAAGTCAGGGAGATGAACGAGACGAAGTAACTGCGACGCTTGGCGCGCGTGTAACGGGCGCCGATATACAGGGGCAGCGGTCTGAACATAGAAAAAGGTTCGCTTGCGAAGAAAGGAACGTCCTTGTGGCGGGGTCAGGCGAGCAGCTTTACACTCAGACCACCCCTGCACCCATGGGTTCGCCATGTCGACACAAGACGCAGATGACCGCCGCGAATACTACCGTATCGAAGATACGATCGCACTGGAATTTACCCCCCTGACCGGCGCCCAGGCCCAGGCCAGCGAGGAGCTCCACGACGCGTCACCGCTGTTCAATCTGCTCAGCGACCTGCACCTGATGGACTTCGAGTCGCAGCACCTGCTGCGGCATATTTCCGAACGCGACCGGACCCTGGCCAACTACCTGAAGGTGATGAACAAGCGCATCGACCTGCTCGGCCAGGCCGTGGCCCAGAGCCTGATGCGCGACATCGGCCCGCCCCGCCGGGTGACCCTGTCCGAGGGCGGCGTCGGCTTCCTCTGCCCGCAGCCTTTTCAGCTCGGCAGCCACCTGGCGATCAAGATGGTGCTGATGCCCCAGGCCCTTGGCCTGCTGCTGCGCGCCGTGGTGATCCACAGCCAGTTGCGCGAGGACGGCGAGTACGAGATCGGCACCGAATTCGAAGCGCTGACTGACGCACAGCGCCAATTGCTCGCCCGGCATATCCTGCAGAAGCAGGCCCAGGCTCGCCGCCAGGCCCGCGCCCGCTCGGTTCCGCCTCCAGGATGATCCCCATGTCGCGCCTTCTGCTTCTGCTCTGCCTGTCCCTCCCCCTCCCGGCCCTGGCCGAAACCATCGAGATCCCCGTCGGCCAGCAAGGCGACAGCGGCCTTTCGCTGCCCGCGCGTGGCGAATCCCAGCGGGCGGTACTCGAACGTTTCGGCCTGCCGGACGAGGAGCATCCCGCCGTCGGCAAGCCGCCGATCGCGCGCTGGGACTACCGCGAGTTCTCCGTCTATTTCGAAAGCGGGCATGTCGTCGACAGCGTCCGCCACCACCAACCCCGACACCCCGAGGTTTCCCAGTGACCCTGATCTACGGCCATCGCGGCGCCAAGGGCGAAT
Source organism: Pseudomonas solani (assembly GCF_026072635.1). Lineage (NCBI taxonomy): Bacteria > Pseudomonadati > Pseudomonadota > Gammaproteobacteria > Pseudomonadales > Pseudomonadaceae > Pseudomonas > Pseudomonas solani. The sequence continues at coordinate 4,276,929 of NZ_AP023081.1, read as the reverse complement.
GCCCTGAAAACACCCTGGCCAGCTTCCAGCAGTGCCTCTCCCACGGCGTGAAGCGCTGCGAACTCGACCTGCACCTGTCCCGCGACGGCGAACTGATGGTGATCCACGATCCGACGCTCAAGCGCACCACCGGCCGCCGCGGCAAGGTGGTGGAGCACGACGCCGAAGAACTGGTCACCTACGACGCCCGCCAGGGCGGCCCGGGCTGGGTCAAACCCTGCCCCATCCCGCGCCTGGAAGAGCTGTTCGAGCAGTGCAACTTCGAGCACTGGCAACTGGAAGTGAAGAGCGCCTCCCGCGTGCGCGCCGCGCGCACCGTGCTGGCCATCCGTGAGCTCGCCGAGCGCCACGGCCTGCTGGACAAGGTCACCGTCACCTCCAGCTCCCGCGAGGTGCTGCGTGCATTGAACCGCCTGACGCCCGACCTCGCCCGCGGCCTGGTGGCCGAATACGCCTGGCTCGATCCGCTGAAAGTCGCGGCCAATCATGGCTGCAACCTGCTGGCGCTGAACTGGACCCTGTGCACCCCCGAGCGCCTGCAGAAGGCGCAGAAGCAGGGGCTGCACGTGTCGGTATGGACGGTGAACGAGCCAGCCCTGATGCGCCGCCTCGCCGACTTCGGGGTGGATAGCATCATCACCGACTTCCCCGGCGTGGCGGTGAGCACGCTGGCGCGCTGAAGCCTTGTTACTCCCGGGCTGAAGCCCACCCTACGCCCATCCAAGCGTCACTCCCCCAGAACGAAAAAACCGGCCGCAAGGGCCGGTTTTTTCATGGGCGTCGCCTGATCAGAAGCTCTCCCGATTCGGCCAGCGCCAGGTGCGCGGATCGTCGAGAGGGTCCTCCCCGGCCGGTTCAGGCGCCCGGCCGGTGCCGCTCAAAAAAGCCGGTTGAGGCCGTCGAACGCCGCCACCCGATAGGCTTCCGCCATGGTCGGGTAGTTGAAGGTGGTGTTGATGAAGTACTTGATGCTGTTGGCTTCGCCCTTCTGGTTCATGATCGCCTGGCCGATGTGGACGATCTCCGACGCCTGGTAGCCGAAGCAGTGCACGCCGAGCACTTCCAGGGTTTCGCGGTGGAAGAGGATCTTCAGCATGCCCACCGGTTCGTGGGAGATCTGCGCACGGGCCATGCCCTTGAAGAAGGCCTTGCCCACTTCATAGGGGATCTTGGCCTGGGTCAGCTCGCGCTCGTTCTTGCCGATCGAGCTGATCTCCGGAATGGTATAGATGCCGGTCGGCACGTCATCGACGAAGCGCCAGCTGTCGTTCTCCACCGCGCTGCCGGCGGCTGAACGCCCCTGGTCGGCAGCGGCACTGGCCAGGCTCGGCCAGCCGATCACGTCGCCGGCGGCGAAGATGTTGCCCACCTCGGTGCGGTAGTACTGGTCGACGTTGATCTGGCCACGGCTGTTGACCTTGATGCCGACGTTCTCCAGCCCCAGGCGGTCGGTGTTGCCGGTACGGCCGTTGCACCACAGCAGGCAGTCGGCCTTGATCTTCTTGCCGGACTTCAGGTGCAGGATCACCCCGTTCTCCAGCCCTTCGATGCGCTCGTACTCCTCGTTGTGACGGATGAGCACGTTGTTGTTGCGCAGGTGGTAGCTGAGGGCGTCGGAGATTTCGTCGTCGAGGAAGCTGAGCAACTGGTCGCGGTTGTCGATCAGGTCCACCAGCACGCCGAGGCCGCTGAAGATCGAGGCGTACTCGGAGCCGATCACCCCGGCGCCATAGATGATGATGCGGCGCGGCGTGTGGGTGAGGCTGAGGATGGTGTCGCTGTCATAGATACGCGGGTGGTGGAAGTCGACATCGGCCGGGCGATAGGGGCGCGAGCCGGTGGCGACGATGACCTGCTTGGCCACCAGTTTCTCCACCACGCCGCTGGTGCATACCACCTCGACGGTCTGCTCGTCGGAGAAGCTGGCCGTGCCGAAGAACACATCGACGCGATTGCGGGCGTAGTAGCCGGTGCGCGAGGCCACCTGCTTGGAGATCACCCGCTCGGCGCTCTTGAGCACGTCGGGGAAGGAGAACCAGCGCGGCTCGCCGATCTGGCGGAACAGCGGGTTGGTGTTGTACTGCATGATCTGTCGCACCGAGTGGCGCAGGGCCTTGGACGGGATGGTGCCCAGGTGGGTGCAATTGCCGCCGACCAGCGGGCGGTTGTCCACCACCGCCACCTTGCGCCCGGCCTTGGCGGCGTTCATCGCCGCCCCTTCCCCGGCCGGGCCGGAACCCAGCACCACTACGTCGTAGTTGTAGACAGCCATGCTTACTCCTCATAACGGGCCGGAGGGCTCTCTGTGGCCTCCGGCAGGGCCGCGGAACTCGTCACCGCGGCGTTTCGAACTCGGCGCGCAGCTTAGTCAGGCTGCGTGGCGCTGCACATTAGCGCTTGGTCGCGTCGTAGGCGAGTTTTGCATCCACTACATCGCCGTCGCGATTGGCTTCCTCGCACTTTTCGCGATTGCCGCCACAGATCGAGCATTCCTTCTCGATCCCCAGGTTGGCGATGCCGCCGCAGGAACCGGCGATGGGCTTGCGCCCCATGATCACGCCGATGGCCATGCCCAGCACCACCAGCAGCATGATCAGGAAAACCAGTAGCCAGGTCATGTTCAGTGCGCCTCCGTGGGGAACAGTTGCTCGAAGCGGCGGCTGCCGCGGGTGGCGAAACCCGTGCCTTCACGGGTGACGAAGAACGCCGCGATGTCGTGGCGGTCGGCAAACGCCAGGCCGGCCTCGGGCCCGAGTACCATCAACAGCGTAGACAGTCCATCGGCATTCAGGGCCGACGGGTTGATCACCGTGACCGCTGCCAGGTGATGGGTAATGGGAGCGCCGCTCGTGGGATCGAGGGTGTGAGAATACCGCTGTCCACCCCGTTCGAAGTAGTTGCGATAGTCGCCGGAGGTGGAAATACCCATGTCCTGCAGTGCAACAATCTTCTGCGCTACCTGGCGATCGTCGCGCGGCGCCTCGATGGCCACGCGCCAGGGGCTGCCGTCGGGCTTGCGGCCGACGGCCTTCATTTCTCCGGTGATCTCCACCAGGGAACTGGTCACGCCCAGCTCGCCCAGCCGCGCGCTGACGCGATCCACGGCGTAGCCGGCGGCGATGGCGTTGAAGTCCAGTTGCACGGCGGCGTCCTTGCACAACTCGTCGCCCTGGCGCTTGAGGTGCTGGTGACCGACATCCGCTCGAGCCATGGCGATGGCCTCGGCGCTGGGCACCTGGTCCCCGCGCGATTGCGGGCCGAAGCCCCAGAGGTTGAGCAGCGGCTCCAGGGTCATGTCGAAGGCGCCGTCGCTTTGTGCGGACAGGCTGTCGCCGAAGGCCACCAGCTCCAGCATGGGCGCCGGCAAGGCCATGCAGCTGCCCGCCGGCAGAGCATTGAAACGCTCCACGTCGGAGTCGGCGCGGTAGGTGGACATCTGCCGGTCGATCTCGGCGAGGATGCCCTCCACTTCGCCCCGCGCCTGCTCCACGGAAGGACCGGACGCGCTGCGCACATACTTCACCGAGTAGCTGCTGCCCATGGTCGGGCCGCCGAACTGCTCCAGGGAATCGCCACAACCGGCCAGGAGAACACTGGCCGAAAGCAGCAGGGCAACAGGTCTAACCACCGAAGTCGTCCAGCAGGATGTTCTCGCGCTCGACGCCCAGGTCCAGCAGCATCTTGATCACTGCTGCGTTCATCATCGGCGGGCCGCACATGTAGAACTCGCAGTCCTCAGGGGCCGGGTGGTCCTTGAGGTAGTTCTCGAACAGCACGTTGTGGATGAAGCCGGTATGGCCGTTCCAGTTGTCCTCGGGCTGCGGGTCGGACAGCGCCAGGTGCCACTGGAAGTTGGGGTTCTCGGCGGCCAGCTGGTCGTACTCCTCTGTGTAGAAGGCCTCGCGCAGGGAACGCGCGCCGTACCAGAAGCTGATCTTGCGCTGGGAGCCCAGGCGCTTGAGCTGGTCGAAGATGTGCGAACGCATGGGTGCCATGCCGGCGCCACCGCCGATGAAGACCATCTCGGCCTGGGTGTCCTTGGCGAAGAACTCGCCGAAGGGGCCGTACACGGTGACCTTGTCGCCCGGCTTGAGGTTGAACACCCAGGAAGACATCTTGCCCGGCGGGATCTCGTCCTTGCCCGGCGGCGGCGAAGCCACGCGGATGTTGAACTTCACGATGCCCTTTTCGTCGGGGTAGTTGGCCATGGAGTAGGCGCGGATGACGGTCTCGTCGCCCCTGGAGACATACTTCCAGAAGTTGAACCTGTCCCAGTCGGCCCGGTACTCGGGCTGGATGTCGAAGTCCTTGTAGTGCACCTCGTGGGGCGGGCATTCGAGCTGGACGTAACCACCGGCGCGGAAGTCCACGCTCTCCCCTTCCGGCAGGCGCAGGGTCAGCTCCTTGATGAAGGTGGCGACGTTGGGGTTGGACTCCACCGTGCACTCCCACTTCTTAACGCCGAAGACCTCTTCGGGCACTTCGATGTGCATGTCCTGCTTCACCGGGGTCTGGCAGGACAGGCGCCAGCCTTCCTTCGCCTGGCGGCGGGTGAAGTGGGACTCCTCGGTGGGCAGCATCTCGCCGCCGCCGCTCTCCACCACGCACTTGCACTGGGCACAGGTACCGCCGCCGCCGCAGGCCGAGGAGAGGAAGACGTTCTGCGCCGCCAGGGTCTGCAGCAGCTTGCCGCCGGCCGGGACGGTGATGGTGCGCTCGCGGTTGATCACGATGTTCACGTCGCCGCTGGACACCAGCTTGGCGCGGGCGGCGAGGATCACCACCACCAGCGCGAGGACGATGGCGGTGAACATGCCAATGGCGAGGAAGATTTCGAAACTCGGCATGTCGCCTCCTTACAACTGGACGCCCGAGAAGGACATGAAACCCAGCGACATCAGGCCGATGGTGATGAAGGTGATGCCCAGGCCCTGCAGGCCCTCGGGTACATCGCTGTACTTGAGCTTCTCGCGGATGCCGGCGAGCAGCGCGATGGCCAGGGCCCAGGAGAAGCCGGAACCGACGCCGTAGACCACGCTCTCACCCAGGTTGTAGTCGCGCTCCACCATGAACAGCGAGCCGGCCATGATGGCGCAGTTCACCGTGATCAGCGGCAGGAAAACGCCGAGGGCGTTGTAGAGCGAGGGCACGTACTTGTCGAGCAGCATCTCGAGGATCTGCACGATGGCGGCGATCACCCCGATGTAGCTGAGCAGGCCGAGGAACGACAGGTCCACGTCCGGCAGGCCGGCCCACGCCAGCGCGCCGTCCTTGAGCAGGAGGGTGTAGAGCAGGTTGTTGGCCGGCACGGTGATGGCCTGCACCACGATCACGGCGATGCCGAGGCCGATGGCGGTCTCCACCTTCTTGGAAATGGCGATGAAGGTGCACATGCCGAGGAAGAAGGCCAGGGCCATGTTCTCGACGAACACCGCCTTCACGAACAGGCTGATGTAGTGCTCCATCAGTAGGCCTCCTTGTTGGATACCTGGGGCGCGATCTTGAAGGACGGGGCTTCCTTCTGCTCGGTCTTCCAGCTGCGCAGGGCCCAGATGATCAGTCCGATGAGGAAGAAGGCCGAGGGCGGCAGCAGCAGCATGCCGTTGGGCTGGTACCAGCCGCCGTCGTTGATTACCGGGAGGATCTCGTAGCCCAGCAGCTTGCCGGAGCCGAACAGCTCGCGGATCACGCCGAGGACGATGAGCATGGCGCTGTAGCCGAGGCCGTTGCCGATGCCGTCGAAGAACGACAGCACGGGCGGGTTGGCCATGGCGAAGGCCTCGGCGCGGCCCATCACGATGCAGTTGGTGATGATCAGGCCGACGAACACCGAGAGCTGCTTGGACAGGCTGAAGGCATAGGCCTTGAGCACCTGGTCGACCACTATCACCAGCGAGGCGATGATCACCATCTGCACGATCATGCGGATCGAGCTGGGGATCTGGCTGCGGATCATCGAGATGAACAGGTTGGAGAAGCCGGTCACCAGCGTCAGGGCGATGGACATCACCAGCGCGGTCTTCAGGTTGGAGGTGACCGCCAGGGCCGAGCAGATGCCGAGGATCTGCAGGCCGATGGGGTTGTTGTGCAGGATCGGGTCCAGCAGGACCGAGCGGATCGTGGGTTGCGCCATGTTCATGCCTCCCCGTCGTTGAGCTTGGCCAGGAAGGGGCCGAAGCCGTTCTTGCCAAGCCAGAAATGAAGCAGGTTGTTGACGCCCTTGCTGGTCAGCGTGGCGCCGGCCAGGCCGTCGACCTGGTGGTTGGCGTTGGGCGAGCCGGGCTCGACGCTGCCCTTGATGATCTGGATGGCCAGCTGGCCTTGCTCATCGAACAGGCTCTTGCCATTCCACTGCGCCTTCCATTTCGGGTTGTCCACCTCGCCGCCGAGGCCGGGCGTCTCGCCGTGCTGGTAGAAGCCGAGGCCGACCACGGTATTGAGGTCGCCCTTGAGGGCGAGGAAGCCGTACAGGGTCGACCACAGGCCGTAGCCGCGCACCGGTAGGATCAGGGTGTCCAGTTGGCCATCCTTCTCCACCAGGTAGACGGTGGTGAAGCGCTCGCGGCGCTTGATGGAGGCGATGTCCTGGTCACCTGGCAGGGCGTCAGAGAGTTTCGGGTCCTTGGCGGCCTTCAGCGGGTCGAAGCCGGCGGCCTGGATGGCGTCGCTGTATTCGCCGCTGGAGAGGTCCACCACCTTGGCGGTGATGCGCTCGGCATAGAGCGCCTTCACTTCGCTGGCGGACATGCCCGGCTGGCCGAGGCCGGCGATGGAGAGGATGCTGCGCTGCTTGTCCAGCTCGCGGTTCTCCACCTGCACCGGTTTGAGGGCTACTGCCCCGCCGGCGACGAAGATGGAGCACACCAGGCAGACCACCAGGGCCACCAGCAGGGTGCGGATCGTGGATTCCTTCTGGTTAGCCATGGCGTGCCAGCCTCCGCTTGATATTGGCCTGGACGACGAAGTGGTCGATCAGCGGTGCACAGAGGTTGGCGAAGAGGATCGCCAGCATCATGCCTTCCGGGAAGGCGGGGTTGACCACGCGGATCAGCACCACCATCAGGCCGATCAGCGCGCCGAACAGCCATTTGCCGGTGTTGGTCATGGAGGCGGACACCGGGTCGGTGGCCATGAACATCATGCCGAAGGCGAAGCCGCCGAGAACCAGGTGCCAGTACCAGGACATGGCGAACATCGGGTTGGTGTCGGAGCCGATGGTGTTGAACAGCGTGCTGGTGGCGATCATGCCCAGCATCACGCCAGCGACGATGCGCCAGGCGGCGATGCGGGTCAGCAGCAGCACGCCGCCGCCGATGAAGATGGCCAGGGTGCTGGTCTCGCCGATGGAGCCGTGGATGGTGCCGAGGAAGGCGTCCATCCAGGTGATGCCGTGACCGATGATGTTCTCCACGCCACCGGCAGCGCCCAGGCTCAGGGAGGTGGCGCCGGCGAAGCCGTCCACTGCCGTCCACACCGCGTCACCGGAAATCTGCGCCGGGTAGGCGAAGAACAGGAAGGCACGGCCCACCAGGGCGGGGTTGAGGAAGTTCTTGCCGGTGCCGCCGAACACTTCCTTGCCCAGCACCACGCCGAAGCTGATACCGAGGGCCACCTGCCACAGCGGGATGCTCGGTGGCAGGGTCAGGGCGAAGAGCACGGAGGTGACGAAGAAACCTTCGTTCACTTCATGGCGGCGGATGGCAGCGAACAGCACTTCCCAGAAGCCGCCGACGATGAAGGTCACGGCGTAGATGGGCAGGAACCAGGCCGCGCCCTGGATGACGTTGTCCCACAGGCTGTTGGGGTCGAAGCCCGCCAGGCTGCCGATCAGCGCGAAGCGCCAGCCGTCCTGGGCGGCCAGCAGGTCCGGGCTCTGGGCGAACACCAGGTTGGCCTGGTAGCCGACGTTCCACATGCCGAAGAACATCGCCGGGAAAGTGCAGAGCCAGACGGTGATCATCATGCGCTTGAGGTCGATGCCATCGCGCACGTGGGCCGTGGTCCGGGTAACGTTGGCCGGCCGGTAGAAGAAGGTGTCGATCGCTTCGTACAGGGCGTACCACTTCTCGAAGCGGCCACCCTGTTCGAAGTTGTGCTCGATCCGGTCGAGGAATTTGCGCAGGCCCATGTCAGCCCTCCTTCTCAATGCGGTTGAGGTTGTCCCGCAGGATGGGGCCGTACTCGTACTTGCCGGCGCAGACGTAGCTGCACAGCGCCAGGTCTTCCTCGTCCAGTTCCAGGCAGCCCAGCTTCTGGGCCATCTCGGTGTCGCCGACGATGAGGTAGCGCAGCAACTGGGTGGGCAGGATGTCCAGCGGCATCACCGCCTCGTAGTTGCCCACCGGCACCATGGCGCGCGGGCTGCCGTTGGTGCTGGTGCTGAAGGCGAACCGGCGGGCCGCCATCAACTTGGAGACGAAGACGTTCAGCACCGAGTGCTTGTTCACCCCGGCGCGCAGGTAGTGCAGCAGCTCGCGGTCATGGCCTTCGGCGAGGCAGGACACCTGCAGGTGGTAGCGCCCCAGGTAGGCGCAGGCACCACGGGAGGTGCGCCCGCCCAGCAGGGAGCCGGACACCACGCGGTTGACGCCGGGCTTGAGCTCGCCGGCGGTCAGCTCGTCGAGGCTCGCGCCCAGGCGGGTGGCCAGCAGACGCGGCTTCTCCACCACCGGGCCGGCCAGGGCCACGACGCGCTCGCCCCACAGGCGGCCGGTGGCGAATAGCTTGCCGACGGCGATCACGTCCTGGTAGCCGATGTGCCACACGCTCTTGGTGGCGCTGACCGGGTCGAGGAAGTGGATGTGGGTGCCCGGAAGACCCGCCGGATGCGGGCCGGAGAAGGTCTCGGCACGCACACCGGTCAACTGCTCACCCGGCAGGCTGGCCCCGTCGGCCTTGCACAGGAATACCCGGCCCAGGCGCGCCAACACCTTGAGGCCGCGCTCGAAGTCGGCGGCGTGGGCGGCGATGATCGGCTGTGGGTCGGCGGCCAGCGGATGGGTATCGAGGGCGGTGACGAAGATCGAGCTGGGAACGGCATCGACGGCCGGCACCCGGCTGAACGGGCGCGTGCGCAGTGCGGTCCAGAGGCCCGAACGCTGCAGGTTGTCCCGCACGGCCTGGGGCTCGAGGGCATCCAGGGCGTTGTCCGGGCAGGTGTCGAAGAGGACTTCGTCATCGCCGTCCACATCGATCACCACCGACTGCAGCACGCGCTGCTCGCCGCGATGGATGGCCGAGACCACGCCTGCCGCCGGTGCGGTGAATATCACGCCGGGGTTCTTCTTGTCGGCGAACAGGGCCTGGCCCAGCTTCACCCGGTCGCCGACCTGCACCTGCATGGTGGGCTTCATGCCGTGGTAGTCGAAGCCGATCACGGCCACGCTACGCACGGCCCGTGCAGCCTCGATGCGCTGCTCAGGCTGGCCTGCGATGGGCAGGTCCAACCCCCGTCTGATTCTTGTCATGTCTCTCGCCTGAACCTTGAGAAGGGTTTCGTCCCGGTGTGGAACAGTAGCCGCCAAACGCCAGGCAGGCGCCGGATCGAACTCCAGCACGCGGCAGGGCCCCGGGACGAGAACCGCGAATTATAAAGAGGCGACTTCCCAAGCGGCCACTGAAAGTCCTGAAATTTCCGACTGTTAGCGCTATTTGGGCAACTGGAAGTCAGCCAGCGGACGAACGGTCACAGCCCGCCGCGCCAAGAAAAACGGGGGCCGCGGCCCCCGTTTCCGACATTACGAGCGAGGGCCCGCGGAGCGTCGGATGGCGTAGCAGATGGCGATGAAGCCGAGCCAGAAGGGAATGGCGTACACCGACACGTTGATGCCGGGGATCATCAGCATCACACCGAGGATCAGCGCCACGAAGGCCAGGCACAGGTAGTTGCTGAAGGGGTACCAGAGCGACTTGAAGAACGGCTCGATGCCCTGGCGCTGCAGGGACTTGCGGAACATCAGGTGCGACAGGCTGATCATCGCCCAGTTGATCACCAGGGCCGCGACCACCAGCGCCATCAGCAGCTCGAGAGCCTTCTGCGGCGCCACGTAGTTGACCACCACGCAGAGCAGGGTCACCAGCGCGGACACAGCGATGCCCAGCACCGGCACGCCACGGCGGTTGACCTTCATCAGCGCCTTGGGCGCATCGCCCTGCTCGGCCAGGCCGTAGAGCATGCGGCTGTTGCAGTAGACGCCGCTGTTGTAGACCGACAGCGCGGCGGTCAGCACCACGAAGTTGAGGATGTGCGCGGCCAGGTCGCTGCCGATCAGCGAGAAGATCTGCACGAAGGGGCTGCCGCTGTAGGGGTCGCCGGCGGCGCCCAGGGTTTCCAGCAGCTTGTCCCAGGGGTAGAGCATCAGCAGCACGCTGAGGGCGCCGATGTAGAAGATCAGGATGCGCCAGATCACCTGGTTGATCGCCTTGGGGATCACCTTCTTCGGCTCGCTGGCCTCGGCAGCGGTGATGCCCACCAGCTCCAGGCCGCCGAAGGAGAACATGATGATCGCCAGGACCATCACCAGCCCTTCCAGGCCATTGGGGAAGAAGCCGCCATGGCTCCACAGGTTGCTCACCGCCGCCTGCTCGCCACCGGCGCCGCTGATCAGCAGGTAGAGACCGAGCACGATCATGCCGATGATCGCCACCACCTTGATCAGCGCGAACCAGAATTCGGTCTCACCGAAGGCACGGACGTTGGACAGGTTGATCAGGTTGATCAGCACGAAGAACGCCGCCGCCGTGGCCCAGGTCGGTACCTCCGGCCACCAGAACTGCACGTACTTGCCCACCGCCGTCAGCTCGGCCATGCCCACCAGCACATAGAGCACCCAGTAGTTCCAGCCGGACAGGAAACCCGCGTAGCCGCCCCAGTACTTGTGGGCGAAGTGGCTGAAGGAACCGGCCACGGGCTCCTCGACGATCATCTCGCCGAGCTGGCGCATGATCAGGAAGGCGATGAAGCCGGCGATGGCGTAACCGAGGATCATCGACGGGCCAGCGGATTTGAGCACCCCGGCCGAGCCGAGGAAGAGTCCGGTGCCGATGGCGCCGCCAAGGGCGATCAGCTGGATATGGCGATTTTCCAGGCCGCGCTTGAGCGAGCCGGCGTGCAGCTGTTGTCCGTCCATCAAGGGATATCCAAACAGAAGGTGGGTAAAGCGATTACAGACCTAAAAATGAAAAACGGGAGCCCGAAAGCTCCCGTTCTTTTCACCGAGGTATCAGCGGGGGAAGGCAGGCGGGTTGACCCCGGCCATGTCTTCCATCACGCGGACCACCTGGCAGCTGTAGCCGAACTCGTTGTCGTACCACACGTAGAGCACGACGCGGTTGTCGTTGGCGATGGTCGCCTCGGCATCCACGACGCCGGCATGGCGCGAACCGACGAAGTCGGTGGAGACCACTTCCTGCGAGCTGACGAAGTCGATCTGCTTCTGCAGGTCCGAGTGCATGGCCATCTGGCGCAGGTACTCGTTGATCTCTTCGCGGGTGGTGGCCTTTTCCAGGTTCAGGTTGAGGATGGCCATCGACACGTTCGGCGTCGGTACGCGAATGGCGTTGCCAGTCAGCTTGCCCTTCAGTACCGGCAGGGCCTTGGCGGCAGCGGTGGCGGCGCCGGTCTCGGTGATCACCATGTTCAGCGGCGCGCTGCGGCCACGGCGATCGCCCTTGTGGAAGTTGTCGATCAGGTTCTGGTCGTTGGTGTACGAGTGAACGGTTTCGACGTGGCCGTTGACGATGCCGTACTGATCGTTGACGGCCTTGAGCACCGGCACGATGGCGTTGGTGGTGCAAGAGGCGGCCGAGATGATCTTGTCTTCAGCGGTGATTTCGGTGTGGTTGATGCCGTGCACGATGTTCTTCAGCGCGCCCTTGCCGGGTGCGGTCAGAACCACGCGATCGACACCCGGGCAGCTCAGGTGCTGGCCCAGGCCCTCTGCATCACGCCATACGCCGGTGTTGTCGACCAGCAGGGCGTTCTTGATGCCGTACTGGGTGTAGTCGACTTCGGTCGGCGACTTGGCGTAGATCACCTGGATCAGGTTGCCGTTGGCGGTCAGGGTGTTGTTTTCTTCGTCGATGGTGATGGTGCCATCGAACTTGCCGTGTACCGAGTCGCGACGCAGCAGGCTGGCGCGCTTGACCAGGTCGTTGCTGGCGCCCTTGCGCACGACGATGGCGCGCAGACGCAGGCCGTCACCACCACCGGTTTTCTCGATCAGGATGCGCGCCAGCAGGCGGCCGATGCGGCCGAAGCCGTACAGAACGACGTCGGTGCCTTCGCGGGCAGCGCTGTTCTGCTTGCCGACCACGTCAGCCAGCTCGTCCTTGACGAACTGCTCGACGGCACGGCCATTGCCTTCGGCCTTGAACTTGCTGGCCATCTTGCCCAGGTCCACGGAGGCCGCGCCCAGCTTGAGCTCGCTCATGGCCTTGAGGATCGGGAAGGTGTCGTGGACCGACAGTTCGCTGTCGTCAGCCAGGCGGTGACGGGCGAAACGGTGGGCCTTGAGAATGTCGATCACCGAACGGTTGATCAGACCACGGCCATAGATCGAGGTCACCACGCTGTTGTTACGGTAGAGCTGGCCAATCAACGGAATCATCGCTTCCGCGAGGGCTTCACGATCGATCCACTCACCGAGACACTGGTCGGGCTTCTGAGTCACGGGCAGTACCTTCCACTATGTAGGGGCTGAAAAAAGGGGCTACATTATGACGGCGCGCGCAAGCGGCGGCAATCTGCAGCGGACGTAAGACTGACATCCGTCAGTCGGGATAGTTACAATCGCCCGGGTCCATTTTCCGACCGGAGCCTCCTTTGCCCGAGTCCGTCCTGCGTCTCCCGTCCCTGCCCACCGCTGCTGGCAAGCAGCAGTGGAGCAATCTCCCCGGCGCCGCCCTCAGCCTGGCGATAGCCGAAGCTGCCAGCGCGGCCAAACGCTTCACCCTGCTGCTGACCGCCGACAGCCAGAGCGCCGAGCGCCTGGAACAGGAGCTGAGCTTCTTCGCGCCGTCCCTGCCCGTGCTGCACTTCCCCGACTGGGAAACGCTGCCCTACGACCTGTTCTCGCCGCACCAGGACATCATCTCCCAGCGCATCGCCAGCCTCTATCGCCTGCCAGGGCTGACCCACGGCGTGCTGGTGGTGCCCATCACCACCGCCCTGCACCGCCTGGCCCCGACGCGCTTCCTGCTGGGTTCGAGCCTGGTGCTGGACGTTGGCCAGAAGCTCGATGTCGAACAGATGCGCAGCCGCCTGGAGGCCGCCGGTTACCGCTGCGTGGACACCGTCTACGAACACGGCGAATTCGCCGTGCGTGGCGCGCTGATCGACCTGTTCCCCATGGGCAGCGACGCGCCCTTCCGCATCGACCTGTTCGATGACGAGATCGAGACCCTGCGCACCTTCGACCCGGAAACCCAGCGCTCGGTGGACAAGGTGGAGTCGATCCGCCTGCTGCCGGCCCGCGAGTTCCCCCTGGACAAGAAGGCCGTGACCGACTTCCGCGGCCGCTTCCGCGAGCGCTTCGACGTCGACTTCCGTCGTTGCCCCATCTACCAGGACCTGGCCAGCGGCATCACCCCGGCCGGCATCGAGTACTACCTGCCGCTGTTCTTCGAGGAAAGCGCCACCCTCTTCGACTACCTGCCGGCCGACACCCAGGTGTTTTCCCTGCCCGGCATCGAGCAGGCTGCCGAGCAGTTCTGGAACGATGTGCGCAACCGCTACGAAGAGCGCCGCGTCGACCCGGAACGCCCGCTGGTCCCGCCCGCCGAGCTGTTCCTGCCGGAGGAAGACTGCTTCGCCCGCCTCAAGGGCTCGCCACGGGTCGTGGTCAGCCAGGAGGACCAGGGCACAGGCGTAGGCCGCGAACGCTTCCCCGCCCGCCCACTGCCGACACTGGCCATCGAAGCCAAGGCCAGCGAGCCCCTGGCCGCGCTGCGCCGCTTCCTCGAAGAATTCCCGGGCCGCGTGCTGTTCAGTGCCGAGTCCGCCGGCCGCCGCGAAGTGCTGCTGGAATTACTCGCCCGCCTCAAGCTGCGCCCGCAGGAAGTCGGCGGCTGGCCGGAATTCGTCAGCAGCAAGGAACGCCTGGCCATCACCATCGCCCCCCTCGACGAAGGGCTGCTGCTGGATGACCCGGGCCTGGCGCTGATCGCCGAAAGCCCGCTGTTCGGCCAGCGCGTGATGCAGCGCCGCCGCCGCGACCGTCGCGGCGACGGTGGCGACAACGTCATCAAGAACCTCGCCGAACTGCGTGAAGGCGCGCCGGTGGTGCATATCGACCACGGCGTCGGCCGCTACCTGGGGTTGATCACCCTGGAGATAGAAGGCCAGGCCGCGGAATTCCTCGCCCTGCAGTACGCCGAGGAAGCCAAGCTCTACGTGCCGGTGGCCAGCCTGCACCTGATCGCCCGCTACACCGGCAGCGACGACGCCCTCGCCCCGCTGCACCGCCTGGGCTCGGAGACCTGGCAGAAGGCCAAGCGCAAGGCCGCCGAACAGGTGCGCGACGTCGCCGCCGAGCTGCTGGACATCTACGCCCGCCGTGCCGCCCGCGAAGGCTATGCGTTCAAGGACCCGCTGGCCGACTACGCGACCTTCTCCGCCGGCTTCCCCTTCGAGGAAACGCCGGACCAGCAGACCGCCATCGAGGCCGTGGTGGCCGACATGCTCGCGCCCAAGCCGATGGACCGCCTGGTATGCGGCGACGTCGGCTTCGGCAAGACCGAAGTCGCCATGCGCGCCGCCTTCGTCGCCGTGCACAGCGGCAAGCAGGTGGCCGTGCTGGTGCCCACCACCCTCCTCGCCCAGCAGCACTACAACAGCTTCCGCGACCGCTTCGCCGACTGGCCGGTGACGGTCGAGGTAATGAGCCGCTTCAAATCGGCCAAGGAAGTGGAAGGTGCTGCGCAGGAGCTGGCCGAGGGCAAGGTCGATATCGTCATCGGCACCCACAAGCTGCTGCAGGACGACATCAAGTTCAAGAATCTGGGCCTGGTCATCATCGACGAGGAGCACCGCTTCGGCGTGCGTCAGAAGGAACAGCTCAAGGCCCTGCGCAGCGAGGTGGACATCCTCACCCTGACCGCCACGCCGATCCCGCGGACCCTGAACATGGCCGTGGCCGGCATGCGCGACCTGTCGATCATCGCCACGCCGCCCGCACGCCGCCTCTCGGTGCGCACCTTCGTCATGGAGCAGCAGAACACCGTGATCAAGGAAGCCCTGTTGCGCGAGCTGCTACGGGGCGGCCAGGTCTATTACCTGCACAACGAAGTGAAGAGCATCGAGAAATGCGCCGCCGACCTGGCGGAGCTGGTGCCCGAGGCACGCATCGGCATCGGCCACGGGCAGATGCACGAGCGCGAACTCGAACAGGTGATGAGCGACTTCTACCACAAGCGCTTTAACGTGCTGATCGCCTCGACCATCATCGAGACCGGCATCGACGTGCCCAGCGCCAACACCATCATCATCGAGCGCGCCGACAAGTTCGGCCTGGCCCAGCTGCACCAGCTGCGTGGCCGCGTCGGCCGTAGCCACCACCAGGCCTATGCCTACCTGCTGACGCCCCCGCGCAAGCAGATGACGCCCGACGCCGAGAAGCGCCTGGAGGCCATCGCCAATGCCCAGGACCTGGGCGCCGGCTTCGTCCTCGCCACCCACGACCTGGAGATCCGCGGTGCCGGCGAGCTGCTCGGCGACGGCCAGAGCGGGCAGATCCAGGCGGTGGGCTTCACCCTTTATATGGAAATGCTCGAACGCGCGGTCAAGGCCATCCGCAAGGGCGAACAGCCGAACCTGGAACAGCCGCTGGGTGGCGGCCCGGAGATCAACCTGCGCCTGCCCGCGCTGATCCCCGAGGACTACCTGCCCGACGTGCATGCGCGCCTGATCCTCTACAAGCGCATCGCCTCGGCCGCCGACGAGGACGGCCTGAAGGAACTGCAGGTGGAAATGATCGACCGCTTCGGCCTGCTGCCCGAGCCGACCAAGAACCTGGTGCGCCTGACCCTGCTGAAACTGCAGGCGGAAAAGCTCGGCATCAAGAAAGTGGACGCCGGCCCGCAAGGTGGTCGGATAGAATTCGCCGCCGACACCTGCGTCGACCCGCTGGTGCTGATCAAGCTGATCCAGAGCCAGCCCAAGCGCTACAAGTTCGAAGGGGCCACGCTGTTCCGCTTCCAGGTACCGATGGAGCGCCCGGAAGAACGCTTCAATACACTCGAGGCGCTGTTCGAGCGCCTGACTCCGTAATCCGCTTAAAGGACTGATCCATGCGTGCGTTCCGTTTCCTCGCCCTGATGCTTGCCCTGCTGGCCCCCAGCGCCTTCGCCGACGGGCTCTACCAGGTCGAGCTGATCCTCTTCCGTCAGTCGGGCGACGCCACCCCGGCCAGCCAGCCAGCCCCGGACGACTGGGCCAACGGCGCCCAGGGCCTGGACAGCGTCGGCGAGCGCGCCACCGCACTCAATGGCGAAGCCGCCAAGCTCAACGCCGGCAATGGCTACCAGGTGCTGCTGCACAAGGCCTGGTCGCAGAGCGTCGGCGCCAACCCCAGCCGCGTGGCCATCAGCACCGGTGACCAGCAACTCGGCCACTTCCCGGTCGAAGGCACCGTGACCCTGTCCCAGGTGCGCTACACCGATGTCGCCGTCGATTTCTGGGTCAACCAGTTCGATGGCAGCGGCCTGCTCAGCGGCAGCGAGCGCATCAAGCAGGGCACCCGCCTGAAGAATGGCGAGCTGACCTACCTCGATCACTCCAGCCTGGGCGTCCTGATCCGCATCAGCCCGCTCTGAGCCACGTGCCGACACTGCTCGAACACCTGCGCCAGCACGACTGGCAGCAGGACTTCGACCCGGGCGCGCTACAGCGCGGCGCGAGCTATGCCCGCCAGCGCCTGGCGCGCCTGACGGCGATGGACGACACCCTGCTGCAATCCAGCTGCGCCGGCTCGGGCGACAACCGCTACCAGCAGAACATCCGCCTGGCGCCCCACGGGCTCGGGGTTATCGGCCGCTGCAGCTGCCCGGTCGGCATCAACTGCAAACACTGCGTGGCCGCCATCTTCCAGGTCCTGGCGGAAGGGCCACCGAGCGCGCGCCCCGAACGACTGGTGCCGGCCTCCGAGCCGCCGGTGGTCAGGCGCGTGCTCAAGGACATCCAGCCGCGCCCGTTGCTGACCCTGGGCAGCCTGGCGCAGAGCCTCTACGACCTGCGCAGCGGGCGCATGGTCGGCAGCCAGCAGCACCGTGCCGGGCTGGCCTTCGACTACGCCGGCATCACCACCCGCGGCAAGAACAGCCGCCAGCCCGCCGTCAGCAAGCGCCAGGGCGAGCTGCTGGAAGTGCAGCGCCAACCGGCCACCGAAGAAGCCCTGCGCGAGCGCCTGCGCCAGCTCGGCTTCAAGGAATCCCTGCGCCAGAGCCTGGCGCTGCCGAGCGACCTCTACGAACTCTTCGAACTGCCTGGCGACAGTGCCTGGCAGCGCTTCATGAACAAGGGCCTGCCGGAACTGCGTGCCGAGGGCTGGGAAGTGGACATCCGCCCCGGCTTCCATTTCGACCTGTCCAGCGTGGACGGCTGGTACGCCGAACTCGAAGAAGAGCCTGGGCAGCACTGGTTCGACCTGGAGCTGGGCATCGTCGTCGAAGGGCAACGCATCAGCCTGCTGCCCATCCTGCTGCGGTTGATCCAGCAAAACCCCAAGCTGCTCAGCCCGAAAAGCCTGCAGAAGCGCCGCGACGACGAGCACCTGCGCCTGCAACTGGACACCCTCGGGGCCGATACCGGCCGCCCCCTGCAGGTGGTCCTGCCCTTCGGTCGCCTCAAGCCGTTGCTGGCGACCCTGGGCGAGCTCTACCTGCGCGACCGCCCGGAAGGCCGCAGCCTGCGCCTGAGCCTGCCCGACGCGGCGCGACTGAACCAGCTCGACGAACTGGAGCTGGATTGGCAGGGCGGCGAGCGCCTGCGCAGCTTCGCCGAGCGCCTGCGCGACAGCCGGCAAACCCGCCACGAGCCCCCTGCCGGCCTGCAGGCCGAGCTGCGCAGCTACCAGCT
This sequence comes from Pseudomonas solani, assembly GCF_026072635.1. NCBI lineage: Bacteria > Pseudomonadati > Pseudomonadota > Gammaproteobacteria > Pseudomonadales > Pseudomonadaceae > Pseudomonas > Pseudomonas solani. The sequence goes on along the minus strand of NZ_AP023081.1, from coordinate 4,258,856 downwards.
GCAGGGCCTGGCCTGGCTGCAGAGCCTGCGCGAGCTGGGTGCCGGCGGCGTACTGGGCGACGACATGGGCCTGGGCAAGACCCTGCAGACCCTGGCCCACCTGCTGACCGAGAAGAACGCCGGGCGCCTCGACCGCCCCGCCCTGGTGGTGATGCCCACCAGCCTGATTCCCAACTGGCAGGACGAAGCCATGCGCTTCGCCCCGGACCTGCGCGTACTGGCCCTGCACGGCCCGAACCGCAAGAAGGATTTCGAACGCCTGGGCGACTTCGACCTGCTGCTGACCACCTACGCCCTGCTGCCCCGCGACCTCGCCGCCTGGAAGGGACAACCGCTGCACCTGCTGGTGCTGGACGAGGCGCAGAACATCAAGACGCCCACCAGCAAGGCCGCCCAGGCGGTGCGTCAGCTCGAGGCCCGGCAGCGCCTGTGCCTCTCCGGTACGCCGCTGGAAAACCACCTGGGCGAACTCTGGTCGCTGTTCCACTTCCTCATGCCCGGCTGGCTAGGCGATGCCAAGCAGTTCGCCCGCGACTACCGCACGCCCATCGAGAAGCGCGGCGACACCGAACGCCTCGCCCACCTCAACGGCCGCATCCGCCCCTTCCTGCTGCGCCGCACCAAGGAATCGGTGGCCACCGAGCTGCCCGCCAAGACCGAGATCGTCCAGCGGGTGGAACTCAGCGAAGGCCAGCGCGACCTGTACGAAACGGTGCGCCTGGCGATGGACCAGAAGGTCCGTGCGGAAATCCAGGACAAGGGCATGGCGCGTAGCCAGATGGTGATACTCGAGGCGCTGCTGAAACTGCGCCAGACCTGCTGCGACCTGCGCCTGGTGGAGCACGAGCGCACCCGCCCCTTGCGCGGCAGCACCTCGGGCAAGCTGGACAGCCTGATGGAAATGCTGGTGGAGCTGTTCGCCGAAGGCCGCAAGGTGCTGCTGTTCTCCCAGTTCACCAGCATGTTGGAACTGATCGAGGCGGAACTGCAGCAGCGCGGTATCGACTACCTGATCCTCACCGGCTCCACCCGCGACCGCCGCACACCGGTGAAGCGCTTCCAGGACGGCGAAGTGCCGCTGTTCCTGATCAGCCTCAAGGCGGGCGGCACCGGCCTCAACCTCACCGCAGCCGACACCGTGATCCACTACGACCCCTGGTGGAACCCGGCCGCCGAACGCCAGGCCACCGACCGCGCCTACCGCATCGGCCAGGACAAGCCGGTGTTCGTCTACAAGCTGATCGCCCGGGGCACGGTGGAAGAGAAGATCCAGCAGTTGCAGCAGCGCAAGGCGCTGCTGGCCGAGGGCATTCTCGGCCAGAGCGAAGGGGCTGACTGGCAGCTGCGCGAAGAGGACCTCGACGCCCTCTTCGCCCCCCTGCCGAAAGCCTGAAGCCCGATCAGCCCTTGAACAGCAGGGCCAGCGCTTCGCGCACCTTGCCGATACCTTCAGCCAGGGCGGCCTCGATCTCGTCCATGGTGATGATGCCGCTGGACTTGCCGGCAGCCGGGTTGACCACCAGGGAAATGCACGCGTAGGGCAGGTCCAGCTCACGGGCGAGCACCGCCTCGGGCATGCCGGTCATCCCCACCAGATCGCAGCCATCACGCTCCATGCGGGCGATCTCGGCCACGGTCTCCAGGCGCGGGCCCTGGGTGCAGCCGTAGACGCCCTCGGCACTGTAGGCGTGCCCGGTCTTGGCGAGCGCCGCCAGCAGCTTCTGCCGCAGCGCCTCGTCATAGGGGTGGCTGAAGTCGATGTGGGTGACGTGGTCCAGCTCGCCCTCGAAGAAGGTGTCGGTGCGGCCGTGGGTGTAGTCGATCAACTGATGGGGCACAACCAGGTGCCCGGTACCCATGGTGGGGTGGATGCCGCCGACGGCGTTGACCGCGATCACCGCCTGGGCGCCGGATTGCTTGAGGGCCCAGAGGTTGGCGCGGTAGTTGACCTGGTGCGGGGGAATGCGGTGCGGGTGGCCATGGCGGGCGAGGAACAGCAGCTCACGCCCGGCGTAGTCGCCCTGGACGATGCCCGCCGAGGGAGCGCCATAGGGCGTCTCGGGGTTGAGCAGCGCCTTCATGGTCAGGCCTTCGAGCTGGGTGAGGCCGGTACCACCGATAATCGCGTAAACGGTCATGTCGCTTCCTTCAGTCGATCAGCTGGGCTTCGCGCAGGGCGGCGATTGCCGATTGCCAGCGCGGGTCTTGACGGTATTCGGTGCCGGGGAAGGCACGGCGACGCATGCGTTCGAGCTGCGCAGGCGGGGTCACACGCAACTGCTGCAGGCGCGACAGGGCCAGCTCGGCCGAGGCGCGGTCGTTGCACACCAGCCCCATGTCGCAGCCCGCGCTCAGCGCAGCCTCGATGCGCTCGGCGGCATCACCCACCACGTGGGCACCGGCCATGGACAGGTCATCACTGAAGATCACCCCGGAGTATTTCAATTCGCCCCGCAGGATGTCCTGCAGCCAGCGCTTCGAGAAGCCGGCGGGCTGCGGGTCGACCTGGGGATAGATGACATGGGCGGGCATCATGCCGTCCAGCTCCGGGGCCAGGCGCGCGAAGGGCACGAGATCGGTGGCGCGGATCTGCTCCAGGCTGCGCTCATCGGTGGGAATGGCCACGTGGGAGTCCGCCTCGGCCCAGCCATGGCCGGGGAAGTGCTTGCCGGTGGCGGCCATGCCGGCGGCACGCAATCCACGGATAAAGGCACCGGCGAGTAGCGCGGCACGCTGCGGGTCGCCCTCGAAGGCACGGCTGCCGACCACCGCGCTGCGCTGGTGATCGAGGTCGAGCACGGGCGCGAAGCTGATATCCAGGCCAACGGCGAGCACCTCGGTGGCCATCAGCCAACCGCAATGCTCGGCCAGGGCTTCAGCGTTATCGTTGTCCGCCAGGGCACGCATGGCCGGCAGGCGCACGAAGCCGTTGCGCAGGCGCTGTACGCGACCGCCTTCCTGGTCGACGGCGAGGATCAGGTCGGGACGCACCGCGCGGATGGACGCGCACAGCTCGCGCACCTGGCGCGGGTCCTCGATATTGCGGGCGAAAATGATCAGGCCGGCCACTTCCGGTTGCCGCAGGATCTGCCGATCTTCAGCGGTCAGCCAGGTGCCGCCGATATCCAGCATCAGGGAGCCTTGCATGGGGTTTCCTTAGGAGAGTTCGGCCACGGACCACTCGGGACGAGGTGCTTCGTCTATCAGAACAGCACAGTGGACGGGCACGCGGGGGAAGAGTTCAAGCAGGTCGGCATTGCGCAGGCGCACACAGCCATGGGACAGCGGCACGCCCATGGGTTCGCTGTCCGGCGTGCCGTGCAAATAGATATAGCGACGCATGCTGTCGACCTTGCCGAGGCGGTTGCGCCCGGGCTCGCGGCCGCTCAGCCAGAGGATGCGGCTGAGTATCCAGTCGCGTCCGGGAAACTGGGCATGCAGATCCGGCGTCCAGGTCTCGCCGGTCCAACGCCTGCCACGCAGTACAGCCCCCTGCGGCAACCCCTCACCGATCTTCGCGCGCACCTGGTGAAGGCCGCGCGGGGTGCAATTGGAGCCACTGAGTTCACCGGCGCCATTGAGCGCGGTGGAGACGGGAAGGCGCAGCACCAGACGCTCTCCGGCAAAGCCGTAGAGGCGCTGGTCAGCGATGGAGACATGGAGTAGATCGAGGTCGGACATGGGGCGCTAGCTTAGCCGATCCCCATGGCCTCGCCCACCGGCGATCAAGCCTTGACGGGCGCGCTCGGGGACTTGCTGCGCGGCTTGAGCACCGCTTTGGAAAGAGTCTCGTCGGACAAGCCGGTATCGGCGCGCATGCCTGCCGCGAGGAACGGCACCATCAGGCGCATCACCTGCTCGATGGACGTATTCACGCCGAAATCGGTTTCGGCCATCGCGCGCAGCGCCTTGATTCCGGACATGCTGAACGCCGCAGCCCCGAGCATGAAGTGCACCCGCCAGAACAGCTCCAGCGGCGGCACCTTGGGGGCCGACTCATTGACCAGCAGCATGTAGCGGCGGAAGACCTTGCCGTACACCTCTTCGAGGTACTTGCGCAGGTGCCCCTGGCTCTGGCTGAAGGCCAGGCCCAGCAAACGCATGAAGATGGACAGGTCGTTACCGCTGCGCGGCTTCACCGCCAGCGCCTGCTCGACCAGCATTTCCAGGAGTTCTTCGAGGGTCGCGCGCGCCTCGGTCTTCGCCTGCCGGCGATCGAGCTCGCGCTCCAGACTCTGGCAGAAAGGCCCCAGGAAGCGCGAGAACACCGCCTGGATAAGCGCCTTCTTCGAGCCGAAGTGATAGTTCACAGCAGCCAGGTTCACACCCGCCTTGCTGGTGATCAAACGCAACGAAGTCTCGGCGAAGCCTTTCTCCGCGAACAGCTGTTCCGCTGCATCAAGAATGCGTTCGACGGTTTCCGACTGGGCCATGGCTCCTCCGCCTGACAAACACTTGTTTGAAACATACGTTTCAGGCCGCTGGCTTGTCAAGCCGCATACACCATCTTCTGACGCTCCGGTCACGGCTCGCAGGCGACATATTCCCGCAAGACAGCGGGCAAGTCACTAGAGCTCAATGGCCGCCCGGCAGAGGATGCAGAGAACACTTGTTGCCAAGCGATGATCACTGTATATAATTCCAGTCACTGTATAAAAAGACAGAGCGCCGACATGCTGAAACTCACGCCCCGCCAAGCCGAGATCCTCGCCTTCATCAAGCGCTGCATAGAAGACAACGGCTATCCGCCCACCCGCGCGGAGATCGCCCAGGAACTGGGCTTCAAATCGCCCAACGCCGCTGAAGAGCACCTCAAGGCGCTGGCCCGCAAGGGCGCCATCGAGATGACCCCCGGCGCCTCGCGAGGCATCCGCATCCCCGGCTTCGAGCCCAGCACCGAGGAAGAAGGCCTGCCCATCATCGGGCGCGTGGCCGCTGGCGCTCCCATCCTCGCCCAACAGAACATCGAAGAATCCTGCCGCATCAACCCGGAGTTCTTCCATCCCCGCGCCGACTATCTGTTGCGCGTACGCGGCATGAGCATGAAGGACATCGGCATCCATGACGGCGACCTGCTGGCCGTGCACACCACGCGTGAAGTTCGCAACGGCCAGATAGTCGTCGCGCGCCTGGATGACGAAGTCACCGTGAAGCGCTTCAAGCGCGAAGGCGACAAGGTCTGGCTGATCGCCGAGAACCCGGATTTCGCACCGATCGAGGTGAACCTGCAGGAGCAGGACCTGGTCATCGAAGGCTTGAGCGTCGGCGTCATCCGCCGCTGATAGGAGGCGTCATGCAGTTCCCGCAATCGTTTGGCCGAACCCAACTGCCGCTGTTCCACGACGCCATTGTCGCCAACCCGGCGCCCCTGGCACTGGAGCCGCAATGGGAAGAGGAGCCCGAAGCCTTCAGTGAGCTTTCGCTGAGCGGAGCTGCCGGGCACTGCCGCCACTTGCTCGCCCCCATCCTGCGGGAGCTCAGCCAGGAACAGGATGCCCGCTGGCTGACGCTGATCGGTGCACCCGCCAGCCTGACACAGGCCTGGTTGCGGGATGCCGGACTGAATCGGGAGCGCATCCTGCTTCTCGACCCAAGGGGAGAACGCAGCGCGCTGGAACTGGCTTGCGAAGCCCTGAGGCTGGGCCGCAGCCATACGGTCGTCAGCTGGCTGCCGCTGAACCGCACCGAAAAGCAGGCGCTCGCACACGCCGCACGCCAGGGTGGCGCGCAAAGCCTGAATATCCGACTGGGATAAGAGACCGTTACCCGTAAACAGGCCATGTAGCCGCAACGGGTTGGTAACACGGGTGAGGAATAATCGGTTCCAGCGGGCGGGAGCCGACAGAGCGCCCCGTCAGTGCAGGACGCGCGGGCCTTCTTCGTGGTCCACTTCGCCTTCAGCCAGGCGGCCGGCCATCTGCACGCCCACATTGAGCATGGCCTTGGCGACTTCCAGGTGATGCCCCTGCAGGAATGCCTTGGCGTCGGAAGAGAAGTCCAGCGTCACCAACGCCTCCTCGTCTTCCGCGCGGCGCAGGATGATGCGGCCGTCGGGCAGCTCGACTATTTCCAGAAAGGACGTTGGCATGGGGTCATCTCTCCACTAAAGGCGGGCATTGTACCAGCCGGCTGACGGGCCACCCTAGCCCATCGATCAACTCAGCACTCCGACAGCGCCTCGCGGAAACGCAATGCCAGGTTTTTCAGGTGTTGCCGCCACTCTTCCAGAGTTGCTCGGGACAGGGCCGGCGGCTCGTCATCCACGCTCACCGCTTCTATCAAAGGCAACGTCGGATCGACCTTGGCCTTCTTCGGCGCCTGGGGCGGCAGGAACAGCGCGCCATAGGCGACCAGCAGCTCGGCAAGCCAGGTTTCCTGCTGCTGGGCCAGTTCCACCAGTTCCGATAGTTCAGGGCTCGGCGCAGCAGCCAGCACGTCAGCAGTGAGCAGCATCTCGGGGCGCGGTGCATTGGCCTCGGGCAGGCGGTAATAGCCCGCGATCTCGTGGCAAAGCCCGAGCAAGGCGCCGTAAAGGTGGAAGAGCGCCGCTTCGCGCTCGGCCTGGACCAGCGCCTGGGCATTCATTGCCCTGCCCTCTTCCGCCTTGCGCCAGGATTCGAGCGCCAGGCCGGCGAAATAGAGCTTCTGGTTGGTACGGGTATAGAGTTCATGCGCCATGGCGGCCACTCCGTCGCAAAATCGGTTGGTTAGTATGCGCGCCAGGCTACCCCGGCGCGCAACAGTCCATCAGCGCTTGTCTTCGACCTTCCACTTGCCGCCGTCGAAGAAGGCGCGCCAACCGGTAGGCTTGCCGTCCACTTCCGATTGCACGTACTGCTCCTTGGTCTTGCGACTGAAGCGGATCACTGCCGGACGGCCATCCGGGTCCTTGGCAGGTGCGCTGAGCAGGAAGTGGTATTTGGGATCGAGTTCTTCCTTGTGCGGAATCAGCTCGAGTACCAGGGGCGCACGGGTTTCGCGGTTCTTGGGGAACTGACTGGCGGCCAGGAACAGGCCCGAAGCGCCATCGCGCAGCACGTAGGTGTCGTCCACCTTCTCGCACTTGAGCTCCGGCATCTTGATCGGGTCGATCTTCGGCGGCGCAGCCTCGCCGCTTTTCAGCAGCTTGCGGGTGTTCTTGCACGAGGGATTGGTGCAACCGAAGAACTTGCCGAAGCGACCGGTCTTCAGCTGCATCTCGCTGCCGCACTTGTCACATTCCAGGCTCGGCCCTTCATAGCCCTTGATGCGGTACTGGCCCTGTTCGATCTCGTAGCCAACGCAATCCGGGTTGTTGCCGCAGATGTGCAGCTTGCGGGTCTCGTCCAGCAGGTAGGCATCCATCGCCGTGCTGCAGATGGGGCAACGGTGCTTGCCAAGCAGTACTCGGGACTCCGACTCACCTTCGTCGTCCGCAGCGATTTCGTCGCCCGGCACCAGGTTGATGGTGGCCTTGCAGCGCTCTTTCGGCGGCAGGCTGTAGCCCGAGCAGCCGAGGAATACACCCGTGGATGCCGTGCGGATCATCATCGGCCGGCCGCATTCGCGGCAGGCGATATCGGTCGGCGTCGGCTGGTTGGCGCGCATGCCGCTGTCCGCGACCTCGGCCACTTCCAGTTTCTTCTTGAAGTCGCCGTAGAACTCGTCCAGCAGGTTCTTCCAATCGCGCTCGCCCTGGGCGACGTCGTCCAGGTTCTCCTCCATGCCGGCGGTGAAGCCGTAGTCCATCAGGTCGGAGAAGCTTTCATTCAGGCGCTCGGTGACGATGTCGCCCATCTTCTCGGAATAGAAGCGGCGGTTGTGCACAGTGACGTAGCCGCGGTCCTGAATGGTGGAGATGATCGCCGCATAGGTGGACGGGCGACCGATGCCACGCTTTTCCAGCTCCTTGACCAGGCTGGCCTCGGAGAAGCGTGCCGGCGGCTTGGTGAAGTGCTGGCTGGGGTCGAGCTTGATCAGCTTCAGGCCCTCGCCTTCCTTCATGTCCGGCAGCACGTCGTCTTCGCCCGGCTTGCTCTGTTGCGGCAGCACGCGGGTGTAACCGTCGAACTTGAGGATGCGGCCCTTGGCACGCAGCTCGAAATCACCGGCAGCCACCGCAACGGTGGTGGACAGGTATTCGGCCGGCGGCATCTGGCAGGCCACGAACTGGCGCCAGATCAGGTCGTACAGGCGCTCGGCGTCACGCTCCATGCCCGACAGCTGGGTCGGCTTGAGGTTGACGTCGGAAGGACGGATCGCCTCGTGCGCCTCCTGGGCGCCCTCCTTGCTCGAATAGAAGTTCGGCTTGGCCGGCAGGTACTTTTCACCGAACTCACCCTCGATAAAGCCGCGCACCATGGTGACGGCGTCGGCGGAGAGGTTGGTCGAGTCGGTACGCATATAGGTGATGTAGCCCGCCTCGTAGAGACGCTGAGCCATCATCATGGTCTTCTTCACCCCAAAGCCCAGGCGGTTGCTCGCAGCCTGCTGCAGGGTGGAGGTAATGAAGGGGGCGGACGGACGACTAGAGGTCGGCTTGTCCTCGCGCTTCATGACGCTGTAGCTGGAGGACTTGAGCTTCTCCAGCGCGGCCATGGCCTGGGCTTCGTTCAGCGGCTTGAAGGCAGAACCCTTCTCCTTGGCCACTTCGAAGCGCACGTTGGCGCCCTTGGCGGTACCCAGGTCGGCGTGGACTTCCCAGTACTCTTCCGGAACGAAGGCACGGATCTCGCGCTCACGCTCCACGACCAGTTTCACCGCCACCGACTGTACGCGGCCAGCGGACAGGCCGCGGGCGATCTTCTGCCACAGCAGCGGCGAGACCATGTAGCCCACGACGCGATCGAGGAAGCGACGGGCCTGCTGAGCGTTGACACGGTTGATGTCCAGTTCGCCCGGGCGGGAGAAGGCTTCCTGGATGGCCTTCTTGGTGATTTCGTTGAATACCACGCGCTTGTAGCGGCTGTCGTCACCACCGATGGATTCCCGCAGGTGCCAGGCGATGGCCTCCCCTTCGCGGTCCAAGTCGGTTGCGAGATAGATGGTGTCGGCATCCTTGGCCAGGCGGCGCAGTTCCTCGATCACCTTCTCCTTGCCGGGGAGGATCTCGTACTTGGCCTTCCAGCCATGCTCGGGGTCGACGCCCATGCGGGTGAACAGCTGGCGCTTGGCCTTTTCCTTGGGCGACAGTGCGGGAGCCTCGGACGCGGCCGCCTTGCCGCGCTTCACCGGTTCCTTGCTGGCACTGGCCGAACCGCTGGTAGGCAGGTCACGGATATGGCCGATGCTCGACTTCACCACGTACTGGTTGCCCAGGTACTTGTTGATGGTCTTGGCCTTGGCCGGGGATTCCACGATGACCAGCGATTTGCCCATGGATCGGAAATTTCCTGAATTCGATAAATGAAAGGCGGGAGCCGCCTGACGCGGCACCGCTATATATAGTGGCGAACAAGACAAGGTCAAGCTTACCCGCCGCCCCGCAACACCTCAGCGGCGCGGAAAGAGATCTGACTCGGCGGTCACCAATGCGAAGCGGGCGATCTGCTCGCCATTCACCTCGACCGTCTCGGTGAACATCCCCAATGGGCGTACCCAGAGGCCGTATTCGCCATAGAGGGCCTGGTAGACGACCAGCTCCTCCTCGGTCTCGGAGTGCCGTGCCGTGCCGATCACGCGGTACTCCTGGCCTTTGTAGTGACGATAGAGTCCAGGTTGCAGGCTCATGTTCCCCTCCTATCCATCTATAGCCGGCTCGCGAAGGGTGCGCATGGTGCCCACTCGGGCGCCCGCTGGCCAGCCCCTGCTGACGAAATAAGCCTTATAAAAGCAAAAACCGGGGCACCAGGCCCCGGTCTTTCCCCTCTTCGTACGCTTAGATGCGTTCGAAGACGGTGGTGATGCCCTGACCGAGGCCCACGCACATGGTGGACACGCCCAGGGTACCGCCGTTCTGCTTCATCACGTTCAGCAGGGTGCCGGAGATACGTGCACCGGAGCAGCCGAACGGGTGACCCAGCGCGATGGCGCCGCCGTGCAGGTTGACCTTCTGCTCCATCTTGTCGAGGAGTTTCAGATCTTTCAGCACCGGCAGGGCCTGAGCGGCAAAGGCTTCGTTGAGTTCAACGAAATCGATGTCGTCCATGGTCAGGCCGGCACGCTTCAGGGCCTTCTGAGTGGACGGCACCGGGCCGTAGCCCATGATCGCCGGATCGACACCGGCAACCGCCATGGCACGTACCACGGCCATCGGCTGGATGCCGAGGTCCTGGGCGCGCTGGGCACTCATCACGATCATGCAGGACGCGCCGTCGGTGATCTGCGAAGAAGTACCCGCAGTCACGGTGCCACCTTTCGGGTTGAACGCAGGACGCAGGGCGGCCAGGCTCTCGATGGTGGTTTCCGGACGGATGGTTTCGTCAAAGTCGAACACCTTCAGGAAGCCGTTCTCGTCGTAGCCTTGCATCGGGATGATTTCATCCTTGAACTTGCCTTCGACGGTGGCTTTGTGCGCCAGGCGGTGAGAACGCTCACCGAAGGCGTCCTGCTGCTCGCGGCTGATGCCGTGCATCTTGCCCAGCATCTCGGCGGTCAAGCCCATCATGCCCGAAGCCTTGGCGGCGTACAGGGACAGGTGCGGGTTCGGATCGACGCCGTGCATCATGCCTACGTGACCCATGTGCTCCACGCCACCGACCACGAACACGTCGCCATTGCCGGTCTGGATGGCCTGCACGGCAGTGTGCAGGGCGCTCATGGAGGAACCGCACAGACGGCTGACGGTCTGGCCGGCGCTGGTGTGCGGGATCTGGGTCATCAGCGACGCCATGCGCGCGATGTTCCAGCCCTGTTCCAGGGTCTGGTTTACGCAGCCCCAGATCACGTCTTCCACTTCGGCCGGGTCCAGCTTGGTGTTACGGGCCAGGACGCCGCTGATCAGGTGCGCCGACATGGTCTCGGCACGGGTGTTGCGGTGCATGCCGCCTTTGGAACGACCCATCGGGGTACGGCCGAAGTCGACAATGACTGCATCTCTAGGATTCAGGCTCATATTTCTACTCTCGCTCTGTTCGTTCCGCGATTAACCGAAAAACTTCTGGCCCTTGGCGGCCATTTCACGAAGCTTCGCGGTCGGGTGGTACAGCGCGCCCAGTTCGGCGTACTTGTCGGCCAGGGCAACGAATTCGGCTACACCGACGGAGTCGATGTAACGCAGTGCACCACCACGGAAGGGCGGGAAGCCGATGCCGTAGATCAGGCCCATGTCGGCCTCAGCTGCGGTCTCGACGATGCCGTCTTCCAGGCAACGAACGGTTTCCAGGCACAGCGGGATCATCATGAAGTTGATGATGTCTTCGTCGGTCAGCTCGCGCTGCTCAACGACGATGGACTTCAGCAGCTCGTAGGCTTCCGGATCGGAAACTTTCTTCGGCTTGCCGCGCTTGTCGGTCTCGTAGGCGTAGAAGCCCTTGCCGTTCTTCTGGCCCAGGCGATTGGCTTCGTACATCACGTCGACGGCGGTCTTGCCTTCCACGGCCATGCGGTCCGGGAAGCCTTCGGCCATGACGTCACGGCCGTGGTGGCCGGTGTCGATGCCGACTACGTCGGAGAGGTAGGCCGGACCCATGGGCCAGCCGAATTTCTCCATGATCTTGTCGATGCGCACGAAGTCGACGCCGAAGCCCAGCAGCTTGGAGAAGCCGCCGAAGTACGGGAACAGCACGCGGTTGACCAGGAAGCCGGGGCAGTCGTTGACCACGATCGGGTTCTTGCCCATTTTCTTGGCGTAGGCAACGGTGGTGGCCACGGCCACTTCGCTGGACTTCTCGCCACGGATGACTTCGACTAGGGGCATCATGTGCACCGGGTTGAAGAAGTGCATGCCGACGAAGTTCTCGGGACGCTTCAGCGCCTTGGCCAGCAGGCTGATGGAGATGGTGGAGGTGTTGGAGGCCAGGATGGCGTCCTCACGAACCACGCCTTCCACTTCGGCCAGCACGATCTGCTTGACCTTGGGGTTCTCGACCACGGCTTCGACGACGATGTCGACAGCGCCGAAATCACCGTAGGACATGGTCGGGCGAATGGCGGTCAGGGCCTCAGCCATCTTGGCCGGGGTCATGCGGCCTTTCTCGACGCGCTTGCCGAGCAGCTTGGAGGCCTCGTTCAGGCCCATCTGGATACCCTCTTCACGGATATCCTTCATCAGGATCGGAGTGCCTTTGGAAGCCGACTGGTAGGCGATACCGCCACCCATGATGCCAGCGCCGAGTACGGCAGCCAGTTTCACGTCGCGAGCGACTTCGTCGTACTGCTTGGCTTTCTTCTTCAGTTCCTGGTCATTCAGGAACAGGCCGATCAGGCTTGCCGCGACCGGGGTCTTGGCCAGCTTGACGAAGCCGGCGGCCTCGACTTCAAGCGCTTTGTCACGACCGAAGTTGGCGGCTTTCTGGATGGTCTTGATGGCTTCGACCGGAGCCGGGTAGTTCGGGCCGGCCTGGCCAGCCACGAAACCCTTGGCGGTTTCGAAGGCCATCATCTGCTCGATGGCGTTGAGCTTGATCTTTTCCAGCTTGGGCTGACGCTTGGCCTTGAAGTCCAGCTCGCCGGAGATGGCGCGCTTGACCAGATCCAGAGCGGCTTCCTGGAGTTTCGCAGGAGCGACAACGGCATCGACGGCACCCACTTTCAGGGCGTCGGCAGCCTTGTTTTCCTTGCCGGAGGCGATCCACTCGATGGCATTGTCGGTGCCGATCACACGCGGCAGACGCACGGTGCCGCCGAAGCCCGGGTAGATACCCAGCTTGACTTCCGGCAGGCCGATCTTGGCGGTCTCGCTCATGACGCGGTAGTCACCGGCCAGGCACATTTCCAGGCCGCCACCGAGGGCGATGCCATTGATGGCGACCACGGTCGGAACCTGCAGGTCTTCGAAATCGCTGAAGATCTTGTTGGCTTCGAGGTTGCCTGCCACCAGCTCTTCATCGGGCAACTTGAAGTTGTCGACGAATTCGGTGATGTCCGCACCGACGATGAACACGTCCTTGCCACTGCTGACGATAACGCCCTTGACCGACGCATCGGCCTTGATGGCATCAACCGACTGACGCAGTTCATTCAGGGTTAGACGGTTGAATTTGTTGACGGACTCACCCTTGAGGTCGAACTTCAGTTCGACGATGCCGCCCTCAAGAGCCTTAACCGTGATGGCTTTACCTTCGTAAATCATCAACTGATCTCCACGGTATGGAAGCTGAACAGTACACATCGGAGCCAACCGGCGAACCGGCTCGAGGCATTGCCGTCGAGCTTAGTCCGATTCGGTCCGGCACACCCACCGACGCGATATCGGGTAGTTATTGGACGTTGTCTGTAAGGCAAACGCTCAATTCATACGCCCGTTTGATTTGGGTGCGCACACATTCACGGAAAAGTCCGCTGTTGTCAATTGTGCTTCGTGACCGTACGGCCACGCTCAATCCGCTCTGCCACCAGCCTTTGCGCAGGCCCGGGGCCCCTCTGGAAAGCAACATGCGGGATGGTTATGACAAGCCATCAAGCGGGCGACGGGAGGCTCAATAACGTGACCTGCAGCACGCTAGCCAAACGCCAGCGCAGCAGGTTAGAGTCGCCCGATACGGCCGGGACAGGCCGAATAACAAAAACAACTAGATGAAGCCCCTAGAGGCACACGGAGTAGCGACATGACGAGCCGTACGCTTGCCATTCTGCTGGGCACCCTGCTCACCCTTTCCACCTTCGCAATTCCCGCTCAAGCCGCCGACCCCGCAACAAGCCTGCTCAAGCTGCACCAGATGCGCCTCGCCGCGCAGAAGAGCCTGGGCGACTTCTATATGTACAACGGCATGGAAGGCGATCAGCGCTATGCGCGGATGATCGACGAGTCCGTCCAGCAGGCCGATGCGCGCCTGAAGGAACTGACCGAGATGCCCGGCGACGGCTCCAAGGCCCTCAGCGCCCAACTCAACCAGCAATGGAAGGATTACTCTGGCGAGCTGACCAATCTCGTCGTGGCGCTCAAGACCAAGGGCTTCACCGACCTTCAGCCCATCGCCGACATGACCGCGCGCAACCAGAAGCTGCTGGCCCTGGCCAAGGAGCTGTACGGAAAGATCCAGCAGGAAAGCGGCGTCAACGCCCCCCCGCTGACCCAGCAAAGCCGCGAGCAAAGCCTGCTGATGCAGACCATCGCCGTCGACTACGCCTCGCGTAGCGCCTCGGTCGGCGCCTCCTTCTTCGGCGGCGGCGAAGGCAAGCCCATCGACGAACTGGCACGCGATTTCGCCGGCCAGCTCAACGCCCTGGAGCAGCAGCCGAAGAACACCCCGGAGATCAAGCAGGCCCTGACCAGCATCGGCACCAAGTGGCGCTACATCGAGAAATCGCTGCAGAACTACAACGAGAACAGCGTGCCCTTCCTGATCAACAAGTACTCCGACAGCATCATCGACGGGCTCGAAGGCGTCTCCGCCCAATACGCCGCCACGCAGCTCTGAAGCGCCCCGCCGTCACCCGGGCCCACTGCGCGGCCCGGCTCACCTCCAGCTCACACCACCGCGCGCAGCACCTCGGCGATGCGCTGCAGGTCCTCGGGCGTGCCTCGCTCGCCCCAGCACAGTGCGATCATCTGCGCATTCGCCTCGATCTTGTAGACATCCGCCGGCAACCCCTGGAATCGTGCCAGCATGGCCGGGTCTTCCAAAGGCTCGCGCCACTGGTTCTGCCACTGCCCAGGCGCAACCTGCCAATAGCACCAGGCACCGGGCGCTCCGCGGGGGCGGGGACGATGGTACTGGGCACAGGAATGAGGCGGCTCCACCGGCAGCCAGTGCGGCCACTCCTGGCGCGACAGCTGCATGGACAACCCCATGCGCCGCGCCTCCATGCGCAGCTCCATGCGGCCGCGCTGCCCTTTGGATGGCAGCAACCAGACCAGGGGGCTGAGCACGGCGAGTAGGAGAAATACCACCAACCAGAGGGTCATAACGTCATCCCATGATGAAAATCATGCCGCCAGGCACCCATGGCGGCCATACTGAGTTCAAGCGCAAACCTTAAGGAGGAGTCACCCATGCCCTATAAGCACATTCTGGTCGCCGTCGATCTCACCGATGAATGCCACCCGGTGGTGCGCCGCGCCCAGGCCCTCGCCCAGGCGACTCAGGCCAGGCTGTCGCTGGTCCATATCGTCGAACCCATGGCCATGGCCTTCGGTGGCGATGTGCCCATGGACCTCTCGATGCTCCAGCAACAACAGTTCGAACAGGCCCGCGAACGCCTGGACGGCTTTGCCGGCCTCTACCCTGAACTGCTCGCCGAGCAGCGCCACCTGGCCTACGGCCAGCCCCGCCAGGAAATCCACCGCCTCGCCGAAGAACAGGGCTGCGACCTGATCGTCGTCGGCAGCCACGGCCGCCACGGCCTCGCCCTGCTCCTGGGCTCCACCGCCAACGACGTGCTCCACGGCGCGCCCTGCGACGTGATTGCCGTACGCCTGAAGAAAACCGACTGAACCAGCAGCCGGCGGAGGCTTCAGAAGAAGCCTTCGTCGGCGCTCATCACCAGCGGGCGGATCTTCTGCAGCTGGGTTTCCAGCGAGTAGGTCATGCTCGAGGCCATGGAGAAGAAGGTCAGGAAGGCCTTCAGGTTCGAATCGCCATCGCACACATCGTGAATGCGCTGCCAGAACGCCTGGTTGACCAGCTGCAGTTGCTGGAACAGACGCACAAGCCCCTTCAGCTCCCAATCCGCATGCCGCCCTTCACGGAAGTTGAAGTACTGCCGCGATAGATACAGGGACACGGCGCGCAGGATGAACTCCTGGTTGCTGGCGAACGGCAGGTGCTGATGGGCCATCGGCTTGAGCCGGCCCAGCACCGGGCAGGCGCTGGTCGCCATGATCACGCCCAGCAGGGCACGCAGCCCCTCTTCCAGCCCCACCTGCTTGGTGTATTCACGCTCCGGCGTGCGCACCAGGAACACCGCCTTCTTGAAGGCCGGCAGCCCGTGAAAGTCCTCGATCACCCGGTGCAGGTCGACCGCTGCCGGGCAATGGCTGAACTTGTCCTTCGACAGCGGGCAGTTGCTGCACTGCTGGAACTCCAGGCGCGTCCACTTCGGCGCGGCGAGCGCGCGCTCCTCGTCGTACTGCCGATCCAGCTCGATGCGATAGCTGAACTCGTGTTCGTCATCCAGGGTGATGCGGTACTCGACAGCCATGGGCTCTCCAGCTCGGTGATTCTTCAGTCGTCCAGTTCGGCCCAGCGCTCCAGCAGGCGATCCAGCTCCTGCTGCTGCTTCTCGAAGCGCTCCAGTACCGTGCGGGTCTGCTCCGCAGGCCGCTGGTAGAACGCCGGGTCGGAAATTTCCTGCTGTACCGCTGCCATCTCCGCTTCCAGGGTCTCGATCTGGCCGGGAAGCGCTTCCAGCTCACGCTGCAATTTGTAGCTGAGTTTCTTCTTCGGCGCCTCGGCCTCGCTCACTGAAGGGGCGGCGGCCACCGGAGCCGGTGCGACGGTGGCGGTGGGCTCGGCCTTGCCGGACTTGGTCTCGCCCACACCCAGCAGGCGCGGCGAACCACCCTGGCGCAGCCAGTCCTGGTAGCCACCGACGTACTCACGCACGCGGCCTTCACCTTCGAACACCAGGGTGCTGGTCACCACGTTGTCGAGGAAGGCCCGGTCGTGGCTGACCATCAGTACGGTGCCCGGGAAGTTCAGCAGCACCTCTTCCAGCAGTTCGAGGGTTTCCACATCCAGGTCGTTGGTCGGTTCGTCCAGCACCAGCAGGTTGGCCGGCTTGCTGAACAGCTTGGCCAGCAGCAAGCGCGCACGCTCACCGCCCGACAGAGCCTTGACCGGTGTACGCGCACGCTGCGGGCTGAACAGGAAGTCGCCCAGGTAGCTCAGCACATGGCGGTTCTGGCCATCGATGGAGATGAAATCGCGGCCTTCGGAAATGTTGTCGATCACCGTCTTCTCGGGCTCGAGCTGGTGACGCAACTGATCGAAATAGGCCACTTCCAGCTTGGTGCCCACCTCGATCGTGCCGCTGGTCGGCTCCAGGTCGCCCAGCAGCAGCTTGAGCAGGGTGGTCTTGCCGGTGCCGTTGGCGCCCAGCAGGCCGATACGGTCGGAACGCTGCAGCACCAGGGAGAAATCGCGGATCAGCGGCGCGCCGCCCGGATGGGCGAAGCCCACGTTCTCGGCGACCATCACCTGCTTGCCGGACTTGTCGGCGGTCTCCAGCTGGATATTGGCCTTGCCCTGACGCTCGCGGCGCTCGGCACGCTCGCTGCGCATCGCCTTCAGCGCACGTACACGCCCTTCGTTACGGGTACGACGGGCCTTGATGCCCTGGCGGATCCACACTTCCTCCTGGGCCAGGCGCTTGTCGAACAGCGCGTTGGCGGTCTCTTCCGCCGCCAGTTGCTGCTCCTTGTGCACCAGGAAGCTGGCGTAGTCGCCGTTCCAATCGATCAGGTGGCCGCGATCCAGTTCGAGGATGCGCGTCGCCAGGTTCTGCAGGAAGGAACGGTCGTGGGTGATGAACAGCACGGCGCCGCCAAAGCCCATCAGCGCCTCTTCCAGCCAGGCGATGGCGCCGATATCCAGGTGGTTGGTGGGCTCGTCCAGCAGCAGCAGGTCGGGCTCGGAAACCAGCGCCTGGGCCAGCAGCACGCGGCGACGCCAGCCACCGGATAGCTCGGCCAGGGTCTTGTCGGCCGGCAGTTGCAGGCGGCTCAGGGTGCTGTCCACCAGTTGCTGCAGGCGCCAGCCATCCTTCGCCTCAAGCTCCTGCTGCACGTGCATCAGCTTGTTCAGGTCTTCGTCGTTATGAATGTTCTGGCTGAGGTGGTGGTACTCGGCCAGCAGCGCGCCGACGCCGGCCAGCCCCTCGGCGACCACATCGAACACGGTGCGATCGTCGGCACGCGGCAGTTCCTGCGGCAGCTCGCCGATCTTCAGGCCAGGGGCGCGCCAGATCTCGCCGTCATCGCCATGCTGGTCGCCCTTCACCAGGCGCAGCATGCTCGACTTGCCGGTGCCGTTGCGGCCGATGATGCACACCCGCTCGCCACGGGCTATCTGCCATGACACCTTGTCCAGCAACGGCATGGCGCCATAGGCAAGGGATACATCGCTGAACTTGAGCAGGGTCATGGGCGCCTCCGAAAACAGGGGGCGCATTCTACCCGGTTTGCGCCTTGGCATATCCGCCATTTTTTCATCATGTTTCCTCCACAGCATCCGATTTCACCCGGGGCAGGGCAACAGGCTAAGCTACGCAGATCCGGTGGCGGCCAGGCCGTTGCCCCATACGATTTATCTACCCGGAAGTGTCATGCGCGGTCGTCTGCTCAGCCTGTTCTCCTGCCTGCTTCTCACCACCGTCACCCTCGATGCAGCCCAAGCGGTCCCCCTTGCCCAGCAACGTCAGATGTACGACGAGGCCAAGCGCGCCCTGGCCAAGGGTGACAGCGGCCCCTACAAGCGTTACGCCAATGCCCTGGCCGACTACCCGCTGGAGCCCTACCTGGCCTACGACGAGCTGACCGCCCGCCTGAAGTGGGCCAGCAACGACGAGATCGAGAAATTCCTCGCCGAGCATGGCGACCTGCCCCAGGCCAACTGGATGAAGCTGCGCTGGTTGCGCTGGCTGGCCGAGCGCGGCGAATGGAAGACCTTCGTCAATTACTACGACCCGAAGATGAACTTCACCGAGCTGGACTGCCTCTACGGCCAGTACCAGATCAAGAACGGCCCCAAGGCCGAAGGCTACAAGAGCGCCGAGAAACTCTGGCTGGTGGGCAAGTCCCAGCCCGAGGCCTGTGACGTGCTCTTCGACCTGTGGCGTGCCGAAGGCCAGATGACCGAGCAGATGCGCTGGCGCCGCGCCAAGCTCGCCGCCGAGGCGCGCAACTATGGCCTCGCCAGCTTCCTGGTGAAGGGCCTGCCAACGCTTCAGACCCAGGGCAAGCTGCTGCTGGATGTCGCGCAGAACCCGCAGATGCTCAGCCAGACCGCCCGCTTCGCCCCGGCCGACAAGGCCATGGGCGATGTGGTCGGCCTCGGCCTGCGCCGCCTGGCCCGCCAGGACCCGGAAAAGGCCATGGCCCTGCTGGATGGCTACGCCGCGCGGATGAAGTTCTCCAGCAGCGAGAAGGTCGCCATCGCCCGCGAGATCGGCCTCACCCTGGCCAAGCGCTACGACCCTCGCGCCCTCAAGCTCATGACACAGTACGACCCCAAGCTGCGCGACAACACCGTCAGCGAATGGCGCGCGCGCCTGCTGCTGCGCCTGGGCCAGTGGGACGACGCCTACAAGCTGACCAAGCAGATGCCCGCCGAGCTGGCCAATACCAACCGCTGGCGCTACTGGCAGGCCCGCTCCCTGCAACTGGCCCAGCCGCAGAGCGCCGAAGCCGCCCGCCTCTACCAGCCCCTGGCAAAGGAGCGTGACTTCTACGGCTTCCTCGCCGCCGACCGTATCCAGACGCCCTACCAGCTCAACAACAAGCCGCTGGCCCTGGACCCGCGCCTGGTGCAGAAGGTGCGCAATACTGCCGGTATCCGCCGTGCCCTGGAGTTCCACGATCGCGGCCAGATCGTCGACGGTCGCCGCGAGTGGTACTACGTCAGCCGCCTGTTCAGCCGTGACGAAATGGTCGCCCAGGCCAAACTCGCCTACGACATGCAGTGGTACTTCCCGGCCATCCGCACCATCAGCCAGGCCCAGTACTGGGACGACCTGGACATCCGCTTCCCCATGGCCCACCGCGGTGCCCTGACCCAGCAGGCACGCCTGCGTGGCCTGCACTCCAGCTGGGTGTTCGCCATCACCCGCCAGGAAAGTGCCTTCATGGCCGACGCCCGCTCCGGCGTCGGTGCCATGGGCCTGATGCAACTGATGCCCGGCACCGCCAAGGAGACCGCGCGCAAGTTCGGCATCCCCCTCGCCTCACCGCAACAGGCGCTCAATCCGGACGTCAACATCCAGCTCGGCGCCGCCTACCTCAGCCAGGTGCACGGCCAGTTCAACGGCAACCGCGTGCTCGCCTCCGCCGCCTACAACGCCGGCCCCGGCCGCGTACGCCAATGGCTCAAGGGTGCCAACCACCTGGCCTTCGACGTCTGGGTGGAAAGCATCCCCTTCGACGAGACCCGCCAGTACGTACAGAACGTGCTGTCCTACTCCGTGATCTACGGGCAGAAGCTCAACGCCCCGCAGCCCCTGGTGGACTGGCACGAGCGCTTCTTCGACGACCAGTGATCGAAGCCGAAACGCAAAACGGGCGCCCATGGGGCGCCCGTTTCGTTTGTGCAGCCGTTGCAGCGCGGAGTCTTACTCCAGGACTTCCACTTCCATGCCCTCTTCCAGCGTGCCGGTGCTGCGGTTGATCAGGTTCTGCCCGAAGTACAGCTCGCCTTCGCGCTCGCGGTAGGTCTTGAGGGTGGTGAGGGGCTCGCGGTCAGGACTGCGCTCGCCGGTGGCAGGGTCGATGGTGGTGAGGATGCAACGGGTGCAGCCTTTGGCCACGCTGAACTCGACACCGCCGATGCGGATGCGCTTCCACTCGTCCTCGGCGAAGGGCACGCTGCCCTCCACCACCAGGTTGGGGCGGAAGCGCAGCATCTCCAGTGGGCGACCAACACGGCTGGACAGGTCATCCAGCGAGGCCTGGCCGATCAGCAGCAGCGGGAAGCCATCGGCGAAACCGACCTTCTCCTCGGGCAGCAGGCTGCCAGGGATGTCCCGTGCCCGCTCGTTGGGCACATGCACCAGGCGGCACGGCTTGCCGATGAACTCGCTGAGCCAGGCAGCAGCCTCGTCGCCGGCGTCAGGCACAAGCATCGAGTCCTTCCAGATGAAGGTGCCGCGCAGGTCGCTGTTCGGGTCAGGCAGGGCCACATCCAGGCTGGGGCGGCCAGCGGTGTTCAGGGTCAGGCCACCGGAGGCGTTCCACAGCGCGCTCAGCTGCGACATCTGCGGCAGCGCGCGCTGGGTGAGGAAACGGCCATTGCTCGCGTCCACCAGCATCCAGCGTCGATCACCGGCCAGGCCGATGCCATCGAGTTCGGCACGCTGCAGGCGTTCGCCGATCGCGGATTTCATGGGGAAACGATAGAGAGCGGAGAGACGCAACATGGGCCGGCTTCCTTGGACGGTCAGCGAAAGCCCACTTATACGGAATCGTGGGCCGGGGCCTCAACCCCGGCACCACGAAAAGATCACTCGTCCTTCTTCAGGCGGTCCGCCACCACGTCCACCAGCTTGTCGGGCTGGAACTTGGAGAGGAAGTTGTCGCAACCGACCTTCTTCACCATGGCGTCGTTGAAGCTGCCGGACAGCGAGGTGTGCATCACCACGTAGAGCTCACGCAGGCGTGGGTCGTTGCGAATCTCGGTGGTCAGGCGGTAGCCGTCCATCTCCGGCATTTCGGCGTCGGTGAAGATCATCAGCAGCTTGTCGGTCATCACCTCGCCGGTGTCGGCCCACTTCTTCAGCAGGTTCAGAGCCTTGAGGCCGTCGCTGACCGAGTGGGTGCGGATACCCAGCTGCGAGAGGGTTTCGCGCAGCTGGGTCAGCGCGACATTGGAGTCGTCCACCAGCAGCACTTCGCGGCCTCGGGCCTTCTCCAGCAGCGGGTTGCTCAAGCGCTCCTCGGACACCCGGGTGCTCATGGGCACGATTTCGGCAAGCACCTTCTCGACGTCGATGATCTCGACGATCTGGTCTTCCACCTTGGTGATCGCCGTCAGGTAATGCTGGCGACCGGCACCACCGGGCGGCGGCTGGATGGATTCCCAGTTGAGGTTGAGGATGCGGTCCACGCCCCCCACCAGGAACGCCTGCACCGAGCGGTTGTACTCGGTGACGATGATGGTGCTGCGCTCATCCGGCACCAGCGCGCGCATGCCGATGGCGCGGGACAGGTCGATCACCGGCAGGGTCTGGCCGCGCAGGTTGACCACGCCGCAGACGAAGGGGTGGCGCTGGGGGATCAGGGTCAGCTTCGGCAGCTGCAGGACTTCCTGCACCTTGAACACGTTGATGGCGAACAGCTGGCGGCCGGCCAGGCGGAACATGAGGATTTCCAGGCGGTTCTCGCCCACCAGTTGGGTACGTTGATCGACTGTGTCGAGAATACCGGCCATTGCATGCTCCTGTTGGATGTTCGAGCCAGACTGCGGCTGCAGTTGCTTATCGGCAGAAGGCCTTGGAACTGTAGCCATCATGGCTTGGCGCCATCATGCACCACGGGGCGCAACGGCACCAGAAGCCACTCATCCCTCACTGCCTTGCAGCAACGGGGAACCGTCCGGCAGATGTAAGCGTAGTGCGTTGCGGCGCGCATTGAAGCGAACCTTGCTGCATTCCATGGGTTCTCCGTCGAGATTCATGTCCAACCCCTCGGGTGCCTCCACCTCCACCCACGGCAACCGCGCACTCACCGACACCGCCTCCACCCCGCCGATACCCCCCGAAAGCAGCGTACCCAGGGTGCCGACCACATCCTGCGGGGCCGGCACGATGCAGAGCTCCAGCAGCCCGTCATCGACCTTGGCGCGTGGGCACAGCACATGCCCACCGCCCGCCTGGCAGCCGTTGCCGATGCCCACGGCGAGGAACTCGCCCTCCCACTCGAAATCCGGCCCCTTGAAGTGACCGAAGGCCGAATGCACCTCGGAGAAGCGCGTCAGTCCGGTGAGGAAATAGGCCGCACCGCCCAGCACCTTCTTCAGGTCTTCGGAGGTGTTGGCAGTGATCTTCGAACCGAAGCCGCCGGTGGCCATGTTGAGGAACAGCCGCCCGTCGGCCTCCCCCAGGTCGATGGGCCGCGGCGGCACATCCAGCAGCGCCAGGGCCTCGCCGGGCAGCAGCGGCACCCCGGCGGCCCGGGCGAAGTCATTGGCGGTGCCCAGGGGCAACAGCGCCAGGCTGGCGTCCTGGTCCGCCAGCGCCATGGCTTCGGCGACATCACGCAGGGTGCCATCGCCGCCCCCGGCGATGAGCGTGCGATACCCGGCGGCCAGGGCCTCTTCGACGATGCGCCCGGCATCACCGCCCTCCCAGGTCACCCGCACCGCCAGTTCCCAACCCGCCTCCCGGCGCGCCTCGACGGCCGCTCGCACGTCCTCGTTCAATGCCTGCTTGCCGTGCAGGATCAGCAATGCCTTGCGCTCGCTCATGGGCCACTCCATCCAGGGTGAGTCGGCCGAGTATAGGCCTCGACCGTAAGAACAAGATGAGACAAGCGTCGGATGCGGATTACACACCTATCTAATATGTCGATTTGTTTGTTGAATAATTTACGCTTTTTGTCGATAAGAACTTGATGAAAAATGGCCTCCAACACGCCGCAGAGCCCAACCCACTGCGAGCACTGAGGAGATTCCCATGATCGAAGTACGCCCTTTCAACCAGCTCGGCGGCGCCCACCACGGCTGGCTCAACGCCCGTCACCACTTCTCCTTCGCCGAGTACCACGATCCGGCACGGATGAACTGGGGCCAACTGCGGGTCTGGAACGATGACGAGATCGCTGCCGACAGCGGTTTCCCGCCGCACCCCCACCGCGACATGGAGATCATCACCTACGTCCGTGAAGGCGCGATCACCCACCAGGACAACCTGGGCAACAAGGGCCGCACCGAAGCCGGCGATGTGCAGGTGATGAGCGCGGGTACCGGCATCACCCACAGCGAGTACAACCTCGAGGGCGAGACCACCCGGATCTTCCAGATCTGGATCATGCCCACCGAGTTCGGCGCCGCGCCCTCCTGGGGTGCCAAGCCCTTCCCGAAAGGTGAGCGCGCCGGCAGCTTCGTGACCCTGGCCAGCGGCATAGACGAAGGCAGCGACGCCCTGCACATCCGCGCCAACGCCCGGCTGGTGGCCGCCACGCTGACCGCTGGGCAGACGGCGGAATACCGCCTGGAGAACGGCCGCAAGGCCTACCTGGTGGCCGCCAAGGGTCGCTACGAGGTCAACGGCGTAGCCGCCGAAGCCCGCGATGGCGTGGCGGTGCGCGATGTCGAGGTGCTGAGCTTCACCGCCAGTGAAGACACCGAGATCGTGCTGGTGGACGTCGCCTGATCCAGGCCGTAACGAAAACGCCCCCGGAGTTCTACTCCGGGGGCGTTTTTCATTGCCTGCGTGGCAGGCGCCCGCTCCTCGTGGGAGCGAATTCATTCGCGATCAACCCGTCACCGAAACGCCGTGCCGGACCCGACACAGGGCGTCAACCGCATCAGGCCGGGTACCCGGTGATCTCGCGGATCTTCTGGTACAGCGGCTTCAGCTGCCGGTACATGCGCTGGTACACGCCCTGATAGAGCCGCTCGTAGATGCGTTGAGCTTGCGGGTCCGGGTGGAACACCTGGCCGACGCGGGTCATGGCGCTTATCGCCGTGGGGAAGTCCGGGTGCAACCCCAGGCCGACCGCACAGTCGATGGCGGCACCCAGCCCCGAGGTTTCGTAGACGTGTGGCCGCTCCGCCGGCAGGCCGAAGATATCGGCCGTCAGTTGCATGGCCGCATCGCTTTGCGAACCGCCACCGGAGACGCGCAAACGCTTGATCGGCGTGCCCGAGCGCTTCTCGATGCGTTCCTTGCCCTGGCGCAGCGCGTAGGCCAGGCCTTCGAGAATGGCGCGGTAGATGTGCGCGCGGGTGTGCACATCGCCGAAGCCGACGATCGAGCCCTTGGCTTCAAGCCCCGGCTCGCGGATGCCCGGCGTCCAGTAGGGCTGCAGCATCAGGCCCATGGAGCCCGGCGGCACGCTGTTGACCAGTTCGTCGAACAAGGCCTCGGGCTCGACGCCCAGCTCCTTGGCCCGCTGCATCTCGCGCAGGCCGAACTCCTGCTTGAACCAGCTGACCATCCAGAAACCGCGGTAGATCATCACCTCGGTGTTGAAGTGATCGGGGATCGCCGCCGGGTAGGGCGGGATCAGCGGAATCGTCTCCAGGTAGCTGCGCCGGGTGGTATTGATGGTCGCCGTGGTGCCGTAGGAGAGGCAGGCCGTGTCCGGCTCCACCCCGCCCGAGCCCATCACCTCGCAGGCCTTGTCGGCGCCGGCGGCGATCAGCGGCAGGCCCTCGGGGATGCCGGTCAGGCGGCTGGCCTCGGCGCTGATGCTGCCCAGGCGCTCGCCCGGCTTGAACAGGTCCGGCAGCTGCTCGCGGCGCACCGGCATCGCCTGCCACTTCCAGTCCTTGGGCGAGGCCCAGTCCAGGCGCTTGTAGTCGAACGGCAGATAGGCCACCTGGCAGGCCACCGAATCGACGAAGCGACCGCACAGGCGGTGGGTGAGGAAGCCCGACAGCAGCAGCACCTTGTGGGTGCGCTGCCAGATGTCCGGCTGGTGCTGCGACACCCAGTTCACTTCGGCCTGGGCACGGAAGTAATCCACCGTGCCTTCGATGCGCAGCAGGCGGAACAGCCAGCCCCAGGGGCCCTTGATACGCCCTTCGACCTCGGCGCGACGCTGGTCCAGCCAGATGATCGCCGGGCGCAGCGGCGTGCCCTGCTCGTCGACGTTGATCACCGTGCCGCGCTGGGTGGTGACGGAGACGCCACGGATCAGGCTGCGATCGATATCCACCGATTCCCACAGCAAGCGGCAGGCTTCGGCGAGGCTCGACCAGTAGTACTCCGCATCCTGCTCGGCCCAGCCGGGCTGCTTGGAGTAGTAGGCCTCCAGCGGCACCTTGCCCTTGCCCACCAGGTTGCCTTCCAGGTCGAACAGCAGCGCACGGACACTCTGGGTGCCGTTGTCTATCGCCAGCAGGTAGCTCTTCTCGCTCACGGTGGATTCCTTGTTCTTATTCTGCGGGCAGGCTGTAGCTGCGCTGCCAGAGCGCAGCATAGGCCCGTTCCTCGTCTTCCCAGCGCCCATCGCTCCAACCCAGGCGAACCTGGCACAGCGTGCGAATGCGCGGCATCAGCGCCGCACCGCCACCGGGCAACAACAGGCCCAGGCGGGTGCGTCGCAGCAGCAGGTCGTCCAGGTGCAGCACCAGCTCGGCTTCCGTCGCCCAGGCCAATTCGGCCCAGAGGGTATCGGTGGCGCCAACGCGCTCGCTGCCCAGTTCATCGATCAAACGGGCGACAGCGGCGAGCTCCGGGCCATGCCGCCCCGCCAGGCGCCGCTGCGCCAAGGGGCCCAGGCCAGGCAGGCTCGCCAACGGCGCCGGTTTGAATACCGCTGCACCGAGATCATCCACCGTACGGCCATTGAAGCCCGCGCAAGCGCGCAGCACCTCCAGCGCCAGCAGGCGGAAGGTGGTCAGCTTGCCGCCGGCCAGGGTCACGCAGCCGGGCTCGATCCACAGCGCATGCTCGCGCTTCTCGTCGGAGGGCTTCAGCGACGCCTCGCCGTCGCTCACCACCGGGCGCACGCCGGCCCAGGTGGAGAGCACGTCCGCACGCCCGATGGCGGCAGCAGGGAACTGCTCGCGGCAGGCAGCCAGCAGGTAGTCCACCTCCTCGGCGCTGATGCGGGCATCCAGGTCCAGCTCGTCGCGGTGATCGAGGTCGGTGGTGCCGACCACGGTCGCGCCTTCCCAGGGGAAGACGAACACCGGGCGGCCATCCGCCGGGTGCATGAAGCTGATGGCGTGGGCCAGCGGCAGGCGCCAGCCGGGCAGCAGCAGGTGGCTGCCGCGCAGGGGGCGGATGTGCTCGCTGCCTTCACGGCGGCGCAGGCGATCGGCCCAGGCACCGGTGGCCTGGGCCACGGCGCGGGTGCGCAGGGCGTAGCGCTGGCCGCTCTCGATGTCTTCCGCCACCAGGCCGACCACCTGGCCCTGCTCGCGGGTCAGCTCCACCACGCGCAGGCCATTGAGCGCCTCGCCGCCATCGCGACGGGCCTCGGCCAGCACGCGCATCACCAGGCGTGCATCGTCGGTGACCGCATCGAAGAACTGGGTGCCGCCCTGCAGCTTCGCCTCGTCCAGCCCCGGGGTGAGGAAGCGCAGCTGCTGCAATGAGTGATAGAGGTGGTTGCGCTTGCCGGCCAGGGCGTCGTAGACCGCCAGCAGGCTGCCAAACACGCGGGGGCCGGGGAAGCCGCCACGGTGGGGCATGACGAAGCTCAGCGGGTCCACCAGCCCCGGCGCCTCGGCCAGCAGGCGTTGGCGTTCGCGTACCGAGTCACGGGTCAGGCCGAACTGGCCCTTGGCGATATAGCGCAGGCCGCCGTGGACCATCTTCGAGGAGCGGCTGGAAGTACCCCAGGCGAAGTCGCGCTGCTCCAGCAGCAGGCACTTCCAGCCACGCCGGGCCGCCTCGCGGAGGATGCCGGCGCCGGTGATGCCGCCGCCGACGACGATCAGGTCCCAGTCCCGCGCCGCCAGCTCCGGCAGCGCGCGCTCGCGCCAGGCCGCGTTCCAGGGCTGCATGGTCAATCCTGGATCAGCACGCCGGGGGCCAGGCGGCCCTCGGGGTCGAAGTGCCCGGCCAGTGCCTTGAGCACCGCCATGCCGCGCTCGCCCTTCTCCACCGGCAGCCAGGGTGCGTGGTCACGACCCACGCCGTGCTGGTGGCTGATGGTGCCGCGGTTGTGCGCGATCACCTCGCTGGCCGCGCGCTTCAAGCGGCTCCAGCGCTGCAGGGCCTGCTCGTAGCTGGCACCCGGACGGAACACGTAGGTGGTGTAGATGCTGGAGCCCTCGCCGTAGACGTGGGACAGGTGGGTGAAGACGTGGACGCGCTCGCCCTCCTCCGCCAGGCCGTCACGCAGGCTGGCCTCCACCTTATTCAGCAGGTTGTCGACATTGAGCCAGTCGGTGGCGGTCTCCAGGGTGTCGACCACGTAGCCGGCATCCCACAGGCCATGGCGCAGGTAGGGGAAGCGGAAGCGGTTCTCCGCCCACTTCTTGCCCAGCAGGGTGCCGGTGAACACGCCACCGAAGCCCTTCAGCAGCTTCTTCGCCTGGCGCAGCGACACGGCGTTCTGCTGGCGGTTGCCGGTGACGCCGAAGGTCAGCATGCATTTGCCGGTGCGCGCACCGCGGAAGGCCAGGTACTTCTCCAGCAGGGCGATCTGCTCGGGGTGGCCGGCCAGGGCCAGCTGGGTTTCGGTCTCGATGGCGTTGGACAGGCGCAGCATCGACAGCGGCACCCGCGCCTGGGCCAACGCACGGATGCCCGCCAGGGCCTGCTCCCAGCTGGGCAGGAACACGGCGTAGAAGCTTTCCTGGTCGGCCAGGCGGGTGACCCGCACACGCACTTCGGAAATCACCCCGAAGCGGCCTTCGGAGCCCAGCACCACTTCGCGCAGGTCCGGCCCCGCGGCCGAGGCCGGGAAGGTCGGCAGCTCCAGCGGGCCGTCGAAGGTTTCCAGGGTACCGCCGGCGAACAGTTGCTCGATGCGGCCATAGCGCAGGGATTGCTGGCCGCTGGAACGGCTGGCGACCCAGCCGCCGATGGTCGAGAGCTCCCAGGATTGCGGGAAGTGGCCGAGGGTGTAGCCCTTGGCACGCAGCTGGCTCTCCACCTGCGGCCCGTTGGCGCCGGGGCCGAAGGTGGCGATCAGGCTTTGCTCGTCCAGGTCCAGCAGGCGGCTCATGCGTTCGAGGGACAGGGTCAGCACCGGCCGCTCGCCGGCCTGAGGGTTGATGTGGCCGGCCACCGAGGTGCCGCCGCCGTAGGGGATGAGCACGATGTCATGGGTCCGGGCCCAGGCCATCAGCTGGCGGATGTCCTCGGCGGTTTCGGGGTAGGCGACACCGTCGGGGAACACCTCGAAACGGCCTTCACGCATGGCCAGCCAATCCGGCAGGCTCTGGCCACGGGCGTGGCGCACGCGCTCCTCGGCGTCCTGGCTGACCAGCACATGGGGCGGCAGGCGCGAAGCCGGGACCTGCGCCAGCACCTGCGCGAGGGTGGCGTCGTCCAGGCGCTGCCCGGCGCCGACGCGCTGGGCCAGAAAATCCGTGCCATTGGCCGGCAGTTCCACCACGGTCGACTCTTCACCCCAGCCGTTCCAGCGTCGCATGCCCATCTCCTTGTTCGAGTTGTTTCGGAGGCTTTCAATGGGTGCCTATACTAGCCAGCCGCGCAAGGGCGTCACTGTCGGATCGGGACAGTGGCTATCGCCAATCAAGACATTCAGAACAAGAAGAAACCATGGATTCCCTCGGCTATACCTCCGTCCCCGCCCTGCTCAAGTACCTGCGCCATGCCGAGCACCTCGGCCTGGACGTGGCCGCTGCGCTCGACGCTGCCGGCATCCGCGCCGAGGAGCTGGCCGACAACGGCAAGCGCATGCCCAGCGAAGCCCATGAACGCCTGCTGCAGCACCTGATGGCGGTCTCCGACGACCCCTTGTTCGGCCTGCATTCCGCGCGCTTCGTGCAGCCGGGCTCGTGGAGCGTGCTCGGCTACATCACCATGAACTGCGCCACCCTGGGCGAGGCCATGAGCCGCATCGTCCCGTACGAAAAACTGGTGGGCGACATGGGCACCAGCCGCATGGAAGCCGCCGGCGACCATATCCGCCTGATCTGGAACTGCCGCCACGAAGCTCCGGAGATCCGCCGCCACATGGTGGAGAACGTGCTCGCCTCCTGGCTGCTCTACGCCCGCTGGATCGCCGACATGGAGCGCTCGCCCCGCGAGGTCTGGTTCGAACACGCCCAGCCCGCCGGCACCCGCCTGGAGGACTACGAAGAAGTCTTCGGCTGCCCGATCCGCTTCGACCAGGCCTGCAACGCCCTGCTGGTGCCCATGGAGTACCTCGGCGTGCCCCTGCGCCAGGCCGACGCCAACCTGCTGCGCACCCTCGAGGAACACGCCCTGGCGCTGATGGCCGGGCTGGACCAGGACGAACCCCTGCCGCAACGGGTGAAGAACGCCCTGCGCCTGCTGCTCAAGGATGGCCTGCCACGAAAGGAACGGGTCGCGGAGAAATTCCACATGACGGTGCGCACCCTGCAGCGCCACCTGCAGCAGGCCGGCACCAGCTACCAGCAGATCCTCGACGAACTGCGCCAGGAACTGGCCGAGCACTACCTGCTGCGCAGCGACCTGGCCATCCAGGACATCGCCAGCTACCTCGGCTTCACCGAGTCACGCTCCTTCCACCGCAGCTTCAAGACCTGGACCGGGCAGACGCCGGGGGAATACCGCGAGGCCAAGCGGCAGGGCTAAGCCGCATCCGACATGTTCACCGGTCAGTGTGTAGGGCGGGTGAAACCCGCGAGGGGTGTCGAGTTGAGCTGTCGGGTTGCACCCGACCTACGTTCGATGGCTGGCGCAACACACGACAACACACCTGCTGATGTAGCCCGGGCTTCAGCCCGGGACCCCGCTTGCAGCCCGGACCGAAGTCCGGGTTGCAGGGTTCAGGCGTGCAGTTCGCTCAGCGGGATGAAGCGCAGGCTGTCGCCTTCGGCCAGGGTGGTGCCTTCCAGCACCTCCACCAGGCCTTCGGCCCAGGCGGCGCTGCGCAGCACACCGGAACTCTGGTTGCGGTAGATCACCGCGCGGCCGTTTTCGAGGCGGGCGCGCAGGTACTCGCGGCGGTTGCCCGGTTTGCTCCAGGTGAAGCCGGCCGGTACCGGGAAGCCCAGGGGCGCGACCTTGTCCACGCCGAGGCGGCGCAGCAGGTAGGGCCGGGTGAGCAGGCCGAAGGTCACCAGGGTGGAGGCCGGGTTGCCCGGCAGGCCGATCACCGGCACACCCTGGAAGTGGCCGAAGGTGAGCGGCTTGCCCGGCTTGATCGCCAGCTTCCACAACGCCAGTTCGCCGGCCTCGCGCAGGGCCAGGCCGAGGAAGTCCGCCTCGCCGACGGAGACGCCACCGGTGGAGAGGATCAGGTCGACGCCGGTCAGCTCGCCCAGGGCCTTGCGGGTCAGTTCCAGGTCGTCGGCGAGGATGCCGCCATCCACCACCTCGCAACCCAGGCGGCGCAGCCAGGCGATCAGCAGGGTGCGGTTGCTGTTGTAGATCTGCCCCGGGCCGAGCGGCTGGCCCGGCGCGACCAGTTCATCACCGGTGGAGAGCACCGCCACGCGGGGCCGGCGGCGCACCTGCAGGCGCGCGGCGCCGAGGGTGGCGGCCAGGCCCATTTCGATGGGGCCCAGCAGGGTGCCGGCATCCAGCACGGTTTCGCCGCTGCGGGTTTCCTGGCCCTTGGGACGCACGTTCTGCCTGGCACTCATGGGCTCGATGAAGCGCACGCGGCCGTCGTCCAGCACCTCGGCGTTTTCCTGCATCTCCACCGTGTCCGCGCCTTCGGGCAGCGGCGCGCCGGTGAAGATGCGCGCACAGGTGCCCGGCTGCAGCGGGCCGGGGGCGCTGCCCGCCTGAATGCGCTGGCTGACCACCAGCGGCTCGCCGCTCCAGTCGGCCAGGCGCAGGGCGTAGCCATCCATCGCACTGTTGTCCCAGGGCGGCAGGTCGAGGCCGGCCACCAGGGGTTCGGCCAGCACACGGCCATCGGCATCGGCCAGGGCGACCTCTTCCTGCTCGCGGATGGCGGCCTCCCCGGCCAGTTTCAGCAGCCGGGCCAGGGCGTCTTCCACCGGCATCAGGCCGGGGTTGTCGCAGCAGCTCACCCGCGGCTCTCGCAGGCGTCGGCGCGGGTCAGGTGCGGCACGAAGTTGCAGGGGCGGTGGCGGTTGTCCAGCTGCTCGGCGAGGATGCCGTCCCAGGCGGTGCGGCAGGCGTTGGTGGAGCCCGGCAGGCTGCACACCAGGGTGCCGTTGGAAAGGCCGGCCAGGGCGCGGGACTGCATGGTGGAGGTGCCGATGTCGGCCACCGAAATCTGCCGGAAGTACTCGCCGAAGCCGTCCACCTGCTTGTCCAGCAGGCAGGCGATGGCCTCGGGGGTGCTGTCGCGCCCGGTGAAGCCGGTGCCGCCGGTGATCAGCACCACCTGCACCGCGTCCTCGGCGATCCAGGTCGCCACCTGGGCGCGGATCTTGTAGAGGTCGTCCCTCAGCAGCACGCGGGCGGCGAGCTTGTGCCCGGCAGCGGTGAGGCGGTCGACGAAGAGCTGGCCGGAGGTGTCGGTCTCCAGGCTGCGGGTGTCGCTGACGGTGAGAACGGCGATGTTCAGGGGCACGAATACCGCCTCGGCCTTGTGGTTCATGGCAGGCTTCCAGTTGTAGGACAGAATGGCCGGTGTTATATCACAGCGCCGCCCCTCCCGAGAGCCCGCCCATGCCCGGCAACGCCCCCCTTCCCTGCTCCGTTCTGCTGCTCGCCGGCGGCCGCGGCCAGCGCCTGGGCGGCCGCGACAAGGGCCTGGTGGAATGGCGCGGCCAGCCGCTGATCGTCTGGCTGCATGCCGCCACCCGCGCACGCACCGATGACCTGATCATTTCCTGCAACCGCAACGCCGAGCGCTACGCGCAATGGGCGGACCAACTGGTGACGGACGACAGCCCCGATTACCCGGGCCCACTGGCCGGCATCCGAGCCGGGCTGGCCGCCGCGCGCCACGACCACCTGCTGGTGTTGCCCTGCGACGCGCCGCTGGTGGACGCCCCCCTGCTCGACTCACTGCTGCGCGAAGCCGGCGAGCGGCCGGTGATGCTGCACCAGGGCGGTTACTGGGAGCCGCTGTTCAGCGTGCTGCCGCGCACCCTTTTGCCGCAGATCGAACAGGCCTGGCAGGCCGGTGAGCGCAGCCCGCAACGCATCCTCCGCACCCTCGACCCGATCGCCGTGGAATGCCCGGTGGGCGACCCGCGCCTGGCCAACCTGAATACGCCGGATCTGCTGGAGAACCCGCGCGGATCGGGATGAAATCCAGCGGGCTTCCGGAACTTTGCCGGCTGGTTTTCCGTCAGAGCCCGAGAACCTCCCGTTCATTCATCAAGGAGATGGAAGATGAACCAGCGGATCATTCCCGCATTCGTACTCGCGCTCGGCCTGGTTACCCTGGCCGGCTGCTCGTCCCCCACCGTGATCACCCTGAACGACGGCCGCGAGATTCAGGCCGTGGACAAGCCCGATTACGACGATGACTCCGGCTTCTACGAGTTCGAGCAACTCGATGGCAAGCGCGCCAAGGTCAACAAGGACCAGGTTCGCACCATCAAGGAACTCTGAGCCTTATCCGGCGACCTTCCCGGTCGCCTGAACAAGCCCGTCGCGGGGTCACCCGAGGCGGGCTTCGTTTTGTCCGCCCCCTGCAACAGGGCAATACCCCCGGACGCCGCGGCAGCCCTGCCCCGGTAAAAAAATTTCAGCTAACCCCTTGTCGACCAAAAAGTTTTCTGTAGAATGCGCGCTCATTCCACGGAGCGTAGCGCAGCTTGGTAGCGCGTCTCGTTCGGGACGAGAAGGTCGCTGGTTCGAATCCAGTCGCTCCGACCATATCCCGAAAAAACCCGCCTTATAGGCGGGTTTTTTATTGCCTGCGAAAAAGCCGGCCCCTTTCCTTTCTTCCCCCGCCCTCTCCCCTCCGCAAAAAAGAAGCCCGATGCGGGTGCATCGGGCTTCGTCGTGTTGGGCCTCGTTACGCTTAGC
Source organism: Pseudomonas solani (assembly GCF_026072635.1). Taxonomy (NCBI): domain Bacteria; kingdom Pseudomonadati; phylum Pseudomonadota; class Gammaproteobacteria; order Pseudomonadales; family Pseudomonadaceae; genus Pseudomonas; species Pseudomonas solani. The sequence goes on along the minus strand of NZ_AP023081.1, from coordinate 4,225,364 downwards.
GCCAATCTACCCTGTGCGCATTGCCTCAGTGGGCGTTGGCCGCCGCACCGGGCTTGGCGCCGAAGGGTGGCTTGGCCAGCCAGATGAGCAGGATCAACCCCATGCAGACCCAGCCGATCATCGTGAAGTAGTCGATGGTCGACATCATGTACGCCTGCCCGGTGACGATGTGGTCCAGGGACGCTGCGTTCTGCTGGCTCATGCCGCCCATCTGCTCCAGCGCCTCGCGGGTACCGGGCTCGTAGGCGCTGATGTGCTCGGTGAGGTAGGCATGGTGCTGGTCGGCGCGGCGTATCCAGATCCAGGTGGTGAGCGAGGCCGCGAAGCTGCCGCCCAGGGTCCGCAGGAAGGTGGCCAGGCCGGAGCCGTCGGCGATTTCGTTCTGCGGCAGGTCCGAGAGCAGGATGCTGAGGATCGGCATGAAGAACAGCGCCACACCGAAGCCCATGAACAGCTGCACCAGGGCGATGTGCAGGTAGTCCACCTCGGTGGTGAAGGACGCCCGCATGAAGCAACTGGCACCGATGGCGAAGAACGCCAGGCTGGCCAGCACGCGCAGGTCGAAGTTCTGCGCGTAACGCCCCACGAAGGGCGACATGATCACAGGCAGCAGGCCGATGGGCGCCGCCGCCAGGCCGGCCCAGGTCGCGGTGTAGCCGAGCTGGGTCTGCAGCCACTGCGGCAACAGTAGGTTGATGCCGAAGAAGGCCGCGTAGCCGCCCACCAGCGCCACGGTACCGGCGGTGAAGTTGCGGTGGCGGAACAGCCGCAGGTTGACGATGGGGTGGCGGTCGGTGAACTCCCAGATGATGAACACCGCCAGGGCGATGACCGCGATCACCGTGCCACCGATGATGAAGTTCGATTCGAACCAGTCCAGGTCGTTGCCCTTGTCGAGCACGATCTGCAACGCGCCGACGCCGATCACCAAGGTCGCCAGGCCCATCCAGTCCATGGGCTCGCGCTTGAGCGTAACCGGCCGCTTGCGCAGCTGCTGGTAGACCACGAAGGCGGCGAACAGGCCGATGGGCAGGTTGATGAAGAAGATCCACGGCCAGCTGAAGTCGTCGGTGATCCAGCCACCGAGAATGGGCCCGGCAATGGGCGCCACCACCGTGACCATCGCCAGCAACGCCAGGGCCATGCCCCGCTTCGCCGGTGGGTAGATCGACAGCAGCAGGGTCTGGGTGATGGGGTACAGCGGCCCGGCGACGAAGCCCTGGAGGGCGCGGAAGCCCACCAGGCTGTTCATCGACTGGGCCACGCCGCAGAGGAAGGACGCCAGCATGAACAGCAGCGTGGCGCCGATGAACAGGCGCACCTCGCCCACCCGCCGGCTCATCCAGCCGGTCAGCGGCAGGGCGATGGCGTTGCTCACCGCGAAGGAGGTGATCACCCAGGTGCCCTGCTCCGAACTCACCCCCAGGTTGCCGGCGATGGTCGGCAGGGCGACGTTGGCGATCGTGGTGTCGAGCACCTGCATGAAGGTCGCCAGCGACAGGCCGATGGTGGCCAGCACCAGGTTCGGCGGGGTGAAGCTGGCTGCTGCGTTCTCGCTCATGGTCGCCGTCTCAGCGCTGCGCGGTCTTGTGGGTGGCGTCCGGGCCGTTGGCGTGGATCAGCTGCTCGATCAACTGGTCGGCTTCCGCCAGCTGGCGCTGGTAGACGTCGGTAGCGAACAGCGGCTTCTTCGGTGCCTGCTGGGCCAGGGACGGGCCACTCTGGTCGTGCAGGTCGACCTTGACACTCATCGACAGGCCGATGCGCAGCGGGTGCTCCTTGAGCTGCTCCGGGTTGATGCGGACGCGCACCGGCACGCGCTGGACGATCTTGATCCAGTTGCCGGTGGCGTTCTGCGCCGGCAGCAGGGAGAAGGCGCTGCCGGTACCGACGCCGAGGCTGTCCACGGTGCCGCTGTACTTCACGTCGCCGCCGTAGAGATCGGACTCGATCTCCACCGGCTGACCGATGCGCATGTTCTTCAACTGGGTTTCCTTGAAGTTGGCGTCGATCCACACCTGGTCCAGGGGGATGACCGCCATCAGCGCGGTGCCGGGCTGCACGCGCTGGCCCAGCTGCACGGTGCGCTTGGCGACATAACCGGTGACCGGGGCAACCAGGGTGGCGCGGGCGTCTTCCAGGTAGGCCTGGCGCAGGGTCGCGGCGGCAGCCTTCACATCCGGGTGGGAGGCGATCACGGTGTCGTCCACCAGGGCACGGCTGCTGTTGAGCTGCTGCTCGGAGCTGGTCAGGGAGCTTTGCGCGGAGTCCAGGGCGTCACGGGCGTGGGCCAGTTCCTCCTGGGAGATCGCACCATCCTTGGCCAGGTTGCGACGGCGGGCGAAGTCGGCACGGGCCTTCTCCAGGGCGACCTTCTTCGCCGCCACCTCGGCCTTGTAGCCGTCCACGCTGTTGTACAGGCCGCGCACCTGGCGCACGGTGCGCGCCAGGTTGGCTTCGGCCTGCTGCAGGCCGATCTCCGCATCGCTGGGGTCGAAGCGCACCAGCACCTGGCCTTCGTGCACCAGGTCGCCGTCATCGGCGCCGATGCTGGTCACGGTACCCACGGTCTGCGGGGTGATCTGCACTACGTTGCCGCCGATGTAGGCGTCGTCGGTGTGCTCGCTCCAGCGGCCGAAGAGCTGCTCCCAGGCGAAGCTGAGGGCGGCGAGGATGAGGATCACGGCAAGCAGGATGAGCAGCATCCGCTTGCGCTTGGGGTTGCCTTGGACGGCGGTTTCCGAAGTCTGGGTGGTCATGGTCTGTGCCTCGTTCATTCAGTGGCGGCCGGGCGGGCGCCCTGGGCGAGCGGAGTCTGTTCGGGTTGGAAGCCACCGCCGAGGGCCTGCACCAGGCGCACGGAGGTGTCGATCTGCTGGACGTCCAGGCTGGCCAGCTGGCGTTCGGTGACCAGCAGTTGCTGCTCGACGCTGAGGGCGTCCAGGTAGTTGCCGATGCCTTCGCCGTAGCGACGCATGGCGAGGTCGTAGTTGGATTTGGCGATGTCACGGGCCTGGCGCTGCACCTCGATCTGCTGCGCCAGGGAGCGCAGCTGGCTGAGGTCGTCGCTGACCTCGCCGAGGGCGCCCACCAGGGTCTTGTTGTACTGGGCCACGGCCAGGTCGTAGTCGGCGTCCACGCCGGCCAGGTTGGCGCGCAGACGGCCGCCATCGAACACCGGCAGGGAGATGGCCGGCGCCACCTGGTAGAAGCGGCTGTCGCCCTGGAACAGGTCGCCGCTGCTCAGGGCGGCGAGGCCGACCATGGCACTGAGGTTGAGGTTGGGATAGAAGCCGGTCTTGGCCGAGTCGATGCCCTTGCTCGCCGCTTCGACGCGCCAGCGCGCGGCGATCACGTCCGGGCGGCGGCCGAGCAGTTCGGCCGGCAGGTTCGACGGCAGCGCCAGGGCGGTGGGCTGCAGCACCACGGGGCGCTGGATGCGCTGGCCACGATCGGGGCCCTGCCCCAGCAACACGGCGAGGGTGATGCGATCGCTGTCGATCTGCTGCTCGGCGGCCAGCAGTTGCTGGCGCGCGGCGGCCTGCTGGGCCTCGCTCTGTTGCAGCTGCACCTTGCTGTCCAGGCCGGCGGCCAGGCGCTGCTTGCTGAGGCTGTAGAGGTGTTCGGAGCGCTTCAACTCTTCTTCCGCCAGGTCACGGGCGACGAAGGCATAGGCGAGCTGGCTGTAGGCGCGGGCGACACTGGCGGACAGGTTCAGGCGCGCGGCCTGTTGGTCCACCTCGGCGGCGCGGGCCTGGCCGAGGGCGGCTTCCCAGGCGGCACGCTTGCCGCCCCAGAGGTCGAGGTCGTAACTGAAACCGAGGGACAGGTACTTCACCGCGGCATAGCTGCCGCCAATGGGCGCGGGCACCACGCTCTCCGGCGCTCGGGCACCGGAATAGCTGGCGCTGGCATTGACGCTGGGCATGCGCGCGGCGTCCTGCGCCTGGGCTTCGGCCAGGGCCTTGCGGGTGCGGGCGCTGGCCACCTGCAGGTCCGGCGAGCCAGCCAGGGCTTCCTCCACCATGGCATCGAGCTGGGCATCGCCCAGTTGCTTCCACCAGTCCTGGCGCGGCCAGGCGGCGCTCAACGGGGTACCCGCGAGGCTGCGCCCGGCCTGCAGGGCAGCGGCATCCAGGGCCTTGCCCTCGGGCTCCAGGTCGCTGGAGCTGGCGCAGGCGGCCAGGGCTAGGGCGGCACCGAGCACCAGGGCGCTACGCCCCAGGCGTGCTGTGCGGCTGAATTCACTCATTGTTAGTGGCTCCGATCGGCGCGCACGGGTCGCGCCCTTGCAGGATCTTGCCCAGCAGGCCCACCAGGGTCCGGAGTTCCTCAGTGGTCAGCGGGCTGGTGAGTTCGTTCATGGCGTCGGCGACGATCTCCGGCATCTGCTGGCTGATGCGTAGGCCGTCTTCGCTGAGGGCCAGGCGCACGCTGCGACGGTCCTCCGGGCAGGGCTTGCGCAGCAGCAGGCCCTTCTTCTCCAGGCGGTCGAGCATGCGGGTCATGGAGCCACTGTCCACCGAGAGCTCGCGGCACAGGTCGGCCGGAGTGTTGGCGCGGTCCATGTAGATGAACATCAGCACCTTGAACTGCGCGGAGGTGATGTCCAGGGGCGCCAGGTAGCGATCGAGCAGGCGGTCCTTGAGCATGGCGGAGCGCCCGATGTACTGGCCGACGGAGCCGGTGAAGGGGTAGTCGGCGGGGCTGTAGTGCTTCATTGGCTAATATCTGCCTAGGCAGTAACTGACTGGGCAATCATACAAGCGACGAAACATTTGGCAAGGTATTCACTGTTGCTTTAAATCGACAATCCGTTCCGCAAAAGGGGGATTGATCGGCGCAAAGGCAGTCGCCACAGGCTGCCGTGACGTGCAGAGAGAAGATACGGAGAGGGGAAGCGGCCGACCGGCGGTCAGCGTTCGAGGAAGGCGGCGACCTTGGCCGCGTCGAAAGGCCAGTCCAGTTCCGCACCGGTGTCGCAGCGACGCAACACGGGAATGCGCAGGGCGTAGTCGTCCATCCATTCCTCGCGGTCGGCGATGTCCATCAACTCGACCATCAGGCCATGCTCGACGAAGGGCATCAGCACGCCCTCCGCCACTTCACAGAGATGGCAACCCAGGGTGCCGAACAGGCTGCATTCGGGGAGCATCGCCACGCGCCTCGCCAATCAGGAAAGGCGCGAATTCTAGCATGCCTCAGGCCTTGGCCGAGTCGTCCTTGGCGGCGGCCGGCAGCAGGTTCTGCAGCCCGTCCAGCAGCTTGCTGTTGAACGCCTGGGCCTTGTCCAGCTGGTTGTCGCTGAGGCGCTCGTTGAGCGAGAAACCGCCGTTGAGCAGGTCCTGCAGCGTGCCTTTCGGGTCGTCGGAGAGCTTGGCGGCGTTCTTCAGCGCTTCCAGCATGCCCTTCGCGTAGTCCTGCAGCGAGGTGTTCACCGCGCTGGCCGGTTGGCCGCCTTCCTGGGCCACGGAGCCGTAGGTGCTGGTGGCCTTGACCCTGGTCTGGGTGAGGTTGAGCGACATGGAAGCCAGCTGATCGCCGTTCATGTTCAGGGCCAGCGCGCGGTCGAAGGCGCCGTTGAGGTCACCGGAGTAGAACTTGCTGGAGACATCCTGCACCTGGTCGAGCAGGTCGCTGAGCGCGGCCCTCTCCTCGTCGTTGAGGTCGCCATCCACCTGCACCTTCCAGCCGCCGATCTGCATGCTGCCGGACTCGGAACGGGTACCCGAGGTGCTCTTGCCGTCCTTGTCGGAGCCCGTCGAGGAGGTCTTCGACCAGTCGGCCGAGGCCTGGGCGATGGAGATCTTCACCTTGTCGCCTTCCTTGGTGGTCACCTCCATGTCGAAGGTCGAGGAACGCGCGGAGAAGCTCTGGGTGGAGCTGCTGACACTGGTGCTGCCGGAAGTGCCGGTGCTCGGCGTGTTGCCATCCAGGCCCAGGGAGCTGGCCAGGTTGTTCAAGCCATCCTGGATCTTGCCGAAGGTGTCTTCGATGTCACTGGCGATCTTGCCGCCGAGCACACCCAGGCCCTGAAGGATCTTCTTCGCCTCGGCGAAGCCCTTCTCCACGCCTTCGCGGGCCTGGTCGAGCATCTTCTGCAGCTTCTCGGTGTCGGCACCATTGGCCGCTTCGGCCTTGATGCGCCCGCCGACGAAGTCGAGGATGCGCCCGGCCACCTTGTCGGGCGTGTAGTCATCCTGGGTCTTGCCGGCCAGGCTGCCAGGCTCGATGCCCAGGCGCTGGGCAACACGGTTGGCCAACACGTTCTGCGCATTGGTGGCGTTACGGGTCGCGCTGTCGATCTTGTTCAGATAACTCGGGCGCGTGGTTGCGGAAGCCAGGGAATCGAGGGTCTTCATAGTGGCGGTCCCGGAGAATCGGATGTACACCGATTTGACGGCAGCCCCGGGAAAACCTTGAGAACGAATCCGTTCGCAGCCGATGGACGGCAGTGACCGATATTGACGTCAGACGTTCGTCGCGTCCGACGTGGCGACACCCGCCGCGCCCAACAGCACCGCTGCGGCATCCCTGGCCTCCCGTGCCTGCTCGGCCGGGCCCTGCACATGGGCCATGGCGATCGCCCCTTCCATCAGGTACTGCAACTGCCGCGCCAGGCGCTCGGGTTCGGCGACCCCCAGGCGTTCGAGGGCGCTGCGGAAATGCAGCTGGGCGTTGGCCTTGTGGAGGGCGGCGACGCGGTGGATCGGGTGCTCGCGGTCATGGAACTCGGCGGCGGCGTTGACGAAGGCGCAACCGAAGAACTCCTTGCCATGCAGCAACTGGTGCAGGCCATCGAAGACGGCAAGGATCGCCGCCCTCGGCGCCAGGTTCTCCAGCGCCCAGGCCATCATCTGGCGACTGGGTTCCAGGCGCTGGCGCAGGGCCGCCTCGATCAGCTCGTCCTTGGACTTGAAATGCTTGTACAGCGTCATCTTCGCCACGCCGGACTCGGCGAGGATGCGATCGATGCCGGTGGCGTGGAAACCATCGCGGTAGAACAGCGCGATGGCGGTGTCGATCAACTGATCGCGTTTGCTCGAAGCCATGTGGAACCTCCTGACCGGCGCATTATGCGCATCCGCCCGCACCGGCTCAAACCCGCACCACTGCTGCCTTCTGGCAACGGGGTGGAGTTGGCGCTTGAAATATACAGACCTGTCTGTCTAATATCCAGCCGCACAACGACCACAGGGATCACCACCATGCAGCTCCACGACTTCCCCCTCTCCGGCAACTGCTACAAGGTGCGCCTGTTCCTCGGCCTGACCGGCCAGCGCGCCGAAATCATCACGGTCAACCTGGCCGCCGGCGAACAGAAGCAACCGGCATTCCTCGCCATCAACCCACGGGGTCAGGTTCCGCTGCTGGTGGACCAAGGCAGCAGGTTGGCGGACTCCCAGGCCATCCTCGTCTACCTGGCACGCCGTTATGCGCCGCAATGGCTGCCCGACGATGCCCTGCAGCAGGGCCGCATCGCCAGCTGGCTGAGCTACGCCGCCAACGAGTTGCACCACGGCCCGGCCGCCGCGCGGGTGATGAAACTGTTCGGCCGGCCCGGCGACCTAGAAGCCACCCAGGCCAAGGCGCGCCAGGTGCTGGCGATGGTGGAGCTGCAACTGGGCCGGCACGCCTGGCTGGCCGAAGGCGAGGCCCCCAGCGTCGCCGATGTCGCCAACTACCCCTACCTGGCGATGGCCGGGGAAGGCGGGCTCGACCTCACCCCCTACCCACACATCCGCCAATGGTGCGATCGCATCCGCGCCCTGCCCGGCTATGTCGAGCTGCCGCACCTCTGACCCTCTCCGCCATCGCAAGGAAGCCGTACATGCGCCTGCTCCCCCTACTCCTCGCCAGCCTGCTGCTGATCGCCAGCCCCTTCGCCAGCGCCCAGGGCCTGCGCTTCGCCCTGGTGAAGACCTCCCACGCCGAAACCCTCGACGCCTTCACCATGGAGGGCGGCCAGTGGACGCAGACCGTCGCGGTCAACCACGTCGCCGTGCTCATCCAGCACCACGCCGCGACCCTGCTGCTGGATACCGGGCTCGGCCGCCAGGTGGACGCCCAGTTCCAGGGCGACATGCCCTGGTGGGACAAACCGCTGTTCAAGTACGAAACCGTCACCCCCGCACGGGACCAACTGGACCGTGACGGCATCCGCGTCGACCGCATCCTCCTCACCCACGCCCACTGGGACCACGCCTCGGGCCTGGCCGACTTCCCCGAGGTGCCAGTCTGGGCGCCCTGGGCGGAAATCGAGTTCAGCCAAATCGCCACGCCGCCAGCGGTGCTGCCCAGCCAGTTCGCCCACAAGGTCCTCTGGCAGCCCTTCGAGTTCCTGCCCGAGCCCTACATGGGCTTTGACCAGAGCCTCGACCTGTTCGGCGACGGCAGCCTGGTGCTGGTACCGCTCACCGGGCACACACCAGGCTCGGTGGGTCTGTTCCTCACCCTCGACGACGGCCGGCGCTTCTTCTTCACCGGCGATACCAGCTGGCGCCTGGAAGGCTTCACCGGGCCCCACGAGAAGTTCTGGGTCAGCCGGCGGATGGTGGACAACGACCGCGACGGCACCCGTGCCCAGCTGCAACGGGTGCACGACCTGCTGCTGGCCCAACCGAACCTCACCGTGGTGCCGGCCCACGACGCCGCCGTGCAGGACCGCCTCGGCTACTACCCGCAGTGGGTGCAGTGAGGCCGACCAATGTCTAAATGACGATTCTGTTACCAGATGCTTAATTCCACTCGTTGCAACGGGGCGGCCCAACCGCCCCGAAACCCCAACGAGGAGACAATAACAATGAGCAAGACCTCGCTCGCGCACGCCATTGCCCTGGCAGCGCTCAGCACCGGCCTCACCCTGCCCGGCCTCGCCCAGGCCGAATTCCTGAAAGACAGCAAGGCCAGCGTCGAGCTGCGCAACTTCTACTTCAACCGTGACTTCCGCCAGGACGGCGCCGCCCAGTCCAAGGCCGAGGAGTGGGCCCAGGGCTTCCTGCTGCGCTACGAATCCGGCTTCACCGAAGGCACCATCGGCGTTGGCGTCGACGCCATCGGCGCGCTGGGCATCAAACTCGACTCCAGCCCCGACCGCACCGGCACCGGCCTGCTCAAGCGCGACCGCGAAGCGCCCAACCGCGCCCAGGACGAATATGGCGAAGTGGGCCTGACCGCCAAGTTGCGCGCCTCCAAGAGCGTGCTCAAGGTCGGCACCCTGCTGCCCAAGCTGCCCACCGTGCAGTACAACGACTCGCGCCTGCTGCCGCAGACCTTCCAGGGCGGCCACATCAACTCGATGGAAATCGACGGCCTGACCCTCGACGCCGGCCAGCTCAAGCAGGTGAACCAGCGCGACTCCTCGGACTACGAGGACATGACCATCACCAACAGCCGCGTGGCCTCCACCGGTGCCGGCGGTGCCCGTGGCATCACCTTCCGCGGCGGCCAGACCAGCGACGAATTCAACTTCGCCGGCGCCACCTACAAGTGGAACGACAGCCTCTCCACCGGCTACAACTACGGCAACCTGGACGAGTTCTACAAGCAGCACATCTTCACCGTGCTGCACACCCTGCCGCTGGGTGACAAGCAATCGCTGAAGAGCGACATCCGCTACGCCCGCTCCACCGACGAAGGCAACAGCAACGTCGACAACAAGGCCTTCGGCGCCATGTTCACCTATGCCCTGGGCGGCCACGCCTTCGGCCTCGGCTACCAGAGCATGAGTGGCGACACCGGCTACGCCTACATCAACGGCACCGACCCTTACCTGGTCAACTACGTGCAGATCGGCGACTTCGCCGCCAAGGACGAAAAATCCTGGCAGGCGCGCTACGACTACAACTTCGCCTCCATGGGCATTCCCGGCCTGACCTTCATGACCCGCTACCTGTCCGGCGACAACGTCGACCTGGGCGCCGGTCGCCCCGAAGGCAAGGAATGGGAACGCAACACCGACATCGCCTACGTCTTCCAGGACGGCCCGCTGAAGAACCTCGGCGTGAAATGGCGCAACGCGACCGTGCGCTCCACCAACTTCGGCAGCGACATCGACGAGAACCGCCTGATCGTCAGCTACGTGGTACCGCTCTGGTAGTCGCCACTGCGCAACGTGAAAGCCCGCCAATCGGCGGGCTTCTTCGTTTAATGGGAGTGTGCCGGGCTTGGCCCGATCAATCCTGGCTGGTGGCGCCGATCTTGTGGATCGACAGGTCCGCGCCGTAGTACTCCTGCTCCTGGGACAAGCGGATGCCGAGGGTCTTCTTCAGCAGGCCGTAGACCAGGAAGCCCCCCACCAGCGCCACCAGCACACCGAGGCCGGTGCCGATCAGCTGGCTCACCAGGCTGACGCCGCCCAGGCCACCGAGGGCCTCCTGGCCGAAGATGCCGCAGGCGATACCGCCCCAGACGCCGCACAGGCCGTGCAGCGGCCACACGCCCAGCACGTCGTCCAGTTTCCATTTCACCTGGGTCGCGGTGAAGGCCCAGACGAACAGGCCGCCCGCGATGGCGCCAGTCACCAGCGCACCCACCGGGTGCATCAGGTCGGAGCCGGCGCAGATCGCCACCAGCCCGGCCAGCGGGCCGTTGTGCAGGAAGCCCGGGTCATTGCGGCCCACCAGCAGCGCGGCGACCGTGCCGCCGACCATCGCCATCAGCGAGTTGACCGCCACCAGTCCGCTGACACCCTGCAGGGTCTGCGCGCTCATCACGTTGAAGCCGAACCAGCCGACGATGAGGATCCACGAGCCAAGCGCCAGGAAGGGGATGTTCGACGGGGCGAAGGCCACCAGGCGGCCATCGCGGTAGCGGCCATCACGGCGCCCCAGCAAGACCACCGCGCCAAAGGCCAGCCAGCCGCCCACGGCGTGCACCACCACGGAGCCGGCGAAGTCATGGAAGCTGGCGCCGAAGCTCGCCTTCAGCCAGTCCTGCAGGCCGAAGTTGCCGTTCCAGATCAGCCCCTCGAAGAAGGGATAGACGAAGGCCACGATCAGGGCGGTGGCGCACAACTGCGGGCCGAACTTGGCGCGCTCGGCGATGCCGCCGGAGATGATCGCCGGGATGGCGGCGGCGAAGGTCAGCAGGAAGAAGAACTTCACCAGCGCATAGCCATGGTCGGCCGCCAGCTCACTGGCCGGCTGCAGGAAGGTCACGCCGTAGGCCACCCAGTAGCCGATGAAGAAATAGGCCAGGGTGGAGATGGCGAAGTCCGAAAGGATCTTCGACAGCGCGTTGACCTGGTTCTTCTGGCGCACGGTGCCCACTTCGAGGAAGGCGAAGCCGGCGTGCATGGCGAGCACCATCACGGCGCCCATCAGGATGAACAGGGTGTTGGAGCCGTGGATCAGGGTTTGCACGGCACTGTTGAGGTTTTCCATTGGCAGGAAGGCTCCGGCAGATAAAAAGCACCAATACGGGTCAAATCGCGCCGGACACGCACCACCCTGAAGCCGCCACGCCCTCGAACGGGTCGGAGCCTGGGGCCATAACGGGGCGAAGCGGTGGAGACGGCAGTTTGAGTTTTCAGGCTTTCTCGTTGTTTTTCATATGCTTGCCAGCGGTCAACAGCCTTGTCGGAGCCTCATTGAGCGCCCGATAACGGGGCGCTCCGGCACGCTGGCGCACCAGGGCGTTGCAAGCGCCATACCAGCGCCCGGGGGCAAATATCGGCGGAACCTAACCCAAGCGCGGGGACTCACAACAACCAAGCCCCTCCAAGGAGATTCACGCCATGCCCCGCAAGTCCGCTAGCCGCGCCCAAGACGACCTGCTGACCGAATTCCAGGCCCTCGTCGGTGACACCGAGAAACTGCTGCAACACACCGCCAGCCTGGCCGGCGACCAGGCCGAGGAGCTGCGCCTGCAGATCCACGAATCCCTCAAGCGCGCCCGCGAGACCCTGCAACTGACCGAAGAGAAGATCGTCGACAAGGGCAAGGCCGCCGTCGCCGCCACCGAGGACTACGTGCAGGAACACCCCTGGCAGACCATCGGCCTTTCCGCCGGCATCGGCTTCCTCCTCGGTCTGCTCGCGTCGCGCCGCTGACCATGGAGCCGGGAATGGAATCCGGCCCGCAGAGCGCGGGCCAAGGCCCCTCCCCGCGGCGCCTCGGCGCCGCCTTCCTCGGCCTGTTGCACAGCCACGTCGAGCTGTTCGGCATCGAGCTGCAGGAGCAGAAGGCCAACACCCTGCGCCTGCTGCTGTTCGCCGGCCTGTCGCTGATCTTCGCCCTGCTCCTGCTGGTGGCGCTATCCGCGTTGCTGCTGGTGCTGTTCTGGGACAGTGCACGGATCGAAACCATCAGCGGCCTGTGCCTCTTCTACTTCCTGCTCACCGGCTACTGCGCCTGGCGCCTGAAACAGGCCGTGGACGATGAGTCCTCCCCCTTCTCCGCCACGCTCGAAGAGCTGGCCCAGGACCGCGAGCGCCTGATGCCATGAGCCTGCCCGAAACGCACCGCACCACCTCCCGCCGCGAACTGCGCAAGGCGCTGGTGCGCCTGCGCCTGGAGATGCACCGCCAGGAGATCCGCCACGAGACCCTGGTCCTTACCCAGCCCCTGCGCCGCGCCAAGGGCATCGCCAGCAGTTGGCAGCAGCAACTGGGCGGCATGCCCCATGCTCCACTTTGGGGCATTGCCGGGGTCGCCGCCTTGGGCTTCTTCGCCGCCCGTAGTGGCAATCTGACTCGACTGATCCGCCTGGGCAGCAGCCTGATGCCCTTGCTGGGCGCCGCCTTGCGCCGCCCCTCCGCGAAGCCGCCGTCCCCTCCAAAGGTCTGATCGTCGGACAAGCTGGCCACATTCTTGCTATGCAAGGGAGCCGGTAGAGACCGGTTCCCTTCGCGTCGTTTCGACGAGCGCGTGCATTTCGGGCCAGCCCTAAGGAGTCACCGTGATAGAGGGGCAACCGCTTGCCTGCTTCCAGCCGTTCATCGACACCGCGACAGGACGCATCGCCGGGGTCGAAGCCCTGGGACGCCTGCGCCAGGATGATGGCCGGCTGCTCTCGGTCGGCCCGCTGTTCGCCGATTCCAAGGTGCCGCCTGCAGCCCTGCGTCGCCTCGACCGGGAAATCCGCGAGGACGCCCTCAAGCGCCTGCACGAGGCACCGGCGGACTGGTTCCTCAGTATCAATATCTCGCCCCGCTGGATCAGCCGCCTGCGCCCGGGCCAGGCCCTGCCCAGCCTCAAGCAACTGGAGCGCAACGGCGTAGCGCCCGAGCGCATCGTCTTCGAGATCACCGAACTGGGCGGCGCCAGCCAGCGCCTGCCGGACGTGGTCGCCCGCTACCGCCAGGCCGGCGCACGCATCGCCATCGACGACTTCGGTGCCGGCTACTCCCAGCTCGACCGGGTGCTGGCCCTGCAACCGGACATCCTCAAGCTCGACATGCAGCTGTTCCAGGCCGCGGCCCGGGGCGGCCCCAGCGGCGAGGTGGTCAAGGCACTGGCACAGATGGCCGAGAAGACCGGCTGCTGGATCATCGCCGAGGGCGTGGAAACCGAGGCCGAGCTGGACTTCGCCCTGGAGTGCGGCGCCCGCTACGTGCAGGGCTACCTGTTCGCCAAGCCGGAGCTGGAATTCTTCGCCGCCGACGCCTTCGTCGAACGCTTCGCCCAGCTGCGCGACCAGTACGTGCAGCGCAAGCTGGCCGAACGCGCACGGCTGATGACCATGCGCCAGCAACTGACCCAGCTGATGAACCAGCTGCGCAACTGGGCCGAAGGCCACGCACGGCTCGAGGCCCTGCCCTCCCCCGAGCTTTACCCCTGGCTGCTGCGCATCTACCAATGCGACCGCAATGGCACCCAGCTCACCCCGAACCTGGAATGGCACGGCCAGCAATGGCGTGAAGACGCCCGCTACCAGGGCCACAACTGGTCCTGGCGGCCGTACTTCTATCACCTGCTCGCCGAGGGCTGGGAAGAACGCCGGCTGACCCTTTCCAGCACCTACCGCGACGCCACCACCAACCAGTACTGCCTGACCGCCGGCCAGTTCATCGACAACGGCGACCGCCTGCTGCTGGTGGATATCGACGCCGCCGGGCTCTGACGGACGGCGCCTGCGGGAACTCGCGCATTCGCCCTTGGTCCCCTTGCGGTGCCCCGCGTTAATCCGGAAGCTAGCCCCCTTCAGCCACTGAAGGCGAGGACTGGCGTTGGACTGGCAGACACTGCTCACCCGTGAACGGCTCGGCAAACCGGTGCACAGCACCGAGGAACTGGGCCGCAGTTCGTTTCACAAGGACCATGACCGCATCATTTTTTCCGGCGCATTCCGCCGCTTGGGGCGCAAGACCCAGGTCCACCCGGTCTCCAGCAACGACCACATCCACACCCGCCTGACCCATTCCCTGGAGGTCGGCTGCGTCGGTCGCTCCCTGGGCATGCGCGTGGGTGAAGTGCTGCGTGAGGAGATGCCGGATTGGTGCGACCCGGCCGACCTCGGCGTGATCGTGCAGTCGGCCTGCCTGGCCCACGACATCGGCAACCCGCCGTTCGGCCATTCCGGCGAGGACGCCATCCGCCACTGGTTCCAGCAGGCCTGCGCACGCGGCTGGCTGGACGCCATGAGCGACACCCAGCGCGCCGACTTCCTCAGCTTCGAGGGCAACGCCCAGGGCTTCCGTGTGCTCACCCAGCTGGAATACCACCAGTTCGATGGCGGTACGCGGCTGACCTACGCCACCCTCGGCACCTACCTCAAGTACCCCTGGACGGCCCGCCACGCCGAAGCCCTTGGCTACAAGAAACACAAGTTCGGCTGCTACCAGAGCGAGCTGCCGCTGCTGGAGCAGATCGCCCACAAGCTCGGCCTGCCGCAACTGGAGGAGCAGCGCTGGGCGCGCCATCCGCTGGTGTACCTGATGGAGGCGGCCGACGACATCTGCTACGCCTTGATCGACCTGGAAGACGGCCTCGAAATGGAGCTGCTCGACTACGAGGAGGTGGAGGCCGTGCTGCTCGGCCTGGTGGGCGACGACCTGCCGGAAACCTACCGCCAGCTGGGCCCGCGTGATTCGCGGCGGCGCAAGCTGGCGATCCTCCGCGGCAAGGCCATCGAACACCTGACCAATGCCGCCGCCCATGCCTTCGTCGACCAGCAGGGCGCGTTGCTCAGCGGCACCCTGCAGGGCGACCTGGTGGAGCACATGCATGGCCCGGCCAAACACTGCGTGCTGCGCGCCAAGGCCATCGCCCGCGAGCGCATCTTCCAGGACAAGCGCAAGACGCTCCATGAAATCGGCGCCTACACCACCCTGGAGATCCTGCTCAACGCGTTCTGCGGTGCGGCGCTGGAGCAGCATGGCGGGCGCACGCCCTCGTTCAAGAACCGGCGCATCCTCGACCTGCTCGGCAACAACGCCCCGGACCCGAGCTGGCCGCTGTACCGCTCATTCCTGCGGGTGATCGATTTCATCGCCGGGATGACCGACAGCTACGCCACGGAAATGGCTCGCGAAATGACCGGGCGCTCCAGTCCCGTCTAGGGTTACCAGGCCACCCGTGGGAGGTGGCCGCAGCAAGGAGTCACGACAGATGCGCAAGGCGCTCAGACAAAGCCTGCACTGGCACACCGGTCCTCCCGCCTGGGGCCCGGCCGCCATCGCGGGCCTGGGGTGCGGCCTGCCGCTGATGCTCGGTCTGTTCACCGCCCACACCGGCTTTCTCTGGGCCGCAACCGGCGCCTTCCAGGCCGCCCTGGCCAACCCCATGCACCGCTTCGGCATGCTGCGCATGCTGCTGCTCACCCTGCTCGGCGCCCTCAGCGCGGGCGTCGGCTTCTGGGCCGCCAGCCACCCGTTGCTCAGCCTCGCCAGCTTCGCCCTCTGGGGTTTCCTCCTGGCGCTGCTGCAACGCTACGGCACCGAGCTGGGCAAGCTGGGCGTGGGCCTGGCGGTGTGCCTCTGCCTCGGCCAGGGCCAGGCCGGCAGCGGTAGCCTCAACAACGGCCTGGCGGTAGGCGCGCTGTTCGCCATCGGCGGCCTCTGGGTGATGCTGCTGGCGTTCTTCCTGCGCGGCATGCACGGCCTGCGCCTGTGGCCCCTGCTGCCGCGCATGCTCGGTTTCATCCGCGTGCTGCGCCGCCATGCCGCTCGCCTGCCGAGGCGGCTCTGGTGGATCCACGCCCTGACCTGCACCCTGGCCATCGCCCTCGCCGGCCTCGCCGCCAACCTCACCGGCATGCCGCGCGGCTACTGGTTGACGTTGACGGTGGTCACCACCCTGCAAATGGAACTCGACAGCAGCCTGGTGCGCGGTATCCAGCGCGGCCTCGGCACCCTCATCGGCGCGCTGCTGCTGATTCTCTTCGGCCACTGGCTGCAGAGCCCGACGCTGCTGGTGGCCTGCATGCTGCCGCTGATCGTGCTCAGCCGCGCCTTCATCGCCCAGCACTACGGCCTGTTCGTGGTGCAGACCACCGTCTGCTTCGTACTGCTTTCCGAAAGCCTCGCCCGTGACTGGCACCTGCCCGAGGTGCGCCTCTACAACAGCCTGCTGGGCTGCGCCCTCGCGCTGCTCATGGCCTACGCGGCCCACCGGGCACGCCTGCGCTGGGGCGAGCGCAAGGTCGCAGAGCCGGCTCCCTCCGGCACCGAGCACCACGCGCCGCAGCCCACTGTGGAATAGACCCGACGACTGCATCGGGAAAAAGCCAGCGTGAGCACCGGAAGCGGGCACTGGCAGGAAGGGGCAGGAGAAGGGACAGGAAAGGAAGGATCGATGGCAGCGCACCGCTGCGGATGCGCTGCCATCGAGCGACTCACACCAGGTCGTTGCGGTTGGCGAACTCCACCAGTTCGATCAGCGAGCGTGCGTTGAGCTTGAGCAGCAGCCGCGACTTGTAGGTGCTCACCGTCTTGTTGCTGATGAACATCTCGTCGGCGATCTGCTTGTTGGTCAGGCCGTTGGCCAGGTACTTCATCACCACCAGCTCGCGGTCCGAGAGGCGCTCGATCAGTTCGGTGTCACTGGGCACCCCGACCTGGCGCTTGCCACTGCGGATCACCTCGCTGGGGAAGTAGCTGTAGCCCGACAGCACGGCACGCACCGAGGCGGTCAGCTCGCCCAGGTCCCCGCCCTTGCAGACGAAGCCCGCAGCCCCGGCCTGCATGCAACGGGATGCGTAATGGCTGGGGTTCTGCCCGGTCAGCACCAGCACCCGCAAGGGCAGGTCGAGGGAGCTGATGCGGGCGATCACATCGAGCCCGCCGAGCTTGGGAATGCCGATGTCGAGAATCACCAGATCGGGGAGGTGCTCACGGGACAGGGCTATGGCATCGACGCCGTTGTCGGTCTCGCCGATCACCTGGTAGCCCTCACGTGTCAGCAGCAAGCGAACGGCCAGGCGAATGACGGGATGGTCATCCACGATCAGGACCTTGCCCGGGGACTCGGCACCCGTGCGAAGGAATGAGTCCATGTCTACGAGTTTGCTCACCTTTGCGTCTCCATCAGCGGCGATACGAAGCTGCCAAGATAGAGGCGCCATCAAGCCTGTCGAGCACCCTCGGGGGCACTGCTGAAGCTTCAGGACAAGACTTTCAACATCTTGCGACTGCGCCTACACCATCCTCACGAAAGCGGCACGGAACTCGCCCGAAAAGTACCGGGTAGCGTGCATCGCAGCCTGCCGTCGGCCCACCCTTCGGAGCGTTCACACAGCGCCCGACGCCCGCCGTGGGATCAAGGCGATTGCCCGCCCCGCTTCAGACCCCATCCGGCAAAGCTGGCCAAGGTGTCGTTATTTCTGGCACCGGGCACGCATCTGCACAGGGGCTCATCTATGCTCCATCCGGGTCTTTTCCAAGACAGGGATTCAAGGAGTTCGGGCAATGCCGTACAAGCCGGTCGAACGTCGTTTTCCTCTGCACGTGCATATCAGCCTACTGTTCACGCTCCTGCTGCTGCTGACCGGCGTCGTGCTCGGCGTCTTCAATTACCGGCAGACGAGCCAGATCATCCTGTCCAGCAGCGACACGCTGTTCGAACGCATCAGCCAAGACGTGGCGATCGACCTGGAGCACACCTACCAGCCCATCTACCACCTGCTCAATCTGCTCACCCTCGACCCCGGCACCCAGCTCGACGACGGCTACCGCCGCCAGGAAAAACTCCTGCGCAGCTTCGCCCAGGCGCTGCGCGACAACCCCAAGCTCGCCTCCCTCTACCTGGGCTTCGACGACGGCGACTTCTTCATGGTCCGGCCGCTGCGCACTCCCGAGCTCAAGCAGCGCTTCGATGCCCCGACGGGTGCCGCCTACCAGGTCTGGAGCATCGAGCGCGACAACCTCGCCCGTGCCCGCTCCGAGTCGCTGTATTTCGATGAAGAACTCAAGCTGATCAGCCGGCGCCAGGAACTCAACGAGCGCTACGACCCGCGCAACCGCCCCTGGTATTCACGCGCCCTGGAACAGGGCCGGCACATCACCACCCAGCCCTACGTGTTCTTCTCCACCGGCGCGGTGGGCACCACCCTGGCCCTGCCGGCCGGCAGCGACGCGGTGATCGCCGCCGACCTGACCCTGAACGACCTTTCCGCCACCCTTGCGCAGCACCGGGTCACCCCCTCCACCCAGGTGCTGCTGTTCGCGCCGGATGGCAGCGCCGTGGCCTATCCGGACAGTTCCCGGCTCATCGTGCGGGTCGACGACAAGCCCCAGTTGGCCCGCGCACGTGACCTCGACCCGGCCATCGCCGCGCTGCTCGACCTCGGCCTCTCCGGTGACCAGCGCTCGACCCTGGAGCTGGCCAAGCGGCGCTGGGTGGTGTCGCAGAACCATCTGCAATCCGGGGGCCGGACGGGCTTTACCTGGCCCTGCTGGCCCCCGAGGACGAACTGCTGGCGGACGCCTACCGCATCCGCTGGCAAGGTGCCGTGCTCACCCTGTGCATCCTGCTGTTGTGCATCCCCCTCGGCTGGCTGCTGTCGCGGGTCCTGGTCAAGCCGCTGAAGGCCCTGGTGGCCGAAGCCGAGGCGATCCGCAGCTTCAATTTCGAAGCACCGGCCATGGGCCGCTCGCCGGTGCTGGAAGTGGACCAGTTGGCCGTGGCCATGGTGCGGATGAAAGACACCCTGGCCAGCTTCCTGGAGATCACCGCCAGCCTCTCCGCCGAGAATCGCTTCGACGCCCTGCTGCGCCGCGTGCTGGAAGAAACGGTGACCATCAGCGAAGCCTCGGGCGGCTTCATCTACCTGCTGGATGCCACCAGCGGGCGCCTCGAGCCCAACGGCCTGTTCCTCGGCAAGAAAGGCGAGCACGACCTGGAAGGGCACGGCCTGCGTAGCCATGCCCTCAACGACGACGACCTGCCCGACTGGCTGCGCCTGCCGGCCAGCGGCGGCTCGAGCCAGCTGCGCACCTTCGGCTACGACCAGGCCGACGGCTTCCGCCAGGTGCTGCAAAGCCTGGAAAGCCCGCGCGTGCACCTGGTCAGCACCGGCCTGCACAACCGCCAGGGCGACACGGTCGGGGTGCTGGTGCTGCTGCACCGCGACACCGGCGACGGCACTGAACTGGCCATGCTCAAGCCCGAGCGCATCGCCTTCGTCGAAGCGATTTCTGGCGTCGCCGCGCTGTGCATCGAAAGCCAGCGCCTGCTGGAGAAGCAGAAGCAACTGCTCGACGCCTTCATCCAGCTCATCGCTGGCGCCATCGACGCCAAGAGTCCCTACACCGGCGGCCACTGCCAGCGCGTACCGGAAATCACCCTGGCCCTGGCCCGCGCCGCCGCCGCCAGCGACGAACCGCCGTTCCATACCTACAACCCCAGCGACGAAGACTGGGAAGCCCTGCACATCGCCGCCTGGCTGCACGATTGCGGCAAGGTCACCACCCCCGAATACGTGGTGGACAAGGCCACCAAGCTGGAAACCCTCTACGACCGCATCCACGAAGTGCGCATGCGCTTCGAGGTACTCAAGCGCGATGCCTGGGTCCGCTACTGGCAAGCCGTCGCCCAGGGCGCCGACGAACCCGGGCAGGCACAGCTGCGCGACGAGCTGCTGGCAGCCCTGGACGAGGAGTTCGCCTTCATCGCCCGCAGCAACCTGGGCGGCGAGTTCATGGCCGAGGAAGACCAGCAGCGCCTGCAGCGCATCGCCTCGCGCACCTGGAGCCGCACCCTGGACGACCGCCTCGGCGTGTCCTGGGAAGAGGCACAACGCATGGCCCGCACCCCGCCCCGCCCGCTGCCCGCAGAAGAGCCGCTGCTGGCCGACCGCCCCGAGCACCTGCTGGAGCGCCCGGAAGGCGAGCGCATGACGGCCGACAACCCCTGGGGCTTCAAGCTCGAGGTGCCGACCCACAAGTTCAACCGTGGCGAGCTGCACAACCTCTCCATCGCCCGCGGCACGCTGACGGCCGAGGAGCGCTACATCATCAACCACCACATCGTGCAGACCATCCTCATGCTCAACCGCCTGCCCTTCCCGCCACACCTGAAGGACGTGGCCGAGATCGCCGGCGGGCACCACGAAAAGATGGACGGCAGCGGCTACCCGAAACGCCTGTCCCGCGAGCAGATGAGCCTGCCCGCGCGGATGATGGCCATCGCCGACATCTTCGAGGCACTCACCGCGGTGGACCGCCCCTACAAAAAGGGCAAGACGCTGTCCGAGGCGCTGGGGATCATGGTCGGCATGTGCAAGGGCGCACACATCGACCCGGAGCTGTTCGGCCTGTTCATCCGCTCCGGCGTGTACCGCGACTACGCCGAGCGCTTCCTGCGGCCGGAGCAGATCGACGCGGTGGACGAAGGGTCGATTCTCGAGCGGGCGGGCCTGGCCTCGTAGGCAGCGGGATCTCGCATCAGCGGGAGACAAATCGCAGGCATGAAAAAGGGGCGCATGGTGCGCCCCTTTTCATGACCGCCGGGATCACTGGTTGATCGGGTTTTCCGGGTACCAGACATCCACCAGCGGGCTCAGGGTGAAGCTGGCCAGCTCGCTGCGGCCCTTGAGCCAGGCTTCCAGCTTGCTGCGCTGCTCTTCGTTGACCGAGCCGCGCTTGGACAGGCAAACGAAACCGTAGTCATCGCCACCGACATAGCCCAGGCCATTGCCCTGGATGGCATCGTCGATGAACTGATCGAGGAAGCTTTCCAGCTCCGCTTCGGCCAGCCCGTCCTTGTAGGTCAGGCTCAGCTCGCAACCCAGCTCCTGGAATTCATCGACGCAAAGCTTTTTTCGCAGGCGGCGGGAACGGTTAGTAGCCATCAGGCAATCCTCTTCATGTGTTCAAGCGCGGCACTCTAGCAGTTTCCCCGCCGGCTTGCCCGCCCGCGTGGCGGAACGGCAAAACGAAGCCCGCCGCAGAGCGTGCGAGCGGTCAGCGGCACGAGCGCCCAGGAAACGCTTGCGGCATAATGCGCACCATTTCCCGAACACGTCGTGGGAACCTGCCATGCCAATTTGCGTTACTCGCCCTCGTGCGGAGGGCATTCGTTGATGTTCAAGTCCATTCGTATCCTCGCCCTCACCGGCCTCATTTTCCCCTTCGCCCAACCGGCCTTCGCCGTTCAGGTCAATGCCAACGTCCCGGCCAAGGTCCAGCAGGCGCTGAAGAAGAACAAGATCCCGCAGAACTCCCTGTCGCTGGTGACCCTGCCCCTGACCGGCCCCGGCGCGCAGACCATCTTCAACGCCGATGTGTCGGTGAACCCGGCTTCCACCATGAAGCTGATCACCACCTACGCCGCCCTCGAGCTGCTCGGCCCCACCTATCAGTGGAAGACCGAGTTCTTCACCGATGGCACCGTCAAGGACGGCGTGCTGCACGGCAACCTCTACCTCAAGGGTGGCGGTGACCCGAAGCTGAACATGGAGAAGCTCTGGCTGCTGATGCGTGACCTGCGCGCCAATGGCGTGCTGAAGATCACCGGCGACCTGGTGCTCGACCGCAGCCGCTTCGTGCACCCGCAACTACCGGCTTTCAATGACGACGGCGGCGACGAGAACAAGCCCTTCCTGGTCGGCCCGGACTCCCTGCTGGTCAACCTCAAGGCCTTGCGCTTCATCGCCCGCGCCGACGGCGGCCGCGCCAGCATCGCCGCCGAGCCGCCCATCGAGAGCATCCGCATCGACAACCAGGTGAAGGTGACCAAGGCCGCGCCCTGCCCTGCCTGGCCAGACGTGCGCTACAACCCGGTGACCCAGTTCGACGGCACCACGGTGATCGCCAGCGGCAGCCTGCCCGAAGGCTGCAGCGCGCAGACCTACCTGTCGCTGCTCGACCACCCGGGCTACGCAGCCGGCGCGGTGCGGGCGATCTGGAAGGAACTGGGCGGCAGCATCCTCGGCAAGGACCGCCTCGCCGGCGTGCCCAAGGACGCCAAGCTGCTGGCGCGGGCCTTCTCCCCGGACCTGGTGGAGATCATTCGCGACATCAACAAGTACAGCAACAACACCATGGCGCAGCAGCTGTTCCTCAGCATCGGCGCGCAGTTCCGCAACGAGGCCGACGGCGACGATGCCAAGGCCGCGCAACGGGTGATCCGCGCCTGGCTGGCGAAGAAGGGCATCACCGCGCCGCACCTGGTGATGGAGAACGGTTCCGGCCTGTCGCGCCAGGAGCGGGTCAGCGCGCGGGAGATGGCGACCATCCTCCATGCCGCCTGGCAGAGCCCCTACGCCGCGGAGTACATCGCGTCCCTGCCGCTGGTGGCGATGGACGGCACCATGCGCAAGCGCCTGCGCCGCACGCCCATGGCAGGCGAAGCGCATATCAAGACCGGCACCCTGAACACGGTGCGTGCAATCGCCGGTTTCAGCCGCGACGACAACGGCAACACCTGGGCGGTGGTGGCGATCCTCAACGACCAGCGTCCGTGGGGCGCCTCCTCCATCCTCGATCAGGTGCTGCTGGACCTCTACAACCAGCCGCGCCGCTGATCCCGCCCCGTTGACGGGGGCGACGCCGCCCCCGTCTCACTCGGCGCAGCACACCTGGTCGCGGCCGCCCTGCTTGGCGGAATAGGCCGCAGTATCCACCCGCCGCAGCAGTGCATCGGCGGTCTCGCCATCACGCCAGCAGGCACAGCCGAAGCTGGCGGTGACGTGGCCGACGCCCGCCACCTCATCCCGGCGCATGCCCTGCAACAGCGCTTCGGCCAATGATCGCGCCTGCTCCAGGTTGGTCTCCGGGCAGAGCACGATGAATTCCTCGCCGCCCAGCCGGCACAGCACGTCGATGCGCCGCAACCGCTGGCCAATGCGCTGGCACAGTTGCTTGAGCACCCGGTCGCCCGCCTCGTGGCCATGCTGGTCGTTCACCAGCTTGAAGTGATCGATATCCAGCATCACCAGCGAGAACGGGCCCTCGCTGCGCAATGCCCTGGCGATCTCCGCATCCAGGCGCTCCTGGAAATGGCGACGGTTGAACACGCCGGTCAAGGCGTCGGTGATGGACAGTGCCCGCAGCTCCTGCTCCACCAGCTTGTGCCCGGTGACATCGGAGATATAGCCGTGCCACAGCACGCTGCCATCGGCCATGCGCTCGGGCTCCGACTCGCCGCGCAGCCAGCGCAGGCCCTGGCGCGGCAGCAGCACGCGGAAGTCCTCGCGCCAGGTCTGCATGACGGCGGCGGAATGCAGGATGCTGGCGTAGATCCGCTCCAGGTCCTCCGGGTGCAGGCGGGTGAAGGCCTGGGAAGCATCTCCGTTCACCTGCTCGGGCTCGACCTCGAGGATGTCGCTCACCCCGGCACTGACATAAGGGAAGCGATGCCGGCCATCGGGGTACAGCTGGTACTGGTAGATGGCGCCCGGCACCCGCGCGCTGAGTTTCTGCAGCAAGCGGTCGCGGTCCTCCAGGGCCTCCTGCACGCGCTTGCGGTCGGTCACGTCGATGGCCACGCCGAGGTAGCCCACCAGTTGATCGTGCTGGTCGCGCACGCCGGTGAGGATGAGGTTGCCGGTGAGATGGCCACCGTCCTTGCGCACGTAGGTCCACTCGTGTTCGTCGTAGCAATCACCGGCGGTGACCTCGACCACATAGTGGTGGAAGTCGCGGATGGGCCGCGACAGCCGCTTCGACAGGGCCTCGCAGCGGGCCTGGATCTCCGCCTCCAGGTGCAGCATGCGCGGGCGCTTGCCGACCATCTCCGCGGCGCTGTAGCCGAGCATGCGTTCGGCGCCGACGTTGAACTGAAGGACGAAACCATCGAGGTCGGTGGCGATGATCGACACCTGGGTGGCCGCGTCCAGCACCCCACGCAACTGCCCGTGGGCCAGCGCCAGCTGCAGCTCGGCGGCCTTGCTGGCGCTGATATCGGTCTGGGTGCCGATCATCCGTAGGGGCGAGCCATCGGGGTTCCACTCCACCACCTTGCCGCGGTCGAGCACCCACACCCAGGCACCGCCCTTGCGCTGCATGCGGTGCTCGCTCTGGTAGATCGGCGCCTCGCCGCGCAGGTGACGCTGCAGGGCGGCATCCACCGCTGGCGCATCGTCGGGGTGTTGCAGGCGCAGGCACAGCTCGGGCTCGTCGGGCACTTCGTCCACGTCATAGCCGAGCATGCCCTTCCAGGCACGGGAGTAGTACACCGTGTCGGAGGCGATCTCCCAATCCCATACACCGTGGCCGGCGCTGTCCAAGGCGAAGGCCCAGCGCTCCTCGCTGAGCTTGAGGTCGAGCTCGCGCTCACGCAGCTCGCGAGTGCGCTCGGCCACCAGGCGCAGGGCGCGTTGGCGCTGGCTGATCAACAGCATCAGGTAGGCCGCCATGAGCAGGGTGATCAGGCCGCCGGTGGCGATCACCAAGTGCCAGGCGGATGAGCGGTTGGCCATGGCGAAGCCTTCACTGGGGCGCAGCTCCAGGCGGTAGGTGCGGTCGGCGAAGGCAAAGGAACGGGTGATCAGCAGGCCTGAATCATCGTCCTCGGCCTTGCTCAGGTAGA
This sequence comes from Pseudomonas solani, assembly GCF_026072635.1. Lineage (NCBI taxonomy): Bacteria > Pseudomonadati > Pseudomonadota > Gammaproteobacteria > Pseudomonadales > Pseudomonadaceae > Pseudomonas > Pseudomonas solani. The sequence continues at coordinate 4,200,453 of NZ_AP023081.1, read as the reverse complement.
GCGCTTGCGGGTCGTCTTCCTTGGTGATATCGATCAGGCGCATGGCCAGGCTGCCGAGCACCTCGTCGGGGATGCCCTGCTCCATTTCCCGGCGCAGGCTGATCACACCGAGGACGAAGCCGCGCAGCGCGTGCCCCTCGGTGGCGGCCGGGTTGAACACCGGTACCGCCATGAGAATGCCCCGGGCGTCGGCCCCGGGCACACCAATCAGCGTCAGGGCATCGGAGGCGACGGCCTGGCGCCCGGCGCGGGCCTTGTCCAGCAAGGCTGCACGCTCGGGCTGCGAACTCAGGTCCAGCCCCAGGGGCAAGCGCCCGGCGAGCCCGGAGACGCTGTAGAACACCGGCAGGTAGTGGTCGCGCTCGGGGCTGGTCTGGGCGGTGCCGTCCTTGTCCAGGTCATGGAAGCGGAAGCGCCTGAGCCCATCCGCGCGGGCCTCCTCCTCGAACACGGGGCGCTCGCTGCGCGCCACCCAGGGCACCCAGGAATAGGCCAGGGTGTCGTCCAGCAGCGGCTCGACGAAGCCCTGGAATTCGTCGCGGCTGACCGTCTGGGAATTGAGGAAGAAGCGCTGCAGGGCGTCCAGCTCCTTCAACTGGTCGCCGAGGCGTTCCTGAATCCGGCTGAGGCGTTCGGTGGCGATCTGCGAGAAGCGCTCACGCAGCTGGTTGCGCTCTGAGTCGTGCACCAGGCTGGCCAGCAGTACGGTCAGGCTGAGGCCGCCGGAGATCACCAGCAGGCAGGCCAGCCAGAGCAGGCTGCGGCCGGTCAGACGGGAGTGCAGGGACGACTTTCCCAGGGCAAGCGACAGCATGCTTACATCTCGGAGCTAAGTAATGAGGACGGCCCCTGTGATCACAAACTTAGCCAACATACTGGCACTTTGCCTAGACAAAACCCTGCCGCCCCTGCCCCGGCTGACGGACGGCAGCGCGGCTCAGCGCGCGGTGAACTTCCAGGCGCGGTGGATCTTCTGGTTGCGGGCGAAATCCGGGTCGATGGTTTCGGCGCTGATCTCGCTCACCTGGTAGCGCTGGTCGAGGCTTTCATCCAGCTGGAACTTGCGGAAGTTATTGGAGAAGTACAGCACCCCGCCCGGTGCCAGGCGGGCCATGGCCAGGTCCAGCAACTGCACGTGGTCACGCTGCACGTCGAACACCCCTTCCATGCGCTTGGAGTTGGAGAAGGTCGGCGGGTCGATGAAGATCAGCTCGTACTCGCCACGGTCCTCCGCCAGCCAGGCCATCACGTCGCCCTGCTCCAGCTTCTGCTTGTCGGAGAAGCCGTTGAGGGAGAGGTTGCGCCGCGCCCAGTCGAGGTAGGTGCGCGACAGGTCGACGCTGGTGGTGCTGCGGGCACCGCCCTTGGCCGCATGCACGCTGGCGGTTGCGGTGTAGCAGAACAGGTTGAGGAAGCGCTTGCCGGCGGCCTCGCGCTGGATGCGCAAGCGCATGGCGCGGTGGTCGAGGAACAGGCCGGTGTCGAGGTAGTCGGTGAGGTTGACCAGCAGCTTCACGCCACCCTCGCTGACCTCCATGAACTGGCCCTGGGTCGCCTGGCGTTCGTACTGGCGGGTGCCGGACTGGCGCTCACGGCGCTTGACCACCACGCGCGACTGGTCGATGCCCAGTGCCTGGGGAATCGCGGCAAGGGCATCGAGCAGACGGCCCTGGGCCTTCTCCGGGTCGATGGAGCGCGGCGCGGCGTATTCCTGCACGTGCACCCAGTCGCCATAGAGGTCGATGGCCAGGGCGTACTCGGGCATGTCGGCGTCATACAGGCGGTAGCACTGCACGCCTTCGCGCTTGGCCCACTTGCCCAGCTGCTTGAGGTTCTTCTGCAGGCGGTTGGCGAACATCTGCCCGCCTTCGGAGAGGCGCGCCTGCTCCACCACGGGCGCAGCACCGGCCTGGGGCTCGGCAGCGGCGTCCTGGCGGCGCGAACCGGTGACGAACTGGTCGGGCAGCACCTTGATCAGCAGCAGCTTGCACGGCAGCGCGCCGTTCCAGAAGGCGTACTGCTTATGGCTGCGCAGGCCCATGCGCTTGCCCAGCTCGGGTGCGCCGGTGAACACCGCCGCTTCCCAGTTCAGGCAGGACTGGCGCAGGCGCTCGCCAAGGTTCTGGTAGAGGTAAAGCAGGCTGGCCTCGTCGCCCAGGCGCTCGCCATACGGGGGGTTGCTGATGACCAGGCCCTTCTGGTTCTGGTCGGGGCGCGGCTCGAAGGTGGCCAGCTCGCCCTGGTAGATCTTCACCCAGTCGGACAGCCCCGCACGCTCGATGTTGTTGCGCCCGGGCTGGATCAGCCGCGGGTCGGCCTCGTAGCCACGGATCCACAGCGGCGGGCGGGCCAGGCCGGCATCGGCGCGGGCCTGGGCCTCCTCGTGGAGCTTCTTCCAGATCGCCGGCACATGGCCCTGCCAGTTGGAGAAGCCCCAGCGCTCGCGCTTGAGGTTGGGGGCGATATCGGCAGCCATCATCGCCGCCTCCACCAGGAAGGTGCCGACACCGCACATGGGGTCGGCCAGCGCGCCGCCTTCGGCGGCGATACGCGGCCAGCCGGCACGCAGCAGGATGGCGGCGGCCAGGTTTTCCTTCAGCGGCGCGGCGCCCTGCTGCAGACGGTAGCCGCGCTGGTGCAGGCTGTGGCCGGCAAGGTCGAGGGAAAGAATCGCCTCGCCCTTGTCCAGGCGCAGGTGGATGCGCAGGTCCGGGTTGACCTTGTCGATGGACGGGCGCTCGCCGCTGGCGGTGCGCAGCTTGTCGACGATGGCGTCCTTGACCTTGAGGGCACCGAAGTGGGTGTTGTCGATGCCCGAACCGTGGCCGCTGAATTCCACCGCCAGGCTGCCGGTGGGTGACAGGTGGTCGTGCCAGTCAACGTCGAGCACGCCCTGGTAGAGGTCTTCGGCGTTCTGCACCGGGAAGCGCTTGAGCACCAGCAGCACGCGGTTGGCCAGGCGCGACCAGAGGCACAGGCGGTAGGCGGTTTCCAGGTCGCCCTGGCCACGGATGGCGGCCACCTGCTCGCGCGCCTCGGCAAGGCCCAGCGAGGTGGCCTCTTCCAGCAACAGGCCCTCCAGGCTTTTCGGGCAGGTGAGGAAGAGTTCGAAAACATCCGACATGGTAGTTCCAGTGCCTTGCGGCTGATCAGCGGCACGGATTCATCTCCGTGCGGTCATAAAATATGTGACTAAAGGTCGCAGAACGGCCCTTCGTCGGATAGGAAAATTCCCATTCTCATCCGCGCGGGCCCATAGCACCGCGACATCATGGGTTTCTCAAGGCCCCATCCCATGGGGGCTGAGCCTGTTCGCACGCGTAACAGGCTCTTACAGCTTATGGTCCGGAACCCATTCTCGTTACGTCCTTATGACAAAACGATCATTCCAATGCCCCGGAGCAACGGTTAGAACTCAGTTATCCGCTGCCGCAACGGTAGCGGAAGGAGAACGGTAACGCCGGCAGCCGTTCTTCAGTGGCAGAGCATTCTCTGCCGGGCTCCCGACTTGGGGCCAATGGACATAACAGTCAACAAATGAGGGCTACACCCTATGAGAAGACTTAAGCGTGATCCGATGGAACGAGCATTTCTGCGCGGTTATCAGCACGGCATTCATGGCAAATCCCGCGATCTCTGTCCTTTCACCCATCCCACCACTCGTCAAGCCTGGATAAACGGCTGGCGTGAAGGTCGCGGCGACCACTGGGATGGCTTTACCGGCACTGCCGGCATTCATCGACTCAACGAACTCCACGCCGTCGGCTGACACTGGATCACACCGACTTCACCAAGCACGCCCCATCCGGGCGGCGGGCGCAAGCCCAGGGGCTCCCTAAGGGAGCCCTTTTTATTGCCCGCGATTCAGGCCTTGGGCAGCGCGGCGATGGCATCCACTGCTTCGCGGATCAGCGCCGGGCCCTTGTAGATGAAGCCCGAATAGATCTGCACCAGGCTCGCCCCAGCGGCGATCTTCTCGGCCGCGTGTCGGCCTTCGGTGATCCCACCCACGGCAATGATCGGCAGGCGACCGCCTAGCTCGCCAGCCAGCACCTTGACGGTATGGGTGCTCTTGTCACGTACCGGCGCACCTGACAGGCCACCCGCCTCGTCACCATATTCCAGCCCTTCGACACCTTCGCGGCCCAGGGTGGTGTTGGTGGCGATCACCGCATCCATGCCCGACTCCCGCAACGCACCGGCCACCAGGGCGGTTTCCTCATCGCTCATGTCCGGGGCGATCTTGATCGCCAGCGGCACGCGACGACCGTGCTGGACGGCGAGGTCTTCCTGGCGCAGGCGCAGGGCTTCGAGCAACTGCTTGAGCGAGTCGCCGAACTGCAGGCTGCGCAGGCCGGGTGTATTGGGCGAGCTGACGTTGACCGTCACGTAGCTGGCATGGGCGTAGACCTTGTCCAGGCAGATCAGGTAGTCGTCCACCGCGCGCTCGACCGGGGTGTCGAAGTTCTTGCCGATGTTGATGCCCAGCACGCCCTTGAACTTCGCCGCGCGAACCCGGGCCAGCAGGTGATCGACGCCATGGTTGTTGAAGCCCATGCGATTGATGATCGCCTCGGCCTCGGGCAGGCGGAACAGACGCGGCTTGGGGTTGCCCGGCTGCGGGCGCGGCGTCACGGTGCCGATCTCGACGAAACCGAAGCCCAGCTGGGCGAAGCCGTCGATGGCGTCGCCGTTCTTGTCCAGGCCGGCGGCCAGGCCAACGGGGTTGGGGAACTCCAGCCCCATGACCTTCACCGGCAGGCTGGCCGGCGCCTTGGTCAGCAAGCCGTTGAGGCCCAGGCGGCCACCGGCGCCGATCAGGTCGATGGACAGCTCGTGGGAAGTTTCCGGGGACAGTTTGAACAGCAGCTCGCGGGCCAGGGTGTACATGGGCGGGTATCGATCGGCGGGATGGGCCGGCGATTATAGCTGCCAGCCCCGCCTCAGGCGAGGCGACGTAGCGCCAGCAGCGACCCGGAGGGATCGAATTCCAGCTCGAATGAACCATGAATGCCATCATGGGTCAGAAAAGGCCGCAAATGATGCGCAGGCAAGCTAACCTTGCGCCCGTCGCGGCTGCGCACCATCACTCGGTTGGCGTGGCCCTGGTAGACCGCAAGAAAGCGCTCGGCACTCAGGGAAATATCCAGCACCAGGCTGGGCATGGAGGCATCCTCTTGGTTGAAATGAACACCAGTATCGTTCCGCAGCCCCTGGCGGCGCCAGGTTCCAGCGCATCGGCGGGCAAAGCCGTGCAGCCTCGCCCGACCTCTGCCACACTGGCACTCGTGACCCGGGAGTCCTAGTCTGGCCATGAGTTCGCAGTCGTCCCCATCCTCTCTTTCCTCACGCCTGGCTGCCCTCGCGCAACGCCTCGGCCTGGGAGGACGTGCGCCCCGCCTGCTGGAAAGCGCGAGCCAGCTGCACTTGCCGTTCCAGCAGTTGAAGCCTCCGGTCGCAGATATCTGGTGGCAGAACGGCCCGCCCCTGCAGCGCCTCGTGGACCTCCCGCGCAGCGCGCTCTCCGGCCCGGTGCAGGAAGACAAGGCTCAGGCCCACGCGGTGCTGATCCGCGTGGTTGAACTGGAGCAGCGCGAACTCACCAATTTCGACCTGCGCCTGATCGATGGGTTCTGCGGCACCGACGGCGCGATGCCCAGCTGCCCCAGCTTCGAGGAGTTCGCCGCGACGCCGGCCTGCCGCAGCGTGCGCATCATCAGCTACAAGGATTTCGTCAAGGCCGTCAGCCTGCCGCTGCCACGCTTCCTGGCCGGCGAGCGGATTAGCCTGTGCCAATCCAGCTGGCACGGCAAACGCGTGTTCTGGAGCGGGACTCACCACCTGGAAGCCTTCGCCGCCGCCATTGCCTACGCCCGCCGCCGCGAGCTGGAAATCAGCCTGCCGGCCGAACTCGCCACCTACCGTCTCAACCCCGCAGGCCTCGCCGAGCTGGACGCCCACTACCACGTACTGGCCATGCCGGTGCAGGCATGGAGCGACCCGGCCTTCATGGGCCTTTTGCTCGACGGCGGCATCCCCTATGCCCGCCTCGCCTTGCTGAAGAACAGCGGCGCCCCCGAACTCCTGCTGCTGCCCAAGGACCACCCCGAGGCCACCGCCCTTGGCGAAGGCCTGCGCCTGGCCGGCGCCGCCGATGTGGTGCGCTACCTCTACGCCCTCGGCTGATTGCCTCTTACGTCACACAGACTAAGTACCGCTGGCGAAGGATTTTCGTTGAACCCGAAACCACTCAAGAACAGACAGACTCATGGCTGCGCTCCTTAATGCGCCAGCTGGCGCGAGGCGCCGCCGGGTTCGAGGAAGATCCGCGCCGGCAGGCTGAAGCCGCGCAGTTGCAGCAGCGCCAGGGGGCCCGCGCCCAGGTCGGTGCGCAGGTGCCAGGTCAGCCCCAGGCCATCGGGGGCCTCCAGCACCAGGCGATAGCGGGTTTCGCTGTCATCCAGCGGAGTGACCCGGGCCCGCTCCAGCAACCGGATCAGGCCCCAGGTGCCGGCGTAGTCGCCAAGCAGCCGCTCTCCGCTCCTGGCGTGGGTCCAGCTCAGGCGCGCGCCGGGGTGATCGCTCGCGCTGGGCCAGTCGAACCGTTGCCAGCGTTCCCGCTGGTTGAAGTACGCCAGGCGATGCCCATCGAGGGTCAGGGTGGTCTGCACGAGGTCGCGTACCGGCTTGGCCCGCAGCTCGAAGGCGATGCCCATGCCGCCGTCGGTGTAGAGCACGTCGGCCAGTTCGGCGAGCCGATTGACCGCCGCGAGGAACGCGGGGTCGAGGCGCAGCCCCTGGCCCTGGGTGCTTTCGGGCACCCAGCGATTGCCGTCCTTGCGCAGCACGCCACCCAGCTGGCGGGTGAGGAAGCGGTCGATGTGCCCGCTGTCGGCGCGGATCATCTGCCCGAGCATGGGCAGCGATGCGTCGCTGGCGCTCGCGGCGAAGGGGTAGCGGCCGGCGAAGGCGCTGTTCCAGGGCCCGACGATGGCGCGCTGCCAGTGGTCATTGAGCCCGGCAGCGGAGGGTTGCAGGATGCGCTGCCAGGCCTGGTCCAGCGGCTGGACGAACAGTGCCCGGCCAAAGCCGGCCCATTCGCTGCCGAGGCTGGCGGCGATCAGGCTGCCATAGGACTGGGTGTCGGTGAGATCGACGCTGCGCCCCTGGAACACGGTTTGCGCCAGGGCCTGGATCATCGCCTGGGGGTCCTGGGCGGCGCTCACCTGCTGCAGCGTCAGGCGCACCCGGGTCACGCGGGTGAGGAAGGCGTGCAGGCTGAGGTTGTCGTCGTTGCGCGAGGGCTCGGCGCCCTTGCCGAGCAACGCCAGCAGCGGGCCGAAGCGTTCTTCCAGCGGCCCTTTCGGCAGCGCCGCCAACGGCTCGATGGCCGGGGCCTTGTCCGGCCCCATGAGGTTCTGCGCGGACTGCAGCAGCGACTCGCCCAGGGCCTGGCCACGGGTGCCGGCACGCCCCTGGTAGGACAGGGTATTGACCAGCGCGATGAACGGCGACTGGCGCACATCGGTCATCAGGGTGAGCTGGTCGACCACATCGGCGAGGCTGCCGGCCTCCTGCCAGCGCAAGCTGTTGAGCATGTCCAGCCAGGCCCGGCCGTAGTCCTGGAAGTAGCGTGCGGTCAGGCTTTCGCGCAGGGCCTCGGGGGTCAGCGTGGCGTCGATCTGGCTGCGGTCATCGCTGAGTACCCAGTCGATCTCTTCGCGGCGCGCGGCGGCGATCTCGTCGATGGCCTTGCGCACCCCGCCTTCCCAGGCCTGGCGGGTGAATACACCCGGCACCTCGGCGGCGGTGGAAAACAGCGGCTGGGCGTCGGTATCGCCGACCATCTGCTGCAGCCCCATGGCCGGGTACTGGTTGGCGACGGCGTCGAGCACCTGCCGGTAGAGGGCCGCCTCGCCGTTGCGCTGGCCGAGCTGGCTGATCAGCAGCTGGCGGGCCCGGGCGACCAGGGCCGGGTCGGTGGTGATGCGCCAGCCGGGGTGCGCCTCCAGCTGCGCGGCGTAGAAGCGCCAGAGGTTCGGCGCTATGCCCTGCCATGTGCCCTCGCCGATGCCCATGCGGGCAGGCTCGGCGGCCGCCAGCGCCTTGCCGAGGAATGAAGCATCGACATTCTCCGGCCGGGCCATCATCAGGTAGGCCTTGAGCGGCTCGTAGGCATCCCGGGCCCGGGTGGCGCGCTCGGCGCTGCCCGGCGCCAGGCCGAGCAGCCCGCGCAGCTGGCGCTCGAGGCCGGCCGCTGCCGGGTCGCGGACCAGCCGGTTGTTGGCCGCCTCGTAGCGGGGCCAGAGCGCGGCGAGCAGGCCGTCATTCTGGCTCAGGCCGAAGCGCTGGTACCAGGGCACGCCGTGCCTGGCGCGTTGGTCAAGGCGGTCGAGCTCATGGACCAGCGCGTTGAGGGCAAGCAGTTGCTCGTCGCCTTCCCGGGGCTGGTCCAGGGTGGCCAGGACGGCCTGCATCTCGGCGATCTGCGCGCGGTTGCCGGCGAAGGACACCAGCATCCCCACTCCGCAGATTGCGACCAGGCCGAGAAGGGCGGTGCTGGCGGTACGCGACCAGGTCCAGCCATGCGGCTGGCCGCCCGTACCTGCATCAGCCAGGATGCCGCGCCAGGTCGGGTGCGGCAGCCACAGGTGCGGCGCGGCCTGGGTCGGCCCCGGCAGCGCGAGGCTGAACCACAGGCCACGCGGCATCAGCTCGGCGCCGCGTTGCAGCTGCGCCCAGGCCCGCTGCCAGCGGGCGATGCCTTCGGCCTTCAGGCCCTGGGCCAGGCGCAGGAGGAAGTCATGGCGATTGTCGCCCTGCATACGCGCAAGGCCCTGCTCGCGCAGGGACGGCAACAGCTGGCTCAGGCGGCTCTCCAGCTGCACCGGCCCGGCACCCGAGGGTAGCGTGCAGCCCACGGCCACGTCGGCAGCCGGCTGCTGCCACTCGCTGCGACGGACCTCCCAGAGATGCAGCGGCGCCTGCCAGCGCAACCGTCGCGCGATAGCGCGCAAGCGCTGCTGGTAGCGGGCCAGGTAATCGGCATCGGCACCCTGCTGCTCGCTGAACGCCCAGACGATACCGTCCAGGGGCCGAAGGGAACGCAGCCGGCGCCATTGATCGAGGCGCGCCTCATCGGCCCCCTCCTGGCCGCTACCGCCCCACAACAGCACCACGCCCTCGCCTTCCAGCCATTGGGCACCGGTCAGGTCGGGGGCGATTGCGGTCACTTCGTCCGGCTCGCCGATCACCAGCACAAGACGGGCCTTGCGGTGCCAGAAGAGGCCGAAGTTCTGGCGCAGGTGCGCGCGCAGTCCGCCCAAAACTGGATCAGTGCCCGAGCTTTCTGCAGCCGAGCCCGGTTTGGCAGGCGTATCGTAACCCACGTGCTGCCGAAAACCCGATCGCCCTATCTGGCGCCCCATTTGCCAATAGATCAGCAGCAGCGCAACCAGTAATAGCGATATCCCAAATACCAACCAGAGGGCGATTTTTCGCTGGTCACTTCCCAGGCCAAGACCCCAGAGAGCCGGCCACAGCCAAAGCAGCAGACAGATCCCTCCACTCATCACAATCACTAGGCCAATCAGCCCCAAGACAGCCACGATATGCATCGAACTTCCCTACTCTCCACATTCCTGAGCCGGCATTACGACCGAGCACCAGAGACTCGCGTCTCCTGCGTTATCACCACTGAAAAAAAATTGAGGTACCGCCTCGCTGGCCATCGCTTCTACCGCCGCGGCGACGGCAACCCAGGGAGCAGCGCTACCGGGATTCCCCAGACTCTCATCCAGAACATGGGAAGCTTGCGCAGGCAACGAAGCGCTCTCCATTGCACTCGTAATCATGGGGCTATGTGCCCGCTCAGCCCCGGCGATCCATACGCGCCCGATCAGTTTGGCGGGCAACAAGGCCCAATCCAGGGCCTGCAAAACGGCCTTCAGCGCGCCCTCATGGGTCAGCTCGCGCACCGGTTCCGGGCGGTGCAGATAGGCCCTGGGCAATAGCACGTTCTGCGTCAGTCGATTTCCAAGCAGCAGCCCTACAACGGCCTCTGCAGAGCCCTCTACGAACGGAGGCGCAACCTGAATCGCCACCACCAGCAGGAGCGCTTGTTCCCGGCTGTGCTGATCCAGCCAGCGATCAATGGCTGCCAAGCCACTGCCCTCAATAGGCGTTAGTGCCTGACGGATACCCGATTGCGCAAAGGACTCCTGCCACAACCTGCCCGTGGCCTCGTCCGATAACTCCGTGTTCTTTTCCAGCAACAATGCAACGGGCCTTTCTGGTGGAAATGCAGCCAGCGCATCCGCCAGATCCCCCCACAGAGTCGACAGGGCACGCTTCAATACCTGGTGCTCAGTTTCATGTTCCAACCACGGCAAGCGGCTGTGACGTCGCTCCTGGCCGCGCCAACCTACTTGCGTGCGCAACGTCTCACCATCCTTGGCCAGTAAAGATGCCCTTTGTGCTTGGCCATCGGCTTCCAGAGTACGCAGCGCCGTCTGCAGGCTGACGGCTAAGACCTGCTGGGAGCGGCGTCCTCGACGCATCATTTGCGTCAGATGCGCTTCACGCGTCTCGTTCCAGCTCTCAACAACACTCAATCGGCCGATATAAAGCAGCCCACGCAGGAACAGCGCACCAAACCAGGCGAGCGCCGGTCCCACTAACGCCAACCACCAAAAGCGCTGCGAGCTCTGCCTTAGAACGTCCGGCCCAAACCAGAGCGCTAGCGCCACTCCCAGTGCCATTAGCGCCACCAGTGACATACCCCACAGCCAACCCCGTGGCGCTGAAGGCTCCTTCAGAGCCGCAGGAACCTTATCCAACCGGACCGGCATACTCAGCTCGCGGTCGCTTCAGGCAATGAGGTGAGAAGTACGCAACCGCAGGCGCAACAATGGCCATGGAAGGCAACCGGCACGCCATGATCCTTGAATACTGGGTGTCCCTCCGCGACCACCGTCGGGCCGTGGCCGGGAATAGGACAAGTGACTGCATTGCCAACGCGTGCCACCCCTATTCCTAGAAATTTCATGTCAGCAGACCCCGATATAACCGTGCCGCCGCCAGTGGTTTTGTCGCCTATACGAATGATTCCTTTCATAGGGCTACCCCAAGTACAAATAAAATTAATTCAGCAGCCTCTCCAACTTGACTGCCTCACTTATATCCCCATCAACTTGCAAGGCTTTAAGCAAGTTAAAATAGATATTTTTGTTATTATCTTGTAAAGGATCGCAAGCAAGAATATTTTCGATAGAGGTCCCCTCTTGCAAGATGGAGTAAAACCTCGCCCCACCGCCTAGCTGCTTATTTTTTTTCATGTATTGCTTGTAAACCTCGGTAACGCTGGGGCCACCCTCAAAAAAATGCTTACCATCAACATATGTTGAAGTAACCCAGTCACCTGAATCGCTCCAACTCCCGCCACAAACCTCCCCCTCAGCCACTTGAACAATGCAGCCGTCCGTCATCCTAATGAAAGCGCACATATAACTAGATCGCCCCTTAGCCAGCCCCCCAGTCGCATCCTCTAAAACCCCTTTCCCCGAGAACTGCACAACAGATTTTTTCTTGTCAGGTGATAACGACTCCAAAGAATAATAAAAAAATAATCCGACATCGAATGGAGTCAATATTTTTCCAGATGCCATCTTATAAACAACACGTTGAAAGCCTTCATTCAACCCATCTTCAAACAGCAAGCTCCCACCCACCCCCCTCAGACTTTCACTTGCCGAGACATTCCCTAGAAAAAAAACAATCACAAAGATAAAATTTCTTTTCACGCAACCTCCTAAAGAACACTACGAAGATAGTTGTAACGAGAAAGAGCTGAATTCATAGACCTCAAAGGACCATATATTGATATCAATTCCTGCTCTAACAGCAATCTATTGCTTCCCCAATTGCCAGGATCAGGACTTAAACCATTGTGAATTTGCCTAAGTCGATCAACCGCCCTTTTCAAGTCTCTTCTTACGTTGCCTGGCGCATTGACGTCATGGTCCAAGACCAACGCCCTCCCAAGCTTTGTCAGGAAAAAATCTCTCGCGGAATTACTGTAGCCTTCTGGGCGCTTTGAAAGCGCACTTCTCATTCGCGCAATAAAATCAATCACCTGCCTTACCTGAAATTCCTCATTTATCACCGCGTGCACAATGGCTGACAAAGCATCAGACTTTTTGGGAAAACCTGAGTCCAACTCTTGAAAACCTTTTTTGATGAAGTCATACAGTTCCACCCCTGTTATGGCATGCTCCCCGACCTCAGAGGAAGAATAATAAATCCTCCATTTTCCGCCCTCATCAATGACAGACCAACCACAATTCAAAAACAACTCTTCATATAGAACCGAGTGCTCTTTACTAAAATCACCAACCTGCGCTGGGAACTCGCCAAATCCGTCAGGAGTTACTGTTTTCTGCATAGCCCCGGCGCTCAGCGTCTGCCAGTCCCAAGCCTGAACTGCATCTAGAGCACCTTCATTAGAAGACATGGCGATTACGATGTCTCGCTCGTCAATTGTCGCTTTTTCTTTAGCGATAAGAGAGTTCCAACCCAAGAAATCACTCAGCCGCTTTGTTCCTTTATAGACTGGACCAAAGTATTCCCTATCCGGGTATCCTGTTCTTTCTCTTACCCACTTATATCTACTAAACCTAACATCAGAACAGCAGCCACATGAACATTTGGCTTTCTGATTCACAGCATGCATAAAATAAATTGGATGAATATGGAAAGCATTCCCCCTAGCGGGTAGGACTGCTCTGGCGGACAAACTCTCAAACCAACTTGATTCTTTAATCCGCTCCTTCTCAGCCACCCAGTTCAAGATGGGCGTCGATCCCGTATGCCCCAGCACCTTATCCAGCGCATCCCACTTCCGTTGTTGATAGAACCACTCACTTTCGTAGTGAATGACCAATTGAGAAATGGACTGGGCGTAGGCGGGAACCTTGAGCGCCTTCTGAATCTCGTCAGTGGTGATCTTCCCATCACGATCTGCATCGATGATTTCGAAGAGCCGCTCTCTTACCGGTCCTTTGTCTGATGCATCGGCCAGGGGCTTCCACTGCTCCATTTCCTTGCCATCAAAGTAATCGCCCATGTTCAACAGGAAGTGGGCCAGGGCGTTCTGTGGCGGGTCGTCGTTGTAGATGACTTCATAGCCGTCCCACGACCAGGGGTTGACCCAAGGCGTTACACCGACTTCATCGCAGATCCACCCCATGGGGATGTCTTTGCCCGCTGCGTCGATCAACAGGTCATCCAGGCGATACCAGTTCCTGGCCTTGGACGTCTCAGTGGCGGGTACGGCGATCTTTCTATCTGCCGACAGGCCGTCCAGTTCGGTACGCGGGATCAGCAACTTCGCACCGCTCGCAACATGGGGATCGCCAAGGTTCGGCGGAGCCGAGTGGCTGTGGCCTGGCTGGTAGACGACGACCTTCGTGCCCTTTTCCAGCTTCAGCCAGGTTCTGGCTTTCTCGGGCATTTGGTCTGCCCATTGGCGGCTTCGAGCGAAGAAGGCCTCCACGTTTTCACAGGCGAAGACTTCCAGGTGCAATCGCTCATGAGGGGCCTCCTCATTGCTCTCCTGGTAGGGGCCGAGGTGACCGATAAGGTCGCCGGCCTTGATCGGGCGGGGCCTGTCCAGCACCACGACCTTCCCCCGTTCGGGTACGCGCTCACCCTCCAGCGAAGCGAGATGCACGTACTGGACGACGCTTTCCAGTTTGCGGAAGTCGCCTTCTCCACTGATGGTGATTTCCGTGCCGCTGGGCAATTCGAAGATCTTGTCGCGTGAGGTGTCCGGTGTGGGTCGCACCCGCAGCGCATCACGGGTCGTATTGACCCGATAGGCTCCACCGCCCAGGTCCAGCAATGCGCTGAAGCCGACATAACCTTGCAAGGTGCCGTCTGGGTTTTGCAGTTTCACCGGCCCCTTGATGCCTTCGACTTTTCGATAGGCGCCTTCACCGCTGACGGTGATGGCAGTGCCTTGCGGTAGAAAGCCGATGGTCTTGCCCTGAGTCGGAGCGTGCCTGAGGTTGAGGCCTCTTTCGCCAGCACGGACAGGACTGAAGTCTGTATCCGTCTTTACCCGGTACTGGTTCGACTCCGACCAGAACGCTGGCCGTGGTTTTTCAGGGTCCGTCAGGTAGCTCGCCCAGTCCGCGAGGTGCATGTACAGGCTGTAGAAGATCAGGCTGGGGGCGTGTCGGCGATGCCTTCGATCTTCGGGGCCTCCAGACGATGGCGAACCAACACGAAGCCCGTGGCGAAGGGTGCCTTCATGATCACGCCTGGTGCCGGGAAGAACGTGGTCTTAGGCGTTTGCTCGGGAATGCGATAGGCGATCACCTCACCATCGGCCAGGCAACGCACGAAGCTCTGGCCTTGAGGGCCCGCCGTGCCCGCCGTGCCTGAATCGAAATGCACCCCGCCATGCCACAGGCCATTGCGCCCCAGCGGAAAGTAGCCCGACTGTGCCTTGGCCAGCGTGGCCAACTGCTGGAAGACGGACGAGGTATCGCCAAAGGGGTGACTCCAGTTCTTCACTGCCGGCAAGTCGCTTGGCGTCGGAGTCGGCGCGGGAGACGCCGAGGTCGCCGATACGGTGGAAGGCGCGGGAGGTCCGTCGCGCCAACGACGGTACTCATCCCTCATAGCGTCATAGAAGTAGGAAAAGAACAATGCTCGTTCTCCTGTTCGTGTTCTAGGGAAGCACTAGCCCGAAAAGCCTGTTAGGCGCTGATGGCGACGCTGGTACTCGGTGAGTTGGGGCAGTTCCGGTAACGGTGGAGAGTTGCTGGCCGCCCCCTGGTAATCGAAATGCGCTGCCTTGATCAGGTGGTCCCCCTGGGTGCCCGATTCGATGGAACAGGCATCGACGCTGATGTAGCTGCCGCCAGCGTTGAGGACGATCCTCTTCTTGGCGGTGATGTGGATTTCATCCTCGGTGCTGGTGATCTCCAGCCCCTGGCGGGCCAGCAGTTCCAGGCGGTCGTTCTGCGCCTGGATCTGCACCGCGCCCTGGTTGGCGATGAGCTTCAGGCCGAGCTTGCGCACGAACAGGCTGACGCCCTCCCCCACGCCGATGAACAGCCGCCGCACCACGCTCAAGGCGGCGTCCTTGCCCGCGTTGGCGATGAGGTTCCGTTCTGCGGCCAGTTGCAGGTGGTGGCCACTGCTGAGCGCGATGCCCTTGGGTGCACTGAGCAGCAGGACGGCGGACTTGATCTGCTCCAGGTCCTGCCTGAGCAGGTCGAGCTGCGCCTGCACATCGGCCGGCTCGGCGTTGGCGACCTGGGCATCCTCGGAAAGCGTCTGCATCTCCTCAGCGGCGCGTTGCAGGCGGGCGAGCGTGTCCTGCATGGCCAGCACCTGCCCCTGGGCACGCGGCTGTTCATCGGCACTGATGAACATGCCCTTGCCGGAACGCAGCGCGCCCCAGCCGTCGGTGCGCAGCTCGAAGCCTTCGCCGCGTTTCTGCCGCTGCCCATCCACCAGGTGGCCGAGGTTGAGCTGGCTCTTGCCGCTGTGCTCGGTGCTGAGCTTGATGTGTTCCTGGCCACGGGTGTCGTCCAGGCGCAGCTTGTTGTTGGACGGGGTGCGCAGGACGTTGCGCTTGTAGTTCTTCAGGGTGACGAGGTCGGGGTGCCGGCTGTCGTGCAGGGCGAAGGCGATGAAGCCCCGGTCCGGGTCGCCGCGCTCGAAGGCGATGCCCACCTCGGTGCCCTGGATCAGCGGCAGGTGCAGGCCGTGGGTATCCCCGGCATAGGCGCGTGCCAGGCGCAGCCACATGCTTTCCTGGCCGGCGGGCCAGGTGTCCTGGTCGAAGAGGAAGTTGACCTTGTAGCGGCCCTCCAGGTCGATGTGGCTGTAGAGGTCGTCGGCCTGCGCGCTGGTGACACGGGCCGGGATGGTGCCGGCGATCACGGGGCGCGGCAGCAGCGGCGGGCGAAAGCACACGCTTTCGCTGTAGGGGATGGCCTCGAAGCGGGCTTCGAAGCTGCGATCGCGGGCGGCGACGGTGACCAGGCGGGTGATGACGGCGCCAGGGGTGAAGGCCTCGGGCGCGCCGCCCTCGATCTTCAGCACCTGCCCAGGTGCCAGGGTGGCGCTGCTGGTGCGGCCGTCGAGGCGGGTCTGGTCGTTGAGGTAGCGCTCGTGGGCGAGGCGGGCATAGAAGTAGCCGCTTTCGCTTTTCAGGTCTTCGTCGCGGGAGCCGGGGTCGTCCAGCTCAATGTAGGGATCGCCGTAGTGATAGGCCTCGCCGTAGGTGGTCGGGTCGCCCCGGGTCTGGTCGAGGTCGCCGTCGAGGTAGGCCGTTGCGTCACGCGGGGTGTAGGCGCGGATGCGCAGGTTCCTTTCCACCACACCGTGGCTCGTCTGCAGGTCCCAGACGGCGTCCTGGCCGCTGCTGACGGTGCCGGACGGCGGGCGGTAGGGCAGCTGGACGCCGAACCGGTAGTTGCGCTGGTCATCGTGGAACTCGACGACATCGATGCCCAGGCGCTCGTCGGCGGTGAAGCGGTACCAGATGCCCACCTCGGCCAGCAGGCGCTGGATGAAGGCCAGGTCGCTCTCGTCGTATTGCATGACCTGCTCGCGCTTGGGGTAGTCGCGCCTGAGGTCGAAGAAGAAGTCCTGCCCGGCCCAGCGGTGGCGGTCGCTGCGCAGGATCTGCTCGACGATCTCGGGCACCGAGAGGTGCTGGTAGATGCGGTACTGCCGGCCCCGCCCGAGCAGGGTCAGGCGCGGCTGCAGGGTGATTTCGTAGCGGGCCTCGTCGTTGGAGCCGGAGATCCGCCGGAAGCCCGTGATCACGCCGTGCAGGGTGCGCAGCGGCTGGGCCGGCGGCACGCCCAGGCCGGCGAAGGGCACCGGTGCGGGGGGCGCGAAGAGGCTGAAGCTGGCGGGCTGCCCGACGATGCGCCTGGAGGGGAGGTCGCGCTGGGACGAGGTGAACTCGACCTGGTAGGTGAAGGGCTGGCTGAGCGTCTCGTCCCCGACGAAGGCGAGGACGTCGAGCCCGACGTCGAGTTCGCCCACCTGCAGGCGGTGACGGCTGTGATCGAAGAAATGGCGGAGTTCGGCAAGCATGTCGAGGCCTCATCGATGGGATGGCCCGTATGCATCGCCGCTTCGTGACGTATCTCGATGAGACCGCCAAGTCCTGCATCCGGGGCGAGACAGTAGGCTGAAAACCCCGATGGGCTGGGAATAGGGAAAAGCCCCAAAGGGCTCGGGAAGCGTCCGAAGAAATGAGGGGAGCTGCTGTAGGAACCCAATCACTTCAATGCCCGGAGTCCTGAGGGGACGCCAGCGTCATCCGGTCCGACCACGGAAGCACCAGGCAAAAAAAGCCCCGCCGAAGCGGGGCTAGAGCACATTCAACCTTTCAGCGAACGATGGCTCAGGAGGTCTTGACCCCATGCTGGCCGCTCTGGGCCAGGTCCATCAGCTCGCGGTTGGCCACGGCGTACATGGCGTAGTCGGTGCCGGTGGCGGCGCGCAGCTCGGTGAGCATCACCTTCCAGCGTTCCACCAGCGGGCGGTGCTGTTCCAGCCACAGGGCCACGCGTTCGTCCATGTCCGTCGGGGCGTCGTTCATCTGCAGCACCGAGACGGTGATCGCCCGCTGCTGGCCGTCGAGGTCGTCGCGGAAGGCTTCGCGGGCCAGGGCCTGCCAGTTGTTCTCCACCGGCAGGCTGGTGATCTGCTGCAGGTACCAGGACAGGTCCAGCGCGCCACCGACGGCGAAGTAGGCGGCGGCCACTTCGGCGGTGTCCTTGCCGGTGACGTCCGAGGCTTCGATGATCGGCAGCAGCGTGTACAGGTGGCTGGTGCCAGCGACCACACGGGCCAGCTCTTCCGGTGCGCCGGCTTCGACATAGGCCTGGTAGCGGGCCAGCCACTGCTCGCGGGCCGGGCCTTCCAGCAGTTCGTCCAGGCGACCGGCCAGCTCGGCCACGCGCGGGCCGAAGTGGCCGACGTCACGGGCGGCGTTCTGGTCTTCGCGACGGCTGCGCAGGAACCAGCGCGTGGCACGGCGACCGAGGCGCATCAGCTCGTCCATCAGGGTCAGCTGCAGTTCGGCGGGGACCTTGTAGTCCAGCGCTTCGATCTGCTTCCACCAGTGGGCCAGGCGGAACACATCGCGCACCACCACGTAGGCACCGGCGACGTTGGCCGCGCTCATGCCGGTGGACTCCTTCAGGCGCTGCACGAAGGTGATGCCCATGTGGTTGACCAGGTCGTTGGCGATCTGGGTGCTGATGATTTCGCGCTTCAGGCGATGGCGGCCCATGGAGTCGCCGAACTTCTTCGCCAGCAGCGGCGGGAAGGCGGTTTCCATCTCGCGAGCCAGGTAGTCGTCGTCCGGCACCAGGGATTTGAGCAGCGACTCCTTGAGGTCGATCTTGCTGTAGGAAATCAGCACCGACAGCTCCGGGCGGGTCAGGCCCTGGCCGTTGGCGGTTCGCTCGTTGAGCTCCTCGTCACTGGGCAGGAACTCCAGCGCGCGGTCGAGCTTGCCGGCGGCCTCCAGGGCGGCGATCAGGCGCTTGTACTCGCCGATGCGCTCGCGGGCACGGCGTTGCGCCAGGGACAGCGCCTGGGTCTGCTTGTAGTTGTTGCCCAGCACCAGGCTGCCCACCGCGTCGGTCATCTCGGCCAGCAGCTTGTTGCGCTGCTTGCCGGTCATGTCGCCGGCCGCGACGATTTCGCCCAGGAGGATCTTGATGTTCACCTCGTGGTCGGAGCAGTCCACGCCACCAGCGTTGTCGATGAAGTCGGTGTTGCTGGCGCCGCCGTTGAGGCCGTACTCGACGCGACCGAGCTGGGTCATGCCCAGGTTGCCGCCCTCGCCCACCACCTTGGCACGCAGTTCGCGACCGTCGACGCGCAGGGCGTCGTTGGCCTTGTCGCCGACGTCGGCATGGGACTCCTTGCTGGACTTCACGTAGGTGCCGATGCCGCCGTTCCACAGCAGGTCGACCGGCGCCTTGAGCAGCGCGTTGAGCAGCTCGGTGGGGGTCAGCTTGTCGGCGCGGATGTCGAAGCGCTCCTTCATCTCCGGGCTGATGGCGATGCTCTTCGCTGCCCGCAGGAAGATGCCGCCGCCGGCGGAGATCAGCTTGGCGTCGTAGTCGGCCCAGGACGAGCGCGGCAGGTCGAACAGGCGCTTGCGCTCGACGAAGCTGCTGGCCGCATCCGGATTCGGGTCGATGAAGATGTGCATGTGGTTGAACGCGGCCACCAGTTGCAGCGTGTCCGACAACAGCAGGCCGTTGCCGAACACGTCGCCGGCCATGTCGCCGATGCCGATCACGGTGACATTGTCCTTCTGCACGTCGATGCCGCGTTCGCGGAAGTGACGCTGCACCGAGACCCAGCCGCCCTTGGCGGTGATGCCCATGCCCTTGTGGTCGTAGCCGGCGGAGCCGCCGGAAGCGAAGGCGTCGCCCAGCCAGAAGCCGTACTCCAGGGCGATGCCGTTGGCGATGTCGGAGAAGGTCGCGGTGCCCTTGTCGGCCGCCACCACCAGGTAGGGGTCGTCGGCGTCGTGGCGCACCACGTTGGCCGGCGGCACCACCTGGCCTTCCTTGAGGTTGTCGGTGATGTCCAGCAGGCCGCTGATGAAGATGCGGTAGCAGGCGATGGCCTCGGCCTGGATGTCGTCACGGCTGCCGCCAACGGGCAGGCGACGGGGGATGAAGCCACCCTTGGCGCCCATGGGCACGATCACCGCGTTCTTCACCTGCTGCGCCTTGACCAGGCCCAGCACTTCGGTACGGAAGTCTTCCTCGCGGTCGGACCAGCGCAGGCCGCCCCGGGCCACGTCGCCGAAGCGCAGGTGCACGCCTTCCACGCGCGGGCAGTAGACGAAGATCTCGAACTTGGGCACCGGACGCGGGATGTCGGGGATCAGCCGCGGGCTGAGCTTGAAGCTGAAGTAGCCCTTGTTCTGGCCGTTGGCATCGGGCTGGTAGAAGTTGGTGCGCAGGGTCGCCTTGATCAGGTCGAGGTAGCGCCGCAGGATGCGGTCCTCGTTGAGTACGGCGACGTTGTCCAGCTCGCCGAGGATGGCCTGCTCGAGCTTCTGCTGCTTGTCTTCCAGGTCCTCGGCGGTGAGCTTGCGGGCCAGGTAGAAGCGGGTCTTGAACAGGCGCACCAGCTCCTTGGCGATGTCCACATGGTTCAGCAGCGTGCTGGCGATGTAGGACAGGTCGAAGCCCAGGCGGATCTGCTTCAGGTAGCGGGCATAGGCACGCAGCAGCGCCACGTCGCGCCAGGGCATGGAGGCGGTCAGTACCAGGCGGTTGAAGGCGTCGTTCTCGGCGTCGCCGTTGACGATGTGGATGAAGGCGTCCTGCAGGGTGTCGTTGAGCTGCTGGATGTCGACTTCCTGGCCCGAGGCGCTGGTGAAGGCGAAGTCGTGGATCCAGAACTCGCGGCCATCCTGGCGGTGCAGGCGGTAGGGGAACTCGCCGAGCACGCGCAGGCCCAGGTTCTCCAGGATCGGCAACACGTCGGACAGCGGCAGCGGCGTGTCGGCGTGGTACAGCTTGCAATGCAGCAACTGCTCACCCTGGGTCAGCGGCTGGTAGAAGCTCATCACCAGCTGGCGCTCGTCGGAGAGGCTGTTCAAGTGCTGCATGTCGACCACGGCCGAGTGCGGGGCGAAGCGCTCGCGGTAGCCGGCGGGGAAGCCTTTCGGGAAGTCGGCCAGCACACGGGTGCCCTGGGCCTCGCCGAAGCTTTCATTGACCAGGCTGGCGTAGTCGTCCTTCCAGGAGCGGCAGGCCTGGATCACTTCCTTCTCCAGGCGTACCGGGTCGACCACAGCCTTGTTCTTCGGGTCCAGGCGCAGGATGAACTGCACGCGCGCCAGCACGGACTCGGAGAAGAAGGTCCAGAACTCGCAATCGCTGGCCTGCAGGCGGTCCATGAGGATCTGCTGGATCTTCAGGCGCGTTTCGGTGGAGTAGACGTCGCGCGGCACATAGGCCAGCGCGTAGGCGAAGCGGCCATAGGGATCACGGCGCAGGAACAGGCGGATCTTGTTGCGCTCCTGCATCTGCACGATGGCCATGGCGGTGGAGAACAGATCATCCACCGGGGTCTGGAACAGGTCGTCGCGGGGCAGCACCTCGAGCACCTGGGCCAGTTCCTTGCCCAGGTGGGCGCGGGCGTCGAAGCCGGAGCGGCGCTGGATCTCGGCGACCTTGCCACGGATGAAGGGGATCTCCGACACGCTCTCGCCGTATACGGCGGAGGTGTACAGACCCATGAAGCGGCATTCCTTGACCACGCGGCCCTTGGCGTCCAGCTCGCGGATGGAGACGAAGTCCGGGTAGGCCGGGCGGTGCACGCGGCTCGGCTCGGCGGCCTTGGCGAAGGACAGCAGCACCGGGCCGCGCAGGTAGTCGACGGCGTCCTTCTCGATGTGCAGGTCGGCGGCGCTGAGGCCGATGCGGCGCAGGCGCGAGACACCGAGCAGGGATTTCTCGTCATAGACCAGGTGGCCGCCGGCCTCGCCCTCGTCTACCACGGTGAACTCCTCGTAGCCGAGGAAGGTGAAGTGGTTGTCCAGCAACCAGTTCATGAAGACCTTGATCTCGGCCAGCTCGGCCGGCTCGACCTTGAGCTTGGCCTTGTCCAGCCAGGCCAGCAGCTCGCGGGCCTTGGTGGTCATCGGCTGGAAGTCGGCGACGGTCACCCGCACTTCGCCGAGCATGTCCTCGATGGCCTTTTCCAGGGCCTTGAGAGCGGTCGGCGCGGCGATGCGGTCGATCTCCAGGAACATCAGCGATTCCTGCTGCACATCCTTGCCCTGGGCACCCTTGGGCAGCACCTCGACCAGCTCGCCCTTCTTGTTGCGGCGCACGCTGAGCACGCTGTTCTGCAGCGTGTGGATGTTGTAGCCGCGGCGGTTCAGCTCCATGCGCACCGAATCCACCAGGAAGGGGATGTCGGGGTGCAGCACTTCCACCGCGGTGTGGGTGGATTGCCAGCCGTGCTTCTCGTAATCGGGGTTGAAGGCGCGTACCTGCGGCTTGGCCGGGTCGAAGCGTTCCAGCAGGCGCCACGACGACAGGGTGCAGCCCACCAGGTCGGAGAGCCGGCGCTGGGTGAGTTCGTCGAGGGCGATGATGCCGAAGAATTGTTCGGCGAACAGGGCTACTTGTGGCAAGGCCTGCTCGCTGACGTGCTGCGCCAGGGCCGCTTGCAGTTGATGCTGGAAGTCGGCTTTGCTGGCCGCGGTGAAGAACGCCATGGTTGTGCTCCGCTTGGCTCTGTTGTTGGGGGTTAAGCGTAGAACGCTTATCGCGCGGTGATGGATCAGGAGGAGATTCAAGGCAGTGTGACGAGTCGGAGCCGCCTGGGACCGACCAGTCATCCTCGTGGACAGATTAAGGGCGGCACCCGGTGCGACGCTTTTAGCCCTGCGACATATTCGGTCAATCTCGGACAGCCGCCTTCAGCAAGCCGACATGGATCACGGAAAAAAGACGACACGAGCACTTCGGTAGCGCCTACAGCGCGCCCACAGCGGCAGACCCGGTGCGGCCCCTAGACTCGCCACTCCCCTTTCCCACCGGAGCACCCACCATGTGCACCTGCCACGAACCGCATACCCCTGACCGCCCGGAGCGCCGGCGTTTCCTGCGCCTGGCCGGAATGACCGCCGCAGCAGTGGCCGCTGCGCCCCTGCTGAGCAACACAGCCCTGGCCGCCACCCCGGCTGCGGCCCCCACGCCCAAGCCACAGAACCAGTTGGCCCCGGACGCTGCCCTGGAACGCCTGATGCAGGGCAACCAACGCTATGTGGATGGGCTGACCCGCCGCCACGACTTCCTCACCGAACGCGAGGCCCTGGTCTCCGCACAGAACCCCTATGCCGCCGTGCTGGGCTGCGCCGACTCGCGCATCGCCCCGGAATACGCTTTCGACACCGCCCGGGGCGACCTCTTCGCCGTCCGCGTGGCCGGCAACCTGGTGACCGACGACGGCCTGGCCAGCCTGGAATACGGCGTGGCCGTGCTCGGCATCCCGCTGCTGATGGTGCTTGGCCACGAGGGCTGCGGCGCGGTGGAGGCCGGCCTCAAGATGGCTCGCGACGGCGCCAGCTACCCCGGCCATATCCAGGGCCTGGCAGCAGCCATCGCGCCGTCGGCGCAGGCGGTGCTCGAACATAAGGGCGACGTTCTGGAAAACGCCATCGCACAGAACGTGCGGGACAACCTCAAGCAGCTCACCGAGCGCTCCAGCCTGCTGCGCGACGCCATTGCCGAAGGGCGCCTGAAGGTGGTGGGCGGCATCTACCGGCTGGCCAGCGGCAAGGTCGAGCTGATCGCCTGAGCCTTCGCGGGCCGGGCGAATAGCGCTCGGCCCGTCACGATTTCGCTGCGCGTCCACGCGCTCGCCTAGGCCGCAGGCCTCTGCTTGGATTAAAGTACTTCGCCTTCTCCGGGGGCCTGGCTGCCCCCGTCCAACCCGAGCGAGCCCAACGATGGAACACCGCGAAGCACTGATCGCCCTGCGCCAGTACCTGTCCACCCAGATCCTCGGTCAGGAAAAGCTCATCGACCGCCTGCTCATCGCCCTGCTCGCCGACGGCCACCTGCTGGTGGAAGGCGCGCCCGGGCTGGCCAAGACCAAGGCGATCAAGGACCTGGCCGAAGGGGTCGAAGCCGAGTTCCACCGCATCCAGTTCACCCCCGACCTGCTGCCGGCGGACATCACCGGCACCGAGATCTATCGCCCGGAAACCGGCAGCTTCGTGTTCCAGCAGGGGCCGATCTTCCACAATCTGGTGCTGGCAGACGAGATCAACCGCGCACCGGCCAAGGTGCAATCGGCGCTGCTGGAAGCCATGGCCGAGCGCCAGGTGTCCATCGGCCGCTCCACCTATGAACTGCCGCCGCTGTTTCTGGTGATGGCGACGCAGAACCCCATCGAGCAGGAAGGCACCTACCCGCTGCCCGAAGCCCAGCTCGACCGCTTCCTCATGCACGTGAAGATCGGTTTCCCCGAAGCCTCGGTGGAACGCAAGATCCTCCAGCAGGCCCGTGGCGTCGCCCTCAACGGCGAGACCCGCCCCGAGCACCAGGTCAGCCAGCAGGCGATCTTCGCCGCGCGCAAGGAAATACTCGGCCTGTACATGGCCGACGCCGTGGAGGAGTACCTGGTGCAACTGGTGATGGCCACGCGCACCCCGGCCAAGTTCGACAGTGAGCTGGCCGAGTGGCTGGCCTATGGCTCCAGCCCGCGCGGCTCCATTGCCCTGGACCGCTGTGCCCGCGCCCATGCGTGGATGGCCGGCCGCGACTTCGTCAGTCCCGAGGACATCCAGGCCGTGCTCTTCGACGCCCTGCGCCACCGCCTGATCCTGTCCTTCGAGGCGGAGGCCGCCGGCATCGACCAGGACCGCGTGATCCAGCGCATCCTCGACGTGGTCGCCGTCGCCTGACCCATGGACAGCCCAGCCGCCCAGACCGGCATCAAGGTCAGCCTCGCCGAGCTGATCGACATGCGCCATCGCGTCCGCGAGGTGCAGCTGTTCTCCACGCCTTCGCGACGCAGCCCCTTGATCGGCCTGCACCACTCCAAGCTGCGCGGTCGCGGCGTCGACTTCGACCAGGTGCGGGTCTACCAGCCGGGCGATGACGTGCGCACCATCGATTGGCGCGTCACCGCACGCACCCAGGAGCCGCACACCAAGCTGTTCCACGAGGAGCGTGAGCGCCCGGTGTTCATCATGGTCGAGCAGAGCCAGCGGCTGTTCTTCGGCTCCGGGCAGATGTTCAAGTCGGTGCTCGCCGCCCACGCCGCCAGCCTCATCGGCTGGGCCGCCCTGGGCCACAACGATCGCATCGGCGGCCTGGTCTTCAGCGACAACGAGCACCACGAGATCAAGCCCCGGCGCAGCAAGCAGAGCCTGCTGCAACTGCTCAACCGCCTGGTGCGCACCAACCAGGCCCTGGGCCCCCAGCAGACAACCACCCGCGAAGGCTTCAGCCTGGCCCTGCGCCGCGCCCGCGAGGTGCTACGCCCCGGCAGCCTGGTGGTGATCCTCTGCGACGAACGCACCCTGTCCGATACCTCGGAGCAGCAGCTCGCCCTGCTCGCCCGCCACACCGACCTGATCCTGCTGCCGCTGTCCGATCCGCTCGACCACGCCCTGCCCGCCGCCGGGCTGCTGCGCTTCACCGAGCTGGGCGCCAAGCTGGAACTGGACACCCACAACCCCGAGCTGCGCCAGGCCTACCGTGACCTGGGCGATGCGCGCAAGGCGCGCTGGCAACGCCTGGCCCAGCGCCTGGGGGTGCTGCTGCTGCCCCTGAGCACCCAGGCCGGCATGGTCGACCAGTTGCGTGACCACCTGCACCACCGGGGTGGCAAGCGATGAACCCGCTCGACCAGCTGGAGCCGCTGATCGCCCCCGACGCCGTGCCCTGGTGGCCGCCCGCGCCGGGCTGGTGGGTGCTTGCCGCCTTGCTGCCGCTGCTGCTCTGGGGCCTCTGGCGCCTGCGCCACCGCCTGCCCCGCCGGCAACGCGGCGAGCGCGCCGAACAACCCCTGGAGCCGATGCGCGAGGCGGCGCTCAAGGAGCTCGCGCAGCTGCGCAAGCCCTATGACGGCGTACCTGCGGGCCTCTGGCTGCAGCAGCTCAACGGCCTGCTCAAGCGCCTGTGCCGCCTGCACTACCCCAACGACCAAAGCCTCACCCTCAGCGGCCGCGCCTGGCTGGCCTACCTGGACAACCGCTGCCCCGCCGCCGGCCTGACCCGCTGGATGGTGCTGGTGGAGGGCGCCTACCGCCCCGAGTGCAAGCTCGACGACAAGGCCATCGAAGGCCTGACCCAGGCGGTCGACACCTGGATTCGCAAGCATGTTTGAACTCGCCTGGCCGTGGATCTTCCTGCTCGCGCCCCTGCCCTGGCTGTTGCGCGTGCTGCTGCCCCCCGCCGACAGCGGCGAGGCTGCGCTCAAGGTGAGCTTCCTCGGCGAGCTGGAAGCCCTCGCCGGCCGCCGCGCCCGGGCCAACCTGCCGGCCTGGCGCCAGCAGGCCCCCTTCGCCCTGCTCTGGCTGCTGCTGCTGTGCGCCGCCGCGCGCCCGGAATGGGTGGGCGAGCCGCAACCCCTGCCGGCCAGCGGCCGCGACCTGCTGGTGGCGGTGGATGTCTCCGGCTCCATGGACTACGCGGACATGGAGCTGGACGGCAAGCAAGTCAGCCGCCTGACCCTGGTCCAGCACCTGATGGGCGAATTCATCGACGGCCGCATCGGCGACCGCATTGGCCTGATCCTCTTCGGCAGCCAGGCCTACCTGCAGGCACCGCTGACCTTCGACCGCCAGACCGTGCACATCTGGCTCGACGAGGCGCTGATCGGCATCGCCGGCAAGAACACCGCCATCGGCGACGCCATCGGCCTGGCGGTCAAGCGCCTGCGCCAGCGCCCCGCCGATAGCCGCGTGCTGGTACTGGTCACCGATGGCGCCAACACCGGTGGCGAGATCGAACCGCTCACCGCCGCACGCCTCGCCGCCGAGGAGCAGGTGAAGATCTACACCATCGGCATCGGTGCCGACCCGGAACAGGGCGGCGTGCTCGGCATGTTCGGCCTCAACCCCGGCCTGGACCTGGACGAACCCACCCTGCGCAGCATCGCCGAGCAGACCGGCGGCCGCTATTTCCGCGCCCGCTCCAGCAAGGAGCTGGAAGAGATCGAACACGCCCTGGACCAGCTCGAACCCGTTTCGCAACTGCCCAGCCAGGCCCGCCCGGCCCTGGCGCTGTATTCCTGGCCACTGGCCGGCGCCATGCTGTTGAGCCTGCTGCTGATCAGCCGTGAGCTCTGGCCCCACGCGCTGCAGCAACGTCCGCAGTGGCTGCGGAGGCGCCCATGAGCGAACTCTGGCCCCACTGGCTGCGCCCCTTCTGGCTGCTCCTGTTGCCGCTGCTGGCCTGGCTGATCTGGCAGCTCTGGCACCGCGAGCGCCGCAGCGGTCGCTGGCAGCAACTGCTGCCCATCGCCTTCCAGCCCTGGTTGCTGGGCGGTGGCCGGGAACGCAGCAGCCGCCTGCCATGGATCGCCTTGGGCCTGGCCTGGAGCCTGGGCCTGCTGGCACTGATCGGCCCCAGTTGGCAGCGGGTGGAGCAAAGCACGCAGAAGCGCGCCGACCCGCTGGTGGTCATCCTCGAACTGACGCCTTCGATGCTCGCCTCCGACCTGCCGCCCACACGCCTGGAGCAGGCCAAGCGCAAGCTACGCGACCTGCTGGATGCCCGCCGCGATGCGCAGACCGCCATCGTCGTCTACGCCGGCAGCGCCCACAGCCTGGTCCCCCTCTCCGATGACCTGATGACCACCGGCAACCTGCTGGAGGCGCTCAAGCCGTCGATCATGCCGGAGGCTGGCCAACGCGCCGATCTCGCCGTGGAGAAAGCCCTGGCCCTGCTCAAGCAGGGCGCCCAGGGCCAGGGCCGCCTGCTGCTGATCACCAGCAGCCTGAGCGAGACGGAGCGTGACGGCATCCGCCATGCCCTGGGCTCGAAGAGCGAGCGCCTGAGCATCCTCGGCATCGGCACCGCCGAGGGCGCGCCCATCGCTCAGGAAAACGGCGGCTTCATCAAGGACGCCCAGGGCGCCATCCTCCTGCCGCGCCTGGACGCCGCGAGCCTCAAGCGCTTCGCCAACCAGCTGGGCGGCAAGTACGCCAGCGCCCGTGTCGACGAACGCGACCTGCGCACCCTCGGCCTGCTGGGGGGCGCCCGCACCCTGCGCGAAAGCCGCGAAACCACGCGCCTGGAAGCCTGGGCCGACCAGGGCCACTGGCTGCTGCTGCCGCTGCTGCTGATCGCCGCCTGCGCCGGGCGCCGTGGCTGGATCTTCTGCCTACCGCTGTTCTTCGTGCTGCCCCGCCCGGCCTTGGCCTTCGAAATGGAAGACCTGTGGCTGCGCCCCGACCAACAGGGCCAGCGCCTGCTGGAGGCCCAGCAACCGGCAGAGGCCGCGCAGCATTTCCAGGACCCGCGCTGGCAGGGCTATGCGCTCTACCAGGCCGGCAAGCACGCCGAAGCCGCCGAACGCTTCGCTGGCGGTGACAGCGCCGCCGACCACTACAACCGCGGCAATGCACTGGCCAAGGCCGGCCAGCTGGAAGCCGCGCTGGATGCCTACGAATCCGCCCTGGAGCGCGAGCCCGACCTGCAGCCGGCGCTGAACAACAAGGCCCTGGTGGAACAGTTGCTGCAACAGCAAAAACAGCAACAGGCGCAACAGCAGCAGGACGATCAGCAGGGCCAGCAGCAACCCCAGGAACAGCCTTCTGCCGCCCAGGGTGGCGACCCGGAAAAAGGCGAGGACAAGGAGCAGCAGCAGCCTGCCGAAGGCGCCTCCACCACCCCGCCCGAAGAGAACAAGCAGCCGGGCCAACAGGCCGGCGCCGACGGCCAACCCGCCGAGCCCGGGCAGAAACCCGCCGGTGAGCAACAGCCCAGCGACGCGCCGGGCCAGGCCGAGCCCCTGGGCGACGAGCGCCGGCAGTCCCTGGAACAATGGCTGCGGCAGATTCCCGACGACCCCGCCGAACTGCTGCGCCGCAAGTTTTGGTACGAACAGCAACGCCGCCAGGAAAACCAAGAATGATGCGCCTTCTCTGCGCCCTCCTCCTCAGCCTGCTGGCCTGCACCGCCAGCGCGGCGGGCTTTACCGCCAGCGTCGACCGCGCACGCCTCAGCGAGGGCGAAACCGTGGAGCTGATCCTGGAGTCCTCCGACCCGACGCTGTTCGGCAAGCCGGACCTCAAGCCGCTGGAATCGCAGTTCGAGGTGCTGGGCACGCGCCAGATCAACCGCATCAGCACCCTGAACGGCCAGGACGATCGCGCCACGCGCTGGATCGTCACCCTGCAGCCGAAGCAGAACGGCTTCGTGGTCATCCCGCCGCTGCGCCTGGGCGAAGCCGAGACCAAGCCGATCACCCTGCACATCCAGAAAAGCGACAACGCCGCCGGCAACAGCAAGCTGGCGCCGGTGTTCATCGACGCCAGCCTGGACGAGGAAAGCGTCTACGTGCAGGCGCAGACCATCCTCACCCTGCGCATCTATCACTCGGTCTCGCTGTATGACGACAGCAGCCTGACGCCGCTGCAGATGGCCGACGCGCGGGTCGAGCAACTGGGCGAGCCGCGCACCTACGAGAAAGAAATCAATGGCGTGCGCCACGGTGTGATCGAGCTGCGCTACGCGATCTTCCCGCAGAAGAGCGGCCAGTTGAGCATCCCCGCCCAGGTGTTCAGCGCCACCCTGGTGGAGCGCTCGGGGCAGGACGACTACCAGCCCTTCGGCCCGCGTCCCGGGCGCCTGACCCGGGTCAGCTCGCCGCAGATCCCGCTGGTGGTGAAAGCCAAGCCCGCCGACTACCCAGCCAACGCGCCCTGGCTGCCAGCGCGCAACCTGACCCTGGCCGAAGCCTGGAGCCCGGAGCCGGACAAGGCCCAGGTGGGTGACTCGCTGACCCGCAGCCTGATGGTCAAGGTCGAAGGCCTGGCCAGCGCCCAACTGCCCGCCCTGCCCGCCACCAATGTGACCAACCTGCGCCGCTACCCCGACCAGCCGCAACTGGCCAACCAGTCCAGCGAGCGCGGCCTGCTCGGCAGCCGCGAGGAGCGCGAGGCGCTGGTGCCGACCGCCGCCGGCCGCATCGAGCTGCCGCCGGTGGAAGTGGTGTGGTGGAACACCCGCGAGGATCACCTGGAGCGCAGCCAGCTGCCGGGCCGCACCCTGGAAGTCGCCGCCAATCCCACGCTGGAGCCGGAAGCGCCCGTGGAAAGCAGCAATGGCAACCAGCATACCGTGGAAGGCCCGCCGCTCTGGCCGTGGAAGCTCGCCACCCTGCTGCTGACGCTGACCACCCTGCTGGGCTTCGGCTTGTGGTGGCACGCCCGCCGCCAGCCGGCGATCCTGCCCACCGCGCAGACCGGCCCGAGCCCGCGCACCCTGCTGGACGACCTCAAGCGCGCCTGCCAGGCCAACGATCCCCACGCCACGCGCCAGGCCCTGGATGCCTGGGCCCGCCAGCAGCCGGAAACCCTGGCCGACATGGCCGCGCGCTTCGTGCCGCTGTCCGACGCCATGGACGGGCTCAACGGCGCCCTCTACAGCGAAAGCGGCCAGCACTGGCAGGGTGAGGAGCTGTGGAAAGCCATCCGCGCCCTGCCCACGCCGCAGGTGCAGCAACAGGCCGCTGGCGAAAGCGGGCTGCCGCCGCTCTATCCGCGCTGATCCGCTCCCAACCCAAACCCGGAGTGCCACTTCGTAGCCCGTGCTTCAGTGCGGGGAAAGCGTAGCCGGCACTCCCGGACTGAAGTCCGGGCTACGGTGCCGGGCACATACGCGTAAGGGCGGGTGAAACCCGCCGGAGCCTCGTGCCGGGCCTGTCGGGTTGCACCCGACCTACCTAAAACCTGTGACCGCCTCGTAGCCCGTGCTCTAGCGCGGAGAAGGTGTGGGCGGTGCTCCCGGGCTGAAGCCCGGGCTACAGGGTGAGGATGTGCTCGCTGTAGGGCGGGTGGAACCCGCGTGTTGGGACGACCCCTTTCGGATTTCACCCGCCCCCAATGGAGCGGCAACCCTTGGGGTTGCTGGGTGACTGAAGTCGCCCCTACAGGCTTGCCCCTACAGGGTTGTACGCGTGGTTTGCGGGTAGTCGATCGCCCATAAAAAAACCGCGGCCTGGGCCGCGGTTCTTTCATTGCCTTGAGGCTTAGTGGGCCAGCAGCGAACCGCCGGTCTTGCCCGCCAGCTTCTCGGGGCGGATCAGGAAGCGTGCCAGGGCAGGCAGCAGCCAGAGCGCACCGAACATGTTGACGATGAACATGAAGGTCAGCATCAGGCCCATGTCGGCCTGGAACTTGATCGCCGAGAACATCCAGGTCGCCACGCCGATGGCCAGGCACAGGCCGGTGAAGAGTACGGCCTTACCGGTGGACTTCAGCGTCTGGTAATAGGCCTCTTGCAGCGGCAGGCCGGCACGCAGGAAGCTTTCCAGGCGGCTGTAGATGTAGATGCCGTAGTCGACACCGATACCCACACCCAGCGCCACCACCGGCAGGGTCGCCACCTTCACGCCGATGCCGAGGAAGGCCATCAGCGCGTTACCCAGCACCGAGGTGAGGATCAGCGGCAGCACGATGCAGATGGTCGCGGCGACGGAGCGGAAGGTGATCAGGCACATCACCGCCACGCAGATGTACACCAGGATCAGGATGGTCAGCTCGGACTGGGCGATCACCTCGTTGGTGGCCGCTTCGATGCCGGCGTTACCGGCGGCGAGCATGAATTCCAGCCCTTCCTTGTTGTGCTCCTTGGCAAAGCCTTCCACCGCCTTGACCGCGCGCTGCAGGGTCTCGGCCTTGTGGTCGTTGAGGAACACCAGTACCGGCGCCAGGGAGCAGTCGGTGTTGTACAGGCCATCGGCACGGCTGATGGAGTTGTTCAGCACGTCCTGGTTGCGCGACAGGGTTTCCCACTTCAGGTTGCCTTCGTTCATCCCTTTGATCACCTGCTTGGAAACGGTGACCATCGAAATGGCGGATTGCACGCCCTGGGTGTTCTCCATCGTCCACATCAGCTCGTCGATCGGCGCCAGCGCTTCGTGCGTGGAGCAGCCTTCCGGCTTGGTCTTGACCATCACCACGAGCACGTCGGAGCTGGTCGAGTAGTTGCTGATGATGAAGTTGTTGTCCTTGTTGTAGCGCGAGTCAGGACGCAGTTCCGGCGCGCCCTGGTCGAGGTCGCCGATCTTCAGGTTCTGGCCGTACCAGAGGCCACCACCGAAGGCGACCAGGGCGATGACCACGGAGATCGGGGCCACCACCGGATGGGCGAAGTTGGACAGCAGGCGCCAGAACGGGTGTTCACGGGTCGCGTCCTTCTTGCTGCGCTCGATGGCCTTCTTGCTGATGCCGACATAGGAGATGGCGACCGGCAGCAGGATGAGGTTGGTGAACACGATCACCGCCACACCGATGGAGGCGCCGATGGCCAGCTCGCGGATCACGCCGATGTCGATGATCAGCAGGGTGATGAAGCCCACGGCGTCGGCCAGGATGGCGATCATGCCCGGCAGGAACAGCTGGCGGAAGGTACGCCGCGCAGCGGTCAAGGCGTTGTCCGCATCACTGGATTGCAGGGCGATACCGTTGATCTTCTGCACCCCGTGGGAGATGCCGATGGCGAAGATCAGGAACGGCACCAGCATCGAGTAGGGGTCGAGACCGAAGCCTACCGAGTGCATCAGGCCCAGCTGCCAGATCACCGCCACCAGGGTGGTGGAGAGCACGGCAATGGTGCTGCGGATACACCAGGTGAACCAGTACAGCAGCACCAGGGTGGTGAGGAAGGCGATACCGAAGAAGGCCACGACCATGATCAGGCCGTCGATCAGGTCACCGACCTTCTTGGCGAAACCGACGATGTGCACCTGCACATTGGGGTTCTGGGCCTGGTACTTGTCGCGGATCTTGGCTTCCAGCTCATGGGAGAACTGGCGGTAGTCGAGCTTCAGCAGCTTGCCCTGGTCGTTCGGGTCCGGGTAGGACTCGAGCAGCGGCACGTCGACGATGCTGGATTTGAAGTTGTTGGCCACCAGGCGGCCGATCTGGCCGGACTTGAGCACGTTGTTGCGCAGTTCGTCGAGGCTGTCGTCGGAACCGTCGTAGGTCTGCGGGATCACCTCGCCACCGGCGAAGCCTTCCTCGGTGACCTCGGTCCAGCGCACGCTGGGGCTCCACAGGGACTTCAGGCCGGAACGGTCGACGCCGGGAATGTAGAACACCTCGTCGTGGATCTGACGCAGGGTGTCCATGTACTCCTTGCTGAAGATGTCCCCGTCCTTGGCTTCCACCGAGATACGCACGGTGTTGCCCAGGTTCGCCAGGTCGTTGCGGTGCTCCATCATCTTCTGGATGAAGGGGTGGTGCAGCGGGATCATCTTCTCGAAGCTGGTGGACGGGCGCACCTGGGTGGCCTGCCAGAAGAGGAAGATGCTGACCAGCAGGCAGATGACGATCACGGCCGGCCGGTTGTTGAAGATCAGGCGTTCCAGGAAGGTCGCCTTGTCCTGGTGATGGTTACTCATCGAAACTCCCCCGGCTTGTTATTGTTGGCCCAGCTCGGCGCCAGTCGGCGAGGCGACGCGCGCTCCGCCCTGTCCCACCAGGATCAGGTTGCCTTTGGTATCTGCGGTGGCGCTGGCCAGCGACAGGCGATCGGAACGGTTGACCACGCTGAAGGTGCGACCGGTATCGGTGCTCTTCAGGACGCTGCCACCATGGCCGACCACCAGCAGGGTGCCGTCATCGAGCAGGGTGCCGCCGGAAAGACCGAACTCCAGGGTGCCGCCACGGGCGTTCTTCAGTTCGATGGTTTCCCAGGTCTTGCCGAAGTCGGCGGAACGGAACAGGTGGCCGCGCAGGCCATAGGCGACGACCACGCCCGGCTCGTTGGTGCCGGTGGCACCGAACAGGGAACCCTCGTAGGGGCCTTCGAGGCGCTCCCAGGTCTGGCCCCAGTCGGGCGAGCGGAACATGCTGCCCATTTCGCCGACGATGAACAGACCGGAGTCCTTCACTGCGGTGATGGCGTTGATGTGGTACTGGTCTTCGTTGTCCAGGCGGTCGCTGACGTCTTCCCAGTTCTTGCCACCGTCTTCGGTGGCCAGCAGGGCGCCGTAGGAGCCGACGGCGAAGCCGGTGTTGGCGTCCTTGAACCAGACATCGAGAAGAGGAGCCTCACGCTCCAGGTCTTCGAACTGCTGGGTCCAGGTGGCACCACCGTCTTCACTGGCGAGGATCTGCGCGTCATGGCCGACGGCCCAGCCCTTCTTGTCGTCGACGAAATAGACGGCGGTCAGCATCTGCCGGGTCGGCACCTTGGCCTGGGTCCAGCTTTTGCCGTCGTCGTCTGAGTAAAGGATGTGGCCACGGTCACCGACGGCGACCAGGCGTTTGCCCGCATGGGCGATATCCAGCAGCAGGCTGCTCGCCGCCTTGGGCGATTCGATGGAGAACACGGGTGCTGATTCGGCGGCTTGCGCGAGAGGCGCGGCACCGAGAGTCAGGACGGAGAGCACACTGAACAGCGAGAGCGCTTTGGCCAGCGGCGAGTGGAAGCGGAACGCCGGTTGCGCCAGGGACTGCACGTCATGACCGGACTGGGTGCGCCGCAGGACGGGCTCACTCATACACCTTTCCCCCTTATTGTTATAGGTGGACCTTGCCTTTTGGCAGGCCGCCTATGCTATCCAGCTTTGGAAAGCCCTGACAATCGGCTGGACGTTATGTTTTGTTAAGGCAAACCCGCGTGATTGAGGCCTTATCAGAACCCCTGATAGCAAAAAGGCCGCTACCTGGGTAGCGGCCTTTCGATCACGCTGCGAATCCCTTATCGGGTACCGCGGCGACGCAGTGCCGAAGGCTTGAAGTAGCCGTCGTCCGGGATGGCCTGGGTGAAGTCGATGGTGGTCGGTTCTTCGTTGTCCAGGTTCTGCACGTGGTAGCGACGGGCCTGAAGGTCATGGAACACGTCCAGCGCGGACCAGGTGGTCGGCAGGTCGTAGTAGTTCTTCAGGTAGGCCATCGATACGCGCCACAGCTCGCCACGACCGTCGTACTGGTCGACCACGGCAGCTTGCCAGCTGTCCTCGTCGAGGAACAGGGTGCGCTTGGAGTAGATGTGGCGGGCGCCGGACTTCAGCGTGCCCTCGACGACCCACACGCGGTGCAGTTCGTTGCGGGTCACGGCCGGGTTCAGGTGGCCGGGCTGCAGCAGGTCCTTGTACTTAACTTCAGGGCTGGAGACCTTGTAGTTGTTGTACGGGATGTAGATTTCCTTCTTGCCCACCAGTTTCCAGTCGTAGCGATCCGGAGCACCGTTGAACATGTCGGTGTCGTCGGCGGTACGCAGGCCGTCGGCGGCAGCGATCGGGGTGTCGTAGGCCAGGTTAGGCGCACGGCGAACGCGGCGCTGGCCGGCGTTGTAGCCCCAGGCCTGACGCGGCTCCTTCACCTGGTCCAGGGTCTCGTGTACCAGTACCGCGCCACCGGCCAGGCGTGCCGGGCTCTTGGTGAAGGACAGGTAGTAGAACAGGATGTTGTTCAGGTCGGCGTACGAACCTTTCGGGTTGTAGTACTTGAACAGGGCTTCCTGCTGCGAGGTGACCAGGGAGTAGTCGCCGTTACGCTGCACGGCCACTTCGGAGGCGCGACGCACGATGTAGGAACCGCGGTAGCGAACGATGTGGTTCCACAGCGCCTCGACACCGTTCTGCGGGATCGGGAACGGGATGCCGCCGTAGGCTTCGGCGAAACCGTTGCCGCCATCCAGCAGCTTGGCGGTGGTGGCGTTCTTGACGGTGTTGTCATAGACCCACTGCGGCGCCGAACCGGAACGACGGGTCGGGTAGATCGGCATCTGGAAGGTGGTCGGGTAGGCGTTGAACAGGGCGATCTGACCGGGGGTCAGGTTGGCCTTGTACTGGTCCAGGTTGGCCTTGGTGATGGTGAACAGCGGCTTGTCTTCCGGGAACGGATCGACATGGTGCTGGCCTGCCTTGTAACCGGCCGGGGCCTGGGTGATGCCACCGGTCCAGGCCGGAATGGTGCCGGCGGCGTTGCCGGCCTTCTCGGCACCGAAGGGGGTCAGGCTAGTGCCCAGCTTGGCGGCTTCCTGAGCCGACACCGCGGCCAGTGCGCTACCGGCGGACAGTGCGAACGCGACTGCCGCGCCAACCAGCGAAAGCTTTTTCAGCATGTTGGTTCTCCGTGAGGGTTCAGCGGCGGGCACCCGCAGGTGCCCGCATTCTTTCTAGTTAGAAGGAGTACTTGACGTTGACGCCGATGTTGTCGCGATCGCGGCTGGAGTTGTTCTGGCCAGCGCCATAGAACTCGGTGTACTGGATCTCGCCTTCCAGGCTGTTCAGGTAGCTCGCCTTGAGGCCGACGGTGTAGGCCTTGCGACCTTCGATGAAATTGCCGGTCTGGTGGGAGTTGCCTTGGAAGTCATCCTTGTAGACGACGAACGGGGATACGTTCACGCCGGCATACACGTCGTTCCAGGTACCGGACAGAACGAGGGTATAGCCGTAGGCGTCCTTGTTGACCTGATCGCCACGATCACCGCCGGACACGTAGGAGCTGTTGCCGCGACCGGAGTAGTAGCGATTGACGCCGTTGTAACCGGTGTATTGCAGGTCGCTGCCACGCAGATGCTCGGACGCCAGTTCGGCCACGCCGATCAACGAGTCGAAGCTCAGGCTGGGTCCGAAGTTGTGAATGGCGCCCAAGGAGGTGTTGAAGACCTCGACGCGCTCGTAGTTGTGGATCGAGTCACCCAGGCGAACAGTGTTGCCCGCGATTTGTGCCGAGCCGTTCAGGCCACCGAGTGCGC
This sequence comes from Pseudomonas solani, assembly GCF_026072635.1. Taxonomy (NCBI): domain Bacteria; kingdom Pseudomonadati; phylum Pseudomonadota; class Gammaproteobacteria; order Pseudomonadales; family Pseudomonadaceae; genus Pseudomonas; species Pseudomonas solani. Next base: position 4,163,968 of record NZ_AP023081.1, on the reverse strand, counting down.
TGGAAATCGGACCGGTATTGACCAGCTTGGCCGCTTGACCGATCAGGTCACCCAGCAGGTCGTTGGTGGTGGCGATGCCGATCGGCATGTTCGGGCGGTAGGCCAGCTCACCGAATACCGAGGTTTCCTGGATGGTGGTGTTGAAGCTCAGGCCGAACATGCGGATGTCTTCAGCATATTCACGACGGGCCTGGACGTTCGCCAGGGTGTCAAGCGTCGCCAGACCACCTGCCGCCTGGATGTTGGCCGGGGTCAGGCCGCCCGGCAGAAGACCGGCGACGGTATCCAGGTTGACGCCCTGGTAGTTGCCCAGGTCGGCGTAGATGCTCGGCTCTTTCGCGTGATAGTTCACGTAGTAGAAGCCGAACTCGGTCGAATTGAGTTCTTCGGCGATATAGCGGAATGCAACGCCGTACTGGCCGTCGTTCTTCGCATTCAGGTCAGTGCCGATATTGGCGACCTTGACGATCTGGTTACCTGGATAAACGAAGTTCTTCCCACCAGCGCACAGGCCACCCACCTGACCGGCACACAGGCCGCCAGCACCCGCGTTATAGAACTGCACGAGAGAGGCTCCGCCCAAGGCGGCCTGAGGAGCGGTCAGTGCACTACCAGCCAGACTGGTGTAGGCGGTGTTGCCGCCATCCGCGAAGAGGTCGGTTTCGGAGAAGAAGGTGCCGCTCGGGTCAATGGCGCTTTCCTTCCAGTTGAACTGGTAGAAGGTTTCCATGGACAGGTTGTCAGTCAAGCCGACGTTGAAGCTCAGAGCCTCGACCGGAACCAGAACCTCCTTCAGCTCAGAACCTGGCAAGCGGAACTTGGCAGCGTCCAGCGGGTTCGTGGTGTTGATGCCACCACGGTAGAAGATGCCCTCGCCCCAGTTGAACACCTGCTTGCCGATACGACCGGTGACTGGCATGTCGGCGATATCCCAGTTGCCATAGAGGTAGGCGTCGAGGATCTGCGCATCACGCCCCGCCTTGTGGCGGGTGTCGTGGGTGAAGCGGTCGTCCTTCGGATAACTCTGGCTGGGCTGACTCGGGCTGTTGTTGTCGTAGTAGTCGTTGCGCTTGTCCATGATCTGGGTGTCATAGAAAGCGGTGCCGCGGACGAACAGACCGTAGTTCTTGTAGGTCGCTTCCAGGTCGGAAGTGATCTTGTACACCTCGGAAACCAGGCCGGTGTCGAAGTTGCGGTTGCCGTCGTTGGTGTTGATGTCGTTGTTGGTCTTGTCCTGGCCCTGGACGCGCCACAGTTGACCGTAGGAGACGGTGGTGTCGATGGAACCGCTGATCTCATCGTCGGCGAAGCTGAATTCGACCGCCTGGGCCTGGACGGCGCACATCAGGGGCAGGAGACCGGCGAGGGCGAAACCGGCCTTGGCCGGCGCGAAGCGCAACAGGGGCTTGCGGGACTTGAGTTCCATCGAGACTTTACTCCGTGGACAGATCATTCATTTGTTATTACGGCCCCGTCTGGCAGGGACGCTGTTCAGCCGCTCGAGCGACCTTGTTAGTGGCGTGGGGCTGGCCCCAACGCGTCTGAACCGCGCCCTCCAGCGATTGCTCGCATTGAAAGGGCCTGGAACGGCGTCGAGACCTGCAACCATGGTGCCAAGTGCACATTTCCGGGGCGTTATATTTTTCTGAACGAAGGGCCAGATAATTTTCAAACGAGTGACTGATCATCCACTGATCAAAACCGACGAATCGGCCGATTTTGTCCTACAAGCTGGCTCGATTTGTCACTCAAAACCACACCTATAGCGCTTGCGCGTTCATACCTCGATCACCCCGTCAAGCAGGAAATGCCACGGAACAGGCCATTTACGCCTCAACGTTCGAGGGGATATTCCTTTGAGTAACAAAAAAGTGTTACCGGCAGATTGCCAGTAACACTTGTTGACGCCAGGGAAACGGCAGTGGAACCACGAGCGTGGTTCCGGGAGGGGTCAGGCCAGGCTCTTGCTCAGCACTTCATAGACGTCGCTGGACAGCTCACCGGAGGCGAGGATGCGCTCCAGCTCGGCGCGCATCAGCTTCTGCCGCGCCTCGTCGTACTTGCGCCAGCGGGTCAGCGGCGCCAGCTGGCGCGAGGCGATCTGAGGGTTCAGCGCGTTGAGGGTGATGACGTGGTCGGCGAGGAAGCGATAGCCGGCACCATCGGCCCGGTGGAAGTTCACCAGGTTCTGGTTGGCGAAGGCACCGATCAGCGCGCGCACCTTGTTGGGGTTCTTCAGGGTGAAGGCCTTGTGGCCCATCAGCGCCTGCACCCGCTCCAGGCCGCCTGGCAGGGTGCTGCCGGCCTGGACGCTGAACCACTGGTCCATCACCAGCGGGTTGTCCTTGAAGTGCTCGGCGAAGCCCGCCAAAGCCTTGGCCTTCTCCGCCTCGAAGCCGGAGTTGACCAGTACCGAGAGCGCGGTGAGGCGCTCGGTCATGTTGTCGCAGGCTTCGAACTGCTCCAGGCAGGCGTCGAGGATCTGGACCTTGCCGCTGAGCATCAGGTAGGACAGCGCGATATTCTGCAGGGTGCGCCGGGCGAAATGCTCGGCGGAGGCGACATAGGGCGTCTCCCGCGAGAGGGCGCGATTGGCCTGGTAGCGCGCCAGCAGTTGCGGGAACAGCGCGTCACTGATCGAACGACGGGTGAACTCGCGGGCGGCGTGGATGGCGTCGACATCCGCCACCTCGCTGATCTCGGTCAGGTACGCCTCGCTGGGCAGCGAGAGCATCTCGGCGACCATCGCCTGGTCCAGCGACTCATCCTCCAGCAGGGTGCGGAAGGCATGCAGCAGGCGGGTGTCCAGCGCCAGGGCCTCGCCACGCTGGTGCTGGCCGATCAGCTCCTGCAGCACCTGCACGGAGAGCTGCTGGCCCGCGTCCCAGCGGTTGAAACCGTCGCTGTCGTGCTGCATGAGGAACATCAGCTGATCGCGGCCATAGGGGAAGCTCAGCTTCACCGGGGCGGACAGCCCGCGCAGCAGCGACGGCAGCGGCTTCTCGGCGATATCGACGAAGGTGAAGGTCTGCTCGGCCTCGGTCACCGAGAGCACCCGGTTGCCGCCCTGGGCCTTGTCTTCGCTGGCGAGGCGCAGCGGCAGGTCGTTGCCCGCAGCGTCCAGCAGGCCCAGTTCCACGGGGATGACGAAAGGCAGCTTCTCGGCCTGGCCGGGGGTGGCCGGGCAGCTCTGGCGGAACGTCAGGCTGTAGGTCTTGGCGGCGGCGTCGAAGGCTTCCTCGACGGCGAGGCGCGGGGTGCCGGCCTGGCTGTACCAGCGCTTGAACTGGGTGAGGTCGACGCCGTTGGCGTCCTCCATGGCCTTGATGAAGTCATCGCAGGTCACGGCCTGGCCGTCGTGACGCTCGAAGTACAGATCGGAGCCCTTGCGGAAGCCTGCGGCGCCCAGCAGGGTGTGGATCATGCGCACCACTTCCGACCCCTTCTCGTAGACGGTCAGGGTGTAGAAGTTGGAGATCTCGATGAACGAATCCGGGCGCACCGGGTGGGCCATGGGGCCGGCGTCCTCGGCGAACTGGTGGGTGCGCAGGAAGGCCACGTCCTCGACGCGCTTGACCGTGCGCGAGTTCATGTCGGCGGAGAACTCCGCGTCGCGGAACACGGTGAAACCTTCCTTCAGCGACAGCTGGAACCAGTCGCGGCAGGTGACGCGGTTGCCCGACCAGTTGTGGAAGTACTCGTGGGCCACGACGGCCTCGACCCGCTGGTGGGCGGCGTCGGTGGCGGTTTCCGCCCTGGCCAGCACGCAGCTGGAGTTGAAGATGTTGAGCCCCTTGTTCTCCATGGCGCCCATGTTGAAGTCGTTGACCGCGACGATCATGAAGATATCCAGGTCGTACTCGCGGCCGTAGACCTCCTCGTCCCAGCGCATGGACTTCTTCAGGCTGTCCATGGCGTGCTGCACCTTGTCGACGTTCTCCGGCTCGACGTAGATGCGCAGGGTCACGTCACGCTGGCTCATGGTGGTGAAGACGTCTTCCACGCACCAGAGGTCGCCCGCCACCAGGGCGAACAGGTAGGCCGGTTTCTTGAACGGGTCTTCCCAGGTCGCCCAGTGGCGGCCGCCCTCCTCCGCTCCGCTGGCCACCGGGTTGCCGTTGGACAGCAGCACCGGGTAGCGATGCTGCTCCGCGCTCAGGGTGGTGGTGAACGTGCTCATCACGTCCGGGCGGTCGAGGTAGTAGGTGATCTTGCGGAAGCCCTCGGCCTCGCACTGGGTGCAGAACATGCTGCCGGACTTGTACAGGCCTTCCAGCGCGGTGTTGCTCTCGGGGTGGATGCGCACCGTGCTGTCGAGGGTGAAGGCGTCGGCGACGGGCTGCAGGGTCAGGTGGCTGTCGGTCAGCTGGTAGTCGGCGGCGCCGAGCTCACGGTCGTCCATGGACAGCGCCAGCAGCTCCAACTGCTGGCCGTCCAGCACCAGCGCGGGCAGGCTGCCGTTGGCGCGCTCCGGGTTGCGGCGCATCACCAGTTGGGCGTGGACCAGGGTGTGGTCCTCGTGCAGCTCGAAGGTCAGGGTGGTCTCGTCGATCAGGTAATCCGGCGCCTGATAGTCCTTGAGGTGGATGACTTTCGGTTGTTCGGTTCGCATGCTTGCCTCTCCGAGGCAGCCCGGACGCCATGCCCCGGCTGCGGTGTGTGTTCCTGCCAGGCGGGGCGGTGCAGCCTTACGGCTCGCTGCTCGCCACCACCTGGTAGGCCGTGAACTTGCGGATGTTGATGACCCCGGTGTCGAGGATCAGGTACTGGCCCTTGATACCGCGCAGGGTACCCTCCACCACCGGCGTCTTGTCCAGATCGAGGCTCACCACCTTGGTCGGGTAGGCCTCGACGGGGTAGCTGATCTCCAGCGGCTCGATGTCCTCGATCTTCTGCACCGCCTGCAGGCCGAAGCGCTGCTGCAGCGCCTGGATGCCGGCGTCGCAGGCCTCGAATATCGCCTCACGCACCGCGGGCAGGTCCAGCGCCTCGGCCTCGCCCTTGAGCAAGGCGCGCCAGTTGGTGCGATCGGCCACCTGGCTGCGCAGCAGGTCTTCCACCAGGCCGGACTGCTGGCGGGTGGCGACGCGCATGATCGGCAAGGCCTGGCGCGCGCCCTGGTCGATCCAGCGGGTCGGCACCTGGGTGGCGCGGGTGATCCCCACCTTGATGCCCGACGAGTTGGCCAGGTAGACCACATGGTCGGTCATGCAGAACGACTCGCCCCACGCCGGCTCGCGGCAGGTGCCGGCGTCGTAGTGGCAGCGCTCCGGGCTCATGATGCAGCTGTCGCACTGCGCCAGCTTGGTGAAGCAGGGGTAGCAATAGCCCTGGGCGAAGCTCTTCTTGGTCTTGCGCCCGCAATGGGAGCAATGGATGGCGCCGAGGAACTCCAGGCGGATGCGCCGGCCCAGCAGCGGGTTGACCGCCACCTGTTCATCGCCCAGGCGGAAGGCGTACTGCACGACCGGGGACCCCAGTTGCGCCGACATCTTGCTCAGCGCACCGCGCCCCAGTTCCTGCATGGTGGACTCGCTCATCAGTGGATCGAGTCGGATTTGAACAGGATGTTCTCGATCTTCTCGGACTTGGAGCCGCACTCCTGCGGGCCCATGTAGCCGGTGCGCTCTTCCTCCGGCAGGTTCTTCAGCTCCCAGGCGATGACCGCCTGCAGGCTGAGTTCCTTCTGCTCCTGGGTCAGCTTGCGGCCGTCGGACCACTTGCCGATCTCCACGGCGAGCTTGAGGCTCTGGTAGACATCCTCGGTGATGTTGCTGATCAGCTTGGCGAAATCGGACACGGCGGTTTCCTGAAGGGCGGCGAAAACGAGCGCACATTCTAGCGACACTGCCGGTGTTGCGCATCGACGCCGGTCAGGGCACCAACACACACCAGGACTCGGAAATCAGAAGTCGCGTGACAGCTTCACCTGCTCCAACTCCTTCTCCAGCGAGCGGCGGAAGATCTGCGGCCCGGCGAAGCTGTACACCACGAAGCCCAGCCAGGCCCATTCGATGGCCTGGGCCAGCGTCTCGTGGCCATGCTGGTTGCTGGCGATCACCACCACCCGGTAAAGCACGAACATGCCCAGCAGCACGATGATCGAACGGGTCGGCCCCAGCTCGGACATCCACGAGTTGTAGCGCCACCAGAGCCCCATGAAGGGGTTGCTGCGCGCCTTGACGGCGGACATCAGGTAGAGCGCGGCAACGTCGTTGGCATTCTCGCGCAGGGCCCATATCGCGTGGTCGCGCGCGCCCTGCAGGTCACCCCGGCGCAGCAGCAGGTGGCCCATGGTGACGATGGCACCAGGGTGGTCGGCGCGCAGTTGCAGCGCCTCGCGGGCGTAGCGCTCCGCCGGTTCCACCTCGCCACGCAGGCGATGGTAGTGGGCCAGGGCAGCAAAGCAGTCGGGGTTGTCCGGCGCCAGTTCCAGGGCCCGCTGCAGGCTCGGCAACTGCTGGGCGCGACGGCCCATCAGGTCGGCGAGTTCGGCGCGGGCCAGGTGGTAGCCGGCTTCCTGGGGGTTCATCTCCAGCACCTGGTCCAGGTGCTTCTCGGCCAGCTTGAAGCGCCGCCGCGCCATGGCCACGCGGGCCGCGACGTAATGGGCGAATTCCAGTTGCGGGTCGGCCGCCAGGGCCAACCCGGCTTCGCGCTCGGCGGCGTAGGCACGGCGCATCAGAAGCAGGCACAGGGCGAGCAGCGCATGGGCCTCGGCGTGCTCCGGGTCATCGCTGAGTAGTTGTCGCAGGCTGTTGATCGCCCCCTCGGCATGGCCGCTTTGCAGGCGCTGATAAGCCAGGTGCAGCAGGTTGGTTTCGTTCATCAGCTGAGCACCAGGAACCAGAGGGTGAAGGGCAACAGGTTGAGCACCAGCCCACGCAGGAAGAAGGCTCCGAGCAAGACCACCGGCAGGCCGAAGCGATTGAGCACGCCGCCGTAGTACTGGTAGAGCTCGATGGTGGAGGCCTGCATGACGAACAGCGCGTAGCCGATGGCCAGCTTCCACACCACCAGCACCAGCATCGCGTACTGCAGGCTGCCCTTGTCGAGGATGCCGCCCTGCCACAGGTAGAGCAGGCCGAAGGCCAGGCCCAGGCTGCCCAGCAGGCCGATGGCTGCCAGTGCCGCCTCACGGACACGTGTCGGGCTGCCCACGGCCATGCCGTTGAGCACGAACCAGGGCAGGCCCAGCCAGGCGCCGCCCAGCATCAGACCCAGCAAGGGCCACAGCGGCTCCACCGCCAGGCGCGCCAGGGCGCCGGGGCGGGGCTCATCGTCCAGCCGATAGAGGTTGCGGTTGTCCATCAGCGCCCCTTGCCGTGCTTGTCGAGGAAGGCCAGTACCTCGTCGTACTGGCCGCCCTCGTTGGAATAGCGCGCGTAGTTGCGCGCGGTGGTCAGCCATTCCAGGGTGGTGGCGCGCACCTCCTTGAGGGCCGCCTTGAGGTGGCGGTCGGTCACCGGCTGCTCGCGGCCTTCGGCAATGGACTCCTCGATGGCCTCATCCACCGCCGTCTCCACCAGCTCGCGCAGGTCGGCGCCGGAGAAGCCCGAGGTGCTGCGGGCGAGGAACTCGTAGTCGATCTCCCCTTCGCTGGGCCGATCAGCCATCAACATGCGCAGCAGGCTGGCACGCGCGGGGCGGTCCGGCGGCGGCACGAAGAGCACCCGATCGAAGCGGCCGGGACGGCGGAAGGCGGCATCCACCGACCAGGGCACGTTGGTGGCGGCAAGAATCAGCACGCCGTGGTTGGACTGGGCGAAGCCGTCCATCTCGGTGAGGAACTGGCTCACCAGCTTGGACGAAGTGGCTTCGCGGGTGTTGGTGCGGCGCCCGCCCAGGGCCTCCACCTCATCGAAGAACAGCACCGCCGGCGCCTTGGCCCGGGCTTCCTCGAACAGGGCGTGGAGCTTGCGCTCGGACTCGCCGATGTACATATCCAGCACGTCGGAAATGGCGACGTTGAGGAAGGTGGCCTTGCACTCCCCCGCCGTGGCGCGGGCCAGCATGGTCTTGCCGCAGCCCGGCGGGCCGTAGAGCAGGATGCCGCCGCCGACACGCTTGCGGAAGCGCTGGAACAGCCCCGGCTTCTGGTACGGCAGGATGATCTTCTTGTGGATGGTCTTCTTCAGCTCGTCGAGGCCGCCGACATCGTCGAAGGTCAGGGTCTCGGCGTTCGGCGTCAGCAGGCGGGTGGTCTCGGCCTTGTCGGTGTCGTCGTTGGAGATGACCCGCAGGCGCGGGCGCCCCTCGCCGCCACGGAAGTCCACCACCGAGGCACTGAGGCGGCGCTGCAGGGCGACGTCCTCCAGCGCCGGGCTGGCCTCGACGGCGGCGCGGTACTCGCGCAGGCCTTCCTCGCGACGCTCCAGGTCGGCCAGGGCACGGGCGCGCAGCAGGCGCTCGGCCGGCTCGTCACCGCCCAGCAGGGCCAATGCCCGCTCGGCCTCACCGGCCCCCAGGCACAGGCGCGCAGCTTGCTGGCGCAGCGACGTGGCATCGAGCCGTGCGGCGAGCCCCTCGGGCAGGAAGGCCAGGCCCCGGGCGCATTCGTTGCGCTCGATCCAGGCCGGCAGCAGCAGCGCCAGCAGTGCGTCGTTGTCGGGCGAGGCAGACAACGCCGCCTCCAGTTGAACCAGTGTCGCGTCATCCATAGTGCGCGAGGACTCCATTGAACGATTCAGGGCGGGCGCCGCTCAATGCGGCGCTTCCGGGCGCTCCACCTCGACCCAGACGAACTTGTCCGGGTCCAGCCGGGTTTCGGCATCCAGCCGGTAGGCCACCAGCTTGCCGTACATCACCGCGCTGTAGTCGAGGCAGGCGAGATTGGGGCGGATCGGTGCCGGGCGGCCCCGGCGCCAGTAATGGCCGACGAACAGCAGCGGCTCGTCGGCGCCGTAATTGAGCAGCGCGGACTTCTGCGCCGCCGAGAGCGGTTGGCGGGCCACCTGCTCGGGCAGCGCATCGGGCTGGAAGACCACGTCGCCGTAGGTCTGCGGGTCTTCCTCCCAGAACTTGGTGCGGAACACCGAGCGGGTGAAGCCGTCGCTGCCGGTCAGGGTCATGCCGCTGGGCAAGGGCATGTCGGTGCCGCGCAGCAGCCGATTGAACACGCGGAAGGCGAAGCTGCCGCGCTCGGCGGCGGCCTTGATGAAAGCTTCGTCGACCCGACCATCGGGGTGCAGGGCGCGCAGCGGCTCGATCAGCTCGTTGTCCCAGCAGGCGTGAACCATGCGGAAGTGATCGCCATCGATGAACAGCGGCAGCTCCTGGAACCAGCCGAGGAAGTCACGCCAGTCGCCCGGGTGGCCTTCGAACTGTTCCAGGGTCTCCTTGAGCAAGCGTGCGTGGCGCGGCGTGTGCTCATGGACGAACTGGCGCCCGCTGCCAGGCGTCGCCGGGGTACTCCAGCCGATGGCATTGAACTCGTGGTTGCCCATGATGCAGCGCGCCTGCCCGGCCTCGACCATGGCGTGGACCAGGTGCAGCGCCTCGCGGATGCGCGGGCCGCGGTCGATGATGTCGCCGAGGAACAGCGCCATGCGCCGAGGGTGCTGCCAGACATCGCCGTGTTTGCGGTAACCGAGGCGATCGAGCAAACGCTCCAGGGTGCGCGCGCAGCCGTGCACATCGCCGATCAGGTCGTAGCCGCGCACGGCATCGAGGTTCATCAGTCGCCACCACCCAGGCGGCTGCCCCACCCCAGCTTGGTGCGGCAGACCTCGTAGTAGTTGTGGTCCAGCGGGTGGATGAGACGCAGCTTCTGCGGCTTCTTGGCCACCGTGATGGTGTCGCCGGGGGCGCAGGTGAAGTGGTTCTGGCCGTCGCAGGAAATCAGCGGGTAGATCTGCATGTCCGGCGAGACCACGATCTTCAGTTCGCTGTTGCTGTCGACCACGATCGGGCGGCTGGACAGGGTGTGCGGGTACATGGGCACCACGCCGATGGCATCCAGCTTCGGGTGCATGATCGGCCCGCCGGCGGACAGCGCGTAGGCGGTGGAGCCGGTGGGCGTGGCGACGATCAGGCCGTCGGCCTTCTGGCTGCAGACAAACTGGCCATCGATGTGCAGTTCGAACTCGATCATCTTGGTCGACTTGCCGGGGTGCAGCACCACGTCGTTGAGCGCGTCGCCCTGGCCGATGGCCTCGCCGTGGCGGCGCACTTCGGCCTCCAGCAGGAAGCGGCTCTCCACCAGGTACTGGCCGTCGAGCACCTCGGCGACCTTGATCTCCAGTTCGTCCGGCTTGATGTCGGTGAGGAAGCCCAGGCTGCCGCGGTTGATGCCCAGTACCGGCACGTTGTGGCGGGCCAGGGCGCGGGCGGCGCCGAGCATGCTGCCGTCGCCGCCGACCACGATGACCATGTCGCAGACCTCGCCGAGGATCTTTCGCGAGGAGGTCTGCAGGCCGTGGCCCGGGAGGACTTCGGCGATGGTGTCTTCGAGGATCACATGCAGGTGGCGGTCCAGCAGGAATCGTTTCAGGCGGCGGATGGTATCGAGCACATGGGGGCTGCCCAGGCGACCGATGATGCCGATATTGCGGAATTGCTCCATGGGGCTCCAGCAGGGCTCTGCAACGGGGTGGAATGCTCGGATTATGGGCGAAAGCCCGTGACAGCGGCAAACCAGCCTCGACTATGCTCGCAGCATGCATCCCTTCGCCGCCCTCGCCGCCCTGCCCCGCCATTTGCGCCAGAACGTCGTGCGTGACCTCGCCTGGGTGCTGCTGTCACCGCCGCTGCTGGCCCAGGCGCCCTGGTGCCAGCGCCACCCGCTCAGCGCCAGTGCCTGGGCCGCCGAGCCGGCGCGCCTGGTGGCCTGGCTGGAACAGCAGGACGCCGCGCCCGCCGAGCTGGAGCACTGGCTGAGCCTGGGCTCCAGCCGGCGCCTCGGCCTCTACTACGAACGCCTCTGGCAATTCGCCCTGGCCCGGGCACCAGGCATCCGCCTGCTGGGTGCCAACCTGCCGGTGCGGGTGGCCGGCCAGACCCTCGGCGAGCTGGACCTGCTGCTGCAGGACGAGGAAGGCGTGCATCACCTGGAGCTGGCCATCAAGCTCTATCTGGGGCCACGTCATGGCCAGGGCGAGGACGCCGCGCAGTGGCTCGGCCCGGGCAGCCTGGACCGCCTCGACCTCAAGCTGGAGCACCTCGCCCAGCACCAGTTGCCACTCTCCTCCAACCCGGAATGCCGCCCGCTGCTGGAGGAACTCGGCGCCTGGCCGGCCAGCGCCGAACTGTGGCTGGGCGGCTACCTCTTCTACCCCTGGCCCGGTGACTGCACCGCACCCCTGGGCGCCCACGGCGAGCACCTGCATGGACGCTGGCTGCGACGCAGCGACATCGCCGACTTTCTCGCGCAAAGCCCCGAGGCCGTCTGGCAACCCCTGGAGCGCCACTCCTGGCTGGCGCCCGCGCTGTGCGAACCTGCGGACCTCTGGCCTCGCGAGCGGTTGGAGCACTGGCTGCCGGAACTCCCTGCAGAGGCCCCAGCACGCATGCTGGTACGCCTGGAGGATGCGGGGGAGCGATGGGAAGAGCGGGAGCGGGTGTTCCTGGTCAGTGATCGTTGGCCGCAGACGGTGGGAGGCTGAAAGCTGGAAGCTTGCCAGCATGTAGGGCGGGTGCAACCCGGCAGCTATTCGCGAGCAGAGCTCGCTCCTACGGCAAGCGAGCCCGGCCTGCACCCGTGGGAGCGAATTCATTCGCGAAGAGGTGAGCCCAAGCCGGGTTTACCGGCTGCGCTCGGTCCGCCCGCCGGAACGGGCCAGGTAGCCGGCGCCGTCTTCACAGAGCAAGGCGTCGCGCTGCACGGCGGGCAGTGCATCCAGGCCGTCGCGCAGGGCGTAGGCCTTGAAGCCCAGTTGGGAGAGGAGAAACACCGCGCTGGCGCTGCGCTTGCCGCTGTCGCAGTAGCACAGGTAGGCCTTCTCGCGGTCGAGCAGGCGCGCCTTCAGGCGCAGCAGGTGCAGGGGCATGTTCAGCGCCTGGGGGGCATGGGCGCGTTCGTATTCGTCCTGCAGGCGCACGTCCAGCCATTGGCCGCCAGCGGCCAGCAGACGCGACGCCTCGCCGAGGGAGACTTCGTCCACCACCGGCGCCTTGAGCAGGGCGAAGAAGTCCTGGCGATCCAGGCGCAGCACCACGCCGTCTTCGAGCAGGGTGACGGTGGCGTTGCGCGGCCGGTCGGAGAGCAACGCCTCCTCGCCGAAGCAGGCACCCACTTCCAGCTCGGCGAGCACCTGATGCTCGCTGCCGGCACCACGGATCACCTCGGCGCGACCCGATTGCAGGAAGTAGCAGCAATCCCCCGCTTCGCCCTCGCGCAGCACTTCGCTGCCGGCGGGCATCTCGACGCGCTGCAGGCGCGCCACCATCTCCTGCACGTTGGCCGGCGGCACCTTGGCGAACAGCGGGTTCTCCAGCAGGCGCTCCAGCCATTCCTGGTCGCCGTCCGGGTCCAGTTGCAGGAGCAGGTCCTGGTAAGCCGAGCGCCAGGTGATCAGGCGCGCCAGGGTGGCGCTGTCGATGGCCAGCACGCTGACTTCGGTCAGTGCCAGGGCCTCCTGCAGGCGCGGCAGGCTGGGGGACAACGGATGGCAGCTGGCCTCGCTGCCGGCGACCAGGCGCTGCTCGCTGCCATCGGCATCGCGCAGTTGCAGTTCACCGGCCAGCAGGTAATAGGTCAGCCGCGCCTGGTCGCCCCGGCGGAACAGGGCCTGGCCGGCGAGCAGCGGCTGCGGTACCAACTGGCTGCGCAGTTCGCGCCACTGCTGCTCGGACAAGGCATTGAGCGGCGTCAGGCTGCGCAGTTGGTCCGGATTGAGCGGTTCGGTCATCCCATCATCCTGAGGAATCAGCTGAGGTGGCAGTGTAGCCAGCCAGTTGCAACAGGCGCGGCAACATGGCTCGACGGCCTTGCAGGCCACCGGTATGCAACATGATCACGCGACTGCCGGCGGCAAGGTAACCGGCCTCCACGTACTGGCGCAACGCTATTAACGCCTTCACGGTGTAGAGCGGGTCCAGCTCGATGCCGGTGCAGGCCTCGAAGTCGAACAGTGCCGTCGCCAATTCGGCATCCACCCGGGCGAAGCCGCCACGGCTGGCGTCCAGCAACCGATAGCCGGTATCGGCGGCGCCGGCCTCCGCCAGCAACGCCCGCACCTGCTCGGCGACGCCATGGTCAGGCGGCACCGCCAGGGCGCCTAACACCGGATGGCGTCCGCCCTCCCCCAGCACCAGGCCGGCCAGGGTAGTGCCGGTACCGGCCGCCAGCCAGAGCGCGTCGTAGTCATTCCAGCCGAGGCCCGGCAATTGTTCGTCGATCATCGCCACCAGCGGTGCGCAGCCCAGGGCGCCCGGCAGGCCGCCGCCCCCTTCGGGCACCTGGACGAAGCCCGGATAACACGCCGTCCAGGGCTCCCAGAACCCCGGCAGGTGGCGGGCGCGGTAGCCGCCGTAGCCCAGCCAGTGCAATTCCATGCCCAGCTCGCGCAGGTCGACCACCGTCGGCGTCTCCACGGGTTCGCCACGCAGCAGGCCGACACAGGGGAAACCGAAACGCCGCCCCGCCGCCGCCAGGGCATGCAGGTGGTTGGAATGGGCGCCGCCCAGGCTGATCACACCCTCGGCGCCCTGTTCGGCGGCCCGCGCCAGGTGCGGCGCCAGCTTGAACCACTTGTTGCCGCTCACCAGCGGGTCGATGCGCTCCAGGCGCAACAGGGCGAGGCTCACCGACGCGCGGTCGAGCCAATCGAGGCGGATGGGGTCGAGGCTGGCGCTGGGCGTCCAGTCGGGCAAGCGAAGGGGCAAGGCGGAGTCCGGCAACGGAGCGGTGACGAGCGGCAGGATACGGCAGGCGCCGCCCCGCCGCGAGATCAGCTGACGGTGCGCAGGCGGCTGCTGGCCTTGTGGCGGGCGCAGCAGTTGGAATCACCGGCGACGAAGCGGCTGGGTGAATCCACCCGGTCGATGGGCATGGAGCAACGCTCGCCGCTGGGCAGGGCCGCTTCGCAGGTGGGTTGCTGGTAGTGGGTCAGCCACTGGCGGTATTGGGCCTCGGAGACGAAGCACTTGGACGCCGCGTAGGCCAGCGGGTTGTCCTGGTAGCGGGCGACATCCTGCAGCGGGATGGTCAGGTGCCCGGCGCCCGGGTGATAGACCACGAAGACCACGCCGAGACGGGCCAGGCGCTCGAGGATCTGGTCGCCCCCCTGGTTCACCAGTTGCTCGCGCTCCTGCTTGAGACGGTCGATCTCCTGCTGCAGCTGGGCGTCCAGCTCGTTGCGGTAGGCGAGCTCGACATCGCGGATGGCGATCTGCTCCTTGTAGTCCATCACCGCAGCGGCGATCTTGGCCTGCATCTCGCTGTCGAACTGCGAACGCAGGATGTCCACCTCGGTGCGGCCGTGACGCTCCAGCGCACGCAGCTGCTGGCTCATTTCCTCGCGGGACTTCTGGAAGCCGTCGGTCTGGGTGAGCAGCTGGCGCTTGAGGTCGGCGTTGAGTTCTTCCTGCTGACGCAGGTTCTGCTGCAGGCCCTGGATCTGCTCCTGCAGGCTGCGCGCCTGTTCTTCGGCGGAGAGGCGATATTTGGCCAGGGCCTCTTCGTTCTGCTGGCCGAGGCTGGCGATGCGCAGACGCTGCTGCTTGATCAGCTGCGCGGTCTTCAGGCGATGTTCCTGCTCCAGCTTCTGCGCCAACTGCTCGGCCACTTCGGCGGACGCATCCGGCGGCGCATACCACTTGTCTTCGGGTGCCATCTGCAGGCGCTGGGGCTCGACCGCCTGGGGCTGGTCGTCCTCCACCATCAGGCCGAGGCCATTGCGCTTGACCGTATCGCGGACCAGGGCCAGGTCATTGCTGCCCGGGGCCAGGTTCGGGTCCCACATGTGCATCTGGTGCCAGGACACCGGGCACTGGCTGCGGCAGGCGAGGCGGATCGGCCCGGCGCCCAGGTCGGGGCCACGGCCGGCGCGTTCGGCCAGGTGACGCAGGGGCATGTTCCAGCCGGTGTCGGCCTGGCCCTTCTCGTCGAAGTCCAGGTAGAAGAACACCAGGGAACGGACCAGCAAACGGGGGTTGATCAGCACATACGCCAGGCGCATCTGCTCATCGGCGTACTCGGGCATGTTCACCACACCGTCGAGCATCGCCTCGAATTCGGGGAAGAGCATTTCCTTGCAGACGCCACGCTCATTGAAGAACAGCACGGCTTCAACCATCTGCGGCTTGTTCTGCATGCTCATCGGTTTCCCTCTAGGCCAACGCGGTGAGTCCCTGGGCGGGACGGGTGACATTCCTGTCGGTGGTGCTACGCCTGGGAGACAGGCGTACATCCTGATTCACGGAGTCTAGGGGAAAAAGCGCAACGGGCAATGTGACTGGGTTGGCACTCGACCCGCCCCCATCGGGGAGCGGACCGGGTGCACAGTGAAAATGTGATGGGGTTGGAGACTTTCAGCTTTTCATCGCGGCGAGATAGGGCGCCAGACGCCTTCCCATCTCCTCGCCGAGGGCGGCGAGACCGCTCATCGGCCGGATCATCACCTCGAAATCGACGATCTTGCCCTGCTCGTCGAAGCGGATCATGTCGATGCCCTTCAGTTCGCGCCCACCGACCCGGGCACTGAACTCCAGCACCACGCTGAGGCCATCGGCGCTGGCCAGTTCGCGGTGGTAGGCGAAGTCCTCGAACACCTTGATCACGGTGTTGAGGATCAGGTTCACCGCCTGCGCGCCCGGGTAGGACGTGTGCGCCATGGGCGAGCGGAACACCGCCTGCGGGTGCAGCAGCTCGGGCAGCTGGCTCAGGTCCTGGCTGGCGATGAACTGGTGCCAGCGTTGCAGGCTGGCGGCCACGGCGGGACTCAATCGGGCGTCGAGGGACATCGGCTATTCCTTGTTTTTATCAGCCTATAAAGGGCACCTCAAAAAACTACCTGCGTTGTCATCGCTGCGTTAAAAACACGCTCAAAATGCTCATTTACCGTGCGTAAACTGCGCTTTTTCGCCTGTTTTTGCCTTGCGCTGACGGCCTCGCCTACGTTTTTCAGAGATGCCCTTAAAGAGAACGCCCCGCACGAGGCGGGGCGTCTTTCGATCACAGCTCGGCGGCGAGGCGCGAGCCCTGGTTGATGGCGCGCTTGGCGTCCAGTTCCGCCGCCACATCGGCACCCCCGATCAGGTGCACGCTCTGGCCGGCGGCGACCAGGCCGTCGTGCAGCTCGCGCAGCGGGTCCTGGCCGGCGCAGATGACCACGGTGTCCACCGGCAGCACCTGCGGCTCGCCTTCGGCGATGCGGATGTGCAGGCCGGCGTCGTCGATCTTCAGGTACTCCACCGCGTTGAGCATCTGCACGTTCTTGTTCTTCAGGCCGGTGCGGTGGATCCAGCCGGTGGTCTTGCCCAGGCCGTCGCCGACCTTGGATTTCTTGCGCTGCAGGAGGAACACCTGGCGTGCCGCCGGGTGCGGCTGGGCCTTGATCCCGGCAACGCCGCCACGGGCTTCCAGGTCGCCGTCGATGCCCCACTCCTTCCAGAACGCGTCGCGGTTCTGGCTGGTGGCCTCGCCTTCATGGGTGATGAACTCGGAGACGTCGAAGCCGATGCCGCCGGCGCCGATCACCGCGACCTTCTGGCCCACCGGCTTGCGCTGCAGGATGGCGTCCAGGTAGCTGATCACCTTGGGGTTGTCGACACCGGGGATTTCCGGGGTGCGCGGGGCGATGCCGGTGGCGAGGAGCACCTCGTCGTAGCCGCCCTTGACCAGGTCATCGACGCTGACGCGGGTGTTCAGGCGCAGGTCGACACCGGTGGTTTCCAGCTTGCGCTTGAAGTAGCGCAGGGTCTCGTAGAACTCTTCCTTGCCCGGCACGCGCTTGGCGACGTTGAACTGGCCACCGATCTCGGCGGCGGCGTCGAACAGGGTCACCTGGTGGCCACGCTCGGCGGCCACGGTGGCGGCGGACAGGCCCGCCGGGCCGGCACCGACCACGGCGATCTTCTTCACCTGGGTGGTGGGGATGTAGTTCAGCTCGGTCTCGTGGCAGGCACGCGGGTTGACCAGGCAGCTGGTCAGCTTGCCGCCGAAGGTGTGGTCCAGGCAGGCCTGGTTGCAGCCGATGCAGGTGTTGATCTCGTCGGCACGGCCTTCGGCGGCCTTGTTGACGAAGTCCGGGTCGGCGAGGAAGGGGCGGGCCATGGAAACCATGTCGGCGTCGCCTTCGGCGAGCACCTGCTCGGCCACTTCCGGGGTGTTGATGCGGTTGGTGGTGATCAGCGGGATCGACACCTCGCCCTTGAGCTTGGCAGTGACCTTGGTGAAGGCCGCACGCGGCACCTTGGTGGCGATGGTGGGGATGCGCGCTTCGTGCCAGCCGATACCGGTGTTGATAAGGGTGGCACCCGCGGCTTCGATGGCCTTGGCCAGGATGACGATCTCTTCCCAGGTGCTGCCGCCTTCCACCAGGTCGAGCATCGACAGGCGGTAGATGATGATGAAGTTCGGGCCCACGGCCTCACGCACGCGGCGGACGATCTCCACCGGCAGGCGCATGCGGTTCTCGTAGCTGCCACCCCAGCGGTCGTTGCGCTGGTTGGTATGGGCGGCGAGGAACTGGTTGATGAAGTAGCCCTCGGAACCCATGATCTCGACGCCGTCGTATTCGGCCTTCTGCGCCAGTACCGAGCAGGTGACGAAGTCCTGGATCTGCTTCTCGATGCCTTCCTCGTCCAGCTCGCGGGGCTTGAACGGGTTGATCGGTGCCTGGATGGCGGACGGCGCGACGGATTTGGGGCTATAGGCATAGCGGCCGGCGTGGAGGATCTGCATGCAGATCTTGCCACCCGCCTCGTGCACCGCCTGGGTGACGACGCGGTGCTTCTCGGCCTCTTCCTCGGTGGTCAGCTTGGCCGCACCGGAGTAGACGCCACCTTCCTCGTTCGGGCCGATGCCGCCGGTGACCATCAGGCCGACGCCGCCACGGGCACGTTCGGCGAAGTAGGCGGCCATGCGCTCGAAGCCGTTGGGCTTCTCTTCCAGGCCGGTGTGCATGGAGCCCATCAGGGTGCGGTTGCGCAGGGTGGTGAAGCCCAGGTCGAGGGGCGCGAGCAGGTTCGGGTAGGCGGAAGCGGTCATGGATGTCTCCACAGCGGGCGTTGCATTCACGGAATGCCGCAGCGTCTTGGGCCACGGTCGGTTTATGGGGCAGACGATAGTCAGCCAGCCGGGCGCGCTCAATGATCGAAAGTGACAACTTATTGATCCAAACGCACAGGGCGACTTGGCAAGCGCCATGCGCTCCCCTACCCTGACCGGCACATTCCTCGATGCCGAATCCCATGCGCAAACTGCTGATTGTCCTGGCCTCCGCCCTGTTCGCCGGCGTGCTGGTCAGCTATGCGATCTGGACCGACGAGCGCCCGGTCGGCCACTACCTCTCCGACCTGCGCAGCGAGGTCGCCCTCAACCTCGGCGAGCCCGGCGACCGCGGTAACCTGCTGGGCATCCAGCCCGAACTCTTCGCCGCCGACTACCAGAGTGTGGACCGCCTGCGCCTGAAGCTCGCCGCCTACCTGGAGAAGGCCCGCAGCGAAGGGCTGCTCAACGAACGGACCATCGTCGTGCTGCCCGAGCACATCGGCACCTGGCTGGTGGCCGCCGGCGAGAAGAACCAGGTCTACAGCGCCCACAGCCTCGACGACGCCATGCTCTGGCTGGCGGCCGCCAACCCGATGAAACTGGCCCGCGCGCTGGTCGCGGCCGAGGGTGAACAACGCCTGGTCGATGCACTGTTCCGCATGAAGGCGACGCGCATGGCGGGCGACTACCAGGCCTTGTTCGGTGGACTCGCCCGGGACTTCGGCATCACCCTGGTGGCGGGCTCCATCCTCCTGCCCGAACCACGCATCGAAGGCGGCAACCTGCTGGCCGAAAGCGGCCCGCTGTACAACGTCAGCCTGGTGTTCGACCACAAGGGCCTGCCCATCGGCCAGCCCCAGCGCAAGCTCTACCCGATCCTCGACGAACAGGGCTTCACCGCCGCCGCAGGCGCCGAGCAACTCAAGGTGCTCGACACCCCGGCCGGGCGCCTGGGCGTGCTGATCTGCGCCGACAGCTGGTACCCGGCGGGCTACGCAGCACTGCGCGAACAAGGTGTGGAGCTGCTGGCGGTGCCGGCCTTCCTCAGCGGCAACGGCAGCTGGAACAAACCCTGGAACGGCTATAACGGCGCACCGGCGCCTAGCGACGTGAAACTGCGCGCCGGCGAACTCAGCGAAGGCGAAGCCTGGCAGCGCCTGGCCATGGCCGGACGCTTGCCGGACAGCGGTGCCCGTGCCGGGCTGACGGTGTTCCTGCGCGGCCAGCTGTGGGACCTGGGCAGCGACGGCCCCGGCCTGGGTACCGATGCCAACGGCACCCGCGTGGCCGATGCCGGGCGTGGCGCCCGGCTGTTGAACATCTGGCTATGAAGCCGACACGGGTTCGCCTCGGCGACCTCTCGGTGGGCTTCGTGCAGAACCTCGCCGACGCGGTGCGCGAAGCCGGCCAGGACCCGAGCCCCCTGCTCGCCCAATACGGCCTGGATGCCGCGCGCCTGGCCGAGCCACGCGGGCGCCTGTCGATCCCCCGCTACATGCGCCTGGGCCATGCCGCCATGCAATTGATCGGCAACCCGGCGCTGGGCCTGCTCATGGGGCGCATCAGCCGCCTCAGCCAGGTCGGCCTCACCGGCGTTACCGCCATGCAGGCGCCCAACGTGCGCGAGGCGGCGCGCACGCTGATCCGCTTCGAACCGCTCTACGCCCACAACTACCGGGGCCAGTCGAGCTTCCACGAGGACGCCGGCGGGGCCTGGCTGCGCTTCTATTCCATCAGCCCGTACAACGCCTACAACCGCTTCGTGGTGGATTCCGTGCTGGCCAGCTGGGCCTGCCAGTTCGGCGCCCTGGTGGGCCAGCCGCTGGCGGTGGAGAAGGTGGAGATCGAGTTTCCCGCCCCCGACTACGCCGAGCGCTACACGGAGCTGTTCGGCTGCACGGTGGAGTTCGGCGCCAGCGCCAACCAGCTGCGCCTGTCGCAACCGACCCTGGCCCTGCGTGGGCGCGAGCATTGCCCCAGCACCTGGCGGCAGTTGCTGGAGCTCTGTGAACAGGATCTGGAGCAGCGCACCCGCACCCGCAGCCTGCGCGAGCGCATCACCCAGTTGCTGGGGCCGCTGCTGCACGGGCGCGAGCCCGATCTCGAAGAAGTGGCCGCACGCCTGCAACTGCCGACCTGGACCCTGCGGCGCAAGCTGGCCGAGGAAGGCACGCAGTTCCGCAGCATCCTCAATGACACCCGCCGCGACCTGGCCATGGCCTATATCCGCGACACCGAGCTGGCCTTTGGGGAAATCGCCTACCTGCTGGGCTTCGCCTCGGCCGAGGCCTTCCAGCGTGCCTTCAAGCGCTGGAGCGGCAGCACCCCCGGGGAATTCCGCCGCGCCCAGCGCCAGGCGGGCTGATCACATCTCGGTGGCGTCGTCCGCCGGCTCCACCGCGTCCTGCTCGCTGGCGTGGAAGTCGAGAATCTCTTCCTGATAGTCATCCATCGTCGCTCTCCTTTTTCTGTCGTCCCCTGAATGAAACAAGGAACGTGCCAATAGGGTAACGAGCGCGGGTGACCGAAAAATTAATCCAGGGCAATGCCCGGTGCGATGAGCAGGTGCGAGGCGCACTTTTTTCCAGGCAAAGAAAAAACCCCCAGGTATTTCTACCTGAGGGCTTTCCTTTATATGGCGCAGCGGACGGGACTCGAACCCGCGACCCCCGGCGTGACAGGCCGGTATTCTAACCGACTGAACTACCGCTGCGTGTCGGTTGGACTTTCGTCCGGTGGAACCTTTGCTTCGTCTGGCAGCGAGCGTTTCGAGCTACTCGTTACCTCATGCCTGGCCTGAACCTGACATGGAAAATATGGCGCAGCGGACGGGACTCGAACCCGCGACCCCCGGCGTGACAGGCCGGTATTCTAACCGACTGAACTACCGCTGCGCGTCGGCCGGACTTTCGTCCGAATTCACAAGGGATGGTGGGTGATGACGGGATCGAACCGCCGACCCTCTGCTTGTAAGGCAGATGCTCTCCCGGCTGAGCTAATCACCCATCGCCTTGCGAGGCGCGCAATTTACGCAGAGGGCTTACCTAAGTCAACACCCTGCTTGAAGTTTTTTCTAAAAAGCTGATTTTCGTGCCCTTCGCCAATGCTCCGCTGGCAGCGTTCCGCACTGGCGACGCATGGCCCTGGGAAGACGGCTGAAGGGGCGCCGCCCACCAAGCTGGTGCACAGCCGGGGGCAGCGAGCCTCAACAGGGTGCAGGCTCAGCCACCCACGCGCAGGGTCAACCGTGCAGCGACCTGGCCATCCTCACCACGGTCCAGCCCGGCCTCTTCGATGCGCACACCCTGCGCTTCGAGGCCGGCGAACCAGCGCAGCAGCTTGGCGAACGCGGTGGGCTCCAGGCTGACCTGCACCTGCCCGGGGGCATCGCTGTCCATGCGCTCCACCGACAGGCCCTGCTCGGCAGCGCTGGCGGTCACCAGCCCTTGCAGGCGCTCCGGCTCGACGGTGGCCTGTGGCGCTTCCTCGGCCGCACGGGCACGGGGCGCCTGCTGCTGCATGTACTGATGCAGCGCACGTTGTTGCTCGTAATGGTTGCGGGCACTGATCACCCCCTGCTGAGCCGGGCGCCAGAGGGCGAGGTAGAGCAGCACCAGCAGCAGGAAGCCCCCCAGCATTGCCAGCGCCAGGCGATCCCGGGGCGGCATCGCCTTCCAGCGGGTGGCCAGGGCCGACCCTTGCCATTGCGTCTGCAGACGATCCTTGAAAGCCATGGTCATGTTCATCCCCCGATCACCAGTCGCGCACTCACGGCAGTGCCTTCACGGCTGGCCGACCCCAGTTGCACCGCGAGCCCGGCGGCGATCAATCGCTCGCGCAGGCGCTCCAGGGCATCGAACCCCGGCGCCTGCACCTGCATCGACAGGTCGCCCCGTGTGTTGCTGAAATCCAGTTGCTGCACCCGCACCTGCGCCCCTTCGGCGAGCAGGGCATCGGCCGCCTGGTCGAGCAGGCCGAGCAAACGCCCCTGCCCCGTCGCAGTTCCGGCGGCGAGATGCTGGTCGAACTGCGCGCGCAGGTTGATCAGCTTGCTGTCCTGGGGGAACAGCTCCCGGTACAGCGCCTCGTTGGCCGCCGCATAGTTGTCGCCCTCATGGCGCAGGTGCCAGCCCTGGGCCAGGTAGAAGCCCCACTGCAGCACCACCCAGAGCCCCACCAGGGCCAGCACCGGGCGCAGGAAGCGCTGGTGGCGATGTTCCTGGCGCACCTGGAATTCCGCCTGAGCCAACTCGCTGCCAAGGTGCGAGGCGAGCCATTGATAGGGTTGCGCCTGCTCCTGCCATTCGTCGATGCCTTCCAGCACCTGGCGTTCACGCGGCGCCCGGCCATGCAGCGGCAAGGCACAGGCCTCGCGCAGGTGCGGCCAATCCTCGTCCTGCAGACCGAGGCGGGCGCTTTGTTCGCCGCCCAGCAGCCAGCGGCCGTCCAGCCAGAACAGCTGGGTGCCCTCCTCCGGCAACAGGTCGGCATCCACCTGCAGGCTGGCGGGCACCGAGCCCAGCTCCGCGGCCAGGTCGACCCAGGCACTCAACCAGCTGCGGCGCACGGCGAAAATACGGTGCAGGCCATCCGGCAGCCCCCCCCCAGTGCCAGGTGCAGGCTGTCGACGTCCTCGGCCAGCAGCTCTTCCACGGCAAACGGCAAGGCCTGGCGCAACCAGCGCGCCTTTTGCGTGGGCAGGCGTGCGGCGCAAGCGGTCACCGCCTCCACCGGCAGCACCAGGCGCCAATCACCGGAGAGCGCCGTTACCGCGGCGGCGAACGGCAGTTGCCGGGCATCACCGCCCTGCACCAGCCAGACCTCCAGTTCGCCATCGACGCGGGTCACCGCCGCCGCCGGCAGGAAAATACTTGCCTGCTTCATTCTTCGTCCTTTTCCTTGAGAAGGGCCGGCGGCAAGCCGCCCTGCCCCATGTCGCGGGAAAGCACCCGCACGCGGCCGTCGTTGCCACGCTGCAGGGTGCTGACCAGTACCTGGCGCCTTCCGCCAAGGTGCACTTCGCTGGTCACCCGGAAATATTCGCTGCCCACCGCCAGCCCTTGTGCCTCCATGCCCATGCCGGCCAGGGCGGATTGCCCCAGGAAGGCGTCCAGGGTCTGGAAGCCGGCCTTGCCGCGGGCCGCCACCAGCGCCTCACCCACGCTGGGCGTCAGGGTGTCGGCGAGGCTGGAAAGCACCATCGCGCCCGCAGTGTTGACGTTGAGCGTGGCATTGTCCGGCAGGGCTGCGACATAGGGCAGCAGGCGACGATAGTCCGCCTCGGTCATGCCTGCCAGCAGGCGCAGTTCGGAGACATCCGCCATGGCGCGGTTGGCTGCCCGGTAGGGCGGTTGGTTGAGCAGGTATTCGTTGTCTTCGGCGCCGTTGGCACCGGTGGGCTCCTGGTCCTTGTCGAGCCAGTCCACCAGGCGCTCGGCATAGGGCGCCTCGATCTGCAGGCGCAGCAGCAGGCGGCGGAACTGCAGCAGCGACTGCTCGTTGACCTTGCCCTGGCGCACCACGGAATTGAGGTTGAAGCGCGCGGTGGCGTCATCGATGCGCACCAGCAGTTCGCCGCCATCGTCCAGGGGGAAGTTGTTCAGGGGCCGGGCCCAGGCTTCACCCAGGTGATCCACCGGCGTGCGCGGGTCACCGGCGCGCAGGTCGCGGAGCAGCATGCCACGAGCCAGCGCCTCACCGCCCAGGGCGTACTGCAGGGCCTGGCGCGCATGCAGCTGGTTGGCGCTGGAACGGATCGCCAGTTGCTGCCGGGCGATCATCCCGGCACAGACGACGGTCACCACGGCCACCACCAACAGCACCGTGATCATGGCCATGCCCCGTTGCCGCATCATGGCGTACCGCCTTCGTCAGCCGGCACGTCGTCGCCGCCGTCATCATTGTTGTCGTCGCCATTGGGCACCTGGGGCTGTTGCTGCGGAGGCTCGTCCACCAGGCGCAGCACCCGGCGCAGTTCGCCGTAGCGGCGATGCTCGAGGGTCAGTTCGATGGCCCGGGGCAACTTCTCCAGGCTCTTGTCGCCGGTCTCGCCGTCGGCGGGCCAGACCTCCACCCAGTTGTCGGACTTGTCCAGGTAACGCAGCTTCAGGCGGGTCACCCCGTCCAGTGCCTGCTGCACTTGCGGCTGGCTGTCCTGGGCCTGGTCGAGCACCGTCCAGTAGCGCCGTTCCAGCTTCTCCCCGGAGAGCTGCCAGCGCACCCGCTGCATGCGTGAGCGCGGTGCGCCAAGGGGGTTGCGCCAGCCGCCACGGCTCAGCTCGACGCTGTCGTTGTCGCCGCTCTCGCCCACCAGTGCGCCGCGCCATTCGCCATAGGCGTCACGCACCGGTCGCGGGTTCACCTGCTGCAGGTCGCGCTCGATGGCGGCCATGGCCCGCACCAGCTCACGCAGTTGCTGCTCCTGGGCGCGGGTGGCGCGGTCGCTGGCGAGCACGCTGTCGAGCATGCGGTAGGTGCCCAGGGCCAGCAGCGCGAAGATGGCGATGGCGATCAGCAGTTCCAGCAGGGTGAAGCCGGCGCTGCGCTTCATTGCTGGGTCTCGATGAAGCCGACCAGGCGCGCGGCGGCGCGGTCTTCCAGCTTGCCCCGGGGACCGCGGTCGTTGCGCTGGGCAACCCAGAGGGTGGCGCGGCGCAAGGCTGGGTCGGAGGTGGCATCGACCTGGCTCTGCCATTCCCAGCGGCGCCCGGCGAAATCCAGCTCGCCCTGGTCGCGCCCTTCGCCCGGCGGCGTGGCAGCGAGCTGCATCTCGGCCAGGCGGTTGTCGGCGATCCACATCGCCAGGGTCTTGTCTTCCAGGCGCGCGGCGTTCTGCAGGCTGCGCGCGCTGGTGGCCAGCACCGAGGCGGCGACCACGGCGAAGATCGCCAGGGCCACCAGCACTTCGAGCAGGGTGAAACCGCGCTGGGCCTTCATCCTGCCCGCCCCTTGCCGGCCAAGGCTTCGACCTTGGGCAGGCGGAAGCCATCGCTGCTCATCTGCAAGCGCACACCGTCCTTGCGACGCTCCCCCAGTTCCAGGCGGAAGGGGCTGAGTTCGCCACTGGAGAGGATCAGCAATTGCGGTGCACGGGGTTGTTCCTTGGGTTTCTCGTCGTCATCGGCCACCGGACTGGGCAATGCCAGCGCGGCGCCTTCCAGCTCGAACTTGAGCTCGGCCCAGGCCGGCAGCTTGTGGCTTTCTTCCCCCACTTCCTGCCAGCGGGCCTTGGCTTCGTCGAAGCGCAACACGCGGTAGCCATCGGCGTCCAGGCGCAGGCCGTATTCGCGGTTGTCGAGCACGGCTTCATCCACCAGTACGCCGATCAGCCCGGCCAGGCGCTCGGCTTCATTGTTCAACTCACGGGAGGGGCCGGCCACGCCGGTGCTGAGCACCGCCAGCCCGACCAGGCAGCCGATGATCACCAGGACCACCAGCAGCTCGATCAGGGTGAAGCCGCCCTGCCCCTTGGCGGGCGGGCAGCCTGGGCAGCGCGACCGTGGGGGCATCAGTTTTCCCAGTTACCGATATCGGCATCGGCGTCGGTGCCGCCTTCCTTGCCGTCGGCGCCGAAGGAGTACAGGTCATAGGGGCCCTTGGTGCCGGGGGCCAGGTACTGGTAGGGGTTGCCCCAGGCATCGACCGGCAGGCGCTTGAGGTAGCCGTCCTTGTTCCAGTTCTTCGGCTGCGGGTTGCCACTGGGCTTCTTGACCAGCGCCTCCAGGCCCTGCTGGGTGCTGGGGTAGGCGAAGTTGTCGAGCTTGTACATGTCCAGCGCGGCGCCGATGGCCTTGATGTCGCCCTTGGCGACCGTGACCTTGGCCTGGTCCGGGCGGTTCATCACCTGGGGCACCACCAGCGCGGCGAGGATGCCGAGGATGACCACCACCACCATGATTTCAATGAGCGTAAAGCCCGACTGTTTGCGGCGCAGTTTCACGCGATTACCCCACGAGTTGGTTGAGAGAAAGGATCGGCAGGAGGATGGCGAGGACGATGACCAGCACCACCGCGCCCATGAACACCAGCATGAAGGGCTCGAACAGCCCCACCAGCAGCGCGATCTGCGCACCCAGGTCGTTCTCCTGGTTGCGCGCGGTACGGGCCAGCATCTGGTCCAGCTCGCCGGAGCGTTCACCACTGGCGATCATGTGCAGCATCATCGGCGGGAACTGACCGCTGGCCTCCAGCGCACGGGTCAGGCTGCCGCCTTCGCGGACCTTCTGTGCGGCCAGTACCACGTCGGCGCGGATCACCCGGTTGGCGATCACTTCGGCACCGATGCCCAGCGCCTCCACCAACGGCACGCCGCTCTGGGTGAGGATCGCCAGGGTGGAGGCGAAGCGCGCGGTGTCGGTGGCGCGAACCAGGCCACCCACCAGTGGAATGCGCAGCACCAGGCCATGCCAACGGGCGCGTATCGCCTCCTCGCGCAGCGCCACGCGGGCACCGATGAAGGCGGCGATGGCGAGCAGGGCCGCCAGCCAGCCCCAGTGCTTGACCAGGTCGCTGAGGGCGATGAGGCCACGGGTGAGCAGCGGCAGGGTCTGCCCGGAATCGATGAACACGCGCACCACGTCCGGGACCACGTAGCCCAGGAGGAAGGAGACGATGCCGAGGGAGGCGCACATCAGGATCACCGGGTAGAGCAGCGCGAGCTGGATCTTCTGCCGCGACTGCTGGCGCTGCTCGGTGTAGTCGGCCAGTTGTTCCAGCACCGGGCCGAGGTGGCCGGCGTGCTCCCCCGCCGCGACTGTGGCGCGGTACAGCTCGGGGAAGGCCGCGGGAAACTCCCTCAGGCTGCCGGCCAGGCTATGGCCTTCGAGCACCCGGGCACGCACCGCCAGCAGCATGGACTGGATGCGCGGCGAGGTGGATTGGGCCGCGGCGGCGCGCAGCGCTTCCTCAATGGGCAACGCGGCCTGCACCAGGGTCGCCAGCTGTCGGGTGACCAGCGCCAGGTCGCGGGCGGACAGGCCCCGAGCGAAGCCGAGACGACCGCCACCGGCAGCCTGTTCGCGGGTGCGGGTGGCCTTGACCTCCAGCGGTGCCAGCTGTTTTTCACGCAGCAACTGGCGCACCTGGCGGGCACTGTCGGCTTCCAGCACACCCTTCTGCGGACGCCCACGGGCGTCGAGGGCGAGGTATTCGAAGGCGGCCATTATTCTTCCTGGGTCACACGCAGGACCTCTTCCACCGTGGTCACGCCTTCAAGCACCTTGCGCTTGCCGTCATCGCGGATGCTGGGGCCGAAACGGCGGGCGTGGCGGGTCATCTCCTGCTCCGCCGCGGAGTTGTGGATCAGGCTGCGCATGTGGTCGTCGAAGACCACCAGTTCGTAGATACCGGTACGGCCGCGGTAGCCCTGCTGATGGCATTCGGGGCAACCACGGGCGTGGTAGAGGGTCGGCGGGGCCGCCGGGTCGACGCCCAGCAGCGTGCACTCGGCGGCATCGGCACTGTAGGGCACCTTGCAGTGGTTGCAGAGCACGCGCACCAGGCGCTGGGCCAGCACGCCGAGCAAGGAGGACGACAGCAGGAAGGGCTCGACGCCCATGTCCACCAAACGGGTGATGGCGCCGATGGCACTGTTGGTGTGCAGGGTGGAGAGCACCAGGTGACCGGTGAGGGACGCCTGGACGGCGATCTCGGCGGTTTCGTGGTCGCGGATCTCACCCACCATCACCACGTCCGGGTCCTGGCGCAGGATGGCGCGCAGGCCGCGGGCGAAGGTCATCTCCACCTTGGCGTTGACCTGGGTCTGGCCGATGCCTTCCAGGTGATATTCGATGGGGTCTTCCACCGTGAGGATGTTGCGGGTGCGGTCGTTGAGGGTGACCAGGCTGGCGTAGAGCGTGGTGGTCTTGCCCGAGCCGGTGGGGCCGGTGACCAGCAGGATGCCGTGGGGCTTGCGCACCGTGGCCTCCATCAGGTCGCGGTCACGCGCGCTCATGCCCAGGTGCTGCAGGGTCAGGCGGCCGGCCTGCTTGTCCAGCAGGCGCAGTACCACGCGCTCGCCGTTGGCCGACGGCAGCGTGGAGACGCGGATGTCCACCTCACGGCCAGCCACGCGCAGGGAAATACGGCCGTCCTGGGGCACGCGTTTTTCGGCGATGTCCAGCTTGGCCATGACCTTGATCCGCGACACCAGCAGCGCCGCCAGCTCACGCTTGGGTTCGAGCACCTCACGCAGGATGCCGTCGACGCGGAAGCGCACCACCAGGCGTTTTTCGAAGGTCTCCAGGTGGATGTCCGAGGCGTTCTCGCGGATCGCCTCGCCGAGAATGGCGTTGATCAGGCGGATGATCGGCGCGTCGTCCTCCTGCTCCATCAGGTCGGTGGTCTCGGGCATCTGCTCGGCCAGCGCGGCCAGGTCGAGGCTGCCGCCGAGGTCTTCGGCCAGTTGCATGGTGGCGGAGGAGTCGTGCTGGTAAGCCTGGGCCAACGCCTGGTCGAACGATTCGACTGGCAACGGCCGGAATGGCAGCGAGCGACCGACGAAGCGACGCGCCTCGGCCAGGGCCACCAGTTCGGCGCCTTGGCGATGGGCCAGACAGGGCTCGACGCCATCCTGCAGGAAGACGCCGTGACGCTTGGCAAAGCCGAACGGCAGGCGCCGCAGAGGCGCCTCGATCGAAGAGTTCATCCGTGTAATGCCTTCATGAATTCACCGGGGCAATTATCACAACGCTGTCTGACCGTTGTGCAGCAGATCCCTGCCATTTTCTTGTCGTTGTGATCGGGCACGCACGCAAACCCGTAAAAAAACCGGAATATCTTTAGCACATAGACCTCCGCGATACACCTGCTGTCGGGTTGTAGCGTGAATGCGTCGTACTGCTATGATTCAGAGCTTTCGCCGAATCAGAAAATCAAGAACAACTCGCGGAGACCCCCACTTGCCCACAACTGGTGCTCGACACTGGCTGCAACAGCATTCGCCCGCGCTTCTGGGCGCGGGCTTGGTGATTGCCATGAGCCTGAGCCTCGCCTGGCAATCCGCCGACTGGATCCGATTGCTCCGCAATTCCCCCGATACCAGCAGTGACCCCACCAGCACGGCGGTGGTTCCGGCCAGCCTGGAACGCCTCGAACCGCTGTTCGGTCCGAACCGCGCGCAGAGCGATGCGCCACCACCGGCGACCAACCTGCGCCTGACCCTGCTGGGCAGCTTCATCAACGCCGATGAGGCACGCTCCAGCGTGATCATCCGCAGCGAGGGCGACAAACCCAAGCGCCTGCACAGCGGCGAGGAACTTAGCCCCGGCGTGAAGCTCCATGCCATCTACCGTGATCGCGTGGAAATCGACCGGGGCGGCCGCCTCGAGACCCTGACCTTCCCCCGGGCACGCCTCGCCGTGCCCAGCTCGCCCGCCATGGAGGCGGAGCCGGCAAATGATGCTGTCAACGACCTCGGCGGCCTCCAGGAGGACAACGCCGCCGAACTGCGCGAACGCATGGAAGCACTGAGAAAACAGATGGAAGAATCCGGCGGCCTCTCGCCGGAATCACCGCCCGAACAGCCCCTGGAAAGCGAATGAATCAATGCCCACACTTCTCTCGCGCCTGAGTATCGCCCTGCTGGCCGCCGGCCTCGCTGCCGCGCCGTTGCCCTTGCTGGCCGCCGATCCGCAACCCCAGGCCGAAAACAGCCAGCAGGAAGGCTGGACCATCAACCTCAAGGACGCGGACATTCGCGAATTCGTCGACCAGGTGGCCGACATCACCGGCGAGACCTTCATCGTCGATCCCCGGGTCAAGGGCCAGGTCAGCGTGGTGTCCAAGGCGCCGCTGAACCTGTCCGAGGTCTATCAACTGTTCCTTTCGGTGATGGCCACCCACGGCTTCACCGTGGTCACCCAGGGTGACCAGGCCCGCATCATCCCCAACGCCGAAGCCAAGGCCGAAGCCGAGGGCGGGCCGGCCGCGCCGGACAAGCTGGAGACCCGGGTGATCCAGGTCCAGCACACGCCGGTCACCGAGCTGATCCCGCTGATCCGCCCGCTGGTGCCGCAATACGGCCACCTGGCGGCGGTGACCTCGTCCAACGCCCTGATCATCAGCGACCGCAGCGCCAACATCGCGCGCATCGAAAGCCTGATGCGCCAGCTGGACCAGAAGGGCGACCGCGACTACACCGTGCTCAACCTGCAGAACGCCTGGGTGATGGACGCCGCCGAGGTGCTCAACAGCGCCGTCAGCCGTGGCCAGGCCAAAGGCACCAACGCCGCCCAGGTGATCGCCGATGCCCGCACCAACCGCCTGATCATCGTCGGCCCGCCCTCGGCACGGGCCAAGCTGGTGGCGCTGGCGCAGTCCCTCGACACCCCGACCTCGCGCTCGGCCAATACCCGCGTCATCCGCCTGCGCCACAACGACGCCAAGGCCCTGGCCACCACCCTGGGCGAGATTTCCGAAGGCCTGAAGACCCCGGAAGGTGGCAGCGAGCAGCAAGGCAAGCCGCAGAACATCCTGATCCGCGCCGATGAGAGCCTCAACGCCCTGGTGCTGCTGGCCGAGCCGGACACGGTCAATGCGCTGGAAGACATCGTCCGCCAGCTCGACGTACCCCGCGCCCAGGTGATGGTGGAAGCCGCCATCGTGGAAATCTCCGGCGACATCACCGACGCCCTCGGCGTGCAGTGGGCCGTGGATGCCCGCGGCAAGACCGGCGGCCTCGGCGGGGTCAACTTCGGCAACACCGGGCTCTCGGTGGGCACCGTGCTCAACGCCATCAAGGACGAAAAGCTGCCCACCACCCTGCCCGATGGCGCCATCATCGGCATTGGTACCGACCACTTCGCCGCGCTGGTCACCGCGCTTTCGGCCAACAGCAAGAGCAACCTGCTGTCCACGCCGAGCCTGCTGACCCTGGACAACCAGAAGGCGGAGATCCTCGTGGGCCAGAACGTGCCCTTCCAGACCGGTTCCTACACCACCGATGCCGCCGGGGCCAACAACCCCTTCACCACCATCGAGCGCAAGGACATCGGCGTCACCCTCAAGGTCACCCCGCACATCAACGAGGGCGCCACCCTGCGCCTGGAGATCGAGCAGGAAATCTCCTCCATCGCCCCCAGCGCCACCCTCACCGCCCAGGCGGTGGACCTGATCACCAACAAGCGCTCGATCAAGAGCACCATCCTCGCCGAGGACGGCCAAGTGATCGTGCTCGGCGGCCTGATCCAGGACGACGTCACCACCACCGACTCCAAGGTGCCGCTGCTCGGGGACATCCCCCTGCTCGGTCGCCTGTTCCGCTCCACCAAGGACAGCCACGTGAAGCGCAACCTGATGGTGTTCCTGCGCCCGACCGTGGTCCGCGACCGCGCCGGGCTGGCCGCACTCTCGGGCAAGAAGTACAGCGACATCCGCGTGCTCGGCGACCAGACCGACAAGGAAAGCCGCCCGAGCATCCTGCCGCGCACGCCGGCGCAGCTGTTCGACGGCGGCCAGGGCACCCCGGCCATCGATGTGCGCCCGCCGGAGGCTCCGCTGCCCTGACGGGACGCAGAAAAGCGAACGGGCGGCAGTGCCAGGCACTGCCGCCCGTTTTCGTTTGGGGGAATGGAGCGTGGAGCGGTGGGCTGAACCCTACTAAGCGGATCAGTCCAGGTAGATCATCTTGCGGGTCATGCCGCCGTCCACCAGGAACTCCTGGCCGGTGACGAAGCCGCAGCCGTCCGAGAGCAGCCAGGCGACCATGGAAGCGACATCCTCCACCTTGCCGACCCGACCGGCCGGGTGCTGGTCGTGATCCCACTCCGACAACGGCGCCTCTTCACGGGCGGCGCGGTCGCGGGAGTCGATCCAGCCGGGGCTGACCACGTTGACGCGGATGTCCGGCCCCAGGCTGATGGCCAGCGCATGGGTCAGCGCCACCAGCCCGCCCTTGCTCGCGGCATAGGCTTCGGTATCGGCTTCGGACTGATGGGCGCGGGTCGATGCGATGTTGACGATGGCCCCGCGATGCCCGCGCAGGTAGGGCGCGCAGTGCTTGGCCAGCAGCATCGGGCCGGTGAGGTTGACCGACAGGGTGCGGTTCCACTGCATCAGTTCGAGGCTTTCCAGCGGCGCGCCGTGGGCTTCGGCGACGCCGGCGTTGCACACCAGCGCATCGAGGCGGCCGAACTGGCCAAGCACTTCGGCAACGCCCACGGCGACCTGGCTTTCATGGGCCACGTCCATGCCGACGAACCAGGCGTTGCCACCCAGTGCCTTGGCTACCTTGCTGCCTCGGGCACGGTCGATATCCGCGAGCACCACCTGCCAGCCTTCGGCGATCAGCCAGGCGGCGATGCCCAGGCCGATGCCACGGGCCGCGCCGGTGACCAGCGCGACCTTGCCGTTATGGGCGGGCGCCGATTCCATGGACCAGTCGATCACAACGCAGCAAGGCCACGAGCGAGGTCGGCCTTGAGGTCGGCGATGTCTTCCAGGCCCACGGCGACGCGGATCAGGTTGTCAGCGATGCCGGCGTTGGCACGCTCCTGCGGCGACAGGCGCCCGTGGGAGGTGGTGGCCGGGTGGGCGATGGTGGTCTTGGTGTCGCCCAGGTTGGTGGTGATGGAGATCACCCGGGTGGCGTCGATGAAACGCCACGCCGCTTCCTTGCCGCCGGCCACTTCGAAGCTGACCACGGCGCCGAAGGCGCTCTGCTGGCGCTTGGCTAGCTCGTGCTGCGGGTGGCTTTCCAGGCCGGCGTAATAGACACGCTCGATGCCAGGCTGCTGTTCCAGCCAGCGGGCCAGTTCCAGGGCGCTGGCGCAATGGGCCTGCATGCGCACGCGCAGGGTTTCCAGGCCCTTGAGGAAGATCCAGGCGTTGAACGGGCTGAGGGTCGGCCCGGCGGTACGCAGGAAGCCGACCACGCCTTCCATCAGCGCTTTGCGACCGGCGACCACGCCACCCATGCTGCGGCCCTGGCCATCGATGTACTTGGTGGCCGAGTGCATGACGATGTCGGCACCGAGCTTCAGCGGCTGCTGCAGCGCGGGGGTGCAAAAGCAGTTGTCCACCGCCAGCAGCGCGCCACGGGCGTGGGCGATCTCGGCCAAGGCGGTGATGTCCACCAGCTCGGCCAGGGGGTTGGACGGCGACTCGACGAAGAGCAGCTTGGTGTTGAGCTTGAAGGCCGCTTCCCAGCCGGCCAGGTCGGCCAGCGGCGGGTAGTCGACTTCGACACCGAAGCGCTTGAGGTACTTCTCGAACAGGCTGATGGTCGAGCCGAACACGCTGCGCGACACCAGCACATGGTCGCCGGCGCTGCACTGGCTCATGACGATGGAGAGGATCGCCGACATGCCCGAGGCGGTGGCCACCGCTTGCTCGGCACCTTCCAGGGCGGCGATGCGCTCCTCGAAGGCCCGTACGGTGGGGTTGGTGTAGCGCGAATAGACGTTGCCCGGCACCTCGCCGGCGAAACGCGCGGCGGCGTCGGCGGCGGTGCGGAACACGTAGCTGGAGGTGAGGAACATCGCCTCGCCGTGCTCGCCTTCCGGCGTGCGGTGCTGCCCGGCGCGTACCGCCAGGGTGTCGAAGGCCGCGCCTTCGAGGTCACTGTCCAGCCGGCCGGCTTCCCATTCCTGCGTCATATCCCCACCTCTTGGAAACGAAGCCCGGGACAGGGCCCGGGCTGGCAACGTTCAGCGTGCGGCACGAGGCCGCGAACTCAATTGTTGTACAGGTCGATGATCGCGCTGACCACGTTGACCTTGGCCTTGCTGGCGTCATTGCGCGCCTGCTCGATCTTGTTCAGGTAGTGCTCGTCGACATCGCCGGTGATGTACTTGCCGTCGAACACCGCGCAGTCGAACTGGTCGATCTTCACCTTGCCACCACCGACCGCCTCGATCAGGTCCGGCAGGTCCTGGTAGAGCAGCCAGTCGGCGCCGATCAGCTCGGCCACTTCCTCGGTGGTGCGGTTGTGGGCGATCAGCTCATGGGCGCTGGGCATGTCGATGCCGTACACGTTCGGGTAGCGCACCGCCGGGGCGGCCGAGCAGAAGTAGACGTTCTTGGCGCCGGCCTCGCGGGCCATCTGGATGATCTGCTTGCAGGTGGTGCCGCGGACGATGGAGTCGTCCACCAGCATCACGTTCTTGCCGCGGAACTCCAGCTCGATGGCGTTGAGCTTCTGACGTACCGATTTCTTGCGCGCGGCCTGGCCCGGCATGATGAAGGTACGGCCGATGTAGCGGTTCTTGACGAAGCCCTCGCGGAACTTCACGCCCAGGTGGTTGGCCAGCTCCAGGGCCGCGGTGCGGCTGGTGTCCGGAATCGGGATGACCACGTCGATGTCGTGGTCCGGGCGCTCGCGCTGGATCTTCTCGGCGAGCTTCTCGCCCATGCGCAGACGTGCCTTGTAGACCGAGACGCCGTCCATGATCGAATCCGGGCGCGCCAGATAGACGTGCTCGAAGATGCACGGGGCGAGCTTCGGTGCCTTGGCGCACTGGCGGGTGTAGAGCTTGCCGTCTTCGGTGATGTACACCGCTTCGCCCGGTGCCAGGTCACGGATCAGGGTGAAGCCGAGTACGTCGAGGGAGACGCTTTCGGAGGCGATCATGTACTCCACGCCTTCGTCGGTGTGACGCTGGCCGAAGACGATCGGGCGGATGGCGTTGGGGTCGCGGAAGCCGACGATGCCGTAGCCGGTGATCATCGCCACCACAGCGTAGCCACCACGGCAGCGGTCATGCACGCCGGAAACCGCGGCGAACACGTCTTCCTCGGTGGGCTGCAGCTTGCCGCGATGGGCCAACTCATGGGCGAACACGTTGAGCAGCACTTCCGAGTCGGAACTGGTGTTCACGTGGCGCAGGTCGGATTCGTAGATTTCCTTGGCCAACTGCTCGACGTTGGTCAGGTTGCCGTTGTGCGCCAGGGTGATGCCGTAGGGCGAGTTGACGTAGAACGGCTGCGCCTCGGCGGAGGTGGAGCTGCCCGCAGTCGGGTAGCGCACGTGGCCGATGCCCATGTGGCCTACCAGGCGCTGCATGTGGCGTTGCTGGAAGACGTCACGGACCAGGCCGTTGTCCTTGCGCAGGAACAACCGGCCGTCATGGCTGGTGACGATGCCGGCAGCGTCCTGGCCGCGATGCTGGAGAACGGTGAGCGCGTCATACAGCGCCTGATTGACGTTCGACTTACCGACGATACCGACGATGCCACACATGCGGTGCAACCCCTGCTGCTAGTAGTTCAGGCTAATACCGGGCGACGGGCCGGGCAGTTGGTGCCCCGCTCGCCACCCTTTGTTTGGCGGCTCAGCTTGGTGCGCTGACGCTGCCGGCAAGCCACTGGCTGGTGAAACCCAGAATCAGGTTCTTCGACCAGTCGGCGACCATCAGAAAATGCGGTAGCAACGTTGACTGCTGCCACCATGGATCCTGTTGCACCGGCGCCAGGCTCAGCAGGCCGACCAGCACCACCACCAGCAAAGCCCCGCGCGCCGCGCCGAAGACCATGCCGAGGAAGCGGTCGGTGCCGTCCATGCCGGTGACCCTGATCAGCTCACCGATCAGGAAATTGACCAACGCCCCCACCAGCAGGGTGGCGATGAAGAGAATGGCGCAGGCCGCGATCACGCGCGCCGACGGCATTTCGATGAACTCGGTGAGGTGCTGTGACAAGGCCCCGCCAAACATCCAGGCGACTATGCCGGCGATGATCCAGGTGAGCAGCGAAAGCGCTTCCTTGACGAAGCCGCGTTTCAGACTGATCAGGCTGGAAATGGCGATGATGGCGATGATCGACCAATCGACCCAGGTGAATGCCACGTATGCAGCTCACGAACAGAAAAGGCGCTGCATTTTAGCAGAGCCCCGTCGCTCCGGTAACCCGCGGATCAGATTGCTCTGATAGAGAGAGCGAATCAGCCCTTTTCAGGCTGGAAACGCACGATGAAGCCATTGAGCTTCTGTTGGCGGCTCAGGGAATCCCGCAGCCGGTCGGCTTCCGCGCGCTCGATCACCGGGCCGACGAACACCCGGTTCATGCCTTCGGCACTGCGGATGTAGGCGTTGTAGCCCTGGCTGCGCAGGGTCTGCTGCAGCTTCTCGGCGCCGGCGCGGCTGGACAGGCTGGCGAGCTGGATCGACCAGCTGACCGGCAGGCCATTCGGGTCCAGGCGCTTCTCATCGGCCTTGGGCGGCGTGGCGGCTGGCGGCACGGCCTGGGCCTGTTGCTGGGCCTGCGGCTGTGCGGGAGCCTGGGGCTGGGCCGGCTGCGCGGGCGCTGCAGGCTGTTCGGTGGGGGCAATGGGCAGGGCGCTGGCCTGGCCGTTGGCATCCAGCGACGGAACCGGCTCTTCCGGGAGTACCTGGGGCTCGGGCACCTCGACGGTTTCCATCTCCACCGGCGGCATCTCCGGGGTCTGCGGCATGGCCGGCGCGTCGATGCGCACCTGGCGCAACTCGTCCTCGCGGGTGAACAGCATCGGCAGGAAGATCACCGCCAGCGCCAGCAGCACCAGGGCACCGACGATGCGTTGCTTGAGTCCCTTGTCCAGCACAGCCACTCCCCCTTAAACCTGATGCGCGAGCCAGGCCAGCGCCTCGGCCACGCAATAGAAAGATCCGAACGCCAGGATTTCATCGCCCTCCCCGGCTTTCTCGCACTGTGCCTCCAGCGCCGCGGCAATATCGCCATGGCTGCTGGCGGTAACGCCCAGCGCGAGCAACGCGGCCTGCAGTTCGGCCGCAGGCCGGCTGCGCGTGGACGGCAGTGTGGCCACGGCCCAGTCCAGCAGCACGTCCTTGAGCGGCGCGAGCACACCGGCCAGGTCCTTGTCGGCCAACAGGCCGAACACCGCCAGACGCCGACCGGCGACCGGGCGGCTGCGCAAGCGCTCGGCCAGGTAGCTGGCCGCGTGGGGATTATGCCCAACATCCAGCAGCAGCGTGAGTGACTTGCCACGCCAATTCAGCGCGCGGCGATCCAGGCGCCCGGTGACCCGGGTGGCTTGCAGCGCCTGGGTGATGACGGCTTCGTCCCAGGGCTGGTCGAGCAGCGCATAGGCCTGCAGGGCCAGTGCCGCGTTTTCCAGGGGCAGGTCGAGCAGCGGCAAATCATGGAGCTGGCGACCCTGACCATTCCGGTCCAGGCCACGCCAATGCCATGCCCCCTCCCCCACCGCCAGGTCGTAGTCACGACCACGCAGGATGAAGGGAGCGTTGAGGGCAGCAGCCCGCTCGGCGAGCGGTGCAGGCGGGTCGAGGTCACCACAGAGCGCCGGTTTGCCGGCACGGAAGATGCCGGCTTTCTCGAACGCCACGCTTTCGCGGGTATCGCCGAGCCAGTCGGCATGGTCGATGCCGATGCTGGTGACCAGCGCCAGGTCGGCGTCCACCAGGTTGACCGCATCCAGCCGGCCACCCAGGCCGACTTCGAGCACCACGGCGTCGAGGCCGCTGCGCTCGAACAGCCAGAAGGCCGCGAGGGTGCCCATTTCGAAATAGGTCAGGGAGGTTTCGCCACGGGCCGCTTCCACGGCCACGAATGCCTCGCAGAGCGCTTCGTCGCTGGCATCGATGCCATCGATCTGCACGCGCTCGTTATAGACCAGTAGGTGCGGCGAGCTGTACACGCCGACCTTGAGGCCCTGCGCCCTCAGCAGGGAAGCGAGGAAGGCGCAGGTCGAACCCTTGCCGTTGGTCCCGGTGACCGTGACCACCCGCGGCGCCGGCCTGTGCAGGCCAAGTCGCTGGGCGACCTGGTGACTGCGTTCCAGCCCCATGTCGATGGCTGTGGGGTGGAGTTGCTCGAGGTAGGCGAGCCAGTCGGCGAGGGTTCGTTGGGTCATGCAGTGGCCGGTGAGGGTAGATGCATGAACTGCGCGAGCAGCCGCGACAGGCGGGCACGCAGTTCATCGCGGGGAATGATCATGTCGATGGCGCCGTGCTCCAGCAGGAACTCGCTGCGCTGGAAGCCTTCAGGCAGCTTCTCGCGAACGGTCTGTTCGATCACGCGGGGGCCGGCAAAGCCGATCAGCGCCTTGGGTTCGGCGACGATTACATCACCGAGCATGGCCAGGCTGGCGGATACGCCACCGTAGACCGGGTCGGTGAGCACGGAGATGAAGGGCAGGCCCTCTTCGCGCAGGCGCGCCAGCACGGCGGAGGTCTTGGCCATCTGCATCAGCGAGATCAGCGCTTCCTGCATGCGCGCACCACCCGAAGCGGAGAAGCACACCAGCGGGCAACGCTTCTCCAGCGCCACGTTGGCAGCGCGTACGAAACGCTCGCCGACC
Organism: Pseudomonas solani; assembly: GCF_026072635.1. Taxonomy (NCBI): domain Bacteria; kingdom Pseudomonadati; phylum Pseudomonadota; class Gammaproteobacteria; order Pseudomonadales; family Pseudomonadaceae; genus Pseudomonas; species Pseudomonas solani. The sequence continues at coordinate 4,125,563 of NZ_AP023081.1, read as the reverse complement.
ACAGCGCCCATGGAGCCGCCCATGAAGGAGAACTCGAAGGCGCAGGCGACGATAGGCATGCCTTCCAGGCTGCCGCTCATGGCGATCAGCGCATCCTTCTCGCCGGTGTCCTTCTGGGCCGCGGTGATGCGGTCCTTGTACTTCTTGCTGTCACGGAACTTCAGGCGGTCCACCGGCTCCAGCTCGGCACCCAGCTCCTCGCGGCCGTCGGCGTCGAGGAAGATGTCCAGGCGAGCACGCGCGTCGATGCGCATGTGGTGGTTGCACTTGGGACAGACGTCGAGGGTCTTCTCCAGTTCGGGCTTGTACAGCACGGCCTCGCAGGACGGGCACTTGTGCCAGAGGCCTTCAGGAACCGAGCTCTTCTTCACCTCGGAACGCATGATCGAAGGGATCAGCTTGTCTACCAGCCAGTTGCTCATGCTCTCGTTCTCCATAGCTTCAGGCCCGAACACGCGCTAGCGGCCCGGAGCCCTGCGCATGTTCTTGAGCGAATTCACGATTGCGGACGGGGTTGGCGGCATCGGCGGGATGGCGACGGTACGCCCAGCCCCGCACGGTGACGCCGGGAAGGCCCCGGCCATCTGGGCGACGGGCACCGCCAGGGTGCCGTCGCGAAAAGCAAAATCGGCCCGATCCGACACCGTGCGCATACGCGCGTGCCCGGGCAACTGGGTTATGGACGGCAGCGCAGGCGGCGCCGTCACATCTGTGGACGACGGGTTCAGCATGCCGCCCTTGCCGCATCGATGAAGGCTCGCACCTTGTCGTGATCCTTGATGCCCTTGCTCGCCTCCACTCCGCCGCTGACGTCGACCGCGTAGGGCCTGACCTGCGCCACCGCGCTGGCGACGTTTTCCGGGGTGAGGCCGCCGGCGAGGATCACCGGCTTGCCCAGGCCGACCGGCACCAGGTTCCAGTCGAAGGCTTCGCCGGTACCACCGGGGATGCCGGGCACGTAGGTATCCAACAGCACGCCCGAGGCGCCGGGGTACTCGCTTACGCGGGCCGCCACATCGTCGCCGGGCTTGACCCGCAAGGCCTTGATATAGGGACGACCATGGCCTTCGCAGGCTGCCGGGGTCTCGTCGCCGTGGAACTGCAGCAGGTCGAGGGGCACCGCTTCGAGAATCGCCGCCAGTTCAGCGGCGGGCATATCGACGAACAGGCCCACGCTGGTCACGAAGGGAGGCAGCGCCGCGACTATCGCCCGGGCCTGCTCGACATTCACCGCTCGCGGGCTGGCGGCATAGAACACCATGCCGATGGCGTCGGCACCGGCCGCTGCCGCGGCGAGGGCGTCCTCGACGCGGGTGATGCCACAGATTTTGATGCGAACGGCTGGCAAGTTGCAGGCACCGGTGGGTAAAAGATGCTGGATGGTAGCAAAGGCTCGGCGGAGCGTCAGCCCGGGTTTTCCGGTAACCAGGAGAGAAAATGCGGCCCGATGTAACGGTGCGGCAGCTGGAATTCCTCGGGGTACTCCACCTGCACCAGGTACAGCCCGTAGGGATGGGCGGTGACGCCACCGGTACGCCGCACGCGGCTTTCCAGCACTTCACGGGCCCATTCCGGCGGACGCTCGCCGGCACCGATGGTCATCAGCACGCCGGCGAAGTTGCGCACCATATGGTGAAGGAAGGCGTTGGCGCGGATATCCAGCACGATGAAGCGCCCGTGCTCGCTGAGGTGCAGGTGGTGCACCGTCTTGATCGGCGACTTGGCCTGGCACTGGCGGGCACGGAAGGCGCTGAAGTCATGGGTGCCGACCAGGTGGGCGGCGGCCTCGCGCATGCGCTGGATATCCAGCGGGCGATGGTTCCAGGTGACTTCCTCGGCCATATGCGCGGGGCGGATCTGGTCGTTGTAGATGACATAGCGATAACGCCGCGCCATGGCACTGAAGCGCGCGTCGAAATGCCGGGGCATTTCCTGGGCCCAGGCCACGCTGATGTCGTTCGGCAGGTTCATGTTGGCGCCCATGGTCCAGGCATGCATGGAGCGCTGCACCGGCGTGTCGAAATGCACCACCTGGCCACTGGCATGCACCAGGGCGTCGGTACGCCCGGCACAGCTGAGGGTGACGGGAGCACCGCCGGCCACCTTGGACAAGGCCGTTTCCAGGGTTTCCTGGACGGAGGGCACCCCGGCGCGTTGACGCTGGAAGCCACGGTAGCGGGAGCCCTTGTACTCGATGCCGAGGGCGATTCTGTAAATGCCAACGGCAGCCGAGTCGGCTGCCGTTGTGGGTACTGCTTGGGTCATTGATCAGCTGATACGGGCGATGAGCTCGCGCGCTTCCTGTTGCTGGTTTTCACTGCCCTCGGACATCACTTCGTCGAGGATGTCGCGGGCGCCTTCGGTGTCACCCATGTCGATGTAGGCACGGGCCAGATCGAGCTTGGTGGCGGTTTCGTCAGTGCCGGATAGGAAGTCGAAATCATCGTCGCCATCCAGATCCACTGCCGGAGCGGCGGTGCTGGCAGGTGCGCTGTCGGCCGGCGGCTGGTCGAGGCTCTCGGCGAGCTGGTCGAGCTCGGCGGTCACTTCATCGAGCTTGGCGGCGAAGCTGTCGGAGAGCGGCGCCTCTTCGGCGGCGGGCTCGTCTTCCGGCATCGACAGGTCGAAATCGGACGGCAGTTCGAAGGCCGACGCGGGCTCTTCCTTGGCGACCGGCTCGGCAGCAGGCTGGGAGCCGCCCAGGTTCAGGTCGTCATCCAGGCTGAGAAGGAAATCATCTTCCCCGGCGATGGACGGCTTGCTGTCGCCTTCCAGCTCCAGGCTGAAGTCGGCCAGGTCGTCGCCCAGATCCAGCGATTGCTCGCTCAGCGGCTTGTCGTCCAGCTCCAGGTCGAAGCCGAGTTCGTCGTCGCTGCGGGCAGCCGGGGCGCTCGGAGCGTCGAGGTTGAGGTCGGCATCCAGGTCGATCTCGTCCAGGCCGGCCAGGGCATCGTTGCCGGAGGCAGCTTGCAGGTCGCGGTCGAGGTCGGCTTCCAGTTCATCCAGGCTCAGGTCGAAGGCATCGTCCATGTCGTCCTGGGCGGCAGGCGCCTGGGCAGCCGGAGCAGCAGGCTCGTCCAGGGTCAGGTCGTCGAGGCTGAAGCTGTCGAGGTCGTCGCTGGCGGAACCGGCGGCGAAGCCGAGGCCGGCAGCGGCGGCCAGCGCCATGGCCGGGTACTTGGCCTTGAGCTGGTCGACTTCGGCATAGGCACCACCGATTTCACGCAGCTCGCTTTCCTGGCGGGCGAAGCCGTCGCGGTCACCCAGTTCGGCGTAGACCTCCATCAGCTTCAGGCGCAGGTCGGCACGATGCGGCTCGTCGTTGATCGCGTTCTGCAGCAGCTCGGCAGCCTGGTTGAAGCGGCCGTAGGCGATGTAGATGTCGGCTTCGCTGATGGCATCGCCAGTCTGGGCGGTGACACGCTCCTCGGCCTGGGCCGGAGCAGCAGCGACCGCAGCAGGCTCGTTCTCGAGGCCGGCGAAGGCGTTGTCCTGGATGTCCAGGTCGTTGTCGAAGCCGGTGTCGTCGTCCTGGGCGGCCAGGCTGTTCTGCAGCTCGGCTTCCTTCATGGCGTTGCGACGGGAGAGGATCATCAGTGCGACCAGCAGAAGCAGCAGCGCGCCGCCACCGGCGATGCCCAGCAGCATCGGGTTGCCCATCAGGTCGTCGACGAAGCCAGGCTGTTCGGCTTCAGGTTCCGGCTGCACGGGCGCCACAGCCGCCGGAGCGGGCTCGACCGGCTTGGCGGCCTCTGCCGGAGCAGCAGGTTTTTCAACGGCATCAGCCGGCTCACTGGCCGGCTGCTGGTTCTGGGACTGGGCGGCTGCATCAGGTGCAGCCGGCTCCTCGTTGTAGTTGTAGTCCGGTGCCTGCCCGGCCGGGGGAGTGGCCTGGGTTGCGTCGGGTGCCGGAGTAGCCGGCACCGCTGCAGGTTGTTCGGCAGCCGGAGTGGCCGGGGTGGCGGAAGCGGCTGGCGCTGTCGGCGTGGCCGGTGCTGCCGGAGCGGCGGCCTCGGGTTTCTTCGCCAGGTCGCCCTGCAGCTTGGCCAGCTGATCATCCTTCAGCTGGATCAGGCGTTGCAGTTTATCCAGCTGGCTCTGCAGGTCAGTCATCCGGCCCTTGAGCTCGTCGTTCTCACGACGGGTAGTGTCCAGGCTTTCCTGGGTCACCGCCAGTTTCTCGGCCAGCGCCTTGTTGTTGCCGTTGCCAGCACCCTTCTCGCTGCCGGCTGTGGACTTGCCACTCTCGGCGGATACCAGGCGCAGGTTGTCCTTGCTTTCGGTCTTGGCCGGAGCGGCACCGGCGCTGGCGCGCTTGGTGGCGTCGAGCTGGCGCTGGCCGGCGGCACCGGCTACGGCGCTGCCGTCACGCCAGGCAGCGTTCTGCGCTGCGACCTGGGCAATGGCTTCGGACTGGGAACGGCTGGCGATCTGCGCATCGGTGGGCATGCGCAGCACCTGGCCGCTCTTCATGCGGTTGATGTTGCCGCCGACGAAGGCATCCGGGTTCAGGTCCTGGATGGCCAGCATGGCCTGGTGCACGGAACCGCTGGAGCGGTTGCGCTGGGCAATTTCCCACAGGGTGTCGCTGCCGGTGGTCTTGTATTCTTCGGCGCCCGCCTTGGCGGTGGAAGCGGCCGAGGCGACAGGCGTGGACGGACGCGGTGCCTGGGCAGCCGGGCTGGCACTCGGACGCGGTGCAGCAGCCGGGCGCGGAGCCTGGGCCGGAGCGGCGATGGGCATGCTCGGCACGACGGCAGCGGTGGTTTCAGCGGAGTAGGTCGGCGGGTCCAGCAGCAGGGTGTATTCGCGCAGCAGGCGACCGTTGGGCCACAGCACTTCCACCATGAAGTTCAGGTAGGGCTCGCGCACCGGCTTGTTGGAGGTCACGCGGATCACGCTCTTGCCATTGGGCTTGAGCACCGGCGTGAACTTGAGGTCGGTCAGGAAGTACTGGCGATCGACGCCGGCCTTGCTGAACTCTTCGGCCGAAGCCAGGCTCGGAACGACTTCGTTGGAGGCCAGATCACGGACCTCGAGCAGCTCGATTTCAGCGACCAGCGGCTGGTTCAAGGCGGACTTCAGGGTCACTTCCCCGAGCCCCAAAGCGTGAGCCATGCCGGAGGTCAGCGCCGAAGCAGCCGCAATTGCCAGCACCAGTTTGCGAACCCGAATCATAGCGTAATCCCTTGTTTTATCTTTTTTTCTCGGCCGAACGAGAGAGTATTTTGATCGCTGCCACAACACGCCATAGCGGTTCCCCGTCAGCGATGAAAACTAAACCAGTATTGTCAAGCTAGAAAAGTTCTTCAAATTTTCAGGTAAGTATCTTTTACAGATAGTGTTTTATCAATAACTCGCCGGACTGTACGGCGTTGAGTGCAGCGCCTTTTCGCACATTATCAGACGCAATCCACAAATTGACTTGGCGCGGGTCTTCCAGCCCTTTTCGCACGCGGCCGACGTAGATCACATCCTGCCCCACAGCGTCACCTACCGCCGTCGGATAGTCGCCCTGCTCCACCAGTTCGATGCCCTCCGCCGCCTCCAGTTTTTCCAGCACGACGGCCAGGTCGACGTCCTCGCGCACCTGCAGCGAGACGCTCAGGCTGTCGCCGAAGAACACCGGTGCCAACACGCAGGTGGCGGCCACATCCAGGGCCGGGGCAGCCAGCAGTGCTTTCAATTCGCGTGCCAGTCTCTTCTCCAGCTGGGCGTGGCCCGCCTCATCCACCGCATCGGGCTGGGCGAGGATGTTGAAGGCAACCTGGCGATCAAAGAAGCGCGGCTCCAGCGGACGGGCGTTGAGCAGCTCGACGGTTTGCCGGGCCAGCTCGGTGACCCCCTCGCGGCCACGACTGGAAACGGCCAGGCAGGCGGTGACCGTCACGCGCTCGATGCCCAGGGAAACCAGCGGCGCCAGGGCACAGGCCAGGGCGACGGCAGAAGCGCTCGGGCTGCACAGCCTATAAGGAGGGGCCAGTTCGCCGAGCAGGCCGGCATTGGCTTCCGGCACCAGCGGCTGGGCGTCGTCCAGCGCACCGGAAAGATCGATCACCGCGCAGCCCGCCTGGCTGGCGCGCACGGCGAAGCTGCGGCTCACCGCCTCGCCGGCGGCGAAGAAGGCCAGGCGCACCTGGGAGAAATCGAATTCGGCGACATCGCGTACGCGCAGGTTCTTGCCGCGGAACTGCACGGAGGCGCCGGCAGCCTCGATGCTGGCCAGCAGATGCAGGGTTCCGACGGGGAATTCACGCTCGGCAAGGAGTTCGACGAGGGTTTCGCCAACGGTACCGGTGGCGCCGACAACGGCGATATCGAAGGACTGGCTCATGGACATTGCCTCTGGCGAAACGGGAGCGGCACTTTAACCGTCGCCCCGCACGCAGGCAATCGAGGGAAACCGGGCGCCGACGAGCCCCGTCGGCGCCCGCTGTCGATCAACGCTCCAGGAGGATGCGCAGCATGCGGCGCAACGGTTCGGCCGCGCCCCACAGCAGTTGGTCGCCCACGGTGAAGGCGCCGAGGTACTGCGTGCCCATGTTGAGCTTGCGCAGGCGGCCGACCGGGACGCTGAGGGTGCCGGTGACGGCGGTCGGGGTCAGCTCGCGCATGCTGATCTCGCGTTGGTTCGGCACCAGTTTCACCCAGGGGTTGTGCTGGCTGATCATGCCTTCGATATCGGCGATGGGCACATCCTTGTTCAGCTTGATGGTCAGCGCCTGGCTGTGGCAGCGCATGGCGCCGATGCGCACGCAGATGCCGTCCACCGGGATCGGGCTCTTGAAGCGACCGAGGATCTTGTTGGTTTCGGCCTGGCCCTTCCACTCTTCACGGCTCTGGCCGTTGGGCAGCTCCTTGTCGATCCAGGGGATCAGGCTGCCCGCCAGGGGCACGCCGAAGTTCTCGGTGGGGTACGCCTCGCCGCGCATGGCTTCGGCCACCTTGCGATCGATGTCGAGGATGGCGCTGGCCGGGTTGGCCAGGTCATCGGCGACCGCCGCGTGGGTCGCGCCCATCTGCTTGATCAGCTCGCGCATGTTCTGGGCACCGGCGCCGGAGGCTGCCTGGTAGGTCATGGCGCTCATCCACTCCACCAGGCCGGCTTCGAACAGACCGCCCAGGGCCATCAGCATCAGGCTGACGGTGCAGTTGCCGCCGATGTAGTTCTTGGTGCCGGCATCCAGCTGCTGGTCGATGACACGACGGTTGACCGGGTCGAGGACGATGACCGCGTCATCCTGCATGCGCAGGCTGGAGGCGGCGTCGATCCAGTAGCCCTGCCAGCCGGCTTCGCGCAGCTTGGGGAAGACTTCGCTGGTGTAGTCGCCACCCTGGCAGGTCAGGATCACGTCGAGGCTTTTCAGCTCATCGATGTTGTACGCGTCCTTCAGCGGGGCAACGTCCTTGCCGATCGCCGGGCCTTGCCCGCCAACATTGGAAGTGGTGAAGAAAACCGGCTCGATCAGGTCGAAATCCCGCTCTTCCAGCATTCGCTGCATGAGCACGGAACCCACCATGCCACGCCAACCGATCAGACCTACACGCTTCATGACAACTACACCTTTCAGGAAAAAGTGGACCGCCGGTATTCCGGCGAGCCCGACAGATTACAGATTACGCAGGGCCTCGACCACTGCATCGCCCATGGCTTGGGTACCGACCTTGGTGGTACCGGCGGAGAAGATGTCGCCGGTGCGCAGGCCCTGGTCGAGGACGAGGCTCACGGCCTTCTCGATGGCATCCGCGGCGGCGCTCTGGTTGAAGCTGTAGCGCAGCATCATCGAGACCGAGAGGATGGTCGCCAGGGGGTTGGCGATGCCTTGGCCGGCGATGTCCGGCGCGGAGCCGTGGCACGGCTCGTACATGCCCTTGTTGTTCGCATCCAGGGAAGCGGAAGGCAGCATGCCGATGGAGCCGGTGAGCATGGAAGCCTCATCCGACAGGATGTCGCCGAACATGTTGTCGGTGACCATCACGTCGAACTGCTTGGGTGCGCGCACCAGCTGCATGGCGGCGTTGTCGACGTACATGTGCGACAGCTCGACATCCGGGTAGTCCTTGGCCACTTCCTCGGCCACCTCGCGCCACAGCTGGCTGGAGGCAAGCACGTTGGCCTTGTCCACCGAGCAGAGTTTCTTGCCGCGCACGCGGGCCATGTCGAAGCCGACGCGGACGATGCGGCGGATTTCGCTTTCGGCATAGGGCAGGGTGTCATAGGCCTGGCGCTCGCCGTTTTCCAGCACGCGCTGCTCGCGGGGCTGGCCGAAGTAGATGCCGCCGGTCAGCTCACGGACGATGAGGATGTCCAGGCCCGCGACCACTTCCGGCTTGAGGCTAGAGGCATCGGCCAGTTGCGGATAAAGGATGGCCGGGCGCAGGTTGGCGAACAGGCCCAGCTGCGAGCGGATCTTCAGCAGGCCGCGTTCCGGGCGGATGTCACGCTCGATCTTGTCCCACTTCGGGCCGCCCACGGCGCCCAGCAGCACGGCGTCGGCCTGGCGCGCACGCTCCAGGGTCTCGTCGGCCAGGGGCACGCCGTGCTTGTCGATGGCAGCGCCGCCGATCACGTCGTGGGTCAGCTCGAAGCCGAGCTGGAACTTGTCATTGGCCAGCTCCAGCACCTTGACCGCCTCGGCCATGATTTCCGGGCCGATACCGTCGCCAGGGAGAACCAGAATCTGTTTGCTCATGAGTCTTTCCTTCGGAAAAAAGCTTCAAGCCCCAAGTCGCAGGCCCCAAGTACTTGTCGCTTGGAGCTTGCAGCCTGACGCTCAGTTATTTAGTGGCCCACAGCACCAGCACGTCGGTACTGAAGGAGCCGTCTTCAGTGATTTCGAAATACTCGCGCACTTCCTCGCCCACCGCCTTCTGCAGGGCCAGGATGGCGTCGCGGAATACATCCGGCGTGCGCATGCGGGTGATCCAGGAGGCGAACTCCAGGCGCAGCCGCTGACGCGCATGGCGATCGACGAACAGACCGGCCTCGCTCACCTGGCGCAGCCACTCGGCGACGGAATAGTCGCGCACATGGCTGGTGTCGCGCAGCACTTCCACGGCCTGCAGGTGGGTGTCGAGCAGCGGGCTGCCCGGCGACGCCACGTCGATGAAGACAGCGGTGCAGCCCGGCTTCAGCACCCGACGCACCTCGCGCAGGGCCAGGCCCAGGTCGCTCCAGTGGTGCGCGGAATAGCGGCTGAAGACGAAATCGAAGCTGGCATCGGCGAAGGGCAGGCGCTCGGCCGCCCCGCGCTCGGTGCGCAGGTTGCCCAGCCCACGCTCGGCAGCGGCCGCTGCGACCACCTCCAGCATCTGCTCGGAAAGGTCGTAAGCCACCACTTCGCCGACCAGTGGCGCGACATGGAAGCTGACATGCCCGGCGCCACAGCCGAGGTCGAGCACCCGGGCGTCGCCCCGGCCCTCGACCGCCGCCTGCAGCAGCGCGAACTCGGTGCCCTGGGCGTGCACGGCACTGCTCAGGTAGGCACTGGCCTGTTCGCCGAACTGGCGCTGCACCACCTGGGCATGGGCCTTGTCGCTCATCTCGCTCCCCTGCCTCAGGCGTCGCGGAACAGCCAGGGCTGCGCCTGGCGATGACCGCCCTCGAAGGCACGGATGGCATCCGCGTCCTGCAGGGTCAGGCCGATGTCGTCGAGGCCGTTGAGCAGGCAGTGCTTGCGGAACGCGTCCACTTCGAAGCTGTACTGCTTGCCGTCCGGGCGGGTCACGGTCTGTGCGGCGAGGTCGACGGTGAGCTGGTAGCCCTCCTCCGCTTCGCACTGCTTGAACAGCTCGTCCACCTCTTCATCCTTGAGGATGATCGGCAGCAGGCCGTTCTTGAAGCTGTTGTTGAAGAAGATGTCGGCGTAGCTCGGCGCGATGATGGCGCGGAAGCCGTACTCCTCCAGGGCCCAGGGTGCGTGCTCGCGGGAGGAGCCACAACCGAAGTTCTCACGGGCCAGCAGCACGCTGGCGCCCTGGAAGCGCGGGAAGTTGAGGACGAAGTCCGGGTTCACCGGGCGCTTGGAGTTGTCCTGGTTGGGCTGGCCGACATCGAGGTAACGCCACTCGTCGAACAGGTTGGGGCCGAAGCCGGTGCGCTTGATCGACTTGAGGAATTGCTTGGGGATGATCTGGTCGGTGTCGACGTTGGCACGATCGAGCGGAGCGACGAGACCGGTGTGTTGGGTAAAGGCTTTCATCTCGCTCTCCTTACTTGAGCATCTCGCGAACATCGACGAAGCGGCCGTTGACGGCGGCTGCGGCGGCCATGGCCGGGCTGACCAGGTGGGTACGACCACCGGCGCCCTGGCGGCCTTCGAAGTTGCGATTGGAGGTGGAGGCGCAATGCTCGCCGCTTTCGAGGCGGTCCGGGTTCATCGCCAGGCACATGGAGCAGCCCGGCTCACGCCATTCGAAGCCGGCCTCGATGAAGATCTTGTCCAGCCCTTCCTGTTCGGCCTGCTGCTTCACCAGGCCGGAGCCCGGTACCACCATCGCCTGCTTGACGGTGGTGGCGACCTTGCGGCCCTTGGCCACTTCGGCAGCGGCGCGCAGGTCTTCGATGCGCGAGTTGGTGCAGGAACCGATGAACACGCGGTCCAGCTGGATATCGGTGATCGCCTGGTTGGCGGCCAGGCCCATGTACTTCAGGGCACGGGTGATGGAATCACGCTTGACCGGGTCGGCCTCGACGGCCGGGTCCGGCACGCGCTGGTCGACCGGCAGCACCATCTCCGGCGAGGTACCCCAGCTGACCTGGGGAATGATGTCTTCGGCGCGCATCTCGATCACGGTGTCGAAGTGCGCATCGGCGTCGGAAACCAGGTCGCTCCAGGCGGCCACGGCCTTTTCCCAGTCGGCGCCCTTGGGCGCGAAGGGGCGGCCTTCGACATAGGCGATGGTCTTCTCGTCCACCGCCACCATGCCCACGCGGGCACCGGCTTCGATGGACATGTTGCAGATGGTCATGCGGCCTTCCATGGACAGGTCGCGGATGGCGCTGCCGGCGAACTCCAGGGCGTGGCCGTTGCCACCGGCGGTGCCGATCTTGCCGATCACCGCGAGCACGATGTCCTTGGCGGTCACACCGAAGGGCAGCGTGCCCTCCACGCGCACCTGCATGTTCTTCATCTTCTTGGCGATCAGGCACTGGGTGGCCAGCACGTGCTCCACCTCGGAGGTGCCGATGCCGTGGGCCAGCGCACCGAAGGCGCCGTGGGTGGAGGTGTGCGAGTCACCGCAGACCACGGTCATGCCCGGCAAGGTGGCACCCTGCTCCGGGCCGACCACGTGGACGATGCCCTGCCGTACGTCGTTCATCTTGAACTCGAGGATGCCGAAGTCGTCGCAATTCTCGTCGAGGGTCTGCACCTGGATGCGCGACACCTCGTCGGCGATGGCTTCGAGGCCGCCCTGGCGCTCGGCGCGGGTGGTCGGCACGTTGTGGTCCGGGGTCGCGATGTTGGCGTCGATGCGCCACGGCTTGCGGCTGGCCAGACGCAGGCCTTCGAATGCCTGGGGCGAGGTCACTTCGTGGAGGATGTGACGGTCGATGTAGATCAGCGACGAACCATCGTCGCGGCGCTTCACCTCATGCAATTCCCAGAGCTTGTCGTACAGCGTCTTGCCGGCCATCGGTGGGTCCTCATCAGCGTGTTTCTATGCCGGGGCTCTCATGGATAAAAAGGCCCCTTGGCTTGTGGGGATGATCCTAGGGATTTGACATGAATAACTCAAATTCATATTTTTCATCCAATGGATTCCCCTCAGGAATACCCTCAGCCACGCCCTCTGCCTGGAGCTCAAGCGCCAATGGACCTCGCCAGCCTCAATGCCTTCATCGCCATCGCCGAAACCGGCAGCTTCTCCGAGGCCGGCGAACGCCTGCACCTGACCCAGCCGGCGGTGAGCAAGCGCATCGCTTCCCTGGAGCAGCAGTTGAACGTGCGCCTGTTCGACCGCCTCGGCCGCGAAGTGGGCCTGACCGAAGCCGGCCGCGCCCTGCTGCCGCGTGCCTACCAGATCCTCAATGTGCTGGACGACACCCGTCGCGCCCTGAGCAACCTCTCCGGTGACATCAGCGGCCGCCTGACCCTGGCCACCAGCCACCACATCGGCCTGCATCGCCTGCCGCCGCTGCTGCGGGCCTTCACCCGTGCCTACCCGCAGGTGGCGCTGGACATCCAGTTCCTCGATTCCGAAGTCGCCTATGAAGAGATCCTCCATGGCCGCGCCGAGCTGGCGGTGATCACCCTGGCCCCGGAAACCGCCCTGCCCGTGCAGGCGGTGCCGGTTTGGGACGACGCCCTGGACTTCGTCGCCGCCCCCGAACATCCGCTGGCCCGCGACAAGACCATTTTCCTCGCCGACGTGGCCAAGCACCCGGCGGTGTTCCCCGGCGGCAACACCTTCACCCACCACATCGTGCGGCGCCTGTTCGAGGCAGAAGGGCTGACGCCGAACATCGGCATGAGCACCAACTACATGGAGACCATCAAGATGATGGTCTCCATCGGCCTGGCCTGGAGCGTGCTGCCGCGCACCATGCTCGACGAGCAGGTGGTGCGCCTGCCGCTGCAGGACATCCAGCTGAGCCGCAAGCTCGGCTACATCCTGCACACCGACCGCACCCTGTCGAACGCAGCCAAGGCCTTCATGGCCCTGCTCGACGCCCAGCGCGACAATCTTGCGTAGTCCCCGAACCAGGGGCTAACGTGAGCCGCATAACGATAAGAAAAGGCCCGTGCATGCCCCAGCCACCCCGCCCACTCTCCGCCCGCACCGCGCCACACTGCAGCCTCCGGACCGGAAAGGGCCGCCATGACCAAGCCATCTGATCGCCCGCCACTGCCCTTCATCCCCGCCCTCGACCCCGGCGAGTTCGAGCAGAGCTGGCAGGACACGCAACGCCTGCTCGCCGCGCTCAATGGCGCGCGCCTGGGCGCCTGGGACTGGGACATCGCCAGCGGCCGGGTCAACTGGTCCCGCGGCGCCCAGGCGCTGTTCGGCCTGGACCCCAAGCGCCCGCTGCGCACCCAGGTCGACTACATCGAACTGATTCCCGAGGAAGACCGCGCCGGCGTGCTCGAACTCTTCGCCCGGGTGCTGTCCGGCGCCCACCCGGACCGCGCCTTCCGCCACCGCATCCGCTGGCCCGACGGCAGCCTGCACTGGCTGGAGATCAGCGGCAGCCCGCAGGAAGACCCCGACGGGCGCAAGCGCATCATCGGGGTGATCCGCGACGTCACCGAGCAGCAGGAGCGGGCCGAGGCGCTGGAGAACTCCCAGCGACGCTTCTCCAGCCTGTTCCACTTGAGCCCCGACGTGATCCTGCTGGTGCGCATGGACGGCGGCATCATCACCGAGGCCAACCAGCACTTCGAAAGCGTGTTCGGCTGGCCGGCCGCCGAGGTGGTCGGCCGCAGCACCCAGGAACTGGGCATCTGGGTCCACCCGCAGCAGCGTGAACTGCTCTACCGCAACAGCCACGGCTCGGAAGACCCCATCGTCCAGGAGGTGCAGCTGCGCACCCGCGACGAGCGGGTGCTCGACGGGGTGCTGTCCAGCCAGTTCGTCGACCTGGACGGCGAATCCTTCCTCATCAGCACCTTCCTCGACACCACCGAGCGCAAGCGCGCCGAAGCCGCCCTGCGCACCAGCGAGGAGAAGTTCTCCAAGGCCTTCCGCAGCACCCCCGATGCCGTGGTCATCACCGACCGCGAGACCGGTTGCTTCATCGAGGCCAACCCCGGCTTCCAGCGCCAGTTCGGCTGGGATGCCAGCGAAACCATCGGCCGCAGCTCGCTGGAACTGGGTATCTGGGTCCATGTCGAGCAGCGCCGCGAGATGCTCGACGCCTTCGGCAACAGCGGCATCCTCGCCGGCCTGGAAGTGCAACTGCGCGGCCGCGACGGTACCGTCAGCACCAACCTGCTGTATGGCGACCAGATCCAGCTCAATGGCCGTACCTGCCTGGTACTGACGGTGCGCGACATCACCGAGATGCGCGCCCAGGAGCGCGCCTTGAAGGACAGCCAGGAGCGCCTGGCCCTGGCTCTGGAATCCGCCGACCTGGGCACCTGGGACTGGCACATCCCCAGCAGCAGCCTCTATGGCTCGGCCCGGGCCTCGGCGCTGCACGGGCTGGCCACCGAGCCGTACGAAGGCGACTTCAAGAACTTCTTCAGCTTCGTGCCCCTGGAAGACCAGATGGCCATGCGCCAGGCCTACCAGGACCTGCTCACCGGGGTGACCAAGGACTACCAGTTCACCTACCGCTCACGCTTCGCCAATGGCGAGATCCATTTCCTGGAAAGCACCGCCAAGCTCTACCGTGACGAAGCGGGCGAGCCGCTGCGCATGGCCGGCATCCTCATCGACATCACCGAACGGGTGCGCCGCGAGCAGCGCCTGGCGGCGTCGGAGGAGAAGTTCGTCACCCTGTTCCAGGCCAGCCCCGACCCCATCTGCGTGACCCGCGTGCGCGACGGCGCCTTCATCGAGATCAACCCCAGCTTCACCGAGGTGTTCGGCTGGCGCCCCGATGAGATCGTCGGCCGCTGTGCACCGGAGATCGCCTTCTGGGCCGACCTGGAACAGCGCGACCAGCTTTCGCGCACGCTGATGCGCGACAAGGGCCTGGACAACGTCGAGGCCCAGTACCTGACCCAGGACGGATGGATGCTGACCTGCGTAGTGTCCAGCCGCTTCATCCGCGTCGACCGCCAGCTGTGCATCACCACCACCTTCCGCGACATCACCGAGCGTCAGCAGTCCGAAGCGGCGCTCAAGGCCAGCCAGGAGAAGTTCGCCAAGGCATTCCACTCCAGCCCCGACGCCATCACCATCACCGAGCGCGACACGGGCCGCTACATCGAGGTCAATGAAGGCTTCTGCCGCCTCACCGGCTACAGCGCCGAGGAAGTAATCGGGCGCACCGCCGACGACCTGCACATCTGGGCCCGGCCCGATGAGCGCGAGCACCTGATCGAGGTCATGCGCCGCGATGGGCGCGCGCACCACCTGGAGATGTCCGGCCAGCACCGCGACGGCACGCGCAAGGTGGTGGAGGTCTCGGTGGAGCAGATCGACCTCGACGGCAAGGCCTGCCTGCTGCTGACGGCCCGCGACATCAGCGCGCTGAAGGACGCCCAGGCACAGATCCAGCACCTGGCGTACCACGACTCGCTGACCAACCTGCCCAACCGCGCCCTGCTGATGGACCGCCTGACCCAGCAGATCGCCCTGCTGCGCCGCCATAAGCTGCGCGGTGCCCTGCTGTTCCTCGACCTCGACCACTTCAAGCACATCAACGACTCCCTCGGCCATCCGGTGGGCGACTCGGTGCTGAAGATGGTCACCGCACGCCTGGAAGCCAGCGTGCGCCTGGAAGATACGGTCGCGCGCCTGGGCGGCGACGAATTCGTGGTGCTGCTCACCGGCCTGGAGGGCAAGCGCTCCGAGGTGACGCGCCAGGTGCGGCAGATCGCCGACAAGCTGCGCAAGCTGCTGGCCGAGCCCATGTTGCTGGACGGCCACCACCTGCAGGTCACGCCGAGCATGGGCGTGGCGCTGATTCCCGATCACGGCGAGACGCCCGCCGACCTGCTCAAGCGCGCCGATATCGCCCTGTACCGAGCCAAGGATTCGGGGCGCAACGCCATCCAGATGTTCCGAGCCACCATGCAGGAGGCGGCCAGCGAGCGCCTGCGCCTGGAGAACGACCTGCGCCTGGCCCTGGTTCGCGGCGAGTTCGAGCTGTACTTCCAGCCCCAGGTGGACGCCCGCAGCAACCGGGTGATAGGCGCCGAAGCGCTGCTGCGCTGGATGCACCCGACCCTGGGGCCGCAGTCGCCGGCGCAGTTCATCCAGGTGCTGGAGGAAAGCGGGATGATCCTCGAAGTGGGCAGCTGGGTGCTGGCCGAGGCTTGCCGGGCCTGCGAGCGACTGCTCGTCGATCGGCTGGCCAGTTCCGACGACTTCAGCCTGTGCGTGAACATCAGCCCCCGGCAGTTCCGCCAGAACGATTTCGTCGAACGCATCGAGAAGAGCCTGGTCGATACCCGCTTGCCACACGGCATCCTCAAGCTGGAGATCACCGAAGGCATCGTCATCCAGAACCTCGACGACACCATCGGCAAGATGCGCCGCCTGAAGAAGCTCGGCGTGAGTTTCGCCATGGACGACTTCGGCACCGGCTACTCCTCCCTGACCTACCTCAAGCGCCTGCCGGTGGATGTGCTGAAGATCGACCAGTCATTCGTCCGCGATGCCACCAACGACCCCAACGATGCCGAAATCATCCGCGCCATCGTCGCCATGGCCCGCAGCCTGGGCCTGGGCATGGTGGCCGAAGGGGTGGAGCAGAAGGAGCAGCTGGACTTCCTCGAACAGCAGGGCTGCCACCTGTACCAGGGCTACCTGTTCAGCCGGCCGGTGCCGCTGGAGGAGTTCCGCGCGCTGCTGGCCAGGAACAACCAGCAGGCCTTACCCCCGGCCCCATGAAAAAGGGCGCCCGCAGGCGCCCTCTTCGTTGCAGCAAGCGCTGCCGGATCAGTTCTCCAGCACCGCACGAGCGCCATTGATGGGGATGCGCTTGGCCTTGGCGTCTTCCGGCACGATGCGTACCAGGTCGATGTTCAGCAGGCCGTTCTGCAGCCCGGCGCTGCGCACTTCGATGTGGTCGGCCAGGCGGAACGACAGCTTGAAGCCACGCTGGGCGATGCCTTGGTGCAGGTAGGTCACGCTCTCGACACCCTTGTCGCGCTTGCCACCACTGACGGTGAGCACGCCACGCTCGACCTGCAGCTCCAGGTCTTCTTCCTGGAAGCCGGCTGCGGCGACCACGATGCGGTACTGGTCATCACCGTGCTTCTCGACGTTATAGGGCGGATAGCTGCTGCCGCTGTCGTTGCGTTGGGCGGACTCGAACAGGTCGTTGAACCGGTCGAAGCCCACGGAATGACGGAACAGCGGAGCGAGGGAAAATGCAGTGGTCATGAAAATCTCTCCTGAATAATCAGCAAGTGTCTACAGTCGCGGGACCCGACTTCGGCATCCCACATTCCCCTAGATAGGGACGGCCGAAATGATTTCAAGGGCCTTTTTTTCAATGGAGGTTCCATGCACAAGGTCATGCTCATCACCGGCGCCAGCCGTGGCATCGGCGCCGCCACCGCGCGACTAGCGGCGGCGCGCGGCTATGCGCTGTGCATCAATTACCGGCAACAGCGCGAGGCGGCCGAGCAACTGGTGGACGAGATCACGCGCCAGGGCGGCCGGGCCATCGCGGTTGCCGCAGACGTGGCCGACGAGCGACAGGTGGCACAGTTGTTCGCAGCCATCGATAGCGAATTCGGCCGTCTGGATGTGCTGGTCAACAACGCCGGAATGCTCGAACGCCAGGCACGCCTGGAGGAGATCGACGGCGCCCGGCTGCTGCGGGTGTTCGGCGCCAACGTCTTCGGCAGCTTCCACTGCGCCCGCGAGGCGATCCGCAGGATGTCTACCCGCCACGGCGGCCGGGGCGGCGCGATCATCAACCTGTCGTCCATCGCCGCGCGCCTGGGTGCGCCCAACGAGTACATCGACTATGCGGCGGCCAAGGGCGCCATCGACGCGATGACGGTAGGGCTGGCCAAGGAAGTAGCGGCCGAAGGCATCCGGGTGAACGCGGTGCGGCCCGGCGTGATCCGCACGGAAATCCATGCCAGTGGCGGGGAGCCGAAGCGGGTGGAGCGGGTCGCCGCCAGCATCCCCCTGGGCCGGGGCGGCGAAGCGGAGGAAATCGCCAAGGCCATTCTCTGGCTGGCCAGCGACGAGGCCTCATACACCACCGGCGCCCTGCTGGATGTCGCCGGCGGCCGCTGAGCACGCGCATCGTAGGTTGGCGCCGAGCGCAGCGAGGCCCAACGAGACACCCCTGATGCTGCGCCTCGTACCTCAGTGCGTAGCCCGGGCTTCAGCCCGGGAAAACCAAGGAACAAGGCGCATCAGGCCGCCGCGAACTCCCGCTCCAGGCTGGGCAGGCCCAGCAAGGCGTCGATACGGGCACAGTCGCTTTCGCGGCGGATCTCGGTGAACAGCAGCACAGCCTCCGGATAGGTGCGCGTAAGCATCGCCAGCCATTGCTTGAGCCGCCCCGGGGCGTAACGCGGGGCAAGCTTGCGCCGAGCCTGGCGCCAGAAGTCGCGGAGCAGCGGCTGGAACTCCGCCCAGCTCATCTCCTCGGGTGTTTCGCCGGCACGCACCGCGGCGATCTGCCGGGCCAGGTCGGGGCGCGAGACCAGGCCGCGACCGAGCATGATGTCCTCGACGCCGCTGACCTCGCGGCAGCGACGCCAGTCGTCCAGCGTCCACACCTCGCCGTTGGCGAATACCGGCACCTTGACCACATCCTGCACCCGCGCCACCCATTCCCAGTGGGCCGGCGGCTTGTAGCCCTCGACCTTGGTGCGTGCATGCACCACCAGTTGCGAGGCGCCACCTTCGGCCAGGGCCAGGGCGCAGTCGAGCGCGCCATCGGGGCTGTCGAAGCCCAGGCGCATCTTCGCCGTGACCGGAATGGCGGCAGGCACCGCACGGCGCACGCCACTGACGATGGCATGCAGCAGCTCGGGCTCCTTGAGCAGCACGGCGCCGCCACGGGACTTGTTCACCGTTTTCGCCGGGCAGCCGAAGTTAAGGTCGATCACCGGCGCGCCCAGCTCGCAGGCGTATGCAGCGTTCTCCCCCAGGCACACCGGGTCGGAACCCAGCAGTTGCACGCGCATCGGCGTGCCGGCACGGGTGCGCGCACCACTCTCCAGCTCGGGAGCGAGTTTCTGGTAGGTGCTGGCCGGCAGCAGGCGATCGCTGACGCGGATGAACTCGCTGACGCACCAATCGATGCCGCCCACACGGGTCAGCACGTCTCGGAGAATCTCGTCAACCAGGCCCTCCATGGGCGCCAGGGCGATTTGCATAGGGGAAGCCTTGGAAAAATGGGCGCGTAGTGTAAGCGCGGAGCGGGCCTGCACAGAATCCTCCCGACGAAAACCGCGGGAGCAAGTTCGCGCCGGCGCAGTCGAAAGCCATACGCCCTGGAGAAGGAACCGCCGATGAAGACGCTCCGCCCTGCCCTGCTCTGCCTGGCTCTTGGCAGCCTGGCCCCGCTGGCCGATGCAGAAACCCTATTGGAGAGCCCGCTGCAACCGGCACCCGACTCAGTGGCGGAGCTGGTGGTCAGCCGCGACGAGAACGCCGCCAATGCCTGCGAAGTGGGCCTCTACCTGCAGGACGAACTGGTGGCGCAACTGTCTGCCGGGCAGGCCATCAGCCTCACCGTGCCGGCCGGCGAGATGACCCTGAACGTCGCCCAGAGCCCCTCGGGCTATTGCGCCGGCAACCTCACCGGGCGCCCGCAGTCGGTGCTGATCCAGCCCGGCGAGCGGCGGCACTTCCGCATCGTGCAGAACCCGACCGAGCTGTTCCTGTCGCCAGCGGTGGACTGAGCGCTCAGAGCTCCAGGGGGAACGGCTGCATCAATGCGCGGCCATAGCCCTCGATGAATTCCGGCGGCATGCGCTTGGGGCGGCCGCTGGAAAGCTCGATGCAGACGAAGGTGGTCCTGGCCCGCAGCAGGGTCGCGCCGTCTTCGGGGCGGATCAGCTGGAAGCGGCGGTCCATCTTCAGGCGCTGGTCGGATTCGACGATCCAGGTGGCCATCTGCAGCTCCTGCTCCTCGTAGGCGGCAGCGAGGTAGTCGATCTCGTGGCGCACCACGGCCATGGCGCGATCCAGGCGGCGGTATTCGGCCAGGTCCAGCCCCAGACTCTGGGAGTGGCGCCAGGCGCAACGCTCCAGCCAGCTGACGTAGACGGCGTTGTTGGCGTGGCCGAGGCCGTCGATGTCATCGGCGGCGACCTTGATGTCGATGACGAAGGGGGTGGACAGGTCCCAGTTCATCAGGCGTGCTCCGAGTTGCTGGCCAGCTCGCGCGCTTCGGCGGCGAGTTGGGTGATCTGGTCCCAGGCGCGGGCGCGGATCAGGCTCGACGGCGCGATCCAGGTGCCGCCGACGCAGGCGACGTTGGGCAGCTGCAGGAAGCCTTGCAGGTTGTCCGGCGTGACCCCGCCGGTGGGGCAGAAACGGATGCCGGTGAAGGGTCCCTTGAAGCTTTTGAGCATCTTCACGCTGGCATTGCCGTTGGCCGGGAACAGCTTCAGCGAGCGGTAGCCGTACTCCAGGGCCAGCAGCACTTCCGAGGGGGTCATCACCCCGGGCAGGTACGGCAGGCCGGAATCTTCCGCCGCTGCGGCCAGGCGCTCGGTGCAACCGGGGCTGACGGCGAAGTGGGCACCGGCGTCGCGGGCCTCGAGGAACTGCTCGGTGTGGATCAGGGTGCCCGCGCCCACCAGCAGGTCCGGGAATTCCTTGCGGATCGCCGCCACCGCGTCCAGGGCACGCGGAGTGCGCAGCGTCACCTCCAGCACCTCGATCCCACCGGCACTGAGCGCGCCGGCCAGGTCCAGGGCCAGCCCCGTGTCTTCGATGACCAGCACCGGCAGGACGGGTCGCGCCCGCTGCAGCACCACATCCATAGTCAGGCTCATTGCATCTTTCCCCTTGATTCGTGCCTCCGGTCCCGCGTTCGGGCCCGGAATTGATTCGCCCCGGCGACCACGCCCGGGCCGCCGCTGGCGGCGCAACAGACATGGACCTTGGAAGAGCAGCATCGACGGCAGGTCACCGACCGGCGGTGGGCCTTCGACGCATTCCATTGGCGAATCTTCCTGCACCCGGCGGCTGTCGCCAAGCCCGCCGTACAAGGGGAGCGCGATCAGGCGCTGGCGCGCAGGCCGACCTCGTCGAACAGATGCAGCACCGCCGCCACCACGCGCGGGTCGGCCAGTACCCGCTGGTGCCCTCCTCCCTCCAGGCGCAGCAGCTGGCTGTCGGACCAGGCCTCGTGGATGCGGCCAGCCTCGATCACGGGGACCATGCGATCGTCCTCCGCGTGGACGATCAGACCTGGGATATCCAGGCGGTAGCGGCGTACATCGATGTCCTCGGCAGGAATGCCGGCGTGCTCGCCGACGCGCCTGATGAACTGCTCGCCGGCCCGGGGCGGCAGGCCGATGAAGCGGGCGAAGCCGCGCAGCATCCCGAGGACGCGACTGGGCGCGGCGATGGTGACCAGGGCCTGGGTTCGCAATCCCAGCTGGGTGGCGAGCATGGCGCTGACGCCGCCCATGGAGTGGCCGACCACCCCTTGCAGCGGTGGCAGCTCCTCGGCCGCTTCGAGCAGCGCGCGTGCGAAGAGCACGATGTTCGCCTCGCGCCCCGGCGAGTGGCCATGGGCAGGCGCGTCGAGGGCCACCACGCCATAGCCGGCCTGTACCAGGGCATCGATCAGGCTGGCGAACTGGGTCGGGCGCCCCTCCCAGCCATGCATCAGCAGCACGGTCGGGCCGCTGCCCCAGCGCAAGGCGGAGAGGCCGAAACGCAGGGTGATGCGCTCGGCGCGCTCGAGCCAGGGCAGCTCCCAGTCACGGGGATGGGTGTCACGGGGCGTCATGAAGCGCCGCCGGGCCTGGTCGGCGACGTGCCGGGGCGCCACGCGGCCGACGGTGGCGTTGAATCCTCGGAGCAGGTCCAGGCTGTTCATCTCGTTTCTCCTAGATCACCGCCATACGGGCGGCACGCAGTATCCGGTCCGACAGCTCGCCGGCCCCCAGGGCACGGGCAAGGGCCAGGCCGCCCACCATCAGCGCGATGTCGGCCAGGGCCTTGTCGCCGTCTTCGGGGGAAACGGCGAGATCGGCCGCGAGCAATTCGAGGTGTTCGGCCAGCAAGTGCTGGTAGGGCTCGGCGTTGCGCGCCACCTCGCCCACCGAACCGGGGAGTGGGCAACCACGGTCGGTGCTGTCGCGGTGACGACGGGATAGATAGAAGGCCGCCGCGAGGGTGCGCCGGTCAAGGGGCGCGAGCGTCGAGTCGAGCTGTTTCATCGATTGCCGCCGCTCCCGTAGCAGCTCGCCGAACGCCTCCACCATCAATGCCTCCTTGCTGTCGAAATGGGCATAGAAGCCACCCACCGTGAGCCCGGCAGCCGCCATCATCTCGCTGACACTCGGCTCCAGCGGGCCCCGGGTGAACAGCGCCCTGCCCGCCTCGGCGAGGATACGCTTGCGTGTCTGGCTGCTCTTGTCACTCACGGCCGTCTCCCGTTGCATGATGGCAATAATATTATATGCATCATTCAATCTGGCAAGCCTTTATGCACGCCACCGGTCGAGAGAAGGCAAGAGCGGGAAAAAACGAGGGTGATGAGATTTTTCGGAGCGGAAAAACAAAAGGGCCACTCCATGACGGAATGACCCTTAAAAGCCCCGCAGAGCGGGAAAAAGTGGCGTCCCCTAGGGGACTCGAACCCCTGTTACCGCCGTGAAAGGGCGGTGTCCTAGGCCACTAGACGAAGGGGACTTTAAACCTTCGAAAAGCAAGGCCAGCCCGGAGGCTGGCCTTATTTCGATGCACTGGGCATCTGATTTGGTGGAGCTAGACGGGATCGAACCGTCGACCTCTTGCATGCCATGCAAGCGCTCTCCCAGCTGAGCTATAGCCCCGAAACCTTCTCGGTGCGCGATCAACCTGATGGTTGTCGCTGCTGGAAAGTGGCGTCCCCTAGGGGACTCGAACCCCTGTTACCGCCGTGAAAGGGCGGTGTCCTAGGCCACTAGACGAAGGGGACTTTAACCTTCGTAGGACCGCAACCTTCGCTGCGAATCCTGGCAATTTGGTGGAGCTAGACGGGATCGAACCGTCGACCTCTTGCATGCCATGCAAGCGCTCTCCCAGCTGAGCTATAGCCCCACAGTAACGCTGGAACATCTCACTTCGCTTTCGAGTTCGTCGTGAGAACGGGGCGCATACTAAGGGCGACCCTGAAGGCTGTCAACAAAATTTTTCACCGGGATCGAAAAATTTTCATCGCAAGAACAATCACTTACCGGATTCGGCGGGAAGCACCCGTACGCTGCCACCGATGAGCGAACATAGCGCCCTCCCCCGGACATGAAAAGGCCCGCGCGAGGCGGGCCTTGTCGAAGGAGAAATCACTCAGCCAGGAATGGCGTCGCGAATCTTCTCCCACTCCTTGGTTTCCTTCTTCGACGCACCGCCCAGCAGCTCCAGCGCCTGACGCAGGCGGAAGCGGGTGAGGTCGGCACCGAGGACTTCCATGGCATCCAGCACGGAGACGGAGCTGGCCTGGCCGGTGATGGCCGGGAACATCAGCGGCATCACGTCACGCAGCTTGAGCTCAAGGTGCTCGGCAACACCCTGGATGCAGGCGGTGATGCGCTCCTTGTCCCACTGGCGCAGCGACTCCAGCTTCCACAGGACCAGCTGCATGACCTGGCGCACCTGGTCGGGCGAGAGCTTCTTGTGCTCGAACAGCTTGGCATCCAGCGGCAGCGCACCGGCGAAGAAGAAGCCGGCCAGCGGGGCGATCTGGCTGAAGGTCTCGACGCGGCCCTGTACGTGGGGCGCGATCTTCATCAGGTACTCGGGATTCAGCGCCCACTTCTGCACCTCGGCGGCAAAACGCTCCACCGGCAGCTCGCGGATCCACTGGCCGTTGAGCCAGGAGAGCTTCTCCAGATCGAAGATCGGACCGCCCAGGGAGACGCGCGAGAGGTCGAAGTGCTCGATCATTTCCGCCAGGGAGAACTTCTCGCGCTCGTCCGGCATCGACCAGCCCATGCGGCCGAGGTAGTTGAGCATCGCTTCGGGCAGGTAGCCCATGCGCTCGTAGAAGGTGATGGAGGTGGGGTTCTTGCGCTTGGAGAGCTTGCTCTTGTCCGGGTTGCGCAGCAGCGGCATGTAGCAGAGCACCGGTTGCTCCCAGCCGAAGTACTCATACAGCTTGATCAGCTTGGGCGCCGAGGGCAGCCACTCTTCGCCGCGCAGCACGTGGGTGATGCCCATCAGGTGGTCGTCGACCACGTTGGCGAGGAAGTAGGTGGGCAGGCCATCGGTCTTCATCAGCACCTGCATGTCCATGCGATCCCATGGGATCTCGACATCGCCACGGAGCATGTCCGGCACCACGCAGACGCCCTCGGTGGGCATCTTCATGCGCACGACATGAGGCTCACCAGCGGCGATGCGTTCGCTCGCCTCATCGTGGCTCAGGTTGATGCAGTGGCCGTCGTAGCGGGGGGTTTCCTTGCGCTCGGTCTGCTCGGCACGCAGCTTGTCCAGACGCTCGGCGGTGCAGAAGCAGGGGAAGGCGTGGCCCTTGTCCACCAGTTCCTGGGAGTACTTCTTGTAGATCTCGCCACGCTCGCTCTGGCGATACGGGCCGTGCGGGCCGCCGACGTCCGGGCCCTCGTCCCACTCGATGCCCAGCCAGCGCAGGGCGTCATAGATCTGCTGTTCGGATTCGCGGGTGGAGCGAAGCTGGTCGGTGTCTTCGATGCGCAGGATGAACTGGCCACCGTGCTGACGGGCGAAGCAGAGGTTGAACAGGGCGATATAGGCGGTGCCGACGTGCGGGTCGCCGGTTGGCGAGGGCGCAATGCGGGTACGGACAGTGGTCATGGCGGGTCCTGGTGCGGAACGGTCAAAGGCGCGATGTTAGCAGGGGCGCGGCGCCATGCTCCAGCCAGTGGCTGCGATCATTCGGCAGGCTGGCCATGAGGAAATCGAGGAAAGCCTTCACCTTCATCGCCTGGAAACGCCGGGAAGGATAGACGGCGTAGATTTCGCCGCTGGGCAACTGCACGCCCGGCAGCAATTCCACGAGTTCGCCGCGACGCACCGCGTCCTCGGTGATCATCAACGGCAACGAGGCAATGCCTGCGCCGCTGAGCACCGCTTCGCGGGCGAAGGTGATGTTGTTGCAGTGCAACACACGCTGGCAGGGCACGCTTTCGTCCAGCAGCGGCCAGTAGCGTTGCGGGTCCTGGGGCAGCAGCACGGCGCGATGGCCAGCCAGGGCGAGCACATCATGGGGGGTACCGTGCGCTGCGAGGTAAGCGGGACTGGCGCAGAGGCGGCGTCCGTTCTCGAACAGCTTGCGGGCGATCAGGGTTGAATCCTGGGGCTGGCCGACCATGATGGCGATGTCGACCCCCTCTTCCAACGGGTCGACATCCCGCGAGGTGATCTCCACTTCGGCGGTTATCTGCGGGTACTGGCTCATGAAGGTGCCGAGGACCTTGCCGAGGAACAATTGGCCGAACTCGATGGGTGCGGTGATGCGCAGCAGACCGGAGGGCTCCTGCTGCAACTGCATGACGGCCTGCTCGGCCTCGGCGAAGTCGACCATGATCTGCCGGCAGCGCTCGTAATAAGCCTGCCCGACCTCGGTCAGCCGCAGTTTGCGCGTGGTGCGATTGAGCAGACGAACGCCCAGGCGCTCTTCCAGCAGGGCGATGCGGCGGCTCACGGTGGACTTCTGCATGCCCAGGCTGTGCGCGGCCTGGGTGAAGCTGTGCAGCTCTACGACGCGGGTGAAGATCAGGGCGTCATCCAGACCCATTATTGTTCCCCATAAGCAACAAAGTTTCTGAAGTGTACTGGCTACTTGCCTGACTGGAACAGTGCTAGATTCCCGCCTTTCCGCCCGCCCTTCGAGCTCCTGGAATGCCAGCCAAACTGCAACGTCGCCTGTTTATCTTCATTGCCCTGCTGATCCTCGTGGTGGGCGGCTTCTTCCTGCATTGGCTGCTGGTAGGCCGCTTCCTGGAAACCACCGATAACGCCTATGTCCAGGGCGAGATCACCCGCGTCTCCAGCCAACTCGGTGCGCGAATAGAAGAAGTGCTGGTGGGCGACAACCAGCACGTGAAGAAAGGCGACCTGCTGGTGCGCCTGGAAGCAGAGGACTTCAAACTGGCCCTGCAACGCGCCCAGGCCGCCCTGGCCACTCGCGAGGCGGAGCTGGCCCAGTCGCGCAGCAAGCTCACCCAGCAGGACAGCATGATCGCCGCCAGCGAGGCCGACGTCGCGGCCAGCCAGGCGACCCTGGGCCGCACCCAGATCGACCTGTCCCGTGCCCAGACCCTGCGCAAGCCGGGCTATGTTTCCGAGGAGCGTGTCACCACCCTCTCCGCCGATTCCCGCGTGGCCCGCTCGCAAGTGGCCCGCGCCGAGGCCGACCTCAAGGCCCAGCGCGTGCAGACCGACGCACTGCGCGCCGACGTGAGGCGCCTGGAAGCGCAGATCGCCAACGCCCGTGCCGATATCGCCCAGGCCGAGCTGAACCTGACCCGTACCGAGATCCGCGCCCCCATCGACGGCATGGTCGGCCAGCGCGCCGCGCGCAATGGCCAGTACGTGCAGGTCGGCGCCCACCTGATGTCGCTGGTGCCGGACCAGGACATCTGGGTCCAGGCCAACTTCAAGGAAACCCAGATCGAGCACATGCAGCCCGGGCAGAAGGCCGAGCTGATCTTCGACAGCTTCCCGGGTACCCCCATCGAGGCGAAGGTCGAGAGCCTGTTCGCCGCCTCTGGCGCCCAGTTCAGCCTGCTGCCGCCGGACAACGCCACCGGCAACTTCACCAAGGTGGTGCAGCGCATCCCAGTGAAACTGACCTTCGACCGCGACAACCCGCTCAAGGGCCGCATCCGCCCCGGCATGTCGGTGCTGGTGAAAGTCGCCATCAAGCTGGATGAATGACGGTGGCCGGTGACACCCTGATCCGCCCGACCGGCGAGCCCAGCCGCCGCGACTGGATCGCCGTGATGAGCGCCATGCTCGGCGCCTTCATGGCGGTGCTGGACATCCAGATCACCAACTCCTCGCTGAAGGACATCCAGGGCGCGCTTTCGGCGACGCTGGAGGAAGGCTCGTGGATCTCCACCTCCTACCTGGTGGCCGAGATCATAATGATCCCGCTCACCGCCTGGCTGGTGCAGGTGCTCTCGGCGCGGCGCCTGGCGGTCTGGGTATCCTTGGGTTTCCTCGCCTCTTCCCTGCTCTGCTCCTTCGCCTGGAGCCTGGAGAGCATGATCGTGTTCCGCGCCATGCAGGGCTTCACCGGTGGCGCGCTGATTCCCCTGGCCTTCACCCTCACCCTGATCAAGCTGCCGGAGCACCACCGGGCCAAGGGCATGGCGCTGTTCGCCATCACCGCCACCTTCGCGCCCTCCATCGGCCCGACCCTGGGCGGCTGGCTGACGGAGAACTTCGGCTGGGAATACATCTTCTACATCAACGTGCCCCCGGGCCTGCTGATGATCGCCGGGTTGATGTATGGCCTGGAAAAGAAGGCGCCGCATTGGGAGCTGCTGAAGAGCACCGACTACGCCGGCATCCTCACCCTGGGCCTCGGCCTGGGCTGCCTGCAGGTGTTCCTCGAAGAAGGCCATCGCAAGGACTGGCTGGAGTCGCAGCTGATCGTCGGCCTGGGCAGCATCGCCCTGGTGAGCCTGGTGCTGTTCGTCATCCTGCAGACCTCGCGACCCAACCCGCTGATCAACCTGGGCATCCTCAGGAACCGCAACTTCGGCCTCTCGAGCATCTCCAGCGTGGGCCTGGGCATGGGGCTCTATGGCTCGATCTACGTGCTGCCGCTGTACCTGGCGCAGATCCAGGGCTACAACGCGTTGCAGATCGGCGAGGTGATCATGTGGATGGGGGTGCCGCAGCTGTTCCTCATCCCGCTGGTGCCCAAGCTGATGAAGATCATCTCGCCCAAGCTGCTCTGCGCCCTGGGCTTCGGCCTGTTCGGCGCTGCCAGCTTCGCCTCGGGGGTGCTCAACCCGGACTTCGCCGGCCCGCAGTTCAACCAGATCCAGATCATCCGCGCGCTGGGCCAGCCCCTGGTGATGGTGACCATCTCGCTGATCGCCACCGCCTACATCATGCCGCAGGACGCGGGCTCGGCCTCCAGCCTGTTCAACATCCTGCGCAACCTCGGCGGCGCCATCGGCATTGCCCTGCTGGCCACTCTGCTGGACAGCCGCGCCAAGGTGTATTTCGACTACCTGCGCGAATCCCTGGTGCCGAGCAACCCGCAGGTGGCCGAGCGCCTGGCCCTGCTCAGCGAGAAGCTCGGCAGCGACCAGGCGGCATTGGCCAAGCTCAGCGAGATCGCCCATCAGCAGGCGGCGATCATGGCGTACAATGACGCCTTCCATTTAATCGGCATCGCACTCGGCATCAGCATGATCGCCGTGCTGCTGACCCGTTCCCTGCCCGCTGGCGCCTCCGGCGGCGCTGCTCACTAACCCACGCGCTGCCTGAGGCGGCGCGCTTCCGCTTCAGGCTTTGCATGTCCAGCATCAACGCAAGAACCCGCGCCCTCCTGCTGGTGGGCGCCTTCGCCCTCATCTACATCGGCTGGGGCACCACCTACCTGGCCAACCACTTCCTCCTGCGCGAGCAGCCGCCCTTCGTCATCGCCACCCTGCGCTTCCTCTTCGCCGGCCTGCTGGCCCTCGGCTGGGTGTTGCTGCGTGGCCAGGCAAAGGTGCAACGCAGCGACCTGGGCAGCGCCTTCATCGGCGGGGTGATGCTGATCGCCGTCGGCCAGGGCGCGCTGATCTACGCCAACCAGTACCTGCCCACCGGGATGTTGGCGATGCTCTACACCACGCTGCCTCTCTGGAGCGTGGCGCTGGAGTGGCTGCTGGACGAACGTCCGCCGCTTTGGGTGCTGTGCGGGCTGGCCATGGCCAGTGGCGGCATCCTGCTGCTGATGGGCAACGGGCTGGGCGAGAACCCTGGCTTCGAGCAGTGGCTCGCTGGCGCCCTGGTGGTGACCGCCACCCTGCTCTGGGCAGTCGGTGCCTGGCTGTTGCGCAAGCGCGGGCCCTTCCGCTCCAGCTGGATGGGCCTGGCCATGCAGATGCTCATGGGCACCGTGCTGCTGGCCGGCTTCGGCCTGTGGCGTGGAGACTGGCAGGGCTTCGAGCTGGCGCGGCTGTCCCCGACTGGCTGGGCGTGGCTGGCCTATCTGGTGTTGCCGGTGAGCCTTGGTGTCTACCCGGCCTATTTCTGGCTATTGCGCGAAGTGCGCCCGAGCCTGGTGTCCACCTTCGCCTTCGTCAACCCGGTGGTGGCGCTGCTGCTGGGCTTCCTGATCCTCGATGAGCGTCTCAGCGTAACGGCATTGCTGGCCTGCCTGGCCACCCTGGGCGGGGTGATGATGGTCATCTTCGGCCGACGCTGAGCCGCGGACCGCGGATAGAAGAAGGGCGCCTGATGGCGCCCTTTTCGTTCACACCTGCAGCAACCTGTCGCGGAGCTTCTGGATCTCGTCGCGCAGCTGCGCGGCGGCCTCGAACTCCAGGTCGCGGGCCAGCTGGTACATCTTCTCTTCCATCTGGCGGATGCGCTTGGTGATCTCGCTCGGCGAGCGCAGCTCGGCTTCGTAACGTGCGTGCTCCTCCGCCACCTTGGCCATGGCCTTGCGCTTGTTGCTGCGCGAGCCGGGCACGGTGGCGCCTTCAAGGATGTCCTGGACGTCCTTCTGTACGCCCCGGGGAACAATGCCGTTCGCCTCGTTGAACGCGATCTGCTTGTTGCGCCGGCGATCGGTCTCGTCGATGGCACGCTGCATGGAGCCAGTCATGTTGTCGGCATAGAGGATCGCCTTGCCGTGCAGGTTACGCGCCGCGCGGCCGATGGTCTGGATCAGCGAGCGCTCGGAGCGCAGGAAGCCTTCCTTGTCGGCATCGAGGATGGCCACCAGGGACACCTCGGGCATGTCCAGCCCCTCACGCAGCAGGTTGATGCCCACCAGCACGTCGAAGGCGCCGGTGCGCAGGTCGCGGATGATCTCGACGCGCTCCACGGTATCGATGTCCGAGTGCAGGTAACGCACACGCACATCGTGGTCGGCGAGGTAGTCGGTGAGGTCCTCGGCCATGCGCTTGGTCAGGGTGGTGACCAGAACACGCTGCTCCACAGCAACGCGCTTGCGGATCTCGGAGAGCAGGTCGTCGACCTGGGTGGTGGCCGGGCGCACCTCGATCTCCGGGTCCACCAGGCCGGTCGGGCGCACCACCTGCTCCACCACGCGACCGGCATGCTCCGCCTCGTAGGGCCCGGGCGTTGCGGAAACGAAGATGGTCTGCGGGCTCATCGCTTCCCACTCGTCGAAACGCATGGGTCGGTTGTCCAGCGCCGACGGCAGGCGGAAACCGTACTCCACCAGATTTTCCTTGCGCGAGCGGTCGCCCTTGAACATCGCACCGACCTGCGGAACGCTGACGTGGGACTCATCGATCACCAGCAGGGAGTTGGCCGGCAGGTAGTCATAGAGGGTGGGTGGCGCCTGGCCGGGCTCGCGCCCGGAGAGATAGCGCGAGTAGTTCTCGATGCCGTTGCAGTAGCCCAGCTCGACTATCATCTCCAGGTCGAAACGGGTGCGCTGCTCAAGGCGCTGGGCCTCCACCAGCTTGTTGTTGCTGCGCAGGTAATCGAGGCGCTCCTTGAGCTCTTCCTTGATCTTGTCCACCGCGCCGAGGATCACTTCCCGCGGTGTTACGTAGTGACTCTTGGGGTAGAAGGTGAAGCGCGGCAACTTGCGGATCACCTCACCCGTCAGCGGATCGAAGGCCGACAGGCTCTCCACTTCATCATCGAAAAGCTCGACGCGGATGGCTTCGAGATCGGATTCCGCCGGGAAGATATCGATCACATCGCCGCGGACACGGAAGGTGGCACGGGCGAAGTCCATGTCATTGCGGGTGTATTGCAGGTCCGCCAGGCGACGCAACAGCTCGCGCTGGTCGATCTTGTCGCCCCGATCGAGATGCAGAACCATCCGCAGGTAGGACGTGGGGTCGCCCAGGCCATAGATGGATGAAACCGTTGCCACGATGATCGCATCGGACCGCTCAAGCAGCGCCTTGGTGGCGGACAGGCGCATCTGCTCGATGTGGTCGTTGATCGAAGCGTCCTTCTCGATATAGGTATCCGAGGAAGGAACGTAGGCCTCTGGCTGGTAGTAGTCGTAATAGGAGACGAAATACTCGACGGAGTTGTTCGGGAAGAAGGCCTTGAACTCGCCGTAGAGCTGGGCAGCCAGCGTCTTGTTCGGCGCCAGTACGAGCGTTGGGCGCTGCACCTGGGAGATGACATTGGCGATGCTGAAGGTCTTGCCCGAACCGGTCACCCCCAGCAGCGTCTGGTGCGACAGGCCCGCTTCCAGGCCCTCGACCAACTGGCGAATGGCTTCGGGTTGGTCGCCGGCCGGCTGGAAGCGGGTGACGAGTTGAAACTCTGACATGGCTGACCTCGGCAAAATGATGTGACACCCGCCCAGCGGCAGCGTCAAACCAGGCGAAAAGCTAGCGTACGTTGTCGCGGCACGCGACCTTGACCGCTATAATACCGGCCCGATTGCGCAACCCCAATGCACGATGCTCGCGGGGTTGCCAGGCCTCCAACTTCCTTCCTCTC
Source organism: Pseudomonas solani (assembly GCF_026072635.1). Taxonomy (NCBI): domain Bacteria; kingdom Pseudomonadati; phylum Pseudomonadota; class Gammaproteobacteria; order Pseudomonadales; family Pseudomonadaceae; genus Pseudomonas; species Pseudomonas solani. The sequence continues at coordinate 4,094,156 of NZ_AP023081.1, read as the reverse complement.
GAGCAGCCGCATCATGAGTCTGTTTTCTGCCGTCGAAATGGCTCCGCGCGACCCCATCTTGGGCCTCAACGAAGCATTCAACGCCGATCCGCGCCCGACCAAGGTCAACCTTGGCGTGGGCGTCTACTACAACGAACAGGGCCGTATTCCGCTGTTGCGCGCCGTTGCCGAGGCCGAGAAGGCCCGCATCGAAGCCCATGCACCGCGCGGCTACCTGCCGATCGAGGGCATCGCCGCCTACGACCTGGCCGTGCAGAAGCTGCTGTTCGGTAACGACTCGGCGCTGATCGCGGACGGCCGCGTCATCACCACCCAAGCTGTCGGGGGCACCGGGGCCCTGAAGACCGGTGCCGACTTCCTCAAACGCCTGCTGCCTGACGCCGTGGTCGCCATCAGTGACCCGAGCTGGGAAAACCACCGCGCGCTGTTCGAGTCCGCCGGCTTCCCGGTCCAGAACTACCGCTATTACGACGCAGCCAGCCACGGCGTGAACCGTGCCGGCATGCTCGAAGACCTCAAGGCCCTGCCTCCTCGTTCGATCGTCGTGATGCACGCCTGTTGCCACAACCCGACGGGCGTCGACCTGAACCTCGACGACTGGAAAGCCGTTCTGGAAGTGCTGCGCGAACGCGAGCACGTACCCTTCCTCGATATCGCCTATCAAGGCTTCGGTGACGGCATCGAGCAGGACGCTGAAGCCGTTCGCCTGTTCGCACAGTCCGGCCTGAACTTCTTCGTCTCCAGCTCCTTCTCCAAGTCGTTCTCGCTGTACGGCGAACGCGTTGGCGCCCTGTCCATCGTTACGGGCTCCAAGGACGAGGGCAGCCGCGTGCTGTCGCAAGCCAAACGCGTGATCCGCACCAACTACTCCAACCCGCCGACCCACGGCGCCACAGTCGTCGCCTCGGTGCTCAACAGCCCCGAACTGCGCGCACTGTGGGAAGAGGAACTGGGCGAGATGCGCCAGCGTATCCGCGACATGCGCCTGGCCATGGTCGAGCAACTGGCCGCCTTCGGCGCCAAGCGCGACTTCAGCTTTGTAGCCCGCCAACGCGGCATGTTCTCCTACTCCGGCCTCACCGCCGAGCAGGTAGAACGCCTGAAGAACGAGTTCGGCATCTACGCCGTCAGCACCGGCCGCATCTGTGTCGCCGCACTGAACAACGGCAACCTGGAAAGCGTCACCCGCGCCATCACCCAGGTACTGTGAAAAAAGCAGGAGAAGCTCAAGCCAAACGCTTGACTTCTCCTTCTTAATCAGTAGGATACGCGTCGTTGTTCCGCGATAGCTCAGTCGGTAGAGCAAATGACTGTTAATCATTGGGTCCCTGGTTCGAGTCCAGGTCGCGGAGCCAAATTCAAAGCCCTCGGCACATGCCGGGGGCTTTTTCGTTTAGGCTGCTGGACTCTCACCAGGGACTCCGTCCCCGGTTATTCGGGACCTTCGGCCCTCACCCCTCCGGGGCCGTGCTGAAGCGCGTTCGGCTTCGCCGTCGAGTCCAGGTCGCGGAGCCAAATTCAAAGCCCTCGGCACATGCCGAGGGCTTTTTCGTTTAGGTCACTGGACTCTCACCAGGGACTTCGTCCCCGGTTATTCGGGACCTTCGGCCCTCACCCCTCCGGGGCCGCGCTGAAGCGCGTTCGGCTTTGCCGTCGAATCCAGGTCGCGGAGACAAATTCAAAGCCCTCGGCACATGCCGGGGGCTTTTTCGTTTAGGCCACCGGACTCTCACCAGGGACTTCGTCCCCGGTTATTCGGGACCTTCGGCCCTCACCCCTTCGGGGACGCGCTGAAGCGCGTTCGGCTTTGCCCTACGGTTGCGGTAACGAACAAGCAATCAGCAAGGCACAAAAAAGCCGGCTATCAAGCCGGCTTTCCTCGTTTCACTCTCAATGCTTATTCGACACTGAGCCTGTCACGGTTAGCCTCAAGAGTCTTGGCACCAATCCCCTTGACCTGCAATAAATCGTCTACTGATGAGAAAGCGCCATTGGCTTCACGATATTCCACTATCGCCTTGGCCTTCTGCTCACCGACTCCGATCATCACCTCCTGCAGTGCCACAGCGTCAGCCTTGTTGATATCGATCTTCTTGCTAACCTGTTCGGCGGCAACCTTTGCCGGCTCGCTCTTGGGTGGTACCTCTGCAGCAATGGCAGAACCGGCGAAGCCGAGAAAAACGAACAACAGGGACAGAATCCGTACGAGGATCATCACTTAAATCTCCATGTGACTAGCTTAAAGGGCGGTACTCCTAGATCCGCCGAGCCAAACTAGCCATTAGAGAGAGGCGGTTCAATTCCACGCCATTGATGGATTCAGTCAAAAACCTCCTATTCAAGAGGGTAAATATTGACAGTTTCCTGTAGGACCTCACGAACCAATCCATAGTCATCGGCTCGAAAGCCCACATATGGGCATGAGATCAGCTCGAAAGCTCACTGCTTGTCTTAGTGAAGATTGAGCGACCAAGAGCAAACCATCATGACGAGCATGGCCAGCCGTAACCGGCCGCATTATGTTGATGCACTAACTAAACAGACCAGCACCTCTATCAAGCAACCTTGAATACAAACCGGATGCCATGCTCCGCAAATCATTGAGAATCGCCTTCATGGTATCAAGAGCCCCATACTTACCATCTAGGTAACCCTCCATATAAACGGCGAACTCAACAGTTCCACGAAGTCTTATTTCTCGCCCTACATCAACGGTAACCTCCCCGTTGACAATAGGGAGATAGACACTGGAGAAGGTTACACGCCGGCGCTCTTCTTGCCAGTCGACGCCTCCCCCCAAGCCTCACAATGAATAAAATGGTTATTATCAGGAACTCTCGCAAAAATCTGCGCATAGTTCATTCCGCCACTGCCCGCATCGATAGGTATATAGGCCTTCATCTTGACCAATACCAATACATGAGTCGCTGTAGATGGAATTTTAGATGGATCGACTTTATAGACATACCTGACTTGGCTGGCGGTCTCCGCCGCAGGCGAATCCGAAAGGACTGGTTCAAGCTCATTGTATTCGATAGGGATGACAGCGCTACCAGTCATAATCATAGAGTCATGCTTTGCCGGTGCTCCCGAAAACAAAAACAATCGGCCGCTTTTAGACTCACTCAAAGAGTAAAAGCCTAGGAAAAAACACAAGAAAAGCCAAAAATACTTCAATCAGCCCCTTTCAAACGAATACCAGCCCATCACTGGCTCTGAACGACCATACCCAGAGCAGCAAAAGCCAATCAAGGCATACCAGACCGTAATCACATGAGACCCAGCAATTAATCTGAGAACCTAACCCTATAGGAAAGACTCAGTATAAATTAGCTAACCGTGCGCTTCGAATGCATCCAGTCAACTATTTCACCCTCTGGAGCATAACCAGAAACTGCCTCACGCAATAACTGGCGTACGCGATCATAATCATCCTGCTCGACAGATTCGATCAGATTGACAATAACCTCCTTGAAAGCCTCCCAAGGTAGATGTTCTTCATTAGCGCGCATGATCATCGGATGGTCAGTAGGACTTACGTTGTCACCGATCAAGAGCTCTTCATAAAGCTTCTCACCAGGCCGTAAGCCTGTGAATTCGATTGAGATGTCCCCGTGGGGATTAGCCTCGGAGCAGACACTTAGCCCTGTTAGATGAATCATCTTCTCGGCCAATTCGGCAATCTTCACAGGCTGCCCCATATCCAGAACGAATACATCACCACCCTGGCCCATTGAGCCGGCCTGGATCACCAGTTGTGCGGCCTCGGGAATAGTCATGAAGTAGCGAGTTATATTCGGATGAGTGACTGTCACGGGTCCGCCCTTACGAATCTGATCGTAAAAGCGTGGAATGACAGAGCCCGAAGAGCCCAGCACATTGCCAAAGCGCACCATGGTGAATCGTGTCTTGTTTTCTTGGTGCAGTTGCTCTTCATCACCGAACAATACCGGCGCAACTTCTTGACTCAATGCCTGCAAAACCATTTCAGCTAAACGCTTTGTGCTACCCATGACATTTGTAGGGCGCACTGCCTTGTCAGTGGAAATCAGAACGAAGTGCTCAACACCGGCGCGCAACGCTGCCTGAGCCGTATACAACGACCCCAGCACATTATTCATGACTCCTTCGGCGATATTGTGCTCCACCATCGGCACATGTTTATAAGCTGCCGCATGGTAAACGGTGTTGACCGCCCACACTCGCATCAACTCATACAGACGCTCCTGATTACGGACTGAACCAAGAACAGGGAACAACCGCACGCTGAGAGACTCCCTGCGTATACGTTGCTCCAACTCCGTATGAATGCTGTATAGATTAAATTCACTGTGCTCGAACAACAGCAATATCTTTGCATCGGTAGAAAGAATCTGCCGGCACAACTCCGAGCCGATGGAGCCACCCGCCCCTGTCACCATGACCACTTGGCCTCGAATGCAACGCTCGAACAATTCTTGCTGTGGCGGCACCGCGTCGCGCCCGAGAAGATCGGCGATGTCCACTTCCTGAACATCCTCTACCTTTACACGACCACTCGCCAAGTCCATGAAGCCCGGTACGGTTCGAACATGCAGCGGATATTGCTCCAATGTTTCCAGCACTTGCCGTCTGCGTGTACGACTTGCAGATGGCACAGCCAAAAGAATTTCTACCGCACCCGTTTCGTCGATCATCTGCTGAATGTGACCAGGCGAGTACACGCGCAGGCCTGCTATTACACGATTACAGATATTCTGATCATCATCGATGAACGCAACAGGCCGCATGGCACGCCCCATGCGGAGGGCTGCAGCCAATTGATTTCCGGCAGCTCCAGCTCCATAGATCGCTACTCGAGAAAGTCGGCTATCGAACCCACCGAATCTGGACGGCTGTTCAGGCGAGAACCAGTTGCCCACGAAATAGTGGCGCATGCATACCCGCAAACCACCGATCAACATGATGCTCAACCACCAATAATTCAGCACCATGGATCGAGGAATCATTGCGGGAGCATCTCGATACCAGTACACCGCCAATGCCAAGACCAAGGCAGACAAGCTCACAGCCTTAACAATCGCGACAAGTGCGTCATTCCCCAGATAGCGTGTGACGACTCGGTACATACCAAAACGAATGAACAACGGTATGGACACCAATGGTGCAGCCAAGAACAACCATAAGTGCCCACTGAATGGAAAGATATTGTCCATGTCCCCGAGGCGTATTACGAATGCCAACCACAAGGCGACCCACAGCAACACAACGTCCATGAAGATCTGGATTGATCGCTTGTAACGACGCGGCAAGCGCAGCATGCGTTCTCTGAGTTTGTCAGCTAGTCTCAACACAACAACGGCACCATATCCTTCAAAAAGCCTGGTTCTGCGTTGGCAGCCCCAAGCAAAGTCCTGCAACTGAAGCGATCTCATCGACCACTACGCACACGTTTCCATACCATCGTGCCGTCCGCAACCGACAACGAATGAACTGTCCACTCTCGTAAAGTGCCAGGTCGCGCCAGACACTCGCACTTTCGTGCATGACGCAACCTGTGGCTTGATGGCTAAGGATACTCCGCTCCCAAACGCATCATTTGATCTCGAGGTCTTGCCGCATAACGGCCTGAGGCGGGTGGACGCGGGCAGCTAAACATGACACGCCACCAAGCAGCCACCCTCCACTTCCCACAGGCAGAAGCAATATCTCTCAGAGAGGAACACAGTCCTCTCCCCTCATCCCATCAAAACTCTGCAAAAATCTTCTTAGCGGTATCTATCACACGATCCTGCTCCCGCTCTGTCATATTGGACCCGGAGGGCAGGCAGATGCCATGAGCGAAAATATGATCGCTGACGGAATAATCCTCATCATGAGGAAAATAAGCACACCCTTCGAAAAGCGGCTGCAGGTGTAGCGGCTTCCATATCCTTCGTGCCTCAATACGATGCTCCGCCAGTCGCTCGATAAAGCGCTGAACATCAACACGGCCTTCAGAGTCAAAAACGCCGCAACTAAGCCATCTTGTCGAGCGGCCAAAGGAGGCCTCAGGCATCCACTGAAAGCTCTCTCCACCGATGCCACTGTCGCGATATCGTTCGAACACCGCACGTCGCTGGCCAACTCGCTCCTCCAGAACGCGCAACTGCCCACGACCTATACCAGCCAGGACATTACTCATACGGTAATTGAAACCGGCACTCGTGTGCTGATACCACGGTGCTGGATCTCTAGCTTGCGTCGCAAAGAAGCGGGCTCTCTCAATCAAGGCTCGATCATCCGACACTAACATCCCCCCTCCGGAGGTAGTGATGATCTTGTTGCCATTGAACGAATAGATACCGAGCTTACCGAAAGTACCACTGGCTCTGCCTTTGTAACTGGCACCTAGAGACTCAGCAGCATCCTCGATCAGCGGGACATTGAACTTGTCACAAATCGCGACGATAGGATCGAAATCCGAGCTCTGCCCATACAGATTGACGACAATCACAGCCTTTGGAAGACGTCCATCCCGAGCAGCCTGCTCAAGGCCACGCTGCAATGCTGCAGGTGACATATTCCAGGTTTCAGGCTCGGAGTCGATGAATACCGGGACAGCCTTCTGATAGAGAATAGGATTGGCACTGGCGACAAACGTCAGACTGGAACAGAACACACTATCCCCTTCATTAACCCCCAGAAGGATGAGTGCGAGGTGAATAGCGGCGGTGCCCGAACTCAACGCCGCCGCATGGCCAACGCCAACTTTCTCCGCCAGCTCTCGTTCGAAAGCATCGACGTTGGGGCCAAGAGGAGCAATCCAGTTAGTATCGAAAGCCTGGTTGATGAAGGAGAGTTCCTGATCCCCCATATGCGGCGTCGACAAAAGAATAGGCGACTCAAGGTCTCGAGCACGCAGCAGCTCTATTGGACGCCCGAAGTCATCAAGCACGGGGATATGATTGACATCATTTTGCTTCATCAGATCGAGAGCCAGCTCTCGGTCCGTTCCATCTTGCACCGTAATCGGCGTCTTCTCTGGAAGCTCGAACTGCACCTCCTCCAATGCGGTACCAGCCAGTAACAAGCGGCGAAGATCACCATCGGTAATGGTCCGAACCAAGCGGCCACTTCCATCTACCAATAGCAGAATTTCTGCACCGCCCTGATCCATGCGAGCAAGCAGCTCCCTCAAAGAAAGCCCTTGGTGAATAATGACGCGCTGTAACTCAATCATCACAAAGAAATCCTAGCAGGAACACCAACCAAAACAGCGCCTGCAGGTGCGTTGCGTGTAACCACCGCCCCGGCACCAACACGCACGCCATCTCCAATGCAGATACCAGGCAAGATTACTGCCCCACTGCCTATGAGAACTTCATTGCCAAGCGTAACGCCCCCACCCAATGTGGAATTCGGAGCGATATGGCAACATTCACCAACCCTGCAATCATGATCAACTATTGCACCATGGTTGATAATTGTAGATCGACCAACAATTGCATCTGGCCCAATAACAGCATACGCAGCAACGAAACAGCCATCGGCCACTTGGGCGCTTACTGCAACGCTTGAGTGGGGATGTATAACAGTAAACCAACCTAAGACTTGATTATCAAACGTCGCCAGCAGTCGTCGCCGAGTTAAATTTTCCCCAATGGCTAAATGACCATAGAACGAAGAGCCAGTCAGAACAGGCTGCAACTCAATTGCATGACCGAGCAGTATCTCACCCACTCGAGAAGAATTATTATCGAACAAACGGACAGTACGCCCGTTCCGAACATAGGCATCCAGCACGACTTTGCCATGCCCGCCGGCGCCAAGAATAAAGTGCTCAGTATGCATTGCACTTGAGCAACAAGTCGCGGTTCAAGGGAAGTCTTTCGAGCAGTTCAGTAATACGCAGACCGGCAGCGCCATCCCCATAGACATTTCTTACGGCGACCCTCCCTTTGGCCAAGACTTGGACCAGCGCGCATTGTATTGCGGTTACATCGACCTCGACATCCACCACGTTATCACTTCGCTCCCGCCCTAATTGACGATTACCGACATTTACCACTGGAGTATGAAAACTGGCTGCCTCGATGATACCGCTACTGGAGTTCCCCACCATTACGTCAACAACCGACATCCAACGACAGAAGTCGTCTCGCTGCAAATGATTGACCACTCGCACACTGAGGTATGGATCTGCCAAGACCGCACGAATCGCTTCCCCACCAGCATCCGCGTTGGGCATCAGCACCAGTGCCTGAAGGCCGTCCACCCGCCGAATGCCTTCGAGCAACGTTCGCATCTGCCGATCAGCAAGCTCTGCGTGCTGCACAACCGGGTGAAAGATAACCAACGCAATAGGGCGCAAGGGATCAAATCCATACCCCAGCGCTATCTCATCACGCACAGGTGGCTGAATATCAACAAGACCGTCGAGCCCGGGCGCCCCTGTAACGAAAATATTCTCTTCTCGCTCCCCCATCCGAACCAGTCGCTCACGCGCATCAACTGTCGCAGTGAAGTGGTAATGTGCGAGCTTAGATATAGCGTGGCGTATAGGCTCATCGACAGTACCCGAGCGCTCTCCTCCGTGAATATGAACAATTGGGATATTCAGATGAAGTGCGGCAATTGCTCCCGCCAGCATCTCACCTCGGTCGCCCAGCAGCATCACCACATCGGGTCTCCACTGCTCGAACGCCTCGACCATCCCAAGGATTTCCACGCCAATGGCCTTTGCCATGGCGGAACCGCTATCGGAACGAAGCTCTACAGGCACACGGGCAACTATCGAAATACCGCAGGACTCGACTTCACGGATAGTATCCCCGTACTGCGAGTCCAGATGCATACCCGTCGCCAGGATTCCAAGCTCCAAACCTGGACGGCCATGAATCATGAGCAAGGAAGAACGCATGAGACCAAAGTCAGCACGGGTTCCAGTGACATATAGGATACGGCGCATTAGCTTAGCATTTCCCATTGGAGAGTCGTTCCGCTAACCATGGACTCACCAAGGGTTTGGCCTATTACCTGATCCAGGGCAGCAGGCGGGATTCCGTTACCTGGGCGCAACAGGCATAAATCCTGAGCGCTCAAAGTCTCCCCAGCCTTAACATCGCGCGCCAATGAAACGCTGCGTCGTACCAATGCTCGAACAGGTAGTTCAGATGCTGCTGGGGCTTTGATGCTAGAACCCAAAGCCTGCTCGGCCACACGAACCTGCGCCACCAGCTGTGCAAGCTCATCAGGATCAAGCGAAGCTTGATGGTCTGGACCAGGCAGCGATTTATCCAATGTAAAATGCTTCTCGATTACTGTAGCGCCAAGCGCTACCGCTGCGGTTGAAACCGCCAACCCCAGCGTATGGTCCGAGTAACCGACCGGCAGACCAGTTGCCTCGGCGATCGTATTCATTGCCCGAAGGTTCACATCCCGCGCAAGCGCTGGATAATTGGAGGTGCAATGCAGAACGCACAAGACACTGGACAGCGCCTCCGTCAGGCCAGCACTCGTCCGAGCCTCTGCAATCACCGCTACAGCTTCCACAACCTCATCAAGAGATGCCATTCCAGTTGAAAGAATCAGGGGAACATTCTTTTTTGCCAAAAAGCGCAGAAAGGGCCAATTGGTTATTTCACCAGAAGGTATCTTGATTCGCCGCATGCCGGAAGCAAGCAAGAAATCAGCAGCCTCTTCATCAAAAGGGGTCGACATGAATTCGATCCCGAGTTCCGAGCAACGCAAGATCAGAGCATCGTGTAACTCTGGAGACATCTCCAACTGTTTGAGCATGTCAAACTGGTCACCTTCGCCCGTAGCGCTCTTTTGATAAGCCGCTTTCTCTGCGCCACGTCGAACAAGCTTTTCAGCAGTAAAAGTTTGAAATTTTACCGCATCAGCACCGCAGCGGGCAGCGGTCTCAACAAGCTTAATAGCCAATTCTGGCGAACCATTATGATTGACACCAGCCTCAGCGATAACGAACGTACTATTCATGCTCACCAGACCGTTAAACCGCCGTCAACCACTATATTTTGCCCTGTCACATACCCAGCCGCATCTGAGAGCAGATAAATAAGAGCGCCAACCAAATCATCTGCTTGCCCCATACAGCCGAATGGAACCCGCTGGGAATAACGATCAACGAAGACTTGATTCTGCCCGCTTTGAATACCGCCTGGTGTAAGCGCATTGACGCGAACGTGGCGACTCCCCCAGTAGGAGGATAAATAACTGGTCAGCCCCCATAAACCCGCCTTGCTCGCACTATAGACCGCAGGAGTATTGATCGCTCGCCCTAGATATTCAGAACCTTCGTATATTCGCTGATCAGGCGCAACAATACCGTATATAGAAAGAACATTGACGATACTGCCATAGCCCTGGAGCGCCATGCGGCCTCCGAACTCCTGACAGCAAACGAACGCGCCCTTTAGATTAACGGACATGACATGATCCCAATCCTCCAGTGGGAACGTCTCAAACGGCTCGAAGAAATTCTCACTTTTAGTCGCAGCATTATTGAGCAGTCCATCTATACGACCAAACTGCTCAAACACTGCATCATGGACCAAGCGCAGCGCTTCTCTGTCTCTAATATCAACGCAGTAAGTAGTCAGGCGTGTCGACAGTTGCCGCTTCGTAAGTTCTGTCAATGCTTGACTATTGGAGTCAAGCCCAATCACCTGGGCGCCATACTCAAGCAACGCATCGCAAAACCTGCTACCAAGTATGCCTGCCGCACCGGTTACGACAATAACTTTCCCGTCAAGGGAGAATCTATCCATTATTCACCTCCGCATCACGTGCAGACAGAAGCATCTCGACTATCTTGAAATCCAGCGGACTATCAATATCGATTGATCGCTCCCTCGGCATCACATGAAGCTTAAGCGCTCCATTCCAAAGCCCCTTGGCGAGCGTCTCACGATGCCAAACGTAAATAGAGGCATTCATCGAATAAACTGAAGGTGCTAACTGACGAGCAACGACTCCACCCGCGGTATCGCAAACCAGCCCTAAAAGTCCTGATTCTTTGTACTCCACCATATTGAAATATGGATTCTTCTCCGACTCGAATGCCGTTATGACCGCGTCGGTTTTATTATCCAACAGGCTTATGCAAGCCTCGATATCAGAAATAAGCCTTAAAGGAGAAGTAGGATCGAGGTCAACAATGCGATCAAACGGCCCGACATTTTCGAGAACCCAATCGCATAGATGTTGAATTACAGGAATTTTAGCGGCGGTACTTGTCGCCAGCTCGGCTGGGCGGAGAAATGGGACAATTGCCCCATAAGCACGGGCTACTTCGGCAATTTCAGGGCAGTCTGTTGACACATAAACAGATTCGATTTGGTGTACCGATAGCGCCTGTTCAATGGTGTAAACGATAAGCGGCTTGCCTTTGAGAAGTGAAATATTCTTTCTCGGCACCCCCACAGAGCCGCCTCGAGCACAAATGGTAGCGATAGTTTTCATACGCCATACCGTGATAAACGAGTTGAATTAGAGCAAAAAATCAGCTCCAAAGCCGAAATACCATCTTCAATACCTTGCGATGTCACAGCTTGCTCATCAATTGCCTGCAGAAGCTCGGACATCGCTGCTACATAGGTCTGAGAAATATCGAATGCATCTGGCCCCAGCGGTACTGCAGTGGATCCCTTGTGCGTTGTTACACTAAGCGTTCGACTGGGCAAGTCCCACTCAGCGGTGCCTTGGTCACCAACGATTCGATAACGCCTAAATGGCGAGCGACTTACATAATTGACATGTACAGAGACGAGCGCACCCAAGCGAGACTTCATCAAAAAAGAAGCTGAGTCTTCAACATCGATCTCAAGCGCTGAAGCTTTCGCGAAAATGGCTTGTATGTCGTACAACTCACCCAGCATCCAGCGCGCAGAATCAAGCTCATGAATAAGATCTAGAGCAACTCCTCCACCTAAGCTTCTTCTCGCACTGTAAGAGGTCCTGTAGTCAATGTCGGGCCGCCAGTCTGGCAGCCATTGTCCAGCCTCGAAGCTAGCGTGAACAATGTTCCCTAAGTCACCACTCTCAACCAGTTTCCTAAGCGCTTGTAGAGAAGGCAGAAATCGAAGATTACAACCGACGATGTTCGGCGGCAGTATTTCATGCTCACCAATGCAACTCTTGAGTGCGTCCAAGTCTTCAGCCGAAGACACAACAGGCTTTTCAGCGTAAAAAGGGATGCCTTCTCCGATAGCGACCTCCAATAACGGCAAGTGCAAAGCACTGGGATTGGCGATTACCATCAACTGAGGTCGCTTACTAATGGCCTCAGTCAGGCTAGAAGACACTGTAAAAAAAACGCCCTCTTCAACCAAGTTCGATCTCGGAGGTCGCTCTCGCAAAACATCGAAGCGCACGTCTGGACGAAGCGCTTGGATGGTTCGCATATGCCTTCTGCCAATTGATCCGGTACCGATTACTAAAACTCGCATTCGCAGGATCCTGAAAAGCCACCATCTTCACGGCGTCGTTTATGCAGACAACAAGGGACCAGATTTCCCCTAGCCTAAGAATTTCTTAATCAATTCAAGTCCGGCAGTACCACTGCGCTCCGGATGAAATTGAGTTGCAAAAATGTTATTGCGACGAACCGCCGCGCATATCCGATGCCCACCGTACATGCACTCGGCCAGCTTATCTTCATCACGGTCGGGGTGGGCGGAGTATGAATGCACGAAATAAAATGCAGGCTGTTCATTCTCCCACCCATCCAGAGGCGTTCCTGCCCATGAAGGCTGGGAATGCGGAAGCACAAGATGATTCCAGCCAATATGAGGTACACGCTGCGCATCGCCCTCAACTGTCTTGGCCGGCACCGCTTTTACTTGGCCTGGAAGTATCCCCAGGCCATTGTGGTCACCAAATTCCTCACTCCCATCGAAAAGCATCTGCATTCCAACGCAGATGCCGAACAGTGGTCTCTCGGTTTCCGAGAATCGGCGAATGGCTTCATCGAGCCCGCGTTCCGCGAGCTCTCTAATTACATCTGCAAAAGCCCCAACACCTGGCACTACGAGACGATCCGCAGAAACAACGTCTTTAGGATCCTCAATAGTGCGAACAGTAGCGCCGCAATATTCAAATGCCCTGGCGACATTCAGTAAATTCGCCATACCGTAGTCAAGTAACGTGATATTTCTATTTACCAAAGGTCACCTTCCTGACAGGCAAATCAGCCGCTAGTGCCGCACTACGAATGTCATCAATAGTCAGTCGGTTATAGTGCAATACATCAGCCATTGCGATGGCATCTGCCTTACCTAACTTGGCCGCATCCACCATATGCTCGACTTTACCCATACCACCGCTAGCGATAACAGGTACCGAAACCGCTTCACTTATCTGGCGAATCAAGTCAATGTCAAAGCCTTTCCGAGTGCCCTCTCGGTCCACTGAGGTGACGAGCACCTCACCAGCACCTAACTCGACACCTCTTACAGCCCACTCGACAACATCCAGCCCTGTGCGCTCCCTACCATTATCTGTGTAGGCTTCCCACTTACCTGGCGCTTGCTCTTTTGCCTCGATAGACAAAACCATCGCCTGAGAGCCAAAACGCCTTGAAACCTCACGAATCAGCTCCGGCCTCAATACTGCGGCCGTATTTATGGCAACTTTATCCGCCCCAGAACGCAAGATGTGTCTCGCATCATCAATACTGCGTATCCCACCCGCCACGGTAATAGGGACAAATACCCTATCAGCAGCACGGCGAATGATATCGCTTAGATTATTTCGACCATAGAGGCTCGCAACGATGTCAACATAAAGCAACTCATCAGCGCCCGCCTCGGCATAGCGGACTGCATATTCCTGAGGGTCACCAACAACACGCAACCCCTCAAGATGAATGCCCTTGATGAGATTGGGCCCCTTGATATCTAAGCGCGGTATTAATCGCAAATTGCTCATTTAAAAGTCCAGCCCATTACTTCTTGTGCTGTTCGTGCCATACCGCATGACGCAGCTTCCACTCACCATTGTCCCACGCCCAAAGATGTGGACTGCGGAAAGTGTCAGCCAAGGTAGTGAAGTATTCGCGCGACATAATAGGCTCTTCAAACATCTGGCTAGCACGAGGGAACTCTTCAGGCGTGATACTCAGGTAGCGGAAAATCTCCTCAGCAAACCGCTCCGGAAACTCATGATCAAATCGTTTTACAAGCGCTGCCCCTTCCTCGCGAGTGATGTCGCCCGATCGAATTTCCTGCGCAGCATCGTAACTGGCTCGACCCAGGCCAAACTTCACGCCTGTCGTGTAGTAGTGGAAGTCATCAATCCTGTCATCAATGCTATTGTACTTACTGTAAGTGCCTGGCGTTCTTTCTGGTGAAGCCTCAAAACCGCCATGCTCAACGGCATAGTAATAGCAACTCTGCGGATGCCATTTCAAGTAATAGCCCAGATAATGGACTTCGACCTTCTGCTCTTCAATCTGGTGCGGATCAGCGGGCAGATAAGGCAGCAGGTCTTGCTGCTCTACATCGAAGAATTTCTTTAAATCAGGTACAGACACGCCACCTAGACTGACCTTCGACTGATCGTCGGAAGTAAAATATGACCAATCTCGTTTGGCCGATTCAGTATCCCCAATTGGATTACCATATTCAGCTTCGTTTTCACCAAAAAAAACCAATGGTATTTTATGCAGAAGCGCCATTTTGGGCGCAAGTGCCTTTTGCCCAAACATAAAAGCTTGGAAAGGATGAAAGAGATTATCTACCGCGAGGCGAGTTAATAGGCGATGCACTCGACCATTGGGTGTCATCAGGAGGTTGTCATGGCCTGCATGAATCCAACTTTGGAAATTACGCCACCCCCACTCTGTGTATACGTGTGGTGCCCAGGTCACAGTTAGCGGGTGCATACCATACTTGGTTCTCAATATATGGGATGCGTAAAAGCTATCTTTACCACCAGAGCCGGGAACAATACAGTCGTAGCTACCGTCCTTACTACGGTGCTGGTCGCACAACTCACGCAACTGACGCTCGCGATCATCCCAGTTGATACTGGCATGCTTTCTCTCCGCGAACCGGCAGGCATCACACACGCCGTGCTCATCGAAGTGAATGGTCTTCTTTTTGGTTGCCTTAGTGTGGGAGTATTCAACTGCCGAGTTTGGTCGCTGATTGGAAATGACACAGCGCACGCAATACTGCACTTCGCTAGGCAAGCCATATTTAGCTTCGGAAGTATCTGCCGAAACTGAAAATGCAGCCTTATCAATTTTCGAAGGGTACGGAATTTTGTTCATAAGAAACCACTATCCATCAATAAATATTTTAACGCTCTATCAGCTAGTCAACACACTACAACTAACCAATACCCGTATCATCAGCACTCTACCTTCAATTGCCATGACGCAATAAAATAGGGTGCCCTTTAAACTGAAGCCTTCCAGTATCAGCGCGACACTTGACCTTCAGCATATTACAAGATTTATTCAGGAAACGCATCGCGCGGCACCCATGCAGGCCCTGAAGCTCACACTCCGCCTTCCAGCAGTTCCAGAATCACCGCCTCCACTCTCGCAGCAGCACCTCCGTCAAAAAGGTGAGGCCGCTGAAGCTCAAGAGGACGGTCGAGAACGTCGCGAATTGCCCCCCCAGATCTCTATGAGTCTCTACCGCTCTGGCTACGCCAAGCTCTGCAAGCGGTAAATCGTGAGAAAAAATAGAATCCATGCACTGGATGACTGGCAGGCCTAGGTAAGCTGCCTCCAGCCCGACAGTCGAGCTTGCGGTGACAATACAGTCCGCGGCGCAGAGCAAATGGTCCAGCGCCTCAGATGAATCACTGTAATGAACACGATCTGCCACAATTGACGGGGGGCGAGACTCACTGGGATGCAAGCGCATGATCAGGTGCACATCAGGATCATCGCCAAATGCCTCAAAGAGGTATTTTTCGACATTAACAGGATAGTTTTCGTCACCAAGGACGCCAGAAAAAGGATGCCGACTTGGTTCTGGCTGCGAGATCCATACAACTAGCGATTGAGATTCCTCAATGCCTAATCGATGACGGAACATACGCCTACACTGAGAGCGGTCAATGTGAGCCAATCGATCAAATGCCGGATTACCCGTGACGCTGATTCGAGACAAATGCAAACCCGCTCTCTCGAAGCGCTCGCAAACCTGCTGGTTCAAGACGCAGACCTTACTTGCGTAGCGATCTGACGCACACCATTCAATTTCATAGTATGCATACAGATCGACCAAGCAAACGGAGGGAATACCCAGTTCGCGTGCAGCCTCGAGTGCCGCACGCTCTGACCTTGGAGAGTTGGTGGAAACAACCAGCCTTGGTCGCTCCTTTTTAAAAAGCTCAATAAAGAAATCAGTGGGGAGGAATATCTGCCTGCCGGAGAGGGCGTACATTTCTTTGGCTTTTACCAAGCCGTACTCTCTCACCATCGCATGAAATCCGACACCTAGGTAGGCAGCCGTATCCCGGGGGCTAACCAGGGGATGAGAAGCGTGAGCCTTGGCCAGTATTGAACCGACATAGGGAGCACGCCTATAGGGTCGTACCCTTCCAATAAGAGCACTAAAATCTAATGTACTGATTCCCGCGCGCTCTATAGCCTGCTTTGCTGTTGTCAACCCAAGGACGGCAACATCCACCTCCCGATCTCTAAGGCGCTTTATTACAGGCAGCAACGCAGCGGAATGCCCACCACCGTAGCAGACAAATAGAATCTTATCCTGAATGCTACTCATACCCTTTCCTTGTACCATGCCCGAGTTGGCGGATAACATTCTGCCCTTACCGCAAGTGGAACCTGACAGATAAACATGAATAGAGGAACAATCAAAGCAACAACACCTAGCCCCTCAAGAAAGAAAGCCGGAAGGCCCGCAAAAAACAACAAGCCATACCCTCTAAACTCTCGAACACATAGAGACAAGAGTATAATCAAGAGCGCCGCAAATAAAAACGCAAGATATACCCCACCTCTGATGTAGTCGCCCTCATAGAACGAGGTAAAAATAGTATTCCTAGTCAGCACTCCCAAAAGCCCACCCCCACCTATAGACACGGTGGGCTGATAGCCAATACTGGCCGACATGAAGCCAACTATTTTGTCCTGCAATGAGACCACAAAGGAGAGGATCAGACTTATAAGAAATGCACCTAAGCGCCAGTTCCACGCCGAAAACCTAAAAGCATAGATACACACCACCAGGATACCGATCAACACAGACGCGGAGCTTAGATTCAAGAACACAAAAGAGCATATTAGATAAATCGCCCGCCTAGAACAGAGAAAGTACAAAAAAATATAACCAACAGACAAAGCAACAAACACAGCACGGTAGCTAACCAATGCAATCAAGACAGGCAGCAAGATAGAAAGATATGAAAATCTCGCATGGACAAAGAGCCGCATGATGGGAATGAAGAACAGCGCAACGCCGAATGCCACCAGCCACGCTCCACCTATATAACTCAAGAAATCAAAATAATAAAACAAACCGGACCGTATCAAGTGGATCCAGATAAGTGGAGGCTGATCAAGAATATTACCTCCGAGATCGAGAATTTCGCGCACATAGAGAACTTGTGACGTATACCCATCAATCGCCTCCCCCTCCCCTGCCACCTGCAAAAATCCCTTACCACTCAGGGACACTTGAACCCAACATACGAAGAGAGAAAAACAAAACAGGATTTTAAAAAAAACCTTATTGATTGATTCCTGCATAGATCTCTCTTTTATCTAACCAGCACCGTCAAGCCCTCTAAAAATCAGACCATGTCTGCCCAGTGCTTTAGCGCGATGAGAGCGCGCAACTCTCTAGTCCGGTTTCGCTTACTCGAAAAATGCTCTTCACAAATAGTATTTAATTCATCATTGGAGAAAGAATCTTTGGGGAGATTGGACAGGCAGTATTCTTTCTTGGTCGTTTTGAACCACTCACCTACAGGGACTGTAAACATCTGCTTTTTTCGATAAGCGAGATGCTCACCAATAAGTGGCGCCACGGCCTTCTTGTAGATGTATTTGGTCACACCATCCTTGAGCTTTAATTCACCCGGCATACGAAAGGCAAATTCCATCATCCGGTAGTCGAGAAACGGAGTACGCGCTTCAAGAGAAACAGCCATCCCCATTCGATCAGGTTTTACTAGATTATTGCCACTGAGCAGCAATTGCATATCCAGGAATAGAGCCTGATTAATCCTGTCCTGATGAGAAACTGCTTGAAAATAGGGAGCAGCAATATCGAAGGACTCAATGCCACGCAGACGGGCAGCCATGTCTGGCTTGTAAAGTGCAGACTTGCCATGATCGGTAAACAAGGAAATACTATCAAAATAACGACGCTGAAACTCGCTATCTGTAAGTGCCCTAATATCAGGATTGGAGAAGAAATCCTTGTGCTTGTCATAACCGGCAAACAACTCGTCGCCGCCATCACCTGTTAGCACGACCTTTACATGTTTAGCTGCTAGCGCAGAAACGCGATAGGTAGGAAGAAACGACACATCGCCATGGGGTTGATCACAGTGATAAGTCGCCATGGGCCAGAGCTCGAGCATGTCAGGCGCGACACGCTCCATAATGTGCTGAGTGCCAAATCGACTGGCCGCCTCTTGGGCGAATATCGACTCATCGTAGCGGGGATCATCAAAGCCAATACAGAATGTCTTGACCGGCTCACTCATATGCCGGGCCATTAAACCTACGACAGTGCTGGAATCCACCCCACCCGACAAAAAAGCGCCAAACGGAACATCGCTTCTCAAGCGAAGCCGTACTGCATCATCGAGGATGTAGTTGAACTCTTCTATCCAATCAGCTTCGGATCGGCCATGTACCGGCTCGACGGAAGCCAAGTCCCACCAGCGTGATACCGAGCTGCCCGCCCGGGTAATCTTCATCACATGTCCCGGCATGAGATGATGAACACCCTGATATAGAGTGAGCGGGGCAGGTACATAGTTAAAGGTCAAGTAATGATGCAAGGCCTCCTCATTCATTGCAGGATGAGGCATCCCAGCACGGAGCAGTGACTTTATTTCGGAACCAAAAGTCAGCTGAAGTCCGTCGTCGTGCACATAAAGAGGTTTAACGCCAATCCGATCCCTGACTAAATAGACGGACTGCTCACGGGCATCATAAATGGCAATGGCAAACATTCCATTTAGCTTGCTGACAAAAGAAATGCCTTCACGCTCATACAAGCGCAATAGCACTTCCGTATCCGAGTGAGTGCGGCACGGGTATCCCGTCCGGGCCAAATCGACGGCGAGTTCAACGTGGTTAAATATCTCTCCGTTTTGCACGACGGCAATTTGCCCGTCATCTGAAACAAATGGCTGATGACCGCCTGCAAGATCAATTATCGAAAGTCGCTGATTGCCCAGCGCGAGGCCGGGGGCACTGAAAATCCCCTGATCGTCAGGCCCGCGATGCTGAATCGCCATTCCCATGGCGCTCAATTTCTCGGGGGAAAGGGAGCGCACTCCCCGGTGGAAATAGCCAAAAATGCCGCACATTTCAGTTGCCGCCCTTTCCGAAAACTTGTTTGAACGTCAGCAGGATAATCTGAATATCCTTGAGCAGGGAGACCTGTCGAGCATATTGCAAATCCAACTCCTTGCGCTGACTCTCTGTAGCCGCCGAACGTAACGTTGCCTGAGCAAGACCCGTGATACCCGGACGCACACTGAGGCGTAGGCTCCATTCCGCATCAGTGTAAAGCGACCGCTGTGCAGGTACATCTGGGCGAGGCCCCACAACACTCATTGATCCCGAAAGCACATTCAGTAATTGAGGCAGCTCATCAAGGCTAGTTCGCCTGATAAACCTTCCCACTCTGGTGATACGGGGGTCCCCATCTGCGGTGGAATAGCCACCAAGCTTATCAGCATCTATTACCATGCTACGAAATTTATAGATGAAGAACTCATGCCCACCCCGACCAATACGCTTCTGCTTGAACAGCACGGGGCCGAAGTCAGAAAAATAGATAGCAGCTGCAACTCCGATCATGAGGGGTGAAAGAAGAACAATCGCCACAAGTGAGCTAGAAAAATCAAATATTCGCTTCATTAAATGCCACTCTTTCCCGTGATCGCATCATATGGAGTACCGCGATAGCACTGATACCGAATGCTATTCCCGCCAATCCTAAGCGCCATATTGCCAACGGCCCCACTAGCCATGACCCGGCAGGCTTCAAACAGAAGAAATCTATCAATACTGCCACTGAGACCACGACAGCAATTAGCGCGCCGAGCGGAAGAATGTACGCCCCTCCTAGCCCAGCGTTAAGCACAGCCCCTCCAGTAGCCCGAGCAAGATTAATAGCCAGCATCATATGAAAAATCGGTAGAGCCAACATCAGAGCAATAGGTTCTTTCAGCCAAAGGCCAGGAATGCAAAGTAAAGGAAGGAACAACATGACCGCAGCGGTACGGCGCAGAACCTGCCCGGGCCGTCTTTGCGCATTTACAGCAGCCGCAGCGAGGCTTGAAATACCAACGAAGGGTACGCTTAGCAACGCGACCTGTGTGAGAGTCGTAATGTGCTGTAGACCCGCAGTGCTTATCTGCCCGCCACCAAATAGTATGAATATCGCAGCATCGATGAATGGAAGCCCACACATTACGATTACGATGGACAGCAGCACCGACCGCTGTAACGACACACGCAGAATCTCGTTGAAAGCAACGATATCCTGTCGATCATGAGCCTCACTCAATCGAGGAAAGGCCACAGTAGCGAGGGTGGTAATAAGAATACCAAGCGGCAATTCGATCAACTTAACGGCGTAATTGAACGCCGCTAACTCGCCCTCTCCGAGCCATGATGCCCCCGCCCGAATGACCAGGGGCACTATCACCAGTAGAGAGGCCGAAGCAAGCCCTGCAACAAAACCAAGCAATAACTGGCGGTCCAGAACCCACCCACAAGACACGTCATGCTTTTTAGGCAGACGTCCGACTCGAAGCGCTGAAAGCTGACTAACCCAGCGAACTAATGCACCTAGGAAAATCCCGGCACATAGCCAAGAGAGATACCGCCCACCAACAGCCAACGCGTAGAACAACCCACCAATAATGCAGAGGTTGAATATCAACGTACCGCAGCCTGCCACAAAAAAACGGTCTTTTGAATTCAACGCCGCCGAACTAACGCCAGATAGCGCAGTTAGCGGGATAGCGGCGGCAATGGCATAGATCATCCAACTGTCCAGCCAGCGCAACGGACTGAGCAGACCTGGAGCAAGCAAGTAGAGCCAAACAGTCGGCGCCACTGCAAATATCGCCGCTAGCACGGCGAATCCCCCTCCCACTACAATAGAGGCCTGGATAAAAAGCGCCGCCGCTTTGTCTGAATCTGCCGATCTCAATGCAGGAACTAGCGCGACACTTAATCCCCCAGACAAGAGGAGATTGACAAGAAGATCAGGGATCGAGAGAAGAATGATTGCGATATCTGCTTCAGCGGACAAACCGAATGAAGACGCGATTAAAACTTCCCGACCGAAACCTGCCAGCCGCCCGCCCATCAAAGCCAAGCCCAAAAAGAGCCCAGCCCCAAGCAAGTTTCGCTGCGCCTGCGTCATCACTTCAACCTGCGTGCCTTTATCGACTCAACTATCATCTCTACTTTTTCTTGAACGTCTCGATGCTTAGCTTGCAAAACCTCCGAATCATACCCCTTACTTTCCTGATATGCGCTCTTTAGTTTGCTAACTTCGGCGGAGAAGTCCATTTGCTTTTTGATTTCGGCAACAGACGAAGCCTGACGATGAAACGTTCTAGACAGAATGGCGGCACTGGATCCTAGACGAGCATGCTCGGCCAGTAGCAGCTCCGCTGGCAACAACCCCTCGCCGACACGAGCGATGCCGCCTATGCCAAAAGGCTTACCACTATCGCGTAATATCGTAGCCATGCTATCGACCATTCCGCTGGCCAGAGGCTCAAACATGAAATCGAGGCCAAGCTCCAGATGAAGGTCGTTTAGACCGATATGCACCTCATCAACACCTGGCACTTCGATGCACGCTTTCAAATTGGCAGCAGCAGATACCGTCTCAACGAGAAGGTTGCAGCGCGCACGCCCCCCCACAGCCGCTATGAATAACTCAACCTCCTCTACACGATGAAACATCGGAAGCATGAGCACATCAGCGCCTGCCTCAATTGCGAGATCGATCTCAGCCTTGGTTCCCTCATGGATTGGATTCACACGAACCAGCAAACGCCCCTCTGGCACTACAGGCCTAATCCTACGAACATCATCCAATGTGTGCCGACTGATCACGGTGTTAAGGTGCCCCTGACGCGCATCCTTACCAAGAATCTCAGTATCTACAAAGATACGATCCACGCCACTAGTGATGGCAAACTCTGCCAGATCGAGGCAATTGGTTATCATGAAGAGCTTCATCAATAAACCTCTGCACCCAGAACAACATGATCAGCAAAAAAAGCCATATAGTCATCCATACAAATTTAGCCACGGAGCCTTACAAGAGCCCCAGCCATCAGAAGTAGCATTGAGTTCATTTATTCCAAAAGGAAACAACAGACATATCAATAGCGAGCCTTTACAGTGAACCTGAAGCAGCCATGCAAAATATTTTATGTCCTTACAATAATCAGAAACAGATCACTTGGCGCCTAAGTACTACCAGTAATCACTTCATCCTTCACTGTGCCAATAGCGCGTAGCGGGAACACGGCCTAGGGACGCTGGAGCCAATCGATAGGAAATCCAATCGAAGCACTCAACCACTCGCGGGTCGGATTGAAAGCGCTTAGTCCATCGAAAGAAAATTTGCGGGCCATAGCAGTATCGTACAGCGCCGAAGAGAATACCCAGAGGAAGGATCAAGGAGTACCGCACAAGCAAATCCCTTAACGATAACGAAACCAGAGGGACTCAGCCCTAGGTGCGAGTTACTGGCTTAGCTACCTGCAAATACGCCAGAGAGTGGAGAAACGACCTTGCTCCAAGACAACTGGAGTCGCATTCTGCCTGCTTCCTAGTATTTCGCAAGCAGGGAGGTGTCAGCACCAGCCTTGAAGACGGGGGATTCACAGCGCACCCCTCCGCTCAATTACCTCAAGCTAAAGCCTACTCCTCTTCGTTAACCCGATCCCGCAACTCCTTGCCCGGCTTGAAATGCGGCACAAACTTCCCATCCAGACGGACAGACTCGCCGGTCTTCGGGTTGCGCCCCGTGCGAGGCGCACGAAAATGCAGGGAGAAGCTGCCAAAGCCGCGTATCTCGATACGATCGCCCGTGGCCAATGCCTGGGACATCTGCTCGAGCATGGTCTTGATGGCAAGCTCCACATCCTTCGAGGAAAGCTGGCCCTGATGGGTAACGATTCGTTCGATCAACTCCGACTTGGTCATGGTTTTTCCCTTCTATATCAAGCGGCTAGATCAGCTCTACGCGGTTTTAGCATGACCACGGAGCTTTGAACAGCCCTAATAACCGAGGGTAAAACTCAGGCAACAAAAAGGGCGGCCTAGGCCGCCCTTTTTGATGAAGGAATCAGGACTTAGCCCTGGTTCTCCATCTGAGCGCGGATCAGATCACCAATGGTGGTCGGACCAGTGCTCTCGGATTCCTGCTTGCGCAGTTCCTTCATTGCGTCTTTCTCGTCGTCCACGTCTTTCGACTTGACGGACAGGCTGATGACGCGGCTCTTACGGTCGATGCTGATGATCTTGGCTTCGACTTCTTCGCCTTCTTTCAGCACGTTGCGCGCGTCTTCAACGCGATCACGGCTGATTTCGGAGGCTTTCAGGATGCCTTCGATGTCATCGCCCAGGGTGATTACAGCGCCCTTGGCATCAACTTCCTTGACGATACCGCGCACGATGGTGCCCTTCTCGTTCAGGGAGGCGTAGTTGGAGAACGGATCGTCTTCCAGCTGCTTGATACCCAGGGAGATGCGCTCGCGCTCCGGATCTACGGACAGGATGACGGTATCCAGCTCGTCGCCTTTCTTGAAACGACGTACGGCTTCTTCGCCAACTTCGTTCCAGGAAATGTCGGACAGGTGAACCAGGCCGTCGATGCCGCCTTCCAGACCAATGAAGATACCGAAATCGGTGATCGACTTGATGGTGCCGGAGATCTTGTCGCCTTTATTGAAGCGACCGGAGAAGTCTTCCCACGGGTTGGATTTGCACTGCTTGATACCCAGGGAGATACGACGACGCTCTTCGTCGATGTCGAGAACCTGAACTTCCACTTCGTCGCCAACCTGAACGACTTTGGACGGGTGGATGTTCTTGTTGGTCCAATCCATCTCGGAAACGTGCACCAGACCTTCCACGCCTTCTTCCAGCTCTGCGAAGCAGCCGTAGTCGGTCAGGTTGGTAACGCGCGCGGTTACGCGGGTGCCTTCCGGGTAGCGAGCCTTGATGGCAACCCATGGGTCTTCGCCCAGTTGCTTCAGGCCCAGGGAGACGCGGTTGCGCTCGCGGTCGAACTTCAGAACCTTGACGTCGATCTCGTCGCCAACGTTGACGATCTCGGACGGGTGCTTGATGCGCTTCCAAGCCATGTCGGTGATGTGCAGCAGGCCGTCTACGCCGCCCAGATCAACGAATGCGCCGTAGTCAGTGAGGTTCTTGACGATACCTTTGACTTGCTGGCCTTCCTGCAGGGATTCCAGCAGAGCTTCACGCTCGGCGCTGTTCTCGGCTTCCAGGACACTGCGGCGGGAAACGACAACGTTGTTGCGCTTCTGGTCGAGCTTGATGACTTTGAACTCGAGCTCTTTGCCTTCCAGGTGAGTGGTGTCGCGCACGGGGCGGACGTCCACCAGGGAGCCCGGCAGGAACGCGCGGATGCCGCTGACGTCGACGGTGAAACCGCCTTTGACCTTACCGTTGATAACGCCCTTGACCACTTCTTCAGCAGCGAAAGCAGCTTCCAGAACAATCCAGCACTCGGCGCGCTTGGCTTTCTCGCGGGACAGCTTGGTTTCACCAAAGCCATCTTCTACCGCGTCCAGCGCAACGTGAACTTCGTCACCCACGCTGATGGTCAGCTCGCCCTGTTCGTTGTAGAACTGCTCGACCGGGATGACGCCCTCGGACTTGAGGCCAGCATGCACGGTGACCCAGTCACCGTCGATGTCGACCACGATGCCGGTGATGATGGCACCCGGCTGCATGTCGAGGGATTTCAGGCTTTCTTCAAAAAGTTCTGCAAAGCTTTCGCTCATGATCATACCTGTAGTCAAAGGCCACTAAAGGCCCTATTCCGCACTACCAGCAAATGCGGTCAAGTCAGTGATTAAAGGTGAAAGGGACGTTAACTGGTATCCCGTTCCACCCCTGCGGCACCACGCTCAGTCGGATGACTGGCAATGAGGCACATCCTTTCGGAATCAGAACCGGCTCGACCTCTAACGAGAGAAATCAAGCCGACATAAGGGCTGGAATGTTAGCAATGAGGCTGACTGCCGTCAATTGCCACGACTTGGCGAAGCCGGGCATTCAGCCCGACGGATCGCCAATGCCCTGGTCGCTGTGAAAACGACAACGCCGCGACCGGGGGCCGCGGCGTTGTCGGCGTAGATATCCGATCAGTCATCCAGCCCCAGATCAGCAAAAGCCGCGAGAATCCGCTCCAGCACCTCGTCGATGCTCAGATGGGTGGAGTCGAGGATCAGTGCATCCTTGGCGGGCTTGAGCGGCGCAACCGAGCGCTGTGTATCACGCTCATCCCGCTCGATGATCTCGTTCAGCAGGGAAGCCATCTCGACTTCCATGCCCTTGCCTTTCAACTGCAGATAGCGGCGGCGCGCGCGCTCTTCTGCAGTGGCAGTGAGGAATATCTTCAGCGGCGCATCGGGGAACACCACGGTCCCCATGTCGCGACCATCGGCGACCAGACCGGGCGCCTCCTGGAAGGCACGCTGACGCTGCAACAGCGCATCGCGCACCGCCGGCAATGCGGCAACCTGCGAAGCCCCCGCCCCCACCGTCTCGGTGCGGATGACGTCGGAGACGTCCTCACCTTCGAGGATGATCCGCTGCACGCCACCGGCATTGGAGAGGAACTGCACATCGAGGTGCGCCGCCAGAACCTTCAGCGACTCCTCGTTGGTCAGGTCGACGCCATGGTTACGCGCCGCGAAGGCCAGCAGGCGATAAAGCGCACCGGAGTCAAGCAGGTTCCAGCCGAGGCGCTTGGCCAGCAAGCCCGCGACCGTGCCCTTACCCGAGCCACCCGGGCCGTCGATGGCGATGACCGGCGCTGCAGTACTCATCACTTGCCCTCTTCGGCGACTTGGATGCCGACCTGTGCCGCCAGCCCGAGGAAGTTCGGGAAGGAGGTCGCGACGTTGGCGCAATCATGGATACGGATTGCCCCATCCGCCCGCAGCGAAGCGACGCTGAAGGACATGGCGATACGGTGGTCGCCATGGCTCCAGACCTCACCACCACCGAAGGCACCGCCGTCGATGATGATGCCGTCCGGGGTCGGCTCAGCCTTCACGCCCAGCGCTACCAGGCCATCGGCCATCACCTGGATGCGATCGGATTCCTTGACCCGCAGCTCTTCGGCGCCACGCAGTACGGTACGCCCTTCGGCACAGGCGGCAGCGACGAACAACACCGGGAACTCGTCGATGGCCAGCGGCACCAGGTCCTCGGGAATATCGATGCCCTTGAGCTTCGCTGCGCGCACGCGAATATCAGCAACCGGCTCGCCACCCACTTCGCGCTGGTTCTCCAAGGTGATATCGGCGCCCATCAGCTTGAGGATGTCGATCACGCCGGTACGGGTCGGGTTGATGCCCACGTGTTCCAGCAGCAGTTCGGAGCCCTCGGCGATGCTCGCGGCGACCAGGAAGAAGGCTGCCGAGGAAATGTCCGCAGGCACTTCGATATGGGTCGAAGACAGCTTGTGACCGCTTTCCACGGTTGCAGTGCTGCCATCCACGGCAACGGGGTAGCCGAAGCCCTGCAGCATGCGCTCGGTGTGATCACGGGTCGGCGCGGGCTCGGTGACGGAGGTCTCACCGGCGGCATAGAGACCGGCGAGCAGCAGGCAGGATTTGACCTGGGCGCTGGCCATCGGCATCTCGTAGCTCATGCCGGTAAGGCGCTGGCCACCACGGATGACCACTGGCGGACGGCCTTCGGCGGCAGTTTCGATCACCGCGCCCATTTCGCGCAGCGGCTTGGCCACGCGATTCATCGGGCGCTTGGACAGCGAAGCGTCGCCGGTCAGGGTGGTGTCGAACGGCTGGGCGGCGAGCAGGCCGCTAAGCAGGCGCATGGAGGTACCGGAGTTACCCAGGTACAACGGGCCGGGCGGCTGCTTCAGGCCATGCAGGCCAACACCATGGATGGTCACGCGGCCATGGTGCGGGCCTTCGATGACCACCCCCATGTCGCGGAACGCCTGCAGAGTCGCCAGGGCGTCTTCACCCTCGAGAAAGCCCTCGACCTCGGTCGTGCCTTCGGCCAGGGAGCCGAGCATGATCGAGCGGTGGGAAATGGACTTGTCGCCCGGAACGCGGATACGCCCGGAAAGGCGGCCACCCGGCTGGGCCAGGTAAATCAGGTCGTTATTGTGCATGGCGTCCACATAGGCCCTGCGGGCCAGGATTTTACTGAAATGTTCGCGGGCGACGCGGGCGCGAGTGAAAACGCCCAGCAGTTGATGCCCATCCCCAGCGTCGACCGCGTCGCGCAAGGCGTCGAGGTCGCCACGAAATGCGTCCAGTACCCGCAGCACGGCCTCGCGGTTGGCGAGAAAGATGTCGTGCCACATGACTGGATCACTGCCAGCGATCCGCGTGAAGTCGCGGAAGCCACCGGCGGCATAGCGGAAAATCTCCAGGTTCTCGCTGCGCTTGGCGAGCGAATCCACCAGGCCGAATGCCAACAGATGCGGCAAGTGGCTGGTGGCGGCAAGCACTTCGTCGTGATGCTCGACCTGCATGTGCTCGACGTCGGCACCCAGCTCGCGCCAGAGCGCATCGACCAGAGCCAGTGCGTCGGCATCGGTGGAATCCTGAGGCGTCAGGATCACTTTGTGGCGACTGAAGAGTGCGCCATTGGCCGCCTCCACCCCGCTCTGCTCGGAGCCGGCGATGGGGTGCCCGGGCACGAAACGCGCCGGCATACCATCGAAAGCCAGGCGCGCGGCACGCACGACATTGCCTTTGGCGCTGCCGACATCGGTCAGCACCACATTGCCGAGATCGAGCTGCGCCAGCTCTTTCAGCAGGCGCTCCATGGCCAGGATAGGCACGGCGAGCTGGATCACCGCAGCCCCCTGACAGGCGGCAGCGAGATCGACCTCGCAACGGTCCACCACCCCCAGCTCCACGGCCAGGCGGCGCGACTCGGCGTCCAGATCGACACCCACGACTTCATCGAACGCCCCCTTCTCACGCAGCCCCTTGGCAAAGGAGCCGCCGATCAGGCCAAGCCCGATCACCACGAGGCGCCCGAGCTTAGGAGAACGCTGTTGCAGCGGCATGACATCAGCCACGGGCAAGCACCTGCCCCAGAACGTCGAGGAAGCGCTGGTTCTCCTGGGGGAGACCGATGGAAACACGCAGGAAGTTCGGCATGCCATAACCGGCTACCGGGCGCACGATAACGCCAGCAGCCAGCAAGGCCTTGTTGATCCCGGCAGTATCACGACCGAAATCGATGGCAATGAAGTTGCCACGGGACGGAATCCACCCCAAGCCCAGAGCGCGGCAACCGTCTTCCAGTTGCGCCATGCCGGCATCATTGAGACGACGGCTTTCGGACAGGTAATCCACATCCGCCAGGGCCGCGCACGCGGCTGCCAGGGCGAGACTGTTGACGTTGAACGGCTGGCGCACACGGTTCAGCACATCGGCGACACGGGCCGAGGAAATCCCGTAGCCGACGCGCAGCGCAGCGAGGCCGAAAGCCTTGGAGAAGGTGCGGGAGACCAGCAGGTTCGGATAGCGCGCCAGGTAGTCGAGACCATCAGGCAGCTCATCGCCCGATGCATACTCGATATAGGCCTCATCCAGCACCACCAGCACGTTCTCCGGCACTTTGGCGAGGAAACCATCCAGCGCTTCAGGGCCGAACCAGGTACCGGTCGGGTTGTTCGGGTTGGCGACGAAGACGACGCGGGTCTGCTCATCGATGGCCGCCAGCATCGCCGGCAGGTCATGGCCCCAATCCTTGGCCGGCACCACCTTGGCAGTCGCACCGACAGCCTGGGTGACGATGGGATAGACGGCAAAAGCATGCTCGCTGAAGACCGCGTTCAGCCCCGGAGCCAGGTAGGCACGCCCCACCAGCTCGAGGATGTCGTTGGAGCCGTTGCCCAGGGTTACCTGGTCGGGTTGGACGTCGTAACGCTCGGCCAGACGGCGCTTGAGTTCGAAGCCATTGCCGTCCGGGTAACGGGTCAGCTCGGCCAGCTCGGCACGAATGGCCTCGAGCACCTTCGGGCTCGGGCCCAAGGGGTTCTCGTTACTGGCCAGCTTGACGATGCCGGCCGGGTCGAGGTTCAGCTCGCGGGCCAGCTCATCAACCGGCTTGCCCGGCACGTAAGGCGAAAGTTTCTGCACGCCCGGCTGTGCCAGGGCGAGGAAGTCGCAGCTCATGGGCGCTCCTTGGGAAATCTCTTGGGTTCAGAGAACCGCTTTCGGGTAGGACCCCAGCACCTTCAGCGCCACGGCTTCCTGGTTGATCTTCTCCAGCACATCCTTGATCAGCGGATCACGGTAATGGCCGATGAAGTCGATGAAGAACACATAGGTCCACTTGCCGCTGCGGGACGGGCGGGTCTCGATACGGGTCAAGTCGATGCCATTGGTGTGGAAGGGCACCAACAACTCATGCAGCGCGCCGGGCTTGTTGCGCATGGAGACGATGACCGAAGTCTTGTCGTCGCCGGTGGGCGGCACTTCCTGGCTACCGATGATGAGGAAGCGCGTGGAGTTGTCCGGGCGGTCCTCGATCTTCTCGCAGAGCTTGGTCAGCCCATAGAGGCTGGCGGCCATGTCGCCGGCGATGGCGGCGGAGTTCCACTCACTCTTCACCCGCTTGGCGGCGTCGGCGTTGCTGGAAACAGCCACACGCTCGACGTTCGGGTAGTGCGCGTCCAGCCACTTGCGGCACTGGGCCAGGGACTGGGCGTGGGAATAGATGCGGGTGATGTTGTCGGTCTTGGTGGTATCCCCCACCAGCAGGTGATGGTGGATACGCAGCTCCACCTCACCGCAGATAACCATGTCGTGCTCGAGGAAGCTGTCCAGCGTGTGGTTGACCGCACCCTCGGTGGAGTTCTCCACCGGCACCACGCCGAAGTTGACCGCACCGGCCGCCACTTCGCGGAACACTTCGTCGATGGCGGCCATCGGCGTGCTGATCACCGCGTGACCGAAATGCTTCATCGCCGCAGCCTGGGTGAAGGTACCCTCCGGCCCCAGGAAGGCGACCTTGAGCGGCTGCTCCAGCGCCAGGCAGGACGACATGATTTCGCGGAACAGCCGCGCCATCTCTTCGTTGTCCAGCGGCCCCTGGTTGCGCTCCATGATGTGCTTGAGCACCCAGGCTTCACGCTCGGGGCGATAGAAGATCGGCTTTTCGCCTTCCGGCAGAGCGGCCATCTTCACCCGCGCCACATCCTGGGCGCAGCGGGCGCGATCACTGATGAGCTCGAGGATCTTCTCGTCGAGGCTATCGATACGCAGGCGCAGGGCCTTCAGTTCGTGCTCGGACATCAGCCGCGCTCCTTCTCGAACTCCGCCATGTAGGCCACCAGGGCTTCGACTGCGTCCAGGCCAACGGCGTTATAGATGGAGGCGCGCATGCCGCCCACCGAGCGATGGCCCTTGAGGTTGAGCAGGCCACGGGCGTCGGCACCGACGAGGAAGTCCTTGTCCAGGCGCTCATCGGCCAGGCGGAACGGAACGTTCATCCACGAACGCGCATTCACTGCGATCGGGTTGGTATAGAAGTCGCTCTTGTCGATGTAGCCGTAGAGCAGTTCCTTCTTCGCGCGGTTGCGCTGCTCCATAGCCTCGACGCCGCCCTGCTCCTTCAGCCACTCGAACACCAGGCCCGAGAGGTACCAGGAGAAGGTCGCCGGCGTGTTGTACATGGAGCCGTTATCCGCGGCGATCTTGTAATTGAGCATGGTCGGGCAGGACGAGCGCGCGCGACCCAGAAGGTCCTCGCGGACAATGACCACGACCAGGCCGCTCGGGCCGATGTTCTTCTGCGCGCCGGCGTAGATCAGGCCGAAGCGGGACACGTCGAGCGGGCGGGAGAGGATGTCGGAAGACATGTCCACAACCAGCGGCACATCGCCGGTCTCGGGAATCCAGTCGAACTGCAGGCCACCGATGGTCTCGTTGGAGGCGTAATGCAGGTAGGCGGCATCAGCACTGAGTTTCCAGTCGTTCTGCCCGGGGATGGCGAAGTAGTCCAGGCCCTTGGCGCTGGCAGCAACGTTGACGCGGCCGTAGCGGGCAGCTTCCTCGATGCTCTTCTTCGACCAGATGCCGGTCTCGACGTAGTCGGCCACGCCGTTTTCCGGAAGCAGGTTCAGCGGGATCTCGGCGAACTGCTGGCTGGCACCGCCCTGGAGGAACAGCACCTTGTAGTTGGAGGGGATGGAGAGCAGGTCGCGCAGATCCTGCTCGGCCTTCTCGGCGATGGCGACATACTCGTCACTGCGATGGCTCATCTCCATGACGGAGAGGCCCTTGCCTTGCCAATCGAGGAGTTCCGCCTGGGCGCGTTGCAGGACAGCTTCCGGAAGCGCGGCCGGGCCGGCGCAGAAGTTAAAGGCTCGCTTGCTCACATCCACTCTCACTGGGTAGCGCGGGGGCACCTGCACCCCCACTGATGGTCTTCTACCGAGTGGACAGGCCGGCTAGGGCCCGCCCGCTCTGCAGCTTCTTACTCTTCACCTGCCGGTTGCGCGTCATCCTGCTGGACGTCGTCCGCCGGACCGTCGGCTGCGGCATCGACTGCCACCTCGCCGTCTTCCAGCTCCTCGTCCTCGTCGACGCCGGACGGCTCCTGCACACGCTCCAGGCCAACCAGGGTCTCGTCCTTGGCCAGCTTGATCAGGGTCACGCCCTGAGTGTTGCGGCCGGAACTGGAGACTTCGTCGACACGGGTACGCACCAGGGTGCCCTGGTCGGAGATCAGCATGATCTCCTCGCCGTCCTGCACCTGAATGGCGCCGACCAGCTTGCCGTTACGCTCGTTGATGACCATGGCAATCACACCCTGACCACCACGGCCACGGCGCGGGAACTTGCCCAGGCCGGTGCGCTTGCCGAAGCCGCGCTCCGATGCGGTCAGGATCTGCGCACCGGTTTCGGGGATCAGCATGGAGATCAGTTGTTGTTCCTTGGCCAGGCGCATGCCGCGGACACCACGGGCGGTACGGCCCATGATGCGCACCATGCTTTCGGCGAAGCGGATCACCTTGCCGGCGCTGGAGAACAGCAT
The DNA here is from genome assembly GCF_026072635.1 of Pseudomonas solani. Taxonomy (NCBI): domain Bacteria; kingdom Pseudomonadati; phylum Pseudomonadota; class Gammaproteobacteria; order Pseudomonadales; family Pseudomonadaceae; genus Pseudomonas; species Pseudomonas solani. The sequence continues at coordinate 4,061,671 of NZ_AP023081.1, read as the reverse complement.
GACTTCCTTGGCGCCGTCGGTGATGGCGGCAGCGATCAAGGTGTCACCCTCATCCAGGCGCAGAGCGATCAGGCCACTGGAACGCGGCTTGCTGAACTGCACCAGCGGGGTCTTCTTCACGGTACCGAAGGCGGTGGCCATGAAGATGTAGGCACCGGTAGGCTCAGCCACCAGTTCCGGGGTATCGCCTTCGACTTCCTCGACTTCCTGCTCGACGATCTCGCCTTCGAGCACTGCGCCCTCGGCTTCCTCGAGGTCATCCTCGTCGCCGGCTTCGCGCTGCAACGCTTCCAGGTCGATCTGCAGCATCGCAGTGATGCGCTCGCCCTCGTCCAGCGGCAGCAGGTTCACCAGCGGACGACCACGTGCGGTACGCGAGGCTTCCGGGATTTCGAAGGTCTTCAGCCAGTACACCTTGCCCTTGCTGGAGAACAGCAGCAGCGTGGCGTGGCTGTTGGCGACCAACAGGTGTTCGATGTAGTCCTCGTCCTTCACACCGGTGGCGGACTTGCCGCGGCCACCGCGACGCTGCGCCTGGTAAGAGGCCAGCGGCTGGGACTTGGCGTAGCCACCATGGGAGATGGTGACGACGCGCTCTTCTTCGGTGATCAGGTCGGCGATGGTCAGGTCCACCTGGGACGCAACGATCTCGGTGCGACGGGCGTCGCCGAACTCGGCCTTGACCTTCTCCAGCTCCTCGCGGATGACTTCCATCAGGCGCTCGGGGTTGGTGAGGATGCGGATCAGCTCGCCGATCAGGGTGAGGATTTCCTGGTACTCGGACAGGAGCTTCTCGTGCTCCAGTCCGGTCAGGCGGTGCAGGCGCAGCTCGAGGATGGCCTGGGCCTGCTCCGGAGACAGGTAGTACTTGCCTTCGCGCAGGCCGTACTGCGGATCCAGATCTTCCGGACGGCAGGAGTCGGCACCGGCGCGCTCGACCATGGCTTCCACGGCGGAGGATTCCCAAGCGGTGGCGATCAGGCGGTCCTTGGCCTCGGCCGGGGTCGGCGAGTTCTTGATCAGCTCGATCACCGGGTCGATGTTCGACAGGGCGACGGCCTGGCCTTCGAGGATGTGGCCGCGTTCACGGGCCTTGCGCAGCTCGTAGACGGTACGGCGGGTCACCACTTCACGGCGGTGACGGATGAACACCTCGAGCATGTCCTTGAGGTTCATCGTGCGCGGCTGGCCGTCGACCAGGGCCACCACGTTGATGCCGAACACGCTTTGCATCTGGGTCTGGGCGTAGAGGTTATTGAGCACCACCTCGCCGACTTCGCCACGACGCAGCTCGATCACTACGCGCATGCCGTCCTTGTCGGACTCGTCGCGCAGTTCGGTGATGCCTTCGAGCTTCTTCTCCTTGACCAGTTCGGCGATCTTTTCGATCAGACGCGCCTTGTTCAACTGGTAGGGCAGCTCGGTGACGATGATCTGCTGGCGGTTACCGCCCTTCTCCATGTCCTCGATTTCGGCGCGGGCACGGATATAGATGCGGCCACGGCCGGTGCGGTAGGCCTCGATGATGCCGGCACGACCGTTGATGATGCCCGCGGTCGGGAAGTCCGGACCGGGGATGTACTGCATCAGCTCATCGACGGTCAGCTCGCCGTTGTCCATCAGCGCCAGGCAACCGTCGATGACTTCGGACAGGTTGTGCGGCGGGATGTTGGTGGCCATGCCCACGGCGATGCCGCTGGAGCCGTTGACCAGCAGGTTGGGGATCTTGGTCGGCATGACCGCCGGGATCTGCTCGGTGCCGTCGTAGTTGGGCACCCAGTCGACGGTTTCCTTGTCCAGGTCCGCCAGCAGCTCGTGGGCCAGCTTGGACATGCGAACTTCGGTGTATCGCATGGCTGCGGCGTTGTCGCCGTCCACCGAACCGAAGTTGCCCTGGCCATCGACCAGCATGTAGCGCAGGGAGAAAGGCTGGGCCATGCGCACGATGGTGTCGTACACGGCGGTATCACCGTGAGGGTGGTACTTACCGATCACGTCACCGACCACACGGGCGGATTTCTTGTACGGCTTGTTCCAGTCGTTGTTCAGCTCGCTCATGGCGAACAGCACGCGACGGTGTACCGGTTTCAGACCGTCGCGCGCATCCGGCAGGGCGCGCCCGACGATCACGCTCATCGCGTAGTCGAGGTAGGACTGTTTCAGCTCGTCTTCGATATTGACCGGGAGGATTTCTTTGGCCAGTTCGCCCATGAGAAGCCTGATTCCTTTTTCTAGTGAAACCCCGACACATCCTTCCTGGATGACGCGAGGCTCGTCGCCTGGCTGCGCCAGCACGACTCACGACAAATCAACGAGTTAAGCCACGGATCCGCACAGAATGCCGACCTTGCAAAGGGAGGCTCGATAACTGGCGGAGCTTACCACAGTCACTGCCCTGCACCCAGCCCCGCCGGGCGCAGGCCCACGCCTCAATGCAGCCGTTTGCGGCACATCAGTTGCGCCAGCTTGGCGGTGTCGGGCCGCTCGACTATGCCTTTCTCGGTCACGATGGCGTCGATCAGGTCCGCCGGGGTCACATCGAACACCGGATTGACCGCATGCACGTCGGCCGCGACACGCTTGCCACCCAATTCGAGCAGCTCGCGCCCCTCACGCTCCTCGATCGGAATGTCATCACCGCTCTCCAGCGCCATATCGATGGTGGAGCTCGGCGCCACGACCATGAAGCGCACACCGTGGTGCATGGCGCACACCGCCAATTGGTAGGTGCCGATCTTGTTCGCCACATCGCCATTGGCAGTGATGCGGTCCGCCCCGACTATCACCCAGGTGATACCAGCGGTCTTCATCAGGTGCGCTGCCGCGGCATCGGCATTGAGGCTCACCGGCACGCCTTCGTTGGCCAGCTCCCACGCGGTAAGACGCGCCCCCTGCAACCAGGGGCGGGTCTCGTCGGCATAGACGCGCTCCACCAGTCCATCCAGGTGGGCGGCACGAATCACCCCCAATGCGGTACCGAAGCCGCCCGTGGCCAGGGCACCGGTATTGCAATGGGTCAACAGCGCCTGGGGATTGCCCTGGTGCTTGCGGATCAGCTCCATGCCCAGTTGGGCCATGGTCAGATTGGCCTCGCGGTCGCTTTCGTGAATGGAGACCGCTTCTGCCTCCAGCACCTGCAGCGGGTCTTCGCCATCCTTGAGGCGCTCCAGACGCTCGCGCATACGATTGAGCGCCCAGAACAGATTGACCGCCGTGGGTCGCGAGTCCGCCAGTACGCTGAAATCCTGCTCCAGCGCCTCACGCCAATCGCCGCCAGCCGCCAGCCGCGCACGGGCGCCCAGCACCAGCCCGTAGGCGGCACTGATGCCGATGGCCGGCGCACCGCGCACCACCATCAGGCGGATCGCTTCAGCGACGTCGGCCGCCGTGGCGTATTCCAGCCAGGTTTCCTCCTGGGGCAGGAGGCGCTGGTCGAGCAGTCGCAGGACCCCGTCCCGCCAGTCGATGGCGATCACCTTCTCGGCTGCCAACAGTTGCTCACGCATGGAACACCTCGCCACCAATAAACTCGCGGAAAAACCGCGGATTATAGCGATCCCGAGCCTGTCTGGCTCGGGTATACTGCCGCGATATTTTCCTGCGCCCAGGATGCGCCACCATGCCCGACGCCAAAGCCCCGCTCGACCTGCTCCTGCTGCCAACCTGGATAGTCCCCGTGGAACCCGCAGGCGTGGTTCTGCGTGACCATGCGCTGGGCATCCGTGACGGGCGTATCGCGCTGATCGCCACGCGCGAAGAGGCCCTGCGCTGGCCCGCGACGGAAGTGCGCGAGCTGCCAGGCATGCTGCTGGCCCCCGGGCTGATCAACGCCCACGGCCACGCCGCCATGTCGCTGTTCCGTGGCATGGCGGACGACCTGCCGCTGATGACCTGGCTGGAGCAGCACATATGGCCGGCCGAGGCCAAATGGGTCGATGAGGCCTTCGTCCGTGACGGCACCGAACTGGCCATCGCCGAGCAGATCAAGGGCGGCATCACCTGCTTCTCCGAGATGTACTTCTACCCCGCCGTGGCCAGCGAGGCGGTGCACGGCAGCGGGATCAAGGCGCAGATCACCATCCCGGTCATCGACTTCCCCATTCCCGGCGCCCTCGACGCCGCCGAAGCCATCCGCCATGGCCTCGAACTGTTCAGCGACCTCAAGCACCACCCGCGCATCAAGGTCGCCTTCGGCCCCCATGCGCCCTACACGGTCAGCGACGACAAGCTGGAAAACATCCGCATGCTCGCCGAAGAGCTGGATGCCGGCATCCACATGCACGTGCAGGAAACCGCATTCGAGGTCCAACAGAGCCTGGAGCAGCGCGGTGAACGCCCCCTGGCCCGCCTGGCACGCCTCGGCCTGCTCGGCCCGCGCTTCCAGGCCGTGCACATGACCCAGATCAGCGATGAAGACCTGGCACTGCTGGTAGAAAGCAACACCAGCGTCATCCATTGTCCGGAATCCAACCTAAAGCTCGCCAGCGGCTTCTGCCCGGTGGAGCGCCTGTGGCTGGCCGGGGTCAACGTCGCCGTGGGCACCGACGGTGCCGCCAGCAACAACGACCTCGACCTGCTGGGCGAAACCCGTACCGCCGCCATGCTGGCCAAGGCCGTCGCCGGCTCGGCCACCGCCCTGGACGCCCACCGCGCTCTGCGCATGGCTACGCTCAATGGAGCGCGGGCCCTGGGAATGGAACAGGACACCGGCTCGCTGGAGATCGGCAAGGCCGCCGACATGGTCGCCTTCGACCTCTCCGGGCTGGCCCAGCAACCGGTCTACGACCCGGTTTCGCAGCTTATCTATGCCACCGGCCGCGATTGCGTCCGGCACGTGTGGGTCGACGGCAAGGCCCTGCTCGATGCAGGCCGCCTCACCCGCCTGGACGAAGACCGCCTGATCGCCACCGCGAAAGCCTGGAGCGAGCGGATCGCCGGCCACTGAATTCCGATTGATGAAAAGGTGTCTCCATGAGCAACGTCGACCACGCTGAAATCGCCAAATTCGAAGCCCTCGCCCATCGCTGGTGGGACCGCGAAAGCGAGTTCAAACCGCTGCACGACATCAACCCCCTGCGGGTCAACTGGATCGACGAGCGCGCCCGCCTCGCCGGCAAGACGGTGCTCGACGTCGGCTGCGGCGGCGGCATCCTCAGCGAGGCCATGGCCCAGCGTGGCGCCAAGGTCACCGGCATCGACATGGGTGAAGCGCCCCTGGCCGTCGCCCGCCTGCATCAGCTGGAATCCGGCGTGCCGGTGGAATACTGCCGCATCACCGCCGAAGAGCTGGCCGCCGAGATGCCCGGCCAGTTCGATGTGGTCACCTGCCTGGAGATGCTCGAACACGTGCCGGACCCGGCCTCGGTGATCCGCGCCTGCCAGACCCTGGTCAAGCCGGGCGGCCAGGTGTTCTTCTCCACCATCAACCGCAACCCCAAGGCCTACCTGTTCGCCATCGTGGGCGCCGAATACATCATGAACCTGCTGCCCCGCGGCACCCATGACTTCAAGAAATTCATCCGCCCCTCCGAGCTGGGCGCCTGGAGCCGCGCCGCCGGCCTTCAGGTGAAGGACATCATCGGCCTCACCTACAACCCCCTCACCAAGCACTACAAGCTGGCCAGCGACGTGGACGTCAACTACATGATCCACACGCTGCGCGAGGAGTGACCGGCATGCGCCTCAGAGCGGTACTCTTCGACATGGACGGCACCCTGCTGGACTCGGCACCGGACTTCATCGCCGTGACCCAGGCCATGCGCGTCGACCGGGGCCTGCCGGCCCTGGACGACAAACTGGTGCGCGACCAGGTCTCCGGCGGCGCCCGTGCCATGGTCGCCGCCGCCTTCAACATGGACCCGCAAGCCGAGGGCTTCGAAACCCTGCGTCAGGAATTCCTGGAGCGCTACCAGGCCCATTGCGCCGTGCTCACCCGCCCCTTCGACGGCATCGATGCACTGCTGCAGGATATCGAGAAGGCACGCCTGATCTGGGGCGTGGTCACCAACAAGCCGGTGCGCTACGCCGAGCCGATCATGCAGCAGCTCGGCCTGGCCGAACGCTCGGCGATCCTCATCTGCCCGGACCACGTGAAGAACAGCAAGCCCGACCCCGAGCCCCTGCTCCTGGCCTGCAGCCGCCTGCAGCTGGACCCGGCCAGCGTGCTCTTCGTCGGTGACGACCTGCGTGACATCGAGTCCGGCCGCGCCGCCGGAACCCGCACCGCCGCCGTCACCTATGGCTACATCCACCCCGACGACAACCCCAGCCACTGGGGCGCCGACGTGGTCGTCGACCACCCCCTCGAACTGCGCGCCGTACTCGATCGCGCGCTGTGTAGCTGCTGACGCAGCAGGGGCGAGCTTCAAGCCACAAGCTGCAAGACGCCCCCTCACCCTACTTTCAGCTTCAGGCTTGCAGCTTGCAGCTCTCCGAAGGAGCCCGACATGTTCCAATATTCCGCCCGCCCCGACCTGCTCAAGGGCCGGGTCATCCTGATCACCGGCGCAGGCCGCGGCATCGGCGCCGCTGCCGCCAAGGCCTTCGCGGCCCACGGTGCCACCGTGCTGTTGCTGGGCAAGACCGAAGCCAACCTCAACCAGGTCTATGACGAGATCGAAGCGGCGGGCCACCCCCAGCCGGCGGTGATCCCCTTCAACCTGGAAACCGCCCAGCCGTACCAGTACGACGAACTGTCGGCCATGGTGGAGAACGAATTCGGCCGCCTCGACGGCCTGCTGCACAACGCCTCCATCATCGGCCCGCGCACGCCGATGGAGCAGCTATCCGGCGACAACTTCATGCGTGTCATGCAGATCAACGTCAACGCCATGTTCATGCTGACCAGCACCCTGCTGCCGCTGCTCAAGCTGTCCAGCGACGCCTCGGTGGTCTTCACCTCCAGCAGCGTTGGCCGCAAGGGTCGCGCCTACTGGGGCGCCTACGGGGTTTCCAAGTTCGCCACCGAAGGCCTGATGCAGACCCTGGCCGACGAACTGGACGGCATCGCCAACGTCCGCTCCAACAGCGTCAACCCCGGCGCCACCCGCACCAGCATGCGCTCCCAGGCCTACCCGGGCGAGAACCCGGAAAACAATCCGCTGCCCGACGCCATCATGCCGGTCTACCTCTACCTCATGGGCGCCGACAGCACCGGCGTCAACGGCCAGGCCTTCGACGCCCAGTAACCCGACACCCCGCCTCACGCGGCGACCGCAACGGTCGCCGCCACCCCTCCGCCATTAAACCGGCACCGCCCTCTCGTGAACGGCATCACATTGCCAGGCTTGCGCCAATCCACCGGCAAAAGCTTGCCACAGGCTTTTTGCCACTACAGTTAACACCTTGAATCCAAACGCTTTTGAAGACGGAAAACGGTTCTGGCACGGAAATCGCTCTATGCCTGGTGTCGTCGCTTCGAGCGTCAGAGGTTCGCCAAATGGTCCCGTCCATCCCTACCAACACCATAGATTTCGATGCTGCCAAGCTTCAGCGCCTGGGCTTTACCAGCCCGGCCCAAAGCAAGCTGCGGCAGATGACCCTGCTGGAACTGCGTCGCCAGTTGAGCATGCAACTGCAGACCAGCCTGGATGTGGAACGCATCGTCAGCCTGTTCTTCCGTGAAGTGCAGCGCCTCGTCCCCCTCGACGCCCTGGCCTACCAGCACCAGAGCAGCGACCTGCGCCTGGAATACGGCGAACGCGCCGCCCACTCGGCCGGCTACCGCCTGAGCCACGAGGGCGAGTACCTGGGCGAGCTGATCTTCCGCCGCCGCCAGCGTTTCGACGATGCCGAACTGAGCCAGCTCGAATCGCTGCTCGCCTGCATGCTCTTCCCGCTGCGCAACGCCCTGCTCTACCGCACTGCGGTGCAATCGGCACTGCGCGACCCGCTGACCGACACCGGCAACCGCATCGCCATGGACCAGGCGCTGCAACGCGAGGTGGACCTGGCGCGGCGCAGCCAACAGCCGCTGTCGGTGCTGATGCTGGACATCGACCACTTCAAGCGCGTCAACGACGAATACGGCCACAGCACCGGCGACGAAGTGCTCAAAGCCGTGGCCGCCACCCTCAAGGGCAAGCTGCGTAACGTCGACATGGTGTTCCGCTACGGCGGCGAGGAATTCCTCGTCCTGCTCTCCAACACCTGCCGCGAAGCCGCCGGCATGGTCGGCGAGCGCCTGCGCATGGGCGTGATGGAGATCCAGCACCTGGTGGGCGGCCGCCCCATCGAGCTGTCGATGAGCCTGGGCTGCGCCACGCTGCTGCCGGCCGAATCGGTGGACAGCCTGCTGCGCCGTGCCGACAGCGCCCTCTATGTGGCCAAGCGCACCGGCCGCAATCGCCTGTCCATGGCTGGCTAAGCCCCGCCCAACGCGAACGACACCCACGAAAAAGGGGCCCATCGGGCCCCTTTTTCATTGCATCGGCCAATCAGCGCTTGCGGCCGAAACCGGGGCGCTGGCCCTCGCCTGCCGGCCCATTGGTGCGCTTGCTTACCGGGCGCGCCGGCTTGCGCTGCGGGCGTTCAGCCACTTCGCTGGCATCGCCCTGGGGCTTGCCACGGGGCTTCTTGGCCACATCACGCGGGCGCTCCGCCAGCGGCGTGCCACGGTTCTGCTCGCCACGGGCTGCCGGGCGCGGAGCGCGGGCGGGACGTTCGGCACCTTCGCCACGGGGGCTGCGTGCCGGGCGGTCAGAACCCTCGCCACGAGGAGCACGGGCCGGACGATCCGAACCTTCGCCACGCGGTGCACGGCTCGGGCGCTCAGCACCTTCGCCACGACCACGGGCAGGACGCTCGCCACCTTCGCTGCGCGGGCCACGGGCCGGGCGCTCATCGCCCTGGCGGCGGCCACGGCCGCTCACCGGCTTGACCAGCTTGCGCTGCATGCGCTCGACCTTGTCCTTGTGCTTGCTGGAAACCTCCGGCAGCTGGATAGGCTTGAGGCCCACTTCGCCACTGAGGATGTCCACTTCGGACTGGCCCATCTCGCGCCAGCGCCCCATGGTCAGCTCGGAGGTGAGGAACACCGGGCCGAAACGCACGCGCTTCAGGCGGCTGACCACCAAGCCCTGGGATTCCCACAGGCGACGTACTTCGCGGTTGCGGCCTTCCATCACCACGCAGTGGTACCAATGGTTGAAACCTTCGCCGCCGGGCGCTTCCTGGATGTCGGTGAACTTGGCGGGGCCGTCTTCCAGCATCACGCCGTTCTTCAGGTTCTCCAGGATCTCCTCGGTGACTTCGCCCCGCACGCGCACGGCGTACTCGCGGTCCATCTCGTAGGAGGGGTGCATCAGGCGGTTGGCCAGCTCACCGTCGGTGGTGAACAGCAGCAGGCCGGTGGTGTTAATGTCCAGACGACCGATGTTGATCCAGCGGCCAGCGCGCAGACGCGGCAGGCGCTCGAATACGGTGGGGCGGCCTTCCGGGTCGTCGCGGGTGCAGACTTCGCCGTCGGGCTTGTTGTAGATCAGCACGCGGCGGACGGCTTCGGTCTCTTCCTCGCGCTTGAGCAGGCGGCCGTCGACGCTGATGGCGTCGTGACGGTCGACGCGCTGGCCGAGGGTCGCGGCCACGCCGTTGACCTTGACGCGGCCTTCGGTGATCCAGGCCTCGATGTCGCGGCGCGAAGCCAGGCCAATGCGAGCCAGGACCTTCTGCAGCTTTTCCCCAGCGGGGCTGTATTCGTCTTCGTTCATCTGGGCACCTCCCGGTGTAGTCATTCAAAAAGGTCGCGCATCATACGCGGCGGGCGAACCTCAGGCTAGCTCAGCGCGTGCGGGGTCGTCAGTGTTTTCGCCGGCCGGTCGCGGCCAGGGCCAGCAGGCGCATATCGGCTTCGGCCAGCACCTCGCGGCGCGCCTGCTTGCCGAGCTTCTTCCAGCCCTTGATTTCGCTGCGGGTACGTCCGCACCCCCGGCAAACGTCGTCGGCAAACTGGCAAACCTTGATGCAGGGGTCCTTCATCGCAGCGCCTCGTCTTGTGGCCTCAGTGACGGGTCTCGTCAGGCGCCTCATCGAACAGCGCCTCGTCGCCCGCTTCCACCCCGGCGGGCTCCTCGCCCGCCGGTTGCTCGGCGTCGGCGTCGGCGACGGGCAGGTCGTCGAAGTCGATCTTCAACCCCTGCTCCATGGTGTCCAGTTCCGCCAGCAGCGAGCGGAAGCTGGTTTCTTCGCGGGGCTCGGCGGGCTCTTCGCCCGCCAGGTCGGCGCGCGCCTGCAAACCTTCGGGCACCGGCACGTCGACGTCATCGAGGGCCAGCACCGGCTCGGGCTCCAGCTCTCTCAGGGCGGCGAGCGGCGGCAGGTCATCGAGGTTCTTCAGGTTGAAATGGTCGAGGAAGCCCTTGGTGGTGGCGAACATCGCCGGGCGGCCGGGCACATCGCGGTAACCGACCACACGGATCCACTCGCGCTCGATCAGCGTCTTGACGATCTGGCTGTTCACCGCCACGCCACGGATGTCCTCGATCTCGCCCCGGGTGATCGGCTGGCGGTAGGCGATCAGCGCCAGGGTTTCCAGCATCGCGCGGGAATAACGCTGCGGGCGCTCCTCCCACAGGCGGCCGACCCAGGGCGCGAACCGTTCACGCACCTGCAGGCGGTAACCGGATGCCACTTCCTTGAGTTCGAAGGCGCGCCCCTTGCAGGAGGTGGCCAGGATCGCCAGTGCGGCACGGATCTGCGCGAGCTCCGGTCGCTCGGCCTCCTCGAACAGCTCGGCGATGCGCTCCAGCGACAGCGGCTTGCCGGAAGCCAGCAGGTACGCCTCGAGCAGGGAGGCCAGCTCCTTGGGGTCGTTAAGGTTCATCTACTCGGCTCTTGCGCGGACGTGGATGGGTGCAAAGGCCTCATTCTGCACCAGTTCCACCAGTTGTTCCTTGATCAGCTCCAGCACTGCCATGAAGGTCACCACCACACCCAATCGCCCTTCTTCGGCGGTGAACAGGCTGACGAACGGCAGGAAGGCGCCCCCCTTGAGGCGCTCCAGCACTTCACTCATGCGCTCGCGGGTGGACAGCGCCTCGCGGGTCACCTGGTGGCTTTCGAACATGTCGGCGCGGCGCAGCACCTCGGCCATGGACAGCAGCAATTCTTCCAGGCTCACATCCGGCAGCAGCTTGCGGGCCCGCGCCTCGGGAGCATCCAGGCGCGGCACGGTGTTGTCGCGGCCAACCCGGGGCAACATGTCGATGCCTTCGGCGGCGGCCTTGTAGCGCTCATACTCCTGCAGGCGGCGAATCAGCTCGGCGCGCGGGTCTTCTTCCTCGACCTCCGCCTCGCTGGAGCGCGGCAACAACATGCGCGACTTGATCTCGGCGAGCATGGCGGCCATCACCAGGTACTCGGCGGCCAGCTCCAGACGCACCGATTTCATCAGCTCGACATAGCCCATGTATTGGCGAGTGATCTCCGCCACGGGGATGTCGAGGATGTTGATGTTCTGCTTGCGGATCAGATAAAGCAGCAGGTCGAGCGGCCCTTCGAAGGCTTCGAGGAACACCTCCAGGGCATCCGGCGGGATATAGAGGTCGATGGGCAGCTCGGTGACCGCCTGCCCGTAGACCAGGGCGAACGGCAGTTCCTGCTGGGCACCGGCCTGGCTATCGACCCGGGGCGTAGCCTCTGCACTCACGCCTCGGCGTCCGTCAGGAAGGGCGCCGGGTCACCACACCCCGCGCGCACAAGGCGCGGCTCGCCTTCGGACAGGTCGACCACGGTGGAGGCTTCCATGCCGCCATAACCGCCGTCGATGATCAGGTCCACCTGGTGCTCGAGGATCTGGCGCATCTCGTAGGGATCGCTCATCGGCAGGGCTTCACCGGGCAGGGTCAGGGTGGCGCTCATCAAGGGCGCGCCCAGCTCCTCCAGCAACGCCAGGGCGATAGGGTGGTCCGGCACCCGCAGGCCGATGGTGCGGCGCTTGGGGTGCAGCAGCATGCGCGGCACTTCGCGGGTGGCGCTGAGGATGAAGGTGTAAGGCCCGGGCGTATGCGCCTTGAGCAGGCGGAACGCAGCGGTGTCGACCTTGGCGAACAGCCCCAGCTCGGAAAGGTCGCGGCAGACCAGGGTGAAGTTGTGCTTGTCATCCAGGCGGCGCAGGCGGCGGATGCGTTCCACGCCGTTCTTCTCGCCGATGGCGCAGCCGACCGCATAAGAGGAGTCGGTGGGATAGACGATCACGCCCCCCGCCCTGACGATCTCCACCGCCTGTTTGATCAGCCGCGGCTGGGGATTCTCCGGGTGGACCTGGAAAAACTGACTCACGTTATCTCCCTGCTCAGCGTTCAGTTGGTCGTTGTGCATGTTGGAAACGCGCCGCCAGGGGCGGCAGGTCCTCCGGTATGGGTCGGTACACGCCCAGCTCCGACCAGTCCCCAGGTGCGTGGAAATCGCTGCCGGCACTCACCAGCAAGCCGAATTCGCGGGCGAGAATGGTCAACACGCCCACCTGCTCCGCAGGCTGCATACCGTTGACCACCTCTATGGCGTGGCCGCCGGCGGCGATGAAATCCGCCACCAGCTTGCGACGCTTGGTCTTAGTGAAGTCGTAATGGTAGGGATGCGCCAGGCTGATCCAGGCCCCGGCGGCACGCAGCGTACCCACCGCCTCGGCCAGGGGCGGCCAGTGCTGCTTGACGTCGCCGAGCTTGCCCGAGCCCAGCCATTTGCGGAAGGCCTCGGCACGGTCGCGCACATGCTTCTCGCGCACCAGGAACTCGGCGAAATGCGGGCGTGCCGGCGCGTTGCCGCTGTCGCCCAGTTCGCGCTGGATCGCCCGCGCGCCTTCCAGCGCCCCGGGCATGCCCTTGGCGGCCAGGCGCCGGTCGATCTCCTCGGCACGCGACCAGCGGCCCTGATGCAGGTCGGCGATGGCCTGGCGCAGCTCTGGCGCGTCCTGACGGAAGGCATAGCCGAGCACGTGAATCGTGGCGCCACCCCAGGTGCAGGACAGCTCCACGCCGTTTATCAGTTCGATATCCAGGTCGGCGGCGGCGCTGCGCGCTTCCTCCAGCCCTTCGAGGGTGTCGTGGTCGGTCAGCGCCAGCACCCGCACGCCCTTTTCATGGGCGCGCGCCACCAGTACGGCGGGCGCCAGGGCGCCGTCGGAGGCCGTGCTGTGACAGTGCAGATCAATGTGCATGGCGTGCGCTTTCGCTACGAGAATGGTTTGTTATTATGCCGCCACATCCCGCTTCTGGCTGCCGCCGTGAAACAATTCATCGACTTCATCCCGCTCATCCTCTTCTTCATCGTTTACAAGCTCGAGCCACGCGCCATCGAATTCGCCGGGCACAGCGTCATGCTGGGCGGCATCTTCAGCGCCACCGCCGTGCTGATCGCCGCCTCGGTGGTGGTCTACGGGGCGATCTTCGTCACCCAGCGCCGCCTGGAAAAAGGCCAGTGGCTGACCCTGGCCGCCTGCCTGGTGTTCGGTGGCCTGACCCTGGCTTTCCACAGCGAAACCTTCCTCAAATGGAAGGCGCCGGTGGTCAACTGGCTGTTCGCCCTGGGCTTCGCCGCCAGCCACTTCATCGGCGACAAGCCGCTGATCCAGCGCGTCATGGGCCACGCTGTCGCGCTGCCCCAGGCCATCTGGGTGCGCCTCAACCTGGCCTGGATCGTCTTCTTCCTGTTCTGTGGCTTCGCCAACCTTTACGTCGCCTTCACCTATCAAGAGTTCTGGGTCGACTTCAAAGTCTTCGGCAGCCTGGGCCTGACCCTGCTATTCCTCATCGGCCAGGGCATCTTCCTGGCGCGCCACATGCACGATCCCGAATCCGAAAAACCTCAAGAATAAGGACTGTCATGCTCTACGCGATCATCTCCACCGATGTTGCCGACTCCCTGGAAAAACGCGTGGCCAACCGCCCCGCGCACCTCGTCCGCCTGGAGCAGTTGAAAGCCGAAGGCCGCCTGGTACTGGCCGGCCCGCACCCGGCCGTGGACAGCAACGACCCGGGCAGCGCCGGCTTCACCGGCAGCCTGGTCGTCGCCGAGTTCGAGTCCCTGGTCGCCGCCCAGTCCTGGGCCGATGCCGACCCATTCCGCACCTCGGGTGTCTACGCCAACGTGACCGTAAAACCCTTCAAGCAGGTCTTCTGACAGCAGCACGCCGAATCCATTCGTAGGAAACAGGAGTTCCGATGCGCCACGCCTCGCTGTCCCTGCTGTTCGCCCTGTCCTTGACCGTCGCGCTGGCCCAGGCCGAAGAGGCCCTGCCAACGGTGGCCCCCAACGTGGCGGTGGAGCCGCGCCCGGTGGAAAACGTCGCTGCCCAGGAGTTCACCGCTCTGCAGCAGCGCCTGGCGGAAAGCGAGCGCCAGCGCAACGAGCTGGCCGCCCAACTGGCCAACGGCACCACGGCCGAACGCGACACCGCCTTGCTGGCGCGCCTGCGCCAGGAAAACCAGCGCCTCAAGTTGCAACTCAAGGAGGCCCAGGCGGATCGCTCGCCGCGCCTGGTCAGCGACGACCAGATGTGGTTCGCCATCGGCGGCGGCGTCGCCCTGCTGTCGCTGCTGATCGGCCTGTTCGCCCGCGGCGGACGACGCCAGCCCCGCCCGTGGATCAACTGATGCGAAACGACGGCCATGAGTGAACTGCTGCTGATCGACGACGACCAGGAACTCTGCGAGCTGCTCAACAGCTGGCTGAGCCAGGAAGGCTTCAGCGTGCGCGCCTGCCACGACGGCGTCAGTGCCCGCGCCGCCCTCGCGGCCCATGCACCGGCGGTCGTCGTGCTCGATGTGATGCTGCCCGACGGCAGCGGCCTGGAACTGCTCAAGCAATTGCGCGGCGACCACCCCGAGCTGCCGGTGCTAATGCTCTCCGCACGGGGCGAGCCGCTGGACCGCATCCTCGGCCTGGAACTGGGCGCCGACGACTACCTGGCCAAGCCCTGCGACCCGCGCGAGCTCACCGCCCGCCTGCGCGCCGTGCTGCGCCGCACCCAGCCGCCGGCGCAATCCAGCCAGCTGGAGTTGGGCGACCTCTGCTACAGCCCGGTGCGTGGCGTGGTCAACGTCGGCGATCACGAAATCAGCCTCACCGTTTCCGAAGGCCGCTTGCTGGAGGCCCTGCTGCGCCAGCCCGGCGAGCCCCTGGACAAGCAGGAGCTCGCGCAACTGGCCCTGGGCCGCAAGCTCACCCTCTATGACCGCAGCCTCGACATGCACGTCAGCAACCTGCGCAAGAAGCTCGGCCCGCACGCCGATGGCCGGCCACGCATCGTCGCCCTGCGCAGCCGCGGCTACTACTACAGCGCCTGACACGCCTCACCCGGCGCCGCGTCGCAGAGCGCCCCGGGCCTTTCGTAACAGTTCCCTGAGCCTCTCTTTACCCAAGCTTTACCCTGGCCTGACCGCCCTTGACCTTGCCCTCCCTAGACTGAGCACATCCGGCAACCAGCCGGTTCAGAGACAAGGAGATAGACCATGCGCAAGACAATCGCCGCCCTGCTTCTCGCAGCCGCCCTGCCCACCGTCGCCATGGCCATGCCCGAAGGTGGCCCCGGCCCGGAACGCGGCTTCGGCGGCCCCGGTCACGGTGGCCCCGGCCTGTTCAAGGAACTGGACCTCAGCCGTGACCAGCGCCACCAGGTCGGCAAGCTGATGGGCGAGTCCATGAAGAACCGCCACGACATCACCCAGAAGTACCTGGACAAGCTGCCCGCCGCCGACAAGAAGGCCATGCAGGACGAGCTGAAGGCCAGCGAAGAGAAGAACCGCGCCGACATCCGCGCGCTGCTCACCCCCGAGCAGCAGAAGGAGTTCGACGCGCAGCAGAAGAAGATGGAAGAGCGTCGCGCCGAGCGTGCCGAGTTCGAAGCCTGGAAAGCCCAGCGCGCCAAGGCCCAATGACCACGGCGGCCTGACCGCCCGTCCTACCGCCCATCAGGCTCCCACCTGATGGGCTTTGCCGTTTCCGGAGGAGCATCGCGTGCGTTCACTGTTCTGGCGGATCCTCGCCGCCTTCTGGCTCGCCCTGGCGCTGGTCGCCGGCCTGGCCATGTTGCTGGGCCGCGCGCTCAACCAGGACGCCTGGATCCTCAGCCGCCACCCCGCCCTGCAAGGCCTGGCGGAAACCCTGGTGCAACGCTACGAAGTCGGCGGCCCGGACGAGGTGCAGCGTATGCTCGAGCAGTTCAAGCGCCGCGCCCGCATCGACGTGCAAATCCTCAACGACAGCGGCCAGCCCGTGGTGCGCGGCACCTTCCCGCCCCGCGCCGCCGCCTTCGAGGCCCGCCAGCACGATGAACGCCTGCCCTGGCGCCGCCTCACCGAGGAATACACCAGCACCCGCAGCGGCGATTCCTTCCTGCTCATCTACCGCATCCCCTACCCCGAACTGGAAGCCTGGCACCGTGGCAGCCTGCTCTGGCCCTTCAGCGCCCTTGGCATCGCCCTGGTGGTACTGACCCTGTTCAGCCTGGCGTTGACGCTCTACATCACCCGGCCACTCAACCGCCTGCGCCGCGCCGTGCACGACCTCGGCCAGACGGCCTACCAGCAGGACAGCCTGGCGCGCCTGTCACGGCGTCGCGACGAGCTGGGCGTGCTGGCCGGCGACTTCAACCGCATGGGCCAGCGCCTGCAGGGCCTGATCGGCAGCCAGCGCCAGCTGCTGCGGGACGTCTCCCACGAGCTGCGCTCGCCCCTGGCTCGCCTGCGCATCGCCCTCGCCCTGGCCGAGCGCGCCGGCCCGGAGCAGCGCGAGGCCCTGTGGCCACGCCTGAGCCAGGAATGTGACCGACTGGAAGCGCTGATCAGCGAAATCCTCGCCCTCGCCCGCCTCGACGCCGAGCCGGGCGCCACCCGCCCGATTGCGGTGCGGCCGCTACTGGTAAGCCTGGCCGATGACGCGCGCCTGCTGCACCCGGATCAGCACATCGAGATCCGCTGCCCCGCCGAGCTGCGCCTGGACGGCTGGCCGGACATGCTCGAACGAGCCCTCGACAACCTGCTGCGCAATGCCCTGCGCTTCAACCCGGCCGAACAACCGGTGGAAATAGACGCCAGCCAGGCCGACGGCCTGCTGCACGTGCAGGTGCGTGACCATGGGCCCGGCGTGCAACCCGAGCACCTGGCCCAGCTGGGTGAGCCCTTCTACCGGGCCCCAGGCCAGGCAGCTCCCGGCCATGGCCTGGGCCTGGCCATCGCCCGTCGCGCCGTGGAGCGCCACGGCGGCACCCTGGCGCTGGCCAACCACCCTGGTGGCGGTTTCGTCGCCAGCATCGAACTGCCGCTGCGGCCGCTGAACTGAACCACCCTCCAGGCAATAAAAAGCCCGGCGCAGGCAACCTGCGCCGGGCTCGTTGGGCCGCTGCCGATCAGCCCCAGGCTTTGACGAAATCAGCAGGCGCCAGCTCCGGCGGGCCACGACGCTCGCCGTCGACACTGCCCAGGTACAGGAAACCCACCACCTGTTCGTTGTCCGCCAGGCCCAGGCCACGGGCGACATGGCGGTCGTAGCTCAGCTCGCCGGTGCGCCAGATGGCGCCCAGCCCCTGGGCATGGGCGGCCAGGAGGATGCCGTGGGCAGCACAGGCAGCCGACAGCACCTGTTCGCTTTCCGGCACCTTGTGCCCCGCGGTCAGGCTGGCGATCACTACCACCAGCAGGGGCGCACGCAGCGGCATGCCGAGGGCCTTGTTCACCGCCGCCTCGGGGGCTTGCGGGTCCTTGGCCTTCACCGCCTCGGCCAACAGCTCGCCCAGCCGGTTACGGGCCTCGTCCTCGACGGTAAGAAAGCGCCAGGGCCGCAGGTAGCCGTGATCCGGTGCACGCAGGGCGGCGCGGAACAGCACCTCGCGTTGCGCCGCATCGGGCGCCGGCTCCACCAGGCGGGACAGGGATACACGGTTGAGCAGAGCGTCTAGAGCCTCCATCGGGCCACCTCCAGATTCGAGTGAAGCGGCATTCTAGCCGAAGTTGCGACGCATTCCGGGCTCACACTCTGCTTTACAGCGTCATGCACCTACGTAGAATCTCGCTCCTTTTCCCTCGGTCCAGACTTGCCATGGCACTGCCGACCCTCCGCATCATCGCCTTCATCATCGGCATCTTTCTCATCACCCTGTCCGTCAGCATGGTCGTGCCCATGCTGGCACTGCTGGTGTTCGAACGTACCGACGACCTCAGCGCCTTCACCTGGTCGAGCCTGATCACCTTCGTCTGCGGCCTGGCCCTGGTCGCTCCGGGCCGTCCCGAACACCTGCACATGCGCCCCCGCGACATGTACCTGCTGACCACCAGCAGCTGGGTGGTGGTGTGCTGCTTCGCGGCACTGCCGATGGTGCTCATCCAGCACATCAGCTACACCGACGCCTTCTTCGAGACCATGTCCGGCATCACCACCACCGGGTCGACCGTGCTGACCGGGCTGGACACCGCCTCGCCGGGCTTGCTGCTGTGGCGCTCGATGCTGCACTGGCTGGGGGGCATCGGCTTCATCGGCATGGCGGTGGCCATCCTGCCGCTGCTGCGTATCGGCGGCATGCGCCTGTTCCAGACAGAATCCTCCGACTGGGGAGAAAAGGTCATGCCGCGCTCGCACATGGCGGCCAAGTACATCCTCGTCGTCTACATCGGCCTCACCGCGCTAGGCACCCTGGCCTTCTGGCTGGCCGGCATGACCCCGTTCGAAGCCATCAACCACTCCGCCTCGTTGATCTCGACCGGCGGCTTCTCCACCTCCGACAGCTCCATCGCCCATTGGCCGCAGCCGGCGGTGCACTGGGTGGCGATAGCGGTGATGATCCTCGGCAGCCTGCCCTTCACCCTTTACGTTGCCAGCCTGCGAGGCAATCGCAAGGCCCTGGTCCGCGATCATCAGGTCCGAGGCTTCATTGGCTTCCTGGTCATCACCTGGCTGCTCTTCGGCACCTGGTTCTGGGCCAACTCGGAAAACAGCTGGCTCGACGCCGTTCGCATCGTCGCCGTGAATGTCACCTCGGTGGTCACCACCACCGGCATCGCCCTGGGTGACTACACCCTCTGGGGCAGCTTCTCGGTCATGCTGTTCTTCTACCTGACCTTCGTCGGTGGCTGCTCGGGGTCCACCGCCGGCGGCCTGAAGATCTTCCGCTTCCAGGTGGCCCTGGTGATGCTCAAGGCCAACCTGCAGCAACTGGTGCACCCGCGCGCGGTGATCCGGCAGAAGTACAACGGGCATAACATCGACGAAGAGATCGTCCGCTCGCTGATCACCTTCTCCTTCTTCTTCACCGTCACCATCGGTGTCATCGCCCTGGGCCTGTGCCTGGTTGGCGTCGATTGGGCCACCGCCATCACCGGTGCCGCCACCGCCGTCTGCAACGTAGGCCCAGGCCTGGGCCCGACCATCGGCCCGGCGGGCAACTTCTCCAGCCTGCCGGATGCGGCGAAGTGGATGCTGACCGTCGGCATGCTGCTGGGGCGCCTGGAGATCCTCACCGTGCTGGTACTCTTCACCCGGGCATTCTGGAAACACTGACCTCACCGGCAGGCCGGCCGTGGACAGGCGCCCCAGCACGGCTAGAATGGCGGCCTTCACCTTTCAGAGCTTGACCCATGGCATTGCCGACCCTGCGCATCATCGGTTTCATCATCGGCATATTCCTCATCACCCTCGCCGTGAGCATGGCCATCCCCGTGCTGACGCTGTTCATCTTCGAACGCACCCAGGATATCCACTCCTTCGTCTGGTCGAGCCTGATCACCTTCCTCGCCGGCCTGGCCCTGGTCATCCCCGGGCGCCCGGAGCATGTGCACCTGCGCCCACGCGACATGTACCTGCTCACCGTTTCCAGCTGGGTGGTGGTGGCGGTCTTCGCCGCGCTGCCCTTCCTCTTCACCCAGCACATCAGCTACACCGACGCCTTCTTCGAAAGCATGTCGGGCGTCACCGCCACCGGGGCCACCGTGCTCAGCGGGCTGGACAGCATGTCCCCCGGCATCCTCATCTGGCGCTCGCTGCTGCACTGGCTGGGAGGCATCGGCTTCATCGGCATGGCGGTGGCCATCCTGCCGCTGCTGCGCATCGGCGGCATGCGCCTGTTCCAGACCGAATCCTCCGACCGCTCCGACAAGGTCATGCCGCGCTCGCACATGGTGGCCAAGTACATCGTCCTGGTTTACGTCAGCTTCACCCTGCTCGGCACCCTGGGCTTCTGGGTCGCCGGCATGAGCCCATTCGACGCGGTCAACCACGCCATGTCGGCCATTTCCACCGGCGGCTTCTCCACCTCCGACCAGTCCCTGGCCAAATGGCCGCAGCCGGCGGTGCACTGGGTGGCGGTGGTGGTAATGATCCTCGGCAGCCTGCCCTTCGCCCTCTACGTCTCCACCCTGCGCGGGCACCGCAAGGCGCTGATCAAGGACCACCAGGTGCGCGGCTTCCTCGGCCTGCTGCTGGTGATCTGGCTGGTACTCGGCACCTGGTACTGGGCCACCACCAAGCTGCATTGGCTCGACGCCCTGCGCCACGTGGCGGTCAACACCACTTCGATTCTCACCACCACCGGCTTCGCCCTGGGCGACTACAGCCTGTGGGGCAACTTCTCGCTGATGCTGTTCTTCTACCTGGGCTTCATCGGCGGCTGCTCCGGCTCCACGGCCGGCGGCATCAAGATCTTCCGCTTCCAGGTCGCCTACATCCTGCTCAAGGCCAACCTCTACCAGCTGATCCACCCGCGCGCGGTGATCAAGCAGAAGTACAACGGCCACCGCCTGGACGAAGAGATCGTCCGCTCGATCCTTACCTTCTCCTTCTTCTTCACCATCACCATCTGCGTCATGGCCCTGGGCCTCTCGCTGATGGGGGTGGACTGGATCACCGCGCTGACCGGCGCCGCCAGCACCGTCTCCGGCGTCGGCCCCGGCCTAGGCGAAGTGATCGGGCCGGCGGGCAACTTCTCCAGCCTGCCCGATGGCGCCAAGTGGCTGCTCTCCCTCGGTATGCTGCTGGGCCGCCTGGAGATCATCACCGTGCTGGTGATCTGCACGCCGTACTTCTGGAGGCATTGAGGCTCCCGCATGCGCTGAGAACTGGCTCCTGCTCTTCAGGTGGAGATCGGAGGCCGGCGGATGCGAGGCGGCGCGGGCGCCGCTGGGCGACTGAAGTCGCCCCTACAGGCCGGAAGGTGATTACAGGCGCGCGCGGTACTCGCCAGGCGTGGCGTCGAACCAGCGGCGGAAGGCGCGGAAGAAGTTGCTCGGGTCGGCAAAGCCCAGCAGGTAGGCGATCTCCAGCAAGGTCAGGTTGGGCTGGGCCAGGTACTGCCCGGCCAGTTCGCGGCGGGTGTCGTCCAGCAGTTGCTGGAAGCTGGTGCCCTCTTCCTGCAGGCGACGCTGCAGGGTGCGCTGGGACAGGTGCAAGGCGCTGGCCACCACTTCCCGCTTGGGTTCGCCCTGGGGCAGCAGGCGGCACAGCACCTGGCGCGCCTGGTGGGTCACCCGGCTGCCGGAGAAACGTGCCAGGTACTCGCCCGCAAAACGGTCATGCAATTGCGCCAGGGACTCGTTGGCCGTGGGCAGCGGCGTCTCCATGTCGGCGCGATCGAACAGCAGCGCATAGTGCTCGGCGTTGAACCGCAGCGGCGCCTGGAACACCTGGCGATAGGGCTCCATGTCCACAGGCGGCGGGCCCTGGAAACGAATCTCCAACGGGTTGATCGGCCGCCCGGTCATCCAGCGGCAGAAGGCCAGGGAATAGGCCATGGACGCCTCGGCGCTCTGCCGTGCCGGTGGCAACCGGTCGCCATGGATCGCCAGGATCAGCGCATAGCCTTCCGGCGTAGCGCGAAAGCTCAGGTCCGCGCCTTCGGCGATGATCCGCTGGTAGCGCACCAGGCGGGCGAAGCCCTCCTTCAAGGTGCGGCTGGACATCAGCGCATAACCCACCACATGGAAAGACGCCGGCCTCACCACCTTGGCCATGTTCAAGCCGATGGCCGGGTTGCCCGAGAGCTCCACTGCACGCAACCACAGGCGGGTCATGCCGTCCTGGGGGAAACGGGCATCGGGATCGCTCAGTGCGGCATAGTCGAGGCCCAGCTCGGGAAACAGGTTGCGGCAGTCGACGCCGCCCATTTCCAGCGCCTGGACAATCCCCAGGGCCCAGCTCGATGACGTGGTACGTTCGCTCATGGCGCCTTCTTGTTCTGTCAGACACGGAGACCGCAGGACACGGCCTGGCGACGAAGGATACTAACCCAAGAGGGTGAATGTAAGGCTCAGTATCTATGCGGCTTTCAGCGATCTCACCGCACTGAAAACCGGATATAAACGGGCTGAATTGGCTGGGTTATGCCGGCTTGATGGCAGCCTGCTCAGCCTCTTGCTCCATAGCGACAGCCCCATCACGGTGAAGGCATGACGCCATACACCTGACACGGAGGTCGCACTGCGCGAGGCCTCCCCATACAGTTACAAGATCTCCGGTCACTACGGCGCGCCCCGGGCAACTGACTCCTCTCCCCTCCTCCTCATATCCGCCTGCCTAAACCAAAACCTGCCGCGTGCTGGCAATCAGCTGGTTGATCTGGAGCACCACTGATTCATCAGTCGGCGTCTCTGGCCCTCTCCCTTCCGGGCAAGGCATTTGGGGTGTAGTTCCGAATAGCCTGCAGATGAGCGGCCTCTGCTCATAGGCCTCACATCCATTGGGGCCAAGGTGGACGCAGTTCCACTCCCCAGGGCGGCTTCATGTTCGGCCTCACTCTTGACGGGGAGCCTGGCCAACTCCACCGAGCTCGCAGTAACCGGCCCGCAGCAGTCGTGACAGCCTGGCTTGCACTCGAAGCCGGGGATTCTCCGACGTAACTGATCAATCCTGCGGCTCAAGCTATCCATTGGCACATCCTGATTTTGGGGCGCGGATTGTACATCCACCCGCACCTCCCATACCGAATCCCGCCTTGACGGCCCAGCTAGCCAGACCCACACACAACAGCTGGACGCTACTCAAATCGGGGAGACGTCGCTCCTTTTCGCCGGAAATGCCCGCTTGATGGCAACAATCAACCCGAAAGCCCCGGAATCACTGGCGGCGCGTCGGGATACTAAACTGGCACCTAATGTCACTGGTCTGGAAAGGCCCCGGTCCTACACTCTCTCCCAACAAGAAAGAGGAGATATCCCATGAGCACCGTGCCCGCCGAGCGTTTCAACAGCTTTGCCGAGTTCTACCCCTATTACCTCCAGGAACACAGCAACGACGTGTGCCGCCGCCTGCACTACGTCGGCAGCCTGCTGGTCCTGAGCATTCTCGCCTACGCCATCCTCACCCAGCAGTGGCTGTGGCTGCTGGCCCTGCCGGTGGCCGGCTACGGTTTCGCCTGGGTCGGCCATTTCGTGTTCGAGAAGAACCGCCCCGCCACCTTCAAGTACCCGCTCTACAGCCTGATGGGCGACTGGGTGATGCTGAAGGACGCCTTCACCGGCCGCATCCGCTTCTGAGGAAGCGGCAGGCCCCCGAAAACAACAAGAGAGGCCCCTGATGAATGCCCACGCCCGCTTCACCCATATGGAAGACGGCACCGCCGAGGACTGGGGCATCATCGCCCAGGACTTCGCCCGCTACGCCGCCCAGTTGCCCGATCGC
Source organism: Pseudomonas solani (assembly GCF_026072635.1). NCBI lineage: Bacteria > Pseudomonadati > Pseudomonadota > Gammaproteobacteria > Pseudomonadales > Pseudomonadaceae > Pseudomonas > Pseudomonas solani. The sequence continues at coordinate 4,038,076 of NZ_AP023081.1, read as the reverse complement.
ATCCTCACCCACCTCAAGCTGCTGGACGGCGACTTCGGCGGCTTCCCGGTGGACCGCCTGACCCACTCGCTGCAGACCGCAACCCTTGCCCACCGCGACGGCAAGGACGAGGAGTACGTGATCTGCGCGCTGCTCCACGACATCGGCGACACCCTCGGTTCGTTCAACCACGCCGATATCGCAGCCGCCATGCTCAAGCCCTTCGTCAGCCCCGAGAACCACTGGATGGTTGAGAAGCACGCGATCTTCCAGGGCTATTACTTCTTCCACCACCTGGGCCTGGATCGCCACCTGCGCGAGCAGTTCAAGGACCACCCGCAGTACCGCCAGACCATCGAGTTCTGCGCGCGCTACGACGCCGCCGCCTTCGACCCGGAAGCCGAGTACCTGCCCCTGGACTACTTCGAGCCGATGCTGCGCCGGGTCTTCGCCCAGCCCAAGCAATCCATCTACAAGGCCGCGATGGAACGCAACGCGAGCTGACCGTCCATTCCGCCCCACCGTTCGGCGGCCACGCTTGGCCGCCGTAGTGGCACTTGGTTATGATCCCGCACCCGCCAGGCATTGGCTCAGGTCTTGCAGACCATCGGACGCCCGTACAACGCGTCAGAAAAACATCAGGGATCGTTCGTTTACATGAAGTCAGCCAATCTAGACCGGCTCAGCAGTCTTCCGACCCCGCCGCTCCGCGAGTATTACTCCCGCGTACTGGCCTATATCGCCACCGCCGCCAGTATCGCCGCCGGCACCTACACCCAGTACTTCGGCTTCGATGTGCTGTGGATCGTCCCCTACGCCCTGCTCTATCCGCACCTGGCCCATCACCTGAGCCTGCGCTTCAAGCGCGACCACCCCGAGCGCACCCACCTGGTCCTGCTGTTCATCGACGCCCTGCACGCCGGCGCCGGCGCGGCCCTACTCGGCTTCTCGGTGGTGCCGAGCCTGATGTTCCTGCTCACCCTGTCGTTCAGCGCACTGATCATCGGCGGCCTGCGCCAACTGGGCCTGGCCATCCTCGTCGCCGCCAGCGCCACGGTACTGACCACGGTAATCGCCCACCCCGACCTCAAGCTCGGCACACCGGCCCTGGTGTCCTTCGTCAGCATCTGCTTCACCACGCTCTACGTGTGCATCACCGCCTTCTTCGTGCATCAGCAGGGCCTGCGCCTGGCGCTGGCGCGCAGCGAGATCAAGCTGGAGCAGGAAAAGGCCGCGCGCCTGGCCCGCAACCTCGCCAAGTACCTGTCGCCGCAGGTCTGGGAAATGATCTTCAGCGGCAAGCGCCACGTGCGTCTGGAAACCCAGCGCAAGAAGCTCACGGTGTTCTTCTCCGACATCAAGGGCTTCACCGAGCTCTCCGAAGAACTGGAAGCCGAAGCGCTCACCGACCTGCTCAACAACTACCTCAACGAAATGTCGAAGATCGCCCTCAAGTACGGCGGCACCATCGACAAGTTCGTCGGCGATTGCGTGATGGTGTTCTTCGGCGACCCCTCCACCCAGGGCGCCAAGAAGGACGCCGTGGCCGCCGTGTCCATGGCCATCGCCATGCGCAAGCACATGAAGGTGCTGCGCCAGCAGTGGCGCGCCCAAGGCATCACCAAGCCCCTGGAAATCCGCATGGGCCTGAACACCGGCTACTGCACCGTGGGCAACTTCGGCGCCGACACGCGCATGGACTACACCATCATCGGCCGCGACGTGAACCTCGCCAGCCGCCTGGAAAGCGCCTCCGAAGCCGGCGAGATCCTCATCTCCCACGAGACCTATTCGCTGATCAAGGATGTGATCATGTGCCGCGACAAGGGCCAGATCACCGTCAAGGGCTTCGCCCGCCCGGTGCAGATCTACCAGGTGGTGGACTTCCGCCGCGACCTGGGCGCCACCTCCAGCTACGTCGAGCACGAACTGCCGGGCTTCTCCATGTACCTGGATACCAACGGCATCCAGAACTACGACAAGGAAAAGGTCATCCAGGCCCTGCACCTGGCTGCCGAGAAACTGCGCGACAAAGTCATTCTCTGACCTAATGGGTCACAAGAAGGCCGCCCTCGGGCGGCCTTTTAATGGGCGCGATGCAGGCTTCACACGCCGCAACGACGTTTTTTCACGTACGTCCATGGCACCCTCCGTAGGAGCGAGCTCTGCTCGCGAAGCTGTACGTCGGCTGGCGCGAATCCATTCGCAATCGGGATCACGGGAATTAACCCTACGACAGCGACCCTTCCCCCACCGCCTCGCCGCACAACTCGCCATCCAGCAGCGGCTGGCGTGCCAGGAACTCCTGGGCGGAGGCCCGCCAGGACAGGCGCGCGGCACGCTCGGCGCAGACGCCACGGTCCAGCTCCAGTGCACGTAGGCAGGCAGCGTGAAGATCCTCGTCCATCACCCCGGTGAGGTCCGCTTCCAGCACGTCCAGCGGTCCGGGCACCGGGAAGGCCGCCACCGGCGTGCCGCAGGCCAGGGCCTCGAGCATCACCAGGCCGTAGGTATCGGTGCGCGAAGGGAAGACCAGCACGCTGGCGCCGGCAAAGGCATCGGCCAACGCCTGGCCGTGGCGGTAGCCGAGGAAGCGCGCATCGGGGTAGTCGGCTTCCAGCTCGGCCCGTTGCGGCCCATCACCCACCAGCCATTTCTCGCCGGGCAGGTCCAGGTCGAGGAAAGCCCGCAGGTTCTTCTCCGGGGCGATACGGCCGACGTAGAGGAACACCGGCTTCAGCGGTCGCGGCTGTTCCGGGCGCGGGTGGAACAGGCGGGTGTCCACGCCCTTGCGCCACAGCGACAGGTGGCCCAGCCCACGGCCGGCCAATTCGCCGCGCAGGCGCTCGGTGGTCACCAGCACCGTCTGACTGGGGCGGTGGAAGGCCCGCAGCACCGCGTAGCCCCATTCCAGCGGAACGCGCGGCCAGCGGGTGTGCACGTATTCAGGGAAGCGCGTGTGCACGGCACTGGAGAAGGCCAGGCCTCGGCGCTTCAGCCAGCGCCGCGCGGCCCAGCCCAACGGCCCTTCGGTGGCGAGGTGCACGCAGTCCGGGCGGAAATCGCGGATCGCCGGGCCCACGCGCCAGAGGTCCCACACCAGGGGGATTTCCGGGTAGGTCGGGCACGGCCGCGAGCGGAAGTCCCGGGGCGACAGCACCTTCACCAGGTGGCCAAGCCCGCGCAGTTCGGCCACCAGGGCCTGCAGACTGGTGACCACGCCATTCACCTGGGGCGCCCAGGCATCGCTGACGATGAGAATCCTCATGCAGCGGGCTCGAGGGCGGGCTGCTTGGTCTCGGTTGCCAGGCGCGCCTGGTCATCGGCCAGGCGGTACAGCTCGATGGTGCCATCCCAATGCTCGATCAGCGCGGTGCAGGATTCCACCCAATCGCCACAGTTCATGTACTCGACGCCGCCCACCTGGCGGATCTCGGCGTGGTGGATGTGGCCGCAGACGGCACCATCCAGCCCGCGCTTGACGCACTCGTGGGCAATGGATTCCTCGAAGTCGCTGATGAAGTTCACCGCCGTCTTGACCTTGTGCTTGAGGAAGGCCGACAACGACCAGTAGCCGTAGCCCCAGCGCTCGCGCCAGTGGTTGAGCCAGCGGTTGAGGGTCAGGGTGAACTCGTAGGCCGAGTCGCCGAGGAAGGCCAGCCACTTGTGGTAGCGGGTGATGACGTCGAACTGGTCGCCGTGGATCACCAGCAGGCGGCGGCCGTCGGCGGTCTCGTGGATCGCTTCGTCCACCAGCTGAATATTGCCCAGCATCAGGCTGGAGTAACGGCGCAGGAATTCGTCGTGGTTGCCGGTGACATAGATCACCTCTGTGCCACGCTTGCTCATGGTCAGCAGGCGACGGATCACGTTGGTGTGCGCCTGGGGCCAGTAGATGCCGCCCCGCAGCTTCCAGCCGTCGATGATGTCGCCCACCAGGTAGATGCGGTCGGCATGGTGGCGCTTGAGGAAGCGCGCCAGGTGCTCCGCCTGGCAATCGCGGGTGCCAAGGTGAACGTCGGATATCCACAGGGTGCGGACGCGTTGCTTGCGGGGACGAGCCGGGTCGGCCGGCTCCAGGCGTTGAACGCTGCTCATGGGCGGCCTCCAGCTGGGTTTTTCCGATCTTGCGCAGGCCCGGTGAAGTGCAGGTGACGGTTAGGCTGCAGAACGATGACACTGGCGGCGCCCGCGCCGGGGAGTAGACTGGCCACCTGCCGAGGAACACCCCATGAGCCCGATGCTGACCCTGCGCCGCTACAACCACGACCTGCTCGCCCACAGCCACGACCACGCCCAGTTGGTGTTCGGCCTGAGCGGCAGCCTGGAATTCGAGGTGGGTGGCATCGGCGCGCGGGTCGAGCGGCAGAACCTCGCCGTGGTCCCGCCGGGCGAACACCATGCCTGCGGCAGCCCGCGCGGCAGCCTGTGCCTGGTGCTCGACGTGCCCGACGACGCCTGGCTGCAACGCACCCTCGGCGGTCACTTCGACGCCAGCCGGCGCCTGCTGGAGAAACCCGGCGCCCTGCAGCTCGACCCTGCCCAGAGCCAACTGGTGGGCTGGCTCGCCGCCAGCCCCATAGATGACCCGGTGATCGCCACCCAGGGCGTCGGCCTGCTGCTGGCCAGCCTGGTGGCACCGAGCGCCACACCAGCGTCGGAGCGGAACACATTGCCGCTGACAGCCCTCGACGCCTACATCGACCAGCACGCCCCACGCCCCCTGCAGGTGGCCGACCTGGCCCGGCTCTGTGGGCTGTCGGTGGCGCGCTTCCACAGCCGCTTCCTCGCTGCCACCGGGCAAACGCCCATGGACTACCTGCGCACCCGGCGCCTGCTCCAGGGCCGCCGGCTGCTGCTGGAGTGCAGCCTGAGCGTGGCCGAGATCGCGGCCCAGGTGGGCTACAGCTCGCAAAGCGCCTTCACCGCTGCACTATCCCGCGAGTTCGGCACCACCCCGCGCGCCCTGCGCCGCCAGCGCGGCTGACGCGAGGGCCGCGACGAAAGCCGCGAGTCCCGCGACAGACAAGCCACCCCGCCGCCCTCTAGACTGCGGCCATCGTCAAACAAGGGGGCTGTATGTCATCGACCATCGAATGGGCGGATTTCGAGCGCGTTGAACTGCGCGTCGGCACCGTCGTATCCGCCGCACCCAACGTCAAGGCCAACAAGCCGGCCTATGTGCTGGAAGTGGACCTGGGCGAGCTGGGGGTGAAGACCTCCAGCGCGCAGATCACCGCCCACTATGCCGCCGAGGAGCTGGTCGGCCGCCAGGTGCTGTGCGTCTGCAACTTCGCACCCAAGCGCATCGCCGGGGTGCGCTCTGAAGTGCTGGTCACCGGCGTCCACGATGCCGAAGGCAAGGTGGTGCTGGCCGGCTTCGACAAGCCGCTGCCGAACGGCGCGCGCCTGGCATGAACGAACGTAACGCGCTGCTCGCCATCCACCTGGGCGCCCTGCTCTTCGGCCTCTCCGGCATCTTTGGCAAGCTGGCGGAAACCACGCCGGTGGTGATCACCTTCGGCCGCGCGCTGTTCGCCGTCATCGCCCTGGCGCTGTTCGCCCAGTTCGCCGGCCGTGCCCGTGGCGGCGCGCCGGTACTGCGGCAGATTCCCCTGCTGCTGCTCGGCGGCCTGCTGCTGGGCGGGCACTGGGTGCTGTTCTTCCAGGCGGTGAAGATCGGCGGCGTGGCCATCGCCACCCTGGGCTTCGCCAGCTTCCCGGCCTTTACCCTGCTGCTGGAGGGGCTGCTGTTCCGCGAGCGCATCCACCTGCGCGAGTTCGTGGTGGTGGCCCTGGTCAGCCTGGGCCTGGTGCTGGTGACGCCGGACTTCGATTTCGCCAGCGACGCCACCCAGGGGCTGATCGCCGCCATCCTCTCCGGCCTGCTGTTCTCCCTGCTGTCGCTGCTCAACCGTGCAAGCACCAAGGGGCTGGACCCGGTGAAGGTGGCGCTGTGGCAGAACCTCTGCATCGTCGTCTGCGTGCTGCCCCTGGGCTGGGCGGTACTGCCCACGGTGCGGGCCATCGACTGGCTGTGGATCGCCATGCTCGGCGTGCTCTGCACCGGCCTCGCCCACAGCCTGTTCGTGGCCAGCCTCAAGGTGCTCAAGGCGCGCACCACGGCGGTGATCTTTGCCCTGGAGCCGGTCTACGGCATCGCTTTCGCCTGGTGGCTGTTCAGCGAGGAGCCCTCGCTGCGCATGCTTGCAGGCGGCACGCTGATCATCGCCGCCATCGCCTTCCCGGCGCGCAAAACCAACGCGGTGAAGCCCGCCGAAGCGGCGAGCTGACGGTAACCACCGGAAGCACGGACTGAAGTCCGGGCTACGCACCGCACCCTGCGCAGCCCGCCGTTTTCAGTTCACGCTGTACCCACGCCCCATCAGGCAGGCGCCCAGCGCGCGGCGGTAGCGGTCGGTGCTGTCGCTGCCCACCGGGCGGGTGACGGTGGCCGGGTAGGCGATCACTTCATAACTGACGGCAGCGTTGCCCTGGACCACCGCAGGCGGCGTCACCACTTCGTAGCGCTGCACATTGGCGTTCCACAGGTAGTAGGTGCCGGCGGCGACGAAGTACAGCGCACTGCCGATCCACAGTTCGCGGGCGCCGGACGGCAGGCCACGGTCGTGCCCACCGCCACCCGGGCCCGGGCCCCAGCCACCCTGCCCGCCCGGGCCGGGACCACCGCCATGGGCGCCGGGGCCACCCTGGCCGGGGCCGGCGAATAGCGGGGTGGACAGGCCGAGCAGCAGTGCCAGCGCCAGGGTTGTTTTCAAGGACATCATTCACCTCGTGCAATACGGGCGTAGGGTTCGCGGCCTCTGGAGGGAATTATTCGCCCGGCGCCCCCGGGCGAGCGTCAGCCCTGTGTAAATCCGGGGTAAACGTCCTGATACACGCCCGCCTCAGGCCCGCTCCTGCTCCAGCAGCCAGCGGCAATAGCGCGCCACGCCGGTCTCCAGATCGAGGAAGCCCTCGCCGGCACCGGCCTCGCGCAGCAACTCGATGTCCGCCCGGGTATGGCTCTGGTAACGGCCCCGGAGCACGGCGGGGAAGTCCTCGTAGTGCAACACGCCCTGCTCGATCAGCGCGGCCAGGCCCAGGGGCGGCCGATCCTCCTCGGCGCGCAGGGCATTGACCACCGCCATGGCCACCGCATTGAAAGGCCGGGCGACGCCAGTGCCGAGGTTGAAGATGCCCGAACGCTGGGAATGGTCGAGAAAGTGCAGGTTGACCCGCGCCACGTCCTCCACCGACACGAAATCGCGCTGCTGCTCGCCAGCGGCGTAAACGTCGCAGCCGCCGAACAAGCGTACCCGCCCCTCCGCCCGGTACTGGTGGAAGCAGTGCAGCGCCACCGAGGCCATGCGCCCCTTGTGCCCTTCGCGCGGGCCATAGACGTTGAAGTAGCGCAGCCCCACCACCTGGGCGCGGGCATGGGGCAGCAGGCGCCGCACGCGCTGGTCGAACAGCAGCTTGGAGTAGCCGTAGACGTTCAGCGGCAGCTCGTGCTCGCGGCCTTCACGAAACACCTGGCCCGCGCCATAGACGGCCGCCGACGAGGCATAGATGAAGGGCAGGCCGCGGCGCTGGGCGGCATCCAGCAGCTCGCAGCTGTAGCGGTAGTTGTTGTCCATCATGTAGCGCCCGTCCGCTTCCAGGGTGCTGGAGCAGGCGCCCTGGTGGAACAGCGCGCGGACCATGCCGAACTCGCCGGCGGCGAAGCGCGGCACGAAGTCGCGCTTGTCCACGTAGTCACGGATCTCGCAATCGGCGAGGTTGCGGAATTTGTCGCCTTCGGTCAGGTCGTCGACGGCGATGATGTCCGTCTCGCCGCGCTGGTTGAGGGCCTTGACCAGGTTGCTGCCGATGAAGCCGGCGGCACCGGTGACGATGATGCTCATGACGGCACTCCAGGGACGTGGAAGTACCGTCAAGGCTATGCCTGCGTGATCAGCCCGCCGTTGACCTGGGGCAAGGCCGCTCAGGGGCGGTCGTTGTGGCCCAGGTCACGCGTCGGATCGATGCAGTCACGCACCCGCTGCTTGAGCACCTTGGCCTCGGGGAAGCCGTCGTCGGCCTTGCGCTCCCAGATCTGCTCGCCGTCGCAGGTGATGCGGAACACACCGCCAGTGCCCGGCTCCAGGGCCACCCGACCGAGGTCGTCGGCGAAGGTGCTGAGCAGCTCCTGGGCCAGCCAGGCCGCGCGCAGCAGCCATTGGCACTGGGTGCAGTAGGTGATGACGATCTCGGGCCTGGAGCTGGACATGACGGGACTCGGTGGCGGCGTGCGGGGCGCCTATAATAGCGGCCTTTTTCCTCCCCGCCTGACCAGGGATGCGTTATGCGCCGCGTGCTCGTTTTCCTCGCCCTTATCCTCCTGCCACTGGCCACCCTGGCCGACCAGGCCCACCCACGCATCGGCCTGGTGCTGTCCGGTGGCGCCGCACGCGGCCTGGCCCATATCGGCGTGCTGCGAGCCCTGGAAGAACAGGGCGTGCACATCGACGCCATCGCCGGCACCAGCATGGGCGCGGTGATCGGCGGCCTCTACGCCTCGGGCTACAGCGTCGACGAACTGGAAAAGCTGGCCCTGGCCATCGACTGGCGCCAAGCGCTCTCCGACGCGCCCCTGCGCGATGACATCCCCTTCCGCCGCAAGCAGGACGACCGCGATTTCCTGGTCAAGCAGAAGCTCAGCTTCCGCGACGACGGCAGCCTGGGCCTGCCGCTCGGCGTGATCCAGGGCCAGAACCTCGCCCTGCTGCTGGAAAGCCTGCTGGTGCACACCAGCGACACCCGCGACTTCGACCGTCTGGCCATCCCCTTCCGTGCCGTGGCCACCGACATCTCCACCGGCGAGAAGGTGGTGTTCCGCAAGGGCCACCTGCCCCAGGCGATCCGCGCCAGCATGTCGATCCCGGCGGTGTTCGCTCCGGTGGAGGTGGACGGCCAACTGCTGGTGGACGGCGGCATGGTGGACAACATCCCGGTGGACGTGGCCCGGGAGATGGGCGTCGACCTGGTGATCACGGTGGATATCGGCACCCCGCTGCGCGGGCGCAAGGAGCTGCTCACCGTGGTCGACGTGCTCAACCAGTCGGTGACCCTGATGACCCGACGCAACTCCGAGGCGCAACTGGCCACCCTCGGCCCGGACGACATCCTGGTGCAGCCGCCGCTGGCGGGTTTCAGCGCCACCGACTTCGGCCGCGCGCGGCAGATGATCGACGCCGGCTACCGCGCCGCCACCATCCTCAAGCACCGTTTCGCCCCGCTGGCGCGCCAGCACGGCCAGCACGAGGCGGAACTGGCCGAGGCGCGCCTGCCCGTGGAACGCCGCCCGGTAATCGCCCGCATCAGCGTGGAGAACGACTCCAAGGTGGGCGACGAGGTGATCCGCCGCATCATCCGCCAGGAAACCGGCCAGCCGCTGGACCTGGAGCGCCTGCAGAGCGACATGGGCACCCTCTACGGCCTCGACTACTTCGAGCAGGTGCATTACCGCGTGGTCAAGCGCAAGGATGGCAACACGCTGGTGATCAACGCCCGCGGCAAGCGCACCGGCACCGACTACCTGCGCCTGGGCCTGAGCCTGGACGACGACATGCGCGGCGGCAGCACCTTCAACCTGGGCGCCAGCTACCGGGTCAACGGCATCAACAAACTCGGCGCCGAATGGCTGACCCGCGCCCAGATCGGCAGCGACCAGGAGCTCTACAGCGAGTTCTACCAGCCGCTGGACTACGGCTCGCGCTACTTCGTCGCGCCCTATATCGCCGCCGAGGCGCAGAACGTCGACGCCACCCTGGACAACGACCCCATCGCCGAATACCGCCTGCAGCGCTACGGCTACGGCTTCAACATCGGCCGGCAGATCGCCAACAACGGCGAGCTGCGCCTCGGCATCGGCCAGGGCTGGGGCGATGCCGACGTGCGCATCGGCGACCGCCGCCTGCCCAGCTTCAGCTTCAGCGAGGGCTACTACGAGGCCAAGTACTCCTTCGACACCCTCGACAACGTCGATTACCCCCACGAGGGCGAGGACATCAAGCTGACCCTGCGCCAGTACGACCCCGAACTGGGCTCGGACGATCGCTACCGGCAGTGGGAACTGAGCCTGGACAAGGCCCTCTCCAGCGACGCCAACACCTTCGTCCTCGGTGGCCGCTACGGCCGCACCCTGGACAGCGCCGAGGTGGTCACCTCCAGCTTCCAGCTCGGCGGCGCACGCCAGCTCTCGGGCTTCCGCGAGGATTCGATCTCCGGGCAGAACGTCGCCCTGGCCCGGATGGTGTACTACCGCCGGATGACCCAGCGCTCCTTCCTGCCGCTGGACTTCCCCTTCTACCTCGGCGCCAGCCTGGAGCGCGGCCGGGCCTGGAACCAAGACAACAGCTTCGACAGCGGCTACATCAACGCCGGCAGCCTGTTCATCAGCTTCGACACGCCCCTGGGCCCGCTGGACTTCAGCTACGGCCTCAACGACGTCTCCGAGCAGGCGCTCTACCTCAAGCTGGGCCGGGTGTTCTAAGCACCCGACTCACTTACTTCCCAGCAGGAGCGAGCTCTGCTCGCGAAGCGCTGCCGGGCAATACGCGCCGTGTTCAACCATGAAAAAGCCCGGAACAGTGTCCGGGCTTTTGGGTGTTGCGTGAGCGGTCAGGCGATCTTCGCCAACAGCTGGCGGGCCTCCTGCTTCTGCTCTTCGTCACCGCCGTCGATCACCTCGTTGAGGATGCTGCAGGCGCTTTCGATGTCGCCCTGGTCGATGTAGGCCAGCGCCAGGTTGAGCTTCATCAGGTTTTCCTGCCGTGCGGCCAGGTGGTCCAGGTCATCGCTGGCTTCCAGCGGGTCCTCGAAGTCGAACGATAGCTCGTCCAGCTCCTCGGCCTGGGGCAGCTCCGGCAGTTCGAGGCGATCGGCCTGCTCCAGGTCGTCCAGTTCGAACACCTCGGGCATGTCCTGCAGGTTGCTGCGGAAGGCCGGGTCAACGTGGTGATGCACCGGCTCGGGCTTGCTGCCCGTCGCCTTGGTCTTGGGCGCCTCGGTCTTGAAGGGGCTGAGGCTGTCCCAGTCGGCGTCCAGGGGCAGGTCGTCGAGGTTGAGCTGGAATTCATCGGTCAGCTCATCATCACGCACCATCAGCGGCTCGGCCGGCTGCAGGTCCGGGGCCTGGTCACCGAGGACGAACTCCGGCTCCTCGAACATCGGCTCGGCCTTGCTGCCCTGGTCGATGCCGGGATAGCGCGCCTTGATCGGGTCGATACGGGCCGAACCGACGCCCATCTCCAGCAGGTTGCTTTCCTCGATGGCGAAGCCGCTCGGGTCACGCAGTTCACCCAGCACTTCCAGCAGGCGGAAGCGCAGGTCGGTGCGGTTGGGCTCCTGGACGATGGCACTGCGCAGCGCGCTCTCGGCATCGTTGAAGCGGCCATAGGCGATGTAGATGTTGGCGCCATCCAGGGAATCGCTGGACGGGCGTACCGTCGCCAGGGTGGGTTGCGGCCTGGACGCGGGAGCCGCCACCGGTGCAGCGGCAGCGGCGACCGCCACCACCGGCTCGGGGCGGGCCTGGGGCACAGCGGCGATGCGGGGGCGCTCGGCCGCCACGGCGACGGCCTCGGCCGGACGCACCTTGGGTTTGACCACCGGCTCAGGCGCCTCGGGGCGGGTTTCCTGGCGACGACGCAGCAGTGCCACGGCCAGGACGAACAGCAGCAGGATGCCGCCGATGATCATCAGCGCGCGGGACCAGGTGTCCAGGCTGTCCGGCTCTTGCACTGTCACATCGGGCGCCGCGACCGCCGGCGTGCCCTGCTGGGTCGCCTCGGCAGCCGGCTCGGCCGGAGCCTGTGGAACGGCGTTGTCAACAGGGGCGGGGCTTTCGCTGGGGCAGGTGCCTGGGCCGCTTGCGGTGCGACCGGGGCACCATCGTCCAGCGGGGGCAGGTTGGTTGCATCGGCGACCGGCGCATCCGCCGGGGCGGTGGCCGTTAGCGGCGGCAGCCCGGCATCGGCGGACGCCTGCTGGGCACTGTTCGAACCGAGCGCGTTCTGCAGGCGCGCCAGCTGAGCGTCCTTCTGCTCCATCTGCCGTTGCAGGGTTTCCAGCTTGAGCTGGAGGTCGGCGATGTCCTGGCGCAGTTGCAGGCGTTCGTTCTCGCTATTGACCAGTTCGGTGTCGACGCGGCGCTGCACCTCGGCGATCTGCTGGGGCAACGGCGCCGGCTGGCTCGGGGTGCCGGGGGCGGACACCGGGCCGGGGGCGCTGCCGACCATGGCCTGGCCGGTGGTGCCGGCATCGTTGGCCGCTGCATTCGCAGCGGCGCCCATCGACACGGCGGCATCGGGCAGCAACAGGCTCTGGCCCACGCTCAGGCGGCTCGGGTCGCCATTGGCGAAGGCGCTGGGGTTGAGGGCGTGGATGCCGTTCATCATCTGCGCCGTGCTCATGCCGCTGCCGGCGCTCTGGCGCTGGGCAATGGCCCAGAGGTTGTCGCCCTTGACCACGGTGTAACGCTTGCCCTGGGTGGCGGGCGGCGCCTCGGTCGGGGCCGGCTGGCTGCTGGCGGCGCTGCTGCGACGGTTATCCCGTTGGGCAGCGGTGTTGCCCAGGGGCGCGGCCACCGGGTTGTAGGCGGAGGCTTCCGGCGGGTCCAGCAGCAGGGTGTATTCACGCAGCAGGCGGCCGTTGGGGCGGGCCACCTCGACGATGAAATTCAGGTAGGGCTCGCGCACCGGCTTGTTGGAGACCACGCGGATGTGGCCACTGGCGCCACGGATCATCGGGCTGAAGCGCAGGTCGTTGAGGAACAGCACGCGGTCGACGCCGGCACGCTCGAACACATCGGCGGGGGCCAGGCTGATCTTGATGTCGCTGTCGGTCAGGTCGCCGACGTCGAGCAGGCCGATGTCAGCCTCGAGCGGCTGGTTCAGCGCGGAATGCAGGGTGATTTCGCCCAGGCCTATGGCGGAGGCCAGGCTGGAATAAAGAATAGGTCCCGATGCAAGCGCAAGCAGGATCCTGTTGACTCGAGCCATGTGCCCTCCCCCGGTCATGCCGGCTCGAACGCCACAGCCGCCTCCCTACGATCCTGAGTCCATGGAGGGGCGAAAACGGGCGTCGGCATTGAAAGAAAACGCGTCGGGCGGCGATCCCTGGAACCCAACTGAAAATAAGTATGGATGCAATTTCCCAGATTGCCCGGCGTAGAGGCCTTGGGCCATCAGGCAGGTGAAATCCTACCGCAAGTTCGCCATGAAAGTGACGGAAATCACACCTTTACTGAGTATTTATAGAGCTTCGTCAGCCTTTTGTCGCGCGCACGCCCCACGCAGGCCACACCGCCAGGAGAAAAAGCCCGGCGACCAGCCAAAAGGTCTGCTGGAACGCCAGCGCCTCGGCCTGCAGGTCGCCGCCGCCGGCGTGGTAGCGCCACTCCAGGAAGAAGGTCATCAGGTTGACCCCGAAGGCTCCGCCGAGCTGGCGCACGAAGGTGATGGCGCCGGCGCCCAGGGCCAGTTCCTCGGCACTGAGCACGTCCAGCGAACCGGTGCTCAAGGCCGGCAGCAGCAAGCCCAGGCCGAGGCGACCGAGGCAGGCCCAAAAGCACAGCACGAGGAAGGAGGCGCCGCTGTCCACCAGGCCCAGCCCCAGGGATGACAGGGCGAACACCAGCAGCCCGGCCACCAGTAGTAGCGCGGCGGAAAGCTTGTCGCTAAGCCAGCCGCCCACGAACGACGCCACGCCCAGCACCACCCCGGTGGGCAGCAGCAACAGGCCCGCGCGGCCGGCGCTGTAGCCTTCGACCGTCTGCAGGAACAGCGGGATCAGGTAGGTGGAGCCGTAGAGCCCGAGGCCGAGGATCAGCGCCACCCAACTGGCCTTGCGGAAGGCCCGGTGGCGCCACAGCGCCAACGGCAGCAAAGGCCGTGGGCTGGCGCGGCTGCGCAGGACGAAGCCCAGGGTTGCGCCCAGGCCCAGCAGCCCGGGGATCCAGCAGCTCGGTGCCAGCCAGCCGAAGCGCTGGGCTTCGGCCAAGGCGCCGAGCAGCGCGAACAGTGCAACGCTGAGGAACAGGAACGCCACGAGATCGACGCCCGGCGTGCTGCGGTCGCGGTCCGAGGGCATCAGCCACTGGGCGCCAACGGCCGCCGCCAGGCACATGGGCAAGGGCAGCCAGAACACCGCCTCCCAGCCGAAATGGTCGATCAGGTAGCCGCCGATGGTCGGCCCGAGCGTTGGCGCAATCATCACCCCGAGCCCGTAGGTGCCCAGCGCCATGCCGCGCCCGCCCTCGGCGAAGATGCGGAAGATCAGCACCATCGCCAGCGGCTGGATGATCCCGGCGCAGGCCCCCTGGACGATGCGCAGGGCGATCAGCTGCCAGGCGGAAGTGGCCGCCAGGGCCAGCAGGGAGCACAGGGTGAAGATCAGCAAACCGCCCTGCACGGTGCGGCGCGCACCGAGCCGCGACTGGGCCCAGGCGGCGAGCAGCAGGCCGGCGGTCATGGAGGCGAGGAACCCCGTGGCCAGCCATTGCGCCAGCGGTCGGCCGATGGCGAAGTCGGCCATGATCGCGGGCAAGGCCACGTTGATGCTGGTGGACGCGAGGATCATCGCCATGCTGCCGACCATCAGCAGCCCCAGCAGCAACTGCGGGTAACGCGGGCCGTAGCGCGCGTGCAGGGCCTCGAGGTCCTGCATCAACGCCGTTCCAGGTTGGCCAGTATCCGCGCGTGTACCTGCTGGCAGCGGCGCAGTTCCTCTTCATCGATATCGGTGAAGACCTCCCTGCGCAGCTGGTTGGAGATGGCCTCGATCTTCTCGATCAGCGGCCGTGCCTTGGGGCACAGGGTGATCTTCTTGGCGCGGCGGTCCTCGGCGACGGCCAGGCGCTGCACCAGCCCCTGGGCTTCCAGGCTGTCGAGCAGCCGGGCCAGGGTCGGGCCCTCGACGCCGACGCTCTGCGCCAGTTCACGCTGGGTGGGGAGTTCTTCGAAGCGAGCGAGATGCAGGAGAACCAGCCAGCGAGCCTGGGACAGGCCGAGGTCGACGAGCCGGCGATCCAGCTCCGCACGCCAGGCCCGCGACATCTGCGCGAGCTGCATGGCAAAGCGGTGTTGATCGGTATGGGACATTGAAACGGACTCTAACTGCCTAAACTAATAATTAGCGAGCTAACCATAGGCGACAGCCGGGAGCAAGCGCAGCTTTGTATCTACCACTTCACATATTGGTCTTCGACGAAGCCCCAGAGCCCATCGATGCTCACAGGCGCCCGGTCGTGGGGGCGCAGCACACCGTCGAAGCGGCCGAATATCTGCTTGAAGTTGCTGGCGATGAAGCACAGGTTCAGGCGCTCCTTGTGCAGGCCGGTGCCGGTGAAGCGCAGCTCCACCTGGCCGTCGTTGGAAGTGATCAGCCACTGCTCCAGCGGCCGGTCGCGATCGAAGGCGAAGCGCACGCAGTCCACCTTGATCAGCTCGCCATCGATCCAGAAACAGTTCTCGGTGAAGCTGGTTTCGTTGACCCCGCAGGACAGGTTCACCCCCACCCGCAGCCCCTGGGCCTCACCGGACAGGCAGGCCCAGTTCCAGAAGGTCTCCGGGCGCATGTAGCCGGCGGACCAATCGTGGTGGGCGAAGGCGCCGATGGCCTGCAGGTCGAAATCACCCAACGCGCTGCGCACCTCGCCCCGGCAGGTGACCCCTGCCACCTTGCGCGCATAGACCCAGCCGTTCACGGCGGTGGGCGTGCACAGGCTCATGGGCTGGAAGGCCGGCTCATCCTCGGAGAAACAGGCGTCGATGCGGGTGCCGTCGTCCAGCTCCACCAGCAGGCGCTTCTCCTTGGGGTTCGGCGAATTCTCCAGGCGCAGCAGGTTGCGGCCCTGGCGCAGTTCGCAGACGCCCTCGTCCGGCACCTGGGAAAAACGCGTGCCCATGCCCAGCGGCAGCTTGAACTGGCGCTCGATCATGCGCCCGCTGGCCGGGTGGAACAGGTAGACGAAACCAATGCCGGCCAGGCTCAGGTTGGCCAGGGCGCAGCCGCCGATGAGCTGGTCGCTGATCAGGCCGAAGTACTGGAACTGATGGAAGCGCCGCCACTTCGCCAGCGCCCCCAGGCGACGGCCCATGGGCGAGCGAAAGTCGAAATCACGGTAGTTGACCAGGCCGGGAGTGCCGTCGAAAAGTCCGTAATGCGGCTGGCCGCCAGCGCCGATCAGCTTGTTCATGGGCAGGGCTCGTCAGGTGGGAAGGCGCGATCCTAGCACCGCCGTACCAGGGCACGCAGTCACGCAGCGCGCCACCGCGAGCGACGAACTACGCCACCACCTGGTTACGCCCGAACGCCTTGGCCTCGTAGAGCGCGCGGTCGGCGTGCTCGTAGAGTTCGTACAGCTGGCCCAGGGGCATGTCGTTGCCCGGGAAGATGCAGGCCAGGCCGATGGACATCGTCAGCACCTCGGCCACCTGCGAGCCCTCGTGGCGGATCGCCAGGCCCTCCAGGGCCGCGCGCACGTTCTCCGCGCACTGCCGCGCCTCCGCTTCCGGCGTGCCATAGAGCAGCACCGCGAACTCCTCGCCCCCCAGGCGCACCGCCATGTCCAGCGGCCGTCGCGCGGCATCTTCCAGCACCCCCGCCACCCGCTGCAGGGCGTGGTCGCCGCCCTGGTGGCCGTAGAGGTCGTTGTAGGCCTTGAAGTGGTCGACATCGCAGAGCATCAGCGCCAGCGGCAGCCCCTCGCGCTGGGCCTGGCGCCAGACGCGCTCCAACTGGCGGTTGAAGCTGCGCCGGTTATGCAGCCCGGTGAGGCTGTCGTGCTCGGCCAGCACCCGCATCAGCCGGCTGACGAGGAAGTGCTCCCGCGACTTGAACTCCAGCAGGTAGCAGCCCACCGCCCCCACCAGGTTGCCGAACACTAGGAACAGCAGGTTGTTGACCAGGCGCGGCCAGGGCAACCCGGCCCAGAGCTCCAGCGCCACGTAGGCCACCAGGATCAGCAGTGACACCAGCAGCGCTTCACCCAGGCGCAGGCCCACCACGAAATAGGCCGCCATGCACACCAGCAGCAGGCCTTCATAGGGGAATGACGGGTCGACCCGATGGGCGATGGCCACCACCGCCGCCGCCCCCACGCCCAGGGCGCTGACGCACACCAGGCTCAGGGGCACCAGCAGATGAACATGGCGCCGCTGCAGGATCAGCAAGCCGCAGACCACCAGCAGCACCAGCACCCCCAGGCGCACGGCAAGCATCCACCAGCGTTCGGCGCTGGCGATCAGGTGGAAATCGAGAAAGGCGAAGGCCAGCCAGATGGGCAGCCCGAGCAGCAGCGCGATGCGCTTGAGGTCGAAGGTCTGCTCGAGGAAGTAGTTGCGGTATTCCTGTTCCAGCGGTCGGACGAAACGCAGTTGCCGGAAGCCCAGGGCGAGCTGGTCGGCATAGGGATTCGGGCGCACTTCGTCCAGCCAGGCGTTGAGTGTCGACACTGCCACCTCTTCTTATTTGAGCCGGGACCTACTGCCGCGCCCGGCCTTGCAGCGTCAGGACAGGAGTACATCGCCGCCTACCTCACGTAGACGAAGCGCCCTCACGGCCCTGCCCCTCACGGCACCGGCGGCGACCTCACATCGCCGGCCGGAAGCCTTGTTGCACATTAGTAGCAGGCGGAATCGGCCACAAGAGGCCGGAGGGGTCACGAGGGGCCGTGCCCCTCCACTCAGGATTCGAATTCCGCCTGCAGCGCGGCACGCACGCAATGCAGCACGCCTTCCGGCACCTTGCCGCCGAGCATCTCGGCAACCTGAGTGACGCTGGGCAACTCGCCCTCGCCATCGAGGAAGGCGTCCTGCACCTCGCCGAGCATCGCTTCGGGCAGGTCCAGGGCCTGTTCCAGGCTCAGTTGCTGCTCGCTGATGGCCTCGGCCAGCAGGCTGTAGACGTTCTTCTCGGTGCAATCGAGCTGGCGGGCGATCTGCGCCGGGGTCATGCCGGCGCGGGCCAGGCTCACCAGTTCGTGGCGCAGGTCGGCCACCGCGCGCGGGGCTGGCGCAGCTTCGGCGCCACCGTTGAGCACATCGAGGAAGGCCTCGCCGTAGCGCTCCAGCTTGCGCGCGCCCACGCCACTGACCCGCGCCATCTCCGCCAGGGTGCTCGGCTGGCTGCGCAGCATTTCCAGCAAGGTGGCGTCGGGGAAGATCACATAGGGCGGCACGCTGTGCTCTTCGGCCAGCTTGCGACGCAGGGCGCGCAGGGCTTCCCACTGCTCGCGCTCCTCGCCTCGCACCAGTTGGCTGGCGGCGCTGGCGGCGGGCTTCGGCGCCTTGGTGGAAATGTCCCGGCGCAGTTGCAGGCTCACCTCGCCACGCAGCAGCGGGCGGCAGGCATCGGTCAGGCGCAGGCCGCCGAAACCGTCGAGGTCGACATCGGCCAGGCCACGGGCGACCAGTTGGCGGAACAGCGTGCGCCACTCCCCTTCGGACAGCGCCTTGCCCATACCAAAAACAGACAGGTGTTGGTGGCCCGAAGCGCGGACCTTCTCGTTGTCGCGACCCAGCAGCAGGTCGACCAGGTGACCGACGCCGTAGCGCTGGCCGCTGCGGTAGATGGCCGACAGCGCCTGGCGCGCGGGCTCGGTGGCGTCCCAGGTCTGCACGCCGTCGACGCAGATGTCGCAATGGCCGCAGGGCTGGGGCAGCTCTTCGTCGAAGTAGGCCAGCAGCGCCTGGCGACGGCAGCGGATTTCCTCGCATAGGGCCAGCATGGCGTCGAGCTTGTGCTGCTCGATGCGCTTGTGGCGTTCGTCGCCCTCGGAGTTGTTGAGCATCTGCTTGAGCAGCAGCACGTCCTGCAGCCCGTAGGCCATCCAGGCATCGGCGGGCAGGCCATCACGGCCGGCGCGGCCGGTCTCCTGGTAATAGGCTTCCAGGGATTTGGGCAGGTCGAGGTGGGCGACGAAGCGCACGTTGGGCTTGTCGATGCCCATGCCGAAGGCGATGGTCGCCACCATGATCAGCCCTTCCTCGTTGAGGAAGCGCTTCTGGTGGTAGGCGCGCAGGTCGCTGGGCAGGCCCGCGTGGTACGGCAGCGCCGGGTAGCCCTGCTCGGAAAGGAAGGCGGCGACCTCATCGACCTTCTTGCGCGACAGGCAATAGACGATGCCGGCGTCGCCACGGCGCTCGGTGAGGAAGCCCAGCAGCTGCTTGCGCGGGTTGTCCTTGGCGACGATGCGATAAAAGATGTTCGGCCGGTCGAAGCTCGACAGGAAGCGCTCGGCATCCTGCAGGTGCAGGCGCTGGACGATCTCCTCGCGGGTGCGCATGTCCGCCGTGGCGGTCAGGGCGATGCGCGGCACATTGGGGAACAGCTCGGCGAGCTGGCCCAGCTGCAGGTACTCGGGGCGGAAGTCATGGCCCCACTGGGAAACGCAGTGGGCTTCGTCGATGGCGAACAGGGCGATGTCCAGGCGCTCGAGGAAGGCCAGCATGCGCGGCTGCACCAGGCGCTCGGGGGCCAGGTAGAGCATCTTGATCTCGCCACGGCGGATGCGGTCGGCAATGTCGCGCTGCTCGTCGTTGCTCAGGGTCGAGTTCAGCGCCACGGCGGCCACGCCGAGCTCGTCGAGGGTGGCGACCTGGTCCTCCATCAGCGCGATCAGCGGCGAAACCACCACCGCCAGGCCGTCGCGCAGCAGCGCCGGCACCTGGAAGCACAGCGACTTGCCGCCGCCGGTGGGCATCAGCACCAGCACGTCGCCGCCTTTGGCCACGCGGTCGATGATCGCCGCCTGGTGGCCACGGAAGGCGTCATAGCCGAATACGTCTTTGAGGATGCGCTGGGCGTGGTCGAGCATGCGGGTCTCCGAATGAAGCCGGGCATTATACGTCAGCAAACGCCCGGGGAAGCCTTCGCCCATCGGGAGCGCTTTTGCCGCGGGCTTCGCACTCGACTAGAATCCACCCTCGTTTAATCCTCTTAGGTAGTCCCACGATGTCCTTCGCTGAGCAATTGTCCCGCCTGCAAGCCTTCCTCGATGCCGATGACCTGCACGAAGAAGCCTTGGACTACGTGGCCGCCCATGGCTACCTGACCGCACTGTCCATCTGCCCGGACCCGGTTCCGGAGCGTGAGTGGATCGACGCCCTGTTCGCCGAGCCGCCGCATTACCGCAGCGACGCCGAGCGTGAGGAGATCGAAGCCACCCTGCTGCTGCTCAAGGCCCACATCGCCCGCCAGCTGGCCAGCGACGAAGACCCGGAGATGCCCTGCGACCTCGACCTGGGCGATGACCCGGACGACTCCGACCTGCGCGGCTGGTGCATCGGCTTCATGGAAGGCGTGTTCCTGCGCGAGGCCGTGTGGTTCGAGGAATCCGAAGAGGAAGTCAGCGAGCTGCTGCTGCCGATCATGGTCGGCTCCGGCCTGTTCGACGAGCAGCCCGAGTTCGCCGACATCGCCGCCGACCGCAACCTGGTCGACGAGATGATCGAGCAGATCCCCGAGCTGCTGACCGCCCTGTTCCTGCTCTGCAACGCCCCCGAAGAGAAACCCGCACTGCTCAAGCCGCGCAGCCACTGAGCAGGTCGCGCTGATGGCGCACGGTGACATCCGCCAGAGCCGCAACCCGGCAGTACGCTACGTACTGCTGGTGGTCGGCTGGCTCGCCGTCGCCCTGGGTGTGATCGGCATCTTCCTGCCGGTGCTGCCGACCACGCCCTTTCTCCTCCTCGCCGCGGCCTGTTTCGTACGCAGTTCGCAGCGGTTCTACCTCTGGCTGGTCAACCACAAGCACCTCGGTCCCTGGATCAGGGACTACCTCGAAGGCAACGGCATCCCGCTCAAGGGCAAGGTCTACGCCATCGGCCTGATGTGGGTCAGCATCGCCTTCTCCTGCTACCTCGTGCCCCTGCCCTGGGCGCGCGGCTTCATGCTCACCAGCGCCGTGCTGGTCACCGTCTACATCCTGCGCCAGAAGACCCTGGACCGCGGCTGAAGCCCGCCCCGAAACATCGCCCAAGCCCACCGGCAAAAAGCCCGACCACCACCTAGACTGCACTGATCCAAGGGCGGAGACCCTGATGATGCGGCTAGGGCGGCGTGCGAAAGCGAAGCAAGGACGGCCACGGACGACGTGGCTGGCCCTGCTCGCCTGCCTGCTGGTCTCGGCGGTCGCCGCCAACTGGGATTTCGGCCTGATCCTGCAAAACGCGCAGAAGCGCTACGGCAGCCTCGGCACCGCCAAGGAACGCATCGAAGCCTGGAGCGTGCTGATCGACGGCAGCGGCGCATTGCCGGAGAAAGACAAGCTCGCCGCCGTCAATCGCTTCTTCAATCGCCAGCTGCGCTTCGTCGACGACCAGCGCAACTGGGGCCAGAACGACTACTGGGCCACCCCCGTCGAAGCCCTGGTCAAGGGCGCCGGCGACTGTGAGGACTACTCCATCGCCAAGTACTTCACCCTGCGCCGGCTCGGCATCCCGTCCGAGAAGCTGCGCATCACCTACGTCAAGGCGCTCAACTACAACCAGGCGCACATGGTGCTCACCTACTACGCCAGCCCCAGCTCAGACCCGCTGGTGCTGGACAACCTGATCGGCGAAATAAGGCCGGCCTCGCAACGCAAGGACCTGCTGCCCGTGTACGCCTTCAACGCCGAAGGCCTGTACACCGCCGGCAAGCGCAGTGGTGACAGCAAGAAGCTTTCGCGCTGGCAGGACATCCTGCAAAAGATGCGCGCCGAAGGCTTCGCCATTGGAGAGGGATAGACGATGTCGTTACTCAAGCAGCTGTTTCTGGCGATCTGCCTGTTCCTGGTGGTGGCCTTCACCGGCAGCTTCCTCGCCGGGGTGGAAAGCTCCCGGGAACAGCTACGCAGCCAGTTGCGCTCCCACGCCCAGGACGCCGCCACCGCCCTCGCCCTGTCCATGACGCCCCACGTGGACGACCCGGCGATGATCGAGCTGATGGTCAGCTCGATCTTCGACAGCGGCTACTTCGCGCGCATCCGCGTGGTCAACATCGCCGATGAACAGGTCATCGTCGAACGCCAGGCCGACCCGACCTCGGAAAAGGTCCCCGCCTGGTTCGTGAAGCTGGTCGACCTGCGCGCCCAGGGCGGCGACGCCCTGATCATGCGCGGCTGGGAACAGGCCGCGCGGGTCGAGGTGCTCAGCCACCCGCAATTCGCCCTGGCCAAACTGTGGGACAGCGCCATCGGCAGCCTGCTCTGGCTGCTGCTCTGCGGGCTGGTCAGCGCCGTGCTCGGCGGCTTCCTCCTGCGCACCCAGCTGCGCCCGCTGGACAACATGGTGCAGCAGGCCCAGGCCATCAGCCGCCGCGAATTCCTCACCCTGCCCAAGGTGCCGCGCACCCCCGAGCTCAAGCGCGTGGTGCTGGCCATGAACCAGATGGTCGACAAGCTCAAGACCCTTTTCGCCGAAGAAGCCGCGCGCAGCGAGAAGCTGCGCGAAGAGGCCTACCAGGACAGCCTCACCGGCCTGGCCAACCGCCGTCAGTTCGACATCCGCCTGGGCAACCAGCTGGCCGTGGCCGAGCAGAACGCCGCCGGCTACCTGGTGCTGCTGCGGGTCAACGACCTCGGCGGCCTCAACCAGCGCCTCGGCGGCCAGCGCACCGACGCCCTGATCGGCGAGATCGGCGAACTGCTGAAGAAAGTCCTGGAAGACCGCGGCAACCCCGACTGGCTGGCCGCCCGCAGCCGGGGCGGTGAATTCACCCTGCTCGCCCCCGGCCTGGTCAACGACGACGCCGACCTCCTCGCCCAAAGCCTCAGCGACGCCCTGGAAAGCCTGCGCAGCACCGGCGCCAGCGACTGCACCCCGGTGGCCCACCTGGGCATCGCCGCCTTCCGCCCCGGCGAGGACGCCGCCAGCGTCATCGGTCGCGCCGACCAGGCCCTGGCCCAGGCGCAAAGCAACCCGACACACCCCTGGGAACGCCTCGACGACTACCAGGCCGCGCCCAATCAGGGCCTGCACAGCTGGCGCGCGTGGATCGACGAAGCCCTTCAGCAAGGCAAGCTGCAGCTCTACTTCCAGCCCGTGGCCGACTGCGCCGATACCGGCAAGCTGTTGCACCGCAAGGTCCTCGCGCGCCTGCTCGACCCGCAGGGCGAAGCCGTGGCCGCCGGCCGCTTCCTGCCCTGGATCGAACGCCTGGGCTGGGCCGCGCGCTTCGACCTGGCGATGCTCGAACACACCCTCACCCACCTGGAGCAGCACCCCGAGCCGCTGGCCCTGAGCCTCTCCGCCGCCACCCTGCGCGAGCCTGCCAGCCAGGAACGCCTGCTCGCCATGCTCCGCGCCCACCCGCAGCACGCCGACCTGATGACCCTGGAGGTGGACGAGCGCTTCCTGCCGCCCCCCGCCGCTCTGGAGCAGCTCAGCCAGGCGGTACGCGAAGCCGGCTTCCACCTCGGCCTGCAACACTTCGGCGGGCGCTTCAGCCTGATCGGCAACCTCACCCACCTGGGGCTGGCCTACCTGAAGATCGACGGCACCTACATCCGCGCCATCGACCAGGAGAACGACAAGCGCATGTTCATCGAAGCGATGTACCGCGCCACCAACAGCATCGACCTGCCATTGATCGCCGAGATGGTGGAAACACCCGGCGAGCTGGCCGTGCTCGGCGAGCTGGGCATCCAGGGCGCCATGGGCCGCCTCATCGGGCCCCCCGCCCCCTGGAGCGAAACCCAGGCCTGATGAAGGTTGGCCGGCGGCGCACCCGTGGGAGCGGTTTCAACCGCGAAAGCCCAGGCACCCGGCCCAGCCCTTTTCGCGAATGAATTCGCTCCCACAACCCGTAGGGTGGGCTTCAGCCCACCAAGCCGTCCGCAAAAGAAAAGGCTATGCCTGCGTTAGCTGTTGCGGCGTTAAAGCAAGCGCTTAAGCACAGTGGTTTCCGGGCACCAAAGAATTTCTGTCACCTCCACCGCATGGGTTTCGCTTCGCTCTACCCATCCTACGAAAGTCCGTGCGCACCACGTGGTTGATGCGTTGGGCGAAGACAGTTGGAGCAGCCGCCAAACGCCCCTTCCCAGGAGGCCGAGCGAATCGTCGTGGAAGGGGTTGAGCGACATGGATGTCGCGAGAGCCGCGATGGGCCAGGGATGGCCCTTCGCGGCGTGCCCCTGGAACGATGATGGAGCGAGGGAAGTCTGGCTTCAGCCAGACCCGTATGGAGGGGCAAGCCCTTTTGGTTACTTTTCTGGCGACTGATGTATAGACCGAGGACATAGCTGACAGGTGTACGGGGACATGGTTGACACTTTCCGGCGAGCTGCCTTGCCGGGGATCCATACCATGCCTTGGAATACGAGAGACGCCATGAGCTTGAAAGAGGAATTCATTGCGTTGGCCTTACAGCCTGACAGCAACAGGCGAGAACTGTGCCGACGCTTCGGTATCAGCCCGCAAACGGCTTACAAGTGGCTTAAGCGATACGAACAGAGCGGGAGAGATGGCCTGCACGAGAAATCCCGCCGGCCGCTCAATAGCCCCAAGCGGACCCCTCCCGCGCTGGAAACGGAGGTGGTTGCGTTGCGTCAGGCGCATCCTGCGTGGGGCGGACGCAAGATCAGCCATGTCCTTAACTGCGGTATTGCCCCCAGCACTGTGACTAACGTCCTGCACCGCCATCTGCTGATCCTGCCGCCTGAAAAGGAAGCCAAGAAGCCCTGGCAGCGCTTCGAGCACGAGGCCCCCAATGACCTCTGGCAGATGGATTTCAAGGGCTACTTTCCGACCCAGCAAGGCCAGTGTCATCCGTTGACGGTTGTGGATGACCATTCCCGCTTCAACCTGGCGATCCAGGCCTGCGCCAATGAGCGCAAGGAAACGGTTCAGGAAAAGCTGAGCGAAGTCTTCCGCCGCTATGGTTTGCCTGCCCGAATCAACACCGATAACGGCTCCCCTTGGGGCTCGCCACGTAATCCGGGTGAACTATCCGAGCTGGGTGTTTGGCTGGTCCGGCTGGGCATTCGCCTGAGCTTCAGCCGGCCTTACCATCCACAAACCAATGGCAAAAACGAGCGCTTTCATCGCGCGCTCAAAGCTGAAGTACTCAAGGGAAAGCACTTTCACGACTTGATCGAAGCCCAGGCTGCTTTCGATCAATGGAGGGAGATCTACAACCTTCAACGGCCCCACGAAGCGCTGGGCTATCAGGTTCCCATGGAGCGATACCGCACAAGCCCCTGGCCATTTCCAGAAAAACTGGAGGACTTCGAATATGCCCTGGATGACGAAGTGACAAAGGTTTATCACAGCCGATTCCGCTTTAGAAAACACTACTTCCGCATCGCCAAGGGGCTTGCTGGGCACCTGATCGCTATACGTCCCAGGCCTGAAAGCGAGGTGTTGTACGACGTGTACTTCTGCCATCAATTTCTACGAACTATCGACCTGAACAACCCTGACTACGGACCATAATGTGTCAACCATGTCCCCGCACATGTGTCCACCATGTCTCCGGTCTATACAAACGACTGGAAAAGGGACTCGCCCGGGTGGGCGAAACCAGAAATATCACCAGAGCTCGGCAATCAGCTGGACTCAAATCCTCTAGCAACACTTAACGCAGATAAAGAAAACGCCCGCATCTGCGGGCGTTCTCGTTACGGGTGGAGCCGGTTAATCGTCACGGTTGGTGTCGTTGTCGCTGTCATGGTCACTGCCACCGAACTGGGCGTCACGGTAACCATCGTTGTCCAGATCATGGTCACTGCCGCCGAACTGCGCATCGCGATAACCATCGTTGTCCTGGTCATGGTCGCTGCCACCGAACTCGGCATCGCGATAGCCGTCGTTGTCCAGGTCATGGTCACTGCCGCCGAACTGGGCATCGCGGTAGCCGTCGTTGTCCAGGTCGTGGTCGCTGCCACCGAACTGGGCATCACGATAGCCATCGTTATCCAGGTCGTAGTCCACCGCATGGGCCGTCACCGCCCCAAGCGCCACCACAGTCAAAAGCACGCCCAACACTCGTCTGGTGAAGACACCCGCTTTTGTCGCCATCTCGCGTATCGCTCCTGAAGAGGACATGACGGCCGCAACCCGGGTCACCCTCGGTGAACCGAGGAGCCGTCGCGCAATAGAACGCAACGGCAGGCGCCGGTTCTGTCGCCTCCGGGGCATTATCTTTTGCCATTCATTTCAGGAGGAAAACCCGTGGGAGCGGTTTCAACCGCGATGAGCCCAGGCACGCATCCAAGCCCTTTTGCGCATGGGCACCGCCCCACGGCGACCGTGGCTCAATACGGCAAACGCCCCTCGTCCTGCACCAGGCTGCCGAGCCCCTCCACCTGGGCGCGGGCCTGGGCGCGGTGCTGGAGCTTGGTGCGCGCGGCCTCGGGCAGGTCGGTGTAGCGCATCACGCCACGGTCGACGAGGACACTGACAAGGTCCTCGATCACCCGCACCAGCTCCAGGTCGGAATGCTGCAGCGACATCAGGTGCTCGTGCAGCGAACGGCTGGCCAGCCAGCTCTGCACCTCCGGATCTGCGGCCGGCATGCTGTGGGTCATGTGCTCGAAAGGCTCCGACTCGACCCGCAGCACCCGGCCCCGCTCATCTCGCTGTACGTACACCATGGACTGCTCTCCCCAATCCGCATAAAAAAGGCCCGCCACCCGGAGAGGTGGCGGGCCGCTTCGTTTACAGAGCTTAGACGTCAACCTTCAACGTGCCATCGCCCAGCATGCCGGAGATCACACCGCCAGCATCCGCCACCCCGTAGGAGGTTTGCAGGTTGATGCCGTCCAGCACGATGGTCGGCCCCGTGGCCCCGGCACCGGCGCCATTGGAGTCCACCGTGATGGTGGTGCTGGCCCCGAAGCTGAAGGTCAGGTACTGGCTCAGGCTGCCCAGGTTGGCATGTTCGCCGGAGAGCAGCTGGGACAGGTCCAGCGAATCCACACCCTTGGTGAAGTCGGTGATATGGGTCAGCCCCGTCTCGCCCGCCTGCCACTTGAAGGTGTCGGCCCCGTCGCCGCCACTGAGGATGTCGTTGCCACCGTTGCCGATCAGGGTGTCGTTGCCCGCCAACCCGCTCAGCGTGTTGTCACCGGAGTTGCCGGTGAGCACATCGCCGAAGTTGGAGCCGATCAGGTTCTCGATCCCCGACAGGGTGTCGGTGCCCGCACCGCCGGTGTTCTGCGCTGCTGCGGAAGCCAGGCTCACCGTTACCCCGGAGGTGGCGTCGATGTAGCTGGCGGTGTCGATCCCGCCGCCGCCGTTGAGGGCATCGTTGCCGGCGCCCCCCACCAGCAGGTCGTTGCCGTTACCACCGTTGAGGGTGTCATCACCCACGCCACCGATCAGCACATCGTTGCCACTGCCACCGGCCAGCGTGTTCCCGAGAGCACTGTTGTCGATGACGATCTGGTCGCTGCTGTCACCCGAACTGCCAAGGGTGCCGCTGTTGTCGCGGTCGACATCGACCGTGGTCGAGCCACTGACGGCGCCCTGCTCATCCTTGGTGGTGTAGGTGAACGACCCGCCCACCGAGCCGCTGTCGGTGAAGCTGGTGGTGCCCGCCAGCCCGCTGCCGCTGTGGGAGACCGAACCACCGCTGGCACCGCCGACGCTGTTCAGCGAAAGGACATTGCTGTCTGCATCGCTGTCGTTCCACAGCAGCGCCCAGTCCGGCACCACCACCGAGGCGTTGTAGGCCACCACGTGGTCGGCGTTGGCGACCGGTGCATCGTTCACGGCATTGAGGTGCACGTAGGCGATGGCCGAGGCGCTGTCGACGCCGCCGTTGGCGGTGCCGTCGCCATCCTTGACGGTGAAGCTCAGGGTACGGTCCAGGGTGGACGGGTTGTCGGAGGTGTTGGCGTAGGCGATCTGCTGGATCAGCGCCTGGACCACGGCGAGGGTCGCCAGGTTGTTGGTGAAGCTGATCGTCAGGCTGCTGCCGTTGGTGCCGCCGGCGATGGTGCCGATGTTGGTGGAGCCGAGGCGCAGGTTGCTGCCGCTCACGTTGAGCTGGCCGCTACCGGTGCCCTGGTTGACCACCGACAGCTGGTCGGCTGCCGTGCCGTTGGCGGTGAAGGCCACCACCAGCGAGCCACCGTTGAAGTTCGGCGAGTCGACATCGCTCAGCGTGACGCTGCTGTCGATGATCTTCACGCCGGCGTTCTCGGTGTAGTTCAGCGTACCGCCCATGCCACCCAGCACCGGCGCATCGTTCACCGCGGTGACGTTGAAGGTGATGGTGTTGGGGTTCGGGTCGAGGTTGACCCCGCCGTTGGCCGTGCCGCCGTCGTCCTGCACCTGGAAGGTGAACTTGGCGTAGCCGGTGCCGCTGGCATTCGCCGCCGGGGTGAAGACCAGCTTGCCGGCGTTGATATCAGCCACCGAGACGGTGGTCCCGGCACTGATGGCGCTGCCGTTCAGGGTGAGCTGACCGGCGGTGGGCAGGGTGGTGATCTTCACGGCAGCCAGGCTGTCGCCCTCGGCATCGGAGAAGCCGAAGCTGCTCGCACTGAGCACGTGGCTGGCATCTTCCAGCAGGCTGAGGGTCGCGTCCGCACCGGCCGGTGGGCTGTTGGCGTCGGTCACGTTGACCGTCAGGGTCGCGGTGTCGGTGGTGCCATCGGAATCCACCAGGCTGTAGCCAAACTGCTCGGTGAGGTTGCTGGTGAGCCCGTCGGGCGCCACGTAGCTCCACGCACCGGTGGCGAAGTTGAAGGTCAGCTTGCCGTGTTCCGGCGTCTCGATACCGGTCAGCACACTGCCGGAAATCGGCGAGCCGCTGCTCGGGGTGATGGTCGAGGTGCCGTTCCAGGTGTAGGTGACGCTGCCGATGGTGACCGACTTGATGTAGCCGGCCCCGTCAACGCCGTAGCTGTCGTCGTCCGCGGTACCGCTGACGCCATCGCTGCCCCAGAGCACGTTGCCGGAGACATCGCCACCGACCACCTGGCCGAGCAGCGCGTCCACCAGCTGGCCGAAGCCGGCCACGTTGAGCGGCGAACCCTGGCCGTCGAGGTCGACGTCCTGCAGGCGGGCATTGTTGATGCCGTCGCCGATGCCCACGGTGGTGACGTTGATGCCATTGCTGTCGACGAAGGTGTTCCAGGCCGTCGAGGTGGCATCCGTCAGCGAGTTGCCACCGGTACCGGTCTGCTCGTTGGGGTTGCCGTCGCTGATGAACACGACCTGGTTGCTCCAGCCCGAGATCGGGGTGTAGGCACTCATGGTCTGCTGGATACCTGCGGTGAAGTCGGTGTTGCCGTCGAACGGACGGACCCCACCGGCATTCGGGTTGAGGCTGTCGATCAGCGAGCTGAAGGCCTCGACGCTGGTGACCGGCACATAAGAGGTGGCGGTCGAGGAGAACGCCACGATCTGCAGCTGCACATGCCCCGAGGTGCCGTCGAACAGCTCGGCGCCCGCCTGCTTAACCGCCGTCAGCATCTGGTTCAGCTCGGTGTTGTCGATGCTGCCGCTGAAGTCGAGGACGAAGACCACATTGAAGTCCTGGCCATGGCCTTCGACCACGTTGGCGACATCGTTCTTGGCATCCGGCCCGTTGTCCACCGCCACCACCTTGATGGTGGTCTGCGCGGTGTTGGAGTCGGTCGCACCGTCGTTGACCACCACCGTCACGTTGCGCGGCGTGGTGCTCGGGTTGGTGCTGGTGCTGGAGTAGCGGATGGTCTCGATCGCCGTCTCGTAGGCCGCCTTGGTGGCGACACCGGTGAGGGTGACGGTGATCTTGCCGGCGACGCTGGTGTCCACCACGCCGGTGATGCCGCTCGGCAGGCCGGTGGCGGTCAGCACGTCCCCTGCCTGGGCGTTGGTCAGCACGACCTTGGCCGAGGCGATGGTGCTGTTGTCGATATCGGTCACCAGGGTGTCGATATCGGCGATGGCCACCGCGGCAGAGCCTTCGGTGTAGGTGGTCTGGTAACCCGTACCCACCACACCGGCACTGTCGTTGCCGTCCAGATCAAGCAGCGGCGCGTCGTTCACCGCCGTGACGTTGATGGTCACCGTGGCCGTGTTGCTATAGAGGCTGCCGTCGCTCACCTGGTACTGGAAGGTGGCATAGGGCGCGCCGTTCTCGTTGCCGTCCGGCACGAACACCAGCTTGCCGGCGTTGATGTCGGCGATGCTGATCACCTGGTTCAGGGTCACCGCCACGCCGTTGAGCTTGAGCACGCCGTCGGTAGCCAGCTGGGTCACCTTGATGTCGGTGAAGGCGCCGGAGTCGACGTCGCTGTCGTTCAGCGGCCCGGTGCCATCGGTACCGAACAGCCCGGTGCTGGTGATGGTCACCGCGTTGTCTTCGGTGGTGGTGAAGGTGTCGTTGACCGCCACCGGCGCATCGTTCACCGCCGAGACATTGATGGTGACGGTCGCCGTGTTGCTGTAGAGGCTGCCGTCGCTCACCTGGTACTGGAAGGTCGCGTAGGGCGAGCCGTTCTCGTTGCTGTCCGGCACGAACACCAGCTTGTTGGCGTTAATGTCAGCGGCGCTGATCACCTGGCCGAGGGTCACGGCCACGCCGTTCAACTGCAGTACGCCGTTGCTGGCCAGCTGGGTCACCTTGATGTTGGCGAAGCTGCTGGAGTCCACGTCGCTGTCGTTGTCCGGCCCGGTGCCATCGGCGCCGAACAGCCCGGCGGCGGTGATGGTCACCGAGGTGTCCTCGGTGGTGCTGAAGGTATCGTTGACCGCCACCGGCGCATCGTTCACCGGGTTGACGGTGATGGTCACGGTGGCCGTGTTGCTATAGAGGCTGCCGTCGCTCACCTGGTACTGGAAGGTGGCATAGGGCGAGCCGTTCTCGTTGCCATCGGGCACGAACACCAGCTTGCCGGCGTTGATATCGGCGAGGGTGATCACCTGGTTCAAAGTCACGGCCACGCCGTTGAGCTTGAGCACACCGTCGGTGGCCAGCTGGGTCACCTTGATGTTGTCGAAGGCACCCGAATCGACATCACTGTCGTTGTTCGGCCCGGTGCCATCGGCGCCGAACAGCCCGTTGGCGGTGATGGTGACGGCCGTGTCCTCGTTGGTGCTGAAGCTGTCGTCGACCGCCACCGGCGCATCGTTGACCGCCGCGACGTTGATGGTCACCGTGGCCACGTTGCTGTAGGTGCTGCCGTCGCTGACCTGGTACTTGAAGGTCGCATAGGGCGCGCCGTTCTCGTTGCCGTCCGGCACGAACACCAGCTTGCCGGCGTTGATGTCGGCGATGCTGATCACCTGGTTCAGGGTCACCGCGGCGCCGTTGAACTGCAGCACGCCGTTGCTCGCCAGCTGGGTCACCTTGATGGTGGTGAAGGCGCTGGAGTCCGCGTCGTGGTCGTTCAGCGGCCCGGTGCCATCGGCGCCGAACAGGCCTGCGCTGGTGATGGTCACCGAGGTGTCTTCGTTGGTGCTGAAGGTGTCGTTGACCGCCACCGGCGCGTCGTTCGCGGCGGTGATGTTGATGGTCAGTGTGGCACTGGACGGGTCACCGTCGGAGTCGACGATGGTGTAGCCGATCTGCTCGGCGGTATTGCCGGTCAACCCGCTCGGCGCGGTGTAGCTCCAGGCGCCGGTGGCGAAGTTGAAGGCCAGCTTGCCACCCAGGTCGGTGGTGATGTTCAACTGGGCGGTGGCATTGCTGCCGTTCCAGGTATACACGTCGCCATCGACGGTCAGGGACTTGATACCGCCCTTGCCGTCGGCGCCGAAGCCGTCGTCGTCGGCGGTGCCGGCGACGCCATCGCTGCCATTGAGCACGTTGCCGGAAACCATGCCGGTGCTGACCTGGTCGAGCAGGGTGTCCACAAGGTCGGAGAAGTCCCCGATCAGGATGGGCGAGCCGCTGCCGTCGAGATCGACGTCCTGCAGGTTGTCGTTGTCGATGCCGTCACCGATACCGATGGTGGTGACGTTGATGCCGTTGTCGTTGATGAACTGCTGCCAGTCGGTGGCCGTCTGGTTGAGCAGCGCATTGCCGCTCTGGGTCTGCTCGTTGGGGTTGCCGTCGCTGATGAACACGACCTGGTTGTTCCAGCCCGGAAGCGGGTTGAAGGCATCCATGGTCTTCTCGATGGCCGCAGTGAAGTCGGTGTTGCCGTCATAGGGGCGCACGCCACCGGGCTCGTTCGGGTCGAGGGAGTTGATCAGGCTTTCGAAGGCCGCATAGCTGGTCACCGGCGCGTAGGACTTGGCGTCTCCCGAGAAGGCCACCACCTGCATCTGCACATCACCGGTGTTACCGGTGAACAGCGCCTGGGCAGCAGCCTTCACGGCATCGAGCATCTGCCCGAGTTCGGACTTGCTGATGCTGCCGCTGAAGTCCAGCACGAACACCATGTTGATGTCCGGCGCCACGCTTTCGCCCACGGTCGCCACGTCGTTCTTCGCCACCGGGGTGTCGTCGTCGACATTGATGTTCAGGGTGCCGTTGGCGCTGTCACCGTCCTTGTCGGTGACCTTGTAGGTGAGCTGGAAGGCCTGGTTGTTCTCGTTGTCGCCATCGGCGTGGTGGATCGGCGCGTTCTGCACCACCGAGTAGGCACCGGTCTGGCTATTGGTCAGGGTCACCGTCAGTACGGTGGTGGTGCCCTGCTTGATCACCAGGTTGTTGCCCGAGGTCTCGTAGGTGAAGCCTGCCGGTGCGCCGGTGTTGACCCAGCTGATGCTGCCCGCACCGTCGTTGCCATAGCTATGGCTGAGGGTGCCGGTGGCATTCTGCGAGTCGGCGTCGTCGCCGGTACCGCCGGGGATGCCGTTGGGCCGTGCGTCGTCGTCCAGCTGCACCGTCTGGTTGGTGCCGGTGGCCGGGGCGTCGTCCTTGAAGCTGATGACCTTGCCGATGTCCAGGTTGCCGGTGGCCGTATCGCCGTCCTTATCGGTGGCGGTGGCACTCAGGCTGATATGGCCCGAGCCAAGGAACTTGGCCTCGTCCGGATCAGAGGTCGGGTGGACGATGGAGCGGAGCTGGTCAAGGGTGACCTTGCCGTCCGCACCCACGGTGAGGGTGAACACCAGGTCGTTGCCGGTGGCGGTACGCCCTTCGACCACGCCTGCGCCGTTGACGCTGAGCACCACGTTCTGCCCGCTGGCGGTATCCACCAGGCCGGAGTTGGCGTCCTGCACGGTCAGTTTGTAGGCCAGGCTCTGCAGGCCGTCGGCACCCGGTTGCACGTTGAACAGGCCGCTGAAATCAGCGGTGGCGTTCAGCGCCAGGTTCGACTCGTCCACCTGCAACTGCTGGGTGGCGCCCCAGGTCACGCTGGTGCTGACGTCGTTGTAGTCGTAGTCGGACGAGTTGGTCTGGTCCTCCCAGTTCTGGTTGCCGGCGCTGCCGGTGTCCTGCAGGTGCGAGCCGCCGGGGTTCAGCGTGGCGTCGCTGAACAGCACGTTGGCACCGTCGGCGCCGGTCAGCGGGGTGCTGCCGATGAAGGCCTGCCACTTGCCGCCCACCAGCTGGAAGGTGATTTCCGCACCGTTGGCCAGCCCGGCGTTGGCGCCGCCGTTGGGGA
This sequence comes from Pseudomonas solani, assembly GCF_026072635.1. Lineage (NCBI taxonomy): Bacteria > Pseudomonadati > Pseudomonadota > Gammaproteobacteria > Pseudomonadales > Pseudomonadaceae > Pseudomonas > Pseudomonas solani. Next base: position 4,004,574 of record NZ_AP023081.1, on the reverse strand, counting down.
TGATGAAGAAGCCGGTGTGCGCCGGGTCCAGGCCACTGATGTCGGAGGTGTCGCCAGCGGTCTGGCTGTGCACGTTGGCCCAGATCACCTTGCCGCTGACCGGGGTGCCGTCGTCGCCCTTGATGTAGTAGCCATAGCTGTTGCTGTAGCCGGCCGAGCTGCCAACGAAGGTCACCGAGGAGTTGAGGTCCAGGGCGCCGACCTGGATGGTCGGGGTGTCGTCGTTGATGGTCACGGCCAGGCTGCCGGTGGCCGAGTCATCGTCCTTGTCGGTGACCTTGTAGCCGACGTTGAGGGTGATGTTGTCCTCGGTGCCGTTCACCGTGTGCATCAGCGGTTTCAGCAGGTTGACGGTGTAGGCGCCACTGGCCAGGTCGGTCAGCACCACGGTCATCAGGGCGCCGCGGGCGCTGCTGATGGTCAGGGTGTTGGTCGAGGCGTTCCAGGTGGAGGTCACGCTCTCGCTGCCCAGGCTGGTGGGCCCGGTCAGTTCGATGGACTTCAGCCCGTCGGCGCCGGCGCTGTAGTTCAGCGTGCCGCTGGTGCTGGTGCTGGCGCCGGCCACATCGCCGGGCCCGCCGTTGATGCCGCCGGACAGGCCTTCGTCGTCCAGCACGTTCGGAGCGGTGCTGTTGCCGGCGGTGGGCGCGTCGTCACGGAAGCTGATGGCATTGCCCAGGTTGAGGGTGGCGCTGCTGGCGTCACCGTCCTTGTCGGTGATGGTCGCGGTCAGTTTCACCAGGTCGGCGGCGGAGAGGCCGGTAGGCTGATCCGGGCCGCTGTTGGGGGTGTGCAGCACGGCCAGTTTCTGGTCGAGGGTGACCTTGCCGTCGGCGTCCACCGTGACCCTGAAGGCGACGGCACCGGTGTCACTGCCGACACGGCCGACCACGGCATTGCCTTCCAGGTACAGCTTGATGTCGCTGCCAGTGGCGGAGTCTTTCAGGCCGCTGTCGGCGCCTGCGGCCTTGACGTCCAGGGCGTAGGTGGTAGTACCGGCACCGTCGGCGCCGTAGTTGCGGGTGAAGGAACCGCTGAAGTCACGGGTGGCATCGGTGCCGAGAACGGTTTCGTCCACCTGCAGGCTGCCGGCTTCGACCTGGCCGGCGCTGATGGTCGGAGCGTCGTCCTTGAAGCTGATGGCATTGCCGAGGTTGAGGCTGGCGCTGTTGGCGTCACCGTCCTTGTCGGTGATGGTCGCCACCAGTTTCACCAGATCCGCAGCGGAGAGGCCGGTGGCCTGGTCCGGCCCGGTGTTGGGCGAGTGGACGATGGCACGCACCTGGTCGAGGGTGACGTTACCGGAAGCATCCACCGTGACCTTGAAGGCGATGGCGCCGGTGGAGGTGCCGACACGGCCCACCACTTCACCCCCTTCCAGGTACAGCTTGATGTCGCTGCCGCTGGCGGTGTCTTTCAAGCCGCTGTCGGCACCCTGGGATTTCACTTCCAGCGTGTAGCCGATGTTGCCGGCACCGTCGGCGCCATAGCTGCTGGTGAAGGCGCCACTGAAGTTGGTGGTGGCGTTGAGTGCCAGGTTGGTCTCGTCCACCTGCAGGCTGCCCAGCTGGGCCTGGCCGGCATTGATGCTCGGGGCATCGTCCTTGAAGCTGATGGCATTGCCGAGGTTGAGGGTGGCGCTGTTGGCGTCACCGTCCTTGTCGGTGATGGTCGCCACCAGTTTCACCAGGTCCGCGGCGGAGAGGCTGCTTTCCTGATCGGGGCCGGTGTTCGGCGAATGGACGATGGCGCGCACCTGATCGAGGGTGACCTTGCCGCTGGCATCCACCGTGACCTTGAAGGCGACGGCACCGGTGTCGCTGCCGACACGGCCCACCACTTCACCGCCTTCGAGGTACAGCTTGATGTCGCTGCCGGTGGCGGTGTCCTTCAGGCCGCTGTCGACGCCCTGGGATTTCACATCCAGGGCATAGGTGGTGGTGCCGGCGCCATCAGCGCCGTAGCTCTTGATGAAGGCGGAGCTGAAGTCCGTGGTGCTGTTGCTGCCGAGGAAGGTTTCATCCACCTGCAGGCTGTCAGCCGGAATTTCGGCCGCACGGATGCTGGGCGCGTCATCCTTGAAGCTGATGGCGTTGCCCAGGTTGAGGCTGGCGCTGCTGGCGTCACCGTCCTTGTCGGTGATGGTCGCCACCAGTTTCACCAGGTCGGCCGCAGACAGGCCGGTGGCCTGGTCCGGCCCGGTATTGGGCGAGTGCACGATGGCACGCACCTGGTCGAGGGTGACATTGCCCGAAGCATCCACCGTGACCTTGAAGGCGACGGCGCCGGTGTCGCTGCCGACACGGCCCACCACTTCGCCGCCCTCCAGGTACAGCTTGATGTCGCTGCCGGTGGCGGTGTCTTTCAAGCCGCTGTCAGCTCCCTGGGCTTTCACCTCCAGCGTGTAGCCGATGCTGCCGGCACCGTCGGCACCGTAGCTGCTGGTGAAGGCGCCACTGAAGTTGGTGGTGGCATTGAGCGCCAGGTTGGTTTCGTCCACCTGCAGGCTGGCCGTCTGGGCCTGGCCGGCGTTGATGGTCGGGGCGTCGTCCTTGAAGCTGATGGCATTGCCGAGGTTGAGGCTGGCGCTGTTGGCGTCACCGTCCTTGTCGGTGATGGTGGCCACCAGTTTCACCAGGTCGGCCGCAGAGAGGCCGGTGGCCTGGTCCGGCCCGGTGTTGGGCGAGTGCACGATGGCACGCACCTGGTCGAGGGTGACGTTGCCCGAGGCATCCACCGTGACCTTGAAGGCGACGGCACCGGTGTCGCTGCCGACACGGCCCACCACTTCGCCGCCCTCCAGGTACAGCTTGATATCGCTGCCGGTGGCGGTGTCTTTCAAGCCGCTGTCAGCGCCCTGGGACTTGACCTCCAACGTGTAGCCGATGCTGCCGGCACCGTCGGCGCCGTAGTTGCTGGTGAAGGCGCCACTGAAGTTGGTGGTGGCGTTGAGTGCCAGGTTGGTCTCGTCCACCTGCAGGCTGCCCAGCTGGGCCTGGCCGGCATTGATGGTCGGGGCATCGTCCTTGAAGCTGATGGCATTGCCGAGGTTGAGGGTGGCGCTGTTGGCATCACCGTCCTTGTCGGTGATGGTCGCCACCAGTTTCACCAGGTCGGCGGCGGAGAGGCTGCTTTCCTGGTCAGGGCCGGTGTTCGGCGAATGCACGATGGCGCGCACCTGATCGAGGGTGACCTTGCCGCTGGCATCCACCGTGACCTTGAAGGCGACGGCACCGGTGTCGCTGCCGACACGGCCCACCACTTCACCGCCTTCGAGGTACAGCTTGATGTCGCTGCCGGTAGCGGTGTCCTTCAGGCCGCTGTCGACGCCCTGGGATTTCACATCCAGGGCATAGGTGGTGGTGCCGGCGCCATCGGCGCCGTAGCTCTTGATGAAGGCGGAGCTGAAGTCCGTGGTGCTGTTGCTGCCGAGGAAGGTTTCATCCACCTGCAGGCTATCCGCCGGAATTTCGGCCGCACGGATGCTGGGTGCGTCATCCTTGAAGCTGATGGCATTGCCCAGGTTCACCGTGGCGCTGTCGGTATCGCCGTCCTTGTCGGTAATGGTCGCCGTCAGTTTCACCAGATCAGCCGCAGACAGACCGGTGGCCTGGTCCGGGCCGGTGTTGGGCGAATGGACGATGGCCAGTTTCTGATCGAGGGTGACCTTGCCATCGGCGTCCACCGTGACCTTGAAGGAGATGGCGCCGCTTTGGTCGCCGACGCGGCCGACCACCTCACCGTTCTCCAGGTACAGCTTGATGTCGCTGCCGCTGGCCGTGTCCTTCAGTCCGGTATCGGCACCCGGTGCGCTGATGGTCAACGCATAGGTGATGGTGCCGGCGCCATCGTTGCCGAAGGCGTGGGTGAACGAGCCGCTGAAGTCACGGGTGGCATCGGTGCCGAGGACGGTTTCATCCACCTGCAGGCTGCCGCTGGCGACCTGGCCCGGGTCGATGTTCGGGCCGTCGTCCTTGAAGCTGATGGCGTTGCCCAGGTTGAGGGTGGCATTGCTGGAGTCACCGTCCTTGTCGGTGATGGTCGCCACCAGTTTCACCAGGTCGGCGGCGGAGAGGCCGGTGGCCTCGTCCGGGTCGCTGGTGGGGTGGACGATGGCCAGTTTCTGGTCGAGGGTGACCTTGCCGTCGGCGTCCACCGTGACGGTGAAGGAAATCGCCCCGGCCGGGCCGCCCACGCGGCCGACCACTTGCCCGCCCTCCAGGTACAGCTTGATGTCACTGCCGCTGGCGGTGTCCTTCAGGCCGCTGTCGGCACCCGTGGCACTGATGGCCAGCGTGTAGCTGATGCTGCCGGCACCGTCGGCGCCGTAGCTGGAGGTGAAGGCGGTGCTGTAGTCGACGGTCTTGTCCACCAGCAGGTTGGTTTCATCCACCTGCAGCTCGCCGCTGGCGATCTCGCCGGCGCTGATGCTCGGGGCATCGTCGCGGAAGCTGATGACCTTGCCGATGTCCAGGCCGCCGCTGGCGGTGTCGCCGTCGCCGTCGGTCACCGTCAGGTTGAGCTTGACGTGGCCGGAGCCGAGGAAGGCCGCTTCGTCCGGGTCGGAGGTCGGGTGCTCGATGGCACGCAGCTGCTCGAGGGTGACCTTGCCGTCCGCGCCCACGGTCAGGGTGAAGACCACTTCGCCGCTGGCGTCGCCGACGCGGCCCACGACCTGGCCGTTCTCCAGGAACAGCACCACGTCATCGCCGGTCTCGGTGTCCACCAGCCCGGAGGCCGGGTTGGTGACTTCCAGCCCGTAGTCCAGGCTGCCCAGGCCATCGGCACCGGGCTGCACGTTGAACAGGCCGCTGAAATCAGCGCTGGCGGTGGCCGTGGCACCCAGCCCGAGGTTGGTCTCATCCACCTGCAGTTGCAGGGTCGAGCCCCAGGTGACGCTGGTGCTGACGTCGTTGTAGTCGTAATCGGAGGTGGCGGTCTTGTCTTCCCAGTTCTGGTTGCCGGCGTTGCCGGTGTCCTGCAGGTGCGAGCCGCCGGGGTTGAGGGTGGCGTCGCTGAACAGCACGTTGGCACCGTCGGCGCCGGTCAGCGGGGTGCTGCCGATGAAAGCCTGCCACTTGCCGCCCACCAACTGGAAGGTGATGTCGGCGCCGTTGGCCAGGCCGCCATTGGCCCCGCCGTCGGGGATGATGAAGAAGCCGGTGCTGGCCGGGTCCAGGTTGCCCAGGTCGAAAGTGTCGCCGTTGCCCTGGTCATGGACGTTGGCCCAGATCACCTTGCCGCTGAGCGGGGTGCCGTCGTCGCCCTTGATGTAGTAGCCATAGCTGTTGCTGTAGCCGGCATCGGTGCCGACGAAGGTCACCGAGGAGTTCAGGTCCAGAGCGCCCACCTGCAAGGTCGGGGTGTCGTCGTTGATGGTCACCGCCAGGGAACCGTCGGCGGTGTCGCCATCGCCGTCGGTGACCTTGTAGCCGACGTTGAGGGTGATGTTGTCCTCGGTGCCGCTCACCGTGTGCATCAGCGGTTTCAGCAGATTGACGGTATAGGCGCCGGTGGCCAGGTCGGTCAGCACCACGGTCATCAGGTCGCCACGGGCGCTGCTGATGGTCAGGGTGTTGGTCGAGGCGTTCCAGGTTGAGGTCACGCTCTCGCTGCCCAGGCTGGTGGGCCCGGTGAGCTCGATGGATTTCAGGCCATCGGCGCCGGCGTCGTAGCCGAGGCTGCCGCTGGTGCTGGTGTGGGCGTCCGCGACATCGCCGGGGCCGCCGTTGATGCCGCCGTTCAGGCCTTCGTCGTCCAGCACGCTGGTGGCGGTCACCTGGGTGGCGGTGGGGCCGTCGTCCTCGAAGCGCACGGCGCCACCGATGCCGACGGAGTCCGTCGACACGTCGCCATCGCCGTCGGTGACGGTGACCACGGCGCGGATCTTGCCGGAGAGGTTCAGGGCGTCGTCATGGCTGGCGGTATCCGGGTGCTGCAGCGGAATGTACTGGGCGACGCTGATGCTGCCGTCCTGGCCGATGGCCACGGCGAACGCGGCCTGGCCGTTGTAGGTGCCGCCGTCCACGCGGCCGACGATCAGCCCGTTCTCCACGGTGAGCACGATGGACGAGCCGTCCAGGGTGGTGAGGCCCGAGTCGGCGTCCTGCACTTCCAGGCTGAGCACGGTGGTCGCGCCCTCCTGGTCTTCACCGGTGCTGCTGCCGGAGGCGTCCACCACCGGGCCGTTGCTGGTGGCATAGCCGGCCGCCAGCGCGGTGCCGGCATCGGCCACGCTGCTGAACAGCGCGATCACGCTGGGGTTGTTGGTGTCGTTGTCATTGGCGTCGTTGCCCGGGGTCGGGGTGGCGGTGCCGTTCTGCAGGCCGGGGGTCTCGTCGTGGGTGACGCGTGCACCTTCGACCGCCTGGATGCTGGCGGTGGGGGCGTCGTCCTCGAAGCGGATGGCTCCGCCGATGTTGACCGTGGCCACGTCCACATCGCCATCGCCGTCGGTGACGGTGACCACGGCCCTGACCAGGCCGCCGAGGTCGACGCCCTCATCGCGGCTGCCGGTGTCCGGGTGGTTCAGCGACATGTACTGGGCAACGCTGATAGTGCCGTCCTGGCCCATGGCCACGGCGAACACCGCGGCGCCGGGGCCCTGGTCGCCACCGTCGACGCGGCCGACGATCAGGCCGTTCTCCATATAAAGGCGGATGACCTGGCCATCGGTGGTGGTGAGGCCCGAATCGGTGCCGTCGCCGCCGGTGATCTCCAGGCTCAATACGGTGGTGGCGCCTTCGTTGTCCTCGCCTGTGCTGGTGCCGGCAGTGCTGACCACGGGGCCGGCACTGGTGGCATAGCCCGACAGGTCGGTACCGACATTGCTCACGCCGGCGAACAGGGCGATCACATCCGGGTTGCTGGTGTCGTCATCCAGGGCATCGCCCTGGGGCGTCGGGGTCGCGGTGCCGTTCTGCAGCCCGGCGCTCTCGTCATGGGTGACGCGCACGCCTTCCAGCCGCTCGATCACGGCGGTGGGGCCGTCGTCCTCGAAGCGGATGGCGCCGCCGATGCCCACCTGGGCGGTGTCCACATCGCCGTCGCCGTCGGTCACGGTGACCACCGCGCGGACCTTGCCGGACAGGGTCACGGCATCATCGGCGCTGCCGGTGTCGGGGTGGTTGAGGGAGATGTACTGGGCCACGCTGACGCTGCCGTCCTGGCCGATGGCGATGGCGAAGGCCGCCGCGCCGGGGCCGGTGTCGCCACCGTCCACGCGGCCGACGATCAGGCCGTTCTCCAGGTACAGGCGAATGGTCTGGCCATCGGTGGTGGTGAGGCCGGAGTCACTGCCGTTGCCGTCGACGATGGAGAGGCTGAGCACGGTGGTGGCGCCTTCGTTGTCCTCACCCGTGCTGCTGCCGGAGATATCCACCACCGCGCCATTGCTGGTGGCGTAACCGGTGCTGGACAGGTCGGTGCCGGTATTGCTGACGCCGCTGAACAGGCTGACCACCGATGGGGCATTGGTGTCGTTGTCGTTGGCGTCGCCGCCGGGGGTGGGCGTGACGGTGCCGTTCTGCAGGCCGGCGCTTTCGTCATGGCTGACGCGCCCGCCTTCGTTGGTCTGGATGCTGGCGGTGGGGCCGTCATCGACGAAGCGGATCAGTTGGCCGATGTCGGCACTGGCCACGGCCTTGTCGCCGTCGCCGTCGGTGACGGTCAGCACCGCGCGGATCAGGCCGCTGAGGTCGATGCTGTCATTGGCATCGCTGCCGTCGGGGTGATGCAGGGACTGGTACTGGGCAACGCTGATGACGCCGGTATCCGGGTCGATGGAAATGGCGAACGCGGCATTGCCGTCGGCGTCGCGGCCGACCACCAGGCCACCTTCCACACTCAGGGTGATGGGGCTGCCGCTGGTGGTGGTGAGACCGGCGGCCTGAGCTTGCGGGCCCTCCTGGCCTTCGCCGCCCTCGCCTTCGATCAGGGCCAGGGAATAGACGGCGGTGGCGCCGCCTTCGTCGGCGCCGAAGTCATAGTTGGCAATCACCGCCGGGGCGGTGCCCTGGGCGTAGGCGCGCATATCCGACGAAGGGTTGGCAACGCCATCGAACACCGCCAGCGGGCCGGCGACGTCATGGCTGCCCGGTTGCAGGCCGGCGCTCTCGTCGATGATCACATCGCCGCCTTCGCGGGAGAATTCCAGGCCGGCACTGGGGCCGTCGTCGTTGATGGCGATGGTCAGCGGCACGGTGGGCGATACATCGCCGTCGAGGTCGAATACGCGCACGCTGAAGTTATCGAACAGCTGGTCCTCGGCCCCGGTGGCATTGGGGTTGCTGTGATCCAGGCTGTTGTCGGTGAGGGTGTAGGTCCAGTTGCCGGCGGCATCGAACACCAGCACGCCATAGGTGCCCTGCACGGTGCCCCCACCGGCGACATTGATCCAGTTGCCGGCGGCGTCCAGTACTTCGATGCGGCCGATGCCGTCGGGGGAATTGATGATCAGGGTGCCCGAGGTCCTCTCGGCGTTGCTGCCGGGGTTGCTGCCCGGGTTGCCGCCACCGCTCTCGCCGCCATCCAGTGCTTCTTCGTCCACCACACCGGGGCCGGTGACGACGCTGCCTTCTTCATCGAGGAAGACCACGGTCAGTTCGGGGCTGAAGTCGGTGGGCGCGAGAATCTCGGCCTCGGGGAACAGCGGGCCGGCCGTGATTGGGCCGGTGGGGAAGCCGATGGTCGGGTCGAGCGCACCGGCGGTTTCCGACAGCAGCACGAAGGAGTGGCCACCGCCAACCCCCCCTGCACCGCCTGCACCACCGGCACCGGGGCCTGCTGCGGTCGCTTCACCGGTCTGGGTCGGGTCGGCGCCGGCCTCGATCGCGGCCTGCAGTTGCTGCACGTCGGTCAGGTCCTGCTGGCTCGGCGGCTGCGGCTGCTGCGCGTCAGCGGTGGGGTCGACCGGGGCATCGCCGTTGCCGGTAGCCAGCAACTGGGTACTCAGGTTCATGCTGCTGTCGCGTCCCAGGGTCAGCTCGCCGCCATTGGCCAGCGCCACCGAAATCGCACCTTCAGCACCGGTGAGCAATTGCTCGCCGGCGAACAGCCTGTCGCCTTCTACCAGGGGCCGGCGCGTTCCGTCGCCTGCTACCGCGAACACCTCGCCTACTACCCGACTGACGACACCGATTACCGTAGCCATGAATCCTTCCTCCACCACGCTGCCGACCACTGCCGACACCTATCGCAATAGGGCCAAGACCGTTCTGCACCGGGGACTGGAAAAAGGAAAAACTGAAGCGGAATGGAACGACAGTATTCAGGTCAAAAAATTCGCGACAAAAAATCGTCACTCATTCTCCGTGTCGTACTACTCCATCAGAACATCCCCGCCCCTTTGGCTCTGAAACTGGTTTGACCACCCAAGCCGTTCGCCGAAAAGGCCCTGCAGGCCCCAATAAACGCGGCTGACAGGGAAAGAAGATGTGCTCGATTCGGAGGAGTGCATAAGATTTTTTCGGCATAAACCATGTGAAAAAAATTTCTTAGGTTCTCCAAAAGATGTTCTTAGCTCTGATGTTACAAGCCTGAAACGGTTGAACAGGCGATTTCGCCAAAAAAATGGCGATCCGTAAAAAGAGCATCGAACAAGGAGACACCCTCTCATGCGAGCAATGACCCCACTCTGGAGCAGCATGCTGTTGGCACTCGCCAGCGCCCAGGTCCAGGCGATGAACCTCACCGAGGCCATCCAGAGCACTCTCGACAACCACCCGGAGATCCGGGCAGCAGCCAACGCACGGCTCGTCGCCGACGAAGAGAAGAAGGTCGCCAAGGGCGGCTACCTACCGACCGTCGATCTGATAGCCGGCGTGGGCCGTGAAAACACCGATAGTCCGAGCACGCGCGCGCTGGGCGATCACAACACGGAGACGATGAACTACCGCAACGCCGAGTTGCGCCTGCGGCAAATGCTCTTCGACGGCTTCAACACCCCTAACGAGGTGGGCCGTACCGAGGCGGTGATCAACTCCCGCGCCTACTACACCCTGGGCACATCCGAGAGCCTGGCGCTGCGCACCATCGAGGTGTACCTCGAAGTGCTCAAGCGTCGTGAAATGGTGGCCCTGGCCCGCAACAACCTGCAGTCGCACCAGCGCGTGGGTGACCAGATCAACCTGCGCAGCCAGCGCGGCGTCGGCAGCATGGCCGACTCCGACCAGTCCGCCGCCCGTCTGGCCCTGGCCGAGAACAACCTCTACACCGAGGAAGTGAACCTGGCCGACGCCGAAGCCAACTTCCTCAGCGCCACCGGCCGTCCGGCCGACGAGCTGGAAACCCCGGCGACCATCCGCGGCGAAATGCCGGCGGACCTGCTCGCCGCCCGCCAGACCATGATGGACAACAACCCCTTCCTGAAATCGGCCCAGGCCGACGTGCAGGCGGCGGAGAAGCAATACGAGTCGGCCAAGTCGCCGTTCTACCCGCGCTTCGACGCCGAACTGGCCACCACCGCCGACGACAACGTGCAAGGCGATGAAGGCCACTACAACACCTGGCGAGCCGCCGTGGTGATGAACTACAACCTGTTCAACGGCATGCGCGACAAGGCCCGCCTGCAAGCGGCGGCGCACTCGATCAACCAGTCCATGGACATCCGCAACAACGCCCTGCGGGTGCTCAACGAGAACCTCTCGCTGGCCTGGAACGCCATGGAAAACGCCCGCCAGCAAACCCCCAAGGCGCGTGACTATGCCGACTACACCCAGCGCGTGCGCGAGGCGTACCAGCAGCAGTTCGGCCTCGGCCAACGCACCCTGCTCGACCTGCTCGACAGTGACAACGAACTCTTCACCGCCAACCGGCGTTACGTCGAGGTGCGCTACACCGAAGAGTTCGCCATGTTCCGCGTGATCTCCGCCATGGGCGATCTGCTGCGCCGGCAGAACGTCGTAGTCCCGGCTGAGGCCATCGCCGCTTCTGAAGTGAAGAGCGAAGCCCGTCTGCCGGAAATGAAGTAACCGCGGTTCGGGAGTAGCAGTAGATGACCACCATGGAAATGGCGGGTGCCACCGTCGACCCTCGGCAGAGCCACGACGACCCGTTGCTGGACGGCCTGCTGATTCTTTGCAGGCTGCATGAGTGCCCCGCCAGCCGGGGCAGCCTCACCGCCGGCCTGCCGCTGGCGAACCAGCGACTGACACCCGACCTGCTGGCCCGTGCCGCTGCACGGGTCGGCCTGCAAGGGCGCCTGTTGCGCCGGGAACTGGGGGCCATCTCACCGCTCAACCTGCCGGTGCTGCTGCTGTTGAAGGACGGCCGCAGCGCGGTGCTCAACCAGTGGGGCAAGGACGGCCGCGCGCTGATCCTGCCCTGCGAGTCCGACGGTGGCCAGCAGTGGATCGACCCCGAGCTGCTGGCCGCCGCGTACAGCGGCGAAGCCCTCTTCGCCCGCCCCCGCCATGAACTGGAAGAGACCCGCGCGCCCCTGGTGCCCCGGGTCAAATCCTGGTTCCGCGACACCTTGCGGCTGTCGCGCTGGCTCTACACCGATGCGGTGCTGGCCAGCCTGCTGATCAACCTGCTGGGCATGCTGGTACCGCTGTTCGTCATGCAGACCTACGACCGCGTGGTGCCCAACCAGGCCACCTCCACCCTCTGGGTGCTGACCATCGGCCTGCTCATCGGCACCGGCTTCGACCTGCTGCTGCGGGTGCTGCGCGCGCACCTGCTGGACACCGCCGGCAAGAAGACCGACGTGGTGCTCTCGGCCACGCTGTTCGAGCGCATCACCGGCATGTCGATGAAGGCGCGGCCCACCACCATCGGCGGCTTCGCCCAGAGCATCCACGACTTCCAGGGCCTGCGGGAATTCCTCACCGCGGTGACCCTCACCAGCCTCATCGACCTGCCCTTCTCCATCCTCATGCTGCTGGTGATCGGCCTGCTCGGCGGCTGGCTGGTGGTGATCCCGGTGCTCGCCTTCCCCATCACCGCGATCTTCGCCTGGATCATCCAGACCCGCCTGCGCGACACCGTGCAACGCAGCCTGGCCCTGGGCGCGGAACGCCAGGCGCTGCTGATCGAAACCCTCTCGGGCCTGGAGACGCTCAAGGCCTGCAGTGCCGAGAGCGAGCGCCAGCACCGCTGGGAGCGCACCCACGGCGCCCTCACCCGCCTGGACAGCCATGCGCGCTTCCTCTCCGCCGTGGTCACCAACGGCACCATGTTCCTGCAGCAGTTCGCCGGCCTGGCGATGATCATCGCCGGGGTCTACAGCATCATCGCCGGCAACCTCAGCGTCGGCGCCCTGGTGGCCAGCTACATGCTCAACAGCCGCGTGCTCGCACCGCTGGGGCAGATCGCCGGGCTGATCACCCGCTACCAGCAGGCGCAGCTGACCATGAAGAGCACCGACATGCTCATGGGCCTGCCCCAGGAACGGGAAAACAAGCAGCAACCGCTGGAGCGCACCCACATCAAGGGCGCCATCGACGTGCGCGGGGTGAGCTTCAGCTACCCCGACCAGGCCGCGCCTGCGCTGGCCAACGTCAGCCTGCGGCTGAACGCCGGCGAGCGGGTCGGCATCATCGGCCGCAGCGGCTCGGGCAAAAGCACCCTGGCGCGCCTGGTGATGAACTTCTACAGCCCCGAACAGGGCCAGCTGCTGCTGGACGGCATCGACCTGCGCCAGCTGGACGTCGCCGACCTGCGCCACCAGATCGGCTTCGTCACCCACGACATGCCGCTGATCGCCGGGAGCCTGCGCGACAACCTGACCCTCGGCGCGCGCTACGTGAACGACGCGCGGATGCTGGAAGTGGCCGAGCTGACCGGCGTCACCGAACTGGCCCGCCAGCACCCGCAAGGCTTCGACCGCCCGGTGGGCGAGCGTGGCCAGCTGCTCTCCGGCGGCCAGCGCCAGGCGGTGCTGCTGGCCCGCGCGCTGTTGCTGGACCCGCCCATCCTGCTGCTGGACGAACCCACCAGCGCCATGGACAACACCAGCGAAGACATCCTGCGCAACCGCCTGCACGGCTGGGCCCAGGGCAAGACCGTGCTGCTCATCACCCACCGCGCCTCCATGCTCAGCCTGGTGGAACGCCTGGTGGTGCTCGATGGCGGCCACATAGTCGCCGACGGTCCGAAGGACGCGGTGATCGAAGCCTTGCGCAAGGGCCGCGTCGGCCCAGCGGCCGTCTAGGAGCAGAACATGGAAAGCACCCGATCGGTCCGCGACTACTTCGGCGGCCTGGGCAGCAAGCCCGACACCGAGTTCATGCCCGAGGTGGACGGCGCCGCCCTGGAGGACTCCCCCACCGGCACCCGCATCACCGTCTGGGTGGCCTGCACGCTACTGATCGTCGCCCTGGTCTGGGCCAAGTTCGCCGTGCTGGAGGAAGTCACCACCGGTGAAGGCAAGGCCATCCCCTCCAGCAAGATCCAGGTGATCCAGAACCTCGAGGGCGGCATCGTCTCGGAGATCTTCGTGCGCGAGGGCCAGGTGGTGAGCAAGGGCGACGTGCTGCTGCGCCTGGACGACACCCGCTTCCTCTCCAACAAGGGCGAGACCGAAGCCGACCGCCTGGCGCTCATGGCCCGCGTGCAACGGCTCTCGGCCGAGGCCGAGGATCGCCCCTTCACCCTGCCGCCGGAAATCGCCAAGGCCTCGCCGCAACTGGCCGAGGACGAAATGGCGCTGTACCGCAAACGCCTGCAGCGCCTGGACAGCGAGCAGCACATCCTCCAGGAGCAGCTGCGCCAGAAGCAGCAGGAACTGGCCGAATTCCGCTCCAAGTCGCAGCAGTACGCCTCCAGCCTGGGGCTGCTGCAGCAGGAACTGAACATGTCCCAGCCGCTGGTGGGCACCGGCGCCATCTCCGAGGTGGAGATCCTGCGCCTGCGCCGCAGCGCGGTGGAAATGCGCGGCGAGCTCAACGGCACCAACCTGGCCATCCCCCGGGCCGAGGCGGCGGTGAAGGAAATCGAGCGGAAGATGGAAGAAAGCAAGCTGTCGTTCCAGTCCGATGCCTTCAAGGAACTCAACGAAGCCCGCACCGAGCTGCAGAAGATCACCTCCACTGGCAAGGCCATCGACGACCGCGTCACCCGCACCACCGTGGTCTCCCCGGTCAACGGCGTGATCAAGCAACTGAAGGTCAACACCATCGGCGGCGTGGTGCAGCCCGGCAACGACATGGTGGAAGTGGTGCCCCTGGAGGACAACCTGCTGATCGAGGCGCGCATCCGCCCGCAGGACGTGGCCTTCCTCCACCCGGGGCAGAAGGCGATGGTCAAGTTCAGCGCCTATGACTACACCATCTACGGCGGCCTCAAGGCCAAGCTGGAACTGATCGGCGCCGACACCATCACCGACGACAAGGGCAACAGCTTCTACCTGATCCAGGTGCGCACCGACAAAAGCCACCTGGGCAAGGACGACCACCCGCTGCTGATCATCCCCGGGATGATCGCCACGGTGGACATCATCACCGGCGAGAAGAGCGTGCTCGACTACCTGCTCAAGCCGGTGCTCAAGGCCCGCTCGGAAGCCATGCGCGAGCGTTGATCGGCCTCACTCGCCGCGCCGCAGGGCGCGGCTCACCTCCAGCTGCCGGGAATAGGCCGGCGCTTCCACCGCGTTGAAATCGCGGCTGTAGCGCTGGGCAAAACCGGCGCTGCCCCAGTCCCGGTACTGCTGCACGTGGAACAGCTCGTGGGCCCACAGCGCCACGTCGTGCAGGGCCGCGTCCTCGGTGCGGAAGACGATGATGTCCACCAGGGTCACCGCCTTGATATCGGGGTTCTGCAGCATGGTCCGCGCGGCGTTCATCTCGTCGCTGTCACCCACCTTGTAGCGCACCGCATCCAGCAGCTCGGCCGGGTACCAGGGCAGCAGGCGCTGGCGTATCTCCGCCGGGATCGGCAAGGTGCCCTGCCGCGCCGCCGACTCCCGCGAACGCAGCAGCCAGCCCTCCAGCGCCGACGCCGCCACCGCGCCGGCCCGCTCCTGGTAAGGCGCCAGCACGCCATTGGGGTCGGGCACGCAGATGCAGCCACCGAGGCACACCTCGGTCTCCCCCTCCGCACAGGCGAACGCCAGGTGCGGGGCAGCGGTTACGAACAGGGCCAGCAACAGGGAAACGGGCAAGGCGCGGGGCATGGAGGGTTCTCGAAAGGCCAGGCGGCGATGGTGGTGGATAGGCGCCATTGAGACAACGGCAAACAGCGTTATTCGTCACCGTAGGCGCAGTATTTGAGGCGACCTGTAGGGGCCGACCTGTAGGGGCGACCTCAGTCGCCAAGCGGCGCGCAGCGCCGCCCCATCGAGGGAATAATTTGAACGTGGGAAACCACGTCCTTAGGGCGTGGTCATGAGTCATCGGCTCTGCCTGTGACGATTTGAATTGAGAACCCAGCAGGATGACGCATGCCGTAGGGTGTGCCGTGCGCACCGCCGCAAGGTGCTGCATGTGACGCCCAGGTGCGCGCAGCACACCCTACGTCCGGAGTGAGTGGCGGCTGCATGTTCCGAGGTCTGATTGCGCCCCCTTCTAGAGAGCCAAAAGCAAAGCCACGTTCTAAGAACCTGGATGTTTACTCGCGATCGGCCGCGGCTCAATGCCCTTCGCGGTTGAAACCGCTCCCACACCCAGACCACACCTGCTGTCCGTCCTGCCGGGTTTCACCCGACCTCCATCCCTGCGCCATACCACCCACGCCACCGGCCGTTGACGGTTCATTCGATTCCGGTAGGCTCTGCGCTTTCTTCAAGAGGAGTCCTGCCATGCCCCGTGCAACCGCCCGCCACATCCTGGTTTCCAGCGAAGCCAAGTGCAACGAACTGAAAGCCGCCATCGAAGGGGGCGCCGACTTCGCCCAGGTCGCCAAGGACAACTCCAGCTGCCCGTCCAGCCGTGACGGCGGCAACCTCGGTTCCTTCGGCCCCGGCCAGATGGTTCGCGAGTTCGACACCGTGGTCTTCAGCGCCCCGGTCAACGTCGTGCAAGGCCCGGTGAAGACCCAGTTCGGCTACCACCTGGTGGAAGTCACCAGCCGCCAGGATTGATTCCCGGCCAGGGCGTCGTCATCGCGGCGCCCTTCCCCGTTACGCCTCCGCTCCACCCCACTTCACGGCCACACGGCAGGATTGCCCCCGACCAGGTCGCGAACCTGCGGCAATTTCCCCTAATAGCCTCCTGGCCGGAACCACTGCTAGGCTTGCCCCTCGATGAAAGGAGGCAGGATGAGCGACCCGAACGAGACGACGCCCAGCGTCTTCCCCTACCTGGAGCTGCTGCACCAGCACGCCGGCTCGGACATGTTCTTCAGCGTCGGCGCACCGCCGCACATCAAGATCGAGGGCCACGCGCGCCCCGTGGGCGAGCGTGTGCTGCAGGGGGGCGAAGTGCGCCAGCTGGCCGCGCAGCTGATCACCCCGCGCCAGCAGGAAGAGTTCGACCGCGAGCTGGAACTCAACCTGGCCATCAGCCTGCCGGGCAGCGGCCGCTTCCGCCTCAACCTCTACCTGCAGCGCGGCGAGGTCTCGATGGTGGTGCGCCTGATCAAGACCACCATCCCCAGCCTGGAAAGCCTCGGCCTGCCGCTGCTGCTGGAGAAGCTCGCCCTGCAGGATCGCGGCCTGATCCTGGTGGTGGGCGCCGCCGGCTCCGGCAAGTCCACCACGCTGGCGGCGATGCTCGACCACCGCAACGCCCAGCGCAGCGGCCATATCGTCTGCATCGAAGATCCCATCGAATTCCTCCACAGCCACCGCCGCTCGATCATCGACCAGCGCGAGGTCGGCCTGGACACCCACAGTTTCTCCGCCGCACTGCGCAACGTGCTGCGCGAGGCGCCGGACGTGATCATGCTCGGCGAGGTGCGCGACGCCGAAACCATGCAGCACGCCCTGCACTACGCCGAGACCGGCCACCTGTGCGTGGCCACCCTGCACGGCACCAGCGCCCGCCACGCGGTGGAACGCATCACCCGCTTCTTCCCCGACGAGGCGCGGCGCCAGGTGCTCGGCGACCTCTCGCAGAACCTCCTGGCCATGGTCGGCCAGCGCCTGGTACCGGGCATCGACCACAAGCGCGTGGCAGCGGTGGAGCTGATGCTGGGCACGCCCCACGTGCGTGACCTGATCCTGCGTGACGAGCTGCATGAGCTGAAGAGCGCCATCGAGAACGCCCTGGAAAGCGGCTCCTGCAGCTTCGACCAGAGCCTGTTCAAGCTGGTGGAAGCCGGGCGCATCAGCCTCTCCGAAGCGCTGAAGTTCGCCGACTCGCGCACCGACCTGTCGCTGAAAATCAAGCTCGAACGCGGCTTCGATCCCCAGGACAGCGAGCGCAAGGTGCTGCGCGACCACTGAGCAGCGGGCTCCATCAGCTGGGTCGAACGGTGGCCGGCGCGCCCGGTCAGAGAAAGAAGCCGCTCACCCGACATGGAGGCCGCCGCCATCATCCGCCAGGCCCTGCTCCACTCACCGTGGCTGCGCACCGCGTCGCTGGCCCTGCTGTTGGTCGCGGGAATAGCCGAGGCCGACCCGCCGCTGCGGCTCAGCTTCATCGCCAACTCCACCCTGTTCCACGAGGACGACGGCGGCCGCGACGAGATCGCGCGGCTGTTCGCCAGCGCCGGGGTGGCGACCGAGGTGGTGACCCTGCCGGCCAAGCGCATTGTCTGGCAGATGCAGTACGAGCCCGGCCCCCACTGCTCGGTGGGCTGGATACGCACCCGCGAGCGCGAGGGCTTCGCCCGCCTCAGCCTGCCCATCCGCCCGCCGCTGTACCTGGAAGTAGTCACCAACCGCCGCGCCCTGCCCCAGGTCTCCCGCTACGCCAGCCTGCGCGCACTGATGGCGGCGCCGGGGCTGCGCCTCGGCGTTTCCGACGGCTTCTCCTACGGCGAGGAGCTGGACCGGCGCATCGCCGACATGGGCGAGGCCGCCCTTCCCAACAGCCAGGCGCCGATCAACCAGCTGCGCCTGCTCGCCTCCAACCGCTTCGACTACACCCTGGCCGACCCCTACGACTTCCGCTGGGCCATGAGCCACCCCAGCTACGCCCACCGTGAACTGGTGAGCCTGGTCTTCCCCGATATGCCACCCGGCCGCCCGCGCCACCTCATGTGCAGCCGCAGCGTGCCCGAGGCCACGGTGCAGCGCATCGACCAGGCCATCCGCGCCATGGGCCTGGACCGTGGTTCCTGACCCCTTGCCAAACACCCCGCTTCCTGCGAAAAGGCGGCACCCCAACGGCGAGCGAGCAGCCATGAGCGACGAATTGAAGATCGAGGACATCCACCCGGGCGACGGCAAGGCCGTGGTAAAGGGCGCGCTGATCACCACTCACTACAACGGCTGGCTGGAGGACGGCACCCTGTTCGACTCGTCCATCGAGAAAGGCCGGCCCTTCCAATGCGTGATCGGCACCGGCCGGGTGATCAAGGGCTGGGACCAGGGCCTGATGGGCATGCAGGTGGGTGGCAAGCGCAAACTGCAGGTCCCCGCGCACCTGGCCTACGGCGAACGCCAGGTCGGCAAGATCCCGCCGAACTCGAACCTGCTGTTCGAGATCGAGCTGCTGGAAGTGCTGACCCGGGACGATTGAGCCCACCCCCGACCGCCCGTCGGCTTGGCCCGACGGGCGCGTGGAGCCGCGTTGAGCGCAGCCGAGCGGATGCCTATCCTGCATCCCGTAATGGCCAGCTGACAGCACTGCGGACACTCTCCATGAAACACCTGCTTCCCCTCCTCGCCCTGCTCCTCGGCGCCAGCGGCGCGTTCGCCGCGGGCACCTGCCCACCCGGTTACGGCATGAACTGGCAGGGCCAGTGCCTGGACTGCAGCAAAACCTCCAATGCCCTGGTCTGCGGCGACGCCGGAGGCGGCAGCGCGGCGAGCGCCCCCCAAAGCGATATCGACATGCAGCGCACCGAGCAGGTGATCAACGCCGTCACCGCCATCGGCGAGATGCTCGACAACCAGGAAGCCGCCAATCGCGCCACCGAGGAGCAGGCCGAGCAGCAGCGCCAGGCGGCCCTCGAAGCCCAGCGCCAGGCAGAAGCGGCCCAGCGTGCCGCCAGCAACAGCCAGATCCAGGACCTGGAATCCTCCATGGCAGCGATGGAAGGCAACGACTGGCGCAGCCGCGCCGAAGGCGGCAAGGACAAACCCGCAAAGCGTGCCTTGGACTGCAACTGCCGCCGCGTGGTGGACAGCTGCACCGCCAGCATCCAACTGGTGGCCAAGCAGAAGACCGGAGTCGACTACCGCGTCACCTCCAGCGAGCCCAGCTGCTCCAAGGTCAGCTACTACATCGACAACACGCCGTACATCACCGTGCTGAACAACCGCAACGCCGCCCTCGAACATTCCGCCGGCCTTGGCTCGATCACCGCCAAGAGCTTCGAGGTCGAGCGCTGCGACGTCTGCGCCAGGGAGTGAAAAACCGCATGAAGCCAATCCTGATCGCCGCCCTGCTGGGTCTCACCATCGTCCCCACCCTCCAGGCACAGACGCTGAAGAAACAGCGCGACTGGCCCGCCAGCATCAAGGTGCCCGACGCAGCCCTCAAGGAGCAGTACGAATACGACCCGGCCGCTGGGGCCATCAGCGCCAAGCTGCTGTCCACCACCCAGACCTTCAAGGGCAATGCGGTCCTGCGCCAGTACAGCAACGGTGCGCCCGCCGGTGGCTCGGCCGGCTGGGCCGACCACCTCTACGCCTACCACGGCTTCGCCGCCATCAGCAGCGGTAGCGGCATGCGCACCCGGGTGGTGAAGTTCCAGTCCAGCGGCGCCTGGCCGGCCAAGAGCTTCAAGGTCTACAGCGAAGTGGTTGCCGACAGCGGCCTGAACATCCGCGTGCTGACCCAGTGCGAGCTGCTGGCCAGTTTCCCGGCCGCGCAGGCACTCGACCCGAAGCTGCCCGGAAAGATTCACAAGTTCGATTGCAAGACCCAGACCCTCTCCGAAGGCGTGGTCGATGGCATGCAGTTCGACAAGAACGCCGAGACCTACCCGGGCATCAGCTATTACTCGGACTACCTGGACGTCGTCATCGACGGCCGCAGCGGCGTGGACACGCCCTTGCAGCAACAGCTGGAGTTCCTCGACGCCAGCGGCCAGCGCCAGACCATCAGTTTCACCGGGGACGGTGCCAGCCTGCCCTGATCCCCTGGCGCATCACGCGTGAACATGCTGGACTGGCCCGTTTCCAGCCATGAGGCCACGCCATGCCCCCCGCCCCCTCCCTCGCCGAGGCCGAAGCCCTTTTCGCCCCCTACCTGCAACGCTGGCAGCTGACGCCGGACGGCGAGGCGCTGCTCACCCCCAGCGGCGCGCTGCTGCCGGTGCGCCAGGATGGCCAGGCCGCGATGCTCAAGGTCAGCCAGAACGAGGACGAACGCCTCGGCGCCCAGGTGATGCGGGCCTGGAAGGGTGCAGGCTCGGCGCGGGTGCTGGAGATCGACGGCGATGGCCTGCTGCTGGAGCGCGGCGGCGACCCGCTGATCGCCATGGCCCAGGACGGTGACGACGACCTGGCCACCGCCCTGCTCTGCCGCGCCCTGGCTCGCCTCCACGCCTACGACGGCCCCCGGCCCAAAGGGCTGAAGGACCTGCACAGCTGGTTCGCCGACCTGGCGCCGGCCGCACGTCGCCACGGCGGCTTCCTGGTCGAAGCCGATGCCCTGGCCCGCCAACTGCTGGCCGCACCTCGCGAACAGCACCTGCTGCACGGCGACCTGCACCACGGCAACCTCCTCGACTTCGGCCCGCGCGGCTGGCTGGCCATCGACCCCAAGGGCCTGGTGGGCGACCGCGCGCTGGACTATGCGGTGATCTTCGCCAACCCCGACCTCTGCGACCCCAGCCGCCCGGTGGGCACCGACCCGGCCCGCTTCCAGCGGCGCCTGGCCATCGTCTGCCACGAGTCCGGCCTGGAACGCCAGCGCCTGCTGCAATGGCTGGTGGCCTGGTGCGGCCTCTCCGCCGCCTGGTTCCTCGACGACGATGACCCGAATGCCGATATCGACCTGGCAGTGGGAGCGTTGGCGTTGGAGGCGCTGGCGACGCAGTAGCGTTTCTGTGCCGGAGATGGGCAGCCCTACGGGCTGCTTGGCGACTGAAGTCGCCCCTACAGTGCATCCGGTGTGTTCGGTGCATCGAGGGCTGTAGGAGCGAATTCATTGGCTCTGTCGGCGTTAGCTGTTGTGGTTTTAATGCAAGTGCTCAAGCACGGTGCTTTCCGGGCATTTAGGGATTTCCTCCACCTCCACCGCATGGGTTTCGCTTCGCTCTACGCCATCCTACGAAAGCCCGTGCGCACCACGTAGCGATACGCTGGACGAAGAAAGTTGGAGCAGCCGCCAACGCCCCTCCAGGAGGCCGAACGCAGTCGTTGCGCCGGGGGACGAGCGGCATGGATGCCGCGAGAGGCGCGCCAGGCCATGGATGGCCCATCGCGCCGGCCCCCAGACGACGCTTGCGGCGAACGCACTTCAGTGCGGCCCGAAGGGCGAGCGTAGCGAGTAACGGCGATGGAGTGAGGGAACCCCGGCGAAGCCGGGGCCGGATGATGGGGCAAGCGTTTTTGGTTCCTTTTTTGTGGTTCGGCATCCCGACGATTGAAAAAAGGGACTCGCCCGGGTGGGCGAAACCAGAAACACCAACAAAACTCGGCAATCAGCTGGGTCCAGATCTTCTAGCAACACTTAACGCAGACAGAGCCCATTCATTCGCGAAATGCCGAGCCCCGCGCAGGGGCCCGGCACGCTTCGCCAACCTACGGCTTCGGCCGCTCGTACGAACCCAGGTCGCAGCGGGCGACGCCGTCGCCATCGCCATCACGGGGGCGCTTGGAGCCGCGCTGGTCGTGGGCGGTGCAGCTGCCGATGCCGGCGTCCACCGCCGGGCTGCGCGGGCGCAGGGCGTGGGTCTGGGTCAGGCCGTTGTTGTCCGCCAGGGGGTAGAGCACCTTGGTGAAGACGTCGGTCTGTTCCACGTACAGGTCGCCGGTGCAGTTGCCGGGCCCGGTTCCCAGCAACAGGCCGATGGCCCTGTATTGCGCCTGGGCGCCCTGGTTGTCGCAGTTCATCGGCGTTTCCAGGCCCTCGTCGAGGTTGCCGGCGATGATGCTGTTGCGCAGGGTCACCGAGCCTGTGTTGATCAACCCGTAGCCACCGCTGTTGTTGGCGATGGTGACGTTGACCAGCAGCGCTTCCGGTGTGGCGCTGATCCAGGGCTGGCCGTTGTTCAGGGTGGCCTGGGCCCGGTAGTACTGGGTGTTGCCGCTGAGGGTCGAGTTGGCGAGGGTCAGCTTGCCGTCGTTGCCGATGGCCGAGCCGAAACTGGACCCGTTGCCGCTGAAGGTGGTCCGCGCCACGTCGGCCGTGCCACGGTTGTAGAGGCCGCCGCCGTAGCCGGCGTCATCGTCGTCGCTGGCGGAGTTGCCCTGCACGCTGCTGTCGCGCAACAGCAACTCGCCGGTGTTGTAGATGCCGCCACCCAGGCCGAAGTGGCCCTCTCCGGCCCCGGCGCGGTTGTTGGCGATGACCGAGCGGTGCACGGCCAGGCGCCCATCGTTGGCGATGCCGCCGCCATTGCCGGGGCTGAAGGCACCGGTGGAGCTGTTGCGGCTCACCTCCACCTGGCGCAACACCACCTCGCCATGGTTCTCCAGGGCGCCGCCGTAGGTGGAACTGTGGCCGCCGGTGAGGCGCAGGCGCTCCAGCACCACGCGGGCGCCGTCGAACACTTCCAGCAGGCGGTCGTTGGCCTGAGGGGTGCCGCTGATCACGGTGGCGGCCGGGCCCTGGCCGATGATTTCCAGGGAGTCGTGGATGTCGAGGTCGCCATTGAGGTTGTCGTCCTCGTCCTGGACGTCGCCCTCCTCGTCGCGGCCGGCCGGCAGGCTCAGGCGGTAGGTCTGCGCCTGCAGGACGATGCGGTCCGGGCCCGGTGCGGCGTTGGCGGCGGAGATGGCGTCGCGCAACGAACAGTGGGCATCGCAGACGCCGTCGTAGCTGTCTTCGGTCTGGTTGACGATGAAGTCGGCGGCGTGGGCGACCTGGCTGCCCAGTACCAGGGCGACAAGGGTGGCGGTGGCGAGGGGGGAGATGAGCGGCTTGTGCATGAGCTGTCCTGCGTGTCGAGGACAGGGCGTCCACGGGACGCACGGCGGCCCTGCCCTGTCGATTCCTTGGGGCGCGGACACGACGCGGCTTCCGCTCCAGCCGCGCAACGCCTCGTTACGCGGCTAGTGATGGACCGAGCGTTTTCGACCTTGGTTCCGGTGGATTTCGCCCACTGGTCGCTCCGGGTCCTTGAGGAAGGGATCGGGCTCCGGGTCGCGGGCGCCGCCACCGTCGGGCAGGGGTTCGGGTGGGCGGCGCGCCGGGCGACGGCCGGCCTCGATGGGCGTGGGGTTCATGGCGCTCTCCTCGGGCTCACAGAGGGTGGAGTCCACCGCTGCGCCCGGGGTTCAACCGCGCCGCTAGGCGGGCTCCTGGTGCTCGCGGCAGATCAGCGCCTCGTCGCCGGCGGCCATGGGCTCCTCGGTCAGCCCGCAGAAGGGCAGGCCGTCCACCGTGCGGTGGAAGCGGCAGGTGCGGCACAGGCCGAACGAGGGCACGTCGACGCTGCGCTGCACGTTGCGCAGCAGGTCGCCCAGCAGCGCTTCCAGGTCCCCGGCGGCGGGGCCCATGCGCGCCGTGGCGGCGGCGAGGAAGTCCGGCGGCAGCACCGCCCCCAGCAGCTCGCGGGCCGGCGCTGTCAGCTCCAGGTGCACGCTGCGGCGGTCCTGCTGGTCCGGCCGCTTGACCAGCAGCCCCTTGGCTTCGAGGGCCTTGAGCGACTGGGACACGGTGCCCTTGGTCAGCCCCAGGTAGTCGGTCACCGCCAGGGGCGTGTCGGAATAGCGGTTGCAACGGGCCAGGTAGAGCAAGGCGCTGAACTGGATGGGCTGCAGCTCGGCCAGCAGCGGGTGCTGGCGGAACCAGACGCGGGTGAGGCTGGAGAGGCGTTCCAGCAGGTCGAACAGCACGGCATTTCCCTCCATTGATTTCGTCGATAGATAGTATCGAATAAAAACTATATCGACAAAACCTCATTGGTCGTAGCCTTGCTCTCGAACGGTATCGATCCGATACCAACTACCGGAGAAACGCCATGACCCAAGCTCGCTACTACCACGCTGGTTGCCCCGTCTGCGTCGAAGCCGAACGCACCCTCATCGGCCTGCTCGACCCGAAGGTTAAGGTCGAGATCGTCCACCTCGGCGATGTGCCGGCCCGTGTCGCCGAGGCGGAAAGCGCCGGCGTGAAGTCAGTCCCCGCCCTGGTGGTGGACGGCCAGGTGCTGCACCTGAACTTCGGCGCCGCCATCGCCGACCTCAAGTAATCCGCCGGCGGGTCGCGGCCGCCATCGCGACCCGCCTCACCCAGGAGCAAGCCACCATGCAGATCAAGGTATTCGACACCCACGTGCGCACCCGCGACGGGCGCTACCTGCACTTCGACGTGCTCATCGACTCGGCCGAGCAACACCGCGCCGAACGCTTCGCCCGCGACTGGCTGGGCAGCCTCGGCCTGGCCGACGCCGATATCGCCCAGAGCCAGTGCCTGTACTGCCACAGCGAGTCGGCCCCAGAGCCGGTGGCCGCGGCCATCGCGCGCGACGGCTACTTCATCATCCCGCTGCAAGGCTTCGAGGCAGCATCGTGAACGCCTACCAACCGCTGCACTGCGATCTCCACGACTACCTGGAGATCGCCTGCCTGCACGGCTATCGCCTGCGGGTGGAGCTGAGCGATGGCGAGCCCTTCGAAGCCCGCGCCCTGACCACCCGCACCGCCGCGAGCAAGGAGGAATTCCTCCGTTTCGACGACCAGCGCGAAGTGCGTCTCGACCGGCTGCTGGCGATCACCCCGCTGGACCCCGGCGCCCGTTTCGGCCGGGTGTTGCTGGCCGGCGCGGCCTGTAACCTGCTCGGCTGAAGGCGCTGCCGGAACAGAAGCGGGAAGCCGATCGAACCAAGGATCGAGAGGAAGTGAAGGCGCGCATGGTTCGCCGCCACGGCAACGGGCATGATGCGCCACGGATCATCAGCACAAGGACGTCGCGATGGAAAAGACCTGCCTGAAATGCGGGCACCTGCAACAGCTAACCGAAGGCGAGCCCTCCGCCGCCTGCCCGCAATGCGGGGCGATCTACAGCAAGGTCGAACAGCGCCAGGCCCGCGATGCAACGGCGCGGCAGCCGGCACCTCCACGCGCCCCGGACAACATCCTGCTGCTGGTGGCACTGGGCGGTAACCTCCTGCTGCTGATGGCCGTGGTGACCCTGGGCATGCTTTATGTGGATGCGCGCAATCTCAACCAGGCCCTGCTGCAGCGACCGAACACACCGCCTCAGGCACAAGCGGTGCCCTTGCCGCCCCGGCGCACCAGCACGGCACCGCCGCCCAGCCAGGCCTTGTCCGATGAGGTCTCGCAAACGCCCGAGAGGGTGATCACCGGCACCAGTGAGTGGTCTGCCTGGGTGCCCAATGACAGCGGCGACACCACCAGCCAACAAGGCAAGAGCATCCGCAGCCCGGACGACGGCCGCCTGTACCGGATCGTCAGCCATGACTTCAAGGTGCTGGACCTGAAGAACCATACGGAAACCACACTGACGCTGCCGCCTGGCTTCCCCGAACTCTCCTGGCCAACGGCGGTGGCCTATGACAGCAGGCGGCACCTGGTCAGCCTCGCCAGCCTGGGTGGCGAGGGCTTTCTCTACCGCTACGACGCACGCGCCCACCGCTGGCTGGACTACCGCAGCCTGGACAACCTCGACATCGACGCCCTGACCTATGACGAGCGCAGCGATCGCTACAGGGCCCAGACCAACCAGGGCAGCCTGGTGTACCTGGATGGCGATGGCATACCGCTGCCCTAAATGCTCCCGCCAGGCCCGTAGGTCGGGTGCAACCCGACAGCCTCCTCAACGCCCCAGGTTGGCCGCCGCCCAGTCGCGCTGGCGGGCCAGCACCGAGGCGACGGGTTCGCCCACCAGTTCCTCGTAGACCGAGGGAGCGGTGGCGCCTTCGGTGTTGATCAGCAGCACCCGGGCGTTGGCGTCCAGGCCCAGTTCGGCGGCACGCCCGGGTTCGGCCAGCAGGCGCAGCAGCCCGGCCAGGCCGGCGGCCCCGGATTCGCCGGCGATCACCGGGATGTCCCGCGCACTGCCGGTGGCGAGCACGCCCATGGCGGTCACCGCGTCGGCATCCTCGACCTTGAGGAAGGCGTCGATGCTGCCCTCCAGGAAGCGCCAGGCCAGCGGCGAGGTGGCGCCGCAGGCGAGCCCGGCCATCACCGAATCCACCGAGCCCGTGGCCCGTGCCGGCGCCCCCGCGAGGGCGCTCTGGTAGAGGCAGTCGGCCTGGCTCGGCTCCACCACCAGCAGGGTCGGCCGGGTGGCGCCGCAGCGCTCCCAGTAATAGCTGGCGATACCCGCCGCCAGGCCGCCGACGCCGCCCTGCAGGATGATGTGGGTGTAGGCGTCGACGCCGGCGGTCTCGATCACCTCTTCGGCGATGATGCCGTAGCCCTGCATCACATCGCGGGGGATCTCCTCGTAGCCCTCCCAGGAGGTGTCGGCCACCACCTGCCAGCCATAGGCCAGCGCCAGGGAGGCGGCCTCCTCCACCGAGTCGTCGTAGTTGCCGGCGATGCGCCGCACCTGCGCGCCGTAGGCGGCGATGGCGCGCTCGCGCTCCTCGCTGACGTTGGCGTGGAGCACGATCACGCAGTCGCAGCCGATGCTGCGGGCGGCGGCGGCCAGGGCGCGGCCGTGGTTGCCGTCGGTGGCGCTGACCACGGTGAAGCCGGCCAGGCGCGAACGGTGCTCGCCGGCCAGGAGGCTGGCGGCGTCGAAGTCCTGGGCGGGGAAGCGCCGCAGGATCAGGCGCACCAGGGCGATGGGTGCGCCCAGGGCCTTGAAGCTGGCCAGCGGCGAGCGCAGGGATTCGTCCTTGATGCACAACCGCGCGATGCCCAGGCGCGCGGCCAGGTCGGGCAGGCTCCACAACGGCGTGGCGCGGGGGCTCAGTTCGGACCAGTTGGCGAGCCAGGCGCGGTCCTGGCTGGCCTGGTTGATGTTCATCAGCGCGCGCAGGTCGGTGGGGTAGCCGCCATGCACCGCGCGACGGTTGAGCAGGAGCTCCAGGGGCGCAACCTGCTGCGGGTCCGGCAGCTCGGGGCCGGCGCTCCGGGCCGGGTGGCGCTGGGCCTGGCGGGCGGCGCCGAGGCGGTCGATCACCACGTCCAGCAGCACCTGCGCGCCGGCCAGCAATTGCCCGTCCTCGGTGAACTCGCGGGGGTTGTGGCTGACACCGCCACGGCTGGGCACGAAGATCATCGCCGCCGGGGCGATGCGCGCGATCATCTGCGCGTCGTGCCCGGCGCCGGAGGTCATGCGCCGGTAGCTGAGCCCCTGGCGCTGCACGGCGGCCTCGATCGCCGAGACCAGCTGCGGGTCGAACACCACCGGTTGGGTGCGGGCCAGGAGCTGGCTGTCGATCTGCACGCCACGGTGCTCGGCGAGGGTGGTGAGGTAGCCCTGCAGGCGCCGCTCCACGCTCTGCAGGCGCTGCTCGTCGGGGTCACGCAGGTCGAGGCTGAAGCTGGCCAGCCGTGGGATGACGTTGATCAGGTTGGGCTCGAAGCGCATGCAGCCGACCGTGGCCAGGGTGGTGCCGGCCTCGTCGGCGATCAGCCGCAGCTGCTGGACGATGGTGGCGGCCACCAGCCCGGCGTCGTAGCGCAGGCGGGTCGGCGTGGTGCCGGCGTGGTTGGCGTGGCCGCGCACCGTGACCTGCTGCCAGGAAATGCCCTGGAGGTTTTCCACCACGCCGATCTCCAGGTCTTCCGCCTCCAGCACCGGGCCCTGCTCGATGTGCAGCTCCAGGTACTCGTGCACGGGGATGGCGCCGGGCTCCATGTCGCCGGCATAGCCGATGCGGCGCAGCTCGTCGCCCAGGTGGCTGCCGTCGCTGCCGGTGATGTCCAGCGCCTGCTCCACGGGCAGGCCGCCGGCGTAGACCAGGGAGCCGAGCATGTCCGGCTGGTAGCGCACGCCTTCCTCGTTGGTGAAGGCGGCCACGGTGATCGGCCGCACCGGCTCGATTCCCGCTTCGCGGAAGGCCCGCGCCACCGCCAGCCCGGCAAGCACGCCGTAGCAGCCGTCGAGGGCACCGGCGTTGGCGACGCTGTCGATGTGCGAGCCGATCATCAATGTCGGCGTCCCCGCCGCACCGCCCGGCAGGGTGCCGAAGATATTGCCGATGCGATCGACGCGCACCTCCAGCTCCAGCTCGCGCATCCAGCCCACCACCCGGTCACGGCCGGCCTTTTCCGTGTCGCTGAGGGCGATACGGGTACGGCCGCCGCTGTCGTCCGCGCCCACCTCCCCCAGTTCGGCCAGTTGTGCCAGGAGCCGCTCGCCATCGAGGCGGGGCAAGGGGGCTTCGCGGTGTGCTGCCATGTGTGGGTGCTCCGGGTTGGGTGGGAAATACCGAGGCGGTGAAATAATATTTCCCACTCACCGCCGTTCTTTTGCGTTATCAGCCGCTCAAGTGGAATTTCATTTCACCTGCCGGCGCTTCCTGACTAAGGAATTGCAACCATGACCCTCGATGACTATGACCACCGCCTGCTCGCGGAAATCCAGCGCGATGCGACGCTGCCGCAAAGCGAGCTGGGCGAGCGGGTGAACCTCTCCGCCGCGGCGGTGAACCGACGCCTGAAGCGCTACCGCGACGAGGGCATCGTGCGCCGCCAGGTGGCGCTGGTGGAGCCGGAGCAACTGGGCCACCCACTGACCCTGGTGGTGCAGGTGGAGGTGGAGAGCGAACGCATCGACCTGCTCGATGCGATGAAGCGCAGCTTCGCCCGCTGCCCCCAGGTGCAGCAGTGCTACTACACCGCCGGCGAGTGGGATTTCGTGCTGATCCTGGCGTTGCGCACCATGGAGCAGTACACCGAGCTGACCCGCAGCCTGTTCTTCGAGAGCAACAACGTACGACGCTTCAAGACCCTGGTCTCCATGAGCAACGTCAAGGTGGGGCTGGAGATCCCCACTGGGTTCGACGCGCCTCAGGGCGCCGCGCGCTCGTAGGCGCCCAGGTCGCAGCCGGCGACGCCGTCGCCATTGCCGTCCTGGGGCCGCGGGAGCTTGCGCTGGTCGCTGGCGGTGCAGGTGCCGACCCCGGCGTCGATGGCCGGGCTGCCCGGGCGCAGTGGGTGCAGGGCCGGCGCCCCGGGTGCGGCGCTCAGCGCCTCG
The DNA here is from genome assembly GCF_026072635.1 of Pseudomonas solani. Lineage (NCBI taxonomy): Bacteria > Pseudomonadati > Pseudomonadota > Gammaproteobacteria > Pseudomonadales > Pseudomonadaceae > Pseudomonas > Pseudomonas solani. The sequence continues at coordinate 3,975,295 of NZ_AP023081.1, read as the reverse complement.
AGCACCTCGGTGAAGGTGCGCGCGTCGTCCAGCGGCAGGTCGGCGCTGCAGCCGTGGCCGTCGCTGCCCAGCATCAGCCCGCGCACGTTGAAGTAGCTGCCCTGGTTGAGGCAGTTGCGTACGAACACCTCGCTGTCGTCGTTGATGTAGCGGTTGCCGGCCACCAGGCTGTTGCGCACCGCCATCGAGGCGAAGTTCATCAGCCCGTAGTTGCCGTTGTTGGCGACAGTGACGTTGCCCAGCAGCGCCTGGGCGCCCTCCCCGCTCTGGCCCTGAGGCCGGCCGTTGACCAGCACGCCGCGGCCGAAATAGGTCTGGTTGGCGCTGAGGGTACTGTTGACCAGGCGCAGCACCCCGGTATTGAGGATGGCCGCGCCAAGCCCGCCTTCGCCCTGGCTGTTGCGCACCAGGGCGCTGCGGGCGATGTCGGCGTAGCCCTGATTGTAGAGGCCACCGCCAAAGCCGTTGTCGACGCCGTTGGAGCTGCTGTTGTGCTCCAGGGTTGAGTTGCGCATGCGCAGTTGGCCGGCGTTGTAGAGGCCGCCGCCCCGGACTTCATCGGTGGTTTCGGAGAAGGCCTGGTTGTCGATGAGCCGCGAGGAGCGGATGTCCAGCCAGCCGTAGTTGGCGATGGCGCCGCCCCAGCCATGGTCGGGGCCGGAGTCGATGGCGTAGACGTGGTTGTCGCGCAACTCGACGTGCTCCAGCGTCGTCTCGCCCTGGTTGAGCAGCGCGCCGCCCCGGGTTGCGCTGCGGCCGTTGCGCAGGCTCAGTTGCTCCAGGTGCAGCCGCGCGCCCTCGGTGACGCTGAACAGGCGGCCGTTGCTGCCGCCGTCGATCACGGTGCTGCCGGTGCCGGCGCCGATAAGGGTCAGCTCGCCGCTGACCACCAGGCCCTCGTCGGCGGTGCCCCGGGCCGCATCAATGGCGTCGAGCACGTAGCGCCCTTCCGCCAGCTGGAGGCGGTGGCTGCCGGGTTGCGCGGCGGCGTAGGCGATGGCCTCGCGCAGGGAGCAATCGGCGTTGCACACGCCGTCGTCGCTGTCGCCGGTCTTGCTGACGCGAATGTCTTCGGCCAGGGCCGCCGGGGAAGCGAGGCCAAGTAGCAGGGAAAGGAACGCGGTGCGGGTGGACGGATCGGTCGCCATGGAGGAGTCCTTCTTCGGGGGCTGGAATCGTGCGGAGCCGCCCTTCCCTGGGCCGACCTGGAATGGACCGCGCGACGCGGCGGTTATCCCCCCTGCTGGTGCGACGCGCCGACGACAGGTCGTCACGTGCACGCCACCCGGCTCCTCGACGGTCTTGAACCCACCGTGCGACTTGTTCAGAATCGCCGCCTTTCGAAAACCGAGCAGTACCTACAATGAAAAAAAACCTGAGCCTGATCGCCCTCTGCATCGCTGCCTCTGCCCCCGCCTTCGCCAATGAGCAGGCGCAATCCAAGGGCTTCGTCGAAGACAGCAGCCTGAACGTGCTGCTGCGCAACGCCTACATGAACCGTGACTACAAGCACACCAAGTCCGACCGCATGGAGTGGGGCCAAGGCTTCATCGGTAACTTCAGCTCCGGCTTCACCCAAGGCACCGTAGGCTTCGGCGTCGACGCCTTCGGCCTGTACGCCCTGCGCCTGGACGGTGGCAAAGGCCGCGTCGGCGCTGCCGGCATCGACTTCTTCAAGCCCGGTGACAGCGGCCACGCCCAGGACGACATCGCCCGTGCCGGCGCCGCCATCAAGGCCCGCATCTCCAACACCGTGATCAAGGTCGGCGACCAGATGCCCGCCCTGCCGGTACTGAGCTACGACGACTCCCGCCTGCTGCCGGAAAGCTACACCGGCACCCTGATCACCTCGAAGGAGATCGAAGGCCTGGAACTGAACGTCGGCCGCTTCAACGCCGAAGCCCAGAAGAGCGCCGAGGCCCGCGACAGCGGCGGCCTGAAGCGCATCGACGTGTACGGCGGCAGCTACAAGTTCAACGACCAGTTCAGCACCTCGCTCTACGCCTCCGACGTGAAGGACGTGCTGAAGAAGCAGTACCTGAACCTGAACTACATCATCCCGGTGGCCGACGACCAGTCCGTGACTCTGGACTTCAACGGCTACAAGACCCGTCTGGACAAGGAATTCGCCGCCAGCGACGCGCGCGACAACCGCATCTGGAGCCTGGCGGCCACCTACGCCCTGGGCGGCCACTCCTTCACCCTGGCGCACCAGCGCAGCAGCGGTGACATCGGCTACCTATACGGCGGCTACCAGAGCGGCGACTACATCGGCGACGGCGGCACCACCATCTGGCTGGCCAACTCCTACTGGTCCGACTTCAACGGCAAGGACGAGAACTCCTGGCAGGTTGCCTACGGCCTGGACTTCGCCGAATACGGCGTACCCGGCCTGAGCTACCGCGTGGCCTACGTGCGCGGCGACAACATCGACGCCGGCCAGGGCGGCCGCGGCCAAGAGCGCGAAATCTTCAACCAGGTGCAGTACGTGGTCCAGGAAGGCCCGGCCAAGGACCTGAAGATGAAGCTGCGCGGCTCCATGCTGCGTGCCTCCAACAACATCAGCACCTACGTCGACGACGGCAACGAAGTCCGCGTATTCGTCGAGTACCCGGTCAACATCTTCTGATCGAGCCCTCGTGAACAAGAAGCCCCGGCGTGAAAGCGCCGGGGCTTTTTTGTGGAGGTGGGAGCGCCAGGCAAGTGTGCTACCTGCACCACCCTCTTCCAGTGGGAGCGAATTCATTGGCGATCAGCTCTTCGCGGTTGAAACCGCTCCCACCGGGCAGACGGAGCCTCGCTTTCGTAGGTCGGGTGCAACCCGGCATGGGTGCAGGGTATTTGCTCGGCAATCAGGTGCAGGGGGGTGTTCGGCAATAGACCCACGCTTCGATAAACGGTGGGCTGAAGCCCACCCTTGTATCTCGACTAACTACCCCTTCAGGGGTAATAGTTCCCGACTGATCATCGGGGGAGGGGCTGGAAGTCGTGTCCACCCTTAGGCCCTGAGCCTGCGACGTAGATAGTGCTCCGCCCCTCCACACTCACTCGAACAGCCCGAACGGTATCTTGAGCCCAGAGCTCGCATTCACAAGGTTGGGCCGGGTGCAGTGATGATCGCATTTGGAACGATCAGGAGGAGCACACATGCCCAGTGTCATTGGTGTCGACATTGCGAAGCACACGTTTGATATCGCCACCCTGCAGGCGAACGGCAAGTACCGCACCAAGGCCAAGTTGGCCAACAGCGAGGCGGGCTTTCGCACGCTGCAGGAGTGGCTGAACAAGCACAGCGAGGCGGGTGCCTGGGTCGTGATGGAAGCCACCGGCATCCACCATGAAGCCCTGGCCGAATGGCTGCTGGAGCAGAACTATCGGGTCTGCGTCCTCAACCCTGCGCAGATCGCCCACTACGCCCGCAGTCAGCTGCAGCGCGTGAAAACTGACAAGGTCGACGCCAAGCTGATCGCCGAATACGGCGAGCGCCACCAAGACGAGCTACGGCCCTGGCAGCCTGAACCTCGCGCCATACGGCGCCTGAAAGCACTGATGCGGCGCCTGGCGGATCTGCAGGAAATCCAGCAGATGGAGAGCAATCGCCTGGAGGTGGCCGATACCAGCGTGCAGGAGTCGATCCGCTCAGTGTTGCGGCACATCGAGCAACAGATCGAGGAAACCCTCAAGGCCATCAACGACCACATCGACAATGACCCGGATCTGCGTGGCAAACGTGATCTGTTGACCAGCATCGATGGCATCGCGGACAAGACAGCCGCCCTGATCCTGGCGGAGCTGGGCGACCCTCATCGCTTCACCAGCAGCCGCGCGATTACCGCCTTTGCCGGACTCAACCCGCGTTTGCAGGAGTCTGGTAAGTACCGGGGGCAGACCCGCATTTCCAAGATGGGCTCATCGCGGCTGCGTGCTGGGCTGTACATGCCTGCCGTTTGCGCCCTGCAGCACAACGGGGCGATCAAAGCGATGAGAGAACGCCTCAGAGCCAAGGGCAAGACCGGCATGCAGATCATCTGTGCAGCGATGCGTAAGCTGCTGAACATCGCTTATGGCGTCTTGAAATCGGGCCAGCCGTACGACGTAAAACTGGCCCTTGCTCACTAGGGATCAAGACGGTATCTACGCACCACCTTACGCCCCCCCTACGCGCCACCCGATGCATGTCCCTTGAAAGCATCGCGGATGAATCCGCTCCCACAAAAGAGCGGAGGTCGGCGCAGCAGGGCTCGCAGCTTCCCGCTTCAACCTCGACCGGCGCACAAAAAAGCCGCCGATCGGCGGCGCAACCGACTAATGGCCTGGCGCCATCAGCGAAAGATGGGCAACATGCGCGCCCGGCGGCCTGGCCGCCCTGGATGAAGTCGTACCCATAAAGGAATGGATGTGAAGATGTTCAAGCGCACGGCCGCCATCGTCGCGGTGGCCCTGGTCGCGGGGGGTTGCTCCACCCGTACCTATTTCAAGCTCCCGGAAGACACCAAGGTTTCCGTCTACGAGCGTCCCCAGCAGTTCAGCCAGGGCATGGTCACCACCCGCCCGTTCTTCTGGAGCTCCGCCGGCGGCATCCCCTACAAGCTGACCGACAGCCACGGCACGCTGGTTCAGCAGGGCAAGCTGCGCGCGCGCTTCCGCGTGGCATCGATCTTCTGGCCGCCCTTCGCCATCATTTACTGGCCCATGGGCTTCGGTCAGCGTTGCTACGACCTGACCTCCGCCCAGCCGCAGCAGTGCACCAAGGGTGACCTGCTGCAGCTGCGCCGCGACCAGCGCCTGGCGGACTGACGCCCCGCGCTACGCAAAAGGGAGCCCCAGGGCTCCCTTTTTATTGCACGCCGATCATTGCCCCTGGCCGATGGACGCGCGATAGAGCGCCGCCTCCTCGTCCAGCCAGGTGCCGAAATCCTCGTGCTTCTGGCCCACGCCTTCGCCCGGTTGCCACACCAGCCAATAAGGAAAGGCGTAGGGCACGCTGATGCCGGTGAGCTGCACCAGTTCGCCACGGGCCAGCGCGCCCTGCACCAGGCTGCGGCGTTCGAGGGCGATGCCCTGGCACAGGCGCAGGGCTTCCAGCACCAGGTTGGAATCGTTTATCCACAGGCCCAGGTCGGCTGGCGGCTCCTCCACCCCGGCGGCCTGGCACCAGCGCAGCCAGGGTTCGGCGGTGCGGATCAGCGGCAGGCGCAAAGCCTGCTGGGGCGTCTGCGGCAGGTCGCCGCCGTTGAAGCGCGGCGAGGCCACCAGCAGCAGCTCGTCATCGAAGAGCCGGCGCCGCTCCAGCCCCTCCCAGTTGCCCTGGCCCATGCGGATGGCCAGGTCGATGCCCGACTGGCGCAGGTCCTGCAACCCGAGGCTGGCCTGCAGGTGGATGCGGTAGAGCGGGTGGCGCGCCTGGAAACGCGGCAGGCGCGGCAGCAGCCACTGGGCGCCGAATGACGGCATCACCGCGATGGTCAGCGCCTCGCGCTCGGGGCGATCACGCACCAGGCGGGTGGCTTCGCCGATGTCCTCCAGCGCCCGGCGGATCTGCAGGGCATAGAGGCGACCGTCCTCGTTGAGGCGCAGCCCGCGCCCTTCGCGAACGAAGAGCACCAGGCCCAGCAACTGCTCCAGCTGCTTGATCTGCTGGCTGATGGCCGAGTGGGTGACGTGCAGTTCGGCGGCGGCCCGGGTGATGCTGCCCAGGCGTGCCACCGCCTCGAAGCTGCGCAACGAGGCCAGGGGAGGCAGGTTTTTCATGTAAGCGAAACTAACAGGAAACAGCAGAAACTATCGATATTCGCGACGCCTGCGAGCGGCTATTTTTCGGCTCCTGGCCCGACCCCACGGGCACTGGACTCCCCGTCACCCACTCAGGAACCTGTTAATGAAACTGATCGGCATGCTGGATTCACCCTATGTCCGCCGGGTTGCCATCAGCCTGCACCTGTTGGACATCCCCTTCGAGCACGAGGCGGTTTCGGTGTTTCGCCACCTCGATGCCTTCAAGGCGATCAACCCGGTGGTGAAGGCGCCCACCCTGGTGCTCGACGACGGCACCGTGCTGATGGATTCGAGCCTGATCCTCGACTACCTGGAAACCCTCGCCGGCCGCAGCCTGCTGCCCGCCGCAGCAGCGCCGCGCGCCCAGGCCCTGCGCGTGGTGGGCCTGGCCCTGGCGCTGTGCGAGAAGGCGGTGCAGATCGTCTACGAGAAGGAGCTGCGCCCCCAGGAGAAGCAGCACGCGCCCTGGCTGGAGCGGGTGCGCTACCAGCTGCACGCGGCCTGCCGCGAACTGGAGGCGGAGCTGGCCCGGCGCCCCCTGGCGGAAGGCCGCGAGATGGGCCAGGACGGTATCAGCCTGGCGGTGGCCTGGGGCTTCGCTCGCCTGGTGATAGCCGACGAACTGGAGCCCGCCGGCTATCCATTGCTGGCGAACTTCGCCGAACGCGCCGAGCGCCTGCCGGCCTTCGTCGCCACGCCCATGACTTAACAAAGCTTCACAGTTCCCCGACAAAGCAGGCAATATTCCCCCGCCGTGGCGGCCTAGGATTGGCAGCTCCGGCGGCCTGCCGTTCGCGCAGGCGACCACCATTCCGACAGGGACAGTCGCCATGACCCTCACCCGCGCATTCAACCTGCTGCTGGCCATCGCCGGCCTGGCAGCGCTTACCGGCACCTTGGCCGCCGCCGATTGGCAGGCGCTGGCCCGCCTCGACAAGGGCCACGCCCAGGACCTGTATCTGCCCACCACCACGACGCAAAGCCCCGCCCCCGTGCTGCCGCTGAGCCTGGAGCTGCCCCAACCCGGCCCGCTGGCACGGACACTGCTTGGCAGTCCCGCACGCTATGTCTTCTGAGCCCCGGCCCGGAGGCCCCATGGCGCGAAAACCGGAACATGGCCTGGCGGACCTCGGTCAACTGCTGGGAGAGATCAGGAACTGGCCGCGCATCAGCGAGCCGCGCCCCGGCAGCTTCTACCTGGGGCAGCAGCCGTTCTGCCATTTCCGCATTCGTAACGGCCGGCGCTGGGCGGACATCCGCTCGCGGCGTGCCTGGCTACCCCGCTTCGACCTGCCCCGGGACGACGCACAAAGCCGCCTGGCGCTGCGCATCGTGCTGCACCAGGTGTATCGCATCGTCGGGCAAGCCGCCGGCTCAAGGAGAGAAGGATGAAGATGCTACGCAGCGCCCTGTTGGCCTTCGGCCTGCTGGCCTGCACCCTGGCCCAGGCCTCGGAAGCGCAAAAGATCGAGCAGGCCAAGGCCGCCGCGCGCGCCTGGCTGGTGATCGCCGACCGCGAGGACTACCTGGGCAGCTGGCAGCAGGCGGCGAGCCTGTTCCGTCACTCGGTGACGCGTTACGACTGGACCAACCTGGCGGTGGACCTGCGCTCGCCGCTGGGCCCGGTGCGCGCCCGCATCCTGCAGTCGGCCAAGTACGCGACCCAGTTGCCGGGCCTGCCGGACGGCGAGTACGTGATCCTGGAATACCGCAGCAATTTCGAGCACCACAGTGACGCGGTGGAGACGGTGACGCCGATGCGTGACACCGACGGCACCTGGAGGGTGGCCGGCTACTACGTCGACTGAAGGTCGCGCAGGCCGGCCAGCGGGCCTTACAGCAGGAACTTGGCAGCCACGGCGGCAGCGCCGAGCACGGCCAGGACGATGCCGCCGATCAGCACCAGGCGCCCGGTGCGCTCGTCATCGCTGGCCTTGGCTACCGGAGCTTCGGCTGCAGCTGCGACCGGAGCAGCGTGCAACGGGTTGGCCACCGCCGGCTGGCTGGCCGGGCGCGGCGTGGCAACGGGTTTGGGCAGGTCGATCACACGGACGAACTGGGTGGCGTCTTCGTCGGCAGCCTGGCGCACTTCCACCTTGGGCCCGATCACCAGCAGGGTGACCGAGGCCATGCGCACCTGGTCGCCCGGCGCCAGCACGGCGGTGCCGACCTTCTGCTGGTTGACGAACACGCCGTTGGCCGATGCCAGGTCCTTGATCTCCAGCACGTCGTCCTTGAGGAAGAACTCGGCATGGCGGCGGGACAGCTCCAGGTCGCTGAAGCACAGCTCGCACTTCACCGAACGGCCAAAGGTCATGGAACCGGTGACGTGGTACTTCTGCCCTTCGTGCTCGCCCTTGATCACCTGCAGGAACCAGCGCGCGGTGGGCGCGGCCTTGGGCTTGACCTTGGCCGGGTCCACCAGCAGCAGTTCCAGGGTGCCGATGCGCACGCGGTCGTCGGAGCGCAGCTGGTAGCGCGCGCCGATGCGCTCGCCGTTGACGAAGGTGCCGCTGCGGGTGCCGCAGTCGGTGAGGTAGTAGAGGCCGTGGTCCTGGCGGATTTCCGCGTGGAAGGGGCTGACCTCGACCTCGTTCAGTACCAGGTTGTTGCGCGCGTCCTGGCCGATGGTGAAGCGTTCGTCCACCAGCCAGACCGGCTCCTGGCGATTGTCTGCGAAGTGAATCCTGAGCATGTCCGAAATCCTTGATCCTGGTTGCGCCAAGCCGATCGCCCAGCTGACCTGTTAACGCGCATCAGTCGAAGATGCGATTCCATAAACGCTTGACCGGGTTGGCGGTCTGTTGCTGCTGCCGCGCCTGGCTGGCGTTGCGTACCACCTGGGCCTTGCGCACGCGCGTGGCGTGGTCGGCCTGCAGCTGCAACAGCTGCGGGTCTTCCGGCGCCACCGCGAGGCCGCCCTTGATGTATTCCTGGGCCAGGGTGAATTCACGGTGGCCGTAGGCGTCCTCGGCCAGCAGGGCGAAGCGCCGCGCCACCTGCTCGAGGCCCGCGAAGGCGCGCGAGTTCTCGGGCTGCAGGGCCAGCGCCTGCTGGTAGTAGGCCACCGCGCTGTCGCCCTCGGGCTGTAGCAGACGGTCTTCGGCCAGGCGCTGGTCACCCAGGGCCACCAGGCCGTCGACCCGCGCTTGCAGCACACGGGCCAGGCCGGCGGTAGCGGCGGCGTTACCGGCATCCAGGGCCAGCACCTGGTTGAAGTAGTGCTCGGCGCTGTCACCGGCCGGCTCCACCAGGCTGCCGGCGCCCAGGCGCAGTTCGCCCTGGGCCAGCAGGTCGTCGATCTTCTTCTGTTGCAGCAGGTGGTAGCCGAAGCCGCTGCCGACCGCGAGCAGGATCACCCCCAGCAGCGCCCAGCCCCACACCGGCAGGCCACGGCGCGGCGCGGGTTGCGCGGCAGCCTGCGGCGTGGTCGCTGCGGCCTTGCGCGGGCGCGTGGCACGCTCACGGGTATCGGGCTTGTGCGTCGGGGTCAGGCGCGTGTGGTCCATCTCGCCCTCGTTGAGCTCGGCCAGGCTGGCCAGCAGCACGCGGCAGTCGACGAAGCGCTCTTCGGGGTCCTTGGCCAGCATGCGGTCGAGGAGGAACTGATAAGGCTCCAGGGCACCGACCAGGCGCGGCAGTTCGAGCTGCACGTGGTTCATCACCGTCTGGGTGTAGCTGGAGCCGCGATAGGGGTTGGCGCCGGTGAGCATCTCCAGAAGGATCACGCCCAGGCTGTAGATGTCGCTGCGCGCATCCAGCGGCTGACACTGGGCCTGCTCGGGGCTGCTGTAGGCGGGGCTGCCGACGGCGACGTTGTATTGGGTCAGCTCGCTGTCGAGCTCCAGCTCCTTGGCGATGCCGAAGTCGCTGAGCACCGCGGTGCCGTCCTCGCGGAAGAGGATGTTGGCCGGCTTGATGTCGCGGTGGACCATGCCCTTGTCGTGCACCACCACCAGCGCGGCGGCGATCTGCCGGACGATGTCCAGCGCCCGCTGCGGCTCGAAGCGCTCGCCACGGTGCTGGGCCAGGTCGCCACCGGCGACGAATTCCATGGCGATGTAGTAGCGCCCGTCGGCAAGCTGGCCGATGTCGTGGATGGTGATGATGGAGGGGTGATGCAGGGAAGCGACCAGGTGCGCTTCCTTGACGAAGCGCTTGCTGAAGGATTCGTCGTCGAGGCGCTGCAGCACCTTGACCGCCACCTGGCGATGCAGCGACTCCTGGGTCGCGAGGTAAACCTCGGCCATGCCGCCCTTGCCCAACCGGCCGTGCACGCTGTAGCCGGGTATTTCTAGCAAGCTGTCATTCATAGGGAGTCGATGCGCGTCGGATTCATCGTTGTTTTCGGGGGTTGAACAAGCGGCTGAGGAAGGAGCGCGGCGGGGGTTCCGACGGCGCTTCCTGCTCCTGCGCGGGCAGGCCCAGCACGATGCAGGTGATATTGTCCCTGCCGCCATGGCTATTGGCTAGCACGATCAGCTGATCGACCATGCCGTCCAGCGTCCGCGCCTTGTTGCACTGGGCGTGGATCTCCCCGTCCTCCAACTCGCCGCTGAGGCCGTCGCTGCACAACAGCAGCAATTCGCCGGGCTGCAGGCTGCCGTTGAGCAGGCCCACTTCCAGCTCTTGGTCGTCACGCCCCAGGCATTGGGTGATGACGTTGCGGCGGGCGTCGACACGGGCCTCCGCCGGGGTCATCTGGCCGGCATCCACCAGGGCCTGGACCCAGCTGTGGTCGCGGCTGATCTGGTGGATGCCGGCGGCGTCGATGCGGTAGGCGCGGCTGTCACCGACCCAGGCCAGCTCGAAGTCGCTGCCCTGGAAGCGCACGGCCACCAGGGTGGTGCCCATGCCCCGCCGTTCGTCGTCGAGGCCGGCGGCGGCCTCCAGCACGGCACGATTGGCGCCGTGCACGGCCACTTCCAGGGGCAGGCCGGCGGCCAGTTCGCGCTCCAGGGTTTCCAGGGCGATGGCGCTGGCCACCTCGCCGCAGCTGTGACCGCCCATGCCGTCGGCGACCGCCCAGAGGCCGAGCGCCGGCCTGCACAGCAGTGCATCTTCGTTGTGATCGCGAACCCGACCTGCGACCGATTGCGCCGCATAGCTCAGGGCTTCCTGGCCAGGCGTCATTCCCATGCTGTTCCGTCCGTACTGCCGCCGCGTGAAGTCATCCGGCGCGGTTCCGAGAGGCTCAGCCCCGGCCCGCCACCGCAACCCGGCATGATGCGACCCCGGGCGGGCGCTGTCGCGGCTTTCCATGCCCAAGTGTTAAACAGTCGAGGCTTTGTCGCGGCCTGCAGAGCGCCACTTCCCGACTATGCTTTCTGGGTGTAGCAGCAAATGGCCGGCTCGGGCAGCCGAAGGAGGTGCGGGTGATCAAGAGCGTTCCATTGCACGGATGCGTCACCCCGACCACCTGACGGAGAAGCGACATGAGCAAAGGCATGAATGCGAAGAAGGAAAGCAAGAAGAAGCCGCTGAAGAGCGCCCATGAGAAGCGCATGGCCAAACGCGACAAGAAGCATGGTGACGGCCTCCTGGGCAGCCATGCGGCGTTGCCTTAGGCAGCCAGCGGACAGGGGGACGGCGGGCTGAACGAACAGGGCCGCCATCCAGTGGATCAACTTCATCAGCGCTCGGTACCGGAACTCCGGTGCCGGGCGCTTTCGCATGGCGGCGAACCCAGCGCGGCGGCGGGGGTCGAAGCACCTATTCTCCGGGGTCCGAGGACGATCGATGGTCTACCAACGTGTCAACGCATGGATGCTCGCGCTGGGCCTGCCGCTGCTGGCCGGCTGCGCTTCCCAGTCCTGTGATGAGCCGATGTCCGGCGAGCAGTGCCGCGAAGAGCGTCTGCTGTACCAGAACGACATGCTGCAGGCGAAGATCCTGGTCGCCTCCGGCGAGCCGGACAGCTTCGAGCTGGCCTCGGCCCTGCTCAGCCGTGCCGAGGCGCAAGACCAGCGCGGCGAGGTGCCCTTCTACCAGGCGGTACTGAAGATCCACGAAGGACCGCAGGTGGACGAGGTGCTGGGCCTGCTGGAACAGGCGGCGGCGAAGCACCACCCCCATGCCACGGCGCTGCTTTACAAGATCTACGCCGAGCCCTTCCTGATCACCGAGGCCGACCCGCTGAAGGCCGAGCTGTACCGTGCCGACTACGCCAACCTGGATGTCGCCAAGAGCGGCTACCCCTCCTTCGAGAAAGCCCTGGCGGTGGTCAATGCCCTGGTTGCCCCGCCGCCGCCCGCAGCGCCGCCGGAAGAATGAGCCCCGGCCGGACGGCGGCCTGCGGCAATACGCCGTCCTCCCGCCTGGCCTTTCCTGCTGCACAATCCTTCGCCGAGCCCGGCGCCAGACCGGGCCATCGCTTCGCCTGCGCGTGTAGACCAGACCCGGGTCCAAGGACCCTCCAGCGAGGTTTACCCATGAGCATCACCTCCAGCGGCATTTGCGCCGCCGCCGATCAGCTGGCCGGCTTCGTCGGCTTCAACACCAAGACCGGGCGGCACATCGTGCGCTTCAGCGAAGACTCCTTCGGCATGGACGTGGACAACGACAGCATCATGCCGGCCTGCGAATTCGTCTGGCAGCCCCACGGCGACCGCACCATGACCCTCAAGCGCGAGCTGATCCAGCTGCTGCTGGAGCAGAACATCGACGACCGCCTCAATGTCACCGAGCCGCTACGCGTTTACATGCGCCGCAAGGACCTGCCGGAAATCACCGCCGAGCGCTGCCTCAAGCCCACCACTCTGGAGGCCTGAAGCCCCCGTCCCGGCTCAGGAGCAGCGCTTTTCCGCCCGCCGCTGTTCCAGCCAGGCACAGAGCCGCGCGGCGATGCGTTCGCTGGCGTGGCCATCGCCATAGGGGGTGAGGGGCCGGCTCATGCGCTCGTGCAGCTCGGCATCCTCCAGCAGCAACGCCGTCTGGTCGACGATGCGGTGCACATCGGTGCCCACCAGCAGCGCGGTGCCGCCCCCCCAGATCCCGGCCTAGACCTTGATCACCACCGCCGGCCGGGGCACGCCCTCGGCGTCCAGCTCGTAGCAATAGGCCTCCTTGAGCTCAGCCTTGCCGCTGTCGGTGTAGACCAGCAGGCGCTTGCCGTCGGTGCGGGTCTTGACCAGGCCATAGGCGCTGCGGCTGAAGGCATAGAAGTCGCCGCGCTTCTCCGCCTTTTCCTTGTCGCTGAGGTGCGCCCAGCCCTCCAGGCGGAAGAAGGCCACCAGCTCGGTGACGAACACCAGCGGCTCGTCCACCCGCGAGTAGCGCCCCAGGGCGCCCATCAGGGTGGCGCGGGGGTGGATGTATTCGTTCATCGGGTCGTCGCCGCTGGAGACGATGTTGACGATGGGCTCGACGCGCTTGAAGAAGCCGCCGGAGAAATCCGCCGAGCCGTGGTGGGGCACCTTGAACAGTTCGGCGCGCAGGCTGATCTCGCCCTTGTCATGCTGCCGCGCCAGGGTACGCCCGGCCTCGTCATTGAGGTCGCCGCAGAACAGGTAGCTGAAGCCGCCGTAGCGCAGGCGGAAAACGATGGAGTGGCCGTTGATGGTGTGGGACGCGGAATAGCCGGCGAAGCCCTCGGCGCCTATATCCAGCGACTCGTGGCCGATACGCGGGCCGGAGGGCGGGCTGCCGAGAAAGGGCAGGCCACTGGCGCCGCCGGACTCGCTGAGCAGGGGGCCGAGCACCTGCACGTCCAACCCCTCGTCACGGAGGAAGTCGAAGGCATCGTGCTGCCCCTGGGACAACCGGCGGAACTCGATGGGGGCACGCCCCAGCCGCTCGGCCCGCGCCTGCCAGGCCTCCAGCGCCTTGCGCCAGGCGCGGAAGTCGGTGTTCATCTCCTCCGCCGGCACCTGCAACGGGCTGTCCAGCAGCGGGGTGAGCAGCTTGAGGCCGTCGGCGTCCAGGGTCGGGCCGAGCAGTTCGGTTTCCTTGCGCCCGCTCTTCGAACGCTTCACCAGGCCGTTGTGGTAGATGCGCCGGGGCTCGATGAACAGCCGCTTGCGCGGCTCGGCGTTGGTTTCGGAACGCTGGATCTGGGTCAGGCCGGAGAAGTGATCGGCATCGCCGTGGGTCACCAGGATGCAATCGATCGGCCGCGGCGCATCATCGGAGGTGCCGCGATAACGCGCCGCCAGGTAACGGGCGAACATCTGGTTGTCGCCGCCATCCACCAGCATCACCTTGCCGCCGGGGCTCTCGACCACCGCGCCATCACCCTGCTGCACGTCGACGAAGTTGACCTTGAGTACGCGGTTTTCCGCGCGCGGCAGCACCAGGTCGGCCGGCTTGAGGCGACCACCGTTCGCCCGTCGCGCGGATTTCGGCGGCACCAGCCAGGCCTCCGTGGCCACCGGCAGGATGCTGCCGTCGGAACGCTCCTGGTAGGTGTGGGTGGCGATGCGCAGGTGGGTGTCGGTGACCTCCAGCACATCGACATAGTCACCCCAGGCCAGGGTGTAGAGCAGCTTGCCGCCCTTGGGGGCGTCGTAGACGTTGGCCAGGTCGACGGCAAGCACGGCAGCGGTGGTGGTCATGCTCAGGCTCCTTTTGCGCATGGTCGGGCGCGCAGGAGCATAGAAGAGGTCACGCCGGGTTGCCGGGCGCAGCGGCGCTTCCCGACCAAGGTCGGGCGGCGCGGTCAGTCGTCGGCGGCGGGATCGAGCCCGGGGAACAGCACCTCGGTGAAACCGAACTTGGCGAAGTCGGTGATGCGCGACGAATAGAGGCGGCCGATCAGGTGGTCGCATTCGTGCTGCACCACCCGCGCATGGAAGCCTTCGACCCGGCGGTCGATGACGTTGCCCTGCGGGTCGACGCCCTGGTAGCGGATGGCCCGGTAGCGGTTCACCGCGCCGCGCAGGCCGGGAACCGACAGGCAGCCCTCCCAACCCTCCTCCAGTTCCTCGCCCAGGGGCGTGATCACCGGGTTGATGAGGATGGTCGGCGGCACCGCCGGCGCATCGGGGTAGCGCTCGCTGCGCTCGAATCCGAAGATCACCAGCTGCAGGTCGACACCGATCTGCGGCGCGGCCAGGCCCACCCCGCCGACGTGGTGCATGGTCTCGAACATGTCGTCGATCAGGCGTTGCAGTTCATCGCTGCCGAAGAGTTCGGCGGGGACCGGAGGCGCCACGCGCAACAGGCGCGGGTCCCCCATCTTGAGGATTTCTCGGATCATCGGTGAGCGCTCGACGAGGTCAGGGCAAAAGTGGATGAAGCCTGTAACCACGCGGCGTTGCAAGGCATCCGCGAAGCGCGGCGGGAAAGCGGAGCGACAGACGGAAGGAGCCTTTTTCGCCGATGCGAATAAAACGATAGGCAATCCCCGCGCGGACGGGTATGGTGTTGCGCACTGTGCTGCATGTGTCACCGTAAATCGATCCACGGTTTCAAGCCTTCGATTTATCCACTCTTTGCGCTCAGTCCGGCCTGGAAAGTTCCAACGCCGTGTCAACTTTGTTCAAGGAGTTTCAAAATGGCTGATCGTCAAACTGGCACCGTCAAGTGGTTCAACGATGAAAAAGGCTTCGGCTTCATCACCACCGATAACGGCCCGGACCTGTTCGTTCACTACCGCTCCATCCAGAGCGCCGGCTTCAAAAGCCTGAAGGAAGGCCAAAAGGTTTCCTTCATCGCTGTGCAGGGCCAGAAAGGCATGCAAGCCGACGAAGTACAAGTGATCTAATCACTGCCGTACAAAGAAACCGGCCTTCGGGCCGGTTTTTTTTTCAGGGTATTTATTCCACCGCCGAGCCCTGCGGCACTGTCCTGATAAGGAGCCCCCAATGCGCATCAAGAACTCCCACAGCAGCAAGCCCAAGCCTCCGCCCGCCGTCGAAACCAGCGAATCGATCGCCGAGCAGGTTTCCGCCTTCCTGAAGTCCGGTGGCGAAATCCAGAAGATCGCCAAGGGTGTCAGTGGCCAGGCCGCTCCCAGCCGCCACATCCGCATCGGCAAGTAACGCCCTCCGCGCCCCCTGGCGAGTGAACTCATTCGCCGGGCGCAGCTCCACCCCCGCAGCACCTCCCTCGCCTCCCTCGCCTTTCCTGCCTGCCGCGACCCGCCTGGGTCAGATATCGGCGGCGCTGCTGCGTGCCTCTGCCACCAGCCAATCGATCAGCCGCCGCAGCCGCTCACCGGGCGTGGCCTTGCGGCTCCAGGCCAGGCGGTATTCCCAGGGCGTGGTGATGCGGCACGCCTGGCCGAAGGGCAGCACCAGGCGTCCCTGGGCGATGTCATCCCCCGCCAGGGCCGTGGAGCCCAGGGCGAACCCCTGGCCGGCGACCGCCCCCTGGATCGCATGGCCGATCAGGCCGAAACGCATGCCCGCCGACGCGTCCACGCCGGGGCCGACATGCTGGTCGAACCAATCCCCCCAGCTGGGGATGCTCAGCTTCGACGCGCTCTTCCAGGTGGCGTGGATGAGCCGCGCCCCCACCAGGTCGGCAGGTTCGCGCAGCGGGTGCTGTTGCAGATAGGTCGGGCTGCACACCGGGAAGAACGCCTCGCGAAACAGCAGCTCGCTCGACGGCAAGCGAGTGCCGGCGGTTACGAAGCGGATGGCCAGGCTGGCCTCGCCCCGCTCCAGGTCGATGAGTTCCTCGGTGGACTCCAGGCTGAGGGTCACGTCCGGGTGCAGGGTGGAAAACTGGTTCAGGCGCTTCATCAGCCAATGGGTGGCGATGGAGGGCGCGCAGGTTATGTGCACCGGTCCCTCGCGCTGCCCACGCAACGCATCGGCGCCGTGCGCCAGCAGTGCAAAGGCTTCAGACACGGTGGCCGCCAGGCGCCGGCCATTGTCGTTGAGGGTCACCGTGTTGCGGGTGCGGTCGAACAGGCTGATGCCGAGCTCTTCCTCGAGCAGGCGGATCTGCCGGCTGACGGCGCCGGGGGTGACCGAAAGCTCGCTGGCCGCCTCGGTGAAATTGCGGCAACGGGCGGCGACCTCGAAGGCGCGCAAGGCGATGAGCGATGGCGTACGCATGGATTCTGCTTTGAGTTGAAGTCAAAGCATGATGACAAAACATCGTTTGAATGCAAGGCGGCGTGAAGCGATTCTGCCCGCCTTGGCCGCCTGCTTCGCGGCCCCTGCCTTGCGAGACCATCGATGAAAGCCCGCCGCCTGCCCCTGGATCTGTTCGCCTGCAGCCTGATGCTGGTGCTGTGCCTGATCTGGGGCTTCCAGCAGGTGTCGATCAAGCTGGTGGACGACGACGTCTCCTCGATCATGCAGTTGGCCATCCGCTCCGGCGTCGCTGCCCTGGTGCTCGGCCTCATCACCCTGTGGCGCGAAGGCCGTGGCGCCTTCAGTGACGGCACCCTGCTGCCGGGCCTGGGCGTGGGCCTGCTGTTCGCCCTGGAATTCCTGTTCATCTCCGAAGGCCTGGTGCGCAGCACCGCCTCGCACATCGGCGTGTTCCTCTACACCGCCCCGATCTTCGCCGCCCTCGGCCTGCACCTGATCCTGCCGGAGGAACGTCTCTCGCCGGTGCAATGGCTCGGCGTAATGGTGGCCTTCGGCGGCATCGCCCTGGCCTTTCTCGGCAACCCCGGAAACGACAGCGGCGCCACCCTGCTGGGCGATGCCATGGGCGTGATCGCCGCGATTGCCTGGGGGGCGACCACGGTGCTGATCCGTGGCTCCTCGCTGTCCGAGGCGGCACCGGTGAAAACCCTCTTCTATCAGCTCGCCGGCGCCGTGGTGCTGCTGCTCAGCGTGGCCTTCGCCACCGGCAAGACGCA
Source organism: Pseudomonas solani (assembly GCF_026072635.1). Taxonomy (NCBI): domain Bacteria; kingdom Pseudomonadati; phylum Pseudomonadota; class Gammaproteobacteria; order Pseudomonadales; family Pseudomonadaceae; genus Pseudomonas; species Pseudomonas solani. The sequence continues at coordinate 3,957,759 of NZ_AP023081.1, read as the reverse complement.
GCTGCACCTGAGCGACAGGGCCCTGCTCAGCCTCGGCTTCCAGGTGCTGGTGGTGGCGCTGTTCAGTTACGTCGCCTGGTTCTGGCTGCTGCGTCGCTACCTGGCCTCGCGCCTGTCGATGCTGTCGTTCATGACCCCGCTCTTCGGCGTCGGCTTCGGCGTGCTGGTGCTCAACGAGCCGCTGACCTCCAGCTTCGTCTTCGGCGCTGCGCTGGTGCTGGCCGGGCTGCTGCTGGTCAGCGGCGCCGAGCTGCTGCGCGAGCGCCTGGCCCGGCGGCGGGCGGCGAACGCCGGCGCCTGAGCCCCTGCGGCGAGTTGCCACCTCTTTCGTGCGCATCGGCCGGCTGCTAGCCTGTCGGCCGTTTCGAACGAAGTGAGGGAAGCACTTTGAGATCCGCCCTGTTCGGCCTCTGCCTGCTGCCGGTCCTGGCACAGGCCCAGGTCTTCAAATGCGTCGGCAACGACGGCACCACCAGCTACTCCGCCGTTCCCTGCCCGGCCAGCGAAGGCCAGTCCACCCGCATCATCGAACCCGCTGCGCCCTCCGGCGTGGCGCCGCCCCCGGTCAACCTGCCCCAGGTCGATATCCAGGGCAGCGCCGAACAACCGCGCCCGCGCAACGAAGAGCGCGACGAAGGCAGCCACTCCTCGGGCCGGGGCTCACGCGTCACCGTGATCGAAGACAGCGCCAGCAGCAGCCGCGATGCGCGGGTCAGCGAGATGCGCGAAAGAGCCGAGCGGGAAAAGCGCGAAAGCTATGACCGCGACTACGACCGCAAGCGCATGCAGCAGATGGAACAGCAGATCCGTCAGTTGCAGGAGCAGAACAAGAACAACCCGCGCTGAGCGACCGCCACAGAGCGGCTGATTGGCGCTCGTTGGGAACCTTCCCCGTCGCCCGCCGGTCAGTGAGTACGAGGCCGGCTGACCGACGGCCTCAAAGCCTCGGGCCCAATACAGTCGCCGCTGGGGGCCCGAGGCTTGTTCCACCCTCCCCGCCTGTCATCTCCGCACACAGTTTCCCCGCAGCGGGGCGTTCCAACGCGAGCCGTCCTGTTCGATCATGCCGCGCGTCCATGGGCCACGTTCACCAGGCCCGGCCACCACGGAGTAGTACCCAGATGAAATCCGCTTCCCGCCTCACCTCCTTCGCCCTGGGCGGCGCCCTGCTGCTGGCCCTGGGCGGCTGCGACCTGGCCGAAGAGTCGGCCAACAAGCTCGCCGACAAGGCCCAGCAAGCCGCCGAAAACGTTGCCCGCGAAGCCATCAGCGAAGCGGTGGAGCAGGTCAACAAGCAGGTGGACGAAGCCCAGAAATCCACCCAGGACTGGCTCGGCAAGCCAAAGCAGGAACAGGATCAGCAGGACCAGCCGCCGCAGCAGGCCGACAAGCGTGAACCCGGCGAAGACGAACAGATGATGCCGCCCGTGCAGGGCGTCGAGACCTGATCGAACGGGAAGGCCATTGGCGCGTGAGCTCCTCTGTGGGATAGCGGCGCTGCGCGCCGTGGGCGACTGAAGTCGCCCCTACACCCCGACGCCGCCCTTCCCTCCTGGAGAAAACGCAGGCACAAAAAAACGGCCATCAACCGAAGCTGATGGCCGTTTTCGCGCCGCTGGTAATCAGGCGTTGAAGTAACGCGGCAGGGGCGTCTTGCGCAGGCTCTTGAGCGACTCCACCGGCGGCACCTCACCCAGTTCCAGGGCCATGTCGCGCTTGATGGTGCTGATGGTCCACTCCAGTTGCTCAGGCACCTTCAGTGCCGGAACGACCCGCTGAAAACGCGTGCCGTCCTTTTCCAGCGCAACCACGTAGCCGCCATCGGGGCGCAGCTGCGCACTGAACTCGTAGTCCGGAAAGGCCTTGGCCAACTTCTTGATGTCGAGACCCATATCGTTCACTCCCAGTGAGCTTTTTTATCCTGAGGGGGTTCATTGCAGTCATCGTGCCAGCTCTCTGACAACGGCAATCCCAGATAAATCAATGGGTTGAGCGAATTGAAGCGCAGCGGTTTCGTGCATTTCGCCCGATCGAGCAGAAATCGACCGGGCGAAATGCAATGCCGCGAAGGACGGACGGGGTTCAGCCGACCAGTTCGATGCGGTCGTCGTGGATGCGGATCAGGCCCTGCTTGTACAGGCCGCCGATGGCCTTCTTGAAGTTGCCCTTGCTCACGCCGAACAGTCGCGAGATCACCTCAGGCGGGCTCTTGTCGCTCACCGCCAGGGAGCCGCCTTCTTCGCGCAGCTTGGCGATGATCTGTTCGTTGAGGCCCGTGGCCAGCTGCTCGCCCACCGGTTGCAGGCTGAGGGCGATCTTGCCGTCGGCGCGCACTTCGCGGATGAAGCCCTTCTCGCGCATGCCGCTGCGCAGGAACTTGAAGATCTCGTTGCGGTGGATCAGGCCCCAATGGCGGTCATTGATGATGGCCTTGAAGCCCATGTCGGTTTCGTCGGCCACCAGCAGGTCGACCTCCTGGCCAACGCTGTAGCGCGCCGGGGTGGTGTCGAGGTAGCGGTCCAGCCGCGCGGTGGCGGTGATGCGGCGGGTGCGGCGATCGAGGTAGACGTGCACCACGCAATAGTCGCCGACCTGCAGCGGGCGCTTCTCTTCCGAGTGCGGCAGCAGCAGGTCCTTGGGCAGGCCCCAATCGAGGAACAGGCCGATGCGGTTGATCTCCACCACCTTGAGGCTGGCGAAGCCGCCCACCTGCACCTTGGGCTTCTGCGTGGTCGCGATCAGGCGGTCCTCGCTGTCCAGGTAGACGAAGACGTTGAGCCAGTCACCGATCTCGGTGGGCTGATCTTTCGGGATATAGCGCTTGGGCAGGAGGATTTCGCCGTCCTGGTCGCCGTCCAGATACAGGCCGAATTCGGTGTGCTTCACCACCGGCAGGGAATTGAATCGCCCGATCAGAGCCATCTTGCTTACCTCAATGAACAAGGCCGGCATTCTACAGGCGGGCGCGCCACCGGGCCATGCACGCCGCCCACCGGCCTTTCCCCACCACTCGTCGCCAGGTGGCAGAAACGACTCGGCACACAGAATTCGATGCGCGGCCGATTGTCTACTGGCCGTAAGCACAACGATGTTTCAGAATCATGTCGGCGAACCACCATCGCCTCTTTTTCTGTCCATCACCCCCATGGATTCTCGCTGTCTGATCTCAGGAGTTCCTGTGCGCCCTTCCAGCCGCTGGCTGTCTTCACCGCTGCACCTTTTGCCCCTTGGCGTTCTATTCCTGATCATTCCGCTCGCCGCCCGCTGGTGGCTGGGCTGGAGCGACGGCTTCGGCTACCTGTCGGACCTTGCCATCGGCTCGCTGCTGATCGCCCTGCTCTACCGGCGCCCGCTGTGGCTGGCGCTGCCGGTGATGGTCGCCTCCAGCCTGATCACCCTCGGCACCGCCGAACTGGTCGGCGCCGTGGGCCGCATGCCCGAGCCCAGCGACCTCAAATACCTGATGGACCCGCAATTCGTCGGCCATTCGACCCAGGGCGGCGGCCTCACCTACCCCTGGCTGGCCATCGCCCTCGCCGTCGCGCTGCTGGCCTGTGCCCTGCTCTGGCGCCGCCCGCAACAGCGCCCCTCGCGCGCCTGGCTGGCCGTGCCCGTGGCCCTGCTGGCCAGCCACGCCGCCATCCAGTACCTGCACCCGAGCGAAGCCGAGCAGTGGCAGCAGTTCAACCTGCCCCACAAGCTGCTGGCCGGTGCCCTCAACAGCGGCCAACTGGCGGTGGAAGACTGGCTCGATGGTGACCAGCCCGACGCGCCGCCGGATATCGCCGGCCTCGCCCGCCTCGACCTCGACGGCGCCCCGCTGCTGGCCGAGCCCGGCCGCGCGCGCAACGTGCTGGTGATCACCCTGGAAGGCATCCCTGGTGCCTACATCGCCGCCAACCGCGCGGCGATCAACAGCAGCTACCAGGAATCGCTGATGCCGCGCCTCAGCCAATGGGCCGAGCGCGCCATGACCACGCCGGACTACGTGCTGCACAGCCACCAGACCATCCGCGGCCTCTACTCGATGCTCTGCGGCGACTACAGCAAGCTGGACTCCGGCACGCCCAAGGGCCTGGAGCTGCTGAACAACCCCTCGCGGGCCAAGGACTGCCTGCCCGCCCAGCTGCACCGCCACGGCTTCGCCACCCACTTCCTGCAGGGTGCCGGGCTGCGCTTCATGGCCAAGGACAAGGTCATGCCGGCCATGGGCTTCGACAAGACCCTCGGCCGCGACTGGTTCCGCAACAAGGCCTACCTGGAATTCCCCTGGGGCATGGACGACAAGGCCTTCTTCGAAGGCGCGCTGGGCTACGTGAAGCAGATCCGCCAGCAGAAGAAACCCTGGATGCTGACCCTGCTCACCGTCGGCACCCACCAGCCCTATTCGGCACCCGATGAGTACCTGGCGCGCTACCCCGACGCCAAGAAGGCCGCCATCGCCTACCTCGACGACGCCGTCGACGCCTTCCTCACCGGCCTGGAAAAACAGGGCGTGCTCAAGGACACCCTGGTGATCATCACCTCGGACGAGTCCCACGGCATCGACAAGGTCCGCCTCGCCTCCGCCTGGGGCTTCAACCTGGTGCTGGCGCCGGAACAGGCCTCGCTGCCGCCGATCAAGAGCGGCGTGTACGGCCACGTCGACCTGACCACCTCGATCCTCGACTACTTCGGCTACAAGGTGCCGCAGAACCTGGCCGGCCGCTCGCTGTTCCGCGACTACGAAAGCGGCCGCGAAATGATCTCCTACACCAACGGCATGCTGCGCCAGCACGACGGCCGCGGCACCTTCACCGAGTGCGACTTCCAGCAGGTCTGCCGCCGTTACCAGAGCGAGGGCTTCATCGCCGACGAGGCACGCTTCCTCGGGCGCTTCAGCGGCAAGCAGGCGCGCCTGGTCAGCCAGCGCGCGGCCCTGCTCGACCAATCACTGCTGGGCGGTGCCCTCGGCCAGGAATACCAGTTCGCCACCCGCGAGCGCATCCGCCTGAAGGACAAGGCCCGCGACGACTGGGCCGACAACCTGATCGGCGCCCAGTACATGGAACTGCCGAAGAACAGCCGGACCACGGTACGCCTGGGCATCAACGTGCTGCAGATGGATCGCCAGGGCGCGCAGCTGCAACTGAAGACCAAGGAGTTCGAGCGTGACGTGGCCCTGCCCATCCCCGAGCTGCCCGTGCTGAAAAAGGGCAAGCCGGTGTCCATCACCTTCGCCTTCGACAACCCGCAGGCGCGCAAGGCGTTCTCCTTCCACCTGCTGGCGGCCGGGCGCGGCACCATCCAGATCACCGACTTCAAGGTGGTCACCGAAATGCTGCCCGAGCCGGTGGAAACCGTGGAAGGCGGTGCCCAGCTCGCCGAAGGCGCCAAGCCCCATCACCCGATGTCGCGCCTGCTGGGGCTGTTCGCCAACCAGCCGGAAAGCGCCGAGAGCGCCATCGAGGGCGACCTGGAAACGCTCGACGTGCCCCAGGAAGTGGAAATACGCGTGCACTGATCGCCTCCCCGCAGCACCCCATCGGGCCGGACTCTTCCGGCCCGATGCCATTCGGCCGCCCGCATCGGCGCGCCGCCGCAGCGCTTCCGCGGTTACAATGGCCGCCCCTCTTCCGGTACCCCGTCATGTCCGAACCCGTGCGCCTGTCCAAACGCCTTGCCGAACTCGTGCCCTGCTCCCGTCGCGATGCCGAGCTGTATATCGAGAACGGCTGGGTGACGGTGAACGGCAAGGTGGTCGAGGAACCGCAATTCAAGGTGCTCGACGAACAGGTCGTGCTGCTGCCCAATGCCGTGGCCGCCACTGTGGAGCCGGTCACCCTGCTGCTCAACAAGCCCGCAGGTTATGGCATCGGCATGGGTGCCAACTCGGTGCTGCAATTGCTGGTGGCGGACAACCTCACCCCTGACCAGCCCGGCATGCGCCCGCTGAAGAAGCACTTCATCCGGCAGAACCTGCTGACCCCGCTGGAAACCGACGCCAGTGGCCTGATGGTCTTCACCCAGAACTGGGGCGTGACCCGTCGCCTGGATCACGCCAACAAGGTGGAGGAAGAGTTCATCGTCGAAGTTTCCGGGCAGATCATCGAACACGGCCTCAAGCGCCTGTGCCACGGCCTCAGCTACAAAGGCCAGGCCCTGCCGCCGATGAAGGTCAGCTGGCAGAACGAAACCCGCCTGCGCTTTGCCCTCAAGGGCTCCCAGCCGGGGCAGATCCGCCACATGTGCGAAGCGGTGGGGCTCACAGTGGTGGCGATGAAGCGCATCCGCATCGGCGGCGTGGCCATGGCCAAGCTGCAGCCGGGCCAGTGGCGCTACCTCAACGCCAACGAGAAGTTCTAGGGCTCAGAGCAGGGCGAGCATTTCCTTCAGGGTCACCGCCCAGGTGCCCTTGGCATTGATGTAGCGATAGCCGAAGCGCGAGCCATGGGCCTCGCTGGTGAGGATGGCGTTCCAGGCCAGGCCGGGCTGCAGCTCATGGGCCGGGTCGAGCAGGAAGAACGCGTCGTCGCTCATGCCGATGGCCAGGCCCCAGTGGCGGATGTCGCTGCCCTTGTGGCCGTGGAAGCCCAGCAACACCGGGAAGTCGTCCTCCAGGTGGGCGCGGGCCTGGCGCACCATCTCCACCCCGCTGCCGGTCACCACCCGGTGTTCCTTGTCGTTCACCTCACGCAGCAGGGCCAGCAGGTCATGCCCGGTGGTGCCGACCCGCACCAGGGTCTCGTGGCGATTCAGCGCCTCCATCAGGCGCCCGTAGCGGGTGCGCGAATCCACCCGTTCCAGCCCCTTGGCCTGGCGCCGGCTGAGCTGGTTGCGCGCCAGCATCGCCATCACCAGACAGTAGGGGCCGCAGGCGCCGTCCATATCGCCCTGGCGCAGGTGCACCTTCTCCCCGCGTTTGTTGCACAGGCCGCCGGAGCCACCGGGTTCGGTGCTCCACTGCAACCCCTCGATCAGCTTGATGTGCATGCCGGCCTCCATCGGTCACCTGGAGGTGTGACCGCTGGGCTTGGCACGGGGTTCGCCCACTCGCCCATGGCAGCCTAGGTCAGGGGCAACCCGACGAGCCGCCAGGCCCGGTGCGCCGCGCCGTCTCAGGGGTTCTGCAGGGTGGTGCGCACCAGGTTGCGGCTGTGGCCGGCGAAGTGGCGGATCAGCTGCACCAGCACCGCATCCAGCTCGGGATCGGTGGCTGGCGGCTTCAACTGGTTGCCCTGGCTGAAGTCCGCACCGGGCTGCCCCTTGGCCAGCCAGGCGCCGATGCGATCGTCGAAGCCGTCGGCGGCGTCATAGGCCTCCAGGGACACCACGTCCCGCAGGTAGCCCAGGTCGAAAGGCGGGTAGTCGGCGTCCGCCGAGCGGTCGCGGTAGGCGGCCAGCAGCGGGCTGTCGTTGCTGCCTTCGCGCAGCAGGCGGCGCAACCAATCGGCCTGGTACTTCTCCACCTCGGTGTGGCGGGTGGCGACGCGCTCGATGGCCGCCTCCTTGTCGGCGGTGTCGCCGGCGGCGGCCTTGATCGCCGTCCACATCAGGGTGGCGGTGCTTTCGCCCGGCAGTGCCTTGGAGTGGTAGGGCTGGGTCAGGTCCTGGACGTAATGCAACGCCCAGCCGAGGAAGCGGTAGCCCCAGTAGTCGTGGCCGCTCTCGAAGGCGAAGCGTGCCAGGCCCAGGTACTGCTGCACGCGCATTTCCGGGTAGGTGCGGGTGAGGAAGGGCGCGGCGCGGAAGATCAGCTCTGACTCGTGGTAATAGCCGATGTGGAACGGCGCCTGGGAGGAGTACTCGAAGCGCGAATCGCCGAACGGCTGGGTGCCGAAGCCATAGCGCGCGCCCATCTCGCCCGGGTTGTCGCTGAACAGGTTGATGTCGTGGCCGTAGTCCGGCTCATCCGCCGCGCTGGCCAGCACCGCCAGCGGGCTGATGTGCTCGCCGGGCGAGAGGGCGATGAAGCGCCACTCGTTCCACAGGTTGAGCTTGCGGAATACCAGCACCTGCTCGGCGGGCAGGAAGCGATGGTCCGGCAGCTGCAGCCCCGGCAGCGCCTGGACGAAACTGGCCAGGCGGATCTCCGGGTTGACCCGCAGCGCCATGAAGAAGGCGCGACGGCGATCACCGCCCGAGTCGGGCAGCCAGCGCAGGTCATCGGGGCGGGCCGGGTAGCCGGGGAAGTTCTCCCGCGCATAGGCCTCCTGCTCGTCCAGCAGCTGCTCCAGCGCCACGCCTTCGGCGGCGAGGAAGGCCTCCAGCGACTCCACCTGCACTGGTTCGGCCTGGCGCAGCTCCTGGAGATCGGACAGGGCCAGCCAGGTGCCCAGGGAGTGATTGGACCAGGCCAGCAAGGTGGCGGGCGCGCAGGCGAACAGGCAGGACAGGGCGAGCAGCAGGCGTTTCATCGAAGCTCCGAAACCAGGAGCGCCGTCTTGCGCGGCGCTTGTCATCGAAGGGTAACAATCCCGGGGCGCGCTGGGCACTGTCCAGGCGGGACAGGCGACTCACCAAATCGGCCGCCTGCAGTTCGTCACCCCGGCGGAACCGCCTCCCCCCGTCCTGCTGTCCACCTAACTCATGCACTGCAGCCGGAGACTGCCATGACCACGCCAATCAGCCTGGACACTGCCATGCGCCTGGCCACCGAAGCCTTCCTCCCTTACGGTTGCAAGGCCCTGGCCCATGAGGAAGACGACAGCTTCAGCCTCACCGTGACCGACCTGCACGGGGAGAAGGTCCTGGATATCGGCCACATCCGCAGCACCCAGTACGCCAACCCGGTGCGTCTGGCCGGGGTGCTGGAGCAGGCGCGGATGGACCTCGCCCACCAGGGCCGCAACCTCGACCCCTGGGCCATGCCCTTCATCCCCGACCCGGACGTGCTGCCGGAAACCCCGCCGATCTATTGATGTAGTCGCTGCAGGTTGGCGCGTAGGTTGGCGCCGAGCGCAGCGAGGCCCAACGGTTCGGCGTTTCCCCGACCGGAAATGCCCGAACCACACCCATCGCGAATGAATTCGCTCCCACAGGGGAAGCTCCGACGGCGTTTTTTGCAGGGGCGACTGTAGGGGCGACTTCAGTCGCCCAGCGGCGCGCAGCGCCGCCTCAGCACCGCCTAGGCCTAGGCAATCAAGCCCGCGCCGCCCTCGCCGACAACTCGTCGAACACTTCCGGCGTCAGCGCCGCCTGGCCCTTCTCGGCCAGTTGCTCACGGAACTGCAGGTTGGCGGGCAGGCTGCTGTTGATCAGCTCCAGCAGGCGGCTGCCGCGCTCGGTGAGGACAAAGTTCTCACCATTGCCGCCCTCGCTCTCCGGGCGGGACTCGATATAGCCGCCCTGCAACAGAATGCGTTCGTAGTCGGCGGCAAGCATCTTCAGGTGGTCGAGGGTGCCGCCAATCTGGCGCCCAGCAGCCTGGCGCTGCTCGGCCAGTTCGGCGGCGTATTCACGGGGCGCGAAGTTGACGTTGGCCGACTCCTGCACCTTGTGCAGCAGCAGTTCGATGAGCTCCCAGTCGTAGCTGTTCATGGCATTTCTCCAGGTGTGGGGGATGGGGCGTCCTATGGTTTCCGACTGCCCACGCGCCGCCGTGGTTCGACCTGATGGGTGAACGGTCAGCCTGAACGAAAGCCGGGCGCGCGCGGTCGGAACAGCAGGACAACCTCTACCAAGGCCCGCCCATGCCGCTGCACCAAGCCCCCGTCACCGCCCTGCTCCTGGCCCTCGCCAGCCCCTTCGCCAGTGCCGAAGAACCTTTGCGCATGGAGGCCCTGCAACGCTGCGGCGACCTGCTGGAGCACAAGCGCCAGGACTGGTGCCTGCGGGTCAGCGGCCTGGGCGAGGCCACGCCCCGGCTGCTGCTGGACGGCAAGCCACTGCCCGCTGATAGCGTGACCCGCAACAAGGGCGGCCTGAAACTGCGCCTGGACCACCGCGAGCACGAAAGCGGCCCGCTCTGGCTCGAGGACGGCGAGCGCACCAGCAACCCGGTGTGGCTGTCGCTGAACGGCAGCCATGTGCTGGCGGCCGGCCCCGCCGAAGTGGCGAAGAATATGGATGGGCTGACCACCTACGTCGACCTGGTCAGCCTGCTGATCGAGGAAAGCCACGACGGCCGCAAGGAGGCCGAGCGCCTGGCCGGCAAGTACGGCGCCAAGGTGGTGGGCGCCATTCCGCCGCTGAACACCTACCAGCTGCGCCTGCCGGTGAAGAACCTCACCGAGCGCGACGCGCTGATCCTGCGCATCGGCAGCGAGACCAGCGTCGACGCGGTGGTGGTGGAGGAATCCGCTCCCGAGAAGGGCGAGGAGGCCGAGGCCGCGCGGGAGGAGCCGAGCAAGCCCGGCAAGGACTCGGACGAGTGGGCCGCCAACCGCTTCATGGATGCGGTGAACTACTACCAGCGCCGCATCCCCGCCCGCCAGGCGCCGGTGGACACACGCCCGCTGCGCATCGGCGTGATCGAGCGCAACGTCGACTTCGACGCCCCCGACTTCGCCGACTACCTCGGCGGCTGCAAAGGCGAACAACCGCGCACCTGCCTCTACGCCCGTGATGCGGCCAAGCCCGACAACCATGGCTCCACCGTCGCCGGCATACTCGCCGCGCGCTGGGACCAGGGCGGCAACACCGGCTTCCTGCGCGGGCTGGACAAGGCCAGCAACGGCTTCGAGGTGATAGTGGAGCGCAACTCCGACGCCGGCATCACCGCCAACGTCGCCGCCTCGGTGAACCTGGTGGAGGACGGTGTGCGCGTCCTCAACTGGAGCTGGGGCATCCACCGCGTCGGCGCGAAGAACATCAAGGGCGACGACGTGGACTCCCTGGTGCGCTCGGGCATCGCCATGAGCGGCTACGAGGAACTGCTGGAAGAGTTCTTCCTCTGGCTGCGCAAGGAACACCCGGACGTGCTGGTGATCAACTCCGCCGGCAACGGCGCCTCCTTCTCCGGCACCGACGAATACCGCCTGCCCTCCTCCTTCATCACCGACCAGTTGCTGGTGGTGGGCGGGCACCAGCGCAGCGAGCGCGACGACGTGGGCATCGACGACCCGGCCTATGTGGTCAAGCGCGACTCCTCGAACATCGACATGCGCGTGGACATCACCGCCGCCGCCTGCGCCCGCGCTTCCACCCGGGGCGAGAACGCGACCGGCGAGGTGCATTGCGGCACCTCCTACGCCACGCCCATGGTCACCGGCATCGTCGCCGCCATGCTCTCGATCAACCCGCGCCTGCAACCCGAGCAGGTGCGCATGCTGCTGCGCCGCAGCGCCATGACCATCGGCGGCGACTACGACTTCGAACCCATGGACGCCGAGGACCTCACCGCGCCCATCCTGCCGTCGGAACGCAACTACCAGCTCAACGACAAGGACGTCGGCCGCTCGGCGCGACTGGACATGCAAAAGGCCCTGGACCTGGCCGTGCAGAGCCGCGACCGGGTGCGCTGACAGCCTGAACTTTTGTCCCGCGCGGGCGCTCAACCCTAAGGAGTGCGATTCACCCGAAGGAGAACACCATGAACCGCTTACTGGCATTGAGCGCCACCCTTGCCCTGCTCGCCCCCCTGCCGGCCCTGGCCGTGTGCAGCGCCGAGGAGGCCACCGCCAAGCGCGAACAGCTGGCGGCCGAAGTGCACCAGGCCACCGAGAGCGACCCGCAGAAGGCCAAGCAGGTCAACGAAGAGCTCAAGCAGGACAAGCTCAAGACCGATGCCCGCGAGGGTGACGACGAGTGCAACGTCACCGAGCAGCGCAAGCAGGAAGTCGACAAGGCCGGCGACGAAAGCGATGCCAAGCAGAAGCAGGAGTGAGCGGGCGCACTCAGTAGTGCTCGTACTTCTTCTCGATGGCGCGGTATTCGCCGCTGTCGCGGATCATCTGCAACCCCTTGTTGAAACGGTCGCGCTGGTTGGCGTGGAGGAAGCCGACCTTGTAGGGGGTGGGCGGGAACAGGTCGTACCAGATGATCGGCTGGCTGATGTCCACCTGGCTGACCACCTCGCGGTTGAGGTAGTCGATGATGCGCTTGTCGCCGATCACCACCTCGATGCGGCCTGAGTAGAGCAGGCGATTGCGGGTGATCTGCTGAGCTTCCTCGCGGTAACGCGGGTTTCCCTCCACCATGGCTTGGAACTCGTCGCCCAGCAGGTAGCGCGCCCGCTGGAAGGCACTGACCGAGTGCTTGCCCAGATCGGCAATGCTTTCCAGGCGGAAACCGTTTCGGGCCAAGGCGATGGCGTAGTTGTGGTACTGGATATAGGGCTCGGAATAGAAGGCCGGCACACCGCTGTGCTCGCTGGTGGTGGCGATGCCATCCAGTTCGCCGCGCCCCAGCAGCAGGTGCAGGCGCTCCGCCGGCAGGTAGTGGTACTGCAAGGTGAAGCCCGCCGCCTTGGCGGCAGCGGTGATGATCTCCAACTCCAGGCCACGCTCCTCGCCCTCATAGACATAGGGCGGTTTCTGGGTACCGAACCCGAAGCGCAACTCCTCCCCCAAGGCCAGCCAGGGAAGCCCGAGCAACAACACGCCACATAGCAGCCTTCTGCCCATGCCACCCCCTTGCGTTACAGCTCGCAGCATAGCCGCTGACGGGGCGGTTGCGCAGGGGGATGGCAGCGTGGCGGATGGCCGGCTACTGGATTTCCTCCGGCGTCACCACCACCCAGTTGCGGTCGGCGGTGACCGGCAGGCCGAGCTTCGCCTGGGCCTCGGCGTTCTTCTTCTGCATGGCGGTGATCTGGTCCATGTACTTGGCCTTGCGGTTCACCCACACGCGCAGCCCGCCCTTCTCCACGTCGGTGCCGTGGAAGAGCATGTAGCCATCGCTGTCCGGCGTGTCACCGCCCACCAGGATGGGCTTCTTCCATTCATCGATGTAGGTGAGGATGGCCGCCTGCTTGCCCGCCATCCAGGTGGCCGGGGTCCACAGGTAGGGGGTGATCTCCAGGTCGAGGTTGGCCTTCTCGTCGTACTTGCCTTCCTCGATCTGCTTGCGCGCGGTGGTCAGGGTGCCGGTCTTGCGGTCCTCGAGCAGCGTGGTGACGCCGATGACGTTCTCCGGTTTGACGTTGTAGCCGTACTTGGGATCGGCGGCGACCATGCGCACCAGTTCCTCCAGCGCGGCGGTCATGATGTACACCTCGATGCCGTTCTCCCGCAGCTTGTTCATCAGCTCCTGCTGGCCGGTGAACAGCTTGGGCGGGTTGATCTCGATGGTCTTGACCTCGTCGCCTTCGTAATAGGTGGCCGGCACCGGCTTGCCGGAGGCCAGCAGCTCGTCGACATAGCCCTTCAGCTCGCGCAGGGTGAAGCCGGAGAACACCTGGGCCACCCAGGGGTAGCAGACCAGGTCGTCGAGTTCGCAGAGGCGGTAGTAGTAGCTGTTGAGGCTTTCCTTGTGGCCCTTCACGTCCTTGAAGGGAATCAGCTTGAGCGAGGGGTCGAGCTTCTCGCGGGTCAGCACGCCCTTGGCTTCGAGGAAGGGCAGCAGGGACTCCTCCAGGTCGTAGCGGTAGCTGGTGTTGTCCATGTCGAACACCGCGTAGGCGCCCTTGTTGGCGTTGGCCGCGATCAACGCGTCGAGCTGCTTGGCGGCCGGCGCCGGCCAGTGCTTGAGTTCGGTGGCGAGGGTGGTGCCGGCCAGCCCCATGCACAGCGCGGCGGCGAGAAGGGTACGGGTGAGCTTCATCGGTTCTTGGTTCCCTGCGGTGGATGAGCGTGTGGGGAGCAGCCTCGCTCCAGCTCATCGACCCTAGCAAAGCCTGGCAAGCCTGCACGGGCCAATCCCGACCTTGACCGTCCTCGCAGCGGCGGCCTAGTGGGCGCCTCAGTGTCCCAGTAGCCACCAGCCCAGCACGCCCAGGTGCAGGGCGACGATCAGCCAGAACTTCACCTGGTAGGACAGCTTGCGGTTCTTGTGGCGGATCAGCCGCTGCGCCAGCAGGCCGCCCGGCCAGCCACCGAGCAGCTCGTACAGGTGCAGCCGCGACTCCGGTGTGCGCTGGGCACCGGCCACGGCGAAGCGCTTGTCACGCCAGTAGGCGATGAAGCAGACCAGGCTCATCGCCAGGTAGACCAGCGCCAGCAGTTGCCAGAGGCTGAGGCCGTAGGGGATGAACGCCGGGGCGACGTCCAGGAGGGAATGCAGGGAGGGCAGGCCGTCCACCAACCCGCCCGAACGGGAGGGTTCGAGGGTTCCGCAACCGCGGTCGGTGAATTCCACCCCGCCGTCGGCCCGGGTGCAGCGGTACACCTGGGCCTCGGCTGTGGCCAGCCACGGCAGCAACGCCACCGGCAGGCCACGCGCTAACGGACGGATCACTCGGCCGCGGGCTTCTTGCGCTTCAGCGGCGCCAGGCCGTCGGCGCTGACCACCTTGGACTCGTCGCGGCGCGGGCCGGACGGCTTGCGCTTGGCGGCCGGCTTGGCCGAGGCCTTCTTGTCGCCGGCTTTCTTGTCGGTCTTTTTCTTCTTCACGCCGGCCGCCTTGCCGGAGGCCTTGACCTTCTTCGGGCCGCTGTAGCTGCCCTTGAGCTCCTTGATCACACGGCGCTCGAAGCTCTGCTTGAGGTAGCGCTCGACGCTGGACATCAGGTTCCAGTCGTTGTGGCAGATCAGCGAAATGGCGGTGCCTTCGCCACCGGCACGGCCGGTACGGCCGACACGGTGCACGTACTCGTCACCGGAGCGCGGCATGTCGAAGTTGATCACCAGGTCCATGCCCTGGATGTCCAGGCCACGGGCTGCCACGTCGGTGGCCACCAGCACCTTGGTGCCGCCCTCGCGCACGCGGTCGATGGCCATCTTGCGGTCCTTCTGGTCCTTGTCGCCATGGAGCACGAAGGCCTTGTAACCGGCCGCCACCAGGTGGCCGTAGAAACGGTCGGCCTGGGCACGGGTGTTGGTGAAGACGATGGCCTTCTGGTAGTCCTCGTTGGCCAGCAGCCAGCGCGCGATGGCCTCTTTGTGGGCGATGTCGTCGGCCGTGATGATCTGCTGGCGGGTCGACTCGTTGAGCTGCTCGACGCCGTTCAGGCGCAGGTGCAGCGGGTCGTTCAGCACCTTGGCCGAGACGTCGCGCAGCGCCGCGCCACCGGTGGTGGCGGAGAACAGCAGGGTCTGCTTGCGGTTGGCGCACTCGGCGGTGATGCGCTGCATGTCCTCGGCGAAGCCCATGTCGAGCATGCGGTCGGCTTCGTCCAGCACCAGCACTTCGACTTCCTTGAGGTCGACGGTGCCGGCATTGAGGTGCTCGATCAGGCGGCCCGGGGTGCTCACCAGCACGTCGGGCAGCTTGCGCATCATGGCGGCCTGCACCTTGAAGTCCTCACCGCCGGTGACGATGCCGGACTTGATGAAGGTGAACTGGGAGAAACGCTCCACTTCCTTCAGGGTCTGCTGGGCCAGCTCGCGGGTCGGCAGCAGGATCAGCGAACGGATGCGCTCGCGCGGCTTGGCCTCGCCGATCAGGCGATTGAGCAGCGGCAGCACGAAGGCGGCGGTCTTGCCGCTGCCGGTCTGCGCGGTCACGCGCAGGTCGCGCCCTTCCAGCGCCGGGGGAATGGCCGCCTGCTGCACGGGCGTCGGTTCGGCAAATTTCAGCTCGGCCACGGCCTTGAGCAGACGTTCGTGCAGGGCGAATTGGGAGAACACGGGTGCTACCTCGATCGAAAGCTTGAAAAACAGCTGCATAGGTTACCGGTTGTCGCGCCCGAACACCCGAATTCTGTGCGCCCCACGCTGATTTCCCGACGTTGCGGCGATTGCTGAACCCACAGGGCCGTGCTCCACTCCAACAGCTTCAGTCCCCGACGGATTTCACCGCCGGCCACAGCCCACCCGTCGGAGCCCTGCATGAGCGCATCGCTGATCTACTACGTCGCCGCCACCCTGGACGGCTACATCGCCCGCCCCGACGGCAGCGTCGACTGGCTGCAGCCGCTGGAGCAATCCGGCGATGACCACGGCTACGGCGCCTTCTACGACAGCATCGATGGCCTGCTGATGGGTCGCGGCACCTTCGAAACCGTGCTGGCCATGGGCGGCGCCTGGCCCTACCCGGGCAAGCCCTGTACCGTGCTCACCCGCGCGGAGCTCGAACCCGCAGCGTCCCAGGTCCGCATCGCCCATAGCACCCCGGCCGAAGCCCTGGCGGAGCTGGCCGAGGCCGGCTGCAAACGCGTCTGGCTGGTGGGCGGTGGCTCCCTGGCCGGTACCTGCTACGCGGCCGGGCTGATCGACGAGTTGATCGTCAGCGTCGTCCCGCACCTGCTCGGCGCCGGCATCCAGATGTTCGCCACCGGGCTGGAGCGACGCCTGCAACTCCACGAACAACGCAGCTTCGCCACCGGCGTGGTGCAGCTGCACTACAAACTGCTGCCGGAAGCCCCCAATCCATGACCACCCTGATCCTCTCCGCCGCCTGCCTGCTCGACGCCGACCAGCGCCTGCTGCTGGTACGCAAACGCGGCACGCGCGCCTTCATGCTGCCCGGCGGCAAGCGCGAACCCGGCGAAACCGCCCTCGCCGCCCTGCAGCGGGAGCTGCTCGAAGAACTCGACCTGGAGATGGACGCCAGCGCGCTGCAGCCCCTCGGCCGCTTCCGCGCGCCCGCGGCCAACGAACCCGATACCTGGGTGGATGCAGAAATCTTCATCGGTCGCCTGTCGCAGCCGGTGGCCGCGGCAGCCGAACTGGAAGAACTGGCCTGGCTGGCCCCGGGCGCCACCCCGCCCGCCGACCTCGCCCCGCTGCTGCGCGACCAGGTGCTGGCCGCGCTGGCCGATCACCCGGGCGCTACGGCCCTCAGTTGAGGGCGCGAGCAGCCCGTTCCTGGCGCGCCTGCTTGCGCAGCAGCTGTGCGCTGTCCCAGCCGATCAGCAGCACCGCCAGCCAGATCGGCAGGTAGGTCCAGAACTGCGCCGGGTCGAAGGCCTCGCCCAGGAACGCCACCGCCACCGCGAACAGCAGCACCGGTTCCACATAGCTGAGGATGCCGAACAACCCCAGCGGCAGCAGCCGGCTGGAGGCCATCATCGCGGCGAAGGCCAGGGTGCCGAGCAGGCCCAGGCCGGGAATCAGCCACCACAGCTGCGGTGCCTGGACGAAAGCCCCCTCCGGGCCATGGGCGATGATCAGCCAGGCCGCCAGCGGCGCCAGCACCGCCATCTCCAGGATGAAACCGGACAGCGCGTCCAGGCGCATCCAGCGGCGCATCATGAAATATGGCGGGTAGCCCAGCGCGGTGACCAGGGTCAGCCAGGAGAAGGCGCGGGTCATCCACAGCTCGTGGAGCACGCCGGCCACGGCACAGAGCACCGCCAGCAGCTGCAGCGGGCGCAGGCGCTCGTTATAGAAAAGGCGCCCGCAGAGCACCATCACCAGGGGCAGCAGGAAGTAGCCGAGGGACACCTCCAGCATCCGCCCCTGCAACGGCGCCCAGAGGAACAGGCCCCACTGCAACCCGATCAACAGCGCGGCCAATGGCAAGGCCGCCAGCAGCAACGGCTCCCGGCGCAGGCGCACGAGCACATCACGCAATACCGCCCATTGCCTCATCAACGCCACCAGCAACAACACCGCCGGAATCGACCAAAGCACCCGCTGGGCGAAGATCTGCACGCCATCCAGCGGCGCCAGCTCACGCACGTAGCCAGGCATCAGGGCGAACAGCACCGACGCGGTAAGGGACAGCGCGACACCGCGCCCGGACAGCCTCATGGCCGCACCGCAACGGGTGGAGAAATGAACGAAGACATGGCAGGCCTCTGATTGCAGCCGGCGAAAATACCCGCTCGCCGCCACCAGGGAAAGCTTACCCACCCGCCGGCGGGCCCGCTGGGACCAACCCGGCATCGGCAGGCCTGAAAGCGGCACCTTCCTACCAGGAGCCCTTCCGACGAGAGCCCGTAAGGCACGCCAAGACCAGTGCGCACTCCAATCCACAGCCAAACGAAAGCCCGTAGGATGGGTAGAGCTCCGCGAAACCCATGCTGCCAGGTCCGCCCCAACTCCTGACCGGAAAAGAGCGGTGGGCTGAAGCCCACGCCCCCCTACACCCGCCCAGCCCCCCGTGGATGAGTCGGGCGGCGTTCCGCGAGTTCCGCGAAACCCATGCTGCCAAACCCGAGCCCATGCTGAAGCTCAGCCTGCAAAAGCATCGCGAATGAATTCGCTCCTACAGCTTCGCGAGCAGAGCTCGCTCCTACGGGAAGCGAGCGCCCATAAAAAAGCCCGGCCATGGGGCCGGGCAAGGGATGAGCACAAAGGAGTGGAGCGAAGCGGTGTGGCGTCAGGCGACCTTGGCCACCTGGGCCTTGGCCTGGGCGATGCCCTTTTCCTGGGACTCGGCGCCCATGTTCATGCCCTCGGCATGGATGAACGACACATCGTGGATGCCGATGAAGCCCAGGGCCTGGCGCAGATAGGGCTCCTGATGGTCGAACGGGCCGCCGGCGTATACGCCGCCACGGGCGGTCAGCACGTAGGCGCGCTTGCCGGTGAGCAGGCCCTGGGGACCGGTCTCGGTGTACTTGAAGGTGACGCCGGCCCGCAGCACATGGTCCAGCCAGGCCTTCAGGGTGCTGGGGATGGCGAAGTTGTACATGGGCGCGGCCAGTACCAGCACGTCGGCGGCCAGCAGTTCCTCGGTCAGCAGGTTGGAGCGCTGCAGGGCGGCCTGTTCGGTTTCGCTGTGCTGGTCGGCGGGCTTCATCCAGCCACCC
This sequence comes from Pseudomonas solani, assembly GCF_026072635.1. Classification (NCBI taxonomy): domain Bacteria; kingdom Pseudomonadati; phylum Pseudomonadota; class Gammaproteobacteria; order Pseudomonadales; family Pseudomonadaceae; genus Pseudomonas; species Pseudomonas solani. The sequence continues at coordinate 3,939,041 of NZ_AP023081.1, read as the reverse complement.
AGCAGGTCGGCATCCAGGTGCGGCACCTGCTCCACGGCCAGGTCGCGGACCTTGACCTGGTCGGCTGGGTGCGCGGCCTGCCACTGGGCGATGAAGGCCTGGGTCAGGTCGCGGGACACGGAACCCTGCTGGCGGGCGCTGCTTTCGATCACGAGGACGTTGGACATGTTTGCTGCTCCATCGATAAGTGGGGTGGGATTCGATGGAGCGCAGGTTATCCAGACACAATTCGATAAAAAAGTGAATTAATCCGCTACTAACAATCGACAAAATTGATTTATAAGGAAGCCCTCACTAGGCTGGAGCCCAGTGCTGACTTCTCTATGGGATATTTCGCTCAGGCAGGCTTACAGGTGAGGCCAATGCGCAAGCGGATGATGCTGCGGTTGAACTTGGCGGTGAGGTAGACGCTCTTGCCGCCGTCGATCACCGCGCGGCGGATCTTCGGCGTCTCCGGTCCGTTGACGAAGCGCACCGTGCACTCGGCGCGGGCCTCGCCCAGGTTGTAGACGTTGATCGAGCCCATGTTGTGATCGATATCGTCGGTCGTATAGGAGATCTCGCTGCCGTTGTACTGCTTCTCCACCTCGATGGGGTAGGCGAAGGCGGCGACGGGCAGGCAGGCCAGGACGGCACAGAGCATTCTTTTCATTGGGGGTCTCCAGCGCGGGACCGCCAGCTTACACAGAGCGTCAGGCGAGGTCATCGGCACAGCCGCATGTTTCCTGACCGATACACAAGAAGAAGGAGCAAGGCATGAAAGCGCCCCGGGTAACACTGGATCAGTGGCGGACCCTGCAAGCGGTGGTCGACCATGGCGGCTTCGCCCAGGCGGCGGAAGCCACCCACCGTTCGCAATCCTCGGTCAGCTACACCGTGGCCCGCATGCAGGAACAACTGGGCGTGCCGCTGCTGCGCATCGACGGGCGCAAGGCCGTGCTCACCGAAGCCGGCGAAGTGCTGCTGCGGCGCTCGCGGCAACTGGTGAAATCCGCCAGCCAGCTGGAAGAGCTCGCCCACCACATGGAGCAGGGCTGGGAGGCCGAGGTGCGCCTGGTGGTCGACGCCGCCTACCCCACCGCGCGCCTGCTGCGTGCCCTGGCCGCCTTCATGCCGCAGAGCCGCGGCTGCCGCGTGCGCCTGCGCGAGGAGGTGCTCTCCGGCGTGGAGGAAGTGCTGCTCGAAGGCACCGCCGACCTGGCCATCACCGGCCTCAACATCCCCGGCTACCTCGGCACCGAACTGTGCAACGTCGAGTTCGTCGCCGTCGCCCACCCCGACCACCCGCTGCACCGCCTGCAGCGCGACGTCACCTTCCATGACCTGGAAACCCAGCTGCAGGTGGTGATCCGCGACTCCGGCCGCACCCAGCCCCGCGATGTCGGCTGGCTCGGCGCCGAGCAGCGCTGGACGGTGGGCAGCCTGGCCACCGCCGCCAACTTCGTCAGCAACGGCCTGGGCTTCGCCTGGCTGCCGCGCCACATCATCGAGCGCGAACTCAAGGACGGCCTGCTCAAGCCGCTGCCCATGGACCAGGGCGCCACCCGCCACCCCGGGTTCTTCCTCTATGCCAACAAGGAAAAGGCCCTCGGCCCGGCCTCGCAGATACTCGTCGAGCTGATCAAGACCTTCGACTCGGCGCCGCTCAACGCGCCCTTCGCCGCCCCCTGCCCAACGCCTGAGGGAGAGACGACCATGTCCTGGTTCGATAACGACGACTGTCAGCTGCACTACGAGGAATACGGCCACGGCGCGCCCCTGCTGCTGGTGCATGGCCTCGGCTCCAGCACCCGCGACTGGGAATACCAGATACCGGTGCTGGCCGCGCACTACCGGGTGATCGCCCTCGACGTGCGCGGCCACGGCCGCTCCGACAAGCCCGAGGGCCCCTACGCCATCGCCGACTTCGCCGATGACGTCGCCGCCCTCATCGAACACCTGCAACTGCCGCCGGTGCACCTGGTGGGCATCAGCATGGGCGGGATGATCGGCTTCCAGCTCGGCGTCGACCGCCCCGACCTGCTGCAGAGCCTGACCATCGTCAACAGCGGGCCCGAGGTGAAGCCCCGCAGCCCGCGCGAATACTGGGAAGTGGCGCGGCGCTGGACGCTTTCGCGGCTGATGAGCCTGGACACCATCGCCAAGGCCCTGGCGCGGCTGCTGTTCCCCCGCCCGGAACAGGCCGAGCTGCGGCGCAAGGTGGAGGAGCGCTGGCCACAGAACGACAAGCGCGCCTATCTCGCCTCCCTCGACGCCATCATCGGCTGGGGCGTGCGGGAACGCCTCGGCCGCATCACCTGTCCTACGCTGGTGATCACGGCCGATCGCGACTACACGCCGGTCGCGCAGAAGGAAGCCTACGTAAGGGAAATGCCCAACGCGCGCCTGGTGGTCATCGAAGACTCCCGCCACGCCACGCCCCTGGATCAACCACAACGCTTCAACGCCACCCTCCTCGGCTTCCTCGAAGAAGTCGCGGCCCACAAGGACCAATGACAATGCTGAAGAAAATCGCCCTCGCGGCCTGCGCCCTGATGTTCACTGCCAACCTCATGGCGGCCGACAAGCCCCATGTGCTGATCAACACCACGGCCGGCGAGATCGAGCTGGAGCTGGACGACGCCAAGGCGCCGATCACCGTGAAGAACTTCCTCGACTACGTGGACGCCGGCTTCTACGACGGCACCGTGTTCCACCGGGTGATCCCCGGCTTCATGATCCAGGGCGGCGGCATGGACGCCGCCATGGATGAGAAGAGCACCCGTCCCGCGATCAAGAACGAAGCCGACAACGGCCTGCACAACGTGCGCGGCACCATCGCCATGGCGCGCACCCAGGCCACCGACTCGGCCACCAGCCAGTTCTTCATCAACCACCGCGACAACCCGGCCCTGGACCACGGTGCCCGTGGCTTCGGCTACGCCGTGTTCGGCAAGGTGGTACGCGGCCTCGACGTGGTCGACCAGATCGCCAACGTGCCCACCGGTAACCGTGGCATGCACCAGAACGTACCGCTGAAACCGGTGGTGATCGTCTCCGCCAAGCGGCTCTGAACCACGGCGGCCCGTCACCCTGGCGGGCCGCTCCCCCGACAAGGACCCGAAGGATGTTTCGCCGTTTCGAACACCTGATCGACACCTTCAAACCCGCTCCCGACACCACGCCACCACGCACCGTGGTGAAGTTCTACCTCCACTACCTGCGCCAGGTCTGGGGGGTGTTCGCGATCCTCCTGCTGGTGGGCCTGGTGGTCGCCCTGATCGACGTCGCCCTCTACAGCTTCCTCGGCCGCATCATCGACCTGGCCCAGCACAGCGCGGCCGACACCTTCTTCGCCGACCACGCCAACGAGCTGATCTGGATGCTGGTGGTGGCGCTGATCCTGCGGCCGATCTTCAACGGCCTGCACGACCTTCTGGTGCACCAGAGCATCAACCCCAGCCTGACCAACCTGATCCGCTGGCAGAACCACCGCTACGTGCTCAAGCAGAGCCTGTCGTTCTACCAGAACGACTTCGCCGGGCGCATCGCCCAGCGCATCATGCAGACCAGCAACTCCCTGCGTGATTCGGCGGTGCAGGCGGTGGACGCCATCTGGCACGTGCTGATCTACGCCGTCAGCGCCCTGGTGCTGTTCGCCGAGGCCGACTGGCGCCTGATGATCCCGCTGCTGCTGTGGATCGCCGGCTACATCGCTGCACTCTGGTACTTCGTGCCCCGGGTCAAGCTGCGCTCGGTGGCCGCCTCGGACTCGCGCTCGCGGCTGATGGGGCGCATCGTCGACGGCTACACCAACATCACCACCCTCAAGCTGTTCGCCCACACCAGCCTGGAAGAGCAGTACGCCCGCGAAGCCCTGAGCGAGCAGGTGCACCGCGTGCAGCAGACCAACCGCATGGTCACCGGCATGGACGTGGTCATCACCACCCTCTCCAGCGTGCTGATCGTCGGCACCACCGGCTTCGCCCTGTGGCTGTGGACCCAGGACATCATCACTGTCGGCGCCATCGCCCTGGCCACCAGCCTGGTCATCCGCATCAACAACATGTCCGGCTGGATCATGTGGGTGGTCAGCGGCATCTTCGAGAACATCGGCCAGGTGCAGGACGGCATGCAGACCATCGCCCAGCCCCGCGACGTGCAGGACCACGACGACGCCAAGCCCCTGCAGGTGCCCCGTGGCGAGGTGCGCTTCGAGCACATCGGCTTCCACTACGGCAAGGGCCGCACGGTGTTCGAAGGGCTCGACCTGGAGGTACGCCCCGGCGAAAAGATCGGCCTGGTCGGCCCCTCCGGCGCCGGCAAATCCACCCTGGTCAACCTGCTGCTGCGCCTCTACGACCTGGACAGCGGGCGCATCCTGGTGGACGGCCAGGACATCGCCCGGATCACCCAGGAAAGCCTGCGCGAGCAGGTCGGCATGGTCACCCAGGACACCTCCCTGCTGCACCGTTCGATCCGCGACAACCTGCTCTACGGCAAGCCCGGCGCCACTGACGAGGAACTCTGGGAAGCGGTGCGCAAGGCCCGCGCGGCGGAGTTCATCCCCTACCTCTCCGACGCCCAGGGCCGCACCGGCTTCGACGCCCATGTCGGCGAGCGCGGCGTGAAGCTCTCCGGCGGCCAGCGCCAGCGCATCGCCATCGCCCGCGTGCTGCTCAAGGACGCGCCGATCCTGATCCTCGACGAAGCCACCTCGGCCCTCGACTCGGAAGTGGAAGCGGCGATCCAGGAAAGCCTGGAAACCCTCATGCAGGGCAAGACGGTGATCGCCATCGCCCACCGCCTCTCCACCATCGCCCGCATGGACCGCCTGGTGGTGCTCGACCAGGGCCGCGTGGTGGAAAGCGGCAGCCACACCGAACTCCTCGCCCAGCGCGGCCTCTACGCCCGCCTCTGGCACCACCAGACCGGCGGCTTCGTCGGGGTCGACTAAACGCAGCCCGAGCACTGACCCGACCTCCGCACGGTGGAGGTAAAGAGCGACCTCCACCCTACGTCACGAGCGACCCCGAGGCGGCGCACACGTAGGGTGGATGCCGCTTCACCCATCCACCAGCGGTGATGAACGGGGCCGCGATGGCCACCCCAAACACGCTGCCCCCCGTGGGTTTCGCCACGACGAACCCACTATCGATACCGATGATCTCGACTACAACAACCATCAATTTCCGCGATGAAAACGGCGGTGGTCATATAGGCCCCGTACAAAGCAGCAACCCAAACCCGTAGCAGGAAGCCATCGCGCACCGGGTTTCAGTTGAAGCTTTCCAACCGCCCAATCGAGGAAAGATCAGCATGAAAATCGCAGCCGCCGTTACCGCCGTCCTCTCCAGCCTGGCCCCCGCCGTCTTCGCCGCCGAAAGCCGCGAGCCGGGCGCTGAACTGACCGCCGTTGAGTACCACTACGGCATGAACGTGGACGTGCAGAAAGTCATCTACCGCACCGACAACACCAGCAAATCCGGCGTCGTGCCCGTGGTGCTGGTCTACGAAGACAGCAAGGGTGAAGTGCACAAGATGAAGTTCCTCGAATGGGGCGGCAGCGTCAGCAACAGCTGATCCCCATCGACGACCGGGGCTCACTCCCCCGACTTGCGATACGGCAGCATGCCCCGCGCCTCTTCGGCATAACGGAGGATCGCGGGGCGCTCCTGCTCCAGGAAGCCCGCCACCGCCTCGCGCAGGCCGGGGTGCAGAAGGTAATGCCAGGAGCGGGTAATCACCGGCTCGAAGCCACGGATCAGCTTGTGCTCGCCCTGGGCGCCGGCGTCGAAGCGCGGCAACCCGGCGGCGATGGCCATGTCGATGCCCTGGTAGAAGCAGGTCTCGAAATGCAGCCGGTCGAACTCCGCCAGGCAGCCCCAGTAACGCCCGTACAGCGACCCCGAATCCATCAACGAGAAGGCCATGGCCACCGGCCGCGCGCCCTGCTTCGCCAGCACCACGCGAATGGCCTGGGGCATGCGTTCGGCCAGCAGGCTGAAGAACACCCGAGTCAGGTACGGCGCCTGGCCGCGCACCTCATAGGTGTTGGCGTAGCAGGCGTAGACGAAATCCCATTCCGCCTCGCTCAGCTCATTCCCTTCGCGCCACTCGAACGCGATCCCCTGCCCCGCCACCTGCTCGCGTTCCTTGCGCACCTGCTTGCGCTTGCGCGAAGAGAAGGCGTCGAGGAAATCCTGGAAGTCGCGATAGCCGCGGTTGTGCCAGTGGTACTGGCAGCCCAGGCGCTCCAGCCACTGCTCGCGGCCTTGCAGGCGGGCATCGGCGAAGGCGTCGGTGAAGTTGATGTGCAGCCCGGACAGCCCCGCCACCTCCAGCTCAGGAACCAGCGCGTCGATCAGCTGCGCCGCAGCCGCCTCGTCATGGCCCAGCAGGCGTGCACCCCGCACCGGCGAGAAGGGCACAGCGGCGAGCAGCTTGGGGTAGTAGTCGATGCCGGCGCGCTGGCAGGCATCGGCCCAGCCCCAGTCGAACACGTACTCGCCATAGGAATGCGCCTTCACATAGGCCGGCATGGCCGCGAGCAGTTCGCCGCCCGCACCGCGCAACAGGCGATGGGCCGGCCACCAGCCGCTGCGCCCACCGATGCTGCCGCTGTCCTCCAGGGTGGCGAGGAAGGCATGGCGCAGGAAGGGTTGGTCGTCCTTCAGCAGGGCATCCCAGCTGGCGGCATCGACTTCGGAAAGGCGGGAAAGGGTCTGGATCGGCATGGCGACAAGTCTGGCCTGCGGCGCCGGCGAAAAAAAGCCTGTCGCAGAGAATTCATCGACGATGTTCTTTCGCGGTTGAATCCACTCCCACAAGAACATGCGCACCCACCGTGGGAGCGGATTCATCCGCGATGAGCCCAGAGGGCTCCGCCGTAGGTTGGCGCCGAGCGCAGCGAGGCCCAACGGAGCGGGGCTGGACCTCGCATCGTTGGGTTTCGTGCCTCTACCCAGCCTGCGACCCCTTGCCCCCTCCCGGACATCGCGAAAAACACGCCCATAAAAAAGCCCCGCCGAAGCGGGGCTCAAGAAGGAGCGGATGAACGGTATGGCTTAGAACACGTACTGAGCGCGGACCACGAAGCCGTCGCCGCTGTCATCACCCACACGGTTGGTGAAGTGGTCGGTCTTGGCCTTGGTGTACATGCCGCTGATTTTCACCGCTTCGTTGGCGTACCAGTTCACACCGATGTTGTGGACCTTGGCTTCGGTGTCTTCGGCATCACGCAGGAAGGTCTGGTTGGCAGCGGCCAGCACGGCAACGTCGTTGTCAGCCGAGATGCTGTCGTAGCGGTAGTAGATTTCCCAGGCGCCGGTCTGCTTGTTGGCAGGCTTGATGGCGTCGAACTTGCCCATTTTGTAGCCACGCGCTTCACCGGTCAGGGTGTAGGCGGCCTGGACGTAGAAGCCATCGGCTTCCAGGTCGGACTGGGCGCCAGCGGAGTCGGTCTCGCGCTTCATCCACTCACCCTGGATGGAGAACGGGCCAGAGGCGAAAGCAGCTTCCAGGCCGAAGGCGGTGTCGTCATCCCAGAAGGACGTGGCGGAGTTGGTACCGGCCAATACAGCGCGGTTGCCCAGGTTGCCGGAAGCGTTACCACCGTTGGTGTCCACGCCACGCATGCCCAGACGGGAGCGGTAGCGAACGTCGGCACCGGCTACGTCGTCCAGTTTGCGCTGGGCGAAGTTCACACCGAAGTGCAGCACGTTGCCGGCTTCGGCCATCGGGGCGAATACGCCACGGGCGTTGAACTGCTTGACGCTGTCGCCTTCGTCGTCGTTGGCGTCTTTGCTGGTCAGGCTGGTGGAGACGTAAGCGTAGTTGCTGATCAGAGCCTGGACCTGAACACCGAGGCCGTCCTGGTGGGTGTTCGCCCAGTCGATCACTTCGTTCATGGCGTTACGCTCGAGAGCGGTCACCCACTTGGAGCTGGTGGCTTTCTCCAGGCCGAAGTCGGGGTCGAAACGACCGACGCGGATGGTGATCGGGTTGAAGCCGGTGTAGCTGATCGAGGCTTCGTCGAAGTTACCGCTGTTGGCAGCACCGCTGCTGTTGCCGGAGTTCTCGGAGAAGTCATAGGCAACGGCGTAAGCCCAGTCGGTGTAGGCGATGCCGGAGAGTTCCAGGTAGGCGCGGCGGAAGTAGGCAGCGTCACCGGTGTCGCCGTTGCGGGTGTACAGGCCATCGAAGCGACCGTAGTCGGCTTGCAGGCGGCCACCCAGCTTGAAGGCGAAGGATTTGTCGGTGGTAGCGACTTCAAGGCCGCCCTTGGTCTTGATAACGATGTCGGTGCCGTCGGTGGTGACGGTACCAGCGAAAGCCTGGGCGGAAATGGCCAGAGCCATGGCGCTGGCGGCAAAACCGGCGAAGTGCTTACGGATCATCGAAGATTCCCCTGTTGGTCTTTAGTGCTGGAAAACACCCGAGCGTTGGGCTCGTTTGTGCTGGGGGGGAATGTTGGCGGGGGGTTATTTCAGCTCAGTTGCTTTTAGATAAATGTTTTATGACAAAGGAACTTTTTCATCGCCATTGGGAATATAGGAAAAACCGCTCTAGGACGGGCTTTGCGGGCAAGCGAAGCGGCAAGTTGTCGCAGAGGGGTGCGCCGCCGAATATGACAACACGACTGAAATATTACGGCGCGATGACCTGGCTCAGGGGGCTTCCTGGCGTGCCCGGGCGAGCCGTTCGGCCAGTTTTTCATCGCCTTCCGGGCCCGCTTCGGGCAATTGCCTGAGCACTTCACGGGTGAGGTTCAGCTGGGCGAGGAAGCACCGGCAATGGGGGCAGATCAGCAGGTGCTGGCGCACGCCCAGTCGCTGCACGAAACCCAGTTGGCCGTCGATGTAGTCGCTGGATCGGGCGACCAGCTCCCGGCAGTTCAGCATTGGCCCGTCTCCTCGAAATGCTCCAGGGTGGCGAACAGCTTGAGGCGCCCACGGTGCAACAGCACCCGGACATTGGAGAGGGAAACCTCCAGCAGGTTACAGATCTCCTGCAATTCCAGGCCCTGGCGCTCGCGCAGCAGCAACACGCTGCGCTGCAGGTCGGACAGGCTCAGCAGGGTCTTCTCCAGGCACTCGCGCAGCTCCTCCTCGGCCAGCAGGGCCTCGGGGGAATCCTCGTGCCAGGTGGCGGGGCCGGCCAACCAGTGGCCGTTGGCGGCGAAGCGCGTGTCATCCACTGTGCCGTGGGGCGCGGGCAGGTCGTCGAGCAGGACTTCGCGGCGGCTCTGCTTGAGGCGGGTGCGGGCGGTGTTGGCGACTATGGTCAGCAGCCAGGTCTTGAGGCTGGAGCGCTGCTGGAAACCGTCCAGGCTGCGCACCACGGCGAGCCAGGCGTCCTGCACCACTTCGTCGGCATGGGGGCTGCCGACGATGGCGAAGGCCACGGCGCGCATGGCGCCCTGGTAGGTATCGATGAGTTCGCGGAAGGCCCGCTGCTCCCCGCCCGCAGGCGGGGCAGCAGCTCGCTGTCCGCAGGGGCGGCCATCAGTGCTTGCGCAGGATCACGCTGCCGATGGAGTAGCCGGCGCCGAAGGAGCTGAGCACGCCCAGGGAACCGCTGGGCAGGTCGTCCTGGTACGTGTGGAAGGCGATCACCGAACCGGCGGAGCTGGTGTTGGCGTAGGTGTCGAGGATCACCGGCGCCTCTTCGGCCTCGGCGTCACGGCCCAGCAGCTTGCGGGCGATCAGCAGGTTCATGTTGAGGTTGGCCTGGTGCAGCCAGAAGCGCTTCACGTCGGCGACGTCCAGCTCGTTCTCCTGCAGGTGCGCGGCGATCAGCTCGGCGACCATCGGGCAGACGTCGCGGAACACCTTGCGGCCTTCCTGCACGAACAGCTTGTCGCGGGCGCCGATGCCCTCTTCCGCGGCGCGGTTGAGGAAGCCGAAGTTGTTGCGGATGTTGTTGGAGAACTGGGTCAGCAGCTTGGTGCCGACGATGTCGAACTGGTACTTCGAGGTGGCCTGGTCGGCACGCTCGATGATCACCGCGGTGGCCGCGTCGCCGAAGATGAAGTGGCTGTCGCGGTCACGGAAATTCAAATGGCCGGTGCAGATTTCCGGGTTGACCATGAGGATGGCGCGGGCCTGGCCGGTCTGCACGGCGGTGGTCGCCGCCTGGATGCCGAAGGTGGCCGAGGAGCAGGCGACGTTCATGTCGTAGCCGAAGCCCTGGATGCCCAGAGCGGCCTGGACCTCGATGGCCACGGCCGGGTAGGCGCGTTGCAGGTTGGAGCAGGCGACGATCACGCCATCGATGTCGGCGGCGGTGCGGCCGGCGCGTTCCAGGGCCTGCTTGGCGGCACCAACGGCCATTTCGCAGAGCACGCCCCACTCTTCGTTGGAGCGCTCGGGAAGGCGCGGAACCATGCGCTGCGGGTCGAGGATGCCGTCCTTGTCCATCACGAAGCGGCTCTTGATCCCCGACGCCTTCTCGATGAAGGCAACGCTGGATTCGCTCAGCGCCTCGACTTCGCCACGCTCGATGGCAGCGGCGTTCTCGGCGTTGAACGCCTGGACGTAGGCGTTGAACGAGGCCACCAGTTCTTCGTTGGAGATGCTCTGGGACGGGGTGTAAAGGCCGGTGCCACTGATCACGACTTTGTGCACGGTCGATCCTCTCGTTACTGGGCTGTGAGCAGGCACAGCCGGTTGGGCAGTTGGGCGCTGGGCGAAGGCTCGACCAGCATTGGAAAAAGGCTCACCCCGCCTGGCGGGATGGAACAGCGAATCCTTGTTGTAGCGGGCACGCCGGAGGCTTCACGGCGACGGGGCACTGGGGCCCGCTCGCGGGTCGCCGAAGGATAGCAACGGCCTCTCACGCAAGCCGCGAATTCTGCCACAGAGCGGGTCTTTCCGGGGCATCGGCGCCGCTGCGTCAGACCATCGGCCGGCGCATGGAGCGAGTTGGGAAAAGCCCGCTGAAGGTGGCGAAAACGCCTCGATATGTAGGATTAAGCCTACAAACGAGTCCTTCAATGTTGTTATAGATGCTCGGCGCCGCAGCCAGGACACAGGCGGACGACCGGGAAAATCGGCTTATGTGCGGCTAAAAAGGCCGAATCATCGGCTGATAACGCGCAAATGACCGGTTTCGAGGCCGGTCGTCGCGGCACACCCCGGACTTCAGAGGCGCTTGAGCAAGCGCGCCTGCAGCGCTTCCAGCTCGGCCGGATCGGCCTTCTTGCTGGCATGGATGCCCAGGGACTCGCCCTCGAAACGGGGAACGATGTGCATGTGGATATGGAACACCGTCTGCCCCGCCGGGGCGCCGTTGAACTGCGCCACCTGCACGCCGGCCGGCTCCAGCTCCTCCACCAGCACGCGGGCCAGGCGCTGCACCACGGCCATGACCTTGGCCAGGGCGTCGCCGTCGATATCGAGGATATTGCGCGCCGCCGAACGCTTGGGGATCACCAGGGTGTGGCCGTAGGACTGCGGGAAGATATCGAGGAAGGCGAGCACGTCGTCGTCTTCATAGAGCGTGTAGCAAGGGGCCTCGCCACGAATGATCTGGGCGAAGACGTTCTGCGGATCGTAGGTGCCGTGAAGGCTCATCGTGGCGCTCCATTTGCCGTTTGCTGACCGCGCACCTTAACGCCCGGGGCCGCCGGGTTGAACCCCCGCTGCACGTTTCCGGTTTTCAAACCGGCCACGACACTTCACCCTTGTGCCCTCGACCACCCCCGCAAGGAACGCCCCATGACCCGCCAGAAGCCCGCACTGGACATCCTCGAACACAACAGCACCGCCTGGGACCGCCAGGCCCGGCAGCACTGCGAATGGTCGCGCCCCGTGGACACCGCCACCATCGCCGCCGCCCGCGCGGGCGATTGGCAGGTGCGCCTCACCCCCGGCCCATTGCCCGCTGGCTGGCTCCCCGAGGTGCGTGGGCTGCGCATCCTCTGCCTGGCGTCGGGCGGTGGCCAGCAGGCCCCGGTGCTGGCCGCCGCCGGTGCCGAGGTGCTGGTGCTGGACGCCTCCGCCGAGCAGCTCGCCCGCGACCGCGAGGTGGCCGAGCGCGACGGCCTGCAGCTGGAGACCTTGCAGGGCGACATGCGCGACCTCTCGGCCCTGGCCGACGCGCGCTTCGACTGCGTGTTCCACCCCATCTCCAACCTCTACGTGCCGGATATCCGCCCGGTCTGGCGCGAGTGCTTCCGTGTGCTGCGCCCCGGTGGCCGGTTGCTGTCGAGCTTCTACAACCCGGTGGTGTTCGTCGCCGACCGTGACCCGCGCCATGCCGAACAGGGCCTGATCAAGCCGCGCTTCACCCTGCCCTACTCCGACCTCGACGACCTGAGCCCGGAGGAACTGGCGGCCAAGCGCGAGCGCGGCGAAGCACTGGTGTTCGGCCACAGCCTGGCGGAGCAGATCGGCGGCCAGCTGGAAGCCGGCTTCGTGCTGCGCGGCTTCCACGAAGACGCCCAGCCCAACCCGCGTTTCGTGATCGATAGATACCTGCCGACCTTTCTCGCCACCTGGGCAGAGAAGCTCGGTTAGGGAAGGCGCATCCGCTCCGACGCCCCACCTCCTCACCGTCGGGCCACACTGCGCTCGGCGCCAACCTACATCAGGCAACCCTGGGCGTGATGCCAGCCTCGATCTCCGCACCGTGGTCCAGCTCGGCCACACGCAGATCGAAGGCAGCCTGCAGGTTGAGCCACGACTGCGCCTCGCCACCGAAATAGCGAGCCAAGCGCAATGCGGTGTCAGCGGAAACGGCGCGGCGCTCCTTGACGATCTCGTGCAGGCGGGTAGCCGGAACGCGCAAGGCATTGGCCAGCGCGTTGACGCTCATACCCAGCGGCTCGAGGAATTCCTCGCGGAGGATTTCACCGGGGTGGATGGGACGCATGCCGTTCTTGGCCATTTCAGAACCTCAGTGGTAATCGACTATCTCGACGTCATGGCAATGACCCTGCTCGAAGCGGAAGCACAGCCGCCACTGGTCGTTGATGCGGATGCTGTACTGCCCGGCACGCCCGCCCTCAGGGCCTCCAGGCGGTTTCCCGGCGGCGAGCGCAGGAACTCAATGGACAGCGCTGATTCAAGCATCTGCAACTTGCGCTCGGCCTGCTGGCGGATCGCCGCAAAGCGTGGCGGGCAGTAGCCTTGGTAGAGCAGATGCGTGTGCTTGCATGCGAAGGACTTGATCATGCCGACCAAAATATTACGCGACGCGTAATACGCAAGACGGAATAGTCTTCGATCTCTACGAGAAAGGGAAGCACTGCATGTCGGCAGCAACTCGGCAGGGCATGGCTCACCGTAGGTTGGGTAGAGGAACGAAACCCAACATCGCGATGCCCGGCTCCGCTGCGTTGGGCCTCGCTGCGCTCGGCGCCAACCTACGGGCCGTGCATCGTCGTCGCATCGATCGCGGATGAATCCGCTCCCACAGGAGCCGCCCCGTAGCCCGGGCTTCAGCCCGGGGAGGCGTCGCGCAGATGGGCCAGCACCTGCTGCACCCGCGCGTCCAGCGGGCCGGTGAGCACCTGGTAGGGCCAGCCGCGGCGCTGCAGCTCGGCCTGGTACCAGGCCTGCTGCCGGCGGCGGAAGGTTTCGTCCTGGCGGGTGCCGTCCTGCACGAAGGGGAAGTCGTCGGCGCAGAGGAAGCTGTGGGTGTAGGGGCGGTCGGCCAGGGTGGCGAGTTCGGCTTCGGCGCGGCCGAACATCGCGTGGCTGTAGAACAGGGTGGTCAGCGCCGAGGTGTCGCAGACCAGGTAGCGCGCGGCCTCAAACGCCGCCCGGTCTTCCCGCGCCATCTGCGTACGGCCGATGTGCAGCAGGTCGTCGTACTCCAGGGCGCCGTCCTTCGCCACCCAGTGCTCGCGGCCGAACTCGGCCACGCAGGGGGCGTCGAGTGCTTCGGCCAGGGCGATGGCGAGGCTGCTCTTGCCGGTGGATTCACCACCGAGGAAGACGATGCGCTCGACGAAGTCGGCGTGCACCTCGGGGGCGAGGAAGCCGCGCAGCCCATGGGGATCGGCGCGCAGCCGGGTGCCGGAGACGGGCACGGCAAGGCGCTGCTGGTCGACACAGACGTGCCGCACCGGGTGGCCGAAGACGTCTGCCAGGTGCTCGGCGAACCCGTCGCCGTAGCTTTCGCTGGTGAACACCGCATCCACCGTGGTGCCGAACACCGCCTGGCAGAACTCGGCGACGAACTGGCGCGGCTCGAACTCGGGGGCGTCGTTGTGGGGCAGGTCGGGCAGGCTCTTGCCCTGCTCGCGCCAGGCCTGGATGCGTGCCGGGGTGACGACTTCCGCCTGCACCCCGGGAAAGCGCAGGCGCAACCAGCGTTCGCGGCGCTCGGCATCGCAACCCGGCAGTTCCGGCAGCGACCAGCACAGCAGCAGCAGGCGCTGGCATTGCCCCAGGGCGGTGCGGATCACCTGCTCGTGGCCCAGGTGCAGCGGCGAGAACTTGCCCACCACCAGGCCGGTGCGGAAGGTCGCGCTCACCTCAGGCGGGCTCCTGCCCGGCCAGGGGCGTGGCGGCTTCGCGCAACTCGCGGCGCCAGCAGTACAGGCCGTACCAGGCATTGCACCAGAATAGGGTGTAGAGCCCGGCGGTGAGGTACAGCTCGCGGGAGGCGTAGAGCGGCACCGCCAGGGTGTTCACCAGCAGCCAGGCGTACCAGTTCTCCAGGCGCCGGCGCATCAGCAGCAGCTGCGCCAGCACGCTGAAGGTCAGCACCAGGGAATCCACCAGCGGCGCGTAGGCGTCGGTGAAGTGGTGCAGCAGCGCGCCATAGGCCAGCGCCACCACCACGGCCAAAGCCGCCATCCGCAACAGGCTGGCCGGCGCGGTGCGGCTCACCGGCAGCTGGGTGCCGGCGTTGCCGTGCAGCCAGGCCCACCAGCCCATGGCGCTGGTGATGATGAAGAAGCCTTGCAGGGTGACGTCGGCATAGAGCTGCGCGCCGAAGAACAGCCAGCCGAACAGCAGGCAGCCGAGGATGCCGGTGGACCAGGTGTGCACGCTGTTGCGCGCGGCCAGCAGCACGGCGATCAGGTTGACCAGGTCGGCGACGAGTTCGAGGGTGGAGGGCATGGGGGCGTCCTTGTCCGGTACTGCCTGGGCTCAGCCGAAGCGCTTGACCGCGTCCAGCCAGGCCGGGTCGAGGTGGGTCTGTTCGGTATCCAGCCCCTGGGCCGTCATCGCTTCGCGGTGCGCATCGATCTCGTGGACCATCTGGCTGAGGTCGGAGGTGTTGCCGTCCAGCTGGTGCATCTGGGTCACGCCCAGGTGGTAGAAGCGCAGCAGCTTCATCGCCGCCGGGTCGTTCACGGCGACCCCCGCCTTGACCCGGTGCATCAGGTTGGTGACGCGCATCAGGCTGCGCTTGAGCCGCCAGCCATACACCGCCGGCGCCATGAAGGGGCGCGGCCACAGTTGCAGGCGCACCAGCGCCAGGGTGATCGCCACCCCGGCCAGCACACCGATCAGGTTCCAGCGGAAGTTATCGCCACCCGGCGTGCCGAACAGCTGCACGCTGAGGGTGGCCATGAGCATGGCCAGGGCGATGAACAGCACGGCGATGCCGATGGCGATGCGCCGGGTCTTCTCGCGGTATTGCTCGGGGTTCATGGGGCGGATGTCGAACAGCGCATCACTCATCGATCAAGCCTCTACCTGGGTCCACTGCTTATTCAGTCGTTTATCGGAAACCGCCATCTTGGTGCCCAACTGCTGGGCGAAGAGGGACACGCGGTACTCCTCCAGCATCCAGCGGAAGGTTTGCAGCTCGGGGTCGCGCTTACCCTCCTGGGCGTGCTTGGCCAGGCGTGCCTGGTACTGCTCCCAGTAGCCGGCCAGCTCGCCGGACCAGACGCGGTCGCGCTGCAGCTGGGCGCCGATCTTGTCGAAGCGCTGCTCGATGGCCTTGAGGTAGCGCGGCAGCTCCTTCAGCCATTCGCCCGGGGTTTCGCGGACGAAACCGGGGTACACCAGGTTGCCCAGCTGCGCCTTGATGTCGTTCAGCGCCACCGCCTGGGCCAGGTCGATGCGCCCCTTGAAGCGCTTCTGCAGGCCGTGCCACAGCTTGAGGATGTCCAGCACCAGGCGCGCCAGGCGCTCGGCATGTTCGGCCCAGGCGCCGCGCTTCTTCTCCGCCAGCGAGGCCAGTGCCGCGCCATCGCGGGGCAGGTTGGTTTCGCCTTCGAGGATGCAGCTGTCGAGGCTGGCCAGGAGGATGTCCTCCACCAGCGCATCGACCCGGCCCATATCGCGGTAAAGCAGGCCCAGCTCGGTGAGGCCCGGCAGCTTGCCACGGAGGAACTTGGCCGGCTCGGCCAGCTGTTGCAGGAGCAGACGCTGCAGGGCGCGGCGGTGCTGGTACTCGGCTTCGGCCTGGGTTGGGAAGCGGTGTTCCTTGACCACCCCGCCCTCCTCCACCAGCGCCGGGTAGACGGTCATGGAGAGCCCGGCGATCTTCTGCTGGGTCTTCTCGGCGACCTCGGCGAACACCTTGGCTTCCACCGCCTTCTGCGCCTTGTCGCCCTGAGGGATGGCCAGGGCGGCCTGGCTGGCTTCGGCGAAGCGCGCGGTCAGCTCGGCCAGGTCGCGGCCCTCGCCGAGGAACTTGCCCCGGGCGTCGACCACCTCGATGTTCATCTTCAGGTGCCCTTCCAGCAGCGCGGCGGCTTCAGTCCAGGCCTCCTCGGGCACCCGCGAGCCGGTCATGCGTTGCAGCTCGCGGCCCAGCGCTTCGGGCAGCGAACCCTCGGCGAAGACCAGCTTGGCCAGCGCAGCCTTGACGAAGTCCGGCACCGGCACGAAGTTCTTGCGGATGGCCTTGGGCAGGTTGCGCACCAGGGCCACGCACTTGGCTTCCAGCAACCCGGGCACCAGCCAGTCCAGGCGCTCGGCCTGGAGTTGTGGCAGCAGCGGCGCTGGCACCCGCAGGGTCACGCCGTCACGGGCATGGCCGGGCTCGAAGTGGTAGTCCAGGGACAGCTGCAGGTCGCCGATGCGCAGGGTGTCGGGATACTGCGCGGCGGTGACTTCGTTGGCCTCGCGGGCCAGCACGTCCTCCTCGCGCATGATCAGCAGCTCGGGGCTCTTCGCCCGCTCGCGCTCGTACCATTTCTCGAAGCTGGCGGTCTGGTAGATGTCCTCCGGCAGGCGCGCGGCGTAGTAGTCGAAGAGGGTTTCCTCGTCGGCCAGGATGTCGCGACGCCGGGCCTTGGCCTCCAGCTCGTCGAGGCGTTCCAGCAACTGGCGGTTGGCGGCCAGGCACTTGGCGCGGCTGTGGATTTCGCCACGCACCAGGCCCTCGCGGATGAACAGCTCGCGGGCCACCGGTGGGTCGATGGGCCCGTAATGCACCGGGCGCCGGCCGACCACGATCAGCCCGTAGAGGCTGACCTGCTCGTAGGCCACGACCTGGCCACGCTTCTTCTCCCAGTGCGGCTCCAGGTGGTTCTTCTTCACCAGGTGGCCGGCCAGGGGCTCCAGCCAGTCGGGGTCGATCTTGGCGACCATGCGCGCGAACAGCTTGGTGGTCTCCACCAGTTCGGCGGCCATGATCCATTGCGGCCGCTTCTTGGCGATCACGGTCGAGGGGTGGATCCAGAAACGCCGCTGGCGGGCGCCGAGGTAGTCGCCGTCCTCGCTCTTCTGGCCGATCTGGCTGAGCAGGCCGGAGAGCAGCGCCTTGTGCACGCGCGGGTAGTCCGCCGGCTCCTTGTTGAGGGTCAGCTTGAGCTCGCGGCAGATCAGCGTCAGCTGACGGTGGGCGTCACGCCACTCGCGCAGGCGCATGTAGTTGAGGAAGTTCTTGCGGCACCAGTTGCGCAGCGCGTTGGAGCCCAGCGCCTGGCGCTGTTCCTCGAAGCCGCGCCAGAGATTGACCAGCGCGGCGAAGTCGGAATCCACGTCCTTCCATTGCGCGTGGGCCTGGTCGGCGGCCTGCTGGCGCTCCATCGGCCGTTCGCGCGGGTCCTGCACCGAGAGCGCGCTGGTGATCAGCAGCACTTCGTCGAGGCTGCCCTGGTGGGCGCCTTCCAGCACCATGCGGCCCAGGCGCGGGTCCACCGGCAGGCGCGCCAGCTGGCGGCCCAGGGGCGTGAGCTGGCCCTCGCGGTTCACCGCCGAGAGTTCCTGCAGCAGGGTGAAGCCGTCGCTCACCGCCTTGCCATCCGGCGGCTCGATGAAGGGGAAGTCGCTGATTTCGCCAAGGCGCAGGTGGAGCATCTGCAGGATCACCGCCGCCAGGTTGGTACGCAGGATCTCCGGGTCGGTGAACTCAGGGCGGCCGAGGAAATCCTCCTCGCTGTAGAGGCGCACGCAGATGCCCGGCTCGACACGGCCGCAACGGCCCTTGCGCTGGTTGGCGCTGGCCTGGGACACGGCCTCGATGGGCAGGCGCTGCACCTTGGCGCGGTAGCTGTAGCGGCTGATGCGCGCGGTGCCGCTGTCGATCACGTAGCGGATACCGGGCACCGTCAGCGAGGTTTCGGCAACGTTGGTGGCGAGCACGATCTTGCGGCCGGCCATGGGCGCGAAGATCTTCTGCTGCTCGGCCGGGGTCAGGCGCGCATAGAGCGGCAGCACCTCGGTCAGGCGCAGGTTGGCCTTGCGCAGCACCTCGGCGGCATCGCGGATCTCGCGCTCGCCGGGAAGGAACACCAGCACATCACCCGGGCGCTTGCCCTCGGCGCGCTCGAAGTCGCCGATCTCTTCCAGGGCGCGGAGGATGCCCTGGTCCACCGACAGGTCGTCGAACAGCGCTTCGCCGTTCTCGTCCACCTCGGCGGCCAGGGGCCGGTACCAGGTGTCCACCGGGTAGGTGCGGCCGGAGACTTCGACTATGGGTGCGTCACCGAAATGTTTGGAGAAGCGCTCCAGGTCGATGGTCGCCGAGGTGATGATCAGCTTCAGGTCCGGGCGCCGTGGCAGCAGCGTTTTCAGGTAGCCCAGGAGGAAGTCGATGTTCAGGCTCCGCTCGTGGGCCTCGTCGACGATGATGGTGTCGTAGCGCTCGAGCAGGCGGTCATGCTGGGTTTCGGCCAGGAGGATGCCGTCGGTCATCAACTTGACCAGGCTGCGCTCGTTGGACTGGTCCTCGAAGCGCACCTGGTAGCCCACCAGCTCGCCCAGGGGCGTGCCGATCTCCTCGGCCACGCGGGTCGCCACGCTGCGCGCGGCCAGCCGGCGCGGCTGGGTGTGGCCGATCAGGCCGTGGGTGCCACGCCCCATCTCCAGGCAGATCTTCGGCAACTGGGTGGTCTTGCCCGAACCGGTTTCGCCGGCGATCACCAGGACCTGGTGTTTCTCCAGCGCGGCCTTGATCTCGTCACGCTTGGCGGCGATGGGCAGGGCATCGTCGTAGCGCATGCGCGGCACGCTGCTGCGGCGCGCCTCGACCTTGGCGCAGGACGCCTGGAAGCGCTCCAGCCACTGGGCGAACTTGGCCTCGTCCGGCTTCTTGTGCAGCTCGTGGAGCTGGCGACGCAGGCGATGGCGGTCGGCGATCAGGGCGTGATCGAGGTTCTTGTGCAGGGAGGCGATGTCGGTCATCAGGCGCTGGGCAATCGTGGCAAAGGCGCGATTGTCGCAGATTCCGCCCCCACACCGCATCGGCAAGCGCCCCGCGCGCCGACGGCTCGGCAACGCGGGGTGGAGCGGGTCAACGGGTGGCGGTGATCGGCAGGCTGCGCAGCTCGGCCGGCACGGTGCGCAAGGCCAGGTCCTGGGCCTGCAGGGAGTTCCAGGCGAAGCCCTGCAAGGCGCTGCCGCTGCTGTCGCGATCCAGGCGCGCGGCCTGCTCGGGCGACGGCGCCGGCGGCTGCACGCCGTAGATCAGCGAATAGAACACCGAGGCGGTGAGGTAGCTGCCGCTGTAGCTCGGGTGGCTGCCGTCCTCGATGAACAGGTGCGGTTGCGGCGTGGCCGCCAGGGCCTGCTTCCAGGCCTGGCCGACCGGGGCCAGCAGGGAATGGGTCTCGTTGGCCAGGCCGGTGTAGACGCTGTCGAGCTGCGTCTGCATGGCTGGGATCGCCTGGCGCGCCCAGGTCAGGTAGAGGATCGGCTGGGCACCGGCCTTGCGTGCCTCGGCGGCCATCAGGCGCACGTATTTGCGGGTCTTCTCGGGGTTGTCCACCGGCATGGTGCTGAAGTCCTGGATCACCACATAGTCCCAGTGCTGGCTGGCCAGCACCTTCTGCACCACGCCACGGTTCCAGTGGGCTTCGAGGCTGGCGCCGCCGAAGGTGACGTCGCGCACGTCCAGCGGGCGCGGCTGGGCGGCGTCGAGGGACATCTGCCGGACCATGCGCGGCAGGTCGTTGTAGAAGGTGTAGCTGTTGCCCACGAACAGCACGCTGAGCGGGCGGCCCGTCACGGCCTGTTGCGAGGCGGAACCGATCACCGGTTTCGCAGACGGGTTTTCAGCGGCCACAGTCGGGCCGACGACGACAACTCCCAGCATCCAGGCCAGGAGGATTCGACGCACATTCATACGCATGGAGGTCCCCCAGGAAAGCGTAACGGCGCGGGTCAGGGGCCCGCGGACCGGCGCAGATTATGCGAATCGACAGCTGTCGCAATGCTGGCACCGGCCAGGGGCGACGAGAGGTCATACCGTTCGGTAGAGCTAGCGAAGCGGCTGGCCCGGGGGTTTCAGACCCGTAGCCCGGGCTTCAGCCCGGGGGCATGGCAGGTCGCGCCCAGATTGACTCCGCACGGTGGAGGTAAAGAGCGACCTCCACCCTTGTATCTCGACTAACTACCCCTTCAGGGGTAATAGTTCCCGACTGATCATCGGGGGAGGGGCTGGAAGTCGTGTCCACCCTTAGGCCCTGAGCCTGCGACGTAGATAGTGCTCCGCCCCTCCACACTCACTCGAACAGCCCGAACGGTATCTTGAGCCCAGAGCTCGCATTCACAAGGTTGGGCCGGGTGCAGTGATGATCGCATTTGGAACGATCAGGAGGAGCACACATGCCCAGTGTCATTGGTGTCGACATTGCGAAGCACACGTTTGATATCGCCACCCTGCAGGCGAACGGCAAGTACCGCACCAAGGCCAAGTTGGCCAACAGCGAGGCGGGCTTTCGCACGCTGCAGGAGTGGCTGAACAAGCACAGCGAGGCGGGTGCCTGGGTCGTGATGGAAGCCACCGGCATCCACCATGAAGCCCTGGCCGAATGGCTGCTGGAGCAGAACTATCGGGTCTGCGTCCTCAACCCTGCGCAGATCGCCCACTACGCCCGCAGTCAGCTGCAGCGCGTGAAAACTGACAAGGTCGACGCCAAGCTGATCGCCGAATACGGCGAGCGCCACCAAGACGAGCTACGGCCCTGGCAGCCTGAACCTCGCGCCATACGGCGCCTGAAAGCACTGATGCGGCGCCTGGCGGATCTGCAGGAAATCCAGCAGATGGAGAGCAATCGCCTGGAGGTGGCCGATACCAGCGTGCAGGAGTCGATCCGCTCAGTGTTGCGGCACATCGAGCAACAGATCGAGGAAACCCTCAAGGCCATCAACGACCACATCGACAATGACCCGGATCTGCGTGGCAAACGTGATCTGTTGACCAGCATCGATGGCATCGCGGACAAGACAGCCGCCCTGATCCTGGCGGAGCTGGGCGACCCTCATCGCTTCACCAGCAGCCGCGCGATTACCGCCTTTGCCGGACTCAACCCGCGTTTGCAGGAGTCTGGTAAGTACCGGGGGCAGACCCGCATTTCCAAGATGGGCTCATCGCGGCTGCGTGCTGGGCTGTACATGCCTGCCGTTTGCGCCCTGCAGCACAACGGGGCGATCAAAGCGATGAGAGAACGCCTCAGAGCCAAGGGCAAGACCGGCATGCAGATCATCTGCGCAGCGATGCGTAAGCTGCTGAACATCGCTTATGGCGTCTTGAAATCGGGCCAGCCGTACGACGTAAAACTGGCCCTTGCTCACTAGGGATCAAGACGGTATCTACGCATCGATCAGCTCCGCACGGTGCCCGAGATGTAGGGGCGACTTCAGTCGCCAAGCGGCGCGCAGCGCCGCCCCCGTGGGAGCGAATTCATTCGCGATCGGCCTTCACCCGGAAACCGGATACCAACGCCCGCCGGTATCAGGCCCCCGACGCACCCTCCCCTTCCAACGCCTGCCAGCCGCCACCAAGGGCGCGGTAGAGGTCCACCAGCGCCAGGGCGGCGGCGGTGGCGCTGTCCACCTGTTCGGCCTGGTTGGCCAGCAGCGCGTTCTGCACGCTGAGCACGTTGAGGAAGTCCACCGTGCCCTGGCCGTATTGGCGTTCGGCGTTGTCGAGGGCCACGCGGGCGTGTTCCACCGCCTGGTCCAGGCTGGCCTGTCGGCGTTGCTGTGCCTGGCAGGCGCCGAGGGTGTCGTCCACTTCGTGCCAGGCGGCGAGCACGGTGCTGCGGTAGGCGATGGCGGCTTCCTGCTGGCGGGCTTTGCTCAGTTCCAGGGTGCCGCGCCGGCGGCCGCCGTCGAACAGC
Organism: Pseudomonas solani; assembly: GCF_026072635.1. NCBI lineage: Bacteria > Pseudomonadati > Pseudomonadota > Gammaproteobacteria > Pseudomonadales > Pseudomonadaceae > Pseudomonas > Pseudomonas solani. The sequence goes on along the minus strand of NZ_AP023081.1, from coordinate 3,916,576 downwards.
GGCAGGCTCAGGGCCGGGCCGACGGCGAAGCGTCGGGCGTCCCAGCCCAGGTCGTTCAGTTGCAGGGCTTGCAAGCCGAGGTCGCCGGAGAGGGTGATGCGCGGGTAGAAGTCGCCCTCGGCCACGCCTATTTCGGCCGTGGCGGCGTGCAGGGCAGCTTCGGCGCGGCGGATGTCCGGGCGGCGCTCGGCCAGTTCACTGGGCAGGCCCAAGGGCACCCGTGCCGGGCCGGTGGGAATGGCCGGTGCCTCCTGGGCCGCCAGCGCCTCGCGCAGCGCGCCGGGCGGCAGCGCCAGCAACAGGGCCAGGGCATTGGCCAGGCTTGCCTCGCGCTGACGCAGGGGCGGCAGGCGCGATTCGAGGCTGGCCACCTGTGCCGCCGCTTCGGCCACCTCCAGCTGGGTGGCGACGCCATCGGCCAGGCGGGTGCGGTTGAGGGCCAGGCTGCGCCGGGCGATCTCCAGGTTCTGCAGCGTGATGGCCAGGGCGTTCTGCGCGCCACGCAGCTCGATGTAGCGGCGCGCGGTTTCCGCCGTCACCGCCAGCAGCACGCCTCGGCGCGTCTCCTCGGAGACCTGCACGCCGGCGTCCGCCGCTTCCACCTCGCGCCTTACCCGGCCCCAGAGGTCCAGCTCCCAGGCCATGTCCAGGCCGCCCTGCCAGAGGCTGTAGGCAGCGCGGCCCGACTCGCCGGACGGGTCGGAAAGGCCGCGCTGGCTGTTGCGCGCGCGACTGTAGCCCGCGCCGACACCGAGATCCGGCGCCTGCCCGGCGGCCACGCTGCGACGTGCGGCGCGGCTCTGCTCCACGCGGTTGGCGGCGGCGAGCAGGTCGAGGTTCTCGTGGGTGGCGCGGTGGATAAGCGAAGCCAGCAGCGGGTCGCCGAAGCCCTCCCACCAGCGTTCGTCCAGATCGGCCTGGAGCACGCGGCTCGGCAGGTCGGCGTCGTCGGCCAGGGTCCAGTTCGTGTCCAGTTCGGCGTCGGGCCGGGTGAAGTCCGGGCCGACGCTGCAGGCGCCGAGGCCCATCGCCAGGACCAGCAGGGTCGCGTGTCGACGCATCTCAGTTCACCCCCGCCAGGGCTTCGGGCTCGCCACGGGTGTCCACGTCGGCTTCCACCGACATGCCCACCCGCAAGCGCGCGGCCAGGGGCTGGCCCTCGTCGAGGCGGACCTTCACCGGGATGCGCTGCACCACCTTGGTGAAGTTACCGGTGGCGTTGTCCGGGGCGATGGCAGCGAAGGTCACGCCGGTGGCCGGAGCGATGCTCTCGATGCGACCGCGCAGCACCTCGCCGGGGAAGCTGTCCACGGTCACCTGCACTACTTGGCCGGGGCGCATGTGGGTGAGCTGGGTTTCCTGGAAGTTGGCGACCACGTAGGCACGCGCCAGGGGCACCACCGCCAGCAGCACCTGGCCGGGGCTGACGAAGGCGCCGACCCGCACCGCGCGGCGGCCGACCATGCCGTCCATGGGCGCACGCAGCTCGATGTGGGAAAGGTCCAGCTCGGCCCGCTCGAGGCCGGCACGGGCTTGCTCCAGGGCGGCCTGGGCGGCGTCGCGCTGGGCGGCGAGCACGTCGGTCTGCTTGCGCGTGGCCAGCAATGCGGCGGCGTGTTCGGCCTGCCGCGCACGGCTGGTGTCGAAGCGGCTGCGCGCCTGCTGGGCGCTCTGCAGGGTGCCGGCGCCCTGCCCGGCCAGGTGCTGGTAGCGCTCCAGCTCGTGACGGGCGAACTCCATCTCGGCGCGGTCCGCCTCCACCGTGGCCTCGGCCTGGCGGATCAGCGCGTCCTGCCGTTCCAGGGTGGCCCGGGCGTTGGCCAGGCGGGCCTCGGCGCTGGCCACTTTGGCGCGGGCGCCGGACAGCGCGGCACGGTAATCGCGGTCGTCGATGCGCGCCAGCAACTGGCCGGCCGTCACCGGCTGGTTGTCCTCCACCAGCACCTCGCCGATGAAGCCGGAGACCTTGGGTGCCACCAGGGTGAAGTCGGCCTGGACGAAGGCGTCGTTGGTGCCTTCGCCACGGTTGCCGGCGGTGAAGTGCCAGGCGCTCCAGGCGATGAGGCCGGCGCCGGCCAGCAAGGCGCCGGCGATCAGGGGGGTACGGGGTCGTGTGTCGGTCATGATGATTCTTCCGTTAGCTCGGGGCACGCGGCGGGTAGATGCGCGTGGGCACGAAGGGGATGGCGATGATCAATGCGGCCGCCAGAACGGCCAGGCACAGGTAGAGGTCGGCGGAGGCCAGCACCGAGGCCTGCTGGTGGACGCGGCGGGCCAGTTGCGCGCCCTCCTCCAGCAGCGGGCTGTTGCCCAGGCGATCCACCAGTTGGGTGGAATGCAGGTGCAGACGCAGGGTGCCGAGGGCTTCCAGCACGCCCCCAGCGAGCACTGCGGCGAAGCCCTTGATGGTGTTGAACCAGGCCGAGGCGAAGGGGCCGTCCGGCGGTGTGATGCTGCCGGTGGAGAGCATCAGCAGCGGCAGCACCGCCATGGGCTGGCCGAAGATCTGCAGCGCCTGCACCAGGTAGAAGTCTTCGCGCACCCAGGCCGAGGTCAGCCCGGCACCCAGCCAGCAGGCGACGGCGAGCATGGCCAGGCCACAGGCCAGCACCCAGCGGCAGTCCACCCAGCGCAGGTTGCACAGGGCCGCCACCAGGGGCAGTGCCAGCAGTTGCGGCAGGGCCACCACGAGGAACACCGGGGCGCTCTGCAGCGGCCGGTAGCCTTGCACCTGGGCCAGGTAGGCGGAGGGCACGCTGATGACCCCGAGCAGCACGAAGAGCACGCCACCGAGCACGAACAGGGCGAAGCTGAGGTTGCGCAGCTTGAGCAGCTGCAGCTTGAAGAACGGCAGCGGGTGCTTCCATTCGTTGAGCAGGAACAGCACCAGCAGCACCGAGCCCCCGCCCAGCAGCAGGCAGATCAGCGGCGTCTCGAACCAGTCCAGGCGGTCACCCTGCACCAGGCCGACCACCAGCATCGACAGCGCCGGGAAGCCCAATAGCAGGCCCAGCCAATCGAACTGGCGGAAGCGTTCCAGGCGCAGCGGGTCCTGGGGCAGCCCCCAGGACACGGCAGCCAGGGCCAACAGGCTCAGGGGCATGATCTGCCAGAAGGCCCAGCGCCAGCCGACGACCTCCACCCAGAAGGCCGCCAGCGGCGTGCCCAGGCCAGGGCCGAAGGTGGCGGTCAGGGCGTAGCCGGCCAGGCCGTAGAGCTTGATGTTGGCGGGCAGGAAGCGCAGCGCCACGGTCATCAGCATCGGCGGCAGCGCCCCGCCGGCCAGGCCCTGCAGGGCGCGCAGGGCCATCAGGCACTGCAGGTTGGGCGCCAGGGGGCTGAGCAGGCCCAGCACCATGAAGGCGCCGATGGCCGCGAGGGTGAAGCGGCGCAGGGAGAAGGTCACCGAGAACCAGGGGGCAAAGGCCATGGCACAGACCGAGGGCGCGGCGTAGAGCGCCAGCAGCCAGGTGCCTTCGTCACGGCCGATGCCCATGGCGCCGCGGATATCGGCCAGGGCGACCTTGGTGACGTTTTCGTTGAAGCCGGCCACCAGCACCGCCAGCAACACGCCCACCAGGCCGACGACGATGCGCAGCCCGAAGGGCGTCGGCACCGGTGCGGCGGCGGGCTTGGCGGCGGCCTGGGGCAGGGACAGGGGCGCGTTCATCGGAGCGGTGCTCCGCTGGCGCGCGAGTGCATGCAAGACATGGGGACTTCCGGGTTTCAGGGATACGCGGAAAGTCTATGGGCGGCCATGGCATGCCGAAAATTGCAATATTTCTAATTTACGAGTGCGTCAGACGCACTCATAAACAAACACCAGCGTGTCGGGGCGAGCCTCGATTAGCCGGGCAGGCCTTCCTCGCAGCAGCGCTTGATCAGGCCGCGCAGCCAGCGGTGGGCCGGGTCGCTGTCGAAGCGTGGGTGCCAGGACTGGCGCACCCGCACCGTCTCCAGCGCCAGGGGGATGTCGAAGGCGCGCAGGGGCAGGCCGAGGCGCCGGCAGGTGGCGACCACGGGGTCGGGCATCGGCAGGACCAGGTCGGACTCCAGCATGGCCAGCACGGCGGAGAAGAAGCTGGGGGCGATCATCACCACCTTGCGCGACAGGCCCAGCTCGGCCAGCGCCTGGTCGATGGGGCCCCGGGCCAGGCCACGGCGGGAGACGCTGATCTGCTCGAAGGTGGCGAAGCGCGCCGCATCGAGGGGGCCTTCCAGCACCGGATGGCCCTCGCGCACCATACCGGTGAAGCGGCATTCGAACAGGCCCTGGGACTTGATCTCCGGGGACAGGGTGAGCGAGGCGCCGATCATCAGGTCGATGCGCCCTGCGCGCATGGCGTCGTCGTCGCCGTCGATCTCCGGGACGAAGCGCAGCACGGCCCCCGGCGCTTCGCGGTGGGCCAGCTCGAACAGGCGGCCGCCGTAGCAGACCATGAAGATGTCGTTGGTGCGGATGTTGAAGGTGCGCTCCAAGCCGGAGAGGTCCACCTGGTCGGCATGGAACAGGCCGCTGGCGCGCTCCACCAGGTCGCGCACCTGCTCGCGCAGCTCCAGCGCCCGGGGCGTGGGCACCAGGCCGCGACCGGCGCGCACCAGGATCGGGTCGCCCACCGCCTCGCGGATGCGCGCCAGGGTGCGGCTCATGGCCGGCGCGCTCAGGTGCATGCGTCGCGCGGCTCCGGCGACGCTGCCTTCGTCGAGCAGCACGTCCAGGGCTACCAGCAGGTTGAGATCGGGCAAGGGCATGGCCGGCTCCAGGGCGGTCGCGAGAGTCGGCACTCTAGCGGGCGGGAAATGGGACGTCGAGGCATCACAGGCGGGATCGGGTCCATCGCCCGGCACCCAGCTGCGGAGCAGGCCGGCTACTTCGCAGTGATGGGTTTCGCAGAGCTCTACCCATCCTACGGAGGCGCACCTGGATGCGACTGCCAGAAAAGAAAAAGCCCCGCAGAGGCGGGGCTTGTTCAGGGCGGAACGGATCAGCCCTTGAGCTTCTTCAGTTCCTGGTCACGCAGTTCACGGCGCAGGATCTTGCCGACGTTGGTGGTCGGCAGGCTGTCACGGAACTCGACGGCCTTGGGCATCTTGTAACCGGTGACGTTGGCGCGCATGTGCTGCATCACCTCGTCCTTGGTCAGGTTGGCGCCCGGCTTGACCACCACGAAGACCTTGATCGCCTCGCCGGATTTCTCGTCCGGGATGCCGATGGCGGCGCATTGCAGCACGCCCGGCAGGGTGGCGAGCACGTCTTCGAGCTCGTTCGGGTACACGTTGAAACCGGAGACCAGGATCATGTCCTTCTTGCGGTCGACGATGCGCATGTAGCCGTCTTCCTGGATCAGGCCGATGTCGCCGGTCTTCAGCCAGCCGTCCGCCGAGAGGATCTCGTCGGTGGCGTCCTGGCGCTGCCAGTAGCCCTTCATCACCTGCGGGCCCTTGACGCAGAGCTCACCGATGGCGCCGATGGCGAGGTCGTTGCCCTCGTCGTCGACCACCTTGCACTCGGTCGAGGGGACCGGGATGCCGATGGTGCCGATCTGGATGCTCTGGAACGGGTTCACCGACACCACCGGGCTGGTTTCGGTCATGCCGAAGCCTTCGCAGATGGCGCAACCGGTGACGTCTTTCCAGCGCTCGGCCGCGGCCAGTTGCAGGGCCATGCCGCCGGACAGGGTCAGCTTCAGGGCGGAGAAATCGAGCTTGCGGAAGTCCTCGTTGTTGCACAGGGCGACGAACAGGGTGTTGAGGCCGACGAAGCCGGTGAACTTCCAGTTGCCCAGTTCCTTGACCATGGTCGGCAGGTCACGCGGGTTGCTGATCAGCACGTTGTGGTTGCCGGTCAGCATCATGGACATGCAATGGAAGGTGAAGGCGTAGATGTGGTACAGCGGCAGCGGCGTGATCAGCACTTCGCAACCTTCATTGAGGTTGGCGCCCATCAGTGCCTTGCACTGCAGCATGTTGGCGATCAGGTTGCGGTGGGTGAGCATCGCGCCCTTGGCCACGCCCGTGGTGCCGCCGGTGTACTGCAGCACGGCGATGTCGCCCGCTGCCGGGGAGGCATCCTTGACCGGCTTGCCACGGCCCTTGGCCAGGGCATCGTTGAGCTTCACCGCCTGGGGCAGGTGGAAGGCCGGGACCATCTTCTTCACGTACTTGACGACGCTGTTGACCAGCAGGCGCTTGAGCGCCGGCAGCATGTCGCCGACTTCGGTGACCACGACGTGCTTTATGCCGGTGCGCGGCAGTACGTCCTGGGCCAGGTGGGCCATGTTGGCCAGGCAGACCAGGGCCTTGGCGCCGGAGTCGTTGAACTGGTGCTCCATCTCCCGCGCGGTGTACAGCGGGTTGGTGTTGACCACGGTGAGGCCGGCGCGCAGGGCACCGAAGACCACCACGGGGTACTGCAGCACGTTCGGCAGCTGCACGGCGATGCGATCGCCCGGTTGCAGGTCGGTGTTCTGTTGCAGGTAGGCCGCGAAGGCGCCGGACAGCTCGTAGAGCTCACCGTAGGTGATGGTCTTGCCCAGGTTGCTGAAAGCGGGCTTGTCGGCAAAGCGTTGGCAGGACTCTTTCAATACCGCCTGGATATTGGGATACGCGTCGGCATTGATTTCCGCAGGAATGCCTGCTGGATACTTGTCCTTCCAGAAATTTTCGGTCATGGAAGCCCACTCCTAAGCAACAGCTGATCTTCACTGCCGGAGGCAGTTGTTTGTTGTGTTCTGTGCAGTCGTTCAAGCCCTTTCCAGGGCAAAAAAACGCGCCGAGAGTAGCAGCTTTGCAAATGGGCGACCAGAGCCAAAGAAGGCCTTATCAGTCATTAAAATGACCGAATGCAATGACTCTGGTCATCTTTAGAGTAGTTTCTCTAAACAGCGTGCAGAAGGCGTCGCAGAGGGATCGCAGCGCATCCGCCGGCCCTCGCGGGCCGGGGATGGGGGAAGGGTCAGGCGATGTCGCGCAGTTCGCGACGGAGGATCTTGCCGACCGGCGTCATCGGCAGGGCGTCCTTGAGGACGATGTGCTTGGGCACCTTGTAGCCGGTGAAGTTGGCTTTGCAGTAGGCCTTCAGCTCGTCGACGCTGAGGCCGCCCTCGCGGGCCACGACGAACAGCTTCACCGCCTCGCCGGACTTGTCGTCCGGCACGCCGATGGCGGCGCAGCTGGCCACCTTCGGGTGGGCCATGACCACGTCCTCGATCTCGTTGGGATAGACGTTGAAGCCGGAGACGATGATCAGGTCCTTCTTGCGGTCGACGATGCGCACGTAGCCGTCCGGGTCGATCACCGCGATGTCGCCGGTCTTCAGCCAGCCCTCGGCGTCGAGCACCTCGGCGGTGGCTTCCTCGCGCTGCCAGTAGCCCTTCATCACCTGCGGGCCCTTGATGCACAGCTCGCCGCGCTCGCCCAGGGGCAGCTCGGCGCCGTCGTCATCGATCACCTTGAAGGCGGTGCCCGGTACCGGGATGCCCACGGTGCCCAGGCGCGCCAGGGTGCCATAGGGGTTGGTGCTGGCCACCGGGGAGGTTTCAGTGAGGCCGTAGCCCTCCACCACCGAGCAGCCGGTCATGGCCTGCCAGCGTTCGGCGGTGGCCTTCACCAGGGCGGTGCCGCCGGAGTTGGTGACCTTGAGGTTGGAGAAATCCAGGTCCTTGAACTCGGGGTGGTCCATCAGCGCGACGAACAGGGTGTTGAGGCCCAGCAGCGCGGAGAAGCGCCATTTCTTCAGCTCCTTGACGAAGCCGGGGATGTCGCGCGGGTTGGTGATCAGCACGTTGTGGTTGCCGTTGACCATCATGCACATGCAGTTCGCGGTGAAGGCATAGATGTGATAGAGCGGCAGCGGCGCGATCATGATCTCCTGGCCCTGCTTCATCAGCGGCTGGCCGTCCGGGCCGAGCTGCGACAGGCAGGCATCCACCTGCTGCATGTTGGCCACCAGGTTGCCGTGGGTGAGCATCGCGCCCTTGGCCACGCCCGTGGTGCCGCCGGTGTACTGCAGCACAGCGATGTCGTCCAGGCTCACCTTCACCGGTTTCAGCGCGTGGCCCTGGCCCTGCTTCAGCGCGGCCTTGAAGGACACCGCCTGGGGCAGGTGGAAGTCGGGGACCATCTTCTTGACCTTCTTCACCACGGTGTTGACCAGCCAGCCCTTGAGGCTCGGCAGCATGTCACCCATGCGCGCTTCGATCAGGTAGTCGATTTCGGTGTCCGGCAGCACTTCCTGCACCAGCTTGCCGAACAGGTTGACGTAGACCAGTGCCCGCACGCCGGCGTCCTTGAACTGGTGGCGCATCTCGCGGGCGGTGTACAGCGGGTTGGTGTTGACCACGATGAGCCCGGCGCGCAGGGCGCCGAACACGGCGATCGGGTACTGCAGCACGTTGGGCATCTGCACCGCGATGCGGTCGCCGGGCTTGAGGTCGGTGTGCTTCTGCAGGTAGGCGGCGAAGGCGCCGGAGAGGCGGTCCAGCTCGGCGTAGGTCAGGGTGACGCCGAGGTTGCTGAAGGCCGGTCGGTCGGCGAATTTCTTGCAGGAACGTTCGAAGACCTCGATCACCGAGCGATAGGCGGTCAGGTCGATCTGGTCGGGTACGCCAGCAGGGCGTTTGTCGCTCCAGAAATCAGGTTGCATTGTTCTTATCCTCTTTGCCCTGAATGTGTCTGGCCCGCGAGCGGGACTGCCCGGAAATTAGCAGGTCCGCACCCGTACGCAAATACTCGCGAACGCGTCATAGACAGTGTGAATCTTGCCGCCATCGCCCGTGCCTGAGCGGCCCGCTGCACCTTGACCGGCCATTGCCCGGTCGGTCCCGCAGGGAACCGATCAGTCAGCCACGTGCCGAGCTTTGCGCCGCCAGGCCGCCCGTGCACAATGCGTCGACACCCCAACGCCACAAGGATTGGCCATGCACCACGATGCTTTCTGGCTCACCGCCAGCGACGGCGCCTCCCTGCACGTCAACCGCTGGAGCGGCGACGCCCAGCCCCGGGCCGTGGTGATGGTCGCCCACGGCATGGCCGAGCACGGCGGCCGTTACGCACGCCTGGGCCAGGCCCTGGTGGCAGCGGGCCTGGAACTCTACGTGCATGACCAGCGCGGCCACGGCCGCACCGCCCAGCACGGCATCCTCGGGCTGTACGCCGAGCACGACGGCTGGAACAAGGTGATCGGCGACCTGGCCAGCCTCAACCACCACATCCGCCAGCAGCACCCGCAAGCGCCGATCTTCCTCCTCGGCCACAGCATGGGCAGCTACATCGGCCAGGCCTACCTGATGCAGCACAGCTGCAGCCTGCAGGGCGCGATCCTCTCCGGTTCCAACTACCAGCCGGTATCGCTGTACCGCAGCGGCGCCCTGGTGGCCCGCCTGGAGCGCTGGCGCCAGGGCGCCAATGGCCGCAGCGCGCTGATCGAGTTTCTCTCCTTCGGCTCGTTCAACAAGGCCTTCAAGCCCAACCGCACCGCCTTCGACTGGCTCAGCCGCGACCCGGACGAAGTGGACAAGTACGTCAACGACCCGCTGTGCGGCTTCCGCTGCACCAACCAGTTGTGGCTCGACCTGCTCGGCGGGCTTCAGAACATCACCCCGGTCAAGCACCTGGCGCAGATCGACCCCGACTTGCCGCTGCTGGTGGTGGGCGGCGCACGCGACCCGGTCAGCGACGGCCGCCGCCTGGACGACCTCGCCCGCGCCCTGCGCGAGGCCGGGATCAAGGACGTGCAACTGAAAATCTACCCGGACGCCCGCCACGAGCTGCTCAACGAGACCAACCGTGACGAGGTGACGGCCCACCTGCTCGACTGGCTGGAGCATGCCCTTGCCCACAGTCGCTACTGCCAACCGAACAAGGACACCCCATGACCCAGGTAACCAACTTCACCTACGACGCCCTCGAAGTCGGCCAGAAGGCCAGCTACGCCAAGACCGTGGAAGAGCGTGACATCCAGCTGTTCGCCGCCCTCTCCGGCGACCGCAACCCGGTGCACCTGGACGCCGAGTACGCGGCCGGCACCCTCTTCAAGGAGCGCATCGCCCACGGCATGTTCAGCGGCGCCCTGATCAGCGCGGCCATCGCCTGCGAGCTGCCCGGCCCGGGCACCATCTACCTCGGCCAGCAACTGAAGTTCACCCGCCCGGTGAAGCTCGGCGACGCCCTGACCGTGGAACTGGAAATCCTCGAGAAGCTGCCGAAGAACCGCGTGCGCATCGCCACCCGCGTGTTCAACCAGAACGCCGAGCAGGTGGTGGACGGCGAAGCCGAAGTCCTCGCGCCCAAGCAGTCCCTCGCCATCGAACTGCCGGAGCTGCCGCCGATCACCATCGGCTGAGCCCTGCAGGCAGGATGAAAAAAGCCCGGCAATCGCCGGGCTTTTTCGTTGCGGGGGGCCGGCTATCGCTGCGCCTGCGGCTGCTCCCCGACCGTGACGCTGGCGGTCATCCCGGCGCTGAGCTGGATGTCGTCAGGCACCGGGTCGAGCTTGATCCGCACCGGAATGCGCTGGGCCAGGCGCACCCAGTTGAAGGTGGGCTCGACGTTGGCCAGCAACTGGCCGTCGGGGCTGGCGTTGCGGTCGGTGATGCCGCGGCTGATGCTCTCCACCGTGCCGGTCAGGGCACGGCCAGCGCTCATCAGCCAGATCTTCACCGGTGCGCCGACCTTGATTCCCGGCAGCTTGGTTTCCTCGAAATAGGCCTGCACATAGAAGGAAGCGTCATCCACCAGCGCCATCACCGGCTGCCCGGCGTTGGCATAGTTGCCCTGGGCCAGGCGCAGGTTGGTGACCTGCCCGCTGCGTGGCGCGCGCACCTCGCTGCGGGCCAGGTTGAGCTCGGCGACCTTCACGTCGGCCTGAGCCTGGCGGTATTCGCCCCGGGCGATGTCGGCGGTGATCTGCGCATTCTCCTTCAGCTCGGCGCTGATCGCCTGGGGCCCCAGATGGGCACGGCGCGAGGCTTCGTGTTCACGCAGGCGCAGCTGCTGCTGGCGGGTGTCGGCCACGGCGTGGGCCTTTTCCAGCGCCGCCTGGTAGCGCTCGCGGTCGACGCTGAGCAGCAGGTCGCCGGCCTTCACCTGCTGGTTGTCATGGACCTTGAGGTCGACGACCCAGCCGGAAACGTCCGGCGAGATCACCACCACGTCGGCGCGGATGCGCGCATCGCGCGTCCAGGGCGAGAGCATGTAGTGCTGCCAGAGGCTCCAGCCGCCGACGAGGGCCGCGGCGACCAGGGCCAGGGTGATAACGATACGCAGGGTGGAACGCATGGGTTTCTCCTTCACCAGTGCCCGAACCAGGCGACCAGCAACGACAGGACACAGACATACAGGGCACAGTCGAACAACGCTTCGTGCCAGATCCAGCGCGCCATGCCGACACGCTGCAGGGCCAGACGCAACACGCCCGTCACCAGCAACGCCGCCAGCGCATACATCAGAAAGGGGCTCAGCAACACGCCGCCCAGGGACCACTCACGCAAGCCCATGGCTCGCCTCCTGTTGTTCACACCATTGGCGCCAGCTCTGCCGCAGCTGCAGCAGGGCCGCCTGGGCCAGGCGCCGGTCGATGCTGCTGCCGGCCTGGCGCAGCGCCTGGATCAGTTGTTCCGAGGGCTCGTCCATCGCCCCCGCCAGGGAGGCGGCGGGGCCGCGCTCCAGCAGGGGCTCGATGCTGCGCAGGAAGCGCGCCTCGGAGGCTTCGATGGAGCGCTCGCCGGCGGCCAGGCAACGGCGCAGGTGCAGCAGTTCGTCACCGATATCGAGGCTGGTGATGCCGTCGTCCCAGCGGTTGCGCGATTGGCTGGGCAGCGCCGGGTAGTGCCGCGCCAGTTGCAGCAGGCGGTCGGCCATGCGCCCGCCGAACCAGTTCTCGGCGCCCACCAGCGCACGCTGGGTAAGGCGGCCCAGGTCATGGAAGGTGGCCTTGAGCAGGCGCCGCCCATGCCAGCCCGGGTTGGTCAGCACGATGACGCGGAACACCAGCACCGCGAAGCCGACGCCCAGGAGGATGGCGATGGCCTCGTTGAGGAACAGCGCCACGTCGAAATGCATGGTGTTCTGCGGCGCGCAGAGCACGATGAAGTGCAGGCAGAAGGAGGTCGAGGTCGCCCCCAGCGCCGGCTTGGCCATGCCCAGGGCGCCGAAGAACAGCGGCACGCCGAGAGCCATGCAGAGCAACGGGAAGCCGCTCATCTGCGGCAGCACCACCTGGCCGATGAAGAAGGCCACCGGCAGCGCGTAGAGGATGCCGCGCAGGAACATGAAGCCGATCTGCTCGGCGTTCTCGCGGCTGGCGAACAGGCTGCAGACCACGCAGGTGAGGGTCAGCGCGCCCACCGAGGAGGTCCAGGCGGTGGCCAGCCAGAACGACGCCAGGCCAACGAAGGCCACGCTGCTGCGCAGGCCGTAGAGCAGCGCGGTGGGCAGGTCGCGGTGCCAGGACAGCGGCGCCCCGGCATCGTCCGGTGCCTCGCCACGTTCCACCGCACGCAGGGCCGCAGCGGCCGCACGCATCTGCCGCAGCATCACCGCCAGGCGGCCCAGGCAGTATTGCTGCACGGGCACCAGGTCTTCGGCTTCAGCGGCGTCCAGCAAGCGCTGGCCCAGGGCTTCCGAGGTCGCGTCATCGGGCTCGGCGAGCAGCCGCTGCACCTCCTCCATCCAGGGCGCCAGGCGTTCGGCCTCCCCTGCCGACAACTGCCGCCACTGCCGCGCCACACCCCGGGCCAGGCGCAGCAGGCTGAGCAGGTCGCGGCTGAGCACACGCAGGGCGGCGGCACGCTGGCGGCCACGGTTGCCTTCGAACCAGGCGTGCTCGCGCTGGGCGTCCACGGCGACGATGCGCCCCAGCACGCCGAGCAGGCCCTGGCGCTCATGGGGTTCGCCGCGCAAGGCCGAGCGCGCGGCGGCGATGCCGGCGTTCCAGGCATCCCCCGCCTGGCGCGCTAGTTGGCGTTCCACCCGCTGCGGCCACACCAGCGCACTGACGGCGGTGGCGCAGATGATGCCGAGGCAGATCTCGGTGCAGCGCGCCACGGCCTGGTCGAATACGGTCAGCGGATGGGCGATGGCCGGCAGGCCGATGATCGCCACCGTGTAGCCCGCCAGCACGAAGGAGTAGGACCAGGCGCTGCGCAGCATGGTCGAGGCGGCGGTACACAGGCCCAGCCAGGTAGCCAGCGCGAGGATGAACAGCCAGGGCGTCTGCGCGAACAGGGCCATCGCCACCACCGCCATCACGGTGCCGACCAGGGTCCCGAGCAGCCGTGCCAGGCCCTTCTGCACCACCATCCCAGACAGCGGCTGGGCGACGATGAAGGCCGTCATCAGCGCCCATTGCGGCTGCTCCAGGCCGAAGCGCAGCGCGCACCAGAGCGCCAGGCCGCCGCCCAGGAGGGTCTTGATGGCGAACTGGAGAGCCGGGATGTCGGGGGCGAGGAACGCCCGCAGGGAATCGCGCACGCGCAGGACCTTGAAGGAAATTGCCAGAAGGATAGGCCGCTTCGGCCGGTGATGAGTTCAACAGCGACAATTATTAGCAAGCTATCTAATTGCCGTCCAGCAGATCGTGAAACTGCCCATTGAAAATTAATTAAATGAGTATTTAAATAATTTCCATCGCCTCCCAGGACAGCCCCATGACCACTCCCCGCGCCCCCGGACGCCCCAGCGGTGAAGCCCAGCAGCGTGAACGCCTGCTGGACACCGCCTGCGACGCCTTCGCCCATCAGGGCATCAATGCCAGCAGCCTGCGCGGCATCGCCCAGAGCACCGGGGTGACGCCGGCGATGGTCAATTACTACTTCGGCAACAAGCAGCGCCTGGTGGATGCGGTGGTGGAGGAGCGTTTCCTGCCCTTGATCCGCACCCTGGCCGCGCGCCTGCAAGAGGCCGGCGACGATCCCCTGGAACTGGTGCGCCTGTTCGTGCGCGGCATCAGCGCCACGGTGGAAGAGCACCCCTGGATTCCACCGCTGTGGGTGCGCGAGATCCTCTGCGAAGGCGGTGTGCTGCGCGAACAGCTGCCCCAGCGCATCGCCCCGCTGATCCCGGTGCTGCTGGCCCAGCGCTTCGCCGCCGCCCAAGGGCGCGGCGCCCTCAACAAGGACCTCGACCCGCGCCTGCTGGTGGTCTCGCTGATCGGCCTGACCATGCTGCCCCACGCGGCAGCGCCGCTCTGGCGCGGCATCTTCGCCAACCCGGAGATCGGCAACGACGCTCTGGTCAACCACACCCTGGCCCTGCTCGAACGCGGCCTGGAGGTATCGCCATGACCGCCCGCACCTTCATTCCCGGCCTGCTTTGCCTGGCCCTGTTGAGCGGTTGCGACCGCGGTGACAGCGAACCGCTGCTCGGCACCCTGGAGTGGGACCGTATCGGCGTGCCCGCCGAGGCCTCGGAAACCATCCTCGACTGGAAGGTGGCCGAAGGCGATTCGGTGCAGGCCGGGCAACTGCTGCTGGAGCTGGACCCGCGTCGCCTCGACGCCCGCCTCGACCAGGCACGGGGCCAGGTGGCCCAGGCCCAGGCGCGCCTGGATGAGCTGAGCAACGGCGCACGCCAGGAAAGCATCGACGCCGCCCGCGCCACCCTGGTGCGCAACCGCGCCGATGCCACCGAAGCCGGGCGCAATTACCAGCGGGTCGCCGCCCTTTATGCGCGAGGCCAGGTGGCCATCGCCGAACGTGACCGCGCCCGCGCCAGCCGCGACCAGGCCGATGCGGCGGTGAAGAACGCCGATGCGCAGTTGCGCGAACTCACCAACGGCACCCGCCCGGAACAACTGGCCCAGGCCGATGCCGAGCTGCAGACGGCCCGTGCCGAGCTGGCGCGCCTGCAGGTGGACCGCGAGCACCTGGACATACGCGCCCCCCGCGCCGGCCGGGTCGACGCCCTGCCCTTCCGCCCCGGTGACCAGCCACCGGCCAATGCCGAGGTGGCCAGCCTGCTGGTGGGCGAGACGCCCTATGCGCGGCTGTTCATCCCCGCGCCGCTGCGCCCGCACATCGCCATCGGCGACCGCCTGCAGGTGGGCATCGAGGGCGTCGACGGCCTGTTCAGCGGGCGGGTGCGCAGCATCGCCAGCGAGGCCAGCTTCACCCCCTACTACGCCCTGACCGGCAGCGACGCCAGCCGCCTGGTGTACCGCGCCGAGCTGGTACTGGAAGGCGAGCTGGCCGCGCGCCTGCCCGCCGGCCTGCCGCTGCACGCGGAGCGCCCTGCCGATGACTGACAGCGAGACGGTGATCCGCGCGCGCGGCCTGACCAAGCGCTTCGGCCAGCTGGCGGCGGTGGACGGGCTCAACCTCCAGGTGAACCGCGCCGAGGTGTTCGGCTTCCTCGGTCCCAACGGCTGCGGCAAGTCCACCACCATCCGTATGCTCTGCGGCCTGCTGCTGCCCAGCGAAGGCGAGATCGAGGTGCTCGGCTGCCAGATCCCCCGCGACGCCGAGGCGCTGAAGCGACGCATCGGCTACATGACGCAGAAGTTCTCCCTCTACGAAGACCTGACCATCGGCGAGAACCTGGAATTCCTCGCCGCCGTACAAGGCCTGCCCCGCAGCGAAGGGCGCCAGCGCATCGATGAACTGCTGGAGCGCTATTGGCTGGCGGACCGCCGCAAGCAGCTCGCCGGTACCCTCAGCGGCGGCCAGAAACAACGCCTGGCGCTGGCCGGCGCGGTGCTGCACAAGCCCGACCTGCTGCTGCTCGACGAGCCCACCAGCGCGGTGGACCCGCAATCACGCCGGGAATTCTGGGATTCGCTGTTCGAGCTGGCCGAGGCCGGCACCACGCTGCTGGTGTCCACCCACTACATGGACGAGGCCGAGCGCTGCACGCGCCTGGGCATCCTCGACGCCGGGCGCCTGGTGGCCGACGGCAGCCCGGCCGAGCTGATGGGCGCCCTGCCCGGCCACCCGCTGCTGATCGAATGCGCGCAGCCACGCCAGGCGCAACGGGCGCTGCAGGGCGCCGAAGAGGTGATCGCCATGGCTCAGATCGGCGCCTCGCTGCGGGTGCTCAGCGCCGAGGCCGATGCCCATGAACGCATCGCCCGGCGCCTGGCCGAGCAGGGTGTGGAGGCCGAGGTGAAGGAGACCGAGCCGAACCTGGAGGACGTCTTCGTCACCGTCACCCACCAGCCGCTGCAGAAAGCGGAGGCCAAGTGATGAACCTGCACCGCCTGGGCGCCATCGTGCTCAAGGAGCTGCGCCAGTTGCGCCGCGACCGCCTGACCTTCGCCATGATCGTCGGCATCCCCATCATGCAACTGGTGCTGTTCGGCTACGCCATCAACATGGATGTGCGCGGCCTCGACGCCGCGGTGCTGGACCAGGCGAACACCGCCCGCTCCCGCGAGGCGGTGGCGGAGATCGGCTCCAGCCAGGTGGTGAACTTCCGCTACCACCTGGGCAGCCCCCAGGAGATCGACCAGTTGCTGCGCGCCGGGCGCATCAGCGCCGCGCTGGTGATTCCCCGGGATTTCGAGGCGCGCGTCCAGCGCCAGGACCCGGAGCGCCCGCCGCTGCAACTGGTGGTGGATGGCTCCGACCAGGTGGTGCAGGCCTCGGCCCGGCAACTGGCGGGCTTCCCCCTGGAGGGCTGGCGCAGCAACCAGGCGATGTCGGTGGTGAACTTCTACAACCCGGAGCGCCTGGCACCGCTGAACACGGTGCCGGGGCTGATCGGGGTGATCCTGACCATGACCATGGTGCTGTTCACCGCCATCGCCCTGGTGCGCGAACGGGAACGCGGCAACATGGAGATGCTGATCACCACGCCGGTCTCGCCCTGGGAGCTGACCATCGGCAAGGTGCTGCCCTTCGTCGGCATCGGCCTGGTGCAGGTGACGGTGATCCTTATCGTCGGCCTGCTGCTGTTCGAGGTGCCGGTGCGCGGTTCGCTGCTGGCGCTCTACGCGGCGGCGCTGCTGTTCATCTTCGCCAGCCTGACCCTGGGCGTGTTCATTTCCACCCTGGCGCAGAGCCAGTTCCAGGCGATGCAGATGGCCTTCTTCACCTTCCTGCCGCAGATCCTGCTGTCGGGCTTCATGTTCCCTTTCGCCGGCATGCCGCGCGTCGCCCAGTGGATCGCCGAGGTGCTGCCGCTCACCCACTTCCTGCGCCTGGCGCGGGGCATCATGCTGCGCAGCGCCACGCTGGCCGAGTTGTGGATGGAGATGGCGGCGCTGGTGGCCTTCACCGCGGTGATGCTCGGCGTCGCCGTATCACGGGTGCACAAGCGGCTGGATTGAGAAGCGGGCCTGGGCCCTGTGCGGGTGGGGGTTCCCGGGCTGAAGCCCGGGCTACGGGGAGCGCGCGGTTTCACACCTAGCCGTAGATCGGGTGAAACCCGACATTGCGGAGCAAGAGCGCGCGCGGGTTTCACCCGCCCTACGTGAAGGTTTGGGCCATCACGGGATAAAAATCGTGGACGAAAAAAAGGGCGACCGAAGTCGCCCGAGGTGCCTTGCGTGCCTGTGAACCTGGTGAACTCAAGCCTTCTTGTTGCGCTTGTGGGAGTCCTTCCAGATGAAATATCCGAACCCTCCAAGGAAGGCGACCATCAGACCTACGGTCCCGATACCGGCGAGAACCACTACATCGATGAACATTTGAGTGCCTCCTTCTCTTGTGGCGTTCCGTGTTTCGATGGGTCAAAGGTAAGCCCGCACCGGGAAGGGGAAATTGATCTGGATCAATAGGCGCAGAGCCCCACCGGCAAGGCCGTTGGGGAACTGATCCAGGTCAATTTAAAAGGGGGGTACAGCGGAGGGTTTCAGCGTTTTTTCGGCTTGCGCGGCTTTTTCGACTTGCCCAGGGGCATGGCCTGCTCGAAGGCGTTGCGCACATCGTTCAGGCGTTTCTCGTGCAGGTCATGGATGCGTTTGTCACGCTCGGCGCCGAAGTCGACCAGTTTCTCGTCATTGCTCATGAACGGATCCAGCGGAAGGTGAGATTCAGGCGAGGGTCGCAAGGGCTGCGGGTCTTCGCCACCTGATGCTGCCAATGATGCTGTGTCGGGCCGCTCATGACCAGCAGCGCGCCATGGCCGAGCTGCAATGAATGCTCGATGCGCCCACTGCCCTTACGACGCAGGTCGAAACGCCGAGTTCCGCCGAGGTTGAGCGAAGCGATAAGCGGGTCGCGGCCCAGCTCGGGCTCGTCGTCGCTGTGCCAGCCCATGGAATCCTGGCCGTCGCGGTAGTAGTTGAGCAGCGCGCCGTTGAGCGGCTGGCCGACGGTCTGCTGCAGGCGCTCGCGGATCTCCGCCAGCAGCGGCGTCCAGGGCAGCGGCCGGTGCACCAGGCCGGAGTAGCGGTAGCCGGCCTCGGGGTCGCCGTACCAGGCCAGCAGGCGGGGCACTGGGTAGTCGCGGCCATGCAGGTGGACGCTGGGTTGCTCCCAGGGGGTTTCTTCGCGCAGCCGGGCCAGCCATTCGTCGGCTTCTTCGGCGGCCAGCCAGTGGGGTTCGTAACGCAGGTGGGCGTCGGGCAGGTCCAGGGGGATGTCGTCGAACAGGTCCACGGGGTCAACCGAGCAGGTGCGGGCAGGGGATCATGCGCGCCTCAGACTTCCACATCCACCCACAGCCCCTGGCGCGGGAGCTGCTCGATCACTGCTTCGTCGGCCTGCTCGACATCGCCCTCGGCGATCTCTTCGGCGGTGTAGCCACGGCGCTGGCGGCGGCGCTGCTCCTCGCGAAGCAGTTCCTCGGCCTCCTGGGGGTGGCGCCGGTCCAGGCCGATGGCGCTTTCCTCGGAGCCTTCCTTAGCCGGGGTGACGGGCGGAATGTCGGGGCGTGGCTTGATCACGTCCTGCTGGGCGGTCACGGGCACCAGGCTATGGGGTATAGGCGGCAACATGGTTTTGGCCCTCCTCTGATCAGCCTGTCGGCAGGGCGAGTCACTACTTTAGCGCCGCTCGCTACACTGCAACAGACATATGGAGCGCAAGTCCCGTCGCTCTTGGCACGGCGTTCCGTTAAACTTGCCGGCTTTTTTGCATGGTGGGAGAGACGCATGGCGCAGCAGTACCAACCGGGGCAACGCTGGATCAGTGACAGCGAAGCGGAACTGGGGCTCGGGACCATCCTGGCATCGGATGGACGCCTGCTTACAGTGCTCTACCCGGCCACGGGCGAAACCCGCCAGTACGCCTTGCGCAATGCGCCCCTGACCCGCGTGCGCTTCGCGCCGGGCGACGAGATCACCCACTTCGACGGCTGGAAGCTGACCGTCCAGGAAGTCGACGACATCGACGGCCTGCTGGTCTATCACGGCCTCACCGCGCAGCACGAAGAACGCACCCTGCCGGAAACCCAGCTCTCCAACTTCATCCAGTTCCGCCTGGCCAGCGACCGCCTGTTCGCCGGGCAGATCGACCCGATGAACTGGTTCGGCCTGCGCTACCACACCCTGCAACACCAGAGCCGCCTGCTGCAGTCCTCCCTCTGGGGCCTGGGCGGCGCCCGCGCACAACCCATCGCCCACCAGCTGCACATCGCCCGTGAAGTGGCCGACCGCGTCGCCCGCGCGTGCTGCTGGCGGACGAAGTGGGCCTGGGCAAGACCATCGAGGCCGGCCTGGTGATCCATCGCCAGCTGCTCTCGGGCCGCGCCAACCGCGTGCTGATCCTGGTGCCGGAGAACCTCCAGCACCAGTGGCTGGTGGAGATGCGCCGCCGCTTCAACCTGCAGGTCGCCCTGTTCGACGCCGAGCGCTTCCTCGAGAGCGACGCCAGCAACCCCTTCGAGGACGCGCAACTGGCGCTGGTCTCCCTGGAGTGGCTGAAGGGCAGCGAGAAGGCCCAGGACGCCGCCTTCGCCGCCGGCTGGGACCTGCTGGTGGTGGACGAAGCCCACCACCTGGTCTGGCACCCGGAACAGGCCAGCGATGAATACCGCCTGGTGGAGCAACTGGCCGAGGTCATCCCCGGCGTGCTGCTGCTCACCGCCACCCCCGAACAACTGGGCCAGGACAGCCACTTCGCCCGCCTGCGCCTGCTCGACCCGGCGCGCTTCCATGACCTGGAAGCCTTCCGCGCCGAAAGCGCCAACTACAAGCCGATCGCCGAAGCGGTGCAGGAGCTGCTGGACCAGGGCCGCCTGTCCCCCGGCGCCCACGCCACCATCTCCGGCTTCCTCGGTGCCGAGGGCGAAGCCCTGCTGGCCGCCGTCACCGATGGCGACAGCGAAGCCGCTGCGCGCCTGGTGCGCGAGCTGCTGGACCGCCAC
This sequence comes from Pseudomonas solani, assembly GCF_026072635.1. NCBI lineage: Bacteria > Pseudomonadati > Pseudomonadota > Gammaproteobacteria > Pseudomonadales > Pseudomonadaceae > Pseudomonas > Pseudomonas solani. The sequence continues at coordinate 3,896,332 of NZ_AP023081.1, read as the reverse complement.
GGCACCGGCCGCCTGCTGTTCCGTAATACCCGCGCCGCCGTGCAGGGCTTCCCCGAGCGCAACCTGCACCCCTACCCGCTGCCGAGCCCCGTGGAATACATGGAGCTGCCGGTGGGCGAGCACCCCGACCTGTACCCGGAAGTCAGCTTCCAGGCGCAGCAGGAAAGCGGTGATGAAGCCGAGCGCTGGTGGCGCTTCGACCCCCGCGTCGAGTGGCTGATCGACACCCTGAAGATGCTCAAGAAGTTCAAGGTGCTGGTGATCTGCGCCCACGCCGAAACCGCCCTGGACCTGGAAGACGCCCTGCGCGTGCGCTCCGGCATCCCCGCCACCGTGTTCCACGAAGGCATGAGCATTCTCGAGCGCGACCGCGCGGCGGCCTACTTCGCCGACGAGGAGTTCGGCGCCCAGGTACTGATCTGCTCCGAGATCGGCAGCGAAGGCCGCAACTTCCAGTTCTCCCATCACCTGGTGCTGTTCGACCTGCCGGCCCACCCGGACCTGCTGGAACAGCGCATCGGCCGTCTCGACCGTATCGGCCAGAAGCACACCATCCAGCTGCACGTGCCCTACCTGGAAACCAGCCCGCAAGAGCGCCTGTTCCAGTGGTACAACCAGGCCCTCAACGCCTTCCTCGCCACCTGCCCCACCGGCAACGCCCTGCAGCACCAGTTCGGCCCGCGCCTGCTGCCGCTGCTGGACGGCGGTGACGACGAGCAATGGCAGGCCCTGGTGGACGAGGCCGAAGCCGAGCGCAAGCGCCTGGAAGGCGAACTGCACGCCGGTCGCGACCGCCTGCTGGAACTCAACTCCGGCGGCACCGGCGAAGGCCAGGCCCTGGTGGAAGCCATCCACGAGCAGGACGACGAGTTCGCCCTGCCCATCTATATGGAAGCGCTGTTCGACGCCTTCGGCATCGACAGCGAGGACCACTCCGAGAACGCCCTGGTGCTCAAGCCGGGCGAGAAGATGCTCGACGCCGGCTTCCCCCTGGGCGACGACGAAGGCGTGACCATCACCTACGACCGCAACCAGGCGCTGTCCCGCGAGGACATGCAGTTCCTCACCTGGGAACACCCCATGGTGCAGGGCGGCATGGACCTGGTGCTGTCCGGCTCCATGGGCAACACCTCGGTAGCGCTGATCAAGAACAAGGCGCTGAAACCCGGCACCGTGTTGCTGGAGCTGCTCTACGTCAGCGAAGTGGTGGCACCCCGCTCCCTGCAGCTGGGCCGCTACCTGCCGCCGGCCGCCCTGCGCTGCCTGCTCGACGCCAACGGCAACGACCTGGCCAGCAAGGTGGCCTTCGACACCCTCAACGACCAGTTGGAAAGCGTGCCGCGCGGCAGTGCCAACAAGTTCGTCCAGGCCCAGCGCGACGTGCTCTCGGCCCAGATCCACGCCGCCGAAGCGAAGATCCGCCCGCGTCACGAAGCCCGCGTGGCCGATGCGGTGAAACGCCTGACCGCCGAGCTGGACGAGGAGCTGGCGCGCATGATCGCCCTCAAGGCCGTCAACCCCAGCGTCCGCGACAGCGAGATCGACGCCCTGCGCAAGCAGCGTGACGACGGCCTGGCGCTGATGGAAAAAGCCGCCCTGCGCCTGGAGGCGATCCGCGTGCTGGTAGCGGGTTGATCGAGGTTCGCGGGAAATGAAAAAGCGCGCTTCGGCGCGCTTTTTCTTTGCCCTACATAACCGCTTCGGCGCCTGTAGGCTGGTCATCTCGTAGGATGGGTAGAGCGAAGCGAAACCCATCGAGCGGAGTTACAGGAAGGGCCTTGCGCCAGGGTTCATCGCGAATGAATTCGCTCCCACGCCGGCTAGACGGCATTCAGGGAACGCCGCCCTTATCCACAAGACATAGGCCTCAGGCCGGCACCGCGTTGACGCTGCCCGTCTCCAGCCCCGCACGCATGCTGCGGGCATCGCGGCCGAAGCAGCGGGCGGCCTGGAACAGCGCCAGCATGGTCAGGCCCAGGGCCACGGGGATCAGGTACATGGCGTCGTGCAGGCCGATGGCCTTGAACTGCTCGGTCATCTCGCTGGCGCCGGCGGCGTACATCGCGGCGTGGGCGAAGTGGTCGGAGAGCAGGCCTACGACCACCGGGCCGAGGCCGCCGCCGAGCAGGTAGAGGCCGGCGAAGAACAGCGCCATGGCGGTGGCCCGCAGGCGCGGTTCGATCACGTCCTGGATGGCGGTGTAGACGCAGGTATAGAAGGTGTAGGCGAACAGCCAGCCGATGCTGAACACGCCCACGAACAGGCCGATCTCGATGCGTCCGGAGAACAGTGCGAAACCGGTGGCGAGGGTGGCGACCAGCATGCTGCCGGTGGCCAGCAGCAGGCGGCCGCGCTCGGATTTCTCGTGGGCCTTGTCCGCCAGCCAGCCGCCGACGGTGAGGCCGATCAGCCCGGTGACGCCGCAGATAATCCCGGTGGCCACGGCCGCGCTCTGCAGCGGCAGCAGGAAGTAGCGTTGCAGCATCGGCACCATGAAGGAGTTGCAGGCGTAGGTGGCGAAGTTGAAGGTGAGGCCCGCCAGGGTCAGCCACCAGAAGGTGCGGATGGCCAGGACCCGGCGCAAGGGTTTATCCACAGGCGAAAGGTCGACCTTGACCGACTCCGCCGCGCCACGGGCCGGTTCCTTGATGAAGAACATGAACAGCGCCAGGATCAGCCCCGGGATGGCGGCGATGACGAAGGGCGCGCGCCAGCTGCCGAAGGCCTGGACCATGGCGCCGATGGTGAAGAAGGCCAGCACCAGGCCCAGCGGCAGGCCGAGCATGAAGATGCCCATGGCGCGGGCGCGCTTGTTGGCCGGGAACAGGTCGCCGATCAGCGAGTTGGCGGCCGGCGCGTAGCTGGCCTCGCCAATGCCGACGCCCATGCGGATCAGCAGGAAGCTCCAGAAATTCCAGGCCAGGGCGTTGACCGCCGTGAGGCCGCTCCACACCGCCAGGCCCCAGCCCATGATCTTCTTGCGCGAGCCGGTGTCGGCCATGCGCCCCAGGGGCAGGCCGGCGATGGCATAGACGAGGGTGAAGGCCGTGCCGATCAGGCCGAGCTGGAAGTCGCTGAGGCTCCACTCATGGCGCACCGGCTCGATGATGATGGCCGGAATGGTGCGGTCGAAGAAATTGAACAGGTTCGCAAGGAACAGCAGGAACAGAACGCGCCAGGCGTTCGCCGCCTGGGGGGAAGGCTGCAAAGGCTGCATGGGGTCGGTCTCGATTGTTGTTATCTGCCAGGCAAACCGCCTGCCGGGCTTGTAAGCCGCAATCTAGACCTTGCGGACCGTTCCTGTCTGCGAACATTCGCCAGCTTTATGTAGGACAATCCAACACTTCCGCCGAATCGTCCTGCTCACAGGCTCCCGCCCCGAACGGAGCGGTGAGCCGGCCCGCAGCCCCGGAGCCCCTTCAGCGGGCCTTGAACGTAGGCAGCCAGCCGAGCGACTCCCCGGTCGGCTTGCCCGGCCGGTATTCGGCGGCCAGCCAGCCGGCGTAGCCGCTCGCGTCCAGTGCATCGAGCAAGGGCGGGAAATCCGTCGCCCCCGAGCCCGGTTCGCCACGGCCGGGACTGTCGGCGAACTGCACATGGCCGATGCGCCCGGCCAGCAGCCGGATGCCGGCGGCCACGTCCAGCCCCTGGCGGGCCATGTGGTAGAGGTCGAACTGGGCGGCGAAGTTGGGCCGGTCGACGGCGCGCACCAGCTCATCCAGGTGCTCCGGCGTGTTGATCAGGAAGCCCGGCATGTCGATGGGGTTGATGGCCTCGGCCAGCACCTGGATACCCAGCGGGTGCAGGGTGTCGACGGCCTTGCGCAGGTTGGCCACCAGGGTCGCCAGCGCGGTGTCGCGGTCCAGCCCCTCGGCCAGGCGGCCGGGCAGCACGTTGACGAACAGCGGGTTGACCACCGCCGCGTAGGCGTAGACCTGGCGCAGGGCAGCATCGAATTCGTCCTGGCGCGACGGCACCGCCGCCAGGCCCGGGCCGCCCTGCAGCAGGTCGGCGGCGGGCAGGTTGATCAGCAGCAGCGGCAGGACGGCCTGCTCCAGCGCGGCCTTCAGCTCGCCGGCCGGCAGCTCGTAGGGGAACTGGATTTCCACGGCCTCGAAGCCCGCCTGCGCGGCGGCGCCGATGCGCTCGATCAGCGGCACCTCGGTGAACAGCATGGACAGGTTGGCGGCGATCTTCATGCCTGCTCCTCGCGATACATCTCGACCAGGGTCGCCGGGTCACGCGCCAGGTTGCCCTGGCTGCCGTGCAGGCGCATCAGTTGCGCGGCCAGGCCGCTCATGGGCGTAGCGCTGCCCTCCTCGCGGGACAGCTTGACGGCGGTGTCCAGGTCCTTGAGCAGGGTGCGTACGTGCCACTTGATCGGCTCGAAGCGGCTCTCGGCCATCTGCGGGGCGAGGATCTGCAGGGGCTTGGAGTCGGCGAAGCCACCCGCCAGCGCCGGGGCCAGCAGGCTGGCATCGACACCGGACTTCTCCGCCAGGGCCACCACTTCGGCGATGACCAGGGCATTGCAGGCGACGATCATCTGGTTGCACACCTTGGTCACCTGGCCGGCACCCACATCGCCCATGCGCGTCAGGCGCTGGCCGAGGTGGGCGAGGACCGGGCGTACCCGCTCGACATCCTCCACCCGGCCGCCGGCCATGATCGCCAGGGTGCCGGCTTCGGCACCGGGGGTGCCACCGGAGACCGGCGCATCCACCCAGCGCATGCCGCTGCGGCGCTCCAGTTCGGCGGCCATATCGCGGGTGGCGGCGGGCTCCAGGCTGGAGAAATCCACCAGCAACTGGCCGGGCTTCGCGCGTTCGACGATGCCGCCAGGGCCGAAGACCACCTCGCGCACCACCGCCGTATCGGCCAGGCAGAGCATGACGATATCGGCGCTGCCGCAAAGTGCAGCGGGGCTGTCGACACGGCGGGCGCCGAGGGTTTCGAGAGGGGCGCATTTGTCGGGGCTGCGGTTCCACACCGACAGCGGGTAGCCGGCAGCGAGCAGGCGGCGGGTCATGGGCAGGCCCATCAGGCCGATGCCGGCGAAGGCGATGCTGGGGAGGGTCATGGAGGGCTCCGGAAAAACGGGGAGCCCAATCTAAACCCAACGGTCAACACGTGCACGCACCGGAAAAGGTAAAGGGGTGCCGCCCACCACTCGCCACGCACCACAAGGAGGCAACGGGTAACACTGCGCGCCATATAAGGGCATAAGAATTCCCCAAGGCCCGTCCTTGAGCGGGTGCTCGAACGCTTGCAGTGCGCCCGTTCAGACGCCGGAATGCGGGACATGCCCCGAATATCGCATCGGGTGCGGAGGGTCAGGGGATTAGAAAGGCGGGATCGAGCAGGGAGGCATTCCCGAACGGAGTCGTCCGCGCGGGAATGCCAGGGGATCAGTGCCGGGTCGGCGCCTCGTCGCGCTCCTGGACCAGCACCCAGGGCGCCACCACCACGGCCCACAGCTTCGGGTTCCGCGCCAGCAGGTCCTCGGCACGGCTTTCCTCGACCTTGGCGAGGCTGCCGGCGCCCAGCAGCTGGGCCACCTTGGGCTTGTCGTCCTCGGCCACCGCCAGGGCGACGCCGACCAGATCCTCCGCGCCCTCGACCCAGAGCAGCGCGCCCCGTGCGAAGAAGGGCTGCAGCTCCTCCCAGGTGATGGCGGCGGTCTCGCCGAGCAGCTTGGCATAGAGGGTGCTTGATGAATCGTTCATGGCTTGCTCTGAGTGGAAAGGTAACGGTTGCAGGGCGGGCAATGATAACGCCGGCCATCTTGTTCACAAGTCCAGCCTGACGCCTCCCGCTCACTCCAGGGCACGCCGTTTTTCTATACGTTTGTTGCGATTTAGCGACATAGGAACATTCCGCCCCCATGTGTCGGCTTTTCAAGCCGCAAATCGGCACTCTACACTGTACCGGTACAGTTGCCGCGGGATATGGCGGGGTGGTTCAAAGGACCCTGTCCTGTAGGCAATCAGGACAAAAACAACGAAAAACATAAGAGTGGAGCACTATGAACAAGGCTACCAAGCAGATTTCCAAACTGTTCGCCGCTATGGCCCTCGCCGGTGTTGCCAGCTACTCCGTAGCCGCCGACACCATCAAGATCGCCCTGGCCGGCCCGGTGACCGGTGCTGTTGCCCAGTACGGTGAGATGCAATTCATCGGCGCCAAGATGGCGATCGAGCAGATCAACAAGGCTGGCGGCGTGAACGGCGCTCAACTGGAAGGCGTGGTGTACGACGACGCCTGCGACCCGAAACAAGCGGTCGCCGTAGCCAACAAGATCGTCAACGACGGCGTCAAATACGTTGTTGGCCACCTCTGCTCCAGCTCCACTCAGCCCGCGTCCGACATCTACGAAGACGAAGGCATCCTGATGATCACCGCGGCGTCCACCAGCCCGGAAATCACCTCCCGTGGCTACCAACTGGTGTTCCGCACCATCGGCCTGGACAGCCTGCAGGGCCCGACCGCCGGCAACTTCATCGCTGACCACATCAAGCCGAAGACCGTCGCCGTCATCCACGACAAGCAGCAGTACGGCGAAGGCATCGCCACTGCCGTGAAGCAGACCCTGGAAGCCAAAGGCGGCAAGGTCGCCCTGTTCGAAGGCATCAACGCCGGCGACAAGGACTTCTCCGCCCTGATCGCCAAGCTGAAGCAAGCCAACGTCGACTTCGTCTACTACGGCGGCTACCACCCGGAACTGGGCCTGCTGCTGCGCCAGTCGGCTGAAAAAGGCCTGAAAGCCCGCTTCATGGGTCCGGAAGGCGTAGGCAACAAGGAAATCTCGGCCATCGCCGGCCCGGCCTCCGAAGGCCTGCTGGTCACCCTGCCGAAATCCTTCGACCAGGATCCGAAGAACCAGGCCCTGGTAGATGCCTTCAAAGCCAAGAACGAAGACCCCACCGGCCCGTTCGTATTCCCGGCCTACGCCGCCGTGCAAGTGATTGCCGAAGGCATCAAGAAAGCCGGCGAAGACGACACCGCCAAAGTGGCCGCAGCCCTGCGCGCCAACAGCTTCGCCACCCCCACCGGCAACCTCTCCTTCGATGAGAAGGGCGATCTGAAGGACTTCAGCTTCGTGGTTTACGAATGGCACAAGGACGGCACCAAAACCGAAGCCAAATAAGCTTCCCGCCTTAAGCCCAGAGCCCACTGCACCCGCAGTGGGCTTTGTTTATCCGAGTTTTACGGGCTCCGCTGCGCCACAAGCGCCGCTTTACGTGATGCCCGAGGAGTTGGGGAATGCCTGATCTCTATCACTACCTGCAACAGCTGGTTAACGGCCTGACCGTTGGCAGCACCTATGCCTTGATCGCCATCGGCTACACCATGGTCTACGGCATCATCGGCATGATCAACTTCGCCCATGGCGAGGTTTACATGATTGGCTCGTACGTGGCCTTCATCGTAATCGCCGGACTCACCATGTTCGGCATCGACAGCCTGCCCATCGTCATGATCGCGGCCTTCTCCGCCAGCATCATCGTCGCCAGCGCCTACGGTTACAGCATCGAACGGGTGGCCTATCGCCCGCTGCGCGGCAGCAACCGGCTGATTCCGCTGATCTCCGCGATCGGCATGTCGATATTCCTGCAGAACGAGGTGTTACTCGCGCAGGATTCCAAGGACAAAGCCATCCCCAACCTGATTCCGGGGAACTTCGTGTTCGGTGAAAGCACCATGAACGGGGTGACCATCTCGTACATGCAGGTGCTGATCTTCGTCGTCACCTTCCTGGTGATGATGGGCCTGACCATGTTCATCTCCCGCTCGCGCCTCGGCCGTGCCTGCCGCGCCTGCGCGGAAGACATCCGCATGGCCAACCTGCTGGGGATCAACACCAACAACATCATCGCCCTCACCTTCGTCATCGGTGCCACCCTGGCCGCCGTCGCCGCGGTGCTGCTGGGCATGCAGTACGGCGTGATCAACCCGCACCTGGGCTTCCTCGCCGGCATCAAGGCCTTCACTGCTGCGGTACTCGGCGGCATCGGCAGCATCCCGGGCGCCATGCTCGGCGGCCTGGTCCTCGGCGTGGCCGAAGCCTTCGGCGCCGACATCTTCGGTGACCAGTACAAGGACGTGGTGGCCTTCAGCCTGCTGGTCCTGGTGTTGCTGTTCCGACCCACCGGCATCCTCGGTCGTCCGGAGGTCGAAAAAGTATGATCACCCAGAAATCCCTCAAGACCGCGTTCTTCAGCGCGCTGCTGGTGCTGGCCGTCGCCTACCCGGTGATGGGCCTGAAGCTCAGCACCGTGGGCATCAGCCTGCAGGTGCAGGGCGCCAGCCCCGCCGTGCTCTGGACCATCGCCGGTTGCGCCATCGCCATGTTCTTCTGGCAGTTGTTCCGCACCCGCCTGACGAGTGCCCTGGAAAACGCGCCGAAGCTGCCGAAGCTTTCTAGCAAAACCAGCAACTTCCTCACCCTCCCCTCCACCCAGCGCTGGATCATCCTCGGCCTGGTGGTGGTCGCCCTCGCCTGGCCGTTCTTCGGCTCCCGCGGCGCGGTGGACATCGCCACCCTGATCCTGATCTACGTGATGCTCGGCCTCGGCCTGAACATCGTGGTCGGCCTCGCCGGCCTGCTGGACCTGGGCTACGTGGGCTTCTACGCCGTGGGCGCCTACAGCTACGCGCTGCTGTCGCACTACTACGGCCTGGGCTTCTGGGTATGCCTGCCGATCGCCGGCCTGATGGCGGCCTTCTTCGGCTTCATCCTCGGCTTCCCGGTGCTGCGCCTGCGCGGTGACTACCTGGCCATCGTGACCCTTGGCTTCGGCGAGATCATCCGCATTCTCCTGCGCAACCTCACCGAGATCACCGGCGGCCCCAACGGCATCAGCAACATCGAGAAGCCGAGCCTATTCGGCCTCTCCTTCGAGCGCCGCGCGGCCGAAGGCATGCAGACCTTCCACGAGTACTTCGGCATTGCCTACAACTCGGTGAACAAGGTGGTGTTCCTCTACCTGATCGCCCTGCTGCTGGTGCTGCTGACCCTGTTCGTGATCAACCGCCTCCTGCGCATGCCCATCGGCCGTGCCTGGGAAGCGCTGCGGGAAGACGAGATCGCCTGCCGCGCACTGGGCATGAACCCCACCATCATCAAGCTCTCCGCATTCACCCTGGGCGCCTGCTTCGCCGGTTTCGCCGGCAGCTTCTTCGCCGCCCGCCAAGGCCTGGTGACCCCGGAGTCCTTCACCTTCATCGAGTCGGCGATCATCCTCGCCATCGTCGTGCTGGGTGGCATGGGGTCGCAGCTGGGGATCATCCTCGCCGCGATCGTGATGATCCTGCTGCCGGAACTCGCCCGTGAATTCAACGAGTACCGCATGCTGATGTTCGGCGCCCTGATGGTGCTGATGATGATCTGGCGTCCGCAGGGCCTGCTGCCCATGCAACGTCCCCACCTGGAGCTGAAGTGATGAGCCGCCCGATCCTGGAAGTAAGCGGCCTTTCCATGCGTTTCGGCGGCCTCCTGGCCGTCAACGGCGTGGCACTGTCCGTCCAAGAAAAACAGGTGGTCTCGATGATCGGCCCGAACGGCGCCGGCAAGACCACCGTGTTCAACTGCCTGACCGGCTTCTACCAGCCCACCGGCGGCAGCATCCGCCTCGACGGTGAGCAGATCGAAGGCCTGCCGGGCCACAAGATCGCCCGCAAGGGCGTGGTGCGTACCTTCCAGAACGTCCGCCTGTTCAAGGAAATGACCGCTGTCGAGAACCTGCTGGTCGCCCAGCATCGTCACCTCAACACCAATTTCCTTGCCGGCCTGTTCAAGACCCCGGGCTTCCGCAAGAGCGAGCGCGAGGCCATGGACTACGCCGCGCACTGGCTGGAGCAGGTCAACCTGACCGACGTCGCCAACCGCCCGGCGGGTACCCTCGCCTACGGCCAGCAGCGTCGCCTGGAAATCGCCCGCTGCATGATGACGCGCCCGCGCATCCTCATGCTCGACGAGCCGGCCGCCGGCCTCAACCCGCGCGAGACCGAGGACCTCAAGGCCCTGATCGCCCTGCTGCGCAACGAGTACAACGTCACCGTGCTGCTGATCGAGCACGACATGCACCTGGTCATGAGCATTTCCGACCATATCTACGTGATCAACCAGGGCACGCCCCTGGCCGACGGCACGCCGGAGCAGATCCGCAGCAACCCGGATGTGATCAAAGCCTATCTGGGGGAGGCCTGAGCCATGCTGAGTTTCGACAAGGTTTCCACCTTCTACGGCAAGGTCCAGGCGCTGCACGACGTCAGCATGGAAGTGAGCAAGGGCGAGATCGTCACCCTGATCGGCGCCAACGGTGCTGGCAAGTCGACCCTGCTGATGACCCTCTGCGGCTCGCCGCGCGCCGCCAGCGGCAGCATCCGCTACCTGGGCGAGGAACTGGTCGGCCAGGAATCGAGCGACATCATGCGCAAGAGCATCGCGGTGGTGCCGGAAGGCCGCCGCGTGTTCGCCCGCCTGACCGTCGAGGAGAACCTGGCCATGGGCGGTTTCTTCACGCCCAAGGGTGATTACGACGAGCAGATGGACAAGATCCTCGGCCTCTTCCCGCGCCTCAAGGAACGCTTCGAGCAGCGCGCCGGCACCATGTCCGGTGGCGAACAGCAGATGCTCGCCATCGGCCGCGCGCTGATGAGCAAGCCGCAACTGCTGCTGCTCGACGAGCCGTCCCTGGGCCTGGCGCCGATCATCATCCAGCAGATCTTCGACATCATCGAACAGCTGCGCCGTGATGGCGTGACCGTGTTCCTCGTCGAGCAGAACGCCAACCAGGCGCTCAAGCTCGCCGACCGCGGCTACGTGCTGGAGAACGGTCGCATCGTCATGCAAGGCACTGGCGAAGCGCTGCTCACCGACCCCAAGGTGCGCGACGCCTACCTGGGCGGCTGATCCCCGCTGCAATACGACAACGGCCCCTTTCGGGCCGTTTTCATTGGTGCCGGAAACAAGGGCCGGGAGCCGCACCGCAGGTTGGCGCCGAGCGCAGCGAGGCCCGACATCGCACTGCCCGGCCCCTCTGCGCTGGGTTTCTCAGACGTAGGATGGGTAGAGCGCAGCGAAACCCAGGCTGAGCAGGAGCCCTCTACAGCCCCAACCTGTCCAGCGCCCGACGGCTGCGCTCGAACCAGTCCAGCAGGTAATCCATCAGCACCTGGGTGCGCCGGGGCAGGCCGCCCTGGAAGGGATGCACGAGGAACACCGGTGACTGCCGTGTCTGGTAGCCACGCAGCAGCCACACCAGGCGCCCATCGGCCAGTTCGTCATGCAACATGTAGGACGGCAGCCGGGCGATGCCGGCCCCGGACAACGCCGCCTTCTTCAGCAGGCTGTAGTGATTGCTCGCCAGGTTGCCGGCCACGCTGACCCGCTCCAGCTGGTGCTGGCGGTGGTAGAGCCATTCTTCAAAGCCGGCGTAATGGGTGTTGAGCAGGCACTGGTGCCCGGCCAGGTCCGCCGGTGCCTGGGGCTCGCCATGGCGGGCCAGGTACGCGGGCGCGGCGCAGGTGATCTCCTCCAGGGAGAACAGCGGCCGCGCCACCAGGCGCTCGTCCAGGTGCGGACCGGAGCGCACCCCCAGGTCATAGCCCTCCCCCACCAGGTCGCGGTAGCTGTTGCTCAGGTCCAGCTCCACCCGCACGTCGGGATGACGGCGGGTGAACTCCAGCAACAGCGCATCGAAGAAGGTCTCGCCCAGGGACACCGGCACCGTGATGCGCACCCGCCCACTGATGTCTTCCTGCAGGCGCTGCACCGCCTGGCGCGCCCGAGTGGCCTGGGCCAGCAGCGCCTGGGCCTCGGGCAGCAGCGCGGCGCCGGCGGCGGTAAGGTCCAGCCGTCGCGTGGTGCGATGCAGCAGGGTGGCGCCGAGGCCCTGCTCCAGCTGGCGCATGCGCTTGGACAACTGCCCCTTGCTGCAGCCCAGGCGCTCGGCGGCGCGGGTGAAGCTGCCCGCCTCCAGCAGAACGGCGAAGGCCGCCAGGTCATCCATCTCGCTCATGGGAGCCCCTCACTGTTTCCATATGAGAACCACAGGTTTCCGATTGTCTGGATTATCGACAACAAAAGCGACTCTACACTGGCTTCAGTCATCCACACACGCAGGAATCGAACCCATGAAGATCATCCTCATCGGCGCCAGCGGCACCATCGGCCAGGCCATCGACAACGAGCTCAAGGAACGCCACGAGATCATCCGCGTCGGCCACAGCAGCGGCGACTTCCAGGTGGACATCCGCGACGCCGCGTCGATCCACCGCCTGTTCGAGCAGACCGGCCGCTTCGACGCACTGATCAGCGCCACCGGCAAGGTGCACTTCGGCGCGCTGGCGGAAATGGGCGAGGCGCAGTTCGCCGTGGGCCTGGCGGACAAGCTGATGGGCCAGGTGAACCTGGTGCTGATCGGCCGCGAGTTCGCCAACGACGGCGCCTCCTTCACCCTCACCTCGGGCGTGCTCAGCGACGACCCGATCCGCGCCGGCTCCTCGGCGAGCATGGTCAACGGTGCCCTCGACAGCTTCGTGAAAAGCGCCGCCATCGAGCTGCCCCGCGGACTGCGCATCAACAGCGTCAGCCCCACGGTGATCGAAGAGGCCCTGCCCTCCTACGGCCCCTTCTTCCGTGGCTACAAAGCCGTGCCGGCCGCCGTCGCCGCCCTGGCCTATGCGAAGAGCGCCGAGGGCGCGCAGACCGGCCAGGTGTACCGCGTCTGGTAAGGCTCAAGCCTCGCCGGCGTAACACACCGGCGAGCTGGACGGGCCTTCGCGGTCCAGTTCCTCCTCGAGGAACTCGGCCAGCACCCGGGCGTTGTTGGCCTGCTCCTCGCGGGCGGCGAACAGCAGCGTGAGGGTGCCCTGCCGAGCCATCTGCAGCAGCCCCTGCCAATGCTCGGGGTGGGCCGCCAGCTCACCGCGATAGCGCAGGCGGAACTCCTCGAACAGCGCCGGATCGTGGCAGAAGTCCCGGCGCAGCTCGGCCGAAGGCGCCACCTCGCGCAACCAGGCGTCGAGCCCCAGCGCCTCCTTGCGGCAGCCCCGGGGCCACAGCCGGTCCACCAGCACCCGCTGGCCGTCGTCGTCCCGCTTCTCCTCGTACACCCGCCTGCACTGGATCATCCTGCTTCCCCGCCCTTGAGATCACCGATGCGCCCCGGTAACGTGGCCGCTCCCTTCAGGAGGCCCACCGATGCGCGTTGTCCGTCCACTGCTTTTCAGTCTGCTCCCCCTCTTCGCCGGCTGCCAGATGCTCGCCACCGAAGACGCACCCGCGCCCCTGGCGCCACGCACCCAGGGTGAGCTGAGCGCCGACGCCGGCCACCTGCTGTTCCGCCCCTGCTCCGAGCAGCGCCGCTTCGTGGTCGCCGACAGCGGCGCCACCGGCATCCTCCAGGAAGCCGCCACCCTGCTGGACGATGGCCCCGGCCCGCTATTCGTCGACCTGCGCGGCAACCTCGGCGCCAGCAAGGGCGCCGACGGCCAGATGGACGTCACCCAGCTTTATCGCCTACAGCGCGAAGGCCACGGCTGCGAAGACCTCAACTTCAAGCGCCTGCTGCTGCGCGCCAGCGGCCACGAGCCGGAGTGGAACATCAACGTCAACGCCAAGGGCCTGGTGCTGGAGCAGCTCGGCCAGGAGCCCGTCGCCCTGCCCTACATGGAAGAACAGCTGCCCGACGGCCGCTTCAACCTCACCAGCGAAGCCAACGGCAAGCGCGTGGAGCTCTGGGTCGCCCCGCAGCGCTGCGTCGACGCCATGAGCGGCTCGGTGCAGCACCTGACCGCCGAATTGCGCCTGGACGGCAAGCCCCTGCGTGGCTGCGCCTACTTCGGCGGCTCGCGCAACGAGTGATCCCCTGCCCGGCCGACCCCGGCCGGGCCGCTTTCCCGCTGCACACTCGGCCGCCATAACCGGGCGGTCGGGGCGCGCCACCGGCGGCGACCTCCTAAGCTTGTCCATGGACAAGCACAAGGAGAACGACATGCTGCGCATCGCATTGAACGGATATGGCCGCATCGGCCGCGCCCTGGTCCGCGCCCTCTTCGAACGGGGCCTCGACGCCCGCGTACGGATCGAGGCGATCAACGACCTCGGCGACGCCACCACCCTCGCCCACCTGACCCGCTTCGACTCCACCTTCGGCCGCTTCGCCTGCCCCGTGAAGCTCAACGGCGACTGCATGGACATCGGCCTGCAGTCCATCCGCCTGCTCGCCCAGAGCGACCCGGTACGCCTGCCCTGGAGCGAGCTGGGCGTGGACCTGGTGGTGGAATGCTCCGGCCGCATGAAGAGCCGCGAACAGGTGGAACGCCACCTCGCCGCCGGCGCCCCCCGGGTGCTGCTCTCCCACCCGCTGGACAGCGCCGACCTGACCCTGGTCTACGGCGTCAACCATGGGCTGCTGGGCGAGCAGCGCATCGTTTCCAACGCCTCCTGCACCACCAACTGCCTGGCGCCCCTGGCCCAGGTGCTGCACCAGGCATTCGGCATCCGCAGCGGCCTGGTGACCACGGTGCACGCCTACACCAACGACCAGAACCTGCTGGACAAGACCCACGACGATCTCTACCGCGCCCGCGCCGCCGCCCTGTCGATGATCCCCACCGCCACCGGGGCGGCGCGGGCCATCGGCCTGGTCATCCCCGAGCTGGCCGGGCGCCTGGACGGCATGGCGGTGCGGGTGCCGACGCCCAACGTATCGCTGGTGGACCTGAGCTTCATCGCCGAGCGCCCGGCCACCCGCGAGGCGGTCAACGCCGCCCTGCGCGAAGGGCCGCGCGCATGCCTGCGGGGGTGATGGAGTGCAACGAAGAGGCCTTGGTGTCCGTGGACTTCAATGGCCACCCGGTGTCCTGCGTGGCGGACCTCGCCCACACCCGCGTGCAGGGCGAACTGGTCAAGGTGCTGGCCTGGTACGACAACGAATGGGCCTTCGCCAACCGCATGCTGGACGTGATGCTGGCCTGGCTGGAGCGCTGAGCCTCAGTCCAGCCGCAGGTGACAGAGCGTCGTGCGCCGCGAACCGGTGGCACGGCGCTGCGGGTCATCGAAGGTGCGCACCTCGCGGAAGCCCGCCTTACGCATCATCCCTGCCGAGCCCGCGTTCTCTTCGTGACGCTCGATATAGACATCCCCCACGCCCTGCTCCGCCAGGCGCTCGACCACTGCCCGCAGCATGCGCGAGCCCAGGCCGCGCCCGGCCAACTCGCGGTGCACCACCGCCTCGCAGACATAGGCGCGGGACGAATCGCCACGGCCGGCCTCCTGGTGCTCGGCGAAGCCGGTGCTGAAGTAGAAGGTGATGAAGCCGGCCAGCAAGCCTCGCTCCTCGGCCAGCAATGCCTGCACGCGGCCATCGGCGATACCGGCCAAGTGCTCGTGCACTTCGTCTTCCGGGAGGAAATTCCAGGGGTTGGGGCCGTGCTCGAAGATGAAGGCGGCCATCGCCTCGATATCCCCAGCCCGCGCGGTGCGCAGCTGCACGCCGTCATCCAGGCTCACAGGCCCGCCACCTGGATCGAATCGGGCAAGGCCGCACCTTGCTCCGCGCAGGCGGCGATGGCCGCCACCAGGGGCTCCAGGGTGTAGCCCTGGGACTGCAGCCAGGCGTCGTCGTAATAGGTGGTGGCGTAGCGCTCGCCGCCATCGCAGAGGATCGCCACCACCGAGCCCTTCTCCCCCGCCGCGACCATACGCAGCCCCACCAGCAATGCACCCACCAGGTTGGTGCCACTGGAGCCGCCCACGCGGCGGCCCAGGCGCTGGGCCAGGTAGTGCATGGCGGCCAGGGACAGGGCATCGGGCACCTTGGCCATGGCATCGATCACCTGGGGCAGGAAGGAGGCCTCCACCCGGGGACGGCCGATGCCCTCGATGCGCGACCCCAGCTCCAGGGTCAGGCTGCGGTCGCCACTGCGGTAGCTGTCGAAGAACACCGAGCGCTCGGCGTCGGCGCAGAACACCCGGGTGCAGTGCTGGCGATAGCGCACGTAGCGGCCCAGGGTCGCCAGGGTGCCACCGGTGCCGGGGCTGGAGACCAGCCAGGCCGGCTCGGGGAAATGCTCGTGGCGCATCTGCTGGAAGATCGACTCGGCGATGTTGTTGTTGGCCCGCCAGTCGGTGGCGCGCTCGGCGTAGGTGAACTGGTCCATGAAGTGGCCGCCGCTCTCGCGGGCCAGGCGCTCGGACTCGGCGTAGATCTGCGTCGGGTCGTTCACCAGGTGGCTCTTGCCGCCGTAGAAGGCGATCTGGGCGATCTTCTCCGGCGAGGTGGTGGCGGGCATCACGGCGATGAAGGGCAACCCCAGCAGGCGGGCGAAATAGGCTTCGGAGATCGCCGTCGAGCCGCTGGACGCCTCGATCACCGGCGCGCCGGCCCTGAGCCAGCCGTTGCACAGGGCATAGAGGAACAGCGAGCGCGCCAGCCGGTGCTTGAGGCTACCGGTGGGGTGGCTCGACTCGTCCTTGAAGTACAGCTCGATGCCCGGCAGGCCGGGAAGCGGCAGGGGGATCAGGTGGGTGTCGGCACTGCGCTGGAAGTCCGCCTCGATGATGCGGATGGCTTCCTGGGTCCAGGTGCGGGGGTCGTTCATGTCAGCCTCTTCTCAATCCAGGATGCCGGCGGGGGCCGGCGGAGCATTGCGCCATTGGCTCAGGGCCACCCCGGCGAACACCAGGGCGGCAGCGCCCAGCTGCATGGGGCTGAGGCGCTCATCCAGCAGGAGCATGGCGAAGATCAGGGTGAACACCGGAATCAGGTTGATGAACCCCGACGCCTGGCTGGCCGGCAGGCGGCCCACCCCGAAGTTGTACAGGCCATAGGCGCCGACGGTGACGACCACGCCCAGGTAGACCATGGCGCCGATGGCCAGCGCGCTGGGCGCTTCGGGCAGCGGCGCCGAGAGCGCCGCCACCGGCAGGAAGAACAGCGCGCCGATGAAGGCCTGCATCGCCGTCAGCAGGAACACCGAATAGCGCGCCGACAGGTGCTTGAGCAGCAGGGTGTAGCCGGTGGCGCAGACCATGGCGAGGAATTCGTAGAAGTTGCCCAGCAGGGGCGCCGAGGCGTGGGGGTCCGCCTCGCTGGCCAGGCTCAGCCACACCGCACCGGCCACCGCCAGGAGAAAGCCCGCCAGGGTGGTGCGGGTGATGCGTTCACGGAGGAAGACGTAGGCGCCGACGGCCACCAGCAGGGGCAGCAGCGCGGTGATCATGCCCGCCTGGGCGGCGCTGGTGTGCTGCAGGGCCAGGGCTTCGAAGATGAAGTACAGGCAGGGTTCGCAGGCGGCCAGGCCAAGGAAGTATTTCCAGTCGCCAGGCCGCGGATCGCAGTCACCGCGCCAGCGCCAGGCGAGCAGGAAGATCAGGCTGCCCAGGGCCATGCGCGCGAAGATCACCCACATGGGCGCGACCTCGCGGAAGGCCAGCTTGAGGGCGATGAAGGAACTGCCCCACAGGGCCATGGCCAGCACCAGGCAGGCGACCGCCACCCAACGACCTTGCTGCGCCATCGACTGCCTCCGGGGAAAACCCAAGTCTAGGCGCCAGGACGGCGTCGCGACAGGCACAGCGGGGCGATGAAACTGTTACTGCTCCCAGGGTTTGCCGCGGGTCTTGCGGGTCAGCGGCAGCTGCTGCAGCACCGCCGCCTTGGCCAGCATGTAGGCGCTGACCGGGGCGCTGATGAAGAGGAACAGGCTGATCAGCAGCTCATGCACGCTGAGCCCCTCGCGGGTAGCCGAGAAGTAGATCAGCGAGGCCACCACCAGGCTGCCGACACCCAGGGTGGTGGCCTTGGTCGGCCCGTGCAGGCGCATGAAGAAGTCCGGGAGGCGGAACAGGCCGATGGCGCCGATCAGCACGAAGGCGGCGCCGAGCAGGAGGAATAGCGAGATGAGGATCTCGACCCACAGGGCCAGGGGCTCGGCGTTCATTCGATGATGTCTCCTCGCAACATGTACTTGGCCACCGCCACGGTGCCGACGAAGCCGAGCACGGCGATCAGCAGCGCCACTTCGAAGTAGAGGTTGGTGCCCTGCCAGATGCCCAGCAGCATGAGCAGGGCGATGGCGTTGACGTAGAGGGTGTCCAGGGCCAGCACCCGGTCGGGCAGGCAGGGGCCGCGCACCAGGCGTGCCAGGGTCAGCAGCAGGGCGATGACCAGCAGCACGAGGCACAGCGGGATCACGTAGGCGAGCATGGGAAGACCTCCTTCAGGGGCGCCTCGTAGCGCGACTTGATCTCGGCGATCAGCGCGGCGTCGTCCGGGACGTCCAGGGCGTGCACGAGCAAGGTCCGGCGGTCGGCCGAGAGGTCGGCGGAGACCGAGCCCGGGGTCAGCGAAACCACGCACACCAGGATGCTGATGGCCATCTCGTCGTCCAGGTCGATGGGCACCTCGACGAAGGCCGGGCGCAGCCGCTCCAGCGGGCCGAGGGTCTGGCGCGCGACCTGGAAGTTGGCCACCAGGATGTCCCACATCACCAGCAGCACGAAACGCCCCAGACGGGTCGGGTGCCACTCCCGGGGCGGTCGATCATCAGCGGGTTGCACAGCAGCGGGATGGCCACCCCGAGCAGGCCACCCAGCAGCCAGTGGCCGAAGGCGATGGAGTTCGACAACAGCAGCCATACCAGCAACAGCAGCAGGCTCATGGTCGGATGGGGCAGCAGGCGGCGGATCATGGCGCCACTCCTTGCAGGCTCACCTGGCGATAGAGGCCGACGTCATGCAGCTGCGCGGCGGTGGCCTGGACGTACTCCAGCAGCGGCGCGGCGAAGACCACCAGCGCCACGGCGGTGGCCAGCAGGGCCAAGGTCGCCAGCAGGCGGCCACGGTCCAGTTCGGCGCTGCCGAGCCTGTCGTTGCCGACCCGCCAGAACAGCGTGCTGCCGGCACGGCTGAGGGCGATGAGGCCGAGCAGGCTGCCGCCCAGCAGCGCCGACCACAGCAGCGCCGCCTGCATGCCCGGCGCCACCGCCTTGAGCAGCAGCACCTTGCCGATGAAACCGGACAGGGGCGGCAGGCCAGCCACGGCGATGGCAGCGAAGAAGAAGGCGCCGCCCAGCAGGTGCGGGTTCATCAGCGCTGGGCCCTGCACCAGCAGGCCGGCCTTGTCGCCGCGCTGGCGGGCGATCAGGTCGGCGAGCAGGAACATCCCGCCGGCCACCCAGGTGCTGTGCAGCAGGTAGAACAGCGCGGCGGCAAGGGACTCGGGGGTCCCCAGGGCCACGGCGGCCAGCAGGGTGCCGGCGGAGAGCAGCACCATGTAGGCCACCAGCCCCTGCAGGCGGTCGGCGGCCAGGGCACCGATGGCGGCCAGCGCCATGGTGGCCAGGGCCAGGGGCCAGAGCCAGTCGAGGGCGAGATCGGCCAGCTGCCCGGCACCGGCGCCGAACACCAGCAGGTAGACGCGGACGATGGAGTAGACGCCGACCTTGGTCATGATCGCGAACAGCGCCGCCACCGGCGCACTGGCAGCCGAATAGGCGCGTGGCAGCCAGAAGTGCAGCGGCAGCAGTGCCGCCTTGAGGGCGAACACCACCAGCAGGAGCAGCCCGGCGGCGGCCAGCAGCGGCGCGCTGTCGGCATCGGCCAGGGCCACCTTGTTGGCCAGGTCGCTCATGTTCAGGGTGCCGGTGATGCCATAGAGCACGCCGACGGCGATCAGGAAGAACGCCGAGCCCACCAGGTTGAGCACCACGTAGTGCAGCCCGGCACGCACCCGCTCCGCACCGCCGCCGTGGAACAGCAGCGCGTAGGAGGCGATCAGCATGACCTCGAAGAACACGAAAAGGTTGAACAGGTCACCCGTCAGGAAGGCGCCGTTGATGCCCAGCAGCTGGAACTGCAGTAACGCATGGAAGCGCAGGCCACGGCGGTCGTCGCCACGAATGGCATAGAGCACCACGGCGCTGCCGAGCACGGCGGTGGCCAGCAGCATCAGCGCGGCGAAGCGGTCCAGCAGCAGGACGATGCCGAACGGCGGCTGCCAGCCCCCCAGGGCATAGACCTGCAGTTGGCCGTCGTCGGCGCGGGCCATCAGCACCAGCGCCAGGGGCACCAGGGCCAGGGTGGCGAGCACCGAGATGCTGCGCTTGAGCCGCTCCAGGGAGGGCAACATCAGCAGCAATGCCCCGGCGAACATCGGAATCAGGATCGGCAGGATGGACAGGTGACTCATCGCCCCTCCCCGTCCGCGCGGCCATCCACGTGGTCATTGCCCAGCTCGCCCACGCCGCGCAGCGCCAGGGTCACCACGAAGGCGGTCACGGCGAAGCCGATGACGATGGCGGTGAGCACCAGCGCCTGGGGCAGCGGGTCGGCGTACTGGCCGCCGCTGCCGATCACCGCCGCGTCGCCGGCCAGGCGGCCCATGGCGAAGAGGAACAGGTTGACGGCATAGGACAGCAGGGTCAGCCCCAGTACCACGGGGAAGGTGCGCGCCCGCAGCAGCAGGTAGATGCCGCTGGCGGTGAGCAGGCCAAGGGTGACGGCGAACAGGGCCTCCATCAGTGGATCTCCTCGGTGATTGGCGGGTGCAGGCTGAGCTTGCCGAGGCCGGCCAGCATCAGCATCACGGCCCCGACCACGGCCAGGTATACGCCCAGGTCGAAGAACAGCGCGGTGGCCAGCTCGATCTCGCCCACCAGCGGCAGGTGGAAGTGATCGAAGGCCGAGGTCAGGAAGGGGGCGCCGAACACCAGGCTGCCCAGCCCGGTGAGACCGGCGATCATCACCCCGGCACCGGCCAGGCGCTGGTAGCGCAGCGGCCGGCGCTGCTCGACCCAGGCCGAACCGGTGGCGATGTACTGCAGAATCAGCGCGGAGGCGGTGATCAGCCCGGCGATGAAGCCACCGCCAGGCAGGTTGTGCCCACGCAGGAAAATGAAGGCGGACACCAGCAGCGCCAGCGGCAGCAGCAGGCGCGAGAGGGTCTCGAGGATCAGCGGCCGGCTGGAGCGCGCCCAGTTGCGGCCCTGGGGATCGCAGGTGGGGTTGGTCAGGCGCAGGCCGGAAAGCAGCGCGTGGACGCCCACTGCGGCGATGGCCAGTACGGTGATCTCGCCCAGGGTGTCGAAGCCGCGGAAGTCCACCAGTATCACGTTCACCGCGTTGTGGCCGCCGCCACCGCTCACCGCGTTCTCCAGGAAGAAGTCGGCGATGGTCTGGTAGGGCCGAGTCAGCACCTCGTAGGTCAGCAGCCCCACCACACCGCCGCCGGCTAGAGCCAGCAGCAGGTCGCGGGTGCGCCGGCCCAGGGTGCTTTCGTTAGGCGTGCGCGAAGGCAGGTAATACATGGCCAGCATCAGCAGGACCATGGTCACCACTTCCACCGAGAGCTGGGTCAGCGCCAGGTCGGGGGCGGAGAAGCGAGCGAAGGCCAGGGCTACCAGCAGGCCGCCGACGCCGAGGATCAGCAGGGCCACCAGGCGCTGGCGATGGAACACGGCGGTGAGCACGCCCGCCACCGACAGCACCAGCATGCCCACCACGCTGGCGCCATCGAGCGGTATCGCCGGGCGCGAGCCGGTCAACTGCGCCAGGGGCCAGAGCGACACGGCCACCACCACCACTGCCGCGAGCAGCAGCAGAGCCAGGTAGCGCTGTTGCGAGCCGTTCTCCAGGCTGGCGGTCAGGCGGGTGGCGCCCCGCACCAGGCGCTGCATAACCCCCTCGAACACCAGCTTGGCATCGGCATCCGGCAAGCCGGCGTACCAGCGGAACAGCGGCTTGCGCCCGATATAGAGGAGCACGCCGCCGACCAGGGCGATGCAGCTCATCGCCAGCGGCAGGTTGAAGCCGTGCCAGATCGCCAGGCTGTACTCGGGCAGCTCGCCACCCAGGCTGGCGCTGGCGGCCACGGCGAGCAGCGGCGCCACGGTGAAGTTGGGCGCCATGCCCACCAGCACGCAAAGCGCGACGAGGATCTCCACCGGCACCTTCATGTAGCGCGGCGGCTCATGGGGCGGGAATTTCGGCAGCGGCTTGGGCTCACCGTTGAAGAACACGTCATGCACGAAGCGCAGCGAATAGGCCACGGAGAACACGCCCGCCAGGGTCGCGCCCAGCGGCAGCAGCCAGTGCAGGCCGCCGGCCATGTCCTGGCTGAGGGCCTCGCCGAAGAACATCTCCTTGCTGAGGAAGCCATTGAGCAGCGGCACCCCAGCCATCGCCAGGGACGCCACCATCGCCAGCACTGCGGTGTGCGGCAGGTAGCGCCACATGCCGTTGATCAGGCGCATGTCGCGGCTGCCGGTCTCGTGGTCGATGATCCCGGCGGCCATGAACAGTGAGGCCTTGAAGGTGGCGTGGTTGATGATGTGGAACACCGCCGCGACGTTGGACATCGGCGAGTCGAGGCCGAACAGCAGGGTGATCAGGCCCAGGTGGCTGATGGTCGAGTACGCCAGCAGGCCCTTGAGGTCATGCTGGAAGAGCGCCATCGTCGCGCCCAGCAGCAGGGTCGCCAGGCCGCTGATGCTCACCAGGTAGAACCACCAGTCGGTGCCGGCCAGCGCCGGGTAGAGCCGCGCAAGGAGGAAGACGCCGGCCTTGACCATGGTCGCCGAGTGCAGGTACGCGGACACCGGGGTCGGCGCCGCCATCGCGTGGGGAAGCCAGAAGTGGAAGGGGAACTGCGCGGACTTGGTCAGCGCGCCCAGCAGCACCAGGCACAGCAGCACCGGATAGAGCGCGTGGGCACGGATGCGGTCGCCCGCAGCCAGCACGTCGCTCAGCTCGAAGCTGCCGGCCACGTGGCCCAGCAGCAGGATGCCCGCCAGCAACGCGAGGCCTCCGGCGCCGGTCACCGTCAGCGCCATGCGCGCCCCCTTGCGGGCATCCGAGCGATGGCCCCAGAAGCCGATCAGCAGGAAGGACGACAGGCTGGTGGCTTCCCAGAACACCAGCATCAGCAGCAGGTTCTCCGAGAGCACCACACCGAGCATCGCGCCCATGAACAGCTGCAGGAAGGCGAAGAAGCGCCCGATGGGTTCGCGCTCGGACAGGTAGTAGCGGGCGTAGAGGATGACCAGCAGGCCGATGCCGAGGATCAGCAACGCGAAGAGAAAACCCAGGCCATCCAGGCGCAGACTGAAGTTCAGGCCCAGCCCCGGCAACCAGGGCAGCATCAGCTTCAGGGTTTCCCCACCCAGCACGGCGGGGGCCTGCATCAGCAGCAGGATCAGCCCGGCCAGCGGCGCGAAGGCAGCCGCCAGCGACGCCTGGTTACGTCCCAGGCGTTCGGCGAGCAAAGGCAACAGAGCGCCCAGAAAAGGCAGCGCGACAATCAGCGCCAGAAACATCGATGACCCTCCCAAACTAGGCCCCGTCCAGCGCTGAAGTCCGGCAAGGCGAAAACTCGACGATTATCCATAACTATCGATTGCCGGACATGCATTGAATTATTTCAAAAAACTAGCGAAACCCGTCTCCCTGAAACGACGACGGCTACCCCATGAGGGGCAGCCGCGTTGGGAAGGCAGCGATGCAGACGGGAGACGAAACGGGGGCCGACTCGCTCCTGCAGGCGAACCGGGATCAGTGGGAAACGCGGCTGGTACCGTTGACGGTCATGATGCGAACGCGCTCGCCTACACGGAAAATCTCGTTTTCCTGCACTTCCTGCACATAGGCGCGCATGGAGCCGTCGTCTTCGCGAACGGTGATCTCGACGCCCTGGGTACGGGTCAGGCCTTCTTCGGTCGCAGCGCCCAGCAGGCCACCGGCAACCGCACCGATCACAGCCGCTACCACACTGCCACGCCCGCCACCGATGGCGCTGCCGCCGACACCGCCGACGACCGCACCGGCGCCTGCGCCGATCGGGGTCTTGGTACCTTCGATCTTCACCGGACGCAGCGATTCGATGGTGCCCATGCGCACGGTCTGCACCTGGCGTGCTTCGTCGCGCGAATAGGTGTCTCCGGTCAGGCTCGACTGACAGCCGCCCAGAAGCATCGCTACCGCAGAGAACGAAGCGACTAGCAGAACGGATTTACGCATAGCATTTCCTCCAGATTGGATGCTCGTCCATTAGACTCCGCAGCGGCGGAAACTGTCACCCGGCGCCTGAACAAACTGCCGACCCGTTCAGTTTCCATACAGACTCACCACTCGGACAACGCCAAGGCGCCCGGGTGCCGCCAGAGCAAGGGTAGTTCATGGATTACTTCATCATCGTCACCACCACCGCAGCGGGGCTGTATTTCCACTGGTGGATTTACGTGCGCATCAAGCGCTGGATGGACCGTGACCTGGCGCTGTCCCTCGCCGGCGCGGACGCCGCTCGCCGCAACTACATGCTCGAACAGCTGCAGGCCGCCCGCCGCGAGAAGGTCAAGCGCAAGGACCTGCCCGCCTGGCTGGAGCGCGCCGCCCAGCGCTACCCCGGGGCCTGAGCCCGCCCCGCCAAGGCCCAGAGCCGGGCGATATCGGCGGCACGCGCCTCCAGTTCATCACCGGCCACGGCCATCGCCCGCTCTAGCGTCATCGGCCCGGGCACCAGGCTGAAGGCCGCCTCGATACCCGCCTCGCGCAGGCGCTGGTAACCCTCCCCCAGGCTGCCCGCCAGGGCGATGACCGGCACGCCGGCGGCCCGTGCGACACGCGCCACGCCCACCGGCGTCTTGCCATGCAGGCTCTGGGAGTCGAGACGCCCTTCTCCGGTGATCACCAGGTCGGCGCCCTGCACCGCCTCGGCCAACCCGGCCAGTTCAGCGACCAGCTCGATCCCCGGACGAAAACACGCCCCGAGGAAGGCCCGGGCAGCGAAGCCCAACCCACCGGCCGCACCGACGCCGGGTTGCTGGCTGTGGTCCTGCCCCAGTTCCTGGGCGACCACCTGTGCATAACGTTGCAGCGCCGCATCCAGCTGCTCGACCTGTGCCGGGCTCGCACCCTTCTGCGGGCCGAAGACGTAGGAGGCGCCCCGGGAACCACAGAGCGGGTTATCCACATCCGCCGCGACTTCGAACTGCACATGGGCGAGGCGTGAATCGAGGCCGCCGCGATCGATCCGCGCCAGATCGGCCAGGGCAGCGCCACCGGGTGGCAGCTCGCGCCCGTCGGCATCCAGCAGGCGCAGCCCCAGGGCCTGCATGAGGCCGGCCCCGCCATCGTTGGTGGCACTGCCGCCCAGGCCGAGGATGATGCGCGTGGCGCCGGCGTCCAGGGCTTGGCGGATCAGCTCACCGGTGCCGAAGCTGCTGGTACGGGTAGCGTCCCGCTCGCTGGCGGGCACCAGATGCAGCCCGCTGGCGGCAGCCATTTCGATGATGGCGCTGCCCTCCCCCAGCCAGCCCCAGTGCGCCTCGACCTCATCCCCCAGGGGCCCGCGCACGGTCGCCATACGCCGCTCGCCACCGCTGGCCGCGAGCACCGTGTCCACCGTGCCTTCGCCGCCATCGGCCATGGGCCGAAGCAGCACTTGGGCCGCCCGGAATACCGACGACCAGCCGCGCCCGATGGCGGCAGCCACTTCGGGCGCGCTCAGGCTTTCCTTGAAGGAATCGGGAGCAATCACAATCTTCATCGGGTTACCTCGGGATGTGCCCGGAGCACCTGGCTCCGGGCGGTACTGCGGTCAGAGCAGGATCAGGCTGAGCAGCCAGGTGACGAGCATGCCGACGATACCCTGTACCAGGGTCGCCAGGGTCTGCGCGCGGTAGGCCAGGGACACCGGCATACGGCTGAACTGGGTGACCACCCAGAAGAAGCTGTCGTTGGCATGGGACACGGTCATGGCGCCGGCGCCGATGGCCATCACGGTGAGCACACGGCCCATCTCGCTGTCCAGGCCAAGCTGCCCGAGCAGCGGCGCCACCAAGGCGGAAGTGGTGACCAGCGCCACGGTGGTCGAGCCTTGTGCAGTCTTCAATGCGGCGGCGACCACGAAAGGCATGAACAGGCCGATGCCCAGCGCCGAGAGGGTGCTGCCCAGGTAGTCGCCCAGGGGAGTGACCTTGAGCATGGCACCGAACGCGCCGCCGGCACCGGTGATCAGCAGGATGGGCGCAGCGGAGACGATGCCCTCCACCACACGATCATGGAATTCCTTGCGCTTGTCGTCGCTCTTGAGCAGCGTGCAGGCCAGGGCGACGCCCACCAGCAGGGCCACCACCGGCTGGCCGAGGAAGCTCAGCAGGCCGAAGAAGGTGCCGCTGCCGAAGGGCTTGGCGGGGAAGGCGGCGATGGAGCCCAGGCAGATCAACAGGATGGGCACGAAGATCGGCGCGAAGGCCTGGAAGGCACTGGGCAGCTTGCCGTAGCCGGCGCGCAGGGCGGCGAAGTCCTGGTCCGCCGATTGCGAAAGCGGGTCGTCCTCCAACTCCACCTCACGGCCGATGAAGCGGTTGGCCCACCACATGCCGGCCAGGGCGGTGGCCAGTGCCACTACCAGCCCGACGGCGATCACCAGCCCGAGGCTGGCATCCAGGCCCAGATTGCCGGCGGCGGCGATGGGGCCGGGGGTGGGCGGCACGAAGGTGTGGGTGGCATAGAGGCCGGTGGCCAAGGCCACGCTCATGGCCACGGTGGAGACGCGCATGCGCGCCGCCAGGGCGTTCTTCAGCGAGTTGAGGATGACGAAACCGGAGTCGCAGAACACCGGGATGGACACCAGGTAGCCGATGATCGACATGGTCAGGGTGGGGAAGCGTTCGCCCAGTAGGCGGATGACCGTCTCGGCCATGGTGATGGCCGCGCCGCTGCGCTCGAGGATCACGCCGATGACGGTCCCCAGGACGATGACGATGCCGATGTAGCCAAGGATGCTGCCGAAGCCGGTGGTGATGGTCTTGACGATCTCGCCGGTGGGCACCTGGTAGGCGAAGCCGGCGATGAAGGCCGCGGCGAGCAGCGCGAGGAAGGGGTGCAGTTTAAAGCGAGTGGTGGACAGCACGATGAAGGCGATCAACGCCGCCAGGATCAGGACCAGGCCCATGTGCGGACTCCTTAGTTGTTGTTATGGATGCCGGATAGCCGCCCGATTTTGCGCGATCCCGAGCGCAATAGCCTTATGCATACGACCTAACGGACAGCGTCTTCGATGCCACCCATCCGTGCATTCGCACAATCGACCTTGGGCCAGCCCAGCAGGTCCAGCCCCAGGCCGAGCAACAGCAACTGGTCGTGACGCGGGCGCTCCAGCCCCACCAGTTCGGCGATGCGCTCCAGCCGGTAGCGCAGGGTGTTGCGGTGAATGCCGAGGGCCTGGGCACAGGCATTGCCGTGCCCATCGTGCTCGCGCCAACACTGCAGGGTGCGACACAGCACGCCGTCGTCATCCGCATCGACCAGCGCCTGCAGCGGGCCGAGCCAGCGCCGTAGCAGCCAGTTGCTGCGCTGGCTGAACAGCAGCGTCGACAAGCGGTGCTCCTCCAGGTGGAAGATGCGCTGCTGCGCTCGGCAGGCACGGGCGAAGGCATGCAGCGACCGGGTCGCCAGGGCGGCTTCGCGCAGGTCACCGATGCCGGCCTGGGGGTCGCTGATGCACAGGCGGGCGATGCCCCAGCCACGTTCGTCGGCCTGGGCCAGCCAGGTATCGTCATCGCGCTCGGCACTGAAGAGGCGGCAGCAGATCAGCTCGCGGGCCGACAGCGCCGCACACAGCATCCCCTGTCGGGCCAGGCCATCCAGCACCCGTGCCCGACGCTCCTGCGGGTCCCCCTCCTCCACCAGTTCCAGCACGCAGACCTGCTGCCTCCAGGGCAGTTGCAGGCCAATGCGCTCGGCTTCGGCGGCCAGGTGCACCAGGTCGGTCTGCGGATCGGCGAGCTGGTTCAGCCAGGCGTCCAGCTGGTGGCGCTGCCAGTGCCGCTCGGCCTGCAGTTGACGCTGCTCCACCAGCATCTCGGCAGCCATGCGCACCAGTTCGGCATAGGGGCGCACCGCATCCGGCTCGCCGGTGATGCCGAGCACGCCGATCAGCCGTTCGGCATGGAACAGCGGCAGGTTCACCCCGGGGCGCACGCCGCGCAGGCAGGCGGCAGCCTGCTCGTCGATCTCCACCACGCGGCGGTTGGCCAGCACCAGTTGGGCACCCTCGTGGCGGGTATGCACGCGCAGCGGGTCGCCGCTGCCGATGATCATGCCCTGGGCATCCATGACGTTGATGTTGTACGGAAGGATGGCCATGGCACGGTCGACGATGTGCTGCGCCAGGGTGGAGTCGAGTTCGAGCATGGGCGGCCTCCAGGGGAAGCCGCCAGTCTACAGGGCGCGCATGCCGCTCAGGAAAGCCTCAGGGGGCGAGGCGTTCGAACATCCACTGGCCATCGACCAAGCGGTAGTTGAGGCGGTCGTGCAGGCGGCTCGGACGGCCCTGCCAGAACTCGACGCGCTCCGGCAGCAGGCGGTAGCCGCCCCAGTGCGGCGGGCAGGTGGGCGCCAGGTTGAGGAAGCGTCGCTCGGTCTCGGCGAGCAGCTGTTCCAGCTCGGCGCGGTCGGCGATCACCCGGCTCTGGGGTGAAGCCCAGGCACCGATGCGGCTGCCCAGCGGGCGCACCTGGAAATAGGCGTCCGACTCCTCGGCGGTGACCTGCTCCACCCGGCCTTCGATGCGCACCTGGCGCTCCAGGCTGGGCCAGAAGAAGGTCATGGCGGCGAACGGACGGGCCGCGAGCTGCTCGCCCTTGGCGCTGTCGTAGTTGCTGAAGAAGGTGAAGCCCCGCGCATCGAGCCCCTTGAGCAGGAGCACCCGGCAATGCGGGCGGCCGTCGGCGTCGACGGTCGCCAGGGTCATGGCGTTGGGTTCGACCGGCAGTTGCTCGGTCTTCACCGCGTCACCGAACCATTGCTGGAACAGGGCGAAAGGCTCCTGGGGAGCCTGGGCTTCGCTGAGGCCGTCGCGGGTGTAGTCGCGACGCATGTCGGCGAGGGTCTGGGTCATCTCGGCGTCCTGCAAAAGGAAAGGCCTAGCTTACCCAAGCAAGGCTCATTTGCCTTGATCTGCCGCAACCACTTGCTGGGCCACCTTCGGCGGCTGGTTGTAGCGGGCCAGCAGGGCGACCAGGGTGTCCTGCGGGGTGAGGAGGATTTCCACGCGGCGGTTCAGGGCACGGCCGTCCTTGCTGTCGTTGGCGGCACGGGGCATGTCGGAGCCGACACCCTTGAGCGACAGGCGGTCGCGCTGCAGGCCACTGAGGCGGAAGATCGCCGCCACCGCCTGGGCGCGCTCCTGGCTGAGCTTGCGGTTGAGGGCGTCTTCGCCGGAGGTGTCGGCATGGCCGAGAACCAGCACACCGGTCTTCGGATCGCCTTCCACCAGCTTGGCGACACGACTGAAGGGGCCGAGGGTGATGGGCAGCAGCATGCTGGGGCGATCAGGGTTGAAGGAACCTTCCACCGGCGCGGTGACCACCAGCAGGTTGTCGCGGCGCTCCACTTCCAGCTTGCTGTCCTTCACCGCCTCGCGCAGGCGCGGCTCGTACTGGTCCAGCCAGGCCTGGGTGAGCTTCTGGTCGACCTTGGGCACCTCGGCCTTGGCCACCTTGTCGTCGCTGCCACCGAACGGCCACCACCAATGGCTGGTGCCGCTGTTCTGCGCGTGGGCGTCCGCAGCCGGCTTGTCGTGGCTGAAGGTGCTGCAACCGGAAACGGTCATGCAGAGGATCAAGGTGGACGACTTGAGCAGCTTCATCGCGGGGCCCCCGTAACAGGTAAAAGGAGAAGGCGATACGCCATCGCATGATGGCGCATCAATCTCAGGTACAGGCTGAAATTCTGGACGCAACCCCTTCATCCGCAAAGGGATATTCCGTGCAACTGACGAGCGGTTCCGCTACAGGCAGCTCGCCAGGGTGCGGGCCAGATGCTGGGCGCGCGGGTCCATCAGCACATAGGGGCCGAGGGTGTTGGTGACGAAACCGAAAGCGACCTCACGCTCGGGATCGGCGAAACCGATGGAGCCACCGGCGCCGGGGTGACCGAAGGCCAGGCGGCCCATGCCGTAGGTGGCGTTGGCCACGTCCGGCTGGTCGAGCATGCAGCCCAGGCCGAAACGGGTGCGGGTCAGCAGGGTGCGGTCGTCGCCGATGGCGTGCTCACGGGTGAGCTCGGCGAGCAGCGCGGAGTCGAGCAACTGGCCGTCCAGCAGGCCGGCGTAGAAACCCGCCAGGCTGCGGGCATTGCCGTGGCCGTTGGCCGCCGGCTGCTGCATGCGCCGCCATTCCGGCTTGTTGGTGCTGGTCATGATCGACGGCGGGTTGGTGAAGGCGCGGGTACTGAGGGAGGTGGGCTCGGTCATCATGCACTTGAGCAGGCGCTGGGCCGAGGCGTCGCCCATGTTGCCCTTGGCGCGGGCGATGTGGGCCACCCGGTGGAACTCGGCGTCATCCAGGCCGACGTGGAAATCCAGCCCCAGGGGGCGGGCGATACGCGCGGCGATGGATTCACCCGGGCCACGGCCATCAGCCAGGCGGATCGCCTCACCGGCCAGCCAGCCGTAGGTGATGGGGGCGTAGCCGTGTTCCTCGCCGGGCGTCCACCAGGGTTCCTCGGCGGCCAGGGCGGCGGTCATCGCCTGCCAGTCGTAGAGCGCTTCGGCCGGCAGCGGCTGACGGATCGCCGGCAGGCCGGCGCGGTGACTGAGTAACTGGCGCAGGGTGATGCGCTCCTTGCCGGCGGCGGCGAACTCGGGCCAGTAGCGGGCCACGGGGACGTCCAGCTCGAGCTTGCCCTCGCCCACCAGCTGCAACGCAGTGACGGCGGTGAAGGTCTTGGTGCAGGAGAACAGGTTGAGGATGGTGTCGGTCTGCCAGGCCTCCTGGCCGTCCTTGTCGGCCACCCCGGCCCAGAGGTCGACCACGGTCTCGCCGCCCACCTGGACGCAGAGCGCGGCGCCGCGCTCCTGGGAGTCGTCGAACAGGGCGGCGAACGCGTCGCGCACCGCTTCGAAACGCAAGTCGAAGTAACCCTGGGTCTGCACCGGCACTCTCCTCGGAAAAAAATGACGGCGGCATTGTTACCAATGCCGCCGTCCTTTGGGAACCTCGCCGAAGTTCGGCGCAGGGTCCATCGGTCAGTCGAATGACTCAGGATGCATCAGGCGCATCCTGCTTCTGCGCCGGGTCGGTCTCGACCTTGGGCGCCGGGTCCGGCTTGGGCGTAGCTTCGTCTGTGGGCTTGCCGACGGGCTTCTCCGATTGCTCGGGCTGCTCGGCAGGCACTGGCGCAGCAGGCTCGGCTTGCGGTTTGGCCTCAGGCTTCGGCTCGGGTTTCGGCTCAGGCTTGGCTTCGGGCTTGGCGGCAGGTGCCGCAGCGGGCTTGGCCGCAGCCTTCTCCGCCGGCTTGTCAGCCGGTTTGGCTTCTGCGGGCTTGGCTTCGGCGGGTTTGGCCAGTTGGGCGGCGACATCCAGGTTGGCCTTGCGCACCGCCTTGATGAAGCCGTCGTAGGGACGGTCGGTGATGCCCACCAGGCCGAGGTGGCCGTTCTCGCCGTCGAGCAGGCGGCCGCTGGCCGGCTGGTCGAGGTACTGGAACCAGTGGGCGCCGACGATCAACTTCTCCTCCAGGGCCTTCTTGAGGAAGTTGGCGTAGGCCGGGCCACGCTCCTCTTCCTTGTAGACCTCGGCGACGCCGCCCCAGAACGGGCCGCGATCGCGGGAGCCGAAGTGGAACTCGGTGACCATCAGCGGCTTGTCCAGCTGGCGCAGGTACTCGAAGTCGTAACCGTGCTGCGGCTCGCGGGTATAGAAGTTGAAGCTCAGCACATCGCAGTACTGGGCGCAGGACTCCACCGCCTCCGGCACGCTCGCGGCGAAACGGCCGCCCAGCAGCAGGTGGTTCGGCGCGTGCCACTTCATCGACTCGGCGATGGTCTTGAAGTAGGTGTCGGCGAAGAAGCGCTGGAAGCGCTTGAGGTCTTCCTCGATGGCCGGGTGCTCGGGGTTCGGCAGCGGCGCCTCGAAGCCCGGGTCCTCCATCAGCTCCCAGGCCGGCAGCTCGATACCCCAGGCCTGGGACAGGCCCTGCTGGTTGCGGTACTTGTCACGCAGCTGCTTGAGGAAGGCACGCTTGGCCGGTACGTCGGTGGTCAGGCGCAGGGTGCCGTAGGCCAGGGCGTAGCGGGATTTCGGGTCGGCGCCGGGGCCGGCCCAGGCCAGCTCGTTGTCGGCGAAGTAGCCGATCAGCCAGGGGTCGTCACGGTGGTCACGGGCGGCGATGGCGATGGCACGCTCGGCGGCCATGGCGAAGCGCGGGTCGAAGGGGTCGGGCATGCCCCCCCACCAGTCGAGCCCGGTGCTGATGGTGGCGTAGTCGCCATGGATCGACAGCGGGATGGTGTAGGGCATGCGCTGGCTGGTGTTGAACTCGCCCGCGCTCCAGTTGCCGACGGTGTTGAACCCCCAGGCCTTCAGGCGCGCGATGCTGTGGTCGACCCAGCGGGCCTTGTCCTGCTTGCCGTAGGTGCGCTCCAGGTTGGCGCCGTAGAAGTCGTACCAGCGGCCATGGTCGAAATTACGACCCTTGGTGGAACCGGTGTCGCGGCGGCTGTCGCCATTGCCGTACCAGGCGGCCAGGGGCTCGCCGTCCTTGGGCAGCGCAGTGAACATCGACTCGCGGCCTTCGACGTAGGTCTGGCTGTGCTCGGGGGTGACGGCGTTGACGCCGAGGGAATAGAAGGGATGGCCGTCCGGGGTCACCAGGTACCAGCGCTCGTCGCGCTTCTCGGTGCGGAAGAAGCCCTTGGCCTCGAAGCTCGGGCCGGCCAACCAGCCGCCGTAGGGGTCCTGCTCGGGCAGCTTCTTCTGCCAGTCGTCGAGCTGCTTCTGCTCCTGCTGGGCAGCGTTCTTGAGCTGCTCGTCGTTCTTGATCTTCTCCGGCCAGTCGCCGCGGGTGTACTGGCCGTAGGTGTCGATCAGGCCCTTGTAGTAGTCGTCCTGCAGGCTTTGCTCGGCGGTGCCGAAACGGCCCAGGAGGACGCTCTGCACGGCGTTGGGGTGGTCGAGGGACAGGGTCACGGCGCTGACCTTGGTCAGGTCCAGTTCGCCTTCCACCTCGGTGGCCAGCAGGTAGCGCTTGCCGTCGCGGCTCCAGGGTTGCGGCGGCGCGGCACGCATGCCATGGGCGCGGGGCGAGGTGGCGGTGAGCGGCACCAGCAGCGTCTGCGCCGGGCCGGCCGGCAGGGCCAGGCGGGTGCGCACGGTCTTGCCGTCGGCGCTTTCGATGGTCACGTCCAGGGTCAGGGCCCAGTCCATGGCGCTCTGCAGGCGCAGGCTCATGGCGCCGGCCTTGCTCCAGTCCCAGGTGCCGTTCTGCGGCGCGAGGCGCAGGCTGGGCTTGTCGGCCTGATTGAAGTTGAGGCGGCGGAGGATTTCGCCCTCGGGCGTGTTCTCGGCGGTCACGCTGGGCAGCCCGGCGTCCTGGGTGGTGACGGTGACGGAGTCCAGCGGGCGTACGAAGTTGAACAGTGTCTCGGCCTGCGCCGCCGTGCTCAAGCCACCGATGGCGAGCAGGATGGGCAGCAGCAGCGCTGGTTTGGTTCTGGATGACATGAAACCGATTCCCCACATGAAGTCAGTGCATAGACAGCGGAATGGGCGAATGTTGCCCGCGATCTGCAAAACCGTGCCCGCGCAAGCCGGCAATGATCGCAGAGGCGGGCCCGGCGTCAAGCGCCGCGGTGGTCTGTTTCAGCCGATCTCGCGGCGGAAGGGCGGCAGCGCGTTGAGAATCGCCTTGCCATAGCGCTGGGTGACGACCCGCCGGTCGAGCAGGGTGATGGTGCCGCGATCGGACTCCGTGCGCAGCAGGCGACCACAGGCCTGCACCAGGCGCAACGAGGCGTCGGGCACGGCGATCTCCATGAAGGGGTTGCCGCCGCGCGCCTCGATCCATTCCGACAGCGCGGCTTCCACCGGGTCGTCGGGCACGGCGAAGGGGATCTTGGCGATCACCACGTGCTCGCAGTAGGCGCCGGGCAGGTCGACGCCCTCGGCGAAGCTGGCCAGGCCGAACAGCACGCTGGTCTCGCCGTCGTCCACCCGCTGCTTGTGCTTGTTCAGGGTCTCCTGCTTGGACAGGTTGCCCTGGATCAGCACGCGCTTGCGCCAGTCGCGGTCGAGGCCGTCGAAGACGTCCTGCATCTGCTTGCGCGAGGCGTAGAGCACCAGGGTGCCGCGCGAGCCTTCGACCAGCTGCGGCAGGTCGCGGATGATCGCCGCGGTGTGGGCGGCGGCATCGCGCGGGTCGGCCTTGAGGTCCGGCACCTTGAGCACGCCGGCATCGGCGTGGTGGAAGGGGCTGGGCACCACGGCGGTGACGGCCTTCTTCGGCAGGCCGGCGCGCATGCGGTAGCGGTCGAAGGTGCCGAGCGCGGTGAGGGTCGCGGAGGTCACCAGGGCGCCGTAGGCGACGTTCCACAGGTTCCGCCGCAGGGTCTCGGCGGCGAGGATCGGGCTGGCGTTGACTTCGATGTCGTAGGCCGAACCGAACTCGGCCAGGGTCAGCCAGCGCGCCATGGGCGGGCTTTCTTCCGGGTCTTCGGCGGTGAAGGCGGTCCACAGCTCCCAGTTGCCCTGGGCACGGGTTTGCAGGCTGCCGAACAGCGGGTACCACTCCTCGGCCTGGTGGCTGGCGATGCCGACGCCGGCCTCCCCGTCCATGGCTTCCTTGAGCAGTTCGGTGAGCCGGGTGAAGACGTCGTTGAGCTTGGCGAAGCCCTTCTTCAGCTCGATGCCCATTTCGATCAGGTGCTCGGGCACCACGCCGGCCTCGAAGCGGTGGCGCGGGCGCTCGCGGCCCTCCATGTCTTCGCCGGCACGGAAGTCGGCGACCTCCTCGCAGGCGGTGAACATGAACTGCTGCTGGGTGCGGATTTCCCGCGCCAGCTCCGGCACGTTCTCGATCAGGCGGCCCAGGTCGCCCGGCAGCGGGTGCTGGGCGAGGAGCTTGGTGAGGTTCTTGGCCACCGTCTCCAGCCAGTCGGCGGTGGAGCGCAGGCGGGTGAAATGGGCGAAGTGGCCGATGGCCTTGTCCGGCAGGTGGTGGCCTTCGTCGAACACATAGAGGGTTTCGCGCGGGTCCGGCAGCACGGCGCCGCCGCCCAGGGCCAGGTCGGCGAGGACCATGTCGTGGTTGGTGACGATCACGTCCACCTTGGTCATGCCCTCGCGCGCCTTATAGAAGGCGCACTGCTGGAAGTTGGGGCAATGACGCTTGGTGCACTGGCTGTGGTCGGTGGTGACGCGGGCCCAGTCCTGGTCCTCGATGGCCTCGGGCCAGGAGTCGCGGTCGCCGTCCCAGCGGTTGCCGGCGAGTTTCTCGATCATCTGGTTGAGCAGCTTCTGGCCACTCTCGTCGACGTCGATGCGGAAGCCTTCATCGGCGAACAGCTGGGCGGTGGCGTTCTGCGCCTGGCCGTCCTGCAGCAGCATGTCGAGCTTGGACAGGCACAGGTAGCGGCCACGCCCCTTGGCCAGGGCGAAGCTGAAGTTGAGGCCGCTGTTGCGGATCAGGTCGGGCAGGTCCTTGTGGACGATCTGCTCCTGCAGCGCCACCGTAGCGGTGGCGATCACCAGGCGCTTGCCGGCGGCCTTGGCCGAGGGGATGGCCGCCAGGCTGTAGGCGACCGTCTTGCCGGTGCCGGTGCCCGCCTCCACCGCGACAACGGCGGGCTCGCCATCGCGATGGCCTTCGTCGTCGGTCTTGATGGCGCCCAGCACCTTGGCCACTTCGGCGATCATCAGGCGCTGGCCATAGCGGGCCTTGAGCCCCTTGGCTTCGAGAAAACGGGAGTAGGCGCCCTGGATCTGGGACTTGAGTTCGGTGCTGAGCATGGATTCTTGCGGGCGCGAAAGGCTGGATAAATTTTCAGTACTTTAACAGGGCGGCTATCATAGCGCGCCTTGTTTCCGACTGGAGAAAACCCGATGACGCCCTTCGCCGCCCTCTACGCCGTCCACGTCCTCGCCGCCCTGGTGTGGGTCGGCGGCATGTTCTTCGCGTGGATGGTGCTGCGCCCCGCCGCCGTCCAGGCGCTCGACGCGCCGGCACGGCTGAAGCTGTGGGTGGAGGTGTTCCGCCGCTTCTTCCTCTGGGTCTGGGTGGCGGTGGTGCTGCTGCCGGTGAGCGGCGTGGGGATGATGCACATGCGCTTCGCCGGCTTCGACGGCGCGCCGCGCTACGTGCACATCATGATGGGCCTGTACATCGCCATGCTGGCGCTGTTCCTGCGGGTCAACGCACTGCAGCTGCCCGAGCTGCGCCGCGCCGTGGCCGCCGAGGATTGGCCGGCAGGCGGTGCGGTACTGGCCCGCATCCGCCGCCTGGTGGGCAGCAACCTGCTGCTGGGTTTGTTCCTGATAGCGATCGCTGCGGCGCGCCCGAATTTCTAAAAACTATCTGCGTTGCCATTGCTGCGTTAAAAACAGGCTCAACGTGCTCATTTACACTGCGTAAACTGCGCTTTTCGCCTGTTTTTGCCTTGCACTGACGGCCTCGCCTACGTTTTTAGAGGTGTCCGAGGACGCGGCACAGCGATTCTTCAAGCTTTTACTGGATACGCACCACATCGAGCTGGCCGGCAGCCCCCGCGCTGCCCGGCTGGCCAGGTTGCCCCGGGCGGCCCTTGGCGCCGACAGCGGTGCGGTAGAACAGGCAACCCTTGGCGGAACCGCCACTGCCCGCCGCGCCGGCTTCACCCGCCGGACCACCGGCGCCGCCTTCCAGACGCACCTTCACCTGCTCGACAGGGAAGTCCGTCGGCACTTCCAGGCGGATATGGCCACCCGCGCCGCCAGCCTGGCCGTCACCGCCGTTCTGGCCGTCATAGCCACGGCTGGCACTGCCCCAGAGGCAGCCGCCGGCATCGCCATCGGCACCGGCGAGCCCGCTGTAGCCTGGCGTTCCGATGCCACCGCGGACATCCAGGGTGATCTCGTCCACCCGCACCTGCTCCAGGCGCAGGCTCAGGTCGCGCCCGGCGCTGGCGCCTTTCTTCATGCTGCCGGCCGCGCCGGATGCGGTGATGTGACCACCGGTGCCAATCTCGCCCTGGCGCACCACCAGGCTGAAGGGCTGGTCGGACGGGGCGATGCCGATGCGCGCGTCGCGACCCATCACCAGCTCGCCAATGCGCAGCTCGGTGACGCTGGCCGGGATCACCAGGGTGCCGTAATCGTTGACCACCACGCGGTCGAGGCTGAGGGAGCCGACCCGGGCCGGCAGTTTGAGCAGGCTGTTGGCATCGACGCTGACGCCGCTTTCGGCCAGGACGACAGGGCTGGCCAGCAGGGCCAGCAGGCAGTACTTACGCATGTTCGCGGCCTCCCTGGGAACGGGGCAGGCCGAGCAGGTGGAAGACGCCGAACAGCAGCAGTTGCAGGCGGTCGTTCCAGGGGCGCGGGCGAGCGCGCAGCTGGCTGTTGCACACCACCAGTTCCAGCAGGTGCAGGCCAAGCACCAGGGCGGCGACGGCGTTGAGCAGTGACGCGAATGGTCGGGCAAACGGTTCGATCAGATTGGCCAGCACCGCCAGCCAGAACAC
Organism: Pseudomonas solani; assembly: GCF_026072635.1. Taxonomy (NCBI): domain Bacteria; kingdom Pseudomonadati; phylum Pseudomonadota; class Gammaproteobacteria; order Pseudomonadales; family Pseudomonadaceae; genus Pseudomonas; species Pseudomonas solani. The sequence goes on along the minus strand of NZ_AP023081.1, from coordinate 3,858,824 downwards.
CAGGGCAACCAGCTTGCCCACCCCCAGGAAAAGTTTCATGCCACCCCCCTCTGTTTTTTTAGTCCGCCGACCTTACTCCTCGTCATCGTCGCTGCCAAATGGCGGGCAGAAAGAAGGGGCCACGAGGGCCCCTTCGGTGTTGCACCGGGTGTTCAGCGAGCGACGTGGATCTCCACGCGGCGGTTCTGCGCGCGCCCGGAATCCGTGCCGTTGTCCGCCACCGGCTGGCTTTCGCCCTGCCCTTCGGTGGTGACCTTGTCCGCCGGGACGCCCTGGCTGATGAGGTAATCCGCCGCACTCCTGGCACGCCGTTCCGAAAGCCCCTGGTTATAGGTATCGGAACCGACGCTGTCGGTGTGCCCCACGACCTTGACGCTGACCATGGCGGCCCCCGTCAGGCGTGTAGCGACATCATTCAGCTGTGTCTTCGCGTCACTGGTGAGCTCGGCGGAGTCGAAGGCGAACAGCACCTTGCCCTGGTCGCTGAGCACGATGACTTCGCTCTGCGGTGCGGGAGCCGGAGGAATGGGCTCCTCGGCCTTGACCACGGCCGGGTAGGTCTTCTGCGGACAGCCATTGTGGTTGACCTGGGTCCCGGCTGGAGTATTGGGGCACGTATCACGGCGGTCGAAGACCCCGTCACCGTCCTCGTCGCCATCCTGGGCGTAACAGATCAGACCGCCGACGATGGCACCTGCAACGGCGCCTCCACCAGCCCAAGCGGAACTCTCGATAGCGCCCAGCCCACCGCCGGCCAGACCGCCAATCGCACTGCAAAGAGGCCAGTTCCCCTGGTTGAGCGGCGCGTCGCCCGTACTGGACGTCGAGGCGCAACCCGAGAGAACACTGCCGACCAGAAGAAGTAGAGCAGCCCGTGAGAAGGTTCTCATGGTGAGGGATCTCCTGTGTCACCGGTCCCATACCGGTAACACAGGAGTAAAGACCCGCCCGTCACGGCGCACAAGCCGCGCGCCGCAACGGCTGCGGGATTCAGCGGTCGATGAGGATTTCCACCCTGCGGTTCAGCGCGCGGCCGTCGGCCGTGCCGTTGTCAGCGACCGGCTGGCTTTCGCCCGCACCACTGACGCCGGCGATGCTGCCCTTGGGTATGCCGGTCGAGACCAGGTAGTCCGTCACGGAATGGGCGCGCTTCTCGGAGAGTTTCTGGTTGTAGCTGTCGCTGCCGACGCTGTCGGTGTGACCGGTGATGGTCAGCTTGGCGGTCGGGGCCTCGTTGCGCAGGCGGCTGGCGATGGTGTCCAGCTTGGCCTTGTCGGCCGGGTCCAGCGCGGCGGAGTCGAAGGCGAACAGCAGGTCACGGACGACGATGGTCTCGTCCTCGACCACCACCACTTCCTCGACCTCTTCCACTACGGCAGGCTCGGGCGGGCAGCCGTTCGCATCCACCTGCACGCCCGGCGGAGTGCCCGGGCACTTGTCGCGACTGTCAGGCACGCCATCGCCATCCTCGTCGCCATCGCCATGGACCCAGCAGTAGCCGGCGGCCATGCCGCCGCCGAGCAGCGCCCCCCAACCCGCCCAGGAACTGCTTTCAATCGCACCCAACGCTGCACCGCCTACACCGCCTACTGCTGCACACTTGGGCCAGTCGGTCTTCTGCAGGCCGGCGCAACCGGTCAGCAGGGTCGACACAAGTAGCAAGGGTATTGCTGTCCTTGTGATGCTCATATGCATGTCTCCTCGTGATATCGGCCTTTGGAAACCGATAACCTGGGAGTAAAGACGGGTGATTAAAAAACCGCCAGCACTAGGCCAGCAGCGGGCGGCAGGCTAGTCTTCGCAAACTTGTCCGAGGATTTTCGATGACTGCCAGCTTCTCCTCCCGCACCCCACAACAGGCCCTCGCCGCCCTGCTCGACCGCTATGCACCGGCCCGCCTGCTGCTGGTGGGCAACTCACCGCTCCCGGCCCTGGAGGCCTTCGCCCGCGCCCACCCCGACAGCCAGGTGGTGCAGGTGCCCGCCGGCCCGCTGCCGGCCGAACAGGCGGCGCAACGCTTCGACCTGGCGCTGGTCGCCGACTGCCTGGAACACCTGCCCAAGCGCACCGCCCTGGAGCTGCTGGGCGGCATCCGCAACCTCAACGCCAGCCGCATCGCCGTGCTGGTGGACCTCGGCGCCTGCGACTGGACCGACACCGACTTCTTCGCCCTGGCGTTGCAGGCCACCGAACGCTTCCAGCGTGATGACCAGGTGCTCAGCCTGTTCACCTACGACCTGCGCGAATACAAGCAGGTGCCCGATTGGCTGAACGCGAAGTTCTGGGCCAACCCCGAGAACTTCGGCAAGTACTGGTGGTGATGCCATGAGCGCAAGCACATGCCCCTGCGGCAGCGGCAACCTCCTCGACCTGTGCTGCGGCCGTCACCACGGCGGCCACCCCGCCCCCAGCGCCGAGGCGCTGATGCGTTCGCGCTACAGCGCCTATGTGCTGGGCCTGGTGGACTACCTGGTGGAGACTACCCTCCCCGCCCAGCGCGAGGGCCTGGACCGCGAGGCGATGAAGGCCTGGAGCCTGCAGAGCACCTGGCTGGGCCTGGAGGTGGAAGCCTTCGAGCTGCTCGGCGGCAAGCCCGAGCACGCACTGGTCACCTTCGTCGCCCGCTGGCACGACCAGGCCGGCGAGCACAGCCACCGCGAGCGCTCGTCCTTCGTGCAGAACGACGGGCGCTGGTACTTCATCGACCCGACCGTGGAAACCAAGGCGGGGCGCAACGACCCCTGCATCTGCGGCAGCGGGCAGAAATTCAAGAAATGCTGTGCGGGGTACCTCTGACCGAGCGCCCCACCCCGGAAGGATTCGCCAACCGACAACAAGGAGATGTCCATGCGCATGCGCACCCTGCTCGTCCCGCTTCTCGCGGGCCTCGCCGGCCTCGCCCAGGCTGCTGAAGTCCAGGTCAGCCTGGGCAGCCAGGAACGGGTCACCCGCCTGTTCGCCTACCCCAACAACTGCAACGTCATCTGTTACCGCGACTGGACCCTGGAGCAAACCGTCGAGCATTACCTCGGGCAGAGCCTGAAGCGCGATGGCATCGCCGGCGGCCAGGTCAAGGTAGGCCGCGACGACAAGGGCCTCTATGCCCGCTTCAGCGGCGTGCCCGCCGACTACGGCGTGCCCCTGGTGCAACTGCTGGACAACGGCGACCTCGCCTACAAGGGCGCCAGCCAGCTCAACAGCGACGGCAAGTGGCAGTACAGCTGGTACCTCTTCCTGCCCCTGGGCATGGCCCTGGAGAACCGCCGCAGCATCGAGCTGCTGCACTTCCCGCCGGACTATTCCCTGACCAAGGCCCAGGACTACCTGGAGTCGGCCACCACCGATCGCTGGGCCGACCTGCTGGTGCAGAACGGTGTCGCCACCGACGACACACCCGGCTACCAGACCATCATCGACATCGCCCCCATCGCCGCCCCCGCCAGCGCCGGCAGCGACCTGGAAGGCGTCTACAGCTACTTCACCCCCTACCAGACGCGCATGGTCGAGCAGCTCACCAAAGGCAAGCCGGCGCTGCCGATGGTGGCCTTCGGCGGCCCGGTGCGCAGCTGGATCAAGCAGCAGTACGGCACCACCATCGGCGTGCTCGGCCTCGGCACCATCAGCCCCACGCCCGAACAGAAGGTGCCGGTGCTGGGCAGCAACCACCCCAGCTATATCTGGTACGCCGCCGACCCGGAAAACTACGACGGCGACCAGGCCAAGGCCGACGCCACCGGGCTCAAGGTGATGGGGCAGGACCTCTCCGCCGCCTGCTGGCAAGCCGGCATGGGCAAGGACCATTCCGCCAACCCGAGCAGCACCCTGGATAGCTGCAAGCAGAAGTGGCAGGTGACCGACAAGGTGCAGACCTGCGAGCTGTTCTACACCTCCATCCGCAAGCTGGACGCGGACAAGGCCAAGGAGAAGTGCACGGCCTCCTGAAGCGCCGCCGCTCCTTCGCACCAATGAAAAGCCCGCCGATCGGCGGGCTTTTCACATCAGGCACTCACTCCTGCAGGCGCAGGTGCGAGATGTCCGGCGGCGGGCCGGCCGGGGCGGCCTTGGCCTGGCCCATGTCGCTGCCCACCGGGGCCAGGCTGAACTGGCTCAGGTCGACCTTGGGCGGCGTCGCGTCGGCCTTGGCGTCCTGCAGGTCGGCACCCACCGGGGCGATGCCGAAGTCCGGCGCCTCCACATCGATGAAGGCCGCCATGTACTCGTCGCGCGGGGCCACCTTGAGGCGCCCCACCGCTGCCGGCTCGCCGGCCGGCTGGGTGACGGCGGCACGCACCGGGGCGGCCACCGGCGACTCCGGCGGCGGTGGAGCCAGCTCCACCTCCTCGATCTCGACGTCCATCGACACCACGTCCACCACCGCACCGGCACGCTCAAGCGTTGCACGATATTTCTCGGCGGCAGCCTCATCGAGGTTGTTCTTGATCACGATGCGCCTGCCGGAGAACAGCATGGCGATACGTTGCGCGTCAGCCTGAAAGAGCTTGGCCATGTTGGCCTGCACCAGCTCCAGCCGGGCTCCCGGAACCAGTTGGCCGGAGAAAGCGATCTCGTAGCGGCTCATGGTCACACTCCTGTCCGAAACAGACAGCAGTATGGCGCAGGTTTTTTTCTGCAAACAACAAGTTGCAGCCAAGCAGTTGCTTGTTACACTTGAGCGTCGATGGAGTAATGCAATGTTTTCTCAGGCGCAAACGATAAGAATTCTCAGCCTACTGATGTTACTGGCCCTACCTTTTTCGGGCATGACCGGATGTTCCACCTGGATGACCGGCGGCTTCCGCGATCCGGACGTACAGCTGGTGAAAGTCGATGTAATCAAGGCCAAGCTTCTCGAGCAGCAGTTCCTGCTGCGCTTCCGTGTGGACAACCCCAATGACGTCAGCCTGCCCGTGCGCGGCCTGGTCTATACCGTCCACCTCAACGACGTGAAGCTCGCCTCCGGCGAATCCAGCACCTGGTTCACCGTCCCGGCCAACGGCCACGAAACCTTCGATGTCCCGGTGCGTACCAACCTCTGGCGCCACATGAAGTACATCGTCAAGCTCCTGGAGAAACCCGACGAAGCCATTCGCTACCGCCTCGAAGGCGAAGTGAAGACCGGCCTGATGTTCGGCAAGAGCGTGCACCTCTCGCGCAATGGCGAGATAATCCCGGGCAACTACATCCCGGAGTGACGTTCCATGAGTCAAGAACCCCATGTCCATGGCCCCGACTGCAACCACGACCATGATCATGACCACCACGATCACGGCCATGTGCACGGCCCGCACTGCAACCACGGCCCCCAGGAGCCGGTGCGCAACCCGCTGAAGGAAGTGGGCCGCAACGACCCCTGCCCCTGCGGCAGCGCGAAGAAGTTCAAGAAGTGCCACGGCGCCTGATCCGCGCCAGCACGACCAAGGCCCGTCTAGCACGGGCCTTTTCGTGGGTGCCGGGAATCCTTTAGGCTGGCCGCCTGCTTCCTGAGGAGTCCCACCATGATCGACTTGTATTACTGGACCACCCCCAACGGCCACAAGATCACGCTGTTCCTCGAGGAGACCGGCCTCCCCTACCGGATCCACCCCATCAACATCGGCAAGGACGAACAGTTCCAGCCGCACTTCCTCAAGATCGCCCCGAACAACCGCATTCCCGCCATCGTCGACCACGCCCCGGCGGACGGCGGCGAGCCGCTGTCGCTGTTCGAGTCCGGCGCCATCCTGCTCTACCTCGCCGAAAAGACCGGCCGCTTCATCCCGCAGGACCTGCGCGGCCGCGAAGAAACCCTGCAGTGGCTGTTCTGGCAGATGGGCGGCCTGGGCCCGATGGCCGGGCAGAACCACCACTTCAACCGCTTCGCCCCGGAGAAGGTGCCCTACGCCATCCAGCGCTACGTGAAGGAAACCGCTCGTCTCTACGGCGTGCTCGACAAGCGCCTGGCCGACCGCCCCTTCGTCGCCGGCGCCGAGTACGGCATCGCCGACATGGCCATCTACCCCTGGATCGTGCCGCACACCTTCCAGGAACAGGACCTCGACGACTTCCCCAACCTCAAGCGCTGGTTACAGAGCATCCAGGCCCGCCCGGCCACCGTTCGCGCCTATGACCTGGTGGAAAAGATCAACCCCGCTGCCGCTAAAAAGTAGGGCCTCCGCCGCTTGCGCAGTGCGAGGCCGCTCTCTAACGTAGCGCGTTTGAAAACCGCCGCCTCTTCGGGAGATACCGCTCCATGGCCTCGCCTGCGCCCCAGCGCTTCCTGCCCCGCTTCTGCCTGGCCGCCGCCCTCGGCGCCATGGTCGCGCTCACTGGCTGCCAGTCCTGGCTCGACAGCCGCTATTCCGACAGCCTGCCGCCCACCTCCGGCTTCAAGCCGGTCAAGGGCCTGGCCCAGAGCGTCTCGATCCGCCGCAACCCGCTGGGCATGCCGCTGATCGAAACCACCACCTTCCACGACGCCCTGTTCACCATGGGCTACGTGCACGCCACCGACCGCCTCAGCCAGATGATCGGCCTGCGCCTCATGGCCGAAGGCCGCCTGGCGGAAATGGCCGGCCCCGGCGTGCTGGACGTCGACCGCTTCATGCGCGCGGTGAACCTGCGCAAGAGCGCCGACATCCTCTACAAGAACGCCTCCCCGCGCCTGAAGTCCTTCTTCGAGGTCTACGCGCGTGGCGTCAACGCCTACCTCTTCCAGTACCGCGACAAGCTGCCGATGGACCTCGCCGAGTCCGGCTACAAGCCCGCCTACTGGAAGCCCGAGGACTCGGTGCTGGTCTTCACCCTGCTGAACTTCGGCCTGGCGGTGAACCTGCAGGAAGAGATCGCCTCGCTGGTCATGGCGCAGAAGGTCGGGGCGGACAAGGTCGCCTGGCTGCTGCCCACCTACCCGGACGAGAACCTGCCGTTCGACGAGGCCGACAAGCTCAAGGGCCTCAACCTCGGTGGGCAGATTCAGGGCCTCGCCGCCATCGACCAGGCCGCAGGCGCACTGGCGGGCCTGAACATGCTCGGCGTCGCCGCCTCGAACAACTGGGCCATCGCCCCGGAACGCACGCGCAACGGCAAGAGCATCCTCGCCAACGACACCCACCTGCCGCTGTCGATGCCCTCGTACTGGAACTTCATGCAGATCCGCTCGCCGAAGTTCCAGGCCGCGGGTGTCACCATCGCCGGCGTGCCCGCCGTGGTCGCCGGCTACAACGGCAAGCTGGCCTGGGGCATGACCATGGTCATGGCCGACAACCAGGACCTCTACCTGGAGAAGGTCAAGCGCGAAGGCAGCCGCCTCTACTACCTGGCCGACGGCAAATGGCAGCCGGCCATCGAGCGCAACGAGACCTTCTTCATCAAGGGCGAGCGGCCGATCCGCGAAACCCTCTACGAGACCCGCCACGGCCCGCTGCTCAACTCCGTGCTCGGCCAGCGCAAGCACCCGCTGCAACCGATCGAGATCAAGAGCGGCCTGGGCATCGCCCTGAAGACCGCCCAGTTCGAAAGCGACCAGACCCTGGACGCCTTCTTCGACCTGTCCCGCGCGCAATCCGTCGAGCAGGCCAGCGAGGCGACCCGCTCGATCCGCGCCATCGGCCTCAACCTGCTCACCGCCGATGCCCAGCACATCGCCTGGCAGGTCACCGGCCGCTACCCTAACCGCCGCGAAGGCCGTGGCCTGATGCCCTCCCCCGGCTGGGACGGCCGCTACGAATGGGACGGTTTCGCCGACCCCATGCTGCACCCCTACGACCAGGACCCGAGCCAGGGCTGGCTGGGCACCGCCAACCACCGCACCGTGCAGGGCGGCTATGGCGTGCAGCTGTCCAACTCCTGGTTCTACCCGGAGCGGGCCGAGCGCATCGCCCAGCTCGCCGGCAGCGGCAAGCACGACACCCGCAGCACCATCGCCATGCAGTACGACCAGACCACGCCCTTCGCCGCCAAGCTCAAGGCCATGTTCGAAGACCCGGCCATGGCCCAGCCGCTGAAGAAGGCCATCGACGCCCTGCCCACCGCCGAGCGCGACAAGGCCCGCGAAGCCCTGAGCCGCCTGCTGGCCTTCAACGGCGACCTGCGCCCGACCTCCACCGACGCGGTGTTCTACGAAGCCTTCCTGCAGGAAAGTGCCAAGCAGATCTTCCAGGACGAGCTCGGCCCCGAAGGCAGCCCGGCCTGGCAGGCGCTGGTGGAAACCGCCAACCTCTCCTACTCCGCCCAGGCCGACCACCTGCTGGGCCGCGCCGACAGCCCCTTCTGGGACGATGTGCGCACCCCGCAGAAGGAAGACAAGCCCGCCATCCTCGCCCGCAGCCTGGCCGCCGCCGTCAGCTTCGCCGAAGGCAAGCTCGGTGCCGACCGCAAGGCCTGGCAATGGGGCAAGCTGCACAGCTACACCTGGGCCACCGAAACCACCAAGCTCGCGCCCTTCATGAGCGCCAGCCAGCGCACCGGGATCAACGCCATCCAGGGCTACCTGGACCGTGGCCCGTACCAGGCCGGCGGCGACATGAACACGCTGAACGTCTCGGCCTACGAGTGGGGCAACAACTTCGACACCTGGCTGATCCCGGCCATGCGCATCATCGTCGACTTCGGCCAGCCGGAACCCATGATCGGGCTCAACAGCTCCGGCCAATCCGGCAACCCGGCCAGCCCCAACTACGCCGACGGGATCGACGCCTGGCTCAAGGCCCGCTACATGAGCTTCCCCTTCCAGTCGCAGAACCTCGACAAGGTCTACGGCACCAAGCGGCTGACGCTCACCCCGCAAAAATGATCGGCCGGGGCGGGAACTAACCGCCCCACGGCTGTCTATGTAAGCGGACTTACTCCATAGATCACATCATTTTCAGGGCGCCCTCACCGGCGCCCTTTCTTTTGCCCGCGAAAAGGCGGCACCAACCTACGAACGTAGCCCGGGCTTCAGCCCGGGAATTGGCGGGAGGGAAAACACCAAAGGCAGGAATTGCAGAGACGTAGGTTGGGCTGAGGCACGAAGCCCAACACACCGAAGCCGATCCCAGCCTCGATGTTGGGCCTCGCACGCTCGGCACCAACCTACGAACGCAACCCGAACGTAGCCCGGGCTTCAGCCCGGGAATTGGCAAAAAGTGAGAGGGGAAAATCAGAAGCAGCGGCCCCTGCATTGCACATGGGCCGCCGTCGAAGGTCAGGACGCCTTCGGCTTCACCGGCGCCTTGGGCTCCGGCTTCTGGAAGGGGTACAGGTGCTGGCGCAGGATGCCGTCCGGCAGCGGCTTGCCGAAGACGCCGTAGCGGGTCGGCCACTCCTTGGGCGGCAGCTTGAAGGTGCCGAACACCATGTCGACGATCGGCAGGTGGATCGCGTAGTTCTTGTAGATGTAGTCCGGGTGCCGGGCGTGGTGCCAATGGTGGTAGCGCGGCAGCACCAGCAGGTAGTTGAACCAGCCACCGTCGATGCGCACGTTGGCGTGGGCCAGCACCGCCTGCACACCCACCAGGATCACGTAAGCGTTCATCGCCTGGGGCGAGAAGCCCATCAGCATCAGCGGCACCAGCACCCCGGTGCGGGTCAGCAGGATTTCCACGAAGTGGATGCGCGAACCGGCCAGCCAGTCCATGGAGGTGCTCGAGTGGTGCACCGCGTGGAAGCGCCACAGCCAGGGCACCACGTGATACAGGCGGTGCAGCCAGTACTGGCCGAGGTCCGCCACCAGCACCGCGAGGATGAACTGCAGCCAGATCGGCAGCGACTGCACCCCCGCCTGGAAGGCCGGCGACACCGCCCAGCCACCCAGCAGCGTGGACGAGGCGGTGACGAAGATCAGGATGAACTGCACCAGCATGTGGCTGACGAAGAAGTACGCCAGGTCGGTGCGCCAGTGCGGGCGCAGGATGTTCTGCTGCGGGTCCTTGGCGTAGAGCTTCTCCAGAGGGATGAAGACGATGGCCGAGACCAGCAGCGCCAGCACGAACCAGTCCAGCCCCAGGGAATAAGGCGTCTCGCCGATGGTCTCGAACTGGATGTTGCTGCCACCGAGGAACACCGCCAGCCCGGACGCGATGATGCCGGTGAAGCCCAGGCGCTTGCGGCGGTTGAGCAGGATGTTCAGGGTGCCCAGGGAGAACGAAGCCACCAGCCCCACCAGCAGCACAGTGCGGGCGAAGTGCTCGCTGTAGACCTTGCGGAACTCGGCGAAGGTCAGCCACTCGGGGAACAGGAAGCACAGCACCGCGCACAGGCTGAGCAGCCCCAGCGCTGCCGAAATGTAACCGCTGATACGCCCCTCACCGATCCGGAACGAATCGTGGCCGTGGCGCTGGAAATAGGCCTTGATCGCCTGCATTCGCACATCCTCCATGAAGTCGGCAGAAGAGCCGCTCCGAATCTTGACGTCCCCACCTGGCCCCAGGCCACCTGTTCCGACGAACGCCCGGGACTTCCGTGACCTGTGTCGCGATCCCGAGGCGAACTTGCCAGCCGAACCAACCGAACCCGACCATGCTCATAACCATGAGCCCACAGCGAGGCGTGCCCATGGACCTGGTCGTCGCGAGGCCCGAAGGCCTCTACTGTCCGCCCGGTGACTTCTACATCGACCCCTGGAAACCGGTGGAACGTGCCGTGATCACCCACGGCCACGGCGACCACGCGCGCACCGGCAACGGCCACTACCTGGCGGCCGCCGCCGGCGAAGGCATCCTCCGGGCGCGCCTGGGCGACATCCGCCTGCAGACCCTCGACTACGGCGAGCGCCTGGAGCACGGCGGCGTCACCCTCAGCCTGCATCCGGCCGGCCACGTGCTCGGCTCCGCCCAGGTGCGCCTGGAATACCAGGGCGAAGTCTGGGTCGCCTCGGGCGACTACAAGACCGAGGCCGACGGCACCTGCGCCCCCTTCGAGCTAGTGCGCTGCCACTGCTTCATCACCGAATCCACCTTCGGCCTGCCCATCTACCGCTGGCAGCCGCAAGCCTCGCTGTTCGCCGAAATCGACGCCTGGTGGCGCGCCAACCAGGCCGCCGGGCGCGCCAGCGTGCTGTTCTGCTACGCCTTCGGCAAGGCCCAGCGCATCCTCCACGGCATCGACGCCAGCATCGGCCCGATCCTCGCCCACGGCGCCATGGAGCCGCTCAACCGGGTCTACCGCGAAGCCGGCATCGCCCTGCCGGAAACCCGCTACGCCGGAGACATCCCCCGCAACGACCCGCTGCTGCGCCAGGCCCTGGTGCTGGCCCCGCCCTCGGCCGGCGGCAGCAGCTGGATGCGCCGCTTCGGCGACTACAGCGACGCCTTCGCCAGCGGCTGGATGATGCTGCGCGGCACCCGCCGGCGACGCGGCGTGGACCGCGGCTTCGTGCTCTCCGACCACGCCGACTGGCCCGGCCTGCTCTGGGCCATCGAGCAGAGCGGTGCCGAGCGGGTGTTCGTCACCCATGGCTCGGTCAACGTGCTGGTGCGCTACCTCTGCGAACAGGGCCTGGACGCCCAGGGCTTCAGCACCGAATACGGCGACGAGGACGAACCCGCCACGAGCGCGGAGGCGACCCCGTGAAGGACTTCGCCGAGCTCTATGGCCGCCTCGACGCCAGCACCTCGAACAACGCCAAGCTGGCCGCCCTGCAGGACTATTTCGCCAGCGCCGCCCCCGAGGATGCCGCCTGGGCGGTGTACTTCCTCAGTGGCGGCAAGCCGCGCCAGCTGGTGCCGGTGCGCCAGCTGCGGGACATCACCCTGGCCATCACCGGCCTGCCCGAGTGGCTGTTCGAGGAGAGCTACCAGGCGGTGGGCGACCTGGCCGAAACCATTTCCCTGCTGCTGCCGCCCAGCGTCCATCGCTCCGAAAAGGGCCTCGCCACCTGGGTCGAGGACCACCTGCTGCCCCTGCGCGGGTTGCCGCCGGCGGAACTGGCCGCCCGCCTGCCGCCGCTCTGGGCGCGCCTCGACCGCCTGAGCCTGCTGGTGTGCCTGAAGCTGGTCACCGGCGCCTTCCGCGTCGGTGTCTCGCGCCTGCTGGTGACCCGCGCCCTGGCCAACCTCGCCGGGGTCGACCCCAAGCGCGTCGCCCAGCGCATGGTCGGCTACACCGACGCCTCGCGCCCGCCCAGTGCCCAGGGCTATGCCCGGCTCATCGCCGCACAGAGCGAGGCCGAGCACCTGGAACGCGGCGGCCTGCCCTACCCCTTCTTCCTCGCCCACCCGCTGCAGGCGGAGGTGGCGTCCTTCGCCGACCTGCTCGGCTCCCCGGCGAACTGGCTGATCGAGTGGAAGTGGGACGGCATCCGCGCCCAGCTGGTGCGCCGCGACGGCCACCTGTGGATCTGGTCGCGGGGCGAGGAGCTGGTCAGCGAGCGCTTCCCCGAACTCCACGGCCTGGCCCACGCGCTGCCGGACGGCACCGTGATCGACGGCGAGATCCTGGTCTGGAAGGACGGCCGCGTGCAGCCCTTCGCCCTGTTGCAGCAACGCATCGCCCGCAAGCGCCTGACCCGCAAGGTGCTCGACGACGCGCCGGTGCGCCTGGTGGCCTACGACCTGCTGGAATGGCGCGGCGAGGATTGGCGCCAACGCCCCCTGGCCGAACGCCGTGAACGCCTGGAGCAATTGCTGGAGGAGCTGAGCGACCCGGTGCTGGAGCTGTCCCCCGAGGTGCGCGGCGAAGATTGGCCCGACCTCGCCCGCCAGCGCGAAGGCGCCCGCGCCCTCGGCGTCGAAGGGATGATGCTCAAGGCCCGCGACGCGCTCTACGGCGTCGGCCGCACCAAGGACCAGGGCACCTGGTGGAAATGGAAGCTCGACCCCTACAGCGTCGACGCCGTGCTGATCTACGCCCAGCGCGGCCACGGGCGCCGCGCCAACCTCTACACCGACTTCACCTTCGCCGTCTGGGATGGCGACGACGCCAGCGCCGAGCGCGCCCTGGTGCCTTTCGCCAAGGCCTACTCGGGCCTCACGGACGAGGAGATGCGCAAGGTCGACGCCATCGTCCGCCGCACCACGGTGGAGAAGTTCGGCCCGGTGCGCAGCGTCACGCCCACCCTGGTGTTCGAGCTGGGCTTCGAGGGCATCGCCCTGTCCAAGCGCCACAAGAGCGGCGTCGCCGTGCGCTTCCCGCGCATGCTGCGCTGGCGCCAGGACAAACCGGTGGCCGAAGCCGACACCCTCGCCAGCCTCCAGGCCCTGCTGGCCGATGTCGCGCCGGAGCCCGAGGCTTGAGCCGCGCCCCCCGCCCCTCCTCGCGCTGGTTCGGCGACCGTGGCTGGCGCCCCTTCGTCTTCCAGAAAAGCCTCTGGCGCGCCGTCGCCCAGGGCCGCTCCGGCCTGCTCCACGCCACCACCGGCGCCGGCAAGACCTACGCCGCCTGGTTCGCCGCCCTCGATTTGCTGACCGGCGCCACGCCCACCCGCAAGGAGCGTGGCAAGGGCCAGGTGCTGCCGCTCTCGGTACTGTGGATAACCCCCATGCGCGCCCTGGCCGCCGACACCGCCCGCGCCCTGCAGGCGCCCATCGACGAACTCGGCCTGCCCTGGAGCCTGGGCCTGCGCACGGGCGATACCGGCAGCGCCGAGCGCGCCCGGCAATCGCGCAACCTGCCCAGCGTGCTGGTCACCACGCCGGAAAGCCTGACCCTGCTGCTGACCCGCGCCGACGCCGCCCAAGCCTTCGCCGGGCTGCGCATGGTAGTGGTCGACGAATGGCACGAGCTGCTCGGCAACAAGCGCGGCGTGCAACTGCAACTGGCCCTGGCACGGCTGCGCCTGTGGAACCCCGCGCTCGCCACCTGGGGCCTGTCCGCCACCCTGGGCAACCTGGAGCACGCGCTGCAGGTACTGGTGCCCGGCGGCGACGGCCTGCTGCTGCAGGGCGAGCAGCGCAAGCGCCTGGAGGTGGACACCCTGCTGCCGGCCAGCGTCGAGCGTTTCCCCTGGGCCGGGCACATGGGATTGCGCATGCTGCCGCAGGTGGTGGCAGAGCTGGAGGGCAGCGCCAGCAGCCTGGTGTTCACCAACACCCGCGCGCAGTCGGAAACCTGGTACCAGGCCCTGCTCGCCGCACGACCGGACTGGGCCGGGCTGATCGCCCTGCACCACGGCTCGCTGTCCCGCGAGGTGCGCGAATGGGTGGAGAACGGCCTCAAGCAGGGCCGCCTCAAGGCCGTGGTGTGCACCTCCAGCCTCGACCTGGGGGTGGACTTCCTCCCCGTGGAGCGGGTGCTGCAGGTGGGCACCGCCAAGGGCGTGGCGCGGCTGATGCAACGGGCTGGCCGCTCCGGCCACGCGCCGGGCCGCGCCTCGCGGGTGACCCTGGTGCCCACCCACAGCCTGGAACTGGTGGAGGCGGTGGCCGCGCGCCAGGCCATCGCCGAGCGCCGCATCGAAGCACGCCTGAGCCCGGAAAAGCCGCTGGACGTGCTGGTCCAGCACCTGGTCAGCATGGCCCTCGGCGGTGGCTTCCAGGCCGAGGCGATGCTCGCCGAGGTGCGCAGTTGCTGGGCCTATCGCGCCCTGGGGGATGACGAATGGGCCTGGGCCCTGGCCTTCATCCGCCACGGCGGCCATTCCCTCACCGCCTACCCCGAGTACCGCCGCGCCGAACCCGATGCCAGCGGCTTATGGCAGGTGCCCAGTGCGCAGCTGGCGCGGCGGCACCGGCAGAGCATCGGCACCATCGTCAGCGACGCCAGCCTGCAGGTGCGCTTCTGGGGCAAGGGCGGTGCCGCCGGCTCCCTGGGCAGCATCGAGGAAGGCTTCATCTCGCGCCTGCGCCCGGGCGATGCCTTCCTCTTCGCCGGCCGCCCACTGGAGCTGGTGCGGGTCGAGGACATGACCGCCTACGTGCGCCGCAGCGCCGCGCGCAAGGCCGCCATCCCGCGCTGGAACGGTGGGCGCATGCCCCTTTCCAGCGAACTGGCCGATGCCCTGGTGCACCAGCTGGGCGAGGCCGCGCGGGGCCGCTACGACAGCCCCGAGCTGAAACTGACCCGGCCGCTGCTGGAACTGCAGCAGGCCTGGTCGGCGCTGCCCGACGAGCACAACCTGCTGGCCGAGTGCCTGAAGAGCCGCGAGGGCTGGCACCTGTTCCTCTACCCCTTCGCCGGCCGCCAGGTGCACCTGGGCCTCGCCAGCCTGCTGGCCTGGCGCCTGGCCCGGCAAAGCCCCGTGAGCTTCTCCATCGCCGTCAACGACTACGGCCTGGAGCTGCTGGCAGCCACCGAGGTGGATTGGGCCGCATGCCTGGGTCCCGAGCTGTTCAGCGAGCACGAACTGCTCGAGGACCTGCTGCACAGCCTCAATGCCAGCGAGCTGTCACGCCGGCGCTTCCGCGAGATCGCCCGCATCGCCGGGCTGGTGTTCGCCGGCCGCCCCGGTGCCAGCAAGAGCACCCGCCAGCTGCAGGCCTCCAGCGGGCTGTTCTTCGACGTGTTCCGCCAGTACGACCCGGACAACCTGCTGCTGCACCAGGCCCGCGAGGAGGTGCTGCGCCAGGAGCTGGACCTGCCGCGCCTGGAGGCCTGCCTGCAACGCATCCGCGAGCGCGAGCTGCGCCTGGTGGAGGTGCCGCGCCCCACGCCCCTGGCCTTCCCGCTGCTGGTGGAACGCTTCCGCGAAGGGCTGAGCAGCGAGAAGCTGGCCGACCGCATCGCCCGCATGGTGAAGCAGCTGGAGCGCGCCGCCGACCAGCCGCCACGCCGGAGCCGGGCGCGATGAACGCCGCGCTGGAGGTGGAACTGGCCGGCACCCGCGTCCTGCTGCTGGCCGACCGCGCGCTGTACTGGCCCGAGGAAGGCTGCCTGCTGGCGGCCGATATCCATTTCGGCAAGGCCGCCAGCTTCCGTCGCCTCGGCCAGCCGGTGCCCAGCGGCACCACGGCAGAGAACCTGCGCCGCCTGGACCGGCTGCTGCACGAGCACGGCTGCCGCCGCCTGGTCTTCCTCGGCGACTTCCTGCATGCCCGCCAGGGCGCCGAGGCGCCGCTCTGGCCGGTGCTCACCGCCTGGCGCGCCGGGCATCCGCACCTGGCCATCGACCTGGTGCGCGGCAACCACGACCGCCACGCCGGCGACCCACCCGCCGCGCTCGGCTTCAGCCTGCACCACGAACCGCTGGCCCTGGGGCCCTTCGCCCTGCAGCACGAGCCCGAGCCGCACCCGACGCTGCACGTGCTGGCCGGCCACCTGCACCCGACCTTCCGCCTGCGCGGCCCCGGCCGCCAGAGCCTGCGCCTGCCCTGCTTCCGCCTCGGCGAGCGGCTCAGCCTGCTGCCGGCCTTCGGCGAGTTCACCGGTGGCATGGACCAGGCCAGCGCAGCGGATTCACGGATTTTCATCTGCGGCGACGGCGGCGTCTGGCCCGCCTTCCCCGGCTGACGCCGCCTGGCTTGATGGCCTATGGATGGCCGCAGGATGTCGTCTTTTTTGCTGTTTTTCTGAACTTACGCGCCAGGGAGCACTCAGAACCTATGCATTGTTCATTGCTCCCTGGCGCCCACGTTGGCGCCTATTTTTTTGCCCGGAATTCGCCGTCGCCATGCCGTCAGGACAACACGCTGCGGTCGAAGGTGAACACGCCGCCTTCCGCCGGGCAGTGCTCCAGCACCTTCTGCGGGCGGCCCATCTTCGGGTGGTTGTGCTCGCCGGTATCCAGCACCCAGCCCTGCCCCTTCATCTTCTCCAGGCGCCCGCGCAGGGTGGTGTGCTGCACCGCCTGGCCGAGGCAGGCCTGGAAGGCGCCCAGGGCCTCGGTCACGGTGAAGCGCCGGGGCAGCAGGTGCAGCGGCAGGGAGGTGTAGACCGACTTGCCGGCCAGCCGCTCGCGGGCCTGGCGCACCAGTTGGTCATGGTCGAAGGGCAACCCGCAGGCCTCGTCCAGCGGCAGGAAGCGCAGGTCGGCTTCACTCAGTTGCGTGTCGGGCTCCAGCAGGGCGAGGTAGAAGGTCGACAGCGACCAGCCGCGCGGGTCGCGCCGGGCATTGCCCACGGTGGCCACCTGTTCCAGGTGCTGCGGGCGCACCCGTGCCTTCTCCGCCAGGGCCCGGGTGGCGGCAGCGTCCAGGTCGGCGTCGTCGCAGCGGCCGTTGACCAGCACGCCCGGCAGCGCCCACTCGCCCTCGAAGGGCGCCTGGGCCCGGCGGATCAGCAGCAGCTCCAGCCCCTGGGCCTCGTTCAGGCGCAGCGCGACGATGTCGACGCTGGCCAGTACCTGTGCAGAACTCATTGCAGCTCCCTATAGATATCCAGTTCACCCTGCACTTCCGGCAGGCACCAGGCCGGCGGCAGCGCCAGGCCCTCGCGCAGGTGCAGGCGGATGGCCGAACTGTGCAGCAGCAGCGTCTCGTCCGCCACCAGCAGGCCGAAGCGCTCGCGCAGCTCCGCCCCGCGATGGAAGCCCGCCACCTGGGGCAGGTTGTCCTCGCCTATGACCAGGGCGATGTCCCCCGGCACCACACCGTACTCACCCGCCACGGCCTGCAACAGGTCGTAGCTGTACACCGCCGTCGCGCCCGGGGCCAGCCGCGCCTCGATGGCGTCGCAGCGCACCCGCGCGGGGTCGATGCGTGTCGCCAGGCGCTCCAGCCAGGCGCAGCGCAGGGCGAAATCCACCATGCGCTTGCCGTGGGCGTGGCGGTGGCTCGGCACCAGCAGCACCTGCTCGGCGCACTCCAATACCCGGCGCACCACGCTTTCATGGCCCGGGTGGGGCGGATCGAAGGCACCGCCGTACACCGCCAGGCGGAAGCGCACCGGGGCCGGAGACGCGCTGCCCGCCGGGTAGGCCCGCAGGCTGGGATCGGGAAAATCCTGCCGACTGTTTCTCATCGCTGTCCTCCTGCGATCAAAGAGTGCTTGACGACATATTACACGAGATGGAATATGTAGCCAGCCGCAACCGAACGAGGAACGCAGCCATGAAAATCGCCAGCTTCGATGTCGACGCCCAGAAAGGCTTCACCCCCCTCTGCCCCGCCGAACTCCCGGTTCCGGGCGGCGACGAGATCGCAGCGCACCTCAACCTGCTGGCCCGCCGCGCCGAACTGCGCATCGGCAGCAAGGACGCCCACAGCCCGCAGGCCGCCTGGGTCGTGCCCAGCCACGCGGAGATGCTCGCACCGCTGCCCCTGGCCAACGCCGACATCACCTGGGTCAGCCACTGCGTACCGGGCACCCCCGGTTTCGAGCTGCTGGACGAGCTGCCCCAGCCGCTGGACTACGACTACTTCGTGTGGAAAGGCGTGGAGCCCGACCTGCACCCCTACGGCGCCTGCTACCACGACCTGGCGGAACGCCGCAGCACCGGGGTGATCGAATTCCTCCGGCAGAACGCCGTCAGCCATGTACTGGTGGGCGGCCTGGCCCTGGACTACTGCGTGAAGACCACCGCGCTGCAACTGCGCCGCGCCGGCTTTGCGGTTATCGTCTACCTCCCGGCGTGCCGGGCAATCGCCGAAGCCACGGCCGAAGCCGCGCGGCTGCAGATGAACGAACTGGGAATCGCGCTGTGCGCCAGCGAGGCCGAACTGGACGCCTTGCTGAACAGCATCGAGAAGGAGAGCTGATCATGGCCGAGAGCGTGTTTTCCGACCGCATCGTGCAGAACCTGCTGGACACCGATTTCTACAAGCTGACCATGATGCAGGCGGTGCTGCACAACTACCCCAACGCCGAGGTGGAGTGGGAATTCCGCTGCCGCAACGCCGAGGACCTGCGCCCCTACCTGGCGGAGATCCGCTACCAGATCGAGCGCCTGTCGGAGATTTCCATCACCGCCGACCAGTTGGCCTTCCTGGAGCGCATCCCCTTCATCAAGCCGGACTTCACCCGCTTCCTCAGCCTGTTCCGCTTCAACATGCGCTACGTCCAGGCCGGCATCGAGGACGACCAGCTGTGCATCCGCCTGCGCGGCCCCTGGCTGCACGTGATCCTCTTCGAGATCCCGCTGCTGGCCATCGTCAGCGAGGTGCGCAACCGCTACCGCTACCGCGAGGTGATCCTCGAACAGGCCAGCGAGCGCCTCTACCAGAAGCTCGACTGGCTCAAGGGCGAAGCCAGCGCCAGCGAGCTGGAAGGCTTCCAGATCGCCGACTTCGGCACCCGCCGGCGCTTCTCCTACCGGGTGCAGGAAGAGATGGTGCACATCCTCAAGCGCGACTTCCCCGGGCGCTTCGTCGGCACCAGCAACGTGCACCTGGCCCGCGAGTTCGACATCAAGCCCATCGGCACCATGGCCCACGAGTGGCTGATGTCCCACCAGCAACTGGGCCCGCGCCTGATCGACAGCCAGATCGCCGCGCTGGACTGCTGGGTCCGCGAGTACCGCGGCCTGCTGGGGATCGCCCTGACCGACTGCATCACCACCGATGCCTTCCTCAAGGACTTCGACCTGTACTTCGCCAAGCTCTTCGACGGCCTGCGCCACGACTCCGGCGACCCGCTGGAATGGGCCGAGAAGTGCATCCGCCACTATGAAAAGCTCGGTATAGACCCGCAGACCAAGACCCTCGTATTCTCCGACGGCCTCGACCTGGCCAAGGCGCTGAAGCTGTATCGCGCCCTGCACGGTCGTATCCACGTCAGCTTCGGTATCGGTACCAACCTGACCTGCGACATCCCGGGCGTCGAGCCCATGAACATCGTCATCAAGATGACCGCCTGCAACGGCCAGCCGGTGGCGAAGATCTCCGACACCCCGGGCAAGACCCAGTGCCGCGACGAGAACTTCGTCACCTACCTGAAACATGTATTCCGCGTATCAGACGCGCGCTAGCGCCAAGGAACCGCCATGAGCAATCGCCAGAAAGAGATAGCCGCCGCCCTGGATGTGGTACCCCCCTTCGCCGATGAAGCCGCCCTGCAGGCGGAGATCGAGCGGCGCAAGGCCTTCATCAAGACCTGCCTGCGCAACGCGCGGCTCAAGGTACTGGTGCTGGGCATCAGCGGTGGCGTGGATTCGCTGACCGCCGGCCGCCTGGCCCAGGTGACGGTGGAAGAGCTGCGCGCCGAGACCGGCGACCCGGACTACCGCTTCATCGCCGTGCGCCTGCCGCACAACACCCAGCACGATGAGCATGACGCCCAGGAATCACTGAAATTCATCCGCGCAGATGTCGAGGACACGGTGAACATCGCCGCCAGCGTGACCGGTCTCGGTGAGCAGGTGACCCACCTGCAGGCGCTGAGCGATGCCCGCCGCGACTTCGTGGTCGGCAACGTCAAGGCACGTATCCGCATGGTCGCGCAGTTCGCCATCGCCAACGCCAACAACGGCCTGGTGATCGGCACCGACCACGCCGCCGAGGCGGTGATGGGTTTCTTCACCAAGTTCGGTGACGGCGCCTGCGACCTGGCCCCGCTGAGCGGCCTGGTGAAGAACCAGGTGCGCGCCATCGCCCGCTACCTGGGCGCGCCGGACAACCTGGTGCAGAAGGTGCCCACCGCCGACCTCGAGGAACTGCGCCCCGGCAAGCCCGACGAAGAGGCCCATGGCGTCAGCTACGCCGAGATCGACGCCTTCCTGCACGGTGAAAGCGTACGCCAGGAGGCCTACGACATCATCGTGCGCACCTACGACGCCACCCAGCACAAGCGCGACCTGCCGCTGGTGCCCTGAGGCGCTACACCACCGGAGCGGGCGGCGGCTGGTCGGGAAGGGTCGGCTCGCCCGGTTCGTGGGGCTGGGTGGGTTCACCCGGCTCCTCCGGGTCGCCCGGCCCTGGCACCTGTTGCAGCACCCGCGACGGGTCGCTATGGGCGAGGATGGCGTCCACCCGTGCACTGGCACTGGGCGTCAGGGCTTCGAGGATGATCTGGGAGCGCATGGCGTTCCTCCGGCGTTCACAGTGGCTTCAAGCAGTAGAGCCCCGCGATTGCCGAAGAATTCCGCCTATTTCCGTCCCTGCCCCGTAGCCCGGGCTTCAGCCGTCAAAGGCTTCGCGAGCAGAGCTCGCTCCTACGGGCGCCCTATCAGCGCGGATCGTTGAAGTGCACGGTGATGGAGACCAGAACCGGCTGCTCTTCGTCGTCCTGGCGGTACTCCGGCTCGAAGCCATAGCCCAGCCAGACCTCGCTGCCGTTCTTGACCACCAGGTCCGAGCGCTCGTCGCCGGTGCCTTCCAGCCCCTGCAGCCACGGGGCGGTCTGCTCGCGACGCTGGCCCAGGCGCACCTGGCCATCCAGGCTGAAACGCCAATTCGCACCACGCTCGCCCACGCCCTGCATCCAGCCGAGGAACAGGCTGTCGTTGTAGCCGCCCAGCTCCCAGCAGCGCACTTCGCGCAGGCGGTCACCGAGGAACACCAGCATCATCGAATTGCCATACAGCAGCCCGCGCCGCTTGCCGTACATGGGCAGCTCGGCCGTGGGCTTGCCTAGGCGCTCGACGAACTGGGCGCGGGTGGCGCTGGCCGGCAGGCCGAATGCCCCGGTACCGCTGAGCACGGAGAGTTCCGCAGCCTGCAACAACGAGCAAACGCCCAGGCCGAGGGTGAACAGGAGGGATTTGAGCAGGTTCATTCGTCAGGTTCCTTTGACTGGACAGAGCCATGAAAAAGCCGGGCATGGGCCCGGCTTTGGTCGCAACGCAGGTGGATCAGGCCTTGGGCAGGGTCACGCCGGTCTGGCCCTGGTACTTGCCGCCGCGGTCGCGGTAGGAGACTTCGCAGGCTTCGTCCGATTGCAGGAAGAGCATCTGCGCCACGCCTTCGTGGGCGTAGATCTTCGCCGGCAGGTTGGTGGTGTTGGAGAACTCCAGGGTCACGTGGCCTTCCCACTCGGGTTCCAGCGGGGTGACGTTGACGATGATGCCGCAGCGCGCATAGGTGCTCTTGCCCAGGCAGATGGTCAGCACGTCACGCGGAATACGGAAGTACTCGACCGTGCGGGCCAGGGCGAAGGAGTTCGGCGGAATGATGCAAACGTCGCTGTTGATGTCGACGAAGCTCTTCTCGTCGAAGTTCTTCGGGTCGACCACGGCGGAGTGGATATTGGTGAAGACCTTGAATTCGGCGGCGCAACGCACGTCGTAGCCGTAGCTGGACACCCCGTAGGAAATCACCCGGTTGTCGTCCGCGCCGCGCACCTGGCGCTCGACGAAGGGCTCGATCATCCCGTGTTCCTGGGCCATGCGGCGAATCCACTTGTCCGATTTTATGCTCATGGCGGGGGGTCCTGTGAAGGTGAAAAATGATCGCGAATCTTACCGGGCGCGGGCGTTTCGGGCAAAGGGCAGCGACCGGTAGCGTGGCCTGGCGCCCAGCGCCGCCGAGCGGGGCTTGTGGCGGCGACGCCGACTGCGCCACTGTTGGCCCGCCCTTGTGGAGAAAGGACCCACCATGACCCCCTGGCTGATCATTCCCGGCCTGTTCTTCGCCGTCTTTTCCTTCTCGTTCTTCAAACGCCGCCGCACAATCGGCCGGGAACGCTTCATCCGCGAGTTCCGCCCGGCCCCCTGGCTGTTCGATGAACTGCGCAAGCGCCACCCGCAACTGAGCCTGGAAGACTGCATGCTGGTGAGCGCCGGCCTGCGCCAGTACTTCCTCTGCTACCTGAAGAGCGGCTACGGCTACGTCTCCATGCCCTCCCAGGTAGTGGACGACCTGTGGCACGCCTTCATCCTCGACACTCGCGAATACAAGCACTTCTGCCAGAAAGCTTTTGGCCGCTTCCTGCACCACCGCCCGGCACGCACCCTCTCGGGCAACGCCCGCCAGGCCGACGCCGGCCTGCGCCGCTGCTGGTGGTACGCCTGCGAGCAGGAGCGCATCGACCCGCGCAAGCCCGGCCGCGTACCGCTGCTGTTCGACCTGGACAGCCGCCTGGGCATCCTCGGCGGCTTCCTCTATGTGGCCGACTGCCAGGGCGTACGCCGCAACGACAGCGGCGACGCGGGCAGTGGCGTCATCTACTGCGGCGGGGACTTCGTCGGCGCCGACTCGGGCTACGGCTCCAGCGACTTCGGCGATGGCAGCGGCACGAGCGGCAGCCATCAGAGCGGCGATTCATCGAGCGATGGTGGCGGTTCGGACGGCGGCGGGGACAGCGGAGGCGGATGTGGCGGAGGGTGTGGCGGCGGCGGGGGCGACTGAGCCCCCACCGCCGTGCGACATCAGTCGTCGCTGATGGTGATGGTCGGCATGGCACCGGCGCCCATGCCGGACTGCGCGATGCGCGCGCCGACGCAGCGGGCCATTTCCTGGTAGATCATGGCGATCTGGCTTTCCGGGTCGGCGACGGTGGTCGGCTTGCCGCCATCGGACTGCATGCGGATGGCCATGGACAGCGGCAGGGAAGCCAGCAGCTCGACGCCGTACTGGGTCGCCAGCTTCTCGCCGCCGCCTTCGCCGAACAGGTGCTCGGCATGGCCGCAGTTGGAGCAGATGTGCACCGCCATGTTCTCCACCACGCCCAGCACCGGGATGTTGACCTTGCGGAACATCTCCACGCCCTTCTTGGCGTCCAGCAGGGCCAGGTCCTGCGGGGTGGTGACGATCACGCTGCCGGCCACCGGCACCTTCTGCGCCAGGGTCAGCTGGATGTCGCCGGTGCCCGGGGGCATGTCCACCACCAGGTAGTCGAGGTCGTCCCAGGCGGTCTGGGTGATCAGCTGGATCAACGCGCCGGACACCATCGGGCCGCGCCACACCACCGGGGTGTTGTCGTCGGTGAGGAAGGCCATGGACATGACTTCCACACCGTGGGACTTGATCGGCACGAAGAACTTCTGGTCACGCACCTCGGGCGGGTGCCCTCGGCGATGCCGAACATGATGCCCTGGCTGGGGCCATAGATATCGGCGTCGAGGATGCCCACGCGGGCGCCTTCGCGGGCCAGCGCCAGGGCCAGGTTGGCGGCGGTGGTGGACTTGCCCACACCGCCCTTGCCGGAGGCTACGGCGATCACGTTCTTGACGTTGGCCAGGGCCGGCACCTGGGCCTGGGCCTTGTGCGGCTCGATCACGCAATCGACCTCGACCTTGGCCGAATCGATGCCGTCCTGGTTCTCCAGGGCCATCTGCAGCATCTGCGCCCAGCCGCTCTTGAACAGCCCGGCGGCATAGCCCAGCTCCAGGCGTACGTGGACCTTGCCGCCCTGGATGTCGACCTCGCGTAGGCAGCCGGCGCTGACCGGGTCCTGGCCAAGGTGGGGATCGGTGAACTGACGAAGCGTGGCTTCCACCACGGCGCGGGTGACAGGCATGGAAGACTCCGGGAAAAAGACCGAGCGAAACAGGCGGGCATCTTAACCCAAAGCCCATGCAACAGATGAAAATGCCCCGCCACGCCTATATAGTTACCGACTTTCCCCGTGTTCCCAGTGCAGCCGATCACCATGACCGAAGCCCGCAAGATCCTCGTTACCAGCGCCCTCCCCTATGCCAACGGTTCCATCCACCTCGGGCATATGGTCGAGTACATCCAGACCGATATCTGGGTGCGCTTCCAGAAGATGCGCGGCAACCAGGCCATCTACGTTTGCGCCGACGACGCCCACGGCTCGGCCATCATGCTGCGCGCCGAGAAGGAGGGCATCACCTCCGAGCAGTTGATCGACAACGTGCGCGCCGAGCACACCACCGATTTCGCCGACTTCCTGGTGGAGTTCGACAACTACCACTCGACCCACTCGGACGAGAACCGCGCGCTGTCCAGCAGCATCTACACCCGGCTGCGCGACGCCGGCCATATCGCCACCCGCCCGGTGACCCAGTATTTCGACCCGGACAAGCAAATGTTCCTGGCCGACCGCTTCATCAAGGGCACCTGCCCGAAATGCGCGGCCGACGACCAGTACGGCGACAACTGCGAAGTCTGCGGCGCCACCTACGCGCCCACCGAGCTGAAGAACCCCAAGTCGGCCATCTCCGGCGCAACTCCGGTGCTCAAGGAATCGCTGCACTACTTCTTCAAGCTGCCGAACTTCGACGCCATGCTGAAGCAGTGGACCCGCAGCGGTGCCCTGCAGGAGTCCGTGGCCAACAAGATCGCCGAATGGCTGGATGCCGGCCTGCAGGAGTGGGACATCAGCCGTGATGCGCCCTACTTCGGCTTCGAGATCCCCGATGCCCCGGGCAAGTACTTCTACGTCTGGCTGGACGCGCCCATCGGCTACATGGCCAGCTTCCAGAACCTCTGCGCGCGCCGCCCGGAGCTGGACTTCGACGCCTTCTGGGCCAAGGACTCCAGCGCCGAGCTGTACCACTTCATCGGCAAGGACATCGTCAACTTCCACGCCCTGTTCTGGCCCGCCATGCTCGAAGGCGCCGGCTACCGCAAGCCGACCGCGCTCAACGTGCACGGCTACCTGACGGTGAACGGGCAGAAGATGTCCAAGTCCCGCGGCACCTTCATCAAGGCGCGCACCTACCTCGACCACCTGAGCCCGGAATACCTGCGCTACTACTACGCGGCCAAGCTGGGCCGCGGCGTGGACGACCTCGACCTGAACCTCGAGGACTTCGTGCAGAAGGTGAACTCCGACCTGGTGGGCAAGGTGGTCAACATCGCCAGCCGTTGCGCCGGTTTCATCCACAAGGGCAACGCCGGCCGCCTGGTGGCCGCCAATGCCGCGCCGGAGCTGTTCGCCGAGTTCAAGGCCGCCGCACCGAGCATCGCCGAGGCCTTCGAGAACCGTGACTTCGCCCGCGCCATGCGCGAAATCATGGCCCTGGCCGACCGCGCCAACGCCTGGATCGCCGACAAGGCGCCCTGGGCCCTGGCCAAGCAGGAAGGCAAGCAGGACGAGGTTCAGGCCGTGTGCGCTGCGGGCGTCAACCTGTTCCGCCAGCTGGTGATCTTCCTCAAGCCGGTGCTGCCGAACCTCTCCGCCGCTGCCGAGCAGTTCCTCAACGTCGCCCCGCTGACCTGGGCCGACCACGAGACGCTGCTGGCCGACCACCAGCTGAACGCCTTCACCCCGCTGATGACCCGCATCGAGCCGGCGAAGATCGAAGCCATGGTCGCTGCCTCCAAGGAAGACCTGGCCGCCGCTGCACCGGCCCCTGCCGGCAACGGCGAGCTGACCAAGGACCCGCTGGCCGCCGAAATCGGCTTCGACGCCTTCGCCGCCGTCGACCTGCGCATCGCGCTGATCGAGAAGGCCGAGTTCGTCGAAGGGGCCGACAAGCTGCTGCGCCTGTCCCTGGATATCGGCGACGAGAAACGCAACGTGTTCTCCGGCATCAAGAGCGCCTACCCGGACCCGAGCAAGCTGGAAGGCCGCCTCACCCTGTACGTGGCCAACCTGGCCGCGCGCAAGATGAAGTTCGGCGTCTCCGAAGGCATGGTCCTGGCCGCCGGCCCCGGTGGCGAGGAGATCTACCTGCTCAGCCCCGACAGCGGCGCCAAGCCCGGCCAGCGCGTGAAGTAATACACGCCGGCCATCACGAAGCGCCTGCCCGCTCACCGGCCAGGCGCTTCGTCGTTTCAGGAACCGATAAACCACGCGACACCACGCAAGGAACGCACATGATCAAGCACTGGACCCTGCCCCTGCTCCTGGCCCTCACCGCCCTGGCCGGCTGCTCCCAATCAGAAGGTGAAGGGAGCGGCGGTGCAGCCGCCTTCCGGGGCGAAGCCTCCAAGCCCGGTGCCTTCCTCGCCTACGAGCACCAGGTCACCATCCACCTCGCCGCCGAGAACGTCGCCCCGCGCCTGGCCGCTGCCCGCGAAGCCTGTGGTGACGGCCGCTTCGGCACCTGCGACCTGCTGGCCATCGAGCAGAGCCAGGGCGACTACCGTGCCGGCCAGTTGGTGCTGCGCATCGTGCCAGAGGGCGTGGAGAAGATGGTTGCCCTGGCCGCCGAAGGGGCGAACTGGCAAGCCGCAACACCCGCGCCGAGGACCTGGCCCAGGCCGTGGGCGACAACGCCCGCACCCGCGAGCGCCTGGAGCGCCAGTACAAGACCCTGGAAGCGTTCCAGGGGCGCAAGGACCTGGCCGTCGCCGACCTGCTGGCCCTGGCCCGCGAAATGGCCGAGCTGGAAGTGCAGCTGGCCGCCACCAGCCAGGAAGCCGCCCAGCAGCAGCGCCGCATCGCCACCAACCTGCTGACCCTGGACTTCACCACCGACCAGCAACGCCCGAGCCGCCTGTCGCGCATCGGCGACGCCGCCTCCGGCCTGCTGGACAACGCCACCGAAGGCACCGCCCAGGCCCTGGAGATGCTCGGCTACGGCATCCCCTTCGTGATCATCCTGTTCCCCCTGGCGCTGCTGGTGCGCTGGTTGTGGCGCAAGGCCACACGCCGCAACAAGGCCGTCGCCCAGGGCTGAGCTAGCCTTGCTGACAAGGGCCGCGACCATGCGGCCCTGTACCGCTCCGGCAGCATCCCGGATAATGCGCGGCCTTTTCGATAGACCCGACGCCCCTGACCATGACCGACTTCATCCTCGCCCTGCTCGGCGCAGCGCTGGTCAACAACCTGATTCTCGTCCTGCCCCTGGGCACCGACGCCCTGCGCCAGTCCCGCAGCCGCAGCCTGGCGCTGGCCGGCGGCCTGCTGCTGGTGCTCGCCACGCCGCTGGCCTGGGCCCTGGACCGACTGCTGGCGCCCCTCGGCCTGGGCTACCTCGGCATCGCCCTGCTGCTCCCCGCCCTGCTGCCGCTGGCCTGGGCGAGCCTGGCCCTGCTCGCCCGCCTCGCGCCGCACCTGCCCCGTGACGGCCTGCTGCCCCTGCTGCTGGGCAACGGCGCGGCACTCGGCGCCATGCTGCTGGCCGCTGCCGGTGATTTCGCCAGCGCCCTCGGCCTGGGCATCGGCGGTGGCATCGGCTTCTGGATCGCCCTGCGCCTGTTCGACGACCTGCTGCAACGGGTGGAGGCGGCCGACGTGCCCGCGCCCTTCCGCGGCCTGCCGGTAATGCTGATCTGCGCCGGGCTGATGGGCGTCGCCTTGCTCGGCTTCAACGGCATGGTGGCCTCATGAGCCAGGTGGCGCTGATCCAGCGCATCGACGCCCTGCTGCCCCAGACCCAATGCGGCAAGTGCGGCCACCCCGGCTGCCGGCCCTACGCCGAGGGCATGGCCCGGGGCGAGGCGATCAACAAGTGCCCGCCCGGCGGCAACGCCACCATCATCGCCCTGGCCGACCTGCTGCAGGTGCCGACACTGCCCCTGGAGGCCCCCGGCGGCCAGGTGCCGCCGCAGCTGGCGTTCATCCGCGAAGCCGAGTGCATCGGCTGCACCAAGTGCATCCAGGCCTGCCCGGTGGACGCCATCGTCGGCGCCGCCAAGCAGATGCACACGGTGATCGCCGATGAATGCACCGGCTGCGAGCTGTGCGTGGCGCCCTGCCCGGTGGACTGCATCGACATCCTGCCCCTGGCGGAACCGGCGGCCGGCGAGCAACGCCAGCGCGCCGACCAGTTCCGCCATCGCTACGAACAACGCAACCGCCGCCTCGCCCGCGACGAAGCCCGGCGCCTGGCCGAGCGCGAAGCCCGCGCCGCCAGGGCCGCCCAGGCACAGGCGCGGCAACCGGTGGCGACGCCCACGCCCAGTGACCCGGTGCAGGCCGCCATCGAACGGGTAAAGGCACAGAAGGCCGCGGCCGGCATCCAGACCGAGCGGCAGAAGCGCCTGAAGATCGAGGCCGCGCTGGCCAGGGTCGCCCTGGCCAAGGCCGAGAAGCAGCTGGAGGTCTACGGCACCTCCGATATCGCGGCCGAAGTGGAAGCGCTGCGCATCGCCAACGCCAAGGCCCAGGCCGCGCTGGAAGCGGCCAACGAGAGCACGCCGACCGCCCTGGACCAAGACGCCTACAAGAAGGCCAAGATCGCCGCCGCCATGGGCCGCACCCAGCTGGCCAAGGCGGAGAAGGCCTTTGGCGATGAGCCGGACGCCGAGCAGCGCAGCCAGCTGGACGCACTGCGCGCCAGCGTGGCCCAGGCCGAAGCCGAGCTGGATCGCCTGCAAGGCGCCCAGCCGGCCGCCGCCCCCACACCGGGCATGGCCGCACTGAAGCAGGCGAAGATCGCCCTGCTCAGCCGCCGTACCGAACTGCGCAGCGCCGAGGCCCGTGGCGCCGCCGAAGCGGAACTGGCACCTCTGCGCCAGGCCCTCGCCGACGCCGAGCAGGCGCTGCACGCCGCCGAAGACGCCAGCGGCAAGGCCCCGCCGGACCTGCAACGCATCGACAAGAACCCCATCGACCCGGCCCTGCGCGCGCTGAAGACCGAGCTGGCCATGGCCCGCGCCGAGGTGAGCAAGCTGGAGCGGCGCCAACCCGTCGACGACCAGGCCCTGGCCCGCGCCCGGGAACGCCTGGCGCGGACCCAGGCGCAGCTCGACGGGCACCCGGGAGCATGACCGCGCAGCCCGGCTTCGACCCGCGCCCAGGCATGCGCCTGGTGCTGCTGGCCTGCCTGCCGGGCCTGCTTGCACTGCTCTGGCAGTACGGCTGCGGCACCCTGGTGCAACTGGCCATCGCCATTCCCACCGCACTGGCCGGCGAGGCCCTGGTGCGGCGCCTGCGCAGCCAGCGCATCGCCCCTACCGAGGCCCTGTTCGGCCTGGCGCCCCTGGCCGAGGGCGGCGCCTTGGTAACCGCCGTGTTGCTGGCCCTGGCGCTGCCGCCCTATGCGCCCTGGTGGCTGGCCCTGTGTGCGAGTGCCTGCGCCATCCTCCTGGGCAAATCGCTGTTCGGTGGCTTCGGCCACAATCCCTTCAACCCGGCGATGCTCGGCTTCGCCCTGGCCCTGCTGGCCTTCCCCGCCCACTTCACCCACTGGCCCGCCGCCGACCAGGTCCACGGCCCCTGGGGCGCACTGCAACAGGTGTTCGGCTTCGGCAGCGGCCTGGTGGATGGCTGGAGCCAGGCCACGGTGCTGGATACCCTGCGCCACAACGACCGCCTGACCATCGACGAGCTGTTCGCCGGCCACGGCGCCTTCGGTGGCGTCGGCGGGCACGGTGCCGAGTGGGTCAACCTGGCCTTCCTCGCCGGCGGCCTGATCCTGCTGCAACAGAAGGTGATCCGCTGGCACGCACCGGTGGGCATGCTCGCCGCGCTCTTCGTCGCCGCGCTGCTGTGCTGGAACGGCAGCGGCTCGGACTCCAACGGCTCGCCCCTGCTGCACCTGTTCTCCGGCGCCACCATGTTGGGCGCCTTCTTCATCGTCACCGAGCCGGTTTCCGGCCCTGCCAGCGACCGCGCGCGCCTGCTGTTCGGCGTGGGCGTCGGCCTGCTGGTCTATGGGATCCGCACCTGGGGCGGCTACCCGGACGGCCTGGCCTTCGCGGTGCTGGCGATGAACCTGCTGGTGCCCACGCTGGAGCGGGTCGCCGCACGCGGGGTACGCCCATGAACGGCCGCTCGCTGGTGGTGTTGCTGGCGCTGGGCCTTGGCGGCCTGGCGCTGCTGGTCGCCTCGTACCAGGGGCTCGGCCCGCAGATCACCGCGGCCGCCGTGGATGCCGACGAACGCGCGCTGCTCGACCTGTTGCCGCCCGGCAGCTACGACAACCACCCCCTGCGCGAACCGATCGCCCTGCCGGACGCCGAGACCCTGGGCCGCCCCGCGCCCACCGCCGCCTGGCTGGCGCGCCGCGAAGGCAAGGTGGTGGCGCTGCTGCTGCCGGTCACGGCCGCCGGCTACGAAGGCCCGATCCGCCTGCTGCTGGCCATCGCCCCGGATGGCCGCCTGTTGCGCAGCAAGGTGCTGGAACACCGCGAGACCGCCGGCATCGGTGACCGTATCGAGCCCGCCCGCAGCCCCTGGCTGGCGAGCCTGGAAGGCGTCTCACCGGGCAACCGCCCGGGTGAGTGGCGGGTCAAGGCCGATGGCGGTGCGTTCGACCAGATCGCCGGCGCCACCATCACTTCCCGCGCCGTGGTCGCCGCGACCCAGCAGGGTTTGCGCTACTTCGACGCCCATCGCGAGCAGCTGCTGGGGGATGCGCCATGAAGCCCGCCATCGCCCTGCCCCTGCTTGGCCTGGCGCCCCTGCTGGGCGCCAGCGACCTGCTGGTCAAGGCGCTGGGCATCGCCCTGGTTGCCCTGCCGCTGCTGAGCCTGTTCGGCCTGCTGCTGCCTGTGCTGCGCCGTGCGCTGTCCGGCCATGCCCTGTGGTTCGGCGCCCTGCTGCTGGCCGGCGTGCTGGTGGGCCTCGCCCAGTTGCTGATGCAGGCCTTCGCCTTCGAGCTGCATCGGGCCCTGGGCCCCTTCCTCGCCCTGCTGGCGCTGCCCTGCCTTCTGCTGGTGGCGATCGAGCCCGCCGGCCCCGGCGCCGGCCTGCGCCAGGGGTTGCTGTTCGCCGCGTGCGCCCTGCTGCTGGGCGCGCTGCGGGAGCTGCTCGGCCACGCCAGCCTGCTGGCCCACGGCGAATGGCTGGGCCTTGGCGCCCTGCACTGGCAGGCGGCTGCCGACGGCCTGCCGCTCTTCGCCTCGGCGCCGGGAGGCCTTATCCTCCTGGGCCTGCTCCTGGCGCTCGTGCGCCTCAAACCCTAATCAGAAGCCGTCGACCATGAATGCCGCCAAACGCCTGGAAATCTTCCGCCGCCTGCATGAGGACAACCCCGAGCCCAAGACCGAACTGGCCTATTCCTCGCCCTTCGAGTTGCTGATCGCGGTAATCCTCTCCGCCCAGGCCACCGACGTCGGGGTGAACAAGGCCACGGCCAAGCTGTTCCCGGTGGCCAACACGCCGGAGGCCATTCATGCCCTGGGCGTGGAGGGGCTGTCGGAGTACATCAAGACCATCGGCCTGTACAACAGCAAGGCGAAGAACGTCATCGAGACCTGCCGCATTCTCGTGGAGAAGCACGGCAGCCAGGTGCCGGACGAGCGCGAGGCGCTGGAGGCCCTGCCCGGCGTCGGTCGCAAGACCGCCAACGTGGTGCTCAACACCGCCTTCCGCCAGCTGGCCATGGCGGTGGACACGCACATCTTCCGCGTCAGTAACCGCACCGGCATCGCCCCCGGCAAGAACGTGCTGGAGGTGGAGAAGAAGCTGCTCAAATTCGTACCAAGGGATTACCTGCTCGACGCCCACCATTGGCTGATCCTGCATGGACGTTATGTCTGCGTGGCCCGCAAGCCGCGCTGTGGCGCCTGCCGGATCGAGGACCTGTGCGAATACAAGGCGAAAACCTCGGACGATTGAGGCTTCATTGAACCGCTCGATGCTTCGATTGAAAAAATCTTTTTTACCGGCCTCTGCTTTGTCGCTATAAGGTGCGCCAATAGCGCCCCGCATCGTGGAGTGACCGTATGAGCACAGCCAAAGAAGAGATCGAGACCGAGGAAGACTTCGTCGTCGAGGACGCTGATGATGGCGAGGCTCCGGTCGAGGTTGCCAAGACCAACCTGACCAAGCGCCGCATCATCGACAACTACCTGGAAGAGCGCCGCCTGCAGAAGCAGTTGTCCGATTACGATTTCGACCTCTGATGTGAAGCCGCCCGAAAGCCCCGCCGATGCGGGGCTTTTTGTTTGTGGGGTTGCAGCCATCTGCGGACGAAAAAAGGGCTCTGTCTGCGTTAGCTGTTGTGGTTTTAATGCAAGCGCTCAAGCACGATGCTTTCCGGGCGCCAAAGGGTTCGTGCCACCTCCGCCGCATGGGTTTCGCTTCGCTCTACGCCATCCTACGAACGTGCGTCGGGTTACTGCGCACATCAATGTGAGGGGTCGAGCGAAGAAAGTTGGAGCAGCCGCCAACGCCCCTCCAGGAGGCCGAACGCAGTCGTTGCGCCGGGGGACGAGCGGCATGGATGCCGCGAGAGGCGCGCCAGGCCATGGATGGCCCATCGCGCCGGCCCCCGATAGCGACGATGGCGTGAGGGAACCCCGGCAAAGCCGGGGCCGGATGATGGGGCAAGCCCTTTTGGTTTCTTTTGGGTGGTTCGGCACCCCGACGACTGTCAAAAGAGACTCGCCCGGGGGGGCGAAACCAGAAACATCAGCAAAACTCGGCAATAAGCTGGACTCAAATCCTCTAGCAACACTTAACGCAGAGCCAAAAAAAGCCCCGCATTGGCGGGGCTTCTTCAGGCGCCTGGCGCTCAGTCGTTGCGCGAGGGCGAGAGCAGTTCGATCTTGTAGCCGTCCGGGTCTTCGACGAAGGCCAGGATGCTGGTGCCGTGCTTCATCGGGCCCGGCTCGCGGGTGATCTTGCCACCACGGGCGCGGATGTCTTCGCAGGCCTTGTAGACATCGGCCACTTCCAGGGCGATGTGGCCGTAGCCGGTGCCCAACTCGTACTTGTCCACACCCCAGTTGTAGGTCAGCTCGATGACGCTGTTCTCGGCTTCATTGCCGTAGCCGACGAACGCCAGGGTGAACTGGCCGTCCGGGTAGTCCTTGCGACGCAGCAGGGTCATGCCCAGGACTTCGGTGTAGAAGGCGATGGATGTGTCCATGTCGCCGACGCGCAGCATGGTATGCAGCAGTCTCATCAGGGTTTCCTCATCGTTGCCCGGTTGTGGGCTTATAAAAGCAGAACCCCGACTCGTGGCCGGGGTTCGCATGGCACGGGGCGCTCAGCTTATCAGAACAGCTTGCGGCCCTTGCCGGCGGCGATGCGCATGCGCAGGGCGTTGAGCTTGATGAAGCCCGCCGCGTCCGCCTGATTGTAGGCGCCGCCGTCTTCCTCGAAGGTCGCGATGTTGGCGTCGAACAGCGAGTCGTCGGACTTGCGGCCGACCACGACGACGTTGCCCTTGTACAGCTTCAGGCGTACCACGCCGTTCACGTTGGTCTGCGAGGCGTCGATCATCTGTTGCAGCATCAGGCGCTCGGGGCTCCACCAGTAGCCGGTGTAGATCAGGCTGGCGTACTTGGGCATCAGCTCGTCTTTCAGGTGGGCCACTTCGCGGTCCAGGGTGATCGACTCGATGGCGCGGTGGGCGCGCAGCATGATGGTGCCGCCGGGGGTCTCGTAGCAGCCACGGGACTTCATGCCGACATAGCGGTTCTCGACGATGTCGAGGCGGCCGATGCCATTCTCGCCACCGATGCGGTTCAGCTCGGTCAGCACCTGGGCCGGGGACATGTCCTTGCCGTCGATGGCGACGATGTCACCGGCGCGGTAGGTCAGTTCGATGTAGGTGGGGGTGTCCGGCGCCGCTTCCGGCGACTTGGTCCACTTCCACATGTCTTCTTCGTGCTCGGTCCAGGTGTCTTCCAGCACGCCGCCTTCATAGGAGATGTGCAGCAGGTTGGCGTCCATGGAGTACGGCGATTTCTTCTTGCCGTGGCGCTCGATCGGGATGGCGTGCTTCTCGGCATAGTCCATCAGCTTCTCGCGGGACAGCAGGTCCCACTCGCGCCAGGGGGCGATCACCTTCACGCCCGGCTTCAGCGCATAGGCGCCCAGCTCGAAGCGGACCTGGTCGTTGCCCTTGCCGGTGGCGCCGTGGGAGATGGCGTCGGCGCCGGTCTCGTTGGCGATCTCGATCAGGCGCTTGGCGATCAGCGGGCGGGCGATGGAAGTACCCAGCAGGTACTCGCCTTCGTAGATGGTGTTGGCGCGGAACATCGGGAACACGAAGTCGCGGACGAATTCTTCGCGCAGGTCGTCGATGTAGATTTCCTTGACGCCCATGGCCTGGGCCTTGGCACGGGCCGGCTCGACCTCTTCGCCCTGACCGAGGTCGGCGGTGAAGGTCACCACTTCGCAGTTATAGGTATCTTGCAGCCACTTGAGGATTACCGAGGTGTCCAGGCCACCGGAATACGCCAGGACAACCTTCTTTACGTCCGCCATGCCATCAACTCCACGGGGTTGTGCGAAAAACCCGTGATTCTACTGACCCTGGCGGCCAAATTACAGTGGCGCGACAGGCAATGACGACCAAGCGACAGATTCTTTCGTCGAATCGACCCGGGCGGGCTCAGGACGCCGCGCCCTGGGTGGCCTTGTCGGCCTCGGGGATGATCGGTGCAGGGGCCGCTGCCGGCGCTTCGGCGGGAGGCGGTGCTTCGGCTTCGCGGGACAGGGCGAGGGTGACGCGACGGTTCTTCGCCCGGTTGGCTTCGTTGCTGTTGGGCACCAGCGGGTAGCGCTCGCCATGGAAGCGCATGACCATGTGCGATTCGGGAATGCCGTTGGCCTTGAAGTAGTCGAACACCGCCAGGGCGCGACGGCGCGAGAGGTCGCGGTTGGTCAGGCGATTGCCGGCGTTGTCGGAGTGACCGTCGATCTCGATGTGGTTCACGCTGGGATCGGCCTTGAGGTAGTCGAGGATGATCTCCAGCCGCGCACGGCCCATTTCGTCCAGTGCCGTGCCGCCGCCCGGGAAGGCGAGCTGGGCATTCTTGATCTGGTCGAAGTTCACCGGCAGCAACTTGGTGGTGCAGGCGAGGTAGTCGTTGTAGGCCTTGTTGAAGTTCACCGGCAGCAGGCGCACTTCCATGGCTTCGCCGCCCTGCAGGGTGCGGTGGCGTACCAGCGGGCTACGCCCTTCCAGCAGGCCGGTGAGCAGGCGCCCACCCTGGAGCTGGCTGCTGTTGAACGGGACTTCGCCATTGCCGACGCTGACGGCACCGAGGTTGATGTCGCCACGTCCGGGCTGCCAGGGGCGGCAGCGGCCAGCAGGGTGGCCGAACCGGCGCCCATCCAGCGTTCGCGGGCCTTGAGACGGAAGGTCACCTGCTCGCCTGCGCGGCGCACGAACTCACCACTGCCGAAATCGGTGATCGGTTGCGACAGGCGGCACTCGAACTTGTCGCCCTCGACCGCCCATTCGGCCTTCTCCAGGCGGGTCTGGAAGGTAATGGCCATGGCCGGAAGGCTGGCGAACAGGCTGAGCAGGGCGACATAGCACTGGCGCACGACGGCGGGCTCCACGGGAAATTTCTGCACTCCCCAGGGCTATCGGTGGCGGCCTGCAAAACTTGAGTGGATTCGCCGTATCCGTTCGTTGCCCGCAGCGCCGCCGCAAGGCCTTCGCTGTCACACCGTGAAAAAACCGCCGACGCCTTGAAACACAAGCCCCGCGTGCCCCGAAAAAGCTTTTCCGGTAGCATGCACGACGAGTTTTGCCCGCCTGGAAGCCCCCCATGTCCGACCGTTTGACCTTGCTGCGCCCCGACGACTGGCACATCCATCTGCGCGATGGTGCCGTGCTGTCCCACACAGTCGCCGATGCCGCGCGCACCTTTGGCCGCGCCATCATCATGCCCAACCTGGTGCCCCCGGTGCGCAACGCCGAAGAGGCCGACGCCTATCGCCAGCGCATCCTCGCCGCACGCCCGGCCGGCAGCCGCTTCGAGCCGCTGATGGTGCTTTACCTCACCGACCGCACCCGCCCCGAGGACATCCGCGCGGCCAAGGCTTCCGGCTTCGTCCATGCCGCCAAGCTGTACCCGGCCGGCGCAACCACCAACTCGGACTCGGGCGTCACCCGCATCGACACCATCTTCCCGGCCCTGGAAGCCATGGCCGAAGTCGGCATGCTGCTGCTGGTCCACGGTGAAGTGACCCGTGGCGATGTCGACGTATTCGACCGCGAGAAGATCTTCATCGACGAGCACCTGCGCCGCGTGGTCGAGCGTTTCCCGACCCTGAAGGTGGTCTTCGAGCACATCACCACCCGCGACGCCGTGCAGTTCGTGGAGGCCGCCTCGGCCAACGTCGGCGCGACCATCACCGCCCACCACCTGCTGTACAACCGCAACCACATGCTGGTCGGCGGCATCCGCCCGCACTTCTATTGCCTGCCGATCCTCAAGCGCAACACCCACCAGGAAGCCCTGCTGGATGCGGCCACCAGCGACAGCACGCGCTTCTTCCTCGGCACCGACTCGGCGCCCCACGCCAAGCACGCCAAGGAAGCCGCCTGCGGCTGCGCCGGCTGCTACACCGCCTATGCAGCCATCGAGCTGTATGCCGAGGCCTTCGAGCAGCGCAACGCCCTGCACAAGCTGGAAGCCTTCGCCAGCAAGAACGGCCCGGACTTCTACGGCCTGCCGCGCAACACCGACAGCATCACCCTGGTCCGTGAAGAATGGACCGCCCCCGCAAGCCTGCCCCTGGGCGAGCAGACCGTAATCCCGCTGCGCGCTGGCGAGAAGCTGCGCTGGCGCCTGCTGGAGAAAAACGCGTGAGCGAAGACCTGTACGACGACGAGCTCGACGGCAGCCTGCCCCAAGGCCCTCGCCACCCCATGGCCGCCCGCTTCCGCGGCTACCTGCCCGTGGTGGTGGACGTGGAGACCGGCGGTTTCAATGCCGCCACCGACGCCCTGCTGGAGATCGCGGCGACCACCATCGCCATGGACGAACAGGGCTTCCTCTACCCGGACCACACCCACTTCTTCCGCATCGAGCCGTTCGAAGGCGCCAACATCGAACAGGCGGCGCTGGAATTCACCGGCATCAAGCTCGACCACCCGCTGCGCATGGCGGTGAGCGAAGAGCACGCGCTGAATGAAATCTTCCGGGGCCTGCGCAAGTCGATCAAGGCCAGCGGCTGCAAGCGCGCCATCCTCGTGGGGCACAACAGCAGCTTCGACCTGGGCTTCCTCAATGCGGCAGTGAACCGCACCGGGCTCAAGCGCAACCCCTTCCACCCCTTCTCCAGCTTCGACACCGCCACCCTCGCCGGCCTCGCCTACGGGCAGACCGTCCTGGCCAAGGCCTGCCAGGTGGCCGGCATCGAGTTCGACGGCCGCGAAGCCCACTCCGCGCGCTACGACACCGAGAAGACCGCCGAGCTGTTCTGCGGCATCGTCAACCGCTGGAAGGAAATGGGCGGCTGGATGGAAGACGACGACTGAGGTCGCCGTTGTCCACAGACCCTCTATAAGAAAGCCCGGCCGATGCCGGGCTTTCTTTTGCCTGGGTTGTAGGGTGCCCCGTAGGTTGGCGACGAGTGCAGCGAGGCCCAACGTCGCGGAGCCCGGAATCGCACCACCGGACCTGGCACCTCGCCCTGGTTTAAGGCCCGGACCGCTCTGGAATGCAGCCTGACGGACGGACTTTGACAATCATTCTCATTCTGATTAGTATCGCTTTCCATCAAGCCCACTACCGAGCGTTGAGCCCACCCATGTACGTCTGTCTCTGCCAAGGTGTCACTGACGGCCACATTCGTGATGCGATCTATGAAGGCTGCTGCAGCTACCGCGAGGTCCGCGAGACCCTCGGCGTCGGCACCCAATGCGGCAAGTGCGCCTGCCTCGCCAAGCAGGTGGTGCGTGAAACCCTCACCGAAGTACAGAGCAGCCAGGCCGCCCTCGCCTATCCCGCGACCTTCGTGCCTGCCTGATACAAATCAGTTTTGAAGAACCGGACCTGGCGTCCGGTTTTTTTATGCCAACAATTCAAGCAGTTAGCGCCAAGACGCGGAATCTAAACATTCTTATTCACATTCAAATTATCTTACTAATCAATAACTTACGTTGACTTTGCCGGGCGACTGGATAAAATTCGATCACTTCCACCCCTTTGCACGGCAGGACTCCACATGAAAGGCGACAAGAAAGTCATCCAGCATCTCAACAAGATCCTTGGCAACGAACTTGTGGCCATCAACCAGTACTTCCTGCATGCCCGCATGTACGAGGACTGGGGCCTGGAGAAGCTCGGCAAGCACGAGTACCACGAGTCCATCGACGAGATGAAACACGCCGACAAGCTCATCAAGCGCATCCTCTTCCTGGAAGGCATCCCCAACCTCCAGGACCTGGGCAAGCTGATGATCGGCGAGAACACCAAGGAAATGCTCGCCAGCGACCTGAAGCTGGAACTGACCGCCGTACCGGACCTGAAAGCCGCCATCGCCTACTGCGAAAGCGTCGGTGACTACGGCACCCGCGAACTGCTCGAAGACATCCTCGAGTCCGAGGAAGAGCACATCGACTGGCTGGAAACCCAGCTGGGCCTGATCGACAAGGTCGGCCTGGAGAACTACCTGCAGTCGCAGATGGACGAATAAAACGTCCGGACATGAAAAAGCCCCGCATCTGCGGGGCTTTTCTTTTGGAGCGGGAGCGGTATCAGGCGCTGGCGCCGGACTTGCTCACTGCATCCTTGATCAGTTGCTGCAGCTCGCCCTTGTCGAACATCTCGGCAAGGATGTCGCTACCACCGACCAGCTCACCGCCCACCCAGAGTTGGGGGAAGGTCGGCCAGTTGGCGTAGGTGGGCAGGTTGGCGCGGATTTCCGGGTTCTGCAGGATGTCGACATAGGCGAACTTCTCGCCACAGCCCATGACCACCTGCGCGGCACGTGCGGAGAAGCCGCACTGCGGGGCATTCGGCGAGCCCTTCATGTACAGCAGTACGGTGTTGTTGGCGATCTGCTCTTTGATGGTTTCGATGATATCCATGGCTACCTCGGCTGAACGTTCCGACTCGTCGGTCGGCAGGATGGCGGCATTGTAACGGAAGTCCGAGCACAACGCTCGGGCTTGCCCCTACGACTTTCAGGCGGCAACCACCTCCACCGGAACCCCATTCAGCGCGGCATTGCCGGAGACTGCATCCAGCTGCCGTTCGTCGGTCAGGTCGTTGGCGCTGGCTCCGGGCTGCTCGCTGGCGATGCCCATCATCACCCCGGGCCGCGCATGGCCCCAGCCATGGGGCAGGCTGACGACGCCGGGCATCATCTCCTCGCTGGCCGCCACCTCCACCTCGATCATCCCCACCCGCGAACGCACCCGCACCCGCTGCCCGTCCACCAACCCGCGACGCTCCAGGTCGCCCGGATTCATCAGCAGCTGATGACGTGGCTTGCCCTTCACCAGGCGGTGGTAGTTGTGCATCCAGGAGTTGTTGCTGCGCACGTGGCGCCGGCCGATGAGCACCAGCTCGCCTTCCGCCGGCAGCTGCTGGGCGGCGAAACGGCCCAGGTCGCCGAGGAAGATCGACGGTGCGCCGACCACGCGCTTGTCAGCCGTTTTCAAGCGCCCCGCCAGGTTGGGCTTGAGCGGGCCCAGGTCCAGCCCATGGGGGAAATCACCCAGGCGCTGCACCGAGAGCTTGTGCTCGGAACTATCGCCATAGGGGCCGAAACGCAGGCCCATGTCGATCATCTGCTTCGGCTCCAGGGTCGGCTTCAGCTCGACGCTGGTGCGTGCGGCGAAGGCCTGGGCCAGGCCGACGAAGATCTCCCAGTCGTGCAGGGCGCCCTGGGGCTTGGCCAGCACCGGCTCGTTGAAGCGGGTGACGTTGCGCACCGCGAAGACGTTGAAGGTGGTGTCGTAGTGATCGTGCTCCAGCGGCGCGGTGGGCGGCAGGATCAGGTCGGCGTAGCGCGTCGTCTCGTTGATGTAGAGGTCGATGCTGAGCATGAAGTCCAGGCCGTCCAGGGCCTGCTCCAGGCGCCGCCCGTTGGGGGTGGACAGCACCGGGTTGCCGGCCACCGTCACCAGCGCACGGATCTGCCCATCGCCCGGGGTCAGCATCTCTTCGGCCAGGGCCGAGACGGGCAGCTCGCCGCCGTATTCCGGCAACCCGGAAACGCGGCTCTGCCAGCGGTTGAAATGCCCGCCGCCAGTGGTCGCCACCAGGTCCACCGCCGGCTCGGTGCAGAGCACGCCGCCGACGCTGTCGACGTTGCCGGTGACCAGGTTGATCAACTGGATCAGCCACTGGCAGAGGCTGCCGAAGGCCTGGGTGGAAACCCCCATGCGCCCGTAGCAGACGGCGCTTTCTGCGGCGGCGAAGTCCCGCGCCAGCTGGCGGATGGCCGCGGCGTCGATGCCGCAACGGGGGCCCATGGTCTCGGCGGTGAAGCCGCTGATGGCACGGCGCACGTCATCCAGCCCGTCGACGGCCAGGTGGGTGCCGCGGCCCAGGTTCTCCTCGAACAGGGTGTTGAGCAGCGCCAGCAGCAACGCGGCATCCTGGCCGGGGCGCACGAACAGGTGCTGGTCGGCGATGGCCGCCGTCTCGCTGCGGCGCGGGTCCACCACTACCAGGCGGCCACCCCGGGCCTTGAGGGCCTTCAGGCGCTTCTCCACATCGGGCACGGTCATGATGCTGCCGTTGGACGCCAGCGGGTTGCCACCGAGGATCAGCATGAAGCCGGTGTGGTCGATATCGGGGATGGGGATCAGCAGGCCATGGCCGTACATCTGCTGGCTCACCAGGTGATGGGGCAACTGGTCCACCGAGGTAGCGGAGAAGCGGCTGCGGGTCTTCAGCAGGCCGAGGAAGTAGTTGCTGTGGGTCATCAGCCCGTAGTTGTGCACGCTGGGGTTGCCCTGGTACACCGCCACCGCGTTGTTGCCGTGACGGGCCTGGATCTCGGCCAGGCGCTCGGCCACCATGGCGAAGGCTTCATCCCAGCCGATGGGCTGCCACTCGCTGCCGGCGCGGCGCATGGGCTGGCGCAGGCGGTCGGGGTCGTTCTGGATGTCCTGCAGGGCCACCGCCTTGGGGCAAATATGGCCACGGCTGAAGCTGTCCTGGGCATCGCCCTTGATGGAGAGGATGTGGCGGGAGCCGTCGTCCCGGTCCTCGGTTTCGATGGTCAGCCCGCAGATGGCTTCGCAGAGATGGCATGCACGGTGGTGAACGGACTTGGTCATGGCCTTGCCTCATGTTCTTGTGTCGAGACGACCGGTCGGGTCGCAAGAGCAGAACTATGGAAGCAGATCGATCGGTCGGCCAGTAGATTCAACGATATGAATCGGCAGGCATCAGGCCTGCCGATTCGCTTCGCGGGTCAGCGGATGGACTGGATGGTGCCCTTATTGCCGGTCACCTTGGCGCTCACTTTCTTGAAGACGAAATAGTCCTGGATGGTGAGCTCGTAGCGCGGCACCACGATCAGGTCGGCACCCGAGGACTTGACGGCCTTGAACGCGGCAGCGGATTTCACCGCCGAGATGGGATC
The DNA here is from genome assembly GCF_026072635.1 of Pseudomonas solani. NCBI lineage: Bacteria > Pseudomonadati > Pseudomonadota > Gammaproteobacteria > Pseudomonadales > Pseudomonadaceae > Pseudomonas > Pseudomonas solani. Next base: position 3,817,079 of record NZ_AP023081.1, on the reverse strand, counting down.
GGGCCCGAAAGGCAGGCTGCCACCGGCATCACCGCCATAGACCACGCCATCGGCGAACTGGGAATCGCCGCCGAACTGCAGGAAGTGGAACAGGATGTTCACTTCGGACTGCCCGCTGATCGGCTCGCCTACCGCCACGTCGGCCTTCAGGCCGGTCTTGACGTTGCCGTTGAGCGGTGAGCTCGGCTGGCTGACGTTGTAGCTGCTGCAACCGGTCATACCGGCGATAGCGACGACCAGGGCGGCAGGTACGAGGAACTTCTTCATTGGTATCTCCATGATCAGAACATGCTGGCCGGGCCCAACATCCGTAGGCGGGCCCCGCCCCCGAAACCGAGTGATTTCGAGGTGGCACACGCTAGCAACGCGCCCTGCGTCGCATAAGTTCATGCAGGCTGATTTGTCCCTTGGAAATTTCCCAAACCCTACCTCTTCGCCGAATTTCCTTGCATTCGGTCAAGCGTTCGCGCCATCCGGCCCGGCCACGATTCCAGGCAGCTCGCCCTGGGTACCGGTCGGGACGGTTTTCGCCACGACCTCGAGCCGACGGCCAAGAAGACGCGGGCACGCCTCTGGCACGGGGCCTTCGAGGCACTGGTTGGCAGAGTGCGACAATTCCTTATAAGATCGCGCCTCCCCCTATTCCGTCGCCCCGTGCGGCTTAGCCCGCCGGTCCCGCCTGCTTTTCCCTGAAAAAACCGACCAGGACCCGCGGCCAGAGGCAAAAAAGGTAGTCAGCAATGAGCGCAAGGCATTTTCTCTCCCTGATGGATTGCACCCCCCAGGAGCTGAGCAGCCTGATCCGTCGAGCCATCGAGCTGAAGGACCTGCGCCACCGAGGCGTCCCCTACGAGCCCCTGAAGAGCCGCGTGCTGGGCATGATCTTCGAGAAGGCCTCCACCCGTACCCGCCTCTCCTTCGAGGCCGGGATGATCCAGCTCGGTGGCCAGGCGATCTTCCTCTCGCCCCGCGACACCCAGCTGGGCCGTGGCGAGCCGATCAGCGATTGCGCCATCGTCATGTCGCGCATGCTCGATGCGGTGATGATCCGTACCTTCGCCCACAGCAAGCTGGTGGAGTTCGCCGAGAATTCCCGCGTGCCGGTGATCAACGGCCTCTCCGACGACTTGCACCCGTGCCAGTTGCTGGCCGACATGCAGACCTTCCAGGAACACCGCGGCGCCATCCAGGGCAAGACCGTGGCCTGGATCGGTGACGGCAACAACATGTGCAACACCTATATAGAAGCGGCGATCCAGTTCGACTTCCGCCTCAACGTCGCCTGCCCGGAAGGCTTCGAGCCCAACCCGGCGTTCCTCGCCCAGGCCGGCGACCGCGTGCAGGTACTGCGTGACCCGCGCGAGGCGGTACGCGGCGCCCACCTGGTGAGCACCGACGTGTGGACCTCCATGGGCCAGGAAGAAGAGACCGCGCAGCGCCTGGCGCTGTTCAAGCCCTACCAGGTGAACCAGGCGCTGCTTGCGCTGGCCGATGAAGCGGTTATCTTCATGCACTGCCTGCCGGCGCACCGGGGCGAGGAAATCAGCATGGACCTGCTCGACGACCCGCGTTCTGTGGCCTGGGACCAGGCAGAAAACCGCCTGCATGCGCAAAAGGCGCTGCTGGAATTCCTCGTCGAACACGCGTCCCGAGCATGAGCCACGAACTGCTTCTAAACCTGCGCAACCTGAGCTGCGGCTACCAGGACCAGCGCGTCGTACAGAACCTCAACCTGCACCTCAACGCCGGCGACATCGGTTGCCTGCTGGGGCCCTCGGGCTGCGGCAAGACCACCACCCTGCGCGCCATCGCCGGTTTCGAGCCGGTGTTCGAAGGCGAGATCGAGCTGGCGGGCGAAGTGATCTCCAAGGCCGGCTTCACCCTGGCCCCGGAAAAACGCCGCATCGGCATGGTGTTCCAGGACTACGCGCTGTTCCCCCACCTCACCGTGGAAGAGAACGTCGCCTTCGGCATCCGCAAACACCCCGAGCGAGCGCGCATCACCGGTGAGCTGCTGGAGCTGGTCAAGCTCGGCCAGCTGGCCAGGCGCTACCCCAACGAACTCTCCGGCGGCCAGCAGCAACGCGTCTCCCTGGCCCGCGCCCTGGCCCCCGAGCCGGCGCTGCTGCTGCTCGACGAACCCTTCTCCAACCTCGATGGCGAGCTGCGCCGTCGCCTCAGCCTAGAGGTGCGCGACATCCTCAAGGCCCGTGGCACCAGCGCCGTGTTGGTTACCCATGACCAGGAAGAAGCCTTTGCAGTGAGCGACCAGGTCGGCGTGTTCAACAACGGCAACCTGGAGCAGTGGGACACCCCCTACAACCTCTACCACGAGCCGGCGACCCCCTTCGTCGCCAGCTTCGTCGGCCAGGGCTACTTCATCCGTGGCCAGCAGGTGTGCCCGGACACGGTGCAGACCGAACTCGGCCTGATCCGTGGCAACCGCGCCTACGCCTGGCCGGAAGGCAGCGCGGTGGACGTGCTGCTGCGCCCCGACGACATCGTCCCCGCGCCCGAGGGTGAGCTCAAGGCCCTGGTGACCGGCAAGACCTTCCTCGGTGCAGCCACCCTGTACCGCCTGCAACTGCCCACCGGCACCCAGCTGGAAGCCATTTTCCCCAGCCACGCCGACCACCAGCCCGGCCAGCACGTGGGCATCCGCGTGGCCGCCGATCACTTGGTGGTGTTCCCCGCCCATGGCAGCGTCGCCGCCCAGGCCGCGATGCAGGACGAGGGCGTGCGCCGCTACAGCACCGCGAGCTGATCGCGGCCGCTGTGCTTGGCCTCGTAAAGCGCCATATCGACCCGTAGCAGGCTTTCCTCCCAGGATTCGCCGGGTCGATAGGCGCTGACCCCCAGGGACAGCGTCAGCTTCAACCCCGGGCATTCGTCCCAGTGCGCCGCACGCACCTTGGCCTGCAAGCGTTCCAGCATCACCTCGGCCCCCGCCTCGTTGGTGCGCGAGAGCACCAGCAGGAATTCCTCGCCCCCCAGCCGCGCCACGAAGTCCACATCCCGCACCGACTCCTGCAGCATCTTCGACAGCTGGCGCAGCACCGCGTCGCCACAGCCGTGGCCATAGCGATCGTTGACGTTCTTGAAGTAGTCCAGGTCCACCAGGCAGAGCACGAAGCCGTAGTCGCCCCGATCGGCCAGGGCTTTCTGCTGGGCGAGGATTTCCTTGGTGAAGCGGCGGTTGTAGAGGCCCGTGAGTTCGTCGGTGATGGCCAGCTTCTGGATGCTCTCCAAGGCCAGGCGCAAGTCGTTGTTGCGCTGCACCAGGCTGCGCCGCAGGCCGTTCATCTCCAGGGAGAGCAGGCCGACGCCGGTCAGCAGCACGAAGAACTCCACCGCCTGGATCGCCTCGCTGTGCAGGTCCAGCTCCCGGCCCGAAGCGACCAGCGAGCTGATCAGCAACGCGTAGCACACGGCCGTCAGCAGGATCACCAGCAAAAAGCCGCGCAACAGCAGGCGGAAGGTGCCGAACATCAGCACCAGCAGCACCGTCATCAAAAACAGCAGGCGCAGCTCGCCGGCATGGTAGGCGGTGGCGAAGATCACGCAGATCGCCCAGCTCATCAGCGGCAGCGTCAAGCTGGGATCATGGAAGCGCAGGTTGAGGTTGCTGCGCACCAGGGCCAGGAACGCCAGGCAACTGAGCCCGACCAGGCCCGTGAGCAAGAGCATGCCGCCCAGGCTCAGGCCCAGGTAGCCGGCGGCATGCGCCGACCAGCACAACAGCAGGAACAACAACGATGCACCACTGGCCAGCGATACCCTTCGCAGGCGCAGCAGCTGATGTCGGGAGGGCTGCATGGGCTCCCCTTCTATAACGATGAATGGCCGGGAGTATAGACAGGCGTCGTAATCCCGCCGCCAATCAGGGCGTCGTCACGCCATAGCTGCGCATCAGGGCATCCAGCCGGCCCGAGGCGCGGTAACGCTGCAGGCCCGCCTCGAACAGGGCGTTGTAGCGGGCGCTGGCCTCGATGGCGGGCGAGAAGGCCAGGTAGATGGGCACGTCCGGGGCGCGGCAGCCCGCCGACTGCAGGCGGTCCTGCTGGCGGGTACGGGCCAGCAGGTTCTCCATCACCCAGCTGTTCTCCACCGTGGCGTCGAGGCGGCCGAAGCGCACCTTCTCCACATTCATCTCCAGTGCCTGCTCGCCGGAAACCACCTGCACCCGGTCGCCCTTGGCGCGATGCATGCGGACGTAGGCGTCGATTTCCTGGCCATAGCTGTAGCTGTTTATGGTGCCCAGGCGCACCTGCGCCAGCGAACCCAACCCCTGGTAGCGCCAGGGCGCGCCCTGGGCGACGTAGAAGCACATGCGCGAAATGCCAGGCGCGGTGGGGGTGTAGAGGAAGTCCGGGGCATCCTGGATGCCGGCGCCTATCACCGCGTTGAGCTTGCCGGTGCGCGCGTCGCTGATGGCCCGCGCCCAGTTGATCACCCGGTACTCAACCTGGATGCCGGCCTCGGCGAAGATATCCCGCGCCAGCTCGACGAAGATGCCGGGCTTGGCCGACTCGGGCGCGCAATTGATGGGGCACCAGATATCCCCGGCAATGACCAGGGTCTCGGCCCGCGCGGGGCCGATGGCGAGAAGGGCGAACAGGCCGAGAACCAGCCTGCGCCATGGTCGATGAACACGTGCATCCCTGACAGCCACGTCAAACTCCCTGCGTTGCTTACCGCTCCAGTGTGCAGCTTACGCCTCGGAGGCCTCGCTGCGTACCCGCTGGACGGCATCCAGCCATCCGTCGTAAAGCTTGGTCCGATGCGCGGTCGCCATGTGCGGGGTGAAGCGCTGCTGGCGGTGCCAGTGCCGGGCGATCTCGTCGAGGTCGCGGTACAGCCCCGCCTTCAGGCCCGCCAGGTAGGCCGCGCCCAGAGCCGTGGTCTCGGTCACCTCGGGGCGTTCCACCGCCACGCCGAGGATATCGGCGAGGAACTGCATCACCCAGTTGTTCTCCACCATGCCGCCATCCACCCGCAGCGCGCTGGGTGCGGCAGCGCCGTCCTGGCTCATGGCCTCCAGCAGGTCGCGGGTCTGGTAGCAGACCGATTGCAGGCCGGCGGTGACGATCTCCTTGATCCCGGTGTCGCGAGTCAGGCCAAAGATCGCGCCACGGGCGCGCGGGTCCCAATAGGGGGCACCCAGGCCGGTGAAGGCCGGCACCAGGTACACGCCGCAGGCATCGCCGGTCTGCTCGGCCAGGGCCTCGGTGTCGCGGGCATGGCTGATCAGCTTGATGCCGTCGCGTAACCACTGCACCGCCGCGCCGGCGACGAAGATGCTGCCTTCCACCGCGTAGGTGACCTTGCCCTCCAGGCGATAGCCAACGGTGGTGAGCAGGCGGTTGCGCGAGGTCACGGGTGTCTCGCCGGTGTTCTGGATCAGGAAGCAGCCGGTGCCGTAGGTGCTCTTGACCATGCCCGGCTGGAAGCAGGCCTGGCCGATCAGCGCGGCCTGCTGGTCACCGGCCATGCCCAGCACCGGGATGGCCGCGCCCAGCAGCGGCGCCTCGGTGGTGCCGAACTCGGCGGCGCTGTCGAGCACCTCCGGCAGCAGGCTGGCGGGGATCTCGAACAGCTTGAGCAGTTCCTCGTCCCACTGCTGGGTGTGGATGTTGAAGAGCATGGTCCGCGAAGCGTTGGTGGCATCGGTGCGGTGCGCCTTGCCGCCGGTCAGGCGCCAGAGCAGGAAGCAATCCACGGTGCCGAAACGCAGCTCGCCCTGCTCCGCGCGGGCCCGGGCGCCCGGCACGTTCTCGAGGATCCAGCGCAGCTTGGTGGCGGAGAAATAGGGGTCGATCAGCAGGCCGGTGCGACGGGCGACTTCGTCTTCGTGACCGGCCTCCTTCATGGTCGAGCAGTAATCGGCGGTACGGCGGTCCTGCCAGACGATGGCCGGGTGGATCGGCGTGCCGGTGGCGGCGTCCCACACCAGGGTGGTCTCGCGCTGGTTGGTGATGCCGATGGCGGCGATGTCCGCAACCGGCATGCCGCTCTTCTGGATGGCCTCGCGGCAGACCTTGAGGGTGGTCAGCCAGATTTCCTCACCGTCGTGCTCGACCCAGCCGTCCTTGGGGAAGTACTGCTTGAACTCCTGCTGGGCGCGGGCCACGGGCAGGCCCTGGGCGCTGAAGACGATGGCGCGACTGCTGGTCGTGCCCTGATCGATGGCAAGTAGGTACTGGGCCATATGCAGGCTTCCTTGTTGTTATGGGGGCGTCACTCGCGGCCGATCGCCGCGAACTGCGCCTGGGTGTGCTGGGCCAGGGTGTCCGCACTCAGTTCCACTTCCAGGCCGCGCCGCCCGGCGCTGACGTGGATGCTCGGGTGCGCCCGGGCCGATTCGTCGATGAAGGTGCGCAGGCGCTTCTTCTGCCCCAGCGGGCTGATGCCGCCCACCAGGTAGCCAGTGGCGCGCTGGGCCGCATCCGCCGCTGCCATGTCCACCTTCTTGGCCCCGGCCGCATGGGCCAGCGCCTTGAGGTCGAGGGTGCCGGCCACCGGCACCACGGCCACCAGCAGCTCCCCCTTCTCGGTGGCCGCCAGCAGCGTCTTGAACACCCGTGCCGGGTCCAGGCCAAGCTTCTCCGCCGCTTCCAGGCCATAGGAGGGCGCCTTGGGATCGTGGGTGTAGCTGAGCACCTTGTGCTCGGCCTTGGCTTTCTTCAGCAGATCGATGGCAGGGGTCATGTTCGATTGTGAAAACAGGAGGGCGAATTGGGCGTACCTTAGCTGAAAAGTCGCCGTTCGGCAGCACGTCGCTATAATGCGCGACAAAAATCCGGAAGCCGTTCCCATGACCTTGGCTCCTCGCCAGCAGGAAATCCTCGACCTCGCCCGCGACCGTGGCTACGTCAGCATCGACGAGCTGGCCCAGGCCTTCGCCGTGACCCCGCAGACCATCCGCCGCGACATCAACCAGTTGGCCGAACAGGGCCTGCTGCGGCGCACCCACGGAGGTGCTGCCAGCGAGTCGTCGAGCATCCAGAACACCGCCTACGCCATGCGCGCCGGGCTGATGCGCGACGAGAAGCAGCGCATCGCCGAAACCGTGGCGGCGCTGATTCCCGACCATGCCTCGCTGTTCATCAACATCGGCACCACCACCGAAGCCATCGCCCGCGAACTCATGGGCCACAAGGGCCTCAAGGTCATCACCAACAACCTGCACGTGGCCGCGCAACTGGCCGACCGCGCGGATTTCGAGGTGCTGGTGGCCGGCGGCACGGTGCGCAGTGACGGCGGCATCGTCGGCCCCTCGGCGGTGGACTTCATCCAGCAGTTCAAGGTGGACTACGCCATCGTCGGCATCAGCGGCATCGACGATGACGGCAGCCTGCTGGACTTCGACTACCAGGAAGTCCGCGTCTCCCAGGCCATCATCGACAACGCCCGCCAGGTGCTGCTCGCCGCCGACTCCAGCAAGTTCGGCCGCAACGCCGTGGTACGCCTGGGCTCCATCGCCCTGGTGGACCGCGTGATCACCGACCACGCGCCCTCCCCCGCCCTGGCCCGCCTGATGGCCGAGCACAAGGTCCACCTCGACCTGGTCTGAGCCGCGCCAGCGCGCCCCTCCTTTCGTCGCCCACCCGCTCGCAGCCGCGCATGCGGGCTGGCGGTTTCATGCGTATTCGACTAGCATTTTTCGGAAACGAACATTCAAAGTTCACTTTCGACTTACGGTGCCGCCTGCATGAACCCTCCGATGAGCCGCCAATCGCCCATTTCCGAAGTCTATGACCTGGCCGTCGTCGGTGGCGGCATCAATGGCGTGGGCATCGCCGCCGATGCGGCCGGGCGCGGGCTGTCGGTTTTCCTTTGCGAAAAGGACGACCTCGCCCAGCACACCTCCTCCGCCAGCAGCAAGCTGATCCACGGCGGCCTGCGCTACCTCGAGCACTACGAGTTCCGCCTGGTGCGCGAAGCCCTGGCCGAGCGCGAAGTGCTGCTGGCCAAGGCCCCGCACATCGTCCGCCCCATGCGCTTCGTGCTGCCCCACCGCCCGCACCTGCGCCCGGCCTGGATGATCCGCGCCGGCCTGTTCCTCTATGACCACCTCGGCAAGCGCGAGAAGCTGCCGGGCTCCCGAGGCCTGAAGTTCGGCGCCGGCAGCCCGCTGAAGGCGGATATCGCCCGCGGCTTCGAATACTCCGACTGCTGGGTCGACGACGCCCGCCTGGTGGTGCTCAACGCCATGGCCGCCCGCGAGAACGGCGCGCACATCCACACCCGCACCCGCTGCGTCAGCGCCCGCCGCAGCAAGGGCCTGTGGCACATCCACCTGGAACGCGCCGATGGCACCCTGCTGTCGATCCGCGCCCGCGCCCTGGTCAACGCCGCCGGCCCCTGGGTGGCGAAGTTCATCAAGGACGACCTCAAGCAGAAGTCGCCCTACGGCATCCGCCTGATCCAGGGCAGCCACATCATCGTGCCCAGGCTGCATGACGGCGAGCACGCCTACATCCTGCAGAACGAGGACCGCCGCATCGTCTTCGCCATCCCCTACCTGGAACGCTTCACCCTGATCGGCACCACCGACCGCGAATACCAGGGCGACCCGGCCAAGGTGGCGATCAGTGCCGAGGAAACCGCCTACCTGCTGGACGTGGTCAACCGCCACTTCAAGCAGCAGATCAGCGAGAAGGACATCCTGCGCACCTATTCCGGCGTGCGCCCGCTGTGCGATGACGAGTCCGACGACCCTTCCGCCGTCACCCGCGACTACACCCTGTCGCTGGAAGCCCACCCGGGCGAAGCGCCGCTGCTCTCGGTGTTCGGCGGCAAGCTCACCACCTACCGCAAGCTCGCCGAATCGGCCCTGGCCCAGCTGGCGCCGTTCTTCCCCAACGCCAAGCCGAGCTGGACCGCCAGCCAGCCGCTGCCCGGTGGCGAACAGATGAGCAGCCAGGCTGAACTGGCCGAAGCCCTCTGCGCCCGCTTCGGCTGGCTGCCCGACAGCCTGGCGCGGCGCTGGGCCGGCACCTATGGCAGCCGTACCTGGAAGATGCTGGATGGCGTGCAGAACCTCACCGACCTGGGCGATCACCTCGGCGGTGGCCTGTACAGCCGTGAAGTGGATTACCTGTGCCGCGTGGAATGGGCCACCGGCCTGGACGACATCCTCTGGCGCCGCACCAAGCTCGGCCTGTTCATGACCCCCGGCCAGCAGGAACGCCTCGCCCAGTACCTGCTCAACCGCCCCAAGGCCGATGCTGCCTGACCCTGAAGGCAGCCACACCATCACGCCGTAGGGTGGGCCGGGCGCCGTTCCGCTTCAGCCCACCAACAACGACGCGATAAACGGACCCGGGAAGAAATGATCATTCCGCAGGTAGCCCGGGCTTCAGCCCGGGGAGCCTGGCACGAAGTGGGGGGATGACCGTGGGGCGTCTATTGGTGGGCTGAAGCCCACCCCCTCTCACAGCCCTCGAGCGAAGAACTCACAGCTGCGCCACGTGCCCATCCACCTGCCGATGGGCAAGCAGGTGCGGCAGCACTGCCGCCAGCAGGGGCTCCTTGAAGGCCTCCTGGAATCGGTGGGCCAGCCCCGGGATCAGCTTCAGTTCCGCCCCCTTGATATGCGCCGCCACGTGCACGCCATGCATCACCGGCAGCAGCGGGTCGGCGGTGCCGTGCACCACCAGGGTCGGCACGCTCAGGCGGTTGAGCATCTCCACGCGGCTCGGCTCGGCGAGTATCGCCAGCATCTGCCGCTGCACGCCCTCGGGGTTGAAGGCACGGTCATAGGCCCGTGCGGCCTGCTCCAGCAGCTGGGTGCGATCGTCCGCCACATCCGGGCTGCCCAGGGCGGCCAGCAGGTCGGCCTGCTGCTCCAGTGCCACCTCGCGGCTCGGCGCCTCACGGCGGGCCAGCAGGGCGATCAGCGCATGGCTCGGCGCCGGCAGCCCCTGGGCGCCGGAGCTGGTCATCACCAGGGTCAGGCTCAGCACCCGCTCCGGGGCGATATCGGCCACATGCTGGGCGATCATCCCGCCCATGCTCGCGCCCAGTACATGGGCCTGGCGGATATGCAGGGCGTCCATCAGGCTCAGCGTGTCACCGGCCATGTCACGCAGGCTGTAGGGCGCCTGCACGGGGAAGCCCAGGCGGTAGCGCACCGCTTCGTAGGTCAGGTTGGCGGCGGGTTCCGGATGGGTCCAGGCGGAAAGACCGACGTCGCGGTTGTCATAGCGGATCACCCGGAAACCCTGCTCGCAAAGGGCCGCCACCACCTCGTCGGGCCAATGGATGAGCTGGCCGCCAAGCCCCATGATCAGCAGCAGCGCCGGGTCCTTTTCATCGCCGATGCTCTGGTAGGCCAACCGCACTTCGCCCAGGTGCACGGTCTCCGTCGGCACCTGCGTATCGCAGCGCGCGGAGGCAAAAGCGGGCAGGCCGCACAGCAAGGCGGCGAGGAAAATGAAAAGACGCATGATGAAAATCCAGAACGCAAAACCCCAGTGAAACGCGATTCTGATGAATCTCTTTCGTGCGCACTGCCACAGAACCGTGACAATTTCATGAAGGGCGCCCAACGGTCGTTGCGGGCCTCTGCAATGGCATTTCCACGAGCCTTGTAGCGCTTCCGTTACAGCGTAACGACAACGCTACAGCCGCTGCAGGCCCGGGCTGACGGGAGTCAGACTGCAGCGGGCGCGGCCGGGTTCGCCCTGTTGTAGCGAAATCCCTACAGCCGCTTCGTCGTGCTCCACCCCGAATATCCCCAACCCCTTGATAACCCTGTGTTTTTTACCCCTGGCACCGCCCTTGCTATCCCTCACCCCAGGACCATGACCGAGGATTTCCCATGTTCAGCAAGCACGACCAGATCCAGGGCTACGACGACGAACTCTTCAGTGCGATGCAGGAAGAAGAGCAACGCCAGGAAGACCACATCGAGCTGATCGCCTCCGAGAACTACACCAGCCAGCGGGTGATGGAAGCCCAGGGCAGCGGCCTGACCAACAAGTACGCCGAGGGCTACCCGGGCAAGCGCTACTACGGTGGCTGCGAATACGTCGACAAGGTCGAGCAGCTGGCCATCGACCGCGCCAAGGAGCTGTTCGGCGCCGACTACGCCAACGTCCAGCCGCACTCCGGCTCTTCCGCCAACTCCGCCGTCTACCTGGCCCTGCTCAACGCCGGCGACACCATCCTCGGCATGAGCCTGGCCCATGGCGGCCACCTGACCCACGGCGCCAAGGTGTCGTCCTCCGGCAAGCTCTACAACGCCGTGCAGTACGGCCTCGACACCCGCACCGGGCTGATCGACTACGACGAAGTCGAGCGCCTGGCCGTGGAACACAAGCCGAAGATGATCGTCGCCGGCTTCTCCGCCTATTCGAAGACTCTCGACTTCCCGCGCTTCCGCGCCATCGCCGACAAGGTCGGGGCGCTGCTGTTCGTCGACATGGCCCACGTCGCCGGCCTGGTCGCTGCCGGCCTGTACCCCAGCCCGCTGCCCTACGCCGACGTGGTCACCACCACCACCCACAAGACCCTGCGCGGCCCGCGCGGCGGCCTGATCCTCGCCCGCCGGAACGAGGAGATCGAGAAGAAGCTCAACTCCGCCGTGTTCCCCGGCGCCCAGGGCGGCCCGCTGATGCACGTCATCGCCGGCAAGGCGGTGTGCTTCAAGGAAGCGCTGGAGCCCGGCTTCAAGACCTACCAGGCCCAGGTGATCAAGAACGCCCAGGCCATGGCCCAGGTGTTCATCGAGCGCGGTTTCGACGTGGTTTCCGGCGGCACCGACAACCACCTGTTCCTGCTGTCGCTGATCAAGCAGGGCCTCACCGGCAAGGACGCCGACGCCGCCCTCGGCCGCGCCGGCATCACCGTGAACAAGAACGCCGTGCCCAACGACCCGCAATCGCCCTTCGTCACCTCCGGCGTGCGCATCGGCACTCCGGCCATCACCACCCGTGGCTTCAAGGAGCCGCAGAGCATCGAGCTGGCCGGCTGGATCTGCGACATCCTCGACCACCTCGGCGATGCCGATGTCGAGGCCCAGGTGGCCAAACAGGTCGCGGCCCTCTGCGCCGATTTCCCCGTGTACCGCGGCTGATCCACGCCCATGAAAAAGGCGGCCCGAGGGCCGCCTTTTTCGTTACCACGCCCTGGTCAGGCGAACTGTGCGCGCAGCTGCCGCGCCGCCGCCACCATGTTCACCAGTGCCGCTTCGGTCTCCGGCCAGGCGCGGGTCTTCAGGCCGCAATCCGGGTTGACCCACAGGCGCTCGGCGGGGATGCGCTCGGCCGCCTTGCGCAGCAGGCCGGCCATCTCGGCGCTGTCCGGCACACGGGGCGAGTGGATGTCGTAGACGCCCGGGCCGATCTCGTTGGGGTAGGCGAAGGCCTTGAAGGCCTCCAGCAACTCCATGTCCGAGCGCGAGGTCTCGATGGTGATCACGTCGGCATCCATGGCGGCGATGGACTCGATCACATCGTTGAACTCGCTGTAGCACATGTGGGTGTGGATCTGGGTCTGGTCCGCCACGCCCGAGGCGCACAGGCGGAAGGCCTCGGTGGCCCAGTCCAGGTAGCCCTGCCACTGGCTGCGGCGCAGCGGCAGGCCCTCGCGGAAGGCCGCCTCGTCGATCTGCACGATGCGGATGCCCGCCGCCTCCAGGTCCACCACCTCGTCGCGGATGGCCAGCGCCAGCTGCCGGGCCTGCTCCTCACGGGTCAGGTCCTCGCGGGGGAAGGACCACATCAGCATGGTCACCGGGCCGGTGAGCATGCCCTTCATCACCTTGTTGGTCAGGCCCTGGGCGTAGCGGATCCAGTCCAGGGTCATGGCCTTCGGGCGGCTCAGGTCACCGAAGATCACCGCCGGCTTCACGCACCGCGAACCGTAGCTCTGCACCCAGCCGAAACGGGTGAACAGGTAGCCGTCCAGCTGCTCGGCGAAGTACTCGACCATGTCGTTGCGCTCCGCCTCGCCGTGCACCAGCACGTCCAGGCCGAGCTGCTCCTGCACCTCCACCGCATGGCGGATCTCGCTGTGCATGGCCTCGGTGTATTCGGCCGCCGACAGCTTGCCCTGCTTGAAGGCCTGGCGCGCCAGGCGGATCGACGCCGTCTGCGGGAAGGAGCCGATGGTGGTGGTGGGGAACAGCGGCAGATCGAGGTGCGCGCGCTGCTGGCGGATGCGTTCGGCGAAAGGCGAGCGTCGCTGGCTGTGGGCCGGCTCGATGGCCGCCAGGCGCGCCTGCACCGCCGGCTTGTGGATGCGCGGCGAGCGCGCACGGTCGGCCTGCACGGTGCGGCTGTGGGCCAGGGCGGCCAGCACCTCGGGGGCTTCCGGCTCGTTCAGAGCGCGGCCGAGGATGGCGACCTCGGCGCACTTCTGCACGGCGAAGGCGAGCCAGTCCTTGAGTTCGCCATCGAGTTTGTCCTCACGGCCCAGGTCCACCGGGCTGTGCAGCAGCGAGCAGGACGGCGCCACCCACAGGCGCTCGCCCAGGCGTTCATGGGCATGCCGGAGCACATCCAGGGCCTTGTCCAGGTCGCAGCGCCAGACGTTGCGGCCGTTGACCAGGCCCAGGGACAGCACCTTATAGGCCGGCAGGCGGTCGAGGATGGTCGGGTACTGCTCCGGGGCGCGCACCAGGTCGATGTGCAGGCCGTCCAGCGGCAGGCTCGCGGCCAGGCCGAGGTTGTCTTCCAGGCCGCCGAAATAGGTGGCGATCAGCTTCTTCAGCGGCTCGCGCTGCAGCAGGTTGTAGGCCCGCTCGAAGGCACTCTTCCACTCCTGGGGCAGGTCCAGCACCAGGATCGGCTCATCGATCTGCACCCACTCCACGCCCTGGGCGGCCAGGCGCTGGAGGATCTCCCCGTACACCGGCAGCAGGCGCTCCAACAGGTCGAGGCGGTCGAACTCACCGCCCTTGGCCTTGCCCAGCCACAGGTAGGTCAGCGGGCCGATCAGCACCGGCTTCACTGGGTGGCCCAGGGCATGGGCCTCGTCCACTTCCTCGAACAGCTGTTCCCAGCTCAGCTGGAACTGCTGGTCAGCGGTGAACTCCGGCACCAGGTAGTGGTAGTTGGTATCGAACCACTTGGTCATCTCCTGGGCATGAGCGCCGCCGCAGCAACCACCGGAAACGCCACGAGCCATGGCGAACAGGGTGTCCAGGCCGGGCTTGCCGCTGTGGGGGCGGAAGCGCTCGGGCACCACGCCGAAGGTCAGCGAGTGGGTCAGCACCTGGTCGTACCAGGCGAAGTCGCCCACCGGCAGCAGCTCGATGCCGGCGTCCTTCTGCAGTTGCCAATGGGTGGCACGCAGGTCACGGCCAACAGCGCGCAGCCCGGCTTCGTCGAGTTCACCTTTCCAGAAGGCTTCGAGGGCTTTCTTCAGTTCGCGGTCGCGACCGATGCGGGGGAATCCAAGACTGTGGGCCAGGGCCATGGCATGACGCTCCATTCAGGTTGATGGCGCTATTGTCGACAGCCAGGCCTCCATGAGACAAACTCAACATTTTCTCGTTCGTCACAAATTCTGCTCATAGAGAATCGCCATGCTCGAGTTCCGCCACCTCAAGACCCTGCACGCCCTGCGCGAGGCCGATAGCCTGGTGGAGGCGGCGGAACGCCTGCACCTCACCCAATCGGCCCTCTCCCACCAGTTCAAGGAACTGGAGGAACGCCTCGGCATGCAGCTGTTCGTGCGCAAGACCAAGCCGGTGCGCTTCACCAGTGCCGGCCTGCGCCTGCTGCAACTGGCCGACTCGCTGCTGCCGCAACTGCGCAACGCCGAGCGCGACATCGCGCGGCTGGCCGGCGGCACCGCCGGGCGCCTGCACATGGCCATCGAATGCCACAGCTGCTTCCAATGGCTGATGCCGACCATCGACCAGTTCCGCGATGCCTGGCCGGAAGTGGAGCTGGACCTGGCCTCGGGCTTCTCCTTCGCCCCGCTGCCGGCCCTGGCCCGTGGCGACCTCGACCTGGTGGTGACCGCCGACCCCATCGACCTGCCCGGCATCACCTACGTGCCGCTGTTCACCTACGAAGCGCTGCTGGCGGTGGCCAACCAGCACCCGCTGGCGGGCAAGCCCTATATGGTCCCCGAGGACCTGGAAACGGAAACCCTGATCACCTACCCGGTGGAACGCGACCGCCTGGACATCTTCACCCGCTTCCTCGAACCCGCCGACGTCGAACCGGCCCAGGTGCGCACCTCGGAACTCACGGTGATGATGATGCAGCTGGTGGCCAGCGGCCGCGGCGTCTGCTGCCTGCCCAACTGGGCGCTGCACGAGTACAGCTCGCGGGGCTACGTCACGGCCAAGAAGCTGGGCGAGAAATCCCTCTACGCCACGCTCCACGCCGCCATCCGCTCGGACATGCTCGACGCCCCCTTCATGCGCGACTTCCTGCTCACCGCCAAGGACACCTCCTTCGCCACCCTCGAGGGCGTCAGCGCCGCGCGTTGAACCGCAGACACAGACCAACTGTAGGAGCGACTTCAGTCGCCAAGCGGTGCGCAGCACCGCCAAGGGCTTCGCGAGCAGAGCTCGCTCCTACGAGAAGGCCCGTGCCAGCCCTGTAACCCGGGGGCCATACGCCCCCGAACGCCAAAGCCCGGGCCCCGCTCAGAACAGCGCCAGGCTATAGCTCAGGATCACCCGGTTCTCATCCACGCCCCGGCCCACGCTGGTGCGGTAGACGGCGTTGCGCCAGGTCAGCCCCAGGTCCTTGAGCGGGCCGCTCTGCACCGCGTACTTGATGTCCGTGTCGCGCTCCCAGCCCTCCACCGAGCGGCCATCGCCCAGCTCGCCGTCCCGGGCCTTGAAGTAGCGGGTCATCAGCGACAGCCCCGGCACCCCGAGGGCGGCGAAGTCGTAGTCATAGCGCAACTGCCAGGAGCGCTCGCCGCGCTCGACGAAGTCGTAGTACTGGCCGAAGTTCACCAGGTAGGCATCGGCCCCCTGCACGTAGGGGAAGGCGGTGCGACCACTCATGCGCTGCAACCCCAGGCCCAGGGCATGGCCGTCGTGGCGGCGGTAGGTGAACAGGCCACCGACCGAGCGGTTGTCGATCTCGCGGCTCCAGCCGGTGCCGGCATCGCGGCTGTCGAACAGGCGCAGGTCCAGCTCCAGGCGGTCCTCGCCCAGGGGCAGGCGGCCCTTGAGGCCGAAGAAGTCCTGGCGGTAGAGGTCCTCCAGTTCGGCATGGTGATAGCTCAGCACCCAGCCGGGGCGCGCCTCCCAATCGACGCCGGCGAGGTCCAGGTGCCCGGCGCGCGGCCCGGCGGTGAAGCGCTTGTTGCGGTTGTACAGCGCCAGGTCGCTGCGCCCGCCCTCGTTGCGCTGGCTCACCTCGTCCAGGCGCGCCAGGGTGAAGCCCAGGCCCTCCCACTCGCGGGATTCCACCAGGCCGCCATGGAAGGTCTGCGGGAACAGGCGGCCGTTGTTCGGCTGCAGGGTGGGCAGCTTCGGCACCAGCGCGCCGAGCTTCAGTTCGCTGCGCGACACCCGCGCCTTGAAGGTGCCGTCGAGACGGCCGTAGTCATCGGCGGCGCGGCCATCGTCCTGCACCGCCAACAGCCCGGTGCCGGCGCGGCCCTTGCCGGAATCCAGCTTCAGGCCCAGGCGGCCCATGGCGTCCACGCCGAAGCCAACGGTGCCCGGCGTGTAGCCGGAGCGGTAGTCGAGGAGGAAGCCCTGGGCCCACTCCTCGTGCAGCGAATCGCCGGTGTCGTTACGGAAGTCGCGGTTCATGTAGAAGTTGCGCATCTGCAGGGTGGCGCTGGAACCCTCGATGAATCCCTCGGCGGCCAGGGCCCAGGGGGCCGCGCCGCCCAGCAGCAGGGCAATGAAGACAGGGGGGTGTTTCTTGTTGTTATGCATGGTGCTCTCCAAGGCTCGGGGCGCCGGGTGGCGCCCCTTCGTCAGGGAGCGCTCAGGTGCGCTCCAGGACCACGGCCACGCCCTGGCCCAACCCCACACAGAGGCTGACCACGGCGTAGCGCAGGTTCTTGCGTTGCAGGGTGCGGCAGGCGGTCAGCGCCAGGCGCGCACCGGAGGCGCCCAGTGGATGGCCGATGGCGATGGCGCCGCCGTGGGGGTTGACCCGGGGGTCGTCCGCCTCCAGGCCCAGCCCCTTGAGACAGGCCAGCACCTGCGGGGCGAAGGCCTCGTTGATTTCGATCAGGTCGACCTCGCCCAGCGTCAGGCCGGCGCGTTGCAGCGCCAGCTGGATCGCCGGCTGCGGGCCGATGCCCATGATCCGCGGCTCGACACCGACGCTGGCGCTGGCCAGCACCCGCGCCAGCGGCCGCACGCCGTGGCGCTCGCCGATGGCGCGGTCGCCCAGCAGCAAAACGGCGGCACCATCGTTGATGCCCGAGGCGTTGCCGGCGGTGACCACGCCCCCCGGGAACAGCGCCGGCAACCCGGCCAGCCTGGCCAGGTCGATGTCGGCGCGGGGATGCTCGTCCCGCTCCACCCGCGTGACCTCGCCCGCGCGGCGCCCGGGAATCTCCACCGGCAGGATTTCGCCCGCGAAGAAGCCCGCCTCCAGCGCCGCCTGGTAGCGCAGCTGCGAGGCCAGGGCGAAGCGGTCCGCGGCCTCGCGAGAAATACCGAACGCGCGGGCGATCTCGTCCCCCGTCTCCGGCATCGAATGGGCGCCGTGCCGCGCCACCAGGCGCGTGTTGGCGAAGCGCGCGCCGATGGTGCTGTCGGCCACCTCCAGGTCACGGCTGAAGGCACGCTGCGCCTTGGCCATGACGAAGGGCGCCCGCGACATGCTCTCGGCGCCGCCGGCCAGGACCAGCCGGCCTTCGCCGCAAGTGATCGCCCGCGCCGCGTCGACCACCGCCGACAGGCCGCTGGCACACAGGCGGTTGACCGTCTGGCCGGCCACGCGCACAGGCAGGCCGGCCGCCAACAGGGCGTTGCGGGCCAGGTTGCGGCTGTCTTCCCCGGCCTGGTTGGTGCAGCCGAGGATCACCTCGTCCAGCGCCTCCAGCGGCAACCCGGCGGCCGTCAGCACCGGCATCAGCAGGCCAGCGACGAGATCGTCCGGGCGCACCGGAGCCAGGGCGCCGCCGTGACGGCCAAAGGGCGTGCGCAGGCCGCCATAGATATAGGCATCGAGCATCAGCGTTCTCCTTGGAAGGGGGCATCGACATGCAGCAGGGACAGGCCCAGCCGCGCGCGGCGGCGCAGCCAGGGGCTGGGGCGGTAGCGCGGGTCACCGCTGAGGGCGTGCAGGCGCTGGAGGATCGACAGCACCCGCGCGGCGCCCAGGTGGTCACCCCAGGCCAGCGGGCCCAGTGGGTAACCCAGGCCCAGGTGCAGGGCCAGGTCGATATCGGCCGGCGTGGCGATGCCCTGCTGGGCGATGTCGCAGGCCAGGTTGACGATGCCGGCCAGGGTGCGCTGGACCACGAAGCCAGCGCTGTCGCGGATCACCGTGACCTTGCCGCCATCGGCCGCGAACAGGGCTCGCGCGGCCTCCAGGCAGTCCGGCCGAGTGACGGGCGTGGACATCAGGCAACGGTGCGAGGTCCGCTCGGCCAGGGCATCGAAAGCCACCACCCGGGTGGGGTCGAGTTCGAGGTGCAACGCCGCCTCGGTGGCATCCAGGCCCAGGGGCGCCAGCAGGCAGAGCGCCCCAGCGGAAGGCCGCTTGCCCTCCTCCAATACCGCGCCCAGGCCTTCCAGCCAGGGGCGCAGAAGCGCAGCGTCGAAGCCTTCGTCCAGGCCCAGCCACACCGGCATCCGTGGCCCATCCAAAGCCACGATCGGTGGTTGCTCCACAGCGTCGGGCGGTGGATAGCGATGGAAGCCACGCCCGCTCTTGCGCCCCAAGTGGCCGGCGGCCAGGCGCTGGCGCAGCAAGGGGTGCGGGCGGTAGCGCGGCTCCTCGTAGTACTGCCGGTAGATGGACTCCATGACCGGCACGCTGACGTCCAGGCCCACCAGGTCCATCAGCTCGAAGGGGCCCATGGGGAAGCCCGCGCCATCGCGCAACAAGGCATCCACCTCGGCCGGCGCCGCCACGCCCTCGGCGAGGATGCGCAGCGCCTCGGTGCCATAGGCGCGCCCGGCATGGTTGACCAGGAAGCCCGGCGAGTCCTGCGCCCGCACCGGCTGGTGCCCCAGCCGCCGCACCAGCGCCAGCAGCCGCTCGACCACGTGCTCGTCGGTGGCGAGCCCCGGGATCACCTCCACCAGGCGCATGCGCGGCACCGGGTTGAAGAAGTGCAGCCCGGCTACTCGCCCCGGCGCCTCGCAGGCCGCCGCGATGGCGGTGATCGACAGCGACGAGGTGTTGCTGGCGAGAATCGCCTCATCCCCCAGCAGCGCCTCCAACTGGCGGAACAACGCCTGCTTGGCGGGCAGCTCCTCGACTATCGCCTCCACCACCAGCTGGCAGCCGGCCAGGCCCTGCACCCCTTCCACCGGCAGCAGGCCGACACGGGCCTGCTCCAGTTGGGCGTCGCTGACCCGGCCCTTGTCCCGCTGCTTCTCCAGCTCGGCAAGGATGCGTTCGCGGGCCTGTGCTGCCGCCTCGGGCCGCATGTCATGCAGCCGCACCTGCAGGCCGGCGCAGGCCGCCAGCTGGGCGATGCCCTGGCCCATGGCGCCGCAGCCGACCACGCCGAGGTGGGTGATCTCGTTCCCGTTCATCGGCCCTGGTACTCCGGCTCGCGCTTGGCGAGGAAGGCGCGCATGCCCTCCTTCTGGTCCTGGCTGTCGAACAGCAGTTGGAAGGCCTGGCGCTCCAGCAGCAGCGCGCTCTCCAGGGGCAGGTCGGCACCGTCGCGCACCACCGCCTTGATCTGCGCCACGGCCAGCGCCGGCAGGCGGGCGATCTCTTCGGCCAGGGCCAGCGCGCGGGGCAGCGCGTCGTCGTCGGCCCGCTCGCTGACCAGGCCCATGGCCAGGGCCTCCTCGGCGCCCACCAGGGCGCCGGTCAGCAGCAGGCGCAGCGCCCGGTACTTGCCCAGCGCCCGCACCAGCCGCTGGGTGCCACCGGCACCGGGCATGATGCCGAGGCGCACCTCGGGCTGGCCGAAGCGCGCCGTGGCGCCGGCGACGATCAGGTCGGCGTGCAGCGCCAGCTCGCAGCCCCCACCGAGGGCCAGGCCGTTGACCGCGGCGATCAGCGGCTTGCGGCACTGCGCCAGGGCCTGCCAATAACGCTCCACGCGCCGTTGTTGCACCTGCAGCGGGCCGGCCTCCACCAGCTCCCCCAGGTCGGCGCCGGCGGCGAAGACCGTGGGGCCGCCGCTGATGACGATGGCCCGCACCTCGGGGTCGTCGTCCAGGCCCTGCACGGCGTCGGCCAGGGCACGGCGCAGGGCCATGTCCAGGGCGTTGCGCCGCTCCGGGCGATCCAGGGTCAGCAGGGCGACGCCGGGGCCGGGGTGTTCGAGCCGCAGCGGTGGCGGCGGGCAAAAGCGTTCTTCATGGACCGTCATGACGATCTCCGATCAGTTCTCTGTGCAGGGGAAACGGGGGTGCGTCAGCCGCGCACCACGCCGCGCCGGACGAGGTCGTCGATGCACACGGCATCCAGGCCAAGGCCATCGAGCAGCTCGCGGCTGTGTTCGCCCAGGGCCGGCGGCGGGCTGCGGTACTGCGCCGGGGTGCGCGAGAGCTTCACTGGCGAGGCGATGCCGCGGTAATCGCCCAGCTCCACCAGCATTCCGCGGTGCAGGGTGTGCGGGTGGGCGATCACCTGGTCCACCGTGGCCACTGCGCCGCAAGGCACGCCCAGGCGGATCAACGCCTCGGCCAGGGGCGGGCCGTCGTGCCCGGCCAGGTAGCCTTCCAGCGCGGCCTTCAGGGCCTCGCGGTGCACCGAGCGGCTGCCGTTGTCGGCGAAGCGCGGGTCGCCAAGCAGTGCTTCGGCACCCAGGTGCTCGCAGAGCCGGGCGAACTGGCGGTCATTGCCCACGGCGAGGAAGATCGGCTCGCCGCCGGTGCGGTAGCTGTCGTAGGGGGCGATATTGGGGTGGGCGTTGCCGCTGCGCGGAGTCACCCGGCCGGAGCCGAAATAGTTCGGCAGGTGCGGGTGCAACAGGGAGATGCCGCAGTCGTAGAGGGTGATGTCCACGGACTGGCCACGCCCGCTGCGCTCGCGCTCGTGCAGCGCCAGGAGGATGCCCGCCAGGGCGTTGAGCCCGGTGACCATGTCCACCACCGGCAGGCCCACCCGCAGCGGCCCACCCTGGGCTTCACCGTTCACGCTCATCAGCCCGGCCATGGCCTGGATCGCCGCGTCATAACCGGGCAACCCGCCCAGGGGGCCGTCGGCGCCGAAGCCGGATACCGAGCAATGGATCAGCCTGGGGAAGCGCTCGGCCAGCACCTCGGCATAGCCGATGCCCCAGCGCTCCAGGGTGCCGGGCTTGAAGTTCTCCAGCAGCACGTCGGCGTCTTCCAGCAGGCGCATTAGCAGGTCGAGGCCTTCGGCCTGGCCAAGGTCCACCACCAGGCCCTTCTTGTTGCGGTTGATGCCACGGAAGTAGGAGGCCGTGTCGCCCTCGAAGGGCGGGCCCCAGCCACGGGTCTCGTCACCGGCCGGCGGTTCCAGCTTGATCACCTCGGCACCGTGGTCGGCCAGGGCCTGGGAGCAGTAAGGGCCGCCCAGCACGCGGCTGAGGTCGATGACCTTGACACCCTGCAGGGCGCCTCGGGGAATGCTCGTCGTCATTGTGTTAGGTCTCATCGAGCGGGTCAGTGAGGCAGCAGGGTCAGGGCGTCGTCCAGACTCAGCGGCCCTTCTTCCAGCAGGCGCGGCAGCAGCGCATCGCTCGCCTCCTCGCCCTCCAGTTCCAGCGGGTCGCGGGGCAGCACGCGGTGGCGCAGCACCAGCAGGGCCAGGGCCAGGCGGCGGTGGTCCGGGGCCAGGCGCGAAGCTTCCCAGGCCATGAACACGGCACTGACGACGTGGTAGAGGGCACTGCCGGCCTGGCGTACCTGCTGGTGGCGGCGCTCTTCGGCGACACGGCGAATGGTGCCCAAGGCACGGGCCAGGCAGTCGCGCAGCAACTGGTCGGCGGGCGACGGCAGGGCGGCTTCGTCCAGCAGCCCTTGCAGGTGGTGCTGCAAGGGCTCCAGTGCGCCTTCGCGGGTCACCGCGCGGGCGATGTCCAAGGCGACTATGTTGCTGGTGCCCTCCCAGATGGAGCCCAGGTGGGCGTCGCGCACCAGCCGCGCATCGCTCCATTCCTCGATGTAGCCGACGCCGCCGCGCACCTCCATGGCATCACCGGTGACCCGGCGGGCATCGCGGCAGGCGCGGAACTTGATCAGCGGGGTGAGGATGCGCACGCACTTTTGCGCCGCCTCGTCGCCACCGTCGGCGCGGGGCAGCAGCGTGGCGATCTGCATGTACAGGGAGCGGGCCTGCTCGGCCGGCAGCATCTGCTTGAGCAACTGGCGCTGCATCAGCGGCATGTCCACCAGGCGCTTGCCGAAGGCCTGGCGGTGGCGGGCGACGAACAGCGCCTCGTTGAGCGCCCGGCGCATCAGCCCGGCAGCGCGCACGCCGTTGGACAGGCGCGACATGTTGACCATGTCGGCCATCTGCTGGAAGCCGCGCCCCACCTCGCCGATCAGGTAGGCGGTGGCGCCCTCCAGGACGATCTCGCCGCTGGCCATGGAGCGGGTGCCGAGCTTGTCCTTCAAGCGCACGATGCGATAGGCGTTGCGGCTGCCGTCCGGCCGGAGCCTGGGCAGCAGGAACAGGCTTACCCCGGCCATGCCCTCGGGGGCGTCCTCGGGGCGCGCCAGCACCATGGCCAGGTCCGCGTCCGGGTTGGAGCAGAACCACTTGTCACCGTGCAGCGTCCACTGGCCGTCTTCGAAGCGGGCGCGGGTGCGGGTGCGTGCCACGTCGGAACCGGCAGCCTGCTCGGTCATGAACATGGCGCCCTGGAACAGGGTGTCGAAATCCCGCGAGGCCAGGCTGGGCAGGTAGCGCTCCACCAGCTCGGGGGCGCCGTACTTGCGCAGGGTGCGGGTCAGGGAGTCAGTCATGCTCACCGGGCAGCAGAGGCCGAACTCCGCCTGCACGAAGAGGTAGGTCAACGCGTACTTGATCAAGGGCGGCGGGCCGTCCGCTACATGGCTCATGGAGGCCAGGCCGAGCTCTGCGTAGGCGACGCGCTCCAGGGCCACGTAGTCGGGGTGCTTGAGCACTCGCTGCAGGTCCTCGCCACGGCGGGTGCGGCTGGCCAGCACCGGGAGGTTCTTGTCGGCCGAGAGCGCCAGGCGGTCCAGCTCGCCACCGGCACGGGCACCCAGCGCCTGCAGGCGCGGCAGCCAGGGCGCCAGCACTGCTTCGGGGAGGTACAGGGACAGCAGGCGGGCGAGATCGGGGTCGGCGTCGAAGAGGTTCATCCCGCTGCTGTCGGGGATGTTCAGGTCGTCGATGACGGGGGGTTCGAGCAGGGCGTTCATGGCGTCACTCCTTCTTGTCGTGCGCCGAGACTAGGAAGCCCTTCGATAAGTATCCAATAGAATAAAAAGCCCATACGATAAGAAAAACATATCGTTGAAAGGGGCATCGGATGGACCTCAAGCAGCTTCGCTACTTCATCGCCGTCGCCGAGGAACTGCACTTCGGCCGCGCCGCCGCGCGCCTGTTCATCTCCCAGCCGGCGCTGTCCTTCGACATCAAGAAGCTGGAGGAACAGCTGGGCGTGCAGCTGCTGGTGCGCACCAACAAATCGGTGAAGCTCACCGCCGCCGGCCAGGTGCTGCTGGACGAGGCCCGTAGCCTGTTGCAGCAGGCCGAGCAGGCACGGCGCCTGACCCTGCGTTCGGCCCAGGGCGCGCTGGGGCGGCTGCGGGTGGGCTTCGTCAGCTCCATGCTCTACCGCGGCCTGCCGGCGGCGGTGCGCCGTTTCGAGCAGGCGCACCCGGGCATGGAGGTGGTGCTGCAGGAGATGAACAGCGCCGAGCAGGCCCTGGCCCTGCAACGCGGGCAGATCGACATCGGCTTCGTCCATCGCGGCCCGCTGCCGGCCGGGCTGCGGGCCGAGCCGCTGCTGGCCGAGCCCTTCCTCTGCTGCCTGCCGCCGGGCCATCGCCTGGCCGGTGCGGCGAGGCTCGACCTGGGCGAACTGCGCGAGGAGCCCTTCATCCTCTTCCCGCGCCCGGCGGCACCGCACTACCACGACCTGATCATCGCCTGCTGCGTGGCGGCCGGTTTCAGCCCGCAGATCCGCCACGAGGCGCGACTGTGGCAGACCATTGCCGCCATGGTCGGCCAGGGCATGGGCGTCGCGCTGCTGCCGGAATCCCTCTGCCGTGCCTGGCCCGGCGTGGTCGGCGTACCGCTGAAGCAAGCCGGCGCACAGTCGGAGATCCATGCCCTGTTCAGCGAGGAAAACGCCCCCGAAGCGGCCCATGCCTTCCTTGCCCGGCTGCTGCAGCAACTGCCCGGCGACGATACGGATTCGGTTATCGCGCCATAAGAACAAACGACTATTGATTTACTGCCTGCGCTCCTAGACTCCGGCTCGACTCGAGTCCCAAACCACGCACCAGCCACCCCGCCACGACCTTGCCTGCACCGGCGGGCATACGGCTGGTTCGCCAGATAAAAACAACAAAGAGGTGGAGTCCATGAACCACGCCCTGCACCCGGACGACCGGGAACAGCATCGCAAGGCCCGCAAGGCGGGCATCGCTTCCTTCATCGGCACCACCATCGAGTGGTACGACTTCTACATCTACGGCCTGGCCGCCGCGCTGGTCTTCGGCAAGGTGTTCTTCCCCGCCGACATGGACCCGGGCGTCGCCACCCTGCTGTCCTTCGCCACGCTCTGGTCCGGCTTCATCGCCCGGCCCCTGGGCGGCATCATCTTCGGCCACCTGGGCGACCGCATCGGCCGCAAGACCACTCTGGTGATCACCCTGATCATGATGGGCCTGGCCACCACCGGCATCGGCCTGCTGCCCACCTATGCGCAGATCGGCGTCTGGGCGCCGGTGGCGCTGGTGTTCCTGCGGGTGATCCAGGGCATTGCCGTCGGCGGCGAGTGGGGTGGCGCCATCCTCATCGCCAGCGAGAGCGCGCCCAAGGGCAAGGGCATCCTCTACGCCGCCTTCGCCCAGCAGGGCTCGCCCACCGGCAACCTGCTGGCGACCCTGGCCTTCTTCGCCCTGAGCAGCCTGCCCATGCCGGACTTCCTGCAATGGGGCTGGCGCGTACCCTTCCTGCTCTCGGCCATGCTGGTGATCATCGGCATGGTGATCCGCCTGACCCTGGAAGAGTCGGCGGACATGCAGCGCCTGATGCGCGAGAAGAAGACCGCCAAACTGCCGATCCTCGAAGTGCTGCGCAAGCACTGGCTGGTGGTGCTGCTCGGCGCGGGCACCCTGCCGGTGATCCACGTCACCTACTTCAAGAGCACCTTCGCCCTGTCCTGGGCCACCAAGACCCTGGGCTACAGCCAGAGCACCTTCCTCAGCATCATCGTCATCGCCCTGATCGTGCAGTTCATCAGCCAGCCGATCGGCGCACTGCTGACCATCCGCATCGACATGCGCAAGGCAGTGGCGATCATGGTGCTACCGGAGTTCATCCTGATGCCGGCGATGTTCTTCGCCGTGGAAACCAACGTGTATTGGATCGCCGCCGTCGGCATGTGCCTGGCGACCATCCCCCACGCCATGTTCTACGGCGCCATCGGCGGCATCCTGGCCCGCGCCTTCCCCACCCGGGTGCGCTACTCCGGCCTGTCGCTGGCCTATCAGCTGTGCTCGCTGCTGGTGGGCGGCGGCACCCCGCTGCTGGCCCAGTGGATCCTCAACTCCACGGGCAGCATCGTCGGCGTCGCCATCGCCTCGGCGCTCTACGCAGTGGTGTCGCTGGTCTGCACCCTGGCCCTGCTGCGCATCACCGGCCACCGCGCCAGCGAACTCTCCACCGCCGAGCGGGACAACGGCGACCCGGATGCCGAAGCCGAGCCCCGCCGCGACGCCCGCATCGGCCAGACCAACCCGGCCTGACCGCCGCCCCCACGACCCGCGTGCACGCCACGCGGGTTGCACCTGGCACATTCCCTGTAGGGGCGAATTCAGTCGCCAAGCGGTGCGCAGCATCGCCAGCAGCTTCGCGAGCAGAGCTCGCTCCTACGAGGAGGCACGCGCCAGCCAAGTAGCCCGGCTTCAGCCCGGGACCGCACGCCCCATCCGCCGCTCATGCTCGATCAGCCAGCGTTTGCGCCACAGCCCGCCGCCGTAGCCGGTGAGGGAGCCGTCGGAGCCGATGATGCGGTGGCAGGGGATGACGATGGCGATCTGGTTGGTGCCATTGGCGCGGGCCACGGCGCGTACCGACGAGGGCGAGCCGATGGCGCGGGCCAGGTCGGCGTAGCTGCAGGTGATGCCGAAGGGGATCTCGCGCAGGGCCTGCCACACGCTGCGGGTGAAGGCCGAGGCGCCCATGGCCAGCGGCGTGGCGAAGACCACCGGCTCACCGGCGAAATAGCGCGAAAGCTCCGCCTCGATCTGGTCGATGGGGGCGAAGCGGCCGAAGCCGATGCTGGTGCCGGTGAGTTTCTGCAGGTTCTTCAATTCGTTGGCCAGGGCCGGCCGGTCGAAGAACTCCAGCAGGTGCAGGGATTGCGCATCCGCCACCGCCAGCATCACGCCCAAGGGCGTTTCCAGCCAGTCGGCCTTGAGCAGCTCGCGCCCGCGCAGTTGCGACGGCGGCTCGCCCAGCAGGCGGGTGAAGGCGCTGCGGAAACCACTGTCGGAATCGAAGCTGGCGGTCACCTGGGCGTCCACCACCCGCGCCCCGGCGGAGAGCTGGGCCAGGCCGTGGCCGATGCGGCGCAGGCGGGCCATCTCCAGGAAGGTCACGCCGAAGTGGCGTTTGAAGGCACGGCGCACCGTGGACGGGTCGTGGCCGAGGGCGACCAGGTCGCCCTCCAGCCAACGCCTCTCCTGATCCTGCTCCAGCAGCGCGATCAACTCCTTGACCAGCGGCTCCTGGGCGCCCACCTGGTCCAGCGGGCGGCAGCGCAGGCAGGGGCGGAAGCCCGCCTCGACGCAGGCCTTGATGCTGCCGAAGAACACCGAGTTCTCCCGCTTGGGTTTGCGCGCGGCGCAGGTCAGGCGGCAGAACACCCCGGTGCTTTTGACCCCGACGAAGGCGAAGCCCTCATAGGCCGGGTCGCGCTCCAGCAGCGCCTGGTACAGGGTCTCGTCATCGGGTAGCGAATCGAACAGCGGGGCATCCATGGCCGGCTCCGGAACCGAGGGAAAAGAGCGCCCACTTTATGCCAGGAAACCAACCTTTGCCGCCTCGGATCGGGCGTCTATTCCACCGGGAAGGCGAGCACGGTGCCCGCCCTCCCCGGCGCGGCCGTCAGGCCTCTTCGAAGTGCAGCTCCGGCGGCTGGCGACGGAAGCCACCGGTGAGCCAGGCGAGGTAGATCACGCCCAGGGCCAGCCACGACAGGCCGAGGATGATGGCCAGGTGGTCGAGGCTGATCATCAGCCACAGGGTGGAAACCATGCCGATCAGCGGGCAGACCACGAACAGCAGCGCCTCGCGCGGGCCGCGTTTATCGCTGCGCAGCCAGTAGTGGAAGATCACCGACAGATTCACCAGGCTGAAGGCCAGGAAGGCGCCGAAGTTGATGAAGGAGGTGGAGGTGGTCACGTCCATCTCCAGTGCCAGCAGGGCCACCACGCCGCACAGCACGATGCTGCCCACCGGGGTGCCGAAGCGCTCGCTGAGGCGGCCGAACAGGGATTGCGGCAGCACGCCGTCGCGGCCCATGGCGAACAGCAGGCGCGAGGCGCTGGCCTGGGCGGAGAGGCCCGAGGTGAACTGGCCGACGATCAGGCCGATGAGGAAGACCGACACGAACACATCACCGCCGATATTGCGGGCGATCTCGTAGGCCGCCGAATCCGCGCTCTGGAACTCGATGGACGGGTGAGCCAGCTGCACGAAGTAGGAGGTGAAGATGAAGATCAAGCCGCCGATCAGGGTGATCAACAGGATCGCCTTGGGGATGGTGCGGCTCGGGTCGCGGGTCTCTTCGGTGAGGGTGCTCACTGCGTCGAAGCCGAGGAAGGAGTAGCAGGCGATGGCCGCGCCGCTCATCACCAACGGCAGGTTGAGCCCCTCGCCGACGAAGGGCGCCAGGGACCACAGCGGTTTGCTGGCATCGCCCAGCACGTAGTGCACGCAGAGCGCGACGAAAGCCAGCAGCACCAGGAACTGCACCAGCATCAGCGCGCCGTTGATGTTCTTCGCCAGCTTCAGGCCGACCACGTTGATGGCCGTGGTGACGCCGATGAAGGCCAGCACCCAGACCGCCTGGGGCACACCGGGGAAGGCCGAATGCAGGTAGGCCGCGCCGATCAGCCAGATGGCCATGGGCAGGAACAGGTAGTCCAGCAGCACCGCCCAGCCGGCGAGGAAGCCCAGCTTGGGGCTGATGGATTTGCGCACGTAGGTGTAGGCCGAGCCGGCCACCGGGAAGGCCGCGGCCATCCGTGCATAGCTAAGCGCGGTGAACAGCATGGCCAGTGAAGCGGCCACGTAGGCGGCGGGAACCAGGCCCTGGGTGACGTCGGCGAGGATGCCGAAGGTGCCGAGGACGATGATCGGGGTCATGTACGCGATGCCGAACAGCACCACGGACCCCAGCGACAGGGTGCGCTGAAGACGAGCCATTACTGCTACTCCGAATTGTTGGTTGTTATGGCAGAGCCGAAGTCGGCGAAGGTGGAGCGACCGCCCAATGCAGGCGGTAATGCGGGCGCCTCGGGGGCGCCCGTCAAATCAGAGTTAGGGAATCAGCAGCTCGCGGCGGCCGTCGGCGTGCTCGCGCATCTCGCCCGGCAGCACCATGCGCCGGTCGTCGAGGTAGCGGTAATCGCTGCGCGCGGCGGCGATCTGGCCGAGGTCCAGCTCGATGATCTGCCGGCACTCCTCGCGCCCGGCTTCCAGCAGCAGGCGGCCAAAGGGATCGACCACGGCGCTGCCACCGGCGAACACCAGGTCGCCATCGCCCTCGCCCACGCGGTTCACCATCACGGCGAAGGCCTGGTTCTCCATGGCACGGCCCATGATCGCGGTGCGATGGGTGGGGCCGTAGGGGTCCATGTTGCCGTTGGTGACGATGATCAGCTCGGCGCCGAGCTGGCCGAGGGCGCGGGCGCTCTCGGGGAATTCGATGTCGAAGCAGATCAGCAGGCCCACGCGCACACCCTTGAACGGGCAGGTGGCGTAGCGGTCGCCGGGGGTGAAGATGCCGCGGTCCGAGGCCCAGAGGTGGGTCTTGCGGTATTTGAGGGCGATGCCTTCGGGAGTGATCAGCAGCGTGGTGTTGTAGTAGGTGCCGGCGTCGTTCTCGGCCACGCCTATGGCCACGGCGACGTCGCGCTCGCGGGCGGCGCGCTGCACGGCCTGGACGGTGCGGCCATCCAGCGGCTCGGCGACGGCGGCGATGTTCTCGCGGGTGGGGAAGCCCATCAGGTGGGTTTCCGGGAACACCACCAGATCGGTGTCGGCGGCGCAGGCGGCGATGGCTTCCAGGGCGCGGGCGAGGTTGTAGGCGGTATCGCCGTCACGACCGGCCAGCTGGACGAGTTCGACCTTCATGGGGACTCCTGATTCTTGTCTTGGCACGAGACCTGATTGCGCAAACCGGTCAGAATGCGCGCTGCGTCGGTCCCGGGTGTTCCCGAAGTATGGAACCGCAGACGCTTCCGGTGAAATTACGCCCGCGTGGTAACCCATCAGGGGTAGAAACATGACGTTGAGCCTGCAGGACATCGCCTGGCACCGCTCGGTGGGGCAACTGATCGAAGCCCTGGACGCCCCGGGCTTCTGGGTGGCACTGGTGCGCACCCTCGGCCAGTACGTGCCCCACGACAGCTGGGTGGCGTTGCTGTTCAGCGAGGGCCGGCCCCAGGTGTTCGCCGAATGCCCGGGCGAGGATGGCGAGCCGGACCTGCTGTTCCAGGACTACCTGGACGGCCTCTACCTGCTCGACCCCTTCTACATCCACAGCCGCGAAAGCAACCGTGGCGGCCTGCTGCGCCTGGCCGACGTGGCGCCGGAATGCTTCGAGCAGACCGACTACTACCAGCGCTACCACCGCCTCAACGTGGTGGCCGACGAGCTGCAGTTCAACGTGATGCTGGAAGGCGGGCGCACCCTGTGCCTGTCCCTCGGCTCACGCCAGGCCTTCACCCCCGAGCAGATCGCCCTGCTGAGCCTGGTGGAACCCTGGGTGACGGCGCTGATGCGCCAGCGCCTGGCCTTCGAGCGCGAACTGCTGACCCGCGCGCCGCAACCGGCGCCGAACTGGGAAGTGCAGCTGGAACAGGTGGGCCAGCAGGTGGAAAGCGCCCTCACCGCCCGCGAACTGGAAGTCGCCCGGCTGATGCTCAGCGGCTGCTCCAGCAAGGAAGTGGCGCGCAAGCTGGCCATCTCGGCGGAGACGGTGAAGGTCCACCGCAAGCACATCTACGCCAAGCTCGGGATCAAGTCGCAGTCGGAGCTGTTCTCGCTGTTCCTCAAGGCGCAGCGGGGGTAGAGCACAGCGAAATCCATGCTGCGCAATGGGGACCGCTACGCGCTCCCAGGCGAATGAATTCGCCCCTACAGGTGCGCCATGAAGCACCGTAGGTTGGCGCCGAGCGCAGCGAGGCCCAACGCATCGGGGCCCCGGTTCAACGCCAGCGTGGGAGCGAATTCATTCGCGATGGGGCCCAGTGTGCGGCCAATCGCGGTTGAAACCGCTCCCACAGAAGGCGCACCGCACTCTGCTCCCCTCAGCGGCGGCGTTGACGAATGCCGTTACCCAGGTTGAAGCACCTGGGCGCAGTGCTGCAACGGCTCAAGGGCCCTGCAAGCGCTTGGTCGCAGCGCCATAGACTTTGCTTCGCTCTCGCTTGCCCACGGCGATCACGGTGACAACCACGCGACTGTCGATCACCTCATATACCAGCCGATAGCCGATGGCACGCAGCTTGATCTTGTAGCAGTTGGGCATATCCCGGAGCTTGTCGGCCTCGACTCGGGGGTTGTCGAGCCGTTCCTTGAGCTTTCTGGCGAACTGCAACTGGATGGTCTTCCCCAGCTTTCCCCACTCCTTGAGCGCTTGAGCGTTGAACTCCAGGTCGTACTTAGTCGGCTCCGCCGGCTTGCGCGATGAGGTCATCGATATCTACCCGTACAGTAGGTTCACCAGCCCGAGCGCGCACGGCTTCAGCCAGTTGCAGATCGTCAATCAGTTCCAGCATGGCTTCGTAGCGTGCAGGGGGCACGGCATAGAACGCCGGTTCATTTCGATTGAGGATCACGACCGTTTCGCCGCCACCTTCACGGATGGTGCCCATGGGGTCTTTTTTCAGTTCCGTCACTGACGCCGCAATGTCAGCCAAAACCACGTAGGTCATCGCCATATCTGCCTGTTCTCCGCTATCTGCGTTTCTAAGGTGCCTGAGCTCATTTCCAAGGGCCGAACCATCAAGCTTCGCTGAGCTAATGCCTGGTTCTCTGCTGTGGCCGAGCTGTCTTGGTCAAGGTTATGTGTGCGAACAGAGAGGACTCGCAGAATAGCACCGACAAAAGCACTCTTAAAAGTGCTTTTCGAGCATCTGAATACGTGACTTCGAGAAGGAAAGGCGATACCCCGAAAGATAGGGAACAAGCACGAGTTCGGTGAAGCCATACGGCAGGCACCGCCCTGCACACCCCGCGCTACGACGGCCTTTAGCGCAGCTTCTCCAGCATCTGGTAGTACCACATGCCCACCGCCAGCATCGGGTTGCCGAAGACGTCGCCCATGGGAACCTTGATGTGCGAGCAATCGGCGAAGGTGTCGTAGTGGCCGAGGCTGCCGGTCATGGCCTGGGCCATGATCTCGCCCATGATGTGGGTGGTGGCGATGCCGTGGCCGGAGTAGCCCTGGCAGTACCAGACGTTGGGCGAGAGCTTGCCCAGCTGCGGGATGCGGTTGATGACGATGCCCATGGCGCAGCTCCACTGGTAGTCGATCTCGATACCCTTGAG
Source organism: Pseudomonas solani (assembly GCF_026072635.1). Classification (NCBI taxonomy): domain Bacteria; kingdom Pseudomonadati; phylum Pseudomonadota; class Gammaproteobacteria; order Pseudomonadales; family Pseudomonadaceae; genus Pseudomonas; species Pseudomonas solani. Next base: position 3,785,040 of record NZ_AP023081.1, on the reverse strand, counting down.
CGCCGGGAAGGTGCGTTCGATGGCCGGGCGCAGCTCGCCGGCGATGTCCCGCGAGTCACGCCCCGAGTAGTTGGCGCCGCCACCCAGCAGCAGGCGCTTGTCGGCGGTGAGGCGGTAGTAGTCGAGCACGAAGCGGCAGTCGTAGACGGCCAGGTCCTGGGGGTTGATGCGCTCCGCCAGCTCGCCCAGCGGGCGGGTGGTGACGATGCCGCCCATGGCTGGGAAGATCATGCCCTTGAGCTTCTTCGGCTCCAGCTTGTGGTACACGTCGCCGGCCAGCAGCACCTGGCGGGCGTTGATGCGACCCTGGGCGGTGACCACCGCCGGGCGCTCGCCGTGGACGATCTCCAGCACCTCGGAATGCTCGAAGATCATCGCCCCCAGGCTCTCTGCCGCACGGGCTTCGCCGATGCACAGGTTGAGCGGGTGCAGGTGCATGTTGCGGGTGTTCTTCAGCGCGCCCAGGTACAGGTCGCTTTCCAGGTGCTGGCGCACGCCGGCGGCGTCGAGCAGGGTCACGTCGTCGCCCATGCCGCGGCGCTGGGCCTCCTCGAAGGATTCGCGCAGCTCGTCGATATGGGCCGGCTTCATCGCCGCGTGCAGGTGGCCGTGCTTGAGGTCGCAGGCGATGCCGTACTTCTCCACCCGGTTCTTGATGATCGCGTGGCCGCGCCAGCGCAGGTGCCAGATGAAGTCATCCACCTCCTCGCCCAGGCGCTTGCGCATCTGCTTGCGCATGGCGGCGTCGCCCGAGAGGCTGCCGGTGACCTGGCCGCCGTTGCGCCCGGTGGCGCCCCAGCCAATCTTCTTCGCCTCCACCAGGGCGACCTTGAGGCCGCGCTCGGCCAACTCGACGGCGGTGGCGACGCCGGTGAAGCCGCCGCCGATGATCACCACGTCAGCCTCCACCGTGCCCTGCAGGGTGGGGTAGTCGGTCTCGGAATTGAGGGTGGCGGTGTAGTAGGAGGCGCAGCGCTCGGCGCTGGGCGTGGTCTTCAATGCGACATTCATTTCGGTTCCTGCGAGGCCCTCGGGGGCCCTCTCTGTACGAATTCGGTTTACCTGCTGGATGCAGCAGAACAGCCGTCGCCCCGCACACGCGGGGGCGGCTTGGCCGGGCATCAGGCCTGGTTGAGGTACCAGCGCCAGTCCTGCTCACCCACTTCGGCCATGAACTGGCGGTACTCGGCGCGCTTCACCGCGAGGTAGACGCCGAGGAACTCCGGCCCCAGGGCCTCGCGCGCCCAGCTGGAGTTCTCCAGGGCCTGCAACGCGGTGAGCCAGTCGGTGGGCAGCAATTCCTTGGCCTGTGCATAACCGTTGCCTTCCACCGGCTCGCCCGGGTCGATCTCGTCGCGGATGCCGCGGTGGATGGCGGCGAGGATGGCGGCCGCCGCCAGGTAGGGGTTGGCGTCGGCGCCGCAGATGCGGTGCTCGATGTGGCGGGTGTAGGCCGGTCCGCCGGGCACGCGCAGGCTGACGGTGCGGTTATCCACACCCCAGGTGGGCGCCAGGGGCGCGTAGCTGTTGGCCTGGAAGCGGCGGTAGGAGTTGGCGTTGGGGCAGAACAGCAGCAGCGAATCCAGCAGGGAGGCGAGCATGCCGCCCACGGCCAGGCGCAGTTGCGGGGTACCGGCCGGGTCTTCGCTGGCGAACAGGTTGCGGCCTTGCGCATCGGCCAGGCTGACGTGCATGTGCATGCCGGTGCCGGCCAGGTGATCGAAGGGCTTGGCCATGAAGCAGGCCTGCATGCCGTGGGCATTGGCCACGCCCTTGACCAGGCGCTTGTAGCGCACGGCCTGGTCCATGGCCTCCAGCGCGTCGCCGTGTTCCAGGGTGATTTCCACCTGGCCCGGCGCGTATTCGGAAATGGCAGTACGGGCGGGAATGCCCTGGGCCTTGCAGGCCGCATAGAGGTCGGCAAGGAAGGGCTCGATCTGCTCTAGCTCGCGCAGGCCGTAGACCTGGGTGGTGCGCGGGCGGCGGCCGTCGCCATCCAGTGCCGGTTGCGGGCGGCCCTGGGCATCGGGCTTCTGGTCCAGCAGGTAGAACTCCAGCTCGCAGGCCATCACCGGGTGGAAGCCATCGGCCTTGAGGCGCTCGATCACCTCGATCAGCACATGGCGCGGGTCGGCGATGGCGGCGGGCATGCCCTCGCTCGGGTGCATGCTGACCTGCACGGCGGCGGTGGGCATGCGGCGCCAGGGCATGCGCACCAGGCTGCCGGCCAGCGGGTAGGCGCGGCAGTCGATGTCGCCCACGTCCCAGACCAGGCCGGAGTTCTCCACATCGTCGCCATTGAGGGTGAGGCCGAGGATGGTGCTCGGCAGCGGCCGGCCGCTCTGGTACACGGCGAGCAGCTCATCGCGGTGCAGCAGCTTGCCCCGTGGCACGCCGTTGGCGTCGAGGATGAACAGCTCGAAGGCGTCGATATCGGGGTTCTGGTCGAGAAAGTCTCGGGCTTCCTGCTCTGTGGCGAATTTCATCTGGCTCTCTTCAGCGCCGCGACGGGCGCAGGTGATGATCCCGGGCAAGGCCATGCAAACACTGTGCAGCCGTGCGTTCGGGAACGGATCGTCATCAAGGTAGGCCAGTTTCCGCAGCGGGAACCGGCCGGCGATCAGAAGGGAGCAGCGTCCGGCGGGCGCGCGTGGCGGCAGTGCCAGAGGGCCCAGAAGGCCAGTTCGAGGGGAAGGGAGACGCTGGGTTGCCCCGGCCACCGGCGCTCGCACCGCAGCCTGTGCCCCGCCGGTGCGGCGAGGGGCTCGGGTGGTGCAATCAGTGACGGGGGAAAACCCATTGTGGAACGCCTGGATATGGAATGGCACGAGCCTCGCACGCCGCCAAGGGTGCTTAAAATCCAGTTTTTCCTATCTATTGTTCAGCCGGCGCTAAACAAAGAGCGAAGAGGGTGCGCACGACCTGCAGGGGCGAATTCATTCGCCCGGAGCCGCAGAGCGACCCTCTCCACAGCCTGGACTCGCCCTGCTCTTGTGGGAGCGGTTTCAACCGCGATGGCACTAGGCACAGGCCCGATCGCGAATGAATTCGCTCCTACAGACAAGCATCCGGACTCAATCGTCGTCCTGCGCGCCCTTCATGGATTCATAGACTTCCACGGCGTCGATCTGCAGCTCATCGGCCAGTTCCAGCACGCGGGCCACGTCCTGCTTGTAGACCAGCACGGCCTGAAGGATGTCGTCTTCCATCGGGTCGCTGAAGCCCACCAGCACATAGCCACCCTTCTCCGGGTAGAGGGCGCTGAGCTGCACCTGGATGCGGTGCATGGCGCGCAGCGGGTCGACCTTCTTCAGCTGTTTGGGCTGGATGTTGAAGGTCACCTCCGGGCCGAAGGAATCGATGATCTGCTGCAGCAGGTCCGGGTAGTCGTCGGCGTGGAAGAGCACGGTTTCCGGCAGGCTGCCGACCACCACCCACTCGCCCAGGGGAATGGTGAAGCTGTCGTCGTAGTTGATGTCCGGGTTGGCGGCGAGGAAGGCTTCGGGATCGGCGAAGGCTTGGCTGGCTTCGTCGGCGATCGTGTCGATTTCTTCTGCCGACATGCAGCCCGAGCTGATTTTGGTGATGAGTTCGATCAGCTGCGTTTTCATCTGGAAAGGGTCCTGCGGGTGGGAAAGGCGTGAAGGATATAGGCAAGTCGCCCGGCCGGCCATGCGCCCCCGGCTCGTCGCGCCCACAAAAAAGCCCGTCGCGGGGACGGGCTCTTGTGCAACAGGCACGGATCAGGCGCGCAGCTTGCCGCTCCAGTCCATCAGGCTGCGCCACAGGCACACGCCGACGAAGTAGGCCGAGGACAGGCCCCAGAGCGCGACCATCATGGATTTCAGGTCGGGGTACTGGATGATCAGGAACATGCTGCTGAGCATCCACACGAAGGTCACGGTGATGTTCAGCGGCATCAGCTTGCGCACGCGGAAGGGGTGCAGGAACTTCAGCTTGGTCAGGGTCAGCGCAGCCAGCACGCAGATGATCGCGAAGCTCGCCACCGGCGGCAGGTCGATGAGGTAGAGGTACAGCGCGACCACGTTCCAGGCGGCGGGGAAGCCGACGAAGTAGTTGTCGCTGCTCTTCATGTTCAGGTTGCAGAAGCAGAACAGCGACGACACCAGGATCAGGCTCACGGTGGGCAGCACGGTGTAGTCCGGCAGCGGCACGTAGCGGTAGATGAAGAGCGCGGGGATGAATACGTAGGTCAGGTAGTCGATGACCAGGTCGAGGGTCGAGCCATCGAAGTTCGGCAGCATGGTGCTGGTCTGGACCTTGCGCGCGAAGCTGCCGTCCAGGCCGTCTACCAGCAGGGCCGCGCCGAGCCAAAGCAGGCAGTCGCGGGGCTGGTTGTCGAAGAGGGCGAGGATGGCCATCAGCGCCAGCACCACTCCGGTGGCGGTGACGCCATGTGCAGACCAGGCCTTGGCTTTGTTGACCGTATTGATTTGTGTGGACACGTGGGTCTCTGTTCCGCTGAGTAGGTGGCGATAGTCCGTAGACAACTGGAATTTCTTACGCGTTCATCGGGCGATGCCGACGAAGATGCGCACAATGCCGAAAATCTTACTCTCTGCGCTACTAATTCGCTGCTAGGTCATTCACAGGGACCCACAAATTCTTCCGACCGGCGCCCTGCTCCGCCCACTCGGGAGGCTCTGCGACGGGCGCTGCACCGGGCGCCGCCGCTTATCGGTCAACGGCCATCCTGCGCGGCTTGCATCGGCTGCCAGCACGCTGCACCCTAGCGACCTTTTCCACGGCTCCCGCTACCGGCATGAACCAGGCCCCCGATCCTTCGCGCTGCACGCTCTGCGGCCTGGCCAACGACTGTGCCGAGGAAGCCGCCAACGGCCAGCCCTGCTGGTGCTTCAGCACGCCGATCGCCCCCGAAGCCCTGCGTCGCATCCCGCTGGACGCCCAGGGCAAGGCCTGCCTCTGCCCCCGCTGCGCCCGCCTGCTGCCCCCCGAAGACCCCACCTGATGCGCCTCGACCGCCTGCTCGGCAACCTCCCCGACCTCAACCGCCAGGCCGCGCGCCTGCAACTGGCCACGGGGCGCGTGCGGGTCAACGGCGCCGTGGTCACCAACGGCAGCCTCGAAGTGCGGGTGTTCGACCGCGTCACCCTCGGCGAGCGCGAAGTACAGCCCGGCAAGCCGGCGCGCTACTTCATGCTGCACAAGCCGGCCGGCTGGGTCAGCGCCACCGAGCACCCCGAACACCCCACGGTGCTCGACCTGCTGGACGAGCCCGACAAGCATGAGCTGCACCTGGCAGGGCGCCTCGACCTGACGACCACCGGCCTGCTGCTGATCACCAACGACGGCCTCTGGTCGCGCCGCCTCACCCTGCCGCAGACCAAGCAGCCCAAGGTCTACACCGTGGAAACCGAGCAGGTGATCGACCCGGCCTGCATCGAGACCTTCGCCCGTGGCCTCTACTTCGCCTACGAGGGCCTCACCACCCTCCCCGCGCAGTTGGAGATCCTCGCCCCTCGCACCGCCCGGCTGACCCTGCACGAAGGCCGCTACCACCAGGTCAAGCGCATGTTCGGCCACTTCCAGAACAAGGTGCTGCGCCTGCACCGCGAAAGCATGGGCGAGCTGCACCTCGACCCGGCCCTGCAGCCCGGCCAGTACCGCGCCCTGAGCGCGGACGAGATCGAGCTCTTCTAAGGGACCGACGGCCGGCGCCTAATCGACTGCAACTTCTCCCCTCCCCTCTCCTCTGAGGAACATCGGAGATGACCATCCGGTGGCAAGGCGCGAAACAGAGCGGCAGCCTTTTCTTCATCACCCGACGGGCTGCACGGAAAAAGTGCTGATTCGCGCTTGCAGGGGTAACTGACCTCTGCTTGAATCCAAACCGAAGGTCAGAGTGTGACCCATGAGTCACCACAGCCTTCCAAGCGATCCGCAACACCCCGGCGCTCACCCGCCGACATAGGTTTCCTGCCTGGTCAAAGCGCAGCTCCGGCCCCTCCAAGGGCGCTGGATGTCCTGCTCTTTTTCGACCTAAGTTACTGAAAAATAAATAAATTCCAATAAAAACCGCCTGACATTCTCTTGTCATCTCCAGGCGTTTATCTGACTGCCCGAATGCTCCGCGAACGAGGCCTGCCTCGTCCGCACGACCCACTTGCGCCAGGAGGAAACGACATGAGGCCACAGACCCAGGTCGTCACGATCGACAGGAAGTACAAGGTACACACGGAGTTCTACGGCAACCCTCAAGCCAGCCGCACCATCATTCTGGTCAACGGCTCGCTGGCCACTACAGCCTCGTTCGCGCAGACGGTGAAATACCTGCAACCGCAGTTCAACGTGGTGCTCTACGACCAGCCCTACGCCGGCCGGTCCAAGCCCCACAACGACCACAGCCGGCCGATCACCAAGGAAACCGAGGCGGAAATCCTCCTCGAGCTCATCGAGCACTACCAGGCGGACTACCTCTCGTCCTTCTCCTGGGGGGCGTCGCCGCCCTGCTCGCCCTCGGCCAGAGCCCGGCGCGCATCAGGAAGGCGGTGATCAACTCCTTCTCGCCGATCCTCAACGAGCCGATGCTCGATTACATGAAAAACGGCATGAACTACCTGCAGGCAGTGGACCGCGAGAACGTCGGCACGCTGGTCAACGACACCATCGGCCGCTACCTGCCGGCGCTGTTCAAGCGCTTCAACCACAAGCACGTCGCCAACCTCGACGAGCACGAATACCGGCAGATGCACTTCCACATCCGCCAGGTGCTGTCCCTAGACGCCAACTGCTACGTGGACTGCCTCAAGGCCGTGGACATCCCGCTGCTGTTCGTCAACGGCGAGCACGACGTCTACACATCTCCCAAGGATGCCCAATTGTTCGCCGAGCACGTGCGCGACTGCCAGTTCGCCACCATCCGCAACGCAGGCCACTTCATCGACATCGAACACAAGGCCGGCTGGCTGCAGACCCAGCAAGTGATGCTCGGCTTCCTCGACACGCCCGCCAGCACCAAGCAACCGCGCCACCTGCAGCCACTGCCGACCCAGGCGATGGCCGTCTGACCACCCGACGCAGGCCCCCGCAACGGGGGCGTCCATACCACGCCGCCAGGTAGCAGGCGTGCATTAAGTGCATGATCGGGCTTCATTTTGGCCAAGGCTTCTGGTAAAAAGGCGGCCTTGAAAGCGGGCGTCGTATAATGGCATTACCTGAGCTTCCCAAGCTCATGACGAGGGTTCGATTCCCTTCGCCCGCTCCAGACATAGAAAGGCCCGCAGTCTCATCGAGATGCGGGCCTTTTGCTTTCCAGCTCCCGTAGGTTGGCGCCGAGCGCAGCGAGGCCCAACGGCTCATTGGCATAATCTGCCAATCCCCCATACAGTGGCCCACTCCCCCTCTTGGAGTCGATGCCATGCCTACCCGAAACGTGGTGCTCAGCGACCACCAACACGAATTTGTCGAACGCCTGGTGCAATCCGGTCGCTATCAGAACGCGAGCGAGGTGCTGCGCGAAGGGCTGCGCCTTATCGAGGAGCGTGAGCGCCTGGAAGCAGCCAAGCTCGATGTCCTCCAGCAGGCGGCCCGTAAAGGTCGGGAAGATATCGCGGCGGGTCGTTACCTGGATGTGGAAGATGCCCAGCTCGAAGACTTCATCGGTCAGCTTGGCCAGCAGGCCGCTCGACGCAAGCAAGACTGATGGCCCGGTACCGTTTATCCAAAGCCGCGCAAGCCGACATCCTCGACATTCTGGCCTGGACGGACGAGCAGTTCGGCGAGATTGCACGCCAGCGCTATCAGGCCCTGATCGTTGCCGGCCTGCGTGATGTCGCATCAGCCCCGAACCAGGCCGGCAGCGCGGAACGACCGGAGCTCGGCGACGGCGTTCGCTCCTGGCATCTACGACTGAGTCGCGAACGGGGCCGCACAGCGTCGGGCATCGTGCGCAATCCCCGGCACTTCCTTATCTACCGGCAAGAGGCGGACAGGATCGTGATCGACCGGGTTCTACACGATGCGATGGAGCTCTCGCGTCACCTGCCTGTCGAGTAGGCTGGCTGATATCCCCATGTTGGGCTTCGCACGCTCAGCACCAACCTACGGTGATCACCGTGCGCAGCCCGCCCTTCACTCCGGCGCCGCCCCCGCCCGGACCTTCCGCCCCTCCAGCTTGGTCCGGTACATCGCGTTGTCCGCGTGCAGCATCAGTGCCTCGGCGGTGGTGCCGTCCTGGGGGTAGATGCTCAGGCCGATGCTGGCGCCGATGTCGAGGGGGTGGCCCTTCACTGTGATGGGGTCGGCCAGGGCCGTGAGGATCTTGTTCACGACGGCCTTGGCAGCGGCGGCAATGTCCTCGCCCTGGATCAGCACCACGAATTCGTCGCCGCCGAGCCGGGCCACCAGGTCGCCGCTGCGCACTGCACCGCGCAGGCGCCGGGCGACGACGATGAGCACCTCGTCGCCCACCGAGTGGCCCATGTCGTCGTTGATCTTCTTGAAATCGTCGAGGTCGAGGAACAGCACCGCCAGTTGCTCGCCGCTGTCGGCCACGCCGCTGATGGAGCGCTGCATCTGGCGGAAGAACTGTCGCCGGTTGGGCAGGTCGGTCAGCGAGTCGTGGTCGGCCAGGTGGCGCAATTCCTGCTGGTTGCGGCTCATCATTTCCATGTGCGACTTGAGTTCGCGGCGCATCAGGTCGAAGCCACGGGCCAGCACGCCGATCTCGTCCTTGCGGGCGATGGGCAGCGCGACGTCGTGCATGTGCTCGGTCTGGAAGCTGCGCGCGGCGTGGCTGAGCATCTGCAGCGGCCGGGTCAGGGCGCGGGAGAAGAGCACCGCCAGCACCACCGCCAGCACGCTGAACACCAGCACCATCTGGATGATGCTGCGCCCCAGGGAGCGGCCACTGCCGAGCACGTCTTCCAACGGTCGCGAGAGGCCGAGCACCACGAACTGGTCATCCCCCTTGAGGCCGAAGGGCTTGCGCACGAAGGCCATGATCTTGCCCTCGGCCCGGGTCGGTGCGTCCAGGCCGTTGATCAGGATGCTGGGTTCCTGGCGGCTGAGCAGGCGCTGGGTGTCGGCGAAGCTGTCCTGGATGAGGATGCGCCGCCCCTTGTCGAAGCCGAAGGCCATCGCCGGCTCCGGGTGCACCAGGAAGTCGCCCCACTGGTTGGCCAGGTACAACTGGTGCCCCTGCGGCAGGTCCGCCTCCAGTTGTTCGAGGAAGCGCTTGAGGTCGACGTTGATGACCACCACCCCCTGCACCACCCCGTCCTTTCCCGCCACGGGCGTAGCCACGCGCAGGGTCGGGGTGCCGTCGGCCGAGTGGGCGCCGCGCTCGTGGTTGACCGTGATGGGCGCGAGGTACACCTGCCCCGGCTTGAGCTGCAGCGTTTCGAACACGTAGGGGAAATGGCCTTTCTCCTGCAGCAGCAGGCCGTCCACCTCGACCATGCGCTGGCCGTCGCGATCGAAGCGGATCACCTCGATGCCGTGGTGCTGGCGGCTGATCAGGCGCACCTGGGAGTACTGCGGGTGCAGGCGCATCACCGTGGCGAAGACACCGGCCAGGTGCGGTTTGGCGCCCGGCAGCGAACCGAGGCTGGCGACCTGCGCGCTGGAAGGCATCTCGGCCAGGGTCAGGGCGTCGGCGTCGATGTCGCTCAGCAACGACGACAGGCGCTGGCTCAGCAGCTCGGTGGAGGTGAGCAGGTTGCCTTCGGCCTCCTTCACCAGCAGCGCCTGGTTGGCCGAATAGGAGAAGTAGCCGGTGATCCCCGACGAGAGGATGCCGATGCAGGCGAGCAGGATCGACAGCTTGACGGTCAGGCCCATGCGCATGGCTAGAACCTCTCCTCCCGGTCACCGGAGACGATGCGGCTCCACAGCGTCTCGCGCCGGCCGACGTCCTCCACCGGTTGCAGCCAGATGAGCCGCGCATCCCCCGCCGGCTCCAGCGGGGCCTCCAGGGTATTGGCCAGGCCCTGGCGCTCGCTCAGCAGCTTGCCGATGCGGGGTTCGAGCATGTAGTCGATCCACGCCAGCGCCAGCTCGGGGTTGGACGCGGTGCGCGTCATGGCCCAGCAGTCCAGCCAGGCGATGGCCCCTTCATCGGGAATGACATAACCCACATCGGCGCCGGCCTGGCGTAGTTGCGTCACCTGCTGCATGCCGTAGTTGGCGAACAGCAGCGCCGCCTTGTGCCGCAGGAACAGATCGGTCGCCTCCTCCGGCAGGCTGTAGTAGGCCAGCAGGTTGCGCCGCAGGGCCACCAGTTGCCGGGTCACCTGGCGCATCTCGGCGTCGCGCAGGTGGAAGGGATCGGGCAGTCCCAGGGTCAGCGCGGTGAAGGAGAAGTTGTGTTGCGCGCTGTTGAAGGCCAGCACCTTGCCTTGATAGGCCGGGTTCCACATCTCGGCCATGGAGCGCGGCGGCACCGGCACCTGCTGGCGGTCGTAGATGAGCCCCATGGCCGCGTAGGTGAAGGGAATGGCATACACCTGGCCGTCCCGCGTCAGCCCCTCGATCGACTCGCGATCCTGGAAGCGCGGCAACTGGAAGCGGGTGTTGGGCAGGCGCGAGACATCCAGCGGCTGCAGCATGCCGTTGTGGTAGTAGCGCTGGATCTCGGCGGTGTTGGCGGCGAGCACGTCGAACAGCTCGCCGTCCTGGGCGTGCAACTTGTCCCAGAGGGACTCGTCGGAATCCACCAGGGTCACCACCACCTTGACCTGGTGCTGCTGCTCGAACGCCTTCACCACATCGGCGTCGGCGTAGCCGGGCCAGGCCAGTACATGCAGCACATCGCCGTCAGCCGCCAGGGCCGGCACGGAGATGCACCAGGCAACCAAAGCCCAGATCGAACACAGTCTGCGCATATCCCCGCCCTGGACGGAATTAGGCTGATTGAACGATTCCGAAGCATGAACCAACCGCCCCCGCCCAGGCCTCCAAGCACTGACCGGGAATGCACCTCGAACCTGAAATAACCGGGCGACCAGCCTGCTTGCCCTGGCCGGAATGGAGCGGTCGCGACGGATTCCCCACAGCATAGCGATGACGCAACCCGTTTTGCTCGTCGATATGGCCAAAAGCCGCCATCCGCGTGGAGGATCGGACAAACGGAGCGCCACGGCAGCCCATCGCCCCCTCGCCGGCGGCCCTTCACCCGGGCGCACAGCGGAATGGGCACGAGAATCGGGCAAGAGTGGGACGCCCGTACCGCCGCGGACGAGCGGGCGCACGGGCGATTCCTCTGCCCGGCACTTGGTGGCTAAATAGGCCCCCTGGGAACGCCAGCGGCCTGGCCGCGCGTCCGCCCCACCGCACACGCACAAGAAACGAGGACCGTCATGAACACCGGTTTTGCCAGCATCACCTCCCCCCACGTCCGGGTGCCGCACCATGTCGCCGGCCAGCCCCAGCAACGCCAGGCGGTGAACCCATGATCGAAGTCACCGAAGCCTCCATCGCCGAACTGCGCGCCGCGCTCGAATCCGGCCGCACCACCGCCGTCGAACTGGTCGAGGCCTACCTAGCCCGCATCGACGCCTATGACGGCGAGGACACCGCCACCGCCCTCAACGCCGTGGTCGTGCGCAACCCCGAGGCCCTCGAAGAAGCCCGCGCCGCCGATGCCCGCCGCGCCCGGGGCGAAACCCTCGGCCCGCTCGACGGCATCCCCTACACCGCCAAGGACAGCTACCTGGTCAAGGGCCTCACCGCCGCCTCCGGCAGCCCGGCCTTCGCCGAACTGGTGGCCCAGCGCGACGCGTTCACCATCGAGCGGCTGCGCGCCGCCGGCGCCATTTGCCTGGGCAAGACCAACATGCCGCCCATGGCCAACGGCGGCATGCAGCGTGGCGTCTACGGCCGTGCGGAAAGCCCCTACAACGCCGCCTACCTCACTGCGCCCTTCGCTTCCGGCTCCTCCAACGGTGCCGGCACCGCCACCGCGGCCAGCTTCTCGGCCTTCGGCCTGGCCGAGGAAACCTGGTCCAGCGGCCGCGGCCCCGCCTCCAACAACGGCCTGTGCGCCTACACGCCCTCGCGTGGGGTGATCTCGGTGCGCGGCAACTGGCCGCTGACGCCGACCATGGACGTCGTCGTGCCCTATGCCCGCACCATGGCGGACCTGCTCGAAGTGCTCGACGTGGTGGTCGCCGATGACCCGGACACCCGTGGCGACCTGTGGCGCCTGCAGCCCTGGGTACCGATTCCGGCCGCCTCCAGCGTGCGCCCCGCCTCCTACCTGGAGCTGGCGGTGAAGGCCGAGGCCCTGGCCGGCAAGCGCCTCGGCGTGCCGCGCATGTTCATCAACGCCGACCCGCAAGCCGGCACCAGCGAAGCCCCCGGCATCGGCGGCCCCACCGGCCAGCGCATCAACACCCGCGCCTCGGTGATCGACCTGTGGCAGGAGGCCCGCCAGGCCCTCGAAGCCGCCGGCGCCGAAGTGGTCGAGGTCGATTTCCCGCTGGTGTCCAACTGCGAGGGCGACCGCCCCGGCGCCCCCACCGTGTTCAACCGCGGGCTGGTGTCCAAGGAATTCCTCCACCACGAGCTCTGGGATCTCTCCGCCTGGGCCTTCGACGACTTCCTCCGCGCCAATGGCGACCCCAGGCTCAACCGCCTGGTGGACGTCGACGGGCCGAAGATCTTCCCCCACGACCCGGGCACCCTGCCCAACCGCGAGGGCGACCTGGCGGCGGGCATGGACGAGTACGTGCGGATGGCCGAGCGCGGCATCACGCCCTGGGACCAGATCCCCACCCTGCCCGACGGCCTGCGCGGCCTGGAACAGACCCGCCGCATCGACCTCGAAGAATGGATGGACCGCCTGGGCCTCGACGCCGTGCTCTTCCCCACCGTCGCCGACGTGGGCCCGGCCGACGCCGACGTCAACCCCGAATCCGCCGACATCGCCTGGAGCAATGGCATCTGGGTCGCCAACGGCAACCTCGCCATCCGCCACCTGGGCGTGCCCACGGTCACCGTGCCCATGGGCGTGATGGCCGATATCGGCATGCCCGTCGGCCTCACCTTCGCCGGCCGCGCCTACGACGACTCCACGCTGCTGCGCCTCGCCTCGGCCTACGAGGCCACCGGCAGCAAGCGCCGGGTGCCGCCGCGCACCCCGCCGTTGGCGCGCAGCTGATAGCCCGGCGGGATCGGGCGCCGATCCCGCCGGAACTCACCCACTCCTCCCCCTCATCGAGAAGGTGCTTGCCCCCGGCCCGAGCCTGGAGTACCAATCAGGTCCGCCCTGGGGATACGCACATGGAACTACTGGATCGCTACAAGGGATGCCTGCTCGGCCTGGCCAGCGGTGACGCCGTCGGCACCACCCTCGAATTCTTCCCGCCCGGCACCTTCAAGCCCATCGACGACATGAACGGCGGCGGCCCCTTCGCCCTCGCGCCGGGCCAATGGACCGACGACACCTCCATGGCCCTGTGCCTCGCCGAAAGCCTGCTGGAGAAGAGCGGCTTCGACGCCGCCGACCAGATGACGCGCTACCTCAACTGGTGGCAATGGGGCTACTGGAGCTCCACCGGGCAATGCTTCGACATCGGCACCACCATCCGCGAGGCGCTGACCCGCTACCAGCAGACCGGCGAGCCCTTCGCCGGCTCCAGCGAACCGGATACCGCCGGCAACGGCTCGCTGATGCGCCTCGCCCCGGTGGTCATGTACTACTTCCCCCACCAGGAAGACGTCACCCGCTTCGCCCAGCAGAGCTCGCGCACCACCCACGGCGCCGCCGAAGCGGTCGAGGCCTGCAAGCTGCTGGCCGAGGTCATCGCCAACGCCCTGGCCGGCAAATCCCGCGACCAACTGCTCGACGCCTCCCCCGCCCTCTACCTGCAACCCGCCATCCGCGAACTGGCCGGCGGCAGCTTCATCGGCAAGCCCCGCGCGCAGATACGCGGCACGGGCTACTGCGTCGCCTCCCTCGAAGCCGCGCTCTGGTGCTTCTGGGCCACCGACTCCTTCGAAGCCGCCGTGCTCGAAGCCGCCAACCTGGGCGACGACGCCGACACCACCGCCGCCATCGTCGGCCAGGTCGCCGGCGCCTATTACGGCAAGCCCGGCATCCCGGCCAGATGGCTCGGCAAGCTGCACCAGGGGGATGAGATCGAGAAGATCGCGGAAGGGTTGTATCAGGCGGCGATCAGCCGCGCTTAGGAGCGCTCAGCATCCAGCCGGCCATGGCTGTGGTAGTTGATGAAGTCATGCATGGCCGGGCTGAGCTCTTCCTGCGCAACGACGCGCCAGAAGCGCTTCTCCCCCAGCACCGGCTCGAGCCGCTTGATGAGTTCCTGGGCACCGTTGTGGTTACCGTGGCGTAACCAGTGCACGAGCAAGCTTTCGCTTTCCTGCCTGGACAGCCTCGCCCCCTGAACGAGCAGGAGCGTAAAGCGGAAATTCAGCGGCCAAAGCTGTTTGAGGAACTCGAGTTTTTCCGTACTGGGCAGCTCCGCCAACCAGCGCCGGACATGCTTATCCGTCGCGGCATTTCTTTTCGCCACCTGTTCCGGTGTGTAAAGCGGCTCGTTCACATGCATCTCCTTGGGCACAACGGCGTGAAGCGGTCCTATTTCCTGGGCTCAGGGCAAGCCGTGGAATCCCCCGGCTTGAGCACGAACGTCGGATAGGCCTCGAAATCATCGCCATTGCCGAAGGCGGTGGTCTGGGTCTCGTAGCCCCGGCTCTTCACGCACCAGTTCCAGAAGAACTCCTGCGCCCCGTGGATCACGAAGAACTCGAGGCGGAAATCCTTCACCTTGTAGAAGGTCGCGACACCTGCCGGGTCGGTCATCGCCGCCGCCCTGAACTGCTCCCAGCCATAGGGATAGGCGCTGCTGATCAACACCACCTCCGCCGACTCCAGCGGCTGGCCCTGCTCGTTGCGCACCTGTGCCTCGGCATAGGGCTGGAGGGTCTTGTAGACGGGGACGCAGGCGCCGAGGGCGGTGCAGACGGCGAGTGTCAGCAGGCCCTTTATCAACTTAAGATCCATTCGAAACCCTTCCTTTGCAGCTGACACGGCATTCTCGAGTAGCCCCACTCATCCGACGATAAAAATGAGCGAGCAATGTACTTAGTCGAAATCAACCAGAACCGCCCTGACTTCAGAGCTTTCATCGACCTGCTCTACGGCGCAGGCCGTAATGTCGATACCGACGGCGACGCCAACCCCGTCTACAGCCGAACCTGGACCTACCTCTACATCGCCGATCGCGAGAGCGACGACCCTGCAGTGGATATCTACGAGCTGGAAGAGCAGCCGGGCGTCTATGCGGTGGAGTCGGAGTCCGAGCGCCTTATGCAGCTATCGGCGCTCTACCTGTTCATGACATGCGGGAGCTCGCTGGTACACCGCTCATGCGCGCTAACGGCTGACGCCATCTCGGTGCTCAAGGCCCGGTACAGCCTGGAGTTGTCCCGGGCGGAGGCCGCAGTGTGGCATGGCTCATCTGCTGATCTTCCATACCCGAACAGTAAATGACCGTGCGCGGGTTCAAGTCTCCAGCTTCGCTACTGGTTATCCACAAAGATGAGTCCTTCCACCGGGCGGCGGCGGGCTGAAGCCCACCCTACTCAGTTCCGCTCCGGGCAATGCCATATCACGCTATGCCACATGCTGCCTGCCACGGTGAACTGCACCATCAGCATCTGGGATTCATTGTGGTCCGGTGCCTTTGTGTAGTTGAAAAAGAGCGTCGAACCAATGCTTTCGCCGAAGCTGAACACCCTGCCAACAGGAGCCCCGAACCGTTCCAGCGCTGCAGCCACCAAATGCCATTCGCCGGAGGAGAAAGACTTCAGGCTCTTTCGCCACTCGACGTATTCGGTATTAAGAAACAGATCGTGAGTGAAGGCGGTGAGCGCCTCTTCACCTTGAGTCGACAACATGGCTATCCCAGATAAGTCATCACGCGATTGAGTTCAGGCGAACACTCTACGGCTAACCACGAGCTACGCAACAACCGACAATACCCCCGTAGCCCGTAGCCTGGGCTTCAGCCCAGGGAACCGTTGCCCATCGTCCGCACACTCCGCTCAGTACCACGCCGCCACTCGATCAGCAGCGCCGCCCCCGCCAGGAAGAGCGCCAGCAGGTAGGCGAAGAGCCCCAGGTTGATGCCGAGGATCATCTTCTCCGAGCCGTCGCTGAGCACCATCGAGCCGCCGTAGATATGGCGCAGCCAGTAGCTGAGCAGGAAGCCGCCGGTGACGAACAGCGTCAGCAGGCTGGAGAGGCGCAGGTCGTTCCTGAACCACACCAACCACAGGCTGAAGAGCCCCAGCACCGTGTTGGTGAAGAGTTGCCACACCTCGTGCAACCGCGCGTGGGCCTCCCAGGCCTGGTTGAAGACGTGGGTGTCGTTGACCTCCAGCACCGGCACCACGGCGGCGTAGAAGACGATCCCGACGGTTACGAGCAGTTTCGACAGCATGAGCGACTCCTTGTTGATTGCGGTGGCCGGCGGCAACTTCGCCTCAGAACCCCGTCAGCAGCACGACGACCAGCGCCACCTGGGCCAGCAACGTGAGGGCATGGCCGCCCTGCCGCAGCTTCAAGACCCCGGCCAGCATGCCGATGGCATGGCCCCCACGCGCCAGCAGGAAAGCACCTGCCACAGCGGCCAGCGGCGCAAACGAATGAGCCTGGGCCTCCGCGATCAGCAACAAGAGAAGGAACAGGAGCGATTGCTCCAGGGCGTTGCCGTGGGCACGCACGGCCAGCTGCAGGGCTTTGTGGCCGCCACTGCCGAGGCTGACGCGGTGGCGCATGCGCAGCCTGGAAACATTCAGGGAAAGCCCCGTCAGCAAGACAGCGGCCAGCGCCGCCGAGCAGGAGGTTATCGGGAGTTCGAGCATGTTTTTCTCCAATACTTACACTGTAAGAAAACTTACAGCGTAAGCTGGCAGAAGCTGATTTACACTGCAAGCCTTTTCATTGGAGGGGCGCACCGTGCCACGCAAGAAATCACTGCCCGACGCCACCACCACGCAGCCATCGGTACGCGAGCCACTGACGCGGGAACGGATCGAAACCGAGGCCCTGCGGCTGATCGAGCAGGATGGGCTGGAGGCGTTCAGCACACGCCGCCTGGGCACCGCCCTGGGGTGCGAGGCGATGAGCATCTACAACTACTTCCCCAGCAAGGCCCACATCCTCGACGCCCTGGTGGACCGGGTGCTTTCGACCGTGGAATTCCCCTCGCGGGGGGAAGCACCGGCCCACCGCCTGCAAGCACTCGCGGTGCAATGGCGCCAATTGGCCAGGCGGCATGCGCGCCTCTACGCCTGGCTGGCCCTGCATCGCTGGAACTCGCGGACGGGTGTCGCCTTCCTGGGGGAGATACTGGATTGCTTCAAAGCCGCGGGGCTGGATGACGAGGCCGCTGCCAGGGGCTTCCGCGCACTGGGCTACTACCTGCTCGGCGCAACCCTGGACGAGATCAGCGGCTACGCCGAAGGCACCTCGTCGTTACGCCCCATCAGTGACGAAGAGTTGGCACAGGACTTCCCCCTCGTTGCCCGGGCGGGCGAATACTTCAAACCGGAACACTTCGACCGCACCTTCGAACTGGGCCTGAACGTGCTGCTGGCGGGGTTGGGGATCGAGTGAGCAGAGGGCTTGAAGGCATCGCCTTCCCTACTGCCTGGCAGTTCTTCAGAGGCCAGAATCGTCCTCATCCCAGAACGCCCCTGGCTCCGCATACTTCCCATCCCTGATCACGGCGCACCAGCCAAAGCGGGTGTAGAACATCTCCAGGTCGACGATCCGGTATGTTCTCTCCCCGATCATCTCCAGCGTGATCAGCCCCTGGCTGTAGTGGGTGTACTCCCCTCCCGCCCCTGCAACCGCCCTCAACTCCAGTTCACGGCGATCCCACCCGGAAACCAGCCCTTCCGAGGGAGGGACGGTTACCGCAAACGCAATGGCAAAGTCCGCTGCCACCTTGCACAGGCACGGAATCCGCACGTGCTGGAGCATCGCTTCGGTTCGCAGGTCCTGAGGAAAGTCGATAGTCAGAATCATGATCAACGCCCTTCAGTGCCCGCGTCGGTCATCCATCACGACGCCACGTCCTTGGTGCCCTTCGCATTGCGCTCCCGCCATTGATCCATCACGCGCTTGGCATTTTCCGCGCAGTCCATGCCCTCGGGCTTGCCTTCGATGCTGGCGATGGTCTGCAGCAAGCGCTCGCGGCTTTGCGCCAGGCGCTGCTGGACGATCTCGATCTCGGCGACCTTGGCGTGCAGGCCAGCCAGCAGGCGATCGTGGTCGCCGATGCGCAGATCGGCACCGGGCATCAGGCTGCGCATTTCCTCCAGGCTGAAACCGGCCTGTTGCCCGCAGCCGATGATTTCCAGCACATGCAGAGTTTCCTCGGGGTAGTCGCGGTAGCCATTGCCCAGGCGCTGGGCGCGGATCAGCCCGCTGGCTTCGTAGAAGCGGATGCGCGAAGCGGCCAGGCCGCTGCGCTTGGCGAGTTCGCCGATCTTCATTTATTTGCTGCTCCCCTATTGACCTTGAAGTTGACTTTAACCTTAGCCTTTGCGACGTCACAGCCCCCGCCGCGTTGTGCTCCCCTCGAGCCGACGACCGGCAACTACCCCGGAGAGCTCCATGTCGCCTTTCCAGCCCCTGTTACTGCCCAACGGCGCCGTCATCCCCAACCGCATCGCCAAGGCGGCGATGGAGGAGAACCTCGCCAACCCGGACCAGACCCCCTCCGACGAGCTGCTGCGCCTCTACCGCGCCTGGGCAGAGGGCGGCGCCGGCCTGCTGCTGACCGGCAACGTGATGGTGGACGCCCGCGCCATGACCGGCCCCGGCGGCGTGGTGCTGGAGGAAGGCCAGAAGCTGGAGCGCTTTCGCGAATGGGCGCGCATCGGCCGTGCCCAGGGCGCGCAGTTCTGGATGCAGATCAACCACCCCGGCCGGCAGATGCAGGCCAACCTCGGCCAGCCCACCGTGGCGCCGTCCGCCGTCGCGCTGGACCTGGGTGGCCTGTCGAAGATGTTCCCGGTGCCCAAGCCCCTGGACGAGGCCGAGATCACCGCGCTGATCCAGCGTTTCGCCCGCACCGCAGCCCTGGCCGAGCAGGCCGGCTTCACCGGGGTGCAGGTGCACGCTGCCCACGGCTACCTGCTGAGCCAGTTCCTCTCGCCCCTGAGCAACCGTCGCGACGACCGCTGGGGCGGCTCGCTGGAGAATCGTGCACGCTTCCTGCTGGAAGCGGTAAAGGCGGTGCGCGCCCAGGTCTCGCCCGGCTTCTGCGTGGCGGTGAAACTCAACTCGGCCGACTTCCAGCGCGGCGGCTTCGAAACCAGCGACGCGCGCCAGGTGGTGCTCTGGCTCAACGAGCTGGACGTGGACCTGGTGGAGCTTTCCGGTGGCAGCTACGAGGCGCCGGCCATGCAGGGCGACGCCCGTGACGGCCGCACCCTAGCCCGCGAAGCCTACTTCCTGGAGTTCGCCCAGGAGATCGCCGCCATCGCGCGCATGCCGGTAATGGTCACCGGTGGCATCCGCCGCCTGCCAGTGGTGGAGCAGGTGCTCGCCGGTGGCGTGGCCATGGCCGGTATCGCCACCGCCCTGGCCGTGGACCCCGCCCTGCCCCGCCGCTGGCGCAACGGCGAAGCGAAGGCCAGCGCCGAGCTGCCGCCGATCCGCTGGAAGCGCAAGGCCCTGGCCGCGCTGGCCTACATGGCCCTGGTGAAATTCCAGATGCGCCGCCTGGCCACCGGCAACCAGCCGGACCCCAGCGCCTCGCCGCTGAAAGCGCTGCTGAACGAGCAGTGGAAGACCCTGGGCCGCACACGGCAGTACAAGAAGCAGATGAGCAGCCGGGGCTGATTGCGACCAGCCTGCTTCCCGGGCTGAAGCCCAGGCTACGGGGTTGGCTCGTGTGTAGGGTGGAGGTCGCTTTTTACCTCCACCAGCGTTGCCACAGCGGGCCGCGAATGTTGGACCGATAGAGCGGGGTCCACCCTTGTATCTCGACTAACTACCCCTTCAGGGGTAATAGTTCCCGACTGATCATCGGGGGAGGGGCTGGAAGTCGTGTCCACCCTTAGGCCCTGAGCCTGCGACGTAGATAGTGCTCCGCCCCTCCACACTCACTCGAACAGCCCGAACGGTATCTTGAGCCCAGAGCTCGCATTCACAAGGTTGGGCCGGGTGCAGTGATGATCGCATTTGGAACGATCAGGAGGAGCTCACATGCCCAGTGTCATTGGTATCGACATTGCCAAGCATACGTTCGATATCGCCACCCTGCAGGCGAACGGCAAGTACCGCACCAAGGCCAAGTTGGCCAACAGCGAGGCGGGCTTTCGCACGCTGCAGGAGTGGCTGAACAAGCACAGCGAGGCGGGTGCCTGGGTCGTGATGGAAGCCACCGGCATCCACCATGAAGCCCTGGCCGAATGGCTGCTGGAACAGCGCTATCGGGTCTGCGTCCTCAACCCTGCGCAGATCGCCCACTACGCCCGCAGTCAGCTGCAGCGCGTGAAAACTGACAAGGTCGACGCCAAGCTGATCGCCGAATACGGCGAGCGCCACCAAGATGAGCTACGGCCCTGGCAGCCTGAACCTCGCGCCATACGGCGCCTGAAAGCACTGATGCGGCGCCTGGCAGATCTGCAGGAAATCCAGCAGATGGAGAGCAATCGCCTGGAGGTGGCCGATACCAGCGTGCAGGAGTCGATCCGCTCAGTGTTGCGGCACATCGAGCAACAGATCGAGGAAACCCTCAAAGCCATCAACGACCACATCGACAATGACCCGGATCTGCGTGGCAAACGTGATCTGTTGACCAGCATCGATGGCATCGCGGACAAGACAGCCGCCCTGATCCTGGCGGAGCTGGGCGACCCTCATCGCTTCACCAGCAGCCGCGCGATTACCGCCTTTGCCGGACTCAACCCGCGTTTGCAGGAGTCTGGTAAGTACCGGGGGCAGACCCGCATTTCCAAGATGGGCTCATCGCGGCTGCGTGCTGGGCTGTACATGCCTGCCGTTTGCGCCCTGCAGCACAACGGGGCGATCAAAGCGATGAGAGAACGCCTCAGAGCCAAGGGCAAGACCGGCATGCAGATCATCTGCGCAGCGATGCGTAAGCTGCTGAACATCGCTTATGGCGTCTTGAAATCGGGCCAGCCGTACGACGTAAAACTGGCCCTTGCTCACTAGGGATCAAGACGGTATCTACATAAGCCTGCTACTGCGGTGTGGAGGCTCCCGGGCTGAAGCCCAGGCTACGGATTGATCCGTGTGTAGGGTGGAGGTCGCTGTTTACCTCCACCGGCGGTGTCGCAATGGGCGGCTACGCGTGAGCCACTGTGGCGGCGTGCTCGGTGGCGGCAAGAAAGGTACGGAAGCCGACTTCGACGCCTGCACGCAGGGCGGCGGGGTCGAGCCGCCCGTCTTGCTCTTCCAGGCGCTTCAGGAATCCGGGCCAGAGCGGCTGGCCTTCGCCGTGGCCGAGGTAGCCGAGGGCGCTGTCGGCGCCGGGCCAGTTGGCCTGGCGCACGCGGCCGGCGAGCAGGCGGGAGCCGAGGCGCGAGCCTTCCAGCACATAGGCGAGGCCCCAGAGGGAGCCGGTGTCGATGGGGAGTGCCGTGGCGAGCGCATCGGGGATGGGCAGTTGCAGGGTTTGCAGGTCGCGGCACAGGGCTTCGCGGCGGCGGCGTTGCGGCCAGTCGTCCAGCAGCCGTTCGATGCCGGCGGTTTCCAGGGCCGGCTCCAGCGCCAGCAGCGCGCGGGCGTGGGCCTGGAGGAAGGCACCGTAGCCGGCGCGGCTTTCCAGCGAATAGGTCGAGTAGGCCTGGTCGACCCGCGCGTGCCAGTGCTCCCCCGATTCGCGCAGGAACTGGCGCAGGCTCATGCCGCCGCCCCTTTCAGTGCGGCGCTGAGCTTGGTGGCCAGTTCTTCATCGCGGAAGGGCTTCTGCACGATCACGCTGTCGCCCACATCCAGCTCATCGAGCTCGGCATAGCCAGTGATGAACAGCACCGGCAACTGCGGGTAGCGTTGCCGCGCCGCGCGTGCGAACTCCGCGCCGTTCATGGCGGGCATGGCGAAATCGGTGAGCAACAGATCGACGCCGTCATCGAGCTCTTCCAGGCCCCGTGCCGCACTCTCGGCCTCGCGCACCCGGTAGCCCAGGGCGTGCAGCAGCGCCGCAGTCACCTCACGCACGTTGTCGTCGTCGTCCACCAGCAGGATGGTGCGCTTCGGGCCACCCAGAGGGGGGTCGGCGGGCAGGTGCAATTCCGGTTGTTCTTCGCCGGCATCGGCCTGGATGCAGGGCAGGAAAACCTTCACCGTGGTGCCCCGCCCTTCCTGTGTCTCGATGCTGACGCCACCGCCGGACTGCTTGGCGAAACCGAACACCTGGGCCAGCCCCAGGCCGGAGCCCTTGCCCACCTCCTTGGTGGTGAAGAAGGGTTCGAAGGCCTTGGCCAGCACCTCGTCGCTCATGCCGCTGCCCGAGTCGGTGATCGCCAGCACCACGTAGGGGCCGGGCTCCGGGTCTTCGGGGCGCTGCGCGGGCTCGCTGATGACCTGGTTGGAGGTGCTCAGGCGCAGGGAGCCGCCGGTGGGCATGGCATCGCGGGCGTTGATGGCCAGGTTGAGGATGATCATCTCCGTCTGGGTCGGGTCCACCAGTGCGCCCCACAGGCCGGGAGCGGTGTCGGTCTCGATCCAGATGGCGCCACCCAGGGTGCGCTGGAGCATGTCCAGCAGCCCCTGCACCGTGTCGTTGAGGTTGACCGCCACCGGCTCCAGGCGCTGGCGCCGGGCGAAGGCGAGCAACTGGCCGGTGAGCTTGGCACCACGCTCGCCGGCTTCCTTGATGTTCTGCAGGCGGCCCTGGGTGCGCTCGAAGGTGCCCCGGGCCAGGTCGCGCTCGATGAATGTGGTGCTGGCGAGGATCACCGTCAGCAGGTTGTTGAAATCGTGCGCCACGCCCGCCGTGAGCTGGCCCACCGCCTCCAGGCGCTGCATCTGATGCAGGGCCGCTTCGGCGCGCTGGCGCTCGTGGATCTCTTCGCGCAGTTGCTGGTTGGTGGTAGCCAGTTCGTCCATCACCGCACGCTCGTAGCTGATGTCGCGCACGGCGGCATACATCAGCCCCTCGTCGGGGACCACCGTCCAGGACAGCCAGCGGTACTCGCCGTCCTTGTGGCGCATGCGGTTGACGAAGCGGGTGGAGACGTTGCCGTTGGCGATGTTCTCGGCCTCTTGCAAGGTGGCGTCGATGTCGTCCGGGTGGATCAGTTGCCAGAGCTGCACACGGGTCAGCTGCTGGCGGGTGAGGCCGAGGGTCTCTTCCCAGGCAGGGTTGAGGGCGATGGGCGTCATGTCGAAACGCAGCACCGCCAACAGCTCGCGGGAGAGTTCCCAGGTGCGGTCGCGCTCGCGGGTGCGGCGCTCCACGCGCTCGCCCAGCATCTCGTTGAGGCGCTGCAGGGCCTCAGTGGCGTACTTCTGCTCGCTGATGTCCTGCAACACGCCGATGAAGCGCACGCAGCGGCCGTCTTCGAAAAAGGCCCGGCCACTGGTCTGCACCCAGCGCTCGCGGCCGCCGGGCAGTTGCAGGCGGTACTCGACCTGGTATTCGTTGCCGCTGTCCTGGGACAGCGCCTCGTTCATCTTGCGCTCGAGGTAGGGGCGGTCCTTCGGGTGGCAGCGGTCGAGGAAGGTACGCAGGTTGATCTCGGCGTCCTGGGGCAGCTCGTAGAGCGCCTTGCAGCGCTCATCCCAGATGACCCGGTCGCCCTCGGGCTGGTAGTCCCACATGCCCATGCGCGCCGAGTCGATGGCCAGGCGTGCGCGCACCTCCACTTCCATCAGCGCTTCTTCGGCCATCCGCCGGCGACGACGCTCATGCACCTCGGAGAGCGCGCGGGTCACCGCCTTGGGCAGCAGGCTGAGGTTCTGCTTGAGCACGTAGTCGATGGCGCCCTGGCGCATCATCTCCACCGCGTGCTCCTCGCCGAACACGCCGGAGAGGAAGATGAACGGGGTCTTGGGTGCGAGGCGTCGCGCCACTTCCAGGGCCTGGGCCCCGGAGGAGCCGGGCAGGATGAAGTCGCAGAGGATCAGGTCGTACTGCCCGCGCAGCAAGGCTTCTTCCACGGCCCGGTGGTGGTAGACCAGGGTGGACTCCACCGACAGGCCGCTGCGTTCGAGCGTCAGCAGGGCCAGCTCGGCATCACGGGAGCTGTCTTCGACTAACAGCAGGTTCAAAGGCTTCGGCGGCATGGACGGTCGTCGTGGCTTCCTGTTTCCCGGCGCGGGGCCGAGGTGTGGCGGGTGTCGCGGTTCAGGTGACCGGGCGGCGCTGGAGGCGCAGCGAGCCGGGCGGCGGCTCGTTCAGCACGGCCCAGAAGATGCCCAGGTCGGAGATGGCCGCGACGAATTCCTTGAATTCGACCGGTTTCACCACGTAGGCGTTCACCCCCAGCGCGTAGGCGCGCTCCAGGTCGGGCTCCTCCCGCGAGGAGGTGAGCATGACCACGGGGATGCTGCGCAGCTCGGCGCTTTCGCGCACGGTCTTGAGCACCTCGAGGCCGTCGATCTTGGGCAGCTTGAGGTCCAGCAGCATCACCGCCGGATTGCCGTCGTCGCGCCCGGCGTAGGCGTTGCGGCGGAACAGGTAGTCGAGCGCCTCGGCGCCATCACGCAAAACGATCACATCGTTGGCGAGCTGGCTGCGCTCCAGGGCCACGAGTGTCAGTTCGAGGTCGTGCGGGTTGTCTTCAATCAGAAGGATGGGTTTGAGCATCGTCGATCCTCATGGTTGCTGTTGCGGTGTTTCCTGCCCACGCAGGGGCAGTGCGAAATAGAAGGTCGCGCCTTCGTCCAACCGGCCTTCGGCCCAGACCCGGCCATCATGGCGTTCGATGATGCGGCGCACGCTGGCCAGGCCGATGCCGGTGCCTTCGAACTCTTCCATGCGGTGCAGGCGCTGGAACACGCCGAACAGCTTGCCGGCGTACTCCATGTCGAACCCCACGCCGTTGTCGCTCACCGCCACCACCACCTCGTTGCCTTCGACACGGGCGCTGACCTCGATGATCGATGGGCTGCGATCGCGGCTGTACTTGATGGCGTTGGACAGCAGGTTGCGCATCGCCAGGTGGAGGAAGGCGGCATCGGCGATGACCACCGGCAGCCCCTCGATGCGCCACTCGACGCGACGCCCTTCGAAGTCCGGCGCCATCTCGGTGCGGATGGCCTCCACCTGCGCCTGCAGGTCGACATCGGAGAGGCGCAGGGCAGCACGGCCCATCTGCGAGAAACTCAGCAGGTTGTCCACCAGGGTGCCGGCGAAACGCGCCGACTCGCCGATATGGTCGAGGAAGCGCAGGCCGCGCTCGGACAGGCGCTCGCCCTCGAACTCACCCAGCAGCTCGGCGTACCCGGCGATGTGCCGCAGGGGCGCACGCAGGTCATGGGAAACGCTGTAGGAGAAGGCTTCCAGCTCCTTGTTGGATCGTTTCAACTCGCCGGCCAGCTGGGCCAGCTCCTCGGCCTTGCGCAACACGATGCCGAGCACCGCCGTGCGCAATTCGGCAACCCCTTCCACCTCCAGCGGGTCCCAGGGTGTGCAGTAGCCCTTCACCGTCTCCTGCCAGCTCTCGAAGCTGCTGCGCGGGTTGAGCGCGCCACCTGGGCCGATGCTCTTCTCCGGCCTGCCGGCCCACTCGACGGTGCGCACTTGCTCCGGGCGGAACCACAGCAGGTAATGGGAGTGGATCTGCGAGATGGCCACCGCCAGCACGCCGCCAATGTGGCGGGCCAGCTCGGGCAGCTCGGTGATGTCACGGCCGATGTTGTCGGTGTGGAAAACCTCGCCGTCGCGCCGCGCCAGCCAATGCACCAGGGCGTTGACCTGGGCCTCGGGCGGGGTCTGCCCCACCAGGTCGCAACGGGCGGCGGAAATGATCGCGGCGCCACTGGCGCGAGCGAACCCCAGGAAGGTGTCCGGCAAGGCCAGCAGGCCGGCGGCGACGCTGTCGCGGTCGGCCATGGACGAGAGCATGTGCACGATGTGCTGGCGCAGGCCGAGCAGGCGCTGGGTCTGGCCGTGGGCTTCGCGGCTTTCGATCTGCAGCGACAACACGCTGCCCATCAGTTCGCAGGCGATGCGGGTCTGGAAGCCCACCGTGCGGGGCTGCTCGTCATGGCAGGAGATAAGCCCCCAGAGCCGGCCACGGACGACGATGGAAATGGACATCGAGGCCATCGTGCCCATGTTGCGCATGTACTGCAGGTGCACCGGGGAAACGCTGCGCAGGGCGGCGAAACTCAGGTCCAGCGGCTGCCCGGTGAGCGGGTTGTCCACCGGCTGCAGGGGCGAAGGCTGGTAGTTGGCGTCCTCGATCACGCGGATGCGGTTGGCGCAGTAGAGCGCGCGGGCCTGCTGGGGAATGTCGGAAGCAGGGAAGCACAGGCCCAGGTAGCGCGGGTAGCCGGAATCGGCCTCCTCGGCCAGCACCAGGCCGTTGCCTTCGGCGTCGAAACTGTAGGCCTTGACCCGACCGAAGCCGGTGACGCGCTTGAGCTCGGCCACTGCGAAGCGGCAGAGCGCCTCGATGCTTTCGGCCTCCTGCAGGCGACCGATGAAACCGCGCAACAGGGGGTAGATGCCGCCCTCGGCAGCGCCCCCCTCCGCGGCAGGCTCGAATTCGGCGATCAGCACCTGATCGTGGCGGTGCACCATCATCGCGGTCGGCTGCCCGGCGCGGGCACCACAGGTGAACAGCACATCGCCGATGTGGAAGGGCTTGTGCTCGCCGTCATCCAGCTGCGCCAGGTGCTTGTGCAGCACCTCGCTGTCCTGCAGGAGTTCGTCGAAACGGCGGCCGAGTAGTTCCTCGACGGGCAGGCCGAGCCAATCGACGACGTTGGCGCTGGCCTGGACCACGCGCCCATCGGCCTCGTCGAACACCAGCATGAAGCCGTGTGGCTGGATGCTGCCGGGTATGCGAATGGCTTCCCGCGCGCAGTTCTCGCTTGCGGTGGCCAGTGCCGCGACACTGTCGCTGGGTGTCAAAACGCGATCTCCTTCGATGCCCCACTGCCGTCCCGCCGGTTCACCGAAGGGGTCAGCGACCGTTGCCGGCCGTTCTGGAGCCGCGCATTCCATTGATTCAAGGGCGACAAACTAACAGAAAGCGGCGCCACAATCGTGACGAACGACCCGGTTTATCGCCGTGGATTTCATGATGGATTGAGCGCAAGGATCGCGAAAAATTCCCTAACGGTTGCTGCGCACGTTGCCCGAGGAACTCAGCTCACCAGTGCGCGGCGGTTGCTCTGGCGCTCCAGTTTGCGGCGCTCCACCAGGGTCTTGGCGGCGGTCATCTGGATCGGCCCGCCGGTGAAGGTGGGCAGCTCGCGGGTAAGCCAGATATTGCCCTCGCCTTTCCAGGTGACCTCGCCGGAGGCCAGCTTCATCTCGCGCATCACGTCACGGATCAGGCCACGCACACGTTCCTTGCAGAACACCGCATCGCTCTGGATGGCCTTGCTCATGGCGGCCTCGCCCTGCTTGCCCAGGGTAAGCAGCAGCATGCCGTCGGGACGGGGCT
Organism: Pseudomonas solani; assembly: GCF_026072635.1. Lineage (NCBI taxonomy): Bacteria > Pseudomonadati > Pseudomonadota > Gammaproteobacteria > Pseudomonadales > Pseudomonadaceae > Pseudomonas > Pseudomonas solani. The sequence goes on along the minus strand of NZ_AP023081.1, from coordinate 3,757,425 downwards.
TGATGGACACCTCGAAGCCGGGGAATGCGTCGAAGAATTCTTTGATGGCGATCTGCATTGTCATTGCTCCCTTATTTTTTTCTTTGAGCTCAAACCATTGCACCCGCTGTGCCAGTTGAGCTGAATGAAAAAAATAAGAAAATTCAATGACCTATATATATTTGACATCAATGTGCCAGTTGCAATTTGCACGATACCCCCGGGTGGACCATGCAAACTGCACTGAACTTTCGGACGGGTCGTCACGCTGCGCTCGAACCCGATGGAGAAAAAACGGTCGTCCGATGCGCCAGCCCTGTTTCGCCACCGCGGATGAGCGCCTCGCTAGGGCGCCGACCCGCCCTGCCGTGCCGCCCCCGGCGAATGGCCAAACCAGCGCCGGAAGGCGCGGTGGAAGGTGCTCACATCCTTGAACCCCAGCGCCTCGCTGATCGCCTGCAGCGGGTCACCCTGGCGCACCCGCTGCAAGGCCAGCTGGCTGCGCTCCTGCTCCAGCAGCTCGGTGAAGCTGGTGCCCTGCTCACGCAGGCGGCGGTAGAGGGTCGGCCGGCTGAGGTGCAGGGCCTCGCAGAGGAACTCGATGCCCGGCCCGCCGGCGAGATCGGCGCGGATCATCAGGCGCACCCGCTCGACCAGGTCCGTCTCGGCCTTCACCTGCTCCAGGGCCGTTCGCGCGCGCTCCGCGAGCAGGGTCTTGAGGTAGGGGTTGGAACTGCGGATGGGGCGGGCGAGCTGCCCATGGGCGAGGTACAGGCGGTTGGCGGCGCAGCCGAACTGCACCTCGGCACCGAACGCCTCGGCAAAATATTCCGCATAGGCGGGGCGCGGGCCGGCGAACTCGACCCGCTCCGGCGCGAAGCCCTCCCCCGCCAGTTCCCGCCCCCAGCGCACCAGCGCCACCAGGCTGCGCTCCACCGCCGCCTGTGGATAACCCCGTCCGGCGGCGAACGCCAGTTCGAGGCACAGGCAGCCATCGGTGTCGCGGGAGGTCCAGTGTTCGGAGGGGTTCATCAGCGCGCCGTGCTGCAGGAAGGTCGACAGCGCCTCCCCCACCGATGCGCACTGGAACAACAGGCTGGCCAGCAGGCCGCGCTTCTCCGGGTTGAACGCCTGGCCGATCAGCACGCCGATATGCGGCAACGCCGGGTTGCCCGCCGCCAGTTGCCAGAGCCCCAGCAACTGGCGCTCGTCCAGGCGCTGCTCCTGCAACGGCAGCGCCGGGTCGCACGACGCCAGCAGACGATCACGGGACAGCCCCACGGCCTGCAACTGCGCCGCCTCGATGGCGCCCAGTTGCAGCAGCAGGTCATGCAGGTCGAGCACCGCAAGAGCGGAGACACGGGTAGGGCTCATGGCAGGCATTCCTTGTTCCTGCGCGGACAGTACCGCCTGGCAGGCATCGCCGCCAGCGCACAGGGGCTCGCCTCAAGTCGCCTCGGCGCGCATCGCGGCCTGCACCTGCGGCCGCGCCCCGATGCGTGCCCGGAACGCCGCCAGCGCCGGCCAGGGCGCCAGCTCGATGGCGAAGAAATCCACCCAGCCGAGCACGGTGAACAGGTAGGCATCGGCCACGCCGAAGCGCCCGTCCAGCAGGTAGTCGGCCTGATCCAGCACGCTTTCCAGGTAATCGAAGCGCTTGAACAGCCGCGCCCGGAAGATCGCCTTCACCTCCTCCGGGATCGCCGCGTTGAACAGCGGGCTCATGCCGGCGTGGATCTCCCCGGAGATGAAGTTCAGCCACTCCTGCAGGCGCACCCGCTGCAGGGTGCCGTTGGCCGGCGCGAGCCCGCTTTCCGGTCGCAGGTCGGCCAGGTACTGGACGATGGCCGTGCCCTCGGTGAGCACCTCGCCATTGTCCAGCTGCAGCGCGGCGACGTAGCCCTTGGGGTTGATGACGAGGAAATCGTCGCCGTGTTCGGTGAGCTTGCTGCGGTTATCCACACGGACCGCCTCGAACGGCAGGCCCAGCTCCAGCAGCACGATATGCGGCGACAGCGAACAGGTACGGGGGGCGTAGTACAGCTTCATGGCGACTCCTTGCACGGGCCACCCCCGGAATGGGGGCGCGGCGGGAGTATCGACGCAGCGGTTCTCTTTTTGAAGAAGGGAGAAATCTGTAGCTTAGGTACAAAATATATACCTGGAACCCCCATGAAAAAGAACGTATCCGGCTGCTCGGTGGAGGAAGCCATGCACCTGCTCGGCGGCCGCTGGCGCCTGCTGCTGGTGTCCTACCTGCTCGACGGCCCCAAGCGCTTCAACGACCTGCGCCGCGACATCCCGCACATCTCCCAGCGCATGCTCACCCTCGATCTGCGCGCCCTGGAAGAGGCCGGCATGGTGCTGCGCACCGTCTACCCGGAAGTGCCGGTGCGGGTGGAATACCAGCTCACCGAAGACGGCCAGCGCCTGCGCAAGGTGGTGGAAGTGGTCAAGGAATTCGGCCTCTGGCTCAAAGCAAGACCGCCGCGTGAGGACACCGAAGCCCCCACGCCGGAGCACCCGCAACCGTAGGGTGAACGACGCTTCACCCGTCCACCGTTCGTACTCACATGCAGCACCGCTGGTGGATGGAAAGAGCGCCATCCACCCTACGCACCGACCAACTTCGTACACGCCGACCGTAGGGTGGACGACGCCTCACCCGTCCACCATTTCGTGCTCACAGGCGACACCGCTGGTGGATGAAAAAGCGTCATCCACGCAGGTCAGCTCCGTGCGGGGATCAGTTCTTCACCCAGTTCTCGAAGCGCTGCTCCAGTTCGCCGTGGGCGGCCCAGAACTTCACGCTCATCGGCAGGGCGCCGCTGATGTTCTGCGGGGCGGTGGGCAGGGTGGCGGCGATGGCGGGGTCGATCATGGCGATCGCCTTGTTGTTCACCGGGCTGTAGGAGATGCCTTCGGCGAAGGCCTTCTGGCGTTCCGGCTGGCTGGCGAAGGCGACGAAGGTCTTGGCCAGGTCGCCCTTCCACGAGCCCTTGGGCAGGGCCCAGTAGTCGAAGTCGTAGATGCTGCCGGTCCAGACCATGGCCAGGGAGCGGGTTTCCTTCTGCGCGGTGGCGATGCGGCCGTTGTAGGCGGCGCTCATGGCCACCTTGCCCTCCTGCAGGGCGCGTACCGGTTCGGCGCCGGCCTTCCACCAGACGATGCTGGACTTGATCTCGTCGAGCTTGCGGAAGGCGCGCTCGACGCCGGCCGGGGTGTCCAGCACCTGGTAGACGTCCTTCGCCGCGACGCCATCGGCCATCAGGGCGAACTCGAGGTTGTACTTGGCGCCATGGCGCAGGCCGCGCTTGCCGGGGTATTTGCGCAGATCCCAGAAATCGCTCCAGCCGCTGGGGGCGTTCTTGATCTTCGCCGAGTCATAAGCGAGCACCGTGGACCAGACGAAGATGCCGATGCCGCAGGGCTGGATGGTGCCGGGCACGAAATCGCCGGGGTTGCCGAGGAAGGCCGGATCGAGCTTCTCGAACAGCCCCTCCTCGCAACCGCGCGCCAGTTCCGGCGCCTCCATCTCCACCACGTCCCATGTCACGTGGCTGAGTTCGACCATGTGCTTGAGCTTGTCCAGGTCGCCGTTGTACGAGCCGTGCACCACGGCGTTGCCGGTGCTCGCCTTGAAGGGCTTGAAGAAGGCTTCCTTCTGCACGTCCTTGTTGGCGCCACCGAAGGTGATCACCGTGACGAACTCCGCCGAGGCGGGCAGGCTGGCGCAGGCCAGGAGGAAACCGAGGGCACGTCGTACAGCAACATCCATGGAGCATTCCTTATTGTCGATTGGCGGTGTGGCCACGGGTCGACCGCGGCGCTGCCCGGATTCTCACAGTGCCCCTTGGTTGCCAGGTGCGCGACAGCGACATGCCGCTGCCTCCCACCGCCCCTGGCGGGCACCGGGTCCGGATCTGCCGCACAGTCTGAACGCAACGCCCGTCACACATATTGCTTTCCGTCACAGTGGCGAGTGCTGCACAAGCTCTGGCACGGGCGTTTCAGGTTGCCATGTGCAGCTAGACAGCCCTGCGAGGCGATTGCAACCGAACGCCATGTGGATTGAAACCGCGCGCCATGCCGCTGCGGGCGGCGCGGCCCTAGCATCGGGGCATCCGCCATCAGGAGCCGCGCCATGCCCAACCACCGCATCCAATCCCTCAGCGCCCTGCGCCAGCTGATCAGCGAGCCACCCGCGCTGATGAAGAAACGCCTGCAACCGGTGATCGACGCCCATTGCCTGACCATCATCCGCAACGCCAGCGTCTGCACCGTCGGCCTGGCTGGCGCCGACAGCGACATCGCCTTCCTCGACCTGCACGCCACGCCGGTGATCCTCGCCGAAGGCAACCGCATCCGCCTCGCCTGGCCATCCGGCCTGCACCTGCCCAGGATCGACGGCCAGACGCCCAGGCCCTGCAGCCTGCTCTTCATCATGCCGGGCATCGGTTTCGCCCTGCGCGCCAATGGCCGCTGCCACCCGCGGGGGGTGGAAGCGGGCGTGGTGCTGGAGTTCCAGGCCGACGCGCTGTTCCTGCACTGCTCGCGGGCCATGGTGCGGGCGGATTTCTGGACGCCACGCGAACACCTCGACGGGTGGCCGGCCGAACGGGGCGAAGGCGCGCTCTCCGACGCCGCGCAGGCTTTCATCGCCCGTTCGCCCTACCTGCTGATGCTGACGCGCAACGCCGAGGGCGCCACCGAGATTTCGCCACGCGGCGACCCGGAAGGCTTTATCGGCGTCATCGATGGACAACGGCTGCTGATCCCCGAGCGGCCGGGCAACAAGGTGGCGGTGTCGCTGAGCAACATCCTCGCCTGCGACGAACTGAAGCTGGCCTTCTTGCTGCCGGGCTCGGCGACCGTGCTCAGTGTCACCGGCCGCGCCCAGGTGAGCGCCGACCCGCAGCTGCTGGGCCCGCTCTCGGTGAACGGCAAGGCCCCGGTGCTGGGCACCCTGGTGGAAGTGGAGCGCTTCGCCTTCGTCGAGGCACCCGAGCTGGTCGAAGCAGGCCTGTGGCGCCCGGAAACCCACCTGGCACCGAGCGACATCCCCTCCTTCCCGAAAATGCTGGCCGAACACATGAACGGCACCGGCCTGCTGGGCAAGGCCACCACCCTGGTGGTGGACGCGGTGGTGCGGCACGACCTCAAGCATCTGTATTGAAGGGAATCGCTTGAAGGGAAATCCTTGTGCAAGGCGACATGTCGCCTTCATGGACATATCCACGCACCTGGCCTATACCCAAGGCTCCGTCCCACCAGGTGCATCGCCATGAAGCGCTCCATCGACCACGTCCGCTGGGACCTCGCCCAGCGCTACCGGCTCATCGAAACCGTGGCCTGGTGGGAAGGCCGGCTGACCACCAACCACCTGATGCAGAGCTTCGGCATCAGCCGTCAGCAAGCCTCCAAGGACATCAACGCCTACCTCAACGAGCACGCGCCGAAGAACCTCGTCTACGACAAGCACCTCAAGGGCTACAAACCCGGCAAGGGCTTCAAGCCGCTGTTCATCGACGGCAGCGCCAGCGCCTACCTGCACCTGCTGGACCAGAACCGCGAACGCTCGCCGCACATCGAGGGCCTGGCCCTGGCCTATGCCCACACCGAGGTGCTGCAGGTGCCGGACCGCAGCATCCGCCCCGAGGTGCTGCGCCCCCTCCTCCAGGCCTGCCGTGAAGGCCTGCGCCTGGAAACCGAGTACGTGTCCCTGGCCCACCCGGAATCGGAAACCCGCGTCATCGCCCCGCACACGCTGATCTTCACCGGCATGCGCTGGCACGTGCGCGCCTACTGCGAGAAGAACCGCGACTACCGCGACTTCGTGCTCAGCCGCTTCCGGGGTGAGCCGGACCTGATGGACGAATCCGAGCAGGGCCGCGACGGCGACGAAGGCTGGATGACGGCGGTGGAGGTGATCCTCAGCCCCGATGCGCGGCTCAAGCCGGCGCAGCAGGCGATCATCGAGGCGGACTACGGCATGCAGGGCGGCCAGCTGGTTATCCACAGCCGCGGCGCCCTGGTGCAGTACGTGCTGCAGCGCTACCAGATCGACCCGAACAAGGTGCAGGCCAAACCGGTGGCGCAGCAGATCGTGGTCGCCAACCTGGAAGAACTGGGGCGCTGGCTCTACAGCTGAGCAGCCGTTCCCAGGCTGAAGCCCGGGCTACGCCGGTCATCCTGTAGCCTGGGCTTCAGCCCAGGGCCCTCCCCTGCACAGCCAACACCCCGGCATAAAGCTCCGGCCGCCGATCACCCTGCACATCGTTATGCCCACTGATGCGCTTGTCCCGCGCCGCCCCCAGGTCCAGCGATGCCAGCAGCAACTGCTCGCCGCCCTCGCCCGCCGGCCCGGCCAGGGGATAACCGTCGGCGTCCACCAGCACCGAGCCCTCGACCCAATCCACGCCACGCTCGTGGCCGTGGCGGTCACAGGCGGCGATGGTCATCCGGTTCACCGCCGCATTGGCCTGTACCCGCACCACTTCGGCGGGGCGCTCGCCCGCCGGGCGCGGGCCACGGGGCCAGTTGACCGGGGCACAGAGCAGCTCGGCGCCGGCCAGTGCCGGCAGGCGCACCCACTCGGGGAACTCCAGGTCGTAGCAGATCATCACCGCGATGCGCCCGAAGGCCGTGTCCACCACAGGCGGCGCGGCATCGCCGGGGCTGAAGATCGCCTTCTCGCCATCCCACAGGTGCGCCTTGCGGTACAGCGCGCGCAGGCCGCCGGCATCCACCAGGGCCGCGCTGTTGGCCAGCGTGCCGTCGTCGCGCTGCTCACAGAAACCCGCCACCAGCACGATATCCAGCTCAGCGGCCAGGCTTATCCACAGGCGCAGGCTGGGGCCGTCCGGCGTCTCGGCCAGGGCCTGCGCCTCGACACGGTCGCGGAACAGGTAGCCGCTCTGCACCAGCTCCGGCAGCACCACCACCCGGGCTCCGCGCTGCGCCGCCTGGCGCACCACGCGCTCGACCAGGGCGCGGTTGTACTCCAGCTCGCCGATACGCGGGGCGACCTGGCAGCAGGCCGCCGTGACTGTCTTCTGCGTGCTCATGGCTGTTCTCCCTGTGGCTCCAGGCGCTGTTTATCCGCCTCGGCCAGTTGGCGCTCGGCGGCGAGGTCGAGGCGCCGGCTCAGCAGCCAGTAGCTGACGCCGGCCACCGGCAGGCCCACGGCGAAGGCGATATCCGCGCCACCCAGGGCTGCAGTGAAGGGACCGGTCCAGAAGCTCAGCGCCATGAAGGGCACCATCGCCAGCAAGCCGAGCCCGTAGGCGGTGAGGCCGGCAACCGACCAGCCGCGATAGAGGCCATCGCGGTTGAAGATCTCGCCGATGGCGTAGTGCCCGCGTCGCACCAGGTAGAAGTCCACCAGGTTGACCGCCGTCCAGGGCACCAGGAAATACAGCATCAGCAGCACGAAGGTGTTGAAGCTGCCCAGGTAGCTCTCGGGGATCAGCCGCGCCACGGCGAGGATGATCGCCGCGATCACCAGGATGCCGGTCACCCGCAGGCGCAGCGTCGGCTTCACCTTGGTAAACGCATCGATGGCGCTGACGCTGGTGAGCATGGCGCCGTAGCAGTTCACCGCCATGATGCCCACCAGCGAAGGCACGGCGATCAGCACGGCGAAGGTGCCGAAGCCGTCGAACAGGCGGTTGCCCACCTCGCGAATGCTGCCGATGGCGTCCGGCGCCGGCAGCGCCGAGGCGAGGAAGGCGCCGAGGGACATCAGCCACAGCGCCGAGCCGCCGGCGCCCAGGTAGGTCCAGAAGATCACCTTGCCGGGCGGCGTGTTCTCCGGCAGGTAGCGCGAGTAATCGGAGACATACACCGAGTAGCTGATCTGGTAGCCCGCCGCCGCCGACAGCTGGACCAGGAAGGCGCTCCAGGAAAACGGCCCGGCGGCCAGCGCGGCATCGGCCCGCAGCTCGCGGATGGCGAGCAAGGTCAGCACGCCGAACACCGCGATCATCAGCCAGGTCAGCCAGCGCTGCACCCGGTGCAGCAGGTCGTGCCCGACGATCGCCAGCAGCACCGCCAGGCCCACCAGCAGCAGGTACCAGGGCGTACGCGCGCCGGGCAGCACGGTGTTGATGGCATCGGTGGCGAGGATGACGTTGAACACGTTGAAGCCGATGTACACCCCCACCACCGCGATGAAGGGCACCACCGCGCCCCGGAAGCCGAACTGCGCCCGCGACTGGATCATCTGCGGCAGGCCCATGCGCGGCCCCTGGTTGGCATGGAAGGCCATGAAGAAGGTGCCGATGGCTACGCCGATCAGAATCGCCAGCATCGAGGGCAACGCCCCCAGCCCCAGGGCCGGCCCGGTGAAGCCGGTGACCAGGGTGGTAAGCACGAAGTTGCCGGTGAACCAGAACGGGCCTTGGTGCCAGACCTTGCCGTGGCGCTCGCTGCGCGGCACGTAGTCGATGGAGCGCACCTCGATCTTCGGGCGCGGGGCTTGGGTAGTCGGGGTTTGATGCATGGAAATTCCTCATCCAGAACGTGAAGGCGCAGCCAGGGTTGGCGCGGGGTGACGGTCACGGGGCTGGATCAGGCAGGCGGGGTGTCGCAGCAGGCAGGCAGCAGGTCGTCCATAGGTGTCTCGGCTTGTTCTGGTCGTTATGGGGCCGACTCTAGCCAAGGGGGAAGCGGGGAAACATCGGATAAATCAAATACTTGGTTCAGGGATATGGCAACTGATCCGGCAACGCCGGCAAGCCCCGGAGCGCCTGGCATCGGCGCCCCGGGCCGCGGTTCAGCCCTGCTGGCTTTCCATGTAGCGGATCAGCAGCGCCTCCAGCGCCTCGTCCATCTGCTGCCTGTACGCGTCGAAGCCTTCACGGGCGAAGTCGTCCAGCTTGCGGTTCAGCCCGATGGCTTCCTCCTGGCTGGGGAACTGCGACTCCACGGCCCGGTAGATGGCGAAGGTGAAGTTGCCGGCGAGGTCTTCCAGGTCGCCGTTGGCGATGTTCATGCCCATGCGCCGGCAGTTGAGCTGGAAGTCCTTCATCAGCTCGGATTCGGCGATCTGCTCCATGGGTTTGGCCACGCTGCGCAGGGTCTTGCGACCACCGTCCACGTTCTGCTGGGCGTAAGGGACGATCAGTGCGCTGAGCAGCGGGTAGAACAGCTCGGCGATCTGGTCCTCGTCGAAGCCGGCCTGCTCGCGCAGCATGTGGCCCATGGAGGCGATGGCGTAACCCAGCCCCAACAGGGTGGTTTCATCGCTGGCCAGGGCCGCCTGCTCGTTGGCGCTCAGCGGTGCCTGCTGGGCGCGGGCCACGAAGCGCGGCACCTGCATCGCACCGGTCAATACACCCATGCCGAACTGGATGGTGTGGAACTGCTCCAGCCCCTGCTGGAACTCCTCGGTATCGCGCTGCCGGGCGCTGGCGCCACGGGCATGGGCCTCGAACTGCTCAAGGTATTGCTGCCCCTCCTCCAGCTTGCGGCGGAACAGCGACGGGCGATGCGCCACGGCCGGCTCGGCGCGCTTGGCGAAGCTGGCCAGGCCCTTGCTCGGTGCAGGGCTCGCCGGCTCCGGCGCCTCCAGCAGCTCGCCTTCCAGCTCCGGACCGATGACACGGTCGATGATCTTGTCGCGGTTGCTGATCATGAACTGCACGAACACCTGCTCCCTTAGCGCCAGGCGCACCACGCTCGGCAGGAAGGCATAGAGGTACACCGCGAACTTCTCGATGTTCTCGTCGTTGCGCAAGGCCGCGAGGGAGGCTTCGCCGGTCTTCTCCTTGAGCAGCGGGATGATCTTCGACTTGTTCTGCTCGATGGCGTTGGCGATGAAGCCGAACAGCTTCTCGCTGGCCTTGGAATCCTTGCCCTTGGCGTCCCCTGCCACGACTTCCGGCTGCGCCTCGGCCAGGGCCTGCACCGCCGGCACCGACATGCTCTGCTCCACTTCGCTGGACAGCTGCGCCTGCTGCTCGACGGCAGGCGCGGCCACGCTCACCGGTGCCGCAACCGCCTGGGCCACCGGCGCGGGCTGATCGGCAAACTGGCCCTGCAGGTCCTGCAGGCAGTCGTTGATGGTGTCGAAGAAGTCTCCCAGCTCGGCCTCGCCGAGCTGGGTCAACTGGGCGATCTCGCGCTGGTTGACGAAGACCTTGCGCTTGCTGATGGCGATGCCGGTGAGGAACTTCCAGAAGAACAGGCGGGGTGAATCCATCATCATCTTCATGGCGATCCGCGTGTCGCCGATCAGCATCCCCTCCTTGGCGCCACCAAACAGGGTGTCGTCGACCAGCACGATCACCTCGTCCGCCGTCATGCTGTTGCCATAGGACGCCAGGGCCGCCTGCAGCTTCTTCGGCGGAATGTTCGGCGCCACGAAGATCTTGTCGGACTCGATGCGCAAGGCGCACTCGCGCACGTAACCGATCAGCACCGCCAACTGCTCGGCCGGCAGCTCCCCGGTGGCCTTCGGCGCGGCCTCCACCGGCGCGGCAACCGGCTTGCCAGGCGCATCGGCCTGCCCGTCAAGCCACTCGGCCAGCACCTCGAAGCAAGCGGTCAGGTCACGCTTGTCGGGCATGTTGAATTTCATCACGTCGCGGCCATTGATGAAGGCGCGCTGGTCATGGGACTGGATCTGCCTGATCTCGATGAACAGGTATTCGGTGGGCTCCGCGAAGGGCTCGCGGAAGAGAATGCGGTCGCTGCAGATCAGGCAGCCATCCTTGCCGCTGCCGAACATGGTGTTGTCGATGAGGGCCACGATCTCACGCGCATCCCCCTTGAACTTGAACGCCTCCATGGCGTTGCTCAGCAGCTTTGGCGCGATCCCCGGCGCCATGTGAATCCGGCTACAACTGGTGAAGTTCTTCTTCGTGTAAAACTCGACCAACGACATATGAGCGCCTCCTTCACATTCCCTTGAATACCCATGCATCCCATGGGCCCGAACTTCGTCATGCCAACACCGGCGGCCATCGACTACCCCGTTGAAAGCCGCGAAACAGAGAGCCCGCTTGAAGTAGGGCGATATTCCGCAGCGACTATCCTGACCGAATCGCCATCATTGCGACATTATCGATTAGTCAGAATCGGGTAAAGCTTCCTACGCTGCCGGTTATGGCCCTGCATGCTATTTGGACAATGTCCTTACGCTTGATGCGGCGCAGCAAGGCAGCTCGAAATATATGTCGCCTTTAGCGACACATCTATTCTGTCGACATATACAGGTAAAGCTTTCAGGCAGGTTCGGCGGGCGCGGCCCCATGCCGTGCGGTGGCCGCCAGGCAGCCACCGCAACGCCGGTCAGTAGCCTTCCATGAACAGCACCGCCTCCAGCTCACGCAGGCTATGAGTACTGCCCTGCTGCTGGTTGAGGGCGGTGAGGATCTTCGCCGCCAGGGCGTTGGCGTCCAGCTGGGCGTTCCAGGAGGTGTAGGCGTTCTTCCAGTAGCTGCGCGTGGCGCGGGGGCGCGAGCCGCCACGACCGGCGACGGTGCCCAGGGCCGGGTACTGCTGCTTGAAGCCGCTCAGTTCACCGTCATCCAGCACCGCTTCGGCGATGCCCACCAGCGCCGTGGCCACCCGCGAGTCGTAGATCACATACAGATCGGGGAAGAAGATCGCGTAGAGCTTGGTCCAGGCACTGCTCATCGCGGCCGGGCTGGAGGCCGCATGCTTGCGGGCCTCATCGATGTTATGCACAACCAGGGCGGCATCCTGGGTCGGCAGCTTCACACCGCCCCAGTCGCAGATCTCCTGGAACAGCACCAGCACGGCGGCGGCATTGGCGGCCAGGTTGGCGTCCAGCGCGCGGGCGCGGCCGATAAAGCCATTCAGCGTCGCCTCGGTGGCCTGGTAGCTCACGCTCGGGCTGGGCCAGAAATAGCTGCTCAGGCGCTGGGTGAAACCCTGCACCGGCTGGCCGGGATGTAGAGAGCGACGACGACGGTCGAAGATCTGGAACGGCTGCTGGGCCAGGTAGTGGGCGAAGCGCTCCTCGCGAGTATGCCCGCTCGCCGATACCGGCAAAGGCGCTGCTTCACCATCCTCCAGCAGCTCTTCACCTTCCTCCAGGGCGAGGACGCGATACAGCCCGCGCTCGACCTTGCGATAACGCGGCGCCTCGCCACGCTTGACCCAGTAACCGGTGTCTTCAGCGTGGTTGGCCATCTCGGTGGCGATATGGCTCTCGCTGAAGAACTCGAACCCGACGCGGTAGCGTTCCACCTTCTCGCCGCCATCGAGCAGCTCGACCCGGCGCTCGTCTCCCAGCAACTCGCTGGCACGCAACTCCTTGTTCAGTCGGCCGTTGACGATTTCCAGAACGATCGAATCATGTAGCGTCATCTTCCCTCCCCTTGCCCCATCGAAAAGCCGTGCCGGAAATACCGGGCACGGCACGAACCCCGTCATTCTGTGCAAGCCGCCCAACGTGCGCTAGGCAGCATGTTTTCCATGGCGCTAGTATCCACGACCGAGCGACAACCTATGTCGCACCTGGAGCCTCTCGATGCCTGCCAAAACACCGCGCCCCAACGCCGCCGTCACCCTGGAGCGCCGCAACCGCCTGCTCGCCGAGATCGCCTCGACCGGGAAGGCGGGCATCGATACCGCCAGCCTGCACGAGCAGCTCCTGCGGGAAGGCACCATCAGCCTGCGCACCGTGCAGCGCGACCTGGAGCTGCTGGCAGCCGATGGCGCCATCGCCTCCGACCACAACCATGCACAGCCGCGCTGGCGCCTGGCCAAGGGCGCGCGCCTGCCCGCCGCCAGGGCGCAGGCCAAGCCGCTGGACAGCCACGAACTGAAATCGGCACGGGTGGCGCTGAGCATCGTCACCCTCTATGAACAGGCCAGCCACCTGCTGCACCGCGCGGCGCTGGATGACCTGCGCGAACAGTACCTGCGCTCGCGGGAGGTGCTCGACAAGTTCCAGCGCCACGAGGGCCGCTGGCTGGGCAAGGTGGTGAGCGGCTCGCAACAGCTGCAGCTGCGCCAGGCGCCGATCGACGAAACCGTGCTGCGGGACATCCAGCTGGCGCTGCTGGAGGGCTATCAGCTGGAGGCGCTCTACTACTCACGGCGCAGCGCAGCGGAACAACGCATGGTGCTCAACCCACTGGGCCTGTCCTATCGGGATTCGAGCATCTACCTGATCTGTACCAAGGTCGACGAAGTGAAGGTGCGCGCCCTGCCCCTGCAACGCTTCCGCAGCGTCACGCCGAAACGGTCGCGCAGCATCCAGTCGCCCCCGGGGTTCGACCTGCAAACCCATGCGCGCCAGGAAACCCTGCTCGCCGCCGAACCGATCCAACTCAAACTGCGCATCAACGCCGCGCTGCGGGAGCGTCTGGACAGCACCGAGACGCCCTTGGCCGAACCCCAGCACCTGTCGCCCCTGGGCGATGGCTGGTGGCTGCTGGAGTGCGAGATCGCCCACACCCGCGAATTGCAGTGGTGGATCCTGGCCCACGGCGCCACCGTGGAGGTGCTGGAACCACCCGCGCTGCGCCAGGCCATCGCCCAATGCGCGCGGGAGATGGCCGGCTTCTACGCCGCCCCCTGACGACATAGGCTGTCGTGCGGTCCCTCTAGGCTGGGCTCCTCATTACCGAGGAGATCGCTTCCATGCACAGCTATTCCGCCTTCCTGCAACGCGTCCAGCCGGGCGCCGGCCCGCGCGCCAACTTCAGCCTCGTCGTCCAGGCGGTGAGTTCGGACATGGCGCGCATCACCGCCGAGGCCCAGTACCCGGGCTACAAATGCATCAACGCACCGACGCGACAGCGCTGAGCCTCCACGTGGCCGGGGACTATCTCTACCACTGCTACAACAGCGATTGCGCCGCGCCGGCCCCGGCCTGCGGCGTGATCGCCCGCCACCACTACTGCGACTGTTTCGATATCGCCCGCCACGCCCTGCGCATGAGCCGTGGCGCGCACCTGGAACAGGCGCTGGCGGGGCTGGAGGGGGCGCTGCGTTGGTACGGGCACCGCCCGGTGGTGCTGTTGGTGGAAGCGGGGGCGCAGATGACCCTGGGCGACTATCGCCGGGCCTGGTGCTGGCTGGAGGAAAGCCTGGTGGCCCAGGTGCAGCGGCGCGTGGCGTTGCGCCTGGAAAGCGTGCACAGGGAGTTCAGGTTGTGGCTGTTCGAGCCCGGCTACCCGGCGCGCAGCAGCGAAACGACGGCAGGCCGAGAGCGGGAGGGCCCCGCCGTGATATCGTTGCGCCTTTCGCTTTACCAGCTCCGGAGCGGTACATGAAGTTCATCCACCAGCGCGAACACCTCAACGAAGGCGACATCGTGGTCATCGAGTGTTCGCAGGTCTGCAACATCCGCCTGATGAACGATGCGAACTTTCGCAGCTTCAAGAACGGTGGCCGCCACACCTACCACGGTGGGGCCTTCGACAAGTTCCCGGCACGCATCACCGTGCCCAGCACCGGCTACTGGAACATCACCCTCGACGCGGTGACCCGCCGGGCCATCAGCGTGACGCGCAAGCCGACCTTCACCCACAAGATCAAGTTCGTCCGCCGCTCGCCTTCCGACCTGGCCTGACGCACGCCTCAGCCGCGCAAGCCTCGCTCAGCCGGGCCGTAGGCCAACCAGGCGAGGCCCAGCATGCAGCCCAGCACCAGGGCGCTGCTGGCGAGGTTTTCCACAATCAGTTCGATCGACAACATGTCCGGGCTCCCCAGAAGTTGATTCAGCATCTGGGGCGTCACGCTATGTCGTGTTTGTTTACATGTCCATGTGTCAACTTTTCGCACGTAAACAAATGGAGCGGGTGTGACACGAACCGGGTGGAAAAGCGGGCGCATGCATTCGCCCCAACAGGCCCCGCACACGAACCGTAGGATGGCGTAGAGCGCAGCGAAACCCATCACCGGCCTTGCACCCGCCCCGTAGGGGCGACTTCAGTCGCCAAGCAGCCCGCAGGGCTGCCCCTGCCCGGTGCCACAAATAGCACCGCTGGTGGATGAGAAGAGCGTCATCCACCCTACAAACCGGGCCCCCTTCAAGACCGGGACTGCCGACCTACACCTTCGGCTGGTGGCAGGTGACGCAGTGGATGCCGCCACCGCCGGCGGCGACCGCGTCGATGTTCAGTTGCACCACCTTGCGCCCGGGGTAGAGCCGGGTGAGCAGGTCGCGGCAGAAGGCGTCGGCGCTGGCGTCGCCGAACTGCGGGGCGATCACCGCGCCGTTGACCGGGAAGTAGTTGATGTAGCCGGGGGCGAAGTCCGGGTTGTTGCGGGTGAAGCGGTTGTTGCGCAGGGTGCGGGGCGGCGGCAGGGTGTGCACCTGCAGCTTGCGGCCGTCGGCGTCGGTGGCCTTGTTGAGGATTTCCAGGTGCTTGCGGGTCACCGCGTAGTCGTAGGACTGCGGGTCGTTGTCGAGGTTGGCGACCACCACCCCGGGCTTGACGAAGCGCGCGTAGAAGTCGACGTGGGCATCGGTGATGTCCTTGTTCTTGATGCCGGGCAGCCAGATGATCTTGCGCAGGCCGAGGTTGCTCATCAGCTCGGCTTCCACCTGGGCCTTGCTCATGCCGGGGTTGCGGTTGCTGTTGATCCAGCAACTCTCGGTCATGATGCCGGTGCCGGCGCCGTCCACTTCGATACCGCCACCTTCACCGGTGAGCTGGCTGGCGATGTAGCTGGCGTCGGCGTCGTAGCTGACTTCCCCGGCCACCTCGCCATCCTTGCTGTGCTGCTGCTTGTTGCCCCAGCCGTTGAAGTTGAAGTCCACCAGGCCGAGGCCGCCCTGCCCGTCCACCACGAAGGTGCCGCCGATGTCGCGCATCCATACGTCATCCAGGGGCATCTCGACGAAGCGGGTGTTGCGCGTGCCGCACTTCTGCTTGGCCAGGCTCAGCTGGCCAGGGCGGTGCAGCACCACCACCGGCTCGTAGGTGGCGATGGTGCGGGCGATCAGGCCGATGCAGTCCTGCACGTCGGCGGTGAAGTCCTCCCAGATCGCCGCCTGGGCGCCGAAGCTGACGTAGCTGCAGGCGTGCACGCCGTTCTCGTCCGGCATGCGCCAGGCGCCGCCACGCAAGGCGGCCTGGGCCCGGGCGGGCGAGATGCCGAGCCCAAGGCTGGCGACCGCGCCGAGGCCGGCGACGGCGGTGAGGTGCTTGATGAAGTCACGACGCGAAGGCATGGCAGTTCTCCAGGGCGCAGGGGCGCCGGCGGTCATTTCAGTGGGTGGAGGTCTTGAACTTGGTCCAGGCACGCATGCGGGCTCGCATGTCGCGCTGGGGGATGTCGCGCCCGGGGATCAGCCGGGCATAGGCGGCATCGTCGACGTAGATGTCCGGGTTACCGCGCATGTCGGCGTCCACCATCGGCCGCGCCTTGGCGCTGGAAGTGGGGTAGCCGGTGAAGTTGCTGATGGCAGCCATGTTCTCCGGGCGCATCACGAAGTTGATGAAGGCATAGGCGTACTCCGGGTGCCGCGCATCGACGGGGATGGCCAGGGTGTCCATCCACACCGTGGTGCCCTCACGGGGGATGCGGTACTGGAAGTCCACCGGTTTGCCCGCTGCCGCCGCCGCGCGTTGCGACTGGGTGACGTCGCCGCTGTAGCCCAGAGACAGGCAGAGGTTGCCGTTGACCAGGTCGGTGACCGGCTGCGACTGGAACTTGCGGATGTAGGGCTTGATCGCGCTCAGCAGCGCGGTGGCCGCCGCCAGGTCCTCGGCCTTGGCGCTGCGCGGGTCGCGGCCCAGGTAGTTGAGCACCACCGCGAGCACCTCGTCGGGCGAGTCGATCACCGAGATGCCGCAGTCGGCGAAGCGCGCGGCCAGCTCCGGCTTGAACAGCAGGTCGAGGCTGTTCACCGGCGCGTCGGCCTGGCGCTGGGCGATCATCGCGGCGTTGTAGGTGATGCCGATGGTGCCCCAGGTGTAGGGCACCACGGCGTGGCGCGAGTAGGGGTAGCGGGTCTGCAGGCGCTTGAGGCCGGGCTCGATGTCATCCAGGCCGGTGAGCTTGCTCGCGTCGAGCTTCTGCAGGGCGCCGGCACGCATCAGCCGCTCGGCCACGGTGTCGCCGGGGAAGACCAGGTCGTAGCCGCTGTTGCCGGCCATCAGCTTGGCTTCCAGGGTTTCGCTGCCATCCATCACGTCATAGACGACCTGGATGCCGGTCTCGGCGGTGAAGCGGCTGAGGGTGTCCTCGGCGAAGTAATCCGCCCAGTTGTACAGGCGCAGGATCTTCTCCTCCGCCTGGGCGTTGCCGGCCAGGCAGGCCAGGGCGGCGGCGGTGACCAACAGCGATCGGAAGGCACGCATGCTCAGGCTCCTCGGGTGTTCTGCCAGGTGACGTGGGTGCGCTGGCCATCGAGGCCGAGCATCGGGCCGTACATCTCCGGGCGGCGGTCGCGGTAGATGCCCCAGGCCAGGCGTTCCTCGGCCATGGCGTCGAGGTCCAGCTCCTGCAGCAGCACCGTAGTGCCCTCGCGATCGGCCTCGGCCAGCAACGTGCCCTTGTGGTCGCAGATGAAGGAGGAGCCGTAGAAGCTCATCTGCAGCTCCGGGTCGGTGGTCGCCACCTCGCGGCCGACGCGGTTGGCCGCCACCACCGGGAGGATGTTGGCGGCGGCGTGGCCACGCATGGTCATCTGCCAGTGGTCGCGGGAATCCAGGCCCTGAGCGCCGGGCTCGGAGCCGATGGCGGTGGGGAACAGCAGCACCTCGGCCCCCTGCAAGGCCAGGCAGCGCGCGGTCTCGGGGAACCACTGATCCCAGCATATACCCACGCCGAGGCGGCCGTGGGCGGTGTCCCAGACGCGGAAGCCGGTGTCGCCCGGGCTGAAGTATTCCTTCTCCTGGTAGCCGATGGCGTTGGGGATGTGGGTCTTGCGGTACACGCCCAGCAGGCGGCCATCGGCGTCGGCCATGGCCAGGGAGTTGAAGAAGGCGTTGCCGGCGCGCTCGAACCAGCTCAGCGGCAGCACCACGCCCAGCTCCCCGGCGAGGTCGGCGAAGCGCGCCAGCACCTGGCTCTGGGCGTATTCCTCGGCCAGCGCCAGGTGGCGGTGGTTCTGCTCGATGCAGAAATAGGGGGTGGCGAACAGCTCCTGCAGCAGGATCACCTGGGCGCCCCGGGCAGCCGCCTCACGGACCAGGCGCTCGGCCTGGTCGAGGTTGCGTGCGAGGTTCCAGCTGCAGGCCATCTGGGTGGTGGCGACGGTCAGCTTGGCCATCTCACATCCCCTTCAGCGGCCAGGCCGGCTGCTGCTGGGTGATGCAATGCACCCCGCCGCCGCCGTGGGCCAGCTGGTTGATGCGCACCGGCACCACCTCGCGGCCGGGGAAGGCCAGGCGCAGGGTGGCGGCGGCCTCGTCGTCGGCGTCGATGCCATAGGCCGGCATGATGATGGCGCCGTTGGCGATGTAGAAGTTGGTGTAGGAGGCGCAGAACACCTCGGCCTCGGTGTCCACCGCGTCGCTGGCCTCGAACAGTTCGAGCATCTCGAAATGGCGGCCACGGGCGTCGGTGGCCAGTTCCAGGGCACGGCGGTTCTCCCGCGCCACCTGGGCGTAGACCGAGGAGACGTCACGGGTGGCATCCACCAGCAGCGCGCCGGGGCGGGCGAAGGCGCAGACGCCGTCGACGTGGCCGTCGGTCATGTCGCCGGTGACGTGGTCCGGGTCGCCCGGCAGCCAGATGGTCTTCCTCACCCCCAGCAGGCGGGCGAAAATCTCCTCCACCTCGGCCTTGCTGATGCCTGCGTTGCGGTTGGCATTGAGCAGCACCGACTCGGTGGTGATCAGGGTGCCGTCGCCGTCGACGTGGATGGCGCCGCCCTCGTTGCTCAGCGCGGTGCCGAAGCAGTCCAGCCCCAGGCCGTTGAGCACGCGGCGGGCCAGGCCCTCGTCGAGGTCATGGGCCGATTTTCCGCCCCAGGCATTGAAGCGCCAGCTGACGCCGGCCACGCCCAGTTGCGGGTGGCAGACGAAGCTGGGGCCGGAGTCACGGCACCAGCTGTCGTTGACCGCCAGGGGCAGCAGCTCGATGCCCGGGCCGCAGAGGGCGCGGGCACGCTCCACGGCGCTCGGGTCCACCACCATCTTCACCGGCTCGAAGCGGGCGATGGCGTTGGCGACGCAGGCGAAGTCCTCCTGCACCGCAGCCAGGGTCACGCCCCAGCCGGCTTCCCACAGCGGCTGGTTGTGCGGCCAGACCATCCAGGTGGCGGCGTGGTGGGACCATTCGGCGGGCATGACCCAGCCGCTCTGCTGCGCGTGTTGCTGCTGCATGACGATTGCCTTCAGTTAAGTTTTAGTTATCACTGAAACCGCGATTGCGGTAATGGATGCCATGCTAGGCCCGTGAATTCGGCGCAACAAACGATAGATTTTCCACATTTATGATCAGACAGGCTTATCAGAGATGCTCAAGCACTGGCCCCCGCTGAACGCCCTGCGCGGCTTCGAAGCCGCCGCCCGCCTCGGCAGCTTCCACAAGGCCGCCGAGGAGCTGCACCTCACCCAATCGGCCATCAGCCAGCAGATCCGCAGCCTCGAAGGCTTCCTCGAACAGCCGCTGTTCCACCGCAACGGCCGCAGCGTCGCCCTCACCGATGCCGGGCACGACCTGCTCGGCACCACCCAGGCGCTGCTGCAGCAACTGGCCGTGGGCATCCGCCGGCTGGAGCAGTACCGCAAGCCCAACCAGCTGGTGGTCAACACCAGCCCGGCCTTCGCCCGCCACTGGCTGGTGCCGCGCCTGGGCGGCTTCCGCCAGCAGCACCCGGAAGTGGACCTGTGGCTGTTCACCACCGACGAGCCGCCGGAGATGGCCACCCAGACCATCGACATCGCCGTGCGCGACGACATCACCGCCCAGGCCGAATGCAGCTTCCGCGTGCTCCACGCCGACCGCCTCTACCCCGCCTGCCACCCGGCGCTGCTGGCCACGCCGCCGGCGCAGCGCACAACCCTGCACGGCGAACGGGAAATGGACTGGAGCCACTGGGCGCTGGAGGCCGGTATCGACGTCGGCCAGCAGAGCAGCGGCCTCAACTTCTCCGACCCCGGCCTGCTGCTGGACGCCGCCTGCGACGGCCTCGGCATCGCCCTGGTCAGCCAGTTGCTGGCGCAGAAGGCCCGCGCCGAGAATCGCCTGCAACCGCTGGTGGAACAGACCATCCGCGGCCCCAAGTGGGCCTGGCTGATCCACCGCGACAGCGAGCTCAGCCCGCTGACGCGCAGCTTCAGCGCGTGGTTGCTGGAGCAGTTGGAGGCAAGCGAGAGTTCGGCCGTCTAACCCACCGCCAGTCGGACGGAAACATTTTCTTGCATCTGCAGTTGCGGGTTTTGCCCCTCTCGTCCGTCCTGAATGTAACGCCCCCTCGACTTCGAGATGTCGTTCCTTTGGTTTTCACCCGCCAGCTCACCGAGGCCGGCGGGTGCTTTTCCATTGGTCGGGCGTAACCGAACCCGTGACCGGCCGAGGCCGGTGGCCCTGATTCCGCTACCAAGATCGTTGCCCATGTCGAAGAAGTCCCGTTCGAAAATCTGGTTCCTGGTCCACAGCTGGCTGGCATTGCCCATCTGGTTCTTCGTGTTCCTGGTGTGCATCACCGGCACCCTGGCAGTGCTCAGCGAGGAGATCATCTGGCTCGCCAACCCCGACGTGCGCGCCACCGCGCCCTCGGATGACGCCGAGCTGATGAGCTTCGACCAGATACTCGCCGCCATCGAGAAGCAGGACCCCAGCGCCGATGTGGAGTGGCTGGCCAAGCCCGAGGAAAGCCACTTCGCCCTGACCGCATCGGTGACCTACCCCGACACGCGCTCCGCGACCCTGTACGTGAACCCCTACACCGGGCAGATCCAGGGCAGCAGCCCGCTGTTCGACTTCCGTCAGTTCACCCGTGCCCTGCACGGCTGGTGGCTGGTGCCCTTCACCAACGGCTACAGCTGGGGCTGGTACCTGGTGTCGCTGCTGGGCCTGCCGATGCTGGCCTCCCTGATCACCGGGCTGGTGGTGTACAAGCGCTTCTGGCGCGGCTTCCTGCGGCCGACCCTGCGCATCCGCCAGGGCGCGCGCATCTTCTGGGGCGACTTCCACCGCCTCTCGGGCATCTGGTCGATCTGGTTCATCGCGGTGATTTCCATCACCGGCATCTGGTTCCTGATCCGCGCCATCCTCGCCGACGCGCACATCTCCATCTCCAGCGAGGGCCTGCCGACCCTGATCCCGCGTGACCAGATCCCCCTGGTGCAACCCGGCCAGCCGGTGCCGCGCGTGACCATGGACCAGGCGGTCGCCACCGCCACCGAGACCATTCCCGGCTTCGACGTGAGCTTCGTGATGTTCGCCCCGGACGCCTACACACCGATGGAAGTGGGCGGCCGTGGCTGGTACCCGCTGATGTTCCAGACCGCCGAGCTCAACCCCTACACGGGCGAACTGGTGGGGTCGCGCCTGCTCGCCGACCGCACGCCCCTGGAGTTCGTCACCGAGTCCATGCGCCCGCTGCACACCGGTGACTTCGGCGGCATCTGGGTGAAGATGATCTGGTTCTTCTTCGGCCTGCTGCTGAGCATGATGGTGCTCAGCGGCCTGCTCATCTGGAGCAAGCGCACGGTGATCGCCACCGCCAAGGCACTCAAGCGCAAACCCCGCCCGACACCCGCCGCCACCGCCGTGGAGGCGACCGAATGAGCAACGCAGCCCTGATTCCCGAATCCCGCTTCAAACGCCTGTGGCTCAAGTGGCGCTTCCACCTCAGCGCGCTGCTGGTGCTGATCCCGCTGGGCTTCATGCCCGCCTACTTCCATGACGTCAGCCTCGACCGTGGCCTGCAGGGCCTGGGCGAGCGGGTGATCGGCGAATACCCGGTCGGCCCCTGGAGCGCACGCATCGCCGAATGGGAGCTGCACGAGCCGCAACGCGACGGCAAGGCCGGCTACATGAAGGAGATCACCCTGGCCTTCTGCGCCGAGTGTATCGGCCAGGTGAAGGCCGCCTACCTGCGCATCGGCAAGCCACGCAGCCTGCGCGCCGCCGGTTCGCTGCTGTCCGGCAGCCCCTACCGGCTGTTCGCCGAAGTACGCATTCCGCCGGGCACCACCGCCGACGACGCCCTGTGGCTGACCGTGGAAGGCTGGGACGGCAGCGTGCACCAGGCGTCCATCCCCCTGAAGGAAGTCTCGCCGTCGATGATCGAATGGCTGGCCCGCAATGGAGACACGCTGTGAAGCCCCTTTACCCCACCCTGCTGGCGAGCGCCCTGCTGCTCGCCACCCCCGCCGCCTTCGCCCACAACGCCTTCGTCGAGTGCGAAGCCATCGCCGAAGGGCAGATCCGCTGCACCGGCGGCCTCTCCAACGGCAGCGCCGCCCCGGACGTGACCCTGGACGTGATCGGCTACGACGAAAAGGTACTGGTTGCCGGCAAGCTCGGCGCGGATTCGCGCTTCACCTTCCCCCGCCCGGATGGCGAGTTCTACGTGCTGCTCGACCTCGGCGCCGGCCACACCGCCGAGTTGGACTACAAGCAGATCAAGGGGCTCTGAGGGCGCGCAATCGGCAATCGGTGGGCTGAAACGGAGCGCCGCCCGGCCCACCCTACACACAGGCCGACCCGGTGCGTGCCGGCGGCACCGCTGGTGGATGAAAAAAGCGTCATCCACCCTACCCACGGGCCAACTCCGTGCACGCCAGCCGTAGGGTGGACGACGCTTCACCCGTCCACCAAGCGAACTCACCGGCAACACCGCTGGTGGAGGTAAAAAGCGACCTCCACCCTACGCACAGCGTCACGCCATAGCCCGGGCTTCAGCCCGGGGCCTGAGCGGCTGCGATCAATATTCCCAGCGCAGCGAAGCGGTCAGGCTGCGCGGCTCACCGTAGAGGTCGCTGTAGACGCTGGTGCTGGCGTAGTACTCCTTGTCGAACAGGTTGTTGACGTTGAGGGTGCCGGTGAAGTGCTCGTCGAAGCGGTAGCGCGCCAGCAGGTCCACCAGGGCGTAGCTGCCCTGCTTGGCTTGCAAGGTGGTGCCGGGGATCACCTGGGTATTGCCGTAGCGGGTCGCGCTTTCCCAACGCACGCCGCCGCCGAGGGTGAGACGGTTCAGGTCCCCGGTCAGGTCGTAGGTGGTGAAGAGCTTGACGTTGTTCCGTGGGAAACCGACGTTCACATCGACGCCTTGCGGGTAGTAGGTGTTCACGTGGCTGTAGGCCGCCTGCACTTGCCAGCCCGGCATGAGTTCACCGGCGACTTCGAGCTCCAGGCCTTTGATCTTGATCTTCGCGGGCGCCACCATCTCGTTGTCGAAGGCGTCGTACAGCCCGGTGCCGACCGCGTAGTTGCTCAGCTTGGACTCGAACAGCGCAGCGGTGAGGTTGAGCCGGCCGTCGTAGTACTCGCCCTTCGCCCCCACTTCGTAGCTGTCGCCTTCGGTGGGGTCCATGAATTTCCCTTCGACGGTCCTGCTCGACTGCGGTTTGTAGATGCTGGTGTAGCTGGCGTAGACCGAGTGGTTGTCGTCCAGGTCGTAGACGATGCCGGCGTATGGCGTGAGCTCGCCGTTCTCGCGCTTCTTCAGGGAGATCGGGTCATAGCCGTAATAGGCGGATGTCTGGTCGACCTTGAAGTAGCTCAGGCGGCTGCCGAGGATCAGCGACAGGTCATCGGTGAGCTTGAAGCGGGCCGTGCTGTAGGCCGCGTACTGGCGCTGGCTGTACTCCAGGTCGCCGATGCGGTTGAACGGCGGCTTGGAGATGTCGCCGCGCCATTCGAAGACGTTGGGAATGGTCGGGTCCCAGCCGCTGCCGCTGCGATCCACCCACAGCGGGTAGGCACCGGTGTTGCTGCGGTAACGCATGGCGCTGGCGCCCACCACCAGCTCGTGCTCGCGGCCGAACAGGTTGAAGGGACCGGAGGCATAGGCATCCACCGAGTTCTGCTCGGGCTTGCTCGGCCACTTGGCGAAATACAGGCTGGTGCCCGCACCGGTCTGCTGATTGGGGTAGCCATTGCTGCTGAACCAGCCGTACTCGACGTCGTTGTCGTCACGCACGTTGGTGACGGCGACCTTGGCCATCCACTCGTTATCGAAGCGGTGCTCGTAGGTACCGAAGATCGAGGTGCGCTGGCGATCCGCGTAGCTCCAGTCGGCGGCCGAGTTGAAGGAGCGCTTGAAGTCGGTGCGCTGGCCATTGCTGTAGAAGGCCGGGAAGCCGAAATAGCCGCAGGCGTCGCAGTTGCGCACCTGGTAGTCGATGCCGAAGCTGACGGTATCGCGCTCGCTCAGGTCCGCCTCGATCACGCCATAGGCCACCTGGCGCTCGGTGCTGAGGCGGTCGGTGAAGGAGTTGGCGGTCTGGTAGGCGCCCACCAGGCGGCCGCGCAGGGTGCCTTGCTCGTTCATCGGGCCGGAGACATCCACCTCGGTGCGGTAGTTGTCCCAGGAGCCGGCGCTGCCCTGGACCGACGCGGCGAACTCGCGGGTCGGGCGCTTGCGCACCATGTTGATGGTGGCGGAAGGCTGGCCGATGCCACTGAGCAGGCCGGTGGCGCCGCGCACGATCTCGACCCGGTCATACACCGCCATGTCGTTGGACTGACTGCTCATGGAGGGTTCGAAGACCGTGGGGATGCCGTCGACCTGGAAGTTCTCGATCTTCATGCCACGGGAAAAGATGCCCACTTCCTCGTCCGAGGAGTTGCTCTTCTTCTTGTAGAGCACACCGGGAGCCTGGGTCAGCACGTCTTCCAGGCTGACCATTTCCTGATCGCGGATGCGCTGGCTGGTGATCACGCTGACCGATTGCGGCGTCTCGCGGATGGACAGCGGCAACTTGGTGGCGGTGCGGGTCGAACCCGTGGTGTAGGAACCGGTGCCCTCGGTGGTATCGCCCAGCAGCGAGCTGGTGATGGTCGTTGCACCCAGCTCCAGCCCCTCACCCTTTGCCATGGGCACCAGCGACAGCGTGCCGCCGCCCGTGACGATCAGTGCCAGCCCGCTGCCTGCCAACGCCTGCTGCATCGCCTGCTCGGCCGAGAACTGGCCGCGCACCGCCGGTGCCCGCTTGCCCTGGACCAGCGCCGGATCAGCGGAGAGGGTGCGGCCGCTCTCTCGGGAGATGCGTGCCAGGGTCTCGCCCAGCGGGCCGGCAGGGATGTCATAGCTGCGCACGGCAGCCTGGCTGGTGCTGGACTCGGCCAGGGCCACGAGCGGCTGGCCGGCGCTGGCGAGAGCGATTGCCAGGGCCAGCAGGCCAGGGCGCAGAAGGGGGGACGACATGAAGGGCTCCTTGTTCTGTGTGTCGGGTTTGCCCTATCCATGTCCAACGAGGCGCATAAACCCCTCATCGTTTTTGCGAATTTTTTGCATTTGCTCGATGGCCGCGCTTTCGAGCCCGTCTTTGGCGCCCTTTGGTGGGTGAAAAAAGCGTCATCCACCCTACCCACCGACCGAATCCACGCGCGCCAGCCGTAGGGTGAACGACGCTTCACCCGTCCACCATTTCGTGCTCGCAGGCAACACCGCTGGTGGATGAAAAGAGCGTCATCCACCCTACGCACGGAGCCACTCCATGGGCGATCAGGCGCGATCGACCAGGGTCAGCCAGGGGCCGTAGCGGCGCACGCGCACCGGCATGGTTTCGGCCAGGGATTGCAGGGCGGCGCCACTGTCGTCCAGGGGGAACACGCCAAACACCCGCACCTGCGCGGCTTCCGGGCTGATGCGCAGCAGGCCGCGATGGTAGGGGCGCAGGGCCTCGACCAGGTAGCCCAGGGGCTCGTCGTTGACCTCCACGCGCCCATCCACCCAGGCCGCGCGGGTCAGCAGGCTGGCAGGGGCCGGCTGGATGCCCGAGGCGCCGAACCAGGCCGCCTGGCCTTCGCCCAGCTCGCCGTGCTGCCCGCCATGGCAGTCGATGCGCACGCGGTGTTCCTGCACGCAGACCAGGCTGCGCGATTCCTCCTGGCGCACCAGGAAGCGCGTGCCCAGCGCGCGGACTTCGCCCTGGGCGGTGGCGATGATGAAGGGTCGGGTGGCGTCGGCCGCCACGCTGGCCAGCAGCTCGCCCTCGCGCAGGCGCACCAGGCGGCGCGCACCGTCGAAGCGGATATCCACCGAACTGCGGGCGTTGAGCACCAGCCGGCTGCCGTCCTCCAACTGCAGGGTGCGGCGCTCGCCGGTGGCGGTGTGCACATCGGCGGTGAGGCCCGCCAAGGGGGTCACACGGTTGACCAGCGCACCGCTGCCGGCGCCCAGCACCAGCAAGGCCAGGCCGCCGCGCAGCAGCTTGCGCCGCTGTGGCGAATCGGGGGCAGAGAGCGCCCGGCTGGCGGCACGCAGTTGCCCGGGGCTGCGCACTTCGGCGCCCTGCAGATCGGCCAGGGGTTGCTGCAGCAGGCCGCTGACCCGTTGCCAGGCCACCAGGTGGGCCGGGTCGTCAGCCAGCCAGCGCTTGAAGTCCTGGCGGTCGTGGTTGGTCACCCGGCCCGGGTCCAGGCGCAGCATCCAGTCGATGGCGGTGCGGGTGTGCAGGTCGAGTTCGGCGTGGCTCATGGCAGCTCCGGGTTCGCGCTCAGGCAGTGCTCGAAGGCACGGCGCAGGTCACGCTCGACGGTGGCCAGGGAAACCCCCAGGTGATCGGCGATGGCCTGCTGCGGCATGCCATCGAGGCGGTTGAGCAGGAAAGCGCGGCGCACCCGTTGCGGCAGGCCGTCGAGCAGCCGGTCGATGGCGTCGATGGCCTCGCTGACCAGGGCGATGTCCTCTTCGGAAGGCGCGAACTGCTCGGGCAGCTCGGTCAGCGCCTGCAGATAGGCCTGCTCCACCTTGCGGCGGCGCCAGAAGCTGCACAGCAGGCGCCGGGCCAGGGTATTGAGGAACGCCTTCGGCTCGTCCAGCTGCCCCAGCTGACGCGAGGTCAGGGCGCGCATGAAGGTGTCCTGGGTCAGGTCAGCGGCATCCTGCGGGCAGCGCAACTGGCGATAGAGCCAGGCGCGCAACCAGCGATGGTTCTCGTGATAGAGCGTCGCCAGGGCAGCATTGAGATCAGGAGAGGTGGCCACGGGGATGGACCCAGGAGTCAAATAAGAATAAGTCGCATTATTGTTGATTCCCGTTCCCGCTGGCAATGCCCGTGTTCACCCGCGCTAGCAGGTCGACCACGGTGCGGTTTGCCAGCACGGGCGACTGCGCATAATATGCGAATCCTTCTCATCTGCATCCAAACCGCCTGCCCTGCCGGAAGCCACCCGATGTCGACCCTCGACAAGTCCTACCAACGCCAGGTGCAGCACTACTACGTCGAGCACCACGGCTGGATACGCGCCTGGCTGCAACGCAAGCTGGGCAACGCCAGCGATGCCGCCGACCTCGCCCATGACGTGTTTCTGCGCCTGCTGAGCAGGCCGCGCCAGTTCGACAGCGACACCCACGCCCGCGCCTACCTCAGCGCCATGTCCCGCCATGTGTGCGTGGACTTCTGGCGGCGCCAGCAGGTGGAGCGCGCCTGGGCCGAGGTGCTGGCCGGCCAGCCCGAGGCGGTGGCGCCCTCCGAGGAACACCGCGCCATGGTGCTGGAGGCCTTGCAGCAGGTGCACGCGATGCTCGCCAGCCTGCCGCCCAAGGTCGCCGAGGCCTTCCTCCTGGCCCAGGTGCAGGGCCTTGGCTACCGCGCCATCGCCGAGCGGCTCGGGGTGTCCGAACGCACCGTCACCAGCTACATGGCCCAGGCCATGTTCAAGTGCCTGCTGCTGGAAGCCGAACTGGACGAGGCGCTGCGCCCATGACCCCGCTCAAGCCCGACCACGCCATCCTCCAGCAGGCCGCGCACTGGTATGCCGAGCTCAGCGCCGAAGCCGCCGACGACAGCACCCGCGCCGCCTGGCTGCACTGGCACGGGCAAAGCGAGCTGCACCGCCAGGCCTGGCTCTACGTCGAACGCATCAGCCAGCGTTTCGCCCCGTTGCAAGGCGATGGCGAGGTAGCCCTGCAAACGCTCAAGGGCGCCCGCCGCGCCCAGCACTCCCGGCGCCAGGTGCTGCGCACCCTGGCCGTGCTCTCCGGCGGCACCCTGCTTGGCTGGGCCGGCTGGCGCAACACGCCGCTGCCGGGCCTGGTGGCGGGCTGGCGCGCCGACTACCGCAGCGCCACGGGCGAGGTGCGCGAACTCACCCTGGGCGATGGCAGCCACGTCTGGCTGAACAGCGCCAGCGCCCTGGACGTCGACCTGCAAGCCGACCTGCGCCTGCTGCACCTGGTGGCCGGCGAGGTGCTGATCGACACCCACCACGACAGCCGCCCCTTCGTCATCACCACCGCCGAAGGCCGCCTGCGCGCGCTGGGCACCCGCTTCAGCGTGCAGCAACAGGACGGCCGCACCCTGCTCAACGTCTTCGAAGGCGCGGTGGAAGTGCGCAACACCGCCGGCCAGGTGCGCATCGCCCAGGCCGGCGAACAACTGGGCTTCGATGCTCAGGCCATCGGCGCCTTGCAGCCCGCCAGCCAGGGCCGGCAGAGCTGGAGCCAGGGCATGCTGCTGGCCAGCGACATGCCGCTCTCGGCCTTCGTCGAAGAACTGGCCGCCCACCGCCACAGCCACCTCGGCGTGGCGCCGCAGGTCGCCAACCTGCGGGTGACCGGCACCTTCCCCCTGCATGACGGCGACCAGGCGCTGGCGATGCTGGAAGACGTCCTGCCCATCCGCGTGCACCGTACCCTGCCCTGGTGGCACACCGTGGAAGCGCGCTGATCCCGGTGTTCGAAAAAATTTCGCATTCGCGTTTCCGGTTTTTCCTTCTCATCCGAATTAGTGGGTGACAACGGCTTTCTGCCCCTCGAACGACAAGGAAAAAACATGTCACCGCGCCCCTCACGCTTCCCCCTGCGCCCCCTCGCGCTGGCCATCCCGCTCGCCCTCGGCGCTGTCGCCGCCCTCCACGGCTCGCTGGTATCCGCCGCCGAGCAGGCGCAGGAGCAACAGTTCGACATCCCCGCCGGCCCCCTGGCCGACCAGCTCAACCAGTTCGCCGTGCAGGCCGGCATCTACCTGGCCGCCGACGGCGCCCTCACCGCCGGCAAGCAGAGCCCGGCCCTGCAGGGGCGCTACAGCGTGGAACAGGCGCTGGGCATCCTTCTCGGCGACAGCGGCCTGCAAGCCCTGCGCACCGGCACCGGCCGCTACCAGTTGCAGCCACGCAGCGAAGGCAGCGGCCTGCAACTGGACGCCACGCGCATCCAGGGCAACAGCTACCAGGAAAACGCCTGGGGCCCGGTGCAGGGCTACGTGGCCACCCGCAGCGGCACCGGCACCAAGACCGATACGCCACTGCTGGAAATCCCCCAGACCATCAACGTGATCACCGCCGACGAGATCAAGGCGCGCGGCGCGCAGAGCATCACCGAGGCGCTGCGCTACACCGCCGGCATGACCGGGGGCGGCTTCTCCGACCGGGTGAAGATCTTCGACGAGCCCACCTCGCGCGGTTACTCGCCGACCCCGCTCTACCTCGACGGCCTGCACCTGCCCTATGGCGGCGGCAGCACCGGCGGCGCCCTGCAGATCGAGCCCTACTCGCTGGAACGCATCGAAGTGATGAAGGGCCCCTCCTCCGTGCTCTACGGCCAGAACCAGCCCGGCGGCATGGTCAACATGGTCAGCAAGCGCCCCACCGCCGAGCCGCTGCACCAGATCCAGCTCGGCACCGGCAGCTACGACCGCAAGAGCGGCGCCTTCGACCTCGGCGGCCCGCTGGACGACCAGGGCCAGTTCCTCTATCGCCTCACCGGCCTGGCCAGCGACAGCAACGCGGAAATCGACTACGTCGAGCAGCAGCGCCTGTTCATCGCCCCGAGCCTCACCTGGCTGGCCAGCGACGACACCAGCCTCACCCTCTACGCCCAATGGCAGAAGGACGATGGCGTGCCCGAGGCCCAGGGCCTGCCCAGCGAAGGCACGGTGTTCGCCAACCCCAACGGCCATATCTCCCGTGACCGCTTTCTCGGCGAGCCCGGCGTCAACGACTACAACCGCAAGCAGAACGCCCTGGGCTACGAGCTGAGCCACCGCCTCGACGACGTCTGGACGTTCAGGCAGAACGCCCGCTACGCCTATGTCGACGACCACTACACCGCACCGCTGCACGGCTACCGCTTCGTCGCCAACCCGGTCACCGGTGCCAACGACAAGCGCTACCAGACCCGCTACGGCGTCGACTGGGCGCAGAAGAACAGCGTGTTCGGCGTGGATAACATCGCCCAGGCGCAGTTCGACACCGGCGCCGCCCGCCACACCCTGCTCATCGGCCTGGACTACTACCACTTCAACTCGAAGTTCGACGGCCAGTACGACTACAACCCGCCGATCATCGACCTGTTCAACCCGGTCTACGGCCAGGCGCTGCGCTTCGGCAACCGCTACAAGTGGGACAACACCGTCACCCAGACCGGCCTCTACCTGCAGGACCAGATCAAGCTCGACCAGTGGATCCTCACCCTCGGCGGGCGCTACGACTGGGCCGAAACCGACAACCGAGCGCCGCTCCAGGGCACCCACAGCAACGTCAAGGACGAAGCCTTCACCGGCCGCGCCGGCCTCACCTACGTCTTCGACAACGGCCTGGCGCCCTACATCAGCTACTCCGAATCCTTCCTCCCGCAGACCGGCACCAACGCCGCCAGCCAGCCCTTCGAGCCCTCCACCGGCAAGCAGTACGAAACCGGCCTGAAGTACCAGCCCAGCGGCCAGGAAAGCTTCATCCAGCTCTCGGTCTACGAACTGGAGCAGGAAAACATCCTCACCACCGACCTCGCCAACCCCGGCTTCAACGCCCAGACCGGCGCCATCCGCTCCCAGGGCGTGGAGCTGGAAGGCAAGGCCGCGCTGACCGAAAACCTCAACCTGCTGGCCTCGGTCTCGCGCAACGACATCGAATACAGCAAGGACAACGACGGCCGCAAAGGCCGCCACCCGGCCAGCAGCCCGCCGCTCACCGCCTCGCTCTGGGCCGACTACCGCTACATCGGCGACGGCCCGCTCTCCGGCCTCGGCGCCGGGCTCGGTGCCCGCTACGTGCGCGGCAGCTACGGCGATGACTACGAAGGCTCGTTCCAGATCCCGTCCTACACCGTCTACGACGCGGCCGTGACCTATGACTTCGAGCACTCGGTACTGCGCCTCAAGGGCGTGAAGCTGGCGGTGAACGTCGAGAACCTCACCGACAAGACCTACGTCGCCAGCTGCCGCAGCATCTGGGACTGCTACTACGGCCAGGGCCGCACCCTGGTGTCCAACCTCAGCTACGACTGGTAAGCCCCCCACAACGTGACCGGCTCCACAGCCGGCCACCTGACAAGCGCATGGCGGCGTGATTTCATAGGCGCCCGCCCTTTCCGGGCGGCGCCCATCGACTCTCCAAGGGACTGGAAACCGCCATGCCACTGCTCGCCCTGCTCGTCATCGCCTGCCAGGTCACCTGCGGCCTTCACGTCGTCCGCAGCGGGCAGGAACGCTACTGGCTGTACCTGATCATCGCGCTGCCGGGCCTCGGCTGCCTGATCTACTTCCTCGGTATCATGCTCCCCGACCTGCTCGGCAGCCGCACCGGCCGGCGCACCGTCAACCGCCTGCACGACACCCTCGACCCCGAGCGCCACCTACGCGCCCTGCGTGACGAGCTGGACCTGCGCGACACCCGCGAAACCCGTGTGCAACTGGCCGAAGAACTGCTGCGTCTGGGCCGGGCCGACGAAGCCGCCAGCCACTACCAGGCCGCCCTGCGCGGCATCCACGCACAAGCGCCGGACATCCTCCTCGGCCTCGCCCAGGCGCAGTTCGCCAAGGGTGATGTACAAGGCTGCCGCGACACCCTCGACCGGCTGATCCAGCACAACCCCAACTACCGCTCCGCCGACGGCCACCTGCTCTACGCCCGCGCCCTGGAAAGCCTCGGCGATACCAGCAAAGCGGAAGAGGAATACCGCGCCCTCTCGGGCTACTACACCGGCCCCGAAGCCAACTACCGCTACGCCCTGATGCTCCGCCAGCTGGGCCGCCAGCGCGAAGCCCGCGAGCTGCTGGAGCAGATCCAGCACTACGCCCGCCGCTCCCCCAAGCACTACCGCAACCTGCACGGCGAGTGGATCAGCCTCAGCCGCGACGCCCTGCGCGAGATGCAGCCCTGAGGCCATAGCCAACGGGCACAACCGGGCCTCTGGGCATGCAGCCGCCGCTCACCTCGAACGTAGGGTGTGCTGCGCGCACCTGGAGCTCGCCGGACGCACCGTGCGGCGGTGCGCACGGCACACCCTACGGCACAACCACCATCAAAACTCGGCAACCCGCTGGACTCAAAAACTCTCCAGCAGGCACCACCATCCACATCCCCCGCTCGTCCCCGCTTTTGATTACCATGCGGTGCTTTGCGCACCCCACCGCCCTTTGACCCGTCGAGGCACCGCATGAAATTCACCCCCATGTCCGTGGCGCGGAAGCTCAAGTTCTACCAGTTGGTGGTGTTCGACCAGGTGCTGCAAAGCGGCTCGCTGCTGCGCGCGGCCCAGGCCCTGAACCTGACCCAGCCGGCGGTGACCAAGATCATCCACGAGCTGGAATCCTACTTCGACGCCCCGCTGCTGATCCGTGGCAACCGCGGGGTCACCGCCACCGAACTGGGCGAGCTGGTGGTACGCCGGGCCAAGTCGCTGCTGGCCGAACTGCGCTCGCTCACCGACGAGGTCAACGCCTTCCAGGAAGGCACCTCCGGCCACGTTATGGTCGGCACCCTGATCTCCGCCTCCAGCTCGCTGCTGCCGCGCGCCATGCAACTGCTCAAGCAACGCGCGCCCAGCGTGCTGGTGTCCCTGCGCGTGGGGCAGATGGACCAGCTGTTCCCGGCCCTCGCCGTAGGCGAGGTGGACCTGGTGGTGGGCCGCGTGCCGGACGACTGGGGCTGGCGCAACGAATCGCCGATGCTCGAAGTGGAAGTGCTCTATGGCGAGGCCCTGTGCGTGGTGGCCGGCGCCCAGCACCCGCTGCAGGGCCGCTCGCCGGTGAGCCTGGCGGACCTGCACGGCTACCCCTGGGTGCTGCCGACCCGCGACTCGCTGCTGCGCCGCACCGCCGACCGCCTGTTCGCCGAGGCCGACCTGGGCACCCCGGCCAACGTGGTCGAATCCCTGTCGATCCTCACCAACATCAGCCTCATGCAGGACCAGCAGACCGTGGCCCTGATGCCCTTTGAAGCCACCCGCCAGTTCGCCGACGCCGGCATGCTGCGGGCCCTCGACCTGGGCACCCCGCTGCAGTTCGGCAACATCGGCTACTTCCACGCCGCCAACCGCGACCTCGGCCCCGCCGCCCGCCTGTTCCGCGAATGCCTGGAACAGGCCAGCCGCGAGCATGACCAGGGCACGCCGGCCTGACCGATGTCCCCGCCCTAATCCTCTCCAATCGCGGCGGCTTTCGTAGGATGGCGTAGAGCGAAGCGAAACCCATGGGGTGGGGCGCACCGGGACTCCATCTATGGCACCGAGCCAGGGCAGCCCTGCGGGCTGCTGGGCGAATGAATTGGCTCTGTCTGCGTTAAGTGTTGCTAGAAGATTTGAGTCCAGCTGATTGCTGAGCTCTGGTGATGTTTCTGGTTTCGCCCACCCGGGCGAGTCCCTTTTCTCAGTCGTCGGGATGCCGAACCACAGAAAAGGAACCAAAAGGGCTTGCCCCATCATCCGGCCCGACTGCGTCGAGTTCCCTCACTCCATCGCCGTTACTCGCTACGCTCGCCCTTCGGGCCGCACTGAAGTGCGTTCGCCGCAAGCGTCGTCTGGGGGCCGGCGCGATGGGCCATCCATGGCCTGGCGCGCCTCTCGCGGCATCCATGCCGCTCGTCCCCCGGCGCAACGACTGCGTTCGGCCTCCTGGAGGGGCGTTGGCGGCTGCTCCAACTTTCTTCGCTCGAACCCTCACATTGATGTGCGCAGTAACCCAGCGCACGTTCGTAGGATGGCGTAGAGCGAAGCGAAACCCATGCGGTGGAGGTGGCACGAATCCTTGGGCGCCCGGAAAGCACCGTGCTTGAGCGCTTGCATTAAAACCACAACAGCTAACGCAGACAGAGCCAATGAATTCGCCCCTACGGTCCTACTGCACCGGGCGTGTCGTGTGCTGGGTGGCCGGCCCGTAGGTCGGGTGCAACCCGACGGCTTTTGATGCCCGGGGCTCGCGGGTGTCACCCGCCCTACATCGATGATTGCGTTCCCAGAGGGTGCCGAGCCGGGGGTGGGGTGACCGAGCCATCCAGCTATTCCAAAGCAGAATAGTCAACCTCAAGGCTTTCATTATTCCCTTATAGGCGCCTTCCCTAGACTTCTCCGAAATCCAAGAATCGGAGGTTGTCGTGTCCACTCCCCTGCCCTTGCTGCGCCATTTCATCGCGGGCGAATTCGTCGCCAGTGACAAGACCTTCCCCAATGTTTCGCCCATCGACGGGCGCGTCCTGAGCCAGGTCTGCGAAGCCGACGCCAGCCAGGTGGAGCGCGCCGTCGCCGCCGCCAAGGCCGCGCAGGAAGGGCCCTGGGCCGATTTCAGCCCGAGCCAGCGCGCCGACATGCTGATGCGCATCGCCGATGGCATCGAGCGCCGCTTCGAGGAGTTCGTCGCCGCCGAAGTGGCCGACACCGGGCGCCCGGTGCAGCAGGCGCGCACCCTGGACATCGCCCGGGGCGTGCATAACTTCCGCACCTTCGCCGAGCTGGTGCGCCAGGCCGGCAGCGAGTTCTTCGAGATGCGCGCCGCCGATGGCAGCGAGGTGTTCAGCTACACCGTGCGCAAGCCCCACGGCGTGGTGGCGATCATCTCGCCGTGGAACCTGCCGATGCTGCTGCTCACCTGGAAGGTCGCCCCGGCCCTGGCCTGCGGCAACTCGGTGGTGGTCAAGCCGTCGGAGGATTCGCCCTCCAGCGCCACCCTGCTGGCCGAGGTGATGCAGGAAGCCGGGCTGCCCGCCGGCGTGTTCAACCTGGTGCACGGCTTCGGCCCCAACTCCGCCGGGGAATTCCTCACCCGCAACCCGGACGTCGACGCCATCACCTTCACCGGTGAGTCGCGCACCGGTGCCACCATCATGAAGGCCGCCGCCGAGGGCGTGCGTGACGTGTCCTTCGAACTGGGCGGCAAGAACGCGGCGGTGGTCTTCGCCGACTGCGATTTCGACGCGGCGGTGGCCGGCGTGCTGCGCTCCAGCTTCACCAACTCCGGCCAGGTGTGCCTGTGCTCGGAGCGCGTCTATGTCGAGCGGCCGATCTACGAGCGCTTCGTCGCCGCCATGAAGGCCGGTGCCGAGAAGCTGAAGATCGGCTACCCCGACGAAGACGGCGTGAACATGGGCTCGCTGATCTCCCACAAGCACCGCGACAAGGTACTCAGCTACTTCGAACTGGCCCGCAGCGAAGGCGCCGTCGAAGTCACCGGTGGCGGCGTGCCGGTGTTCGGCGACGAGCGCGACAACGGCGCCTACGTGCAGCCGACCATCTGGACCGGCCTCGGCGACGACGCCCGCTGCGTGCGGGAAGAAGTGTTCGGCCCGGTCTGCCACATCGCCCCCTTCGACAGCGAGGACGAGGTGGTGCGCCGCGTCAACGACTCCGCCTACGGCCTGGCCACGGCCCTGTGGACCCGCGACCTGAAGCGCGCGCACAAGGTCTCGCGGCGCTTCCACGTGGGCATGGTCTGGGTCAACACCTGGTTCCTCCGTGACCTGCGCACGCCCTTCGGCGGCGCGCGCCTGTCCGGCCTCGGCCGCGAGGGCGGCCGCCATTCCCTGGATTTCTACTCCGAGATCACCACCATCTGCGTCAACGCCTGAGCGGGAGCCCCACCATGCATGCAGCACTCATCGAAGCGGCCAGCCGCCTGCGCCAGGCGGAACGCAGCGGCCAGCCCTGCGCCCCGGTGCGCGACCTGATCGCCACCGCCCTGGCCGAAGACCCGACCCAGGACCCGGTCGCCCTGGCCTATGCCGTCCAGCGCTACAACACCCTGGCCGCCATCGACGCCGGCCTGCGCCCGGTGGGCCACAAGATCGGCCTCACCTCCCGCGCCGTGCAGAAGCAGCTGGGCGTCGACCAGCCGGACTTCGGCCTGCTGTTCGCCGAGCGGGCCCGTGGCGACGGCCAGCCCATCGCCTGGGACGACACCCTGCAACCAAAAGTGGAAGCGGAGATCGCCCTGGTGCTGGAACACGACCTGTGCTTCGAGCGCCACACCGTGGCCGACCTGATCCGCGCCACCGCCTTCGCCCTGCCGGCCATCGAAGTGGTCGGCAGCCGCATCGCCAACTGGGACATCCGCCTGGTGGACACCATCGCCGACAACGCCTCCTCCGGCCTCTTCGTGCTCGGCAGCCGCCCGGTGACCCTGGACAAGCTGGACCTTGTGCGCTGCGGCATGAGCATGACCCTGCGCGGCGAGCCGGTGTCGGTCGGTGCCGGCGCCTCGTGCATGGACAACCCGCTGAACGCCGCGCTGTGGCTGGCCGACACCATGGTCCGCCACGGTGCACCGCTGCGTGCCGGCGACATCCTCCTCACCGGTGCGCTGGGGCCGATGGTCGCCGTGCAACCGGGCGACAGCTTCACCGCGCACATCCAGGGCCTGGGCAGCGTCACCGCCGCCTTCGCCGCCGCGCAATGACCGGAGCCCCCATGAACAGACAGAAACTCAAGGCCGCGATCATCGGCTCGGGCAACATCGGCACCGACCTGATGATCAAGATCCTGCGCAATGCCCAGCACCTGGAAATCGCCGCCATGGTCGGCATCGACCCGGCCTCCGACGGCCTGGCCCGCGCCGCCCGCCTGGGCGTGGCCACCACCCACGAGGGTGTGGAGGGGCTGACCCGCCTGCCCGAGTTCGCCGAGATCGACTTCGTCTTCGACGCCACCAGCGCCGCCGCCCATGTGCAGAACGATGCCTACCTGCGCAGCGTGAAGCCCGGCATCCGCCTGATCGACCTGACCCCGGCGGCCATCGGCCCCTACTGCGTGCCGGTGGTGAACCTGGAGCAGAACCTGCAGCAGACCAACGTCAACATGGTCACCTGCGGCGGCCAGGCCACCATCCCCATGGTGGCGGCGGTGTCCCGCGTGGCCCGCGTGCACTACGCCGAGATCATCGCCTCCATCGCCAGCAAGTCCGCCGGCCCCGGCACCCGCGCCAATATCGACGAGTTCACCGAGACCACCTCCAAGGCCATCGAAGTAATCGGCGGGGCGGCCAAGGGCAAGGCGATCATCATCATGAACCCCGCCGAGCCGCCGCTGATCATGCGCGACACCGTCTATGTGCTGAGCGAAGCGGTGGACCAGGCGCAGGTCGCCGCCTCCATCGAGGAAATGGTCGCCGCCGTGCAGGCCTATGTGCCGGGCTACCGCCTCAAGCAGCAGGTGCAGTTCGAGGTGATCCCCGAATCGGCGCCGCTGCCCCTCCCCGGCCATGGCCGCTTCAGCGGACTGAAGACCTCGGTGTTCCTCGAAGTGGAAGGCGCCGCCCATTACCTGCCGAGCTACGCCGGCAACCTCGACATCATGACCTCCGCCGCGCTGGCCACCGCCGAACGCATGGCGCAGTCGCTGCTGAACCGCTGAGGAGCACGCCATGACCGCCACCCCCGGCAAGAAGCTGTACATCTCCGACGTGACCCTGCGCGACGGCATGCACGCCATCCGCCACCAGTACTCGCTGGAGCAGGTGCAGACCATCGCCCGCGCCCTGGACCAGGCCCGCGTGGACTCCATCGAAATCGCCCACGGCGACGGCCTGCAGGGCTCGAGCTTCAACTACGGCTTCGGCGCCCACACCGACCTGGAATGGATCGAGGCCGCCGCCGATGTGCTGCAGCACGCGCGCATCGCCACCCTGCTGCTGCCCGGCATCGGCACGGTGCACGACCTCAAGGCCGCCCACGCCGCCGGCGCCCGGGTGGTCCGCGTGGCCACCCACTGCACCGAGGCGGACGTCTCCCGCCAGCACATCGAATACGCCCGCCACCTGGGCATGGACACCGTCGGCTTCCTGATGATGAGCCACATGCAGACCCCCGACGGCCTCGCCCGCCAGGCCAAGCTGATGGAAAGCTACGGCGCCACCTGCATCTACGTGGTCGACTCCGGCGGCGCCATGGGCATGCAGGACATCCGCGAGCGCTTCCGCGCGCTCAAGGCCGTGCTCGACCCGGCCACCGCCACCGGCATCCACGCCCACCACAACCTCTCCCTGGGCGTGGCCAACTCCATCGCTGCGGTGGAGGAAGGCTGCGACCGCATCGACGCCAGCCTCGCCGGCATGGGCGCCGGGGCCGGCAACGCGCCGCTGGAGGTGTTCATCGCCGCCGCCGAACGCCTGGGCTGGCACCACGGCACCGACCTGCTGGCACTGATGGACGCCGCCGACGACATCGTCCGCCCGCTGCAGGACCGCCCCGTGCGCGTGGACCGCGAAACCCTCGCCCTGGGCTATGCCGGCGTGTACTCCAGCTTCCTGCGCCATGCCGAGGTGGCCGCCGCTCGCTACGGCCTGAAGACCGTGGACATCCTCGTCGAGCTGGGCCAGCGCCGCATGGTCGGCGGCCAGGAAGACATGATCGTCGACGTCGCCCTCGACCTTCTCGCCCGCCGCCAGGAGCCGCGCCCATGAGCACCGATATCGCCCGCATCGCCACCGCCCTCGACCGCGCCGCCCGCCAGGCCGAGCCGCTGGCGCAGTTCAGCGCCAGCAGCCCCTTCAGCCTCGACGAGGCCTACCTGATCCAGCGTGCCTCCATGGCCCGCCGCTACGCCGACGGCGAGCGCATGGTCGGGGTCAAGCTGGGCTTCACCAGCCGCGCCAAGATGATCCAGATGGGCGTCGACAGCCTGATCTGGGGCTGGCTCACCGACGCCATGCTGGAAGAGGACGGCGGCGTGGTGGACCTGGGCCGCTTCATCCACCCGCGCGCCGAGCCCGAGGTGTGCTTCGTCACCCGCCGCGCCATCGAACGCCCGCTCACCCAGCTGGAGGCGGCCGACTACCTGGAGGCCGTGGCCCCGGCCATCGAGATCATCGATTCGCGCTACCAGGCCTTCAAGTTCAGCCTGGAGGACGTGGTCGCCGACAACTGCTCCTCGTCCGGCCTGGTGGTCGGCGCCTGGTCGCGGGACTTCGCCGGGCTGGCCAATGCCGGCGTGCTGATGCGCATCGACGGCCGCGTGGTCCAGGCCGGCTCCACCGCCGCCATCCTCGGCCACCCGCTGCGCAGCCTGGTGCAGGCCTCGCAGCTGCTGGCCCGCGCCGAAATCGCCCTGCCCGCCGGCAGCCTGATCATGGCCGGCGCCGCCACCGCCGCCGAAGCCCTCACCCCGGGCGCCCACGTCAGCGTGGAGATCGCCGGCTACGGCGAATGCGGCTTCACCTGCAGCGCCGCCCGCGCGCCCCAACAAGGAACCCGAGCATGAGTGACAACCGCTCCACAGTCGTGGCCGGCAAGGCCACCCCACGCGGGCGCTTCCCGCACATCAAGCGCGCCGGCGACTTCCTCTACGTCTCCGGCACCAGCTCGCGGCGCCCGGACAACAGCTTCGAGGGCGTGGAGGTGGACGCCATGGGCACCACCAACCTGGACATCCGCGCCCAGACCCGCGCAGTGATCGAAAACATCCGCGACATCCTCGTCAGTGAGAACGCAACCTTGCAGAACCTGGTGGAGATCAGCACCTTCCTGGTCGACATGAACGACTTCGGCCCTTACAACCAGGTCTACGCCGAGTACTTCGACGAGAGCGGCCCGACCCGCACCACCGTCGCCGTGCACCAGTTGCCGCACCCGCACCTGCGCATCGAAATCAAGGCCGTGGCCTACGCCCCGCTCAATCGCTGAGAACAACAAGATGGACAAACACCACTTCAGCCCGCCGCTCAACTTCAACCGCTGGATCGAGGAACACGCGCACCTGCTCAAACCGCCCGTGGGCAACCAGCAGGTGTGGCAGAACGCCGACTTCATGGTCACCGTGGTCGGTGGCCCGAACCAGCGCACCGACTTCCACGACGACCCGGTGGAAGAGTTCTTCTACCAGTTCAAGGGCAACGCCTACCTGAACATCTGGGACCGTGGCCGCTACGAGCGCATCGACCTGCGCGAGGGCGACATCTACCTGATGGCGCCCCATGTCATCCACTCCCCGCAACGCCCCGAGCCCGGCAGCCTGTGCCTGGTGATCGAACGCCAGCGCCCCGCCGGCCTGTTCGACGCCCTGCAGTGGAGCTGCGCCCATTGCGGCACGGTGATCAAGCGCTACGAGATGCAGCTGCAGAGCATCGTCAACGACCTGCCCCCGGTGTACGAGCAGTTCTACGCCACCAGCGACGCCGAGCGCCGTTGCAGCGAATGCGGCGAGATCCACCCCGGCCGTGACTGGCAGACCTGGCACCGGACCCTGGAGGCGGCAGCCCAAGCATGAAAATCGATATCCACTCGCACTTCTTCCCCACCATCACCCGGGAGGAAGCCGCACGGCTCAACCCCGAGCGCGCGCCCTGGCTGCACAGCGACGGCCGCAGCGGCCAGATCATGGTCGGCGACAAGCCCTTCCGCCCGGTGCACGACGTGCTCTGGGACCCAGTCCGGCGCATCGAGCACCTCGACGAGCAGGGCCTGGACATCCAGATCATGTGCGCCACCCCGGTGATGTTCGCCTACGACGCGCCCATCGAACGCGCCCTGCCCTGGGCCCAGCTGATGAACGACCGCGCCCTGGAGATGACCGCCCGCGCCCCGGACCGCCTCAAGGTGCTGGCCCAGGTGCCGCTGCAGGACATAGACGCCGCCTGCCGCGAAGCCAGCCGCGCCAAGGCCGCCGGCCACGTCGGCGTGCAGATCGGCAACCACGTGGGCAACCACGACCTGGACCACGACAACCTGGTGACCTTCCTCAGCCACTGCGCCAACGACGGCATCCCGGTGCTGGTGCACCCCTGGGACATGATGGGCGGCGAGCGCATGCGCAAATGGATGCTGCCCTGGCTGGTGGCGATGCCGGCGGAAACCCAGCTGGGCATCCTCTCGCTGATCCTCTCCGGCGCCTTCGAGCGCATCCCCGAGTCGCTGCGCATCTGCTTCGCCCATGGCGGCGGCGGCTTCGCCTTCCTCCTCGGCCGCGTCGACAACGCCTGGCGCCACCGCGACATCGTCCGCGAGGACTGCCCGCAACTGCCCTCAAGCTACGTGAAGCGCTTCTTCGTCGACTCCGCCGTGTTCGACCCCCGCGCCCTGCAGCTGCTGGTGGACGTGATGGGCCCGGACCGGGTCATGCTCGGCTCCGACTCGCCCTTCCCCCTGGGCGAACAGCGCATCGGCTCCGGCGTGCTCGAACACCCGCGCCTGGACGACGCCGACAAGGCGCGCATCTGCGCCGGCAACGCCCGGGAGTTCTTCGGCATCTGATCCACCCCCTTCATCACGCCTCCTTCTCAGGCCCTGGCCCGCACTGTCAGACCAGGGCTTTTTTGTGAGCGTGGTTTCCGTAGGGCGGGTGAAACCCGCGAGGGCCTGCACCACAACGTCGGGTTGCACCCGACCTACCGGCCATGTGGTCCCTGTAGGGGCGAATTCATTCGCCAAGCAGGCCGCAGGGCTGCCAACGCAATGTGCTTTCCGGCGACATCGCCTGGTGGATGAAAAGAGCGTCATCCACCCTACATCCCGGTCAACCCCGAGGCTGGGTTGAGCGTCGCGAAACCCATCACCGGCGGCGCCCAACCCCGCCCCATCGGCCCGGCCTCGCGTAGGGTGGATGACGCTTCACCCATCCACCAATCGGCGTGACAGGCGTGCACCGGACGTGCCCCATGCACCGCCCACGTCGGGTTGCACCCGACCTACCGGCCACGCGGTCCCTGTAGGGGCGAATTCATTCGCCGAGCAGGCCGCAGGGCTGCCAACGCAATGTGCTTTCCGGCGACACCGTTTGGTGGATGAAAAGAGCGTCATCCACCCTACATCCCGGTCAGCCCTAGGCTGGGTTGAGCGCCGCGAAATCCATCGCCGCCGAATCGCGGGCAATAAAAAACCCGCGGCAGCGTCCTGTCGCGGGTGGGGGTGTGGCGGTGCGGGGCTAGAACTTGAAGCGCACGCCGAGCTGCATGCCTTCGGGGTTTTCGTCGGAAAGCGGGCTTTCCAGGTTCCAGCTGATGGGGTAGCGCACATCCGAATCACGTTTGTGGTGGATGTAGGCGTAGACGCCGTAGAGGTCGATGTTCTCGTCGTAGTTGTAGATGTAGCCAAGGTTGATGCCGGCGGCGTCGCTGAGGGCTTCGTCCTTGCGGTCGTCCTTGTAGATCAGGCTGACGGCGACGTTGTGCTTGTTGCCGAAGTTGTGCCGCAGGCCCAGCTGCAGGTCGCTGCCGTTGGATTCGAAATCCACCCAGGGCGCGTAGGCGTAGTAGCCGGTGTAGCGGTGGTAGACGGCGGTCAGGTCGGTCTTGCCCATGCTGTACACCGCCGTCAGGTAGAGGTCGGTGGCGTACTCCATGGTGTCCTTGTCCCAGAGGTTGCGCTGGTACTTGCGGTCCAGGGCGCCGGAGAAATACCAGGGGCTGTCGGCCCAGTAGTCCAGCGCCACGCTGTAGACGCGGCCATCGCGGCTGCCGTCCTTCTCGCCCTGGGTGGCCATGCCGCGGAACTCGAAGCCCTCGATGCGCGGGCTGATGTACATCAGCGAGCGGTCTTCACGCCAGGGCGCATAGAACACGCTGACGTTGTTGATCAGGCTGTATTCGTTGCCGAACAGCGGGTCGGCGTAGCCGTAGGCGTTGGCCGAGGGCGTGTCCTGGCGCCCGGCGCTGAGGGTGCCCCAGCGCTTGGAGATGATCTGGGCATAGGCTTCGCGCTTGCCCATGTCGTCATCGGAATGGGGGTTGTACATCGCCTCGTAGACGCCCTTCACCGAGAGGTCGTCGGTGAGCGCCTGGTCCGCCTTGAACTGGATGCGGTTGGCGCTGAGACCGGCACCGGTGACCCGCTCCACGGTGTCCCCCCCTGACGTGGCCACCTCGTAGGTGACGTCGATGATCCCGGATATCTCGATTCCCGCGAAAGCGTGCCCGCTCACAAGCGGAAGTGCGAGTAGAAGTTTGCGCATGGGTTGCTCCGATCGAACAGGGTGAGCACGCGGCGGCCATCTCCCCGCCGCCGCGCGCTCTATTTTTCTTATTGGGTTTTGTTGTTATGGAGCCGCAGGGTCAGTCCCGGGACGGCCAGGGCTTCTTCGGTGCATCGAAGCTCGGCGTGCCCAGCAACGGCGTCGACAGTGCGTAGAAGCCGTGGTTGGTGAAGACCCAGATCAGGTTGCGGTCGTACTCGGTGTAGGCGCTGTGGGTCAGGTTGCCGACCGCGTAGCTGGCCACGTTCTTGGTGTCGAAGGGCGGCACGAAGTAGGCGCCGATGGTGGGCTTGGCCGGGTCACGCACGTCGAACACCTGCACGCCGGCGTTGTAGAAGGCGTACGGCAGGATGCCCTCGCGGGAGACGCCGGGCTGGGTGTAGTAGCCGGTGCGCTTGGGCCCGAAGCTGCCCTTGCGCTGGCAGAAGTCGGTGAAGGCGGCATCGGCTGGCGGCGTCGGGCGCGGCAGCACGTGCTGGATCGCGGGCTTGGCCGGGTTGCTCACGTCCACCGCGTAGATGTCCTTGTAGGCCTCGTAGCAGTCCTCGGACAGCGGGTAGCCGCTGAAGTACACCAGCCCGGTCTTCTCCACCTGGGAGACGTCGATGTTGTCGCCTTCGGTGCCGGCCACGCTGACCGGGAAGTCCACGTGCCCCACCACCTTCATCGCCTTCGAATCGGTGATGTCGACCACGTACAGGCCCATGCCGCCCATGGCCGCGTAGCCGTACTTGCCGCCCTGCTCCACCGGTTTGGGGATGAACAGCGACATGCGCGCGCCCATCCAGGAAGCGCGGTTGCCGGCACGCGGGTTGGCCTTGAACACGGCTTCGTGCTCGGGGTCGCCGACGATCTGGCCGGGCACGGTGAGCACGTCCAGCAGCTTGGGATCGGCCGGGTTGGACATGTCCCAGGACTGGTAGCCGGCGTTGTACAGGTCGTTGGGGTATTCGGTGAGGGCGTACTTGTCGCTGGGCGCGGCGGCCACGTACATCACATCGCCGCCGAAGTAGGCCGGGATGTCACGCACGCCGGAGCCTTCCTGCTCGCCGATGGGCGCGTTGGGGTGCTCGATGTCGGTGGTGCGGGTGGCGATCAGCTTCCAGTCCGCCGGCAGCGGGCCGTTCATCTCGTAGACCTTGAAGCCCTTGAGGTGCTTGGACTTGCGGATGGCCTCGACCTTGTCCGGCTCGCGGTACTTGTCTTCCAGCACGCCGAAACGACGCACCTCGAAGGACTGCACCATGATGTTCTTGCCCAGCTTCTTGTTCCACTGGATGGAGGCCGCGCCGAACATGTCGTCCGCCGGGTAGGGGTTCTGCTCCTCGCCCGGGCCGTTCGGGCCCCAGGTCTCGCCACGGGTGAGCAGCAACTTCACGTCCTTGGGATGGGTGATGTCGAAGATCTTCAGGCTGCGGCGCACGTACTGGTACAGGTAACGCTTGCCGTCGA
Organism: Pseudomonas solani; assembly: GCF_026072635.1. Classification (NCBI taxonomy): domain Bacteria; kingdom Pseudomonadati; phylum Pseudomonadota; class Gammaproteobacteria; order Pseudomonadales; family Pseudomonadaceae; genus Pseudomonas; species Pseudomonas solani. The sequence continues at coordinate 3,712,823 of NZ_AP023081.1, read as the reverse complement.
AGTCGACGATGTTCTGCCAGGTGTGGAAGGGCTCGACCACGATGGGGTAGTAGGCCTCGACCTTCATGTTCTTGATGTAGGTCTTGCTGTCCCAGTAGTCGAGCTGGCCGGCGAAGGGCTGGCCGCCGTGGGAGAAGGGCGTGGCCGCCGGGTGGGTGAAGACGCCGGTCTTCTTGTCCAGGCCGTAGCTGCCCGGTGCCGGTTCCGGCGGGGTCTTGTCCGGCGAGAGCTCGGTCTGCCGCTTCACGAAGGGGTCGACGATGTTGATCGGGCCGTGTTCCTCGGCGCGGGCATAACAGCCCAGCAACATGCCGAGGATCACGGATGCCGCGACGCCGGTCTGGATGAACGGAACGCGAGCCTTGGAAGGGAGCAGCCTTGTTTTCATTATTCACTCCGTCAGTTGTGCCCGATTGGGCAGTGCTTGCCATTGCAGAAATCGGTGTGGGTGAAGCCCCCGGCCAGGTGCGCTGGCCGGTCAGAACAGGTCGATGGGGTAATCGGTGATCAGGCGGAAGTCGTCGAGGTCGCCCGAGCCCTGGTCGCGGTCGGCGCGGTGCCAGGCCTGGCGCGCGCGCAGGCTCAGGCCCTTGGCCGGCCCGGCCTGCACCACGTAGCGCAGCTCCAGGTTGGTTTCGCGGTGCTCGCCATCGGCGCCGTAGCGCCCGGCGTAGGGGCTGCCGGCGGGAATCTGGCTGCCGTCGATGCCCCAACCGCGCACATGGCGGGCCATCAGCGACAGGCCGGGCACGCCGTAGCGCTCCAGCGCCAGGTCATAGCGCACCTGCCAGGAGCGCTCATTGGGGCCGTTGAAGTCGGCGAACTGGGCGGCGTTGGGCAGGTAGATGGAGGCGCCCTGATCCCGCCCGTTGCGGCCATTGCGGTCGTTGTCGCCCACGCCCAGGTAGTCGAACGGCGTATCGCCACCCACCCGTTGCAGGCCCAGCAGCCAGCGGTGCGCGCCACTGCGCAGCCAGGTGGCGGCGCCCAGGGTGGTGTTGTCGATCTCGCCGGCCCGCGCCTGGCCGCTGTCGGTGGTGCGGTAGAGGGTCAGCGTCAGGCCCAGCTCGCGGTCACCGGGCAGTGCGTGGCGGCCGTCGAGGCTGGCGTAGTACTGGTCCCAGATGTCCTTGAAGCGCGCGCCGTAGAGGCTCACATCCAGGCCGGGGGCGACCCGGTAGCGGCCGCCCAGGTAGTCGGCGCGCGGGGTGGTGACGCCCGCCATCACCGCCCAGAGATCGCCGTCGCCGTTGGTGGTCACCGGGCTGGTGGACGAGGTGAAGTGCCCGGCCTGCAGGTCGAGCCCGTCGATCTCCTGGCTGACCAGGGCAATACCGGTGGCGGTCTGCGGCACGATGCGGAAGTGGCTGACGCCGAACACCGGGGTGTCGGGGCGCTGCTCGCCGAGCGTGAGCACGCTGCGCGAGTAACGCAGCTTGAGGGCGGCGCCGGCCTTGGCGTACTCGTCGGCGGGCTGGCCGTCGTCGTGCACCGGGAGGTTGCCGGTGCCGGTCTTGTTGGCCGGGGCATCGAGCTTCAGCCCGAGGTAGGCGAAGCCGTCGAGGCCGACACCGACGGTGCCTTCGGTGAAGCCGGAGGCGTACTGGGCGACGAAGCCCTGGGTCCAGTCGCGGGCGTCGCGGCGGCCATTCTCCTTGCTGCGGTTGAAGTAGGAGTTGCGCAGCAACAGGGTCGCCTGGCTGCCGGCAACGAAGCCCGGCGCCGGCTCGTTCGCCGCAAGGGCGAGCGGGCAGGCACAGGCGGCCAGCAGGAATGCCGAGAGGGTTCTGCGCAACATGGTTCGAGCCTCGTGAATTCTTGTTGTTCTTCGCGGCACGCCCTATCCCGGGGCGCGCGCAGGCACCGGCCCACGGCGGGTGGGCGGTGTTGCCATCAGGGGGTGCGGGCCGTCCCTGGCCCGGGGATCAACGCTGGATCGGCAGTGGCTTGGGCGCGTCGCCTTCGAGCGGCGCCCGTTGCCGGAAGCGCAGGGCGTAGATCAGCAGGATCACCGCGAGGAACGGCAGGCCGCACAGCAGGGTGGGCGCGAACTCCTCGGTGAACAGCGTGGTGACCATCAGCGCCAGCATCAGCAGCAGGCCGGCGAGGCTGGTCCAGGGGTAGCCCCAGAGCTTGAACGCCAGCGGCTGGCCGCCCTGGCGGCGACGGAAGAACAGGTGGGTGAGGAAGATGCCCGCCCAGGTGAACATCGCACCGAACATGGCGATCGACATCATCAGGGTGAAGGCCTTTTCCGGGTACGCCAGGTACAGCAGGGTGGCCAGGGCGATGCCCACCGAAGACAGCAGCAGCGCCGGCAGCGGTACGCCCTTGCCGCTGAGGGTGCCGAACACCTTGGGCGCCTGGCCGGCCCGGGACAGGCTGAACATCAGGCGGGTGGTGATGTACAGCTGGCTGTTCATCGCCGACAGCGCTGCGATCAGGATCACCGCGTTGAACACCGCGCCCGCATAGGGTACGCCGGTGGCTTCCATCACCGTGACGAAGGGGCTCTGGCCGCCGTTGTTCTGGCCCCAGGGCACGATGGCCAGGACCAGGGCGATGGTCAGCAGGTAGAACACCACCAGGCGCACCACGGTGATGCGGAAGGCACGGGTCACCGCGCTTTGCGGGTCCTTCGCCTCACCGGCGGCGACGGCGATCATCTCGATGCTGAGGTAGCTGAAGAAGGCCACGATCACCGCCACCCAGGTGCCCCACAGGCCGTTGGGGAAGAAGCCGCGGTCGTTGCTGTAGTTGGCGAAGCCGATGGCCGAATCCGCCGGCGCGCCGTAGACCACCCAGGCGCCGAGCAGGATGAACACCACGATGGCGCACAGCTTGAGCAGCGAGAAGACGTACTCGATGGCGCCGAACACCTTGACGCTGAAGGCGTTGGCCAGGATCAGCGCCACCGAGAAGGCCACCATCCAGTAACCACCCGGCACCTCGGGGTACCAGTACTTCATGTACATGGCTGCGGCGGTGATCTCGGTGCCCACCGCAAACACGATGGACGACCAGTAGGCGTAGCGGATGGCGAAGCCGAAGCCGGGTGACACGTAGAACTCGGCGAAGGAACCGAACGAGCCCGAGGTCGGGTGGCGCACGGTCATTTCCGCCAGGCAGCCCATCAGCAGCAGGGCGATCAGCGCGCCGATGCCGTAGCTGACCAGCACGCTGGGCCCGGCGAAGCCGATGGCGAAACCACTGCCGAGGAACAGGCCGGTGCCGATGGCGCCACCGATGGCGATCATCGACAGCTGCCCGCTGGTGAGGCTCTGCTTGAGGCCTTTTTCCCGGTCTACCAATTGTTCGAATGAGCTTGTTGTTTTTGTCATCGCATTCTTGCTCCAGGGTTTGGCGGGGGGCTCAGGTCACCGATTTACGGGCCAGGAACTCCGGGCGGTCCCATTCTTTTCGTTCGAGGATTTCACGCAGTGCCGCCACGCATTCCCAGACGTCCTGGTAGCGCGTGTAGAGGGGGGTGAAGCCAAAGCGCAGGATGTCCGGCGCGCGGAAGTCGCCGACGATGCCGCGGGCGATCAGTGCCTGCATCACCGGGTAGGCGTCGGCGTGGGCCAGGGACACCTGGCTGCCGCGCTGCTCGGCGTCGCGCGGGGTGCGCAGCTCGATGCCCAGGCCTTGCAGCTCCTGGTCGCAGAGCTGGATGAACAGGTCGCACAGGGCCACGCTCTTGGTGCGCAGGGCCTGCATGTCGACGTCTTCGAACACCTCCAGCGCCGCCTCCAGGGCCAGCACGCCGAGCTGCGGGGCGGTGCCCACCAGCATGCGGTCGATGGTGGCGTGGGGCGCGTAGTCGTGGCTGAAGTCGAAGGGCTTGGCGTGGCCGTGCCAGCCGGTCAGCGGCTGGCGCACCTGGGCGATATGGCGCTCGGCGACGAACACGAAGGCCGGCGCGCCGGGGCCGCCATTGAGGTACTTGTAGCCGCAGCCCACGGCGAAGTCGGCGTTGGCGCCGTTCAGCTCGATGGGCATGGCGCCGGCCGAGTGGCACAGGTCCCACACCACCAGGGCGCCGACTTCATGGGCGCGGGCGGTGATGGCGGCCATGTCGTAGCGGCGGCCGGATTTGAAGTTCACGTGGGTCAGGGACAGGATCGACACGCTCTCGTCGAGGGCGTCGAGCACCGCATCCGGCTCCACGCAGCGCAGCTCGCAGCCGGTCAGCTCGGCCACGCCGTCGGCGATGTAGACGTCAGTGGGGAAGTTGCCGCGCTCGGCCAGGATCACCTTGCGCGAGGGCTGCATGCGGGTGGCGGCGACCAGCACCTTGAACAGGTTGATGGAGGTGGAGTCGGCCACTATCACTTCGTGGGCCTGGGCGCCGATCAGGCGGGCGATCTTGCCGCCGGTGCGCTGCGGGGCCGGGTACCAGTCGGCGTCGTTCCAGGAGCGGATCAGGCCATGGGCCCATTCCTTGCGCATCACCGTGTCGATGCGCGCCGGGACGTGGGCCGGCATCGCGCCGAGGGAGTTGCCGTCGAGGTAGATCTCGTTGGGCGGCAGGTCGAAACGGGCGCGGAATTGACCCATTCCGTCCTCGTTGTCGAGGCGCACGAAATCATCGCGGGTGAGAGGGGCGCTGCTGGACATGGCGATTCCTTGACTGCTTTGTTCTTATCGGTTGCACAGGTTCCCGGCTCGGGTCCGGGGCACCTGTTCGCATTAGGGTGAGCGGATGCTACCCCTCAGTCGCCATTACCTGAAAATAGAAATGCCCGAAGCAACTATTCCGAGCCGTTATAGCCAGTCGCAGCGACTGTGCCGGCGGTAAACACCGCCCACTGCACCTGTTCAACGCCCGCCCGGGCAGATAGCGTTGCAGCAGTCGCCTCACTGCCCTGGGGAACTCATGGATTCGGAGTCGCTGCACATCCTGCTGGTGGTCACGGCCGCCGTCGGGGCCCACCTCGCCGTGCGCTGGTACCTCATCCACGGGCTCGCGCCCGACGACAAGGACGACTGGCTGGCCTGAGGCGCTTCGTCTGCACCGCCTTTTCGCCCGGCAACTGGCGCTGTTATCCGGCGCCACGCCACTCCCATAGTGACGCTCCCTCGACTCGTCACTCGGAAAGCGTCGCCATGCTGCGCGGGATGTTCCTGCTGTTGTCGTTCCTGCTCCTGGGCTCTGCCCTCAACCACTTCCTCGTCCCGCTGCTGCCGGGGCCGGTACTCGGCCTGCTCCTGCTGCTGGCCTTCCTCGTGCTGCGCGGCGGGGTGCCGGCGACGCTGGGGGATGCCAGCGGCCAGTTGCTGAAATACCTGCCCCTGCTGCTGGTGCCGCCGGCGGTGGGGATCATGCTGCACGTGGAAACCATCGGCCGGGACTTCTGGGCCATCGCCGCCGCGCTGCTGGGCTCCCTGCTGGTGGGCATCCCGCTCACCGGCTGGCTGATGCAGGCGCTGATCCGCCGCAGCCGCCCGGAGCACCGCCCATGAGCGCCCCGCTGCTGCCCGGCGTCAGCGACCACCCGCTGTTCCACCTCGCCCTGACCCTGGGCGCCTACCAGCTGGCGTTGCTGCTGTTCGAAAAGACCCGCTCGGTGCTGGCGCAACCGGTGCTGGTGGGCACCCTGCTGGTGGTCGCCGCCCTGCTCGCCTGCGACATCGACTACGCCACCTACCGCAGCGCCTCGAGCATGCTCTGGCTGCTGCTGGGCCCGGCCACCGTCGCCCTGGCGGTGCCGCTGTACCTGAACCTGCCGCGCATCCGCCAGCTGTTCTGGCCGGTGCTCATCGCCCTGGCCGTGGGCGGCACGGTGACCCTCGCGCTCACCCTGCTGCTGGCCCACCTGCTGGGCGCCGGCCACGCCATGCTGATGACCCTGGCGCCGAAATCGGTGACCTCGCCCATCGCCATCCTGGTGGCCGAGCAACTGGGCGGCAGCGCCTCGCTGGCGGCGGTGTTCGTGATGATCACCGGCGTGCTCGGCGCCGCCCTCGGCCCGGCCCTGTTGCGCATGGCACGGGTCACCCACCCCGCCGCCCGCGGCCTCGCCCTGGGCCTCACCGCCCACGCCGTCGGCACCGCCCAGGCGTTGCAGGAAAACAGCGAGACAGGCGCCTTCGCCGCCCTGGCCATGAGCCTGGCGGGCGTGGCGACGGCGGTGCTGTTGCCGGTGTTGTTGGGGTGAGGTGCCGGGCGGTGGCTTGCAAAGCGTGACCCAATGGATCACGATTCTTCGCCATGATCAGGAGCTTCAGGCACAAGGGATTACGTCTCTTCTACGAGACGGGCTCGACCAAGGGCATCATCGCGGAGCACGCCAAGCGTCTGTCCCGCGCCCTGTTGATGCTGGAAAACGCCCACGGGCCGGCCGACTTGAATATCCCGGGCTGGCGTTTGCACCCGCTGAAAGGCGACCTGGAGTCCTGGTGGTCGATCAGCATCAGCGGCAACTGGCGCGTGATCTTCCGTTTCATCGACAACGACGTCGAACTGCTCGATTACCTGGACTACCACTGAGGAGGCCGACATGACCCAGCACAACCCTCCCCACCCGGGCGAAATCCTCCTCGAGGACGTGCTGCCCACGCTGGGCATCAGCATCGCGGAGATGGCCCGGCGCCTCAGCATCGCCCGCGAAACCCTGTCGCGGATCATGCACGGCCACGCGCCGATCAGCCCGGACCTGGCGGTACGGCTCGAACGCGCCGGCATCAGCACCGCGCGCATGTGGCTGGCCATGCAGGGCAGCTACGACCTCTGGCAGGCCGAACAACGCGAGCAGCCACCCATCGAGCGCTTCGCCGAAATCGCCTGAGCACGACAAGGCCGGCAGGGTTGAACCCCGCCGGCCTGAATCACTGGACGTGAAGAGCGACGCGCCGGATCAGTTCGGCGTGGCGATCATCTGCTGCTTGCGCGCCGAGTCCTTCTGCTGGCGGTAGGCCTTGGCGGCGACCGGGATGGGGCCGCTCTTGCCGGTTTCCACCCAGCGGCGCATGCGTGTGGCGTCGGCGAAGTGGGTGTACTTGCCGAAGGCGTCGAGCAGCACCATGGCCACCTGCTGGTTGCCCATGCGGGTGCGCATCACCAGGCAGTGGCCGGCCTCGTCGGTGAAGCCGGTCTTGGTCAGCTCGATGTTCCAGTCAGCCTTGCGGGTGAGGTGGTTGGTGTTGCTGAAGCCCAGGCTGTAGCGCGGCTTGACGAAGGTGATGGTCTTTTCCTTGGTGGTGCTGAGCTCGCTGAGCAGCGGGTACTTGTTGCTCGCCACCAGCAGTTGCACCAGGTCGTGGGCGGTGGAGACGTTGTTCAGCGACAGGCCGGTGGGCTCGACGAAGCGGGTGTGCTTCATGCCCAGGGCGCGGGCCTTGGCGTTCATCGCGGCGATGAAGGCCGGGTAGCCGCCCGGGTAGTGGTGGGCCAGGGTCGCGGCGGCGCGGTTCTCGGACGACATCAGCGCCATCAGCAGCATGTCGTGGCGGGTGGCCTGGCTGCCCAGGCGAACGCGCGAGTACACGCCCTTCATTTCCTTGGTCTGGCTGATGTCGATGGCGATGACTTCGCTCATCGACTGCTTGGCTTCAAGCACGATCAGGGCGGTCATCAGCTTGGTGACCGAGGCGATGGGCACCACCAGGTCGGGGTTGTTGGAATAGATGATCTTGTTGGTCTTCAGGTCCAGCAGCATGGCGCTGCCGGAGGCGAGTTGCAGTTGCGCCGGGTCGCGCAGGGGCGCGGGGGTCTGGGCGTTGGCAGGGCTGGCCAGCGCGAGGCTGGTGCAGAGGAACAGGGCCTTGAAGAGCGAGGTTCGGATTTTCACGTGACGGGCTACCAGATGCAGATTGGGATGAAGATCGCCGTTGCGAACTGGTCGACATTATAGAGAACAAAAAGCCCGTGGATTCAGCCCCCACCGGTCGCCGGCAGGCTTTTTTTCGCAGCACGTTCGCAGCGGGAGGGCCAAGCGAAGCGGGAGATCGGCGCAGAGGTGCCATCGGGAAAAACCGATCGCGAATGACTTCGCCCCCACAGGAGAGGCGGCAATCCACAGGCAGGGACATGACCGCTGCGTAGGGTGGATGGCGCTTTATTCATCCACCAGCGATGCCCGGCATGACCTCGATTGGTGGACCGATGAAGCGTGGTCCACCCTACGCTGCGGGTACATCCGCGATAGGCCGGCGGCCTGGCATCGCGAATGAATTCGCTCCCACAGAAACAACGACGGATCACTCGCGGCGGTAATACTGCGTGGTGCCCTGCCCCGGAACCCGCTCGATGATCAGGCCGTTGGGGTATTCGGTGGTCTGGCGGATGCCGCCGCGCTGCTGGATGTCCTGGCTGCTGTAGCCGGAGCTGCTGCGGGTGGAGTTGATGTCGCTGGGCACGCGCTGCCCGCCGTACACGTCGTAGCGCTGGCTGCTTTCGTAGGTGTCGACGCTGCCGCTGGCGCCGGGGCTGACGTAGGTCTTGGGGATGACACGGATGGTCTGCTGCCCGTTCGGTTCGGCGGCCAGGGCGGGAATCGCGCCGCTCGCCACCAGGGCCAGCAGCGCACAACGGAAGAGCTTCATGGCCGTACCTCGCTGAGGGTTATGTGCCGATGATACGTCCGTTGGGCAACCGCCCCATGGCCGGGTTCGGGGCCATGGCGGGTTTCGGATCAATGGCGGGAAAGGCACGTTGGCCGGCATCCTCGGCCAAGGCTGAAGCCCGAGCTAGGCCCTGACTCCAGTCACCTCATCGGTGGCGCACCTGTACGAGATTCTCAGCGCCGGCGAGCGGGTGATCGCACCGGCGCGGCAGGCCGAACTGGATGCTCTGGTCGGATGGCTGTCGACCAACTGTAGGTTGGCGAAAAGTGATGATTGGAGCCGTTCACCAGGGGCTGAAATCGGCCAGGAGCGGACGGCCGTGATGGGCAGTCTTAGGCCCGAAATCCCGGGACGATGCTGCACGTACGAAAATCAAAAACCAAATGTGGTGACATCTTTCAGGCGCGCTATCCCAGCGGCGCTGTTTTTCTTCACGATCTAGCGCCGCACGCATTGATTTACATGATGTACAGATAACCATCATGGTCAATAACACTGCGAGCAAGGTAGTGGGTTTCGTTTTTATAAAAAACTCGGCCCCCGACTAACGAATAAAGTGCGGTGAAGTACTGCACCAAATTGATTGCGTAATTGCCTCGTGACGAGGAGTTGCAGTCGCCGTGAATATAGGGCGCGATACCGTCCATATGAAAGCCAACGTATAGGCAGTTGCCGGCCTCCTCGGCGAACATTAAACCCTTCGCCAGCTCCAGCGGAGCTTTCCGTTGTTCCGACCAATTGGGGAACTGTGCCGTCTCGTCACCACCTTGCCATTTGAGGCGCTCGCTGGTGAAAAAGGTGGCCAGGCGCTGGAAGTCTTTTTCTTCCGCTTTTACGTAGCGCTGCAGTTCTCGCAGCCAGGCGGTACGTACCAGTTTGTCTTTGATCCGGACTTTCAGAAGCATGCCTTCGCTGGTGATGTGGTTGGCGAAGAAGTAGCCCCAGTGGTCGGCTTCGTCCTTGGTTTTCTGATGGGCTTTGAGCAGTGCAAGCGCGCTGTCGGCGTCTTCATCGAAATGGCGCAACACCGGTTTGGTCATGCCGACCCACCATTGGAGCTTGGCTTCACGAGCATCTTCTTCCGGGTCTGAGCCGCCCTCCCACGCCACATAGGTGCTCCAGTAACTACAGCCATCGCTGGAGGCATATATGTCGATCATCGTTTCACTGGTTGCCAACGCCCAGAACGCCAATCCCGGCAAGCCGCCTAGCCAGTCCATGAAGGCTTCCGCTTCGTCGCCTTGGATATGCAGCCCATACAATCCTTTGCCGACCCTCACCTGTTGCACGTTGAGGTCGGTGAAAACGGCGGGTTGTGGATGGCCCCGGTCGCCGGCGAACGTTGCTTCTAACCCTTGTAAAAACGCGGCGGTAAACGTCCCGTTCAACCCTTTAAGCAACACCGCGAGCTGATTGTTATCGGACTTCAAGACGATATTGAGCGATGACTCGGACATGGGAATTCCTAGAGCTGGCTGGGTTGAGGATATGTTGTGAAAAAAGAGGGGCGCCCTGCCGAGAGGGAAAGACCTGAACAAGAAGGTCCGGCCAGTATGTGATCCATCACAATACAGCTCCTGGTCAAAACGGCGCTTCGTCCGAAGCGAGAGATAGCCCAAGCAGTGGGCTTACGACAGGCGCTTATCTTCAGTTTGGCGGTAGCCAAATGCAACGGCTGGCACAAGTTTGTGCGCAAAAAAGGCCACCGTTTTATTTTCCTAGTCTCAACGTCCGCTCTTGGTCGAAAGATGCCAGTCACGAGCAGCAGAGTCGTTAGATAGCCATTGGTTTGATTCACCCCCGCGATCCATCCGGCGACCACACCCTTGCCCTCCCACTCCCTCCTCCCTATCCTGCCCCGGCCACGGCAAATCCCGTGGCCGGGTTTGACAGCCCGTCATCAGGCGCGATTGCGCCGCAAGGTGCATGCGAGAAACGGCGAATGTTTCTTGCAGGCCTTTGCTCGCATGCAGTTTTCAACTGCACTGCTCTATGGCAGATCGCGCGGGGAGACCCTCGGGTCTGCCGGTTCCTGATGCCGGTCTGTCAACCCTGCGCGGTCTGCCACCCTTTGACTGACAGCGAACGGTGGCAGCTTCCTCACTCATCAGGAGCTTCACCATGAAAAACGCATTCACCCCCCTCGTTTTCTATCACCACCACCAACGCCTGCGCGCCGTGATGGTCGACAACCAGCCCTGGTTCGTCGCCCATGATTTCGCGCAGTTGATCGGCCTGGCCGATGCCCTGCCCTTGCTCCCTTCCTTGCAGCCTCACGAGCAGCACACCCTCTCCCTCCGCTACACCGACGACTTCCATGAAGAGGTGGTGGTGATCAGCGATATCGGCGCCTACCGGGCGCTGTTCCAGTTCGGCACGCCCAAGCACGGCGATCTGGGCCGCTGGGTGAACGAAGTGCTGGTGCCGACGCTGCATGACTACCACCGCACGCCCGATGCGGCGCCTACGCGTGAAACGCGGACCTACGAGGGCCGGCAGCTGGGTGTGGTGCGCTGGCAGGGAGAGCTGTGGGTGGCCTGGCGGGATTTGCCGCTGTTCATGGCCAGCGGCAAGGAGGTGTCGGCATGAGCACGGATATGCAGCAGCAACACCTGCATGACCTGCTGGAGCGCCTGGACTCACGGCTGAACGCGGTGCACATGATCGCGGCGATCATCCAGGACAACGCGGGCCGGCGCGAAGGCACTCCCGGCCCCTTTCTCAACGAAGTCCGCGAGGGTGCGCTGATGGATGTGATGGTGGATCTGTGCCACAGCAACCAACAGGACTTCTGGCAGCTGATGAAGATGGGCGCGCTGCCCCTCTGGACCAACTGACCCGGGCCTGGCCCCTCTCGGAATTGGGAGGGGCCTTTGGGGCAACGGCGTTGCCCTTGGGCGATTGAAATCGCCCCTACAAGGGGGTTGCGCGGCGCTCTACAGGTGGGGGCGAGGCGCTGCACCGGTAATTAGCCCGCGACCGATTGCCGCGCTTTGCGCAGGGCGCACCCGTGCCCCGCCAGAAACCACGCGCCTTGCGGGCCAGACGGCCATCGCGACCCATCTGATATGGTTTTTGCCCCATCACCTGAATCTGTTTCCAGTATCAGCCTCTCCCTATAGTCCGCCTCGCCGTCATAGCCCAAAAGGCCAGCATCATGAGCGAGATGATTCCCGTCAGGCAGGTAGAGGTCGTCCAACCGAGTCGCCCCGCCGCCGCCAGCAAGTCCCTTTATGCCTCCAGTGCCCCGATCCACACCCGCAGCTTCACCGGGCGGTTCCGCAACTTCCGCCTGCTCGGCGCCGGTCTGTTGTGCCTGCTGTTCTTCGGCACCCTCTGGTTCGACTGGGATGGCCGCCAGGCCGTGCTCTGGAGCCTGGAGGACAGCAAGTTCTATATCTTCGGCGCGACCTTCTGGCCGCAGGATTTCATCCTGCTGTCGGGGCTGCTGATCATCTGCGCCTTCGGGCTGTTCTTCATCACGGTGTTCGCCGGGCGCGTGTGGTGCGGCTACAGCTGCCCGCAGAGCGTGTGGACCTGGATGTTCATGTGGGTCGAGCAGCGCACCCAGGGCGACCGCAACCAGCGCATCAAGCTGGCCGCCGCACCCTGGGGCGTGGAGAAGGTGCTGCGCAACCTGGCCAAGCACGGCCTGTGGCTGGCCATCAGCCTGGCGACGGCTGTGACCTTCGTCGGCTACTTCACCCCGGTGCGTGAACTGGCCACCGAGATCGTGACCCTGCAGGCCGGCGGCATTTCGCTGTTCTGGGTGCTGTTCTTCACCGCCGCCACCTACGTGAACGCCGGCTGGATGCGTGAGCAGGTGTGTATTCACATGTGCCCCTATGCGCGCTTCCAGAGCGTGATGTTCGACAAGGACACGCTGATCGTTTCCTACGATGCCGCCCGGGGCGAGTCCCGCGGGGCGCGCAAGAAGGGGGTCGATCCGAAGGCCCAGGGCCTGGGCGATTGCATCGATTGCACGGTATGCGTGCAGGTGTGCCCCACCGGCATCGACATCCGCGATGGCCTGCAGATCGCCTGCATCGGCTGCGCGGCCTGCGTAGACGCCTGTGATTCGGTGATGGACAAGATGGGCTACGCCCGTGGCCTGGTGGGCTACAGCTCGGAACGCGCCCTGGAAGGTGGCCACACCCACCTGCTGCGCCCCCGCCTGATCGGCTACGCCACCGCCCTGGTGCTGATGATCGGCGCGTTCGGCTGGTTGCTGGCGGCGCGCTCGGAAATCTCCATGGACGTGATCAAGGACAGGGGCATGTTCCGCGAGAACGCCGCCGGCGAGATCGAGAACATCTACAACCTCAAGCTGATCAACAAGACCCAGCTCGCCCACCGCTACCGCCTGGAGCTGGCCGAGGGCGAGGGCCTGCGCCTGCAGGCACCGGCCGAGGTGAAGATCGAGGCGGGCGAGATCCTCGAGCTGCCGGTTTCGGTGGCCCAGGAAGACGACGCGCTGGGCGGTGGCTCCCGCGAGCTGGTGTTCCGCCTCACCAGCCTGGACGGCGATGCGGCCAGCGCCAGCGCCGACAGCACCTTCGTCAGCCCCCACCGTTGAGCATGGACGGCACCTGTGGCGGCGGCCCGACGCAGCGCTTAGAGTGGGCGGCCCAGGCCGCCCACCCGCAGGACAAGATGAAGCGCTACGAGAAATTCGCCGACGAGATCGCCGAGCTGATCCGCACCGGCGTGCTCGCACCGGGGGAGAAGGTACCCTCGGTGCGCCACGCCAGCCGCACCTACGGGGTCAGCGCCTCCACCGTGTTCCAGGCTTATTACCTGCTGGAGAGCCGTGGGCTGATCATCGCCCGTGCGCGCTCCGGTTACTTCGTCTGCCAGCACGTGCAGCGCCCGCTGCAGGAGCCGGAGGTGCCCGTCCGTGAGGCGGCCACCACCGAGGTGGACGTGAGCGAGCTGGTGTTCTCGGTGCTCAGCTCCATCAAGGACCCGGACACCGTGCCCTTCGGCTCGGCCTTCCCCAGCCCGGAACTGTTCCCCCTGCAACGCCTGGCGCGCTCCATGTCCCATGCGGTGCGGGAGATGGACCCGCGCTCCACCGTCTCCGACATGACCCCGGGCAACCATGGCCTGCGCCGGCAGATCGCCCTGCGCTATATGGTCGGCGGCCTGCCGCTGCCCATCGAGGAGCTGGTGATCACCAACGGCGCGCTTGAAGCGCTGAACCTGTGCCTGCAGGTGGTGACCCGCCCGGGCGACCTGGTGGCCATCGAGTCGCCGGCCTTCTATGCCAGCCTGCAGGTGCTGGAGCGGCTGAAGCTGAAGGCGGTGGAAATCCCCGTGCACCCGCGCGAGGGCATCGACCTGGAGGTGCTGGAACGCAGCCTCGAGCAGTTGCCGATCAAGGCCTGCTGGTTCATGAGCAACTTCCACAACCCCCTGGGCGCGAGCCTTACCGAAGCGCGCAAGCGACGCCTGGCCGAGCTGCTGAAGCAGTACCAGGTGCCGATGATCGAGGACGACGTCTACGCCGAGCTGTATTTCGGCCAGCAGGCGCCCAAGCCGGTGAAGGCCTTCGACAGCGAGGGCCTGGTGATGCATTGCAGTTCGTTCTCCAAGAGCCTGGCACCGGGTTACCGGGTGGGCTGGGTGGCGGGCGGGCGCTACGCCGGGGAGATCGAGCGGTTGAAGCTGATGACCAGCATCTCCGCCTCGGTGCCGGCCCAGGCCGCCATCGCCGACTACCTGCAGCACGGCGGCTACGACCGCCACCTGCGGCGCCTGCGCTATGCCCTGGAGAGCCAGCAGAACGCGATGCTGGCGGCCGTGGCACGCCACCTGCCGGAGCAGACCCGGGTCAGCCGGCCCGATGGCGGCTACTTCCTGTGGCTGGAGTTCCCCGCCCAGGTGGACTCGCTGCGCCTGTTCCAGCTGGCCCTGGCCCAGGGCATCAGCATCGCGCCCGGGCCGATCTTCTCGGCCACGCGAAGTTTCAGCAATTGCGCGCGCCTGAACTACGGCCACCCCTGGACGACACGCAGCGAACAGGCCATGGAAACACTCGGGCGAATCATCCGCAGCCTTTGAGTGTGCACCAGGGAAGTGCACGGCGAGTGCAACGAAAGTTGAACTCGTCGTGCGTTCGGCTTTCTATTCGATAGAGCTTCTGGTGAATTTCCCTATATACTTCGGCGCCCCTCCCCAAGTTCTCCGGTAATTCGCGCAAGGCGCGGCATACCTGGCTTGCGGCGGTGCGGCGAACGCGACCGGGATAGTCGTGAAGACAATGGAAGACGGCCATTCGGCCCAACTCCATGACAGGCGAAAGTTGCAGAAGGCCCCGCGCCTTCCATCGCCGGACACTCATTCAAGACCTCTATCAGACGAAGCGGATCACTACGTGACGAAAGACGAACTGCGCGCCGAACTCGAGCGCCAGGAAAAACGATTCAAGGATGTTTA
The DNA here is from genome assembly GCF_026072635.1 of Pseudomonas solani. Lineage (NCBI taxonomy): Bacteria > Pseudomonadati > Pseudomonadota > Gammaproteobacteria > Pseudomonadales > Pseudomonadaceae > Pseudomonas > Pseudomonas solani. The sequence goes on along the minus strand of NZ_AP023081.1, from coordinate 3,697,820 downwards.
CGGCGGCGAAGTAACCACCTATGCCGCGCAACCGGACCCCGAGCGCAAGCCCTGGCGCAAACGCTCGAACTACCTGGACCAGGCCTTCGAGCGCGAGATCCAGAAGATCGAGAAAGAGCTCGGCCAGAACAGCTGAAACGATTTCGAACAATGCGTCGCGCAGCCCGGTTTTACTGGGCTGCGCTGCCATGCCGCAGTGCCATCAGGTACCGATCGGCAGTCGGGCGCTGGGCGCGGGCCGGATTTCTGGCATAATTCGCGCCCCCTAACCAGCCTGTCACTAAACCTTCATGTTCGATCTCTTCAGCGGGCTTGATGCCTGGCTGGTCGTGAGCCTGTTGCTCGCCCTGGCATTCGTCCTGACCTTCGAGTTCATCAACGGTTTCCATGACACCGCCAACGCGGTCGCCACGGTTATCTACACCAAGGCCATGTCGCCCTACCGCGCTGTGGTCCTCTCCGGCATCTTCAACTTCCTCGGCGTATTGCTGGGCGGCGTCGGCGTGGCGTATGCCATCGTCCACCTGCTGCCGGTGGAGCTGCTGATCAACGTCAACACCGGCCACGGTCTGGCCATGGTGTTCTCGTTGCTGGCGGCGGCCATCACCTGGAACCTCGGTACCTGGTACCTGGGCATCCCGGCGTCCAGCTCCCACACCCTGATCGGCTCGATCCTCGGCGTCGGCCTGGCCAACGCGATGATCACCGACCTGCCCCTGGGCGAAGGCGTGAACTGGGGCAAGGCCATCGATATCGGCCTGTCGCTGATCTTCTCCCCGGCCGCCGGCTTCATGGTCGCGGCGCTGCTGCTGCTGTCGCTGAAGTGGTTCTACCCGGCGTCGAAGATGCACAAGACCCCGGAGACCCGCAAGGAAGTCGACGACAAGAAGCACCCGCCCTTCTGGAACCGCCTGGTGCTGGTGCTTTCGGCCATGGCCGTGAGCTTCGTGCACGGTTCCAACGACGGCCAGAAAGGCATCGGCCTGATCATGCTGGTGCTGATCGGCATCGTCCCGGCCAAGTTCGTGCTCGACCTGAACAGCACCACCTACCAGATCGAACGCACCCGTGATGCCGCCACTCACCTGAGCCAGTTCTACCAGCGCCACACCGATACCCTCGGCGAGATGCTGGCCCTGGGCAAGGCAACTCCCAGCGAGATGCCCCAGGCGTTCCGCTGCGATCCCAAGCAGACCGAAGCGACCATCGACGGCTTGCTGACCAACCTCAAGGGCGTGGCCAGCTACAGCGACATGAGCGAGGAAACCCGCGTCGAGACCCGTCGCTACCTGCTCTGCCTGGACGACACCGCGAAGAAAGTGGGCAAGCTCTCCGAGCTGCCGGCCCGCGAGAAGGCGGACCTGGAGAAGCTGCGCAAGGACCTGACCGCCACCACCGAGTACGCGCCCTTCTGGGTGATCCTCGCGGTGGCCCTGGCCCTGGGCATCGGCACCATGGTCGGCTGGAAGCGCGTGGTACTGACCGTCGGCGAGAAGATCGGCAAGCAGGGCATGAGCTACGCCCAGGGCATGAGCGCGCAGATCACCGCCGCCGCCGCCATCGGCCTGGCCAACATCTACAGCCTGCCGGTGTCCACCACCCACGTGCTGTCCTCCGGCGTCGCCGGCACCATGGTCGCCAACAAGAGCGGCCTGCAGGGCGGCACGGTGCGCAACATCCTGCTGGCCTGGGTGCTGACCCTGCCCACCTCCATGGCCCTGGCCGCGGCGCTGTTCTGGCTCTCGACCAAGTTCATCGTCTGAGCCATGCAGCCATGAAAAAGGGCGCCTTCGGGCGCCCTTTTTCGTTGCGGCGAATCCGCAGTCAACGGCGCTTGCCACCCAGCAGCGACCCCATGAGCCCGCGCACCAGTTGCCGGCCCAACTGGTTGGCGGCCTGGCGCACGGCGGTTTTCATCGCCTGGCTGGCGAGGCTGCCCAGCAGTTCGCCGGCGGCACCGGCGAAACCGGACTCGGCCTCGGCGGGCGCGGCCTTGCCCTTGGTGGCCGGGGCGGCGGGCGCATCGGCGGCACGGGCGGTGAGGATTTCGTAGGCGGACTCGCGGTCGATGGGCTTGTCATAGCGCCCGGCTTGGGGCGAGCTGCGCACCAGCTCGGCACGCTCGGCCTCGCTCAGCGGCCCGATGCGCGATTGCGGCGGGGCGATGGCCACGCGCTGCACCATGGCCGGCGTGCCCTTCTCTTCCAGCGTGCCCACCAGGGCTTCGCCGATGCCCAGCTCGGTGAGCACGGCCAGGCTGTCGAACGCCGGGTTGGGGCGGAAGCCATCGGCGACCGCACGCAGGGACTTCTGCTCCTTGGCGGTGAAGGCGCGCAGCCCATGCTGGATGCGCAGGCCGAGCTGGGCGAGGACGGTATCCGGCAGGTCACTGGGGGATTGGGTGACGAAGTAGACGCCGACACCCTTGGAGCGGATCAGCCGCACCACCTGCTCCAGGCGTTCCTGCAACGCACGCGGGGTGTCGGCGAACAGCAGGTGCGCCTCGTCGAAGAACAGCGCCAGCACCGGTTTGTCGGCATCGCCGCGCTCGGGCAGTTGCTCGAACAGCTCGGCCAGCAGCCAGAGCAGGAAGGTGGCGTAGACCTTGGGCGCCTCGTGCACCAGGCGGCTGGCGTCCAGCAGGTGGATGCGGCCACGGCCGTCCCGGTCGGGGTGGAGGATGTCTTCCAGTTGCAGGGCCGGCTCGCCGAACAGGGCGTCGGCGCCCTGCTGTTCCAGGGTGGCCAGGCGCCGCAGCAGGGCCTGGGCGGAGGCGCCGGCGAACAGGGCACGGTCCTCGCCAAGCAGCTCGGGGTGGTCACGCAGGTGGTTGAGCAGGGCCTTGAGGTCCTTCAGGTCGAGCAGCAGCAGGCCTTCGCGGTCGGCCACCTGGAAGGCGGCATAGAGGGCCGCCTGCTGGCTGTCGGTGAGTTCCAGCAGGTTGCCCAGCAGCAGGGGGCCCATTTCGCTGAGTGTCGTACGAAGCGGGTGGCCGCTCTTGCCGGCCACGTCCCACAGCGTCACCGGATAGGCCTTGGGCTGGTGTCCGAGCCAGGGCATGGAGGCGATGCGTTCGGCGACCTTGCCCTGGGGCACGCCGGCGGCGCCTAGGCCGCAGAGATCACCCTTGATGTCGGCGGCGAACACAGCCCCCCCCGCGTCGCTGAAGGCTTCGGCGAGGCGTTGCAGGGTCACCGTCTTGCCGGTGCCGGTGGCCCCCGCCACCAGGCCGTGACGGTTGGCCAGGCGCAGTGCCTGGGCGATCGGCTGGCCGGAAGGGTCAGCGCCAAGAATTATCGAACTGGATGCAGGCATCTCGCCATCCTCAAGCTTTACTGGTTCTGTACCGACACAGTGTTCAACGCCGGATCCGTTAAGAAAAACCGGCGACCCGCCAAGACTGGTACCTGCATCAATCGGACGCAAGAAAACATGACCAAGAACCTGAAGTTCAGCCACAAGATCCTGTTGGCCGCCTCTCTGGTAGTGATAGCGGCGTTCTCGCTATTCACGCTCTACAACGATTACCTGCAACGGAATGCGATCCGAGACGACCTGGAGAGTTACCTGAAGGAAATGGGGGACGTGACCGCCAGCAACATCCAGAACTGGCTTTCGGGCCGGATCCTGCTGGTGGAGAACGTGGCGCAGAACATCTCCCGCCATGCCGAAGCCGAATCCGTGACCTCGCTGCTGGAACAGAAGGTGCTGGCCTCGACCTTCTCCTTCACCTACCTGGGCAGCGCCGACGGCACCTTCACCATGCGCCCGAACGATGCCATGCCCGAAGGCTACGACCCGCGCACCCGTCCCTGGTACAAGGACGCCATGGCCGCCGGCACCACCACCCTGACCGAACCCTATATCGACGCCGCCACCAGCACGCTGATCATGACCATCGCCACCCCCGCCGGAGACAAGGGCGTGGTGGGCGGCGACCTGAGCCTGCAGACGCTGCAGCAGATCGTCAATTCGCTGGACTTCCAGGGCATGGGCTACGCCTTCCTGGTCAGCGAGGACGGCACCATCCTGGTTCATCCGAACAAGGATTTCGTGATGAAGAAGCTGGCGGACATCTACCCCAGGAACACACCGCGCATCAGCCCCGAGTTCTCAGAGTCCGAGCTGGACGGCCAGGCGCGCATCCTCACCTTCGCCCCGATCAAGGGCCTGCCGACGGTGAAGTGGTACATCGGCCTGTCCATCGACAAGGCCGAGGCGTTCTCGATGCTGCGTGAGTTCCGCACCTCGGCGATCATCGTCACCGTCATCGCGGTGGTGATCATCATCGCCCTGCTGGGCATGCTGATCCGCGTGCTGATGCAGCCGCTGCTGCTGATGGGCCGCGCCATGCAGGACATCGCCCAGGGCGAGGGCGACCTGACCCGCCGCCTGGAAGTGCACTCCCAGGACGAATTCGGCGAGCTGGCGCAGTCCTTCAACCAGTTCGTCGAGCGCATCCACGCCTCCATCCGCGAGGTTTCCGCCACCACCCGCCAGGTCAACGAGGTGGCCAAGCTGGTGCTGTCGGCTTCCAACTCGTCGATGAGCAACTCCGACGAGCAGGCCCAGCGCACCAACAGCGTGGCCGCGGCGATCAACGAACTGGGCGCCGCCGCCCAGGAGATCGCCCGCAACGCCGCCGATGCCTCGCACCAGGCCTCCGATGCACGCAACCAGTCCGAGGACGGCCGCCAGGTGGTGGAGAAGACCATAGTCGCCATGAGCGACCTGTCCGGGAAGATCCGCGCCTCGTGCGGCAACATCGAGACGCTGAACAGCAAGACGGTGAACATCGGGCAGATCCTCGAGGTCATCAAGGGCATCTCCGAGCAAACCAACCTGCTGGCGCTCAACGCCGCCATCGAAGCCGCCCGTGCCGGTGAGGCCGGCCGTGGCTTCGCCGTGGTCGCTGACGAGGTGCGCAACCTCGCCCACCGCACCCAGGAGTCGGCGCAGGAAATCCAGAAGATGATCGAGGAGCTGCAGGTGGGCGCCCGCGAGGCGGTCAACACCATGACCGAGAGCCAGCGCTACAGCGAGGAGAGCGTGACCATCGCCAACCTGGCGGGCGAGCGCCTTTCCAGCGTCACCCAGCGCATCGGCGAGATCGACGGGATGAACCAGTCCGTGGCCACCGCCACCGAGGAACAGACCTCGGTGGTGGAATCACTGAACGTGGACATCAACGAGATCAACATGCTCAACCAGGAAGGCGTGGAAAACCTCCAGGCCACCCTGCGCGCCTGCGCCGACCTGGAACAGCAGGCCGCGCGCCTGAAGCACCTGGTGGACAGCTTCCGCATCTGAACCGTGCGGGAATGAAAAAGGCGCCTCAAGGCGCCTTTTTCGTTTCGTCGGCTTCGTCCTGGATCTGCTTCCAGAGGGCTTCGGCATCCGGGAAGTCGGTGCCGTCCTCCTCGTCCAGCGCCTCGGGGTCATAGCGCCGCACGCATCCCTCGCCGAGGGTGGGCGGGGCTTTCGAGGTCGCGCGGTCGAGAGGGTCGGACATGCTCAAGCTCCTAGGTCGGGCGGCCGGCGTCGTGCTGGGCGAAGGCCTTGATCGCGCGCAAGGCGTCACGACGACTGAGCACGCCCACCAGCACACCGCCTTCCACGACCGGCAAGGCCTCATGCTGCTCGCGCAGCAAGCGCTGGCAGACATCGACCACGTCCTCACCCGGGGAAACGCTCCCCGGCTGCGCCCGCATGCACGCGCCCACCACTCCCCCTACAGCATCGTAGTAGGCACCGGAAAGAATGCCGCGCAGGCAGTCGGACTCGGACAGAATGCCTAGCAGGTGGCCCTGGGCGTCGACCACCGGGGCACTGCTCAGGCGGTGCTCCAGCAAGCGCTCGATGGCCAGGAACAGGTCGGTGTCCGGCCGGAAGCTCACCTGGTGATGGGTCATGTAGTCACGAACCTGGACGGACTTGAGCATGGGATCGTTCCTTGTTCCTGTTACGCGATCAGTCGAAGACGACGGTCTTGTTGTCGTGCACCAGCACGCGGTCTTCCAGGTGATAGCGCAGGCCGCGCGCCAGCACCAGTTTCTCCACGTCCTTGCCCAGGCGCACCAGGTCTTCGATGTTGTCGCGGTGGCTGATGCGCACCACGTCCTGCTCGATGATCGGGCCGGCGTCCAGTTCCTCGGTGACGTAGTGGCAGGTGGCGCCGATCAGCTTCACGCCGCGCAGGGAGGCCTGGTGGTACGGCTTGGCGCCGATGAACGAGGGCAGGAAGCTGTGGTGGATGTTGATCACTTGGTGGCGGTACTTCTGGCACAGGTCCGGCGGGATGATCTGCATGTAGCGCGCCAGCACCACGTTGTCGGCCTTGTGCTCGTCGATCAGGCGCGAGACCTGCTCGAACGCCGGCTGCTTGTTCTTCGGGTCGACCGGGACGTGGAAGTAGGGGATGCCGTGCCACTCGACCATGCTGCGCAGGTCGTCGTGGTTGGCGATCACGCAGGGGATCTCGCAATCCAGCTCGCCGCTGTGCCAGCGGTGCAGCAGGTCGGCCAGGCAGTGGGACTCACGGCTGGCCATCAGCACCACGCGCTTCTTCACCGAGGAGTCGGTGATGCGCCATTCCATGGAGAACTCACGCGCGATGGGCGCGAACGCCTGGCGGAAGCCATCCAGGTCGAACGGCAGCGAATCGGCGCGAATCTCGTGACGCATGAAGAACCAACCACTCTGATTGTCGGAGTGATGGCTCGCCTCGGTGATCCAGCCGTTGTAAGTCGCCAGGAAATTACTGACCTTGGCTACGATGCCAACGCCGTCCGGGCAGGCGATCACCAGACGAAATGTGCGCATGGGGGAAACTCCAGAGACTTCGCAAAAGGCGGTCATTCTATCCACACGCCGTGAAAAGTTCAGCAGCTCCATTGAACTTCCCGTCGCCTCCGCGCCAGCCCGCAACTCCGGCGCCGTCACCGATGACGCACGCAAGTTCCAATCCTTGGTTAGGTCCGATTGTGAACAGGGATTAATTCAAACATCGGCTTATTCTAAAAATAATCCCGACAAAACTTTTCCTGCATGTTTACTTGTATTAACGCGCTGACTATTATTCCTGACACTCAGCCATCGCCAGCCATCACCATTTTCACAAGGGACTCAGACATGTCGCTGATCAACGAATACCGCGCTACCGAAGAAGCCATCAAAGAACTGCAAGAACGCCTGAAGAACCTGTCGCAAGACGACAAGCTGAAAAAAGAGCTGGAGTTCGAAGGCAAACTGCGCGCCCTGATGGGTGAATACCAGAAGTCCCTGCGCGATATCATCGCCCTGCTCGATCCGGACTCCAAAACTTCCAAGGCCCCGCGTGCTACCGCCAAGACTACTGGCAGCAAGCGTGCTCGCAAGGTCAAGCAATACAAGAACCCGCACACCGGTGAAGTTATCGAAACCAAAGGCGGCAACCACAAGACGCTGAAAGAGTGGAAAGCCAAGTGGGGCGCCGACACCGTTGAAGGTTGGGCCACCCTGCTGGGCTAATTGCCACGGGTTAAAAAAACGCCAGCATCAGCTGGCGTTTTTTATTGCCCGGCAAAACTCAAAGGCCATAGCGTTGACGCAATTGCGTGGCATGTTCGGACCAGGCCTGGAGGATCGCCAGCTGCGCCGGCGTGGCCGTGGCGCTGAGCTCCGCCATCGCCTGCTCGAAGCCCGCCAGTGTATTGGGCGCGCCCAGGGCCGGGTCACTCAGGCGGCCGCGGCAGAACGCGATCCATTTATCCCGCTCGGCGGGGGATAACGTGTCCGGGAAGTTTCTCGCGCGGTAACGGAACAGCAATTCCGGCAACCGCACATCATCGAACGGCCAGGGTTCCTGGGCCAAACGAAGCGGCTCGGCATTCCGTACTTGTTCGCACAGCCGCCGATCACGGTCACCGATAAAACCATCATAGAGTTGCTGCTCCGGATCTTCGGTTCCGGGGAAAGCTTCCTCTGCATAAATGGCGGGCAACTTGTCCTGCCATTGCCCACGCAACTCGGCAAGTTGCCGGGCGCTTTCCTGGACGGCGGCCAAGTCCACGTGCAGGCGTTGCTGGTCCGCCGGCCGCAATACACTCAAGGGCGCCACTACCGGGCAACGATTGATATGCAGGAGTTTCAACGGAACCGGTATTTCACCTTCGGCCAGCTCATCACGCCGTGTATAGAGGCGGCGGCGCAGAGTTTCAGCATCCTGATCCAGCAACGGCGATACATCGGATAACAGGTCGCAGACGATCAATGCATTGCGGTTCTTCGGGTGCCAGGCCAGTGGCACTACCACGGAGAAATAATGCCGCGCCGCCGAAAAGCGGCCCGATATATGTACCAGCGGCTGCAACAGGCGAATCTGTTCCTGCACCTTGTGCTTGCTGCGCAACTGGAAGAGGAAGTCATACAACCGTGGCTGGCGATCACGCACCAGCCGCGCCAGGGCAATGGTCGCGCGCACGTCGGCCAGCGCCTCGTGGGCCTGGCCATGGTCGATGCCGTTGGCGGTGGTCAGGCGCTCCAGGCGCAGCGACACCCGCCCCTCCTCGGTGGGCCACTCGAGGCCCTCCGGGCGCAGCGCGTAGGCGGTGCGCAGGGTGTCGATGAGGTCCCAGCGGCTGTTGCCGCCCTGCCACTCCCGCGCATAGGGGTCGTGGAAGTTGCGGTAGAAGCTGTAGCGGGTCACTTCGTCGTCGAAGCGCAGGGTGTTGTAGCCGGCGCCGCAGGTGCCCGGGCGGGACAGCTCGGCGTGCACGCGGGTGATGAACTCGCCTTCGTCCAGCCCCTTCTCGCGCAGGGTCTGCGGCAGGATGCCGGTGACCAGGCAGGCCGCCGGGTGGGGAAGGATGTCGTCGCTGGGCCGGCAATAGATGTTCAACGGCTGCTCGATTTCGTTGAGCGCCTCGTCCGTGCGAATGCCCGCCACCTGGATGGCGCGGTCGCTGCGGGGGTTGATGCCGGTGGTTTCGTAGTCGTACCAAAAGATGCTGGAAGTCACGTTGCCTCCTATGGCCAAGGGGCCGGAGTCTATCACCCGACGGCGCGCGACCACCGACCACCAATACGCGAAACAGTGACGCAGCCGATTGAATTCGTCGCACCGACACCCGAAAATATCGCGCTCGCGCCATGCCCGACCCGGGCCCGCGCCTCCTGCACCGACTCACAAGGAAGCGACCATGCAAGGCATACCCGAAAACCCCTATTCCGCGCCCCAGAGCGCCCTGGTCGAAACCGTCGACAACGGCGCCCTGAGCATCGAAGCCGCCCTGGCCCGTGGCTACGACTTCAACATCGGCGACGTGATCAACGAATCCTGGCAGCGGGTCAAAGGCTCCAAGGGCATGATCGTCTGCGGCATGATCATCTACGGTGTCGCCAGCCAGATTCTGGCCACACTGCTCGGCCTGGTCCTGGGCTTCATCGGCGGCATGGCCGGTGAACTCGCCGCCACGGTGCTGTCCTTCATCGGCGGCGTCATCGGCTCCGGCCTCTGCGCCACGGTTCTCGGCGGCATCTACCTGCTGGGCATCCGCCAGGCTGCTGGCCAGCCACTGAACTTCAACGAGCTGTTCAGCAACTTCAACCTGTTCGTGCCGCTGTTCATCCTCAATATCCTGATGGCGGTGCTGATCTACATCGGCTTCCTGCTGCTGCTCATCCCCGGCTTCTACCTGGCCATCGCCTATATGCTCGCCCTCCCCCTGGCGATGGAGCGCAAGCTGTCGCCCTGGGAAGCCCTGGAAGCCTCGCGCAAGGCCATCACCCAGCGCTGGTTCAAGGTCTTCGGCCTGATGTTGGTGCTGTCGCTGATCATGATGGTCAGTGCGATTCCGCTGGGCATCGGCCTGATCTGGACCTTCCCGATGTTCATCATCGCCGTGGGCATCCTCTATCGCACCATCTTCGGCGTGCTGCCCCCGCCGCAGTGAGCCCGCCGTGCCGACCCGCCCAGCGGCGGGTCGGTTGCCTCGCCAAGTGATGCTCCGCTAGCATCGTGGTTTCCCCAACGCAGTCGACCCATGACATCGACGTCCCGCAGCACCAGCCCATACGGAAATGAGCAGGGTCAGTCCGCCCCCCTGGACACCCGCTACCAGGTGGAAACGCCCGAGGGCATCGACCTCGTGCTGCGCCCCGCCAGCCTCCTGCCCCGCGCCCTGGCCTATACTGTGGACCTGCTGATCCGCGGCATCCTGCTACTGGTGCTCTACTCGGTGTTCCTCCTGCTCGGGCAGTTCGGCATGGGCCTGGGCCTGATCGTCACCTTCCTCGTCACCTGGTGGTACATGGTGCTGTTCGAGGTGCTCAACCAGGGCCGCTCCCCCGGCAAGCAGCTGATGGGGCTGCGCGTAGTCCACGACGACGGCACGCCGGTGGGCTGGTCCTCGTCCCTGGTGCGCAACCTGCTGCGCTTCGTCGACATCCTGCCCTTCGGCTACGCCCTGGGCATCATCAGCACCCTGACGCACCCCGCCTTCAAGCGCCTCGGCGACCTCGCCGCCGGCACCCTGGTGGTCTACCGCGAAGACAAACCCTCGCGCCCGCAACTGCCGGACGCCGAGCCCCAGCGTGCGCCCTTCATCCTGAGCCTCGCCGAGCAGCGCGCCATCCTCGGTTATGCCGAGCGCCAGGGCGGCCTCTCCAGCGGGCGCCGCGCCGAGCTGGCGGGCATCCTCGCCGAGCCGCTGGAAGTCCCGGCCGAGCAGGCCGAGGCCCGCCTCAACGGCATCGCCAGGAGCCTACTGGGAAGCCCATGAAACAAAGCCTTTTCGAACGTCGCCACCAGGCCGACTGGGAACGCTTCGGCGCCCAGCTCGACGCCCTGGAGCGCGGCAAGGCCGACGCCAAGTCCTGCGAGGGCTTCGCCGCCGACTACCGCCACCTCTGCCAGCAACTGGCCCTCGCCCAGGAGCGCGGCTACAGCAGCCATCTGATCGACCAGCTGCAGCAACTGGCCATGCGTGGCCACCAGCAGTTCTACCGCCACCGCAGCCACCTCGGCGCGCAGATCGTCGGCTTCGTGCTCGGCGGCTTCCCGCGCCTGGTGCGCGAGCAGTGGCGCAGCATCCTCATCGCCAGCCTGCTGTTCTACGTGAGCCTGGCGGTAATGGGCGTGCTGGTGCACCAGTTCCCCGACCTGGTCTACAGCGTGGTGCCGCCGGACCAGGTGGCCGAGATGGAATCCATGTACGAGCCCGACGCCCACCGCATCGGCGCCAGCGAGCGCGACTCCGGCGATGACTGGATGATGTTCGGCCACTACATCATGAACAACATCGGCATCGCCTTTCAGACCTACGCCAGCGGCCTGCTCTTCGGCCTCGGCAGCCTGTTCTTCCTGTTCTTCAACGGCCTGATGATCGGCGCCGTGGCCGGGCACCTGACCCAGGTCGGCTACGGCGAGACCTTCTGGTCCTTCGTCATCGGCCACGGCTCCTTCGAGCTCACCGCCATCACCTTCGCCGGTGCCGCCGGCCTGCAGCTGGGCTGGGCGCTGCTCGCCCCCGGGCGGATGACCCGCGCCGAATCCCTGCGCCTGGCCGCCACCCACAGCGTCAAACTCATTGCCGGCGCCATGCTGATGCTCCTGATCGCCGCGTTCATCGAGGCCTACTGGTCGTCCATGACCTTCACCACGCCCAAGGTGAAGTACATCGTGGGTGCCAGCCTGTGGCTGCTGCTCGGCAGCTATTTCTGCTTCGCCGGTCGGAGTCGCCATGCGCCTGACTGATGCCAGCGTCGCCATCCGCCCGCGCAGCGCCTGGGAAGCCATGGACCTCGGTGTGCTGCTCGCCCGACGCCACATGGGCCTGCTCATGGCCAGCTGGGCGCTGGTCACCCTGCCGGTGTTCCTGCTGCTGTGCCTGGTGCTGTGGAACTACTCCGGCTGGGCGATCTTCATCTTCTGGCTGCTCAAGCCCGCCTTCGAGCGCCTGCCGCTGTACATCCTTTCCCGCGCGCTGTTCGGCGACACGCCAACGCTCAAGGAAGCGCTCAAGGCCTTCCCGCGCCTGCTCAAGCCGCAGTTGATCGCCAGCCTCACCTGGCGCCGCTTCAGCCCCACACGCAGCTTCGACCTGCCGGTGATGCAGCTGGAAGGCCTCTCCGGCGCGGCGCGCAGCCAGCGCCTGGTGGTGCTCGGCCAGCGCGATGCCGGTGGCGCCACCTGGCTCACCATCATCGGCATGCACCTGGAAACGGCGCTGTGGATGGGCCTGATCACCCTGCTCTACCTGATGCTGCCGCAGCAGGTGGTGGCCGACTGGGACTGGCAGAAACTGCTGCAACAGGCCGAAGGCGACTGGGTATGGCTGGAGCACCTGTCCAACAGCCTGTACTTCTTCGTGCTGATGATCTGGGAGCCGGTCTACGTGGCCTGCGGCTTCACCCTCTACCTGAACCGCCGCACCGCCCTGGAAGCCTGGGACATCGAACTGGTGTTCCGCCGCCTGCGCCAACGCCTCACCGGCCTCGCCTACGCCCTGGTGCTGGGCATGGGCGTGCTCCTGGTCACCGCCCTGCCCGCCCAGCCGGTGCTGGCCGACGAAACCGCCAGCAGCTGCCCGATCCCGGTGGAAGACCCCGACGGCCCCGACGCCCCGCGTCTTCTCCACCAGGAGCTGACCAGCCAGGCCTCCAGCGAAAGCATCGCCAAGCTGCTGGACGAGCCGCCCTTCGAGAACCGCGAGACGGTGACCCGCTGGCGCTTCCCGGATGCCGAGGCCAAGGACAAGAAGAAAGAAGAACTCTCCAAGGAAGACGCGGAAAGCCTCACCGACTTCATCAAGGGCCTGTTCAAGCTGGCCGAGCTGTGGAACAGCACCAGTTGGCTGGCGCTGGTGATCAAGGTGCTGCTGTGGGGTCTGCTGTTCAGCCTCATCGCCCTGATCATCTGGCGCTACCGTGAATGGCTCGCCACCTTCGCCGGCAATATCGGCTTGCCGAAACGCCGGCGCCGCGAGGCACCGCTGCAGCTGTTCGGCCTGGAGGTGGCCCCCGAGACCCTGCCCGACGACGTCGCCAGCGAAGCCGAACGGCTCTGGGCCGAGCACCCGCGCGAGGCCCTCGGCCTGCTCTACCGTGCCCTGCTCAGCCACCTGCTCCACGATTTCCGCCTGCCGCTCAAGGGCTCCCACACCGAAGGCGAAGTGCTGCGCATGGTGCAGAACCTGCAGCGTGAAGAGCTGGGACGCTTCGCCCAGGTCCTCACCCGCCACTGGCAGAACCTCGCCTACGGCCACCAGCTGCCACCGGAGAGCCTCAAGCGTGGCCTCTGTGAAGGCTGGCGCCGCCTGGTCGCCACGGGAGCCAGCGCATGAGCCGTCGTGGAGGTTTCATCTTCGGTGCCCTGCTCTTCCTGCTGCTGGGCCTGTTCCTCATCTGGCTGCTGAACAAGATCGAGCCCTATCAGGAAACCATCGCCCACGGGGCTTCGCCCGAGGCGCGCAGCAACATCTACCTCGCCGCCGAGAGCTACCTGCGCAAGCAGGGCCTGACGGTGGCGCACGCCGATGGCCTGGAAGTGCTCAACGACCTGCCCGCCGCCGGCCACACCCTGTTGCTGCTGGCCGACCGCAGCCGCATGACCCCGCGCCAGGCCGACCGCGTGCTGGACTGGGCAGCCAAGGGCGGCCACCTGCTGTTCGTCGCCGAAGCCCTCTACGACGAGGACGACGGCAAGAGCGGTGACCTGCTGCTGGACCGCCTCGGCGTGCAGCAGTACGAGAGCGAGGACCTCGACGAAGAGGACAGCGAGGACGCCGAGCAGAGCGAAGCGACCGAGAGCGAGGAAGACGCCGCCACCGAGGAGGACGTCGAAAGCGACGCGGCCGAGGATGACCCGCAACAGGCCCAGGGCGAGGAAGAAGCCCCGGCCGAGGCCGACGCAGAGCCCGAGGACGAAGACCGCTACCCCGAGCTGACCAAGCTCTACCTGGAAAACGAGGACGCGCCGGCCTACATCGACTTCGACACCGGCTTCCACCTCTACGACAGCGCAGACCGCGCGCACGCCTGGGCCAACAGCGGCAACGCCACCCACATGCTGCAGATGAACCATGGCGACGGCCTGGTCACCGTGCTCACCGACAGCTGGATCTGGCAGAACAACAACATCGCCAGCCACGACAATGCCTGGCTGCTCTGGTACCTGACCCAGGACACCAGCGTGACCCTGCTCTACCGCGCCGAGCGCGATGACCTGCCCGCCCTGCTGCTGCGCAACTTCCCCGAAGCGCTGGCGGCCCTGGCCCTGCTCATCGCCCTGGTGCTGTGGCACGTCGGCCGTCGCCAGGGGCCGCAACTGGCACCGGCCAGCCGCTCGCGCCGCCAGCTGGAAGAACACCTGCGCGCCAGCGCCGACTTCCTCATGCGGCGCAGCGGCAAGCAGGTGCTGCTGCAAGGCCTGCAGCGCGACATCCTGCGTCGCGCGCGGCGCCGTCACCCCGGTTTCGAACGACTCGCCGTGGCCGAGCAATGGCAGGTGCTCAGCCGCCTGACCCGCATGCCCACCGCCGCCATCAGCCAGGCCATGCGGCCGCTGCCCAAGCAGCGCCTCAGCGCCTCCGAATTCACCCGCCAGGTCGCCCACCTGCAAAGCCTCAGGAATGCCCTATGAGCGAACAGACGCCCGATCAGCCGATCAACGATGAAGCCGAAGGCCTGAACCTGGACCTTTCCGACGTCACCCCCGAAGCCCCGGCCCCCGTAGCCGCTGCCGTGCAGCCCAGCGAGCCCGCCCAGGCGCCGGCCGCCCCTGCCGCGCCCTCGGCAGCCAGCAGCCAGCGCCAGCGCGCCAGCCAGCTGGCCCAGGCCCTGCGCCAGGAACTGCAGAAGGCCGTGGTCGGCCAGACCGCCGTCATCGACGACGTGCTCACCGCCCTGATCGGCGCCGGCCACGTGCTGGTGGAAGGCGTGCCGGGCCTGGGCAAGACCCTGCTGGTCCGCGCCCTGGCGCGCTGCTTCGGCGGCGAGTTCTCGCGCATCCAGTTCACCCCGGACCTGATGCCCAGCGACGTCACCGGCCACGCCGTGTACGACATGCAAAGCGAGCAGTTCAAGCTGCGCAAGGGCCCGGTGTTCACCAACCTGCTGCTGGCGGACGAAATCAACCGCGCCCCGGCCAAGACCCAGGCCGCGCTGCTGGAAGTGATGCAGGAGCGCCAGGTCACCCTCGAAGGCCGCGCCCTGCCGGTGCCGCTGCCCTTCCTGGTCATGGCCACCCAGAACCCCATCGAGCAGGAAGGCACCTACCCGCTGCCGGAAGCCGAGCTCGACCGCTTCATGCTCAAGCTGCGCATGGACTACCCCGAGGCCAACGAAGAGCTCGCCCTGGTGCGCCAGGTGACCCGCTCCGCCCGTGCCGACATGCTGGAGGTGGCGCCCCTGCGCACCCTGCTGCAAGCCAAGGACGTGCAGGCCCTGCAGCGCATCGCCAGCGAACTGCCCATGGACGACCAGGTGCTCGACTACGCCGTGCGCCTGGCCCGTGCCACCCGCACCTGGCCGGGCCTGGCCCTGGGTGCCGGCCCGCGCGCCTCCATCGCCCTGGTCCGTGGCGGTCGCGCCCGCGCCCTGCTGCGCGGCGGCGACTTCGTGCTGCCCGATGACGTGAAGAGCTGCGCCCTGGCAGTGCTGCGCCACCGCGTACGGCTGTCGCCAGAGCTGGATATCGAAGGCCAGTCCGTGGACCAGGTCCTGCAACAACTGCTGGAACAGGTGCCGGCGCCGCGCCTATGAAACCATCGCGCATCCTGCTCGGCCTGATCGCCGGCCTGCTGGCCATGGCGCTGGTCCTGGGCACCCTGCACGCCCTTGGCACCAAGCTGCCGGAACAGCTGCGCCTGCTCTGGTGGGGGCTGCTCTGCGCCCTCGCCCTGCTCGCCGTGCTCGATGCGCTGTGGCTGCGCCGCCTGCCTTCACCCGCGCTGGAACGCCAGCTGCCGGGCAACCTGTCCCTGGGCCGCTGGGGCGAGGTGCGCCTGCGCGTGCACCATGCCTTCACCCGCGCCCTGCAGCTCAAGGTCTTCGACCATGTGCCGGCGGGGATGGACACCGAGTTCCTGCCGCAATCCGTGGCCCTGCACCCGGGCGAGGTCACCGAGTTCGGCTACCGCGTGCGCCCGCTGCAGCGCGGCCGCTTCGCCTTCCCCCTGTGCGAGGTGGAGCTGCCCAGCCCCCTGGGCCTGTGGGGCCAGCGCCGCTACCTCGACCTGCCGGGCGAGACCCGCGTCTACCCGGACTTCGCCCGCCTCTACGGCGCCCAACTGATGGCGGTGGACGACTGGCTCAGCCAGCTCGGCGTGCGCCAGCGTCCGCGTCGCGGCCTGGGCCTGGAGTTCCACCAGCTGCGTGAATTCCGCGATGGCGACACCCTGCGCCAGATCGACTGGAAGGCCACCGCGCGCAAGCGCACGCCCATCGCCCGTGAATACCAGGACGAGCGCGACCAGCAGATCGTCTTCATGCTCGACTGCGGCCGCCGCATGCGCAGCCAGGACGGCGACCTCTCGCACTTCGACCACGCCCTCAACGCCAGCCTGCTGCTCAGCTACGTGGCCCTGCGCCAGGGCGACGCGGTGGGCCTCAGCACCTTCGCCGGCGACCAGCAGCGCTACCTCGCGCCGGTCAAGGGCCCGGCCCAGTTGAGCGTATTGCTCAACGCCGTCTACGACCTCGAGAGCACCCAGCGCCCGGCCGACTTCGGCGCCGCCATCGACGCCCTGCTGGCACGCCAGCGCCGCCGCGCCCTGGTGGTGCTGGTGACCAACCTGCGCGATGAAGACGACGATGAGCTACTGGCCGCGGTCAAGCGCCTCGGTCGCCATCACCGGGTGCTGATCGCCAGCCTGCGGGAAGAAGTGCTGGACGCCCTGCGCCAGGAGCCGGTGCAAGGCTTCGAGCAGGCGCTGTCCTACTGCGGCACGGTGGACTACCTCAACGCCCGCGCCAGCCTGCACGAACGCCTGGCTGCCCACGACGTCCCGGTGCTCGACTGCCGCCCCGGCGAACTCGGCCCCGAGCTGGTGGGCCGCTACCTGGCCTGGAAAAAGGCCGGCGTGCTCTAACCCCATCGGGGCACAACCGTACCCGTATGCTTGATTCCCGGGCTGAAGCCCGGGCTACGGGAGTCAATGCCCGAGCAAGAAACCGGAACCACGTGGCGGCTTGGCCGCCATGATGGGTTTCGCTTCGCTCTACCCATCCTACGTACTGATGCGCACAACATCTGGGCCGACGTGCGCCGATGTTGGAGCAGCCGCCAAATGCCCCCTTTCAGGAGGCCGAGCGCAATCGTCGTGAAACGAAGCGAAGCGGAGTAACAGCCGAAGGCTGGCCCGAAGGGTAAGCGAAGCGCATCAAGGGGTTGAGCGACATGGATGTCGCGAGAGCGATGTCGGGCCAGGGATGGCCCGTCAGCGCGTGCCCCTGGACGCCGCTTGCGGCGAACGCACTTCAGTGCGGCCCGAAGGGCGAGCGCAGCGATTAACGATGATGGAGCGAGGGGAGTCTGGCGCCAGCCAGACCCGTATGTCGGGGGCGAGTTTTTTGGTTCCTTTTCACCGGGCTGGCGTTCCAGCGATTGGAAAAGGGACTCGCCCGGGTGGGCGAAACCAAAAGCACCAGCAGAACTCGGCAATCAGCTGAGCTCAAATCCTCCAGCACCAATTCAAACGCCAGCCGCCGCGCCTGAAGCGCAGCGGCTAACGCCGGGCACGGCTACGCCGACGCGGCGAGGGGACGAAAGCTGAAGTAGTGGCGCAGCGCCTCGACCATCTCCACGTATTCCGGCGGCGGTGCCACCAGGGCAAAGCCCGAGTCGAAGTTGCCGGGGTTGACGTCTTCCCGGCTCCATTGGCAGGTCGCGTAGAAGTCGATGAAGTGCTGCTGGCCGTCATGCCCCGGAATCTTCAGGCGCATGTCGAAACGGGCCCCCACCAGCATCGGTAGCTGGCTGATCAGCATCAGGCCTTCGAGGGAAACGTTTCCCAGATAGCCCATGGGCTTGTCGGTGATGCGATTGAAGACCTTCAGGTAATAGGGCAGCTGGTGGCGTTCTATTCGGCGTTGGCTACGCATGATGGCGAATCGCTATTGATGGCCGTTCAGTATGGCCTCACTACTGCACTCGAACCAAGTAATTAACCGCAGTGCTCACTGATTTCCGCGGTCAATTTACGACGGGCGGCGTCGATCTCGCCGTCGCTGTAATACTGGCGCTCCCCCTTCCCATCGACACGATAGAACTTAGCGCCGTCGCGAAGCTGGGCAAGGTTACCGCGTAACGTGTTGCATTGCTTCTGGCGCTCGCCGCGGGCATCCGCCGCCTTGCGCTCGGCCTGCGCCTGTTCCTGGCGGCGGGCATCGAAGAACTGCTCGGCACGTTGCTCACGCTCGCGGGTGGCCTCGTCACGCTCCACCACCTGCGGCTTGACCTCCACCTGCTGGGCGCCGGCCTGGGGTCGCTCGCTGAAATGCACCTGGCCGCTGGCGTCCGTCCAGCGGTAGATCTCCGCGCTCGCCAGCCCTGGCAGCAGGATGACCGCGAAAAGCAGGTGACGCATGGAGCCCCTCCCGGAAACAAAGGCCAAGCTTAGCGCTGGCCGGTCGCCACTCAAGCGAGCCACGACCGACGGTCGAAACGCCGGTCAGAGCGACGCCGGGGTGGCCTTGGCCGGTGAGCCGGTGTTGATCTGGCCGAGCTTCTCCAGGGTCTCCAGGCGCGCACGGGCGCGGTAGGCGTACTCGCTGGTGGGGTAGCGGCCGATGATGAAGTTGTAGGTCTGCTGGGCATCCACGAACAGGCTCTGGCGCTCCAGGCACTGGCCGCGCAGCAGAGAGATCTCCGGCTGCATATAGGCCCGCGAGCGGCTCTTGCGCTCGGCCTGGGACAGCTCGAGCATGGCCGTTTCGCAGTCGCCCTCGTCGTAGGCGTGGTAGGCATTGTTCAGGTGATGGTCCAGCGACCAGCGGGTGCAACCGGCAAGGCCGGCGAGCAGGGCCAGGATGATCAGCGTGCGCATGGGTAAGTCCTCCGTTGGCGAGTATATCGGCGCTCACGGAAATTTCTGCAGCGCCATCCGGCGGAGTGCGGGCACAACCTCCGATGGGACTTGCAGCCCATCATCCCGGCCCAGGCGAAGCGGCTGCTAGACTCGCCCAAACCCCGCCTCCGGAGCCTCCATGCAGCCCATCCGCCCTGCCCTGCTGTGCACCCTTCTGCTGCTTGGCGCCTGCGCCCCCACCACCCCGCTGTTCATCGCCCAGATCACCACCAACGAAGCGGTGGAGTACAAGGTGCTGAAGAACAACCGCATGGCCGCGGCGGTGGAAGAAGATGGCGACCTGCTCACCTACAGCGCCATGGCCATCCGCGATGGCACCAGCGCCCAGGCCGAGAAGCTCTACCTCACCGGTTACCAGGATCGCCAGTTCAGCGACGAGGTGCGTGCCATCTCGCTCTACCAGATCGGCCTGATCTACATGAGCCGCTACAACGACCAGCGCGATGACACCAAAGCGCTCAACCGCTTCTACCAGATCACCAACGAGTTCCCCGGCACCCGCGCCGCCGAACGTGCCGAGGCGCGCATCCTGGTGATCCGCCAGCGTGCCGACGAGCCGGTGCACAAGACCGCCCGCGAGCTGCTGGCCGACTGGAAGCCCAGCCAGAACCTCGACCTCTACCGCAGCGACCTCGACCCGGACATGACCCTGCTGTCGCGCCGCGCCGTGCTCAAGGACCGCGTCGACGAAGCCGAGCAGCTGTATTCCCTCGCCCTGGGCGACGCCCATGTGCAGCCCGACATCAAGGCCCGCTCGCTGTACCAGATGGCGCTGATGAACCTGGCCCCGGCCAACCCCCGCGCCGACCGTGGCCGCGCCATCGGCTACCTGCGCCGCCTGCTCGCCGAGTTCCCCGATGCCGAGCAGGCCGAGAATGCCGCCCGGCACCTGGACCAGGCCCTGAATCCCGGCGTTAAATAACCCCGGCAAAGGGTAGTGAAGAGGAACAATGACTACAGGTTGCGAGCGGTGTAGCCTCGGGCTCTGCTTGAAAAATGGAGCCTTCGCATGTCCCTTCGCCGCACCAAGATAGTCGCCACCCTCGGCCCAGCCAGCAACTCGCCCGAGGTGCTGGAACAGCTGATCCTCGCCGGTATCGACGTTGCCCGCCTGAACTTCTCCCACGGCACCCCCGACGAGCACAAGGCGCGCGCCCGCCTAGTCCGCGAGCTGGCGGCCAAGCACGGCCGCTTCGTGGCCCTGCTCGGCGACCTGCAAGGCCCGAAGATCCGCATCGCCAAGTTCGAAGGCAAGCGCATCGAGCTGGAAGCCGGCGACAAATTCCGCTTCTCCGTCACCCACCCGCGTGAAGCCGGCAACCAGGACGTGGTGGGCATCGACTACCCGGACCTGATCAAGGACTGCGGCGTCGGCGACGAACTGCTGCTGGACGATGGCCGCGTGGTCATGCGCGTCGACGCCACCACCGCCGATGAACTGCACTGCACCGTGCTGATCGGCGGCCCGCTGTCCGACCACAAGGGCATCAACCGTCGCGGCGGCGGCCTCACCGCCCCGGCCCTGACCGCCAAGGACAAGGCCGACATCAAGCTGGCCGCCGAGATGGACCTGGACTACCTGGCCGTCTCCTTCCCCCGTGACGCCGCCGACATGGAACTGGCCCGCCGCCTGCGCGACGAAGCCGGTGGCAGCGCCTGGCTGGTGGCCAAGATCGAACGCGCCGAAGCCGTGGCCGACGACGAAGCCCTGGACGGCCTGATCCGCGCCAGCGACGCCGTGATGGTGGCCCGTGGCGACCTGGGCGTGGAGATCGGCGACGCCGAGCTGGTGGGCATCCAGAAGAAGATCATCCTGCACGCCCGCCGCTACAACAAGGCCGTGATCACCGCGACCCAGATGATGGAGTCGATGATCCACAGCCCCATGCCGACCCGCGCCGAAGTCTCCGACGTAGCCAACGCCGCGCTGGACTACACGGACGCCGTGATGCTCTCCGCCGAGAGCGCCGCCGGTGAATACCCGGTGGAAGCGGTGCAGGCCATGGCCCGCGTCTGCGTCGGTGCCGAGAAACACCCCACCAGCCAGAAATCCAGCCACCGCCTGGGGCACACCTTCAGCCGCTGCGACGAGAGCGTGGCCCTGGCGGCCATGTACACCGCCAACCACTTCCCGGGCGTGAAGGCGATCATCTGCCTCACCGAGAGCGGCTACAGCCCGCTGATCATGTCGCGCATCCGTTCCTCGGTGCCGATCTTCGCCTTCTCCCCCACCGTGCCACCCAGGCCCGCGTCGCCCTGTTCCGTGGCGTGCAGACCGTGCCCTTCGACCCGGCCGCGCTGCCGGCCGACAAGGTCAGCCAGGCCGCGGTGGACGAACTGCTCAAGCGCGGCATCGTGCAGCAGGGCGACTGGGTCATCCTCACCAAGGGCGACAGCTACCACACCGTCGGCGGCACCAACACCATGAAGATCCTCCACGTCGGCGACCCGCTGGTGTGAGGCATCCGCAGTGAATGAAAAAGGCCGCTCGATGAGCGGTCTTTTTTGTTCAAGGGTTTGGAAACGGCGGCGCTGCGCACCGCTTGGCGAATGAATTCGCCCCTACAACATTTCCCATCAGCCGTGCGGGCATGACCGGTGTGTAGGGTGGAGGTCGCTTTTTACCTCCACCAGGCGGAGTCGAGCGTGGCACCTGTGCGTGCCTGACACATCGCGTTGATGGGTTTCGCGGAGCTCGCGGAACGCCACCCCGACCCATCCTACGGTTGCCGGAGCGCTGTGGGGCGGGTGAACCCCGCCTGCGAGCCTCAGGCGAACCTGGAGAAATCCGGCTTGCGGCGCTGCATGAAGGCCGAGAGCGCTTCGATGGCCTCGGGGGTGCGTAGGCGCTGACCGAACAGCTCGCCCTCTTCCATGATCACCTGGCGCAGTTCCTCGCGGCCCGGTTCGCGCATCAGGCGCTTGCTCACCGCCACGGCAGAAGGTGCCAGCTGCTCGAAACGCTGGGCCATTTCGCGGGCGCGGGCCAGGGTCGCGGCGCCGCTGTCCAGCGCCTCGTTGGCGATGCCCCAGGTCGCCGCTTGCTCGCCGGTGAAGGCCTCGCCGAGCAGCAGCAGCTGGGCGGCGCGGGCGTGGCCGAGCATGCGCGGGAGGATCAGGCTGGAACCGAACTCCGGGCACAGCCCGAGGTTGACGAAGGGCATCTTCAGCTTGGCGTCACGGGCCACGTAGACCAGGTCGCAATGCAGCAGCAGCGTGGTGCCGATGCCCACCGCCGGGCCGCTCACCGCCGCCACCACCGGCTTGGCGAAATCGAACAGCGACTTCATGAAGCGGAACACTTCACTGTCCAGCCCGGAAGGTGGCGCCTGGATGAAGTCGGCCACGTCGTTGCCGCTGGTGAAGCAGGTCTCGCTGCCGGTGATCAGCACCGCGCGCACGCTGCGGTCTTCGCCGGCCGCGTCCAGGGCATCGGCCATGGCGCCGTACATGGCGCGGGTCAGGGCGTTCATCTTGTCCGCGCGTTGCATGCGGATGGTCAGCAGGCCCTGGTCACGTTCCAGGTGGATGTGCTCGCTCATGGTGGCTCCTCGGCGGTGGCCGCCTTAGAAGGAGCGGCTCAGGAATACGTCGGCCAGCAGTTGGTTGCGTGGCACGCCGGCCAGATAGAGGCGGCGCGCGAAGTCTTCGACGCTGGCGGGGCTGCCGCAGAGTAAGGCGACGGTCTGGCGCGAAACAAGCCGGAGATCGGCCAAAACACCTTGCAGCTGCGCCGGGGTCGTCAGTTCTACGCGCAGGCTGTCGTGGCGCGCGGCCAGGGCCCGCAGGGGCTCGGCGAGGTAATGCGCGGCCGGGTCATGGGCCAGGTGAATGAGGCGTATCGCGCCCTGGTGATGCTGGCGCAAGGCCTCGCGGAGAATGCCCCAGAGTGGCGCCAGGCCGGTGCCCGAGGCGAGGATCAGCAGCGGGCGGCCGGCCCAGTCCGGGTCGTAGTGCAACGCGCCGCCGCGCAGTTCGCCCAGGCGCAACGTGCCACCAATACCCAACTGGCGCAGCGCATCGGCGAAGGCGCCGGGCTGGCGGCAGTCGATATGGAATTCCAGCCAGGGTTCCTCCCCCGGCACGCTGGCCAGGGAATAGGGCCGGGCGATGCCCTCGGCGCTCCACAGCAGCAGGTGCTGGCCGGCGCTGTAGCGCAACGGCCGCTGGGGACGCAGGCGCAGCCGCGCGACATCGCCCAGCCAGTCCAGCGCCACCACTTCGGCGGGGATGCCATCACGCTGCGGGTCGAAGGCTTCCACCACCAGGTCGCCCACCACCTGGCACTGGCAGGCCAGGCGCCAGCCTTCGGCGCGGCGCTCGGGGTCCAGCGCTTCGGGGCGGGCATCGAGCGGCTCGCCGGCCAGGCAGCGCACCAGGCAGGCATGGCAACTGCCGGCCCGGCAACTGAAGGGCACCTTGCATCCGGCGGCGTTGAGCTGGTCCAGCAGGTTGCTGGACGGTGGTACGGTCCAGCGTCTACCCGCGACCTCTATTTCAGGCACCCTGCTCCTCCCACGCAGCAGCGCAGCGGTTACGTCCGCCACGTTTGGCCCGATAGAGTGCCTGATCGGCCCGCTGCAGCGCATCATCCAGATCGTCCTGGATGCCCAGCAGCGTCATGCCGGCGGAGAGGCTCAGCCCATCCACCTCGACGCCCACCGGCTCGGCACTGGCGAAGGCTTCGCGCAGGCGCTCGCAGCAGGCGGTGAGGCGGTCGGCATCGCAGTTGGGCAGCAGCAGGACGAACTCCTCGCCACCGTAGCGCGCCAGGGTGTCGCCATCGCGCAGGCAGGCCCGCGCCACGGCGGCGAAGGTCTGCAGCACACGGTCGCCGGCGGCGTGGCCATGAACGTCGTTGATGCGCTTGAAGTGGTCGAGATCGATCAGCGCCAGACCATGCTGGCGACCGGGGGCCAGGCCGTCCAGCTCGCGGGTGGCCAGGCGCAGGAAATGCCGGCGGTTGAACAGCCCGGTCAGCTCGTCGGTGGCCACCAGGTCTTCCAGCTGGCGCATCATGCCGCGCAGGGTGTCCTGGTGCGCCTGCAGGGCGAAGCGGCGTTGGCGCATGCGCTGGCGCAGGGCCTGCACATAACTGGCGAACAGGGTCAGCCAGGACAGCACCACGAACAGCGCGCACACCTGCAGCACCGCCAGGGCCGGGTCGGCGAGGCGCATCTGGTACGCCTCCCACAGGTTGAGCCCGGTGAAGGCGAAGAAGCCGATGGCCGCACAGCGTACGAAAACCCTGGGCTGCAGCTGGAACACGCCGAACAGCATGATCAGCACATAGACCACCAACAGTGCGCCCCGAGCGCCCTCCAGGTCGGACAGCAGCAGGGTGTGCCAGGCGAGGGCCACCAGCACCTGCGCTTCGGTCAGGCTGGGATCACGGAATTCCAGGTTGCGACCGCTAAGGAAGATGAACAGGAAGCACGCCTGCGACAGCACGATCAGCCCGCAGGCGGCCAGGGCACTGGTCATCGAGGCCTGGTACAGGTCACCCAGCACGGCGATCCAGAACAGCGCCAGGGCAAGCGCATAGGTAGCCGCCGCCATGCCGAAGCGTTTCAGCAGCAGGCTTTGCAGCGCTCTATGGGTGACCCGTTGACTCGCTGTGCTCATGGGCTCCGTCCCGTGCTGGCACGATGCCGCCACTGTACGCGCGTGATCACAAAAAACCTAGGGGACGCGCACGGGCGATCAGCGACCAAGGTCGACTGTCGGCGGGTGTGCCCGCGCTTGAGCACGCGGTATACTTCCGCGCCATTTTCACCCCCAATCAGAATGCGCGCCGGGTCGTGGTCCGGCGCTTCCCGATGTTCCCGAATTCAAGAGGAGCGCGCCCCATGACCGTGATCAAACAGGACGACCTGATACAGAGCGTCGCCGACGCCCTGCAGTTCATCTCCTATTACCACCCCGTCGACTTCATCCAGGCCATGCACGAGGCCTACTTGCGCGAGGAGTCGCCCGCCGCGCGCGACTCCATGGCGCAGATCCTGATCAACTCGCGCATGTGCGCCACCGGCCACCGCCCGATCTGCCAGGACACCGGCATCGTCACCGTGTTCGTGCGCGTGGGCATGGACGTGCGCTGGGATGGCGCCACCCTGAGCGTCGACGACATGATCAACGAAGGCGTACGTCGCGCCTACAACCTGCCGGAGAACGTCCTGCGCGCCTCCATCCTGGCCGACCCGGCCGGTGCACGTAAGAACACCAAGGACAACACCCCGGCGGTCATCCACTACTCCATCGTTCCCGGCAACACCGTGGAAGTGGACGTGGCGGCCAAGGGCGGCGGCTCCGAGAACAAGTCGAAGATGGCCATGCTCAACCCCTCCGACTCCATCGTCGACTGGGTGCTGAAGACCGTCCCCACCATGGGCGCCGGCTGGTGCCCGCCGGGCATGCTCGGCATCGGCATCGGCGGTACCGCCGAGAAGGCCGCGGTGATGGCCAAGGAAGTGCTGATGGAGTCCATTGACATCCATGAGCTGAAAGCCCGCGGCCCGCAGAACAAGCTCGAAGAAATGCGCCTGGAGCTGTTCGAGAAGGTCAACCAGCTGGGCATCGGCGCCCAGGGCCTGGGCGGCCTGACCACCGTGCTCGACGTGAAGATCATGGACTACCCGACCCACGCCGCCTCCCTGCCGGTGTGCATGATCCCCAACTGCGCCGCCACCCGTCACGCCCACTTCGTGCTCGACGGCTCCGGCCCGGCCGAACTGCAAGCGCCGCCGCTGGACGCCTACCCGGAGATCGTCTGGGAAGCCGGCCCGTCCGCGCGCCGCGTCGACCTCGACACCCTGACCCCGGAAGACGTGCAGAGCTGGAAGCCGGGCGAGACCGTCCTGCTCAACGGCAAGATGCTCACCGGCCGCGACGCCGCCCACAAGCGCATGGTCGACATGCTCAACAAGGGTGAACAGCTGCCGGTGGACCTCAAGGGCCGCTTCATCTATTACGTCGGCCCGGTCGACCCGGTGGGTGACGAAGTGGTCGGCCCCGCCGGCCCCACCACCGCCACGCGCATGGACAAGTTCACCCGCCAGATCCTCGAACAGACCGGCCTGCTGGGCATGATCGGCAAATCCGAGCGCGGCCCCATCGCCATCGAGGCGATCAAGGACAACAAGGCCGTGTACCTGATGGCCGTCGGCGGCGCCGCCTACCTGGTGGCCCAGGCGATCCGCAAGTCCAAGGTCCTGGCCTTCGCCGAACTGGGCATGGAAGCGATCTACGAGTTCGAAGTGAAGGACATGCCGGTCACTGTCGCCGTCGACACCAACGGCGAGTCGGTGCACATCACCGGCCCGGCGATCTGGAACAAGAAGATCGTCGAAAGCCTGGCGGTGGAGGTGAAGTAAGCCTCCCCCCGCTGCACCAGAAGCCCGGCCCCGTGCCGGGCTTTTTCATGGGTGCAGGAAATCTACCGGCGCTCGGTGGGCAGCACAGCGGCCGAAGGGAAAAGCCGCCAACGACGGGAAAGATGCAGGGATTTTCTGAAATATGCGGACCAGTCGCACATGCCCGACTGGTCAGGATTAATACTGTGAAACTGCACACAGTTGTTCACTGATTTTTAGTACAGGCGTGCAACTTTACATATCCTCGCCAGTCGCTCGGCCCAGGGCAGGGCCCTCCATAGAAAAACCAGCAAGGCGCACGGATGCGCGGATGTCTGTCGAGCTCTCCACATGCTTCGGATCACCCCCGTATCCCTGCCCCGGCGCCTGGCGGCCTGCGGCCCGCTGCTGGCGCTATGCGCCTGCCTCACCCTCCCATCGCTGCACTGCGAGGCGGCACCGACGGCCGCCGCAGCGCCATCGGCCGAAAGCGCCGGCGAAGCGCGCTGGACCATCAACCTGCGCGACGCCGACATCGCCGACTTCACCGAGCAGGTCGCCAGCATCAGCGGCCAGACGCTGGTGCTCGACCCGCGCGTCAAGGGCCGGGTCACCGTCCTCTCCGAGTCGCCGCTGACCCTCAGCGAGGTCTACCAGCTGTTCCTGTCGGTGATGAGCACCCACGGCTACACGGTGGTGGCCCAGGGTAACCAGGCCCGCGTGGTGCCCGACATAGAAGGCCGCAGCGTTGCCAACAGCCCCGCCGGCAGTGGGCCGGAAACCTTCGAGACACGCCTGATCCAGGTGCAGCAGACCCCGGTCAACGAGCTGCTGCCGATGATCCGCCCGCTGGTGCCGCAGAACGGCCACCTGGCGGCCATCCCTTCCAGCAACGCGCTGATCGTCAGCGACAAGCACGCCAACATCGAACGGCTGATGGCCCTGATCGGCCAGCTCGACCGTGCCGGCGCCGAAGACAGCGCGTTCTACGACCTCCAGCACGCCTGGGCCAAGGACGTGGCCGCGATGCTCCAGGAAAGCCTGCGCCGGGGCCAGGCCGCCGGCAACGGCAACGCCCAGGTGATCGCCGACCCGCGCACCAACCGCCTGCTGCTGCTCGGCCCGCCCGAAGCCCGCGAACGCCTGCTGCGCATGGCCAAGCAACTGGACACCGCGCCCATCCGCGCGGCCAATACCCGGGTGGTGCGCCTGCGCCACGGCGACGCCAAGGACCTGGCCAAGACCCTCGGCGAACTCTCCGAACAGCTGCGCGGCGCCACCTCGCCCACCACCACCCAGGCGCCGGTGCTGATCCGCGCCGACGAGGGGCTCAACGCCCTCATCCTGATGGCCGAGCCGGACATGGTCGGCCAGCTGGAAGAGCTCGTGCAGCAACTCGACGTGCCCCGGGCCCAGGTGCTGGTGGAAGCGGCCATCGTCGAGATGTCCGGCGATGTCAGCGAAGCGCTCGGCGTGCAATGGGCCATCGATGGCCGCTCCGACGGCAGCCCCATCGGCGGCACCAACTTCAGCAACACCGGGCTGTCGGTGGGCACCCTGCTCGGCGCCATCGAAGCCAAGACGCCGATCAGCCTGCCCGACGGCGCCATCGTCGGCATCGGCAACGACAACTTCGGCGCCCTGATCACCGCCCTCTCGGCCAGCGGCCACAGCAACCTGCTGTCCACGCCGAGCCTGCTCACCCTCGACAACCAGCAGGCGGAAATCCTCGTCGGCCAGAACGTGCCCTTCCAGACCGGCTCCTACACTACCGACGCCGCCGGCTCCAACAACCCCTTCACCACCATCGAGCGCAAGGATGTCGGCGTCACCCTCAAGGTCACCCCGCACATCAACGAAGGCGGCACCCTGCGCCTGGTGATCGAGCAGGAAATCTCCTCCATCGCCCCCAGCACCGGCGCCGCCTCCCGGGCGGTGGACCTGGTCACCAACAAACGCATGATCAAGAGCACGGTGCTGGCCGACAACGGCCAGGTGATCGTGCTCGGCGGGCTGATCCAGGACGACGTCACCCGCAGCGAAAGCAAGGTGCCGCTGCTGGGCGACATACCGCTGCTCGGCGGGCTGTTTCGCTCCAGCAAGGACGTCAACGTCAAGCGCAACCTGATGGTCTTCCTGCGCCCCCGGGTGGTGCGCGACGGCCCGCGCCTGGCCGACCTGAGCCAGGAGAAGTACCAGGACCTGCGGCAACTGGCGGGCCAGGACAGCCAGCGCGCCCTGCCCCAGCAGCCGCTGCAGCTGTTCCAGCCGGCCGCGCAGCAGGGCCCGGTGGCAACCCCGCCGCCCCGCCCGGCTCCCGCTCCAGCGCCAGCTCCCACGCCAGCAGCCGCCCCCGAGGCCGCGGCCGTGCGCGCCTATGCCGCGCCCACCGAGAGCCCCATCCAACCCGTCGCAGCGAGCGTCGCGCCACCGGCCCCGGCCCCGGCCGCTGCTGCTCCCGCGCCAAAGCCCGCCCCCGCACCAGCGGTGGCGCAGCGTTTCAGCATCAACCTGATCGAGGGCAGCAGCGAGCAGTACATGCGCGCGCTGATGGCCCGTCACCCCGGGGAGCCCCTGCGCATCCAGCGCACGCAGCGCGATGGCCGGGACTGGTACCGCATGTTCTATGGCGACTACCCCCAGGCGGAGCTGGCCGAACGCGCCCTGCACAACCTGCCGGCCAGCCTGCCCAGCCACCGTGGCCAGGTGACCGCCCTGTAGTCCGACGACCGAATAACCACAACAACGCCGAACCGGAACAAGCGAGGGAACATGTTGCGCAAGATCGTTCTTATCTACGGATTGCTGAGCCTGGCCGGCTGCCTGGACCTGGGCGGCGGCGGAGGTGGCGGGGGCAGCAGCCCCGGCTCGGGCGGCTCCAACACCGTCACCACCCCGCCCACCCAGCCGGGCACCCCGCCCGATACCGGCAGCCCCGAAGAACCGGTCACGCCCCCCGTCACCCCGCCTGTGACTCCACCGGTGACGCCGCCGGTCACGCCACCGGGCGACCGCTTCCCCGAGCCGAGCGCGGCCGTGGTCGACGAGGTGAACGCCCTGGGCTTCTACGACCAGACCGCCGATGGCCAGACCCGCCCCGTGCGCAACGACCTGAGCGGCACCCTCGCCGCCATGCTGCAGTTCGTGCAGAGCCACTCGGTGGACCCGCAAGGCAACGAAGCGAAGAACATGCCGCGCCTGACCAGCGAGCGCGAAGCCCTGCTGCTGGTCACCCCGGCCCCGGAGCAAGCGCTGCCCAGGTCCATGCGCGTGCAGGTGCTGGTGGACGGCGCCCTCAAGGGTGAGCTCGCCCTGCGCCACCCCGACGAGCTCTACCGTGCCGACCGCACCGGCAGCGACGCCCGTCCCGATGTGGTCTATTCGCGCCGCGCCTGGTCCGCCGTGCTGCCCTGGAGCTGGGTGGTGCCCGGCATGAGCCTGCAGGTCAGCGACGACCAGGGCCGCAGCGGCCAGCGCAGCGCCGAAGCCTTCGATTTCGCCCCGCCCGCCGAACTGCTGGTCCAGGCCATCCGCATCGGCATGCTGAGCAACGAGGTTCCGGGCGGCCAGCACTGGTTCAACAGCCAGCCGGCACAAGCCGCCACCGACTACTTCCAGACCGTGCCCATCGCCCGCCTGGTGGCCAGCCAGTACGAGGACGTGCTGCTGCGCAAGGTGATGGTGGCCAACGGCACGATCTACGACGCCGACCTCGGCCAGGTCAGCGCCACCACCGGTGACGTCTACAGCGGCGACATGCGCGAGAACACCGCCAAGTCCACCTTCAGCACCGGCATCAACCTGGCCAACTGGGGCATCACCAGCGCCGGCATGGCCAGCCAGGAGCAACCGCAGTTGACCAACTCGGCGGTCATCCACCATGCCCGCGGCCAGTACGCCAACGGCCCCGTCAACCACGGCCTCAGCGGCGGCAACGGCATCCTCACGCTGATCGACTCGGTGGGTAACGAATTCAGCCACGAGATCGGCCACCACTACGGCCTGGGCCACTACCCGGGGCAGAGCGGCGACAACTACTTCTGGTCCGGTCACCACCACGACAGCGGCTGGGGCTACATCGCCTACCGCAAGCGCATGCGCGCCAACCTGCACTGGACCCGCGCCAAGACCGGCGGCCTCAACGGCATGCCGATCTACGCCGACGCCTACAGCTTCGCCACCGACGCCATGGCCGGCGGCAACTTCGCCAGCGGCCTGTCGCGCTACACCCACTACACCGGCTACAGCACGCGGCAGAAGATCCAGCCGGCGCTGAACCGCGCGGTCTGGGCGGCGGACTCCGCCACCGGCTACCGCAAGTGGGACGCCAGCACCCGCAAGATGGAGGTGTTCCAGCCGAAGACGCCGACCTCCAGCAACGTCTGGTACAACAGCGCCGACGGCAACTACCGCAAGCCGCGGCTGTTCGGCGTCCCGGTCATCACCCTGCTCGGCGGCTACGACCCGGTCACCCACGACGCCGTGCTCTACCCGGCACTGCGCGGCAACTGGGGCCAGGTCTACGACCTGCCCGCGCCGAACGCCGCGGCCACCAGCCAGCAATGCTGGCTGGAGGTCAGCTTCGCCAGCGGCGCGACCCAGCGCATCGCCGTCGCCCCGACCCGCCTGGGCAGCAACGCCAACAAGCTGCACATCAACCTGGCACAGGCCGAGCAGCCCACCGCAGCGGCCCTGCAATGCCGCGACACGGCCGGAGCCGCCACCACCGAGCTGGCCAGCCTGATCATTCCCCAGGGGCTGCCGGCCATGGCGCCGGCCGTCATCGTCGGCCGTGACGCGCGCTTCGATGCCCTGCGCAACGAAGAGCTGCCCAAGCTCGACAACGCCCTGGCCGCCCTCGCCGGGCAGGCGGTGCCGGCTCTCAAGGGCGAGGCCCGCGTGCTCTATGACAGCTACAGCGACAGCCCCGACGGCCTCTCCGGCACAGCCCAGCAGGTGCTGCAACGCCTCAACGAACAGCAGGCCAAGGCCCTGCGCCTGAACCGCTGGCTGGATGCCTACGGCAGCCGCCTGGCCAGTGACGCCGAGGCCGCCAAGGCCCTCGACACCCTGCTGGCCACCCTGCAGCTCGACCCCACCCCGCTGCTGCCAGCGGCCCAGCTGATGACGATGAACAACGGCAACTGCGTGCGCATCGAGCAGGCCGATGGCGCCTGGAAGCCCTACGTCGCCGCCAAGGCCCAGTGCACCGGGGGACTCGAGGAGAAATGGCGGGTCGACGCCAGCGGCCGCATCCACAGCGCCGCCCAGCCGGCGCAGTGCCTGACCGCCAGCGGCGACATCGGCCTCAGCCCCTGCGACAGCCAGGTGGACGCCCA
Source organism: Pseudomonas solani (assembly GCF_026072635.1). Classification (NCBI taxonomy): domain Bacteria; kingdom Pseudomonadati; phylum Pseudomonadota; class Gammaproteobacteria; order Pseudomonadales; family Pseudomonadaceae; genus Pseudomonas; species Pseudomonas solani. The sequence continues at coordinate 3,666,062 of NZ_AP023081.1, read as the reverse complement.
GGCCTGGGACCTCTCCGCCCTGCCGCAGCTCAAGTACGGCAGCCGCTGCATGGACCTTTCCGGGGGCTACCTCACCGACGGCCGCGGCAAGCTGATCACCTACGGCTGCACCGGCGGCGCCAACCAGAAATGGTACGGGCTGACGCTCAACGACAACGGGCTGTTCCCGCTGCTGCAGAGCCGCAACCTCAACCTGTTCAGCGCCTATGCCGAGCAACGTGCCAGCAGCACCGCGCCCTAGCCCGCACCCGGGTCGCCGCAGCCTGGCGCTGCTGGCGGCCCTGTTGGCGAGCGCCCCCGCCCTGGCGGTGCAACTGCCGGGGGCACTGCTCGCCGAGCCCGCCCCGCTGTCGCTGCAACCCCCTCCCCCGCTGCGCCCCCTGGTCGGCCTCGACGGCTGGCGCCTGTACAGCGTCTTCAGCCGGGGCGACGGCCAGGGCACGGCCTCCCTCAGCCTCGACGACACCACCCTGCTGACCGTGCAGGCCGGCGTCCGGCTGCCCGGTGGCATCGAAGTGCTTGAAGTGCAGCGGGATCGCTTGCTGCTGCGGCGAGGCGCCCAGGTGGGCGAATTGGTGATCCAGGGGCGCGCGTCCCGGGTTGCGGAGCTGTCCCCTGGCACCGTCGTCGCCGAACGGGCGCCGGTCCTGCCCACGCTGCCGGCCGGCTGCGAATCCTTCGCCCAGGCGGGGGTGCCCCTGGATGAGCTGCAGGCCCTGGGAGGCTGCCCCCAGGTGAACGCCCCCTAGTTGCTGGTGCTTTTCAGGCCATCCAGAAATACAGCAACGTCAGGTTGGCCAGGGAAATCAGCCCGAACAGGCTCCAGGCGACGGTGGCCACCAGGCTGCTGTTGGCGAAGGGCCCCATCAGCCGGCGGTCGCTGGTGAAGCGGATCAACGGCCACAGGGCGAAGGGCAGTTGCAGGCTCAACACCACCTGGCTCAGCACCAGCAGCTTGCCCACCGCGCTGTCCCCCAGCCAGACCACGCCGATCAGCGCCGGCACCAGCGCCAGGGCGCGGGTGATCAGGCGCCGCTGCCAGCAGGGGATCTTCGCCTGCAGGAAGCCCTCCATCACCACCTGGCCGGCGATGGTGCCGGTGAAGGTGGAGCTCTGCCCCGCCGCCAGCAGGGCGAAGCCGAACAGGAAGCTGGCCAGTGCGCCGCCCACCAGCGGGTCGAGCAGGTGGTAGGCGTCCTGGACTTCCACCACCTCGGTATGGCCGCTGCCGTGGAAGGCCGCCGCCGCGAGGATCATGATCGCCGCGTTCACCAGCAGCGCCAGGGACAGCGAGCCGATGGTGTCGAAACGGGCGAAGCGGATGGCGCTGCGCTTGCTCGCCTCGTCGTCGCCATTGACCCGGGTCTGCACCACCGATGAGTGCAGGTAGAGGTTATGCGGCATCACCGTGGCCCCAAGGATGCCGATCGCCAGGTACAGCGGCTCCTGGCTGGAGAGCACGTCCCAGGACGGCCGCAGCCCGGCGGCGACGTCCGGCCAGTAGGGTTTGATCAGCATCAGCTCGACGAAGAAACACGCGCCTATGGTGGTGATCAGCCCCAGCACGATGGCTTCCAGGCGACGGAAGTTGGCGCCTTGCAGGGCCAGCACGATCAGCGTGTCGAAGGCGGTCAGCACCACGCCGGTGGTGATGGAAACGCCCAGCAGCAGGTGGAAGGCCAGGGCCGCGCCCAGCACCTCGGCCAGGTCGGTGGCGATGATCGACAGCTCGGCGAGCAGCCACTGCCCACGCGCCACGCCGGGGCGGTAGCGCTCCCGCGAGAGCTGCGCCAGATCACGCCCGGTGGCGATGCCCAGGCGCGAGCAGAGGCTTTGCAGCAGCATGCCCGAGAGGCTCGCCAGCACCACCACGAACAGCAGCGCATAGCCGAAGCGCGAACCGGCCTCGATGGCCGTCGCCCAGTTGCCCGGGTCCATGTAGCCCACCGACACCAGCAGGCCGGGGCCGACGAAGAGCATGAGCTTGCGCCCCAGGGACGCGTTGGCCGGCACCGCCACGCTGTGGCTGACGGCAGAGGGGCAGAACGGCGCGGTGGCCGTGGTGGGCAGCTTGTACATCGGGGGCGCGCCGAGCGGAGGGGATGACGCAGCTTAAACGCCACGACGCTCTGCGCAAAAGCCCACTCGCGTGGGACTGGGTCGGCACTGGCAGGGGCCGACCCGGCGGGATCAGAGCTTGGCTTCCAGCGCCTTCTGGATCGCTTCGGCGCGGGCATCGACGTCGTCGACGTTGGTGTAGGGCTTGAAGTTCAGGCTCAGCACGCCGCCGTCGAAGGCCACGCCTTCGGGGTAGTTGCTGGAGGGCGCGGTGGCTTCGTCATAACGCACCACCACCTTGCTCAGCTTGGCCTTGAGTGCTTGCTTGCCCATGTCGTCCACGGCCACGGAGGCGAAGGCCTTCTCCAGCGGGGTGAAGTAGACCTGCTTCCAGAAACCGTCCTGGGTGTAGTTCTGCGACTGGTCGGGCAGCGCGATGCTGTTCCACTGCACGTCCACCGGCACCTCGAAACCAGCGGCGGTCTGGATGGCCTTCAGTTGCTCGACATAGGGGCCTTCCTGGTAGGCGGTGATGGCGCGGCGCTCGGCCAGGGAGGGGTCAGCGAAAGCGCTGGTGCCGGCCAGCAGGCTGGCGGCGAGAAGGGAAGCGGAGATGAGGCGTTTGGCAGCCATGAAGAAAACTCCTGGGATCTGGGCTCCAGCCACGACGGCGACTGGTAGACGCGCGGCCAAGGCATCCCTGCCACGCGCGCGAACAGCCTAGACCGACCAGTCAGGGAATTCCGCCGACCGCCGCAAGTTTCAGCCAGCCCGTCGCGGCAAGACCGCCAGGTTGACCGGCGCGCTGCGCTGGGCCAGGTAGCGGGTGCAGCTCACTCGCAGGAAGGAAGCGAAGTTCACCACCTCGCCACGGTAGTCCATGACTTCCTCGTAGAGCTTGGCGATCAGTTGGTTGGTGGTCATGCCGTCCACCTCGGCGATCTCCCGCAGGATGTCCCAGAACTGGTTCTCCAGGCGCAGCGTGGTCACCACGCCACGGATGCGCAGCGAACGCGAGCGGGACTCGTAGAGGATCGGGTCGGCCTTTACATAGAGTTCGCACATGGAGCGGGTTCCTTTCTCGGGTGTGCCCTGAAAACCTGCAGGGGTGGATTCATTTGAACTTGGTAAACCACATCCTTGGGACGTCGTCATGAGCCATCGGCTCTGCCTATGACGATTCGACAGGATGAACCCGTGCCGTAGGGTGTGCCGTGCGCACCTCCGCTCGGTGCTTCCGGCGAGCTCCAGGTGCGCGCAGCACACCCTACGTCCGGAGTGAGCGACCGCTGCATGCTCCGCAGTCTTATGGTTCCCACGCTCAAAGAGCCAAAAGCAAAGCCAGGTTCCAAGAGCGTGGATGTTCACTCACCAAGCGGTGCTCAGCGGCGCCATTGTGCATCGAACGCTCACATGGCGCCGCACTTACGGGGTGGCACTTCGTAGGATGGTGTAGAACGAAGCGAAACCCATCAAACGGCGCCACAGGCGGCCCCGGAAATCCAATGATCTCCGGAACGCAGGCTCGCCCTCACAGGGTGATGCGGGTGCCCAGCACCTCGAGGAATTTCGCCAGCCAGCTCGGGTGCGCCGGCCAGGCGGGGGCGGTGACCAGGTGGCCGTCGACGTGAGCCTGGTCCACCGGGATGTCCACGTATTCGCCGCCGGCCAGGGTCACTTCCGGGCCGCAGGCCGGGTAGGCGCTGCAGGCGCGGCCCTTGAGCACACCGGCGGCGGCCAGCAGCTGGGCGCCGTGGCAGACGGCGGCGATGGGTTTCTTGGCCGCGTCGAAGGCTTTCACCAGCTCGATCACCCGGGCGTTCAGGCGCAGGTATTCGGGGGAGCGGCCACCGGGTACCACCAGGGCGTCGTAGTCCTCGGCGCGGACCTTGTCGAAATCGAAGTTGAGGGCGAAGTTGTGCCCCGGCTTCTCGCTGTAGGTCTGGTCGCCTTCGAAGTCGTGGATGGCGGTGCGCACACTCTGGCCGGCGCGCTTGTCCGGGCATACCGCGTGCACGGTGTGGCCGACCATGGACAGGGCCTGGAAGGGCACCATGGTTTCGTAGTCTTCGACATAGTCGCCAACCAGCATCAGGATCTTCTTCGCCGCCATGGCGGGTTCCTCCGTGTAGGGCCTTCGAGGATTCAAAGGGTAGACGAAGTATCCGCCCGCCTTCCCCGCGCCGGGTAACAGGCGGCTACTACAGATCGTCCAGCGGCTCGCCGGCGGAACCGAAGCGCTGCAGCGGCTGCACCTCGTGGGTGGCGGCGATCTCGCTGGCCCCCAGCGCCGTGCCCACCAGTTGCAGCGGGCCGTCGCCCTGGGGTGGCAGCTCGGCGTTGCGCGGCGGCGGGTTCAGTTCGTCGTAGCGCAGGTAGTAGGTGGCGCCGGCCTCGGCGTCGAGGGCGAAGCTGGTGATCTCGGTGAAGTCCAGCGGGCCGCCGGCGAAGAAGGTCCAGTAGCTGCCCAGCAGCGGCCGGCGCATCTCCAGGCGGTAGCTGGCGGTCTCGAACTCCAGGGGCAGATAGGCGTTGCTGGGCAGCGCACCGATCAGCTCGCCGTTGAGGAACAGGCCCGGCGCTTCCAGTTCCTGGTCGGCCCAGTCGCTTTGCGGCCGGTAGAGGTAGACCAGCGCATGGTCGGCGTCGCTGGGCGTGCGCGCGGCGAAGGCTGGCCCATCGCTGGAACCGAAGAAGGCCCCGGGGGTGGAGCAGCCGGACAACAGCAGGGCGAGGAGTGACAGGGCGGGCAGCGGACGGCGCATGGGCGCATCTCTTGTTGTGGTTATGCACAGCAGAGTAGCCGGCGCGCGGGGCACGCCGACACCCGACAAAGGTTCGGCTAGCGGCGGCGGTCCAGCAGGTTGACGGCGAGGCGGTCGAGCCAGCCCCAGAGCCGCTGGTAGAAGCGCTTGATCAAGGGCCGCGCGTGCCAGGCGTCGAGGGTGATCTCGCGGCTGTCGTCGAAGTCGCGGCTCAGGCTGGCGACCACCTGGGCGGTGAAGTGGCGGTCCAGCGCTTCCAGGTTGGCTTCCAGGTTGAAGCGCAGGTTCCAGTGGTCGAAGTTGCAGGAGCCAACGCTGACCCAATCGTCCACCAGCACCATCTTCAGGTGCAGGAAGCGCGGCTGGTATTCGAAGATGCGCAGCCCGGCACGCAGCAGGCGCGGGTAGTAGCGCTGGCCGGCGAAGCGCACCGGCGGGTGGTCGGTGTTGCGGCTGGTGAGCAGCAGGCGCACGTCGACGCCCCGCCGCGCGGCCTTGAGCAGCGCCCGGCGGACCTTCCAGCTGGGCAGGAAATAGGGCGTGGCCAGCCAGACGCGCGTCTTGGCGTTGCGGATGCTGCGCACCAGCGATTGCACGATATCCAGGTGCTGGCGGGCGTCGGCGTAGGCCACCCGGCCCATGCCGATACCGGCCGAGGGTTGCGGTGGCAGGCGCGCCAGGCCCGGTGCCTCGTCGGGCCGCCAGGGCCGCCGGTGCAGGTTGGCCAGCCACTGGTAGTCGAAGATCAGCTTCCAGTGCACCACCAGCGGCCCCTCGATGGCGACCATCGCTTCGTGCCAGCGGCTTTCGGGCTCCTGGGGCTGCCAGAACTCGTCGGTGGAACCGGTGCCGCCCACATAGGCGACACGGTCGTCCACCACCAGGATCTTGCGGTGGTCGCGGTAGAAGTTGCGCACCCCGCGCCGCCAGCGCACCGGGTTGTAGAACTGCAGCTGCACGCCGGCCAGCACCATACGCTCACGCAGGGCCGAACCGAGCTTCTTGCTGCCGAAGCCGTCGAACAGGCAACGCACCTTCACCCCACGCTGCGCCGCCAGGCACAGCGCCTCGGCCAGCGCCTCGCTGCAGCGCCCGTCTTCCACCAGGTAGAGCTCCAGGGACACATGGTGCTCGGCCCGGGCGATGTCGGTGAGCATCGCCGGGAAGAACTGCGGCCCGTCGATCAGCAACTCGAAGCGGTTGCCGGCCTTCCAGGGGAAGATGTGGCCCATCAGCGCGCGGTGAAGATCAGCACGGCCCCTACCGGCACCGAGAGGCTGATGGAGGGCAGGCCGGCCATTTCGCGCAGCATGCCGAGGGAGTCGGTGAGGCCGAAGTCCTCTACCTGCAGCACCAGCGGCGCCAGGGTCACCACCTGGAAGCGGCGGTCATCCAGGCGCGTGGCCAGCAGCTCGGTGGTGTAGTCGTGCTCGCGGCCATGCAGCTTCACCTTCAGCGGCAGACGCAGCTCCAGCTGGGCGCCGGGGGCCAGGTCGGTGATGGGGCGCAGGTCGAGCTGGGCGAAGACTTCCGCCTCGGGGTTGCGCTCGATCTCGAAGAACAGGTCGCGCAGACGCTGGTCCCGCAGCGGGATACCGGTGCTCACCGACTCCAGCTCCACGCGCAGGTGCGCCTTGCCGCTGTCGGCGATGGTGCCGTGCAGGGTGAGGAAGCGGTGCACCTCGGAAAGGTTGCCGCCCTTGGTGGAGATGAAGGACAGGCGCGAGGACTCGTTGTCCAGGTACCAGTCGGCCTGCACCGGCAGCGCAAGGGCGCCGAGCAGGGCGGGAATCAGGGGAATTAACTTGGACATGCAGGCTCCTGTCGCACAATCGCGCCACCTTAACCGGCAGCCGTTGCGCCTGCAAACCGCGAGCGCCGGGGCGGCTGGCGCTCACGGTGGAAGGCGGCCGGGAACACCCCGACCAACCGATCAGAAGCTATAGACGTAGTTCAGATACAGGCGTTCCGCATTGTGGGTGATGATCCCGGCGGGCCCCCGCGAGGGGGTGAAGCGGGTCACACCGTCGGCACGCCCCTTGGTGTGGAACTCGTTGTGCAGCCAGATCAGGCTCAGGCCATCCAGCAACCCGGCGAAGCGGTATTGCAGCACGCTCTGGAATTCCCGCCGGGAGAAACCGTCGTAGCCGGCGGCGTGGTCGGAGAAGGCGTAGTGGCTGTCCAGACGCAGGCGTGGCAGGCCAAGGGCCGAGAAGTCGGTGCCGGCCACCAGCTTGAACATCTCCTCGTCTTCGACACCGAACAGGTAGAACAGCTTGGCGCTGCTGTTCCAGGTGCCGTGGTCCTGGCTGAAGAAGAAGCGGTCGAAGTCGTCGCCACGCACCTTGTTCCAGGTCATGCCCAGGTAATGGTGCGGCCAGCGCATGCGCGCGGAGAGGTCGAGGTAGCGTGCCCGGTGTGAGGAGTCCGCGTCGTACAGCCCGCGCACGCCCTCGCGCTCGAACAGGCGCCCGGCGTCCTGCTGGGCACCGAGGGTGGCGTAGAGATCGAGGAAGCGCGCCCCGCCCAGCGCGAGGCTGCGCTCGAGCTTCGCCGAGCCGACCCGCAGGTAGTCCTCCGACTCGCCGTATTCCAGCTTCAGCGTGCCGACGCCGGGCAGTTCCAGGCCCAGGGCGAACAGGTGCAAAGCGTCGATCTTCTGCCCGCGGAAGTTGCTCAGGTCGTCCGCCCAGCCCGACTCGTTGCGCGCGCTGAAGCCGTTTATGCGGCTGTAGCGCAGCTCCAGGCCGGGGCGGCGGAAATCCACGTCCGCGCCCAGGGTGGAGGGCGGCAGGACGCGGCTGAAGGGGTCGTCGTAGTACTGGGCGTAGCGCCGGCTCTTCTTGCCGACGCCCAGTTGCAGCTCACCCGGCTCGCCTTCCAGGCGCGCGCGCAGGTAGGCCTCCACCGGCTTGGCGATGCCGTGGGGCGATTGCACCGAATGGCCCGCCTCCAGGTTGCTGATGCTGGTGGCATCGCTGCCCACGTGCAGGTCGTTGGCCAGGCCGTAGGCGTAGTCGAAGCCGAGCACCTCGCGGTACCAGCCGGAGTTGAAGCTGAGCAGCGTGGCCTGCACCCATTCGTCGCGCACGGGGCCGACTTCGCCGCCGTTGCTCTCCTTCCAGTAGTACTGGCTGTAGCGCACGGCGAGCTTGCTGTCTTCGAGGAAGGTACCGCCCTGGCACAGGCCGGTGAGCGTGAGGCAGGCGAGACCCGCCAGGCCCTTTTCGAGCATGTTCATCTCATGTCCTTCTTGTTGTTCTGGATGAGGTGGATGCCGTCCGGACGGGCAGGCTCCATTGTCGACCCGGGACCGGGAAGGGCAATCGAATTGGGTTCCGCCCCATGGAACGGGGCGGCGGAGGGACGCCCGTGGCTTCAGCCGAGGCTGCGTTGCAGGTCGTCGACGGCGTCGGCGAGGTCGTCCAGGTGGCGCCGGCTGACGCACTCGACGCTGTCCTGGTCCCGTGGCCAATGCAGGGCCACGCTGCCCACCAGGCGCCCCTGGCGGTGCACCGGCAAGGCCATGGCGCGGATCAGGAAGGGCAGGCGCACCGAGTACTCCCAGGAGCCCTCGATGCGCTCGCCGAAGCCCTGGTCGTGGGTCTGCCGATGGGCGAGCAGCAGCGCTTCGCCCGGCAGCGCATGGCGTTCGGCGAGGCGTTGCAGCTGTTCATCTTCCAGGGCGGCCAGGCAGGCGCGGCCCATGGCCGAATCGGCCAGGCTGGCCTTCAGCCCCACCACCAGGCGGTTGGCCGGGTAGCGCCGGCGCAGCACTTCGGGCACCGCGCTTTCCACCACGTGCAGGTCGTCGCCATCGAAGAACGACAGGTCGGCCACCAGCCCGGTGCGCTCGGCCAGCTCGCTGAGCAGGGGCGATGCCAGCTCCACCAGCTGGCGGGCGAAGCGCTGGTCCGGGTCACCGAACAGGCGCTGCGCACTGAGCCGGTAACGCCGGTCGCACAGGCCCCGGTAGAGCCAGCCCCGGTCCAGCAAGGTGTGCAGCAGGCGCGAGACCGTGGCCTTGGGCAGCCCGGTCAGGTAGTGCAGCTCCTCCAGCCCGAGCGAATCGTGCTCCCCCAGCAGCTCGACGATGGCCAGGGCGCGCTCCACCGACCGTACGGTGCCGCCTGCTTCTCTGCTTTGCATACCCGCCTCCATCACCCCGCCAACCGAGGCACCGGCCGACAACAGCAAGATACGGACCCACCCGTTGCACGCCCCTCAGGCGCCACCGAGCAACGCCGGTGGGCGCCGCTGCACCCACTGCGTGTGCAACTCGTGGGCGTGGGCCAGTTGCAACACGGCCAGGTCGCCACGGGGCGGTCCCACCAGCTGCAGCCCGGTGGGCAGCCCATTGGCGCCGAACCCCGCCGGTACGCTCATGGCCGGCAGGCCCGCCAGGGTCACGCCCACCACCACTTCCATCCAGCGGTGGTAGCTGTCCATGGCCCGGCCATCGATGGCCTGCGGCCAGTGCTGCGCAGCATCGAATGGAAACACCTGGGTGCACGGCAGCAGCAGGTAGTCGTAACGCTCGTACAGCGCCAGCAAGGCGCGGTACCAGTCGCTGCGGTCCAGCGATGCCTGGAAGACGTCCCGGGCCGACAGGCGCAGCCCGCCCTCCACTTCCCAGATGGCTTCCGGCTTGAGTTGCGCGCGGCTGGCCGGGTCGGCATAGGCCTGGCCCAGGCTGCCGGCGATCAGCCAGTGGCGATGCACCAGCCAGCAGCGCCAGAGCCGCTCCGGGTCGAACGCCACGCTGCACGGCTCCACCTCGCAGCCGAGGGCACGGAAATCATCCAGCGCCGTTTCACACAGGCCGAGCAGCCCCGGCTCCATGGGCAGGTGGCCGCCGAGGTCGCCCAGCCAACCGATGCGCAGGCCGCGCACGTCGCGCTCCAGCGAGCCGGCCAGGTCGTCCCCGGTGTTCAGCGACAGCGGCGCCCCCGCCGCATAGCCCGCCTGGGTGCGCAGCAAGGCGGCGACATCGGCCACGCTGCGCCCCATGGGCCCTTCGGTGGCCAGTTGCTGGGCGAACAGTTCCGGCGTCGGCCCCACCGGCACCCGCCCCTGGGACGGGCGCAGGCCATAGACGTTGTTGAAGGCGGCAGGGTTGCGCAGCGAGCCCATCATGTCGCTGCCATCGGCCACCGGCAGCATGCGCAACGCCAGGGCCACCGCCGCCCCGCCGCTGCTGCCCCCGGCGCTGAGCACCGGGTCGTAGGCATTGCCGGTGGTGCCGTGGACGCGGTTGTAGGTGTGCGAGCCGAGGCCGAACTCCGGGGTGTTGCTGCGACCGATGAAGATCGCCCCGGCGGCGCGGGCGCGGGCCACCACGTGGACGTCGTGCTCGGTCACCTGCCCGGCGAACAGCGGCGAGCCGAAGCTGGTGACCATGCCGGCGACGGCGGCCAGGTCCTTGGGCGCCTGGGGCATGCCGTGCATCCAGCCAAGCCACTGCCCCTGCGCCAGCAGGCGGTCGCGCTGCTCGGCCTCGGCCAGCAGGTGTTCGTCCGGCCGCACGCCCACCAGGGCGTTGACCCGTGGGTTGAGGCGGTGGATCTGTTCCAGGTAGGCCTGCATCACCTCCCGGCAGGACAGCTGCCGGGTACGGATGGCTTCGGACAGCGCCAGCGCGCCGAGGGCGACGATCTCGCTGCTCGCCGCCTGCACAGCCAGCTCGGCGAGGGAGTATTCGAAACGGCTCATTCGACGAGGCTCCGGGTGGCTTGAGCGAGCAGCCGGCGGCGCTCACGACGTTCCAATGCAGCGGGTGCGCCTTCGCGCAGGTACCAGGCCGAGACCAGCCCGATGCTGGCGGCGAACAGCACGTAGTACGCCGGGGCCACCGGGTCGGCGGTGGCCTGGGTCAGCCAGGTGACGATGAAGGGCGCGAAGCCGCCGAAGAGCATCACCCCCAGGTTATTGGACAGCGCCAGCCCGGTGGAACGCACCCCGGTGGGGAACTGCTCGGCGCCGGCGGTGGGGCCTGGCCCGTACAGCACACCGATCGAGGCGCACAGCAGCAGTTGCATCACCAGCAGGCGCTCCAGGCTGGGCGCCGCCGCGACCCAGTTGAATAGCGGGTAGACCAGCACGAAGAAGGCGAAGGTGCCCGCCAGCAGTACCGGCCGCCGGCCGTAGAGGTCGGAGAGTGCGCCGGCAATGGGGATCACCAGGGTCATCAGCGCCACCGCCGCCATCTGCACCATGAACACCTGGTCCAGCGGCAGGCCGAGCTGCCTGTGGGCGAAGGTGGGCATGTTCACCAGCACCACGTAGAAGGCCACGGTGCCGCTGATGGTATTGCCCAGGGTCACCAGCACGGCGCGCCGGTTGTCCCGCAGCATCCGCCCCAGGCTGAGGTTCTCCCCACCTTGGCTGGCGCGGCTTTCGAGGAAGGCTTCGGTCTCCTCCATGTGCCGGCGCATCCACAGCCCCACCGGGCCGATCAGCAGGCCGATGACGAAGGGCAGGCGCCAACCCCAGCTGTCCAGCGCCTCCGGCGAGAGCGTGTGGGTGACCAGCGCGCCCATGCCGGAGCCGGCGAACACCGCCAGGCACTGGCCGAACAGCTGCCAGGAGCCATAGAGGCCACGGCGGTTGGCCGGCGCACACTCCACCAGGAAGGCCGTGGCGCTGGCGTATTCGCCGCCGGTGGCGAAGCCCTGGATCATCCGCGCGACCACGATCAGCAGCGGCGCACCGAGGCCGATGGCGGCGTAATCCGGGGCGAAGGCGATCAGGGCGATGGAGAGGGTCATCAGCAGGATGATCAGCTGCATGGCCGCCTTGCGTCCCTTGCGGTCGGCGTAGAGGCCCAGCAGCACGCCGCCGACCGGGCGCATGAAGAAGCCGACGCCGAAGGTGGCCAGGGCCATCAGCAACGAGGTGTATTCGTTGTCGGACGGGAAGAACAGCCTGGCGATGATGCTGGCCAGGAAGCCATAGACGATGAAGTCGTACCACTCGAGGGCGTTGCCGATGACGGCAGCGGTCACCTGGCGGCCGCGCGAGGCGCCGCGGGTTGGCGTGTGCATGGTGAGCCTCCGGGGGCTTAGGCGTGGGCGGCGGTCGCGCGGCTGGGCAGGTCGCTGCGGGCGGCCTGCAGCCAGGCCTCCGCCAGGGCGGCCCAGTAGGCGGCGCCACGGCCGAGGATGTCGTCGTTGAAGTCGTAGCCGGGGTTGTGGACCATCGGCCCCTCGCCGTTGCCGATCATCAGGTAGCTGCCGGGGCAGCGCTGCAGCATCCAGCCGAAGTCTTCGCTGCCCATCAGCGTTTGCGCCTCCTGCACCGCGCCCTCCCCCAGCAGCCCGGTGGCCACGTCACGGGCGAAGGCGGTCTCGGCCGCATGGTTGACCGTCACCGGGTAGGCCGGGCGGTGCTCGATGGCCACGCGGCAACCGTGGCTCGCGGCATGCCCACGGATGATGGCCGTGACCCGCTGCAGCTGCAGTTCACGCACCTGCGGGTCCAGTGCCCGCAGGCTCAGGCGCAGCAAGGCGGTCTGCGGGACGACGTTGGCCGCCTCCCCCGCCTGCAGCGCGCCCACGGTGACCACGGCGGCACGTTGCGCATCGATGTTGCGCGCCACCACCGTCTGCAACGCCATGATGATATCGGCGGCGGCCACCAGCGGGTCGATGCACAGGTGCGGCATGGAGCCGTGGCCGCCGACGCCTTCCAGGGTCACCTCCAGCAGGTCCTGGGAGGCCATCACCGGCCCGGCGCGGAAGGCCATGCGCCCCGCCTCCAGCCCCGGCATGTTGTGCATGGCGAACAGCGCATCGCAGGGGAAGCGTTCCAGCAGGCCGTCGGCGAGCATCGCCTCGGCGCCGCCCTGCCCTTCCTCGGCGGGCTGGAAGATCAGGTTGAGGGTGCCCTCGAAGCGCCCGGCCTCGGCCAGGTAGCGTGCGGCCCCCAGCAGCATCGCGGTGTGGCCGTCATGGCCGCAGGCGTGCATGCAGCCGGCGTGGCGGCTGCTGTGGGCAACCCCGGTGGCTTCGGTGATGGGCAGCGCATCCATGTCGGCGCGCAGCCCCAGGCGCCGCGTGCCGTCGCCCCGGCGCAGCACGCCGACCACGCCGGTGCGGCCGATGCCCCGGTGCACCTCGTAGCCCCAACCCTCAAGGGCACGGGCCACCAGCTCGGCGGTGCGGGTTTCCTCGAAGCCCAGTTCGGGGTGGGCGTGGATGTCCTGGCGCAGGCGACGCAGCTCGTCGTCGATGCCATGCAGCCAGGCAGGGATGTGCGCGTAACGGGTCATTGTTGTTGTTCTCCTCGTCGTGGCCACCCGGGAAGGCGGCCCGGCCCCAGTCAAGCGCCACGGGGCGAGGAGAACAATCGAAGACGGTTCCACAGGGTGGAACACCGGGCGCGGGCGCGTGGCCCGCCCCGGTGCGGCGCCGCCGTCAGGGCAGGCGGTCGGCCTCGGGCAGCAGCTGGCAGCCCTGGCGCGGGCCGAGCCAGGCGGCGGTGGAGGTGGCGCCGAGGCCGCGGGAGGTCACGCGCTTGGCGGCGGCGTCATCGAGGAAGGCGCTGGTGGGCACGTATTGCTTCACGTAGCCCACGCAGTAGTCCGCCGGGTTGTCCATGACGTAGCGGCAGGAGCAGTACTCCTTGGCGGTGTAGGCGCTGATGATGCCGGGGAAGGCCTGGATATGGACGCGGTTCTGCCAGGCCAGGCCGGCCAGCACCAGGAGCAGCAGCACCAGGATGGCGAGGATCGGGTGGCGGCGGATCATGGCTGCACCTCCTGGGCGAAGGCCGCCTGGGCCAGCTTGAGGAACTGGTTGTGCTGGTAGCTCTTGTCGCGGTCATCGGCGTAGCGAACGATCACCAGCTTTTGCGCCGGCAGCACATAGAGCGCCTGGCCCCAGTGGCCGAGGGCGGCGAAGGCGTCTTCGGGCGCATCCGGCCAGGGCTTGGCACTGCCGGCCACCACCGCGTTGAGCCACCAGTGCCCGCCGGGCACTGCATCGTCGGGGTGCTTGGGGTCGGTGCGGAATTCGGCGAAGGGCTTGCGGTTGAACGCCACCCATTCCTTGGGCAGCAGCTGGCGCTCGCCCCAGCGCCCGTCGCGCTGCATCAGCAGGCCGACGCGGGCGAGGTCACGGGCGCTCATGTAGGCATAGGACGAACCGACGAAAGTGCCGGCGGCGTCGGTTTCCCACACCGCCGAGCGGATGCCCAGGGGGTCGAACAGCGCGGTCCAGGGATAGTCCTTGTAGGCCGCGCCGACCATACCCTTGAGCGCGGCGGAGAGCACGTTGCTGTCGCCGCTGGAGTAGCGGAAGCGCTTGCCCGGCACGGCGTCCAGCGGGTGTTCCGCCGCGAAGGCGGCCATGTCGCCACGGCCCCGGGTGTAGAGCATGGCCACCACCGAGGATTTCAGCGGCGCGTATTCGTAGTCTTCCTGCCAGGCCAGGCCCGAGGCCCAGTGCAGCAGGTGGTTCATCTGCACCGCGCCATGGCCGGCGAAGGCCGGGTAGTGGCGGGCGACCGGGTCGTCGAGCTTGAAGCGGCCTTCGCCGTAGGCCACGCCGAGGGTGGCGGCGAGCAGGCTCTTGCTCACCGACCAGGTGAGGTGCGGCGTCTCGGCGCGGGTGGGGCCGGCGTAGCGTTCGTAGATGAGCTGGCCATCGCGGATCACCACCACGGCGTCGGTGCGCACGCCCTTGCGCTGGGCATCGTCACGGGTGGGGAAGGCATAGGCTTCGAAGGCGTCGAGGGCGGCGCCGGACGGTTTGGCGCCCTGGGCCCATTCGGCGCCGGGCCAGGTTTCGCCGTGGGCGAGCGTGGCGGCGCAGAGGCCGAGCGTCAGGCTCAGGGTTCGCAGCAGCGGGACGGGCATTGGTCAGCCTCTTGTTGTCAGCGGAGGCGGAACCCTAGCACGGGGAAGATGACGCTAAAAAGCGCCGAACGTGCCGCTTCAAGGGACATTCGGCGCGAAGGTCAGTGCTCAGCGCGGCAGGCGGTAGTCGTCCGGGCCCATCAGGTCGAGGCCGCATTGCAGGTTCTCGATCCAGTAGAGGAAGGCGCTGATCATTTCCTTGCCCATGAAGGGCCGGCCGTGTTGCGGCACGATCATTTCCACATCCATTTCGCGAACCATGGCGGCCCACAGGCGACAGGCCTTGTTGCCGGCCATGTAGCGGCGGTGGAAGCCCTCCATCTCGGGCACGTGGTTGACGAAGTCGCGCACCGGGTTGGCGTCATCGACCATGGACGCGCCCATGTCGCCGGAGAAGAGGATCTTGCTGATCGGGTCGTAGATCTGGAAGTTGCCCACCGAATGCAGGAAGTGCGCCGGCACCGCCTTGAGGTTGCAACGCCCCAGCGGGATCGACTGGCCACGGTCCGGCAGCGCGATGATGCGGTCGTAGGTGGAAATGCCGTGGCTGATGGCCAGGTAGTTGGCCGTCAGGTGCGGCAGGAAGCGCGCCCAGAGCTTGGAGCAGATGACCTTGGCGCGGGTGTGCAGCAGCCACTTGTCCAGCGACGCGATGATGTCCGGGTCCTGGTGGGAGGCGAAGATGTAGGTCAGCTCCTGCAGCGGGATGTGCTTGGACAGCTCCAGCGACAGGGGGGTGTAGGTCAGGTCGCCGCCCGGGTCGAGCAGCAGGTATTGCTCGTGGTCGGTGATCAGGAACTGGTTGGACTGCACGCCATCGCCACTGACCAGGTCATCGAACATCAGGCATTGGTGGGTGCCGTTATCGAACAGCACTATGGGTTCACGCCGCATGGAAACCTCGAATTGGTTGCTGCGGCCAGCATCGTGGTTGTGGATTTTTCCCGTACTGACCTGAATCAAGCGAACCCGGCGTCAAGGGCGAAAACGTCGCAGGGGCGGGCGCTGCGTCGCGATTGGCGTGGAGCGACGTGCGGCGGGCGATGAGCCGCCCTGCTCGGAGATGGGGCCGGCGTAGGGTGGAGGACGCTTTTTTCCTCCACCAGGCGAGGGCCGGCGGGGCTCCGACAGTGTCGGGCGCACCCGACCTACCGGTGCGTGCCGTAGGTTGGCGCCGAGCGCAGCGAGGCCCAACGGTGCGACGCTCGGCCGCGCGATGTTGGGCTTCGTGCCTCAGCCCAACCTACGGGGTCCCGCGCCCCGACCAGCCTCGATTTCCTTCCAGAGGTCCGGCCGGGCCCCCGATGATGGGTTTCGCGTAGCTCTACCCATCCTACGAAACAAGCCCAACCTACGGAGTTCTGCAGTTCAGCCCAGGCCGAGGCTGGCGCGGGCTTTTTCCAGGCGTTTGGCGCGGGGGCCGACGGCGAGGCTGAGCACGCCCTGGTCCCGTTGCCACAGCGTGGCCCATGCCTGCGGGCCGCTGACGAGGGCGCTTTCCAGCTCGGGGCGCAGGCCGTCGAACTGGGCGAACAGGCCGGCCAGCATCAGGTGCATCGTCGGGCTGGTGGCGCACAGCCGGGACACCTCGGCAGCGCTGCCGAGCAGCCCCAGCAGGCGCAGTTGCAGGGGCTCCGGCCAGCCGCTGTCACGACCGACGCCGAGCAGCCAGCCGCCCATGGCGGCGAGCACGTGCAGGTCTTCGATGCTGCGGAAGGGTTTCACGTAGGCGTCCCAGCCATCGCCGGCCAGGCGCTCGCAATGAGCGGCGTCCAGGTGCAGGCGGGCGTGGGGGATGTCCGGCATCAGCGGCAGCGACGGCAGGGTCTCGATGCGCACGCCCGGGGCGCCATTACGCACCACCACCAGGGCCAGGCGCGGCGGCTGGCCCTCGGCCTCCTCGCGGGCGGCCACCAGCAGCCAGTCGGCGGCATCGGCGGCGGTGACGAAATCCTTGCGCCCGGACAGGCTCAGGCCGGCCAGGCGGGTGTGCATGTCAGCCGGGCGGGTGCTGCGACTTTCGGTCACGCACAAGGCGCCGAGGCTTTGCGGCGCAGAAGGCCAAAGCAGGCGCAGGGCCCCCTGGTAGCCGGCGAGGAAAGCCAGCCCCGGGGTCGCCGCGAGCCGGCCGCCGAGCACCGCCAGTTCGAAGGGCGAGGCCTCGCCCAGGCGCTCCAGCAGTGCGCCGTACCAGTCCTCCAGGGGGGCTGCGGGCAGGCGGTCGTTGATCTCCAGCAGGCGTTGCCAGGTCATTTCAGGCTCCTTTGGTCGCTGTCATTCAAGCATCACGGAAACGTCATGGTGGTGACACCGGGTCTCCCTAGCCTGACTTTGCACAACAAGATCGACCGGCTGCAACCGGGATCTAGCCGGCTAACGGAGGCTTTATTCATGACCCAGATCGCAATGACCCGCGACAACGCCGCCCGCGGCGAAAAAAGCCCACGTCGCCTGCAGGCCGAGCGCCTGACCGGCGTCGCCGCCCTGCGTGAAGCCCAGGCCCTGCGCTACCGCGTGTTCAGCGCGGAGTTCGATGCCAAGCTCAAGGGCGCCGAGTTCGGCCTCGACATGGACGACTACGACCCGCACTGCATGCACATCGGCGTGCGCGACCTGGACAGCGATTGCCTGGTGGCCACCACCCGCCTGCTGGACCACCGCGCCGCCAACGATATCGGCCGCTTCTACAGCGAAGAAGAATTCCAGCTGGTGGGCCTCGGCGAGCTGCAGGGCCCTGTGCTGGAGATCGGCCGCACCTGCGTCGACCCGGCCTACCGCAACGGCGGCACCATCGCCGTGCTCTGGAGCGAACTGGCCGAAGTGCTCAACGAAGGCGGCTATCGCTACCTGATGGGCTGCGCCAGCATCCCCATGCAGGACGGCGGCATCCAGGCCCAGGCCATCATGCAGCGCCTGCGCGAGCGCTACCTGTGCACCGAACACCTGCGCGCCGAACCGCGCACCCCGCTGCCGGCGCTGGAGCTGCCCGGCAACGTCATCGCCGAGATGCCACCGCTGCTCAAGGCCTACATGCGCCTGGGCGCGAAGATCTGCGGCGAGCCCTGCTGGGACCAGGACTTCCAGGTCGCCGACGTGTTCATCCTGCTCAAGCGCGACGAGCTGTGCCCGCGCTACGCCCGTCACTTCAAGGCGGCGGTCTGAGCGGAGGCGACGGCATGAGCAAACTGCGCCCGTACCTGCGCATCGCCCGCCTGCTGGCGGTGGTGGGCCTCGGCCTGCTACTGGCGTGCTGGGTGGTGGTGCTGGAACGCCTGTTCCGCGGCCGCGACATCATGGTGCGGCGCCAGCGCCTGACCCGCTGGTTCCTCGCCCGCCTGGCCGGTGCCCTGCCCTTCCGCGTGAAGGTGACGGGCGACGTACCGCGCCAGCCGATGCTGTGGGTGTCCAACCATGTGTCCTGGACCGATATCCCGCTGCTGGGCATGCTCGCGCCGCTGTCGTTCCTGTCCAAGGCCGAAGTGCGCGCCTGGCCCATCGCCGGCTGGCTGGCGCACAAGGCCGGCACGCTGTTCATCCGCCGGGGCGCGGGCGACAGCAACCTGGTGGGCCAGCAACTCGCCCGCCACCTGGGGCTGGGCCGGCAACTGGCAATCTTCCCCGAAGGCACCACCACCGACGGCAGCCTGCTGCGCACCTTCCACAGCCGCCTGCTGACCAGCGCCTGCGAGACCAGCGTGGCGGTGCAGCCGGTGGCGATCCGTTACCTGCGCAACGGCCAGCGTGACGAGATCGCGCCCTTCATCGGCGACGACGACCTGCTTTCGCACCTGCTGCGCCTGTTGGGCAACGAGGTGGCCGAGGTGGAGATCCACCTGCTGCAGCCCATCCCCAGTGCCGACCTGAGCCGCACGCTGTTGAGCCGCCAGGCCCACGGCGCGATCCAGACGGTGCTGTTCGGTGAAGAGGCCGCCGAGGAGCTGGCGGCCTGAGCCTCAGTCCCGCATCGGCGGGACGGCGAGGATGTCGCACTCGAATTCGCGCAGCGCCGCATCGGCGACGCTGCCGATCAGCACCCGCTTGATCCCGCCCATGCCCCGAGTGCCCAGCACCAGCAGGTCCGGTGGCGAGTCGGCCATGACCCGCCGCAGGATGGTCATCGGCAGCCCCTCTTCCACCCGTTGCTCCCCCACCACGCCCAGCAGGCCCTGCTCTTCGAGGAAGCCGGCCAGGTTGAGCCGCGCATTGCGCTCTTCGCTGGAGAGGTGATCGTCGAGCATCGGGGTGGTGATGCCGGCGTTCATCAGCATCACCCTGGCGAAGGGTTCGTAGGCGTGCACCGCCCGGCAACGCGCGCCATCCATCAGCCCCAGCGCCTTGGCCGCGCGTACGGCGCGGGCCGAGGTGGGCGAGAGGTCAAGGGCCAGCACCAGGTCGCGGTAGGAGGACTCGGGCTCGCGGTTGACCACCAGCACCGGTTTCTCGCAGGTGCGCACCACGCGCTCCAGGGTGGTGCCGACGAAGACGTCGCGCAGGGCGTTGCGTCGGTGAACCCCCATCACCAACAGGTCGATATCGCCCCAGCGCGCGCATTCGGCGATGCGCGGCGCCGGGTCACCGGCCTCCACCCAGATTTCCGGGGCACGCCCAGCGCGTTCGGTGAATTCGCCGAGGCGCGCCTCGAGGTCGCGGCGGATCTGCTCCACCTCCAGCTCGACGCGCAGCTGCGGCTGGTCGCTGTCCACCACGTGGAGGATGAACCAGGGGCAGTCGAACTGCCGCACCAGGCTCGCGGCGCGCAGCAGGGCACGCTCGGATCGCGAGGACAGGTCGGTCGCCAGCAGCAGGGATTTCATCGGGCACCTCCGTAACCAGTTAGCTACTGATATTGCACGCCGGTACGGGGTTGCAGCGCTTGATGCAGGTCAAGCCGGGCGGGATGCCTCGCGGGCGAAGCCCTGCAGCTCGGGGTAGAAACGACGGAAGGTTTCGCTGAGTGGCTGGTACAGCTGTTCGATCTCCTCATAGGCGCCATCCAGCAGGCCGGGCCGGGAAAAGCGTCGCGACATGCCGACCAGCACCTGCTCGATGATCGCGAAGTCTTGGTAGCTGCCGAGCCAGTCCTGGGCGGCCATGCGCGGGGCGATGAAGGCCAGCCTCTCGGGCAGCGCCGACTCCTCGGCCAGCACCCGGTAGACCTGGCCGGTGAAGGCCGGTAGCGGCACCTCGGCATAGCGCCGCCAGTCCCGCGCCAGGCAGTGGTCGAAGAACAGGTCGAGGAGGATGCTGGCGACGCGGCGGCGCGAGGCCGGGAACAGTGCCTTGGCCTCGGCGGTGAGCGGGTGGGCGTCGGTGAACACGTCGATGCGCCGGTGCAGGCGGATGCCGGCCTCGATGTCCGCCGGCCAGCGCCCGTCCAGCGGCCCCTTGACGAAATCGCCGTAGAGGCTGCCGAGCAGTTGGGCGGGCTGGTCACCGCCGAGGTGCAGGTGGGCGAGGTAATTCATTGGCCAAGCTTACGCCTCTAGCCGAGGGCGCTTCCATCAGCCGGCGTGATGAAGACTATCGGCACAAACGATCCTGTATCGTTTTTAGCCGATATATAGTTCGTCCATTCCCGATATGGCTTCACCCGGAACCACGAAGCAATGACCACGCCCATCGACATCGACGAAATCATCAAGGCCCTCGCCCACCCGGTGCGGCGCGAGATGCTGCAGTGGCTGAAAGACCCGCACAAGCATTTCGTCGAGCAGGACCACCCGTTCGAGATCGGCGTCTGCGCCGGCAAGTTCGACCAGCGCACGGGGCTTTCGCAGTCCACCGTTTCGGTGCACCTGGCGACCCTGCAGCGTGCCGGCCTGGTCACCAGCCGCAAGGTCGGGCAGTGGAACTTCTTCAAACGTAATGAAGCCGTAATCAGTGAATTCCTTCGCCAGATGAGCGACCAGCTCTAGGCCTTCGATTACCTGCCGCCACCCACAATCTTCCAGGAGCAGGCCAATGCCGACTTCGCTTCTCGTCCTCGCTTTGTCCGCGTTCGCCATCGGCACCACGGAATTCGTGATCATGGGCCTGCTGCCCGACGTCGCCGCCGACCTCGGCGTGTCGATTCCCGGCGCCGGCTGGCTGGTCACCGGCTACGCCCTGGGCGTGGCCGTGGGCGCCCCGTTCATGGCCATGGCCACCGCCCGCTTCCCCCGCAAGGCCGCGCTGCTGGCACTGATGGGCATCTTCATCCTCGGCAACCTGCTGTGCGCGGTGGCCGCCAACTACGAGCTGCTGATGCTGGCACGGGTGGTCACCGCCCTCTGCCACGGTGCCTTCTTCGGTATCGGTTCGGTGGTGGCCGCCAGCCTGGTGCCGGAGAACCGCAAGGCCTCGGCTGTGGCGCTGATGTTCACCGGGCTGACCCTGGCCAACGTGCTCGGCGTGCCCCTGGGCACCGCGCTGGGCCAGGCCGCCGGCTGGCGCTCGACCTTCTGGGCGGTGACCCTGATCGGCGTCGCCGCGCTGATCGGCCTGTGGCGCGTGCTGCCCAACCGCCATGACGAAGAGAAGGCCGACATGCGCCGCGAACTGGCCGCGCTCAACGGCGCGGGGCTGTGGCTGGCGCTGTCCACCACCGTGCTGTTCTCCGCCGCGGTGTTCTGCATCTTCACCTACGTGGCGCCGCTGCTGGGCGAAGTCACCGGCGTCTCGCCCCGTGGCGTGACCCTGAGCCTGCTGCTGATCGGCCTGGGCCTGACCCTGGGCAACGTCATCGGCGGCCGCCTGGCGGACTGGAAGCTGGCGCAGACGCTGATGGGTGTGTTCGTCGCCCTGGCCATCGCCTCCACCGTACTCAGCTGGACCAGCGCTGCGCTGATCCCCACCGAGATCACCCTGTTCCTCTGGGCCACGGCCGCCTTCGCCGCCGTGCCCGCCCTGCAAGTCAACGTGGTGGCCTTCGGTGCCGGTGCGCCGAACCTGGTCTCCACCCTCAACATCGGCGCCTTCAACGTGGGCAACGCCCTCGGCGCCTGGGTCGGCGGCCTGGTCATCGACCAGGGCCTGGGCCTGACCCGCGTCCCCCTGGCCGCAGCCGTGCTGGCGATTCTCGCCCTGGTCGCGACCGTCCTGACCTTCAGTCAACGCAAACCCGAGCTGGAAACCGCTCTCGACTAATCCGAGGTGTATCCCATGGCAACGCTTTTCGATCCCATCAAGATCGGCGAACTGGAACTCGCCAACCGCATCATCATGGCCCCGCTGACCCGCTGCCGCGCCGACGAAGGCCGCGTGCCCAACGCGCTGATGGCCGAGTACTACACCCAGCGCGCCTCCGCCGGCCTGATCATCAGCGAGGCCACCTCCGTGACCCCGCTGGGCGTCGGCTACCCCGACACCCCCGGCATCTGGAGTGACGAGCAGGTCAAGGGCTGGAGCAACATCACCAAGGCCGTGCACGCCAACGGCGGCAAGATCGTCCTGCAGCTGTGGCACGTGGGCCGCATCTCCGACCCCAGCTACCTGGACGGCGAAACCCCGGTGGCGCCGAGCGCCATCGCCGCCAAGGGCCATGTCAGCCTGCTGCGCCCGCTGCGTGACTACCCGGTGCCCCGCGCCCTGGAAACCGAAGAGATCGGTGACATCATCGAGGCCTACCGCGTGGGTGCCGAGAACGCCCAAGCCGCCGGTTTCGACGGCGTGGAACTGCACGCCGCCAACGGCTACCTGATCGACCAGTTCCTGCAGGACAGCACCAACAAGCGCAGCGATATCTACGGCGGCTCCCTGGAGAACCGCGCACGCCTGCTGCTGGAGGTGACCGATGAGCTGATCAAGGTCTGGGGCGCCGGCCGCGTGGGCGTGCACCTGGCACCGCGCGCCGACTCCCATGACATGGGCGACTCCAACCGCGCCGAGACCTTCGGCTACGTGGCCCGCGAACTGGGCAAGCGTGGCGTGGCCTTCATCTGCGCCCGTGAGAAGGTCGCCGACGACAGCCTGACCCCGAGCCTGAAGGAAGCCTTCGGCGGCGTGTTCATCGCCAACGAGCGCTTCACCAAGGAGCAGGCCAACGCTTGGCTGGCGGAAGGCAAGGCCGATGCCGTGGCCTTCGGCATCCCCTTCATCGCCAACCCCGACCTGCCGGCCCGCCTGGAACAGGACGCCCCGCTGAACGAGCCGCACCCGGAAACCTTCTACGCCAAGGGCCCGGTCGGCTACATCGACTACCCGCGCCTGTAAGCGGCAACGCTGGCGATAAAGCAAAGCCCCGGCCCGCAAAGCCGGGGCTTTTTCGTGGCTGTGGATAAGTGCGGGCAACGGAAGAGCCGCCGGCCAACACGAACCGTAGGATGGCGTAGAGCGCAGCGAAACCCATCACCACCTTTGCTGGTGACAACGGAGCGCGATGGCATGAAGAGCGGGCGAATGAATTGGCTCTGTCTGCGTTAGCTGTTGTGGTTTTAATGCAGACGCTCAAGCACGGTGATTTCCGTGCGCCCAAGGGTTCGTGCCACCTCCACCGCATGGGTTTCGCTTCGCTCTACACCATCCTACGAAAGCCGCCAGCCGCTGCGTACACCCGCAGGTGATGCGCACATCAATGTGGGGATTCGAGCGAAGAAGGTTGGAGCAGCCGCCAAACGCCCCTTTCAGGAGGCCGAGCGAATCGTCGTGGAAGGGGTTGAGCGACATGGATGTCGCGAGAGCCGCGATGGGCCAGGGATGGCCCTTCGCGGCGTGCCCCTGGAACGATGATGGAGCGAGGGAAGTCTGGCGAAGCCAGACCCGTATGCAGGGGCAAGCGTTTTTGGTTCCTTTTTTGTGGTTCGGCATCCCGACGACTGAAAAAAGGGACTCGCCCGGGTGGGCGAAACCAGAAGCACCAGCAAAGCTCGGCAATCAGCTGGGCTAAGTTCTTCTAGCAACACTTAACGCAGACAGAGCCAATGAATTCGCCCCAACAGGGTGCCCCCGGCGGCATTGCGATCCGTCGGGGCACAAAAAAGCCCCGGTCCTGGCGGAGCGGGGCTTTTCGCTAAAGCACGGATCAGCGGGCGTTGATCTGCTGCTGCAGGTTCTGCACCTGGCTTTGCAGGGTGCTGATGTTGCGGGTCATCTGCGCGCGGAAGGCGTCGAACTCGGCGGTGTTGCCGCCCACGTTCTGCGCCGGTGCCGGGCGGTTGTCGAGTTCGCTGCGCAGCACCAGCAGGTCCTGCTCCAGGCTCTTGATCGCCTGGTTGGGGTTGCCCTGCTTCTTCAGCGCGTCGATTTCAGCGGAGAGGGCCTTGAGGCGCTCGTCGACCTTGGAGGAATCACCCTGGGCGGCCTTGAGCTTGCCCTGTTCGTCGGCCAGGCCCTTGAGGCGGCCATCGAGCTGGCCGGCGGCGCCTTCCTGGGCCTTGATGTCGGCGGCGAGCTGGTCGACGCGCTTGCCCTGCCCGCCGATCTGGGTATTGAGGCTCTGCTGCTGCTTGCCCATCTCGGCGACCTTGGCCTGCAGCTGCTTGAGTTCGAGCTTGAGGGATTCGCTGCCGGTGGTGACGTTGGATTCGGTGGCGACCACCTTGCCGCTGATGTCCTGGATGCGACCGGCGGCTTCCTCGCTGATGCGGGCGAAGCTTTCCTGGGTGGCGACCAGTTGCTGCTCCATCAGGGATATCTGCTGGAAGCTCCACCAGCCGAGACCGCAGAAGGCGATCAGCAGCGCGCCGATCAGGGCCCACAGCGGGCCGGTGCTGGGCACCTTGACCGCCGCTGCATGGCCGTGGCTGGCCGCACGGGCCGGTTGAGCATGGTGGGCATGGCCCTGCTGGCCGTACTCGTCGCGATCCCGGGCATCGGTAGTCAGGCTGGGAACATCGTCCAGTTCATCGAGAGCATCGTTACGCATGGTAGACCTTCGGAAGAGAGCGCTAAGGGCCGTGGCTGGCCACAAGTGCGCGAGTATACCGCTTCGTTGGGGCGGCATCAGCGTCGCGCCAAGCTGGTGCGAATCCGCACTGCCGCGGGGCGACGCACGGTCGATCGACCCGCTGCAGGCCCCAGGGTTCCTGGGGGCGTGAACTGGTACGCACTTTGCTATCACTGCAGTGAGGTGTCTTGGGGGCACTTCAACCAGGCGGGCCCATGCAGTAGGGGCCCGACGCTCCGCCGGTCGGGGAAGACAGGGGCGGGGCTCTCTTCTGATTCATGGGGGGATTACGCGTGGAACTGACCAAAGCCGTACTGGACTGCATGCAAACCCTGCGTCGGCAGATTCGCGACGAGCAGGCCCTGGATATCCGTCTCAGCCAGCCCGACGCCATCCAGTCGATGCTCAAGGCCTGCGCCGATTCCCGGCAGGCGAACATCATCAGCCTGGGCGAACGCCTCAGCGAACTCACCGGCATCCGCGTGCAGAAGGTGCTGAGCGAGGAAGAGCTGATCCGCAAGTACACCCAATACGCCGGCCCGCTGCGCGGCTGAACCGCGCCTCAGGGCTGCTGGGCCTTCCACCAGGTGCAGAACTCGTCCAGTGCCGACCAGACGCTGGTCGTGGGCTCGTATTCCAGGTAGTGCCGCGCACGGCTGATGTCGAGGGAGAAGTCCCGCGCCATCACCGCCACGCCGAGGCGGAACAGCGACGGTTCCGGGCGCCCGGGCAGCACCTTGCAGAGCGTCTCGTTGAGGGTGGCCGCGCCATAGGCCAGGCCGAAGGGCAGGTGCCGGGTCACTGGCGGAAGGTCGAGGCGGCGCAGCACGTAGTTGACCACGTCCCACAGCGGCACCGGCTGGCCGTTGCTGATGTTGTACACCTTGCCCAGCGCCGGGCCCGCCGCCAGCAGGCCGCTGAGCAGGACCTCGTTGAGGTTGTGCACGCTGGTGAAGTCCACCTTGTTCAGGCCGTTGCCGATGATCGCCAGGCGGCCCTTGCGCTGCATGGCGATGAGCCGCGGGAAGATGCTGGTGTCGCCGGCACCGGTGACGAAGCGCGGGCGGAAGGCGATCACTTCCAGGCCGAATTCCTCGGCGGCGAAGACCTTCTGCTCGGCCAGGTACTTGGTGGCGCCGTAGTGATCGGAGAAGCGCTTGGGCACCTGCTCCTCGCGGATGCCCACATGGGAGCGCCCGTCGAAGTAGATGGAGGGTGAGGACAGGTGTACCAGGCGGCGCACCTTCTGCTTGAGGCAGGCCTCGACGATGTTCTCGGTGACCTCGACGTTGGCTTGGTAGAAGTGCGGGTAGCTGCCCCAGACGCCCACCGCGCCGGCGCAATGCACCACGGCCTCGACGTCGCGGCAGAGTTCGCGGGCCAGGTCGGGGTCGGCCAGGTCGCCCTGGACGAACTCAGCGCCACGCTTGACCAGGTGCTCCACGGCTTCCGGGCGCCGGCCGTTGATGCGCACCGACATGCCCTGCTCCAGCGCGAAGCGGGCGAAGCGCCCCCGATGAAGCCGCTCGCCCCGGTTACCAGAATCTTCATTGCCTATCCCCTGTTCTCGTTATGCCTGCGACTCTAGCAGCGCGCGCCGGATGGCGCCGTGGCGTCGCGAGCCAGCCGCCCGACCTTGAAAGCCAAGACGCCCAACCTTGGTCCGGCATCACGTGGCGCGGACCCGGCTAGTCTTGTCGGCCACGACAACGAGGGAGACGCGGCATGGGTGAAACAACCTGGATGATCTACGGCGCCAATGGCTACACCGGCCAGTTGGTGGCCGCCGAAGCGGTGCGCCAGGGCCTGACGCCCATCCTGGCCGGGCGCAACGCGAAAGAGGTGCAGCGTATCGCCGACGAGCTGTCGCTGCCCGCCCGCCCCTTCGACCTGGCCGATCCGGCGGCCAGCCGCGCGGCACTGGCCGGGGTCAGCGTGGTGGCCCATTGCGCCGGCCCCTTCTCCGCCACCAGCGCGCCGATGATCGAGGCCTGCCTGGCCAGCGGCTGTCACTACGTGGACATCACCGGCGAGATCGCCGTGTTCGAACAGGCCCGCGCCTATGACCTGCTGGCCCGCAAGGCCGGCCGGGTGGTCTGCCCCGGCGTGGGCTTCGACGTGATTCCCACCGATTGCGTGGCCGCCTGCCTGAAGCAGGTGCTGCCGGATGCCAGCCACCTGGCGCTGGGCTTCGACACCGGCAGCGGCCTGTCGCCGGGCACCGCCAAGACCTCGGTGGAGGGCCTGCGCCTGGGCGGCCAGGTGCGCCGCGATGGCGAACGGGTGGGCGTGCCCCTGGGCTACCGCCAGCGCCGCATCGATTTCGGCCGTGGCGCGAAGAACGCCGTGACCATCCCCTGGGGCGATGTCGCCACCGCCTACTACTCCACCGGCATCCCCAACATCGAGGTGTACCTGCCGGCGCCACCAGCGGCGGCCCTGGGCATGCGCCTGATCCACCCCCTGCGCGGCCTGCTGGGCGGGGCGGCGGCGCAGAAGTGGCTCAAGGCCCAGGTGGACAAGCGCGTGCGCGGCCCCGATCAGGCGACCCGCGAGCGGCTGCGCACCTGGGTCTGGGGCGAAGCGCGCAACGCCGCCGGCGAGGTGCGCACCGCCCACCTGGAAACCGCCAACGGCTACGAGGTGACCGTCCACGGCGTGCTGCTCGCGGTGAATCACTTGCTGGCCCATGACGGCCCCGGTGGCTACGGCACGCCGTCGCGGCTGTTCGGCGAGCGCTGCGTGGAGCGGCTGCCGGGCAGCGGAGCGATCCGTATCGCCTGATTCAGTCCCGCACCAGCCAGCGGTCAGCAGCACGGGCCAGGTGCTCGGTGAGCTGGCCGAGCAGTTCGCCGCCATGGCGCCAGTGGTGCCAGTAGAGCGGTACGTCGATGGGGCGGTCGGGGATCAGCTCCAGCAACTCGCCTCGCGCCAGTTGGCCCTGGACCTGGTGCTCGGGCACCAGGCCCCAGCCGAGGCCGCCTTCGGTGAGGCGCACGAAGCCTTCGGACGAGGGGCAGAGGTGGTGGGGGAAGCTGCCAGCGATCCCCAGGGATTCCATATAGCGGTGCTGCAGCAAGTCGTCCGGGCCGTAGACGATGGAGGGCGAGCGGGCCAGCGCCGCCGGGGTCACGCCACCGGCGAAATGCCGGGCGATGAAGGCCGGGCTGGCCAGGGCGCGGTAGCGCATGGCGCCCAGGGGGATGCTGCGGGCGCCGGCCACCGGGCGTTCGGCGCCGCACACGCAGCCCGCCACCTCGCCGGCACGCATGCGCTTGAGGCCCACGTCCTGATCCTCCACCACCAAATCCATCAACACGTCGTGGCGTGAGCAGAAGTCGCCCACCGCCCGCGCCCACCAGGTGGCCAGGGTGTCGGCATTGAGGGCGATCCGCAGCCGCTCGCGGGGGCCGCCTTCGTCCAGGGCCGGCACCTGGGACTGCAGGTCGCGCTCCAGCAGGCGCACCTGTTGCACATGGTTGAGCAGGCGGGTGCCGACATCCGTGGGCGTGGGCGGCGCGGCGCGCACCAGCACCGGCTGGCCGACCCGCGCCTCCAGCAGCTTGATGCGCTGGGACACCGCCGATTGCGACAGACCGAGCACCTGCGCCGCACGCTCGAAGCCGCCCTGCTCCACCACCGCCGCGAGGGCGGCCAGCAACTTGTAGTCGAACAAATCGATTTTCCTAATAGGGGATCAGCATGATTTGTTTTTCTTATACACGCCCGCACCCCAGACTCGCCACATCTCCCCTCCGCACAGGACCGCCCCCATGGCTGGCGAAACCACCCTCGCGCTGCTGATCCGCAGCATGTCCCCCGAACTGAACCCGGGCGACTACGTGTTCTGCACCCTGGCCGACGCCACCGCGCTGCAGGGGTGCGAAACCCTGGGCAGCTTCCGCGAGCGCGAGGGGCTGACCGTCATCCTGCGCCGCGAGGACGCCGACCGCCTGGCCCTGGCTTACGACTACGTAGCCGCCTGGATCACCCTGGAGGTGCATTCCTCCCTGGCGGCCGTGGGCCTTACCGCAGCCTTCGCCGGCGCCCTGGCCCAGGCGAACATCAGTTGCAACGTCATCGCCGGCTACTACCACGATCACCTGTTCGTCGCCCGCGACGACGCCGAACGCGCCCTCTCCACCCTGCGCGCCCTGGCCGCCAGCGCCGGGGAGGCCTGAGCCATGTGGCAGAGCTACCTCAACGGGATGCTGGTGGCGGCGGGGCTGATCATCGCCATCGGCGCGCAGAACGCCTTCGTCCTGGCCCAGAGCCTGCGCCGCGAGCACCACCTGCCGGTGGCCGCGCTCTGCGTGCTGTGCGACGCGGTGCTGGTGTGCGCCGGGGTCTTCGGCCTGGCGACGCTGCTGGCGCAGAACCCGACGCTGCTGGCCATCGCCCGCTGGGGCGGCATCGTTTTCCTCAGCTGGTACGGGGCCAAGGCCCTGCACCGCGCGCTGCGTCCACAGACCCTGGACCAGGCCGCCAACACCGGCCCGCGCTCACGCAAGGCGGTGCTGCTGGCGGCCCTGGCGGTGACCTTGCTCAACCCCCATGTGTACCTGGACACGGTGCTGCTGATCGGCTCCCTCGGCGCTCAGCAACCGGTGCCCGGGGCTTACGCCCTGGGCGCTGCGAGCGCGTCGCTGATCTGGTTCTTCGCCCTGGCGATCGGCGCCGCCTGGTTGGCGCCCTGGCTGGCGCGCCCGGCCACCTGGCGCCTTCTGGACCTGGCCGTGGCGGTGATGATGTTCGCCATGGCGGCACAATTGCTGAACGGTCTCTGAGCAACCCTTGTCGAATCCTTCGCGCACGGTTCAAAGGCCCTGGCGCCGGGATTTCCACACGTTTGCTGCGTGGTTATGCCGCAGGGCCGATGCTATGATCCGGGCTTCGCGGCGAAAAATAGAGTACAAACTCGCAGCCGCCCACCGGCCGCCCGTGAACGGCCTCGCGCCCCGCGCACAAATCCAGACCTGATGAAGGAGATAGACATGGCTTTTGAATTGCCGCCGCTGCCGTACGAGAAGAACGCCCTCGAGCCGCACATTTCCGCCGAGACCCTGGAATTCCACCACGACAAGCACCACAACACCTACGTCGTGAACCTGAACAACCTGGTTCCGGGCACCGAATTCGAAGGCAAGAGCCTGGAAGAGATCGTCAAGACCTCCTCGGGCGGCATCTTCAACAACGCAGCCCAGGTGTGGAACCACACCTTCTACTGGAACTGCCTGAGCCCCAACGGCGGTGGCCAGCCCACCGGCGCCCTGGCTGACGCCATCAACGCGGCCTTCGGTTCCTTCGACAAGTTCAAGGAAGAGTTCAGCAAGACCTCCATCGGCACCTTCGGCTCCGGCTGGGGCTGGCTGGTGAAGAAGGCCGACGGCTCCCTGGCCCTGGCCAGCACCATCGGTGCCGGCTGCCCGCTGACCAGCGGCGACACCCCGCTGCTGACCTGCGACGTCTGGGAACACGCCTACTACATCGACTACCGCAACCTGCGTCCGAAGTACGTCGAGGCGTTCTGGAACCTGGTCAACTGGGACTTCGTAGCCAAGAACTACGCTGCCTGAGACCCGCTCCAGCTCCACGGAAAGACCCGGCCCTAGCGCCGGGTCTTTTCATTTGCGCAGCCGAAATCAACGCGCACCGGAGCGAAGCTTGCAGTGCATCTGCCGGCAGACGACGAACGGCTGGAGACGCCGGGAGGCGCCGTCCGCCGGATCGCCGGGGCATTCGCCCAGGCTGTGCCAGAATGAAATCCGTCGAACGGCATTAAAGCGGGGAGCCAGCGCACCGACACAGTGCAGGCTGGGACAAGGTTCGTCCGAAGAATGTGCCGGCTGAGAACCGGACAAGGTGAAAATCCGCGCATTTGCGTAATGGCCCTTTGACGGCTATCTCGTGTTTGCCAATACTCAAGCGGTCTGACGCCTACCGGCATCGAACAAGGAATCCCTACTTGAAGCTGGATCTCAAACACAGCTTGTCACTGAAGTTGCTCCGCGTGGTGCTCCTGTCCGCGCTGGTGGTCGGTGTAGTGCTGAGCTGCGCGCAGATTGTGTTCGACGTCTACAAGACTCGGCAGGCGGTGGCCAACGATGCCCACCGCATCCTCGGCATGTTCCGCGATCCCTCGACCCAGGCCGTCTACAGCCTCGATCGGGAGATGGGCATGCAGGTGATCGAGGGCCTGTTCCAGCACGAGTCGGTCCGCTTCGCCGCCATCGGCCACCCCAACGAGCCCATGCTCGCCGAGAAGTCGCGCCCGCTGATGGAGCTGCCGACCCGCTGGCTCACCGATGCCATCCTCGGCAAGGAACAGAACTTCACCACCCAGCTGGTGGGCCGCGGCCCGTACAGCGAGTACTACGGCGACCTCAACATCACCCTGGACACCGCGCCCTACGGCGAGGACTTCGTC
This sequence comes from Pseudomonas solani, assembly GCF_026072635.1. Taxonomy (NCBI): domain Bacteria; kingdom Pseudomonadati; phylum Pseudomonadota; class Gammaproteobacteria; order Pseudomonadales; family Pseudomonadaceae; genus Pseudomonas; species Pseudomonas solani. The sequence continues at coordinate 3,635,094 of NZ_AP023081.1, read as the reverse complement.
GTCAGCTCAGTGATCATTTTCGTCTCCGGGGTGCTGCGCGCCCTGGCCATGGGCCTGGTGCTCTACTCGGTCTACCACTGGCTGCTGACCAAGCCGCTGTCGAAGATCATCGAGCACCTCACCAATATCAATCCCGACCGCCCCAGCGAGCACAAGCTGCCCATGCTCAAGGGCAACGAGAAGAACGAACTGGGGTTGTGGATAAACACCGCCAACGAGCTGCTGGCCTCCATCGAGCGCAATACCCACCTGCGCCGGGAGGCGGAGAACAGCCTGCTGCGCATGGCCCAGTACGACTTCCTCACCGGGCTGCCCAACCGCCAGCAACTGCAGCAGCAGCTGGACCAGATCCTCGATGACGCCGGCCGCCTGCAGCGCCGCGTCGCCGTGCTCTGCGTCGGCCTGGACGACTTCAAGGGCGTCAACGAACAGTTCAGCTACCAGACCGGCGACCAGTTGCTGATCGCCCTCGCCGACCGCCTGCGTGGCCACAGCGGCCGCCTCGGCGCCCTGGCCCGCCTGGGTGGCGACCAGTTCGCCCTGGTCCAGGCCGATATCGAACAACCCTACGAAGCGGCCGAACTGGCCCAGAGCGTGCTCGACGACCTCGAGGCGCCCTTCGCCCTGGAACAGCAGGAAGTGCGCCTGCGCGCCACCATCGGCATCACCCTGTTCCCGGAAGACGGCGACAGCACCGAGAAGCTGCTGCAGAAAGCCGAACAGACCATGACCCTGGCCAAGAGCCGCTCGCGCAACCGCTACCAGTTCTACATCGCCAGCGTCGACAGCGAGATGCGTCGTCGGCGCGAGCTGGAGAAAGACCTGCGCGAAGCACTCAACCGCAACGAACTGCACCTGGTCTACCAGCCCCAGGTCGACTACCGCGACCACCGCGTGGTGGGCGTCGAGGCGCTCCTGCGCTGGCAGCACCCGCAGCACGGCTTCGTGCCGCCGGACCTGTTCATCCCCCTGGCCGAACAGAACGGCATGATCATCCCCATCGGCGAATGGGTGCTGGACCAGGCCTGCCGCCAGCTGCGCGAATGGCACGACCAGGGCTTCAGCGAACTGCGCATGGCCATCAACCTGTCCACCGTGCAACTGCACCACGCCGAGCTGCCACGGGTGGTGAACAACCTGCTGCAGGTCTACCGCCTGCCGCCGCGCAGCCTGGAAGTGGAAGTCACCGAGACCGGCCTGATGGAGGACATCTCCACCGCCGCCCAACACCTGCTGAGCCTGCGCCGCTCCGGCGCGCTGATCGCGATCGACGACTTCGGGACCGGCTACTCCTCCCTGAGCTACCTGAAGAGCCTGCCGCTGGACAAGATCAAGATCGACAAGAGCTTCGTCCAGGACGTGCTCGAGGACGAGGACGACGCCACCATCGTGCGCGCCATCATCCAGCTCGCCCGCAGCCTGGGCATGCAGGTGATCGCCGAAGGCGTGGAGACCCAGGAGCAGGAGGCGTACATCATCTCCCAGGGCTGCAACGAGGGACAGGGCTACCTCTACAGCAAACCCCTCCCCGCCCGCGAACTCACCGGCTACCTCAAGCAGGCCCGCCGCCTGACCAACGCCGCCTCCAACCCCGCGACGCTCTGAATCCCGACCATGAAAAAGCCCGCCTCGATGGCGGGCTTTTTCATGGTTGCCGTTCGGCTTCGTGCGTGCCCTTCCCGGGCTGAAGCCCGGGCTACGGAGCTCGTAGGTTGGCGCCGAGCGCAGCGAGGCCCAACGCAGAGGCGCCAGGCATCACACCAGCCCCGTCACCTGCAGCAGGTACACGGTGGCCACCGCGCCGATGATGCACACGGCAGCCCCGCCCAGGGCCTGCCAGTAGAAGGAGCGTGCGAGCACGTCCTCGCCATGGCTGGAGAGCAGGAAAGGCCGCGACTCGCCCGGCTTGCGCAGGTGGTTGACCGCGGGCGCGGCGCTGGTGGAGCGGTGGCGGTCCTCGGCCTCCAGTTGGGCGGCGAGGCGCACGCGGTTCCACTCGGCCTCGTCCAGCTGGCCATCGCCGTTGCTGTCGAAGCGCCGCAGCAGGCCGCTGAAGTCGCTCTTCCATTCACGGATCACCGCGCCCTGGGCTGCCGTGCCATCGAAGCCCTGGTGGCCGGCACCGGCGGTGTGGAAATCACCGATGGCATAGAGCGGGCCGCCGAGGTGCAGGCGCTCCTCGGTGTAACGGTATTCGCCGCCCCCCAGCAGCATGCCGAGGAAACCGGGCTGCGCCGCGACATTGCGCGGGTGGCGCTGGTTGCCCTTCCACACCTCGCGGGTGGAGGGGCGCACTTCGGCGCCGCGCGGGTCGATCAGGCAATCGCCGGTGCCATCGCCCAGTTGCAGCCACTGGTCGCTGGTGCCGCTCTCGATCACCCGCCAGCTCTTGTTCTTGCCGCTCTCCTGGTACTCCTCGATACGGAAGCGCCACCACAGGCAGGGCTTGCCGGTGAGCGGCGCCTGCAGCTGGCCGAGGGTGGATTCCTGGAGAACGCCATAGAGCTCGACATAGCCCTGGGCGGCGGAGCGGATCTTCGAGGTCGGCGTATCCAGCAGGAAGCGCGCCTCGGACAGGCGCTTGAGGCACCACCAGCCGCCGCCGAAGAAGGCGCCGAGGCTGAAGGCCAGGCTCATCGCGAGCCCGGCGGCATCGCCACTGACCATCAGTTGAACAGCGACTTGAGGTCGACGTCGGCCTTCTCGGCCTCGCTGAACACCAGCAGCTCGGCGGGCTTGAAGCCGAACAGGCGGGCCAGCAGCACATCCGGGAACTGCTCGATGCGCACGTTGTTGAGGTTGACCGCTTCGTTGTACAGCTCGCGCCGGTCGGCGATGCCGTTCTCCAGGCCGCTGATGCGCTGCTGGAGGAACTGGAAGCTTTCGTTGGCCTTGAGCTGGGGGTAGTTCTCCGCCAGGGCAAAAAGCTGGCCCAGGCCGGCACGCAGGCCGCTCTCGGCCTGGCCCAGGGCGCCGACGTCGCCACGCTCGCGGGCGCTGGCCACGGCGTTGCGCGCGGCGATGACGTTTTCCAGGGTGGTGCGTTCGTGCTGCATGTACTGCTTGCAGGTCTCCACCAGCTTGGGCAGCTCGTCATGGCGCTGCTTGAGCAGCACCTCGATGTTCGACCAGGCCTTGGTCACGCCGTGCTTGAGGCGCACCAAGGCGTTATAGAGGGTCACCGCGTAGGCGGCGACCAGCAGGGCAGCAACGATCAGGGCGACACTGGTCAGGGACATGCGAGCAACTCCTTGGCTTCGGTGGAACAAGACTGCTGGCATTCTAACGTCAGCCCGGCTGGCGCATAGAGACCACGGGCACATCCCGCATCCAGGGGACGCTGCATCGGGCCTTTTCAAAAATGCAAATCTTTCGCATTATGTCGCGGTTTCTCGGGCGCAATTGCGCCACGTCCCCCACAACACGCAAAGGAATTCGCCATGAGTCGTATGCCCCTGGCTACTGCCAGCCTGCTTGCCATTGCCATCACTCTCGCCGGTTGCGGCGACGACAAGGACAAGGCCGCCGCACCGCAAGCCGCCGCTCCAGCAGCCGCCAGCAGCACGCCTGCCGCGACCGTAGCGAAAGTCGACGAAGCCGCCGCCAAGGCCGTGGTCAACCACTACGCCGACCTGGCCCTGGCCGTGTTCAGCGATGCTCACAGCACCGCCGTGAACCTGCAGAAAGCCGTCGACGCCTTCATCGCCAAGCCTGGCGACGACACCCTGAAAGCCGCCCGCGAAGCCTGGCTGGCCGCGCGCACCCCGTACATGCAGAGCGAAGTCTTCCGCTTCGGCAACGCCGTTGTCGACGATTGGGAAGGCGGCCTCAACGCCTGGCCGCTGGACGAAGGCCTGATCGACTACGTCGCCAAGGACTACCAGCATGCGCTGGGCAACCCGGGCGCCACCGCCAACATCATCGCCAACAAGGAAATCCAGGTCGGCGAAGACAAGATCGACGTCACCGAGATCACCGGTGAGAAGCTCTCCAGCCTGAACGAGCTGGGCGGTTCCGAAGCCAACGTCGCCACCGGCTACCACGCCATCGAATTCCTCCTCTGGGGCCAGGACCTGAACGGCACCGGCCCGGGCGCCGGCAACCGCCCGGCTACCGACTACGCCCAGGGCAAGGACTGCACCGGCGGCAACTGCGACCGCCGCGCCGCCTACCTGAAGGCCGCCACCGACCTGCTGGTCAGCGACCTGGACTACATGGTCGGCCAGTGGAAAGCCGGCGTTGCCGACAACTACCGCGCCAAGCTGGAAGCCGAACCGGCCGAATCCGGCCTGCGCAAGATGCTCTTCGGCATGGGCAGCCTGTCCCTGGGCGAACTGGCCGGCGAGCGCATGAAGGTCGCGCTGGAAGCCAACTCCCCTGAAGACGAGCACGACTGCTTCAGCGACAACACCCACAATTCGCACTTCTACAACGGCAAGGGCATCCGCAACGTCTACCTGGGCGAGTACAAGAAGGTCGACGGCACCACCCTGACCGGCCCGAGCCTGTCGTCCCTGGTCGCCAAGACCGACGCCGCGACCGACACCACCCTGAAGGCCGACCTGGAAGCCACCGAGGCCAAGCTGCAGGTCCTGGTGGACAGCGCCAACAAGGGCGTGCACTTCGACCAGCTGATCGCCCCGGACAACGCCGAAGGCAACCAGATCGTCCGTGACGCCATCGCCGCCCTGGTCAAGCAGACCGGTGCCATCGAGCAAGCCGCTGGCAAGCTGGGCATCAGCGACCTGAAACCGGACAACGCCGATCACGAATTCTGATCGACCCGGTAACAAGCGAAGCGGATGCGGCGCAACGCCGCATCCGCTTTTTTGTGGGCGCTCGTCAGCCCGCGAAAGAGCAGCGCAGGGCCGCTCCCCATGCGGGCCCCAGCTTCTTCCCCGGGCCTTTTGACGCACCCGCCCGAGCAGCGGATCGCCCTCATGGGCAAACGCAAATCCCTCTTATTTAATGATCCTTCGCCTGCTAACATTGCCCGCCTGTTTTCAGCCGACCGGACCCCGCCAATGCCCGCTTCATCGGCCTTGCGCCGCGCATTTCCCCTGCTGCTAGTACTTGGCCTGGGCGCTTGCGACGACGCGCCACGCTTCACCCAGGCAGAGCCGGGTGAGCACCTTTCCGGCGGCGCCACCACGGTCGACCAGAGTGACCGCAACGCCTTCTCGCTGCCCTCGGCCAACCTGCCGCCGAGCCGGCGCCTGGACTTCAGCGTCGGCAACAGCTTCTTCCGCAATCCCTGGGTGATCGCGCCCTCCTCCACCACCGCCCGTGATGGCCTGGGCCCGCTGTTCAACACCAACGCCTGCCAGAACTGCCACATCAAGGACGGCCGCGGCCATCCGCCCGAGCCGGGCGCGATCAATGCCGTGTCCATGCTGGTGCGCCTGTCCATCCCGGCCGAAGCCAAGGCCGAGCACCAGCGCACCCTGGAGCGCCTGGGCGTGGTGCCCGAACCGGTGTACGGCGGCCAGCTGCAGGACGTGGCCATCCCCGGCGTCGCCCCGGAAGGCAAGGTGCGCATGCGCTATGAGACGGTGCCGGTGACCCTCGCCGACGGCACCCGTGTGGAGCTGCAGAAGCCGACCCTGGAAATCACCCAGCTCGGCTACGGCCCCATGCACCCGCAGACCATGTTCTCCGCCCGCGTCGCCCCGCCGATGATCGGCCTGGGCCTGCTGGAGGCCATTCCCGAAGCCGCCATCCTCGCCAACGTGGGCGTCTCGAAGGACAAGCCCGCCGGCATCGTCGGCCGCGCCAACCAGGTCTGGGATGACGCCGCCGGCAAGACCGTGCTCGGCCGCTTCGGCTGGAAGGCCGGCCAGCCCAGCCTCAACCAGCAGAACGCCCACGCCTTCTCCGGCGACATGGGCCTGACCACCAGCCTGCTGCCCCGCGACGACTGCATGCCCGCCCAGGTCGACTGCCTGGCCGCGGTCAACGGCGGCGTGCCCGAGGTCAGCGACAACATCCTGCGCCTGGTGCTGTTCTATGCCCGCAACCTCGCCGTGCCCGCACGGCGCCAGGTGAACGACCCGCAGGTGCTCGACGGCAAAGGGCTGTTCCACCAGGCCGGCTGCCAGGGCTGCCACGTACCAAGCTTCACCACCGGCAGCGATGCCGCCGAGCCGGAGCTTGCCAACCAGGTGATCCGCCCCTACAGCGACCTGCTGCTGCACGACATGGGCGAGGGGCTGGCCGACGGCCGTCCCGAGTTCCAGGCAAGCGGCCGCGACTGGCGCACCGCGCCCCTCTGGGGCATCGGCCTGACCGAAGCGGTCAATGGCCACACCCGTTTCCTTCACGATGGGCGCGCCCGCAACCTGCTCGAGGCCATCCTCTGGCACGGCGGCGAGGCCGAGACGGCGAAACAGACCGTCATGCGCTATGACGCTGGACAGCGAGCCGCGCTGCTGGCATTCCTGAATTCCCTTTAAGGAGCCCTGCATGTTCAGACCCAAACTGCTCTTCACCAGCCTCGCCGCCCTGGCTCTCGGCGCCTGCGCCCCACAGGACCCGCAAGCCCAGGCCACCGCTGCGCTGGCCAAGCAGGTGATCCTGCCCACCTACAGCCGCTGGGTGGAAGCCGACCGCGCCCTGGCCGCCAGCGCCCTGGCGTTCTGCTCCGGCAAGGAAGAGCTGGACAAGGCCCGCGCCGATTTCCTCGTGGCACAGAAGGCCTGGGCCGAGCTGCAGCCGCTGATGGTCGGTCCGCTGGCCGAAGGCAACCGCGCCTGGCAGGTGCAGTTCTGGCCGGACAAGAAGAACCTGGTGGGTCGCCAGGTCGAGCAGCTGGTCAAGGCCAAGCCCGACATCGACGCCGCCGGCCTGGCCAAGTCCAGCGTCGTGGTGCAGGGCCTCTCGGCCTACGAATACATCCTCTTCGACAGCAACCTGGACCTGGCCGACCAGGAACAGAAGGCCCGCTACTGCCCGCTGCTGGAAGCCATCGGCCAGCGCCAGCAGAGCCTCGCCGAGGAAATCCTCGCCTCCTGGAACAGCAAGGACGGCATGCTCGAGCAACTGAGCAAGTTCCCCAACCAGCGCTACGCGGACTCCCACGAGGCCGTCTCCGAGCTGCTGCGGGTCCAGGTCACCGCCCTGGACACCCTGAAGAAGAAGCTCGGCACGCCCATGGGCCGCCAGACCAAGAGCCAGCCGCAGCCCTACCAGGCCGATGGCTGGCGCAGCGACACCTCCCTGGCCAGCCTGGGCGCCAGCCTGCTCAGCGCCGAGCAGCTGTGGCAGGGCGCCGACGGCAAGGGCATCCGCAGCCTGCTGGGCGATGACCAGAAGGCCCTGGCGGAGAAGATCGACGCCGCCTATGCCGACGCCCGCGCCAAGCTCGAAGCCCTGGACCCGCCGCTGAGCAAACTGCTGCAGAGCGAGGAAGGCCTCAAGCAACTGAACGTCTTCTACGACAGCCTCGACGTGGTGCACCGCCTGCACTCCAACGAGCTGGCCCGCGTCCTCAACGTGCAACTCGGCTTCAACGCCAACGATGGTGACTGATATGTTCCGCCGCCAGGTACTCGCCCTCGGCAGCCTGCTGCTCGGCGCCGTGACGCTCGGCGGCTGGACCCTGAGCCGCAAAGGCCGCGACCCGCTGCTGCTCTCCGCCCGTGACGATGCCGACGGCGGCCACTACGCCGTCGGCTACCGCCTCGACGGCACCCAGGTGTTCGCCACCCGCGTGGCCCAGCGCTGCCACGACATCGTCGAGCACCCCAGCGAAGCGGTGGCCCTGTTCGTCGCCCGCCGCCCGGGCACCGAGAGCTACCTGATCGACCTCACCGACGGCAGCCTGCTGCAGACGGTGAAGTCCCTGCCCAACCGCCACTTCTACGGGCACGGCGTGTTCCACAGGAGCGGCGAGTGGCTCTACACCACCGACAACGACACCAGCGACCCGGGCCGCGGCCTGCTCGGCGTCTATGCCTACGCCGACCGCCGGCTGGTCCACCAGGGCGAGCTGTCCACCCACGGCCTGGGCCCGCACCAGGTGTCCTGGATGCCCGACGGCGAGACCTTCGTGGTCGCCAACGGCGGCATCCGCACCGAGGCCGAGAGCCGCGTGGAAATGAACCTCCACGCCATGGAGCCGAGCCTGGTGCTGATGCGCCGCGACGGCAGCCTGATCTCCCGCGAGACCCTGCCCCAGCAGATGAACAGCGTGCGCCACCTGGCCATCGCCGCCGACGGCACCCTAGTCGCCGGCCAGCAGTACATGGGCGACGCCAGCGACCACGCCGATCTGCTGGCGATCAAGCGCCCGGGCCAACCCTTCCAGCCCTTCCCCCTGGCGGACGAGCAGCGTCTGTCGATGGCCCAGTACACCGCCAGCGTCGCCATCCACGACGAGCTGCGCCTGGTGGCCCTGACCGCCCCGCGCGGCAATCGCTTCTTCATCTGGGACCTGGACAGCGGCGCCGTGCGCCTGGACGCGCCCCTGCCCGACTGCGCCGGCGTCGGCGCGGTGAAGGACGGCTTCGTGGTCACCTCCGGCCAAGGCCGCTGCCGCCTCTACGACTGCCGCAAGGCCGAGATCGCCGCCGCTCCACTGCAACTCCCCGCCGGACTCTGGGACAACCACCTGCACCTGGCCTGACCCCTGCATTTCGTCGCCGCGGCCTAAACGAATGGTCGCGGCGGCCGACCTATACTCCATCTGCAACCCATCCCTCCCACGTCCCCGAGGCGTAATCCCATGTCCCTGCAAACTTCCCTGCGAGGCCAGCTACTCGCGTTGTTGGGCGGCAGCCTGCTGCTGATCCTGGTCATAGCCTTGACCTGCTTCAACTTTCTATCTGGAGGGATCCAGTCCTACCGCAACCTGGTAGGCGGAACGCTGGAGGCGTCGAGCCTCGTCGACAGCGCCAACGTCGAATTCAAGGGCCAGGTGCAGGAATGGAAGAACGTCCTCCTGCGCGGCAAGGATTCGGCTGCCCTGTCCAAGTACTGGGGCCAGTTCGAGGACCAGGAGCGCAAGGTGCAGGACATCCTCGGCAAGCTGGTCAGCGAGGCCCGCGAGCAGGGCGACTCCAGCCTGCAGAGCCAGGTGGAGCGCCTGCGCAATGAGCACCAGAGCCTGGGCGCTGCCTACCGCAAGGGCCGCGAAGCCTTCCTCGCCGCCGGCGCCGACCCGAGTGCAGGCGACAAGGCCGTGCAGGGCATCGACCGCGCCACCAGCGAGCAGATGACGGCCCTGGTCACCCAGCTGCATGACCGCGGCACCCAGCAGTCCGCCGAAATCAGTGCCAGCGCCGCCAGCACCGTGACCACCGGCCTGGTGGTGATGCTGGTGTCCAGCGTGCTGATCGGCCTGCTGGCGATCTGGCTGATCAACCGCCGCCTGATCGACCCGATCCGCAACCTGATCGACCACATCGCCCGCCTCAGCCAGGGCAACTTCGGCGAGCGCGTCGACACCAGCCGCCGCGATGAGCTGGGGCGCCTGGCCAATTCGGCCAACGTTCTCCGCGACTTCCTCGCCGACACCTTCAACCGCCTGAAGCACAGCACCGCCGAACTGGACAGCGCCAGCGGCGAGCTCAACGCCATCGCCACGCTGATGGCAGGCGGCACCCGCGAGCAGTTCTCGCGCACCGACCAGGTGGCCACGGCGATGCACGAGATGTCCGCCACCGCCCAGGAAGTGGCGCGCCACGCCGCCGACGCCGCCCGCGCCGCCGACGATGCCGACAGTTCCGCCCAGCAGGGCGAGCGGGTGATGCAGGCGACCATCCAGAGCATCACCGGCATGCGCGGCGAGATCGACTCCACGGCCGACGTGATCCGCCGCCTGGAGAACGACAGCGGCCGCATCAGCAAGGTGCTGGAAGTGATCCGTGGCATCGCCGAGCAGACCAACCTGCTGGCGCTCAACGCCGCCATCGAAGCGGCCCGCGCCGGCGAGCAGGGCCGTGGTTTCGCCGTGGTCGCCGACGAGGTACGTACCCTCGCCCAGCGCACCGCCGAATCCACCGCCGAGATCCACCAGATCATCGACACGGTGCAGACCGGCGCGGTGAACGCGGTGCGCGCCATCGAGAACGGCCAGAACCGCAGCGAGCAGAGCGTCACCCAGGTCACCGAGGCCGGCGCCATGCTGCAGCGCATCACCGGTGCGGTGGAAGCCATCCGCGACATGAACCGGCAGATCGCCACGGCGGCCGAGGAGCAGACCTCGGTGGCCGAGGACATCTCGCGCAACCTCACCGAAATCACCGCCATCGCCGTCACCAACAACGAAAATGTGCAACGCACCGAGGCGGCCAGTACCCGCCTGCACGAGCTCTCCGGCGAGCTCAACGGGGTCACCCGCCGCTTCAGCGCCTGACGCGTTTCCCGGCACAGGGATGTGCCTTGCCCCGCCCCGGCCGGTAGCACCTGCCGCGCCAGCGCCCTGACCGGGTTGCACCCTGCGCCCACCGCCCAGCCGCCCCTGGCGTCCAGCGTGCTTTTCCACAGCAAACCGCACGGGCCCCCGGCGGCCGTTTCCAGCTGGCTGAAATGAGGCGATCCGTGGCGATCTCCGGCGATCTGCAAGCGCCCAAATGGGCATCGTGCCAGCATGTAAACTTTTGCAATTCCGCGCCTTTGACTTGCCCCCGCCAGTGGTACTAAGGTGCACCCCTCGCCTATTCCCAGGCCTCAATCTGCCTTGCCAAGGAACCGGAATATGTTGCTCCGCCGCATGCTCATCATGCTCGGCGTGGTCATCCTCGTGGTGGCTGCGCTCGCCGCTTATAAAGTCTTCTCCATCAAACAGCAGATCGCCATGTTCACGGCGCCGAAACCGGCCATCAGCGTCTCGGCGGCCAAGGCCGTGGAGCAACCCTGGCAGGAACGCCTTCCGGCCATCGGCTCGCTCAAGGCCTTCCAGGGCGTCGACCTGACCGTAGAAGTCGGTGGCACCGTGCAGGACGTGCTGTTCCTCTCCGGCGAGAAGGTCACCCTGGGCCAGCCGCTGATCCAGATGGACAGCGACGTGGAGAAGGCCAGCCTGGCCACCGCCGAGGCGACCCTGGCCCTGGCCCGCGTGGAGTTCGAGCGCGGCCGCAGCCTGGTGAACCGGCAGAACATCTCCAAGAGCGAGTTCGACCGCCTGTCCTCGGAGCTGCAGAAATCCACCGCCAGCGTTGCCCAACTGAAGGCCATGCTGGCGAAGAAGCGCATCGTCGCGCCCTTCTCCGGCACCATCGGCATCCGCCAGGTGGACGTGGGTGACTTTCTCTCCTCCGGCACCACCATCGCCACCCTGCAGGATCTCGGCACCCTGTTCGTCGACTTCTACCTGCCCGAGCAAGCGGTGCCCAAGCTCGCCATCGACCAGCGCGTGCGCATCAACGTGGCCGCCTACCCGGGCGAGTTCTTCGAAGGCACGGTCGCGGCGATCAACCCCAAGGTCGAGGACAGCACCCGCAACCTGCAGGTCCGCGCCATGCTGCAGAACCCCGACAACAAGCTGCTGCCGGGCATGTTCGCCAACCTCGAAGTGCTGCTGCCGGGCGACACCGCGCGCATCGTCGTGCCGGAAACCGCCATCACCTACACCCTCTACGGCAACTCGGTCTACGTGATCGACGCCAAGAAGGGCGAGGACGGCCAGGTGCAGAAGGACGACAAGGGCGAGCCGATGCTGGTGGTCGAGCGCCGCTTCGTCGAGACCGGAGCGCGCCGCGACGGCAAGGTCGTGGTGCTCAAGGGTCTCAAGCCCGAGGAGCAGGTGGTGACCGCCGGCCAGCTGAAGCTGGACAACGGTTCCCATGTCGCCATCGCCGATGACCAGGCCCTGCAGCCGCAAACGGACAAACAAGCCAGCGCCGGGCAATAAGGCCCGACGCCAAGGAATACCGATATGGCTTTTACAGATCCCTTCATCCGTCGCCCGGTACTGGCGACCGTGGTCAGCCTGCTGATCGTGCTGCTGGGCTTCCAGGCCTTCAGCAAGCTGGTGATCCGCCAGTACCCGCAGATGGAAAACGCCCTGATCACGGTGACCACCGCCTACCCCGGTGCCAACGCCGAGACCATCCAGGGCTACATCACCCAGCCCCTGCAGCAGAGCCTGGCCAGTGCCGAAGGCATCGACTACATGACGTCGTCGAGCCAGCAGAACCTGTCGATCATCTCGATCTACGCGCGCATCGGCTCGAACTCCGATCGTCTCTTCACCGAACTGCTGGCCAAGGCCAACGAGGTGAAGAACCAGCTGCCGCAGGATGCCGAGGACCCGGTGCTGTCCAAGGAAGCGGCCGACGCTTCGGCGCTGATGTACATCAGCTTCTACAGCGACGAGCTGTCCAACCCGCAGATCACCGACTACCTGTCGCGGGTGATCCAGCCCAAGCTGGCCACCCTGCCGGGCATGGCGGAAGCGGAAATCCTCGGCAACCAGGTCTTCGCCATGCGCCTGTGGCTGGACCCGGTGCGGATGGCCGCCTATGGCGTCACCGCCGGCGACGTCAGCGATGCCGTGCGCAAGTACAACTTCCTCTCGGCCGCCGGCCAGGTGAAGGGCGAGTACGTGGTGACCAGCATCAACGCCACCACCGACCTCAAGTCCCCCGAAGCCTTCGCCGCCATCCCGGTGAAGACCCAGGGCGACAGCCGCGTGCTGGTGCGTGATATCGCCCGGGTCGAGATGGGCGCCGAGAACTACGACTCCATCAGCTCCTTCGATGGCATCCCCTCGGTCTATATCGGCATCAAGGGCACCCCCAGCGCCAACCCGCTGGATGTGATCAAGCACGTGCGCGAGATCATGCCGGAGCTGGAATCCCAGCTGCCGCCGAACCTCAAGGTCTCCATCGCCTACGACGCCACGCGCTTCATCCAGGCGTCCATCGACGAGGTGGTGAAGACCCTGGGCGAGGCGGTGCTGATCGTCATCGTGGTCGTGTTCCTGTTCCTCGGCGCCTTCCGCTCGGTGCTGATCCCGGTGATCACCATCCCGCTGTCGATGATCGGCGTGCTGTTCTTCATGCAGCTGATGGGCTACTCGATCAACCTGCTGACGCTGCTGGCGATGGTGCTCGCCATCGGCCTGGTGGTGGACGACGCCATCGTGGTGGTGGAGAACATCCACCGGCATATCGAGGAGGGCAAGACCCCCTTCGATGCCGCCATCGAGGGCGCCCGCGAGATCGCCGTGCCGGTCATTTCCATGACCATCACCCTGGCGGCGGTGTACGCCCCCATCGGCTTCCTCGACGGCCTCACCGGTGCGCTGTTCCGCGAGTTCGCCCTGACCCTGGCGGGTGCGGTGATCATCTCCGGCGTGGTCGCCCTGACCCTGTCGCCGATGATGTGCTCCAAGCTGCTGCGCCACGAGGAGAACCCGAGCGGCCTGGCCCACAAGCTGGACATGATCTTCGAGCGCCTCAAGCGTCGCTACCAGAGCGCCCTGCACGGCACCCTCAACACCCGCCCGGTGGTGGTGGTGTTCGCGGTGATCGTCATGGCGCTGATCCCGATCCTGCTGATGATGACCAAGAGCGAACTGGCCCCCGACGAGGACCAGGGCATCGTGTTCCTCATGGCCAAGGCACCGCAGCCGACCAACCTGAACTACCTGAACGCCTACACCGACGAGTTCGTGGACATCTTCAAGTCCTTCCCCGAGTACTACTCGTCGTTCCAGATCAACGGCTTCGACGGTGTGCAAGCGGGTATCGGCGGCTTCCTGCTCAAGCCCTGGGATGAGCGCGAACGCACCCAGATGGAGCTGCTGCACGAGGTCCAGGGCAAGCTGGACCGCATCCCGGGCCTGCAGATCTTCGGCTTCAACCTGCCGTCGCTGCCGGGTACCGGTGAAGGCCTGCCCTTCCAGTTCGTGATCAACACGCCCAACGACTACGAGTCACTGCTGCAGGTGACCGAGCGCATCAAGCAGCGCGCGGAAGCCTCGGGCAAGTTCGCCTTCCTCAACGTCGACCTGGCCTTCGACAAGCCGGAAGTGGTGGTGGATATCGACCGGGAGAAGGCCGCGCAGATGGGCGTCTCCATGGAGGACCTCGGCTCCACCCTGGCGCTGCTGCTGGGTGAAGGCGAGATCAACCGCTTCACCATCGACGGTCGCAGCTACAAGGTGATCGCCCAGGTGGAGCGCGCCTACCGCGACAACCCGGACTGGCTGAACAACTACTACGTGAAGAGTGAAAGCGGCGCCATGGTGCCCCTGTCCACGCTGATCTCGGTCCACGACACCGCGCGGCCGACCAAGCTCAAGCAGTTCCAGCAGCTGAACTCGGCGATCATCGAGGGCTTCCCGGTGGTGAGCATGGGTGATGCGGTGGAGACGGTGACACAGATCGCCCGTGAGGAAGCCCCGCGCGGCTTCGCCTTCGACTACGCCGGCGCCTCGCGCCAGTACGTGCAGGAAGGCAGTGCGCTCTACGTGACCTTCGGCCTCGCCCTGGCGATCATCTTCCTGGTGCTGGCGGCGCAGTTCGAGAGCTTCCGCGACCCGCTGGTGATCCTGGTGACGGTGCCGCTGTCGATCTGCGGCGCGCTGATCCCGCTGTTCCTGGGCATCTCCAGCATGAACATCTACACCCAGGTGGGCCTGGTGACGCTGATCGGCCTGATCAGCAAGCACGGCATCCTGATCGTGGAGTTCGCCAACCAGCTGCGCCGCGACAAGGGCCTGAGCGCCAGGGAGGCCGTGGAAGAAGCCGCGTCCATCCGCCTGCGCCCGGTGCTGATGACCACCGCGGCGATGGTGTTCGGCATGGTGCCGCTGATTCTCGCCAGCGGCGCGGGCGCGGTGAGCCGCTTCGACATCGGCATGGTGATCGCCACCGGCATGTCCATCGGCACGCTGTTCACCCTGTTCGTGCTGCCCTGCGTCTATACCCTGCTGGCCAAGCCGGACCCACGGCCCGCCACCCAGCCGGAGGCAGAGCCCGCCACCAGCCATTGAGCCACGCTGAACGAAGAAGGCCCCGCAGATGCGGGGCCTTTTTCATTCAAGGGCCGTCAAAGGCGGTGCAACGCCTCCACGCGGCCGCCGAAGGCGAGCTCGTAGGCGGCCAGCAGGCAGGCCCAGTCATCCTCGCGAATGGCCGAATGACGCTTGATCTGGCCGACGTCGTTGAAGGCCGCCCGGGCGTGGGCGAAGCGACGGCGGCTCTTCTCCAGGTCGAGCAGGGCGATCTCCACCGATGCAGGGTCGCTGCCTTCCCCGAGGCGGATGAACACATGCTTGGGATAGAGGCAGCCATGCTGCCAGCCACCCCGGTGCAGCCGCGCCAGCACCTCGGCCACCTGCCCGAGTACTCGCTCGCGCTCCGCCAGGGTCTCGGGCCGCCCTTCCACCGAGGCGTACCAGCGCTCGAAGTCGATGAAGCCGTCCAGCGCCTCGGTGACCAGCAGTGCTTGCCAGCCGGCCTCGCCGCCACGCCGGGCGCCACAGAAGACCAGCCGTGGCACCCTCACACCGAGGCGCTCGAACGCGCGGATGGCGTCCCGTTCACGGAGCACCGTCGGGCGCCCGAAGGGGTGCAGCAGGCTGCGATACAGGTGGCCGCACTGGCGCTTGCTATACAGCACGGCGCCGTCCTCGCGGCGCACCCGCTCCACCCCGCTTTCGCCCCCCCGCCTCAGGTTCGGTGCCTCGACCCACTCGCCACGCCAGTCCCAGAAATGGTCGAACTGGTGGTTCGTGTCACTCGTCAATGCCATCACACCTGCCGTCATCGGTCGCTCCTTCGTTATCGCCTGGTAGGTTCCGCCATCTCGTAGAGACCGAGACCGTCCAAACGGACGAATGACTCCCACCCTTTTTTGTGTCGCCTGCGGTAACAGGAAGGTGCACCAGGTAACCCCGTGCACAACGGCAAGCCCGGGCACGCGCGCCCCAAAAGGGGCCGCCAAACCTCTATCCCGGGAGTTGCACCGAAATACCCTCTGTAATCGCCGGCTCGTGCCGGGCGAAACTGCAAGGACCGTACCGCTGAAGGCCGTTGCAGGAAGGAAACTGAAGCGGAGCGAGGCTCATCCGGCTTCCCTGTTGCGTGGAAGAACCGGGAGGAAAGAGCAGCGAAAGCGGATCGCCAGCCAATAAAAAGCCCCGCGTGCGCGGGGCTTTGACGTCTACGAGCAGCTTCTCAGCCTTGCGGCCCCATGCCCTGGGACAGGCCGAACATCAACAGCAGCAACTGCTTGTCCGGCATGACATCGGCCTTGTGGCGGGCGTTAGGCGGCAGGGGACAGTAGCCCAGGCCATTGACGCTGATGACCGACGGCGATGGCTCATGCCAGGCCGCCGCGGCGATGGAAGCGACGCCCAGAGCTCCGACG
The DNA here is from genome assembly GCF_026072635.1 of Pseudomonas solani. NCBI lineage: Bacteria > Pseudomonadati > Pseudomonadota > Gammaproteobacteria > Pseudomonadales > Pseudomonadaceae > Pseudomonas > Pseudomonas solani. The sequence goes on along the minus strand of NZ_AP023081.1, from coordinate 3,618,774 downwards.
AGGAACAAAGCTCGCGTTATTTCTAACTTCATGATCGCAACCCCTTGATAGCGCTGCCAAACGCTGTGTCTTCACACTAGTTCAATAGTTCACAGTCCGCTTTTTCGAAGTGACGAATGGCATACCTGCGGTAATTCCCACCCGTCGCGGCTCTTGTCCTTAAGCAGCAGCGCACCTCTCAACCACCTGTTCGCCCTCGTGTGCGGCATCGCCGGCTTTCACAACCGTCAGTTGGCAGACGGGCGAGGCTAGCAGCGATTTATTGCAAATAAGTGTCATTTCATCGCTGGCGCCGACATTCCCGCCCAGCGGTCAGCGCCCTGCGCCTGCCCCTTGAGGTAACAGAACAGGCACGAGGTAACCCTTATGCCCACTCGTGGGGCCCGGATAGGACCACGGATAGGTCGCCAGGTTTCATGACATCCCCGGTGCAGACGCCTGCGTGCCCTCCCCCGGACATCGCCGGTGCTACCCCGGTGCAATGGGAGCCGAACACTGCAAGGTCCGTACCTTCGCCGCGCCTCACGACTGCACAGGGCCACCAGCTTCTGCCGGCAGGCGTCATGCTGCCGTGATGCCGATGTGAAAAAAGTGTCAGCCTGCAGGCGCGACCAGGTCGACGCGGAAGTGGCAGCCGCCGGAGACGGACGGCGTCAGGCTGACCACCCAGCCCTGGCTCTCGCAGATGCGCTTGACCAGCGACAGGCCCAGCCCGAGACCGTCGCCACGTTGCTCCAGGCCACGGACGAAGGGCAGGAACATCGCCTCGCGCTGCTCCTCGGGGATACCGACACCGCTGTCCTCGACGCTGAAACCGCGCGCGTCCAGGCGCATCTCGATATGCCCCGAGTCGGTGTAGTGCAAAGCGTTGCGCAGCAGGTTGCCTAGTACCGAACGCAGGAAGGCCGCGTTGTAGCGCGTATCGGCAGGGTTGCCGGGCAGGTAGTCGAAACGCAGTCCCTTGGCTTCGATGGGTTCGCGCCAGAGGGCGGCCAGCTCGTCCGCCAGGCTGCCGAGGCTGGATTGCGGCACCCCCTCGCCGCCCTCGCGCTGGGCGCGGGCGAGCATGAGGAAGGTCTGCACCAGGTCGCGCATTTCCTCGCTGGCCCGGCCGATGCGACGCACCTGTTGGCGCGAGCGTTCGTCGAGGCCGGTGTTTTCCATCAGCAGCTCGCAGGAGGTGGCGATCACCATCAACGGCGTGCGCAACTCGTGGCTGACGTCACTGGTGAACAGGCGCTCGCGGGTCAAGGCATCGCGCAGGCGGCCCAGGGTGTCGTCGAAGGCCTGGGCCAGTTGGCCCACTTCGTCCGAGGCGTAGTCAGGCGCCAGGGGCGGGGCCAGGCCCAGCAACTGGTCACGGTGACGGACCTGCCCGGCCAGGCGCACCACCGGTGCGATGACCTTGCGCGCCAGCAACCAGCCCAGTAGCGCCGAGAGCAGCACGCTGAGGATGAAGCCCACCAGCACCACGCCGTAGAGCGCCTGCTCACGGTCCTCGAAATCACTCTGGTCCTGCAGCAGCACGTAGCGGTGGCCGTCGATGTCCCGCACTAGCGCGTGGAACGAGAGCTGGCCTTCGAAGAGTTCGTGGAAGCCCGGCGCCAGCTTGGCGTATTCGGCGGGCAAGGCGTAGGGGCCGGTGCCCTCGCCGAAGTAGAAACGGGTGTCGCTGTCCAGGCTCGGCGCCCGGCCCTTGGCGAGGTTCTCGTAGAGGATGCGCTCCAGCTCGTTGTTCAGGTCGCGGGAGATCAGCTGTTCCTCGATCAGGTGCACCACTTCGATGATGCCCAGCGAGAAGGTTCCCCCCACCAGCGCCGTCATCAGGGTGAAGGCGATGACGATGCGCCGCGCGAGGCTCTGCCTAAACTCCATCGGCCGACTCCGCCAGGCGGTAGCCGAGGCCGTGCAGGGTGTGCAGCAGGGGTTTGCCGAAGGGCTTGTCGATCACCTGGCGCAGTTGGTGGATGTGGCTGCGCAGGCTGTCGCTGTCGGGGCAATCGTCACCCCAGAGCGCCTCTTCCAGGGCCTCGCGACGGACCAGGTGGGGGCTTTTCTGCATCAGCACGGCCAGCAGCTTGAGGCCGATAGGGTTGAGCTTGAGCGGCTTGCCGGCACGGCTGACTTCCAGGGTGTCGAGGTCGTAGCTCAGCTCACCCACCTGCAGGGCACGCTTGCCGCCGCCCCGGGAACGCCGCAGCACCGCTTCGATGCGCGCCGCCAGTTCGGACAGGGCGAAGGGCTTGACCAGGTAATCATCGGCGCCGGACTTGAAGCCTTGCAGGCGGTCGTCCAGCTCATCGCGCGCGGTGAGCATGATCACCGGCGTATCGCGCCGCGCCTCGTCGCGCAGCCGCCGGCACAGGGCGTAGCCGTCCAGCCCGGGCAGCATGATGTCGAGGACGATCAGGTCGAAGTGTTCGGTGGCGGCCAGGTGCAGCCCGGAAAGGCCATCCTGGGCGCAGTCGACGCTGTAGCCCTTGAGCTCCAGGTAGTCGGCCATGTTGGCCAGGATGTCGCGATTGTCTTCCACCAGCAAAATCCGCATCTGCAGCTCTCCCGCCTCATCGATTTTCCGGCCCTCTGGGGCCCTCAGGCGCCTTTGACAGTTTTTTCACCCGCGGTTCACGGAGCCACCACGGCGGCCACGGCAGATTACGCCCATTCCCTGGCCTGGCAATCCCCCGCCCCGTACTCCGGAGACACCGCATGCCCCCTTCCCTCCCCTCCCGCCCGCTCGCCTATGGCTGGGCGCTGGGCCTGCCCCTGGGGATCATCCTCGCGCTGCTGGTGATCGAGCCGACCCGGCTGGACTTCGCCCTGGCGGATCTGTTCTACCGGCCTGGAGAAGGCTTCATCGGTGCCCACAGCTTCTTCCTCGAGGACGTGATGCATGACCGCGCCAAGCAGGCGGTGATCGCGGTGGCGCTGCTGGCCCTGGCCGGGTTCGTCGCCAGTTGCCTGTATCGCCCCTGGTACGGCCTGCGCAGGCGCCTCGGCTACCTGGTCCTGGCGATGGGCCTGTCCACCGCGATCGTGACGCCGCTGAAGGCGCTGACCGCCGTGCACTGCCCCTGGGACCTGACCCGCTATGGCGGTGTGGAGACCTACACCCCGCTGCTGGCCGAACGCGCGCCCACCGCCAAACCCGGCCGTTGCTGGCCGGGCGGCCACGCCAGCAGCGGCTTCACCTTCTTCGCCCTGTACTTCCTCCTGCGCGACCGCAATCGTCGTCTCGCTCGCCTGGCCCTGGTGGGTGCCCTGGCCCTGGGCGGGCTGTTTTCCATTGGGCGGATGATGCAGGGCGCGCACTTTCTCTCCCACAACCTGTGGACGGCACTGCTGGACTGGCTGATCTGCCTGGGCTGCTACCGCTTCATGCTCTATGCGCCCGAGGTCGACGAGGCGCCACAGACGGCCACGGAATTGGCGCCTTGATGGCCGCCCGCAGTATTGGGCGGGCCCCGCCGGCGACGTTTCCACAGGCATAAAAAAGCCCCGCACAAGGCGGGGCTTCTTTCAGACCGGATGGACTGGGTGGCTTACATCATGCCGCCCATACCGCCCATGCCGCCCATGTCCGGCATGGCCGGAGCAGCTTTGTCTTCCGGCAGCTCGGCAACGATCGCCTCGGTGGTGATCATCAGGCCAGCGATGGAAGCAGCGGCTTGCAGCGCGGTACGGGTGACTTTGGCCGGGTCGATGATGCCGAACTCGATCATGTCGCCGTACTGGCCGGTGGCAGCGTCGTAGCCGTAGTTGCCCGAACCCTGCTTGACCTTGTCCAGAACCACGGAGGCTTCGTCACCGGCGTTGGTAACGATCTGGCGCAGCGGAGCTTCGACAGCGCGACGCAGGATGTTGATACCAGCGGTCTGCTCTTCGTTGGCACCGGTCAGGTCCTTGATGGCAGCCAGGGCACGAACCAGGGCCACACCACCGCCAGGAACCACGCCTTCTTCCACAGCAGCGCGGGTCGCGTGCAGGGCGTCTTCAACGCGGGCTTTCTTCTCTTTCATCTCGACTTCGGTGGCAGCGCCAACCTTGATCACGGCAACACCGCCAGCCAGCTTGGCCAGACGCTCTTGCAGTTTTTCCTTGTCGTAGTCGGAAGAGGTTTCTTCAACCTGCTTGCGGATCTGGGCAACACGCGCCTCGATGTCGGCCTGCTGACCGGCGCCATCGATGATGGTGGTGTTTTCTTTGCTCAGGACCACGCGCTTGGCGTTACCCAGGTGCTCCAGGGTGGCGCTTTCCAGGCTCAGGCCGACTTCTTCGGAGATGACGGTACCGCCGGTGAGGATGGCGATGTCCTGCAGCATGGCCTTGCGACGGTCGCCGAAGCCCGGAGCCTTGACGGCTGCGACCTTGACGATGCCACGCATGTTGTTGACGACCAGGGTAGCCAGGGCTTCGCCTTCGACGTCTTCAGCCACGATCAGCAGCGGACGGCCGGACTTGGCAACGGCTTCCAGAACCGGCAGCAGTTCGCGGATGTTGGAGATCTTCTTGTCGACAAGCAGCAGCAGCGGGCCGTCGAGCTCGGCCACCATGGTGTCCGGCTTGTTGATGAAGTAGGGGGACAGGTAGCCGCGGTCGAACTGCATGCCTTCTACGACGGACAGTTCGTTTTCCAGGCCCGAGCCTTCTTCAACGGTGATCACGCCTTCTTTACCAACCTTCTCCATGGCTTCGGCAATGATGTTGCCGATGGAGTCGTCGGAGTTGGCGGAGATGGTGCCGACCTGGGCGATGGCCTTGGTGTCGGTGCACGGCTTGGACAGGTTCTTCAGCTCGGCGACGATGGCGACGGTGGCCTTGTCGATGCCGCGCTTCAGGTCCATCGGGTTGAGGCCGGCCGCAACCGACTTCAGACCTTCGGTGACGATGGCTTGGGCCAGAACGGTAGCAGTGGTGGTGCCGTCACCGGCAGCATCGTTGGCCTTGGAGGCAACGTCTTTCACCAGCTGGGCGCCGATGTTTTCGATGCGGTCCTTGAGCTCGATTTCCTTGGCGACGGAAACGCCGTCCTTGGTGATCAGCGGGGCGCCGAAGCTGCGCTCCAGAACCACGTTACGGCCTTTCGGGCCGAGGGTGGCTTTAACGGCGTCAGCCAGGGTGTTCACGCCAACGAGCAGTTTTTTACGAGCGGCATCGCCGAATTTTACGTCTTTAGCAGCCATGTTCTTCTTCCTCGAATTCTAGGTGGGAAAGGGGGCGGTTCAGGCTTCGATGACAGCGAGGATTTCGTTCTCGCTCATGACCAGCAGTTCTTCACCGTCGACCTTGATGGCGTTGCTGCCGGAGTACGGGCCGAATACCACCTGGTCGCCCACTTTTACTGCCAGGGCACGGACTTCGCCGTTTTCCAGAACGCGACCGGTGCCGACGGCAACCACTTCACCGCGGTTCGGCTTCTCAGCGGCCGAGCCCGGCAGCACGATGCCACCAGCGGTCTTGGTTTCTTCTTCGCTGCGGCGGATTACGACGCGATCATTCAGGGGACGAAGCTTCATTGTGTAACTCTCCCAATTAGTGTTTTCCGGCGCCGGTACGGTTGACCGGCGGGTTAGCGAAATCCGGCGGAGCCGGCTGCGGGGTGCAAGGCACTCCGCTGAAGTCTGACCTTGCCCTTGAGGGCAAGGAACCTTGCGGTGACCAATACATAGGGGCGCCCAGGGGTATTTCAAGGGCGACCACCGAAATTTTTGCAGGAAGTTCCAGCGAGCCGACCGGAGGCTCAGCGGTCGCGGCGCTCGTACTCGCCCTCGATCACATTGGGGCGGGTCTGCCCGCTGCGGGCAGCGAGATCATCGGCGAAGGCACGCTGGCGCAGGGCCTGTTCCTGGGCACGCTTGAGCATGCGCCCGATCAGCAGGCGGCGGGTGAAGGGGATCAGGCAGAGCACGCCGAAGATGTCGCTGATGAAGCCCGGCAGCAGCAACAGGCCGCCGCCGACGGCGATCAGCAGGCCTTCGAGCATTTCCTGCTCGGGCATCTCGCCACGGGCGAGCTTCTCGCGGGCACGCCAGGCCGTGGCGACGCCGGCGACGCGCAACAGCACACTGCCGAGCACGCCGGTGCCGATGACCAGCAGCAGGGTCGGCAACACGCCGATGGCACTGCCGACCTGGATCAGCACGGCCAGTTCGATGATCGGGAACAGCAGGAAGAGGAACAGAAAGACACGCATCGAGGGATCCTTGACGGAAGAACGGCTTCCGATGGGAATCTAGATGAAGCCGCCCTCCCCCGAATTCAAGCCTCGGGTTCGGCGACGGACGGCCAGCTCTCCGCGCGTGCCAGCGCTACCAGGGCCTGACGGACCGAACCTGGGTTGTTACAGGATGTTGGGAAGGGCAGCCAGTGCACGTTCTGGCCGACGCGTAGGTGGAATCCTTCCGAGTCGATGCTGACCATGTCCGCCACCTCCCCCGGTAGCCCGCGCAGCGTCAGGTAATGGGCGATGGCCGACTGATGGTCGCTGTTCATGTGCTCGATCATGCTGCGCTCGGCTTCACCGGCGAAGGGGTTGGCCAGCACCACCTGGTCGATCCAGTGGATGGCACCGAAGCCGCCGATGAAACGCGCGCGCACTGGCTCCAGCACCCAGAAGTCGAAATCGTGGGTCTGGTGGTAGTCCCGGGACTGCGGGAAGAAGCGGTAGTAGCGCTCACTGGCCGCCGCGATCTCGGCCTCGTCTGTGATCTGGCGGGCTTCGGCGAGCAGGGTCAGGCGACCGACGGCCTGGATGTCATCGGCGCCGCGCTCCCCCACCAGCAAGGAGCATTTGGGGTCTTTCTGCAGGTTGTGGGTGTGCTGGGCAATACGGCTGATGAGGATCAGGGGGCGGCCGGCGGCGTCCAGGCAATAGGGTGCCACTGATCCGAAAGGGAAGCCCGGCATGGCCTTGGACAGGGTGGAGAGGACGCCGCGGTATTCCTTGAGCAGCAATTCTCGGGCATTCTTTGCGGCTTTCACGCTCACCTTTTGACTCCTTGCACAGAATCCGTCGAAAACGGACGGGCAGCCAGAATAGCGGTTCCAGGCTGCCAGCGGGGATACCGCCACTCATTTCGAATTCTTGGGGAAAAGCATGCAGCTCAAAGACAAGGTCATCATCATCACCGGCGGTTGCCAGGGCCTCGGCCGTGCCATGGGCGAGTACCTCGCCGGCAAGGGCGCCAAGCTGGCGCTGGTGGACCTGAACCAGGAAAAGCTGGACGACGCCGTGGCCGCCTGCAAGGCCGCCGGCGGTGACGCCCGCGCCTACCTGTGCAACGTGGCCAACGAAGAGCAGGTGACCCACATGGTCGGCCAGGTGGCCGAGGACTTCGGCGCCATCAACGGCCTGGTTAACAACGCCGGTATCCTCCGCGACGGCCTGACCATCAAGGTCAAGGACGGCGAGATGACCAAGATGAGCCTGGCCCAGTGGCAGGCGGTGATCGACGTCAACCTGACCGGCGTATTCCTCTGCACCCGCGAAGTGGCGGCGAAGATGATCGAGCTGAAGAACGAAGGCGCGATCATCAACATCTCCTCCATCTCCCGCGCCGGCAACATGGGCCAGGCCAACTACTCCGCCGCCAAGGCCGGCGTGGCTGCCGACACCGTGGTCTGGGCGAAGGAACTGGCGCGCTACGGCATCCGCGTGGCGGGCGTGGCCCCCGGCTTCATCGAGACCGACATGGTCGCCAGCATGAAGCCCGAAGCCCTGGAGAAGATGACCTCCGGCATTCCGCTGAAGCGCCTGGGCAAGCCCCAGGAGATCGCCCACTCGGTGGCCTACATCCTGGAAAACGACTACTACACCGGTCGCGTTCTGGAGCTGGACGGCGGCCTGCGCCTGTAAGGGCTCCGCTGCAATGAAAAAGCCCCGCTGATGCGGGGCTTTTTCTTGTCGGTTCGTTCACAGCCTGCCGCCCGGGCTTCAGCCCGGGACAGCCGGCGGGGTACTTACCAGCCCACACCGAAGCCGACGGTGTAGCGGGTCTCGTCGATCTCGCCTTCGGCGCCCTGGACCATGTCCTTCTCAGCCTTGAGATTGAGCGAGGCCCAGTCGGTGACCTTGTAGCGCAGGCCCACCTCGGCATCCAGGGAGTAGTCGGCAGCGTTGCCCAGGGGGCGGCCCACTTCGCCGACGGTGAAGAACTCGACGGTCTTGCCCACCAGGTAGCGGTTGTAGTCCCACTTCATGCTGAGCGCATAGAAGTTGTCCTTCTCGCCGTTGGAGTATTCGTAGTCGGTGCGGTTGACCAGGGAGGCCAGGGAGAAGGCGCCCAGCTCGTCGTCCCAGAACTGGTAACCGGGGCCGGTACCGAGGGTGCGCTGGCGCTCCAGCTCTTCGATCTTGTCGCGCTTGTATTCGGCGCGGCCCTGCCAGAAGAATTTGTCGGTGATAAAGCGGTCCAGGGCGTATTCCAGCTCCCAGTTCTCGGTGGTTTTCACGTCGTCCTGGAATTCACGGTTGTATTCGCCGGTGGCGTTGTGGCGCCAGCGGCCGTGACGGGCCTTGGTCTTGAAGTCGACATCGTAGTCGTCGGTATCTTTCTCGGCGCGCTTGTAGTCCAGGGCCAGGTCGACGTTGCCGGACCAGGTCAGGTCCTCGACGAAGGGCTTGGGCTTCATGATCTGCTCGATGCTGGCCAGCTCGACGGTCTTCGGTGCCTCGCCGTTGGCCAGGATCACCTTGCCGGGCTCGGCCGGGCGCAGGGTCTTGGCGCGCTCGCCGGTGACGTCGTCCTGCTTGATCATCAGCTCCTGGTCACTTTCCAGGGTGGCGATCTTTTTCCAGTCCAGCGGGATGGAGCCGCCGTATTCGGTTTCCAGCATCAGTTTGCCGCCGTCGAAGACCTTGATCTTGCCGGACAGGCGATCGCCGTTCTTCATCCACACGGTATCGGCGAGCGAGGGGGTCGAAGCAGCCGCAATGGCTAGGCACAGCAGGGTTCTGGACAACATAGGCGGATACACGGGCTCAAGTTCGCGAAAAACCGGGCATTATCCGCAAGCCCGGCGACTGAGCAAGGACTGACCGACGGACAAGCCTCAAGTTCCGCAAAAACGGACCAGCGTGCCCCTTGCCGTAGAGCGGTTGTCGCCCCGGGGCCGCCATCCTATTCTGGCAACCACCCCTGCAATCGGACCCCGTTCCGCCATGGCGACCCGCAAGCCCCGCGCCACCGCGAATCCCCTGGATGACCTGCCGACGGCCAGCCCCGAGATGCGCCGCGAGGCGCTGTACCTGACCCTCGCCCAGGTGCCGCCAGGCAAGGTGGTGAGCTACGGCCAGCTCGGCGAAATGGCCGGCCTGGGCCGTGCCGCACGCTGGGTGGGGCGCACCCTGAGCCAGTTGCCTGACGACACGCGCCTGCCCTGGCACCGGGTGATCGCCGCCGGCGGCCGCCTCAGCCTGCTCGCCGGCAGCCCTTCCGGCGATGAGCAACGGGCACGTTTACGGGCGGAGGGTGTCTTCATCCACAACGAACGGGTGGATATGCGTCGGCACGGCTGGCTTCCCATGCCACCCAAGGGTTAGAGTGCGCGCTTTGTCGCGGTTCCATCGCGTGCTCGTCGTCATGGACCGCCCCGTGATTTCTGGATTACACGCCTGATGTCCCACCGTACCTGGCGCGCCGCCCTGGCCGCCTACGCCAGCCCGGCCACCCTTGCGCTGCTGCTGCTGGGCTTTGCTGCCGGCCTGCCGTACATGCTGGTGTTCTCCACCCTTTCCGTCTGGTTGCGCGAGGCCGGGGTGTCTCGCGAGGCCATCGGTTTCGCCAGCCTCATCGGCCTGGCCTATGCCTTCAAGTGGATCTGGTCACCGCTGCTCGACCAGTGGCGCCTGCCGCTGCTCGGCCGCCTGGGCCGTCGCCGCTCCTGGCTGGTGCTGTCCCAGGGCCTGGTCGCCCTCGGCCTGGTGGGCATGGCGCTGTGCGACCCGCAGCAACACCTGACCTGGCTGATCGCCGTGGCCGTCATCGTGGCCTTCGCCTCCGCCACGCAAGATATCGCCGTCGACGCCTACCGCTTGGAAATCGCCGACGACAGCCGCCAGGCCGCCCTCGCGGCGAGCTACATGCTCGGCTACCGGGTTTCTGCGCTATTGGCCACTGCCGGCGCGCTGTATTTCGCCGAGTGGTTCGGTTCCACCACCCTGACCTACGAATACGGCGCCTGGGCCGGCACCTACCTGCTGTTCGCCCTGCTGATGCTGCCCGGGCTGATCACCAGTCTGTGGATGCGCGAGCCGCACATCGATGTGCAGGTGCAGACCCACACCTCGCGCTTCAAGCTCAAGGACCAGCTGGCCTCGGTGCTGATCCTGCTGGTGATGCTGATTTCCCTGCCGGCGATGATCACCGGCATGCTCGACCGCGCCTGGCCGCGCGCGCTGCTCTACTTCCTGTTCCTGGTGGCCTGCCTGTCGCCCTGGGGCCGCCGCCAGATCGCCCCGGTGCGCGAGCTGCTCAGTCAGCAGCGCCGCCAGTTGCTGGTGGCCGCGCGGGGCCGGGTGATCCCCAACTTCGACTTCGTCCACCAGGCCGTCTCGATGATCGTGCTGATCGTGATCCTGGTGACCACGGCCGCCGCCATCAAGGCCTATGCCTCCGGCGCCTGGCCCCGGGGCACCCTGTTCGTGCTGATCGCCATGGCCTGCTTCTCGGCACCCGGGCGCCTGCTGATGGCGCCGGTGGTGACCCCCATCAGCGAGTTCGTCCAGCGCTACCGCTGGCAGGCCCTGCTGCTGCTCGGGCTGATCGCCACCTATCGCATGTCCGACACGGTGATGGGGGTGATGGCCAACGTCTTCTACATCGACCAGGGCTTCACCAAGGAACAGATCGCCAGCGTCAGCAAGCTCTTCGGCCTGGTCATGACCCTGCTCGGCGCCGGCGCCGGCGGCCTGCTCATCGTGCGCTTCGGCATCCTGCCGATCCTGTTCATCGGCGGCGCGGCCTCGGCGGCGACCAACCTGATGTTCGTGGTGCTCAGCGACATGGGCCCGCACCTGGACATGCTGATCCTCACCATCTCCTGCGATAACTTCAGCGCGGGGCTGGCCACCTCGGCCTTCGTGGCGTACCTGTCGAGCCTGACCAACCTGAAGTTCTCGGCGACCCAGTACGCCCTGCTCAGCTCCATCATGCTGCTGCTGCCACGGCTGATCGGCGGTTACTCGGGCGTGATGGTCGACAGCCTCGGCTACCACCAGTTCTTTCAGCTCACCGCGCTGCTCGGCGTGCCGACCCTGGTGCTGATCCTGGTGCAATGGAGCCGCCAGCGCAGGCAGCACAATGGCGCCAGCGCAGCCCCGGAAGACCCCTCCCCCCAACCGCCGCGCAGCCGCCCCAGGCGCAGGGCAGTTCGGAACACCCATGAAAAAGGCCGGCGATCGCCGGCCTTTTCCGTTGCAGCAGGACCTCAGGCGGTCGTGGGCACCACCTGCACCATGCGCGGGGGCTGGGCGAGCTGTACGCCGGCCTCCTGCAGCTTGTCGCGCACCGACTCGTTGAGCATGAAGATTACGCCCCAGTAGTCGGCGTTGGACGTCCACATGCGCAGCGAAAGGTTGATCGAGGTATCCCCCAGTGCGGAGACCACCACCACCGGTGCCGGGTCCTTTTGCACTCGCGGGTCCTCGGCCAGCTTGAGCAGCACCTCGCGGGCCTTGGCCAGGTCGCTGGCGTAGTCGACCTTGACGTCGTAGAGCACCTGCCGGGTGGGCTGGTTCGAGTAGTTGGTGATGATGCCGTTGGACAGCGCGCCGTTGGGCACGATGACCGTCTTGTTGTCCCCGGTGCGCAGCACGGTGTGGAAGATCTGGATGTGGTCCACCGAGCCCATCACGCCCTGGGCCTCGATGAAATCACCGGCCTTGAACGGGCGGAACAGGAGGATCAGCACGCCGCCGGCGAAGTTCGCCAGGCTGCCCTGGAGCGCCAGGCCGATGGCCAGGCCGGCCGCACCGATGGCGGCGATGAAGGAAGTGGTTTCGATGCCGATCATCGAGGCCACACTGACCAGCAGCAGCACCTTGAGGATCATGTTGGCGAGGCTGCCGATGAAGCTGTGCAGGGTCCGGTCCACCCGGCGCAGCGCCAGCAGGTTGCTGACGCGATCGGTCACGCGGTTGATCAGCCACCAGCCGATCAGCAGGGTGAACAGCGCCAGGGTGAGCTTGCCGCTGTATTCGAGGATGATCGGCAGCCACCCCTCCGATCGGCGGATCAATTCGTCGACGGTTATATCCACACGCACTCTCCTTTCTTGCCTTCACTGAAACGAAACCGCCATGGACGAAGCCATGGCGGTAAAGTCGCTGACCTTGCATTTTGCGACGCAGGTTAGCGGCGAAGGTTCAAAAAAGCAGTGTCAGTCGCGGAAGTTGGTGTACTGCAGCGGGAAGTCCAGGGGCTCGGCACGCAGCACCGCAATGGCTTCCTGCAGGTCGTCGCGCTTCTTGCCGGTGACACGCACCTGCTCGCCCTGGATCGCGGCCTGGACCTTGAGCTTGCGCTCCTTGATCAGCGCGACGATCTTCTTCGCCAGCTCCTTCTCGATGCCTTCGCGGAAGGTCACTTCCTGCTTGACCACCTTGCCGGACGCGAAGTGATCCTTGATCTCCATGCAGTGGATATCGATCTTGCGCTTGATCAGGTTGCTGCGCAGGATGTCGAGCATCTGCTCGAGCATGAAGTCGGCTTCGGCGGTCAGGGTGACGGCTTTGTCCTTGCTCTCGAAGCTGCACTTGCCGCGCAGGTCGAAGCGGCGATCCAGTTCCTTGATCGCGTTGTCCACCGCGTTGGTGAGCTCGTGTTTGTCCAGCTCGGACACCACGTCGAACGATGGCATGGGATTCCTCCAGATAGACGGCGCGACACACATCACGTAAGGAAGGCGCCTGGCTTGACGGTAAAAAAAGCGGGCCCATTATAACTGAGCAATGGGTACCTATTTTTGCAGGATTGCATGGCAGCGACGCATTCAGCTCTAACAGGCGGACGCAAAACCTGCTGAAATAGGCACTGATAGCACCAAGCCAGTATCGCCAACCTTCGCCACTTCCTTGTGAGCCTGCCATGCCCAACCCTCATCTCAGCATCCTGGTGGTGGACGACGCCAAGTTCTCCAGCGCCATGATCGGTCGTGCCCTGACCCAGGCCGGTTATCAGGATGTCCGCTTCGCCAGTAGCGCAACGGAAGCCTTGCGCCTGCTCGAGGAGCGCCCCGCCAATGTATTGCTGGCGGACTGGCTGATGCCCGAGATCGACGGCCTCGAACTGACCGCACGGGTGCGCCAGCTGGACGAGATGATCGACCACTACACCTACATCATCCTGCTCACCGGCAAGGAAGGTGAAAACGTGCTGGGCGAAGCCTTCGACCGCGGTGTCGACGACTTCATCAGCAAGGCGGCCATGAACGAACAGCTGGTGCCTCGCGTCTACGCGGCGGACCGCCTGTGCAACACCCTGCAGCGCCTGCTCCACGAAAACCGGTTGATGACCCAGAACATCGCCAGCCTGGAGCAACGCAACCTGGTGGACTCGCTGACTGGCCTCGGCAACCCGCGCTACCTGCGCCAGAAGCTTTCCGACAGCCTGCGCCAGGTCGAGTCCCGCGGTGGCGCCCTGTGCTACCTGCTGATCGGCCTGCATGACGCCCCAGCACTGCGCGTGCAGTACGGCAGCGAGTTCTACAACGAACTGCTCCACGGCGTCGCCCGCCGCCTGCAGCAGTTGGTGCGCCCGCTGGACGTGCTGACCCGCCTGGACGACAACCACTTCGGCCTGATCACCCTGCTCGAAGACCTCCACGAGTGCTCCCCCAGCAGCTTCAAGCGCCTGCATGAAGGCCTCAACCTCAAGGCCTTCAAGACCAGCGAAGGCTTCATCACCCTCAAGGCCGGCATCAGCCTGGTGGGGATGGATGGCAAGGCCCTGCCGGTGGATGTCGAGATCCTGATCGACCAAGCCGCCAAGCTGCTGCCCGAGTCCTACGCCAGCGGCCGCGTGAGCGCGATACGCCTGCCCCTGCCATGACCTGGCACGTCCTCGGCATCGGCAGCCTCGGCAGCCTGTGGGCCATGCGTCTGGCCCGTGCCGGCCTGCCGGTGCACCTGTTGCTGCGTGACCCGCAACGCCTGGCGGCCTACCACCAGGCTGGCGGCCTGACCCTGGTGGAACAGGGCCAGGCGCAACGCCTCGAACTGCCCGCCGAAACCCTCGATGCCCCGACGCCCATCCAGCGCCTGCTGGTGGCCTGCAAGGCCTACGACGCCGAAGCGGCGGTCGCAGCGCTCCTGCCACGCCTGGCGCCCGGTGCCGAACTGGTGCTGCTGCAGAACGGCCTCGGCAGCCAGGACGCCGTCGCCGCCCGCGCGCCTCAGGCCCGCTGCATTCTGGCCTCTAGCACCGAGGGCGCTTTCCGTGATGGCGACTTCCGCGTGGTCTTCGCCGGCCACGGCTTCACCTGGCTGGGCGACCCGCACGCCACCGCAGCCCCCTCCTGGCTCGATGAGCTGGAACGCGCCGGCATCCCCCACGGCTGGACGCCGGACATTCTGTCGCGGCTATGGCGCAAGCTCGCGCTCAATTGCGCGATCAACCCGCTGACCGTGCTCAACGACTGCCGCAATGGTGGCCTCGTCGAGCACCCGGCCCAGGTGCAGCAACTGTGCGCCGAACTGGCCGAGCTGCTGCAGCTGTGTGGCCAGCCGGCCGCCGCCGAAGGCCTTCATGACGAAGTGGGTCGGGTGATCCAGGCTACTGCCGCCAACTACTCCTCCATGTACCAGGACGTGGCGGCCAAACGCCGCACCGAGATCGGCTACCTGCTCGGCTACGCCTGCGCCGCGGCCGAGCGCCATCGCCTGGTACTGCCCCACCTGCAGGCCCTGCTCAGGCGCTTGCAGGGGCACCTGGCCGAGCGCGGATTGCCGCTGGACTGACCCCGCGCTACCCTGCCGACAGCCCAACCGCCTGGATTCCGCCCCTTGAACAGCCTGCGCCAGCGCCTCGAAAACCTGTCCGTCGGCCGAAAGCTGCTGGCCGCCCTGCTGGTCCTGGTGACCACCGTTCTGCTGATCGCCAACCTGGCCTTCATCAGCGCCGCCTACTGGATCTCCCAGGAGAGCATGGCGCCCCAGGCCCTGCAGACCCTGGGGCGGCTCTTCGCCACCGCGCCGCTTTCCCGCGAGGCCCTGTCCTCTCCCGAGGCCGCTCGCGACCTGCTCAACCAACTGGACAGCTACGCCCCGCTGCGCGCCGCCGCGCTCTACGACGGCCAGGGCGAGCTGCTGGCACAGCTGATCAGCGGCAGCACCCTCAAGCTGCCGCAGCACGCCGAGAAGCTGCAACGCTGGCGCCTGCACGAATTCCGCACCAGCCAGGTGGTCGAGCTGCCCCAGGACAACGGCCCACCTGGCCACCTGCTGCTGGTGGCTTCCAGTGAGCTGCCCGGCGCCTTCTACACCGGCACCCTTACCGCCAGCCTGGCGATCCTCGCCAGCAGCGTGCTGCTCTGGCTGCTGGTGGCGCGGCAGATCCGGCGCATGGTCACCGGGCCAATCCGGCGCCTGGAAGAACTGTCGCGCCAGGTCACCCGCGAGGAGAACTACGCCCTGCGCGCCCAGCGCGGGCACCGCGACGAACTGGGCAGCCTGGCCGACGCCTTCAACACCATGCTCAGCCGCATCGAGGCCCGCGAGCAGCAGCTCAAGCGCGCCCGCGACGACTCCCAGGCCGCCGTCGACCAGGCCCAGGCACTGGCGGAGGAGACCCGCCACTCCAACCGCAAGCTGGAGCTGGAGGTGCAGGTGCGCAGCAAGATCGAGAAGAAGCTCACCGGCTTCCAGAACTACCTCAACAGCATCATCGACTCGATGCCCTCGGCGCTCATCGCCCTGGACGAACAGCTCTACGTCACCCAGTGGAACCAGGAAGCCACCGCGCTTTCCGGCACCACCCTGGACGACGCCCTGAACCAGCCGGTATTTCTTGCCTTCCCCTCGCTCAAGCCCTTCCTGCCGCAGATCAAGCTCACCGCCGAACGCCACAAGGTGGAGAAGGTCGAGCGGGTCAGTTGGCTGCTGGGCGACGAGGTGCGCCACTACGCCCTGACCTTCTACCCGCTGATGGGCGGCACCGGGCGCGGTGTGGTTATCCGTATCGACGACATCACCCAGCGCCTGTCCATGGAAGAGCTGATGGTGCAGTCGGAAAAGATGCTCAGCGTCGGCGGCCTGGCTGCCGGCATGGCCCACGAGATCAACAACCCCCTGGGGGCCATCCTGCACAACGTGCAGAACATCCGTCGACGCCTGTCACCGGAGCTGGAGAAGAACCTGGAGCAGGCCCGAGCCGACGGCATCTGCCTGGATTCGGTGAACCATTACCTGGAGGCCCGCGAGGTGCCCAAGCTGCTGGACGGCATCTACCAGGCCGGCTCGCGGGCGGCGAAGATCGTCACTCACATGCTGTCCTTCAGCCGCCGCAGCAACCGCCAACTGGCGCCCTGCCTGCTGCCGGTGCTGCTGGACCAGGCCGTGGAGATCGCCAGCAACGACTTCGACCTGACCGAGGGTTTCGACTTCAAGGGCATGACCATCACCCGCCTCTTCGACCCCGAACTGGGACCGGTGCCGGGCACCGCCAACGAACTGGAACAGGTGCTGCTCAACCTGCTGAAGAACGCCGCCCAGGCGATCCACCAGCGCGAGGACGACCTGGAAGGCCATATCACCCTGCGCACCCGCCTGGCGCCGCCCTGGGCGGAAATCCAGGTGGAAGACAACGGCGTCGGCATCCCCGAGAACGTGCGCAAGCGCATCTTCGAGCCCTTCTTCACCACCAAGGAAGTGGGCCAGGGCACCGGGCTGGGCCTGTCGGTTTCCTATTTCATCATCACCAACAACCACAAGGGCCAGATGGAGGTGCAGTCCAAGCCCGGCCAGGGCACCTGCTTTACCCTGCGCCTGCCGCTGGCCTCCAGCCCCACGGGAACCTGATATGGGCAACCGCCTTTCGAAGATCTACACCCGCACCGGCGACAAGGGTGAAACCGGCCTTTCCGGCAACCGCCGCGTGCCCAAGGACCACCCGCGCATCGAGGCCATAGGCGAGGTGGACTCGCTCAACAGCCAGCTCGGCCTGCTGCTGGCGCAACTGACCGAGCAGCACGGCGCCTGCCCGGGGCTGGGTGAGGTGAGCGAGGTGCTTGCGCCCTGCCAGCACCGCCTGTTCGACCTCGGCGGCGAACTGTCGATGCCTGAATACCAGGTGCTGGAGGAAGGCGAGGTGCAACGCCTGGAGGCGGCCATCGACCTGTGGAACGAAGAGCTGGGGCCGCTGAAGAACTTCATCCTCCCCGGCGGCTCGGCCCTGGTGGCCCAGGCCCATGTCTGCCGCTCCGCTGCCCGCAGCGCCGAACGCCGCGCCCAGACCCTCAACGCCGAGGAAGCCCTGCGCGGTGAACTGCTGGCCTACCTCAACCGCCTCTCCGACCTGCTCTTCGTCGCCGCCCGGCTGATCGCACGGCGCCAAGGCGTCGATGAAGTGTTGTGGCAGGCGGCGACGCGGGGCTGAGCTGGAAGCTGGAAGCTGGAAGCTGGAAGCTGGAAGCTGGAAGCTGGAAGCTGGAAGCTGGAAGCTGGAAAAGCCTGGGGGATCGACGGAAACCGTCAACCCTCGGGTTTATTTATTTCCTCACCCCTGACATACCCGGGAAAGCCCGAACGTAGGGTGGACCACGCTTCACCGGTCCACCGCAGCGGAGCCCGGATCGGCACCGCCGGTGGATGCAAAAAGCAGCACCCACCCTACACGCAACCCCCCGCTTCAGGCTTCAGGCTTCAGGCTTCAATCTTTAGTGGGCCAAAACGCCCTGATCCCCGCCACGCCCTGGGCGCCGGTCTGCCAGGCGCGCTGGAGGTCGTCCGGGCCGACGCCACCGAGCAGGAATACCGGCTTGTTGAAGCGACGGATCATCTCCTGGGCGGCGTCCCAGCCCAGCGGCTGGGCGTCGGGGTGGGTCTGGGTGGCCTGCAGCGGCGACAGGGTGACGAAATCCACGCCCATCTCGGTGGCCAGTTCCAGTTCTTCCGCGCTGTGGCAGGAGGCGGCCAGCCAGCGTTCCTTGGGGAACGGACGACCGCGGGGTGCATAGCGGCGCAACTGGTCGGCGGTGAGGTGCCAGCCTGCGGCGGGGAAGTCCCCCAGCCACTCCAGCGGACCCTTGAGCATCAACTGGGCGCGACGGGCGCAAAGGCCCTGGATGTCTACCGCCAGGTCGCGGTACTGAGCGTCGAACATGTTCGGCGCACGCAGCTGGATCAGGCGCGTGCCCTTGGCCAGCGCGGCGCGAACGCCTTGCAGCAGCTCCTGCGGCTCCAGTTCGTCCGGCGTGATGAGGTAGCGATCGGGCAGGCGCGCCGCCGCCAGGATCGGCTGGTTGGCGGCAGGGAATTCGTAGTCGGCCAGCTCCTGCTCGGTGGCCCAGGCCAGGGGCTGGCCTTCGGCGCCATGGGGCTCGCCCGTGAAGGCAGAGACTTCCCAGACATCCAGCAGCACCTGCTTGTCGGGGTAGTCGTGGTGCACCTGGATCAGCGGCCGCGCCGAGCTGACGCGAATGCCCAGTTCCTCCTCGAGCTCCCGCGACAGGGCGACCTGAACGGCTTCGCCCTCCTCCACCTTGCCGCCCGGGAACTCCCACAGGCCGCCCTGGTGCTTGTCGTCCGGCCGGCGTGCGATCAGCACCCGGCCGTCGGCGCCACGGATGACCGCAGCCGCCACGTGCACTCGCTTCATTCGATGATCTCCGTTTCCTGCAGGGCGGCCTGGTACCAACGCTGGAACGCGGGCCACCGGTAGATGGTGTCGACATAGGCCGCGGCTTCGGCGGGAAGCTCCACAGCGTAGCTGCGCAGGCGGCTGGCCACCGGCGCGTAGAAGGCATCGGCGATGCTGGCATGGCCGAACAGGTAGGGGCCGTCCTGGCCGAAGCGGCGGCGGCAGTCGGACCAGATGGCGCAGACGCGGCGGATGTCCTCAGCGGCCTCTTCCGGAATGCCATCGAGCGCCTGGTTGCGCTTCAGGTCCATGGGCATGTGGCTGCGCAGGGCGACGAAGCCGCTGTGCATCTCGGCACAGATGGAGCGGGCATGGGCACGGGCCGCCTGGCCGAAGGGCCAGAGGTGGGCTTCGGGGAAACGCTCGGCGAGGTATTCGGCGATGGCCAGGGAATCCCAGATGACGCCGTCGGCTTCGGTTTCCAGTACCGGTACCTTGGCTGTGGGCGAACGCGCCAGCAGGCGTTTGTGGCTATCGGCGGCGTAGAGCGGGATACGCAGTTCCTCGTAGGGGGCGCCGGTCAGCTCCATGGCCAGCCAGCCGCGCAACGACCAGGAGGAGTAGTTCTTGTTGCCGATAACCAGGGTGAGTGCCATGCGTTTCTCCTTGAGCCCGATGGTTTGTCCAGGCGGGTCGATGGACCTTAAAAGGCGCATGCGGGGATGGCAAATTCCCATTGCTCATGGGGCCATGAACGCCGGGAATGCCAGGGACGAGTATCAGCGCAGCCGCAGGCGAACCTGCGGCTGCGTCGGGCTCAGGTGCGGTATTCCGCGTTGATCTTGACGTACTCGTGGGACAGGTCGGTGGTCCAGATGGTTTCGCTGCAACCGCCACGACCCAGCTCGATACGGATGCCGATCTCTTCGCGGGCCATCACGGCGGCGCCCAGGTCCTCGGTGTAGGTGGCCGCGCGGCCGCCCTTGCTGGCGATGCAGACATCACCGAGGAACACGTCGATCTTGCTCACGTCCAGCTGCGGTACGCCGGCACGGCCGACGGCGGCGAGGATGCGCCCCCAGTTCGGGTCGGAGGCGAACAGCGCAGTCTTGATCAGCGGCGAGTGGGCCACGGCGTAGGCGACGTCCAGGCACTCCTGGTAGGTACCGCCGCCATTTACCTGCACGGTGACGAACTTGGTGGCGCCTTCACCGTCACGGACGATGGCCTGAGCCACTTCCATGGAGACTTCCAGCACGGCCTGCTTGAGCGCGGCGAACAGCTCGCCGCTGGCCTGGGTCACTTCCGGCAGTGCGGCCTGGCCGGTGGCGACCAGCATGCAGCAGTCGTTGGTGGAGGTGTCGCCATCGATGGTGATGCGGTTGAAGGACTTGTTGGCGGCATCGCGCAGCAGGTCCTGCAGCACACCCTGGGCGACCTTGGCGTCGGTGGCGATGTAGCCGAGCATGGTGGCCATGTTGGGCTTGATCATGCCGGCGCCCTTGCTGATGCCGGTGACGGTGACGGTGACGCCGTCGTGCACGAACTGGCGGCTGGCACCCTTGGGCAGGGTGTCGGTGGTCATGATGCCGGTGGCGGCAGCAGCCCAGTTGCCTTCGGCGAGGTCGGCCAGGGCATCGCCCAGGGCGGCTTCGATCTTCTCGACCGGCAGCGGCTCGCCGATCACACCGGTGGAGAACGGCAGCACGGCGGTGGCATCGACGCCCGCCAGCTCCGCCAGGCGCGCGCAGGTGCGCTCGGCGGCAGCCAGGCCCGGCTCGCCGGTGCCGGCGTTGGCATTGCCGGTGTTGGTCAAGAAGTAGCGCACGGGACCGAGGACGCGCTTCTTGGAGAGGATCACCGGGGCTGCGCAGAAGGCGTTGAGGGTGAACACGCCGGCGACGGTGGAGCCTTCGGCGCAGCGCATGACCACTACGTCCTTGCGGCCTGGGCGCTTGATGCCGGCAGAGGCGATGCCGAGTTCGAAACCGGGAACCGGGTGCAGGGTGGGCAGGGGGCCGAGACCAACAGCCATGGAAGCGCTCCTTGTCGTGTCGTCAGGTGAAGCGGCGGTGCCGGAGCGCCACCGTTCTGGGGATGTCGAGTTGAAAACGCCGCGAGCGGCTGAGCCGGTCGCGGCGTGGGGAACTACAGCTTAGCCTCAGCTGATCTGGCCGTGGCAGTGCTTGTATTTCTTGCCGGAGCCGCAGGGGCAGGGCTCGTTGCGGCCGACCTTGGGCTCGGTGCGGACCGGCGCAGCGGCAACGGCTACGTCGCCCTCTTCGCCCAGCTCCTGGGGTTCTTCGAGACCCGGGGCTTCGGCGTGCTGGAACTGCATGCGCTTGGCCAGTTCCTCGGCCTCGCGGCGCAGGCGGGCCTCTTCCTCGGCCGGGTCTTCACGACGGACCTGGACATGGGACAGCACACGGATGGTGTCGCGACGGATGGAATCCAGCAGCTCCTGGAACAGGGTGAAGGATTCGCGCTTGTATTCCTGCTTGGGGTTCTTCTGTGCGTAACCGCGCAGGTGGATACCGTGGCGCAGGTGATCCATGGTGGACAGGTGGTCCTTCCACAGGTCGTCCAGCACGCGCAGCAGCATCTGCTTCTCGAAGGAGCGCAGGGCTTCGGCGCCGGCGAGCTCTTCCTTCTCGTTGTAGGCGATGGTGAGCTGCTCGAGGATCTTCTCGCGCAGGGTGTCTTCGAACAGCTTGTCGTCTTCGTCCAGCCACTGTTGGATCGGCAGCTTGATGCCGAAGTCGCTGTAGAGCGCCATTTCCAGGCCGGTGATGTCCCACTGCTCGGGCAGGGATTGCGGCGGGATATGGGTGTCGATGGTGCGACCCAGCACATCTTCGCGGAACTCGGCGATGGTCTCGCCGATGTCGTCGGCGGCCAGCAGGCTGTTGCGCATGTGGTAGATCACCTTGCGCTGCTCGTTGGCCACGTCGTCGAATTCGAGGAGCTGTTTGCGGATGTCGAAGTTGCGGCCTTCGACCTTGCGCTGGGCCTTCTCGATGGCGTTGGTGACCATGCGGTGCTCGATGGCTTCGCCGGACTGCATGCCCAGGGCCTTCATGAAGTTCTTCACCCGGTCGGAGGCGAAGATGCGCATCAGGCTGTCTTCCAGCGACAGGTAGAAACGGCTGGAGCCCGGGTCACCCTGGCGACCGGCACGGCCACGCAGCTGGTTGTCGATACGGCGGGACTCGTGACGCTCGGAGGCGACCACATGCAGGCCGCCGGCTTCGATCACCTGCTGGTGGCGCTTCTGCCAGTCGGCCTTGATCTGCGCGATCTGCTCTTCGGTGGCGTTCTCCAGGGCGGCGACTTCGACCTCCCAGTTGCCGCCGAGGAGGATGTCGGTACCACGACCGGCCATGTTGGTGGCGATGGTCACGGCGCCCGGACGACCGGCCTGGGCAATGATCTCGGCTTCCTTCTCGTGGTACTTGGCGTTCAGTACCTTGTGCTCGATGCCGCCCTTGACCAGCAGCTGCGAGACGTACTCGGAGCTTTCGATCGAGGCGGTACCCACCAGCACCGGACGACCATTGGCCTGGCAGTCCTTGATGTCGGTGATGATGGCGGCGTACTTCTCTTCCTGGGTCAGGTAGACCAGGTCGTTGAAGTCCTTCCGGGCGATCGGGCGGTGGGTCGGGATCACCATCACTTCGAGGCCGTAGATCGAATGGAATTCGAAGGCTTCGGTGTCGGCGGTACCGGTCATGCCGGACAGCTTGGAGTAGAGGCGGAAGTAGTTCTGGAAGGTGGTGGAGGCCAGGGTCTGGCTCTCGGCCTGGATGTTCAGGCCTTCCTTCGCTTCGATGGCCTGGTGCAGGCCTTCGGAGAGGCGGCGGCCGGGCATGGTGCGGCCGGTGTGCTCGTCGATCAGCAGGACCTGATCGTTCTGCACGATGTATTCGACGTTGCGGTGGAACAGGGTGTGCGCGCGCAGGCCGGCGTAGACGTGGGTCAGCAGGCCCAGGTTATGCGCGGAGTACAGGCTCTCGCCTTCGGCCAGCAGGCCGGCCTGGGTGAGCATGTCTTCGATGAACTGGTGGCCCTGCTCATTGAGCTCGACCTGGCGGGTCTTCTCGTCGACCGAGTAGTGGCCTTCCTGGACGACGTTGCCCTCTTCCGGCTCGACGTGCTTCTTGAGCCGCGGGATCAACGCGTTGATCTGCATGTACAGCTTGGAGCTGTCTTCGGCCTGGCCGGAGATGATCAGCGGGGTACGCGCTTCGTCGATGAGGATGGAGTCCACTTCGTCGATCACGGCGAAGTTCAGCTCACGCTGGAATTTGTCTTCCAGGCTGAAGGCCATGTTGTCGCGCAGGTAGTCGAAACCGAATTCGTTGTTGGTGCCGTAGGTGATGTCGGCGGCGTAGGCGGCGCGCTTTTCTTCCGGCGGCTGGAACGGGGTGACGATGCCGAGGCTGAGGCCGAGGAATTCGTACAGCGGACGCATCCAGTTGGCGTCGCGGCGGGCCAGGTAGTCGTTCACCGTGACCACGTGCACGCCCTTGCAGGACAGCGCGTTGAGGTAGACCGGCAGGGTACCCACGAGGGTCTTGCCCTCACCGGTACGCATCTCGGCGATCTTGCCTTCGTGGAGGGTCATGCCGCCGATCAGCTGCACGTCGAAGTGGCGCATGCCCATCACGCGCTTGCCGGCCTCGCGGGCCACGGCAAAGGCTTCAGGCAGGATCTGGTCGAGGGTTTCACCTTTGGCCACTCGCGCCTTGAACTCTTCGGTCTTGGCCCTGAGCTGCTCGTCGGACAGCGCGACCATCTGCTCTTCCAGGGCGTTGATCGCCTGGACAGCCTTGGCCATGCGCTTCACTTCGCGCTCGTTCTTGCTTCCAAAGAGTTTCTTCAACAAAGGCGCAAACATATCGACAGGATCTTCCACATATATGGATGGGGGGCGGCCCCGGAGTCGCCCACGCAGCCTTCATGGCTGCTTGCGAAGGGGGCATTCTACCCGGATTCGTTGTAGAGAAAAGTAGCGTTACTCCGCTGCTGCGGAACGAGCTATATAGAGGGCCGGGTTGACCACCTCACCGCCCCGGGTGACCTCGAAATGCACGTGGGCACCCGTGGATCGGCCACTGCTGCCGACTTCGGCGATGGCCTGGCCACGCTGCACCAGATCACCGACCTGCACCAAGTTCTTCTTGTTGTGTGCATAGAGGGTGCGATAGCCATCGGCATGGCTGATCTCGACCATGTTGCCGTAGCCGGTCTTGCGCCCGGACCAGGTGACGACACCTGCACCGACCGCCAATACATCGCTGCCAGCCTTGGCGGCGAAATCCACGCCCTTGTGCCGGCTCAAACGCCCCGTGAGGGGATCGGTGCGCACGCCGAAAGGCGAGGAGATGTAGCCCTGCAACACCGGGCGCCCGGCCAGGTGCTCAGCCGCACTGATGCGCCGTTCGCCCAGCAGTTGCTCGAGGACTTCCAGCTGCTGCTCGCGGCTTTCGAGGCGTTCGGTGAGGCTGTCCAGCACATCCATGAAGGGCGGGGCCTGGTAGGCGGGCGCGTCGAGGGGGTCTTCCGGGCCACCCTGGCCGACATTGAGGGAGAAGTCGAACTCGCTGGAGTCCAGCTCAGCCAGTTCGGCGACACGCTCGCCCAGCGCATCGAGCCGGGTGAGGCGGGCCTGGAGATCAGCGATATGCGCACCAAAAGCGTCAAGCTGGCGCTGGGCATCGGCCCGCGCCTGGCTCACCTGGCTGCGCTGCTCATCGAGCGCGAGGGTCATCTGCTGGCTGTCTTCGGCGCTGGGCGCGGCCGGTTTGATCCAGGCGCCCAGGGCGATCCCCGATGCGAGAACCAACGCCAGCAGCACGCCACCGAGCGCCAGGAGAACGCGCAGGTCGAGGCTCAGCGAACGCGCTGCCCCATGCCGGCGGCTCAGAAGAATGATGTGCATGACTTCCCCAATTGATCGAGCATTACCCGGTGCAGCCTTCTGCTACCATGGCCACTCTGTATTCTTCAGGCGTCCTGCCATGTCTTTTCGTCCCTTGCCGGCCCGGTCCCCCGCCGCACTGCTGCGTGAGGAAAAACCGCTCAAGGCCCTGTTCAACCAGGCCCAGCGCATCGACCATCTACAGCATCTGCTGGAAAGCCAACTGCAACCTGCAGCGCGCGAGCATTGCCGTGTCGCCTCGTGGCGAGAGGGCTGCCTGATGCTGATCATCAGCGACGGCCATTGGGCTACGCGCCTGCGCTACCAGCAACGTCGACTGCAGCGCCAGCTTCAGGCACTCGGAGAGTTCGCGACCTTAACGAAAATCATCTTCAAGGTGCAACCTCCCCAAGGCTCGGCACGTGCACCAGGCCGCACCATCGAACTGTCGGCCTTCGCCGCGGAAAGCATCCAGGCAACCGCCGAAGGCATCGAAGACCCGAAGCTGCGCGCCGCCCTGGAGCGCCTTGCCGAACGCGGCCGCAAAAACCGCGACGACTGATCCTCCGCGACAATCCGCCGCTCTGCCCTCCCCTTTTTCCAGCACAAAAAAAGAGGCCACCCAATGGGTGGCCTCCAAAGAAAGGAAAGAGGTATTGCTTACACGGCCGCTACCGGGCGCATGTAAGAGATGGGTGCGGTCTTGGCGTCTTCGAAGGTGACCACTTCCCAGGCATCCTTGTCGGCGATCAGTGCACGCAGCAGGCGATTGTTGAGTGCATGACCGGACTTGTAGCCACGGAACTCGCCGATGAGGCTGTTGCCGAGCAGGTAGAGGTCGCCGATGGCATCGAGGATCTTGTGCTTGACGAATTCGTCCTCGTAACGGAGGCCGTCTTCGTTCAATACGCTGTCCTCGTCAACCACGATGGCGTTCTCGACACTGCCGCCCAGGGCCAGATTGTGCGAGCGCAGGAATTCCAGATCACGCACGAAACCGAAGGTACGGGCGCGGCTGACTTCCTTGACGAAGGTGGTGCTGGAAAAATCGACAGACGCTTTCTGAGTGCGACCGTTGACCACCGGGTGGTCGAAGTCGATCTCGAAAGTGACCTTGAAACCATCGAACGGTACGAAGGTAGCGCGCTTGTCGCCATCCTGCACGCTCACTTCACGTTTGATGCGAATGAAGCGCTTGGCTGCGTCCTGTTCCTCGAGGCCAGCGGACTGGATGAGGAATACGAACGGACCGGCGCTGCCATCCATGATCGGTACTTCGGCTGCGGACAGCTCGACATAGGCGTTGTCGATGCCCAGGCCAGCCATGGCCGAGAGCAGGTGCTCGACCGTGCCGACCTTGACGTCGCCATTGAAAAGGTTGGTGGACATGGTGGTCTCACCGACGTTTTCGGCATAGGCGGCGATCTGGACGACGGGGTCCAGGTCGGTACGGCAGAACACGATGCCGGTATCCACAGGGGCGGGCTTGAGGGTCAGGTAGACCTTTTCCCCGGAATGCAGCCCTACGCCTGTGGCTCGGATGACGTTCTTTAAAGTGCGTTGTTTGATCATGGCAGTGGCCGCTTTCGCGCTAGTTGCGAACAGTTTTCAACAATGGCCGGGGATGATAGCAGAACCGGCCTTTGCTGAACACCAATCACAGACATAGCGTCGATAAACTTCATCAATCGGCCTGACGACGCAGGAAGGCCGGAATGTCCAGGTAATCCAGGTCATCCTGGGGGTTCATCTTGGCGGCGGTTGCGGCGCTGCCATGAGCCTGGTTGCGCATGACGGTCGGACGGTCCAGGTCACGGTAGTTGACCGACGGCTGTTCAGCGCGCTGCTGTGCCGGGGCGGCCACGGCGGCGGTGGACTGAACGGTGTTGTCGACGACCTTGACCGGTTTTTCCAGGCGCGCGCCCAGACCGGTGGCGACCACGGTGACGTGCAGCTCGTCGCGCATGTCCGGATCGATCACGGTGCCCACCTTGACGGTGGCGTGCTCGGAAGCGAACTGCTCGATGATGTTGCCGACATCGGAGTACTCACCCAGGGACAGGTCAGGACCGGCGGTGATGTTGACCAGGATGCCGCGGGCGCCCTGCAGGTTGACGTCATCCAGCAACGGGTTGCGGATGGCTTCCTCGGTGGCTTCACGGGCGCGATTCGGACCGCTGGCGCAGCCGGTACCCATCATCGCCATGCCCATTTCGCTCATCACGGTCTTCACGTCGGCGAAGTCGACGTTGATCATGCCGGGACGCTTGATGATGTCGGAGATACCGCGAACGGCACCGGCCAGCACGTCATCCGCCTTGGAGAACGCGGACAGCAGGCTCGCGTCCTTGCCGAGGATGGTCAGCAGCTTCTCGTTGGGGATGGTGATCAGCGAGTCGACGCTTTCCGACAGCGCGCGGATGCCCTCATCGGCGATCTGCATGCGCTTGCGGCCTTCGAACGGGAACGGACGGGTCACCACCGCAACGGTGAGGATGCCCATGTCCTTGGCCACTTCAGCGATGATCGGCGCCGCACCGGTACCGGTACCGCCACCCATGCCGGTGGTGATGAAGACCATGTCGGTGCCTTGCAGCACTTCGGCGATGCGCTCGCGGTCTTCCAGGGCGGCCTGGCGGCCGATTTCCGGATTGGCACCTGCGCCCAGACCCTTGGTAACGCCTGGGCCGAGTTGCAGGACGGTGCGCGCACCGACGTTCTTCAGAGCCTGGGCATCGGTGTTGGCGCAGATGAACTCGACGCCTTCGATGTTGCTCTTGGCCATGTGATTGACCGCGTTACCGCCGCCACCACCTACGCCGATTACCTTGATCACCGCGGTTTGCGGGACGTTATCTACGAGTTCGAACATTTCCCCTCTCCTTCCTTTTCTAGTTGTATCGCCTACTGCAAAACTCTTTAGAAGTTGCCCTGGACCCAGCGCTTGAGCCGTTCCAGAACAGGTGTCTTGGGTTCGTCACTGAAGCTGCCCAGGCCGCCGGACATCGAAATGCCGTCGGACTGCTTCTGCAGGCCGTACATGAGCAGGCCAACGCCGGTCGAGTAGATCGGGTTGCGCACCACGTCGCTCAGCCCCTTGACGCTATGCGGCACGCCCAGGCGCACCGGCATGTGGAAAATCTCTTCGGCGAGCTCGACCGCGCCCTCCATCTTCGCGGTGCCGCCGGTCAGGACGATGCCCGCCGGGATCAGGTCCTCGTAGCCGCTGCGACGCAGCTCGGCCTGGATCAGGGTGAAGAGCTCGTCGTAACGTGGCTCGACCACTTCGGCCAGTGCCTGGCGCGAGAGTTCCCGCGGCGGGCGGTCACCGACGCTCGGCACCTTGATGGTTTCGCCGGCACCGGCCAGTTTGGCCAGGGCACAGGCGTAGCGGATCTTGATCTCTTCGGCGTACTGGGTGGGCGTACGCAGGGCCATGGCGATGTCGTTGGTCACCTGGTCGCCGGCGATCGGGATCACCGCGGTATGACGGATCGCCCCCTCGGTGAAGATGGCGATGTCGGTGGTGCCGCCGCCGATGTCGACCAGGCACACGCCCAGCTCCTTCTCGTCGTCGGTGAGCACCGAGTAGGCCGAGGCCAGCTGCTCGAGGATGATGTCGTCCACCTCCAGGCCGCAGCGGCGCACGCACT
This sequence comes from Pseudomonas solani, assembly GCF_026072635.1. Classification (NCBI taxonomy): domain Bacteria; kingdom Pseudomonadati; phylum Pseudomonadota; class Gammaproteobacteria; order Pseudomonadales; family Pseudomonadaceae; genus Pseudomonas; species Pseudomonas solani. The sequence goes on along the minus strand of NZ_AP023081.1, from coordinate 3,590,407 downwards.
TCTCGATGTTCTGCGCCGCGTTCACCGCGCAGGTCACCACATGGACCTTGGCCTCCAGGCGCACGCCGGACATGCCCAGGGGCTCGCGCACCCCTTCCTGGTTATCGATCACGTAGTCCTGGGCCAGGGTGTGCAGCACCCGCTGGTCAGCCGGGATGGCGACGGCCTGAGCGGCGTCGAGCACGCGCTCGATGTCCGCCGGGCTCACCTCGCGATCACGGATCGCCACGATGCCGTGGGAATTCAGGCTGCGGATGTGATTACCGGCTACGCCGACGAAGGCCGAGTGGATGCGGCAGCCCGCCATCATCTGCGCCTCTTCCACCGCGCGCTGGATGGACTGCACGGTGGACTCGATGTTCACCACCACGCCCTTCTTCAGGCCGCGGGAAGGATGGGTGCCGATCCCGACGATCTCCAACTGGCCGTCGGCCGCGATCTCGCCCACCAGCGCCACCACCTTGGAGGTGCCGATATCCAGGCCGACGATCATCTTGCCGCTCTGCACGCTTGCCATGGTTCTAACCTTCTCCTCAATTCGCACGGCTGGCTACGGCCGCCGCGGGTGCCTCTACCGGGGTTCGCCACGCTACCGCCAAGCCGTTGGGGTAACGCAGGTCGACGCGCTCGATGTTGGCGATCTGTTCTTTGAGCGTCTTCTCGTAGATCGAGATGAAGCGACGCATCTTTTCCACCAGATGATCCCTACCCAGGAGGATCTCCACGCCCTGTCCGGTGGACAGGAACCAGCTGCCGCGCTCGCGCAGCTCCAGTCGGGTGATGGAGAACCCGAGCGGGCGCAACATCTGGCTGAGCATCTGGTACTGCTGCATCACCTGTTCCTGAGCGCGCTGGGGCCCCCACAGCTGCGGCAGTTGTTCGTAATGGGCCAGTTCACGCGGGGTGAAGGCCTGGCCCTGGTTGTTCAGCAGTGCCTCGTCGCCCCAGCGGGCGATCGGCAGTTGTTCTTCAAGGCGGATCATCACCTGGTCCGGCCATACCCGGCGCACCTCGGCGTGGGCGATCCAGGGCATCTGCTCCAGCTCGCTGCGCATGCCGGCCAGGTCGATGCTGAAGAAGCTCGCCGCGATGTACGGGGCGATGCGCTGCTGCACCGCCTGCTGGCTGATGTAGCTCAGGTCGCCCTGCACGTTGATCTTGGCGATGGGGCGATCCGCATAGGGCAGCAACCGCTGCGCCGCTTCATAGGCACCGAACCCCAGCACCACCAGCACCACCGGCCAGACCAGGCGTTTGAACACGCTGAAATTCGGCTTGGGCAGGCGGGTGCTGAGCGGCTCCTTGGCCACCATCCGGCTGGCACCACGCGGCACCGGCTTGCGCTGGGGAGCGCGGCCGATGGCGGGTTGCGGATGACGGATCGCGGCGCCACGCATGTGCTTAACCTCGTGCCTCGACGCTGTCGGCCAGGATCGCCAGCACCAGCTGCTGGTAATCCAGGCCCGCAGCGCGAGCGGCCATCGGGACCAGGCTGTGGTCGGTCATGCCTGGAACGGTATTCACTTCCAACAGCCAGAAGCGGCCGTCGGCGTCCTGCATCACGTCGGCACGCGCCCAGCCCTGGGTGCCCACCGCCTCGCAAGCGCGCGCGGTCAGGTCCTTGAGCTCCTGTTCCTTGGCCGCATCCAGCCCACAGGGAATCTGGTACTGGGTATCGCTGGCCAGGTACTTGGCGTCGTAGTCGTAGAAGGTGTGCGGCGTACCCAGGCGAATGGGCGGCAGCACCTGCCCGCGCAGCATCGCGATGGTGTACTCCGGCCCGTGGATCCACTGTTCCACCAGCACCTGGGAGTCGTAACGGCTGGCGCCTTTCCAGGCCTCCACCAGCGCGTCGACATCCGCCACCTTGGCCATGCCGATGCTCGACCCTTCGTGGGCCGGCTTGACGATCAGCGGGAAGCCCAGTGATTCGGCTGCCGCGCGGCAATCCACCTCGCTGGCCAGCACCGCGTGACGCGGCGTGGACAGGCCGAGGCTCTGCCACACCTGCTTGGTACGCAGCTTGTCCATCGCCAGGGCGGACGCCAGTACACCGCTGCCGGTGTAGGGGATGCCCAGGCACTCCAGCAGGCCCTGCATGCTGCCGTCTTCGCCGCCACGGCCGTGGAGGACGATGAAGGCGCGGTCGATCTTCTCGGCGGCCAGGCGCTGCAGCAGGTCATCGCCAACGTCGATGCCGAAGGCGTCGACGCCTGCGCCCTGGAGCGCTTCCAGAACCATGCTGCCGGACTTCAGCGACACTTCACGCTCGGCACTGCGACCGCCGTAGAGCACGGCGACACGACCGAACGCCTTGGGATCGAGCGTGGACTTCAGGTTCGCACTCATGACTCTTTCCTCGCGGCGGCATCAGCGGCGCCACCGAACATCGGGTTCTGGATCAGTTGCGGGGCCAGGCCACCGATATCGCCGGCGCCCTGGCAAAGCAGGATGTCGCCAGCGCGCAGCAGCGGCTTGACCAGCGGCGCCAGGTCGACGCCGCGCTCGATGTAGATCGGGTCCAGCTGGCCGCGCTGGCGGATGCTGTGGCACAGCTGGCGGCTGTCCGCACCGGGGATGGGCTCTTCGCCCGCCGGGTAGACCTCCATCAGCAGCAGCACGTTGGACTCGCCCAGCACCTGCACGAAGTCGTCGTACAGATCACGGGTGCGGCTGTAGCGGTGCGGCTGGTAGACCATCACCAGGCGACGCTCCGGCCAGCCACCCCGTACGGCCTTGATCACCGCCGCGACTTCGCGCGGGTGGTGGCCGTAGTCGTCGACCAGCATCACGCTGCCGCCTTCGACCTGCAGCTCGCCGTAGACCTGGAAGCGGCGGCCCACGCCCTGGAAGCCCGACAGGCCACGGACGATGGCCTCGTCGTCGATGCCTTCATCGGTGGCGATGGCGATGGTCGCCAGCGCGTTCAATACGTTGTGGTTGCCCGGCATGTTCACCGAGACGTCCAGCGGCGCACGGTCCTTGCGCAGCACGGTGAAGAAGGTCTGCATGCCCTGCTGGCGCACGTTGATCGCGCGCAGGTCGGCGTCCTCGGCGAAGCCGTAGGTCACGGTCGGGCGCGCCACTTGCGGGAGGATCTCACGCACCACCGGGTCGTCCACGCAGAGCACTGCCAGGCCATAGAACGGCAGGTTGTGGAGGAACTCGACGAAGGTCTTCTTCAGCTTGTTGAAGTCGCCGCCATAGGTGCTCATGTGGTCGGCGTCGATGTTGGTGACCACGGCGACCATCGGCTGCAGGTGCAGGAAGCTGGCATCGCTTTCATCGGCTTCGGCCACCAGGTAGCGGCTGGTGCCCAGTTGCGCGTTGGTGCCGGCGGCGTTCAGGCGGCCGCCGATGACGAAGGTCGGGTCCAGGCCACCGGCGGCGAATACCGAGGCGATCAGGCTGGTGGTGGTGGTCTTGCCATGGGTACCGGCAACGGCGATGCCGTGGCGGTAGCGCATCAGTTCGGCCAGCATCTCGGCGCGCGGCACCACGGGGATGCGACGCTCCAGGGCGACGGCGACTTCCGGGTTGGCCTTGTTCACTGCACTGGAAACCACCAGCACATCGGCGTTCTCGGCGTTCTCGGCGCGGTGGCCGATGAAGATCTGCGCGCCGAAGCTCTCCAGCCGCGCGGTCACGGCCGACGCCTTGAGGTCGGAGCCGGAGACGTTGTAACCGAGGTTCAGCAACACCTCGGCGATCCCGCACATGCCCACGCCGCCGATGCCGACGAAGTGGATGCGGCGGATACGGCGCATTTCCGGTTGCGGCATGGCTTTTTGGTTCTCAACCATGGGCCACCTCCAGGCAGATATCGACCACGCTGCGGGTGGCATCGGGCTTGGCCAGACTGCGGGCGATAGCGCCCATGGCCTTGAGTCGTTCGGGTTGCATCAGTACCTCGGTCAACCGCGCGGCGAGTGTGGCCGCGTCGGTGGCATGTTGCGGGAGAAGGAAGGCCGCGCCCTCCTTCGCCAGGTAATCGGCATTGCGCGACTGGTGATCGTCGATCGCATGGGGCAGCGGCACCAGGAAGGACGGCAACCCGGCGGCGGCGAGCTCGCTGACGGTCAGCGCGCCGGAGCGGCAGATGACCAGATCGGCCCAGGCATAGGCCCGCGCCATATCCTTGATGAAGGGTGCGACCTCCGCTTCGACACCGGCTTCGCGATAACGCTCCGCGGTGACCCCATCGTGATTCTTGCCGGCCTGGTGGAACACCTGCGGGCGCAGCTCGGCGGGCAGCAAGGCGACGGCTGCCGGCAGCAATTTGTTCAACGGCTCGGCACCCAGGCTGCCGCCCAGCACCAGCAGGCGCGGCGTGCGGCCGGCCAGGGCGTCGCGCGGGGTTTCCAGGAACAGCTCTTCGCGCACCGGGTTGCCGGTGGTACGGCGCTTGTCGCTGGTCCCGAAGGTATCTGGGAAGGCTTCGCACACGCGACTGGCGAAGGGCGCCAGGCTGCGGTTGGCGGTGCCGGCGACGGCGTTCTGCTCGTGGATCACCAGCGGTACGCCGGCCAGGCGCGCGGCCAGGCCGCCGGGGCCGGTCACGTAGCCGCCCATGCCCAGTACGCAAACGGGCTTCAGCTCGCTTACCACACGGCGCGCCTGGAACAGCGAGCGCACCAGGGCGAAGGGCGCCTTGAGCAGGGATTTCACCCCCTTGCCACGCAGGCCGGTGACCTGGATCAGGTGCAGCGGCAGGCCGGCCTGGGGCACCAGGTCATTCTCGATGCCGCGCGGGGTACCCAGCCAGTGCACGCTGTAGCCGCGGGACTGGAACTCACGGGCGCAGGCCAGGGCGGGGAACACATGCCCACCGGTGCCGCCTGCCATGATCAATACGTTGCCACTCATGGGCGCACCTCTTCTTCGAGGAAGTCGCTCTCGACGAACTCGATGTCTTCATTGCCCAGATGGGTCCGGCTCTCCCATTCGATCCGCAGCAGCAGCGCGAGGCAGACGCAGCAGATCACCAGGGAGCTGCCGCCGTAGCTGAGGAACGGCAGGGTCAGGCCCTTGGTCGGCAGCAGGCCGACGTTCACGCCGATGTTGATCAGCACCTGGCCGATCCACTGGAAGGCCAGGCCATAGGCCACATAGGCCGAGAAATACTGGCGCGCGCGCTCGGCGCACAGGCCGATGTGCAGCGCGCGCACGCTGACGAACACGAACAGGCCGACCGTCGCCAGTGCGCCGACCATGCCCAGCTCCTCCGCCAACACGGCAAAGACGAAGTCGGTGTGCGCCTCGGGCAGGTAGAACTGCTTCTGGATGCTGTTGCCCAGGCCGACGCCGAACCATTCGCCACGGCCGAAGGCGATCAGCGCCTGGCTCAACTGGTAGCCGGCGCCGTACTGGTCGGCCCAGGGGTCGATGAAGTTGGTCAGACGCTGCATCCGGTAACTCTGGCTGGTCATCACCAGTATCCCGGCCCCCAGTACCGCACCGACCAGCGGTACGAAGCGCACCAGGTTGATGCCGCCGAGGAACAGCATGGCGATGCACGAGCCCACCAGCACGACGGTGGCCCCGAAGTCCGGCTCCGCCAGCAGCAGCACGGCGATGGGGCCGAGCACCAGCATGGGCTTGATGAAACCGGTGAGCTTCTCGCGCACTTCATCCTGGCGACGCACCAGGTAGCCTGCGATGAACATCACGGTGAACAGCTTGGCCAGTTCGGACGGCTGCAGGTTGAACAGGCCGAAGCCGATCCAGCGCTTGGCACCGTTGACCTCGCGACCGATGCCCGGCAGCAGCACCAGGATCAGCAGCACGAAGGCGAGCAGCATCAGGCGCGCGCCATGGCGCTGCCAGAAGCTCATGGGCACCTGCAGGGTAATGATGCAGGCGACCCCGCCGATGGCCAGGTAGATCAGATGGCGGATGGAGTGATAAAGCGGATTGCCGGACAGCGCTGCCGCCACCTCGGACGACGCCGAGGTGATCATCACCAGGCCCAGGCCGAGCAGCGCCAGGCAACCCGCGAGCAGCGGGAAGTCCAGGTCGATGCCACGGCGACTGCGCAGTGGCGACTGCAGGGCGAACAGGCGGGCCAGCATCAGGCAAGACCCTCCGCAGCCTGGGCGAACAGGCGCCCGCGTTCTTCGAAGTTCTTGAACATGTCGAGACTGGCACAGGCGGGCGACAGCAGCACGGCGTCCCCTTCCTGGGCGAGTTCGGCGCAACGGCTCACGGCCTCATCCAGGGTGCGCACCCGCACCAGCGGCAATGCATCGCCCAGGACAGAGGCGATCTGTTCGGCATCGCGCCCCAGCAGGACCACGGCGCGGCAGAAACGCGCAACGGGCTCGCGCATGCTGGAGAAGTCGGCCCCCTTGCCATCACCACCGGCGATCAGCACCAGCTTGCCGTCGATATCGGCACCCAGGCCCTCGATCGCCGCCAGGGCGGCGCCGACATTGGTGGCCTTGGAGTCGTCGTAATAGGCAACGCCGTTGCGCTCGCGCACCCACTGGCAGCGATGGGCCAGGCCGGTGAAGGTCTTCAGGGTTTCCAGCATCGGCGCCATGGGCAGCCCCACGGCATGGCCGAGGGCCAGGGCCGCCAGGGCATTGGCCTGGTTATGGGCACCCCGGATTTTCAGTTCACGCACAGGCAGCAGCTTGTCGAACTGGAAGGCCAGGTACTTCTCGCCATCCTCCTCGACCAGGCCGAAGCCCTTGAAATCGGGTTTGCTCAGGCCGAAGGTCCAGCACGGCAACTGATCGGCCACCAGCGGACGGGACAACGCATCGCCACGATTGACCACCACCTGCCGGGCGCCGCGGAAGATGCGGTGCTTGGCCAGGTGATAGGCCTGCATGTCGGCGTAGCGATCCATATGGTCTTCGCTGACGTTGAGCACCGTGGCCACCTCGGCATTGAGCCGATCGGTGGTTTCCAGCTGGAAGCTGGACAGCTCCATGACATACAGGTCGATGTCGTCGGCCAGCAGATCCAGCGCCGGAGTGCCCAGGTTGCCGCCAACGGCGACCTTGCGCCCGGCCGCCAGCGCCATCTCGCCCACCAGGGTGGTGACGGTGCTCTTGGCATTGGAACCGCTGATGGCGACGATCGGCGCCTTGGCGTAGCGGGCGAACAGTTCGATATCACCAGACAGCTTGACGCCGCGCTTGGCCGCTTCCTGCAGCGCCGGGGTGGCCAGGGCCAGGCCCGGGCTCACGTAGAGCTCGCTGGCACGGCTGAGGAAGTCCACGTCCAGTTCGCCGCAACGCACTTCCACGCCCGGGTACTGGGCACGCAGGGTGGCCAGCTCGGGCGGATTCTCGCGCGTGTCGGCCACGGCGAAACGCACGCCCTGGCGCGCCAGGAAGCGCACCAGGGACATGCCGCTCTTGCCGAGGCCGACAACGATGCGGAACTGGTCGGAAGCGATCAGGCTCATGGTCTCCTCAACGCAGCTTCAGGGTGGCGAGGCCGATCAGCACGAGGATCACGGTAATGATCCAGAAGCGCACGATCACGCGGGGCTCGGGCCAGCCTTTCAGTTCGAAGTGGTGGTGGATAGGGGCCATGCGGAATACACGACGGCCGGTCAGCTTGAACGAGGCGACCTGGATCATCACGGACAGGGTCTCCATGACGAACACGCCGCCCATGATGAACAGCACCACTTCCTGGCGCACGATCACGGCGATGGTGCCCAGGGCGGCGCCCAGCGCCAGGGCGCCGACGTCACCCATGAAGACCTGGGCCGGATAGGTGTTGAACCAGAGGAAGCCGAGGCCGGCACCGACCAGGGCGGCGCAGAACACGATCAGCTCGCCCGCACCCGGCACGTAGGGGATGAACAGGTATTCGGCGAACTTGATGTTGCCCGACAGGTAGCAGAAGATCCCCAGCGCGCCGCCGACCATCACGGTCGGCATGATCGCCAGGCCGTCCAGGCCGTCGGTCAGGTTCACCGCGTTGCTCGAGCCGACGATCACGAAGTAGGTCAGCACGATGAAGCCCGCGCCCAGCGGGATGCCCACATCCTTGATCAGCGGCAGGATCAGGGTGGTCTCCACCGGGCTGGTGGCGGTCATATAAAGGAAGACCGCCGCACCGATGCCGAACACCGATTGCCAGAAGTACTTCCAGCGGCTCGGCAGGCCACGGGAGTTCTTCTCGATCACCTTGCGGTAGTCATCCACCCAGCCGATGGCGCCGAACAGCAGGGTCACACCGAGGACCACCCAGACGTAGCGGTTGGACAAGTCGGCCCAGAGCAGCGTGCTGATGCCGATGGCGGTGAGGATCAACGCACCGCCCATGGTTGGGGTGCCGGACTTGGAGAGGTGCGATTGCGGCCCGTCGTTGCGCACGGACTGGCCGATCTGGCGCACCTGCAGGGTGCGGATCATCCAGGGTCCGAGGCACAGCGACAGCGACAGCGCCGTGAGGACTCCGAGAATCCCGCGCAGGGTCAGGTACTGGAACACCCCGAACCCCTTGTAGAACTGTTGCAGGTACTCAGCGAGCAGCAGCAGCATGATTAGTGAGCCTCCCCCGTTCCGCAGATGGCCGCGACGATCTTCTCCATCGCCGCGCTGCGAGAACCTTTGATCAGAATTGTTGTGTTGGCGTCCTGCTCGTCGACCAGGGCCTGGATAAGGCTGGACTGATCAGCGAAATGGCGCCCATCGTCGCCGAACGCGGCGACGGCGTGCGCCATCTGAGGACCGACTGCATAGAGCGCGCTGACCTTGCCCCGCGCGTGGAGACCCACGTCGCGATGACCCTGTTCGGCCCATTCCCCCAGCTCGCCCATGTCCCCGAGCACCAGAACGGTACGCCCAGGAAAACCGGCGAGTATATCAACGGCCGCGATCATCGAAGCCGGGTTGGCGTTGTAGCTGTCATCGATCACGCGCATACCGCTGGGCGCCAACTGCGCTACGGTGCGGCCCTTGACCGGTTGCAGGTTCTGCAGCCCCTCGCGGATACCGACCAGCGGTACGCCCAGGGCATGGGCAGCGGCAGCAGCGGCCAGGGCATTGGCGACGTTGTGCAGGCCCAGCAGGTTGAGCTGGATGCTCGCTTCGCCAGCCACGCCCTTGAGCGTGAAGGCCATGCAGCCACGGGCATCGCGGACGATGGATTCGGCACGCAGGTCGGCATCCTCGGCCTTGAGGCCAAAGTTCAGCACCTGGCGAGCGCCATTGCGCTGGCGCCAGGTTTCGAAGGCCTTGTCATCGCGGTTGAGCACGGCAACGCCATCGGCAGCCAGGCCCTCGAGGATCTCGCCCTTGGCCAGGACGATTTTCTCAGGGCCGCCGAACTCGCCGACATGGGCGGTACCGGCGTTGTTGATGATGGCCACCTGGGGCCGGGTCAGGCCGACGGTGTAGGCGATTTCGCCGACTCGCGAGGCACCCAGTTCGATCACGGCGCTACGATGTTCCGGCGCCAGTTCGAGCAGGGTGAGCGGAGCGCCCAGGTCGTTGTTCAGGTTGCCACGGGTCGCCAGAACCGGACCCTGGGTACGCAGGATGCTGGCGAGCATCTCCTTGACCGTGGTCTTGCCACTGGAACCGGTCACCGCCGCCACCTTGCCGGTGAACGCGTCACGGTTGAGCGCACCGAGCTGGCCGAGCGCCACTCGGGTATCGCCGACCAGCAGTTGCGGCAGGGGCGCACCCGGAATCTCTCGCTGAACGAGCGCCGCGACAGCGCCCTTTCTGGTCACGTCCGCCAGGTAGTCGTGCCCATCGAAATTCGGACCGACCAGCGCAATGAACAACTGGCCGGGCTCGACGCGCCGGCTGTCGGTGGTCACTGCCGAGAATGCAGCATCAGCACCGATCAGCCGGGCGTGCAAAGGCGTCTGCAGAGCGGAGAGGTGCATGGGCTCAAGCATGGCTCGCCCCCCAGGCGCCCAGGGCGGCCTCGGCTTCCTGCAGATCGGAGAACGGCAGGCGTTCGCCGTTGATTTCCTGGTAGTCCTCATGGCCTTTGCCCGCCAGCAGCACGACGTCGTCGCGCCCCGCATTGGCGATCAAACGGGCAATGGCGGCACCGCGTCCGTGCACGAACTCGGCCTTGGCGGCGTCAGCAAAACCAGGGCGGATGTCGTCGAAGATCTGCGCGGGGTCTTCGCTGCGCGGGTTGTCGTCGGTGACCAGCACATGGTCAGCCAGGCGTTCGGCCAGGCCCGCCATCAGCGGGCGCTTGCCGCGATCGCGATCACCACCGCAGCCGAACAGGCACAGCAGGCGGCCACGGGCATGGGGGCGCAAGGCTTCGAGGACTTTTTCCAGCGCATCGGGCGTGTGTGCGTAATCCACCACCACCAGCGGCTTGTCGCCGCCACCCAGGCGCTGCATGCGGCCGACGGGCCCTTGCAGGCCAGGCAGCGCACGGAGGATTTCATCCAGCGGGTAGCCCATGCCCAACAGGGCACCGACAACCGCCAGCAGGTTGCTCAGGTTGAAGCGGCCCAGCAACGGACTGCGCAGCAAGCCTTCGCCCTGGGGCGTCACAAGGCTGGCACGCACACCGTCATCATCGAAGTGGGCTTCACGGCAATAGATGAAGGCCGACGCATCTTCCTGGCTGTAGCCGATGAGACGCGACTCATGCTCGTGCGACGCCAGTTCGCGGCCGAACGCATCGTCGAGGTTGATCACCCGGCAGCGCAGTTGCGGCCAGTCGAACAGCCGGGCCTTGGCGGCGCCATAGGCCTCCATCGAGCCGTGGTAGTCGAGATGGTCACGGGACAGGTTGGTGAACACGGCGATATCGAAGGCGAGCGCGGCGACACGACCCTGCTCCAGTCCATGGGACGATACTTCCATTGCCACCGCGCGGGCACCGGCCTGCTTGAGGTTGGCCAGGGTCGCCTGCACCGCCAGGGGATCGGGTGTGGTGTGGCGGCCGCTTTCCAGTTCGCCATGGAAGCCGGTACCCAGGGTGCCGACGATGCCGCAGCGCTCGCCGAGCAGGTCGAGGGCCTGGGCGATCAGCTGGCTGACGCTGGTCTTGCCGTTGGTACCGGTAACGCCGACCAGGTTCAGACCACGGCTGGGCTCACCATAGAAGCGCCCGGCAATGGCCGAGAGCTGGCCGGCCAGGCCTTTGATGGCAACCAGCTCGGCGCCGCTGGCGTCGATGGCTGCTGCCCCTTCTGATTCATAGGCGACGGCAGTGGCGCCACGTGCGACGGCGTCGGCAATGTGGGCACGACCGTCCTGCTGGATGCCCGGTACCGCCAGGAACAGATCGCCCGGACGCACCTTGCGGCTGTCCAGGGTCAGTTCACGGATGAGGGTGGCGCTTTCGGCCTGGGGCAACAATTGATTCAGTGGCATGGGCATCAGATACGCCCTCCTTTGCCGGTAGCCGCTGCTGCGGTCTGTTGTTCCTCGGTGGGCAGGTTGTCCGGGGCGATGTTCATCAGGCGCAGTGCGCCCGCCATGACCCTGCCGAATACGGGTGCGGAGACCAGGCCACCGAAGTAGCCGGCCTTGCTGGGCTCGTCGATCACCACCACCATCGCCAGACGCGGGTTGGTGGACGGAGCGAAGCCCGCGAACAGCGAGCGATAGGCGTTCTGGGTATAGCCCTTGGCGCCGACCGTAGCCTTGCGCGCCGTGCCGCTCTTGCCTGAAACGTGGTAGCCGGGCACCTGGGCCCGGAATACGCCGCGCGGCGCCTCGACCACTTGCTGGAGCATGCCCTGCATGGTCTTGGCGACCTCGTCGGGAATGACCTGGGCGCCGACCGGGACGGTATCGACCCGGGTCATGGACAGCGGAACCGCCTGCCCATGATTGGCCAGGGTGGCGTAGGCATGGACCATCTGGATCGCCGTGACCGAGAGGCCATAGCCATAGGACAGGGTCGCGGTCTCGGCCTTGCGCCACTCGCGGTGGTTGGGCAGGTTGCCGACGCGCTCGCCGGGGAAGCCAAGGCCAGTGTCCTGGCCGAGGCCGAGCTGGCGCATGGTCTCGTAGATGGTCTCGCCGCCGATATCGAAGGCAATCTTGCTCATGCCGACGTTGCTGGAGTTGATCAGGATGCCCGTCAGATCGAGGATCGGGCCCTCGGTCTTGGAAACGTCCTTGATGGTGTAGCGACCGATCTGCAACGAGCCGGGGTAGACCTCGACCTTGTCTTCCGGCTTCCAGCGACCGCTCTGCAATGCCGCGGACATGGAGAACGGCTTCACGGTGGAGCCGGGCTCGAACACGTCGATCATGGCGCGGTTGCGCATGGCAGCCGGCTGCAGGTTGCGGCGGTTGTTCGGGTTGTAGGTGGGCTGGTTGGCCATCGCCAGCACTTCACCGGTCTTGACGTCGACGATCACCAGGCTGCCCGCCTTGGCGCCGTTTTCCACCAGAGCGTTACGCAGCTCGCGGTGGGCGAGGTACTGCAGGCGCAGGTCGATGGACAGGGCCAGAGTCTTGCCCGGCTTGGCGTTCTTGCTGACCTGCACGTCCTTGATCAGCCGGCCACGACGGTCCTTGAGCACCTGGCGCTTGCCGGGCACACCCGCCAGCCACTGGTCGAAGGACAGCTCGACGCCCTCACGGCCACGGTCATCCACGTCGGTGAAGCCAACCACATGGGCAGTCACTTCGCCGGCCGGGTAGAAGCGGCGGAACTCTTCGATGGCGTACACACCCGGCAGCTTGCGGGCGAGGATGGCTTGCCCCTGCTCCGGAGTCAGGCCGCGAGCGAGGTAAAGGAATTCACGATTGGCGTTCTGATCGATGCGCTCGGCGAAGATCTTCGGATCCTGCCCCAGGGTCGCGGCGATCACCGGCCACTGGTCGCGCACGGGCATCAGGTCCTTGGGGTTGGTCCAGAGAGTGGTGACCGGGGTACTGACGGCCAGGGGCTCGCCGTTGCGATCGGTGATCAGGCCACGGTGCGCAGGAATCGGGATGTGCCGCACGCTGCGCGCGTCACCCTGCCCCTTGAGGAAGTCGCGGTCGATGACATGCAGGTCGACGATGCGCCAGGAAATGGCCGCCACCATCAACGCGAGTAATGCCAGGACGACCCGGAAGCGCCAGGGATAGAGCGCCCCCTCGAGTTTGATCATGGCGCCACCATGCGGATTTCCGCAGGCTCGGGGATGCGCATCTTCAGTTGCTCGCTGGCCAGCGACTCGATGCGGTTGTGCGCCGTCCAGGTGCTCTGCTCGAGCACCAGGCGCCCCCACTCGGCCTGCGCCTTGTCGCGCACGCTGAGCTCGGTATAAAGCTTGTTCAGCAACTGCCTGTTCCAATGCGCGCTATAGGACACGCCAATCGCGGAAACCAGTACCGCGATGAACAACAGCAGCATCAGGAAACTGCCGCCTGGCAGAGGCTTGGCATAGAGGCGGCTCATCTGAGCTTCTCCGCCACGCGCATGACCGCGCTGCGCGAGCGCGGGTTGGCCTTCAATTCTGCATCGGAAGCGAACTGCGGCTTGCCCAGCAACTTCAAGCGCGGGTCAAAGGCCGGAGGACGGATCGGCAAGTTGCGCGGCAGCTTGTCCGCTTCGCCCTTGGCATGCTTGCGCATGAACAGCTTGACGATGCGGTCTTCCAGGGAATGGAAGCTGATCACGACCAGGCGACCACCAATGGCGAGGTTCTCCAGGGCAGCTTCAAGGCCGCGCTCCAGATCGCCCAGTTCGTTGTTCACATGGATGCGGATGCCCTGGAAAGCACGAGTAGCCGGGTTCTTGCCCTTCTCCCAGGCGGGGTTGGCGACGGTCAGGACCGCAGCCAGATCAGAGGTGCGCTCGAAGGGCTTCTCGACGCGACGCTGTACGACGGCACGCGCCATGCGCTTGGCAAAACGCTCTTCGCCGTACTCCTTGAGTACACGGGCGATCTCGTCCTCGGGCGCGGTGGCGATCCACTGCGCCGCACTGACACCGCGCGTGGGGTCCATGCGCATGTCGAGGGGGCCGTCGTTGAGGAAGCTGAAACCGCGCTCGGCATCATCCAACTGCGGGGAGGACACCCCGAGGTCGAGCAGCACGCCGTCCACCTTGCCCGACAGGCTGCGCTCGGCCAGCTCGCCAGCCATCTCGGCAAAACTGCGCTGCACAATGACAAAGCGGCCGTCTTCGGCCGCCAGCGCTTGCCCTGTAGCTATGGCTTGGGGGTCTTTATCGAAACCGAGTAGCCGCCCCTCCTCGCCAAGATGCTGGAGGATGAGCCGGCTGTGCCCTCCGCGACCGAAGGTGCCGTCCAGGTAACAGCCGTCCGCACGCACGGCGAGACTCTCTACGGCCTCGTCGAGCAGGACGGTGATGTGGCGGAAGCTGCTTTCGGTACTCACAGGATAAGGTCACGCAGTTCGTCCGGCAGGCCGCCGGGTTGTTTGATTGCCATGAGGTCCGCGTCGGAAATCGCGTTCCAGGCGTCTTCGTCCCATATCTGGAACTTGTTCAACTGGCCAACCAGCATTGCCTTCTTGTCCAGGCCCGCGTACTCGCGCAAGCGCGGCGGGACGAGGAAACGACCGTTACCGTCTAACTCGAGGTCGACGGCGTTACCGATCAGGAGGCGTTGCAACCGGCGGGTTTCTTCACGCAGGGACGGCAGCTCACGAAGCTTGGCTTCGATGAGCTCCCACTCGGGCAGCGGATAAAGGGTCAAGCAGCGGTCCACGGCGTCGATCGTGACGATCAACTGCCCATCACAACGCGAAAAAAGCTCATCCCGATACCGACTCGGCATCGCGATGCGCCCTTTGGCGTCGAGACTGATGGCATTTGCTCCGCGAAACACGGCTGCGCTTCCCCTTTTTTAGGCTTCCCGTACCAATTGATCCCACTTCGTCCCACTTTGCACCACTTCCGCACACTATAGAAATGCGCGCGCCCCACCGTCAAGGCAGGCAAAGACGGAAAATTCCTTACAGGACGGAGATTTAGCGAGCTTTGGGGAGGGGCAAGAAGAGATATTGCAGAGGATTTCAGGCACAAAAATGAAGCACACCAGAACGCTGGAGCGCGAACTTAAAGTAATTTCTCAAGAGTAAGATTTTTTCGGTATTTCAGACGTGGTGCAAATTCGGTATTTCGGACGCGGGGCAAAGAAGGGGAATGAAGCGGAAGTGGGAAAAAGTGGAGAGTCGATCTGTAAGCCGGGTTCTGTCGTGGACAGTCATTCATCTACGGCTGCCATCACTGACAGCCTTTAGCAACCTACCCGAATCCGACGCGGGCCGCGCCAAGGATTCCTATTTGGTCTTGCTCCGAGTGGGGTTTACCTAGCCACGAACTGTTGCCAGTCGTGCGGTGCGCTCTTACCGCACCTTTTCACCCTTACCGGCGCTTGCGCGCTTAGGCGGTTATTTTCTGTGGCACTTTCCGTAGGCTTTCGCCTCCCAGGCGTTACCTGGCACTCTGCCCTATGGAGCCCGGACTTTCCTCCCTCTCAAAATCGCGAACGAAATGAGACAGCGACTGTCCGATCGACTCTCCGCCGCCAAGGGTAGCGGCAGGCCAGCATAAGAACAAGCTCAAGAATCGCTTTGACGCTCCAGGGCGGCCTGGTAAAGCAGGTTCTTGCGCACCCCGGTGATCTCCGCAGCCAACGCCGCAGCTCGCTTCAAGGGAAGTTCGCCCAGCAGCAGATCGAGCACACGCAGCGCCTCGCCACTGATCGCACCCTCCCCCTCCGGCTCCTGCCAACCGGCCACCAGCAGCACACATTCACCGCGCTGCTGATTGGAATCGGCAGCCACCCAGTCACGCAACGCCGAGAGCGGGGAGCCCTTGAGCGTTTCGAAGGTCTTGGTCAGCTCCCTCGCCAAAACCGCCGGGCGCTCCTCACCGAAGACCGTGACCATATCCTCCAGACACTCGAGCAGACGATGGGGCGCCTCGTAGAAGATCAAGGTACGCGGCTCTTCCTTCACCCGCTCCAGACGGGAGCGACGTCCCACTGCCTTGGCAGGAAGAAAGCCTTCGAAGATGAAGCGATCGGATGGCAGCCCCGCCGCCGATAGCGCGGCAATGAGCGCACTGGGACCGGGCACCGGGACAACCGTGATACCTGCGGCCTGCACCTGGCGCACCAGGTGATAGCCGGGGTCGGAAATCAACGGGGTGCCCGCATCGGAGATCAGCGCCACATCTTCGCCCGCCTGCAGGCGCGCCAGGAAACGCCCGCCCTCCTCTCGCTCGTTGTGATCGTGGCAAGCCGCCAGAGGCGTATTGATACCGAAATGCTGCAGCAGACGAACGGAATGACGGGTGTCTTCGGCAGCGATAAGCGCCACATCGCGCAGCACCCGCAGGGCACGGGTACTGATGTCGTCGAGGTTGCCGATCGGCGTAGCCACCACATAGAGCTTGCCCAAGGTGACAGCAGAGCCTGGGGAAACGGTCACAAGACACCTCGGAATTGACTTAAAGGCGCGCATTGTAGCCCGTTTCTGACCTCCAACATCGCACCCCGGGCGGGCCTTGGGTACAATCCCCCGCTTCTTTGATCGAGTACCGGGATCGTTAAATGATCGCTTGCCTGCGCCCGCTTTCCGCACTCTGCCTCGCCGGCCTGCTGGCCGCCTGCGGCAGTTCGCCCACCTCCAGCCTCGGCGAACTGCCCCGCACGCCTCAGGCCAGCATCGAGCAGATGCTTCAGCAAGCGAACGACAGCAAGCCCGAGCAAGCGGCCTCGCTGCGCCTCTCCGCTGCCGACCTGGCATACAAGCAGCAAGATATCGGCCGCTCGGCACGCATTCTTGAGCAGGTCCAGCTCGACGGCCTCAAGCCCGCCCAGCAGGTATTCGCCAGCACGCTTGCCGCCGAACTGGCCATGGCACGCAACCAGCCGAAAAGCGCACTCAAGGCCCTGAGCCACCCCAGCCTCGAGCGCCTGGGTGAACTGCCGGTCGAACAGCAGACCCGCACCCAACTGGTTCGCGCCCGCGCCCTGGAGGCCGATGGCCAGAACCTCGCGGCAGCCCGTGAGCGCGTATTCATCGCCCCGCTGCTCAATGGCGAAGCCGAGAAGACCAACCATGAAGCCATCTGGACGCTGGTCTCCAACCTGCCGGCCGATCAGCTCCAGGCGGGCGGCGACGCCGACCTCGCGGGCTGGATGGAACTGGCCCGTGTAACCAAAGGCGCCGGCACCCTGGAACAACAGCAGGCCGCCATCGAGTCCTGGCGCACCCAGCACCCCCAGCACCCGGCCGCCGAAGCACTGCCGGCACCGCTGGCCAAACTGAAGGAACTGGCCAATCAGCCCTTGACCAAGATCGCCCTCCTCCTGCCCCAGGAAGGCCCTCTCGCCTCCGTCGCCCGCGCCCTGCGCGACGGTTTCCTCGCCGCCCACTATCAAGCCCAGCAGGCCGGCCAGAACCCTCCGGCCATCCAGCTGTATGACAGCTCGCACCTCAGCTCCCTGGACGACTTCTATCGCCAGGCCCAAGCAGATGGCGTGCAACTGGTGGTTGGCCCGCTGGAGAAGCCCCTGGTCAAGCAGATGAGCGACCGCGAGCAGTTGCCCATCACCACCCTGGCCCTGAACTACAGCGACGCCGGCCAAGAAGGCCCCGCCCAACTGTTCCAGTTCGGTCTCGCCGCCGAGGATGAAGCCCGCGAAGTGGCACGCCGCGCCTGGGGTGACGGCATGCGCCGCGCCGTGGCCCTGGTGCCTCGCGGCGAATGGGGTGACCGCGTACTCAACGCCTTCCGCCAGAGCTGGGAACAGTCCGGTGGCAGCCTGATCGCCGCCGAACATGTCGACCAACCGGTCGAACTCGCCCAGCAGATCGCCGACCTGTTCCAGCTGCGCCAGAGCGAATCGCGTGCCAAGCGCCTGCAAGGCACGCTGGGCACGCAGGTTGCCGCCCAACCCTCCCGCCGCCAGGACGTCGACTTCATCTTCCTCGCCGCCACCCCGCAGCAGGCCCAGCAGATCAAGCCGACCCTGGCCTTCCAATACGCGGGGGATGTGCCGGTGTATGCGACCTCCCACCTGTTCACCGGCAGCAACAACCAGGCTCAGTACCTGGACCTGAACGGCATCCGTTTCTGCGAAACCCCCTGGCTGCTGAACAGCAACGACCCGCTGCGTCAGGAGGT
Source organism: Pseudomonas solani (assembly GCF_026072635.1). Taxonomy (NCBI): domain Bacteria; kingdom Pseudomonadati; phylum Pseudomonadota; class Gammaproteobacteria; order Pseudomonadales; family Pseudomonadaceae; genus Pseudomonas; species Pseudomonas solani. The sequence goes on along the minus strand of NZ_AP023081.1, from coordinate 3,572,347 downwards.
CGATCGCCAGTGGCCGCAAGCAGGTGGCAGCCTGGGCCGCCTTTACGCAATGGGCGTGGACGCCTATCGACTGGCTCCTCGCCTGAACCAGCTCAAGGCGCTTCCGGAAAGCCGCGTTGACGGCCTCTCCGGCAGCCTCAGCCTCAACCCCGCGCAACGTGTCGAGCGTCAACTGCCCTGGGCCGAATTCCGTGACGGCCAGGTCCAGCGACTTCCCGACAGCGATTCTTGAACCAGCGGCAATCCAGCGGGCAAGCAGCGGAAGCACTTGCTCGCTCCCACCTCGAACAACACGGCTTGCGCCTGCTCGCCAGCAATTGGCGATGCCCACGGGGCGAGCTCGATCTGGTCATGCTGGACGGCGATACAGTAGTATTCGTCGAAGTGCGCTACCGGCGGCATGCCGCCTGGGGCGGAGCGCTGGAAAGCGTCGATGCGCGCAAGCGCGCCAAGCTGATTACCGCGGCCCAGCACTTCCTCCTCAAGGAGTCCCGCTGGGCCAGATACCCGTGCCGATTTGACGTGGTCGCCATCAACTCGATGGATGGCGACTCACCCCCGCGACTGACATGGCTGCAAAACGCCTTTGATACCTGAGCAGTCGCTCCCACTTAAGGTCAACCCGATGGACATGCAACCCCGAATCCGCCAGCTCTTCCAGGCCAGCATCGACACCAAGCTGCTGGCCATGGAAATGCTCGCACCGCACATCGAGCACGCGAGCATGGTGATGGTCAACGCACTGCTCAACGAGGGCAAGATCCTGGCATGCGGCAACGGCGGCTCCGCCGGCGACGCCCAGCACTTCTCATCCGAGCTGCTCAACCGCTTCGAGCGCGAGCGCCCGAGCCTGCCCGCACTGGCATTGACCACCGACAGCTCGACCATCACCTCGATCGCCAACGACTACAGCTACAACGAGATCTTCTCCAAGCAGATCCGCGCCCTGGGCCAACCCGGCGACATCCTGCTGGCGATCTCCACCAGCGGTAACTCGGCGAACATCATTCAGGCCATCCAGGCCGCACATGATCGCGAAATGATTGTCGTAGCTCTGACCGGCCGTGATGGTGGCGGCATGGCCTCCCTGCTGCTGCCGGAAGATGTCGAGATACGCGTGCCCGCCAAGTCCACGGCGCGCATCCAGGAAGTCCACCTGCTAGCCATCCATTGCCTCTGTGACCTGATCGATCGTCAATTGTTTGGGAGTGAAGAATGACGCGTTCCCCCCTGATCCTCGCCTGTCTCGCCATCACCCTGGCTCTGGGTGGCTGTGGCGGCCGCACCATCGGCAAGACCATCGACGACCAGTCCACGCCGTCCAAGGTGCGGGCCAAGATCGACGCTGCGAATCCCGACCTCAAGACCAACTCGCACATCGTGGTCACCAGCTACAACGGCGTAGTGCTGCTGGCTGGCCAGACCCCCAACGACAACCTCAAGTCCCAAGCCGAACAGGCCGCGCGCAGCGCGCAGGGCGTCAAGAAGGTGCACAACGAGCTGCACGTCGGCCAGAACTCCTCCACCCTGGCGCGGATGAACGACAGCACCATCACCACCAAGATCACCACACAGCTGCTGGCCGACAGCCAGATCCCCAGCTCGCAGATCAAGGTCGTGACCGAGAACGGCATCGTCTATCTGCTTGGCCTGGTGACCCGCCAGGAAGCCGCCAAAGCCACCAGCGTCGTGCAGGGCGTCTCTGGCGTGCAACGCATCGTGAAGCTGTTCGAATACACCAACTGACCGAACAGCACGTACAAAAAAGGCGATCCAACCGGATCGCCTTTTTTATTACTTCACCACCTTGAGGCTGGGACGCCCACTGGGTCGCGGAGAACCACTCGACGGGTCGCTGCCGGACGGGCCGTCATCTTCCGGCCCCTGATCGTCCTCATCCACCACCGGAGGCTCCAGGTCGAAGACCATGCCCTGGCCGTTCTCCCGGGCATAGATGGCCATGATCGCCGCTGCCGGAATGTAGAGGTTGTGGGCAACACCACCGAAACGCCCCTCGAAACTCACCGCGTCGTTATCCATGTGCAGGTGACGCACCGCACTGGGAGAGACATTGAGCACGATCTGGCCATCGTTGGCGTAGCCGGCCGGCACCTTGACGCCGGCGAACTCGGCACTCACCAGCAGATGGGGCGTGCAGTTGTTGTCGACGATCCACTCATAGAGCGCACGGACCAGATAGGGACGACTGGAGTTCATCAAGGGCTCCTTATCAGCGCATGTCGCGCTCGACTGCCGACAGGCTGGCCTGGAAGCCATCGCGTGCGAATAGGCGCTCCATGTAATCCAGCAATGGCTTGGCAGGACGAGGCAATTCGATTCCCAGGACCGGCAGGCGCCAGAGAATCGGCAACAGGCAGCAGTCTACAAGACTGAGGTCTTCGCTGAGGAAAAAGGGTTTGTCGGCGAACAGCGGCGATACACCGGTGAGACTCTCACGCAGCTCCTTGCGAGCGACCGCCTTGACGGCCTCCTTCACCCGCGGATCGAGAATCTGATCCACCAGGCTGCACCAATCACGCTGCACACGGTGCATCAGCAGCCGCGTATTACCCCTTGCTACCGGGTAGACCGGCATCAGCGGCGGGTGAGGGTAGCGCTCTTCGAGGTACTCCATCACCACAGTCGGCTCATAGAGTGCGAGGTCACGATCGACCAGGGTCGGCACGCTGCCGTATGGATTGACCTCGGCGAGCTTGGGCGGGCAACGGCCCGGCTCGACATCGATTATGTCCGCAGCGACACCCTTCTCGGCGAGCACGATGCGTACACGATGGGAGTAGTGGTCTGCGGGGTCGGAGTAACAGGCCAACCTGTTGGTTACGGCCATGGTGCCCTCCTCGCTTGAAGTTATGCAGTAGTAGAAAAACGCGCGCGCCCATTAAGGGCGCGCGAGTATACAACGGTGACGCGGGGTATCAGTGCACGTCTTTCCAGTATTCACGCTTCAGCAGATAGGCGAATACGAAGAAGAAGGCCAGATACAGCAGAACGTAGGTGCCGATACGCTGCATGTGCAGCTTGTTCGGGTCCGCAGAGTAAGCCAGGAAGGTCACCAGGTTCTGAACCTTCACATCGAACTCGGCTTCGCTCAGCTTGCCGGTCTTCGGCACGATGGTCAGCTGATCACAGGCTTCGTGGGTGATGGGGGCCCCAGTCAGCGGGTCATACTGCTTCTTGCCGCCTTCGACAGCCTGGACCTGCTTGCAACCTACGACCTGGCGACCTTGCAGGCCGACCAGCACGTTAGGCATGCCGACGTTCGGGAAGATCTTGTTGTTCACGCCCCAGGGACGCGCCGGATCTTCATAGAAGTTGCGCAGGTAGCTGTACAGCCAATCGGTACCACGAACACGAGCGACCAGGGTCAGGTCCGGCGGCGCGGCGCCGAACCAGGTCTTGGCATCGCTCGGCTTCATGCCGATCTGCATGTGGTCGCCAATCTTGGCGCCAGTCAGAACCAGGTTCTGCATCATCAACTCTTCAGGAATGCCCAGGTCCTTGGCCACGCGCTCATAGCGCTGGAACTTGGCACTGTGGCAGCCCATGCAGTAGTTGGCGAAGGTACGAGCACCGTCTTGCAGTGCAGCCTTGTCGGTCAGGTCGATATCGACATGATCCAGCTCTACATCATGGCCACCGGCGGCGAAGGTCAAGGCCGGCAGCGCAGCGATAACAAATGCAGCAAATAGCTTTTTCATCAGCCTGTCACCCTTTCCGGAACCGGTTTGGTTTTTTCCATCCTGGTGTAGAAGGGCATCAGGATGAAGTACGCGAAGTACAGGATGGTGCACACCTGCGACAGCAGCGTACGGCCCGGGGTCGGCGCGAGAACACCCAGCACGCCGAGGATGACGAAGGACACGCAGAAGATCAGCAGCCAGACCTTGCTCAGCCAGCCTTTGTAGCGCATCGATTTGACGGGGCTGCGATCCAGCCACGGCAGCACGAAGAGCACGGCGATGGCGGCGCCCATGGCGATAACGCCCATCAGCTTGTCCGGAACGGCACGGAGAATCGCGTAGAACGGGGTGAAGTACCACACCGGTGCGATGTGCTCAGGCGTCTTGAACGGGTTGGCCTGTTCGAAGTTCGGCTTCTCGAGGAAGTAACCGCCCATCTCCGGGAAGAAGAACACCACGAAGCAGAACACGAAGAGGAACACCACCACACCGACGATGTCTTTCACGCTGTAGTAGGGGTGGAAGGCGATGCCGTCGAGCGGAATGCCGTTCTCATCCTTCAGCTTCTTGATGTCCACGCCGTCGGGGTTGTTCGAACCCACTTCGTGCAGGGCCAGGATGTGCAGCACGACCAGACCGAGGATCACAATCGGCAGCGCAATCACATGCAGCGCGAAGAAGCGGTTCAGGGTGATGCCGGAGATTAGGTAGTCACCACGGATCCACTGGGTCAGGTCGCCGCCGATCACCGGAATGGCGCCGAACAGCGAGATGATCACCTGGGCACCCCAGTAGGACATCTGGCCCCAGGGCAGCAGGTAGCCCATGAAGGCCTCAGCCATCAGGGCGAGGTAGATCAGCATGCCGAAGATCCACACCAGCTCGCGCGGCTTCTGGTAGGAGCCGTAGAGCAGACCGCGGAACATGTGCATGTAGACCACGATGAAGAACGCCGAGGCGCCGGTGGAGTGCAGGTAGCGAATGATCGCCCCGTACTCGACGTCGCGCATGATGTACTCGACGGACGCGAAGGCCTCTTCAGCGGACGGGGTGAAGCTCATGGTCAGCCAGATACCGGTGAGGATCTGGTTCACCAGGACCAGCAGGGCCAGGGAGCCGAAGAAATAGAAGAAGTTGAAGTTCTTCGGAGCGTAGTACTTGCTCAGATGGTCTTCCCACATCTTGGTCGCGGGGAAGCGCGCATCGATCCATTCCATGAATTTGCTCATTAGGCCTTCTCCTGGTCCACACCGATGACGATGACATCATCCGACTCGTAGGAGTGGGGCGGCACCGGCAGGTTCAAGGGAGCAGGCTGCGCCTTGTAGACGCGGCCGGCGAGGTCGTAGCGAGAACCGTGGCAGGGGCAGAAGTAACCGCCCACCCACTCGGCGCCCAGGTCGGCCGGCGCGACTTCCGGACGGAAGGAGGGCGAGCAGCCGAGGTGGGTGCAGAGGCCGACCAGCACCAGGATTTCCGGCTTGATCGCGCGGTTGTGCGGATCGACGTAAGTCGGCTGCACGGACGCTTCGGACTTGGGATCAGCCATGCGCTCATCGATCTTGCCCAGGTTGCCGAGAATCTCCTCGGTACGGCGAACGATGAACACCGGCTGGCCGCGCCACTCAGCAATCATCTGCTGACCCGCTTCGACCTTGCTGATATTCACCTTCACCGGTGCCCCTGCGGCCTTGGCCTTCGCACTGGGCTGCCATGACCCCACAAACGGGATCGCAGCGCCCACCGCTCCTGCAGCACCCACCACGGATGTGGCTGCTACGAGGAAGCGACGCCGGCCTGCATTCACGCCGTCATTGCTCATTCAGTCGTCTCCCATCAGCTTTTGTGGCCTGTTGTTCAGGCCTCTACTAAGTAAAAATCGAGCCGCGCAAAAAATTCGCCAAATGGTAAAGAAAACCCCCTCTCCTGACAAGGTAATAGCCAGATACAAAACGGCTGAAAGCCTTGAGAGATAAGGGTTACGCGCATGCGACAAGCTGTCGCAGGGCATTTTCGCGGGCATAAAAAAACGCCCAGATCCACAAGGGCCTGGGCGTTTTTCGAAGCGTTGTATTAACGCTTGGAGTACTGCGGACGCTTACGCGCTTTACGCAGACCGACCTTCTTACGCTCGACTTCGCGGGCATCGCGAGTCACGTAGCCGGCTTTACGCAGCGGGCTGCGCAGGGCTTCGTCGTAGTTGATCAGGGCACGGGTGATACCGTGACGGATCGCACCAGCCTGACCGCTGACACCACCACCGAGAACGGTGACGTAGATGTCGAACTTCTCGACGGTCTCGGTCAGCTCCAGCGGCTGACGCACGACCATGCGAGCGGTCTCACGGCCAAAGAACTGATCCAGGCTGCGGTTGTTGATGGAAATCTTGCCAGTACCCGGACGCAGGAAAACGCGTGCGGTTGCAGTCTTACGACGGCCAGTGCCGTAGTTTTGAGTCGCCGACATAATGAACTATCCCGTTAAATCTTCAGTTCTTGGGGCTGCTGAGCGGTGTGCGGGTGAGCAGAACCCTTGTACACCTTCAGCTTGCGATACATGTCGCGACCCAGCGGGTTCTTCGGCAGCATGCCTTTGACCGCGGTCTCGATCACGCGCTCAGGGGCCTTGGCAATCAGCTTCTCGAAGTTGATTTCCTTGATGCCGCCCGGGAAGCCGGAGTGCGAGTAGTACATCTTGTCGGTAGTCTTGGCACCGGTCACACGTACCTGCTCGGCGTTGATAACGACGATGTAGTCGCCGGTATCAACGTGCGGGGTGTATTCCGGCTTGTGCTTGCCGCGCAGACGGCTAGCAATTTCGGTGGCCAGACGACCCAGGGTCTGACCGGCAGCGTCGACGACATACCAGTCGCGCTTAACAGTTTCCGGTTTTGCAGTAAAAGTCTTCATTCGCTATAGCCTCAGGGGCCGCCCTGAAAATAAGACGGCGGATCTTACTGAATAGTGCTCGCCCTGGCAACACAGGGCAGCCGGAAACAGACGCTATCGGGGGCTCGGGTCAGCGCGTCCGCACACGGCAAGGGGTTTCGGCGGGCTAGGCATCCCCACCTTCTTTCTTCGCGAGCTAGGCATCCCCGCAAAGAAAGCCGCGGAATTATGCCGATTGCACAGAAAATTTCAACCTGATTTGATAGCAATCTTTGCCAATAGAGGAACGTTGCATGGAATTCCGCCAGCTCGGCAACACCGATATCAAGGTCAGCAGCCTGTGCCTGGGCACCATGACCTGGGGCGAACAGAACAGCGAAGCCGAAGCGTTCGCCCAGATCGAACGAGCCAAAGCATTCGGCATCAACTTCATGGATACCGCCGAGATGTACCCGGTCCCGCCCCGTGCCGAGACCTATGCCGCAACCGAAACCATCATCGGCAACTGGTTCGCCAAGCACGGTGATCGTGCCGACTGGGTGCTCGCTAGCAAGGTGGCGGGCCCCGGCAACGGCATCACCCACATCCGCGGCGGCAATCTCAAGCACAACCGCCAGCACATCACCGCCGCCCTGGATTCCAGCCTCAAGCGCCTGCAGACCGACTGGATCGACCTGTACCAGCTGCATTGGCCCGAACGCAGCACCAACTTCTTCGGCCAGTTGGGCTACCAGCACCGCGAGGAGGACTCCACCCCGCTGCAGGAAACCCTGGAAGTGCTAGGCGAACAGGTGAAGGCCGGCAAGATCCGCCAGATCGGCCTGTCCAACGAAACCCCATGGGGCACGATGAAATTCCTGCAGTTGGCCGATCAGCTGGGGCTCCCTCGCGCCGCGTCCATCCAGAACCCCTACAACCTGCTCAACCGCAGCTTCGAGGTGGGCCTGGCGGAAGTGGCGATCCGTGAGCGTTGCGGCCTCCTGGCCTACTCACCCCTGGCATTCGGCATGCTGTCCGGCAAGTACGAGAACGGTGCGCGCCCAGCCAACGCCCGGATCAGCCTGTTCAGCCGCTTCGCCCGCTATACAAACCCGCAAGCCCAGGCGGCCTGTTCACGCTATGTGGCGCTGGCCCGCGAGCACGGCCTGGACCCGGCACAAATGGCGCTGGCCTTCGTCACCGCCCAGCCCTTCGTCACCAGCAACATCATCGGCGCGACCAACCTGGAACAGTTGGAAAGCAACCTGGCCAGCAGCGCCCTGACCCTTTCCGACGCCGTTCTGGAAGGCATCGCCGAAATCCATCGGGCCCAGCCGAACCCCGCCCCGTAAATGGAAAAGCCCGGCACTCGCCGGGCTTCCCTTCACCGCATCCGCTTACAGCGAGCGGGCAATGATCTCTTTCATGATTTCGTTGGTGCCGGCGTAGATGCGCTGCACACGGGCGTCCGCCCAGGCGCGCGCCACTGGGTATTCCCACATGAAGCCGTAGCCACCGTGCAGCTGCACGCACTCGTCGAGCACCTTGCACTGCAGGTCGGTGCCCCAGTACTTGAGCATCGCCGCAGTGGGTACATCCAGCTTGCGCTGCAGGTGCAACTCCAGGCAGCGGTCGACGAAGACCCGGCCGATCTGGATCTCGGTGGCCATCTCGGCCAACTTGAAGCGGGTGTTCTGGAACTCGGCGATGGCTTTGCCGAAGGCCTTGCGATCGCGGGTGTAGTCGAGGGTCCACTTCAGCGCCGCCTCGGCCGACGCCAGCGCGCCGATCCCGACGGTCAGGCGTTCCTGAGGCAGCTCCTGCATCAGGTAGGCGAAGCCCATGCCGGCCTGGCCCAGCAGGTTTTCCTTGGGCACCCGCACATCCTGGAAGAACAGCTCGGAGGTGTCCTGGGCCTTCATGCCCACCTTCTCCAGGCGCTTGCCCTTGGAGAAGCCCGGCGTGCCAGCCTCCACCAGGAACAGGCTGGTGCCCTTGGCGCCGGCCTTGGGGTCGGTCTTGGCGACCACGATCACCAGGTCAGCCAGGTAGCCGTTGGTGATGAAGGTCTTCGAGCCATTGATGACGTATTCATCACCGTCCAGCACCGCGGTGGTCTTCACGCCCTGCAGGTCGGAGCCAGCGCCCGGCTCGGTCATGGCAATGGCGGTCACCAGCTCGCCGGTCACCATGCGCGGCAGGTATTTCTGCTTCAGCTCTTCGGAGCCGTAATGGAGCACATAGGGCGCGACGATGTCCGAATGCAGCGAGAAGCCGATGCCGGTCAGCCCCAGGCGACCGATCTCCTCGATCACCACGGTGCTGTAGAGGAAGTCGGCGCCCATGCCGCCGTACTCCTCGGGGATGTGCGAGCAGAGCATGCCGGCCTCCCCTGCCTTGCTCCACAGGGCGCGATCGATGTAGCCGTCCTTCTCCCATTGATGATGGAAAGGCACCGCCTCCTGTTCGAGGAACTTGCGCACGCTGTCGCGGAAGAGTTCGTGATCGGAGCTGAACAGGGTTCTGGGGATCATGCGGTCACCTTGATGGATGCGTCTGGGGTCGGGGTTCGAAGGCCACAGACTGTAGGACAGTCGTACCAGACGCACACTGGACAGTTGCGACAAAAAATAAGACGATCCAGCCGGCTAATGACCGCTTTCCCCTAATAAGAACAAGACCATGACCAACCAGCAGTCCCCCACCCTAAGACGGGTGAGTATCCTCGCCACCGAAGGTGTCTTCGCTTCCACCCTGATGCAGGCCAAGGATTTCTTCCATATGGCCAGCCTCCGCTACAGCAAGCTTCAGGGCCTCGGCCTCAAGCCCGCATTCGAAATCCACCTGGTCAGCCCGGATGGCCTGCCGGTGCGCAGCTTCAGCGATGTGATCATGCCGGTCGACGGCGCGCTGGACGAAGCCGACATCATCATCCTGCCGGCCTTCTGGGATGACTTCGACGCCCTTTGCGAGCGCCACCCCCAGGTCCTGCAATGGCTGCGCGAGCGTCACGCCGCCGGCAGCTCCATCTGCGGCGAGGCCACCGGGGTGTTCTGGATGGCCCAGGCCGGGCTGCTGGATGGCAAGGAAGCAACCACCTACTGGCGCTTCTTCCGCGAGTTCGGCGAGCGCTTCCCCAAGGTGCTGCTGAACCAGGAAAAGCACCTCTCGGACGCCGACAATCTCTACTGCGCCGGCGGCGTCACCTCTGCCTGCGACCTGTACATCTACCTGATCGAACGCTTCTGCGGCGCCAGCATCGCTCAGGCAGTCTCCCGGGACATCCTCTATGAAGTGCAACGCAGCTACGCCCCGGGGCGCATCGGGTTCGGCGGGCAGAAGCTGCACCAGGACGTAACCATCCTGCAGATCCAGCACTGGCTCGAAGAGCACTTCGCCGACAAGTTCCGCTTCGAGGACGTCGCCCGCGACCACGGCATGAGCATCCGCAACTTCATGCGCCGCTTCCAGGCCGCCACCGGTGACAAGCCGCTGCACTACCTGCAACGGTTACGCATCGAAACAGCCAAGGGCCTCCTGTCGGCTACCCGCAAGAGCATCAAGACCATCAGCTACGAAGTGGGTTACGACGACGCCAGCTTCTTCGCCCGACTGTTTCGCCAGCACACCAATCTTTCCCCCAACCAGTACCGCAGGCAGTTCCAGCACAAAGGCGAGTAAAGCCGCCATCCCAAGGATGGGTTGGCCGGCAGCGACAGCGACTTATGATCCGGGCATGGTCCCCATTGGGGTGTCCGAACCTTTTCCGTCAGCGGTACGGCGGATGAAGAACAACAATAAAAGGTACTCAACCATGCGCCGTTACCTGCTTGCCCTGCTGGCTGCCGCCAGCTTCACAGCCGTCGCAGACGACTGGAAACCCTTCCCCTACGACCAGGCCGCCTACGACTACTCCGGTGACAAGCTGCGCCAGGCCTGGCCCCAGCTGACCCGCGGCTTCGGCCCCGACTATCCCTTCCCCGATGCCGACTGGGTGGTGACCATGGCCACCCAGAACCCCAAGGCGCTGGAGATGACCGTTACCGGCAACACCGGCTTCACCGGCAAGCCCGAAGAAGCCGAAGCCTATGCAGCCCGGCTGCAAGACGTGTGGCGCCTGATGTTCAAGGGGGATTTCGCCGAGGCCAAGAAGCAGGGCCTGGCCCTGGGCGTCGGCGGCCAGGTGCCGGCGATGTTCGCCCAGGTGATCTACGCGATGTTCCTCGCCCCCAACCAAGAGGAGAAACACCGCCTGCTGGAGGAAGTGATCAAGTACACCGACGAGGCCGGCGAGTTGGTCCAGGCCGACACCGTGGCCCAGTTCGGCCGCGTGTACGCCAAGGCGCGCCTCGGCGAGGAGCTGTCGGTACCGGTGGTACTCAAGCGCGGCTACACCAGCCAGATTCCCGAGGAACTGGACGCCCTGCTGCAGAAGCAACCGCGCCAGCCCTTCGCCCTCGCCCTCTACGGCGGCTACGAAGCCGGCGTGATCCGCAAGGTCGGCAAACTGGTGGGCAAAATGACCTACGGGGTCAGCTCGGACAAGATGGAGCAGTACTTCACCCGCTCCTTCAGCGCCAAGGACGACCTGCCCATCGGCCACTACGAGTACGCCAACGCCCTGGTCTACGTCTACGGCGAGGATGAAGAGCAGAAGGTCCTGGACCACCTGAAAAAGGCCGTGGCGATCAAGCCGATCAACGCCATGGAAGCGCTGGAAGTCGCCCACGCCCAGGCGTTGCTGAAGCAGTATGAGAAGGAAGTGGCGCAGCGCTAAAGCTGGAAGCCAAGATAGCGTGCGGGCCGACGAACTCGGCCCGCATTGCTTTTTCTTCAGGCTAAAAGCTTCAGGCTTCCAGCTTTTTCATTAGGGCTTATGCGGCCGCGAGAGGAATTCGTGGGACTGCATCTCCAGCAGGCGGCTGAGGGTGCGCTGGAACTCGAAGGTCAGGCGACCGCCGGTGTACAGGTCCTTCAGCTCCACCTCGGCAGAGATGATGAGCTTGACGTTGCGGTCGTAGAACTCGTCCACCAGGTTGATGAAGCGTCGCGCCATGTCGTCCTTCGCCACGCCCATCTGCTCGACGTTGGCCAGGATCACCGCGTGGAAGATCTTGCCCAGCTCGATGTAGTCGTTCTGGCTACGCGGGCCGTCGCAGAGTTCGCGGAACTCGAACCAGGCAACGTCCTCGCATACGCGGACCGCGCGGATCTCGCGATTCTCGATCATCAGCGCTTCGTTTTCCTGGGCCTGGGTGCAATCCGGCAGCAGGCTCTTGAAGCTGGTCTTCAGGCTGGCCTCGGCCTCGTCGCCCAGGGGCCAGTGGAACAGTTCGGCCTGCTCCAGGGCGCGTAGACGGTAGTCCACGCCACTGTCGACGTTGACGACATCGGTGTACTGCTTGACCAGGGCGATGGCCGGCAGGAAGCGCGCACGCTGCAAGCCGTCCTTGTAGAGGCCGTCCGGCACGATGTTGGACGTCGCCACCAGGCTCACACCGTTCTTGAACAGCTCGTCCAGCAGGGTGGCGAGGATCATCGCGTCGGTGATGTCGGAGACGAAGAACTCGTCGAAGCAGATCACCCGCGCCTCGTCGGCGAAACGCTTGCCGATGATGGTCAGCGGGTTCTTCTCACCCTTGAGGGTTTTCATCTCCTCATGCACGCGCTTCATGAAGCGGTGGAAGTGGGTGCGCATCTTCTCCTTGAACGGCAAGGCGTCGAAGAAGGTGTCGACCAGGTAGGTCTTGCCACGACCGACGCCGCCCCAGAAATACAGGCCCTTGACCGGCCCCTGGCGCTTCTTGGCGAACAGGCCGCCGAACAAGCCGGTTTTGCTCTGGCCATCGGCGATCAGATCGTCGTACAGGCGCTGCAGATGGCGGACGGCAGTTTCCTGCGCGGCGTCGTGGAAGAAGTCCGGCCGCTTGAGATCGGCCTGGTAACGCTCGAGGGGGGTCATGATCGGTAGCAAGGCAACGAAAAACGGGGTCGTCACTTTAGCGACGCCCCCGTTTCTTGGCAATCGGCCAGCAGCGCCGGCCGTAAGAAAGCGCCTCAGTCCTGGGGCGCAAGTGCCTCACGCAGACGCTGAACGGCAGCATCACGGGCATCGGCATCGGTGAACTCACCGCCCTGCCCCACGGCCTCGCCATCGAGCCACAGGCCATAGCTGGAGCCGTCGCTGCGGATATCCAGGGCGCTGCCATCCTGCAGGCGCTTGGTCACCAGGCCCGAGGACTTGCCATCCGCGAACGAACGGGACAGCAGCAGTTGCTCGCCATCAGCAGCCAGCAGGCGGAAGCGGAAGCTGCCGTCCTCTTCGCGGAAGCTGACGAAGCGCGCACTCTTGGCCGCCTTCTTCTTGCCGGCATCGGCGCTCTGCACATTGCTGCGGAAGGACCGCAGGCCGACCGCCTCACGCAGCTCGTTGAGGAAAGGCGTCGCGGTCTTGCGTGCCTTGGCGGCACCGGAGAGGAGGATGTCTTCCAGATCGGCCGGGCGCTCGATCAGCGCGTGATAACGCTCGCGGGCTTCGCCCAGCTCGTTGTCCAGCAGCTGGAACAGGCGCTGCTTGGCTTCGCCCCAGGCCAGGCCGTCGAGCAGCTCGGCCCGGAAGGCCGCCAGCTGCGCCGGCGTGGAGAAGGCCTGGTAGAGGGTGTAGAGGTGGGAACTGTCCGGGTCCTTCGGCTCGCCGGGCGCGCGCGAGTCGGTGACGATGCGGGCGATGGCGTCCTTCAGCTGCTTGGCGCTGCCGAACAGCGGAATGGTGTTGTCGTAGCTCTTGGACATCTTGCGACCGTCCAGGCCGGGAAGCGTCGCCACTTCCTCTTCGATCACCGCCTCCGGCAGGGTGAACAGCTCGCGACCGGCACCGAACAGGTGGTTGAAGCGCTGGCCGATGTCACGGGCCATCTCCACGTGCTGGATCTGGTCACGGCCCACCGGGACCTTGTGGGCGTTGAACATCAGGATGTCCGCGGCCATCAGTACCGGGTAACTGAACAGCCCCATGGTGACGCCGGCATCCGGGTCTTCACCGTTCTCGACGTTCTTGTCCACCGAAGCCTTGTAGGCATGGGCGCGGTTGAGCAGGCCCTTGCCGGCGACACAGGTCAGCAGCCAGGTCAGCTCGGGGATCTCGGGGATATCCGACTGGCGATAGAAGGTCGCCTTGTCCACATCCAGGCCGCAGGCCAGCCAGGTGGCGGCGATCTCGAGGCGCGAGCGCTGGATGCGTGCCGGGTCGTCGCACTTGATCAGCGCGTGATAGTCCGCGAGGAAGTAGAAGGAATCGACGTCGGCGTCACGGCTGGCAACGATGGCGGGACGGATGGCGCCAGCGTAGTTGCCGAGGTGCGGAGTGCCGGTGGTGGTGATGCCGGTGAGAATGCGAGTGGTCATGGATAATCGCTTGTCGGACTGCAGTCGGGGTCAGAGGCGCGGCAGGACCAGATCCTTGAGATCGGTCAGCTTGCCGTGAAAGAAGTGCCCGCATTCTGCCACTTTCAGCAGCTCATGGGGGCGTTGCAGGGAGGCAGACCAGCCATACACGGCCTGAGGCTCGACCACCTCGTCGGTGTCGGGCTGGATCACCGTCATCTCGCCGCGCTCAGGCAGCGGAGTGGCGTCGGTCAGGCGCATGACCGCCGGCGCCACCATGAACAGGCGAGGCACTTCGATGGCCTGGTGCTCCAGACGGCCCGCCAGGCTTGCCGCAACGAAACCACCGAAGGAGAAACCGAACAGGGTCAGCGCCAGTTCCGGACGCTGGGAGCGGAACCAGTGGGCAGCGGCTTCGGCATCATCCACCTCGCCGGTGTTCATATCATGGCTGCCGGCACTGGCGCCGACACCGCGGTAATTGAAGCGCAGGGTGCTGTATCCGGCATCGCGAGCGGTGCGCTGCAGGGTAGAGACCACCTTGTTGAGCATGGTGCCGCCCTGGATCGGGTTCGGATGGCAGATCAGCGCCAGCCCCTTGGCATCGGGCAGGTCGAGGTGAAGTGCTTCCAGCTGGCCACTTGGCCCCTGGAGCAGAATGGGATTTTCACGATTGGACAACGGGAACTCCGTGACCCCGGACCGGGTCGACTCGTCTTGGTTAAGCACCACAGGGCTTGCGTCGCGGTATACAGCGCGGATTCGAGCCGTTAACGTAATGCAAAGCTGCTTATAGAGGAAGGACTCGTGGAACAGTCGCTCACGGCCTGGTTGTTGCCAGCACTCGCCCTGCTCGCCGGTATCGGCATCGGTTTTCTGGTCGCCCGACTGCTGCCCGGCACCGCGCCGAATCGCACGCAGCGTCAACTGGATGACCTGCAGGCACGCTTCGATACCTATCAAAGTGAAGTGGTCACCCATTTCAACACCACTGCCAACCTGGTGAAGAAGCTCACCCAGAGCTACCAGGACGTGCAGGAACACCTGTCCGACGGCGCCAGCCGGCTAGCCTTGGACGAACTGACCCGCCAGCGCCTGCTCGCCGCCTTGCACACGGACGACGCCCCCGGCCCGCGCGAGCGCCTGACCCCGCCGCGCAGCCACGAGGCGCCGAAGGACTATGCACCCAAGTCCACCGACGGCCCGGGCACCCTGGACGAAAACTTCGGGCTCAAGGGCAAGTACTGAGCACTGGATGAGTCAACGAAGAGCCCCGCCTAGGCGGGGCTTTTTCATGCCGGGAAACGTCCCGGGTCCACGTCAGGCCCAACGCCGGGCCAAAAAAAGCCCCGCATCAGCGGGGCTTTTTCATCAGCGATGCGATCAGATCGCGCCGCGGCTGCGCAGCAGGTCGAGCACGGCCTTGACGCCCTCTTCCACCGACTGGCTCTGGGTGTCGATCACCAGATCGGCATTCAGCGGCACGTCGTAGGGGAAGGATTCACCGGGGATGTTGTCCTGGTCGGCCGCGTACAGCCCTTGCGGGTCACGCTCGCGGCAGATCTGCGGGGACGCCTGGACGTATACGGTGATCAGGCGATCGTTGCCGATCAGCACCTTGGCCTGCTCGCGGCCTTCCGCATCCGGCGCCACGAAGGCCGCCAGGGTCAGCAGGCCGGCTTCGTTGAACTGACGCGCCACGTGGGCGGCACGGCGCCAGTTCTCGGTGCGCCCGGCGCGGTCCTGCGGCAGGCCCTTGTTCAGATCATGACGCAGGTTCTGGCCATCGAGGACGTAGACCGCACGGCCCATGTCGAACAGCTTGCGCTCCACGGCATAGGCCAGGGTGCTCTTGCCGGCACCGGAGAGGCCGCTGAACAGCACGGTGGCCGGCTTCTGGCCAAAGCGTGCAGCACGCTCCTCGGTGGAAACGTGGGCGGACTCACCATGCACGCCCTGGCCGCCAGCGGCAACCGGTGCGGCGATGATCATGCCGGCGCCGACGGTGCCGTTAGTGAGGCGGTCGATAACGATGAAGGCACCGGTGGTGCGGTTGCTTTCATAGCCGTCGAGGGCGATGGGTGCGTCCAGGCTGATCTTGACCTTGGCGATCTCGTTCAATTGCAGGTCGCTGCCGGCCCCCTCTTCGAGGGTGTTCACGTCCACCTTGTGGGCGATGCTGGCGATGGAGCCCGGCACGTAGCTGGTGGCGCGCTTGATGTCGTATTTCTTGCCCGGCAGCATCGGCTCCTCGGACATCCACACCAGCATGGCGTCGAAGCCGTCGGTGACCTGCGGGCGGTTGTCGGCATGCACCAGCATGTCGCCGCGGGAAACGTCGATTTCATCTTCCAGGGTCAGGGTGATGGCCTGGCCGGGGCCGGCCTGCTCCAGCTCGCCCTCGAAGGTGACGATGGACTTGACCTTGCTGCCCTTGCCCGACGGCAGCACGACGACTTCATCGCCCTTGTGCACGACGCCGCTGGCGAGGGTGCCGGCGAAGCCACGGAAGTTCAGGTTGGGGCGGTTGACGTACTGCACCGGGAAGCGCATGTCGGCGAAATTGCGGTCGCCGGCGACCTCGACGGTCTCGAGGATCTCCATCAGCGACTGGCCGGTGTACCAGGGCGAACGCTCGCTCTTGTTCACCACGTTGTCGCCCTTCAGCGCCGACATCGGCACGAAGTGGATGGATGTCGGGTTGAGCTTGATGCGCTCGGCGAACTGCAGGTAGTCGGCCTTGATCGACTCGAACACGCCTTGGTCGAAGTCCTTCAGGTCCATCTTGTTAATGGCGACGACGATGTGCTTGATGCCCAGCAGGGAAGCGATGTAGCTGTGGCGGCGGGTCTGGGTCTGCACGCCGTAGCGGGCGTCGACCAGGATGATCGCCAGGTCGCAGGTGGAGGCACCAGTGGCCATGTTGCGCGTGTACTGCTCATGGCCAGGGGTGTCGGCGATGATGAATTTGCGCTTGGCGGTGGAGAAGTAGCGGTAGGCGACATCGATGGTGATGCCCTGCTCGCGCTCGGCCTGCAGGCCATCCACCAGCAGCGCCAGGTCCACTTCGTCACCGGTGGTGCCGACCTTCTTGGAATCGCGGGTGATGGCTTCCAGATGGTCTTCGTAGATCATCTTGGAGTCGTGCAGCAGGCGCCCGATCAGGGTGCTCTTGCCGTCGTCGACGTTGCCACAGGTGAGGAAGCGCAGGAGTTCCTTGCGCTCGTGCTGGGCCAGGTAAGCGAGGATGTCCTGGCTGATCAGATCGGATTGATGGCTCATTGCGTTCTCCGAGCTGGAAGCTTGAAGCCAGAAGCTTGAAGCCTACAGCGAGCGAATAATCAGTCTTGGCGTATAACGCGAATCAGGCTGGACAACATGGCTGCGATCTCCTGGGTTTCCCGTATAGAGGCTCTTGCGAACATCTTCGGCACGAAGCCGACTTCCTGGCCTATATACAGCTGAGTCCTCAGCTCCGCGCAGGAGCCTTTGGCAATCAGCAGGAACCTGACTCTCTCGCGACTACCTTCCCGGCTCATGCCCTCGGCAATATTGCTCGGTATCGAAAGCCCCGCACGAGTGATCTGGTCCCGGAATCCCCAGTCCTCCAGATTGCGCAACTGTCGGTAGAGCTCTACCGAGAGTCGCGCAGCCCTTTTCCATACATCCAGCTTCTCGAAATTCATGCAGCACTCCCTGCTGCTACAGCTTCAAGCTTCCGGCTCTCAGCTTTCGGCTAGAAGTACCCCTGCCGCTTTTTCTCTTCCATCGAACCGGCGCCGTCATGGTCGATGACGCGGCCCTGGCGTTCGGACGTTCGGGTCAGGAGCATTTCCTGGATGATGTCGGTGAGGCTGGTGGCCTCCGACTCGACCGCGCCGGTCAGCGGGTAGCAACCGAGGGTGCGGAAACGCACCATGCGCTTCTCGATGCGGGCCTTCTCTTCGTCCGAGAGGTGCTCGAGGATGCGGTCGTCGTCGATCATGATCAGCGTGCCGTTTTTCTCGATGACTTCGCGCTCGGCGGCGAAGTACAGCGGGACGATCGGGATCTGCTCCAGATAGATGTATTGCCAGATGTCCAGCTCGGTCCAGTTGGACAGCGGGAAGACGCGGATCGACTCGCCCTTCTTCACCTTGCCGTTGTAGACGTTCCACAGTTCGGGGCGCTGGTTCTTCGGGTCCCAGCGATGCTTGCTGTCGCGGAAGGAGTAGACGCGCTCCTTGGCGCGGGACTTCTCTTCGTCGCGGCGGGCACCACCGAAGGCAGCATCGAAGCCGTACTTGTCCAGGGCCTGCTTGAGCCCCTCGGTCTTCATGATGTCGGTGTGCTTGGCACTGCCGTGGGTGAAGGGGTTGATGCCCTGGGCCTTGCCCTCGGGGTTCACGTGGGTGATCAGCTCGAGGCCCAGATCGGCGACCATCTTGTCGCGGAACCGGTACATCTCCTGGAACTTCCACTGAGTGTCGACATGCATCACCGGGAACGGCAGCTTGCCCGGGAAGAAGGCCTTGCGCGCCAGGTGCAGCATGACGGCGGAGTCTTTGCCGATGGAATACAGCATCACCGGGTTATCGAATTCGGCGGCCACCTCACGAATGATGTGGATACTTTCCGCCTCCAGCTGTTTCAGGTGCGTCAGTTTGTCGAGCATGGCTACTCACGGATTTCTTATCTGATACAACGGCCTTCGGGCCGTGGACGAGCGCGCACTCTAGCACAGCGCATTCTTCTATTCAGGGGCGCACTTAGAACGAAACGATCTAGCTTTATACCTGCTGGAACGGGCCTTCCAGCGCCCCTTTCCTAGATGGGATTGGGGCAGTCGATGAACAGGTGTTCGATGGCGAAACGCCGCGCCAGGTAATCACCCAGGGCCTGCACGCCGTAGCGTTCAGTGGCGTGGTGGCCGGCAGCGATGAAGCTGATGCCGTTCTCGCGAGCGCTGTGGAAGGTCTGCTCGGACGCCTCGCCGGTGAGGTAGAGGTCGACGTCGGCGGCGATGGCCGTATCGATGTAGCCCTGACCACCGCCGGTGCACCAGCCGATGCGACGGATCATCCCGGAGCCTTCCACCAGCAGGGGCTCGCGGCCCAGTACGTCCTGTACGCGGCGAGCGAAATCGCGCGGAGTGAGCGGTTCGGCCAGGGAGCCGATCAGGCCGACGGTGCGCGGGTTGTCCGGCTCCAGCGGGCCTTCGACGGTGATGTCCAGTTGGCGGGCGAGCTGCACGTTGTTGCCCACTTCCGGGTGCACGTCCAGGGGCAGGTGATAGGCCAGCAGGCTGATGTCATTGGTCAACAGAGTCTTCAGGCGGCGCTGCTTGATACCGACCACGCAGGGATTCTCGCCCTTCCAGAAATAGCCGTGGTGGACCAGCACCACATCGGCCTCGGCTTCCACCGCGGCATCGAGCAATGCCTGGCTGGCGGTGACCCCGCTGACGATGCGCCGAACCTGTGGCCGCCCCTCGACCTGGAGGCCGTTCGGGCAGTAATCCGAGATACGCGAAGCCCCGAGAAAGCGCTCCACCTCCTCCACCAGGGTGGTCAGTGCAATGGCCATCTGCCTCTCCTCATAAGCTGCTGAGAGCGGCTATTTTATTGGCGGCCGCCCCGTATAATGGCGCCACCTTAAGGGGCACCCTCGCCCCTCGCAACCCTCAGGATTCCCCTCGATGCTCAAGGCCCTGCGTTTCTTCGGCTGGCCCCTGCTTGTCGGCGTACTCGTAGCACTGCTGATCATCCAGCAATACCCCGAACTGGTCGGCCTGCCCCGCCAGGAAGTGCACCTCCAGGAAGCCCCCGTTACAGCCTCTCGCGCCCGGGCCCGGAGTCCTATGCGGAAGCGGTGAACAGCGCCTCCCCCGCCGTGGTCAACCTCTACACCACCAAGGTGGTGAGCAAGCCGGCGCATCCGTTGTTCGAAGACCCGCAGTTCCGCCGCTTCTTCGGTGACAACCTGCCGCGCCAGCGGCGCATGGAGTCCAGCCTTGGCTCGGCGGTGATCATGAGCCCCGAGGGCTACCTGCTGACCAACAACCACGTCACTGCGGGCGCCGACCAGATAGTCGTGGCCCTCAAGGATGGCCGCGAAACCCTGGCACGCCTGGTGGGCGGTGACCCGGAGACCGACCTTGCGGTGCTCAAGATCGACCTGGACAACCTGCCCGCCATCACCCTCGGCCGCTCCGACAACATCCGTATCGGCGACGTCGCCCTGGCCATCGGCAACCCCTTCGGTTTCGGCCAGACCGTGACCATGGGCATCATCAGCGCCACTGGCCGCAACCAGCTGGGTCTCAATACCTACGAAGACTTCATCCAGACCGACGCGGCGATCAACCCGGGCAACTCCGGTGGCGCCCTGGTGGATGCCAACGGCAACCTGATCGGTATCAACACCGCGATCTTCTCCAAGTCCGGCGGCTCCCAGGGCATCGGCTTCGCCATCCCCACCAAACTGGCCCTGGAAGTCATGAAGGCGATCATCGAGCACGGCCAGGTCATCCGTGGCTGGCTGGGCATCGAGGTGCAGCCGCTCACCCCCGAGCTGGCCGAGTCCTTCGGCCTCGAAGGGCGCCCGGGCATCGTCGTCGCCGGCATCTACCGCGACAGCCCGGCGCAACGCGCCAACCTGCAGCCCGGCGACATCATCCTCAGCATCGACGGCGAACCCGCCGGCGACGGCCGCCGCTCGATGAACCAGGTGGCCCGTACCAAGCCCGGCGAGAAAGTCAGCGTCAAAGTCATGCGCAACGGCAAGGAGATCGACCTCTCCGCCGAAGTCGGCCTCAGGCCGCCACAGCAAACCGTTCCCGCGGACAACAACTGACCCGAACGGCGCCTGATGGCGCCGTTCTTCATTTCACCCCCGCCCCATGAAATCGAAGCTGGCAGGTGAAAGATGAAAAAATAAAATGTTATGTTATTACATCTTTAAGCCCTGAGACCCACCGACAATGAAGTCCCGCACCCTCGCCTCGGCCGCCGGCCTGGCGCTCGGCCTGGCCAGCAGCAACTCCCTCGCCGCACCACTGGAACTCGAAGAGATCACCATCGAATCCCGCCACGAGCGCGCCGACGGCCCCGTCACCGGCTACCGCGCCACCCGCTCGGCGAGCGCCACCCGCACCGACTCCGACCTGCGCGACATCCCCCAATCCGTGGCCGTGGTGCCCGCCCGGGTACTGGAAGACCTCAACACCACCCGCATCGACCGCGCCTTGGACTTCGCCGGCGGCGTGTCCCGGCAGAACAACTTCGGTGGCCTGACCTTCCTCAACTACAGCGTGCGCGGCTTCACCACCGGCGAGCTGTACAAGAACGGCTTCGCCATCAACCGTGGCAGCTACAGCTCGCCGGACGCCTCCACCATCGAGCGCATCGAAGTACTCAAGGGCCCGGCGGCCAGCCTCTACGGACGTGGGGACCCGGGCGGCCTGGTCAATATCGTCACCAAGAAGCCCGAAGAGGAAGCCTTCGCCCGCTTCAGCGCCAGCGCGGGCAGCTGGGACCGCTACCGCAGCAGCCTCGACGTCAACACGCCGCTGGACGACGCCGGCACCCTGCTGTCGCGCATCAACCTGGCGGTGGAGGACAACCAAAGCTTCCGCGATCACGTCGGCAGCGAGCGCGTGGTGGTCAGCCCCTCCCTCAGTTGGCAGCTCAGCCCGGATACGCGCCTGCTGATCGAGAGCGAGTTCGTGCGCCACGAGTCGGTGTTCGATCGCGGCATTCCCGCCCCGGGCAACCAGCTCGGCTCGGTCAAGCGCTCCACCTTCCTCGGCGAACCCAACGACGGCGAAATCCGCAACCGCAACCAGATGCTGCAGGTCAGCCTCGAGCACTACCTGAACGAGGACTGGAAGCTGCGCCTGGCCAACCACTACGCCCAGGGCCACCTGGCCGGCGACTCCTCGGAAACCTCGCGCCTGTCCGGCGACATCGTCAGCCGCTTCTATCGCCAGCGCGATTTCGAATGGAACAACAGCATCACCCAGGCCGAACTGCACGGCACCTTCGCCACCGGCACCTGGCAGCACCAGACACTGATCGGCCTGGAGTACGAGAACTACCGCAACAGCCAGAAGTATCCCCAGAGCGACACCCTGTTCAGCTACGGCCTGGACATCCACAACCCCGCATACGGCCAGGCCAAGCCCGCGCTCACCCGCAAGAACGACTTCTTCGAGCGGGTGGAAAGCCATTCGCTGAACCTGCAGGACCAGATCGCCTTCACCGATCGGCTGCGCGGGCTGGTGGGCGTGCGCATCGAGCGCCTCGAGCAAGCAGCCCTGGACCGCTCCACGCGCATCCACAACGCCCAGCACAAGGATGTGGTCACGCCGCGCCTGGGCCTGCTCTACCAGCTCACCCCGGAAGTCGGGGTGTTCGCCAACGCCTCCACCTCGGTGAAACCCAACGCCATCAGCAGCCGCGGCACCGTGTTCAAGCCGGAGAAGGGCGTCGGCTATGAGAGCGGGGTCAAGCTCGACCTGTTCGAGGGCCGGCTGGGCGCCACAGCCGCGCTCTTCCATATCGAGAAGGAAAACGTGCTCACCGCCGACCCGAACGACCCCAGCCAGAACATCGCCGCCGGCAAGGCCCGCAGCCAGGGCCTGGACGTGCAGGTCGCCGGCCAGCTCAGCGACGCCTTCCGCCTGATCGGCGCCTACGCCTATATCGATGCCGAGGTGACCGAGGACAACACCCTGCCCGAAGGCAGCCGCCTGCTCGGCATCGCCAAGCACAGCGGCAGCCTGATGGGCGTCTACGAGTTCCAGGACGGCTGGCTGCGCGGCTCGGATGTCGGCGCGGCGGCCAACTACGTAGGCGACCGCTCCGGCCAGGCCGGCAGCCAGTTCGAACTGCCCGCCTACAGCACCCTCGACCTGCTCGCCCACTACAAGGCCAGCGATGACCTGAGCATCGGCCTGAACCTCAACAACGTCTTCGACCGCAAGTACTACGAGCGCTCCTACAACAACGTCTGGGTGCTGCCGGGCGACCCGCGCAACCTCACCCTCAGCCTGACCCTCAACCTCTGACAAGGACTCCCCATGCGACTCCACAGCAAACTGCTGCTCACCGCCGCCCTCGGCGCCCTCCTCGCCGGCCAGGCCCAGGCCCACGGGCTCTGGACCGAACAGCGCCGCGGCAACATCGAAGTCATCTACGGACACGGCGCCGAGGATGATGCCTTCAAGGCCGAAAAGGTCAGCGGCGCCTGGGCCTACGACAAGGCAGGCCGGATGATCCCGGTCACCGTTCAGCGCCTCGACGACCACGCCCGCCTGCAACCCCTCAAGCCGCCGGCCAGCCTGGCCGTGGCGCTGGACAACGGCGCCTGGTCACAGACTGCCGACAAGCAGTGGATCAACAAGGGCCGCGATCAGGTGAAGGGCGCTATCGCCTCCATCCATACCTGGAAGTACAGCCTGGCGGTCTACCAGGAAGGCGCCAAGCTGCCGGCACTGGAGCGCGTGCGCCTGGTCATCGTGCCGCAGGTCGATCCGCTCGGCGTCGGCCCCGGCAAGCCGCTGCCGGTGCAGGTGCTGCTGGACGGCAAGCCCGCAGCCGGCATCGAGCTGTACGGCGACTACCGCAGCGACCCGCATACCGTCAGCGCCACCACCGACGCCCAGGGCAAGGCCAAGGTGCTGGTACGCAACGCCGGCCTCAACGTGATCGCCGCACAGGCGACGCTGAAGACCGACAAGGACCCGGAAGCCAAGGAGCACGGCTTCTTCACCTCGCTGACCTTCGTTGGCGAAGCCCATCACGAATGATCGGCAACCCTTGAGCCATGAAAAAGCCGAGGCGGTTTCCCGTCTCGGCTTTTTCGTTCATGGCAGCGGAATCAGCCAGCGTCGAGCGCATCCAGCAGCGCCTGGTTCTGCTCCGGCGTGCCGATGGTAATGCGCAGGAACTGGGCGATGCGTTCCTGCTTGAAGTGACGCACGATCACGCCCTTCTCGCGCAGGCCGGCAGCAATGCCCGCCGCATCCTTGCCCGGGTGACGGGCAAAGATGAAGTTGGCCGCCGAAGGCAACACCTCGAAGCCACGCTTTTCCAGTTCGCTCACCACCCGCTCGCGGCTGTCGATGACCTTGGCACAGGTCTGCTCGAACCATTCGCGGTCCTCGAACGCCGCAGCGGCGCCGACTATGGCCATGCGGTCCAGCGGGTAGGAGTTGAAGCTGTTCTTGATGCGCTCCAGGGCCTCGATCAGGTCCGGGTGCCCCACCGCCAGGCCCACACGCAGGCCGGCGAGGGAGCGGGACTTGGACAGCGTCTGGGTGACCAGCAGGTTCGGGTAACGGTCCACCAGGGCAATGGCGCTCTGCCCGCCGAAGTCGATGTAGGCCTCGTCGACCACCACCACCGTATCCGGGCTGCCCTGCAGCAGCTTCTCCACCGCCTCCAGCGCCAGCAGGCAGCCGGTGGGGGCGTTCGGGTTGGGGAAGATGATGCCGGCGTTGGGGCGCGCGTAGTCTTCGACGCGGATCTGGAACTGCTCATCCAGCGGCAACGCTTCGAAAGGGATGCCGTAGAGGCCGCAATAGACCGGGTAGAAGCTGTAGCTCACGTCAGGGAACAGCAGCGGGCGGCCGTGCTGGAACAGGCCGTGGAAGATGTGCGCCAGCACCTCGTCCGAACCGTTGCCGACGAACACCTGGGCGGTTGTCACGCCGTAGTACTCTGCGACGGCCTGCTTGAGGCGGTCGCTGTTCGGGTCCGGGTACAGGCGCAGGCTGTCACCCAGTTCCGCCTGCATGGCGGCGATGGCCTTCGGCGACGGCCCGTAGGGGTTTTCGTTGGTGTTCAGCTTCACCAGGTTGGCGATCTTCGGCTGCTCGCCCGGAACGTAGGGCACCAGTTCCTTGACGAAGGGACTCCAGAATTTGCTCATCGTCATTCTCCCTTGATCCGGTATTCGGCGCTGCGGGCGTGGGCGGTCAGCGACTCGCCACGGGCCAGCACGGACGCGGTCTTGCCCAGCTCGGAGGCACCCTCTGCAGAGCAGAAGATGATCGACGAGCGCTTCTGGAAGTCATACACACCCAGCGGCGAGGAGAAACGCGCGGTGCCGGAGGTGGGCAGCACGTGGTTCGGGCCGGCGCAGTAGTCGCCCAGCGCCTCGGCGGTGTAGCGGCCCATGAAGATGGCGCCGGCGTGGCGGATCTGCGGCAGCCAGGCCTGCGGGTCGGCGACCGACAGCTCCAGGTGCTCGGGGGCGATGCGGTTGGCGACGGTGATCGCCTGTTGCATGTCGGCGACCTGGATCAGCGCGCCACGGCCGGAGAGGGAGGTGCGGATGATTTCGGCACGCTCCATGGTCGGCAGCAGCTTCTCGATGCTGGCGGCCACCTTGTCGAGGAACTCGGCATCGGGGCTGACCAGGATGGATTGGGCGTCTTCGTCGTGCTCGGCCTGGGAGAACAGGTCCATGGCGATCCAGTCCGGATCGGTCTGGCCATCGCAGACGACGAGGATCTCGGAGGGGCCGGCGATCATGTCGATGCCGACCTGGCCGAAGACGTGGCGCTTGGCCGTGGCGACATAGATGTTGCCGGGGCCGACGATCTTGTCCACCTGGGGCACGCTCTCGGTGCCATAGGCCAGCGCGGCGACCGCCTGGGCCCCGCCGATGGTGAAGACGCGGTCGACGCCGGCCACGCAGGCGGCGGCGAGGACGATCTCGTTGATCTCGCCGCGGGGGGTCGGCACCACCATCACCACTTCGGCGACGCCGGCGACCTTGGCCGGGATGGCGTTCATCAGCACGGAAGACGGGTAGGACGCCTTGCCGCCGGGCACGTACAGGCCGGCGCGGTCCAGCGGGGTGACCTGCTGGCCCAGCACGGTGCCGTCGGCCTCGGTGTAGGTCCAGGAATCCTGCTTCTGCTTCTCGTGGTAGAGGCGCACACGCTCGGCGGCGGTCTCCAGGGCCTTGCGCTGCTCGGCGGTGATGCGGGTCAGGGCCAGCTCCAGACGCTCGCGCGGCAGGATCAGGTCGGCCATGGAGTCCACGCTCAGACCGTCGAAACGCTGGGTGAACTCGACCAGGGCGGCATCGCCACGCTCACGCACGGCCTTGATGATGTCGAGTACGCGCTGGTTGACCGATTCGTCGGATACGCTTTCCCAGCTCAGCAGATGATCCAGATGACGGGCGAAGTCCGGATCAGCGGCATTGAGTCGGCGAACAGCGGTTTGAACGGTCATAGCGGGCCTCATTATTGGCAAATGCTCGGGCGCCGCTAGAGTAGCAAGCCCACCGTGCGGGCACCCGAGATTATTGGCTATGACACGGATAGGCGGGTGCGGCCGGAGCCGCACGGGTGTCAGTCGTGGTGTCGCGACTCGACGGCCTGGCGCAGGGTGTCGATCAGCGCCTGGATACGGGCGTGCTGCATCTTCATCGAGGCCTTGTTGACCACCAGGCGGGAGCTGATGGTGGCGATCATTTCCTGGGGCTCCAGGCCATTGGCACGGAGGGTATTGCCGGTGTCGACCACGTCGATGATCTTGTCGGCCAGGCCGACCAGCGGAGCCAGCTCCATCGAACCGTAAAGCTTGATCACTTCGACCTGACGGCCCTGCTCGGCGTAATAGCGCTTGGCGACGTTGACGAACTTGGTGGCCACGCGCAGACGGCCCTTGGGCTCGGGCACACCGATCGCGCCAGCGGTCATCAGCTTGCAGCGGGCAATGCGCAGGTCCAGGGGCTCGTACAGGCCCTGGCCACCGTACTCCATC
The DNA here is from genome assembly GCF_026072635.1 of Pseudomonas solani. Taxonomy (NCBI): domain Bacteria; kingdom Pseudomonadati; phylum Pseudomonadota; class Gammaproteobacteria; order Pseudomonadales; family Pseudomonadaceae; genus Pseudomonas; species Pseudomonas solani. The sequence goes on along the minus strand of NZ_AP023081.1, from coordinate 3,545,632 downwards.
AGCACATCCTTGCCGGCCACGCCGAGGTCTGCCGCGCCATGCTCGACATAGGTCGGCACGTCGGTGGCACGGACGATCAGCAGGCGCACGTCATCCTGGGTGGTGGGGATGATCAGCTTGCGGCTCTTGTCCGGATTCTCGGTGGGGACGATGCCCGCTTCCGCCAGCAGCGGCAGGGTGTCGTCGAGGATGCGGCCCTTGGATAACGCGATGGTGAGCATGGAACTGGATGTCCTTGGCTTCGGCCCTCTGCGGGCCCTTGAGGGAGCGTGCGGGCCGACCGCTAGCGGTCGGCCCGAGCGTCACCTAACCCGGCACGCGGCGGATCTTGGCGCCGAGCAGCTGCAGTTTTTCCTCGATGCACTCGTAACCACGGTCGATGTGGTAGATGCGGTCGATCAGGGTGTCGCCCTCGGCAACCAGGCCAGCGATGACCAGGCTGGCCGAAGCCCGCAGGTCAGTCGCCATGACCGGAGCGCCCTTGAGCTGCGGAACGCCGGTGACGATGGCGGTGTTGCCCTCGACCAGGATCTGCGCGCCCATGCGGTTCATTTCGTAGACGTGCATGAAGCGGTTCTCGAACACGGTCTCGATGACCGCACCGGTGCCTTCGGCCACGGCGTTCATGGAAATGAACTGGGCCTGCATGTCGGTGGGGAACGCCGGGTACGGTGCGGTGCGCACGTTGACCGCTTTCGGGCGGTTGCCCTTCATGTCCAGCTCGATCCAGTTGTTGCCGGTGCTGATGTGGGCACCCGCTTCTTCCAGCTTCAGCAGCACGGATTCGAGGATGGTCGGATCGGTGTCCTTGAGCTTGACGCGGCCGCCGGTGGAGGCTGCGGCAACCAGGTAGGTGCCGGTCTCGATACGGTCGGGCATCACGCTGTAACGCGCACCACCGAGGCGCTTCACGCCGTCGATGATGATGGTGTCGGTGCCGGCACCCTGGATCTGCGCGCCCATGGCGATCAGGCAGTTGGCCAGGTCGACCACTTCCGGTTCACGTGCGGCGTTTTCCAGCACGGTACGGCCGTTGGCCAGGGTAGCGGCCATCATGATGTTCTCGGTACCGGTCACGCTGACGGTATCGAAGAAGAAGTGCGCGCCACGCAGGCCGCCGGCCGGAGCGCGGGCCTTGATGTAGCCGCCGTCGACGTCGATCAGCGCACCCATGGCTTCGAGGCCACGGATGTGCAGGTCGACCGGGCGGGAACCGATGGCGCAGCCGCCGGGCAGGGCCACTTCGGCTTCACCGAAGCGCGCAACCATGGGGCCGAGCACCAGGATCGAAGCGCGCATGGTCTTCACCAGCTCGTAGGGCGCGACCAGGGTCTTGATGGTGCTGGCGTCGACTTCGACGCTGAGCTTCTCGTCGATAACCGGCTGCACGCCCATGCGACCGAAGAGTTCGATCATGGTGGTGATGTCGTGCAGGTGCGGCAGGTTGCACACGGTGACCGGGGTATCGGCCAGCAGGGTGGCAGCGAGGATCGGCAGGGCCGAGTTCTTGGCGCCCGAAATGCGGATTTCGCCATCGAGGCGTTGGCCGCCGGTAATAATCAGTTTATCCATTTGGAATCTCGTCGCCCGTAGGCTCAGGAACGCTCGGCCCAGCCAGCGAGGCTGAAGAATTTCATGGTGACCGCGTGGATGCTGCCATTGGCGATCCAGGCGTTCAGATGGGCATAAACCTGCTGCTGGCGCTTGACCGGGCTCATGCCAGCCAGCTCGTCGCTGATCAGGTTCAACTGGAAATTGCAGCCTTCGCCTTCAACTTCCACCTGGGCTCCGGGCAGCTTAGCCTCCAGGAGGTTCTTCACTTCTACGGCCTGCATGCTCAACCTCAATCGGCGCCCTACGCGCGCGGGTCGACCATGATACAAAAAAGCCCCCCGCCTGCGAACCCCGCGCGCGCAAGGTCAGACGGAGGGCTTTCGACTGTCTTCACACTTCCAGCGGCAGCAACTCGTCGAGCCCGGAGACGCCGGCGATCTGCCGCATGTCCTCGGGCAGCGCGCGGATGGTCAGCGTCTTGCCGGCCTTTCGCGCATCGCGCATGAAGGCCAGCAACAGGGAAAGACCGACGCTGCTGGACTTCAACACGCCCGAACAATCGAGCACCAGGTCTGCCATGCCGTGTTCGCGAATCATCTTCGCACCCGTCTCACGCAGCTCCGGCCCGCTACGGAAATCCAGCACGCCGGAGAGTTTCAGCTCCCCGGCGGTACCGGCTGTCAGTGCAGCTTCACTCATGACCGGCGGCCTTCTGGCCTTCCTCGGTCTGCTTGGCCTTGGCCACCACTTCGGCCCAGCCGTTGATGGTCTTGTCCAGGTCGTTGCCGTTCTTCTGCATGGTGTCGGCGAACTGGTCGCGGAACAGCTTGCCGATGTTGATGCCGTTGATGATGACGTTCCGCAGCATCCACTGGCCATCGATGTTGACCATGGTGTACGACACCGGATAGACGGTGCCCTTGCTGTCCTTCACTTCCATGCCGACGCTGGTGCGCTCCGGGTCTTCCTGCTTGCCGGGCAGCACGCGGATGTCCTGGTTGTCGTATTCCAGCAGGGCATTGCCATAGAACTGCATCAGGCTGCGCTTGAAGTTCTCCTGGAAGCGGGTCATCTGCTCCGGGGTGGCCTTGCGCGAGTACTTGACCGTCATGATGCTGCGGGAAATGCCGTCGGCATCCACCACCGGGCCGAGGATGTTGTTCAGCGATTCGTAGAACGCACCAGGGTTGCTGCGGTACTGCTGCTTGTTGGCCTTGAGGTCGGCCAGCAGCTTGTCGGTGGTCTGCTGCACCACGTCGCGCGCGCTGGGCGCCGCGTTGGCCAGCAGGGGCAGCGCGGCGAGCAGAACCAGCAGGCCGTTACGCATTGCTTTGATCATGTCGAAGGTCCTCACTTGCTTTCCTTATTGACCGTATTGAGCAGGAACTTGCCGATCAGGTCTTCGAGCACCAGCGCGGACTGGGTGTCGCGGATGGTGCCGCCGTCCTTCAACAGCTGGTCGTCGCCGCCAACGCTGATACCGATGTACTTCTCGCCCAGCAGGCCGGCAGTGAGGATGGAGGCCGTGGAATCGGTCGGCAGGTTGTCGACGCGCTTTTCCAGCTCCATGGTGACCCTGCCGGTGTAGCTTTCGCGATCCAGGTCGATGGCGGTGACCTTGCCGATGGTCACACCGGCCATGGTCACTTTTGCTCTGACAGTCAAACCGGCGATATTGTCGAAGTGGGCGTAAACTTTATAGGTTTCGCTGGCGCCGCCGACCGACAGGCCGCTCACCCGCAAAGCCAGCAGCAGCAGGGCGAGCAACCCGGCCAGCAGGAACAGGCCGACACCAATTTCCAGGGTGCGGATTTGCATCAGAAATCTCCAAACATCAAGGCGGTCAGGATGAAGTCGAGCCCCAGCACGGCCAGCGAGGCATAGACCACGGTTTTAGTCGTTGCGCGGCTGATCCCTTCGGAGGTCGGCTCGCAGTCGTAACCCTGGAACACGGCGATCCAGGTCACCACGAAGGCGAAGACCATGCTTTTCAGCACGCCGTTCAGCACGTCTTCGGTGAATTCGACACTGTTCTGCATATTGGCCCAGAAAGAGCCATCGTAAACACCCAGCCAATCGACGGCGACCATCGCGCCGCCCCAGATGCCCACCACACTGAAGATCATCGCCAGCAGCGGCATGGAAATGAACCCGGCCCAGAGCCGCGGGGCGATGATGTACTTGAGCGGATCGACGCCGATCATCTCCAGGCTGGAGAGTTGCTCGGTGGACTTCATGTTGCCGATCTCGGCCGCCAGGGCGGAGCCTGCACGACCGGCGAACAGCAGCGCGGTGACCACCGGGCCGAGCTCACGCAGCAAGGTCAGGGCGACCATCTGCCCGACCGCCTGCTCGGAGCCGTATTCCACCAGGATGTTGTAACCCTGCAGGGCCAGCACCATGCCGATGAAGACACCGGATACGACGATGATCGGCAGCGACAGCACGCCGACGAAATACAGTTGTTTGATCAGCAGCTGGAATCCAGCCCCGGTGCCGGTGCGCCCGAACATGGCACGCAACAGGAACAGGGTGGAGCGGCCCAGCGCTTCGACCACGTCCAGGCCGGCGCGCCCGAGCAGGCGGATGCGCTCGAGCGGAGACTTCTTGCGCATCAACGCTCTCCCAGCAAATCGTTGCGGTAATCGGGTGCCGGGAAGTGGAAGGGGACCGGCCCGTCGGGAATGCCTTTCATGAACTGGCGGATCCTCGGGTTATCCGACTCCATCAACTCTTTGGGGGTGCCCTGCCCCAGCACCTGGGCATCGCCGACCACATAAAGATAGTCAGCGATGCTGGCGGTCTCCGCCAGGTCGTGGGAGACCACGATGCTGGTGATGCCCAGGGCATCGTTGAGCAGGCGAATCAAACGCACCAGCACGCCCATGGCAATGGGGTCCTGGCCGACGAAAGGCTCGTCGTACATGAGGATCTGCGGGTCGAGGGCAATGGCCCGGGCCAAGGCCACGCGACGCTTCATACCGCCGGAGAGTTCATCCGGCATCAGCTCGATGGCGCCACGCAGGCCAACCGCCTGCAGCTTCATCAGGACAATGTCACGAATCATTTCCTCGGGCAGTTTGGTGTGCACCCGCAGGGGAAAGGCGACGTTCTCGAACACATCGAGGTCAGTGAACAGCGCGCCGCTCTGGAACAGCACACCGAACTGCTTGCGCATGTCGAAGAGGTCGGCCCGGGAAAGCTTCGGCAGGTTCTGGCCATTGACCCAGACTTCGCCGGCCGCAGGCTTGAGCTGAGCGGCGATGAGGCGCAACAGGGTGGTCTTGCCGCAGCCGGACGGCCCCATGATCCCGGTGACCTTGCCGCGCGGGATGCGGATATCGACATTCTGAAAAATACTGCGTGTGCCGCGCTTGAAGGTGACGCCCTTCAACTCCACGGCGTAAGCGTTATCAGCGCTCATCTGTACTCCTTGCGATGCGGCCATCCCTGCAGAAGACGTCGTCTCCAGCGGCCGGGACACGATGCCTGAGGGGTGGCCGAACAGGCGGCGAACTATAGCATCGCAGCACTATGCCACCCAAGGCCGCGCCAGCCATTGTTCAGGGCTGCGACAGGTTTCTCCTCGGCGGGATGCGATGGAGGGTGAGCGAACGACTCTTTGCCGGTATAATCCCCGCCTTTTCCTCGGCAACTGCACTCTCCACATGAGCCAGTCCAGCGATCTGATCCAATCCGCACACCGCACCATCCGCCTGGAACGTGAAGCCATCGACACCCTGCTCGGCAGGATCGACGACGACTTCGTCCGCGCCTGCGAGCTGATCCTCGCCTGCAAGGGCCGCGTCGTGGTGGTGGGCATGGGCAAGTCCGGCCATATCGGCAAGAAAGTCGCCGCCACCCTGGCCAGCACCGGTACGCCTGCGTTCTTCGTCCACCCGGCCGAAGCCAGCCATGGCGACATGGGCATGATCACGCCCGACGACGTCGTGCTGGCCCTGTCGAACTCCGGCTCCACCGCCGAGATCGTCACCCTGCTGCCGCTGATCAAGCGCCTGGGCATCACCCTGATCAGCATGACCGGCAATCCGCAGTCGCCGCTGGCCAAGGCCGCCGAGGCCAACCTCGACGCCCGCGTCGAGCATGAGGCGTGCCCGCTGAACCTGGCGCCGACCTCCTCCACCACCGCATCGCTGGTCCTGGGCGACGCCCTGGCCATCGCGCTACTGGAAGCCCGCGGCTTCACCGCCGAGGACTTCGCCTTCTCCCATCCCGGTGGCGCCTTGGGCCGTCGCCTGCTGCTGAAGGTGGAAAACATCATGCACGGCGGCGACAGGCTGCCCCGCGTCGAACGCGGCACCTCCCTGCGCGACGCCCTGCTGGAGATGACCCGCAAGGGCCTCGGCATGACCGCGGTACTGGAGAGCGACGGCAAGCTGGCCGGGATCTTCACCGACGGCGACCTGCGCCGCACCCTGGACAAGGGCGTGGACGTCCGCCAGGCCAGCATCGACGAAGTCATGACGGTTCACGGCAAGACCGTGCGCCCCGACATGCTCGCCGCCGAGGCGCTGAAGATCATGGACGACCACAAGATCAACGTGCTGGTGGTGGTGGACGACAGCGACACCCCCATCGGTGCCCTGCATATCCACGACCTGACCCGTGCCGGAGTGGTCTGAATGAGCGACGACCTGCTGCAGCGCGCCAAGGCCATCCGCCTGGCGGTCTTCGACGTCGACGGCGTTCTCACCGACGGCAAGCTTTACTTCCTGGTCGACGGCAGCGAATTCAAGACCTTCAATACCCTGGACGGCCACGGCATCAAGATGCTGATCAACTCCGGGGTACGCACCGCGATCATCTCCGGGCGCAGCACTCCCGTGGTCGAGCGACGCGCCCGCAACCTGGGCATCCAGCACCTCTATCAGGGCCGCGAGGACAAGATGGTGGTACTCGATGAACTGCTGGCGGAGCTGGGCCTCGAATACGCACAGGTGGCCTACCTCGGCGACGACCTGCCCGACCTGCCGGTGATCCGCCGGGTCGGCCTGGGCATGGCGGTGGCGAGCGCTGACGGCTTCGTCCGCCAGCACGCCCATGGCGTCACCCAGGCACGTGGCGGCGAAGGTGCCGCCCGCGAGTTCTGCGAACTGATCATGCGAGCCCAGGGCAGCCTCGACGCTGCACAGGCCGCCTACCTCTAGGTCCGCCCATGTCGAAGAACTTCCGCCTCGCCCTGATCCTGATTCCGGTCGCCGCCCTGCTGATCGCCCTGGGCTACTGGAACATTCGCCCGGAAAGCTTCATGGAGCGCCAGACAACTGCCCCCGCAGACGAGAACGCCATCGACTTCTATGTGGTCAATGCCACCAGCGTGCAATATCAGGAAGACGGCAAGCGTCACTACGAGATGACCGCTGCCAAGCTCGAACACGTCAAATCGAGCGACACCACCCTGCTGACCAATCCCGACCTGCAGCTCTACCGCGGCACCGAGTTCCCGTGGCACGTACAGAGCGAGCGCGGCGAAGTCGGCCCAGAAGGTGAACAGGTGGAGCTGATCGACAAGGTCCGCGTGGAGCGCACCGACGCCAAGGGCCGACCAACCATTCTCACCACCAGCCGCCTGACCGTGTTCCCGGACAGGGAATATGCGGAAACCCAGCAAGCCGTTAGAATCGACGCCGCCAACGGGGTTACCACGGCACAAGGAATGAAAGCGTACTTGAATGACAGCAGGATGATCCTGCAGTCCAACGTAAGAGGCCAGCATGAGGTTCGTTAAAACCCTCCCCCTACTGCTCAGCCTGGGTGCCGCACTCGGAAGTGCCAGCGCCTGGGCGCTGCCCAGCGACCGCGATCAGCCGATCCGCGTCCAGGCGGACAGCGCCGAACTCGATGACAAGCAGGGCGTGGCGGTCTATCGCGGCGACGTGGTCATCACTCAGGGCACCCTGAAGATCACCGGCGACACCGTGACCATCACCCAGAACGCCCAGGGCGAGCTGGAAGTCTTCACCTCGGTGGGCAAGCCTGCCTACTACGAGCAGAAGCCTGCGGTGGACAAGCAGATCGTCAAGGCATACGGCATGACCATCCAGTACTTCGCTGCCAACGAGCGCATCGTGCTGATCGACCAGGCCAAGGTGATCCAGGAAGGCAACACCTTCGAAGGCGAGAAGATCGTCTACGACACCCAGCGCCAGATCGTCAACGCAGGCCGCGCCACGGGCACCAACGTCGGCACTCCGCGTCCGCGCATCGACATGGTCATCCAGCCGAAGAAGAAAGAGCAGCAAGCGGGACAAGCAGAGTAATGGCGACCCTCAAAGCCCAGCACCTGGCGAAGAGCTACAAGAGCCGCCAGGTCGTCCGTGACGTCAGCCTGTCCATCGACAGCGGCCAGATCGTCGGCCTGCTCGGCCCCAACGGTGCCGGCAAGACCACCTGCTTCTACATGATCGTGGGGCTGGTGAAAGCCGATCAGGGACGCGTGCTGATCGATCAGCAGGACGTCACCCACCAGCCCATGCACGGCCGTGCCCGGGCCGGTATCGGCTACCTGCCCCAGGAAGCCTCGATCTTCCGCAAGCTCAGCGTGGCCGACAACATCATGGCCATTCTCGAGACCCGCAAGGAGCTCGACCGCGCCGGCCGCCATCGCGAGCTGGAGAGCCTGCTGCAGGAGTTCCACATCAGCCACATCCGCGACAGCATCGGCATGAGCCTGTCCGGTGGCGAGCGTCGTCGCGTGGAAATCGCCCGCGCCCTGGCCACTGCCCCCAAGTTCATCCTGCTCGACGAACCCTTTGCCGGTGTCGACCCGATTTCCGTGGGCGACATCAAACAGATCATCCATCACCTCAAGGCCAAGGGGATCGGCGTGCTGATCACCGACCACAACGTCCGCGAGACACTGGATATCTGCGAAACCGCCTACATCGTGAATGATGGCCAGCTCATCGCCGAAGGCAGTGCAGAAGAGATCCTGGCCAACCAACTGGTCAAGGAAGTCTACCTGGGGCACGAATTCCGCCTCTGACGGACCAGCCCTGCGCGCAAAATGTTGCGGGCAGTAGAAAAATCATTCAAGGTCAGGCATATAATTTGCTTCCTGGTGGCGCCTCGGCGCCCTGTAGTGGATGGCGCATGTGCGCCGGCGAATAAGGTGCTAAGCCCTCTGCCATGAAACCATCGCTAGTCCTGAAGATGGGCCAGCAGCTGACGATGACCCCGCAGCTGCAACAGGCCATTCGCCTACTCCAACTGTCCACCCTGGATCTGCAGCAGGAAATCCAGGAGGCCCTGGAGTCCAATCCCATGCTCGAACGCCAGGAGGAAGGAGAAGACTTCGACAACTCCGACCCCATGGCAGAAAGCGAGCAACTGCCCAACTCCGCCAGCCAGGAATCCAGCTTCCAGGAATCCAGCGTCCCCACTTCGGAGAGCGAAAGCCTCGAAGACGGCGAATGGCACGAACGCATCCCCAGCGAACTGCCCGTCGACACCGCCTGGGAAGACGTCTACCAGACCAGCGCCAGCAGCCTCCCCAGCTCCGATGACGACGAGTGGGACTTCACGTCCCGCACCTCGGTGGGCGAGAGCCTGCAAAGCCACCTGCTGTGGCAGCTGAACCTGGCCCCCATGTCCGATACCGATCGCCTGATCGGCGTCACCCTGATCGACTGCATCAACAATGACGGCTACCTGGAGGAAACCCTCGAGGAAGTCGTGGAAGCCTTCGACCCCGAGCTCGAGATCGAACTCGACGAGGTGGAAGTCGTCCTGCACCGCATCCAGCAATTCGAGCCCGCCGGCGTCGGCGCCCGCGACCTGCGCGAGTGCCTGCTCCTGCAACTGCGCCAACTGCCCGCCAAGACCCCATGGCTGAGCGAGGCGCAGCGCCTGGCAGGCGACTATCTCGATGTTCTCGGCAGCCGCGACTACAGCCAGCTCATGCGCCGCATGAAGCTCAAGGAAGACGAGCTGCGCCAGGTGATCGAGCTGATCCAGGGCCTCAACCCCCGCCCCGGCTCACAGATCGAAGCCAGCGAACCCGAGTACGTCGTGCCGGATGTCATCGTGCGCAAGCACAATGAACGCTGGCTGGTGGAACTGAACCAGGAAGCCGTCCCGCGCCTGCGCGTCAACCCGCATTACGCCGGTTTCGTCCGTCGTGCCGACTCCAGCGCCGACAACACCTTCATGCGCAATCAGCTGCAGGAAGCCCGCTGGTTCATCAAGAGCCTGCAGAGCCGCAACGAAACGCTGATGAAGGTCGCCACCCAGATCGTCGAGCACCAGCGCGGTTTCCTCGAGTACGGCGACGAGGCGATGAAGCCCCTCGTCCTGCACGACATCGCCGAGGCGGTGGGCATGCACGAGTCGACCATCTCACGCGTCACCACCCAGAAATTCATGCACACTCCGCGTGGCATATACGAACTGAAATACTTCTTCTCCAGCCACGTCAGCACCTCCGAAGGCGGTGAATGCTCGTCTACCGCCATCCGCGCGATCATCAAAAAACTGGTCGCTGCGGAAAATGCCAAAAAGCCGTTGAGCGACAGCAAGATCGCTGGTTTACTGGAAGCACAGGGTATCCAAGTGGCCCGCCGCACAGTCGCCAAGTACCGGGAATCCCTCGGGATAGCGCCTTCCAGCGAACGCAAGCGGCTGATGTGACGCGGATTGATCCACGCCAAAGTGTTCCGGTGGCAGGCCCGTTAGCCTGTCTCTTACACACGGGCAATAAGGAGAAAGCGGTATGCAAGTCAACATCAGTGGACATCAACTGGATGTGACCGACGCCCTGCGCGACTACGTTGTCGAGAAGTTCGACAGACTGGAGCGCCACTTCGACAAAATCACCAATGTGCAGGTGATCATGCAGGTGGAGAAACTGAAGCAGAAGATCGAAGCCACCCTGCACATCGCCGGTGGTGAGGTCGTAGCCAATGCGGAGCATGAAGACATGTACGCGGCCATCGACCTGCTCACCGACAAACTCGACCGTCAACTGATCAAACACAAGGAAAAGCAGCTGAACCGCCAGCAGGGCGCCACCGCCCGCTGACATTCCCCTTCCTATGATCCGACTTGAGCAAATCCTGACCCCCGGCCGTTCCCTCGTGAACGTGCCGGGCGGCAGCAAAAAACGTGTCCTGGAACAGATCGCCAACCTGGTTGCTCGCGAACTTCCCGACCTCGACTCGCAAGATATCTTCGAAAGCCTGGTCGCCCGGGAGAAACTCGGCTCGACAGGATTCGGCAACGGTATCGCCATCCCCCATTGCCGGCTTCCCGGCTGCACCGCGCCCATCAGCGCCGTGCTGCGCCTGGATGCCCCCGTGGACTTCGACGCCATCGACGGCGCCCCGGTGGACCTGCTGTTCGTACTCTTGGTCCCCGAAGCCGCCACCGATGAACACCTGGAACTGCTCCGCCAGATCGCCAGCATGCTGGACCGCACCGAGGTGCGTGACCGCCTGCGCCAGACGCAGAGCAGCGACAGCCTGTACCAGGTGGTAGTGGACGTCCAGAACGGACGCTAGGACCTTGCCATGCGCCTGATCATCGTCAGCGGCCGTTCAGGCTCAGGCAAGAGCACCGCCCTCGACGTTCTCGAGGACAATGGCTTCTACTGCATCGACAACCTGCCCGCCGGCCTGCTCCCCGAACTGGCCGAGCGCGCACTGCTGCAGACCGAGTTGCTGCACCCCCAGGTCGCCGTCTCCATCGACGCACGCAACCTGCCCAGCCAGCTCAAGCGTTTTCCCGAACTCCTCGAAGAGGCCCGCGCCCGCCACATCCACTGCGATGTGCTGTACCTGGACGCGGATGACGAAACGCTACTCAAGCGCTTCTCGGAAACCCGCCGCCGCCACCCGCTGACCAACGAAGACCGCTCCCTCGCCGAGGCCATCCTCGACGAAGCCTCGTTGCTCGCTCCCATCGCCGACCTCGCCGACCTGAAGATCGACACCACCCACCTCAATCTGTACCAGCTGCGCGACAGCATCAAGCTGCGCCTGCTGAACAAGCCCGAGCCGGGAACCGCCTTCCTCGTCGAATCCTTTGGCTTCAAGCGGGGCATGCCGGTGGATGCGGACCTGGTGTTCGACGTGCGCTGCCTGCCCAATCCCTACTGGAAGCCTGAGCTGCGCGATAACTCCGGCCTCGACGCCAATGTCGCCGAGTACCTGGCCGCGCAACCGGATGTCGAGGAGATGTACCAGGACATCCTCGGCTACCTGAACAAATGGCTGCCGCGCTTCGCCGCCAGCAACCGCGCCTATGTCACCGTCGCCATTGGCTGCACCGGCGGCCACCACCGTTCCGTGTACCTCGCCGAGCGCCTCGGCCAGGCGCTCAAACCCAACCTGAAGAACGTCCAGGTTCGCCACCGCGACCTCAGTTAAAGGATCCCCGCCGCGATGCCAGCCTGTGAAATCACCATCATCAACAAACTGGGGCTGCATGCCCGCGCCGCGGCCAAGTTCGTCGGTGTCGCCGGGCGCTACCCCTGCCAGATCCGCGTAGGCCGCACCCCGGAAAGCCTGGTGGACGGCAAAAGCATCATGGCCGTGATGATGCTCGCCGCCGGCAAGGGCACCAACATCCACCTGCACACCGAAGGCGAGCAGGACGACGATGCGCTCAACGCACTGATCGAGTTGGTCAACAACCGCTTCGACGAAGGCGAGTGACGGAAAGCCCGGTACAGATACCGGGCCCGAAAGAGCTGAAACACTGAACCACCCCGCGACGCCTTCCCTGCGTCGCGACATGATCACCGGCCGATCAGGCCAGCGCCGTATCCAGCACCATCATCAGGCAGAAGCCCGCGGCCAACCCCAGGCTCGCAGCGGTTTCGTGGCCCTTGCGATGGCATTCCGGGATGATTTCGTGGGTCACCGCGAAGAGCATCGCCCCCGCCGCCAGGGCCAGGCCCCAGGGCAACAGCAACGCCGACACCTGCACCAACCAGGCACAGAGCAACGCGAACACCGGCTCCACCAGCCCGGACGCCGCGCCGATCAGCATCGCCTTGCCCCGGGACATGCCCGCCCCCGCCAACACCAGGGAAATGATCAACCCCTCCGGCAGGTCCTGCAGTGCGATGCCCAATGCCAGGCTATCCGCGCCCGCCAACCCGGCGCCCGCCGCCACGCCCACCGCCATGCCTTCCGGGATGTTGTGCAGGACGATGGCAATGACGAACAGCAGGATGCGCGGTGCCAGCACCAGGCGGTCGGTACGCGCATCCACCTCGAGCTGCCGCTCCGGCAGCAGCCTGCCAAGGCCGAACAGTGCACTGGCCCCCAGCAACAGGCCGAGGCTCATCAGGAAGCCTGCCGACCATTTGGAAAAGCCCAACTGGCCGGCCGCATCCAGTCCGGGGATCAACAGCGAGAACACCGTCGCCGCCAGCATCACACCGGCACCGAAGCCCAGCAGGGTGTCGGAGGTGCGTGCCGAGATGCTGCGCATGAACAGCACCGGCAAGGTGCCGACGGCCGTGCCCAACGCACACAGCGTGCCCGACTTCAGCGCATGCCAGAGATGAGGCTCCAGCGCACGCTCGGCAGCCAGTACCGCCTGCCAGGACAACAGCAGGCAGCCGACGAGCATCACGCAGAGGCCAAGAACCTGGCGCAGGGAAAGCCCGCTGGGTAATAGAGAAGACATGGGACCCCGGCTGGGCGAGTGCAGGCGCCCGTCGGCACCCAGGCTGTGCAGGTCGGGCTCAGGCATCAGGCCATCGCCTCTCGGTATCGACGGTCCACTTCGGCCCAGTCGATGACATTGTAGAAAGCGCCGATGTATTCGGGACGACGGCTCTGGTAACGCAGGTAATAGGCGTGCTCCCAAACATCCAGCCCGAGGATCGGCACGTTGCCATTCATCAGCGGGCTGTCCTGGTTACCGCTGCTCTCCACCACCAGGCGCTTGCCCGGCGTCACGCTGAGCCAGGCCCAGCCGCTGCCGAAGCGGGTCAGCGCCGCCTTGGTGAAGGCCTCCTTGAAGGCCGCGAAGCCGCCCAGCTCCGCCTCGATGGCCGCACGCACGGTGCCATGGGACTCCCCACCGCCAGTGGGCGACATCACGGTCCAGAACAGCGAATGGTTGGCGTGCCCGCCGCCGTTGTTGATCACCGCGCCGCGCAGTTGCTCGGGCACCTCCGCCAGGCGCCGCAGCAACGACTCCACCGGCAGCTGGCCGAGGGGGTTGCCCTCCAGGGCTGCATTGAGATTGTTGATGTAGGTCTGGTGGTGCTTGCTGTGGTGGATTTCCATGGTCTGCGCATCGATATGCGGTTCCAGGGCATCGTAGGCGTAGGTGAGGACGGGCAGGCTGTAGGTCATGGTCGGTTCCTTGTTCAATGGTAGTAGCGGCTGCCGGAGGTGCTCGGCAGGGCTCGCGAAGAATGGCCAGGCACGATGCCGAGCAGGCGATCGGTGCGGGGATAGGCGCCGTGCTCCTGGATGAACTGCAACAGGCTGCTGTAGGTGCAGCGGCTGTGGCGCAGGGCAACGTCGCGCAGCGCCTCGGGCAGGCTGGTGTCACGCAGCACCTGCAGCAGGCGCTCGTGGCAGGTGCAGAGGTTCTCCGCCGTCTCCTCCGGCTGGCCGAGCATCAGGTGCAGGTCGGCCAGGTTGTGGTGGGAGACCACGAACGCGGCCACCGCCTGGTCCGCATCCGGCCACCGCTCCAGCAGCATCTGCGCCTGGGCCAGGGCCTGCAGGTAAAGCTCCCGCGCCTCGATCCAGTCACCGCTGTGGAAGCTGCGGTTGCCAGCCTCGATGGTTCGTTTCCAGTACTCCATCGGCCACCTCCAGGTGGGCGAAGGGTGCCGCCGTGGCAGCACCCGGTGTCGCGGCTAGAGGCCGCCCTCGGTGAGTTTTTCCGGGTCGAGCAGCTTCTCCAGCTCCGCGCGGCTCAGCTCGGTGTTCTCCTGCGCCACATCGATCACCGGGCGCCCCTCGCGGTACGCCTGCTTGGCGATCTCGGCGGCCTTGAGGTAGCCGATGATGGGATTCAGCGCGGTGACCAGAATCGGGTTGCGCGACAGCGCTTCGTTCAGCTTCGGCTGGTTGACCTTGAAGCTCGCCACCGCACGGTCGGCCAGCAGCAGGCTGCTGCTCGACAGCAGCTGGACGCTGTTCAACAGGTTGTGGGCGATCACCGGCAGCATCACGTTCAGCTCGAAGTTGCCCGACTGGCCGGCAACGGTGATGGCCGCGTCATTGCCGATCACCTGGGCGGCGACCATCGCCGTGGCCTCGGGGATCACCGGGTTGACCTTGCCCGGCATGATCGAGGAGCCCGGCTGCAGGGCCTCCAGCTCGATCTCGGCCAGGCCTGCCAGCGGGCCGGAGTTCATCCAGCGCAGGTCGTTGGCGATCTTCATCAGGGTCACCGCCACCGTTTTCAGCTGGCCGGACAGGGCCACGGCGGTGTCCTGGGAGCCGATCAGGGCGAAGAAGTTGTTGCCCGGGGTGAACTGCAAGCCGGTGAGCAGGTTCAGCTCCACGCAGAAACGCTCGGCGAAGCGCGGGTGGGCGTTGATCCCGGTGCCGACCGCGGTGCCGCCCTGGGCCAGTTGCTGCAGGCTCGGCATCAGCGCACGCAGGTGCTCGATATTGCTCTGCACCTGCTGGGCCCAGCCGTCCAGCACCTGGCTCATGCGCACCGGCATGGCGTCCATCAGGTGGGTGCGGCCGGTCTTTACATAGGGGCGTACTTCCAGGGACTTCTCGCAGAGCACCTTGAGCAGGTGGCCGAGGGCGGGCAGCAGTTGCTCGCTCACCTCGATGGCCGCGCTGGCATGGATGCTCGACGGGATGATGTCGTTGCTGCTCTGCCCGCAGTTGACGTGGTCATTCGGGTTGACCTTCTCCGCCAGCAGGCGGCTGGCCAGGGTGGCGATCACCTCGTTGGCGTTCATGTTCGAGCTGGTGCCGGAGCCGGTCTGGAACACGTCCACCGGGAAGTGGGTCATGAAGTCGCCCGCCAGCAATTCCTGGCAGGCGCTGACGATGGCGTCGCCCATGGCCGGGCTGATCTGCTCCAGGTCGACGTTGGCCCGTGCGGCAGCAGCCTTGGCGAGGATCAGTGCACGAATGAAAGCTGCCGGCATGCGCTGGCCGGAGACCGGGAAGTTGTTCACCGCCCGCTGGGTCTGCGCGCCGTACAGCGCCTTGGCCGGGACTGCCAGTTCGCCCATGCTGTCGCGTTCGATTCGGGTATCAGTCACGCTGTATTTCCTTCTTCCGGTTCGATGTAGCTCAGGGATGGCGCCAGGCGCAGGGTCGCCAGGCGCCGCTGCAGCCCGAGCAGGCGCTGGCGTCGCAACGGATCGCGGGCCAGCGGGCGCAGGGACTGCAGGGGTAGATAGGCGTGGTCGAGGCACAAGCAGCGCCAGTGCCAGGGCAAGGCGCGGTCGGTGGCGCTGTCCAGCAGCAGCTGGAAGCTGCCTTCGAAAATGCGCCAGGCCGGCAGTTCGTGGTGCACGACCAACTCGTGGCCATCGTTGAGGAAGCGCGTCAGCAGGCGCGGATCGTCCGGCGCCAGGGCGCAGCGGATACGCTGGCCAAGCCAGCGCCAATCGGAGCATGCCTGGGGTTCGTCGAGACGGGGCCGCACTGCGAATCCTCAAATAGTAAGCATTCGCGTTTGAGAATAATAAACATTACTCGCACTTGCAAAGTGAAAGTGCGTCAGAGGCGGCCCCGCCTCACGTCAGCGGACGCAATCCATGCGTTAACGGCTGGCAGATTGGCTGCAAAAGCATCCAACAGCACCGATCTCCGGAGCACATGAAAGTCGCGTCGTCGAGCGTGGCGGGCCATCGGTGCGGGAAAAACACCCATAAAAAACGCGCCACCCGGGCGCGTTCTTCATAACGACGGCTGGGCGGGCGATCAGCTGCCCGCCACCGTCATGCGCTCGATCAGCACCGAGCCGGTGCGGATGTTGCCGCGCACTTCCAGGTCGCTGCCAACGGCGAGGATCTGGCGGAACATGTCCTTCATGTTGCCGGCGATGGTGACCTCCTGGACGGGGAACTGGATTTCGCCGTTCTCCACCCAGTAACCGGCCGCACCACGGGAGTAGTCGCCGGTGACCATGTTCAGGCCGTGGCCCATCAGCTCGGTCACCAGCAGCCCGCGGTCCATGCGGCGCAACAGCGCCTTCTGGTCTTCCTGGCCGTGGGTGACGAAGAGGTTGTGCACGCCCCCGGCGTTGGCGGTGCTGGGCAGGCCCAGCTTGCGCCCGGAGTAGGTGCCGAGGATGTAGGAGACCAGTTCGCCCTTCTCCACGAACGGCTTGGCGTAGGTCGCCAGCCCGTCGTTGTCGAAAGAGGCGCTGGCCATGGCGCGTGGGATCAGCGGGCGCTCGTCGATGCTCAGCCACTCGGGGAACAGGCGCTCGCCCAGTGCACCTTCGAGGAAGGACGACTTACGGTAGAGGTTGCCGCCGGAGATGGCCGACAGGAAGCTGCTGAACAGCCCGGTGGCCAATTCCGCGGCGAACAGCACCGGCACCTCGCAGGTGGGCACCGGGCGCGCGCCCAGGCGGCTGACCGTGCGTTCCGCCGCGCGGCGGCCGATGACCTGAGCATCGGTCAGCTGGGTGCCGATGCGGTTCACGTCGTACCAGTAGTCGCGCTGCATCTGCCCTTCGCCACCGGCGATCATCACGCAGCTCAGGCTGTGCCGGCTGCTGGCGTAGCCGCCGATGAAGCCATGGCTGTTGCCATAGACGCGGCAGCCTTGGTGGGTGCTGAGGGTGGTGCCATCGGCGTTGCTGATGCGCGGGTCGGCATCGAAGGCCGCCGCCTCGCACACCAGCGCCTGCTCCACCGCCTGTTCGGGGGTGATGGTCCAGGGGTGGTAGAGATCGAGGTCCGGCAGGTCACGGGCCATCAGGCCGCGATCGGCCAGGCCGGCGCACTCGTCCTCGGAGGCGTGCTTGGCGATGGCCAGCGCGGCGGCCACCGTCTCGCGGATGGCGTCATCGCCGGTGGCCGAGGTGCTGGCCGAACCCTTGCGCTGCCCCACGTACAGGGTGATGCCGAAGCCTTGATCACGATTGAACTCGACGGTTTCCACTTCGCGCTGGCGCACCGTGGTCGACAACCCCTGCTCCACCGAAACCGCGACCTCACAGGCCGTCGCACCCTGGCGACCGGCTTCGGCGAGGATGCGCTCGACCCGTGCCTGCAACTCGGGCAAGGCCTGCGGGCCGACCACTTCTACTTCACTCATAGCCACTCCAGTTCACAAAACCTTTTCGACGGGGCGGGCGCACCCGGCGCACCACCCCACGGACCGCACCATTGCGGCGCCAGCCGGGCCGGACAATCCCCGTCCGACTGGTTATCATGGCGGCGTTTCCCACTGGATCGCCCCCATGTCTGAATACCTCGACGACGACTTCTCCGGAGAGAAGAGCAAAACCCAGGTCAAGAAAGAGCTTCACGCCCTGCAGGACCTCGGTGAACGTCTGACCACGCTCAAACCCGATGTCCTCGCCAAGCTGCCGCTGACCGACGCGCTGCAGAAGGCCCTGCTCGAAGCGCCTAGGCACAAGGCCCACATCGCCCGCAAACGCCACCTGCAGTACATCGGCAAGCTCATGCGCGAGCAGGACATCGAGGCCATCGTCACCCTGGTCGACCAGCTCGACGCCTCCACCCGCCAGTACAACGAGCGCTTCCACAACCTGGAGCGCTGGCGCGACCGCCTCATCGGCGGGGACGACAGCACCCTGGAATCCTTCGTCGCCGAATACCCGGAAACCGACCGCCAGCACCTGCGCAGCCTGATCCGTCATGCCCAGCACGAGGCGGCCCGTAACAAACCGCCGGCCGCGGCGCGCAAGGTCTTCAAATACATCCGCGACCTGGACGAAACCCAGCGCGGGCTGCGTTAAAGGCCGCTGGAAGCTCGAAGCCGGAAAGCACACGGCTTCGAGCGCCCAACGCCCCTCCTCAAGCTCCCGTACCACCCACCGTGATCGCATCGATCTTCAGTGTCGGCTGGCCCACGCCGACGGGCACCGATTGCCCATCCTTGCCGCAAGTGCCCACGCCGCTGTCCAGCGCCAGGTCGTTGCCGACCATGGAAACCCGGCTCATCGCCTCGGGGCCGTTGCCGATCAGGGTCGCGCCCTTGACCGGCGCGGTGATCTTGCCGTTCTCGATCAGGTAGGCCTCGCTGGTGGAGAACACGAACTTGCCGCTGGTGATGTCCACCTGGCCGCCGCCGAGGTTGGCGCAGTAGATGCCGCGCTCCACCGAGGCGATGATCTCTTCCGGGTCGCTCTCCCCCGCCAGCATGTAGGTATTGGTCATGCGCGGCATCGGCAGGTGCGCGTAGGACTCGCGACGGCCGTTGCCGGTGGGCGCCACGCCCATCAGGCGGGCGTTGAGCTTGTCCTGCATGTAGCCCTTGAGCACGCCGTTCTCGATCAGCGTGGTGCACTGGGTCGGGGTGCCTTCGTCGTCCAGGCTCAGCGAGCCACGGCGGCCCGCCAGGGTGCCGTCGTCGACGATGGTGCAGAGGCTGGAAGCGACCTTCTCGCCGATCCGCCCGCTGTAGGCCGAGCTGCCCTTGCGATTGAAATCGCCTTCCAGGCCGTGACCCACCGCTTCATGCAGCAGCACGCCGGACCAGCCCGCGCCCATCACCACCGGCAAGGTACCGGCCGGCGCCGGAATGGCTTCCAGGTTCACCAGCGCCTGGCGCAGCGCCTCACGGGCGTATCCCATGGCGCGGTCTTCCTGGAGGAAATAGCGGTAGTCGGTACGCCCGCCACCGCCGTGGCCACCGCGCTCGCGGCGACCGTTCTGTTCGACGATGACGCTGACGTTGAAACGCACCAGCGGGCGCACGTCGGCACCCAGGCTGCCGTCGCTGGCGGCGACCAGAATGTGTTCCCAGACACCCGCCAGGCTCACGGTGACCTGCTTGATGCGCGGGTCCAGCGCACGGGTGGCGACGTCGATGCGCTTGAGCAGCTCGACCTTCTCGGCGCGGTCGATCACGTCCAGCGGGCTGTCCGGCGCGTAGAGCCGGGCGACGTCCGGGCTGGCGAAGGCCTGCACGCGGCCCTGCTGCCCGGCACGGGCGATGGAGCGTGCGGCGCGGGCCGCCTGGCCCAGTGCATCGGCGGTGATGGCATTGCTGTAGGCGAAACCGGTCTTCTCGCCGGACTGCGCGCGCACGCCCACGCCCTGGTCGAGGTGGAAACTGCCGTCCTTGACGATGCCGTCCTCCAGCACCCAGGACTCGGAAACCTGGCCGTGGAAGTACAGGTCGGCGGCATCGATGCCCGGGCCGGCGACTTCGCCCAGCACGCCCGGCAACTGCTCGATGGTAAGGCCGCCGGGTGCCAGCAGTTGGTCACTGACGGATAACAACAATTGGCTCATAACTTCTCCGTTCTCGCCGGCCCGGGTGCGGCCGGCGTCAAGAATCTTCTGTGTGCCGTCACCGGCATGCGCTGGCGCACCGCCAGCTGTTCGTCCTTATCGCGGCGGGCGATCAGCACCGCCTCGCCGCTGGCCTGTTCGGCAATCACCCGACCCCATGGATCGACGATAGCCGAATGGCCGAAAGTCTCGCGCGGCCCCGGATGAACGCCACCCTGCCCCGCCGCCAGTAAATAGCACTGGGTCTCGATGGCCCGCGCCCGTACCAGCACCTGCCAATGCGCCGCACCGGTCACCGCGGTGAAGGCCGAGGGCGCGGTGATCAGCTCGGCACCGGCCTCGCGCAACGCCCCATACAGCTCGGGGAAGCGCAGGTCATAACAAACCGTCAGGCCCAACCGGCCCACCGGCGTATCAGCGAGCACCACACGCTCGCCGAAGGCATAGTCGTCCGACTCGCGGTAGCGGCCCCGGGCATCGGCCACGTCGACATCGAACAGGTGGATCTTGTCGTAGCGCGCCACCCGCTCGCCCCGCTCATCCACCAGCAGCGAACAGGCATTGGGCTTGGCATCCGGCGCGTCGTCCGGCGGCAACGGTACGGTACCGGCCACCACCCATAACCTGAGGTCACGAGCCACCTGTTTCAACCAGGACAGGATCGGGCCTTCACCAAGCGCCTCGGCACGGCCGATGGCGGCATAGTCGCGACGCCCCATGGCGGCGAAGTTCTCGGGCAGTACGGCGAGGCGCGCGCCGCCCTCGGCAGCGGACTCGAGCAGGCGACGGGCGGTCGCGAGATTGGCCAGGACATCGTCCTGGCTGACCATCTGGATCACCGCGAAGGTCATGGCATTCTCCACAGCGGGTATCGCCGCATGCTACTCCAGCGCGTGGCCGACGGAATCAATTGGGCTTCTCGAACGGCTTGTCGAAACTGATCTTCGGCTCCGTCAGCGGCCCTTTCACCTCGTACTGCACGCTGGCGAAGCGCGCCACCTTGTCACCCAGCAGCTTGTCCACCACGAACAGCGCACCACCAATGGCCGGCGCCCCGACGATCAAGGCGGCCAGCGGCAGGTTGTTGGTCACCGGCAGGGTCACCAGCAGCTTGGCATCGATGGTGTCGTGGGCCATGTCCAGGGTGCCTTTCAGCTCCAGGCCGCTGGAAGGGCCTTCGAGAACGATGGGCTCACGGGTGACGAAGACCCCCTCGCTGCCCACCAGCAGGCCCTTGACCCGGTCGTAGGCCAGGCCCTTGCCGAGCAGGTCGGAGAAGTCCAGGCGCAGGCGGCGGCCGATGGAGTTGAAGTTGAGCAGGCCGAACACGCGCAGGGCCTGGGCGCTGCCCTCCACCTCGACGAACTGCCCCTTGCGCAGGCTGGCATCGAGGGTGCCGGAGAAGCGCTTGAGGCTCACCCAGGCCGGCGAGCCCGGCCAGCGGCCGTCGGCATCCAGGCGGAAGCGCTCGCTGGTGGCGGTGGGCGCGAACTTCCAGGCCAGCAATACATCGGCGAGGTTCTTGCCTTCGAGGCGGCCTTTGTACCAGCTGGAGCTGGCACCGGCGGCGCCTTCCCACCCGGTGGAGCCGGTGATCTTCAGCCCCTTGAGGTTGAGGTCAAGGTCACTGAACAGGGTGCCCTGGGCCGTCGGCCGGGCCTTGAACGCCCAGGCGCCCAGGGGCTCGTCGCCAAGCTGCACCTGGGCGATGCGCACATCCAGCGCCGGGACGGCATGGGGGTCGACATCCTTCAGCGGGTCGGGGCTGGCTTCCGCCGCCTCGTCGTTCTCCGGCGGCTTGGGCAGGCGCACCCGCGCCAGGTCGAGCACGATGGGCGCACCCTTGGCATCGGGCAGGCTGACGCTGCCCTGCAACAGGTCACTGTCGAGGTCGACCTTCCACAGGGCGTCACCACGGGCCAGGCCGACCCGGAAGTCCTCGAGGCTCATGCCCATGCCATCGAAGTGGCCGATGCGCAGGTCGGCGCCTTGCAACAGGCCCACAGCGTCACCGGCATCCTTGGCGGCGTAGCGATCACGCACCGCCTGCCAGGCAGCCAGGTCCAGCGTGTCCAGGGTGCCGCGTACGCGAATGCCACGGTTCGACGGCATGCTCGCGCTGCCCGAGCCCAGCAGCAGTTCGCCGCGTGCCTGGGAAAAGTCCGTGGCCGGTGCCGCGACCGCCAGGTTGGCCAGGCCGCCGTAGTCGAACCAGTAGCGCCGCTCGGGGCCGTCCAGGGTCATGCGCCATTGGCTGTCACGCACCTCGCCCGCCGCCTTGCCGAAGGGTGCCGGCAGGTCGATGGCCGCCCCCTTGAGGCTTGAATCAATGCGCAGCTGGCTGTCCTTGCCGTCCAGCGCCAGGTCGAGCTTGTAGGGGATGTCACCGGAAATCGGCAGCGGCCGGGTCACCCCCAGCCAGGCGGCAACGTCCTTTACCGCCGCCTGACCGCTGGCCTGGATGCGCGTGCGCCCCTTGCCATTGCGCCCCTCGGCGATGGCCTTGGCGGTGACCTCGCGACCGAAGGCCTTGCCCCGGATCTGCTGGGCGCTGAGGCCGCTGGCGGTGTCGAAGCAAAAGGTGCCGGCCAGGGCGCTGAGCTCCAGGCTCGGCTTGGCGAACTTCAACCGGGCATCACGGGTGGTGAGCTCGACGATGACCCGGGGTTCGCCCCCGGCCTTCTCCAGGGGGATGTCCAGGTCCAGGTTGCCATCCAGGCTGCCGTCACCCTGCCAGCCGGCCATCACTTCAGCAGCCGGTGTGGGTGCCTCCTGCATGATCTTCAGGCCGTCGGTGAAGCTGCTGTCCAGCTGTGCCTTGACCCGCAGGTGCGGCACCTGGCCGTGTTCCACATGGGGCACATCGGCGCGGGCATCGCTGACGCGGCTGTCGAGGATGCGCCCGCTGGGTACGCGCACGCGCACGCCGCTGTCTTCGACGAACACGTCGCCACGGGCCTCGCGCAGGGCCGGCCAGCCAGGCTGATAGGCCAGCTCGGCATCGTGGACCTTGAAGAACAGGCTGATGGAGCGGGATTCCGGCGGCGAGTCGTGCTGCAGCGAACCTTGGTACTGGAAGAAGCCCTCGTCCACCACGCCCCCCTTGATCGCGGTCTTCAGCCATTCGGCCAGGGCCGGGCTGAGGCCGCTGGACAGGGTCGGCAGGTACTTCTCGGTGTAGCGCGCATCGCCCTCGTGCAGGCCGACGCGCAGGTCCATGTAATCCTCCTGCGCCGGGTCGTGCAGCAGGCGGATGAGGAAGTCGCCGGCGACCTTGCCTTCATCGCCGGTCACCTGCAGGTAGGGGCTGATCAGGGTGAAGCCCTGGTCATCCAGCTTCCAGGTCAGCCGCGCATGGGCCTCGTGGTAGCGCCAGGGCTTGGGGAACAGGTGGTCGAGGTGCAGGGCGAAGTCGTCGGAGTCCATCCGCAGCTCACCGCCGGCCAGGTCGCCGGTGATGCTGCCGCTGACGTTCTCGGCCGCCGGCGCGCCGTGCACGGCGTTGAAGGCGATGCGCTCCAGGTTGCTGCTGAAGCCGATATGCCGGGCACCCTCCACCTGGGGCCGGTAGACCATCTGCAGGTTGCGCAAGGCACCCCGGGGCTTGAGGCCGCTGACCAGCTCGGCAGCCAGGTCCGGCAGCGGCACCAGGCCCTCCACCAGCGGCACCAGGGGCTGCAGGTCGAGGCGGTCGGCGGCGAGCTTCCACTCGGCTTCGCCCTGGCCGTTATCCAGCACCTGCTCCAGCTTGATGTGGGCATTGCTGTAGCGCTGCTCGCCAACGCTCACTGCCAGGGAGTCCAGCAACAGGCTCATGCCCTTGTCGTTGCGGTTGAAGTAGGCGTCCACCGCCAGGTCCTGCAGGGCCACCGGCTTGCGCTGGGCATAGCTGCCGCGCAGTTCGCCGACGTGCACACGGGCCACGGCGCCTTGCAGGGCACCGCGCTTCCAGTCGACCCAGAGTTCGCCACCGCCCTTGAACTGCTCGATGCGCCAATCACGGGTCAGGCCCTTCGGCAGCCAGCGTGCCCAGTCACTCTGAGGCAGGCTGAGGTAGAGCTCGGCGTCGCTGTCCAGCACCACGTCGGGATTGAGCCGGGTACGCAGGCGCAGGCTCAGTGGCTGGCCGTCCGGCAGGGTCAGCTGGCCGTCCAGGCGTTGCCGCGAGGCACTGCCGCCCAGGGATGTCTGTACATAGGTGAAGGTGACCGGCTTCTGCTTCCAGGGCTCCAGGGTGACCTGGCTGTTGAGCAGGGAGATGCGTTTGACCACCCCGAGGCCATCGATCAGCTTGCGCGGGTTGAACGGCTGCTGGTCGTCGCGGGCCGGCATGCCGGCCAGGGTCCACTTGCCGGCTTCGTCCTGCTGCACCTGCAACTGCAAGCCCTCGACTTCCAGGCTGGCGATGCGCGGCGCACGGGCCAGCAGGCTGCCAAGCAGATCAGGCACCACGCGCACCTGGTCCAGGCGCAGGACCGCATCCCCCTCCCCCAGCATCACGTCATGGGCCACCAGCACCGGGCCCATGCCTCGCCAGCGGCCTTCGAGGCTACCGATCAGCAAGGGTTCGCCCAGGGCCTCACGGGCCTTTTCCTGGACTTCAGCTCGGTACTCGGCCACCAGCGGCACCAGTTGCCGCCCGAGGCTCACATAGAGCGCAGCCAGCACCAGGCCCAGTGCGCAGAGCGCCAGCAGGGTACGCAGGAAGGTGACCAACGTCAGGCCCGGACGCGCCATATCAGTTCAGGCCCTCAGAGCAGCACGACATCGTACTGCTCCTGGGAATACATGCCCTCGACCTGGAACTTGATGGTGCGCCCGATGAAGGCTTCGAGATCGGCGACGTTGCCCGATTCCTCGTCCAGCAGGCGGTCCACCACCTTCTGGTTGGCCAGCACCAGGTAGCCTTCGGCCTGGTAGGCGCGGGCTTCCCGGAGGATTTCGCGGAAGATCTCGTAGCAGATGGTTTCGGCGGTCTTCAGCATGCCGCGACCCTGGCAGCTCGGGCACGGCTCGCAGAGGTTCTGCATCAGGCTTTCGCGGGTGCGCTTGCGGGTCATCTGCACCAGGCCGAGTTCGGTGATGCCGATGATGTTGGTCTTGGCGTGGTCCCGTTCCAGCTGCTTCTCCAGCGTCCGCAGGACCTGGCGCTGATGCTCCTCGTCCTCCATGTCGATGAAGTCGATGATGATGATGCCGCCCAGGTTGCGCAGGCGCAGCTGGCGGGCGATGGCGGTGGCCGCTTCGAGGTTGGTCTTGAAGATGGTCTCTTCGAGCGTGCGGTGGCCGACGAAGGCGCCGGTGTTCACGTCGATGGTGGTCATCGCCTCGGTGGGGTCGATGATCAGGTAGCCGCCGGACTTCAGCAGTACCTTGCGCTCCAGGGCCTTCTGGATCTCGTCCTCGACGCCGTAGAGGTCGAAGATCGGGCGCTCGCCGGGGTAGTGCTCCAGGCGGTCGGCGATCTCGGGCATCAGCTCGTCGACGAACTGGGTGACCTTCTGGAAGGTTTCCCGGGAGTCGATGCGGATCTTCTCGATGCGCGGGTGGACCAGGTCACGCAGGGTGCGCAGGGCCAGGCTCAGGTCTTCGTAGATCACCGAAGGCGCAGGTGCGCTCTGCATCTGCGAGGAAATCTGCTCCCACAGCCGGCGCAGGTAACGGATGTCGACGAGGATCTCTTCGGCCCGTGCCCCATCGGCAGCGGTGCGCAGGATGAAGCCGCCGGTCTCCACGATGCCTTCGGCGGCGACGCAATCGGCCACCACCTGCTTGAGGCGTTCGCGCTCGGCTTCGTCTTCGATCTTCAGCGAGATGCCCACATGGGCGGTACGCGGCATGTACACCAGGTAGCGGGAGGGGATCGACAGCTGCGTGGTCAGGCGCGCGCCCTTGCTGCCGATGGGGTCCTTGGTCACCTGCACCACCAGTGCCTGACCCTCGTGGACCAGGGCGGTGATGTTCTCCACCGCACTGCCCTCGCGGTTGGAAATCTCCGAGGCATGGATGAATGCGGCGCGATCCAGGCCGATGTCGACGAAGGCCGCCTGCATGCCCGGCAGCACCCGCACCACCTTGCCCTTGTAGATGTTGCCGACGATGCCACGACGCTGGGTGCGCTCTACATGCACCTCCTGCAGCACGCCGTTTTCCACCACCGCCACGCGCGATTCCATCGGCGTGATATTGATCAGAATCTCTTCGCTCATGCTGAGAACCTACCCGACGCGCTGCCAACAAGAAATGCCGAATTCGCCCAGCACGTCCGCCGTTTCCAGCAACGGTAGACCCACCACGGCGGAATAACTCCCCTGAATGTTCTCGACGAACACCGCACCCAGTCCCTGAATCGCGTAGCCACCTGCCTTGTCCGTCGGCTCGCCGCTGGCCCAATAGGCCTCGCGCTCGGCCTGGGGGATGACGCGGAAGCGCACCCGACTGGTCACAAGGCGCGAGATGCAACGCCCGGGCTGGGCCACCGCCAATGCGGTCAACACCTCGTGCTCGCGGCCGGAAAGGCCCGCCAGCATCGTCAGGAAGTCGTCGCGGTCCTGGGGCTTGCCGAGGATGCGGCCATCGAGCACCACCGACGTATCGGCACCCAGCACGCAGGCATCCCCGGCGGCATCGCCCAGGGCGGCCAGGCCGGCGGCGGCCTTTTCCCGGGCCAGGCGCTCGACGTAGGCCGGGGCAGGTTCGCCGGGGCGCACGGATTCATCGATGGAAGCGGAAAGAAGCCGGAAGGGAACGCCGATCTGGGCGAGCAATTCGCGACGGCGGGGCGAGCCGGATGCCAGGTGGAGCGTGGCCATGCTGGGACTTCTCCATGTCGAGAAGGCGCGCGGCATGGCCGCGGCCTGGTCATTTGACGTTGAGGCGGCGGCTCAAGCCGCGCAAGGCGGCGAAAATCCAGGGCCAGAGCAAGGCGCTGACCAGGGCGGGCAAGAGGAACAACAAGGTCGGCGGGCGGTTGCCGGTCAGGGCGTTGAGCCACAGCTGCACCAGTTGGGCGAGGCCGAAGACCACCATCAACACCAGACTCTGCTGCCACATGGGGAACATGCG
Organism: Pseudomonas solani; assembly: GCF_026072635.1. Classification (NCBI taxonomy): domain Bacteria; kingdom Pseudomonadati; phylum Pseudomonadota; class Gammaproteobacteria; order Pseudomonadales; family Pseudomonadaceae; genus Pseudomonas; species Pseudomonas solani. Next base: position 3,518,607 of record NZ_AP023081.1, on the reverse strand, counting down.
CAAGCGCTGATGCAGGGTCAGCACGAGGAATGTGATCAGGGACAGGATCAGCGCGTTCTGCCCCAGCAGGGTGCCGTAGAGCACGTCTTCGGCAACGCCGACCAGCCAGGCGGTGGTCATGCCTACGCGGTGCGGCAGGGCCAGCGTCCAGTAGGTGAGCAGCAGGGCGGGCCACAGCGGGCGCCCCACTTCCATGAAGGTGGGCATGGGCGCAACGCTGAGCAGCAGGGCCAGCAACAGGCTGAACCAGATCACCCAGCCATTGTTCGAACGGGCGCTGACCATCAGCGGTTCTCCCGGTGGGCGGGCGGCGTAGCCGGCGTCGAGGAGGCCGTACCAGCCGGGGCCGGAGCGGCAGGAGTCGGGGCGGCAGGCGTTGCCGCGGCGCCTGGGGCGGCCGCACCGGCGGGCGCGGGCGTCGCAGCGGGCTTGCCGGCGGCTTCGCGATCGGCCGCTTCCTGGGCTTCGGCCGAATCGTTGGCGCGTTGTTCGGGGCTGCGGGTATCGGTGAACACCAGCAGCAGGTAGCGGCTGCGGTTCAGCGCAGCGGTGGGCACGGCACGGACGATGGCGAAAGGCTGGCCGGAGTCGTGGATGACTTCCTTGACCGTCGCCACCGGGTAGCCGGCGGGGAAGCGCTGGCCAAGGCCGGAACTCACCAGCAGGTCGCCTTCCTTGATGTCCGCGGTATCGGCCACATGGCGCAGCTCCAGGCGTTCCGGGTTACCGGTGCCGCTGGCGATGGCGCGCAGGCCGTTGCGGTTCACCTGAACCGGAATGCTGTGGGTGGTATCGGTGAGCAGCAGGACGCGGGCGGTGTAGGGCATCACCTCCACCACCTGGCCCATCAGGCCACGGGCGTCGAGCACCGGCTGGCCGAGGAACACGCCGTCCTTCTCGCCCTTGTCCACCAGAATGCGGTGGGTGAAGGGGTTCGGGTCGACGCCGATCAGCTCGCCCACCAGAACCTTGTCGTCCACCAGGGCGGAGGAGTTGAGCAGCTCGCGCAGGCGCACGTTCTGCTCGGTCAGGGCCGCCAGCTTCTGCAGGCGACGCTGCATCAGCAGGCCTTCGGCCTTGAGCTTCTCGTTCTCGGCGATCAGGGTGCTGCGGCTGGTGAACTGGTCGCTGACGCCATCCCAGAGTCGCACCGGCAAATCCGCCAGCCAATAGAAGGGCGTCAGCACGAGGCCCATCTGGCTGCGTGCTGGTTTCAACGTGTCGAAGCGGGCATCGACCACCATCAAGGCGGCAGAAAGCACGGCGAACGCCAACAGGCGCACGCCGAGCGAAGGTCCCTTGGCGAATAGCGGTTTTATGACCCGCTCCTCAGGTGCAATGGCTCTCCAACCTTACTCGGTGGAGAGCAGGTCCATTGCGTGACGATCCATCATTTCCAGGGCGCGACCACCACCACGGGCCACGCAGGTCAGCGGGTCCTCGGCGACGATCACCGGCAGGCCGGTTTCCTGGGACAGGAGCTTGTCGAGATCGCGCAGCAGCGCGCCACCACCGGTCAGCACCAGGCCGCGCTCGGCGATGTCGGAAGCCAGCTCCGGCGGGGATTGTTCCAGGGCGCTCTTGACCGCCTGGACGATGGTCGCCAGGGATTCCTGCAGCGCTTCCAGAACCTCGTTGGAGTTCAGGGTGAAGCTGCGCGGTACGCCTTCGGCCAGGTTGCGGCCACGGACGTCGATCTCGCGGACTTCGCCACCCGGGAAGGCGGTGCCGATTTCCTGCTTGATGCGCTCGGCGGTGGATTCACCGATCAGGCTGCCGTAGTTGCGGCGCACGTAGGTGACGATGGACTCGTCGAAACGGTCGCCGCCAACCCGTACGGATTCGGCGTAGACCACGCCGTTGAGGGAGATCAGGGCGATCTCGGTGGTGCCACCGCCGATGTCGACGACCATGGAACCACGGGCCTCTTCGACCGGCAGGCCGGCACCGATGGCCGCGGCCATGGGTTCTTCGATCAGGAAGACTTCACGGGCGCCGGCGCCCAGGGCGGATTCGCGGATGGCGCGACGCTCGACCTGGGTGGACTTGCAGGGAACGCAGATCAGCACACGGGGGCTGGGCTGCAGGAAGCTGTTCTCGTGCACCTTGTTGATGAAGTACTGCAGCATCTTCTCGCAGACGCTGAAGTCGGCGATCACGCCGTCTTTCATCGGGCGGATGGCGGAAATGTTGCCGGGGGTACGACCGAGCATGCGCTTGGCCTCGGTACCGACGGCCACGACGCTCTTCTGGTTGCCGTGGTTACGAATGGCGACCACGGACGGCTCGTTCAGGACGATGCCGCGCTCGCGCACATAAATCAGGGTATTGGCAGTGCCCAGGTCGATCGAAAGATCGCTGGAAAACATGCCACGCAGTTTCTTGAACATGGGAGAGGGACCCTAGGCAACGCGTGGGTAAAAAAGTGCGGCAAACTCTAACAACGACAGGGATTTTGGGCAAGGCGCCGATATGTTAAATTGCCGGTTTTTCCGGGCCTCTGGGCCCATCATCGCGGCCTTTGACCGCCCGTTCGCGGTGCCGTTCCCGGCGCCCTTCCCGCACGGTCCCATGCACTGCGCTGACCGCACCTCAGTTGGAGAACCCGATGGCGCTTGAACGCTCCGACGTGGAAAAGATCGCCCATCTCGCCCGCCTGGGCCTGAACGACGGCGATATCCCGCGTACCACCGAGACCCTCAACAACATCCTCGGCCTGATCGACGCGATGCAGGCCGTGGACACCGACGGCATCGAGCCGTTGGCCCACCCCCTCGAAGCCACCCAGCGCCTGCGCGCGGACGAAGTGACCGAGGAGAACCACCGCGACGCCTACCAGGCCATCGCGCCGGCCGTCGAAAACGGCCTCTACCTCGTGCCTAAAGTCATCGACTAAGGAAAAGGGTTACAGCATGCATCAATTGACCCTGGCCGAGATCGCCCGTGCGCTGGCCGCCAAGGAATTCTCCTCCGAGGAACTGAGCGGCGCCCTGCTGGCACGCATCCAGGCCCTCGACCCGCAACTCAACAGCTTCGTCACCGTCACCGCCGACCAGGCGCTGGAACAGGCTCGTGCCGCCGACGCCCGTCGCGCCGCCGGCGAGAACGGCGCCCTGCTCGGCGCGCCCATCGCCCACAAGGACCTGTTCTGCACCCAGGGCGTACGCACCAGCTGCGGTTCGAAGATGCTCGACAACTTCACCGCGCCCTATGACGCCACCGTGGTCGAGAAGCTCAAGGCCGCCGGCACCGTCAGCCTCGGCAAGCTGAACATGGACGAGTTCGCCATGGGCTCCGCCAGCGAATCCAGTTACTACGGCGCGGTGAAGAACCCCTGGGCGCTCGACCGCGTGCCCGGCGGCTCCTCCGGCGGTTCCGCCGCGGCCGTCGCCGCGCGCCTGGTGCCCGGCACCACCGGTACCGATACCGGCGGCTCGATCCGCCAGCCTGCGGCCTTCACCAACCTCACCGGCATCAAGCCCACCTACGGCCGCGTGTCGCGCTGGGGCATGATCGCCTACGCCTCCAGCCTCGATCAGGCCGGCCCGCTGGCCCGCACCGCCGAGGACTGCGCCCTGCTCCTGGGCGCCATGGCCGGCTTCGATCCCAAGGACAGCACCAGCGTCGACGCCCCGGCGGACGATTACCTCGCCGCCCTGGCCCAGCCCCTGGCCGGCCTGCGCATCGGCCTGCCCAAGGAATACTTCGGCAGCGGCCTCGACGCGCGCATCGGCGCCGCCGTGATGGCCGTGGTCGACGAGCTGAAGAAGCTCGGCGCCACCGTCAAGGACGTTTCGCTGCCCAACATGCAGCACGCCATCCCCGCCTACTACGTGATCGCCCCGGCCGAGGCCAGCTCCAACCTCTCGCGCTTCGACGGCGTGCGCTTCGGCTACCGCTGCGATGCGCCCAAGGACCTCACCGACCTGTACAAGCGCTCCCGTGAGGAAGGCTTCGGCAGCGAAGTGAAGCGCCGCATCATGGTCGGCACCTACGCGCTCTCCGCCGGCTACTACGACGCCTACTACCTGAAGGCGCAGAAGATCCGTCGCCTGATCAAGAACGACTTCGTCAAAGCCTTCGAGGGCGTCGACCTGATCCTCGGCCCGACCACGCCCAACCCGGCCTGGAAACTCGGCGAGAAGAACAACGACCCGGTCGCCCAGTACCTCGAAGACATCTACACCATCACCGCCAACCTCGCCGGCCTGCCCGGCCTGTCCATGCCCGCCGGCTTCGTCGACGGCCTGCCGGTGGGCGTGCAGCTGCTCGCACCCTACTTCCAGGAAGGACGCCTGCTCAACGTGGCCCACCAGTACCAGCAGGTCACCGACTGGCACAAACAGGCCCCGGCCGGATTCTGAGGACGACACACATGCAATGGGAAACCGTGATCGGGCTGGAAATCCACGCACAGCTCAGCACCCAATCGAAGATCTTCTCCGCCAGCGCCACCACCTTCGGCGCCGAGCCCAACACCCAGGCCAGCCTGGTTGACCTCGGCATGCCCGGCGTCCTGCCGGTACTCAACGCCGAAGCCGTGCGCATGGCCGTGAAATTCGGCCTGGCCATCGACGCCGAGATCGGCGAGCGCAACGTCTTCGCCCGCAAGAACTACTTCTACCCGGACCTGCCCAAGGGCTACCAGACCAGCCAGATGGACCTGCCCATCGTTGGCAAGGGCCACCTGGACATCACCCTGGACGACGGCACCACCCGCCGCATCGGCATCACCCGCGCGCACCTCGAAGAGGACGCCGGCAAGAGCCTGCACGAAGACTTCCACGGCATGACCGGCATCGACCTCAACCGTGCCGGCACCCCGCTGCTGGAAATCGTCTCCGAGCCGGAGATGCGCAGTGCCAAGGAAGCCGTGGCCTACGCCAAGGCCATCCACGCCCTGGTCCGCTACCTCGGCATCTGCGACGGCAACATGGCCGAAGGCTCGCTGCGCTGCGACTGCAACGTCTCGGTCCGCCCCAAGGGCCAGGTCGAGTTCGGCACCCGCCGCGAGATCAAGAACGTCAACTCGTTCAAGTTCATCGAGCGCGCCATCAACACCGAGATCGCCTGGCAGATCGACGAGCTGGAATCCGGCCGCAAGATCGTCCAGGAAACCGTGCTCTACGACGTGGCCGCCAACGAAACCCGCTCCATGCGCAGCAAGGAAGAAGCCAACGACTACCGTTACTTCCCCTGCCCGGACCTGCTGCCGGTGGTGATCGAGAAGAGCTTCCTCGACGAAGTACGCGCCCAGCTGCCGGAACTGCCGGTGCAGAAGCGCGAGCGTTTCGAGAGCCAGTTCGGCCTCTCCGCCTACGACGCCAGCGTGCTCTCAGCCAGCCGCGAGATGGCCGACTACTTCGAAGCCGTGCAAAGCACCTGTGGCGACGCCAAGCTGGCCGCCAACTGGGTGATGGGCGAGCTCTCCAGCCTGCTCAACAAGGACGGCCTGGAGATCGAGCAATCGCCGGTGTCCGCCGAGTACCTGGGCGGCATGATCCTGCGCCTGAAGGACGGCACCATCAACGGCAAGGCCGCGAAGACCGTGTTCGCCGCCATGGCCGAAGGTGAAGGGTCCCCCGACGCCATCATCAAGGCCCGCGACCTGGTGCAGAACACCGACAGCGGCGCCGTGGAGACGCTGCTCGACGAGGTGCTCGCCGCCAACGCCGAACAGGTCGAGCAGTACCGCGCCAGCGACGAAGCCAAGCGCGGCAAGATGTTCGGCTTCTTCGTCGGCCAGGCCATGAAAGCGGCCAAGGGCAAGGCCAACCCGGCCCAAGTGAACGAACTGCTGAAGAAGAAGCTCGAAGGCTGAGCCTGCTGAACCGGTGGGCCCCGCACGGGGCCCACCGGACAGTGACAGGGCACAAGAACGTTTCGCCTCCATCAGGTGACGCCATGCAGCGACTGCTCTGCCTTCTCGCTTTCTCCGGCCTGTTGACCGGCTGCTCCTACATCCCCTTCGAACGCGACAGCGAAACCCCGGGCGACTACCGCGCCGAGGGCCGCGCCTCCTTCTATGGCGCCCGCCACCACGGCCAGAAAACCGCCAGCGGCGAACGCTTCGACCAGAACGCCCTGACCGCCGCCCACCGCACCCTGCCCTTCGGCACCCGGGTCAAGGTCACCAACCTCGACAACGACCGCAGCGTGGTACTGCGCATCAACGATCGCGGCCCCTATGCCCGCACGCGGATCATCGACGTCTCGAAAAAGGCCGCCGAGGAGCTGGGCATGATCCGCTCGGGCGTGGTGCCGGTGCGCGTCGAAAGCCTCAGATGAATCCAAGCAGGAAACCGCTATGAGCGAAACACGCAAACCCGGCGTCCAGGTCCGCCGCGAAGTCATGGGCGACGCCTTCGTCGACCGCGCCCTGGGCAATGCCACTGAATTCACCCAGCCGCTGCAGGAGTTCGTCAACGAACACGCCTGGGGCGGCGTCTGGAACCGTGAAGGCCTGGACCGCAAGACCCGCAGCCTGATCACCCTCGCCGCCCTCACCGCCCTGAAATGCCCCCAGGAGCTCAAGGGCCACGTGCGCGGCGCGCTGAACAACGGCTGCACCGTGGAAGAAATCCGCGAAGCGCTGCTGCACTGCGCCGTCTACGCCGGCGTCCCCGCCGCCATCGACGCCTTCCGCGCCGCCCAGGAAATCATCGACACCTGGCAGGCCGACCAGAAGGCCTGAGCCCTTCCAAGGGGCAGACCCATGGGGGCGAATTCATTAGCTATGTCGGCGTTAGGTGTTGCTGGAGAGTTTCGAGCCCAGCTTATTGCCGAGTTCTGGTGAGACTTTTGGTTTCGCCCACCCGGGCGAGTCCCTTTTCCAATCGCTGGAACGCCAGCCCGGTGAAAAGGAACCAAAAAACTCACCCCATCATCCGGCCCCGGCTTCGCCGGGGTGCCCTCGCTCCATCATCGTTACTCGCTACGCTCGCCCTTCGGGCCGCACTGAAGTGCGTTCGCCACAAGTGGCGTCCAGGGGCACGCCGCGACATCCATGTCGCTCAACCCCTTACACGACGATTGCGCTCAGCCTTCTGGAGGGGCATTTGGCGGCTGCTCCAACTTTATCCGCTCCCCTCTCACCTCGATGTGCGCATCACCCGTGGGCGCGCACGGCCTTTCGTAGGGTGGGTAGAGCTTGGCGAAACCCACGCGGAGAGGTGGCAGGAATCCTGAAGCGCTAGGGAAACGCTGTATTTGAGCTGTTGCATCGAATCCACAACAGCTAACGCAGACAGAGCCAATTCATTCGCCCAGCGGCGCGCAGCGCCGCCATGCCTACCGATCAGGGATAGCTGAAGCTCTTCACCAGGGTCAGCTCCCCCGGCTGGCGCATGGGCACGAGGAAGCTCTGCTGCTTCTCGTTGGCCGTGCCCTCTTCGCTGATCACGGTGATCTGGCCGATGGTCAGCGCCTGCCCCGGCGAGCTGCTGCCGTCCTCGTCGCTGCGGTAACCACCGCCGTAGTAGTTCACATAGACCAGGTACTGGCCCTTGAGCGGGGTCGGCGTGGCGATCATTTCCGGGCCGTAGCCGGTGGTCACGTCCACGTCCAGGGCCGCGCCGTTGGCCAGGGAGCGCTCGCCGTACCACACGTGGCCACCATCCGGGGTCACCAGGTGCAGGTCGAGGTCGGTGTTGTCGCTGTCCCAGGACAGCACCACCCGCAGGCGCGCCGAAGCCCCGCCGCGACCGAGGCTGTAGAACTGCACGCGACGCTTCTGCTGGCCGTCGGGGCTGCGCACCTCAACGCTGTTACTGCCCCCCGGGAACACGAAGGGACGGTCGAAGCCGCCGTCCTCGTTGATCTTCAGCGGCATGTCGATGCCGTTGACCACCAACCGGCCCGGGCCCTGCGGAGCCTTGGCCAGGCCCGTGATGGCGCCCTTGATGCGCGCGGTATCGGCCTGATCCTCGGCGACGTTCACCGAGGACGCCGGGTAGTTCACCTGCTGCATGAAGTGCTCGCCGTCGCCGCTGCCTTGGCGCCAGCCGCCACGGGGCGTGTCGAGGCGCACCTCGGCACTGGCGGCCAGGGGGATCAGGCTGAGAAGCAAGGGGGCGAGGTATCCGGGGCGCAGGCGCATGGGGTCATTCCAGTAACAGGTGGCGGGCGAGGCGTTCGACGTAGTCTTCGTCCTGGCCGTTGGGGTGGGCTTCGAAGGCCAGGTGCAGGTATTCGTGGGTCAGGTCGAGGCGGTCCTGCAGGGAGAACAGGCCACGCACGAAGATGCGCCGCCGCTCACGGTCGACATGGGGCTTGCCGGAGGCCAGGCGGCACACGGCGAATTGCTGGATCTCGTCATAGCCGGGCTCGGCGTCCAGGGTGGCGCGCCAGCCGCGGCGCTGCGTGCGCAACCACTCCTCGGCATTGGGCAGCGCCTGGCAGGCGGCCACGGGCTTGTCCCAGCGGCTGAGGCTGGCACGGGGAAAGGCGCGGGCGAGGATGGCGTCGTAGCGCAGGCCATCGCCGGCCTGCTGCACCGCCTGTTGCCAGGCCAGGCGATCAGGCCCCGGTTTGTCGCTGTGGTAGGTCACCGGGCTGCCGGCCAGCACCAGGTCGGCGGTCCAGGCGGCGATGGCGCGGGCCTCGGCAGTGGCCGGGCGCGGTGCCACGCGCTGGTTGGCGCTGCTGTCGTCGATGGTCAGGCACTCGCCACGGCGGCCGGCGTTCTGTTGCAGGTAGCTGCGGATGGCCACGGCCAGGGCCTTGGCCGCCTCCACCGGCTGCGCCGAGGCTTCGCGTTGCAGCACGCGGGCCACGTAGTCCTCGCGTTGCAGGTGGGCGGTGAGCGTCTGGGCATCGCCCTGGCCTTCGAGGAACAGCTCGCCGTCGCTTTCGATACCCAGGCGGTTGCCATTGGCGAACTCCACCTCATAGCGCCCGCGTAGCATGCCCGGCGCCACGGCGGCGGCCTGCCCCTCGCGGCGTACCTGGCGCACCGGGTAGCGGGTGAACAGATCGACTTCGACGCAGGCGCCGGTTTCCGCTGGCCAGGTGGTGGGCAGTGTCTGCCCGAGTATCTCGGCGTAATCCTTGAGCACCCGCTGACTGGTACCCGGGCCACCGGCCCAGATCGGCGTGCCATCGGCCAGCCAGCCGGCGAAGCCGCCCTGGCGCGCCTGGGCATCGCCATCGGCCAGCCAGCTCCAGGTCTTGGCCCGCAGGCGCCCACCCAGGGCGCCCAGGGCGGCGGAATCGGGGGCCGACAGGGGCACGTCGAGCAGCACCTGGCGCGCCTGGGCCTGGGCCGGCAGGTGGGCCAGCTCGTCCAGCAGCTCGCCCACCGGCACCCGGGCCTGGGGCTGCAACTGGTCGAGGCGCTGCAGCCAGCCGGCGCCCTGGCGCTCATGCCAGTAGCGCGACCAGTCGGCGGGGTCGAGGTGCAGTTCGGGGGATGAGAAGTACAGGCCGCAGGACTTCACCAGCGCCTGGTCCCGGTCGATGCGCTCGCCGGGGTTGCAGCAATAGACCTCGTCGCGGTCCTGGCCCTTGCATTGGTAGCCGGGGTCGGGGCGCGCGTTATCCACGAGGTAGGCGTAGACGAACAGTTTCCACAGGCTGCCCAGGGGCGTCTGGTGCTCGGCGGGCAGCGGCCCGCGCGTGAGCACCCGGCTGCGGTCCAGCTGCAGCAGCTCATTGCCCTGGGGCCCACGCCAGGCGAGGTTCAAAGGCGCCTCGCCCGCGTGAAGCAACGGGGCCGCCAGCATCAGCAGGGCCCCGGCCAGGTGTCGCGTCCTAGTCAACCTTGATCCGTCCGAGCGCAGGTTCGCTCTCCAGCGCCTGCTCCTGGGGAGCGTAGAGGCGCTGGTAGCGGGCCGGCGGCAGTTCGAAGGAACCTTTCTGCGAGAAGCGCACCAGGTGTTGCAGCACCACGCTGCCCTGCAGGCTGTCCACCGGCACCGCGTAGAGCAGTTGGCCCGGCTCGTTGCGCGCGCGCTCCAAGGTTTCGGCTTCTTCGCCACCCAGGCCGGAGATCTTGATGCCCCAGGTGGTGCGCTCGACATCGGCGCCCGGCGGCAGCGGCACTTCCAGCATGCCGTAGCGCAGCGCGCGTTCGCCCTTGCTGGTGAGCACGATGGTGTCCAGGTAGAGGTCGTCGCTGGAGATGTCTTCCGGCTTCACCTCCTCGGCGGTGAAGTTGAAGGCCTCATCGCTGGGAACCAGGCGCAGCAGGCGGCGGGAAATCTCCACGTCCAGCTTCACCGGGGTGGCCTGGGCGCTGTTGAAGTCCAGGCGCACGTCCACCGGGTGCGGCAGGTCGGCCGGCAGTTCCAGCTCGCTCGGCACGCCCTGGCCTTGCCACAGCCAGTAGCCTTCGCCACTGGTGCCTTCGGCCGCGTGCCAGTCGCCCTGGGGCTTGAGGACGATGTCTTCGCTGTCCTGGCCGAGGGAACGCTGCAGCCAGGTCAGCGCCAGGGCGCGTTCCAGGGTGGCCTGGCCGGGTGCCAGGCGTTTGAGCAGCGAGGCGGCACGTTCGCGGTCGGCACCGTTGACGTACAGACCGATGGCCTCGCCAAAGGGCTGCTGGCTGGCGGCCAGGCGTTCGCGGGCGGCGCCAACCTGCGCGGCCAGCGCATCCGGCACCTGGACCTGCACCTGGCGCGCCAGGCCGACGGTGAGCACCCGTGCGGCGGCAAGGCCCAGGGCCGAATCCGGCGCGGTCATCACCAGGCTCTGGCTGCCGTCGTCCGACAGGGCCTGGTCGCTGCCCTCCCCGGCGGCGGCCAGGTCAGCCATCAGGCCTTCCATCAGGGTGTTGACCGGCAGCTGCATCTCACGGGCGAAGCCGAGGATCAACGCACGTTGCAGCAACGGCGTGGTCGGCGCCTGGGCGGCGTAGACGTCCAGCACGCGCTGCCAGTGCTCCGCCGGCAGTTGCACCTCCAGGGCGCGACTGGCGTACCAGTCGGCGTAGTAGGCGTAGGCGGTGAGGAAGGCATCGGCATCCGCCTCGTCGCCCCACCAGGTGAAGGACGCTTCGGGGCCGGCCATCTGCACCAGGCGCAGGCGGCTGTTCTGCATGATCAGGCGCAGGCGGTCGCGCACGCGCGGTTCGCCCTGGGCCAGGGTCGGGTAGGCCAGGGCCAGCGGCAGCAGGCGGCTGGCGGTCTGCTCGACGCCGCCGTAGGGGTAGCCGAGCAGGTCGTCCAGGGCGCCCTTGAACAGGGAGCGGCCACTGTCGTCGAGACGCAGGCGGATGGCGCTGGCGTCAGCCGGCAGGCCCAGTTCGGTCTTGCCGGCGTAGGCGACGACGGTCTTCGCCTGGGCGCTCTGCCAGCCGCTGGCGGCCAGGTGCAGGGCGACGTCCAGGGCGTCGACGGCCTGGCCGTCCTGCACCAGTTCGGCGTGGAAGTCACCATTCACCAGGGCGGTCTCGGCCAGGGGCAGGTAGTTGATGCCCTTGGCCAGCTCCACCGGGGTGCGCTGTTCCTGGCCGTTGTAGCGGGTCACCAGCTCGGCCTTGGTCGCGGCCTCGCCCTGGTTGAAGGCGAACAGGCCGAGAGCCGGCTTGTCGCCGCCACGGTAGGTGGCCGGGCCGCTCCACTTCAGGTACAGCGGCTTCTCGGAACGCACGAACTGGCGCTTCTGGCCGACCTGGCCATCGGCGTTGACGGCGCGGGCGGTGATGCGCCAGCGGGTCAGCGAGTCGGGCATGCGGAAGCTGAAGCGGGCCTTGCCGTCGGCGTCGGTGACCAGGTCCGGCTGCCAGGAGGCGGTGTCCACTTCCTCGCGGCGCGGACGCTCCAGTACCTTCACGCCACGGTCGCTGCGGTTGGCGCGGCCCGGGGCGCTGGGCGTACCGGGCAGGGCCAGGTCGTAGGCGATGAACGACAGGCTGGCGTTGGTGCGCACGTTGTTGCGGCGCGGGTGGTAGAAGAACTGGTCGATGCCCGGGGCGATCTCCGGCTGCAGCGCGTAGATCATCTCGTCCACCACGCTGACGGTGAGGCGCGAGGCGGTCGGCTTGCCGGCGTAGCGGGTGGTCAGCTCGACGGTGACCATGTCGCCGGGGCGCGCGGTTTCCTTGTCGGCGACGATCTGGATGTCGATCTGCGGCGTCGCCACCTTGATGCCGGCGTTCTGGAAGCTGTAGTCACCGCCACGGGTGTAGAGCGCGGAGAAGGTGATGTTCGGCGAGAAGGTCTCGCCCACCGGAATGCGCGCGCGGTACTGGGTGTCGGACAGGCGCTCCAGCTTCAGCCAGCTGGCGCCCTTGGACAGCAGCGCGGTGGCCTCGACCTTGTCGCGCTCCAGGGTCAGCAGCGCATCGCTCACCGGCTCGGGGAAGGTGATCAGGGCCAGGGCCTCGTCACCGGCCTGGTACTCGGCCTTGTCCAGCACGATCTCGATGGTGCCGGCCACGGACTTGACGCCCTCGCCGCTCACCGAGTGGCCGGTGGCGCCGAGGATCAGGTCGTGCTCGTCCTTGAGGGTGATGCTGTAGGTGCCGGGGCGCTCGAACTTGAGGTCGAAGCCCTCGTCACCGGCGGACAGGCTGCCGCTGTGGCTGCTCTGGTCTTCCAGGCGCACCCAGTCGTAACGCGCCGGCTTCAGCTCGGTGGGGCGTTCGCTGCGGTAAGTGAAGCGCACCGACTCGCCGGTGCTGCTGAAGCGCTGCGGGGCGCTCAGGACGTAACGGGCGGCGCCGCGCTCGATGAGGATTTCCTTGCTGGTCTTGACCCGGTAAGCGGCGCCATCGCTGGCGAACACGGTGAGCAGGTAGCGGCTGGGCTTCTCCGCGGCCGGCAGGTCGAACTCGGCACGGCCCTTGGCGTCGGTGGACAGCTCGCTGCTGGTCAGCTCAACGGGGAACTGGCCGAGGTACTGCAGTTCGTTGTCGATCATCGACAGCTGCTGGGCGCGCAGGCTCAGCTGCACATTGGCGTTGACCACCGGCTTGCCGTCCGGGTAGAGCAGCACCAGGGCGCCCTTGATCGGCTCGCCGGTGCGGAAGTCGGGCTTGGCCAGGTCCAGCGACACCTCGAAGTGCGGCTTGATGTAGTCGGCGACGCGGAAGGCGCTGCTGTAGATCTGGTCGCGGTAGGTGAAGCGCAGCTCGTAGCCACCGGCCACGGCGTTCTGCGGCAGCTGGAAGCGGCCGGCGGTGCCGGAGCTGGATTCCAGCTTCAGGTCCAGAGTCTGCAGCTGGGTGCCGTTGGCGTCCAACACGGCCAGTTTGACCGGTGCGGCGCCGGGCGCCACCGAGTCACGGGCGTTCTTGAACTCGCGGCCGACGATCTTCACTTCCACCCAGTCGCCCGGGCGGTACAGCGGGCGGTCGGTGAAGGCGTAGAGCTTGGTGTCGTAGATCTCGCTGTCGTAATAGAAGTTCTCGGAGACGAACACGCCGCCTTCGGCGTCCTCGCCCAGCACGTAGGAGCGCTCCGGGCTGGCATGGCCGAGGCGCAGCAGGCCTTCGGCATCGGTGCTGCCGCTGGTCATCACGCCCAGGCCATCGGTCCACAGCACCTTGGCCCCGGCGACCGGGGTGCCTTCATGCTTGCGCGCGGTCCATACCAGCAGCTCGCCGCCGGTGATCTTGCTCACGGCGACGGTGTTGGATACGAATACCACGGTGGTGGCGCGGTACTTGCCGACGATGGCTTCGGCCAGGTACAGGCCCGGCTTGAGCTTGCCCAGGGGGATGTAGACGTTGCCCGGCTGGGTGCTGGTGAACTGGCTGGAGGAGCCGGCCAGCTCGACGCCCTTCGGCGGCTCGATGGGCTTGGCTTCCCACAGCGGGTAGCGGAACTGCGAGACCAGGGGCAGGCCCTTCATGGGGGCGTACTGCACCTGCGGGGTGAACTCGGTGGGCTGGCGGATGGCATCGCCCATCTTCAGCTCGGGGGCTTCCTCGGTGACCTGCTTGCGCGACTCGTAGGAGAAGGCGCGCTGCATCACCCGCCGCGACTTGCGGTACCAGTTGTCCCACAGGTAGCCGAGGGTGTTGGACAGGCCCTCGCCCTTGAAGTCGCCCTCGGCGACCACGCGGTGCAGGTTCTTCTGGCGCTTGAGGAAGTCCAGCGGGTTGTCGATGCGGTACACCCGCACGTCGACACCGCCGTAGCCTTCCATGCGGTAGCGGCGGTAGTCGCGGCCCGGCGCTTCGAGGCGCACCTTGGCCACCTCGTCGGCGGCGAAGCTGCTGTCGGAGAGCAGGAAGAAGGATTCACCCGCGAGCGGCGTGTAGCCGCTGGACGGCACCTCGTCCTCGGCCTGGGCGCTGCCGAAGGGCAAGGCCAGGGCGAGCAGGGCCGCCGCCGACAGGGAGGCGGCGCGGCGCAGCAGGCGGGCGGCAGTCATCGGGAGAGGAAGTGCAGCCGATAGATGCCGATAAAGTTGGGGTTGGATTCGTCGGGGATCCATCGGGTGTCCTTCCATGTCATGAGTTGTTGCAGGCTCACGGAGCGCATGCCGTTATCGGTCGGCGTGGTGGTTCCGGTGTGGTACGCGATGTCGCGGCCCATCCAGATCATCAGGTGCTGCTCGTCGCCCTGGTCGAAGAAGATCAGGTCGCCGGGCCGCGCCTGGTTGAGGTCGCGGCCGGCGAACCGGCTGTTGTACTGGATCAGCTTGATGGCATTCACATAGGGCCCGACCTTGCCGCCGCCCTGCTGCCAGGTCTGCGCCAGGCGGCGCTGGCCTTCGCTGAGATCCAGCTCCGGCGGCAGGTAGCGGTTGGACAGGCCATTGGCACGCAGCCACTTGCCGTCATGGGGCTTGAGCGCTTCGTTGGCGGCGAAGCGCACCAGGCCGGCGCAGTCCTGCTGGTGCCAGCGCGGGCTCGGCCCCTGGCGCAGCTGCTCCTGGGCGATGCGCACGAACCAGGCGCGGAACACCTGGGACTGCTCGGCGTCCAGGGCGGGAACGTCTTCGGCGCGCAGGGCCAGGCTCCACGCCATCAACAGCGCGGCGAAGCCCAGCGGCAGGCGGGCCAGGGTGCGGGTCACAGCGGGCGCCATTCCAGCGGCAGCCATTGCCAGTCGGAACCGGCCTTGGTGCCCTCAGGCAGCGCCAGGGCGTACTTGCCGTGGCCACCGAGGGCCCGCAGCTTGGGCAGCAGGTGGGTTTCGGCGGCGTTGCGGAACACCGGCTCGTAGTTGCTCGGCAGGCTGTCGAGGGTTTCGCGCTCGAGCAGCTTGGACAGGCCATCCGGGGCCATGAAGGCCGGCACCAGGGCGTCCTTGGGCAGGGTCTCGGCCAGCGGCGGGAAGCGCTTGTCGAGGGTGTCCAGGCCCTTGGTCACCAGCTTGTCGTCGAGGGAGAACAGCAGGGTGTCGCCATGGCGCGCCAGGCTCACGCGGAAGAAGCCACTGGAGCCCAGGGCGTCCGGGTTGGCGTTCTCGCTGGCCGGGTACTGGCCGAAGTTGGAGCCGACGTCGCGGGTCCAGCGGCGGGTCTGGCCATTGGTCTGGTCGTCCACCGGGAAGCGGCCGCCTTCGACATAGGGCTCGTAGGCGCCGATCACCGAGCCGAACAGGCCCTCGATGGCGGTATCCAGTTCAGGGGTGGCCGCCTCGCCCAGCTGGGTGACCAGCAGCGGCGAGTGCAAGCGCGACTCGGCGTACCAGCACAGGCCGGCCGCGCCGTTCAGGCGCTTCTCCAGCTCGGCGGCGACGTCCTTGCCGGCGCCGACGCGGTCCAGCAGCTTGCCGGGCACACCGGGGGCCACCGGCAGGGCCACGCAGGCACTGGCGCCCATGGGCATGGCCTTCCAGATGGGGGTGAAGTCGAAGGCCGGCTGGTCGTCGATCTCGTTGAGGGCGACATAGCTGTGCCAGCCCTTGTCGTCCATCTCGAAACGCAGCCCGGCGAAGGACGGGAAGAAGCGCTGGTAGCCGAAGGCGACGTACTCGCCGGACAGGGCGATGCGCTGTTGCTCGGTGCCACGGGCATCCAGACCGAAGCGCTCGGGGAAGGGGTTCTCGCCGTCGAGCAGGGATTCCACCGACTCGGTGGCGTCCTTGGCCAGTTGGCCGGCCTCGTCCATCAGCATGCCGGGGCTGGACAACACCAGCAGCTTGTCGCCGTGGCTGGCCAGCAGTACGGAGCGGTCGCCCAGGTAGCTCAGGCGGTAGAGCGGTACGGCATCGCCGTCCACACGCAGTTCGCCGGCCTGGCTCAGTTGGCTGTCGTCGAGGGCGATGTGGGCCAGGGGCTCCAGCACCCGCGCCAGGCCGCCACGCTCGATGGTCAGCAGCACGTGCTTGAGCTTGCCGTCGGCGCCGCGCCACAGGGCCACTTCGGCGGGCTGGTCGAGCAGCTCGTCCAGCAGCGTGTCCTGCAGCTTGAGGTCACGCTCGTAGATGATCCGGCGCAGGCTGCCGGACAGCCCGAGGCGGTCGGCGTTGTCCTGGTAGTAGAAGACGAAGTCCTCGGTCAGGGTGTCGCGCAGCAGCGGCACGGCGAGGATGTCCTTGGGCAGGCGGCTCAGCGAGACGCTCTCGATCAGCGCGTCGGGGCGCTTGAGGTCGAGGCCCAGGGCGCTCTTCTCGGCCAGCTCGCGCGGCGGTTCCTTGGAGCACCCGCCCAGCAGGCCGAAGGCGGCCAGCGGCAGCAGCAGGCCGGCGGCGAGCACGCGCGGATGGCGTGCCAGGGCCGGGCGGCGGGCCGGTTCGGGTGTGGTGGTCTGGCTCATGTCGAATAACCCCAGTTCATCCAAGCGTCGGGACATCAGAAATTGAAGGATTTGACGAGCAGCAGCTCGCCGATGGCGCGCAGCGGGACGATGAAGGTCTCGCGCTTCTCGTTCACGGTGTTCTCGTTGAACACCAGGCTGATCTGCGAGGTGATCACCTCGTTCTGGTTGCTGCCGGCATCGAAGTTGTAGCCGCCGGCGCCCAGGTTGCCCCAGTAGTTCACGTACACCAGGTAGGTGCCGTGCAACGGCGCGGTCATGGTGAACATCTCGGGGCCCGGGCCATCGACGCTGTCGGTGTCCAGGCCGCCGCCGTTGCTCATCACCGGGTCCGCCCAGAAGGCGTGCTGACCGTCGGGGGTGACGATGTGCAGGTCGAGCTCGGCCTTGGGGTCGTCCCAGCCGAGCACCACGCGCAGGCGCGCCGGGGTGCGATGGGTGTTGGCTTCGTAGAACTGCACGCGGCGGAGGGTTTTGCCGTCGCCGGACACCACTTCCACGCCGTTGGAGCCGGCGCCGAAGGCATAGGGGCGGACGAAGCGGCCCTGGTCGTCGGTGTAGAGAGGCAGCGGGTTGCCGTTGACCACCAGGCGGTGCGGCTGGCGCACCTGGCCGATGTTGGCCAGGCGACCTTCGATAAGGGTGCGGTTGCGCTGGCCGCCACGGTCGATGGGCGGCGTGGGGTAGGCGACGGCGGGGTTCTCGCTGCGGTCCAGCAGCCCGGCGTAGCGCCAGCCGGCAGTCGGCCCCTCCAGCGTCGCAGACGGTTCGGCAGCCTGGGCCAGGGAGGCCAGGAGCGTCAGGCAGAGCAGGAGGGGGGCGCGCATGTTTAATCCTTTAACGGCGCAAAGGCGGTGATGCTAGAGCCTGATGGGGGAGCCGCGCAATCCGGGGCGATGAGGAGTCGGAAGTTCCTCACAATTTGAAACATCTAACCTCGGAAAGCTAGATCAGCCCCATCAGCTGCAACGTCAGCAGGCCGATGTTGGTGGTGACCACCGCCGCCAGGGTGGTGACCACGATGATCGCCGCCGCCAGCTCGTGGTTGCCGTTCACCGCACGTGCCATGACGAAGCTGGCCGCCGCCGTGGGGCTGGCGAAATACAGGAAGAGGATCGCCAGCTCGGCATTGCGGAAGCCGCAGGCCCAGGCGCCGAGCGTGGCCACCAGGGGCAGCCAGACCATCTTCATCAGGCTGGCGCTCAGCGCCATCGGCCCGCTCGCGCGCAGGGAAGCCAGGGACAGGGTGCCGCCGATGCAGATCAGCGCCAGGGGCAGGGTCATCTGGGCGAAGTACTCGCCGGAAGTGACCACCCAGGCCGGCAGCGGCAATTGCAGGTAGGCCACCGGGATGGCCGCCAGCACGCCGATGATCAGCGGGTTGCAGAGGATGCTCTTGAACAGGCTCCAGGGGTCGGTCTTGGCGTTGGGCGCGTAGATGGCCAGCACCACCGAGGACAGGGTGTTGTAGCAGAGGATCACCACGCCCCCGAGCACCCCGCCCACCGAGAGCCCGTAGTCGCCGTACATGCTGGTGGCCAGGGCCAGGCCGATGATGCCGTTGTTGCCACGGAAGGCGCCCTGGGTGTAGACGCCGCGGTCCGCCTTCGGCACCCGCCAGGTCGCCCAGAGCCAGGCCAGGCCGAAGCACACCAGCGTGGCCAGGACGAAGTAGCCGATCAGCCGTGGCTGCAACGCCGTGCGCAGGTCGGCCTGGACGATGGCGAGAAACAGCATGGTCGGCATGGTGCCGCGGAACACCAGCGAGGACGCCGTATCGATGAAGGGCGCATCGATCCAGCGCAGGCGACGCAGCAGGACGCCGAGGAAAAGCATGGAAAAGACCGGCGCGGTGATGCCGATGATTTGCTGGACGACGGCGAACATGGAGGGGCCTGGCGCGCGGGGATAGTTAGGCGGCTAAGGATAACCAAGTCGGGGCGGGAAGTGGCTTTCGTGAAGCTTTCAGGGGGATAAAAACCGAGGGCGGCGCTGCGCGCCGCTTGGCGACTGAAGTCGCCCCTACAAGGCCCCTGCGAACCCGGGCTGCCAGGACGGCTCCGGCGTGGAGGTCGCCTTTTACCTCCACCAGACGGGGCCAGGGTCGGCACAGGAGTGTGCCCGGGGCTCCGGCATCGATGATTTAGCAAATAAAGGAGAAGCGGTGGGCTGAAGCCCACCCTACACATCCCCAACAAGGCGCCGAGGTTTTGTTCGGCGCCGGCGTCAGCGGCGGACCGGGCGCTTCTGCAGCTTGCGCTGCAAGGTGCGGCGGTGCATGCCGAGGGCGCGGGCGGTGGCGGAGATATTGCCGTCGTGCTCGGCCAGCACGCGCTGGATGTGCTCCCACTGCAGGCGGTCCACCGACATGGGGTTTTCCGGCACCAGGGTGTCCAGGTCCGCATGCTGGGACAGCAGCGCGGTGAGCACGTCATCGGCGTCGGCCGGTTTGCACAGGTAGTTGGTGGCACCGCGCTTGATGGCTTCCACGGCGGTGGCGATGCTCGAATAGCCGGTGAGGATCACCACGCGCATCTCCGGGTCCAGCTCCAGCAGCTTGGGCAGCAGCACCAGGCCGGAGTCGCCATCCATCTTCAGGTCGAGCACCGCGTAATCGGGCAGGTCGTCCTTGGCCACGACCAGGCCCTCTTCGGCCGAGCCGGCGACCGAGACCCGCAGGCCGCGGCGGCTCATGGCACGCGCCATGACGCGGGTGAAGGTGGTGTCGTCGTCCACCAGCAGGAGGTGGGGCTGCTCTTCGCCTTCGATCAGGGGTTCATCGCTCATTTCAACTCCTCGCGGGTTCAGCTCAGGCAACGCCGTAGCCTCGTGGCAGGCGCAACTCGGTGAGCGTACCGCCATCTTCATGGTTGTACAGTTTCACGGTTCCGCCGGCGCGGGTAACGCTGGCCTGGCTGAGGAACAGGCCGAGGCCGAAGCCTTTGCCCTTGGTGGTGAAGAAGGGCCGGCCGAGCTGCTCGGCGATGGCCAGGGGCACACCGGCGCCCTGGTCGCGGATGCTCAGCACCACCCACTGGGGATCCCAGTTGAGGCGAATGTCGAGCTTGTCCGGGCAGGCATCGGCGGCGTTGTTCAACAGGTTGAGCAGGGCCTGGGTCAGGTCGGCCGGCGGCATCAGCCGCGGTGGCAGGCCGATGCCCAGGCACTGGTAGCGATAGGTGGCTTCGGGGCGCATCAGGTGCCAGCGGTTGAGGGTAACCTCCAGCCACTCCACGGCCGATTGCTCCACCACCGCCTGGCGTCGATCCGCCTCGGCGGCGCGCACCAGTTGCTGCAGGGTGTCCTTGCACAGGCGCACCTGCTCCTGCAGCAGGGCCAGGTCCTCCTGCAGGGAGGGCTTGTCGCCATACTCCCGACGCAGTTCCTTGAGCAGCACGCTCATGGTCGCCAGCGGCGTGCCCAGTTCATGGGCGGCACCGGCGGCCTGGGTGGCCACGGCCAGGAGTTGCTGGTCACGCATGCCCTCTTCGCGGCGCACCGACTGCAGTTGGTCCTGGCGGCGCAGCTCCTCGGTCATTCGCGCGGCGAAGAAGGTGATCATCGCGGCGGCCAGGGCGAAGCTCAGCCACATGCCATAGATCAGCAGCGCCTCGCGCTGGGCCACCGGCATCTCCAGCGGATGGAACCACACCAGCAGCAGGGTGTAGGCAGCCAGCGCCATGCCCGCCAGCACCAGGGTGTAGAGCCAGGGCAGCGTCGCCGCGGCGATGGTCAGCGGCACCAGGTAGTAGGAGACGAAGGGGTTGGTCGAACCGCCCGAGTAATAGAGCAGCACGCTGTGGATAACCAGGTCGCAGGCCAGCTGCACCGAGTATTCCAGCTCGGTGACCGGCCAGGGGCCGCGCAGGCGCAGGGCGGTGCTCAGGCACAGGACGAGGGAAACAACGAGAGTCACCGACAGTTCCAGCCAGGGCAGTTGCAGCAGCTGGGCCTTGTAGGCGAGCCCCACCGAACCGGCCTGGGCGGCCAGCACGAGGATGCGGATGAAGGTCAGGCGCAGCAGGTTCTGCCGGCTGGCGGATAACAATTGCAAGGGTGCGAGCATGGGTACTCCAGGGCGTCGGCGGAGTATAACCAAGGCGCCACGCGCTCCGCTGATATGCGTCAACTCGCCGCATCGTCGCGCGCCTTTCGTCGACCGACGACGGGTCGCCCACTGGGTGGGCCCGACCGGAACGCAAAAAAATCTTCCGGGTCTTAACCCCGTTCGCAGCAGACCTGCGTCTAACCTCGGGACTGCTGCACAATCCGTGCACCCACTGCCTCTCACAAGGAGCCGTTATGCAAGCCATCACCCGCCTCGCCGCCGCCATCACCCTGTGCGCGGCGACCTTCGGCAGCCTCTCCGCCCAGGCCGAAGACGCCCGCTACAACCAGGTGGCGCTGCGCGCCGAGGTCAGCCAGGAAGTGGCCCACGACCTGATGCACGTGACCCTCTACAGCGAATCCCAGAGCGCCGACCCGGCCAAGCTCGCCGCCGAAATCACCCGCACCATCAACGCGGCGGTGGAAAAGGCCCGCGCCACCAATGGCGTGTCGGTGAGCCTGGGCAGCCGCAACAGCTACCCGGTCTATGACGACAAGGGCCAGAAGATCACCGGCTGGCGCGAGCGCGCCGAACTGCGCCTGGAAAGCCCGGACTTCGCCACCCTCTCCCAGCTCAGCGCCGACCTGATGGGCAGCCTGAAGATGGGCGGCATGGACTTCAGCATCGCCGACCCGACCCGCAAGAAGAACGAAGACGCCCTGATCAAGCAGGCCGTGGATGCCTTCAAGGCCCGCGCCCAACTGACCACCGAAGCCCTCGGCGGCAGCGGCTACAAGCTGGTCAGCCTCAACCTCAACAGCGCCGGCTTCCAGCCGCAGCCGGTGATGATGCGCGCCATGGCCGCCAAGTCGTCGATGTACGACAGCGCCCCGGCACCGGAAGTCGAAGCCGGCACCAGCCGCGTGACCGTCAACGCCGACGGCGTCATCGAGGTGCAGATGCCCTGATAACGGGCGGGAGCCGCGCTGCAACGGCGCGGCTCCCTTTCATTCCCGCGCCCCCTCATTTGCATATTTGCGACACCGCCTTACACCTTCGTCACAGCTTCTACACTCTCCCCTGCCCTCGGCTTGCCTCAGGCATGTGCCGTGCATAGGTTCTTGCAAGGTCCCTCACGAAGGGGCCCCTCACGATGACAACCACAACAAGACATGAGGTCAAAATGCGTAAAAACGCCGTCATCCAAGCGCTGCTCGCCGCCGGCCTGATCGCCGCCGCCCCGCTCGCCAGCGCCGCCAGCAACCTGGTCTTCTGTTCCGAAGGCAGCCCCGCTGGCTTCGACCCCGGCCAGTACACCACCGGCACCGATTTCGACGCGGGGGCCGAAGCGGTCTTCAACCGCCTCACCCAGTTCGAGCGCGGCGGCACAGCGGTCGAACCCGGCCTGGCGGAGAAATGGGACATCTCCGACGACGGCCTGACCTACACCTTCCACCTGCGCCCGGGCGTTAAGTTCCACAGCACCGACTACTTCAAGCCCACCCGCGAATTCAACGCCGACGACGTGCTCTTCACCTTCCAGCGCATGCTCGACAAGGACCACCCCTTCCGCAAGGCGTACCCCACCGAGTTCCCCTACTTCACCGACATGGGCATGGACGCCAACATCGCCAAGCTGGAGAAGCTCGACGCGCACACCGTGCGTTTCACCCTCAACACCGTGGACGCGGCCTTCATCCAGAACATGGCCATGAGCTTCGCCTCCATCCACTCGGCCGAATACGCCGACCAGTTGCTCAAGGCCGGCAAGGCCGCCGACCTCAACCAGAAGCCCATCGGCACCGGCCCCTTCGTCTTCAGCCGCTACCAGAAGGACGCGCAGATCCGCTACAAGGGCAACAAGGACTACTGGAAGCCCGAGGACGTGAAGATCGACAACCTGATCTTCGCCATCAACTCCGACGCCTCGGTGCGCTACCAGAAGCTCAAGGCCGGCGAGTGCCAGATCACCGCCTACCCGCGCCCGGCCGACCTCGACGCCATGCGCAAGGACCCCAAGCTCGACGTGCCCCAGCAGGCCGGTTTCAACGTCGGCTACATCGCCTACAACATGGAGCACAAACCCTTCGACAAGCTCGAAGTGCGCCAGGCGCTGGACATGGCGGTGAACAAGCCGGCCATCATCAAGGCCGTCTACCAGGGCTCCGGCCAGCTCGCCACCAACGGCATGCCGCCGACCCAGTGGTCCTACGACGACAGCATCAAGGACCCCGCCTACGACCCCGAGAAGGCCAAGGCCCTGCTCAAGGCCGCCGGCGTCGCCGAAGGCACCGAGATCACCCTCTGGGCCATGCCGGTGCAGCGTCCCTACAACCCCAACGCCAAGCTGATGGCCGAGATGCTCCAGGCCGACTGGGCCAAGATCGGCATCAAGGCCAAGATCGTTTCCTACGAGTGGGGCGAGTACAACAAGCGCGCCAAGGCCGGCGAGCACGACGCCCTGCTGATCGGCTGGACCGGCGACAACGGTGACCCGGACAACTGGCTCGGCGTGCTCTACGGCTGCGACGCCATCGGCGGCAACAACTACTCGCGCTGGTGCGACAAGGGCTACGACAAGCTGATCAAGGAAGGCAAGGCAGTCACCGACAAGGACAAGCGCACCGCCCTCTACAAGGAAGCCCAGCAGATCCTCAAGCGCGAAGTGCCGATCACCCCGATCGCCCACTCCACCGTCAACCAGCCCATGAGCAAGACGGTCAAGGACTTCCGCATCAGCCCCTTCGGCCTCAACTCCTTCTATGGCGTCAGCGTCGAGAAGTAGGCCCTGTCGGCGGGGCCACCCGGCCCCGCCCTTCCACCCCCGAAGGGAAGCACCATGCGCCGATGCCTGTCGTCCCTTGCCCTGCTCCTGCCCCTCGCCTGCAACGCCGCCAGCTCCCTGGTGGTGTGCACGGAAGCCAGCCCCGAAGGCTTCGACATCGTCCAATACACCACCGCCACCACGGGTGATGCCGCTGCTGAAACGCTGTTCGACCGCCTGGTGCAGTTCGCCCCCGGCAGCACCCGCCTGCAGCCCGGCCTCGCCGAACGCTGGGACATCAGCGTGGACGGCCTCACCTACGACTTCCAGCTGCGCCGCGGGGTGAAGTTCCACACCACGCCCTGGTTCACCCCCAGCCGCGAATTCAACGCCGACGACGTGCTCTGGAGCTTCCAGCGCCAGCTCGACCCCAAGCACCCCTGGCACGGCCTCTCGCCACGGGGCTTCCCCTACGCCGAATCCATGGCCTTCGCCCAGTTGATCGAGCGCATCGAGAAGCTCGACGACCACCGCGTGCGCTTCGTCCTGCGCCACCCCGAGGCGCCCTTCCTCGCCGACCTGGCCATGGGCTTCACCTCCATCTACTCCGCCGAATACGCCGCCAGGCTCCTGGCCGCCGGCACCCCCGACGCCCTCAACAGCCAGCCGGTAGGTACCGGGCCCTTCGTCTTCCAGCGCTACGCCAAGGACGCCCAGGTGCGTTTCTTCGCCAACCCCGACTACTGGAACGGCAAGCCGCCCAGCGACCGCCTGCTGCTGGCCATCACCCCCGACCCGAACGTGCGCATCCAGCAGCTGCGCGCCGGCGCCTGCCAGGTGGCCCTCTACCCCAAGCCCACCGACGTGCCCGCCCTGCGCGGCGCTCCCGGCGTGAAGCTGGTGGAGCAGGACGCACTGATGGTCGCCTACGTCGCCCTCAACACCCGCCACCCGCCGCTGGACGACGTGCGCGTGCGCCAGGCGATCAACCTCGCCTTCGACAAGAAGTCCTACATCCGCGCCCAATACGGCGAACGTGCCGCCAGCGCCGCGGTCAACCCCTACCCCGCCACCCTGCTGGGCTACAACAGCGACCTCGACCCCTGGCCCCACGACCCCGAGCGCGCCCGCCAGCTGCTGGCCGAAGCCGGCCACGGCAAGGGCCTCAAGCTGTCCATCTGGACCCGCCCCGGCGGCGGTCCCACCAACCCCAACCCCGGCATCGGCGCGCAGATGCTCCAGGCCGACCTCGCCGCCGTCGGCATCCAGGCGGACATCCGCGTCTTCGAATGGGGTGAGCTGATCAAGCGCGCCAAGAACGGCGAGCACGACCTGGTGTTCATGGGCTGGGTGGGCGACAACGGCGACCCGGACAACTTCCTCACCCCCAACCTCTCCTGCGCCGCCGCCAAATCAGGGGAGAACCAGGCCGGCTGGTGCGACACGAAGTTCGACGAACTGATCCGCCAGGCCCGCGCAGAGAACGACCGGGAAACACGCGCCCAGCTCTACCGCCAGGCTCTGGCGATCTTCCACGAACAAGCCCCCTGGATCCCCCTCGCCCACCCTAGGCTGTTCAACGTCCTCACCCCCGAGGTGGAAGGCTTCCGCATGAGCCCGCTGGGGTCGAACAACTTCGCGACCACGCGGTTGAAGGCGAAGCCGGGCACCCCGTAGGAGCGAGCTCTGCTCGCGAAGCCCTTTGCAGCTGTAGGTCGGAGGCAACCCGACAGCGCATGCGCAGGCACTCCCGGGCTGAAGCCCGGGCTACGACTCGGCGCGACCAGAAAGAAAGAGCCCGCCTTGTCGGCGGGCTCTTCTGGATCATTCCAACCCGAACGGGTCGTCGATGGAGTGGCTGGGCTGGGTGAACCAGCGCGGGCCGTCTTCGGCCATGTAGAAGTGGTCTTCCAGGCGGATGCCGAATTCGCCGGGCACGCAGATCATCGGCTCGTTGGAGAAGCACATCCCCGGCTCCAGGGGCGTGGCGTCGCCGCGCACCAGGTAGGGACCTTCGTGGATGTCCAGGCCGATGCCGTGGCCGGTGCGGTGCGGCAGGCCGGGGAGTTGGTAGTCCGGGCCGAGGCCGTTGGCTTCCAGGGAGCGGCGCGCGGCGGCGTCCACCGACTCGCAGGGGGCGCCGAGGCGGGCGGCTTCGAAGGCGTGCAGTTGCGCGGCCTTTTCGAAGTCCCAGAAGGTGCGCTGGCGTTCGCTCGGGGTGCCGAAGACGTAGCTGCGGGTGATGTCGGAGATGTAGCCGTGGAGCTTGCAGCCGGTGTCGACCAGCACCATGTCGCCGTCCTTGAGCACTTGCGGCTCGCGCACGCCGTGGGGGAAGGCGCTGGCGGGGCCGAACAGCACGATGCAGAAGTAGGAGCCGGGGGCGCCGACCTTGCGGTGGGCCTGGTGGATGAACTCCTCGACCTCGGTGGTGCTGATGCCGGCGCGGAGGATGCTGGCGGCGGCCTTGTGCACTTCCAGGGTCATGCCCTTGGCCCGTTGCATCAGGGCGATCTCGGCGGCGGACTTGCGCTGGCGGCAGTGGCCGGTCACCCGGGCGCCGTCGATGAAGTCGTAGGTGCTGCCTTCACGACGGATGCCGTCGAACATGAAGAAGGGCAGGCTCGGGCACAGCGCCACCCGGGCATCGGCGGCCAGGTTCAGGTCGGCGAGCATGTCCAGCAGCAGGCGATAGGGGTTCTCGTGTTCCTGCCAGGTGCGGATCGCTCCCGGGACCACCTGGAAATCGCGCACCGTGCCTTCCTCGAAGGCCGGAGCGATGTATTCCAGCGCGCCGCTGGCCGGCAGCAGCGCGCCCACCAGGCGTTCGCTCGGGTGCCATTGCACACCGGTGAAATAACGCAGGTTGCTGCCCGCGTTGAGGTACAGGGCGGCGATGCCCTGCGCCTGCATCAAGGCCTGGGCACGCTCGATCCGGGCCTGGTATTCGGCCAGCCCGATGGGGCTGCTCCCGGCGGTCATGTCACGCAATCCGGCGAGCGCCTGCTCCGGCGTACTTCCGCCTACACCCCTGGTCATCGCTGAAACCTCTTTGTCCGACAATTGCGGCGAAATTTAAGTGAGACTTAAATAGAGGTCAAAACAAATTTTCAGTCCCACTTAAGAATCATCCGCTCCCTGCGGCGCTTTCACGCAGGCCCCGTGCCGTTATACTGGCCGCCTTCCAACAAGAGCCCTCGCCATGTCCGTAGATCGCATCGGAGAACGCTTGCGCCGTTACAGACGCGCCGCCAAGAAGACCCTGAACGAGGTCGCGAGCGAGTCCGGCCTCACCGCCAGTTTCCTCTCCCAGGCGGAGCGCAATCTCACCGGCGTGTCGATCTCGTCCCTGGCGAGCATCGCCAAATCCCTCAACGTTCCGCTCAACGTCCTCTTCGACCAGCCGCCCCAGCCACAGCCCGATTCCCACCAGGGCGAGCGCGTGCGCTACACCATCGAGGGCCAGCCGCTGGCCTACGAGCGCCTGTCCACCTCGTTTCCCGGCAACCTGCTCAATGCGGTGAAGATGAACATGCCGGTGGGCTATCAGTCGGAGCTCATCGCCCACGAAGGCTCGGAGTTCGCCTATGTGCTTTCCGGGCAGATCATCTACACCATCGAGGGTCGGCAATATCCTCTTAGCGCCGGCGATTCGGTGCACTTCGATGCGGGCAAGGCCCATTGCCTGGCCAATGCCGGCAGCGAAATGGCCGAGGTCCTGACCATCACCACCATGCCGCTGTTCGACGACCACAGCGCTTCCTGAGCCCTTTCCACGGGGCTCCCGCAACGCCCATGCACAGGACTGTGACGCGCCAATGTTAGTCGCGCTTAATTTCTATTGACCGGAATTTCAGCATGACTTAATTTCGGCCTCGGCTGTTTGCCGGGGATGGACCCATGGCAACGCCGCTTACCGCTGCAAAGGGCCGGCTCACCCGACCAGGGATCCGGAATGCAGCGGGGTGTACCGATGCATGTGCTCGGTCCAAAAGGCCGCCACGCACATGACGCCCTCAGAAAAAGAACAAATTGAGGTTTGCATGCGCAAGAACACCCCCATCCAGGCCCTGCTCGCCGCAGGCCTGCTTCTCGGTTCCCCATTCGTTTCCGCCGCCAGCAACCTGGTGTTCTGCTCCGAGGGCAGCCCAGCGGGCTTCGACCCCGGCCAGTACACCACCGGCACCGATTTCGACGCGGCTTCCGAAACCCTGTTCAACCGCCTGGTGCAGTTCGAACGAGGCAGCACCCAGGCCGTCCCCGCCCTCGCAGAGAAATGGGACATCTCCCCGGACAACCTCAGCTACACCTTCCATCTGCGTCCCGGCGTGAAGTTCCACAGCACCGACTACTTCAAGCCCAGCCGCGAATTCAACGCCGACGACGTGCTCTTCACCTTCCAGCGCATGATCGACAAGGAACACCCGTTCCGTAAGGCGTACCCCAGCGAGTTCCCCTACTTCACCGACATGGGCCTGGACAAGAACATCGCCAAGGTCGAGAAGGTCGACGAGCACACCGTGCGCTTCACCCTCAACACCGTCGACGCCGCCTTCATCCAGAACCTGGCGATGCCCTTCGCCGTGGTGCATTCGGCCGAATACGCCGACCAGCTGCTCAAGGCCGGCAAGGCCGCCGAGCTGAACCAAAAGCCCATCGGTACCGGCCCCTTCGTGTTCAAGCGCTACCAGAAGGACGCGCAGATCCGCTTCGCCGGCAACAAGGACTACTGGCAGCCGGACGAGGTGAAGATCGACAACCTGATCTTCTCCATCAACACCGACGCCTCGGTCCGCGCGCAGAAGCTCAAGGCCGGCGAGTGCCAGATCACTCTCAACCCGCGCCCCGCCGACCTCGAGTCGCTGAAGCAGAACGCCAAGCTGCAGGTGCCGTCGAACCCCGGCTTCAACCTCGGCTACATCGCCTACAACGTCACCCACGCGCCCTTCGACAAGGTCGAGGTGCGTCGCGCACTGGACATCGCGGTGAACAAGCCGGCGATCATCCAGGCCGTGTACCAGGGCGCCGGCCAGCTGGCGGTCAACGCCATGCCGCCGACCCAGTGGTCCTACGACGAGACCATCAAGGGCAGCGAGTACAACCCCGAGAAGGCCCGCGAGCTGCTCAAGGCCGCCGGCGTCAAGGAAGGCACCGAGATCACCCTCTGGGCCATGCCCGTGCAGCGTCCCTACAACCCCAACGCACGGCTGATGGCCGAGATGCTCCAGGCCGACTGGGCCAAGGTCGGCATCAAGGCACGCATCGTCAGCTACGAGTGGGGCGAGTACATCAAGCGTGCCCACGCTGGCGAGCACGACGCCATGCTGATCGGCTGGACCGGCGACAACGGTGACCCGGACAACTGGCTCGGCACCCTCTATGGCTGCGACTCGATCAACGGCAACAACTTCTCCAAGTGGTGCGACAAGGACTACGACAAGCTGGTCAAGCAGGCCAAGAACGTCACCGACCAGGCCCAGCGCACCGAGCTCTACAAGCAGGCCCAGCAACTGCTGCAACGTGAAGTGCCGATCACCCCGATCGCCCACTCCACCGTCTACCAGCCCATGAGCAAGAGCGTGCAGGGCTTCAAGATCAGCCCCTTCTCCACCAACTCCTTCTACGGCGTCTCCAATGCGCCCTGACCGCACCTGACGAACCCGGCGGGCCCCACGCCCGCCGGCTTTCGCGGCCCGTTCCGGGCCACTCCGTGAACCCCATCTCCATCCGACGCCAGATCGGAGGAGGACCCTTTCATACCTGCCCCAACGAGTTCGCAAGGATGCTGCGCTTGCGCGCGTCGGCACCGGCTTGCCCGGCGTCGGCGGCAGTCCGCATGAGCGTTCCTTGTTTCGATGAAGAAGCGATAACAAAAAAGGAGCACACGTGATGAAATCCACCCCCTTCCAACGAGCAACCCTGGGACTGGCACTGATGGCTGCCAGCGCACACCTCTTCGCCGCCGAAGAGGAAAAGGTCCCGCCGGTGCCCGAGAACCCCAGCTACGCCGCCCAGGTGCAGAACATCCCCGCCGTGGAAAAACCGGTGAAGGGCCAGGCTGGCGCCACCGGCTTCATCGAAGGCCAGAGCCTGAGCCTGAGCACCCGCAACTTCGCCGCCCGCGAGCAGATGAAGGACGGCTTCGGCTTCACCATCCCCAAGGATGACGGCCGGCAGCGTACCCACAGCCGCCGCGCCTGGGTGCAGGGCACCCAGCTGAAATACAGCTCCGGCTACACCGAAGGCACCATCGGCTTCGGCCTGGACGTGGCCGCCTTCAGCGCCATCAACCTCGAGCGCGGCAAGGGCCGCATCGGCGGTGGCGGCAACCGCACCCTGGCCGACAGCAACGGCCACGGCCAGGAGGAATGGTCCAAGCTCGGTGTCGCCAACGTGCGCCTGCGCGCCTCCAACACCGAGTTCAAGGCCGGCCGCTTCCTGGTGGACACCCCGGTGCTCAGCTACATCGACAACCGCGCCTTGCCCTCCAGCTTCACCGGCTACGCGGTGACCAGCGAGGAGTTCGACGGCCTCGCCCTGCAGGCCGGCAGCTTCCGCCGCGCCAGCCCGCGTACCGGCGCCGGCGACGAAGCCTTCACCACCGAATACGGCACCCGCGAAGTCACGGGCGAGCACATGCATTACCTCGGCGGCAACTACAAGCCGCTGGATAACCTCGAGGTCGCCGTCTACGCCGGCCGCTTCGAAGACGTCTGGGACCAGTACTACCTGAGCGTGGCCCACGACCTGGGCGACCGCGAGACCCTGTCCCTGCGCACCGCCTTCAACGGCTACCGCACCCGCGACACCGGCGACCGCAAGGCCGGCTACATCGACAACGACACCTTCAGCCTGGCCTTCACCCTGGCCCACCAGGCCCACGCGCTGACCCTCGCCTGGCAGCAGGTCGACGGCAACGAGTACTTCGACTACATCCACGAAACCGCCGCCATCTACCTGGCCAACTCCCTGCTCTCGGACTACAACAGCCCCAACGAGAAGTCCGCGCAGATCCGCTACGAGACCGACTGGAGCTACTTCGGCATCCCCGGCTTCTCCACCACCGCCTGGTACGCCAAGGGCTGGGACATCGACGGCACCCACTACGACGGTGACCGCAACGGCGCCTACGGCAACTACGCGGAAGTGCGCGCCATGGACGACGAGCGCCACCGCGAATACGGCCTGATGGCGGCCTACAAGGTGCAGAGCGGGACCATCAAGGACAGCACCTTCAAGGTCACCTACATGTCCCACAAGGCGAGCAAGCAGCAGATCGACGGCAGCGTGAACGAGCTGCGTATCGTCAGCACCTTCCCCTTCGACCTGCTCTGACATGGATGCGGCGCCGGCCCCGCGCCGGCGCCTGGAGGACCCGACATGAAGATGCGTTACCTGCCCCTGCTGGCCGCCCTCGCCGCCGCCAGCGCCCAGGCCCAGAACCTGGTGGTCTGCACCGAAGCCGCGCCCGAGGGCTTCGACATCGTGCAATACACCGGCGCGGTGACCGCCGACGCCACCGCCGAGACCGTGTTCAGCCGCCTGCTCGGCTTCAAGCCCGGCACCACCGAGCTGATCCCCGGCCTGGCCACCAGCTGGGAAATCAGCGACGACGGCCTGATCTACACCTTCCGCCTGCGCCCGGACGTGAAGTTCCACGCCACCGACTGGTTCACCCCCAGCCGACCGTTCAACGCCGACGACGTGGTCTGGACCTTCCAGCGCGCCCTCGACCCCAAGCACCCCTGGCATGAATCGGCGCAGCGCGGCTACGCCTACTTCGACGCCATGGGCATGCGCGAGCTGATCAAGTCCGTGGAGAAGGTCGACGCGCTCACCGTGCGCTTCACCCTCACCCACCCGGAAGCGCCCTTCCTCGCCGACATGGCCATGCCCTTCGCCTCCATCTACTCGGCCGAGTACGGCGACCAGCTGCTGGCGGCGGGCAAGACCAACCAGCTCAACCAGTTGCCCATCGGCACCGGCCCCTTCGTCTTCAACCGCTACGCCAAGGACGCCCAGGTGCGCTACAAGGCCAACCCGGACTACTTCCGTGGCAAGCCCGAGATCGACAACCTGATCTTCGCCATCACACTCGACTCCAACGTGCGCCTGCAGAAGGTGCGCGCCGGCGAGTGCCAGGTGGCGCTCTACCCGAAACCCGAGGACGTGGCCGGCATCCGCAACGACCCGCGCCTGGCGGTGGACGAGATCGACGCGCTGCTGACCACCTACGTGGCCATCAACACCGAGCACAAGCCGCTGGACGACGCCCGCGTGCGCCAGGCCATCAACCTCTCCATCGACAAGCAGGCCCTGCTCGGCGCGGTGTTCGGCCCGGGCGCCGCCAGCGCCGCGGTCAACCCCTACCCGCCGACGCTGCTGGGCTACAACCACCAGATACAGGATTGGCCCCACGACCCGGAGAAGGCCCGCGCGCTGCTCGCCGAAGCCGGGGTGAAGGACCTGAAGATCACCCTCTTCATCCGCAACGGCACCTCGCCTACCATCCCCAACCCAGCGCTGGCGGCACAGATGATGCAAGCGGATCTGGCCAAGGCCGGCATCCAGATGACCATCCGTTCGCTGGAGTGGGGCGAGCTGCTCAAGCGCTCCAAGGGCGGCGAGCACGACATGGTGCTGCTGGGCTGGGCCGGCGATAACGGCGACCCGGACAACTTCCTCAGCCCCAACCTGTCGTGCGCGGCGGCCAAATCGGGGGAAAACCAGGCGCGCTGGTGCGACCAGGACTTCGAAACCCTGATGCAGAAGGCCCGCACCGTGAGCGAGCCGGCCGAACGGGCGAAGCTCTATGAACAGGCCCTGGAGGTATTTCACAACCAGGCCCCATGGATTCCCCTGGCACACCCTAAGCTGTTCAATGTGCGCCGCAGCAATATCGACGGCTACGTGATCAGCCCCTTGAGCAACAACAACTTCGCCACCACCCGGGTGAAGTAACGGCAGCGTCGCGGCGGTCCAACCCACAGCCGCGACGCTCCCAACAACAAGAACGGCGCCCGCCCACCGTCACAAGCGGAAGCGGGCGTGATACCTGAGGAGTCAACCACCGAGATGCTAAGTTTCATCGCCCGCCGACTGGGGCTTCTGATCCCCACCTTCTTCGGCATCACCCTGCTCACCTTCGCGCTGATCCGCCTGATCCCGGGCGACCCGGTCGAAGTGATGATGGGCGAACGCCGGGTCGACCCCGAAATGCATGCCCAGGCGATGACCCGCCTCGGCCTCGACAAACCCCTGCGCGAGCAGTACTTCGACTACATCGGCAAGCTCGCCAAGGGTGATCTGGGCGAGTCCCTGCGCACCCGCGAAAGCGTCTGGCACGAATTCCTCACCCTGTTCCCCGCGACCCTGGAGCTGGCCCTGGCCGCCCTGCTGTTCGCCGGCACCCTGGGCCTGCTGGCCGGGGTGATCGCAGCGCTCAAGCGCGGCTCGCTGTTCGACCACGGGGTGATGGGCATCTCGCTGGCGGGCTATTCCATGCCGATCTTCTGGTGGGGCCTGCTGCTGATCATGTTCTTCTCCGTCTGGCTCGGCTGGACACCGGTCTCCGGGCGCATCGACCTGCTCTACGACATCGAGCCGGTCACCGGCTTCATGCTCATCGACACGCTGCTCTCAGACGAGGAAGGCGCCTTCCTCGACGCCCTGCGCCACCTGATCCTGCCGGCCATCGTGCTCGGCACCATTCCCCTGGCGGTGATCGCCCGCATGACCCGCTCGGCCATGCTCGAGGTGCTGCGCGAGGACTACGTGCGCACCGCCCGCGCCAAGGGCCTGTCGCCGGCCCGCGTGGTCTTCGTCCACGGCCTGCGCAATGCGCTGATCCCGGTGCTCACGGTGTTCGGCCTGCAGGTCGGCACGCTGCTGGCCGGTGCCGTGCTCACCGAAACCATCTTCTCCTGGCCGGGCATCGGCAAATGGCTGATCGAATCGATCGGCGCCCGCGATTACCCGGTGGTGCAGAACGGCATCCTGCTGATCGCCTGCCTGGTAATCCTGGTGAACTTCGTCGTGGACGTGCTCTACGGCTTCGCCAACCCACGCATTCGCCACCAGCGCTGAGGACCCGTCATGACCATCGCTCAGAACACGGTCGAACCGGCCATCCTCTACCCCTCGCCGATGAAGGAATTCTGGCGGGCCTTCTCCCACAACAAGGGCGCCGTCGGCGGCCTCGCCTTCATGGTGATCATCGTGATCTGCGCGCTGTTCGCGCCCTGGATCGCGCCCTATGACCCCAGCGAGCAGTTCCGCGACGCCCTGCTGACCCCGCCGGCCTGGCTCGAAGGCGGCCAGTGGCAGTTCGTGCTCGGCACCGACGAGCTGGGCCGCGACCTGCTCTCGCGGCTGATCCACGGCGCGCGCCTGTCGCTGCTCATCGGCCTCGCCTCGGTGGTGATGTCGCTGCTGCCCGGCATCCTTCTGGGCCTGATCGCCGGCTTCGCCCCGCTGCTGGGCATGCTGATCATGCGCCTGATGGACATCATGCTGGCCCTGCCCTCGCTGCTGCTGGCGGTGGCCATCGTCGCCATCCTCGGCCCAGGGCTAATCAACACCGTGATCGCCATCGCCATCGTCTCGCTGCCTTCCTACGTGCGCCTGACCCGCGCCGCAGTGATGGTCGAGCGCAACCGCGACTACGTCACCGCCTCGCGCCTGGCCGGTGCCGGCATCTTCCGCCTGATGTTCATCACCGTGCTGCCCAACTGCATGGCGCCGCTGATCGTCCAGGCGACCCTGAGCTTCTCCTCCGCCATCCTCGATGCCGCGGCCCTCGGCTTCCTCGGCCTCGGCGTACAACCGCCGACCCCGGAATGGGGAACCATGCTGGCCTCCGCCCGCGACTACATCGAGCGCGCCTGGTGGGTGGTCTCGCTGCCCGGCCTGACCATCCTGCTCAGCGTGCTGGCGATCAACCTGATGGGCGACGGCCTGCGCGACGCGCTGGACCCGAAACTCAAGAATGCCCTCTGAGGAGCCCACCATGAGCCTTCTGGATATCAAGAACCTCGGCGTGCGCTTCGGCGACGCCAATGCGGTACCGGTGGTCGACGGCCTCGACCTCTCCGTGAACAAGGGCGAGGTGCTGGCCATCGTCGGCGAGTCCGGCTCCGGCAAGTCGGTGACCATGATGGCGCTGATGGGCCTGATCGACGCCCCCGGCAAGGTCACCGCCGACAGCATGCAGTTCGACGGCACCGACATGCTGCGCCTCAAGGGCAAGCAGCGCCGCCACATCGTCGGCAAGGACCTGGCCATGGTCTTCCAGGACCCGATGACCGCCCTCAACCCCAGCTACACCGTGGGCTTCCAGATCGAGGAAGTGCTGCACCAGCACATGGCCCTGAAGGGCCGCGCCGCCCGCCAGCGCGCCCTGGAGCTGCTGGAGCGCGTGGAGATACCCGGCGCCGCCAGCCGCCTCGACGCCTACCCCCACCAGCTCTCCGGGGCATGAGCCAGCGCGTGGCCATCGCCATGGCCATCGCCGCCGAACCCAAGCTGCTGATCGCCGACGAACCCACAACCGCCCTCGACGTGACCATCCAGGCGCAGATCATGGACCTGCTGCTGGATCTGCAGCGCGACCAGGGCATGGGCCTGGTGCTGATCACCCACGACCTGGCGGTGGTGGCCGAAACCGCCGACCGCGTCTGTGTGATGTACGCCGGCCAGGCGGTGGAAATCGGCGAAGTGCCGCGCCTGTTCGATGCCCCGACCCACCCCTACACCGAAGCACTGCTCAAGGCGATTCCCGAGCACAGCCAGGGCCAGCGCCGCCTGGCCACCCTGCCCGGCATCGTCCCCGGCCGCTACGACCGGCCCCACGGCTGCCTGCTGTCGCCGCGCTGCCCCTACGCCCAGGCCAGCTGCCGCGAGCGCCGCCCCGGCCTGGACCCGCACGAACATGGCGCGGTGCGCTGCTTCTTCCCCCTGAATCTCGGCGAGGTGGCCTGATGACTGCCGTACTGACCGCCCGTGACCTGACCCGTCACTACGACATCTCCCGTGGCCTGTTCAAAGGCACGGCCACGGTGCGCGCCCTCAATGGCGTGTCCTTCGAACTGCAGGCCGGCAAGACCCTCGCCGTGGTCGGCGAATCCGGCTGCGGCAAGTCCACCCTGGCCCGCGCCCTGACCCTGATCGAAATCCCCAGCTCCGGCTCCCTGCAAATCGCCGGGCAGGAAGTCACCCGCGCCAACGGCCTGCAGCGCAAGCAGATGCGCCGCGACGTGCAGATGGTGTTCCAGAACCCCTATGCATCCCTCAACCCGCGGCAGAAGATCGGTGACCAGCTGGCCGAGCCGCTGCTGATCAACACCTCGCTGTCCCGCGCCGAGCGCCGCGAGCAGGTGCAGGCGATGATGCAGCAGGTGGGCCTGCGCCCCGAGCACTACCAGCGCTACCCGCACATGTTCTCCGGGGGCCAGCGCCAGCGCATCGCCCTGGCCCGCGCCATGATGCTCAACCCCAAGGTGCTGGTGGCGGACGAACCCACCTCGGCGCTGGACGTTTCCATCCAGGCCCAGGTCCTCAACCTGTTCATGGACCTGCAGGAGCGCTTCAACACCGGCTACGTGTTCATCTCCCACAACCTCTCGGTGGTGCAGCACGTGGCGGACGACGTGCTGGTGAT
Source organism: Pseudomonas solani (assembly GCF_026072635.1). Taxonomy (NCBI): domain Bacteria; kingdom Pseudomonadati; phylum Pseudomonadota; class Gammaproteobacteria; order Pseudomonadales; family Pseudomonadaceae; genus Pseudomonas; species Pseudomonas solani. The sequence continues at coordinate 3,482,483 of NZ_AP023081.1, read as the reverse complement.
GTACCTCGGCCGCCCGGCGGAGATCGGCCCGGCGGAGCTCATCTACGAGCGCCCGTTGCACCCCTACACCCGCGCGCTGCTCTCGGCCACGCCGACCATCCACCCGGACCCGGCCAAGCCGAAGATCAAGATCGTCGGCGAACTGCCCAACCCCCTCGACCCGCCCAGCGGCTGCGCCTTCCACAAGCGCTGCCCCTACGCCACCGAGCGCTGCCAGGTGGAAGTCCCCGAACTGCGCGCGCTGGACGCCCGCCAGGTCGCCTGCCACCACGCCGAAACCATCGCCCCGTAACCCCGCCCCACGAACCCCATCGCCCGATGGGGTTCGCTGGCCCGTGGCGCCACACCCTGACCGCTCTGTGGGGACGAATGCATGGGCTGTGTCTGCGCTGAGTGTTGCTGGAAGAATGGACGACGATTCGCTCGGCCTCCTGGGAAGGGGCGTTTGGCGGCTGCTCCACCGTTCTTCGCTCGAATCCTCACATTGATGTGCGCACCAACCCAGCGTGCAAGTGGCGGCTTTCGTAGGATGGGTAGAGCGAAGCGAAACCCATGCTGTGGAGGTGGCGGAAACTCTTGGGAGCCCGGAACGGGCCGTGCTTGAGCGCTTGCTTTAAAACCACAACTGCTAATTCAAACAGAGCCAATTCATTCGCGATGCCCGCAGGTCGGGTGAAACCCGACACATACATCCCCTGTCACGCGGGTTTCACCCGCCCTACATGTCACGCAACAGCGCCAACCTCACCCCGAAGCCCACCAGCACGCCGCCGAACAGCCATTGCTGGATGCGCTGGGCCAGCGGCCGTTGCCCCAGCCAACGCCCGATGCCGGCACCGGCCAGCGCATAGCAGGCATCGAAGGCCAGGCCCACGCCCACCAGCACCGCGCCCAGCAGGGCGAACTGGGCGAACAGCGGCCCCGCCGCCGGGTCGACGAATTGCGGCAACAGCACCGAACAGAACAGCAGCGCCTTGGGGTTGAGCAGGTTGGTCAACAGCCCACGGCGGATCGCCGGCCACCAGGCGCCGCCCAGGGCAACGCCCTCCCCGCCGCTGCCGGCCACCAGTTGCGAGGCCGGCGTCTGCAGGATGCGCACGCCGATCCACAGCAGGTAGGCCGCGCCAGCCAGGCGCACCAGGTCGAAGGTCCAGGGCGCGGTGCGGAACAGCACCGCCAGACCCAGCCCCGCCAGCGCCACATGGCAGCCACGCGCCACCGCCAGCCCCAGGGTGGTGGCCAGCGCCAGGGCGCGCCCCTGCCGGGCGCCGGTCTGCAGCAGCAGGATCATGTCCGGCCCCGGCAGCAGGTAGGCCACTGCCAGGGCCATCAGGAATACGCCTATATCCGCCATCGCCCGCTCCTCCACAGGTCTTCCGGAGGAAAAATTCTATGCCCGGAGGCCGGGGCAGGTGCTTGCGCATTACGCCAACAAGAGGATGCTGTTTGGCACGAACAAGGAGATATCTCCGACAGGACCATCCATTTATGCCAAATCTCAAACTGGACGCCTTCGACCACAAGATACTCGCCGCCCTCCAGCGCGACGGCCGCCTGAGCAACGTGCAGCTGGCCGAGGAGATCGGCCTGTCGCCCTCGCCCTGCCTGCGCCGGGTGCGCCTGCTGGAGGAAGCCGGGGTGATACGCGGGTACCAGGTCGACCTGGATCGCTACGAAGTGGGGCTGGGCCTGACGGTGTTCGTCGGCATCAAGGTCGAGCGCCACAGCCCCGACCGCGCCGACGCCTTCCGCGAGGCGGTGGTACTGCTGCCCGAGGTAATCTCGGTGCACCTGGTGTCCGGCGAGGCGGATTTCCTGCTGCAAGTGGTGGTGCCGGACCTGCGCGCCTACGAACTCTTCCTCACCAACCACCTGATCAAGCTGCCCGGCGTCAGCGACATCCGCAGCAACTTCGCCATCCAGACGGTCAAGGCACCGGGCCCGCTGCCCCTCAACCACCTGCCGAAATGACGCACCCGCACCCGGTACTTCACCCGTAGGTCGGGTGCAACCCGACAAGAGCGCACGCGGGTTTCACCCGCCCTACGCCCCAACACCACCCGTAGCCCGGACTTCAGTCCGGGAACACCAGCAGCGCCTTTCCCGCGCTGAAGCACGGGCTACAGAACGACACGGCTCTTGAAGGTCGGGGACAACCCGGCCAGAACACACGCGGGTTTCACCCGCCCTACACTCCAACCACACCCGTAGCCCGGACTTCAGTCCGGGAACACCGGCAGCGCCTTTCTGCGCGCTGAAGCACGGGCTACGGAACGACACGGCTCTTGTAGGTCGGGTGCAACCCGACGCCCTACGAACCGGCGCCGAAGAAGCGGCGGAACGCACGCACCTCGGCCTGTACCGCCGAGATATCCACAGCCTGGAAACGCAGCCTCTGGTGCGCCGCGCACTGGGCCAGGCGGTCGCAGTCCCGGGGGTGCAGCCAGCCGAGGATGGGGTAGCCGCCCATGGTCTGGTGGTCGGCCTGGAGGATGATCGGCTGGCCGTCGGGCGGGACCTGCACGGTGCCGCGTACCACGCCCAGGGACCATTGCCGCTGCGGCGCACGGATCGCCTCGCCCTGCAGGCGCGCGCCCATGCGATCCGATTGCGGGCTGAGCTGCCAGGGTCGCTGGAAAAAGGCCTGTAGTTGGTCATCAGCGAACTGCCCGGCATCGCCGCCAAGCATCACCCGCAACGGGCGCTCGGCGCGGTAGTCCGGCTGCCAGGGCCAAGGCACACTGGCGCCCCGCTCGAAACGCCCTTCCCCGCCCGGCAACAGGTCGCCGTCGGCCAGCTTCGCCCCTTGGCCGTTCAGCCCGCCAAGGCCTTCACGCACCTGGCAGGCGACGCTGCCCAGCACCGGCTCGACGCGAAAGCCACCGGTGATGGCGAGATAGGCCCGCTGGCCGTTGCGGGCGAAGCCCAGCTTGATGCGCTGCCCGGCGCGCAGCGGGAAGCGCGACCAGTTGGGCCGCGCCTCGCCATCCAGGGTGATGGGCAGGTCCGCGCCACAGAGCGCCACCCAGCCATCGCCCAGGCTTTCCAGCTCGACACCGCCCAGGGCGATCTCGACCAGGCTGGCGCCCGGCGCATTGCCCAGCAGGCGATTGGCCCAATAGGCGGCGTGGCGATCCATGGGCCCGCACGGGGAAACCCCCAGGTGCTGCCAGCCGCTGCGCCCGCCGTCCTGCAGCAGGCTCAGGGGCCCGGCCTTGATCACCCGCAGGCCGTTCATGGTTCGCCCCGTTCGCGGCGGTAGGTCCGTTCATCGATGGGCACGAAGCGCACACGGTCCCCCAACGCCAGCGGGCACGGCGGCTCACGCGTCGGGTCGAACAGCGCCGTCGGGCAGAGGCCCAGCAGGTGCCAGCCGCCCGGCGAGGCCTGTGGATAAATCGCCGTCTGCCGCTCGGCGATGGCCAGGCTGCCCGCCGGCACCCGCGTGCGCGGCGTGTCGCGCCGTGGCAGGGCGAGGCGTGTATCCAGCTCACCCAGGTAGGCGAACCCCGGCGCGAAGCCGATGGCGCCGACGCGGTATTCCACCCCGGCGTGCAGCTCGATCACCTGCCCGGTACTGAGCCCACAGGCATCGGCCACCGTGGCCAGGTCCTCGCTGCCGTACCAGACGGGCAGCTCGTGCAGGCGCCCGGCCTGCTCGCCCGTAGCCGCCCGCTGCCACTGCTCCAGCAACGGCGCCAGCTCGGCGGCCAGCCGGAGGTGATCGGTGTGCAGCAGGTCGTAGTGCAGCAGGAGGGTGGTCCAGCCCGGCACCAGCTCGCGGAGCCGGTGGCCAAAGTGCTGGCGCAGAACAGCGGCGAGCTGGGCGATGCGTTGCGGCAGACGGCTGTCCGGCTCATCCGCCAGCACCAGCAGCAACGCCTCGGCGCCGACCGGTTCGATACGGATCACGAGGCGTCCAGGTAGGCTCGCAGCCGGCGCAGCACCGCCAGGGATTGCGGGTTGTCGCCGTGCACGCAGAGGCTGTCGGCCACCAGTTGCAGCGGCTTGCCGTCGATATCGGCGAAGGGCTCGCCCCGGGCGATGGCCACGGCCTGCCCGATGATGCGCTCCGGCTCGTGGTGCACCGCGCCTTCGAGCCGGCGCGGCGCCAGCTGGCCGTCGGCCAGGTAGGCACGGTCGGCGAAGGCCTCGAACATCAGCGGCACATCCGCCTCGTCCGCCAGGCGTATTTCACGACGGTTGTCGGCCAGGGCCAAGACCATCAGCGGCAGGCCCTGGCGGTAGCTGGCACAGGCGTCCAGCACCGCTTCCAGCAGGGCATCGTTGCGCACCAGCTCGTTGTACAGCGCGCCATGGGGTTTGACGTAGGCCACCTGGGTACCGGCAGCCCGGCAGAAGGCGTCCAGCGCACCGATCTGGTAGAGCACCAGGGCGCGGACCTCTTCCACCGACAGGGCCATCTGCCGGCGGCCGAAACCGATCAGGTCCGGGTAGGCCGGGTGCGCGCCGATGCTAACGCCGTGCTGCACCGCCAGGTCGACGGTGCGTTGCATGGTCATGGGATCGGAGGCGTGGAAGCCGCAGGCCAGGTTGGCCTGGTCCACCAGCGGCATGGCGTGTTCGTCGTCGCCCATGGTCCAGACGCCGAAGCTCTCGCCCATGTCGCAGTTCAGCAGGATTCGATTTTTCATCGCCTGATTATGGCGACAGCGGGCGGGCTGTGCGAGATGGGGTTATCCACAGGTGGATCAGCGACCGCAGCCCGGGCTTCAGCCCGGGAAGCCCACCCGGGTCTGAAGCACAGCCCATGAACCGATCAATACACGTCGCGGCGGTAGCGGCCTTCGGCGGCGAGGGCATCCAGGGCCTCGTCGCCCAGCAGTTCGCGGAGCACACGGTCGACGCCGTCGGCCATGCCCTGCAGGCTGCCGCAGATGTAGAACACCGCGCCCGCCTCGACCCAGGCACGGACTTCCGCCCCGGCTTCGCGCAGGCGGTCCTGCACGTAGACCTTGTGCGCCTGGTCGCGGGAGAAGGCCAGGTCCAGCCGCTCCAGCTCACCACTGGCCAGCCAGCCTTCGATCTCGTCACGGCAGTAGTAGTCGTGGGCCTGGTTGCGCTCGCCGAACAGCAGCCAGTTGCGGCCGTTGCCGGCAGCGACGTTGGCCTTGAGCAGCGCACGCAGGCCGGCGATACCGGTGCCGTTGCCGATGAAGATGGCCGGGCGCTCGCCTTCCAGGCGGTGGAAGCGGGCATTGCGACGCAGGCGCAGCGGCAGGTTGGCGCCCACCGGCAGCGCGTGGGTGAGCCAGCCGGAGGCGATGCCCAGGGTGCCGTCGGCGTGCTGCTCCTGGCGCACGATCAGTTCCAGGGCGCCGTCGCTTTCCAGGGAAGCGATGGAGTACTGGCGCACCGAAAGCACGATCAGCGCATCCAGCAGCGCCTGCGGGTGCAGGCCCACCAGGTGCTCGAAGGAGTCCGGCAGCAGGCGTGCGCCCAGGGCCTGGCGCAGGGGTTGGGCGATGCCATCCACCGTCACCTGGGCCTCGCCGTCGAGGCCATGGCGGTCGAGCCAGCCCTGGATGCGCGGGTCGGCCTGGCGCGGGAGGATTTCCACCAGGTCGCCGGCCTGCCAGCTGATCTGGCTGCCCGCCGGGGCGCCCAGGCGCAGCAGCCAGGTGGATTCGCCCTGGCTACCGGGGTTGAGGTGTTCGCGGCCGGCCAGGGTCCAGGTTTCGAAAGGCTGCTCGGTCCATGCCGGCACCAGGCTGGAGCCGGACAGGCTGGCCAGGTGCTGCTGCCAGCTCTGCAGTGCGCCGGCGTCGCCGTTGTCCACCTCCACCGTGTCGAACAGGGTGTTGGCGCCCTGGCCCTGGAGCCAGGCCTGCAGGCGGTGGGCGAAGCCACAGAAGTGCTGGTATTGGCGGTCACCCAGGGCGAGTACGGCGAAGCGCAGGTCGGCCAGTTGCGAGGCCTGGCCCAGCATCTTGCGCTCGAAGCCGCGGGCAGCGTCCGGGGCCTCGCCATCGCCGAAGGTGCTGACCACGAACAGGGCGTTGCGCGCTTCGGCCAGTTGCCCGGCATCCAGTTCGCCCAACTGCTGCACGCGCACCGGGTAGCCGGCGGCCTGGAGCTGGCCGGCGCTCTGCCAGGCGAGCTGCTCGGCGAAGCCGCTCTGGCTGGCGAAACCGATCAGCCAGGGCTCGCCGTCACCGCCGTGGCCGAGGCCGCCACGAGCGGCCTTGATCGCGCGCTTCTTGCGCCGGCGGTCGAGGTAGAGCAGCCAGCCGGTGATGAAGAACAGCGGCATGGCGAGGCTCGCCAGCATCATCAGGATGCGCCCGGTCAGGCCGAAGTACTCGCCCACGTGCAGGGCATAGATGCTGGTGAGCAGCTGCGCCTTGAAGCTCTTCTCGGCGTAGCGCTCGACGCGGGCGACCTTGCCGGTGGCCGGGTCGAGGGTGATCTGGTTGGTGGCACGGGGATGGCTGGAATCCCCCAGGAGGTAGAACACCGTGGCCGGCTGCCCACCCACCGGGGGCAGGCGCAGGTTGTAGGCGGTCATGCCGGGGCCGGCGGCCTCGCGGATGCTGGCCCAGACGGCGTCATAGTCCACCACCAGCGGCGGGCCCGACGGCGCTTGCTGCATGCCCGGGCGGCCCCCTTCGCGGCGCTCGCCACGCCCCTCACCACGTCCTTCGCCCCGACGTTCGCCAGGCTTGGCCTGCTGCTCGGAGGGGGCATCGGCCAGCAGGCGCTGCAGGCCGGCGCGGTACCACTCGTAGGACCAGAACAGGCCGGTCAGCGCGGCCAGGAGGTAGAGCGCCAGGCACCAGGTGCCGGCCACCGCGTGCAGGTCCCAGTTGAAGCTGCGGCCCTTGCGCGCCCAATCCAGGGTCAGCCAGGCACGCCAGCTGCCGGCCTGGCGCGGCCAGCGCAGATAAAGGCCGGAGAGGCAGAAGAAGATCAGTGCCAGGGTGCTGGCGGCAGTGATCTGCTTGCCGGTCTCGCCCATGGCGAGGAAGCGGTGCAGTTGCAGCATCAGGCCGAAGAACGGCTGGCCGACCGGGTCACCGAGCAGCTCACCGGTGTAGGGGTCGAACCAGCGCATGGGGCCACGCCGCTCGCCGGGCGGCGGCATGAAGAACACCCGCGCCGGCCCGCCGGACTGGGTTTCCACCCAGAGCCCGGTAACCTGCTTGCCTTCGGCGGCTTCGATCTTGCGCACCAGTTCGGCGGGCGGCAGCACACCGCTGTCACTCACCTCGATACGCAGGGTGTCGGCGTTGAGCCAGTCGAGGATTTCGTCCTGGAAGCTGTAGGCGGCACCGGTGACGCCCATGACGGACAACACCAGGCCGGCACTGATGCCGAGGAGCCAGTGCAACTGGAACAGGACTTTCTTGAACACGGTGACCCCTTGTGGAAAACAGACAGCCGCCATCAGCCGGTCGGACGGAGGCCATGGATTCTCAGATGGGATGCGATTCTATTTGAGAATAAATTTCACAAACAGAGTATTCGACGCGTTTTACTTTCTATTTACCTTCGCCCGTAGCCGGCATGCCGCGACGGCACGGGCTCCCGGGCAGCCGCTGCGGTCCCAGGCACCACGCGGGCATAAAAAAGCCTGCCGGAGCAGGCTTTTCCTTCGGGCCGGCGCTTACAGGTAGAAGGCCTTCAGCGGCGGGAAGCCGTTGAATTCCACCGCGCTGTAGCTAGTGGTGTACGCACCGGTGGAGAGCCAGTAGAGGCGGTCGCCGCTGGCCAGGTTCAGGGGCAGGCCGTACTTGTAGTTCTCGTACATGATGTCGGCGCTGTCGCAGGTCGGGCCGGCGATGACCACTTCTTCCATCTCGCCTTTCTTCTCGGTCCAGATGGGGAACTTGATGGACTCGTCCATGGTTTCGATCAGGCCGGAGAACTTGCCCACGTCGGTGTAGACCCAACGCTCCACCGCAGTGCGGGACTTGCGCGCCACCAGCACCACTTCGCTGACCAGGATGCCGGCGTTGGCGATCAGCGAACGGCCCGGCTCGAGGATGATTTCCGGCAGCTCGTCGCCGAAGTCTTCCTTGAGGAAGCGGGTGATTTCCTCGGCGTAGGTTTCCAGAGCGTTGGTGCGCTGGATGTAGTTGGCCGGGAAGCCGCCGCCCATGTTGATCATCTTCAGGGTGATGCCGTCTTCTTCCTTGAGGCGCTCGAAGATCACCTTGACCTTGGCGATGGCGGCGTCCCAGACGTCGATGTCGCGCTGCTGGCTGCCCACGTGGAAGGACAGGCCGTAGGGCTCCAGGCCCAGCTGCTTGGCGAGGATCAGCAGGTCCAGCGCCATGTCGGGGTTGCAACCGAATTTGCGCGACAGCGGCCAGTCGGCGGAGGTGGAACCCTCGGTGAGGATGCGCACGTAGATCTTCGAGCCTGGGGCAGCCTTGGCGATGTTGCGCAGGTCGGCTTCGGAGTCGGTGGCGAACAGGCGCACGCCCTTCTCGTAGAAGTAGCGGATGTCCCGGGCTTTCTTGATGGTGTTGCCGTAGCTGATGCGCTCCGGGCCGACGCCGGTCTTCATCACCTTGTCCAGCTCGTAGATGGAGGCGATGTCGAAGTTGGAGCCCTTGTCACGCAGCAGTTCGGTGATTTCGGTCGCCGGGTTGGCCTTCACCGCGTAGTAGATCTTGGCGAAGGGGAAGCAGCCGACCAGTTGGTCGTAGGCATCGGCGATGGTCTGCTTGTCGATCACCACGAAAGGGGTCTCGTGTTGATCAGCGAACGCTTTCATGCGCTGGAAAGTGGCGGGTGCGAAATAGTCTTCGACCTTGATCGACATACTGGGGCTCCATTGGGCAAAAAACACAAAAGTTGCAAGGGATGGGCTTGGTGCGAAAAGCCTGAACGTCTAATCCGTTTCCCCACTTTGGTTCGCCTACTTCCCAAGGCATGTCGCCGAGGATTTGCAGCCTTGCGGCCGCCAACCTCTCGTCGTCAGTACTTGAGCCGGATGGATCGTTTCCAGCATGGACGTTCGGGCGCGAACTTTAGGACCATGGGGGCGCAGATCAATCAAAAAATGCCGCTTTTTCACATCCCTTTGTCGCGTTACCTGTTGACTGTTCTGTATTCAAAACAAAACGTTATGAAATGCTGCACAAAACCGCTGGCGACGGCCCTTGCAGCGCATCGGTACGCGCCCGGACCTGGCGATCATGGCCCTCTTTTCTGACAGACCGATGATCCCCTCGAGGGTTCATCCCCATCGCCCGACTGGGTGCCGGCAACACCATCACCGCCGCCTGCGACATGCGGACTGATCCCCCGGTCGTTTCCCGCTATAATTCCGCGCTTTTCGGGCCGCACATGGCCCGCAACCGTTTCCAGCCAGGCACATATCCATGACCATCCAGGCCGCCGAAGTCGCCAAACGCCGCACCTTCGCCATCATTTCCCACCCTGACGCCGGTAAGACCACCATCACCGAGAAGCTGCTGCTGATGGGCAAGGCGATCGAGGTCGCCGGTACGGTGAAGTCGCGCAAGTCCGACCGCCACGCCACCTCCGACTGGATGGAAATGGAGAAGCAGCGCGGCATCTCCATCACCACCTCGGTGATGCAGTTCCCCTACCGCGAGCACATCATCAACCTGCTCGACACCCCCGGCCACGAAGACTTCTCCGAAGACACCTACCGCACCCTGACCGCGGTGGACTCGGCGCTGATGGTCCTCGACGGCGGTAAAGGCGTAGAGCCGCGCACCATCGCGCTGATGGACGTGTGCCGCCTGCGCGACACGCCCATCGTCAGCTTCATCAACAAGCTCGACCGCGATATCCGCGACCCCATCGAGTTGCTCGACGAGATCGAGGCGGTGCTGAAGATCAAGGCCGCGCCGATCACCTGGCCCATCGGCTGCTACAAGGACTTCAAGGGCGTCTACCACCTGGCCGACGACTACATCATCGTCTACACCCCGGGCCACGGCCACGAGCGCACCGCGGTGAAGATCATCGAGAAGCTGGACTCCGACGAGGCCCGTGCCCACCTGGGCGACGAGTACGACCGTTTCGTCGATCAGCTGGAGCTGGTCCAGGGTGCCTGCCATCCCTTCGACCAGGACGAGTTCATCAGCGGCCAGCTGACCCCGGTGTTCTTCGGCACCGCGCTGGGCAACTTCGGTGTCGATCACGTGCTCGACGCCGTGGTCGACTGGGCGCCCAAGCCGCTGCCGCGCGCAGCCAACGAGCGCAGAGTGGAGCCGCAGGAAGAGAAGTTCAGCGGCTTCGTGTTCAAGATCCAGGCGAACATGGACCCCAAGCACCGCGACCGTATCGCCTTCATGCGCATCTGCTCGGGCAAGTACAGCCAAGGCATGAAGATGCGCCATGTGCGCCTGGGCAAGGACGTGCGCGTCGGCGACGCCCTGACCTTCTTCTCCAGCGAGCGCGAGCAGCTCGAGGAAGCCTTCGCCGGCGACATCATCGGCCTGCATAACCACGGCACCATCCAGATCGGCGACACCTTCACCGAAGGCGAGGCGCTGGGCTTCACCGGCATCCCCCACTTCGCACCCGAGCTGTTCCGCCGCGTGCGCCTGAAGGACCCGCTGAAATCCAAGCAGCTGCGCCAGGGCCTGCAGGAACTGGCCGAGGAAGGCGCCACCCAGGTGTTCTTCCCCGAGCGCAACAACGACATCATCCTCGGTGCGGTCGGCGTGCTGCAGTTCGACGTCGTCGCCAGCCGCCTGAAGGAGGAATACAAGGTCGAGTGCGCCTATGAGCAGATCAACGTCTGGTCGGCCCGCTGGATCGAATGCAAGGACGAGAAGAAGCTCAAGGAGTTCAAGGACAAGGCCTTCGAGAACCTCTCCGTGGACGGCGGCGGCCACCTCACCTACCTGGCCCCGACCCGCGTCAACCTGGCCCTGATGGAAGAGCGCTGGCCGGACATCCAGTTCCGCGCCACCCGCGAACACCACTGATCGCGCCTTATCGATCGGATGCACGACAGAGGCGCCGCTTCCCGGCGGCGCCCCTGGGCTAGGCTGACACCCATCCCCTGATGCGACCGCCGCCCCGATGCTGATCGACACCCACACCCACCTGGATTTCCCCGAGTTCGACGCCGACCGCGCCGAAGTGCTGGCCCGTGCCCGCGCGCTGGGGGTGCAGCGCCAGGTGCTGATGGGCGTGACCCGGGGCAACTGGCAACGCATCTGGGAACTGGCCACCACCAAGGACGACCTCTACGCCGCCTTCGGCCTGCATCCCATCTATCTGGACGAGCACCAACCAACCCATCTGGACGAGCTACGCGAGACGCTGCAGGCCCATGCCGGGCACCCCAAGCTTTGCGCAGTGGGCGAGATCGGCCTGGACTATTACCTCGAAACGCTCGCCCGCGACGCCCAGCAGGCGCTGTTCGAGGCCCAGCTCGCCATTGCCGCCGATGCTCAGTTGCCGGTGCTGCTGCATGTGCGCAAGAGCCACGCAGCGGTGATCGCCACCCTCAAGCGCTTCCGCCTGCAGCGCGCCGGCATCGTCCATGCCTTCGCCGGCAGCTTCGAAGAGGCCCGCGAGTACCTGAAGCTGGGCTTCCGCCTCGGCCTCGGCGGCGCGCCTACCTGGCCCCAGGCTAACCGCCTGCGCAAGGTGGTGCCGCAACTGCCGCTGGAGGCCATCGTGCTGGAGACCGACTCCCCGGACATGGCGCCCTCCATGCACCCGCACCAGCGCAACAGCCCCGAGTACCTGCCGGATATCTGCGCCAACCTCGCCGAGCTGCTGGGCATCACCCCCGATGAGCTCGCCGCCGCCAGCAGCCGCAATGCCTGCGAGCTGTTCGGCTGGCCGCCCCTCCCGGGCTGAAGCCCGGGCTACGAAGCTCCACAGGCCAGATGTAGGATGGGCTTCAGCCCACCGGCGGCGCCTCCAATAAACGAAAAAGCCCGCCAATCGGCGGGCTTTTGCATGGCGCACTGGATCAGACGCGGAACGCGCCGATCAGCTGCTTGAGCTGCGCCACCTGGTCGGAGAGCTGGCGGCTGGCCTGCTCGGTCTGGCTGGCGCCTTCGGCGGTGCGCTCGCCGGCGCTGTTGATCTCGACGATGTTCTGGTCGATGTCGTGGGCCACGGCGGTCTGCTGTTCGGCAGCGGCAGCGATCTGCTGGTTCTGGTCGACGATCATGCCCACCGCACCGAGGATGTTCTCCAGCGCCTGCTGCACGCGGCCGGACTGGTTGACGGTGCCGTCGGCCATCTGGTGGCTGGTGTTCATCGCCTTGACCGCCGCACCGACGCCGCCCTGGAGACGGACGATCATCTGCTCGATCTCTTCGGTGGACTGCTGGGTACGCTTGGCCAGGGTGCGCACCTCGTCGGCGACCACGGCGAAACCACGGCCCTGCTCACCGGCCCGCGCAGCTTCGATGGCGGCGTTGAGGGCCAGCAGGTTGGTCTGCTCGGCGATGCCCTTGATCACCTCCAGCACGCGGCTGATGGAGGCGCTGTCGGAGGCGAGCTGGTTGATCACGTTGACCGACTGCTCGATCTCCTGGGCCAGGCGCTCGATGCTGCCCAGCTGGGATTCCACCAGGGCGCGGCCGCTGACGGTTTCCTGGTTGACGCTCTGGGCGCTGTTCACCGCGGCGGCCGCACTGCGGGCGACTTCCTGGGCCGTGGCGGACATCTCGTTCATAGCCGTCGCCACCTGCTCGATCTGGCTGCGCTGGCCGGCGACGGCCTGGTTGCTCTCTTCGGACACGCTCTGCACACGGCCGGCCTGGCGCTCGACCTCGGTGACGGTCTGGCCGACCAGCTCGATCAGGTCGTGGATCTTCGCCACGGTGCCGTTGAACACCTGGCCCAGTTCGCCGAGCTCGTCCTTGCTCTGGGCGCGGAAGTTGACGGTCATGTCGCCGGCGGCGACCTGGTCCATCACCCTGCCCAGGCTCTTGAGGGTGGTGCGGGTGGAAACGTAGAAGCCGCTGTAGAGGTAGACGATGGCGAGGAACACCACCAGCAGCGCGACGACCAGCAGCACGGTCTGGGCGCGCTTCTCGCCGAGGCGCTTCTCCAGTTCGCTCTTGAGCAGGCCGAGGGCGGCGTCGTTGAGCTGGTAGGTCTTGTCCATCTGCACGGTGACCTGGTCGTAGAACTGCGGCCAGGGCGTGTCGAGGGTGTCGGCCATGATCACCTGGTCCTCGAACAGCGTGGCGCTCTGCTTGAGGGTTTCACGGCTGGCGGCGGCCAGGTCGCCCAGCGCGGCCTGGGCGCGGGGGTTGCCGTTGAGCGCGTCCTGGACCTTGAGGCCGTACTCGGAACCGATCTTCTCCAGCTCCAGCAGCAGGTCGTCCAGCTTGGTGCTGGCGGCGGAGTTGAGGAACCCCTGGCCCAGGGAATAGGCGCCGATGGCGCGGCCCTTGCTGATGGCGGCGGTGACGGTCGGCGTAACGCCGGTGACCAGCTCGGCCACCTGGCGCACGTCGCGCTGGCTGTCCTGGCTGAGGCCGGCCTGGCTGGCCACCAGCTTGATGAACACCTGGGCATTGCCCAGCTGCTTCTCGATCATGGCGCTCTTGCTCTGCAGGGAGGTTTCCGTCTCGGCGGCCTGCAGGCCCTTGAGCATCTCTTCGCGCTTGTTGTTGAACTCGGCGACCTGCTCCGGCTCGGAGGTGACGGGGGCGAGGTTCTCCAGCGCGCCCGTGAGGTCCTTTTCCAGCTTGCCGATGCGTGTGTCGAGGTCACCGGCCTGGCCGGACTGGCCGATCAGCGAGTTGATCAGCACCAGGTCGTTGAGGTTTTCCAGGTTGCGGCGGATGCCCTGGCTGGTACCCAGCAGGTCGAGGCTTTCCAGCTCGGAGCGGGTACTGACGAACTGGTCGTAGGACTCGCGCACCAGGTAGAAGTTGGTGACCAGCATGGGCAGGAAGAACAACACGCTGATCAGACTGAATTTCATGCCAAAGCTGAGGCGATTCATCAGCGCGATGGCCGGATACAACACGGTCTTCACAAGACGTCTCCTGTTTCCTAATTATTCTTATGGGTCGCCTCGGGGCGGCCAAGGATCGCATCTGGCAGTGCGGCCGTCCCAGATCGTCCGACCTGTGGCTGACAGATAAGGACTACCAATGCCGGACAATAATCGTGACGCATTTCACGAAAAAGCCGGCGAGGTTCAAGAACTGTGTACCTGATATCGGCGGAAGTTTCTGTAACTTAAGGTTAAGAAAGCCCCGTTAGCAGGAGCGGAAAAGGTAGCGGCGGGCCGGCGGCATTGCACCGCCGGCCATCCGTCAGAACAGCAGGGTCCAGACCGCGAAGCCCGCATACCAGAGCACGGCGGCGCGCACCAGCAGATGCCAGAGCGCGTCCAGGCTGGCCACACCTGCTTCGCCGGCCGTGTCGTCCGGCAACTCACCGGCAGCACGCCCGGCGATGACCACGAAACGCTCGGCGGCGATGTCCCAGTTCAACAGCTCGTGCAGCAGCACACGGCTGACCGCGACGAAATTACCCACCAGCGAGAAGCTCGCCGCCAGTACCCGCACCGGCAGCCAGTCGAAGGCGTGGCGCATCTGCGCGGCCCGCTCACGCAGGGCCGGCTCTTCGGCGTGGTCGGCGGCCAGCGCCAGGAGGCGATAGGCCAGGGCCGCGACCGGGCCGAGCAGGAAGTACCAGAAGATCACCGCGAAGAAGCTTTGATAGGCCTGCCACACGAGGTGACCCTGGACCCGCAGCAGCAGGTCGTTGCCCTCCTCCACTTCCAGGCCGAGGTCACGCTCGGCGACGTGGTAGGCGCCCTGTATGTCGCCCCGGCGCCAGGCATCGCGGAAGGAACCGAGGTCCGCCTGCACATCGCCACGCCCCAGGGCGTAGATCACCACCAACAGGTGCAACGGCAGGGCCAGCCAGCCATAGGCCAGGGGTTGCAGCGCCATCAGCACCAGGGCCAGGAGCACCAGCGGCAGCACCACCAGCAGGCCGAGCACCGCCCAGGGGCGGCCGGCCAGGCGCGGGTTGGCGGAGAGACGGGCCAGTTGGCGGAGCCAGGGCCCGTCCTGCTGGATGCGCTGGCGCAGGCTGGAGAACTTCTCCACCCACAGCACCAGCAGGAGAACCAGGAAACTCATGGGTGTACCTCCTTGTCGAGCAGGCTGGCGCGGAATCGCGCCCAATCGAATGCAGGGCCGGGATCGGTCTTGCGCCCGGGAGCGATGTCGCTGTGTCCCTGGATGCGCGCCGGGGTGATGCCGGGGTAGGCGCGCAGCAGGCCGCGAGCGAGCTGGCCGAGCACGGCGTACTGGGCATCGGAATAGGCCTGGTCATCGGTGCCTTCCAGTTCGATGCCGAGGGAGAAGTCATTGCAGTTCTCACGGCCGTCGAAGAAGGACTTGCCGGCGTGCCAGGCGCGCTCCAGGCAGGAGACGAACTGGGTGACAGCACCGTCGCGCTCGATGAGGAAATGCGCCGAGACCTGCATGGCGGCGATATCGGCGAAGTAGGGATGCTCCTCGGCATCCAGGCGGTTCTGGAAGAACTGCTGGACCTTGCCGGTGCCGAATTGCCCGGGCGGCAGGCTGATGTTGTGGATCACCAGCAGGGAGATTTCCCCCTCCGGGCGGGCGTTGAAATTCGGCGAGGGGCAGTGGTGGGCGCCTTGGCACCAACCTGTCGCGGGGTCCGGCTGCATGAAGGGCTCCTTGGTTGGCGGACACTCTAGAGCAGGCCGCGCCCAGGGCCAAGGCCCGGAAACGACGACGCCCGGCAAGCCGGGCGTCGTGGAGGGAGCGATGACTCAGGCGCCCTTGAGGCGGCGCAGGTTGCCGATGACCGATTCCAGCGCGCGGTCGAACAGCAAGGCGTCGTCCAGCAGGCGGATGGCTTGGCGGCGGAACTCCACGGCCAGGCCCATGCGGGTCTTCTCCAGCACCTTCATGCCGGTGCGGTTGACGAAAATGTACTTGCCGGTGGGCTTGATGATCGCCGCCAGCTTGCAACGCACCTTGTGCTCTTCGTCTTCCTGGAACTCGACCCAGCTGCCGACGCGCAGGTTGTCGACGTGGCCCAGCGCCTCGTCGTCATCCGGCAGGGCGGCATCAGGCTCGGGCGCACGGGTCTCGCCGGGGGCGAGCAGGACGATTTCCTCGACCACTTCGACCATCGTCGGCGCTTCGGCGGGCATGCCCACTTCCAGGTCGGCGGGCAGGTCGAGCAGAGGCATTACGACTTCCGCGGTCAGGCTCTCGCCCTCGCCTTCGGTAGCCGCCGGCACGCTGACCGGCTCCGGCTCGACGCGCTTGAAGCGCTGGAAGGCCTGCACATGCAGGGTTTCCAGCTGGCTGAAGAATTCACTGGTAGAGAAGGGATCGAAGGCGGCGCTGGTGAGCCCCTCGCGCAGGGCCTTGAGCAGCCCCGGTACCAGCTCCAGCAGACGCATACGCGCCTCGGGCGCCTCGTGGGACTCCACGCTCCAGATCAGGTCGTCCATGGTCGACAGGGTGGCCTGCCATTCCTCGGAGTCGACACCGTGCTTGAGGCAGGTCAGCAGCATGACCTTGCTCCAGGCTTCCTGCAGCAGGCGCACCACCACTTCGGGCAGGGTGCGGCCCAGCAGGCGCTCGTTCAGGGCCTGCTCGACCTGCTGGCGGGCCAGTTCGGCCTTGGCACGGCCTTCCTCGGCGTCGCGGGTGCGCTGTTCCAGCAGGTCGCTGCGACGGCGCTCGTCACCGGTGTAGGCAAGGAAGTCGGACAGCAGGTCGGAGAAGATGGTCGGGTCGTCGACGAAATCGTTCAGCAGGCGCAGCACGACCTGCTCGATGCGCTGGTAGAGGGCATCGCGCTGGACATCGTCCTGCTCGTTCCAGCCCATGGCCGCCGAGGCGATTTCGTTGAGCAGGCGACGCGCCGGGTGGCTGCCGCGGCTGAAGAAGGTCTTGTCCAGCACCGCGACCTTGAGCATCGGGATCTGCAGGCGGCCGATCAGGGCCTTGAGCGAATCCGGCAGGGAGCGGTCGTCGAGGATGAACTCGAAGAGCATCGACACCAGGTTGATGACGTCGTCATCTACCTGGCCCACGACACGGGACTTGCCGCTCTTGGCGCTGGCGCGGGTGAGCAGGTTGTCGAGCTGGAAGCGCAGGTCGACATCGCCGGCGTTCTGCACGGGCAGGTGCTGCTGCAGGTGCGAGAGCAGGCGCATCAGGTCGTTGCTGGTGATGGGCACCGCATCGGCGGGCATCTCGCGGCGCTGGCCGCCCATGCCCATTCCCACACCGCCGCCGGAGCCTCGGACCTGGGAGAGCAATTCCTGCAGTGCACCGAAGACTTCCTGCACGCCCTCATCGGCGTAGGCGCCTTCGCCCATCGCCTCACCGCCTGCGGCAGCCTGTGCAGAGCGGGCGGCACCTGGGGTACGCCCCTGGGGACGACGGACCGGTGGCGCGGACTTGAGTTCGGGAAGCACACCGGCGGTGATCAGCGCCAGGTTGGATTCGGCATAGAGCTGGTCGAGGTCGCTGAGGACGTATTTCTCGAACAGCTTGAAGATGATCAGCTTGACCTTGATCTCTACGCCCAAACTACGGCAGGCGTCGAGGAAGGCTTCGCACAGGGCGCGCGGGCCGAGCGGATTGCTCTTGTCCTCGATCTTCTTGGTGACCAGGGTGTTGAGGCGGGTGGTCAGGTGGCCGAGGGCGACGCCGTCACGGCTCATCACCTTGGCGACCATGGCGTCGAGGGCGACGGACTCTTCCAGCTCGTCGTTCTGCACCAGGCTCAGGCTTTCGAAGGACACCGCATCCAGCACCGGCGCCTTGCCGATCTCGTACTGGTTGAGGTTGGCGAAGGTCTCGAACACTTTCTGCAGGAAGCCGCGCTCGATGCTCTTGCGCTTGAGGCGCAAGTCGCGCATCGCCTCGAAGAAGGCGTTCTGCTCGGCGTTGCTGGTCGCACGGTCGGCCATCTGGAAGAGGGTGTCGTCCGCGTTATCGAACAGCGCCTGCAGCGCTTGCTTCAGCTGTTGTGCAGCCTTGTCGCGCACCTGAATAAGTGCCACGGGCAGCCTTCCTACCGGCGAAGTTGGCGATTGCTCGGAGGCGCCCTTGTTCAGGGGCACCACGTTCGCGTCGGTCTGCATAGTGAATCTCCCGCAACCAGCGTCCGATCTAGTGGGCTTCGCTGGCTGCACAGCTATAAACGGGGAGTTATCCCTAACGTCAAGCTTCTGGCGTCAAATAGAAAAAGTCAGAATCATTATAGGGATACTCTCGTCGCAACCAAGGGGAGATTTCCTCCAGACATGAAATACGTCACAGATGTCCCAACCCTTTGTGGGACGACCTCTGACAGACCGTCCCATCCCCTGAATATCTAGCAGAAAGCCCAAGACAGTTGCCACCAGCGCTGTACCAGCGGTCGCCTGCCTCTATAATCGCGCCATTCTGCAGCGGAGCCTCCCATGCCCAATTTGAAACTCGCCGACCTGAGCGCGGAGATCGAAGCCAACGTCCGCCGGGCACTGACCGAAGACATCGGCAGCGGCGACATCACCGCCCAACTCATCCCCGAAGAGCGCCTCGCGCACGCCACCATCATCACCCGCGAGGCCGCCGTGATTGCTGGGACAGCGTGGGTCGACGCGGTGTTCCGTCAGCTCGATCCACGGGTGGCCGTGCACTGGCAGGTGGCCGATGGCGACAAGGTGCAGCCGAACCAGCCGCTGTTCCACCTCGAAGGCCCCGCCCGCGCCCTGCTCAGCGGCGAGCGCAGCGCGCTGAACTTCCTCCAGTGCCTCTCCGGCGTCGCCACCCGCGTGGCCCACTACGTGGAGCTGGTACAAGGCACCCAGGTGAAACTGCTCGACACCCGCAAGACCCTGCCCGGCCTGCGCCTGGCACAGAAATACGCCGTCACCTGCGGCGGCGGCCACAACCACCGCATCGGTCTGTACGACGCCTTCCTCATCAAGGAAAACCACATCGCGGCCTGTGGCGGCATCGCCGAAGCCATCGCCGCCGCCCACCGCATCGCCCCCGGCAAGCCGGTGGAGATCGAAGTGGAAAGCCTCGACGAACTGAACCAGGCCCTGGCCGCCGGCGCCGACATCATCATGCTCGACGAACTCAGCCTCGACGACATGCGCACTGCCGTCACCCTCACCGCCGGCCGCGCCAAGCTCGAAGCCTCCGGCGGCATCAACGACACCACCCTGCGCACCATCGCCGAGACCGGCGTCGACTACATCTCCATCGGCACCCTGACCAAGGATGTCAGGGCGGTGGACCTGTCGATGCGCCTGAGCATCTGACCCTTTCCCTTATATAGCGCCCAACAAAAAGCCCCGCAGAAGCGGGGCTTTTCGTCTGAGCTGGTGCCGGAGACAGGAATCGAACCTGCGACCTTCGCGTTACGAGTGCGCTGCTCTACCTACTGAGCTACACCGGCGGCGGGGCGGAAATTAGCACCCCCCCTCTCGGAAGGCAATCACTGCTCCACTGCCTTGGATAGAGCCGAGAAATCAACATCAGGGAACGCTCGCTCAGCCTCTTCAAGCTGTGACGAAACATTCTCCACTGACTCATCACCATAATAAATTCGCATCTCCTCAAGCGTCTTGAAGCTACCTGCAGAGTCCCCCGTTGCAAATTGCAAAATCGCAAGACGCGCTAGAACGGGGTCATATGGGAGGTGGCGCCGGAACTTCTCAAGCATTTCCAAATCCCGCTGAGCCGTTTTGGGCGAAACCTCAAAATTGGCGACATAAATCAGATACCCATAAGGCTCCATCAAAGGATCCCTGATGAGCGAATCGACAAAGACATACTGACTTATGTCAGTAGGCGCCCGAACAAGATACTGCTTCAACGACCAGTAGAATCGCTCAATAAGCGGCACATACACGATAGTTACCGCACAAAAAATGAATGCCAGAATAGCGGAGAAGACCTTCCCCAACCTCAAGCTTACTTGCAGCTGCCCTCCCCCCAAAGCACTCAGCACAAGCAAATTAAGGACGAAGAAATGCATGATCCAGTAGGGAAACTCAAAGAGACTATATACACTGAAAATCAATAATATTGAAGCTGGAAGCACCCGCCGTACATCCGCAGCAGCATGCCACCAACCTTTCGCGCCCAAAATAAAGAAAAGCAAGAGCCAAAGCCCGCCAAACACACCCAACTCCGCAAGAAATTGCAGCAATATATTATGGGAATGTATAAAAAAACCGGCCGGAGACGGGACACCTAACTCGATATGTTTCGCAAAAGCTGCCTCTCCATAATTACCAATGCCCACTCCCCAAAAGGGATTATCGCAGAACACCTGCCAGGCGATGGCCCACTCCCTGAGGCGCCCAGAACTGTCCCCCCCCTTGCCACCAAATGCTGCCAGCCTCTCATCAACGACAACATTGGCCGCCCCCCCACCCAAAAACTGACTCAGCAAGCCACCAAAAGGCTGCAATAGAACTAATGCAGCCAATCCCACTAAAACCACAAGCATGAACCGGCCGGCATTGAGCCGTTTGAACTGTAACGACAAAAGCAGAGCCAGTACAAACCAGGCAACAACTACCGAGCGAGTCCATGTCAAGACAATACAAACTACAAAAATCGTGACGGAAGATATAACTCCCAACGCCCCTAACTTGCCACGCTGAAACAACCAAGCAGCCGACAAGACACCAATAAGACATACGAAAGCAAAGTAATTGCTATGCCCAATAAGCCCCATCATTCGCTCTGACCGGTACATGGGAATGAAAACCGCAACATCCTGCCAAAGTAGGTCAAAGTGACGCAGCAGCCCAACCACCGCACACACCAGCGCCGAATAAAGCAACATCGTTGCCAAGACGTCGGAAACACCATGATCTTCCCAGTCCACCTGCTCACTGATCAGTAGCGCCAAGGCCCCAACGAACCAAAAGAAGATATAGAACAACTTGAAAGCAACGAATGAGGCACTGTGTGTCAGGGCTGAAGCAATAAAAAGCCCACCCAAAAGAAGCCAAAGGCCAGACCATACGGAAAACTTCAGACCCACTCTTTGCCACATCAGCCATGCCGAGCAGGCGAACACCCCCAAGGTGACCAATAGCTCCTCAATATAATTTGGGAAGGGGTAGAGGTGCAGAGGTATACAGAAAGACAGGCCTACGACGATCACAGCTAACGCAAAGATTGGGCGAGCGCTTGAGTTCAGGTGCATTCTTAGGGACTCATTGACATTTTTTGTCAGTGCAGCAGTTGAACCAGCATGCCAGCACCTGCAAAAAGTGGAGGCCTGGCAATCTGGCAAGGGAATTGCTTAGAAGAATGTCAGCTGCGAGTGCAGCCGTAAACACCACATTTGGAGATCCACGAATGAAAGCACAGAAAGGCTTCACCCTGATCGAACTGATGATCGTCGTCGCGATCATCGGCATCCTGGCCGCAATCGCCATCCCCGCGTACCAGAACTACATCGGCCGCTCCGAAGCAGCCACCGGCCTGGCAGCCATCGCTCCGTTGAAAACTGCCGTGGAAGACTACTACGCCCAAGGTCGCAACGAAGGCTCGATCTCCGTCACCACCCTCGGCAGCGCTGCAACCGCTAGCCCGCTGGGCGAGATTACCACTACCAACTTCGTCAACGGCGCAGGCAACCTGGTCTTCACCTTCGGCGCAGCCGGCACTTCCTCCGGCCCCAAAACCAGCACCAAGAACATCACCCTGGCCCGCAACACCAGCGGCACCTGGACCTGCACCACTACCCTGGACCCCGACTTCAAGCCTCGCAACTGCCAGTGATAGCTTGAGCTCCAGTTGGAAGGCGCCTTATGGCGCCTTCTTCCTTTGTGTACCCTCTTCAGCTTCACTTCGTTTTAGAATTTCGGCTATAACCCCTAAAATCGCCACAGATAGCTAGCGCCCACATGAATGACAGCATAAATCTTTCCGGCTTGGCCAAGCAGATGGTCCTCGCAGAGCTGATGGACGAAAAAAGTGCTCAGCAGGCGCAACTGCAAGCCCAGCGCAACAAGCTTTCTCTGGTTACGTACCTAGTACAGAACAAGCTGGTAAAAAGCAGGGCGCTTGCGGAGCTGTCCGCCGAGCAATTTGGGGTCGCTTTCTTCGATTTGGGCGCGATCGATAAGGAAGGTCAGCCAAAAGAGCTGATCAGCGAGAAGCTGATCCGCCAGCATCGCGTGATACCGCTGTGGCGTAGAGGCAACAAGCTGTTCGTCGGGGTTTCCGATCCCACCAACCACCAAGCAGTCACCGACATCCAGTTCAGTACCGGCCTTACTACAGAGGCAATTCTGGTTGAGGATGACAAACTGGGCGATGCCATCGAGAAATTCTTCGATAACGCCAGCTCCGGCATGGAGGACCTCGGTGACGTCGATCTGGACGGCGTTGATATAGAAGCGGTCGATGACGACAAGCAAGACAGCGGTACAGGCGAGAGCGCCGATGACGCCCCGGTCGTACGCTTCGTCAATAAAATGCTGCTGGACGCCATCAAGGGCGGCTCTTCCGACTTGCACTTCGAGCCCTACGAGCGTTCGTACCGGGTCAGGCTACGTACCGATGGTATCCTCCACGAAGTAGCGCGCCCACCGATCCAACTGGCCAGCCGCATTTCCGCACGCTTGAAGGTCATGGCAGCCCTGGATATTTCCGAACGTCGCAAGCCTCAGGACGGCCGGATCAAGATGAAGATATCCAAGACCAAGGCCATCGACTTTCGCGTCAACACGCTGCCCACACTCTGGGGCGAAAAGATCGTGATGCGGATCCTTGACCCATCCAGCGCCCAGATGGGTATCGATGCCCTTGGTTATGAGGAAGTGCAAAAAGAGCTCTATCTGAACGCCTTGAAACAGCCCCAGGGCATGATTCTGGTGACTGGCCCTACGGGTTCGGGCAAGACAGTTTCGCTCTACACCGGCCTCAATATTCTTAATACCGTCGATATCAACATCTCCACAGCCGAAGATCCTGTGGAAATCAACCTGGAAGGCATCAACCAGGTCAACGTCAACCCACGTCAAGGCATGGACTTCGCCCAGGCCCTTCGTGCCTTCTTGCGTCAGGACCCGGACGTGATCATGGTTGGCGAAATTCGAGACCTTGAAACGGCTGAAATCGCCATCAAGGCAGCCCAGACCGGGCACATGGTGATGTCCACCTTGCACACCAACAGCGCTGCGGAAACCTTGACCCGTCTTCGCAATATGGGTGTTCCAGCGTTCAACATCGCAACCTCAGTCAACCTGATCATTGCCCAGCGCCTCGCCCGAAAGCTCTGCAACACCTGCAAAAAGGAAGTCGAGGTTCCCCGCGATACGCTCATCAAAGAAGGCTTTCCCGAAGACAAGATCGGGACCTTCAAGATATTCGGTCCTGTCGGCTGTGATAATTGCAAAGGCGGTTACAAAGGCAGGGTCGGTATTTATGAAGTGGTTAAAAACACGCCGTCCCTGCAGCGGATTATCATGGAGGAAGGCAACTCCATCGATATCGCCGCGCAGATGCGTAAAGATGGCTTCAACGATCTGCGCAACTCGGGGCTACTGAAAGCCATGCAAGGCGTTACCAGCCTCGAGGAAGTCAACCGCGTGACCAAGGACTAATCCATGGCGGAAAAAGCACTAAAAGCGAGTGTCTTCAAATGGGAAGGCACCGACAAGAAAGGTACCAAGGTCACTGGTGAAATCAGCGGCACAAACCCGGCGCTGGTGAAGGCACAGCTCCGCAAGCAGGGTATCAACCCGCTCAAGGTACGCAAAAAGGCGGCATCCCTTTTCAGCGCCGGCAAGAAAGTCAAGCCGCTGGATATCGCCTTGTTCACCCGGCAGATGGCTACGATGATGAAGGCCGGCGTTCCGCTATTGCAAAGCTTCGACATCATCGGTGAAGGTTTCGAAAACCCCAACATGCGCAAGCTGGTGGATGAAGTGAAACAGGAAGTGGCAGCAGGCAACAGTTTCGCCAACTCTCTGCGCAAGAAACCCATGTATTTCGATGACCTGTACTGCAATCTGGTCGATTCCGGTGAGCAGTCCGGTGCGTTGGAAACGCTTTTGGACCGAGTCGCGACCTATAAAGAGAAGACCGAACAGCTAAAAGCCAAGATCAAGAAGGCCATGACCTACCCGATCGCAGTTTTACTCGTTGCGGTCATCGTGTCAGCCATCTTGCTGATCAAGGTCGTGCCGCAGTTCCGGGACGTTTTCAAAGGTTTTGGCGCAGAGCTGCCTGCATTTACCCAAATGGTCGTGAACCTTTCCGAAGCGCTTCAAACTTGGGGGTTCCTCATACTAATCGCCGCATTCGGAATCATTTTTGGTATCGGCCAATTCTACAAGCGCTCACAGAAATTCCGAGACACTGTAGATAGAGGTGTACTAAAAATGCCCATCGTCGGTGATATTGTTTACAAGTCGTCTGTAGCTCGTTATGCCCGTACACTGTCAACTACATTCGCAGCTGGTGTTCCGCTGGTGGATGCATTGGACTCCGTTTCCGGCGCCACCGGCAACGTCGTGTTCAAGAACGCAGTCGGCAGGATCAAACAGGACGTATCCACCGGCATGCAGTTGAACTTCTCCATGCGCAGTACTGGTGTGTTCCCCTCAATGGCCATTCAAATGACAGCCATTGGCGAAGAGTCCGGCGCGCTCGATACCATGCTCGACAAGGTCGCCTCGTTCTATGAAGAAGAAGTCGATAACGCCGTCGATAACCTGACCACGCTGATGGAGCCTCTGATCATGGCGGTCCTCGGTGTTCTGGTCGGCGGCCTGATCATCGCGATGTACCTGCCTATCTTCCAGCTCGGTTCGGTAGTGGGATAAGTGACCGTCATCGACTTCCTGGCCGGCAATTTGCCGGCCTTTGTTTTCTGCATCTTCCTACTAGGCCTTCTCGTCGGCAGCTTCCTCAACGTCGTCATCTACCGCTTGCCGGTGATGATGTTCCGTGACTGGAAGGCGCAGGCTCGGGAGGCGTTGGAGCTTCCGGCGGAGCCCAAGGTCGATACCTTCAACCTGATCCTGCCGAACTCGCGCTGCCCCCATTGCAGCCACGAGATCCAGGCCTGGGAGAACATCCCCGTGGTCAGCTGGCTGGCCTTGGGTGGCAAGTGCTCGTCGTGCAAGGCACCGATCAAGAAGCGCTACCCGCTGGTGGAACTGGCGTGCGGCCTGTTGTCGGCTTATGTCGCCTGGCATTTCGGCTTCACCTGGCAGGCCGGGGCGTTCCTGGTGCTGACCTGGGGCCTGCTGGCGATGAGCATGATCGACGTCGACCACCAGTTGCTGCCGGATTCCCTGGTACTGCCGCTGCTGTGGCTTGGCCTGATCCTCAACAACCAGGGCATGTTCGCCACGCCCAGCGATGCGCTCTGGGGCGCGGTGGGCGGCTATCTCAGCCTCTGGTCGGTGTATTGGGTGTTCAAGCTGGTGACCGGCAAGGAAGGCATGGGCTACGGCGACTTCAAGCTGCTGGCGATGCTCGGTGCCTGGGGTGGCTGGCAGGTGTTGCCGCTGACCATCCTGCTGTCGTCCCTGGTGGGCGCGGTGCTGGGGATCATCATCCTCAAGCTGCGTGATGCCGACAGCGGCACGCCCATCCCCTTCGGCCCCTACCTGGCGATTGCCGGCTGGATTGCATTGCTCTGGGGTGATCAAATAACCGGGACCTATCTCCACTTCGCCGGTTTCTGATGAACAAACCCTGGATCCTTGGCCTTACGGGCGGCATCGGCAGCGGCAAGAGCGCTGCCGCCACCCACTTCGGCAACCTCGGCGTGCACCTGGTGGACGCCGATCACGCGGCGCGCTGGGTGGTCGAGCCCGGCCGCCCTGCCCTCGCGCAGATCACCGAGCACTTCGGCCGCGATGTATTGCAGGCCGACGGCCAACTCGATCGTGCCACCTTGCGCCAACGCATCTTCGAGCACCCGGAAGAGCGCCGCTGGCTGGAAAACCTGCTGCACCCGCTGATAGGCGAGGAAATCGTCCGCGACCTGGCCAGCGCCCAGTCGCCCTACGCCATCCTCGTCTCGCCGCTGCTGATCGAGTCCGGTCAGCACCGCATGACCCAGCGCGTACTGGTGGTCGACGCACCGGAAGCGGTGCAGATCCAGCGCACCATGGCCCGGGACAAGGTGTCCGAAGAGCAGGTCGGCGCCATCCTCAAGGCCCAGGCCAGCCGTGAAAAGCGCCTGGAAGCGGCGGATGACGTGCTGGTCAATGACCGTGACCTCGAATGGCTGCAGCGCGAAGTCGAGCGTCTGCACGCTTTCTACCTGACCCTGCGCGGAGGCCAAGCATGAGCCAGCCCATGACCGTCGAATGCCCCACCTGTGGCGCCCCCGTCGAATGGGGCCCGCAAAGCCCCAGCCGGCCCTTCTGCAGCGAGCGCTGCAAGCTGATCGACCTGGGGGCCTGGGCCTCCGAGGAACATGCGATCCCCGGCGACGTCCAGGAAGACGAACTCTTCACCAGCGACCTGCCTGAACGGGGCCACTGAGCCTCAGGGGCGCATGAAGGCGTAATCGCGGTCGTCATCGAGGTTGTCGGCCAGGAAGCACAGCTCCTGGGCCAGATCATCGATGGGCCGCACCGCCTTGCTGCGCTCCACCACCTCGCTGAGCAGCGCCCGCAACGCCAGCGCCTCGCTCATCCCCGCACCCCTGGCCACGGCCAGCTCCCGATCCAGCATCTCGCGCGCCCATTTGTGCATGGTCATCTCCCGCTCTTCGTCTGTGAAGGCGCCATGATCAGCGCGCGGAGGGCTGTGGATAATTGACCGGGATCAAGCCGCCAGGCGTCATGCCCGCGGTGAATTCCCGGCCATCACTTCGGCTCGTCGTCCTTCCAGGGCGCCTGCAGGTAGCGCGAGCGGTTGAAGGTCTCCAGCCAGTCCGGGTAGAACACCACCAGCGCCGTCACCGCGGTGCCGTTGATAAAGGCCTCGGGGAACATCACCAGCCAGAGGTAGCCGACGAAATCCTCCAGCCAGGGCGGCATCGGGAAGATGCCGTCCAGCCAGAGCACGCCCAGCCCCACCAGCGTGCACAGCAGCGCCGTCAGTGCGGCGGGGAAGAAGCCGCAGCAGAAGATGTAGACGAAGAGGTTGCGCGGTTGATAGCGCTCCACCCAGAGGGCGCAGCACTCGGTCACCAGCACCGGCAGCAGCACCAGCAGCGCGCCGTTGAGCCCCAGCGCGCCGAAGTCCTGGCGCCCCAGCGCCAGCAGACCAAGCTGCGCCACCAGGCCGCCGAGCACCGCCAGCGGCCAATCCAGCAGCAACGTCACCGCCGTCATGCCGATGAAGTGGTAGGAGACGCCCGAATCGAAATCTCGCCGCACCAGCCACAGCAGGAACAGCGCCAGCACGGTGCCGAACAGCAGGTGCTGGCGCCGCGTATCGCTGAACAGCTCCACCCAGGGCGCCCGCCAGATCGCCCAAGCGATGGCCGGCAGGTAGATCGCCCAGCCCAGGCCCAGGCTGGTGGTGGAGAGCAACTGGGACGCGATCACTCTGCGGAGGACTCGAGAACGGCGCGCAGCGCCGCAGCATCGGTGAAGGTCAGGGTTTCACGCACTACGCCACCTTCCAGGCGCAACAGCAGCACGCTGCCCGCCTCGGCCGGATAACGGGGCGCCACGCGGGACTCACGGTCCAGCATCACCCGGTAGTTGTAATCCCGCATCGCCGGCACCGCGAAGAGCTTGGCGATCACCGCCGGCATGCGGCTCACATCGGCGAGGAACACGGCCTTGCGCGCCTCCAGGTAGCCCTTGGGTTGCCCCTCCAACGCCGCCTTGACCAGCTTCGCGCCGTCCATGTCGCGGGCCACCAGCAACAGCCGCAGCCCGTCATCGAGGGTGTAAGGCTGGTCGTACTGGTCCAGCAACGTCCAGGGCGCGAGCCGTGAACCCTCCTCCTGCGCCTGGGCAAACCCCATCCACGCCATCAGCACCACCACGAAAACCGCTTTCATTCACTCGCTCCCCTTGTGGAAAAAACCTGGATGTCCCCACGCTCGCCCCAGCCTTCCTGCGCTCGCCAGAAGGCCAGCGCCTGGGGTGCATCACGCAGGACGAAGACATGGGATTTGCCGATGCCCTGCTCCGCCAGCCGCGCCAGCACCTCATCGAGCATCCGCCGGGCCAGCCCGCGCCCGCGAAAGGCCTCGTCGACCACCAGGTGCTGCAGGTAGCCGCGTCGGCCGTCGTGTCCGGCCATCAGGCAGGCGACCACCTCGCCCCCGGCTTCGACCAGCAGGCTCAGCCCGGGGTTTCGTGCGAGATAGGCGCAGAAGGGTGCGTACTCGTCCTCCGGGCGCAGGCGGATGCCCGGCGTCCGGCTCCAGAGGGCCAGCAATCGGGAGTGGTCGGCAGGTGTGGCGGGGCGCAATTGCATGGGAAGGTTCCAAGGCAAGGTCCGGAGTTTATACCAAGGCCCGCCACAGGGCGCCGTGCCCGTATGCCGCGTCGGGCTACCACAGCGAGGCGCGGCGAGGCTAAGCTCCGCTCATGGACGAATCCGACTACCTGCGCCTGCTCACCCGTCAGGCGGAACAGGCCAACGACTTCCTCTCCAACGCACGCAAATGGGAGCGCGAGCGCTGGGTCTGCCAGCGCCTGCTGCAGGCTCTTAACGTGCCCCATCGGCTGGAAGACTTCAGCACCGGCGGCGAGCCCCCGGATGTGCAGTTCCGCGATGCCGCCTTCGAGGTGTTCTTCGTCCTCGACGAGGGCCGGCGGCTCAATGATGAATGGCGCGCCGAGCTGGAACGCCGCCGCAGCGCCTTCTCCCTCGCTCAACTGGTGCGCCGCGAGGCCCGGCCCAAGCGCATCGCCACCGCCGAGCTGCAGGCCCGCCTCGCGCCGACGCTGCGCAAGAAGGCCCACAACTACACCGAGCGTGGCCTCGAGCTGAACGAGCTGGACCTGGTGGCCTTCGTCAACCTCAAGCGCTCGGTGCCCGATTTCAACAGCCCCTTCCCGCCGCCCACCGAATTCCTCCGCCAGGGCTGGCGCTCGCTGTCCATCGTCGGCTCCACCTACGCCCGCGTGCTCTTCGCCCACCCGGATGCCCCGGAATTTTTACGCGCCAACCTGGGTCGAACGGTGATCTTCGACGCCGGCATCGGACTGTGACGCGACAGTCGAATTATTCGCGCCGTCGATTGAGCCTTCTCGAAACACACAGCTAGAATGAGCCCATTCCCCCGTCGAGGCTTACCATGAGCAGCCGCCTGACACCCGAAGACCAGCAGAAGGTCGACCAGTACCTGAATCTCCCCAGCACCAGGTGGAACGCGAGCCGTTCAAGCCCTGGCGCCTGCTGATGATTCTGCTGGTGATGGTTGTCGGGCTCGGCATCCTCAGCCGCCTCCTCGCGCGCCTCGTGCTATGAGCAGCCTCCCCCGCTCGCCCGGCGCCAACCATAAGAATTCTTATAGCCTTGTGAGATGTTCCCATGACCCATCGTATCGTTATCGTCGGCGGCGGCGCCGGCGGGCTGGAGCTCGCCACCCGTCTGGGTAGAACCCTGGGCAAGAAAGGCCAGGCCAAGGTCATCCTGGCCGACGCCAACCTGACGCACATCTGGAAACCCCTGCTGCACGAAGTGGCCGCCGGCTCCTTGAACTCCACGGAGAACGAGCTGAACTACGTCGCCCAGGGCAAATGGAACCACTTCGAGTTCCAGCTCGGCCGCATGAGCGGTCTGGACCGCACGCGCAAGGCCATCCAGCTCGCCGCCACTCTCGACGAGGACGGCCGTGAACTGGTGCCCGCCCGTGAAGTGCCCTACGACAGCCTGGTGATCGCCGTCGGCAGTACCACCAACGACTTCGGCACCGAAGGCGCGTCCCGCCACTGCATCTTCCTCGACACCCGCGAGCAGGCCGAACGCTTCCACCGCCAGCTGCTCAGCCACTACCTGCGCGCCCACGCCCGGGAAGGCAACAGCGACCAGATCAGCGTCGCCATCGTCGGCGCCGGTGCTACCGGTGTGGAACTGGCCGCCGAGCTGCACCACGCCGCCCACGAACTGGCCGCCTACGGCCTGGACAGCATCCAGCCGGAGAACATGCGCATCACCTTGATCGAAGCCGGCCCGCGCGTCCTGCCGGCGCTGCCCGAGCACATCAGCGCGCCGGTGCACAAGACCCTGGAACAGCTCGGCGTCACCGTGATGACCGGCGCCGCGGTCAGCGAGGTCACCGCCGAAGGCCTGCGCACCGCCCAAGGCGAGGTGATCCCCGCCAGCCTCAAGGTCTGGGCCGCCGGCATCCGCGCGCCCGCCTTCCTCAAGGACCTGGACGGCCTCGAAAGCAACCGCATCAACCAGCTGGTGGTCAAACCCACCCTGCAGACCACCCGTGACGACGCCATCTTCGCCTTCGGCGACTGTGCCGCCTGCCCCCTGGGCGACGGCAGCGACCGCAGCGTGCCTCCGCGCGCCCAGGCCGCCCACCAGCAGGCCTCGCTGCTGGTGAAGTCGCTGAAGCTGCGCATCGCCGGCCAGCAGGAGCTGCCCGAGTACCGCTACAAGGACTACGGTTCGCTGATCTCCCTCTCCAGCTTCAGCGCCGTCGGCAACCTCATGGGCAACCTGATGGGCAGCGTCAAGCTCGAAGGCTGGCTGGCGCGGATGTTCTACATCTCGCTCTACCGCATGCACCAGATGGCGCTCTACGGTGGCTTCCGCACCCTGCTGCTGATGCTCAGCGACCGCATCGGCCGCAGCACCGACCCGCGCCTGAAGCTCCACTGATCCACCCGGCCGGCATCCCCGCGATGCCGGCCTTCCCTCGCCTCTCCCCGCCGCTCCAAGCCCCTTTCCGCCCCACCGTCCGTCGCCCTTTCCCGCCCAGCAGATTCGACCGCAAGAAACGGAGTGCGGGACGGTCTCTTCACGCCGATATTGAGCCCCGCAACGCGTCTGGCCAGGGCGTTTGCGCCATCGGATAGGCGCCACCCGGGCCACTCGCGCACCAGGACCACTACGCAGTAAGGGCTGGAGGAACGCAGCACACCGGGCACGGCCCGGAACCCAGGGTCGATGACAGACAGGAGAGACTCATACATGGAACTACGTCATCTTCGCTATTTCCTCGCCGTGGCCGAGGAGTTGAACTTCACCCGCGCCGCGGCGCGCCTGCACATCGAGCAATCGCCCCTGTCGCGGGCCATCAAGGAGCTGGAGTCGGACCTCAACACCCTGCTCTTCGAACGCAACCCGCGGGGCGTTCAACTGACCTGGGCCGGCACCGTCTTTCTAGAGAACACCAAACGCATCTTCGCCGCCCTGGAGCAGGCACGGATGGACATGCGCGGCGTCGCCATGGGCTTTCGCGGCACGCTGCGGGTCGCGGTTTCCGACGGCATCGCCCCGCAAAAACTCGCCGACCTGCTGGCGCGCTGCCGCCAGGAGGAACCGGAAATGGAAATACGCCTGTTCGAGGTGAGCCACGCCCAACAGGTGAAGGGCATGCTCGACCACAGCTACGACGTCGGCTTCGCGCGAACCGACAACGCCGTCGATGGCCTGTGCGTACGGCCGATCTGGAGCGACCCTCTGGTCGCCGCCCTGCCCGCCCGCCACCCGCTGCTGTCGCACCGCAAGATCCCGCTCAAGGAGCTGGCGCGCCACCCGCTGATCCTCAGCCACCCCGAAGTCCACGAAGGCCAGCACCAGCAGATCAGCCGCATGCTCAAGGCCAACCTCAGCGAAGCCGAGGAGGCCTCGCTGAACATCGTCGAGCAATACATCTCCCGCGAAACCATGCAGGCACTGGTCTCGGCCGGCTACGGGGTCGCCCTGATCTGTGGCACCGAGCAGAGCTACCTGCCCGGCAGCGAGATCGTCACCCGCGCGCTGTCGGTGCCCGACTCGGTGCTCACCACCTACCTGTTGCGCCCGGACAGCGAACCCTCGCCACACCTGGCGCGCTTCCTCGAGCGCATTGAGCAGGTGTGCAACCAGCAGGAAGAACCGGAAACCTGCCTGTTCTCCGAACTCCACCCCCTCGCCCCCGTCTCGCGGCTGGCGCGGGTGGGCCTGTCCTTCAGCGCCGGGGACTTCTCCACGCCATGACCGCGCTCGCCACCCTCGAACACCCCATGCCCGATGCCGCGCTGGAGCGCATCGAGCGCCTCGACTGGCAGGCCCTCGAAACCGAGCTGGAGGCCCATGGCTGTGCGCTGATCCCGCGCCTGCTGGACGACGCCGCCTGCGCCCAGCTCGCTTCGATCTACAGCCGCGACGAAGGCTTCCGCTCGCGCATCGTCATGGAGCGCCAGGGCTTTGGCCGGGGTGAGTACAAGTACTTCGCCTACCCGCTGCCCACCCTGCTCGGGCGCCTGCGCCACCGCCTCTACCCGCCGCTGGCGGCCATCGCCAACCGCTGGAACCAGCGCCTGGGCATCGACACCCGCTACCCCGCGCGGCTCGACACCTTTCTCGCCCGTTGCCACCGCGCCGGGCAGCGCCGCCCCACGCCCCTGCTGCTGCAGTACGGGCCAGGCTGCTACAACCGCCTGCACCAGGACCTGTACGGCGAGCACGTGTTCCCGTTGCAGTTGGCGATCCTGCTGTCGGCGCCGGATGCGGACTTCAGCGGCGGCGAATTCGTCCTCACCGAGAACATCGCCGGCCAGCAACGGGCGGAAGTGGTGCCCCTGGGCAAGGGCGACGCGGTGCTGTTCCCGGTGGACCTGCGCCCCGTGCCCGGCAAACGCGGTGGCTTCCGCCGCGCCGCCATGCGCCACGGCGTCAGCCTCGTCACAAGCGGCCAGCGCCGCACCCTGGGGCTGATCTTCCACGACGCCAGCTAAGGGGGCCACGACGATGAACACACCCTTCACGCACAGCCCCCACAGGGTGGGCTGACCATGCCACTTCACCCCAGGGAGAGCGGCACGCTGCCGTCGTTCGAAGCCGGCACGCTGGCGGTTGGAACGACGACCGGTGACCCGGCCGCGCGCCTGCGGGTGATCAGTGCCTTCCAGGCACTGGTGGATGCCAGGCAGGCCCGCTGGCACACGGACGATTCGGGCCGGACCGAGCTGCACCTGGACAGCGGGGAAGTCTTCCTGCTGCGCCCCCACAGCGTCACTCGACTGCGATAAGGAGATTGCCATGACATTGATGATGAGCCGCCTGAGCTCGCCCCTGCGCGAGCTGCTGCTGGTGACCGATGAACAACGCCGCATCTGCGCCCTCGGCTTCGCCGACTACAAGCGCCAGCTCACCCGCTCGCTGAAGGACCGCCCCAGCCCCCGGGACCTACCGGAAATCCCCGCCCCCAAGGAGATATCCACAGCCCTGCGCCGCTACTTCGAAGGCGACGGTGATGCCCTCGACGACCTCGTCATCGAGCCCACCGGCACGCCCTTCCAGCTTCAGGTCTGGGCGGCCTTGCGGCGCATTCCGGCCGGCACCACTCGCAGCTATGGCCAGTTGGCCCGCGAGCTGGGCCTGGAAGACCCGCGCGCCGCCATCGACGTCGGCGCCGCCAATGCCGCCAACCCCATTGCCCTGGTCATACCCTGCCACCGGGTGATCGCCGCCAATGGCGAACTGCGCGGCTACGCCTGGGGCCTGGAGCGCAAGCGCTGGCTGCTGGAGCACGAGAAAGCCCTGCGCCCTCTCGCCGCCGAGCCGCAGACCGCCGCGCTGTTCTGACCGAACGCGCAGCGCTGGACGCTGGAGAGGCTCATCATCTATACCCTCCAGCGCCCCCTCCGCCCGCATCGGAACGCCTCGGCGGAGCCACGGTGGATTCGAACGCAAGAACCGGAGTTCTTGCGTTTGAATTCGGTTTTAACCTGCAATAGTCAACGGTACTTCTGGATAGCCACCATGAGCAGGAACCCGCACGAAACCGCTCTCTACCTCACGGACGATCAACGCTGGGCAGCCGTCATCGCCCGCGACAGCGCCGCCGACGACCAGTTCGTCTACGCGGTGAAGACCACCGGCGTCTACTGCCGCCCCAGCTCCTCGACCCGTCTGCCCAACCGCAAGAACGTCGAGTTCTTCGATAACCCGGCCGCCGCCGAAGCCGCCGGCTATCGCGCCAGTCGCAGCCTGGCCGGCGACCGCACCAGCACCGCAGCCCGGCGCACCTCGTTGATCGCAGAGGCCTGCCGTGCCATCGAGGCCGCCGACACGCCGCTGAACCTCAACCAGCTGGCGCAGCGCTCGGGCATGAGCCCCTCGCACTTCCACCGGGTGTTCAAGACCGAAACCGGGCTGACCCCCAAGGCCTATGTCTCGGCCTACCGCGCGCGCCGCCTGCGCCAGGAGCTCAGCGATGTCGGCACCTCGGTGACCGACGCCATCTACGGCGCCGGCTTCAACTCCAACAGCCGCTTCTACGAAACCTCGGACCAACTGCTCGGCATGCGCGCCAGTGAATACCGCGATGGCGGTGCCGGCGCCTCCATCCACTTCGCCGTGGCCCAGTGCTCACTGGGGGCCATCCTCGTCGCCCAGAGCCAGCGCGGGGTCTGCGCCATCCTCCTGGGCGACGACCCGGACGAACTGGTGCGTGACCTGCAGGACCAGTTCCCCAAGGCCCAGCTGGTGGGGGGCGATGCCGACTTCGAGCGCCTGGTGGCCCAGGTGGTCGGTTTCATCGAGGCGCCCTCCCTGGGCCTCAACCTGCCCCTGGACGTGCGCGGCACGGCCTTCCAAGAGCGGGTGTGGAAAGCCCTGCGGGACATCCCGCCAGGCACCACCGTCAGCTACACCGACATCGCCGAGCGCATCGGCGCGCCCAAGGCGGTGCGGGCGGTGGCCCAGGCCTGCGGTGCCAACCACATCGCGGTGGCCATCCCCTGCCACCGCGTGGTGCGGCGCAATGGTGATCTCTCCGGCTACCGCTGGGGCATCGACCGCAAACGCGAACTGCTGTTGCGCGAAGCCAAGCCGGCCAAGACCGCCACTGCCAGCGCAGCCCCCCGCAGCAAGCAGGCCGTGGCCCAGCCATGACGCTGGACTGGCCGGCGCTCACCCGCAGCCTGGAAGACGACGGCTACGCCCTGCTGCCCGGCCTGCTGGATGCAGGCACGGTGCAGCACTGGCGCAGGCTGGCGGAAGCCCCAGGCGCTGGCCTCGCGCCCCCGGAGCCCGGCCGTGGCGAGTGGATCGCCACGGCCGGCACGTCGTTCGCGGACGCATACCCTCCCGAGCTCGCCGGCCTGGCCAATCGCTGGAACGAAGCCCTGGGTGAAGCGCACCGCTACCCACTCCAGGGCATCACAGTCGACGCACAGCTGTGCCGGCTGGAAGCCGGCGACTACCTGAACCTGCACCAGGGCGACGGCACAACCCTGCCACTGCGTATCGCCATCCTGCTGTCCTGCCCCGGGCAGGACTTCAGCGGTGGCGAATTCGTCGTTACCGAGCAGCGCCCGCGCATGCAGTCGCGAGCCACCGTGCTGCCCCTGCGCCAGGGCGACGCGGTGCTCTTCAGCACGGGCCGCCGCCCGGTGCGAAACAGCCTCGGCCAGCTCTACGGTGCCGGGCTCAAGCACGGCACCAGCCGGGTGCGCAGCGGCCAGCGCCTGAGCCTGGAGCTGGACTTCCCCGCCAGGCACTGAGCCATGCCGGACAGAACCTGGACCCTGATCGGCGCCGACGGCCGCCCCTTTGCCAGCAACCGCCCCGGCACCCTCGGCGGCCACCGCCGCAACAAGCTCTACGGCCGCCTTGACTGCCGCAGCGCCCTGCAGGCCCTGGCCCGGGGTGGCTACCGGGCACAGCGGGTGTTCTTTCTCGACGAAGCCACGGCGCTCAGCGCGGGATATCGGCCTTGCGCGGTGTGCATGCCGGAGCGGTACAGGATGTGGAAGGCGGGGGAGCTGGGTGTCCAGGATGACGCCTGATCGCGATGAATTCGCGCCTACGGGCGGACGACGCTACGCGCCGCTGGGCGACTGAAGTGGCTCTGTCTGCGTTAGCTGTTGTGGTTTTAATGCAGGCGCTCAAGCACGGTGCTTTCCGGGCACCGAAGTATTTCTGCCACCTCCACCGCATGGGTTTCGCTTCGCTCTACACCATCCTACGAAAGCCCATGCGCACCACGTGGTGATGCGCTGGACGAAGAAAGTTGGAGCAGCCGCCAACGCCCCTCCAGGAGGCCGAACGCAGTCGTTGCGCCGGGGGACGAGCGGCATGGATGCCGCGAGAGGCGCGCCAGGCCATGGATGGCCCATCGCGCCGGCCCCCAGACGACGCTTGCGGCGAACGCACTTCAGTGCGGCCCGAAGGGCGAGCGTAGCGAGTAACGGCGATGGAGTGAGGGAACCCGACGCAGTCGGGCCGGATGATGGGGCAAGCGTTTTTGGTTCCTTTTTTGTGGTTCGGCATCCCGACGATTGAAAAAAGGGACTCGCCCGGGGGGGCGAAACCAGAAACATCACCAGAGCTCGGCAATCAGCTGGACTCAAATCCTCTAGCAACACTTAACGCAGACAGAGCCACTGAAGTCGCCCCTACAAAAAACCTGCAAGACAACACCGCCGAATGGACGTGACCGCTGTGTAGGGTGGAGGTCGCTCTTTACCTCCACCAGGCGGGGTCGAACAGGGCACGCCGTTATGCCCGAAGCGTTGCATTGAAACCCGCCCCCGCCCGGTGGATGGGTGAAGCGTCATCCACCCTACCCAACCTCAGCACCGCGCCGGCGACCTACGGGGCCGGCGTGGGGGCCAGGGCTTGCGCGGCCGGTTCGGCGGGCAGGCGGGAGCGTTCGGTGATGCGCTTGCCGAGGGCGATCATGGGTTTCTCCACGGTGCGGTGGATCAGTTCGGTGGCGCCGAATACCAGCACCAGCATCAGCGCCGTGTACTGCGGCCAGAGCGCGTCGGTGATGGCGATACCCTCGCTGCGGGTGTAGCGAAACATCAGCTCCAGGGTCAGGTAGAACATCGGGATGTGCACCAGGTAGAAGGTGTAGGAACGCTTGCCGAGGTAGTCCAGCACCCACTGCAGCGGTTGCGGGAAGACGATCAGGTTGCCCTCGCAGGCGGCCATGAACACCAGTGCCAGGGACAGCGCGCAGACCACCGGCACCGCCAGGGTGTTGCCGAAGCCGATGGCGGTGACGCTGCCCAGCACCAGCGCCAGCAGCGTCACCACCAGCGCCCCGGCGTAACGATGGCGGCCGGCACGCACGCGGATCGCCTCGAACCAGCTCTGGGTGGTGGCCAGGTACAGCAGGCAGCCATAGATCAGGCCGTCGCAGCGGGTCTGGGTGAAGAAGAACACCTTCATCGGGTCGGACAGGCTAAAGGGCCGCAGCACCAGGCTGACCAGCAGCAAGCCGCCCACCAGAGCCATCACCCGCGCGCGGGTGCTTTTCAGCAACAGCAGGAACAGCGGGTAGAACAGGTAGAACTGCTCCTCCACCGACAGGCTCCAGTAGGGCGCCAGCGGCACGCCGCCGGCGATCTTGTTGTCCGGCAGCCAGAAGTTGAAGGTGTAGGTGAAGATGCCCAGCGCCGCCTGGGCGTTGTACACCGGCGGAGCGAAGTACTGGCCCTGGTTGAGGAACAGGCTGAATAGCATCACCAGCGCCACCACCAGCCAGGCCACCGGCAGGATGCGGAACACCCGGCGCACGTAGAAGGCGCGGATGCAGGCCGCCCGCTGCACGCCACTGCGCAACCCGTCCAGCTGTTCCAGCAGGGTGCGCGAGATGATGTAGCCGGAGATCACGAAGAACAGGTCGACCCCGGCCCAGGCGTTGCCGAACAGGTCGAGCACCGACTCGGGCTTGGGGTAGTGCATGGTGAAGGTCCAGGGGTAGAACACCTGGTACAGGTGGACGTAGAAGGTCAGCAGCACGGCGATGGCGCGCAGCCGGTCGAGTTCGAGGTTCCTCGACGTGCCGCCGTGGCCGGCGAGCCCGGTGGCGGGCAGTTCGGTCTTCATGTTCATGGTGTCTACCCCTGGCGGCCCGTGGTTACAGCTTGGTGCCGCCGTCGACGCTGAGGATGTCCCCGGTGATCCAGCGCGAGGCGTCGGAGGCCAGGAACAATGCCGCGTCGGCGATATCCTCCGGCTGCGCGATGCGCTGCAGGGCCTGGATGCAGAGCACGAAGTCGCGCCCCTCGTCGCTGCGCACGAAGCTGGACATCTCGGTGTCCACCACCCCCGGGGCCAGGCCGTTGACGCGGATGCCGCGCCCGCCGA
Source organism: Pseudomonas solani (assembly GCF_026072635.1). Taxonomy (NCBI): domain Bacteria; kingdom Pseudomonadati; phylum Pseudomonadota; class Gammaproteobacteria; order Pseudomonadales; family Pseudomonadaceae; genus Pseudomonas; species Pseudomonas solani. The sequence continues at coordinate 3,444,309 of NZ_AP023081.1, read as the reverse complement.
GCGCCTGGGCGAAATGCAGCACCAGGGTGTCCAGCGCGCCCTTGGTGGCGGCGTAGGCGGGAATGTCCCCCACCGCCGAGCGCGCCCCCAGGGAGGAGATCAGCACCAGGCTGCTGCCCTCGCCCAGCAGCGGCAGCAGCTGCTGGACCAGGAAGAACGGCGCGCGCACGTTGACCGCGAACAGCCGATCGAAGTCCTCGATGCGGGTCTCCTCCAGCGTCGCGGTCTGGGCGATGCCGGCGCTGGCCACCAGCACGTCCAGGCGGCGCACGCGCTCACCCACCTCGGCGGCGAGGATGCGCGGCCCTTCGGCGCTGGCGAGATCGGCCACCAGCACGTCGGCACGGCCGCCCCGGTCGCGGATCTCGGTGACCACGCCATGGGCCTCGTTGACCCCACGGTTGCAGTGCACCAGCACATAGGCGCCGGCGGCGCCTAGGGCCAGGGCGGTGGCCTTGCCGATGCCACGGGAGGCGCCGGTGACCAGGGCGTTCTTGGAAAGCAGGGATGGCTGCATGGCGGAAACCTCGTGAAGAAAGTGAAGGGTCAGAAGGGCAGCTCGCGCAGCGCGCGGCGGGCGAAGTAGTCGAAGGTGGCGCGGCTGCGCGTGGGCTGGAGGATCCAGTCGTGGGCCTCGCGGGCCAGGCCCGGGTCGATGTCGCAGATTTCCCCCGCCGCCTCGGCCAGCAGTTGCATGCGCGCGGTGCGTTCCACCTGCACGGCGAGCACGCAGGCTTCCTCGACGCTACGCGCAGCGATCACCAGGCCGTGGTGGGCCAGCAGGGCGGCGCGGCGATGCTGCAACACCGAGGCGATCAGCTCGCCCTCCTCGTTGCCCACCGGCACACCCGGCCAGCGCGCGAGGAAGGACACCTCGTCGTAGAGCATGCAGCTGTCCATGTGCGCCACCTTCAACGGGCGCTCCAGCAGCGACAGCGCGCTGGCGTGCATGGGGTGGGTGTGGACGATGCAGTTCACGTCCGGGCGCGCACGGTAGATCCAGGAATGGAAGCGGTTGGCCGGGTTGGCCATGCCGTCGCCGGCCATCACCACCAGGTCCTCGTCCACCTCCAGCAGGTTGGCCGGGGTGATCTCGTCGAAGCCCAGGCCCAAGCGCTGGGTCAGGTAACGCCCCGGAGCCCCGGTGCGCGCGGTGATCTGCCCGGCGAGGCCAGAGTCGTGCCCATGGGTGAAGAGCACGCGGCAGGTCAGCGCGACCTTCTCGCGCAGCGGCCGCTCCGTCGCCACCAGGTGGGTGTTCATGGCGTCGACGCTCTTGTCGATCAGCTCGGCCTTCTCGGCCAACAGGGTCTTCATGGCGTTGCCTCGGGTTCGGGTTGGGAAGGCCCGCGCCACCAAGGGCGCGGGCGTCGGTTCAGGCCGTGGCGTGGTGGTGGTGCGAGCGGCGCTCCTCCACCAGTACCTTCGCGGCGAGCTGGGCGACCGAGAGCACCGAGGCGTGGATGTTCACCGCCGGCATCTCGGGGATCACCGAGGCGTCCACCACCCGCAACCCGTCCACGCCCCAGACCCGGAAGCGCGAGTCCACCACGCTGCTGGCCGGGTCACGGCCGGCGGAGCAGGTGCCGGTGTAGTGCAGGCCGGGGCCGGCGTTGCGGGCGATGAAGGCCAGCTTCTCGGCGTAGGTGCGCAGCGGGTCGGCCGGGTAGAGGCCGCCGTTGAAGCTGGCCAGCGCGCGGCTCGCGCCCAGGGCCAGGCCGCGCTCGAGGGCGAAGACCATGTTGTCGCGGTCGACGCGCTCGGCGAGGTAGCCCGGGTCCAGCAGCATGCTCTGGCGCGGGTCCGTGCCGGCCAGGCGCGCACGGCCGCGGCTGCGCGGCTTGGCGAGGAAGGGGATCAGCGTGTAGGAGCCACCGGCCGGCGTCTGCAGCGGGCCGAAGGGGTATTGCATGCCGGCCACCTGCACGTCCGGGGCGAGGTGCGCCGGGCCGTTGCTGTAGTACGACATGGTCGACACGCCGTTGGAGAGCTGCGGCGGCACGAACACCCGAGAGCGGTACTGCAGGCTCAGCAGCAGGTGGTCCTGCAGGTTGCGCCCTACCGCCGGCAGGTGCTGGCGCACCGGGATGCCCTGGGCGCGCAGCTCGTCCAGCGGGCCGATGCCGGAGAGCATCAGCAGCTTGGGCGACTCGCAGGTGCCGGCGCAGAGGATGGTTTCGCGGTTGGCGCGGATCTGCACCAGGGCGTTGTCCACCAGCGCGCGCACGCCCCGGCAGCGGTTGCCCTGGATGATCAGGTTGGTGATCAGCGCATCGGCCAGCACGCTGAGGTTGGCGCGGGCCAGGGCCGGCACCAGGAAGGCCTGGGCCGGGCCGACCCGGTAGCCGTCGGCGGTGGCGTTGACCTCGGTGACCCCGGCGCCATTGAGCGGGCGGCCGGCATTCAGTTCGATGGTGCGCAGCCCGGTGTCGCCGCTGGCGGCCAGGTAGGCGGCGGTGAGCGGGTGCGGGTCGGCGTAGCGGCCGACGCGGATGCGCGAGGGGCCGCTGCCGGGGCTGCCCACCGGGCGTGCCATGTCGTCATAGGCGCGGAGCAGCGCCTCGGCAGTCCAGGGGCCGCCGACATGGCGTTGCCACTGGGCCAGGTCGCGGGGGTCGCCGCGCAGCCATATCATCGCGTTGATGCTGCCGGAGCCACCCACCACCTTGCCGGCCGCCAGGGCCTGCTGACGGTTGTCCAACTGCGCCTGGGCGGTGCTCTGGCGGGCCCAGTCGGTGTCGCTGCCGATGTTCTGCAGCCACAGGGCCACTTCGCGGACCTTGGGTTGGTCGATGCGATGGCTGCCGGCTTCGATCAGCAGCACCGAGGCGCCGGTGGCGGACAGGCGGTCGGCCAGCAGGCAGCCAGAAGAACCGGCGCCGACTATCACGTAGTCGTAGTCCAGGCGCTGGGCCGGGCGGCCATCGCGCTCGCCGGCCAGGGCGGCGGCGGGCAGCAGGCCCATGCCGGCGGCACCGGCGCCCGCGCCGAGGGCCAGCAGGCGGGTGAGGAAATCGCGACGGCCGGAGGCGCCGAAGCCGGCTGCGCCCTCCCGGATGGCGTCGAGCGACGGGGAGTCGTTGTGCTTCTTCATGTTCGTTCCTGAACGGGGTCGGCTTCCTGGGGCGGGGGCGCGAGGCCCCCGCCGGTTCACGTGCGGGTGATGGTCACGCCGCCTTCCACGAACAGGGTCGTGCCGGTGACGAAGCTGGAGGCATCGGACGCCAGGTACAGCGCCGACTGGGCGATCTCTTCCGGGCGCGCCATGCGCTTGAGCGCGTGGATGCTCTCGACGAAGGCCTTCTGCTCCGGGGTGGAGGCGGCGGCGCGGCCCATCTCGGTGTCGGTGCCACCGGGCAGCAGCACGTTGACGCGCAGGCCCTGGCCGCCGTACTCGGCTGCCAGGGTGCGGGTCAGGCCCACCAGCCCGGCCTTGCTCGCCGCGTAGGCGGCCATGCCCGGGAAGCCGACGCTGTGGCCGACGAAGGACGAGGTGAAGATCAGCGAGGCGCCGGGGCGCTTGAGCAGCTCGGGGATCTGGTGGCGCGCGCAGAGGAAGGCGCTGGTCAGGTTGGTGTCGATCGTGTCGTGCCAGCCTTCGAGGGAGATATCGGTCACCGCGCCCAGGGCGCCCATGGAGCCGGCGTTGTTGAAGGCGATGTCGAGGCCGCCGAAACGGCTCACCGCCAGGGCCACCGACTCACGCACACACTGCTCATCCTTGATGTCACCGGCCAGGGCGACGGCCACGCCGCCAGCAGCGGTGATCTCGTCCACCAGCCGCTCCAGGGCCTCGCCCCGACGAGCCACGGCCACCACCTTGGCGCCCTCTTTCGCGAAGAGCTTCGCGGCCTCGAAGCCGATGCCGGAGCTGGCCCCGGTCACGATCGCGGTCTTGTTCGCCAGAATACTCATGTGTCACCTCGTTCCTTGTTGGGTTGTCCCGTGTTTCACGCCTGCTTGGCGGATTCGAACAGCCTGATCAGGCCGTCCAGGTTCTTGCCGAAGGGCGCCTCGCCCTCCTCCACCTTCTCGGCGTACTGCCAGAAGTCGGTGCTGAACATCATTCCGTAGTCGCGCGCCTCGCTGACCGCCTTGAGCTGCACGATGGGGTTGTTGCGTGCGCCACGGACGCCCGGGAGGATCGGCCGGGCGATGGATTCGAAGTAATCCTTGAGGGTCACTTCGGGGGTGTCGGGGGTCCACACCAGCCACATCATCACGGTCTTGTCGGAGATGTTGAGGAAGCCATGGATGTGGTTGCGCCGGCCGAAGACCATGGCGCCCTTCTTCATGGGGATCATGCGGATGGTGTCGCGCCCGGAAACGTCCGGCGGGTTGTCCATGTCGGTGTAGGTGCGGGTGCCCATGAGCATCACCACACCACCGTCAGGGGCGTAGAACCACTCGTCCGTGCGGGTGTGCACGTGCAGCGGCGGGCCCGAGCCCGGGGGATTTCCACCTTGGCCATCAGGTAGCGGCCACGGGTGGTCTCGCCGGTCTTCACGAAGCGGATCGAGGCGCCTTCCGGTTCGCCGTTGACCACTTGCGGGTTGGGGTCGTCCTCGATCAGGGCGAAGGCCGCCGCGTTCTCCTCGGCATCCTCGGCGTAGTCCGACTGCAGGTCCTGTTCCAGCATCTCGCCGGTGTCGAAGCCAGCTTCCAGTGAGCTCATACATCCTCCTTGCGGGTCAGTGACCCGGTCGTTGATCTAGCCAACCGCACCCAGGACGCTACCCAGCGCCTGGCCATCCTTCGGGCTCACGGCACAGCCGTGGCCCACGAGTTTTTCCAGTACCGCGCCGGCGTCTTCCGGCACCGCATCGCCGCGCCAGCCGATGTGCTGGTCGGGGCGCACCAGCAGCAATCCGCAGCGGTAGCAGTCACGGGCGCTGGCCGGCAGTTCCACCACCGTCAGCGGAATGCCACGGGCGGCGGCGGCATCGCGCAGGCGCTCCACCGACGGCGCATCAGGGCCGTTGCGCAGCAGGGTGAAGCCGCTGCCGAGCAGGTCGAATACCGAGCGTCGCGAGCCCTCACCCGCCGGCAGCCACAGGTGCGGCAAGCGCCCGCCGGGCACGGTGCTGGGTCGGTAGTGCAGGGGGTCGTCCTCGGGCGGCTGACCTTGCTGCCAGACGATGGGCGAGCCGTCGTAGCGCGCGCCCAGCTCCACACCGATGGAAGTGAACTGGCCACGGAAACCACGCAACGAAACACCGAGTCGGGCACGGGCGCGCTCGCCCTCGGTGCCCCGCGCCTCGACGGCGGCGGGCACTTCCACCTTGCCCACCCGTTGGGTGAGCTGGCGCGCGGCCTCGGTGTTGCGCAGGGTGACCGGGCGCCGCTCCGCCTCGTAGGAAGCCAGCAACCCTTCACCGGCCCAGCCCTGCACCGCGGCGGCCAGCTTCCAGGCGAGGTTGGCGGCGCCGTCGATGCCGGTGTTCATGCCGAAGCCGCCGGTGGGCGAGAACAGGTGGGTGGCATCGCCGGCGAGGAACACCCGGCGATCGGAGAAGCGCTCGGCCACCAGAGCCAGGCCGCCGTGCCAGACGGCGTGGGCCAGCACCTCGACGCCGACCTCGGCGCCGATGCCCTGGCGAATGGCGGCGATGACCCGGTCGTCCTGGGGCATCTCGTCATGGGAGCGCGCCTGGGTCATGAGCAGGAACTCGTCCGCGCCGTCCAGGCTGATCAGCAGCATGCGCGCATCGGGCGCCACCACGTTGTACATCCAGGCCTTGCGCCCGGCGAGGATGTCGCGGTGCAGCGCGGGGATGCGCACGTGGCTGGAGAACATGCGCCCGCTGAGGAAGCCGCCACTGGAGCCGTCTGGCCCCAGGTAGCCGATGCCGAGGGTGCGGCGGACGAAGCTCTGGCCACCGTCGCAGCCCACCAGGTAGTCGGCGGTCCAGTGCTCGATGGCTTCGCCGCTGGCGCTTTCCACGGCGATCAGGCGCACGCCGTCGGCGTCCTGTTCGAAGCCGCTGACCCTCCAGCCGAAGCGCAGCTGGATGTTGGGCCGGGTGCGGATGTGTTCGAGCAGGAAGCGCTCGACGTACATCTGGTTGGCCCGCAGCAGCGGCTCGGGCACCTGGTCGGTGTCCTCGGCGCTGCGTGCGGCCGCCATGCGCTCGCGCTCGGACGGCATGTCCAGCCGCGCCAGTTCCCAGGCGTTGAGGCGAGTGAAGTAGGCGACGTCGCGCGGGTGGTCCAGGGGCAGGCCGAGACGGCGGATGGCCTCCGCCAGGCCCAGGCGCCGGTAGTGCTCCATGGTGCGCGAGTTGTGGGTATTGCCCTTGGGGTGCCAGCGGGTGTTGCGCTCGCTGTTGAACAGCACCACGGGCACGCCATGGTGGTCCAGGAACAGCGCGAGCATCATGCCCACGGGGCCACCGCCGACGATGGCCACGGCGGCGTGCTGGGTCTTCTGGCCTGTGCTCACGATGAGCCTCCGTCGCTGCCGGTCAGGCGCCTGCGGATGCGTGCGCACCCGGCAGGAGCTGGAGGATGTCGTAGCGTGGCGCGCCTGTGCCCTGGCCGGTCACCGAGGACAGCAGCCGCGCGCCGTAACCGTGCTCGGCGAGCATCGCCTCCAGCGCGCTGCCGTCGCCCTGGCTGCTGAAGCCCATCAGCAGCAGGCCGCCTTCGGCGAGGTAGTCCGGCGCCTCGTCGAGGAAGCGCTTGTGGGCGGCGTAACCCGGGTCGCAGAAGGCCAGCATGATGGCCTTGTCGAACACGTGTTCCGCCTCGACGAAGACGAAGTTGGAATTCCAGAAGATGACGTCGAAACGCTCGCCCGCCTCCAGCACCTTGAACAGGTCGCCCTGGCGGACCGACATCACCCCGGTGACGCCATGCCGCGCCGCATTGGCGCGGGTGTTGCACACGGCAGCCTCGCTGATGTCGCTGGCCACCACCTCGCGGCAGCCCTCGAGGGCGGCGGTGACGGCGGTAACGCCGGCGCCGCAGCCGATCTCGAGGAAGCGCCCGCCCCGTGGGTAGGGCAGGTGGCGGGTGAAGATGCCGGTGGACTGGAAGTGGGTCGGCGGGAACACCCCCTCATGCACCACGAAATCGCGGCCCATGCATTCGTATTCGGTCTGCCCATCGGCCTCGGCAGCCGCGAGGCGCTGGCGGACCGACGCCAGTGCGCCGGCCTCCTGGATTGCTTGAGTCATGCTGAGATTCCTTCTGTGGATAACCGGCGCGGGGCTCAGAGCCCGTGCCCGGCAGCGGCGAGTTGGCGATCGGCGAGGGCCGGGCGCAGCAGGTGCAGCACCTGGTGCCCGCCCTCCCCGGTCAGCAGCGCCTGGGCCACGCCACGCAGGTGACGCTTGAGCACCTTGCCGGTGGCGCCGACCGGCAGGAACGCCAGGTCACTGACCACGGCGACGGCGATGAAGCCCTCGGCGACGATCACGCCGCGCTGGGCGCAGGCCTCGTGCAGGGTGCGCAGCACACGGGAGGCGATGGTGGCCGGGTCGCCCGCATAGCGGTCGGGCAGCACCAGGGCGACCAGGCCGACACCGCCGCTGCGGGCCGGGTCGACGCCGACCACGGTGACGTCGCAGACGCTTTCCACCTGCTGCGCCGCTTCCTCCAGCTGGAGGGTGTGCAGGGCGCCGGCGGGCGACTCGATGACGTCCACCGCGCGGTCGATCTGGAAGAACTCGCCGTCCTTGCAGAAGGCGATGTCACCGGTGAGGAAGTAGCCGCCGCGCCAGGCGTCGACGGTCTTCTGCGGCTGCTTCCAGTAGCCGGAGGTGACGGTGGGCGAGCGCACGGCGAGCAGGCCGACTTCGCCGGGCTTCACTTCGTCGCCGCTGTGCGGGTCGAGCACCTTGGCCACGGCGATGTCCACCGGGCGGCCGATGCAGCGCTGGGCGGCGACGGCATCGAGGGTCGATTCGCTGCGGAACAGCGCCATGCCCAGTTCGGAGCTGCCGAAGGCGTCGATGAAGCGCGATTGCGGCGCGCCTTCGAGTACCTGGCGGATATGGCTCTGGTGCGAGGCATCGCCCATGGCGAACCAGCGGCGCACGGTGGGGAACTCGTCATGGCCGATGCCGCCTTCGACCAGCAGCACGTAGCTGCGCGGGAAGGCCGCCACCGTGGTCGGCGCAAAGCGCTGGATGGCTTCGCGCAGCGCCTCGCCCTGCTGGGTACCGAGGACGAAGGTGGGAATGCCGTGGAGGATGGCGGTTTCCAGGTGGCTGATGGCCGCCGAGTGGGACTGCGGCAGGGCGCTGAGGAAGCGCTCGTCCGGACCTTCGGCGAAGCGCCCGATGCGGGCCCGCTTGCCCATGAAGAACTGCCGGTGCTCGAAGCGCACCGCCTTGGGCAGGCCGGTGGTACCGGAGGTGTGGCTGAGCATCACCAGGGTGGAGTCCTGCGGCTCCAGCGGCCACCAGGCGGGCATGCGCGGCGCCGGGTCGAGGGCGGCGCGGGTGACATCGAGTACCGGGCGGCCGGCATCGCGCCACTGCCGGGCGAAGTCGCTGGTGATCAGGGTGACGGCGTCGGTCACCAGGCGCTCGAAGCCGTTCTCGTCCATGTAGGCAATGCCGAACTCGGCCGGCATGGCTGGGTTCATCAGCGAGATGGCCGCACCCAGGCTGGTCAGCGCCAGGTAGTGCAGCAGCGGCGCGAGGCCGTCTTCGACGGTGACGGCAACCACGTCGCCGGGCTTCACGCCCTGCTCCAGGTACCAGGCGGCCAGGGCCATGCGGTGGTGCTGCAGGTCATTGAGCGACAGGGCGCCGACCGGCGTGCCGCGCAGCAGGGTCAGGGGCTTGTCGAGGAACAGGAACGGCTCGTCGGGGGTGGTGCTCAATGCCAGGCAACGGTCGAGGAAGTTGCCGCTGCCGAGGGAGGCGTCGGCGCGCAGCGTTTGCAATGCGTCGGCGCCCATCAGGGTGCTGGCGGCACCAAGGGGCTGGCTGCTGGGGCCCTGGGCCAGTTCGGTGAGCATGGCCATGCGCAGGTGCACCATCTCCTCGCCGATGGCGATGACACGGGCACGCAGGTAGGGCCGCTCGACGAGCATGCGGTCGATGATCTCGCGCATGACGATGGCGTGGTCCTCGTCCTCCTCGATGTGCAGCACGAAGAAGTGCTCGGCCTCGCGGGGCGCGTTGTGGCTGCGCAGGGCATCGAGCACCGGGCCGTAGATCAGCGGGACTATGGCCTCGGCGCCGAGGCACAGGGCGGCCAGACCGTCTATGGGGTCGCTGCTGCGGCAGTGGCGGAACATGCCGTCGATGAGCTGGCGGGTGCCGGGCAGCAGCGGGCGGCTGCGCGGCGGTGCCGACATCAGGTCCATGGAGCGGCGGTACAGCTCGGCGTGGGAGATGTCCACGCTGTCGCCACCGGAGAGTTCCTCGGTGAGGTTGCAGGACAGCGACTTGAACTCGCCCTGGTCGGCGATGCCGCCCATCAGCGCGCAGAGGTAGCGGGTGAAGTACTGCGAGTAGTAGTGGTGCTGGATGAGGAAATGGCGCACCTGGTCGAGGCTGACCGCGCCGTTGCGGCAGGCCACGAGGAAGGGGTTGGCGTTGAGCCGGCCCAGCAGCCCCTCGGGGAAGAGGTCCTTCCAGAGCGGCGAGAGCACGTATTCGTTGCGGGCACCGATGGGCGCCGCGTTGTCGTCGAGGTATTCCATTGACCTGTCTCCCGGGGTTGATCGCTTGTGGCGATCGCGTGGGGGTTGAGTTCCGTTCAAACGGCGCGGCTGAGGTATTCCGTCTCGCCCTTGATGCAGTCGGCGAGGCGCCGCAGCAGTTCGAGGGGGCGTGGGTGCTGGAAGACGTTGCGCCCGACGCAGAGCCCCGCCGCGCCACTGGCGAGGATGGAGCGGGTGAGGCCGAGCAGGCGTTCGTCTTCCGTGCGTTCGCCGCCGGCGAAGAAGATGCGGATGTCGCGGCAGTGGGTTTCCACCAGTTCGGTGCAATCACTGGCGGACTCGGGCATGGCCAGCTTCACCGCGTCGGAGCCGAGTTCGGCCACCACCCGTACCAGGTGGCTGAGGCGCTTCTGCCGATCACTGGCGGAGAGCCCACGGACCTTGTCGTAGAGCATGGTGAGGATGGGGAAGCCGGCACTGTGGGCGGCGTCGGTCATGGCGCCGAGCAGGGCGACGTTGTGCTGGAAGTTGTCCTCGGTGAAGTTGATCTGGATCGACACCGCGTCGGCGCCCAGCTCCAGCGCCGTATCGATGCTCGACACCATGATCTTGGTGTCGGGCTCGGGGGCGATGCTGGCCATGCCGTTGAGGTGGAGGATGACCCCGGTGGAGGGGTGCAGCATGTCCCGCAGGATCAGCCGCTCGATCAGGCCCTTGTGGCCAATGACCGCGCTGATGTGGTCGCTGGCGATCCATTTCTCGAAGTCGGCGGTGTGGGTCATGCCGGCAATGGGCCCGAGGGTCAGGCCGTGGTCGATGGGCACGATCAATCCGCGCCGCGAGGCCGGGAACAGCAAGCGCCGCTCCCTCAGTACTCTGCTGACGTAGCTCATGGCGCGCCCCTATTTCTCGATGATCGATTCGTTGATCTTGATGCCCACGTGGCGGCCGGGCTCGGTGACGTAGCCGAGGACCTTGTCGCCGGGCTTGAGCTCGGAGATGTTCAGCGGCTTGGCGACGTCGGAGAAGATGCGTACGTGCCAGTCGTCCTGCATGAGGATGTTGACCCGCTCCTTGCCGGGGAACTCGACCTCGATCAGGCGCAGCGGGCGCTGCTCGATCTTCATGCGGCCCACGGCGGCGCGGCGCACGCGGCCCTTGGAGTTGACGATCATGATCGGCGAGCCGGCCTTCAGCTCACTCATGTAGTCGGTGCGGTTTTCGGTGTTGAACACGTAGCAGTGCACGGCGCCGGCGTTGACGCGGAACGGCCGCAGCTCCATGTAGGGCAGGAAGTAGACTTCGGGGCAGCACAGCAGCCCGCCCTGGGAGGTGCTGCCGACCAGCATGCCCTCGTCGGGTTCGAACAGGGTGGAAGCGTCGATGCAGGCGCGGTAGCCCATGCCCACGGGGCGGCTTTCGATCACGGTGCCGACCTGGATATTGAGGTTGGCGGCGCTCTGCGCCTGGGACATGCGGGCGAGGAATTCGCTCATCACGCCGTGGTCGCGGGGCGAGAAGATCACCCCTTCGGCGCCGTATTCCATCACCCCGTAGGAGACGATGGCGTCATCCACGTCTGTGGGCGCCTTGATCTCCTTCATCAGCACGGTGGAGGTGGATTGCAGCGAGGCGATCACCAGCTCCAGCGGGATGTTGGTGGGGTCGCGGAAGAGGATCCACAGGTAGTTGCTGCGCAGCCCCAGGTCGATGGCGGCCAGCAGGCTTTCGCGATCATCGACGTAGCTGGTGTAGCAGGTGAGCAGGCCGTCGCGAGCCAGATCGGCCAGGACGTCGGCGTCGTTGTAGGCGACGGAGCGGTTGCGGGCGACGACGCCCTTCTTGAAGTCCTCGAACTGCGGGCCTTCGCGGAAGGCCTTGAGCTCGGCCGCGTTGCGCAGGCGCAGCACCACGTGCATCCGCGAGGGGACGGCGGGGAGCAGTTCGGCGAGGTTGTCCATATAAAGGACGATGCCGGTGTAGAGCGAGTTGATGACGCGGACGAAGATGCCATCGTCGGGGCGGCGGGTCGCCAGCTGGGCGCTGTCGAACCAGACCAGCTGGCTGTCATTGGCGGTGCGTTTGCTTTCGCCGTTGCTGCGGATGTTGGTGAGCCGCACCGACGTTCGCTTGGATACCGTTTCGGGGGTCTCGAAGGCCTGGTCGGCGGCGTCTTCACGGATCACCGGGACCTCCTTGCCTTTCACCCCTGCGCTTGCGTTGCTCATGTTCCCTCCAGGCTGCGAGCCATTCCATTCAACTTGGTCATGTAGAGGCATCCAGAATCAGCTGCGTACAGCATCTGCATCGCGCAACCACAATCGGGAGTTCCTCTCCCGCTGGAACCGTTCTCGTGCACCCGGCGCGGTAGTGCGTCTGGGCAAGCGTGCAAAGAGCCGAAGGGGACGAACGGTTCGTCTCCGCCTGCTTTTGCGTGGAGCGGAGTCTTTCCCAGGGGCAGGTACGAGGAAAGACCATGTGAGCGATGGGGTATTCACTGAGGGGGATGGGGCGCAGGCAGACGCGACAGGTCCGCAGGCAGACCGGCCGCAGGCAGGCGAAAAACAACGAAGCGGCACGGGCAGGCGGGAGAAAACCAGTCCCGTGAGGTCGGGTGTCAGACCCAAAAAGAATGTACGGACCTGCGGCAACTCGCCGCAGCAACCGATCGACCGCCCGAACACGGGACTCTGGAGGTCTGGCGCCAGTGCGCAGGTGCAGGAATGAAAGGCCGGAAACGAAAAAGCCCACCTCGAGAGGTGGGCTTCTTGAGGAAGCCTGGCAACCTGATGGCTACCGGGCATTCCTGAATATGGTGGGTCGTGTAGGATTCGAACCTACGACCAATTGGTTAAAAGCCAACTGCTCTACCGACTGAGCTAACGACCCATAAAAAGGAGTGGTCGGGGTAGAGAGATTCGAACTCCCGACATCCTGCTCCCAAAGCAGGCGCGCTACCGGACTGCGCTATACCCCGTTTGGAAGTTGGCTCCGCGACCTGGACTCGAACCAGGGACCCAATGATTAACAGTCATTTGCTCTACCGACTGAGCTATCGCGGAACTTCTAACTTTCCAATCTCATCCGCTTTGAACCGTGGTTCGCTGCATCTGAGGCGCGCCATTTTACGTTTCCAGAACGAGCTGTCAACCCCTGAAAAGCGAATTTATACAATGCTTTGCAGTTGTCTGGCCGACTGCTATATCTGTGCCTATTCAAGATCACCTACAGGACGCGCCGGCCAAACGGCCCCGGCAGGACAGTCCATGAGCACCCAGGACACCCCTCCCCCTTCCTCCCGCCCGCAAACCATCCTTGCCAGCCGTGGTATCCAGCCACGCTTCGGCGAGTTGGTGCAGAGCTGCCGCAAGCTGGTGATGAACCGGCTGGCGGAACACCTGACCGGCGTTTTCGCCCAGGTCGACGACACCTTGTTCGAATGCGCCGAAAAGGCCGAGAACAACCAGGTGCAGACGCTGTTCTTCGACAGCATGCGCGACGTGCGCAAGCAGCGGCCGCAGATCGAACGCGCCTATCACCAGCGCATCGCCCAGCAGTTCGCCGATTTCCTCGATGGCACCCTCAAACCGGAACAGACGGCGGCCGAGATGGATGCCGACCGCCTGGAGCTGGTGCAGAACGAGGCCTATGAAGAGAGCTTGCTGGTCACCAATATGGTCAGCCGGGTCAAGGCACGCTGCGCGCAGTCGCTATTCGCCCTCGACCAGCGCCTGGCGCTGCTCAACAACGGCAAGAAGATAGGCGAGGACAGCAACCCCTTCGGTCCCCAGGCCATCGCCCAGGCCTTCCGCGAAGCCCTGGAGCCGACGCCCTTCCCGCTGCGCATCAAGACCATCCTTTACATGCTCTTCGACCAGCATGTGATGCAGGGCCTGGAGACGCTCTACGACGCACTCAACAAACGCCTTATAGAAGCCGGCGTGCTGCCCAACCTCAAATACACCGCGCAACGGGCCCCCAGCCCGGCGCGCAGCGCAACGGTGAATGGCCAGCCCGCACCGGCCGCCCGCAGCGAGCAGCACGCGCCAGCCGCACCCCTGCCACCGCCGCCCGCCGACCTCGGAGCGCCGCCGCCCCTGGACCCGGGCGCCCTGTTCAGCGGCCTGGCCGCACTGCTGGAGGAACACCGCCAGCGTAACCTCGACACACCGCTGCTCGGCGGTACCCCGAGCATCGCCAGCTACGCCCCGCGAGGTGCCACGCGCACCTACAGCGCAGCGGAACTGCTGGAAGCGCTCAACCGCCTGCAGCAGCAGTCGGCCCATGAACTCGCCGCGCGCCTGCAACAGCCGCAGCGGGTGGACGGGCTCAAGGCCGACCTGCAACAGCAACTGGAAACCCACAGCAGCCTGCCGGGGCAGCAGAAGCTTTCCGACCAGGAAGCCGACGTCATCGACCTGGTGGGCATGCTCTTCGACTTCATCCTCGACGACGACAACCTGCCGGACAGCTGCAAGACCGCCCTTTCCCACCTGCACACGCCTTATCTGAAGGTGGCGCTGCAGGACAAGGCGCTGTTCACCCAGCATCACCACCCCGCCCGGCGCCTGCTCAACACCATGGCCCAGGCCGGCGTGCTCTATGGCGGCGAAGGCGAGGAGCGCGGGCTGCTGTCGAAGATGCAATGGGTAGTGGAGCGGATCATCCACGGCTTCATCGGCGACCTGCAGCTGTTCGACAGCCTGCTGGACGAGTTCAACGAATACGTCGCCACCCTGCGCCACAAGGTCGAGCTGCGCGAACGCCGCGCGGTCGAGGCGGCCAAGGGCCGCGACAAACTGCTCAGCGCACGCCAGCAGGCGGTGGACGCCATCGCCAAGGTGCTGGCCGGGCGCGAACCGCCGAGCATCATCCGCAACTTCCTCGAACAGACCTGGAGCGACGTGCTGGTCTTCGTACTGCTGCGCCACGGCGACCGTGGCGAGGAATGGCGACGCTCGCGGGAAGTGGCCGAGCAGCTGGCCTGGAGTGGCACACCGCTGGATGCCAACGGCCGCGAGCGCCTGCAAGGCCTGCGCGTGGCCCTGCTGGAAGACCTGCGCAAGGGCCTGGAACTGCTCGGTGGCTACCACGAGGACGGTATCCGCCGCCTGCTGCAGGACCTGGTGGCGTGCCAGCACGCCGTGCAGGGCAAGCAGCCGCAGCTGGCAGCGCAGATCAACCCCGACCTGCCCAAGAGCCCGCTCAGCGAAATGCTCGGCGAAGACGCCGGGCTGCTGGCGCCGGCACGCCCGTCGGGCCTGTCGCCGCGCGCCCAGTTGCTGGTCAAGGAGCTGGAGAGCCTGGAGTTCAACACCTGGTTCGAGTTCGTCGAGGAGGGCCAGGGGCGCAAGCTCAAGCTGTCCTGGTACAGCCCGACCACGCGCAACTACATGTTCGTCGACCACAGCGGCCAGCGCGTCGCCATCAAGCCCATCACGCTGCTGGCCAGCGAGATGGAACAGGGGCTGGCACGCATCATCGCCCCGGAACACAACGCACCGCTGGTGGACCGCGCCTTGGGCGCCATCTACCGCGTCCTGCAACGTTTCACTGGCCGCAATGCCGAGCCGAGCTAAGGAGCCCCCATGGAAGACCGTCGACATAGCAGCCGCCACGCCACGGAACTCCAGTTGGAGGTTTACGACCTGCACTCCGCCCAGCGCCTGGGCCGGGTGGTGGACCTCTCCGCCGATGGCTTCATGCTGTTCAGCGAGTCGCCGCTGGCCACCGATTCGGTGTGGGAATGCCGCATCGTCTCGGCCACGCCGGTGGAGGGCGTCAGCGAAGTGCGCCTGGGCGCCGATTGCCTGTGGAGCCGCCCGGGTGCGGACGGCCAGCACAGCTGGGCCGGCTTCCACATCATCGACCTGGCCGAAGACCAGGCCGCGTCCCTGGACGTGCTGCTCCGGCACATCTGAGGCCGCGCACACTAAAAAGCCCCGCAATGCGGGGCTTTTTCTTTCCGGCTGGACGGTATCAGACGAAGACGATGTCCTCGCCTTCCACCTTGCCGCTGATGGCGATGCCCGGGGCGAACTTGCCAGCCAGGATCAGTTGCGCCAGGGGGTTCTCGATCCAGCGCTGGATGGCGCGCTTCAGCGGGCGCGCACCATAGACCGGGTCGTAGCCGACGGCGATCAGCTTGTCCATCGCCTCGCTGGACAGCTCCAGGTTCAGCTCCCGCTCGGCCAGGCGCTTGCGCAGGCGCTGCAGCTGGATCTCGGCGATGCCGGCGATCTGCTCGCGAGCCAGCGGTTCGAACACCACCACCTCGTCGATACGGTTGATGAACTCGGGGCGGAAGTGGTTGCTCACCGCATCCATCACCGCCGCGCGCTGGGCTTCGCGATCCCCTACCAGTTCCTGGATCTGCGCGGAACCGAGGTTGGAGGTCATCACCACCACCGTGTTGCGGAAGTCCACGGTACGGCCGTGGCTGTCGGTGAGGCGACCGTCCTCCAGCACCTGCAGGAGGACGTTGAAGACGTCCGGGTGGGCCTTCTCGACTTCGTCCAGCAACACCACCGAGTACGGCTTGCGACGCACGGCCTCGGTCAGGTAGCCGCCCTCTTCATAGCCGACATAGCCCGGAGGCGCGCCGATCAGCCGTGCCACGGAGTGCTTCTCCATGAACTCGGACATGTCGATGCGTACCAGCGCCTCTTCGGTGTCGAAGAGGAACTCGGCCAGGGATTTGCACAACTCGGTCTTGCCGACACCGGTCGGGCCGAGGAACAGGAACGAGCCGCTGGGCCGGTTCGGGTCGGACAAGCCCGCACGGGAGCGGCGCACGGCGTTGGCCACGGCGACCACGGCTTCGTCCTGGCCGATCAGGCGCTTGTGCAGCATGGCCTCCATGTTCAGCAGCTTCTCGCGCTCGCCTTCGAGCATCTTCGAGACGGGGATGCCGGTCCACTTGGAGACGACCTCGGCGATCTCCTCGTCGGTGACCTTGTTGCGCAGCAGCTGGTTCTCGGTCTTGCCGTGCTGGTCGACCATCTGCAGGCTGCGCTCGAGGTCGGGGATGATGCCGTACTGCAGTTCGGCCATGCGCTGCAGGTCGCCCTTGCGACGGGCGGCCTCCATGTCCAGGCGGGCCTGCTCGATGCGCTGCTGGATCTGCGCCGAGCCCTGCACTTCGGCTTTCTCGGACTTCCAGATCTCTTCCAGGTCGGCGTATTCGCGCTCCAGGCGGGCGATGTCGTCCTTGAGCTTTTCGAGGCGCTTGAGGGCGGCGTCGTCGTCCTCTTTCTTCAGGGCCTCCTGCTCGATCTTCAGCTGGATCAGGCGGCGTTCGAGACGGTCCAGCGCTTCCGGCTTGGAGTCGATCTCCATGCGGATGCGGCTGGCGGCTTCGTCGATCAGGTCGATGGCCTTGTCCGGCAGCTGGCGGTCGGTGATGTAGCGGTGCGACAGCTTGGCGGCGGCGACGATGGCGCCGTCGGTGATGGTCACACCGTGGTGCACCTCGTAGCGCTCCTTGAGGCCACGGAGGATGGCGATGGTGTCTTCCTCGCTGGGCTCGTCCACCAGCACCTTCTGGAAGCGGCGCTCGAGGGCGGCGTCCTTCTCGATGTACTGGCGGTATTCGTCCAGGGTGGTGGCGCCGACGCAATGCAGCTCGCCGCGTGACAGCGCGGGCTTGAGCATGTTGCCGGCATCCATCGCGCCTTCGGCCTTGCCGGCGCCGACCATGGTGTGCAGCTCGTCGATGAACAGGATGATCCGGCCTTCCTGCTTGGACAGCTCGTTGAGCACCGCCTTGAGGCGCTCCTCGAACTCGCCGCGGAACTTGGCGCCAGCAATCAGTGCGCCCATGTCCAGGGACAGCAGGCGTTTGTCCTTGAGGCCATCCGGTACTTCGCCGTTGACGATGCGCTGGGCCAGGCCTTCGGCGATGGCGGTCTTGCCGACGCCGGGCTCGCCGATCAGCACCGGGTTGTTCTTGGTGCGGCGCTGCAGGACCTGGATGGTGCGACGGATTTCGTCGTCACGGCCGATCACCGGGTCGAGCTTGCCGTCTTCGGCGCGCTTGGTCAGGTCGACGGTGTACTTGTCCAGCGCCTGGCGGGATTCCTCGACGTTGGGGTCGTTGACCGCCTGGCCGCCACGCAGGTTGGCGATGGCGTTCTCCAGCGCCTTGCGGGTGACGCCCTGGCCGAGCAGCAATTTGCCGAGCTTGGTGTTCTCGTCCATGGCGGCGAGCAGCACCAGCTCGCTGGAGATGAACTGGTCACCCTTCTGCTGGGACAGGCGGTCGGCCTGGTTGAGCAGGCGCGCCAGGTCCTGGGACAGGTTCACGTCGCCGGTGGGGTTCTGGATCTTCGGCAGCCCGTCCAGCTCCTTGGTCAGGGCGCTGCGCAGGGCGGCGATGTCGAAGCCCACCTGCATGAGCAGGGGCTTGATGGAGCCGCCCTGCTGGTCGAGCAGGGCGAGGATCAGGTGAAAGGGTTCGATGGCCGGGTGATCGTGGCCCACGGCCTGGGACTGGGCATCGGAGAGCGCCAGTTGCAGCTTGCTGGTCAAACGGTCGATTCGCATAGGGCAGTCCTTCCTTTAAAGAGCGGGCTGGAGCGATGAAGGCTCCGGAGACGAGAAGCCCGCCGAGATGAAGTCTAGATAAGGACGATTCTGGGCGATTCAAGCCATCGCGACTTGACGGAGGTCAGTCGACGACGGTCGGCGCGGCGATCCGCAGGAGGAAAAGTCAGTCGACGAGCCAGACGAGGCTGGCGAATCGCCCGGTGCGCGAGGCGCGACGGTAGGAGAAGAAACGCGGATCGGTGACGGTACAGAAGCCGCCGCCAAAGACAGCGGTGACGCCCCGTGCAGCGAGACGGATGCGCGCCAGGGCGTAGATATCGGCGATCAACCGGCCTTCGTTGTGGCTCGGGCGGAAGGCCGACTCGGCTTGCGGGTGCTGGGCGACGAAGACGTCGCGCACTTCCGGCCCGACCTCGAAGGCATCGACGCCAATGGCCGGGCCGAGCCAGACCAGCACCTGGTCCGCCGGGCGGTCTAGGGCATTCAGGGTCGCTTCGAGCACGCCATTGGCAAGCCCGCGCCAACCGGCGTGGGCCGCCGCGACACGGGTGCCGGCGCGATCGCAGAACAGGGCAGGCAGGCAATCGGCGGTCATCACCAGGCTGGCGATTCCGGGCGTCGAGCTCCAGCTGGCATCGGCCGTCTCGACACAGGTCGGATCGGCCTCGACCACGCGCACGCCGTGCACCTGGCTGAGCCAGGCGGGCTGGCAGCCGAGCGTCTCGACCAGGCGCTGGCGATTGCGGGCAACGGCAGCGGGAACGTCATCGACGTGATCGCCCAGATTGAAGCTGTCGAAGGGGGCCTCGCTGAAGCCCCCGGCACGGGTGGTGACGCAGGCACGAACCCGCTCGGGTGCAGGCCAGTCGGGCGTCAGCCAGTCATTCATCAGTTGAAGGACTCGTGGTCCTGGCGCAGCAGGGTGAGCAGCCAGACCATATCGTCGGGCAGCGGCGACTCCCACTTCATGCGCGCGCCGGTCACCGGGTGGTCCAGCTCGAGGAAGCGGGCATGCAGGGCCTGGCGGGGGAAGTCCTTGAGGGTCTGGACCAGCGTCTGGCTGGCTGCCGGAGGAATACGGAAGCGGCCGCCGTAGACGGGGTCACCCACCAGCGGGAAATTCACATAGGACATGTGCACGCGGATCTGGTGCGTGCGCCCGGTTTCCAGCTTGACCCGGGCATGGGTGTGCGAGCGGAAGCGCTCCAGCACACGGTAATGACTGACCGCCGGTTTGCCGCCAGCCACCACGCCCATGCGCTGGCGCTGCTGGGAGCTACGACCGATGGGGGCATCGACCTTGCCGCCGGCGGTGATCACGCCGACCACCACGGCCTCGTAGATGCGACTGACGGTGCGGGCCTGGAGCTGCGCCACCAGCTTGGTGTGGGCTTCCAGGGTCTTGGCTACCACCATCAGGCCGGTGGTGTCCTTGTCCAGGCGATGCACGATGCCGGCACGGGGCACGTTGGCCAGGTCCGGCACATGGTGCAGCAGGGCATTGAGCAGGGTGCCATCGGCATGCCCGGCAGCGGGGTGGACCACCAGCCCGGCGGGCTTGTCCAGCACCAGCAACTGGTCGTCCTCGTAGACGATGTTCAGCGCGATGTCCTGGGCGACCCACTCACCCTGGGATTCCTGCTCGGCGTTGAGCTCCAGCACGGCACCGCTGTAAACAGTGTCACGCGGGCGCAGCACCTGGCCGTCGACCGTGAGCAGGCCGTCCTTGATCCAGGCGGCCAGGCGCGAACGCGAATGCTCGTCGAAGAGCTGTGCAGCGACCTGATCGAGGCGTTGCCCGCCCAGTTCGGACGGCACCTCGGCGCTGAGTTGGATGACCTGCTTGATAATTGGGGACATGCTCGGAAACGGCGGGGGCGCAGCCTTTGGTTTCGGCCACGCGCTTGTGGTTAAATACGGCGTCTTTGTCCTGGGGGAGCCCAGGGCGCCCATCATAACAGGACGGCTCCGCCCAAGACAGCCAGCCGTCACAGGGACGCAAGCCGCTATGCAAGTGAAACACCTGCTGCTGATCGCTATTCTCGCCCTAACCGCCGCCTGCTCCTCCAAAGAGGTGGTAGACGAGAACCTGAGCGAGTCCGAGCTGTACCAGCAGGCTCAGGCCGATCTGGACAACAAGAGCTATACCAGCGCCGTATCCAAGCTCAAGGCCCTCGAGTCCCGCTATCCGTTCGGTCGTTATGCCGAGCAAGCCCAGCTGGAACTGATCTACGCCTACTACAAGAACGTCGAGCCCGAAGCCTCCAAGTCCGCCGCCGAGCGCTTCATCCGCCTGCACCCACAGCACGCCAACGTCGACTACGCCTATTACCTGAAGGGCCTGGCCTCCTTCGATCAGGACCGTGGCCTGCTCGCCCGCTTCCTGCCGCTGGACATGACCAAGCGCGACCCGGGCGCTGCCCGCGACTCCTATAACGAGTTCGCCCAGCTGACCACCCGCTACCCGCACAGCCGCTACGCACCGGACGCCAAGCAGCGCATGATCTACCTGCGCAATCTGCTGGCTGCTTACGAGATTCACGTCGCCCACTACTACCTGACCCGTCAGGCCTATGTCGCCGCCGCCAACCGTGGCCGCTACGTGGTGGAAAACTTCCAGGAAACCCCTGCCGTCGGCGATGGCCTGGCCGTGATGGTCGAGGCTTACCAGCGCCTGAGTCTGAACGACCTGGCAGCCACCAGCCTGGAAACCCTGAAGCTCAACTACCCGGACCACCCGAACCTGGTCGACGGCCAGTTCGTACCCCGCGAAGAAGAAGCAGACAACCGCTCCTGGCTGGCCAAGGCCACCCTCGGCCTGATCGAGAGCGAGCCGCCGCTGCCGCCGGGCGAAACCCGCGCCAACCAGGACGTGATCAAGCAGTACGAAGACGCCCAGGAAGAAATCCCGGACGAGCTCAAGCCCGAGAACCAGCAGGAAGTGCAGGAAGAACAGCACGAAGCCGAAGCCAACAGCAGCGGCGACCGCTCCTGGTTCAGCTACATGACCTTTGGCGTTTTCGACTGAGAACGACCGCGATGTAAAGAAGAGGCCTGCGGGCCTCTTTTTTTATCCGCACGAAACGTGCTCTTCCCTGTTTTTGCGCCTGGCCAGGGGACCTGATGCACAGCTCGCGCCCTCCCCGCTGGGCGCCGACCATCGGCTTGGCTAAACTGCGCTCCTTTCAACGACAAGTGAGCTCGACTGGGATGGTCCGCCTGCTGTTCTGGATTGTTGTGATCTTCGCCGCCGTCTGGGTCTGGCGCCGCATGAAGACGCCACCGGCGCCGCGCCCGCAGAAGCCCGTGGACGAAACCGCCAGCCCGATGGTGCGCTGCACCCAGTGCGGCGTGCACGTGCCCCAGGCCAACGCGCTGGCCAACGGCGAGCGCTGGTACTGCAGCCGCGCGCACCTGGAACAGGACACCTCCAGCGGTGAGCGCTGAAGCCCCCGCGCTGGGCAGCCAGCCGGCACGCCGCATCTTCCGCCTCTACAACATCTACCGCCTGCTCATCGGCCTGGCACTGGTGGGACTGATCTCCAGCGAGCTGGACAGCGAACTGCTCGACCTGGCCCGCGCCCAGCTGTTCCGCAATGCGTGCTGGTTCTACCTGCTGCTGAACATCCTCATCGCGCTGATGGTCCGCCATCCGAAACACATGCTGCAGGTCTTCAGCCTGGCGCTGGTGGACGTGATCCTGCTGTCCTGCCTGTTCTATGCGGCGGGCGGCACGCCGAGCGGTATCGGCAACCTGGTGATAGTTGCGGTGGCGATCGCCAACATCCTGCTGCGCGGCCGGGTCGGCTTGCTGATCGCTGCCGTCGCCGCCATCGGCATGATCTACCTGACCTTCTACCTCAGCCTCAGCCGCCCGGAAGCCGCCAGCCAGTACGTGCAGGCCGGCGCCCTGGGTGCCTTGTGCTTCGCCGCCGCCCTCTTCGTCCAGGGCATCAGCAAGCGCCTGCAACTGAGCGAGACCCTGGCCGAAAAACGTGCCGCCGACGTCGCCAACCTGGAAGCGCTCAACGCCCTGATCCTGCAGCGCATGCGCACCGGCATCCTGGTGCTCGACCCCCAGCACCGCGTAATCCTGGCCAACCAGGGTGCGCTGACGCTGCTGGGCCGCGAGGACCTGGCCGGCAAGGTCCTCGACCCGCAAAGCCCGGAGCTGGTGAAACGCCTTCAGCAGTGGCTGGACAACCCCACGCTGCGTCCCCAGAGCCTGCAGGCGGTGGCCGAAGGCCCGGTGCTGCAACCGAGCTTCGTCTCCCTGCAGCGGGGCGAGCAGCGGGACACCCTGATCTTCCTCGACGACATCTCGCAGATCGCCCAACAGGCCCAGCAACTCAAGCTCGCCTCCCTGGGTCGCCTGACCGCCGGCATCGCCCACGAGATACGCAACCCACTGGGTGCCATCAGCCACGCGGCGCAGTTGCTGCAGGAATCCGATGAGCTGACCGGCCCGGACCAGCGCCTGGCGCAGATCATCCAGGACCAGTCGCGGCGTATGAACCTGGTGATCGAGAACGTCCTGCAGCTCTCCCGCCGCCGCCAGGCGGAGCCGCAATTGCTCGACCTGAAGTACTGGCTGCACCGCTTCGCCAGCGAATTCCGCAACGCATCCGGCCCGGGCCAGACGCTGCACATCGAGACCAACAGCGGCACCATCCAGACCCGCATGGACCCGCACCAGCTCACCCAGGTACTGACCAACCTGGTACAGAACGGCCTGCGCTACAGTTCACAGAAGAACAAGGTAGGACAGGTCTGGCTGAAGCTGTTCCGCGACCCGGAAAGCGACCTGCCCGTTCTGGAAGTGATGGATGACGGCGCCGGCGTACCCGCCGAGCAGGTGCAGCACATCTTCGAGCCCTTCTACACCACCGAAAACAAGGGCACCGGGCTTGGCCTGTACATCTCACGGGAGCTGTGCGAGAGCAACCAGGCCCGTCTCGACTACAGGCCCCGCGAAACCGGAGGCAGCTGCTTTCGCATAACCTTTGCCCACCCGCGCAAATTGAGCTGACCATGACCAGACAGAAAGCACTCATCGTCGATGACGAGCCCGATATCCGCGAACTGCTGGAGATCACCCTCGGCCGGATGAAGCTGGATACCCGCAGCGCCCGCAACGTGAAAGAGGCCCGCGAGCTCCTGGCCGCCGAACCCTTCGACCTGTGCCTCACCGACATGCGCCTGCCCGACGGCACCGGCCTCGACCTCGTTCAGCACATCCAGCAACGCCACCCTCAAGTGCCCGTTGCCATGATTACCGCCTACGGCAGCCTGGACACGGCCGTCAACGCCCTGAAAGCCGGCGCCTTCGACTTCCTCACCAAACCGGTGGACCTCGGCCGGCTTCGCGAGCTGGTGGCTGCGGCCTTGCGCCTGCGCACCAGCAGCAACGGCGACACGCCGATGGACAACCGCCTGCTCGGCGACTCCCCGCCGATGAAGTCTCTGCGTAACCAGATCCAGAAGCTCGCCCGCAGCCAGGCCCCCGTGTACATCAGCGGCGAATCCGGCAGCGGCAAGGAGCTGGTGGCCCGCATGATCCACGAGCAGGGCCCGCGCCATGAAGACCCCTTCGTACCGGTCAACTGCGGCGCCATCCCGTCGGAGCTGATGGAAAGCGAGTTCTTCGGCCACAAGAAAGGCAGCTTCACCGGCGCCATCGAAGACAAGATCGGCCTGTTCCAGGCCGCCCACGGCGGCACCCTGTTCCTCGATGAAGTGGCCGACCTGCCCCTGCCCATGCAGGTGAAACTGCTGCGCGCCATCCAGGAAAAAGCCGTCCGCACCATCGGCGGACAGCAGGAAGTGGTAGTGGACGTGCGCATCCTCAGCGCCACCCACAAGGACCTGGCCGCAGAAGTGGCTGCAGGACGCTTCCGCCAGGACCTCTATTACCGCCTGAACGTCATCGAACTCAGCGTCCCTCCGCTGCGCGAGCGCCGCGAGGACATCCCGCAACTGGCCGACGTCATGCTCAAGCGCCTGGCGGCGGACAGCAGCGCCGCGGCCAGCATCACCCGCGATGCGATGGAGAAGCTCAAGAGCTACCGCTTCCCCGGCAACGTCCGCGAGCTGGAAAACATGCTGGAACGGGCCTACACGCTGTGTGAGAACGACCAGATCCAGCCTGAAGACCTGCGCCTGACGGATGCACCGGCGGCTTCCGAAAACGGCGAAGCCGACCTCGCGCAGATCGACAATCTCGAGGACTACCTGGAAGAGGTGGAGCGCAAGCTGATCATGCAGGCGCTCGAGGAAACCCGCTGGAACCGCACCGCCGCAGCCCAACGCCTGGGCCTGACCTTCCGCTCGATGCGCTACCGCCTGAAGAAACTGGGGATCGACTGATCCCCAGGCCGATCAGGCCAGCGGCTTCAAGCGCGCCGATGGCGCGTAGGGCGCCGGGTCGACGATAGGCTCACGCCCGAGCATCAGGTCGGTCAGCAGCCGACAGGACGCAGGCGCCAACACCAGGCCGTTGCGGTAATGGCCGCAGTTCAACCAGAGCCCATCGAACCCCGGGACCGGCCCTATAAAGGGAATGCCATCCGGCGAGCCCGGACGTAGCCCCGCCCAATGCCCCACCACCTCGGCATCCGCCAGGGCTGGCAGCATCTCGATCGCCGATGCCCTCAGGCTCTCCAGCGCCGACTCGGTCGGCGTCTTGTCGAATCCCTCGTGCTCCAGGGTGCTGCCCACCAGGATGTGGCCATCACGTCGCGGAATCGCATAGCGCCCCTTGGCCAGCACCATGCTCGGCAGGAAATCCTCTGCGCACTTGAACAGGATCATCTGCCCCTTCACCGGCTCCACCGGCAGGTCGAGCCCCAGCGTCGCCAGCAACTCCCCGCTCCAGGCCCCCGCGCAGAGTACAACGCGATCGGCACGGATATCGCCCTGCGCCGTGCGAACACCAACGACCTGCCCTTCCTCGTGAATGAAGCCATCGACGGCGCAATCTTCCCGAAGCGTGACGTTAGGCAGTTGAAGCAGGGCTTCGCGTAGGGCGCGAGTCAGGCGAGGGTTGCGGACGTTGGCGACGTCGGCCATGTGGATGGCGGTGGAGTAGCCCTCGGCCAATGTAGGAACAGCAACCTTGACCGAGCTGATCGCCACGCGAGAAACCGGGCGATTGCGCTCTGCGGCCCACGCCAGAGCCTGCACCTCATCGTCCAGATCGAGCCAATACAGACCCGTTACGTGAACCTCGGGATCGGTTCCGGTTTTCTGCAGCAACTCCTGACCGAGGGGCGGGTAAAAGTCCTGCGACCAATGAGCCAGGGCCGTCACGGCATCGCTGTAACGCCATGGATAGAGCGGCGATACAATTCCACCGCCCGCCCACGAGGACTCTCGACCAGCGCGCTGGCGCTCCAAAAGCACGACATGCTCTGTTTCAGCAAGCTCAAGGGCAGTCAGTAACCCTATCGCCCCCCCACCAACAATCAGGACAGACACCACAACCTCCTCTTAGAACTCCAGGGAAATGGAGAACAACACATGGACGTACACAAGCATCAGGGCCTGACCCTGCTCGAACTGCTGATAGGCCTGGCCTGCCTAGCAATACTGCTAGGCCTGGGAACACCCGCCATCACGCACATGCATGATCAGCACAAGCTTTCATCTTTCAGCAGCGAACTCTCCCACTCCATCCAACTTGCTCGGCATCAGGCGTTGGCACACAACGCGCGGACCACGCTGTGCCCGCTGGACGACGACAATCGCTGCTCCAGAGACTGGAGCGGCATCTTGAGCATTTTCGAAGACTGGGAAGGCGAGCGATTGCTCCGCAGCGAGCACAACCTCATAAGGGTTCTTGAATTGCCCGATGGACTGGAGCTCACCTGGCGAGGCATGGGAGGCGGCCATGCCCTCCACTTCAACGCTCAGGGACATACGTTCGTGAGCAACGGCACATTTCTCGTGAAATCAAAGATTTCTGGCACAAGCCGGCGAATCGTTGTCAATCGTCAAGGCAGGTCGTTTCTCAAGGAAGCAGAAGAATAGTCTGAATGAACGGCCAGGAATACCGCTCGTGCCCAACTCAATGCCGACCATCCTCGGGTGTTTGAGGTTGCCTCTCCGGCTCGCTAGCTTACAGGCTGAGCAGAGGAGCTTTCATGGAACGTACACGCGGGTTCAGTTTGATTGAATTGATGGTGACCGTCATCATCCTGGGGATAGTGGCCGCTATCGCACTCCCTAACCTTGCGGGCTTCGTCATCCGCCAGCGCGTGGGGGGGCAGGCCAGCGAGCTGATGAACGCACTAGTATTCGCTCGTGTGGAGGCCACCAAACTGAATGCCAATGTGGTCGTCCTCCCAGCGGCTAACAATGAAGACGGGTGGACCAATGGCTGGTGTGTCGGCACCACCGCCATCAACGATTGCAGCGACGCGGCCGTGATCCGTAACTTCCAGGGGTCACCGAGTGACGTCCAGATCAACTCCCCCTACCTGCAAGCCACCAACCGGCTGACATTCCGCCGCGACGGCACCTTGTTGTCCGGCATCAGCGCCCAGGCCTTCAAGGTCACCTCCAGCAAACTCAAGGCAGACGACGCCACTGCACGCTGCGTGTACGTGAACGCCATGGGCAAAGCCTCCATCAAGAAGGTCAATCGCGATGCAGATTGCTAATTTCACCCGCCAGCAACTGGGCGCTTCACTGATCGAGGTATTGATCGCCCTGGTGATCTTCGCGGTCGGACTGCTCGGCTTCGCGGCCTTGCAGCTCAATGCACTGCAAAGCTCCGGTGATAGCAGCCAGCGTACCCAGGCGACCTGGGTAGTACAGGAACTCGCGGAGCGCGTTCGTGCCAATCCAGAGGCCGCGCTGGCCAGTTACGCCAGCGCGCCCAACTGCAGCAACCTCCCGGCCCAGCGCTGCGCTGACTATTACAACCCCATCAGTGGTGCCAAGGTCAACGCGACCAACTGCACAGCTGCACAGATGGCGGCGTTCGACCGCTGGGAAGCCCAGTGTCCCTACAGCGGCAACAACACCTACTTGGCTGACGCTACCGCTCGTGAAGGCCGCTACAACAGCCGGGACTTCATGGCTCTAGCCGCGAGCGGCACTCCTCCCCTGGCCGTCGTCGCCTCTGGCACTCAGCTCACGATCACGGCGAACTGGCAGAGCAAGGCAGAGAAGAACTCCAACGGACAGAACCTGTCCGGAAGCGTGCAGGTGCAACGATGAATCACAAGTACCCCTACCACCTGTCCAAGCGCCAGGCTGGCCTGAGCCTGGTCGAACTGATGATCGGCCTGACCCTTGGGTTGATCCTGCTACTTGGTGTGATCCAGGTATTCATCGCCAGTAAACAGACGTTCGCCACCAACGACGCCATGTCCAAGCTTCAGGAGAATGGACGCTTCGGGCTGGAGTTCATCAGCCAGAGCGCCAGGCTGGGCGGCTACCTGTCTCCAGGTGCCCCGCTGGATCGCCCCCTGCCCATCGAGAAAGAGGGCTGTGGCGTCGGCGATTCCAGTAACAATCCCTGCGCTGTAAACGGTAGCGGCAGCAACTCAGATGTTGTCAGTTTCACGTTCGAGCCCCCTATCATCGACGGGGTAAAGCGCGACTGTGCGGGCGCTACCGTTCCCGATAATAACTTAGTGACTAATACTTATTTCATACTGGAGCCGGACGCCAACAACCCTCTCCCAGCGCTCGCCTGCAAATCATTCAATCGGACCACTGCATCAGTACTCACCTCGCAGCAACGACTCATCGACGGCATCGATGCCCTGCAGGTGCAGTACGGCGTGGATACCGCCGGGGACTCCAAAAGCGTCAATCAATTCGTGTCCTCGGACCGCGTAACCAACTGGACCAAGGTCATTGCCGTTCGCATCGCCTTGCTAGCCAACTCGGTCGATGTCCTGAATCCGGCACCGCCGCAGCGAAACTTCTACCTGCTGGATGGGGCTCCGCTCTCATTCAACGATGGGCGGGCGCGGCAAGTGTTCACCACCACCATCCAGTTCAAGAACAACTACTGAGGCCTGACGATGAAAGCAGTCCCCCCGCTCGCCTCTCAGGCCGGCGCCACCCTGATTGTCGCGCTGGTGTTTCTGGTAGTACTGACCGCTGCCGGCATCACGGCCGTTCGCTTTGCCACGAACGATGAACGCATGGCCAGCAGCAATCAGTTCCGCAATACGGCCTTCCAGGCAAGCCAGACGGAAATCCGCGCCCAACTTTTGCGCTTCAACGTCGTAGCCAATCGTCAACCCTTGATGTCCGCGATGGAGGCAACCGCTGTCACCAGTCCCTCCAGCGCGCCCAATGGCGAGTCTAACGCGACCATCATCGCGCGCTTCCCCAATCTTCGTGAGCTGCAGACCCTGACGACGCGGACCGCTACGAGCGCGATACCTCAAACGCCCAAGCTACGCAGCATGGGTGATCTGGATTGCGCCAGTTTCGGCCAGGGCTATTCCTTCGGTAACTACACCTGCCGCCAGTATGAAGTGAGAAACGTCGCGACCATCGGTACCAGCGGCGCCTATTCCGACCAGACCCAGGGCCTGGTCTTCTTCAACCTCAAATAAGCTTCGGAGCCAGATATGAACCTGTACACAAAGCTGAGCGCCGTTGCCTTATTGGCAGCCACTTTCGCTGCCTCGACTTCGGCGGATGAAACCCAAGAAGCGCCTCCCAAGTATGTCGAAAGCGCCATCATCATTCTCAACCTGACCAACAAGGCTGATGAAGGAGCCTCGGGCTATCTCCTCGCCACCCCTTGCACCGGGTGCGAACCACTGAAGATGCAAGTGACAAAACAGACCACTCTTTACCTTCAAGGCAAACCCAGCAGCTTTTCCGAGCTGGGAATGAAAATCGACTGGCAAGGCTCGGTGTTCTACGAACCTGGCACACCGCCAACCGTCACCGAACTTTTCCTGAATTAAATCCGAGGGACCATCATGAGCATCAAGAGACAACTCGCCATAGGCGCCTCGGCCTTCGCGTACCTGAGCCTTTCGCTAAGCACTGCACTGGCTGATGACACGGAAATCTACACGACACGTGAACTGCCTGCGGATCAGCGTGTACGCCCCAACATCCTGTTCGTGATCGATACATCCGGCTCCATGCAGAGTGGTGTCCCTGGCACCAACTGCAACTCCCTGACCCCTATCGATAGAACCTCGGACGGTATTCCTCGAGACTGGTGTACCAGCACCGAAGCCAGGACCAACCGCACCAACAACGGCCAATTGACCCGCATCCAGGTGGTCAAGGAAGTGGTCAATCAACTGGTCGATGAGTTGGCTCTCTCCAACGACTCCAATATCGGCCTCGTCCGTTTCAGCTCGGACGACGAAGGAGGATTCGTCAACGTACCGGTCCAACAGGCCGGCACCGTCGCCAATACCTTCAAGACCCAGTTGAACAGTTACTATGCCAGCGGCTCCACGCCGCTGCTGGAGACCTACCACGAGGCGGCGCAATACATGCGGGGCGCAGCCTTGGTGTATGGCAATAGTTCTCGAGGCGTAATCGAGAACGGCAAAAACACTACTACACGCAATCCTTGGAACAGTGCAACAGCATCCTATTCGGGCTCCAGCTACCTGTCGCCCATCCAGAACTCCTGCCAGAAATCCAACATTATCGTGCTGACCGACGGTCTGCCGAACAATGACAGTGGCAGCAACACAGCTATCCAGAACTTGACTCGTACCGGCACCGCCAACACCAATTACACCTCCTGTAACCGCGGCTATCCCACAGACGGTGAAGCCAACGCCGGTTGCTGGATGCCGGGCCTGGCCGAGTGGCTGGCCAATAACGACAACGGCCCCGCCTCGGTCAATGGCAAGCAGACCATTTCGACCTACACCATCGGCTTCGGCAACATCAGTGACACCCGCCTGCTGAGCGATACTGCGGCCCTGGGCCAAGGCAAGTTCTTCACCACCAATGACACATCGGGCCTGGTGACCTCGCTGAAGTCGATCATCGTCGACATTCTTGCCGAAAACACCACCTTCACGACACCAACGGTTTCGGTGAGCGCCTATAGCAACTTCGGCTACCGCAACGATCTCTACTACGCATTGTTCCGCCCTGCAAAGGGCGCCCGGTGGTTGGGCAATATCAAGAAATACAAGGCGACGTCGGACAGCAGCGGCAACCTAGTGGTGACGGATGCCAACAGCAACAACGCGGTCGACTCCGCTACCGGCTTCTTCGCGGACAGCGCACAGAGCTACTGGAGCGCCTCGCCTGACGGCAAGAATGCCGGCCTGGGTGGCGCTGCCAGCCGTTTGACGGACCCGGCCAACCGCAAGCTCTACACCTATACCGGCAGCAACCTCGAGCCGCGCACCAATGCCGGTACCACTTCGGTCAACCTGACCGGGTCCGCTCACCTGCTCCTCAACAGCAATACAGCCTTGACCAAGGCAATGCTGGGTGATGCGAGCATGACCGACGCCTACAAAGGCAACCTCCTCACCTGGGCACGCGGCACCAACCCGGCAGATAGCAGCATTCGCGCGCAGATCGCGGACGTATTGCACAACGCCCCCAAGGTCGTTGCATACACCAGCGATGAAGACATCGCGCGTATCTCCGCTGGCACGACACAGGACAAGCTCGCCCTGTTCTATGGCACCAACGAAGGCTTCATCGGCGCGATCAATCCCGCCAATGGCAACGAACTCTTTTCGTTCATCCCCAAGGAACTGCTAGGCAACCTGAAGTCCTATTACGACGATCCCCAGGGGAGCATCAACAAGAAGTACGGGATCGATGGCCAGTTCGACCTCAAGGTGGCCTACGGCACTCGCAACCCCACCACCAACCTTCGCGCAGTCAGCGGCGTCACCCTATATGCAGGCATGGGGCGTGGCGGTCGCAACTACTATTCGCTGGATATGACGCCGACCACTGCAGGCGATCCGGCAACCATCCAGCCCAAGCTGAATTGGGTCATTCGCGGCGGCTCGGGCGGCAGCACCGGTTTCTCGCGCCTCGGGCAGACCTGGTCGACCCCCAAGGTAGCCAAGGTCAAGTGGAACGGCACAGTAACCGACGTACTGATATTCACCGGTGGCTACGATACCAACCAGGATAACGATGCGACGCCGGACAACCCGAAAAACGACTCCTATGGCAACGCCCTCTATGTGGTGAACGCAAACACGGGCCAAAAACTGTGGATGGCGGGCCCAAGTGGCGATACCGATGCAAACCTCACGCTTTCCAGCATGACCAACAGCATGCCGGCAGACCCGGCGCTGGTCGACCTGGGCGGCGACGGGCTGATCGACACCATTTTCACCTCTGATACACGCGGGCAGATTTTCCGCTTTGACATCAATCAGAGCAACACCAGCGCCAGCAACTTCGCGACTGGCAACCGTATCGCCAACATCGGCGGCACTGACGCGACAAACAACCGCCGCTTCTACAATCAACCTGACGTTGCGCTGATCAAGGAGCGCGGCGGCCAGTCGTACTACACCATCAGCATCGGCTCCGGTTATCGTGGGCACCCGCTGAGCGAGGCTGCACTGGATCGTTTCTATGTAATCAGGGACAAGAACGTCTACTCGGCCCCCACCTATTGCTCCGCAACGGTGACCACCAACTGCACCGCGTCGATCACCGAAAGCAATCTGGTCGATGTGAGCAGCGTCAACCTGACCAGCGCGCAAGCCCAAGACATCCAGAACCAGATAAATACCAAGCGTGCGGAGATCGACACACTCACAGCAGCGGAAACCAACGCGCGCAATGCATTGACCGCCTACCAGACCAGTATTGGCTATACCGCTAAGCTCAACACCCTGGTGGAAACCAATACGACGATCAATCAGAAGCAAAGCGCGATCGACACCATTCTCCGAAACGACCCCTACGTGAAGGCTCATGCGGCTGAAACCGACAGCCGTACGCAGTCCCACAGCCTGGTGGTATCCGCTCAGAGCGCTCTGGCCCAGCTCAATGCACAGACTCCGACGACCCCTGCCGCCAGCAGCTTCCAGGCTGCGGAACTGGACAACGCCCAGGGAACGGATGTCGGCGCGCTTCAGGCCAGGATCACCGCCGCACTGAACGACAGCAACCTTTCCAGCCAATATGCAGCCATCATCGCCAAGCAGAACCAGATCACGGCAACCAAGGCAGCAGGGGGCGACGCCAGTGCCCAGGAAAGCGACCTGAGTACCCTGACGGAGGCCTACGAATCTTCGGCGGCCTATCAGACTCGGCAGACTCTGATAACAAACCTGAGCGGCATCAATGACAAGGTCACTCAGATCGCAGCACTGCAGGCGCAGATCATCGCCGCCTACAACCTGGGCACTCCTGCAGGAGATAGCGATGCCGCAAGCAAGCTGACACAGCTCGACGCAGCCAAAACATCGCTTACGAGCCTCCTACCCGGTGGGCTCCCGGCGGTTCCTGCCGGCACCACCAACGGTGATCTGATCGCTCGTACCGAAACCCAGAACCAGACCAACCTCGAGGCGATCAGCTCCCCGCTCGTGACCCAGGCCAATCTCCTGACCAGCCTCGAGGGCGAACGCCTGACCTTGGCTGGCCAGGCATCGACCCTGCAATCCGAGCTGCAGGCACTGGCCAACCAGGCTTACAGCGCCAGCAGCAACCTGCTGAACGCAACCCAACTCGCAGAGGCCACGGCGCAGGATCCAACGCCACCGCTCACCCAGTTCGACGCCTACAACTATCTGATCAGCAAGGCCCAGGCTGCAGCCGTTGCCGGCATTCCGACCAAGCGTCAGGAAATCAACACGTTGTATGCGCAACTGACACCGGGTGATAGCTACACGCCCAACCCGACCCTGTTGGCGAACAGCAGTGGCTGGTTCATCCGATTCCCCACGGGCGAGAAAGTCCTGTCCAGCTCGACCAGCTTCGCGGGGTCCGTACTCTTCACCACGTTCCGCCCCAGCGGCCAGCAAACGACCACCTGTGGTCCGGACGTAGGGCGCGGCCGCTTCTACGCACTGAACCTGATCGATGCCAGCGCAGTGTTCACACAGACGGTTAGTGGCACCAAAACCCCGGTACGCAGCTTCGACCTGGCCCACGGCGGCATTCCGCCCAAACCGGCGACCATCCTGCGCGACGACAATCGTGTAGGCTTGCTCTGCGGTGCCGAAGGCTGCACACCGCCTGATACAACGTGCGTGGACGGCGCGCAGATATGCGAAACCAATAAAGCGATACGCGACCTCTACTGGAGAGAAAACTGATGGTCAAACAGAAGGGGTTTACCCTGGTAGAGCTGCTTATAGTCGTAGCGATCATCGGCATTCTTGCCGGGATTGCTTACCCCAGCTATCAGAACTACGTGATGCGCACCGGGCGCAGCGATGGACAGACCTGGCTGATGCAGATCATGCAAGCCCAGGAGCGCTACTATTCGCAGAATCAGAGTTACACGACCAACCTGGGTACGGGCGGGCTCGCCTATCGCAATGCTGCAGGCATCGCCATTGCAGCGAACGGTGCAGTCATCTCGGAAAACGCGCGCTACAGCATCAACGCAAACGCCTGCACCGGCACCACCATCGATAAGTGCGTAATTCTCACCGCTACCCGCCAGGGACCACAAACCGCAGACTCCTGCGGCAACCTGACCCTGGATAGCCGCGGAACCAAAGGCGCTGCGACAACAGGCTGCTGGTAAGACAACAGAAACAAAAAAGGGCCCAACAGGGCCCTTTTTTCATTCCAGCAGGAATCACACCACCTTCAGCCGCAACTCCTTCGGCATCGAGAAGGTGACATTCTCCGGCCGACCATCCAGCTCGACAGCAACCTCGGCGCCCCAGGCGCGGAGTTGCTCGATCACGCCTTGCACCAGCACTTCCGGTGCAGAGGCGCCGGCGGTGATGCCAACGCGGGTCACGCCCTCGAACCATTCCGGCTTCATGTCCTCGGCGCCGTCGATCAGGTAGGCCGGGGTACCGATGCGTTCGGCGAGTTCGCGCAGACGGTTGGAGTTGGAGCTGTTGGGGCTGCCGACCACCAGGACCACTTCACTCTCGTCGGCGAGCTGCTTGACCGCGTCCTGGCGGTTCTGGGTGGCGTAGCAGATGTCGTCCTTGCGCGGGCCGCCGATGCTGGGGAACTTGCTGCGCAGGGCGTCGATGACGCGGCTGGTGTCGTCCATGGACAGGGTGGTCTGGGTGACGAAGGACAGCGCCTCGGGGTTGCGCACCACCAGGTTTTCGACGTCGGTTTCATTTTCCACCAGGTAGATGGCGCCGCCGTTGCTGCCGTCGTACTGGCCCATGGTGCCTTCGACTTCCGGGTGCCCGGCATGGCCGATGAGCACGCATTCGCGGCCGTCACGGCTGTAGCGCGCGACCTCCATGTGCACCTTGGTCACCAGCGGGCAGGTGGCGTCGAAGACCTTCAGGCCACGGCGGTCGGCTTCCTGGCGTACGGCCTGGGAGACGCCGTGGGCGCTGAAGATAACGATGACATTGTCCGGCACCTGGTCCAGTTCCTCGACGAACACCGCACCGCGGGCGCGCAGGTCCTCGACCACGAACTTGTTGTGTACCACTTCGTGACGCACGTAGATCGGCGGGCCGAAGACTTCCAGCGCGCGGTTGACGATCTCGATGGCGCGATCGACGCCAGCGCAGAAGCCGCGGGGGTTGGCGAGTTTGATTTGCATGCTGTCTACCTCTTGGCCTTGCGGCCGCCCTCCCCTGCGGGAGCTGAAATCACGCCGGCTCGACTGCCAGAATCTCCACCTCGAAGCGCAGCGATTTGCCGGACAGCGGGTGGTTGAAGTCGATGGTCACATGGCTGTCGTCGAAGCGCTTCACCACGCCAGGCAACTCGGTGTTGGCGGCGTCATTGAAGATGATCAGCAGGCCTTCGGAGAGTTCCATGTCCTGAAACTGGCTGCGCGGCATCACCTGCACGTTCTGCGAGTTCGGCTGGCCGAAGCCCTGCTCCGGCTCGATCGGCAGCACCCGTTTGTCACCGGCCTTGAGACCGAACAGTGCGCCCTCGAAACCCGGCAGCAGGTTGCCATCGCCGACCTTGAAGGTGGCCGGCTGGCGGTCGAAGGTGCTGTCGACGACATCACCGTTCTCCAGCTTGATGGCGAAATGCAGGGTGACCCGAGCATCCGGACCGATGCGCGACTCAGTGGCGAGAGACTCAGTCATGAGCGGGTTCTCCGGACTTCTTCGACTTGAACATATCCAGCGCCAGTATGATGGCGCCCAGGGTGATGGCGCTGTCGGCCAGGTTGAATGCCGGGAAGTACCAGCGATCCTGCCAATGCACCAGGATGAAGTCGACCACGTGGCCAAGCACCACGCGGTCATAGAGGTTGCCCAGTGCGCCACCGAGGACCATGGCCAGCGCAATGGCCAGCCAGGTTTCGTCGGCCTTCAGGCGCTTGAGCCAGACCACCAGCACGCCGCTGACCACCAGGGCGATCAGGGCGAAGAACCAACGCTGCCAGCCGGAGCTGTCGGCGAGGAAGCTGAAGGCGGCACCGGTGTTGTAGACGTGAATCCAATCGAACCAACCGGGGATGACGGTGATCCGTTCGCGGAACGGAATCACATCCAGCACCACCCACTTGGAACCCTGGTCCAGCACGAAAACCAGCACGCTCAGCAGCAGCCAGCCGAGACGGCCAAAACGGGCCTCAGGCATAGTGGCGAACCTCACCAGCACCTTCGATGTTCTCGACGCAACGGCCGCACAGCTCGGGGTGCGCGGCGTTCACGCCGACATCCGCGCGGTGGTGCCAGCAACGGCCGCACTTGGCGTGGACGGACTTGAGGATCTTCAGCTTCAGGCCCGGCACCTCGGTTTCCACTGCATCCGCCGGTGCGGCCGCCAGGGGCTGCACGTCGGCGGTGGAGGTGATCAGCACGAAGCGCAGTTCGTTGCCCAGCTTGGCCAGCTTGGTAGCCAGGGATTCCTCGGCGAAGACGGTGACCTCGGCCTGCAGGCTGCCGCCGATGGCCTTGGCGGTACGCAGGTTCTCCAGCTCCTTGTTCACCGACGCCTTGACCGCGACCACGTCCTCCCAGAAGGCGTTGCTCATCTCGAAGCCTTCCGGCAGCTCGCTCAGGCCCTGGTACCAGGTGTTGAGCATCACCGACTCACCACGCTCGCCCGGCATGAACTGCCAGACTTCCTCGGCGGTGAAGGCCAGGATCGGCGCGACCCAGCGCACCAGCGCCTCGACGATATGGAACAGCGCGGACTGGCAGGAACGACGCGCCAGGCTGTCGGCCTGGGTGGTGTACTGGCGGTCCTTGATGATGTCGAGGTAGAAGCCGCCCAGTTCCTGCACGCAGAAGTTGTGCACGCGGGAGTAAACGTTCCAGAAGCGGTACTCGCCGTAGGCCTCTTCCAGCTCGCGTTGCAGCTGCAGGGTACGGTCCACGGCCCAGCGATCCAGGGCCAGCATGTCTTCCACCGGCACCAGGTGCTGCGCCGGGTCGAAGCCCGAGAGGTTGGAAAGCATGAAGCGCGTGGTGTTGCGGATGCGGCGGTAGGCATCGGCGCTGCGCTGCAGGATCTGCTGGGAAACGGCGATCTCGCCGGAGTAGTCGGTGGACGCAACCCACAGGCGCAGGATGTCGGCACCCAGGGTGTCGATCACCGTCTGCGGCACCACGGTGTTGCCCAGGGACTTGGACATCTTGCGGCCGGACTCGTCGACGGTGAAGCCGTGGGTCAGCAGCGCGCGGTACGGCGGGTGGTTGTCGATGGCGCAACCGGTCAGCAGGGACGAATGGAACCAGCCGCGGTGCTGGTCCGAGCCTTCCAGGTACAGGTCGGCACGCGGGCCGGTGGCATGGCCCAGCGGGTGCGAGCCGCGCAGCACGTGCCAGTGGGTGGTGCCGGAGTCGAACCACACGTCCAGGGTGTCGCTGATCTTGTCGTATTGCGGGGCCTCATCGCCCAGCAGCTCGGCGGCGTCCAGCTTGAACCAGGCTTCGATGCCCTCCTGCTCGACGCGCTTGGCCACTTCTTCCATCAGCTCGACGGTGCGCGGGTGCAGCTCACCGGTGGCCTTGTGCAGGAAGAACGGGATCGGCACACCCCAGTTGCGCTGGCGCGAGATGCACCAGTCCGGACGGCCGGCGATCATGTTGTGCAGGCGCGCCTGGCCCCAGGCGGGCACGAACTCGGTCTGCTCGATGCCGGCCAGCGCGCGCTCGCGCAGGGTGGCGCCTTCGTTGGGCTGCTTGTCCATGCCGACGAACCACTGCGCGGTGGCGCGGTAGATCAGCGGGGTCTTGTGGCGCCAGCAGTGCATGTAGCTGTGGTTGATGCTCTCGTGCTTGAGCAGCGCACCGACTTCTTCCAGCTTGGCGACGATGGCCGGGTTGGCCTTCCAGATGAACTGGCCGCCGAAGAAGGGCAGGTCCTGGACATAGACGCCATTGCTCTGCACCGGGCTGAGGATGTCGTCGTTGCTCATGCCGTAGTGTTTGCAGGAACGGAAGTCGTCCTCGCCATAGGCCGGCGCGGAGTGGACCACACCGGTGCCGGCACCCAGCTCGACGTACTCGGCCAGGTAGACCGGCGACAGGCGCTCGTAGAACGGGTGGCGGAAGCGGATGTTCTCTAGCGCTTCGCCCTTGGCGGTGGCGATCACCTGGCCTTCGAGGCCGAAGCGCGCCAGGCAGGACTCCACCAGCTCTTCGGCCAGCAACAGCAGGCGCGCGCCGGTATCGACCAGGGCGTAGTTGAACTCGGGGTGGACGTTCAGCGCCTGGTTGGCCGGGATGGTCCAGGGAGTGGTGGTCCAGATGACGATGGCGGCCGGCTTGGCCAGGCTCGACAGGCCGAATGCCGCGGCCAGCTTGTCGGCGTCCTCGACCAGGAAGGCGACGTCGATGGCGTCGGACTTCTTGTCCTGGTACTCCACCTCGGCCTCGGCCAGGGCGGAACCGCAATCGAAGCACCAGTTGACCGGCTTCAGGCCCTTGAACACGAAGCCCTGCTTGACCATCTCGGCCAGGGCGCGGATCTCACCGGCCTCGTTGGCGAAGGCCATGGTCTTGTAGGGGTTGTCCCATTCGCCCAATACACCCAGGCGGATGAAATCGGCCTTCTGCCCTTCGATCTGCTCGGCGGCATAGGCACGGCAGAGTTCGCGGGTCTTGTCGGCGGGCAGGTTCTTGCCGTGGGTGGTCTCGACCTTGTGCTCGATCGGCAGGCCGTGGCAATCCCAACCCGGCACGTACGGGGCATCGAAGCCCGCCAGGGTCTTGGAGCGGACGATGATGTCCTTGAGGATCTTGTTGACCGCGTGACCGATGTGGATGCTGCCGTTGGCATAGGGCGGGCCATCGTGCAGGACGAACTTCGGGCGGCCCTCACCGATCTGGCGCAGCTTCTGATAGAGCCCAATGGAGTCCCAGCGCTGCAGGGTCTCCGGCTCACGCTGGGGAAGACCGGCCTTCATCGGAAATGCCGTTTCCGGCAGGTTGAGGGTCGCTTTGTAATCGGTCATGTCAGTCCAGGCTCATCATTGAATTGGGATGCCTTGCCAGTAGGCACGGGCTGCGGCGACGTCCGCGTCGATCGCCGACTTCAACGCCTCGAGGGAGGCGAAACGCTGCTCTTCACGCAGCTTGTGGTGGAAGGTCACGCTGATGCGCCGGTCATACAGATCGGCGGAGTAATCCAGCAGGTGCACTTCCAGGTGGGCCTTGCCATCCCCCTTCACGGTGGGACGCACGCCGATGTTGGCAACGCCGGGGCGGCGCTTGCCGTCCAGTTCGACGCTGACCAGAAAGACCCCGGAAAGGGGAACGCGCCGACGCTTGAGCTGCACGTTGGCCGTGGGCGTACCCAGTTGGCGCGCCAGCTTCTGCCCGTGCAGCACCCGCCCGGTGATGGAAAAAGGCCGGCCCAGCAGGCGCTCGGCCAGGGCGAAGTCGGCAGCGGCCAGGGCCTGGCGCACGCGCGTACTGCTCACCCGTACATCATCCAGCTCGACGGTGGCGGCAGCTTCCACGCTGAAGCCTTCGGCCGCACCGGCCATCTGCAGGAATGCGAAGTCGCCGGCGCGATCACAGCCGAAACGGAAGTCATCGCCCACTTCCAAATGCTTGACCCCAAGCCCCTCGACCAGCACCGCATGCACGAACTCGGCGGCGCTGAGTTCGCGCAGCCGGCGGTTGAAGGCCAGGCACAGCACGCGGTCGACGCCTTCGGCAGCCAGCAACTCCAGCTTGTCGCGCAGGCGGGTCAGCCGCACAGGGGCGGTATCGGGGCCGAAGAACTCGCGGGGCTGCGGCTCGAAAATCACCACGCAGCTGGGCACGCCCAACTCGGCTGCGCGCTCGCGCAAGCGTTTGAGAATGGCTTGATGGCCACGGTGTACGCCGTCGAAATTGCCGATGGTGGCAACGCAACCCCCAAGTTGGGGCCGCAGGTTATGGAGGCCTCGGACCAGCTGCATAGCACACGTCTTGTTCACAAAGTGGCCGAATTATACGCACACCCGCAGCCAGACAACAGGCGCCGCTGACGGGCCGCGCCGATGCCCGATCAGGCGGCCCCGGGAAGCTCAGATCGCACGTCGGGCGAAGTGTCGCAGGCGGAAGCCAAGCAACGCCAAGGTAGCGAAATAGCTCAGCACCCCTGCCGTGACCAACCCACCCAGGCGCAACAGGCGCACCAGCATGTCGCCCTGGTCCCAAGCCGGTAGCAGCCACATGCCGCCCACCAGCACCGCCGCCATCAAGGCCACCGCCACCAGCAGCTTGGTCAGGAACATCGGCCAACCGGGCTGCGGCTCGAACAGCTTCTGCCGGCGCAATTGCCAGAACAGCAGCGCGGCATTGAGGCAAGCGGCCAGGCCAATGGCCAATGCCAGCCCGGCGTGCTGCAGCGGACCAATGAAGACCAGGTTCATCAGTTGCGTCGCAACCAGGGTAAACAGGGCGATGCGAACCGGCGTGCGCAGGTTCTGCCGGGCGTAGAAGCCAGGCGCCAGCACCTTGACCAGGATGATCCCCAGCAGCCCCGCCGAGTAGGCGATCAGCGCACGCTGGGTCATCTCGGCGTCATGGGCGCTGAACTTGCCGTACTGGAACAGCGACACCGTCAGCGGCTCGGCGATCAGCGCCAGGGCCAGGGCACAGGGCAGCACCAGCAGGAAGCACAGGCGCAGCCCCCAGTCCAGCAGTTGCGAATAGGCCTGGCGATCATCACTGGCATAAGTCTTGGCCAGCGACGGCAGGAGAATGGTGCCCAGGGCCACGCCCAGCACACCGGACGGCAACTCCATCAGGCGATCGGCGTAATACATCCACGACACCGAGCCGGCCGCCAGGAAGGACGCGAAGATGGTGTTGATGATCAGCGAGATCTGGCTCACCGAAACGCCGAAGATCGCCGGCCCCATCTGCTTCATCACCCGCCATACGCCGCTGTCCCGCAGGTTCAGGCGCGGCAGCACGAGCATGCCGATGCGTTTCAGGTGCGGCAGCTGGTACAGCAACTGCGCCAGGCCGCCGGCCAGGGTCGCCCAGCCCAGGGCCATCACCGGCGGGTCGAAATAAGGTGTCAGGAACAGCGCGAAGATGATCATCGCCACGTTCAGCAGGGTCGGCACGAAGGCCGGCACGGCGAAACGGTTCCAGGTATTGAGCACAGCCCCGGCCAGGGACGAGAGAGAGATAAGGAAGATGTAGGGGAAAGTCACCCGCAGCAGCGAGGTGGTCAGCTCGAATTTTTCCGGCGTATCGGTGAAGCCCGGCGCCGTGGCCCAGATCACCCAGGGCGCGGCGAGCATGCCGATGGCCGTGACAATCGCCAGCACCAGCGTCAGCAAGCCGGATACATACGCCAGGAAGGTGCGGGTCGCTTCCTCCCCCTGCTGGCTCTTGTACTCCGCCAGGATCGGCACGAAGGCCTGGGAGAACGCGCCTTCGGCGAAAATCCGCCGCAGCAGGTTGGGCAGCTTGAAGGCAACGAAGAAGGCGTCGGTCGCCACGCCGGCACCGAAGATGCGCGCCACGATGGTGTCGCGAACGAACCCGAGGACCCGAGAAAGCATGGTGATGGAACTGACGGCCGCCAGCGATTTGAGCAGGTTCATAAGGTCAGGCTGCTTGCATTCCGGGGTGAACATGAAGGGTTTGCGCCCGGCGGGCGGGGCCGCAACCAGGCCAACGCGCTGGTTTTCGGAGGCCGCGAGTGTAGAGCCGGTGCAGAAATAAATCACGCTGCCCGCCGATCTGAGGTACGCTCGTCGCCCCTTTGTAGGGAAGCCGTACCTGCCCTTGACATTGCTTCATCGCATCGGCATGATTCGCGGCCTTATTTGTTTGTATCCCCCCAGTTTTCGAGGAGCTTGACGGTGGCCAATACACCTTCTGCCAAAAAACGCGCAAAACAGGCTGAGAAGCGTCGTAGCCATAACGCCAGCCTGCGCTCCATGGTCCGTACCTACATCAAGAACGTCGTCAAGGCGATCGATGCCAAGGACCTGCCCAAGGCCCAGAACGCCTACACCCTGGCTGTTCCGGTAATCGACCGCATGGCCGACAAGGGCATCATCCACAAGAACAAAGCTGCTCGTCACAAGAGCCGCCTGAACGCCCACATCAAGGCGCTCGGCCAGGCTGCTGCCTAAGCTTTGCTTCCGATGAAAGACCGGCCCCAGGGCCGGTTTTTTATTGCCCACGAAAAAGCATCGCCGAAGCGCGACCACAAAAAAGCCCGGCGAACCGGGCTTTTGATCTTCAGCGCGACTCGGCCCAAGGCAGGATCGGGATCGCCGTGACCGCATTCTGCGGACTGCCCTCGATCACCCGATCGCTGTACACCAGGTACACCAGCGTATTGCGCTTCTGGTCGAAGAAACGCACCACCTGCATGGTCTTGAACACCAGCGAGGTGCGCTCTTTAAACACCTCCTCGCCATCCTTCAATTCACCCTTGAAGTGAATCGCCCCCACCTGACGGCACGCGATGGAAGCCTCGGCACGATCCTCGGCCAGGCCGAGCCCACCCTTCACTCCGCCGGTCTTGGCGCGCGACAGGTAGCAGGTCACGCCATCCACCTTGGGGTCATCGAAAGCCTCGACGACGATCTTGTCGTTCGGCCCCACCCACTTGAACACGGTGGAGACCGAACCGATCTCCTCCGCAGCGGCCAGCAAAGGCATGCACAACACCAATGCCGACAATCCCTTGATCACGCGCATCCGAACGCTCCTTCAGACCAGAACCAGATTGTCCCGATGCACCAGCTCGGGCTCATCGACATAACCCAGCAGCTTCTCCACCTGTTCGGAGGACTGCCCGATGATCTTCTGCGCCTCCAGGGCACTGTAGTTGACCAGGCCGCGCGCCACCTCGCGCCCATCCGGCCCGACACAGACCACCATCTCGCCACGACGGAAGCTGCCCTGCACGGCCTTCACGCCCACCGGCAGCAAGCTCTTGCGATCGTCACGCAGGGCCTTCACGGCACCCGCGTCCAGCACCAGGGTGCCACGGGTCTGCAGATGGCCAGCCAGCCACTGCTTGCGTGCCGCCAGCATGCCGCGCTCGGGCGCCAGCAGGGTACCCAGGCGCTCGCCCGCCTTGAGGCGATCCAGCACCCGCTCGATGCGCCCACCAACGATCACCGTATGCGCGCCGGAACGGGCCGCCAGGCGCGCCGCACGCAGCTTGGTCTGCATGCCGCCACGCCCCAGTGCACCACCGGTGCCGCCCGCGACGGCGTCCAGCGCCGGGTCATCGGCACGGGCCTCGAAAATCAGCTGGGCATCGGGATTGTGGCGCGGATCGGCATCGAACATACCGTCGCGATCGGTGAGGATCACCAGCAGGTCGGCCTCGACCAGGTTGGCCACCAGGGCCGCGAGGGTGTCGTTGTCGCCGAAACGGATTTCGTCGGTCACCACCGTATCGTTCTCGTTGATCACCGGAATGGTACCGAGCTCGACCAGGGTGCGCAGGGTGCTGCGCGCATTGAGGTAGCGCTTGCGATCGGAGAGGTCGTCATGGGTCAGGAGAATCTGCGCGGTGTGCCGGCCATGCTCGCCAAAACTCGACTCCCAGGCCTGCACCAACCCCATCTGCCCCACCGCAGCCGCAGCCTGCAATTCATGCATGGCTTTCGGCCGAGCATTCCAGCCCAGGCGACTCATGCCCGCCGCCACAGCGCCAGAGGAAACCAGCACCAGCTCGACCCCGGCATTGCGCAGGGCCACCATCTGCTCGACCCAGACCGCCATGGCATCACGGTCGAGACCACGACCATCCGCCGTCAGCAGCGCACTGCCGATCTTGACCACCCAGCGCTGCGCGCCCGTCACCTTGTCCCGCATATCTTCCAACCTTAGCTAGAAAGCCGTGCGACCCATGGCGCACAGCCTATGGCGATCATTTGCGCCGAGCGGCGCATTCATCAGGGAACGTAGAAGATTTCCGGACCGTCGCCGTCGTCTTCGTCATCATCGAAGTCATCGTCGTCATCGTCCGCACCGGCGCTCTTCAGCCCGGCACGGCGCAGGGCACGCTGATCGTCCAGCGCCTGCAGACGGGCACGCGCCTCGTCCTCGATGCGCTGATCTAGCTC
Source organism: Pseudomonas solani (assembly GCF_026072635.1). Taxonomy (NCBI): domain Bacteria; kingdom Pseudomonadati; phylum Pseudomonadota; class Gammaproteobacteria; order Pseudomonadales; family Pseudomonadaceae; genus Pseudomonas; species Pseudomonas solani. Next base: position 3,400,528 of record NZ_AP023081.1, on the reverse strand, counting down.
GGCGAGCTCCTCGGCGTACTCGGGCTCCTCGCTCATGCGCAGGGTGCGCTCGTCGAGGTAGCGCATGATGTCCTGGGACAGGGCTTCGGTGCCTTCGCGCTCCAGGGCGGAGATAACATAGACCGGACCCTCCCACTCCAGGCGCTCGATCACCGCCTTCAGGCGAGCCTCGCGATCCTCGTCGAGAAGCTGGTCGGCCTTGTTCAGTACCAGCCAACGGTCACGCTCGGTGAGCGCGGGACTGAATCGACCCAGCTCCTCGATGATGGTGGCAGCCGCTTCAGCCGGATCACTCTCGTCCAGCGGCGCCATATCGACGATATGCAGCAGCAGGCGGGTACGCGCCAGGTGCTTGAGGAAACGGATACCCAGGCCCGCGCCTTCGGCAGCGCCCTCGATCAGGCCAGGAATGTCGGCCACGACGAAGCTCTTGTAGCGCCCCACGCTAACCACGCCCAGGTTCGGCACCAAGGTGGTGAAGGGGTAATCGGCAACCTTCGGCTTGGCCGCGGAAACGGCACGGATGAAGGTGCTCTTGCCCGCGTTCGGCAGGCCCAGCAGGCCGACGTCGGCCAGCACCTTCAGCTCCAGCTTGAGGTCACGGGAATCGCCCGGCTTGCCGTTGGTGGTCTGGCGCGGAGCACGGTTGGTGCTCGACTTGAAACGGGCGTTGCCCAGGCCATGCCAGCCGCCCTGGGCGACCATCAGCCGCTGACCGGGCTTGGTCAGGTCGCCGATGATTTCCTGGGTGCCGGCATCGATGATGGTGGTCCCGACCGGAACGGGCAGGACCAGATCCTCACCCTTGCGCCCGGTGCAGTCCTTGCTGCCGCCGTTCTCGCCACGCTGGGCGTCGAAACGACGGGTGTAGCGATAGTCGACCAGGGTGTTCAGGTTCGGGTCGGCCTCCATGAACACGGAGCCGCCGTCACCGCCATCGCCGCCGTTGGGGCCGCCCTTCTCAATGAATTTTTCGCGACGGAAACTCATCAGGCCGTTGCCGCCGTCACCCGCTTTTACAAAGATCGATACTTCATCGACGAATTTCATCAGGACGCCTCCCGCCACGCGGGACGGGTTGAAAGAAAAAAGAACACAAGGATACAGGGAAGCCCGCGCAAATCGGAGTTTCCATCTATCAGAAACAAAAAAGCCCCGTCGCGAGACAGGGCTTTTGCAGCGGAGTCGCGATTAGGCCGCGACGACGCTCACGTACTTGCGACCGAAAGCGCCTTTGACCTCGAACTTGACCACGCCGTCCACTTTCGCGAACAGGGTGTGGTCTTTGCCCAGGCCAACGCCGTAACCGGCGTGGAACTTGGTGCCGCGCTGACGCACGATGATGTTGCCGGCCTTGATGACCTGGCCGCCGTACAGTTTCACGCCAAGGCGTTTACTTTCTGAGTCGCGGCCGTTGCGGGTAGAACCGCCAGCTTTTTTGTGTGCCATGAGTCAAATCCTCCAAAAAAGGAAATTAGGCCTGGATGCCGGTGATTTTGATTTCAGTGAACCACTGGCGGTGGCCCTGGCGCTTCATGTGGTGCTTACGACGGCGGAACTTGATGATGCGCACTTTGTCGTGACGGCCTTGAGCGACCACTTCAGCGACTACTTTGGCGCCATCAACGACCGGAGCGCCGATTTTCACGTCGTCGCCATTGCCGATCAGCAGAACGCGATCGAAGGTCACGGATTCGCCGGTAGCGATCTCGAGCTTCTCGATCTTGAGGAATTCACCTTCAGCGACTTTGTATTGCTTGCCGCCGGTAACGATAACTGCGTACATGGATTTTCTCCGTTAAACCTGCTCACCCGACGCTTTATAGAAATAAGTAGGGGTCGGCATGGCTGCATGGGGCCGGAACTGGAACCCGTGCAATTGCGTAAGGCAGGAAAATGCCCAAGGAAGTTCAGGGGCCGCGATTGTACGCAAGCCATGATTGCCGCGCAAGCACCGCTGGTACTCGCCTTGACAGCCCCCACCCTGCCCCCTAGCATGCCGCGCAACCTCAAAGGAGCACCCCTCGCTGATGCAACCCCAGGCCTTCTACCGCGTGGTGGCGGACGATTTTACCGCAGTCGACGACATCATCCGTCGGCAACTCACCTCCCGCGTTCCCCTGGTGGAAAAGATCGGCGACTACATCGTGTCCGCCGGCGGCAAGCGCCTGCGTCCGCTCCTGGTCCTGCTCAGCGGCAACGCCCTGGGCTTTGGCGGTGAGCAACTGCGCCTGCTCGCCGCCACCATCGAATTCCTGCACACCTCCACCCTGCTGCACGACGACGTGGTCGATGCCTCCGGCCTGCGCCGTGGCCGTTCCACCGCCAACGCGCTGTGGGGCAACGCGCCGAGCGTGCTGGTGGGCGACTTCCTCTATGCGCGCTCCTTCGAAATGATGGTGGAACTGGGCTCGATGCCGGTGATGCGCATCATCTCCCAGGCCACCCGCGTGATCGCCGAAGGCGAAGTGCTGCAGCTGTCGAAGATCCGCGACGCCAGCACCACCGAAGAAACCTATATGGAAGTCATCCGCGGCAAGACCGCGATGCTCTTCGAGGCCTCGACCCACAGTGCCGCCGCACTGGCCCAGGCCCCGGCCGAACAGGTCGAAGCCCTGCGCACCTTCGGTGACTACCTGGGCATCGCCTTCCAGTTGGTGGACGACCTGCTCGACTACCGCGGCGATGCCGCCACCCTGGGCAAGAACGTCGGCGACGACCTCGCCGAAGGCAAGCCCACCCTGCCGCTGATCGCCACCATGCGTGACGGCACCGCCGAGCAGGCCGCCGTGGTCCGCCAGGCCATCCAGCAGGGCGGCAGCCAGGACCTGGAAGGCGTCCGCGCAGCCGTCGAAGCCGCCGGCGCCCTGGACTACACCGCCCGCCTCGCCCGCGACTACGCCGAACGCGCCATCGCCTGCCTGGAAGTGCTGCCGAGCAACGAATACCGCGACGCCCTGATCGAGCTCACTCGCTTCGCCGTGGCACGCACGCACTGATCCAACCCCGCATCACCAGAAGCCCGTCCTCGCGACGGGCTTTTTATTGCGCCATCGCCAACTCCTTCCGAACCAGCTCACAACGCAGTGGATACGGGACGCGGGAGAAGACTCGGGCGCACCCTCCAGCGTGACCTGGATCAAGCAGACGACGAAAGGCTGCAAATCGCGCTTGCCATTTTGATAATAGGAATTATTCTCATCTCACTGCTTTTCAAGGAGATGAGCCATGACCTACCTGATCGATGCCTGGCTGGATCGCCCGCACCCCTACCTGCGCATCCTCCACCGTGAAACCGGCGAAGTGTGCGCCATCCTCGAAGAGGAAGCCCTCGACGAACTACGGGACCAGGGGGATCTCGACCTCGCCGGCCTGACGTCCAGCGAGCCCTTGATACTCAAGGAGCTGGTGCGCAGCCTGTTCCTCTTCTGCTATGCACGGGCACTGCGTCCGCATAACGAAATCCAGCTGCACTGAGAGGGGTTCAGATGACGCAGGACGCGTCATCCGCATGGTTGGTGCCCCGGGGCACCAGCCGTGCGAGCGGAGGCAAAGGCGCCTCCACCGGTTCCCGGGCCGTCAGGGACGACGCGCCCGGCAATCACCCCGAGAAGGCTCAGAGGATTTCCAGCAGCTCCACGTCGAACACCAGCACGCTGTGCGGCGGGATGCTGCCAACGCCCTGGGCGCCATAGGCCAACTCGCTGGGCACGTGCAGGCGCCACTTGCTGCCGGCGTTCATCAGTTGCAGGGCCTCGACCCAACCGGCGATCACGCCACCCACCGGGAATTCGGCCGGCTCGCCACGGTTGTAGGAGCTGTCGAACACGGTGCCGTCGATCAGGGTGCCGTGGTAGTGAGTGCGCACGGTGTCTTCGGCGGAAGGCTTGGCGCCCTCGCCCGCGACCAGTACTTCGTACTGCAGGCCGGACGGCAGCTGGGTCACGCCTTCACGCTTGGCGTTCTCCACCAGGTAGGCACGACCTTCGCCAGCGGCGGCATCGGCTTTCTCCTGGGCTTCAGCCTGCATACGCTCGCGGATCACCTTGAAGGCGGCGGACAGGGCATTGCCATCCACACGGCTCTCGATGCCGGCGAAGGCATCGCGCAGGCCGGCGACAACGGCGTCGATGCTCACGCCGGGCGGGGGATTGTCACGGATCTGGTCGCCCAGCTGGCGGCCGATGCCATAGCTGACACGGGTTTCATCGGTGGAAAATTCGAGTTCGGACATGGCCGGGGCTCCGCTCTGGAAAAAAGGTCGGCCAGACTAGCACAGCCCCCCTTCCGCGCCCTATCCCCGCATCGCACCCCGCCCGTTCAGCGGCAGGAGCCCATCGACAGCGGCACCCGCAACGCGCTGCGCCCATCGGGGGCGATGCCGCACATCTCGTCGTGCACCGACGCATGCACCAGATAGAAAGGCAGGCGCGGCAGCTCGTGCAACAGCCCCCGCGCATGCTCCACCGAGCGCAGTTGCATCGCGTGGCCACGGCCATCGTCCAGGGTGTGGCAGCGCCCATCGATATGCGCCTGCAACAGGTAGATGCCCCCTTCCATGGAGATGAGGTCGAGCCCCTCGATATGCCCGGCACGGGCTTCGCTGGAAAGGGTCTGCAGGTTCATGGCGTCACCTCGCGGTCTGTACAGGAAAAAGTTAAATACAGTTTCTGTACAGGATCAAAACCGCCGGGCAGAAACACGACCGCCCGCGAGCAGGACGCTGACGGGCGGTCATGGTGGAGCAGGAAGGCGATCAGTGATCGTGCTTGGTCATCTTGTCCAGGTAACCCATGGCGAACGCCGAGATCACGAAGGTCATGTGCAGGATCACGTACCACATGATCTTGGCGTTATCGATGTTCTGCGCATCCATGAACACTCGCAGCAGGTGGATCGACGAGATCGCCACGATGGACGCGGCCACCTTCATCTTCAGCGAGCCGGAATCCATCTTGCCCAGCCAGCTGAGCTTCTCCTTGCCTTCATCGATATCCAGCTGGGAGACGAAATTCTCGTAGCCCGAGATCATCACCATCACCAGCAGGCCGCCCACCAGCGACATGTCGATCAGCGACAGCAGCACCAGGATCAGTTCGGCTTCGGTTTTCTCGAAAACATGCGGGAGGACGTGATAGACCTCCTGGAAGAACTTCAGCGACAGCGCCAACAGCGCCAGGGACAGGCCGAAGTAGATGGGCGCCAGCAGCCAGCGCGCCGCGTACATCGTGTTTTCCAATAAGCGTTCCATGAAGCCTCGCATCCAGAATCAAAACTGGCGGCGAGTATAACGAGCACATTCCTACAGAAAAACAGGCAAGTAATGCCTCGAAATATCCCCAACAGCTGTGGATAACCCTGTGAACAGTCTTGGGAACGATGGCCCGGAGCAGGCGTAGTCGGGGCTTGTCGGGCGCTGCGCAAAAGCTGCTCAACGCGACGGCCGTCAGGTCTCCGGGCTGAACAGGAAGCTGCCCAGGCTGTGACGCCGCTCGCCGTTCAGCCGGCGCAACTCACCCTGCACATGGATACGCCAGATCATCGGGTCCGCGCATTCGCAGTAGCCCAGCTCGGCCAGGCAAGAGGCAATCGCAGACAGTACCGATTCAGCGACGAAAGGCCCGTGGAATGGGCCCTGCGCCTTGAGCGCGGAGGGCTGCGCCCCGGAGATGCCGGCCGCGCAGATAAGCGTCCAGAGTCCCTTCTCTCCAGCCAGTGGCAGGATCACGCACTCGATGCGCGTAACCAACCCCAGGCATTGACGGGTAAGGCAGAGGTTGCGGGACATAACGGCGTTCCTCGCGTAGACCTGCGGCCAGCCTACACCCGCATGCAACCGTGAGGAAGTGAGGAAACCTTATCCACGCCAGCTGTGGATAAGCCTGTGGATGGAGTGGTGAAAAGTCTGTCGGACCGGCAGCCGCGCTGGGCCGGCCCTTATCGCTCAATGACTGACCAGCCACGACGCCCGCAAGCGCCGTGACCGGTCATCGCCTGGTCAGGCCGGCCCCTGGATCTTGTCCTCGGGCGGGGTCTTCTTGCCGGGCTCCTTCTTCGGTCCCTTGCGCGGAGGCTTGGCCGGCGCCGGCGCTTTCTCCAGCGCGGCGACGGCTTCCTTGGCCGCATCGGGTTTCTCTTCCTCCTCCATGCCCATCTCGGCGATCTCGCGCAGGCGCTCCACCACCCGGGCGTTGACGCTGCCCTTGGGGAAACGGCCCTTGTCGTCCGGGCTGCCCGCCGCCTCGCCCACCAGCAGGCTCAGCGCCTCGTCGGCCTGGCGCACCGCGTAGACATGGAAGCGTCCGGCACGCACCGCCTGCAACACGCGCTCGTCGAGCATCAGGGTGGCGACGTTGGCCTGGGGGATGATCACGCCTTGTTCGCCCGTCAGGCCACGCGCCTCGCAGAGGCGGAAGAAGCCCTCGATCTTCTCGTTGACCCCGCCGACTGCCTGCACCTCGCCGAACTGGTTGATCGAGCCGGTGATGGCGAAGCACTGTTTCAGCGGCGTGCGCGACAGGGCAGAGATCAGGGTGCAGACCTCGCCCAGGGAAGCGCTGTCGCCATCGACGTAGCCGTAGGACTGCTCCAGGGCGATGCTCGCGGAAATCTCCAGCGGGAACTCCTGTGCATAACGGCTGCCCAGGTAACCGGTGAGGATCATCACGCCCTTGGAGTGGATGGGCTGGCCAAGGTTGACCTCGCGCTCGATGTCGACGATGCCCGAGCCGCCCGGGTACACCGTGGCGGAAATCCGGGCGGGAACACCGAAGGCCGAGTCGCCCACCTCCAGCACCGTGAGGCCGTTGCACTTGCCCACCGCCGCGCCATCGGTGTCGATCAAGATGATGCCCGCCAGCATGTCATCGAGGATGCGCGCCGAAACGCGCCCGGTGCGGGTCGCCTTGGATTTCAGCGCACGCTCGATGTGCTCGGCATCGGTCACCTTCTCGCCGGCCAGCTGGCGCACGAAGTCCGCCTCGCTGAGCAGCTGGAACAGGTCGCCAATCTTCGCCGAGAGGCGCTTCTGGTTCTCCGCCAGGCGCGCGCTGTAGGTGGCCAGGCGCGCCACCGCGGCAGCGCTCAACGGCGCCATGCCCTCCTCCGAGGTACGGGTCTTGAGCAGTTGGGCGAACTGTTCGAGGGTCTCTTCAGACAGCGGGATCTCCTCGTCGAAGTCCACCAGCACGCGGAACATCTCCTGGAAGTCCGGATCCAGGTCCTGCAGCGTGTAATACAGCTGGCGCGAACCGATGATCACCACCTTCAGCTGCAGCGGGATCACCTGGGGCGTCAGGGTCACCGTGGCCAGCCGGCCCAACTCGGCCAGGGGCGACTCCATCTTCAGTTGGCGCGAGTGCAGGGCGCGCTTGAGCGCGTCCCAGACGAAGGGCTCGCTCAGCAGCTTCTCCGCCTCCAGCACCAGGAAGCCGCCGTTGGCGCGGTGCAGGGCACCCGGGCGCAACTGCCGGTAGCTGGTATAGAGGGCGCCCTGGTCGGTGCCGTACTCGATGCGGCCGAACAGGTTGTCGTAGGTCGGGTGCGACTCGAACACCACCGGCGCGCCGCCGCTGGCCGGATGGCCCACCACCAGGCTCGGGCAGTACTGCTCCTCGAGCATCTCGCGGCGCTGCAGGTCCGGCTTGTCGTCGAGCATCTGGTCGACCACGGTCTTCAGCAGGTTCACCTGCATGGCCTGCAGGTAGGCGACCACGCCAGCGTTCTCCGCGTACTTCTCGGAGAGCACGCACAGCAGCGGCTGCAGGGCCTGGGTGATGGTCTCGTCGTTGAGCTGGCGCAGTTGGTTGCTGGACTCGCGCTTCCACTGCGGCAGGCTGGCCAGCTCCTCGTTGAGGCGCTCCTCCAGGCTGGAGATATCCTCGTGGAAGCGTTCGCGCTCGGCTTCCGGCAGTTGGGCGAACTCGGCCTCGTCCAGCGCCTTGCCATCCTTCATCGGGGTGAAGGCGATATTGGCACTGTCGCGGTAGAGCGCCACGTCCCTCTCCAGCGCCAGGCGCTCGATCACATCCAGGGCACGGTCGTAACGCTGGTTGAAGGCGCGGTCGATCGCGCTCTTCTTCTGCTGGAACGTGGGCGTCTCGAACACCGCCGGGAAGGTCGCCAGCAGGTTATCCACAAGCTGGCCGATGTCGGTGATGAAGGCGTTCGCCTCACCCGGTGGCAACTGCACGGCGCGGGGCTCGCGCGGCTCCTCGAAGTTGTTGACGTAGACCCAGTCCATCGGCGTTTCCAGGCGCTTGCCTTCAGCCTTGAGGTAGCGCTGCACGAAGGAGAAACGACCGGTACCCGGCTCGCCCATCACATAAACGTTGTAACCCGGGCGCGGCATGGCGACGCCGAACTGCAGGGCTTCCACTGCGCGCTCCTGGCCGAGCACGCCGCGGAAAGGTTCGAGGTCGTCGGTGGTGGCGAAGGCGAACTGCTTGGAGTCGAAGGGGCGGGTGAGCGCATCGGGCGCCAGGCGCAGGGAAGCGGCGAGGGGATCGGGCATCGGAAATCCTTATGGGTGACGCGGAAGCAATGGCCGCATTCTGGCGCCGCCTTCGTCCGCGTTGCAAGGCGTTCCGACCTCAGCGGAGCGCAGCGCGAGGCGCTTCGCAAATGCATCGGAAGGCTTGCGCAATCGTGCATTCTGGCCTTGCTTGACACCCACCCCGGGCATCGCCAAAGCTCGCCCATCCCCTCCCCAGGCGAAAGCGAGCAGTGCAGTTGAAACGGATCTTCTCCCTCCTGGCGCTCTGCACCTGTACACACCTGATGGCGGCCCCCGCCATTCCCCAGCAAACCCTGCAGCGCCTGGCGCAAGACCCCTACTGGATCGCCCTCGGCCATTACGAAACCGGCAAGCTCGGCGGCTGGCGCAGCTACGTCGACGACGAACGCTTCTTCCTCGCCGAAAACGGCGACAGCGACCCCGCCGCCGAACTCGCCGCCACGGTGAACGCCCTCTACCAGGACGCCAGCCTCGGCGATCGCCACCCGCAATGCCTCTACCCGGCGCGCACCCGCTGGCTGCGCGAACGCCTGCAGCTGACCGGGCTGTCGGCGCCGGCCTGCAGCGAATTCGCCAACTGGTACCGCGACATCAACCCCCACAGCACGGTGCTGATCTTCCCTGCGGCCTACCTCAACAGCCCCTCGTCCATGTTCGGCCACACCCTGCTGCGCATCGACCAGCCCGACGTGCAGGAGAACAACTCTGCCCTGCTCAGCTACGCGCTCAACTTCGGTGCCTTCATCGAAGGCGCGGACAACAGCATCCTCTACGCCTGGAAGGGCCTGATGGGGGCTACCCCGGCCTCTTCGCCCTGGTGCCCTACCGCGACAAGCTCAAGGAATACAGCCGCCTGGAAAACCGCGACCTGTGGGAGTACCGACTCAATCTCACCGCCGAGGAAACCGGGCGCATGGTCGAGCACGTGTGGGAGCTGCGCCAGGTGCGCTTCGACTACTTCTTCTTCGACGAGAACTGCTCCTACCGCCTGCTGGAGCTGCTGGAGATCGCCCGCCCCGGCATCGAGCTCACCGAGCAGTTCCCGCTCACCGCCATCCCCACCGACACCGTGCGCGCCATCAAGGACGCCGGGCTGGTGGAGCAGATCGACTACCGCCCCTCGCGGGAAAAGGAACTGATGGCCCGTGCCGCGCCACTGGATGGCGACGAGCAGGACTGGGTCCTGCGCCTGGCGGAAGATGAAGGCCTGCTGGACGACCCGGCCTTCCGCGCCCTGCCCGCCCCGCGCCGCGCGCTGATCCAGGACGCCGCCTTCCGCCTCGAGCGCTACCGCTCCACCGGCGAGGAACGCAGCGGCGCCCGTGCGCAACGCAGCTTCCAGCTGCTGCGGGCGATCAACCAGAACCCGCCGCCCCCGCTGCAGGCCGAACGCCCGGCGCTGCCCGAGGAAGGCCACGAGTCGCGCACCTGGCAACTGGGCGTAGGCAGCCGTGAAGACCGCGCCTACGCCGAGTACGGCCTGCGCATGGCCTACCACGACCTCAACGACAACCTCGCCGGCTTCCCCTCGGTGCGCAGATCGAAATCCTCCAGCTCAAGCTGCGCCAGTACGAGCAGAACCACTGGCAGCTGCAACAACTGGACTTCGCCACCATCCGCTCGCTGACCCCGCGCACCCAGTTGCTGCAGCCCTGGTCCTGGCAGGTGGCCGGCGGCCTGGAACGGGTGCCCGGCAAGGACGGTGACGAAACCCTGGTGAGCCACCTCAACGGCGGCGTGGGCGGCAGCTGGCAACTGGGGGACGACGCCCTCTACTACGCCCTGGCCACCGCCCGGGTGGAGCACAACCCGGATTTCGGCGCCTTCGTCGCCGGGGCCGGCGGCTTCGATACCGGGCTGCTCTGGCGCAACCCCCTGGGCACCCTCAGCCTGGAAGCGGCCGGCGACTACTTCCACAACGGCGAGGTGCGCCGGCGCCTGTCACTCAACCAGCAATGGGAGCTGGGCCCAGACCTGGGCCTGCGCCTCTCCGCCGAGCGCTCCTTCAGCCAGCTCGGCGGCAATGACAACGAAGTGATGCTGCAGCTGCGCTGGTACCACTACTGATCGAGGTAGCGCTCGGCGATGCCGCGTCCAGCGAACCAGGCCACCACGGCCTCGCGCTTGAGCAGGCGGGCGTATACCGGCGCATTCGCCCCACCGCGGATCAGCTGCCCGAGGTCCACACCCGCATCGGCCAGACGCGTCAGCAGTGCTTCGTCACCGGCCTCCACGGCGTGTTCCAGAGCGAGGCGCTGCAAGGCCGGCGCGGCCAGTAGCCGGCCGTCCTCCAGCGCACCGCGCCAGTCCTGCACCTGGGCGCTCATCCCAGCCCGCAGCCGCTGCGCCAACCCGGCATCCTCGGCGGCCAGCGGGTCCAGCGCCTCGTCCAGCTCCAGGCCGGTACCGTCGGCGCCCTCGGCAAAGGGGTCGCTGTAATACACCAGTTGGGCGAACAGCCCTTCCAGATCGTCCGCCACCCGGGCGAAGGAATCCTCGTGCAGGCGCATGGGCCAGGCCGGCGGCAGCCCCTTGCTCCAGGCATAGACAGCGCCGAAATTGTCACCCGGCTCGATGCGGACATAGATGCGCTCCAGGTACTCGAAGCCGCCCACGGGCAGGAACGCCAGGCGCCCATCCCACTCACGGCCGTCGTCCTCGGCGAACTCCCGAGCGCCCTCCTCCTCGTGCTCGACCCAGCCCCACAGGTCGTGGTAGCCGTCACTGCCGGGGAAGAACAGCTCGCTCAGGGAGAAGGGATGCAGATGGCCCTGGTAGTCCACCTGGACGTCGTAATCGAGGCGGCCACCGAAGGCGACACGCCACAGCCGCACCAGGGTCGGCGGCAGCGGGCGCCCCAGGCGCTGCTCCACCTCGGCCAGCTCGGCATCGGTGATCGGCGGCCGGGCCTCGTGAATGATGCGCCCGGCGAAAGGCACCAATCCGTGCCGGCGCAGGCGTTGCAGTTCGTCGTCGGTGAACATCAGGCCTGCCCTCCCAATCGCTCACGCACCTGCATCAAGGCGAAGCCCAGCAGGTTGAGGCCACGCCAGGTGGCAGGCTCACGCGCCGCCGCGTCCGCCTCGGCCAGGCCGATGCCCCAGACCGGGTCCACCGGGCTGGCCTCCACCAGCACCTTGGTGCCGGTGCCCAGCAGCACCCGTTGCATGTCGGGGTTCTGCTCGAACTTGCCGAGATTGCCCTCTACCACCAGGTCGAAGCTGTGGGTCCGCCAGCGGGCGTCATCGAAACCACGGACCTCGCGACCGAGCGCCTTGGCATCGGCCGGCGTACGGGCGGCGAGGATGCGCTCCAGCGCCTGCTCATCCCCGAACAGGCGTGCCTTGCCGGCCATCATCCAGTGCTCGGCGGTGGCGTAGCGCACGCCATCCAGGGTGAAGGGCGACTTGAACCACTGGCTGAAACAGGCCTTGCCCAGCGGCGCGCCGGGGGCGCTGCTGTGGCCCCAGAAGTACAGGTAATCGAAGGATTCTCCCGCCGCGCAGCGCTCGCGCAGTTGCTCGACGGAGTGAGGGAGGTTCATGGGCGGTCCTTGCTCGGCCTGTTCGAAAGGCGCACAGGATAGCCGAGCCCGGCGGCCTGGGCTGCCACCCGGCTCACGCCACGGCCGCTACCCGGCGGCCAGGTCCTTCCACTCCAGGCCGAACCGCGCCAGGTACTTGCGCAGCCGGTCGGCATCATTGGGCTGCGCCTTGGCCTGGCGCGAGACGTCATAGAGCAGCCGCCCCGCCTCGGACAGGCTGCTCGCCTCGCGGCACACCGCGACCACCGCCGCCAGCTGCAGGCGGTCGAAGCGGTCCAGCTCCACCACCCGCTCGCCGAGCAGCGCCGCCAGGCCATCATCCGCCTGCCCCTGGGCGCCCCAGGCGTAGCGCAGGCGGTCGATCTCCTCCTGCACCAACACCTCGTCGATGCGGCCGCTGTCGGCCAGGGTCGCCATGCGCGTGATCGAGGCCGACAGCTCGCGGAAGTTGCCCGCCCAGCGCGCTTCCCCCGAACAGGCGAAGGCCAGGTAGCGGCGCCGCGCCTCGACGTTGAAGCGCACCATGCGCCCCTGCTCGCGGGCGTGGCGTTCCAGTTCGAAATCGATGTTCGGCTCGATGTCCTCGCGGCGCCCGGCCAGGCCCGGCAGTTCGAAGGTCCAGAGGTTGATACGGGCATAGAGGTCTTCGCGGAACAGCCCCTCGGTCACCCGCGTGCGCAGGTCGCGGTGGGTGCCGGCGATCAGCAGGAAATCGCTTTCCACCTCACGGTCCGAGCCCATGGGGAAGAAGCGCTTCTCCTCGATGGCCTTGAGCAACATGGCCTGCTCGTCGAGGCCCAGCTCGCCGATCTCGTCGAGGAACAGCATGCCGCCGTCCGCCGCGCGCAGCAGGCCATCGCGGGCGTTCTGCGCGCCGGTGAAGGCGCCCTTGATATGGCCGAACAGCGCCGACATCGCGCCGTCGCCGCGCAGGGTCGCGCAGTTCACCTCGACGAAGCGGCCCTTGATCTGGTGGCGCGCATCCTTCAGCTCGAAGATGCGCCGCGCCAGGAACGACTTGCCCGCCCCGGTCGGCCCCACCAGCAGCATGGGCGCGCGGGAACGCAGCGCCACCCGCTCGATCTGCTCGATGCTGCGGTTGAACGCCGCGTTGCGCGTGGCGATGCCGGACTTCAGCAGCGCCAGGCTCTCCAGCATCTCGCGCTGAAAGCGCGAGGCGATATGGTCGTAGCGCGACAGGTCGAGGTCGATCAGCGAGTGGGTACCGATGGCGTGGCGATCCTCGTCGCGGCGGCGGGCCGGCGAGGTCTGCACCAGGCGCGCCGGCAGGTAACGCGCCTCGGTGAGCAGGAACCAGCAGATCTGCGCTACGTGGGTCCCGGTGGTGATGTGCACCAGGTAGTCCTCGCGCTCGGTATCGAAGCGGTAGGCACTGGCGAAGTCGTGCAGCGCCGCATACACCTCCTCGAAGTCCCAGGGGTTGTGCAGCGGCATCTCGTGCAGCACCACCTCGGTCTGCGGCGACACCTGCTCCACATCGCCCTTGATGCGCTGGGCCAGCCCTAGGTCGCGGGCATCGCTGCCGTGGATCAGCTCCAGGCGGTCCAGCAGCAGATCCGGCTGCTGGCACAGGCCGACGCTGGGGCGCCACTTGTTCCAGCGCTCGGCGCCCTTGCCCATGCGGTCCAGGGTGGCGCCGATAAAGCCGATGGCGACGGTCTTGCGCGCCATGCTCAGTGCTGCGCCACGGTGATCAGCAGGGGCGACTCGAAGATCGCCACCGGCGATACCACGGTCTCGTCCAGCGGGATGGCCTGGCCGTAGCGCTCGCGCATCTTCGCCTTTACCACCGGCGAACTCAGGTCGAAATCGCGGATGCGCTGCAGCTCGCCCAGGCGCAGGCCGAGGCTGCGCTCGTAGAGCTTCCACACCAGCTCCGAGCAATACAGGCGCTGGTCATTCCACTCGAAGGCCAGGTCATAGCGACGCCCGCGCATGCCCTCCGCCAACTGGCGCATCTGCACCAGCACGTCAGGGGTCAGCAGCTCATCGGCACGGGCCAGCCGCTTGATCACGTAGTGCCCACCCTCGCCCCGGGCGATCCAGTGCTGCAGCGGCACGTACTGCACCTTCGCCCCCGCCTCGAACACCTGCAGCGTGCCGTTGCGCGCCAGCACCAGCCCCATGTGGCTGTAGCGCGAGTGGGTGGCCTGCTGCACCGCCAGGCTCTGCGCCGAGCGCGATTGGTGGAAGATGATGTCGCCCTCGTGCACCTCGGGCAGCGGCACCGCCTGGGCCAGGCCGGCAAACAGGCTGAAGACGAGAAAAAGTGAAAAGCGCATTGGCATGTCCTTGTCGAGGGCGCGTCAGTGACGGCGATTTTATCCAAAAAGATAAATCCGTATATCAAAGAATATGAATATCCATGACGACTGCCGCCATGGAGATCCTTGGATTCAGCGGGCATAAAAATTAAATACTTATAAATCAATGAGTTAAAAATTAATTCGACCCACGAAAACGAAACTGGCACGCCGCTCGCTATATCCCTGTCAACGAAAGGACAACAGAGCGAGACGCCACCATGGCCAACACCGCACTCTTCAACACCCAGGCAGCAGGCCTGCCGCAGGTGGATGCACTGAACCACAGCCAGGCCGGCGCCTACGCCCTGCAGCCGAAGCACAAGCTGGCGCAACTGGCGATGACCGGTTGCCTGAACCAGACCTTCTACGCCGACGCTCCCGAGCAACTGGCCGAGGTCCTGGCCCTGGTGGCTCAACTGGACGCGGCCTTCGTGGCCAAGACCGCCGTGTACGCCCGTCGTGCCGGCCACATGAAGGACATGCCGGCCCTGCTGGTGGCCGCTCTGGCGGCGCAACGCTCCTCCCTGCTGCCGGCAGTTTTCGGCCAGGTGGTGGATAACGGCAAGATGCTGCGCAACGTCGTGCAGATCCTGCGCAGCGGTGTGACCGGCCGTAAATCGCTCGGTTCACAACCCAAGCGACTGGTACAGGAGTGGCTGAACACCGCCAGCGAGCGACAACTGCTGCAAACCGCGATCGGCAACCAACCGTCCCTGGCGGACGTGCTGAAGATGGTTCACCCGAAACCGAGCGAAGCCTGGCGTGAAGCCTTCTTCGCCTGGGTACTCGGCAAGCCGGCGGACGCCGACGCGCTGCCGCCGCTGACCCGCGCCCTGCTGGCTTACCGCAGCGGCGCCAGCGACGAGCTGCCGGACGTGCCCTTCCAATTGCTGGGTGACCGTCAGCTGAGCGCTGAACAGTGGCTGGTACAGGCACAGCGAATGGGCTGGCAGGCACTGCGGATGAACCTCAACACCCTGGCACGCCACGGTGTGTTCCAGTTGCGCGGCGCGGCCTACACGGTTGCCGCGCGGCTGGCGGACCGGGAAGCGGTGGCCAAGGCACGGGTCTACCCGTACCAGTTGCTGACTGCCTACAAGATGGCCGGCAGCGAAGTACCGGAGCCGGTGCGCGAGGCGCTGCAGGACGCGCTGGAAATGTCGCTGGCCAATGTGCCGGCGCTGCGGGGCAACGTGGTGGTGTGCCCGGACGTGTCCGGCTCCATGCAGAGCCCGGCCACCGGCTACCGCCCGGGCGCCACCAGCACCGTGCGCTGCATCGACGTGGCGGCGCTGATGGCCGCAGCGGTACTGCGCAAGCAGCCGATGGCGCGAGTGATGCCGTTCGAGAACCACGTGGTGAACGTGCGACTCAACCCGCGTGACAGCGTGATGAGCAACGCGCAGAAGCTGGCCTCGATCGGCGGCGGTGGTACCAACTGCTCGGCACCGCTGGCGCAGCTGGTGAAGGAGAAGGCCAAGGTGGATACGCTGATCCTGGTTTCCGACAACGAATCCTGGATCGACGCCAAGCGTCGCGGCGCCACCGAAACCATGCTCCAGTGGCAGCAGCTGAAGCGGCTGAACCCGAAGGCGAAGATGGTCTGCATCGACATCCAGCCCTACGGCACCACCCAGGCGCAGGAGAGGGCTGACATCCTCAACGTCGGCGGTTTCGGCGATGCGGTATTCGATGTGGTCGCCCAGTTCGCCAGCGGCGAATACGGCGCGCGGCACTGGGTCGAGCTGATCGAGGCGACCGAGCTGTAGCGAAAAGATGAAGGGCCCCGCAATGGGGCGGGGCCCGCAACGAGTTGAAGCGCGAGACGGCGAATGCAGCCGGGACTACATCACCGATGTCCCTGCACACCTTTGTCACCGTAGCGCGCGGCACGAATGCAGGTGGCTGTACATCGGTTGAGCCGGTTCGATTCCGGCCCGCGGCAACGCGGAACAGTCGCCTTCCATTGTCGTGCCACCTTGAGTTTTGCGACGAATGCCGGTGGAACTACACCCTTCCACGGTCGAGATGCGGGTTCGAATCCCGTCGGCTCCAATACTGCGGGGCCGTAGTTCAACGGTAGAACACGAAAACGTTTCACCACCTTTTGTCGTCGCACCTGTTTCACCACGGCCCGCATGGGCCGGCAGCGAATGCAGCGGACATTACATTGGTCGCGGGTTCGAACCCCGCCCCGGCAACGGGTAGCTCAGTGGGTAGAGCAGTCTCATGTCCGCGTCACCTCGTCGCTGCACCAGGGCCATCGAATGGCCAAAGGATCGACCCGGCGAATGCCGGTGGAACTACAGGACGTCGTGGTTGCGGGTTCGACTCCCGCCGGCTCTTCGGGGCCGTAGCTCAACGGATAGAGCGCGATGCACGTTTCACCTCAGTTGTCGCCGTTTTGAAATTGAAAGGAACGAGAACATGGAAAAGCACTACAACCTGCTGGAAGTCGCCAACGGCAAACCGATCAAGCTCTGGACCCAGGGCGTACCGGTGGAGGACGACGCGCGCAAGCAGCTGATGAACACCGCGCAGATGCCCTTCATCTTCAAGCACCTGGCCGTGATGCCGGACGTGCACCTGGGTAAGGGGTCGACCATCGGCAGCGTGATCCCCACCGTCGGCGCCATCATCCCGGCCGCCGTGGGCGTGGACATCGGTTGCGGAATGATCGCCGCGCGCACCTCGCTGACCGCCTCCGACCTGCCGGATAACCTGGCCGGCCTGCGAAGCGCCATCGAAAGAGCCGTGCCCCACGGGCGTAGCGTTTCCCGCGGTGGCCGAGACAAAGGCGCCTGGGAAGACGTGCCGGAGCTGGCGGACCACGCCTGGTCGGCCCTGGCCGGGCGCTTCAAGGTGATCACCGATAAGTACCCGCGCCTGGAGAAGACCAACAACCGCAAGCACCTGGGAACCCTGGGAACCGGTAACCACTTCATCGAGGTCTGCCTGGACGAAGCACAGCGCGTCTGGTTCATGCTCCACAGCGGATCGCGCGGCGTAGGTAACGCCATCGGCAACCTGTTCATCGAACTGGCCCAGGCCGATATGCGCCAGCACATCGCCAACCTGCCGGACCGCGACCTGGCCTACTTCGAAGAAGGCAGCGAGCACTTCGACGACTACGTGGAAGCCGTGAGCTGGGCCCAGGACTTCGCCAAGCAGAACCGAGCGATGATGATGCATGCCGTGATCGCTGCAGCACGCCAGGTGATCACCAAGCCCTTCGAGGCCAACCTGGAGGCAGTGAACTGCCACCACAACTACGTGCAGAAGGAGCAGCACTTCGGCCAGGAGGTCCTGGTAACCCGCAAAGGTGCGGTATCGGCGCAGAAGGGCCAGCTGGGGATCATCCCGGGCTCCATGGGCGCGCGCAGCTTCATCGTGCGCGGCCTGGGTAACGAGGAGGCGTTTTGCTCCTGCAGCCACGGTGCCGGTCGCACCATGAGCCGTACCAAGGCGAAGAAACTGTTCACCGTGGAAGACCAGATCCGCGCCACCGCCCATGTGGAATGCCGCAAGGACGAAGACGTGATCGACGAAATCCCCATGGCCTACAAGGATATCGACGCCGTGATGCATGCCCAGCGCGAGCTGGTGGAAGTGGTGCATACCCTGCGCCAGGTGGTGTGCGTAAAAGGTTGAAAAGCTATCTGCGCTGACTGCCTCGCCAACGTTTTTCAACATTCATGAAGGGGCGACTCATGCTGCAGAAACTGGAAAACCGCCGGGTGACGGAGCTCCAGGCCCGCCTCGACGAAGCCGGCAGCGTCTTCGACTTCGTCGTGCTGGGCCTGGATGCCACCGCCCGCCCCGGCGAGGCCGAGCACAAGGATGCGCTGCGGGTGCTGTTCGAAGGCATTCGCGAACGCTCCCAGGCATGGCGCCGCAAGCTGCTGGAAGAACACCCGCAGTACGCCAATAAACCCTGGCCGGAGCTGATCCCCGACCTGGACCGGGCCCGCCCGCAGGCCCTGGATGCCGCGCGCATCGAGGACCTGGCGCGGGACGATGGGCCGCTGTACCGGGCCCTGGTCGGCCCGCCCTATGGCAGCACGCTGCAGGTGGAGGATTTCCGCGAATGGCGCGAGGTCCTGCGGCTGCATGCCGGCGAAGGGCTGCAGGTGCTGGACTGGGTGGGCAACGCCGACGACGAACCCCAGCGCAGCGCCTGGAGCAGCTACTTCGATGACGGCAAGGAATGGTGGGGCATCTGGTGCCTCACCCTGTACAACCCGAGACGACGAACACTCAGCGCGCTGGCCGCCAGCGCCACCGATTGAAGCAGTAAAGGAACCAACGAAATGACCAGCGACCACCGCCATCCCCTCCCCGCCGCCATGCGCGAGCGGGTGCTGGAGGAACTGCACCGGGTCGAACGCGAGCGCAACGTCACCGTGCTCTACGCCTGCGAATCCGGCAGCCGCGCCTGGGGCTTCGCCTCCAGCGACAGCGACTACGACGTGCGCTTCGTCTACGTCGAGCAACCCGACTGGTACCTGCAGGTGCGTGAGCCGCGCGACGTGATCGAGCGCCCGCTGGACGACGAGCTGGACGTCAGCGGCTGGGAACTGCGCAAGGCCCTGCGCCTGCTGCGCAACTCCAACCCCACGCTGCTGGAATGGCTCGACTCGCCTCTGGTGTACCGCCAGGACGAGGCCGCCAGCGCACGCCTGCGTGAACTGGCCGAAGCCTTCTGGTCGCCCCGTGCCGTGCGTCACCACTACCTGTCCATGGCCAAGAAGAACTTCCGGGGCTATCTGCAAGACGAGACCGTGCGTTTCAAGAAGTACCTCTACGTCCTGCGCCCGCTCCTGGCGGTACGCTGGCTCGACCAAGGCCGCGGCCGCCCGCCGATGCCCTTCGAGGACCTGCTGGTGACCCTGGATGACGCTGCACTGCTGGAGGAAATACACGCGCTGCTGCAACTCAAGCGTGCGGGGACCGAAGCCACCTACGGCCCTCGCCGCGAGGTGTTGCACGCCTTCATCGAAACCCAGCTGGCCAGCGCCGGTGAAGCGCCACAGCTGCCACGGGGCGAGGGCGATGACGCCCTGCTGGATGAATTCATGCGCCACTGCGTGCGGACCCACGCCGCCTGACGCCAACGAGTAAAGGGAGAACACGGGAAATGGACTTCAAACTGCTTATCACCCTGCCGGCGCTCCTCGGCCTGGCCGCCCAGGAGCGCCAGCGGCTGGAAACCGTCGCCCTGGACGCTACAACGGCCTTCGAACTGTCGCTGCCCGCCTGCACCCAGGCGCCCTGCCCCTTCGAGCTGCGCCTGTTGCGTGGCGGCCAGCCGGTGGGCGCCCCGGCGGCGCTGGCCTGGTCGGCGACGGCTGCACCGGCCCAGCCAGCGGAGCCCGATCCCCTGTACGGCACCAGTACGCCCCTGGCGAGCGCTTCGGCCCAACCAAGGGTGTGGATAACCGGCGAGGAGGAAGGGCAGGTCAGCGCTTCGGCACGCCCGCTGCCGCTGGCGGAT
Source organism: Pseudomonas solani (assembly GCF_026072635.1). Classification (NCBI taxonomy): domain Bacteria; kingdom Pseudomonadati; phylum Pseudomonadota; class Gammaproteobacteria; order Pseudomonadales; family Pseudomonadaceae; genus Pseudomonas; species Pseudomonas solani. Next base: position 3,380,648 of record NZ_AP023081.1, on the reverse strand, counting down.
GGCGAGCCGGCGCTGCTGGTCACCCAGATGGCAGGCTTCGAGCATCCCAAGCGCCGCCACGCCCTCTACCTGGCAACGGCCCAGGGCCCGCGCCTGGCCTGGTCCCACGACGAAGCCCCGGGGCCGAACCAGAGTTGGGTGCTGGCCGCCACCGGTGAAAATCCGGTGCTGCTGGTGCGCTACCACGCCACGGAGAACAACGCGCCAGACCGCCTGGAAACCCGCAACCTGAAGTGGAATGGCGACCACTCGGCCCTGGCCGAAGCCGCCACTCCGCCGCCAGCGCCGCTGCTCGCGGTAATCGCCGAGCGCCACGCCAGCATCACCGCTGCCCATGCCTCACGCACCCGGCAGCCCGAGTGCCTGGGGCCCTATGCGGTCATCGACACCGGCACCCCGGGCACTACCCGCTACGCCCTGATGCAGGTGGCGGAAAGCACCTCCCAGGCCCAGGCGGAAACCACCCGCCTGGGCCACTGCGCAGCGACCCTGCGCCCACAGAGCGTGCCACTGGCACCGCTATTGAATACACCCGCCCCGACGCCATAAGCCGGCGGGACAGGGATTGGGCCTGATCCCCATCCAAGGAGAGCTCCAATGAACACAACGCAATGGCTCGCCCATTGGCGGGACCAGCTACGCGTGAAACAGGCTGCCGGCGAATACACCGACTGGCTGCGATACCGGCTGGACGAAGCCGAAACCGCCCTGGCCAACGGCGTCGCCCTCAGCGCCCGCGAGCTGCCCCGGCAGCACAACGGTTTCATCCGCGAGGGCGTGCTGCGCCGGCACCTCGAACGGGGCGACGAATCCGCTTTGGCCTATTGCCTCGTCTGCCTGAACGATTCAGTAGCGAGCCTGCGCGAGCTGGCACGGGGTGCCCTGGAACAACGTCTGGTCGCAGCGTCTGCCGAGAGCCTGCTGGCCAACCTCGACCTGCTGCTGGACCTGCAGCGCAAGATGCGCGCCGACCACAGCGTGGCCCTGGCCAGCATCCAGGAACGCCTGCGAGAGCCCGCGCTGCGCCCGACCTTGCTTCAGGCGCTGCCAGGCCTGAGCGGGCGGGAGGCACGCTTCGTCTTCAGCACCTTGATGGCGGAGGGCAACCTCGACGCCGAACTGCTCGGGACCGCCCTGGCACACCCCGATCCAACCCTGCGCACCCAGGCCATGGACGCGCTGGGCAAGGCGCCGTCCGAATTGGCCGGCCCGCTCTGGCGCCGAGCCTTGATGGACCGCAGCGGCCGCCTGCGCGCCAAGGCCCTGTATGCGCTGCTCAAGGGTGAACCCGACGCAGCAGAACTGCACAGCTGGCTGGAAACGGCCCTGCTGGACAGCTCGCCCGCCGTTCGCGACCTGGCGCGCTGGGCTGCGCCTCGCCACGGCGTCGACGCCCCGGCCGTGGTGCGACGTGCCCTGGAGCAGTTGCCGGAGGACAGGGCGCACTGGCACGGCGTGCTCGGTCAGGCCGCTGAGCTGCGCATGGAGGAATCCGTTCCGCTGGCCCACCAGGCGCTCGCCACGCCACTGCCCTCCGTACGCCGCAAGGGCCTGCAGGTGCTGATGGAGCTCGCCCCTGAACACGCAAGCGAGGCGAGCCTCGTCCTGCTGGACGACGCCGCACCGGGCGTGATCGTGGCGGCACTCCTGGCCTTGAAGCGCCTGCGCCACCCGGCATTCGAGCCGGCACTGCAGGCAGAGATCGCCCGTCGTGCCGTGGAGGACATACCGGGCAGCCTGCACCTCATCCTGATGCTGCCCTCCGGCGCTCAGTCGGAAAGCCTGCTGGACGGCCTGTGCAACGCTGCTGAAGACCAGCGCGAGCTCTGGCTACAGGCGTTCCAGTCCTGGCGTCAGCGCTGGCGACCGAACAGATACTGGGCGTCTGCCGCGCCACTCAAGGCCCGCCTGGAAGGCCTGCGCGACAGGCAACTGATACCCGAAGAAGAACTGACGGCCCTGATACGGCTGCTGTGAAAGCGCCCAAGCGGAAGCAATTGATCGGAACACTGAAGACATGAACAAGGATTTTCTCGAACTCGACGGCGCCATCGGTGGCGGCCAGATACTGCGCAGCGCGCTGAGCCTGTCGATGATCAGCGGGCGCGCGTTCCGCATCCGCAATATCCGTGCGAAGCGCAGCCGACCGGGCCTGTTGCGCCAGCACCTGACGGCGGTACTGGCGGCAGCGCAGGTGTCCGGGGCAGTGGTCGAGGGCGCGGAGCTGGGCTCGCAGACGCTGTGCTTCACGCCCGGGCCGATACGCGGCGGCGACTACCGTTTCGCCATTGGCAGCGGGGGCAGTTGCACCCTGGTGCTGCAGACCCTGCTGCCGGCGCTGCTGTTCGCCGACGGGCCTAGCACCCTGGACGTCAGCGGCGGCACCCACAACCCGCTGGCGCCGCCGGTGGACTTTCTCCAGTGCGCCTGGCTGCCGCTGCTGCGCCGCATGGGCGCCGAGGTGGAGCTGGAGCTGCTGCGCCACGGCTTCATGATGGCCGGTGGCGGCGTGGTGCGGTTGCGCATGGCACCCGGCGAACTGCAGCCGCTGCACCTGGAGGCACCGGGCGCGGTGTTGAAGCGCCAGGCACGCGCGCTGGTCGCCGGGGTTCCCGGCCATGTCGGCGAACGCGAGCTGCAACGGGTGGGCAAGCGCCTGGGCTGGAGTGAGGACGAGCTGCACCTGCAGTTCATCGACAATGACCAGGGGCCGGGCAATGCCCTGCTGCTGGAGATCGGCTGCGCGACCCTGACCGAGGTGTTCAGCGCCTTCGGCCAGCCCCGCCTGGGTGCGGAGCGAGTCGCCGACCTGGCGGTGGACGAGGCCCGTGCCTGGCTGGCTTCTGGCACCGCGGTGGGCGAGCACCTGTCGGACCAGCTGCTGCTGCCCATGGCCCTGGCCGGCGGTGGCAGCTTCAGCACCCTGGTGCTCAGCGACCACCTGGTGAGCAATATCGAGGTGATCCAGCAATTCCTGCCCGTCCGCTGTCAGATACAGAGTAAGCGGCAGGATTTCCACGACATCGCCATCACGGCGGTTTGACGAAACCACGACATCCTCCCGCCGATACTTGCGCCAGGCCGCCCCTCCCGGGGTGGCCGCCGCAATGAAATCAGCGCATGTACGCCCGGGTAACGGGCGTACGGGAGTCGAACATGGCGTCATTCCGCGCCGCCCTTGCCATCCCCCTCCTACTCGGCTGCGCCCTGCTGGCCGGCTGCGAGAGCACCCACCAACACCTGATCGCCGAAGGCTACCCACCGGCCTTCGCCGACGGCTTCCGCGACGGCTGCAGCAGTGGCCGCCAGGCGGCAGGCGTGATCACCGGCGCCTTCCGCAAGGACGTGCCGCGCTACCTCAAGGAGCGCACCTACGCCGAAGGCTGGGGCGACGGCTTCGAGCAGTGCAAGGAGCAGGTGCGCAGCGAAGAGCTACGGGAGTTCCACGAGCAGGTATCCAAGGATCGCGACGAGGACTGGGAGCGTGACAAGCGCCGCGCCATGGACCGCGCCCTGACCGGCCATTGAGCGGCCGGGCACAACCGTCGCGCAAACGAAAAGGGCAGCCATTCGGCTGCCCTTTTTCGTCGCGGATGAATCCGCTCCCACCAGGGGATGTCGCGACTCAGACCACGCCTTGCGCCAGCATGGCGTCGGCCACCTTGACGAAGCCGGCGATGTTGGCGCCCTTCACGTAGTTGATCCGGCCGTGCTCTTCGCCGTGGGCGACACAGGCATGGTGGATGTTCTGCATGATGCCGTGCAGGCGCTGGTCCACCTCACCGGCGCTCCAGTGCAGGCGCATGGCGTTCTGGCTCATCTCCAGGCCGCTGGTGGCGACGCCGCCGGCGTTGGAGGCCTTGCCCGGGGCGTAGAGGATGCCGGCCTCGACGAAGATATCCACAGCCTCCAGGGTCGAGGGCATGTTGGCGCCTTCGGCGACGCAGATGCAGCCGTTGGCCAGCAGGGTGCGGGCGTCGTTGGCGTCCAGCTCGTTCTGGGTCGCGCAGGGCAGCGCGATGTCGCAAGCCAGGCTCCAGGGGCGCTGGCCGGCGAGGAAGCGCAGGCCGGGCGCCTGCAGCTCGCTGAGGCGGCCACGGCGCACGTTCTTCAGCTCCATCACCGCTTCCCACTGCTCCTGGGTCAGGCCGCCTTCGGCGAACAGGGTGCCTTCGGAATCGGACAGCGAGATCACCTTGCCGCCCAGCTCCATGACTTTCTGCGCCGCGTACTGGGCGACGTTGCCGGAGCCGGAGATGGCCACGCGCTGGCCGTCGAAGCCGCTCTCGCGGCCCTTGAGCATTTCCTGGGCAAAGTACACGCAGCCGTAGCCGGTGGCTTCCGGGCGGATCAGGCTGCCGCCGTAGGACAGGCCCTTGCCGGTGAGCACCGAGGTGAACTCGTTGGACAGGCGCTTGTACTGGCCGAACAGGAAGCCGATCTCGCGGGCGCCGACGCCGATGTCACCGGCGGGCACGTCGAGGTCGGCGCCGATGTGGCGGTACAGCTCGCTCATGAAGGACTGGCAGAAGCGCATGACTTCGGCATCGCTCTTGCCCTTGGGGTCGAAGTCCGAGCCGCCCTTGCCGCCGCCCATGGGCAGCGAGGTCAGGGAATTCTTGAACACCTGCTCGAAGGCCAGGAACTTGAGCACGCCGAGGTTCACCGAAGGGTGGAAACGCAAGCCGCCCTTGTACGGGCCGATGGCGCTGCTCATCTGCACGCGGTAGCCGCGGTTGACCCGCACGCGGCCGGCGTCGTCGACCCAGGGCACGCGGAACAGGATGGCGCGTTCGGGCTCGACGAGGCGCTCGAGGATGCCGCCCTGCAGGTAGCGCGGGTTGGCCTCGAGGAAGGGCCAGAGGCTGCGCAGCACTTCTTCCACGGCCTGGTGGAATTCGGGCTGGTCGGGGTCACGCCGTTTCAGGCGGGCAAGATAGTTGTCGACGGATTCGGTCATGGCGTCCTGGCCTGCTCGTTCTGTTCAAAAGGGCGCTGACTCTAGCAAGGAAAATGCGCCCTACAAAAGTGCAAGATGACGCTTTATTGAATCTTTTTGGTGCAAATCTATAAAAGACGCCGCAATCGAAGGGAATAAACCCCTATGAAACGGGGATTTCGTCGAGCAAAGCTTGCACCTTGTCGGCGCAATCCAGGCTCTCAAATAGCGCATTCGCGCGAGCACCGAGCGAGCGGGGCGCTGCCGCCTGGCCTTTGTATCCACCCATTTCCACGGGAGAACTCGGCACATTCGCGCCAGTCATAGCGATGTGCCATTTCGGCACTCACTCCCAGGAGTCCATCCATGTACCGCTCGCGCATGCGTCCTTCCCTCCTCGCCGCCACCACGCTCACCGCCCTGCTGCTCGCCGGCATCGGCCAGGCCCGAGCAGGTGTCGAGATGGCAGGCTCGGCCAGCAGCTATGACAACCTCGCCGCTGTGGATAGCACCTCCCACGGGGGCCAACTGACGGAGAGCAACATCAGCGTCGGCGATCTCAAGGAGATGCAGAAGCACATCAACAAGCTGAATCAGCTGAGCAGCGATCAGGCCGACACCATCAGCGCCCTGAGGCGCCAGGTGGACGACCTCAAGCGCGACAGCGGCTCGGCCAACGACATCTCCGGCATCCAGCGCGGGCTGGATGAGCAGGCACGCAAGACCGACCAGTTGCAACGCAGCCTGGACGACCTGGCCCGCAAGGTGAAGTAAGCCGGGAGCGGAAACGAAAACGGAGCCTTTCGGCTCCGTTTTCTTTTGCGGCCCACCCGGCATCAACCGGGGGCTGACCTCAGGTCACTGGGCCAGCTTCTTGTGACGCACGCGGTGCGGCTGGGCAGCGGCATCGCCCAGGCGTTTCTTGCGATCGGCTTCGTACTCGGTGTAGTTGCCTTCGAAGAACACCGCTTGCGAGTCGTCTTCGTACGCCAGGATGTGGGTGGCGACGCGGTCCAGGAACCACCGATCGTGGGAAATCACGATGGCGGCGCCGGGGAAGTCCAGCAGGGCTTCTTCCAGGGAGCGCAGGGTTTCGACGTCGAGGTCGTTGGACGGTTCGTCGAGCAGGAGGACGTTGCCACCCTCCTTCAGGGTCAGGGCCAGGTGCAGGCGGCCACGCTCACCACCGGACAGGTCCTTGACGAACTTCTGCTGGTCGCCGCCCTTGAAGTTGAAGCGACCGACGTAGGTGCGCGACGGGATCTCGTAGTTGCCGATGCGGATCTGGTCGGAGCCGTCGGAAATCTGCTGGAACACGGTCTTGCTGCCATCCAGGTCGTCGCGGCTCTGGTCCACGCAGGCCAGTTGCACGGTCTCGCCGATCTCGATGCTGCCCGAGTCCGGCTGCTCCTTGCCCATGAGCATGCGGAACAGAGTCGACTTACCGGCACCGTTACCGCCGATCACGCCGACGATGGCGCCCTTGGGCATGGAGAACGACAGGTTGTCGATCAGCACGCGGTCGCCGTAGCCCTTGGTGACGTTCTTGAACTCGATGACCTTGTCGCCCAGGCGCGGACCGGCCGGGATGTAGATCTCGTTGGTCTCGCTGCGCTTCTGGAATTCCTGGGATTGCATTTCCTCGAAGCGCTGCAGGCGGGCCTTGGATTTCGACTGGCGGGCCTTGGCGCCTTTGCGCACCCACTCCAGTTCTTCCTTCATGGCCTTTTCATGGGCCGACTGCTGCTTGGATTCCTGGGCCAGACGGGCCGACTTGGTCTCCAGCCAACCGGAGTAGTTGCCCTCGTAGGGGATGCCCGCGCCACGGTCGAGTTCGAGGATCCAGCCGGCGACGTTATCGAGGAAGTAACGGTCGTGGGTAATGGCTACCACGGTGCCCGGGAAGTCGTGGAGGAAGTGCTCCAGCCAGGCGACGGAGTCGGCGTCCAGGTGGTTGGTCGGTTCGTCCAGCAGCAGCATGTCGGGGGCGGACAGCAGCAGGCGGCACAGGGCCACGCGGCGCTTCTCACCACCGGACAGGTGCTCGACGCGGGCGTCCCAGGCCGGCAGGCGCAGCGCATCGGCGGCGACTTCCAGCTGGCGCTCCAGGTTGTGGCCATCGCTGGCCTGGAGGATGGCTTCGAGCTTGGCCTGCTCGGCGGCCAGCTTGTCGAAGTCGGCGTCCGGGTCGGCGTAGGCGGCGTAGACCTCGTCCAGGCGAGCCTGGGCGTCCTTCACCACGCTGACCGCTTCCTCGACCACTTCGCGCACGCTCTTGTTCGGGTCCAGCTGCGGCTCCTGGGGCAGGTAGCCGATGTTCAGCTCGGGCATCGGGCGCGCTTCGCCGTCGAACTCGGTGTCCACGCCGGCCATGATCTTCAGCAGAGTCGATTTACCCGAGCCGTTGAGGCCCAGCACACCGATCTTGGCGCCGGGGAAGAACGACAGGGAGATGTTTTTAAGGATTTCCCGCTTCGGCGGAACAACCTTGCTCAGCCGATGCATGGTGAAGACGTATTGAGCCATGGGTGACCTTGGTTCTGTGATCAGGGGTGTAGGGCGGGGCGCAGGCGCTCCCGCGCGCGTGCGGCAAAGCTACCGGAATGGGCGAAACAGGGCAAACGACGCTCGTCGGCCATGCTGGCACTTCGCCTCACTTCAAGGCATGCTAGCCGGCTTGCATCAGCCGGACTACAGTCAGTCGGCAAGCACCACCCTGCCTTTTTCGTCGTCACCGCAGGATTTCGCCCAGTGCCCAAGCTTCGCCCTTCCACTACACCGCGTGCGCCCGGAGAGCCGTACGGCCCGCCGATGCATCGCTCGGTGAAGGGCCTGCTCGTGATCCTCGTGCTGTCGATGCTCGGCCTGCTCCTCTGGCAGCTGCAACAGGAGTACCACCAGCTCCAGGACAGCCAGCGACAACGCAGCCAGGAGCTGGCGCGGGAAATGTCCAGCCACCTGGAAGGCAGCATGGAGTTCAAGGCCCAGGCCGGCCTCGCCTTCCTCTCCCAGAGCGCCCGCCAGCCGTCCACCCAGCCCGAGCTGATGGACAACCTGCGGCGCATCTACCCGGCCATGCGCAGCATCGCCTGGCTCACCCCCCGTGGCGGCATCGCCGCCGACAGCGCGGAAGGCGCCGACGACGCCCTGTTCGTCGCCAGCCTCTACCAGCGCTCCGCCGGCCAGCCCGTGCACTTCGCCTTCAGCGCCCAGGCCGGCGGCCAGCTGTACCTGATCCTGCGGGACGTGCAGGCCAACGACGCCTGGCTCCTGCGCCTGGCGCCGCGTGCGCTGCACAACTGGATCCGCGAGCAGGAGCGCGCCCAGTCCGGCTGGCTGCTGGAGGACCGCTTCAGCGCCCGCGTGCTGCTGCACAGCGGCAAGCTCGACAAGGACAGCCCCATCGTCATGCCGGTGACCGCCGAGGAAGAGTCGCAGACGCTGTTCCTCGCCCCCCTCGCCCACAGTGACTGGCAGCTGCGCGCGCTCTACGACGAACGCCAGGTGCAGGCCCAGTTGCTGCCCGGGCTCATCGGCCGCTTCGCGCTGTTCCTGATCTGCGCCACCCTGGCCACCATCGCCCTGTTCGTCCTGCAGCGCGAACAGCGCAACCTGCGCGAGATCAACGACGCCTCGCGGCGCTCTCTGCGCCAGGCGGCCAGCGCCCTGGGGGTGATCGAAGAGCGCGTGGTGGTGACCTGGACCGACGGCGTGGTGTGCTACCTCAACGCCCGCGCCGAGGCGTTGTTCGGCATGAGCAGCGAAGAATCCCAGGAGTACCACCTGCTGGCCCTGCTGCCGGGGCTGGACCCGCTGCTGCTGCACGCCACCACCTTCCCCAACGACCTCGGCCCGGACCTGGTGCCCGCCGGCGTCGACGGCGAGCAGCGCCTGTTCGCCGTGACCCGCAACGACCTCAACGATGGCGCCAAGCTGATCGGCTACGTCTGGGTGCTGCGCGACGTCACCGAAGAGCAGCAGGCCCTGCGCGTGCTGCAGGAAACCCGTCGGCGCTACCAGGACATCTTCGAAGGCACCGGGGTCGCGCTCTGCGTGCTGAACCTTTCCGGCCTGCGCGAATACCTGTTCCAGCTGGGCCTGCGCGACACCCAGGCCCTTGGCCAGTGGATCACCGCGCACCCCGAGCAGCACATGGAGCTGCAGCAGCGCCTGCGCATCACCGAGGTCAACCAGTTCGCCCTGCGCCTGCTGGGCGTCGCCAGCACCGAGCAGGCCTGGCAGCAGTTGGTCGGCCACGGCCCGCTGCGCGATGGCGGCATCCGCGCCCAGCTGATCGGCGCCGTGCTCGGCAGCCAATCGCAGATCGAGCTGGAAACCCGCCTCGTCACGCCCCAGGGCACCGAGCGCCACCTGTGGGTGGTGCTACGCCTGCCGGAAATGATCCAGGACCTGCACGCCGTCACCCTGAGCATCAGCGACATCACCAGCCGCAAACGCATCGAGCTGTCGCTGATCGAGCGCGAGCGCTTCTGGTCCGACGTGGTGCTGGCCGTGCCGGACACCCTCTACGTGCACGACATCGGCAACCGCAAGGTCATGCTCAGCAACAACCGCCTCGGCCAGCAGCTCGGCTACAGCCGCAGCGAGCTCAAGGAGATGGGCGAGCGCTTCTGGGAGCAGGTGCTGCACCCGGACGACGAGGAACAGTACTGGCGCATGCGCAACCTGCAACAGGTGGTCGGCGACGGCCTGCTGCTGCAATGCCAGTTGCGCTGGCGCCATCGCGACGGCAACTGGCACTGGTTCGACATCCGCGAGCAATCCCTGACCCGCGACGAGCAGGGCCGGGTCAGCCGCCTGATAGGCGTGGCCAAGGACATCACCGAGCAGATCGAAGCCAGCGAACTGATGCGCGACAGCGAGCGGCGCTACCGCCTGCTGGCCGAAAGCATCAGCGACGTGATCTTCACCAGCGACCGCCAGCTGCAGCTCAACTACGTCAGCCCCTCGGTGCAGCCGGTGCTCGGCCTCAGCGCCGAATCGGTGGTCGCCAACGGCTTCAACACCGCCGTCGCCGACCCACGGCAGATGGCCCCGCTCTACGTGCTGCTGGACCAGGTCAGCAACGCCCTGGGCAACCCCCAGCGCCTGGCCGAACTGCGCGCCCGCCTGCCGGCCCAGCTGTTCCTCTTCGACTGCCTGCGCGCCGATGGCCGCAAGATTCCCGTGGAACTGCGCATCATGCTGATGTGGGACGAACACGGGCAGTTCGAAGGGCTGCTCGGCGTCGGCCGCGACATCAGCCAGCAACGCCGCGCCGAAAAAGACCTGCGCATGGCGGCGACGGTGTTCGAGCACTCCACCTCGGCCATCCTGGTCACCGACCCGGCCGGCTATATCGTCCAGGTCAACGAAGCCTTCAGCCGCATCACCGGCTACTCCTCGGCCGAAGTGCTCGACCAGCTGCCCTCGGTGCTCACCGCCGACCGCCAGCAGGCCACCCAGCTCAACTACATCCTCGGCCAGCTCAACCAGCGCGGCAGCTGGGAGGGCGAGGTCTGGCTCAAGCGCCGCCAGGGCGATGCCTACCCCTCGTGGATCGGCATCACTGCAGTGCACGACGAAGAAGGCGACCTGGTCAGCTACGTGTGCTTCTTCAGCGACATCAGCGAGCGCAAGGCCAGCGAACAGCGCATCCACCGCCTGGCCTACTACGACGCCCTCACCCACCTGCCCAACCGCACCCTGTTCCAGGACCGCCTGCACACCGCGCTGCAGCACGCCGAGCGGCACCAGGAGTGGGTGGTGCTGATGTTCCTCGACCTCGACCGCTTCAAGCCGATCAACGACTCCCTCGGCCATGCCGCCGGCGACCGCATGCTCAAGGACGTGGCCATCCGTCTGGCCGCCTGCGTCGACGACGACGACACCGTGGCGCGCATGGGTGGCGACGAATTCACCCTGCTGCTGCAACCTCGCGCCACCCGCGAAGGCGCGCTGAACCGCGCCATCAGCGTCGCCGAGCAGATACTCGCCAGCCTGGCCCGCCCCTTCGTGCTGGAAGGCCGCGAGTTCTTCGTCACCGCCAGCATCGGCATCGCCCTCAGCCCCCAGGACGGCCGCGAGCTGAGCCAGCTGATGAAGAACGCCGACACCGCGATGTACCACGCCAAGGAACGCGGCAAGAACAACTTCCAGTTCTACCAGGCCGAGATGAACGCCCGCGCCCTGGAGCGCCTGGAGCTGGAGGGCGACCTGCGCCACGCCCTGGAGCAGCGCGAGTTCATCCTCTATTACCAGCCGCAGTTCTCCGGCGACGGCAAGCGCCTCACCGGCGTCGAGGCGCTGCTGCGCTGGCAGCACCCCAAGCGTGGCCTGGTGCCGCCCAACGACTTCATCCCGGTGCTCGAAGAGCTCGGCCTGGTGGTGGACGTCGGCGACTGGGTGGTGCGCGAGGCCTGCCGCCAGCTCAAGCACTGGCACCAGCAGAAGATGCGCCTGCCGAAGATCTCGGTGAACATCTCCGCCCGCCAGTTCGCCGACGGCCAGTTGGTGGAACGCATCTCCGGAATCCTCGCCGACAGCGGCCTGCCGCCCGCCTGCCTGGAGCTGGAGCTGACCGAATCCATCCTCATGCGCGATGTCAGCGAAGCGATGCAGATTCTCGCCAGCCTCAAGCGCCTGGGCCTGTGCATCGCGGTGGACGACTTCGGCACCGGCTACTCCTCGCTCAACTACCTCAAGCAGTTCCCCATCGATGTGCTGAAGATCGACCGCAGCTTCGTCGACGGCCTGCCCGACGGTGAGCGCGATGCGCAGATCGCCCGCGCCATCATCGCCATGTCCCACAGCCTCAACCTCGCGGTGATCGCCGAAGGCGTCGAGACCCACGCCCAGCTGGAGTTCCTCCGCGAACACGGCTGCGACGAAGTGCAGGGTTACCTCTTCGGCCGCCCCATGAGCCCCGAGCAGTTCGAGGCCCAGTTCGGCGGTGCTGCGCTGTTCATGCTCAGTTGAGCGGCACACCAGGCCAGCATCGACCGCCTCACCAGCCGCTGTGACGGGCGTCTGGTTGCCATACGAATGAAGTTGAATATTTCCTACAGCCCTGCCAGATTTCGCTTCGCTATTTAAGTGTTGCAAAGGATTGCAAGTACGAAGCGACACCTAGACACCCTCGCCAGTATCTGCAAAGCCCCCCTGAACGCCGCTGACCCTGCCGCCAAGTCGTGGCTTTTTTTCGTGACCGGCAATCAGCGTCCCGGAGTGGCAGCCCCTCGGGTCCATCCCGCTTCGGCCGCTCTCACAGGTAGCCAGGCGCTCCACGCCCAACCGCGCACTAGGATGATTGCGCCATGACCGCTTCCCGCGCCCCGAAACACCGCGCCCCTATTGCCAGCCTGATCCGCTGCGCGGTCGCAGTGGTGCTCGCGACCCTTCTCGGCGGCTGCAACTCCACCGAATCCGAAGTCCAGAAGGTCGTCATCGACAACCTGCAGGGCAAGGCCTCGTACAGGTTCGGCACCCTCACCGAAGTCAACGGTCTCGCTGCCTGCCAGACCGTCAACACCGCCACGGCCGACGGCCGCGAAACCGGCGACATGCAGGCCTTCGTCGTCAAGAAGGGCGACACCTGGTACTTCCTGAGATTCATCCAGGCCCCCCACGAAGAATGCGTGCAGGCGGCTGCAGAAGTGGTAGCCGCCAGGTCCGGCAAGGGCTGAGCAATACCCTGAATTCCCCCAACGAAAGGAGTCATCGAATGCGTACCCAATTCCTGCAAGTCGGCCTCATCGCCGCCATGGGCCTGCTGACCGCCTGCGGCTCTTCGCCGCGTGCCCCGCAACAGCAGATCGTCGGCCAGATCCCGGCAGGCAGCCCCTTTGCCAAGGTGCAGCCCGGCATGTCCATGAAACAGGTGCATGACCTGATCGGCCAACCCACCGACAGCTACAACAACATGACCGGCAAGATGTTCATCCCCTTCTACTTCGGCAGCGACGCCATGCGCATGGAAGAGCTGTACAAGGGCCAGGGCCGTCTCACCTACACCGGCGTGGGTGCGGGCGGCGCCAACTTCAACGTCTACCAGATCACCTACGACCCGAGCGAAGACGGCTACAACAACCGTTGATACGTCACCTCAAACAAAAGCCCCGCTAGATGCGGGGCTTTTGTTTTACAGCGCGACTCCAAGCATGCGGCATCAATCCGAAACCGGCTTGACCACCAGGAAGTGCCGCACGCTGTAGTACGCCTGCGAATCCTGCCAGCCGAGGCGCGAGAGGCTGTCCATGCCGGCCTGCCAGGCGTCGTTGTCGAACAGCGCCTCTACCGTGCGCTGGTTGCTGAAGGCGCAGAAGAAGTGGCGGAACCAGTGGATGCGCGCGTCCAGCGGCTGGGCGCGGATCTGCGCCTCGATGCTGGGGAACAGCTCGGCGGGCAGCTCCGGCACCTTGCCATCGGCGCCCCGCAGGCCGAGGTTGCCCAGGTGCGCCTCGAAGCGCTGCTCGCCCACCTGCCAGGTCTCCACCATCACCTGCTCCTCGTCGACATGGCCCCACAACGCCGAGAGCAACACGTGGAAGCTGTTGCGGCAGAAGTTCCGCCAGGCGTCCTGCAGACCCGACTCGCCCTCGCCCAGGCCGACGAAGGCTTCCTGGAACTGGCGGTTGTCGTCTTCCAGCAGCACATCCACGTTCAGCCGCCCGGTCTGCTCGCCGGGGTACCAGTTGGCACGGATGGCCGGCAGCCGACCACCGGGAGCGACCCAATCGTCGTGCACGACGAACTCGACGCCATGGGACTCAAACAGTGCAGCCAGGCGCTGCGTAACGAATACCGGTTCCATCTTCGATCCTTGTGCAATAAGGCACGCCCGAGGCGGCATAGACGGGGCCCGGGAATGCCAGGCCGAAACGCCGCGTAGATTACCGCGCTTGAGCGGTCGAAGCGGCAAGCCCGTCGAGCAGGACGCACTCGCCTGGCTGCGCCGCAGGTATTCTGCGCACCCGTCCGCACACGCGGGCGCCAGGGCGTGGGATCTTCTCCACCGCTGCTGCACAGAGGGAGAACCACCGACCATGAACCGACACTTCGCCAGGCTTGCCCTGCTGCTGGCCCTGCCCGCGCTCCACGCCGAGGCCGCCGCCCCGATGGACCACCCGCTCTTCGATGCCGCCTTCAGCGAGGGCTACCAGGTGCAGGTGGAGGGCCAGGACTACCGCCTCCATACACAGGCCATCGGCGAGCTGGAGCTGCCCACCGGGCAACTGGTGGCCTGCGACCCGCTGGTGAGTTGCGACGGCCCCTTCACCCAGGCCGTGCCCAAGGGCCGCTATCCGTTGCAGCTGGCCATCGCGCGAATCGGCGATGACGAACGCGTGGCCTTCGCCCGCATCGTCTTCGCCCCCGGCCCGGCGACCCGCTGGGAGATGGCCCTGGTGAAAGGCCAGGACCCGAACACCCTGGGCCCGGACGAGTTCTTCGGCTACGGGGTGGACAGCGGCACCGGCGGCTTCATGGACGCCGCCGCCCTGCGCAGCTACGAAGCCCGCCGAGACCAGGAGGGCGAGGCCTTCGACGAGCGCCTGTTCGCCGAACTGGACAAGACCTACCAGCACACCCGCAGCTGGTACCTGCTGCCGACCGACGCCGGCAACGTGGCGTTCTTCTCCAGCGGCTACGGCGACGGCGCCTACCCCAGCTACTTCGGCTACGACGCCGACGGCCGGCTGGTAGCCGTGGTGACCGATTTCTTGTTGCTGCCTGAGCGCTGACAGCGAGCTGGAAGCTGGAAGCTGGAAGCTGGAAGCTGGAAGCTGGAAGCTGGAAGCTGGAAGCTGGAAGCTGGAAGCTGGAAGAGCCTGGGGATCGGCGGAAGCTGTCAAACCCCGGGCTTATTTTTTCGCACTCCGAACGTAGCCCGGGCTTCAGCCCGGGAAAGCCCGGCACCGGCTCGAGCGAATGGTGGACCACGCTTCACCGGTCCACCATTCGAGGTCATGCCGAACACCGCTCCACAATCGCCGCGAAACCGGTTTCGTGATCCCCGACAGGCCCGCACCGGGGGCCTTGCCGTAAGATCGCGCCATCACGGCCCAGCGCCCCGCCCGACCAGCCCGCCATTGACCGGCGACGACGAGACAAGGAGCCCGCCATGTCCTGGTGGAAACGCTTTACCCGCAACGCCGATACCCGCCAGACCACCCCAGCTGCCCCGACCGCCGACGCGCAGGCCGCCCCCGAACAAACCAGCATCGAGCTGCGCCAGGGCACCGCCGAGTTCGAGCGTTTCATCACCGAGGCCGAGCTGGAGCAGGGCAACCTCGCCCATGGCGCCGAGCACCTGGCCGAGCTGCTGAAGTTCGCCCCGGGCAACCCCGAATGGCTGGCCCTGGCCGATCGCTACTTGCAACGCGCCGGCACCCCGGCTGAAGCCGTGCTGCTGCCGCCGAGCGATCAGCGCTACGCCGCCACCGAGGCCCTGCGTTGCTGGATCATGGCCCGCGAAGGGCGGGTCGCCGACGCGATGGACCTGCTCCTGCACGTCATCGACGCCGCCCCCGAAAGCGACTACCTCGACGCCTGGGCCCTCGACTGGCTGGAGCCGGCCGGCGCCCTGGAGCAGCTGGATGCCGACCTGCAGATGCGCGTCTACGGCCGCGTCATCCAGCGCACCCCGGAAGCCCGCGAAGCCACCGCCCACGACCTCGCCAACACCCGCCGCTGGGCCGCACTGGCCAGTCGCATCCGGCCTTCGGACGATTTCGTCGCCCAATGGGCCATGCTGCACATCGGCCTGCTGCGCCGCGCCGCCCTGTTCGACCAGGCCCTGGAACTGGCCGGCCCGGTGCAGCAACAGGACTGGCACCAGGCGACCGCACGGGGCCTGGTGCTGCGCCAGCAGGGCCGCCCGGCGGAGGCCGACCTGGCCTTCAGCCAGGCCATGCAGCAGCAACCGGAAGAACTCAGCACCTACCTGGAGGCCGGCGACACCTGGCTGGAGAACCAGGGCTGGGCCCAGGCCATCAACTGGTACGACCAGGCCCTGGCGCTGCACCCGGAACATGCCTGGGCCGCCCCCTCGCGGGACTACTGCCAGTGGCGCGCCACGGGCGACGACGCCCTGCTGCAGCGGGTGATCGACGCCGCCAAGGCCGATAACGAGCGCGCCTACCAGCTGTGGTTCCTCGCCAGCGGCGCCCCGCCCCAACCCAACGACGCCAGCGCCAACGTCCTGCGCAAGATCCGCGACAGCCTGCTCGATGGCAGCTACAACGGCTCGCCCGGCGACAGCATCACCCTGCGCACCAGCTCCCTGGAGGCGCCGAGCAACGTCCTCGCCATCACCCTGGAACTCGCCGCCCATGGCCTGGCCGGTTGCAAGGTGGAGGTAACCGCCGAATCGATCGCCCAGCCCGACCCGCGCCAGCCTCTGGGCCCGGTCGCCCACCTGCTCTGGCGCTACGAGGGCGACCAGGCGCAGCCGGCCATGCCGCCGCCGGGGGAAAAGGTCAGCGCGCTGATCGCCGCGCTCGCCGCCAAGCCCTATGCCCGCGCCAACTGGGCCCAGGCCAGCCATGTGGCCACCGGCCTCACAGGTGACGAGCCGCTGCAGGTACTGGCGACCCTGGTGCACCCGCCGGCGGTGCCCGACCGCTCGATTCCCGCGCTGCTCTGGCTCACCCGTGTGCAAAGCGCCGCCGCCCAGGTACTGGCCCATCTCGACAGCGGCTGGGAAGGTTCGCGGCGCCGCGAACTGCTGCTCTGCGCCCTGTTCGGGCCCAGTGACTGGACCACGGTGGCGGCCATCCGCGTGATGGCGGCCATCGCCCACGACCAGCCGGCCCACGCGCTGGACATCCACACCTGCTTCGAACAGCTGGAAAGCCAGCGCCCCGACGACGGCTACTGCTGCTGGCTGGAGCCGCTCTACGAGAGCTGGCAGCAGCTGCCGCTGCTGTTCGACCATGAGCGCGAGACCCTGCGCCAGAAGCTCGCCCAATTGCAGGAAGACGACAGTGATTCCGCGTGAATGCCACTTGTCTGTCGTATGACCGACCTTCATGTGTCAGCCAACGACCTATGAGTTAGAATGCGCGCCTTTCCACGTACCGATCCCTGAGAGGACCGCCATGTTCAGCCGTGATTTGACCCTCGCCCGCTACGATGCAGACCTCTTCGCCGCGATGGAGCAGGAAGCCCAGCGCCAGGAAGAGCACATCGAACTCATCGCCTCCGAGAACTACACCAGCCCGGCGGTGATGGAAGCCCAGGGTTCGGTACTGACCAACAAGTACGCCGAGGGTTACCCGGGCAAGCGCTACTACGGCGGTTGCGAGTACGTCGACGTTGTCGAGCAACTGGCCATCGACCGTGCCAAGGAACTGTTCGGTGCCGACTACGCCAACGTCCAGCCCCACGCCGGTTCCCAGGCCAACGCCGCTGTCTACCTGGCCCTGCTGTCGGCCGGTGACACCATCCTCGGCATGAGCCTGGCCCACGGCGGTCACCTGACCCACGGTGCTTCCGTCTCCTCCTCCGGCAAGCTGTACAACGCCGTGCAGTACGGCATCACCGACGCCGGCCTGATCGACTACGACGAAGTCGAGCGCCT
Source organism: Pseudomonas solani (assembly GCF_026072635.1). NCBI lineage: Bacteria > Pseudomonadati > Pseudomonadota > Gammaproteobacteria > Pseudomonadales > Pseudomonadaceae > Pseudomonas > Pseudomonas solani. The sequence goes on along the minus strand of NZ_AP023081.1, from coordinate 3,363,129 downwards.
GGCCGTCGAGCACAAGCCGAAGATGATCGTCGCAGGCTTCTCCGCCTATTCGCAGATCCTCGACTTCCCGCGCTTCCGCGCCATCGCCGACAAGGTAGGTGCCTACCTGTTCGTCGATATGGCCCACGTGGCCGGCCTGGTCGCCGCTGGCGTGTACCCGAACCCGGTGCCCTTCGCCGACGTGGTCACCACCACCACCCACAAGACCCTGCGCGGCCCGCGCGGCGGCCTGATCCTCGCTCGCAAGAACGAAGAGATCGAGAAGAAGCTGAACTCCGCCGTCTTCCCCGGCGCCCAGGGTGGCCCGCTGGAGCACGTCATCGCCGCCAAGGCCGTGTGCTTCAAGGAAGCCCTGCAGCCCGAGTTCAAGACCTACCAGCAGCAAGTGGTGAAAAACGCCCAGGCCATGGCCCAGGTGTTCATCGACCGCGGCTTCGACGTGGTCTCCGGCGGTACCCAGAACCACCTGTTCCTGCTGTCCCTGATCAAGCAGGACATCACCGGTAAGGACGCCGACGCCGCCCTGGGTCGCGCCTTCATCACCGTGAACAAGAACTCGGTACCCAACGACCCGCGCTCGCCCTTCGTCACCTCCGGCCTGCGCATCGGCACCCCGGCCGTCACCACCCGTGGCTTCAAGGAAGTCGAGTGCCGCGAGCTGGCCACCTGGATCTGCGACATCCTCGAGAACATGGGCGACGAGTCCGTGGTCGACCGCGTTCGCGAACAGGTCAAGGCCATCTGCGCCAAGCTGCCGGTCTACGGCAACTAAGCGTCAGCGCTGACGAAAAAGCCCGGCTCATGCCGGGCTTTTTTATGCCTGTCGCACAGGCCGTGGGAGCGCTGCGTGGCCCTTGGCGAATGAGTTCCCCCCTACAGGCACGGGGTATCTCGGGGGTGGATGGCGCTCTTTTCATCCACCACCGGTGTTGAACCGGGCTCCGCTGCGGTGGACCGGTGAAGCGTGGTCCACCCTACACTTGCCGGACACAACGTGCCGGCGGCCCTTGGCGAATGAGTTCGCCCCTACCGGCACGGGGTACGTCGGGGTGTAGGGTGGATGGCGCTTTTTCCATCCACCAGGGGGGTTGCCGGCAGCTCCGATGGTGGGCTGAAGCCCACCCTACGCTCTAAGAATACCGGCCGTAGCCCGGGCTTCAGCCCGGGAAGGCGGCCATCAGAACCCCAGGGTCGCCGACACCAGCCAGGTGCGTGGGGTGGAGAGGGTGAGGCCGGTGGCGGTGCCGTCGGGGACGTTGGCGGAGGCCCAGTAGGCCTTGTCCATGACGTTCTCCACGCTGGCACGCAGGGTCACGTCCGTCTCGCCCACGGCGAAGGCGTAGCGCGCGCCCAGGTCGTAGCGCTGCCAGGCGTCGGCCTTCTGGGTGTTGGCCTGGTCCAGGTACTGGGCGCCGGTGTGGATGGCCCGCGCGGTGAGGGTCAGCCCCTGCACCTGGGGCAGGTCCCATTCCAGGCCGAGGTTGGCATTGAGGATGGGCGCGCCGATGGCGCGGTTGCCGTCGTTGGTGCCATTGGCGGTGCGGGTCAGTTCGGCGTCCAGCAGCATGGCGCCGCCCAGTACGCGCACGCCTTCCAGCGGTTCGCCGAATAGGTTCAGCTCCAGGCCCTGGTTGCGTTGCTCGCCATCGGGGCGCAGGTAGCCGTTCTCGGTGTAGTAGGCGGGCTTCTCGATGCGGAACAGGCTGAGGGTGGTGACGAGGCTGCCCATGTCGTACTTGATGCCTGCCTCCACCTGCTTGCTGCGGTAGGGCGCGAATACCTGGCCGGCGTTGTTGGCCGTCTCCGGGGCGGTCTGGCCCTGGGTCAGGCCTTCCATGTAGTTGGCGTAGAGCGACAGTGCCTCGGTGGTGCGCCAGACCACGCCCAAGGCCGGCGAGGTGGCGCTTTCGTCATAACGCTGGTCGGGCTCGCCCGGCTCGGAGCTGTCCACTTCAACCCGCTGCAGACGCGCGCCCAGGGTCAGCAGCACCTGGTCGTCGGCGAAGCTCAGGGTGTCGGCCAGCGCCAGGCTGGAGAGCACGCTCTCGGTGTGGGTCGGGTTGTCGGCGGCCGTGGGCGTGAGCGGCACCGGCAGGGTCACCGGGTCGAACAGGTTGCTCACGCCATTGGCGTAGCGCGCGCCGCTGTTGTCGAAGGTCATGTCGAAACGGTTGAGGCTGAGGTTGAGGGTGTGCCCCACCGAGCCCGTGGAGAACCAGTTGCGCAGGCCCACCGTGGCGGTGCGCACCTCCTCCTCACGCTGGAAGGCCCGCGGGCTGACCACGAAGCGCCCGGCGTCATTGGTCAGCTGCACCGCATGGCGGAGGAAGTCGTAGTCGCCCCGGCGCGCACCGGCGGCGGCGTAGAGCATCAGCGACTCGCTCAAATCGTATTCGCCCCGCAGGGCGCCGAAGGTGTCCTTGGCCCGGGAGTAGGTCCAGGGCTGGGCGAAGTTGTGGTGGATGTCTTCGGCGTCCGGCACCTTGACCCCGGCGTTGAGGCCGACCCGTTCCATGGGTCCGTCGACATCGCGCTCCTGGCGGCCCAGGTCGAGGGACAGGCGCACCCGCTCGGCGCGCAGGTCCAGCCCCAGCACGGCGGAATCACGCTCCAGGCTCTGGTGGTCCCACTCGGTGTCGCCGGATTGCTTCACGCCGTTGAAGCGCAGGCCGAAGCGCTGGTCGTCGCCGAAGCGCCGGCCGATGTCCACGTGCCCGCCCAACTGGCCGGAAGACGCGTGCAGGGCGGTGAACTCGGTGGTCGGTTCGTCACCCGCGCGCTTGGGTTCGATATTCACGCTGCCGCCGACGCTGCCGTTGGGTGCCAGGCCGCCGAGCAGCGCGCCCGGGCCCTTGAGGATGTCGACCCGCTCGACCATCTCCATGTCGATGGAATAGGTGGGCAATACGCCGTAGAGGCCGCCATAGGCAACGTCACTGTTGTACAGGCTGTAGCCCCGGATGGAGAACTGCTCGAAGCGCCCGGCGGAGGGGTTGGTGCTGCGCACCGAGGGGTCGCTGGCGACCACGTCGGCGAGGGTGCGGGCCTGCTGGTTCTTTACCGCCTCGCTGGTGTAGGAGGTGAGGTTGAAGGGCGTCTCCATGAAATCCCGCTCGCCCAGCATGCCCAGCCCGCCGCGACGGGAAACCTGGCCGCCGGCGTAGTGATCGGCGCTGGCGCCGCTGCCCTGCCCGGTGATGGCGATCGGCTGCAGTTGCTGCACGTTGCCGCCCTGGTCGGGCACCGGCAGCAGGGTGTAGCTGCCCTCGCCGGCCGGCTGCAGCATCAAGCCGGAGCCCTGGAGCAGACGGGCGAAGCCCTCCTCCACGGCGAAGTCGCCGTTCAAGCCGGCACTGCTGCGCCCGGAGACCAGGGACGGGTCGACGGACAGGCTGACGCCCGCCTCGCCGGCGAAACGGGTCAGCGCTGCGCCGAGGCTGCCGGCGGGGATCTGGTAGCTGCGGCGCGCACCGTCGTCGGCCCAGCTGGCGGCAGACAGGCCGGCACAGCCCAGGGCCAGAAGCAGAGGCATCGCGCAGGGACGGAAGGAAAGGACTGCAGACATCGAAAGGCTCTCTTTTTCGTTCTATTGCCAGTGATGACAGGCGAGCCGAAAAAAAGGGACAGCCCTCATGCAGGCGATTGCCGTGGCACCAGCGACACCCAGTAGCGGGTGCGGTAGTGCAGCTCGATGGGCAGGCTGGCGGCCAGCAGGGCCAGGGCCTTGTCGGTGTCTTCCAGGCGGAAGGTGCCGGTCACGGCGAGGGTTTCCAGCGCCGGGTCCCAGCGCAGCACGCCGGGTCGGTAGCGATCCAGCTCGCGCAGCACTGCACCCAGGCCACGGTTCTCGACGATCAGCACACCCTGCTGCCAGTCGGGCTGGCGGGTATCGAAGGCTTCCACCCGGCCCACAGCGGAAGCGCCCAGGCCGGCACGCTGGCCCGCCTGCAGGGTGACCGGCATGCCCTGGACAGGCTCCAGCCGCACCGTGCCGCGCGCCACCGACACCAGGCAGCCGTGGTCGAACTGGCGCACGCAGAAGCGCGCGCCCGAGGCCTGCAGGCGACCATCGCGGGTCTGCACCTGCAACTCGCTGGCGCCGTCCAGGGCGATTTCGCCGTCGACCAGGGCGAGTTGGTGGCGACCGTCGGTGAAATCCAGGTTCACCGCGCTGGCGGTGTTGAGCTGCAGGCGCGTGCCGTCGGGCAGCTCCAGCGAACGACGCTCGCCGGTGGCGGTGCGCAGGTCGGCGCTCCAGTTGGCGATGGGCATCTGCCGCCAGGCGAGCCAGCCGGCGGGTGCCAGGGCGCCGAGAGCGAGCATGCGCTTGAGAGTGGTGCGCCGCCCCAGGTCCGGGCGGTCGAGGCTGGCCAACGCCAGGGCGCCGGGTAATTGGGCGAAGCGCTGGCGCAACGCCTGGGCCTTCTGCCAGGCCTGTTCGTGGTCGCCGCTGCGGGCCCGCCAGCGTTGCAATTCGGCATGGTCGGCCTCGCGGGCGCCGCCGGACTCCAGCAGCGTCAGCCAGTGCGCCGCTTCCCGCGCCACCTGGCGCGCCTGGGCCGAGGGTTGGGCACTCACAGGTCCACCAGCAGGCAGTGCTCGTAGGCCTTGGCCATGTAGCGCTTTACCGTGCGTTCGGATACCTCCAGGCGCAGGGCGATGCTGGCGTAGTCGAGGCCTTCGAGCTGCGACCAGAGGAAGGCGCGGCGCACCGCCAGCGGCAGGCCGTCGAGCAGTTCGTCCAGCGCCTGCAGGGTTTCCAGCAGCAGCCAGCGCTGTTCGGGCGAAGGCGCTTGCGCCTCCGGCAGGCTGGCCAGGGCGTCCAGGTAGGCGCGTTCCAGGCTGCGGCGCTGGTGGTGGTTGATCAGCAGGCGCTTGCCGACGGTGAGCAGGTAGGCCCGTGGCTCCTGCAGGCGCGGCAGCGGTTTGTCCTGGTGGGCGGCGAGCACGCGGACGAAGGTGTCCTGGGTCAGGTCCGCAGCATCCCAGGCGTTGCCCAGGCGCCGCCGCAGCCAGCTTTCCAGCCAGCTGCGGTGTTCGCGGTAGAGGGTATTGAGACAGGGTTCGGGTGCCGCGACTGCATCGTTCATGGGTGGCACGCCGGAGGGGTAAATGGAATCAAATGCGAGTGATTCTATTTACTTTTCATCTGCATTCCAACCCTGCGAGTCACCCTTTCAGGCCTGCACCTCGGCGAAACCGGCGCGGATGCGCTCCTCCGGCAAGCCATCGCCAATGAACACGATCACGCTCTCGCGCGACTCGCCCTCCGCCCACTCGCTGTCCCAGTCGAAGCCGTAGAGGCGCAGCACCCCCTGGAACACCATGCGCCGGTCCTCGCCGGCGATATCCAGCACGCCCTTGTAGCGCAGCAGTGCATTGCCGTGCTCTTCCAGCAGGCCTTCCATGAAGGTGCTGAGCTTGTCGAGGTCCAGCGCCTTGTCGCTCTTCAGCACCAGGGTGGAAATTCGGTCGGTGGAGCCGGCCGGGGTCAGCGGGCGCAGGCTCAGGCCGGAGCCGATGTCGGCGTTGAGGTTGAAGCCGCGCACGTCGAGCAGCTCGGCCAAGTCGATGCGGCCGTGGTCGACCACACGGATCGGCGCACGGCGGTTGATCCGCGACAGCCGCTGGCTGAGGGCCTCGAAGTGAGCGTCGTCCACCAGGTCGCGCTTGCTCACCAGGATGCGATCGGCGAAACCGACCTGGGCCTGGGCGATGGTCTCGGCCAGGTGGCGCTCGGCGTTGGCGGCGTCCACCAGGGTGATGATGCCGTCCAGCACGTAGCGCTCGCAGAGCTCCTCGTCGGCGAAGAAGGTCTGCGCCACGGGTGCCGGGTCGGCCAGGCCGGTGCACTCGATCACCAGCCGGTCGAAGGCCAGCTCGCCGGCGTCCAGGCGCTCCAGCAACAGGTACAGGGCCTTCTCCAGCTCGACGTGGATGGAGCAGCAGACGCAGCCGTTGGCCAGGGTCATCACCTGCACCGGCTCGCTGCCGAGCAGTTGGCCGTCGATGGGCGTCTCGCTGAATTCGTTTTCGATCACCGCGATCTTCAGGCCGTGCTCGGCCTTGAGGATGTGCTTGAGCAGCGTGGTCTTGCCGGCGCCGAGAAAGCCGCTGAGCACGGTGACGGGGATGGGTGTCGGGTACATCGTGGTCTCCAAAAGACACGCGCCACGACGAGTCGTGGCGCGTGGGTAACTGTCAACCTGTCTCGCCAGGCGTCGCGAGCGCAGCAGCCTGGCGAAGCACGTTTAACAGCAGCGGATGGGTCGTCCTTTGCCGCCTCCGTAACGCGCTTCCTGGCGCTCGCGGAAGAACTCCTCGTAGCTCATCACCGGCTTGTCCGGGTGCTTGCCCCGCATGTGCTCGACGTAGTTGTCGTAGTCGGGCATGCCGACCAGCATGCGCGCGGCCTGCCCCAGGTACTTACCCATGCGGCTCAGGTCATTGAACATGCGCGTTCACTCCTCAGGCATCCGGGATCGGCTGGAAGGGCGATTCCTTGTCGGTGCGCTCCGGCTTGGCCCAGGCACTGCGTCCCACCTTGATGGCATAGAACAGGATGCTGAGGACCACGAAGAGGAAGAGCACGGTCAGGGTCGAGTTGGTGTAGGCGTTGAAGATCACGTGCTGCATCTGCGCCATGTCCTTGGCCGGGGCCAGGATCTGGCCGGCGTCGGCGGCGTCGCTGTACTTCTTGGCCAGGGCCAGGAAGCCCACCGCCGGGTTCGGGTCGAGCAGCTTGATCAGGCCCGCGGTGGTGGTGCAGATCAGCAGCCAGGTGGCCGGCACCAGAGTGACCCAGACGTAGCGCTGGCGCTTCATCTTGATCAGCACCACGCAGCCGAGCATCAGGGCGATACCGGCGAGCATCTGGTTGGAGATGCCGAACAGCGGCCACAGGGTGTTGATGCCGCCCAATGGGTCGATCACGCCCTGGTACAGCAGCCAGCCCCACATGGCCACGCAGCCGGCGGTGGCGATGACGTTGGCGGTCCAGGACTCGGTGCGCTTCAGCGCCGGCACGAAGTTGCCCAGCAGGTCCTGCAGCATGAAGCGCCCGGCACGGGTACCGGCGTCCACCGCGGTGAGGATGAACAGCGCCTCGAAGAGGATCGCGAAGTGGTACCAGAACGCCATGGTGTTCTCGCCCGGCAACACCTGGTGGAGGATCTGCGCGATGCCCACGGCCAGGGTCGGCGCACCACCGGCACGGGCCAGGATGGTGTGCTCGCCGATGTCACGGGCGGTGGCCTCCAGCACTTCCGGGGTGATGGTGAAGCCCCAGTTGCTGACGGTGGCCGCCACGCTGGCGACGTCGGTGCCGACTACGGCCGGCGGGCTGTTCATGGCGAAGTACACGCCCGGCTCGATCACCGAGGCGGCGACCATGGCCATGATGGCGACGAAGGATTCCATCAGCATGCCGCCGTAGCCGATATAACGGGCATGGGATTCGTTGGCCAGCAGCTTGGGCGTAGTGCCGGAGCTGATCAGCGCATGGAAGCCGGAAACCGCGCCACAGGCGATGGTGATGAACAGGAAGGGGAACAGGCCGCCCTTCCACACCGGGCCGGTGCCGTCGACGAACTGGGTCAGCGCCGGCATTTTCAGCTCGGGCATGGTCACCAGGATGCCGATGGCCAGGGCGATGATGGTGCCGATCTTGAGGAAGGTCGACAGGTAGTCACGGGGCGCCAGCACCAGCCACACGGGCAGCACGGCGGCGACGAAACCGTAGCCGATCAGCATCCAGGTGATCTGCACGCCGGTGAAGGTGAAGGCCGGGCCCCAGACCGGGTCGGCGGCCACCTGGCCACCGAGCCAGATCGACAGCAGCAACAGCACCACGCCCACCAGCGAAATCTCGCCGATACGGCCCGGGCGGATGTAGCGCATGTAGATGCCCATGAACATCGCGATGGGGATGGTCGCCATCACCGTGAACATGCCCCAGGGGCTCTCGGCCAGGGCCTTGACCACGATCAGCGAGAGCACCGCGAGGATGATGATCATGATCAGGAAGGCGCCGAACAGCGCGATGGTGCCGGGTATCTGGCCCATCTCCTCACGCACCAGCTCGCCCAGGGAGCGGCCGTTGCGACGGGTGGAGATGAACAGGACCATGAAGTCCTGCACCGCACCGGCGAGCACCACGCCGGCAATCAGCCAGAGCGTGCCGGGCAGGTAGCCCATCTGCGCCGCAAGTACCGGGCCCACCAGCGGGCCGGCGCCGGCGATGGCGGCGAAGTGGTGACCGAAGAGGATGTGCTTGTTGGTCGGGACGTAGTCCAGGCCGTCGTTGTTGAGCAGCGCGGGGGTCGCGCGGGTCGGGTCCAGCTGCATCACCTTGGTGGCGATGAACAGGCTGTAGTAGCGGTAAGCGACAAGGTAAAGGGCAACGGCTGCGACCACGATCCACAAGGCGTTGATCGCCTCGCCGCGGCGTAGTGCGACCACACCCAAGGCACATGCGCCGACCACCGCCAGCACTGCCCAGGGCAGGTGGCGCGTGACGCTATTGTTATTGTTCATAGGGAACTCCGAATGGATAGACAGACAAGCTGCCGCACAAGCTTAGCCGCTCCCCGGCGAAACTGAAGTCAGACCTTGGTCTAGAGCCTTCGGCCACTGTCGCCGGGGTGGTCGGACGGGGTCTATCCGGGGCATGGAGTGTGCCCTGCCAGCCCCCGTGCATGGGCATGACCGCTGAGTGGGATGCAGGTCGCTTTTTACCTCCACCAGGCGGAGTGGAGGACAGGGAAAGCGGTGGGCTGAAGCGGAGCGCCGCCCGGCCCACCCTACGCCCACCTGCGCCCACCTGCGCCCGCACAGGTCCACCTGCGCCCTGGGTCCAATATATGGGTAGGTCGGGTGCAACCCGACATTTCGGCCAAGCCGCCTGATCACCGGGCATGAAAAAGCCGGGCATCGCCCGGCTTCTTCTTTACTGCGGCCGATCAGGCCGGCTGTTTGGCGTAGCGCGCCAGTTGCTGGTCGCGGCTCATCACTTCCAGGGTGTTGGCCAGCACCTGCTCGCCGGTTACGTCCGGGGCGGAGAAGATGGTGGAGAAGTTCTCCTGGGCGATCTTGGCGAAGTGGGCGCGGTCGCCCTGCTCCACACCCAGCAGGGTGGCGTAGGCGTCCAGCGCTTCGCCCTGGCCCTGGGCCATGTCTTCGGCAATGTTGTCGAGCATGCCGTTCATGGCCAGCATCGAGCGGCCGCCGTAGCCGATCTTGGCGCCGACATCGCAGCCGTTGGTACCGGAGGTCATGCCGAAGGTGGCGTTACCCGAGGTGCCGTTGGTGGTAGTGGCCAGGAAGTGCGGTGCGAAGCCGCGCTGACCTTCGAACAGCATGTTGCCCCAGCCGCAGCCGTTACCACCGGCAGCGTCGGCATGTGCCGCCACGCTACCCACGCTCAGAAGTCCCACAATCACGCCTTTGACCAGCAGTCGGTTGTCCATTAGCTGCACTCCACAATCATCAATAGGGGTAAATCCGCCTAAGCAGCTTTGGCGACACTTGGCGAACTGTCAAACCAGGCGGCCCTGCCGTGCGCCCAATGACCATGCCGCTTGCGGGGATGTGACGAAGTTGGCGGGCAGCCCTTGCCGGCCTTGCGGATTGGGCGTCTAATCCGCCGCGAACGGGCCTCGCGCCCGGGCCACGTCACGATGAAGACCATGTACGGCCTCCCCCGCCGCTGGATCGCGGCCCTCTTCTTTCTACTCGCATTGACCGGCGGCTGCCGCGAAGAGGCGTCCCTGCCCTTCGACCAGCAACTCTACGTCTGGCAGCGCCAATGGCTGCCCGCCCACGCCGAAGCGCTCGCCGCCAGCCACGCCGACTTCTCCACCCTGCGCGTGCTCGCCCTGCAGGCCCACCCCGGTGCCGGCTGGTCGCGCATCCGCGTCGACGCCCCGCTGCTGCGCGCCGATGGTCGGCCACTGGTAGCGGTGGTACGCCTCGACGGCCAGCTGCCGCAACTGGACGCGCAACGGGCACGGGAAGAAATCACCGCGCTGCTGGCCGACTGGCAGGCCGCCGGCCTCACCCCCCAGGCGCTGGAGATCGACCACGACTGCGCCAGCGCGCGCCTGCCCGGCTACACCCGCTTCCTCGCCGAGCTGCGCCAGGCCCTGCCACCGGGCCTGCGCCTGGGCATCACCGCCCTGCCCGCCTGGCTGTCCAGCCCGGAGCTTGACGCACTGCTGGCCCAGGTGGACGGCAGCGTGCTGCAGGTCCACGGCGTCAGCGCTCCGGAGCAGGGGCTGTTCGATGCCGACAAGGCGTTCGCCTGGGCACAGCGCTGGGCCGAACGCAGCGAGCGCCCCTTCCTGCTCGCCTTGCCCGCCTACGGTGCCGGCCTCATCAGCAGTGCCAGCGGCGCCCAGGTGGAAAGCGAAGCGCCGCTGAACCTGGCCGGCGAGCGCCGCGAACTCAGCGCCGACCCGCAGCAGGTCGCCGCCGTGGTACAACGCCTGCGGGATGAACGCCCCGCCCACCTCGCCGGGCTCATCTGGTTCCGCCTGCCCCTGCCGGGCGACCGCCGCGCCTGGCCCCTGGCGACCTTGCGCGCCGTGGCCCGGGGCGAGCCCCTGGCGGCGGCACTGGCCGTCCAGGTGGAACGCCCACGGGACGATGACCTGCGCGAACTCAGCCTCACCAATACCGGCAATGCCCCCGGCCCGCTGCCGCAGCGGCTGGACATCGCCGCCCGGGACTGCCAGGCCTTCGACGCCCTGCCCGGCTACCGCATGCAACGCAGCGACACGGGCCTGGTGCTGGAGCGCCAGGCCGCCGCCGACCTCGCCGCCGGCCAGCGCCGTGCGCTGGGCTGGGCCCGCTGCTCCGAACTCGATCAAGGAGGAATCCATGTACGCCCCTGAGCGTCGCCCTGCCCGTCTCGCCCTGGCCATCGCCCTCGCCCTGCCGCTCGGCAGCGCCCTGGCCTGCGGCCCGGACTTCTCCATGCGCCTGCTGGACGACCGCGCCAACAGCCTGGCCGAACTGCCCGAAGGCAACTTCGCCTTCGAGATCAGCCGCCTGGCACCGCCCATCCCCGGGCTCAAGCAGGTCACCGAGGCCAGCCTGGTACCGCGCTGGGAGGAGGACAACGGCGCCTACCTGCAGCAGCGTGACGAGCGTGAGAAAAGCGAGCTGGGCGAAGCGATGTGGCAGCGCGTGCAGGCCCTGCGCGGCCTCGATGACGCCCAGCGGGCCGAAGCGGAAGGCCAGGACCTGCCCGCCGAAATCCGCCTCTACACCGCCGGCGCCGTAGCCTTCCAGGGCGACCCGGCGCTGGCCGTCGACTACTTCCGCCGCGTCCTCGCGCTGCCGGACGCCGAGCGTCGCACCCGCAGCACCTGGGCCGCCTACTCCATGGGCCGCACCCTGGCCGCCAGCAGCCGCTTCCTGCCTGCCAGCAACGAAGTGCTCAGCGACGAGGGAATCACCCAGCGCCTGCACGCCAATGCCGAAGCCGCCAGGGAGGCCTTCCGCCTCACCCGCACACTGGCCATCGAGGGCTTCGACGACCCGCTGGAGCTGGCCGCCGCCAGCCTGGGCGAGGAAGCCCTGCTGGCCAAGGAGGCCGGCGACTGGGGCGAGGCCATCCGCCTCTACGCCAACCAGGCGACGCTGCACTCCAACACCGGCTACAGCTCCCTGCGCCAGCTGAGCGGGGAGCTGGCGCGCATGCCCGACGAGCAACTGGTGCCGCTGCTGGCGGTGCCCGAGGTGCAACAACTGCTGACGGTGCGCCTGCTCACCCGGATCGGCTGGTTCTACGACGAACAGCCCAACGGCGAGCAGCACCTGGCCGAACTGCTGATGGCCCTCGACGCCGCCGAACTGCCCAACGCCGACCGCCTCGCCGCGCTCGCCTACCGTGTCGGTCGCTACGACGATGCCGAGCGTTTCCTGGCCAAGGCCGGGGACAGCGGCCTCGCCTGGTGGTTGCGGGCCAAGCTGGCCCTGCGTGCCGGCGACACCCCGCGCGCCGCCGAAGCCTACGCCCGGGCCGCCAAGGCCTTCCCCGAAGACGAGAAATGGGGCGCCCGGCGCACCGCCGGCTGGGAGTGGGAAACCATCACGCCGCGTTGCCGGGTGGAAGGCGAAAGCGCCATCCTCGCGCTGCAGCGCGGCGACTACCTGGAGGCTTTCGACAACCTCTACCGCAGCGGCGAGATCTACTGGATGGATGCCGCCGCCGTGGCCGAGCGGGTGCTCACCCTCGACGAGCTGAAGGGCTACGTGGACGCCAAGGTCGTCGCGCCGCCCCCTCAAACCCAGGAAGACCGCGACGCCTATCGCCCGCAACCGGTGGCCGCCTCCCTGCGCGAGCTGCTGGGCCGCCGCCTGCTGCGCGAAGGCCGCTACGACGAAGCCCCGGCCTATTTCGAGAGCGACGAGCTGCGCGCCGCCGCCCTTGAATACGGCCAGGCCCGCGAACAGGCGCAAAGCCGCTGGACCGGCATCGGTCGCGCCGAGGCCTACTACACCGCCGCCCGCCTGGCCCGCCGGCAGGGCATGGAGCTGCTGGGCTACGAGATGTCCCCGGACTTCCACGTTCTGGGCGGCAACTTCGCCTTCACCCAGGTGAACCCGCTGCAGGCCGGCGGGCTGCTTTCCGCGGACGAAGTGCAGCGGCAGAACGCCAACCTGGCCCAGCCCAATCTGCGCTACCACTACCGCTGGATCGCCGCCGACCTCACCGAGCGCGCCGCCGACGACCTGCCCCATACCAGCCAGGCCTTCGCCGCCGTGCTGTGCAAGGGCAGCGGCTGGGTGCAGTACAGCGACCTCCCCCGCGCCCAGGCCATCTACCGGCGGTACGTCGAGCACGGCCCTTTCGTGGAATGGGCCGGCAATTTCGGCATGAACTGCGAGGAGCCGGACTTCGAAAGCGCCCACGGCCGCCTGTGGGAAGAACGTGAACAGGCCATGCGCGATGGGTTCTACTCCATCAGATACGGCCTCGCTGCCGGCGCCGCGCTGTTGCTGGGTGCCGCCGGCGCCTGGCTGTGGCGACGTCGCTCCCGATGAGCGGCAGCCCCGAGCCTTGTCTATAGTTGTGTGAATTGAGCAGGAGCCATGCCATGAGTGACACAGACAACGAGCGCCGACGCTTTCACCGCATCGCGTTCGATGCCGCCACCGAGATCGCCCAGGACGAGCGTCGCTGGAACGTCGAGCTGCAGGACATCTCCCTGAAGGGCCTGCTGGTGGAGCGCCCGAGCAACTGGAACGGCGACCCCGACCAGCCGTTCCTGGCCACCGTCCGCCTCAGCGGCGACACCCAGGTGCGCATGGAGGTGGTGCTGACCCGCGTGCAGAAAGACCAGCTGGGCTTCGTCTGCCAGCACATCGACCTGGATTCCATCGCCCACCTGCGCCGCCTGGTGGAACTCAACCTCGGCGACGAGGACCTGCTGGAACGTGACCTCGCCGCCCTGGTAGAGAAGTAGGGGTCACTCGAACAGGGCATCCAGCGCCTGTTCCAGGCGCGTCACCGCAATCACCCGCAGCCCCGGGGGCGCCTCCTTCGGGGCGTTGCCCTTGGGCACGATGGCGCGCTTGAAGCCGTGCTTGCCCGCCTCCTTCAGGCGCTCCTGGCCGCTCGGTACCGGGCGCACCTCGCCCGACAGGCCCACCTCGCCGAACACCAACAGGTCATGCTCCAGCGGGCGGTTGCGCAGGCTCGACATGATCGCCGCGATCAGCGCCAGGTCGGACGCCGTCTCCAGCACCTTGACCCCGCCCACCACGTTGAGGAACACATCCTGGTCGTGAGTGGGAATGCCGCCGTGGCGGTGCAATACCGCCAGCAGCATGGCCAGGCGGTTCTGGTCCAGGCCCAGGGTGACCCGGCGCGGGTTGGCCAGGTGGCTGGTGTCCACCAGGGCCTGCACCTCCACCAGCATCGGCCGCGAACCTTCCCAGGTGGCCATGACCACGCTGCCGGGCACCGCTTCCTGGGCACGGGTGAGGAAGATCGCCGACGGGTTGGAAACCTCCTTCAGGCCCTTGTCGGTCATGCCGAACACGCCCAGCTCGTTGACCGCACCGAAACGGTTCTTCACCGCCCGCAGCAGGCGCAGGCGGCCATCGGACTCGCCCTCGAAATACAGCACGGTGTCGACCATGTGCTCCAGCACGCGCGGGCCCGCCAGGGCGCCTTCCTTGGTCACGTGGCCGACGAGGAAGATCGCCGTGCCGCTCTGCTTGGCATAGCGCACCAGCAGCGCCGCGCTCTCGCGCACCTGGGCCACGCCGCCAGGGGCGGACTGCAATTGCTCGGTGAAGATGGTCTGGATGGAGTCGATCACCATCACCTTGGGCTTCTCCACCCGGGCGGTGGCGATGATGCTTTCGATGCAGGTCTCGGTCATCACCTTGAGCTTGTCTTCCGGCAGCCCGAGGCGGCGAGCGCGCATGGCGACCTGCTGCTGGGATTCCTCACCGGTGACATAGAGCGCGGGGAAGCGCGAGGCGATGTTGCACAGGGTCTGCAACAGGATGGTGGACTTGCCGATGCCGGGGTCGCCGCCGATCAGCACCACCGAGCCGTCCACCAGGCCACCACCGAGCACGCGGTCGAGCTCGGCGGAGGCGGTGGAAAAGCGCGGCATTTCCTCGACGCTGACTTCGGCCAGGGTCTTGATCTGCGCCTGGCCACCGGCCCAGCCGGCGCGCCCGCTGGGGGCGCAGCGCCGTCGATGACGGTTTCAACCAGGGTGTTCCAGGCCCCGCAATCGCCGCACTGGCCGGCCCATTTGGGGAAGGTCGAGCCGCACTCGGTGCAGCCGTACATGCGCTTGGCCTTGGCCATCAGCGGACTCCGTCAGACGAAAGCCCGCATGATAGCGGATCAACCCTTGCAGGCGCGCCCGCAGCCGCAGCAGCCTTCCTTGCGCTCCGGTGCCTTGAGCGCCTGCAGGTTCTGTAGCAGGCCATCGCGGCGCATGCGCAGGGCCTGGAGGCTGGAACCGTCCAGCGGCTCGCTGCCCTGCTCGATGCGGCCGATGCGCTTTTCCAGCAGCTCGTACTGTTCACGCAGACGCGCCGTGCGCTCTTCGGCGCGGCGCGCCTCGTACAGGGCCTTGCGGTCACGCTCGGGGGCGGCATTGGGAAGGGTGTCGTAGACGGTCATGGCGACGGCTCCGGAAGGGGAAATGGGCGCCAGACTACCCAGCGCGCCCCCCGCCGTTTTGACGCCGATCAACGCCTCAATGGCTCTTCAGCAGCTGGGCGATCTCGTCCTTCAGGGCCACCCGCTGCATTTTCAGGCTGTGCAGGGCGAGGTCATCGAGGGCGTGCTTGCCGTCCTCCACTTCATAGATGCGGGCGTCGAGGCGCTGGTACTCCTGCGCCAGACGGGAAAAATGCACGTTGTGCTGGAGCATTTCGCGCATCGTGTCGCGATGTTCGGGGAACTCGCGGTCCAGGGGGTGATGTTCGAGCGGCATGGTCGGGCTCCTCACTGGCGAAAACTCCCTTGAGGCTAGACCAAGCAGCCGCGATGTCGCCGGCCGATGCACCACCGGGAGGTTTTCAGTGAACAGTCGTGGCTGTGCGCCGGCCCCTGGAAGCACTAGGATGGTCCGCCTGACCGAGGAGAACCCCCGATGCTGGAGCTGCGCCCTAGCTGTGAAGCCTGTTCCCGCCCCCTGCCGCCATCGAGCACCGATGCACGCATCTGCTCCTTCGAGTGCACCTTCTGCGCCGCCTGTGCCGAGCGCCTGGAGAACGTCTGCCCCAACTGCGGCGGCGGTTTCTACCCGCGCCCGGTGCGGCCGAAGGTATTGCTGAACCGCTACCCCGCCACCGGCGTGAGGGTGGAAAAACCGGTGGACAGCCGCGTCCACGCCGATTTCTGCAGCCTGTACCGGCACATGGAACCGCAACATCGCTGAGATGGCAGGGTCAGAACACTCGGTTACACTTTCAGCCCATAACCAGACCCAGGGGAGCGGTACATGAGCCTATTGAACGAATTCAAAGCCTTCGCGGTGAAAGGCAACGTGGTCGACATGGCGGTGGGCATCATCGTCGGTGCGGCCTTCGGCAAGATCGTCTCGTCCTTCGTCGGCGACGTGGTCATGCCCCCCATCGGCCTGCTGATCGGCGGCGTCGACTTCACTGACCTGGCCATCACCCTCAAGGCCGCCCAGGGCGATATCCCGGCGGTGGTGCTGAGCTACGGCAAGTTCATCCAGACCGTGCTCGACTTCGTCATCGTCGCCTTCGCCATCTTCATGGGCGTGAAGGCCATCAACAAACTCAAGCGCGAAGAAGCCGTAGCCCCCTCCGCCCCGCCGGTCCCCACCCCGGAGGAAGTGCTGCTGACCGAAATCCGCGACCTGCTCAAATCGCAGCAGCAGGACAAGCAGCAACCCTGAGCGGATTGCAGCGATGAAGAACGGCGCCCACGGGCGCCGTTCTTGTTTCATGCCCCCGTAGCCCGGGCTTCAGCCCGGGACCTCCGGCCACTCCGCTCCCCGCGCTGAAGCACGGGCTACCAACGGGGAACGCCCTTCGTAGGGCGGGTGAAACCCGCGAAGCTCATATGAAAACGGCGCCTCGCGGCGCCGTTTTCGTTTCAGGCTCAGCCCGTCTCGTCGACCGGCCTCAGCAGCAGGCGGTTGACCCGGCGCTCGCGCACCTCGGTCACCTGCAGTTCCCAGCCTTCCACCTCGAGGCGGTCGCCCACCATGGGCAGGCGGTCCAGCAGGCTCATGGCCAGGCCCGCCAGGGTCTGGTAGTCGTCCGTGGGACGGGCGCGGAAGCCCAGGCGCTCACGCAACACAGCGAGGTTCACCGCACCGCTGACCTTGTAGCCCCCCGCGCTCGGCTCGATGTCCGGGCCTTCGCTCTCACTGGCGTCGGGCAACTGGCCGGCGATGGACTCGAGGATGTCGGTCATGGTCACCAGGCCCTCGAAGCCGCCGAACTCGTTGACCACGAAGGCGATGTGGGTGGAGGCCTCGCGCATCTGCTCCAGGGCCCCCAGCACCGACACGCTCTCGGGCAGGTTGACCGGCGCGCGCAGCAGGGATTCCAGGTCCGGCTCCTCGCCACGCAGCAGCTCCTTGAACAGCTCCTTCTTGTGCAGGTAGCCCAGGGGCTCGTCCACCGCGCCATCGCGGATCACCACCAGGCGCGAGTGGGGCGCCTGCAGCAGGGCCTGGTGGATCTGCTCGCGGGTCTCGCCCAGGTCGATGCGGTTGACCCGTGCGCGGTCGGTCATCACGGTGCGGATCGAACGCTCGGCCAGGTGCAGCACGCCGCTGATCATCACCCGCTCGCGGCGGTCGAACACCGCGGTGTCGCCCTCGCCGTCCTTGAGCATGTCGGCGATGTCGTCGCCCACCTCGCCAGCGTCCACGCCACGGCCGCCGAGCAGGCGCAGCACCGCGTGGGCGGTGCGCTCACGCAGGCCACGGCTGCCCTGCAGCTTGCGCTTGCGTCGCCAGCGCACCGTCTGGTTGGCCATCTCGATGAGGATCGAAAAACCGATGGCCGCATACAGGTAGCCCTTGGGAATATGGAAACCCAGGCCTTCGGCGGTGAGGCTGAAGCCGATCATCATCAGGAAGCCCAGGCACAGCATGATCACCGTGGGGTGGGCGTTGACGAAGGCGGTCAGCGGCTTGCTGGCGACGATCATCAGGCCGATGGAGATGATCACGGCGATCATCATCACTTCCAGGTGCTCGACCATGCCGACGGCGGTGATAACCGCGTCCAGGGAGAACACCGCGTCGAGCACGACGATCTGCGCCACCACCGGCCAGAACATGGCGTAGGTGCGGCTGCCGCCCTGGTGGTGGGTATGGCCCTCGATGCGCTCGTGCAACTCCATGGTGGCCTTGAACAACAGGAACACACCGCCGAACAGCATGATCAGGTCACGGCCGGAGAAGGCCTGGCCGAACACCTCGAACAGCGGTTCGGTCAGGGTCACCAGCCAGGAGATACTGGCCAGCAGGCCCAGGCGCATGATCAACGCCAGCGACAGGCCGATCAGGCGTGCGCGGTCACGCTGCTCGGGGGCAGCTTGTCAGCGAGGATGGCGATGAACACCAGGTTGTCGATGCCGAGGACGATCTCCAGCACGATCAGCGTCAGCAGGCCCAGCCAGGCGGTGGGGTCGGCTATCCATTCCATGCTCAGGCACTCCCGGGCGAAAGACGGGCAGGCGCGAAGGCTGCATCGGCGCTAACGGGGCGCGGCAGGCGGTTCGGCATGCGGGAAGATCGCGCGGCACGCTGCCACGCTCGGGTCGGGCGCGCGCTGGCGCCAGGGGAGGAAGGGGCCACGCCCGGGGTACTCGGGGGTGGTTTACAACTGTCGCTGTCCATTGGGTTCCGGATCAAAAAAACGGACGTGCATCCTAGGACATGAATGCACGCCGTTTAATCCGGGAATTTTTACCAATCGTGTACGAAGTCGCTTAGCGCCGCCGGAACAAGGGCCTCGGCTCGATCACCGAACGCCCGTAGAGCACGCTGACCCCGGCCAGCCCCTTGAGCGCGTCGACCACGGACTTGTCCGCGCGCACGGCGAAGGCATCGAAGCCGCACTGGCGCATGTGCGCGAGCTGGTCGCGCAGCACATCGCCCACCGCGCGCAGCTCGCCGTGCCAGCCCAGGCGGCTGCGCAGCAGGTAGGCCTGGCTGTAGCCGCGGCCGTCGCGGAAGCTGGGGAAGTCCACGGCGATCAGCGGCAGCGCATCGGTCAGCAGCGGCCCCAGCGCCTCCACCTCGTCGTCCGGTTGCAGCAGCAGGCCGTCCCGGCCATCACGCTCGCGCCACAGGGCCAGCGGCAGGATCAGCCGCCCGTCGGGCAGCGCCTCGCCCGCCTCGCGCACCAGGGTCCAGGGGTCGTCCGCGATCAGCTGCGGTTCATCGTCGAGCAGGCGGATGAGGTTGTTCATGCCGGCACCTGCTCACGCACGTAGACCCGTTCCTTGAAAGGCTCGATGCCGATGCGCCCGACGGTGTCGACAAAGCGCTCCTCCAGCTCGCGGTAATCCACATAGGTGGCGACAATGCGCTCGATCACCTCCGGGACCTCGGCGGCGCTGAACGAGGGGCCGATCACCTTGCCCAGCGCGGCGGCCATGCCCTGGGCGCCGCCGAGGGTGATCTGGTACCACTCGCTGCCGCCCTTATCCACACCGAGGATGCCGATGTTGCCGATGTGGTGGTGGCCACAGGCGTTCATGCAGCCGGAGATGTTCAGGCTCAGCTCGCCCAGGTCGTGCAGGTAGTCGAGGTCTTCGAAACGCTGCTGGATGGCCTGGGCGATGGGGATCGACTTGGCGTTGGCCAGGGCGCAGTAGTCGCCGCCAGGGCAGGCGATGATGTCGGTCAGCAGGCCGATGTTCGGCGTGGCCAGGCCAACGGCCACCGCCCGCGACCAGAGCGCGTGCAGGTCGCGCTTGCGCACATCGGGCAGCACCAGGTTCTGTTCATGGGCGATGCGTATCTCGCCGAAGCCGAACGCGTCCGCCCAATCGGCCACGGCCTCCATCTGCGCGGCGGTGACGTCACCCGGCGGCGCGTCGACCCCGGGCTTGGTGGAGAGCACCACGGCGGAATACCCGGGCACCTTGTGCGGCTGCAGGTTGCGCGAGCACCAGCGGGCGAAGGCCGGGTCGCTGGCCAGTTGGCTGCCGAAGCTCAGGTCGACGTCGTCGAGGGTTTCGTACACCGGCGCATCGAAGGCCGCGGCCACCCGCTGGTACTCGTCGGCGGTGAGCTGGGCCGGGCCGTCGCGCAGGTGCTGCCACTCGGCCTCCACTTCGCGGGAGAAGGCCTCGATACCCAGCGCCTTGACCAGGATCTTGATCCGCGCCTTGTACTTGTTGTCGCGCCGGCCGTGGCGGTTGTACACCCGCAGGATGGCCTCGACGTAGGACAGCAGGTGCTGCCAGGGCAGGCCATCGCGGATCTGCAACCCGAGGATCGGCGTGCGCCCCAGGCCGCCCCCCACCAGCACCCGCAGGCACATCTCGCCCGCCGCGTCGCGGTACAGGTAGAGCCCGATGTCGTGCATCTGGATGGCCGCGCGGTCTTCCCCGGAGGCGGAGATGGCGATCTTGAACTTGCGCGGCAGGAAGAGGAATTCGGGGTTGATGGTGGACCACTGGCGAAGGATTTCCGCCAGCGGGCGCGGGTCCAGCAGCTCGTCGGCGGCCACCCCGGCGAAGGCTTCGGTGGTGATGTTGCGCACACAGTTGCCGGAGGTCTGGATGGCGTGCATCTCCACTTCCGCCAGGCGTTCGAGGATGTCCGGCACCTCGGCCAGCTCGATCCAGTTGAACTGGATGTTCTGCCGCGTGGTGAAGTGGCCGTAGCCGCGGTCGTGGTCGCGGGCGATGCCGGCCAGGGTGCGCAGCTGGCCCGACGCCAGGGTGCCGTAGGGGATGGCCACGCGCAGCATGTAGGCGTGCTTCTGCATGTACAGGCCGTTCTGCAGGCGTAGCGGGAGGAACTCCTCCTCGCTCAGCTCATCGCTCATGCGCCGCGCCACCTGGTCGCGGAACTGCGCCACGCGCTCACGCACGAGCGCGTGGTCGTAGTCGTCGTATCGATACATGCAAGGCTCCTCGGGTCAGGCATCCGCCCCTGCACCGGGGGCGGAACAACGAGGTGCAACTATGGGCGGACCCGCGCAGCAGAAACAGCCGCAGATGCGCGATCTAAAACCGGATCAGATGAGCATCGCCTGGCGGCCTTGTTCCATCTGTCAGCCATCCGATCGGCCCTGATCTGATACCCAAAAACCTCAATTATCTGAGCCTGTTTTGTTTTGGCTCGCCTTCCTAGAGTGACGACCCTGCCAGCCCCCGTACTGGCACCCCCTTCCTTGCAATCGAAAGGTTTCGCCATGAGCACTGCAACACAGGAGCCCACCTACAACTACCGGGTGGTTCGTCAGTTCGCGATCATGACCGTCGTCTGGGGCGTAGTCGGCATGGGCCTGGGCGTGTTCATCGCCGCCCAACTGGTCTGGCCGCAGCTCAATCTCGACCTGCCCTGGACCAGCTTCGGCCGCCTGCGCCCGCTGCACACCAACCTGGTGATCTTCGCCTTCGGCGGCAGCGCGCTGTTCGCCACCAGCTACTACACCGTGCAGCGCACCTGCCAGGCGCGGCTGTTCGGCGACGGCCTGGCGGCCTTCACCTTCTGGGGCTGGCAGGCGCTGATCGTCTGCCTGCTGGTCACCCTGCCCCAGGGCCTGACCACCACCAAGGAATACGCCGAGGTGGAATTCACCGGCGCCGTGTGGATGGGCATCGTCTGGGTCGCCTACGCGGTGGTGTTCTTCGGCACGGTGATGAAGCGCAGCACCCCGCACATCTATGTGGGCAACTGGTTCTTCGGCGCCTTCATCCTGGTCACCACCATGCTCCACGTGGTCAACCACATGGCCATCCCGGTGAGCTGGTTCAAGTCCTACCCGCTGTACAGCGGCGCCACCGATGCCATGGTGCAGTGGTGGTACGGGCACAACGCGGTGGGCTTCTTCCTCACCACCGGCTTCCTCGGGATGATGTATTACTTCATCCCCAAACAGGCCGGGCGCCCGGTCTACTCCTACCGCCTGTCCATCGTTCACTTCTGGGCGCTGATCACCCTGTACATCTGGGCCGGCCCGCACCACCTGCACTACACCGCCCTGCCGGACTGGGCCCAGAGCCTGGGCATGGCGATGTCGATCATCCTCCTGGCGCCCAGCTGGGGCGGCATGATCAACGGCATGATGACCCTCTCCGGCGCCTGGCATAAGTTGCGCGACGACCCGATCCTGCGCTTCCTCATCGTCTCGCTGGCCTTCTACGGCATGTCCACCTTCGAGGGGCCGATGATGGCGATCAAAACGGTCAACGCCCTCTCCCACTACACCGACTGGACCATCGGCCACGTGCACGCCGGAGCCCTCGGCTGGGTGGCGATGATCACCTTCGGCTCGCTCTACCACCTGATCCCGAAGATCTTCGGTCGCGAGCGCATGTACAGCGTCGGCCTGATCAACACGCACTTCTGGCTGGCCACCATCGGCACCGTGCTCTACATCGCCTCGATGTGGGTCAACGGCATCACCCAGGGCCTGATGTGGCGCGCCATCAACGACGACGGCACCCTCACCTACTCCTTCGTCGAATCCCTGGAGGCCAGCCACTCGGGCTTCCTGGTGCGCTTCATCGGCGGGGTGTTCTTCCTCAGCGGCATGCTGCTGATGGCCTACAACACCTGGCGCACCCTGAAGGCGCCCCAGGCCGAACGGCACGCGCTCGGCGCCACGGCCTGAGGAGACGGGCATGGACACGGATACCTTCTACGGCCTGCTGTCCCTGGGCACCCTGGTGTTCTTCTACGTCGCCACCCAGTTCAGCCTGGGTGGCAAGAGCCAGCGGCAAATCGACGAAGCCACCATGCTGCCCTTCGCCGACGACGACCCCGTGGCCCGGCGCATGGAACGCGCCACCGGGCGCAGCAGCACCGGCTGCAGCTGCCCCGGCCGTTGCGACGGCGGCTGTGCGAATCGAGGGGATGTGGAGATGTGAAGCCCGCGCCGAGCAAAAGCGCCGCCGTAGGATGGGTAGAGCGAAGCGAAACCCATCGATACGAAGTACGGCACGACTTAGGTGCCGGGCTGCCAGCATGGGTTTCGCACGGCTCTACCCATCCTACGAACGCTCGCTGGGCCAACGTCTTCTACCAATAATTCTCCACCGCCACCTGCCCGGGCTTGCGGGTCAGGGCCAGGTTCATGTCGCGGGCCTTCAGCACGGCGCGGGTGTCTTCGATCATCTGCGGGTTGCCGCAGAGCATCACCCGCGAATGCTCGGGGGTCAGCGCCAGGCCGGCGGCACGCTCCAGTTCACCGTTCTCGATCAGCGTGGTGATGCGCCCGTTCAGCGCACCCGGCACCTGCTCGCGGGTGACCACGGGGATATAGGTCAGCTTGTCGGCGACGCCTTCCAGGTGCTCCAGCTCCTTGAGCCCGGCGATCAGCGGCTGGTAGGCCAGCTCGCTTTCGTGCCGTGCGCTGTACACCAGCAGGATGCGCTCGAAGCGCTGCCACACCTCCAGGTCCTGGAGGATCGACAGGAAGGGCGCGACACCGGTGCCGGTGGCCAGCAGCCAGAGGTCACGGCCGTCGATGAAGCGGTCGAGGGTGAGGAAGCCGAAGGCCTGCTTGTCGATCAGCAGGGTGTCGCCCTCGGCGAGGCGGCTCAGCTCGCTGGTGAACTCGCCGCCGGGCACCACGATGGAGAAGAACTCCAGGTGCTCGTCATGGGGCGCAGACACCATGGAATAGGCGCGCCACACGGTGCTGCCATCGGCCTTGGTCACGCCCAGGCGGGCGAACTGGCCGGCGCGGAAGCGGAAGCCGGGGTCACGGGTGGTGCGCAGGGTGAACAGGCTCGGCGTCAGGGTCTGGACGTCGAGCAGGGTCTGGCGGGTAAACTTCTCTTCGCTGGCGCTCATTGCGGGCTCCTTGTCGCTGGAACCCTGCCAGTGTCCCGCAAAGCGCGCGCGGGAAACACCCGCGCGCGTTGTGGCTATAGACCGATCAGCGCTTGCGGTTGACGGTCTGGGCGGCGCGCAGCACGTCGGCGCCGATCTCCGCTTCGTAGGTTTTCCACAGCGGCATCAGGGCCTGGCGCCAGGCATCGCGCTCCTCGGGGGTGAGGGTGACGACCTTGGTCTTGCCGGCGGCGATGACGCGCTCGCGGTCCTTCAGGTTCATCGCCTCGGCATCCTTGTTCACCGCGAAGGTGACTTCCTCGATGATGGCTTCCAGCTCGGTGCGGGTCTCGTAGGGAATGCTGATCCAGAACTTGTGGCTGGTGATCAGCATGTAGTTCAGCGAGCCATGGTTGGTTTCCATGATGAACGGCTGAACGGTGTCGACCTTCTGGCTGGCGATGTTCGACCAGGGGCCTTCGGTGCCCTGGATGGTGCCCGCCTGCAGGGCCTTGAAGGCATCGGCGAAGGGCATTTTCACGGTCTTGGCGCCGAGCAGGCCGAACTGTGCGTCGAGCACGGAGGACGGCTGGATACGGAAGGCCAGGCCCTTGGCGTCTTCAGGCTTGCGCAGCTCGCGGTTGGAGGTCAGCACCTTCATGCCGTTGTTCCAGTAGCCCAGGCCATAGATGCCCTGCTTGGACATGGAGCGCAGCAGCTCACGGCTCTTGTCACGCTTCTGGAAGCGCTTAACGGCTTCGAGGTCGTCGAACAGGAAGGGCAGGTCGAACACCTGCAGCTGCTTGGTATAGGCCTCGAACTTGGACAGCGAGGGCGCCAGCATCTGCACCTCGCCCTTCTGCAGCGCCTGGATCTCGTCGGCGTCGCCGTACAGGCTGGAGTTCGGGAAGACCTCGACCTTCACCTTGCCGGGCAGGCGCTCCTCCACCAGCTTCTTGAACAGCAGCGCGCCCTTGCCCTTGGGCGTGTCCTCGGCCACCACGTGGGAGAACTTGATGAGGATCGGCTCCTCGGCCAGTGCGGAGCTGGAAAGGACCATGAGCGAAGCGAAGAGCGCCCCGAACAGAGACTTGTACATGTATACACCTGTGCAAATGGCAACGGCGAAGCCCGCGCCATGCGCGTCGGCTCCGTCTGGAATAAGGTTTTTTCGGTGGAACGCCCGCTCCCAACCAGCGGGTACGCACCGTTTTTTACGGCGTACCAGGTCGTTCAGGGCAGAGAAATGCCAGATGCCTGGTTATTATTGGAGCTGTTCCGGCGGAGAGAATCGCCATGGGATGGCGGGCCGAAATCAGCGGCGTGGATTGTTAGTCAAAACTGATCAATAAACAAGCACCGCTAATCCAAACCAGCTCTCACTTCCAGCAGAATCTTCGCCTTCATCCGAGTCCAGAGTTCCCGATGCCCCAACTGCTCACCCCCTTCGGCCAGCTCGACCTGGTCCGTGTTCCCGACCAGCCGAACGACCCGCTGCAGGCGTTCGACGCCGCCGACGAATACCTGCTCGCCCACCTGCATGAGCAGGCGCCCGACGCCGCCACCCGGGTGCTGGTGCTCAACGACAGCTTCGGCGCCCTGGCCGCAAGCCTCGCGCCCCATGTGCAGGTCACCAGCAGCGGCGACTCGCACCTGGGCTTCCTCGGCCTGCAGCGCAACCTGGCGCGTAACGGCCTGGCCGCCGACGCGCAGCGCTTCGTGCCGGCAAATGAAATAGTCGAGGGGCCATTCGACCGGGTGCTGATCCGCGTGCCCAAGACCCTGGCCCTGATGGAAGAACAGCTGATCCGCCTGCAAGGCCAGCTGGCGCCCGGCGCCACGGTGGTGGCCGCCGGCATGGTCAAGCACCTGCCCCACGCCGCCGGCGACCTGCTGGAGAAATACATCGGCCCGATGCAGGCCTCGCTGGCGGTGAAAAAGGCCCGCCTGCTGGTGGCCACACAGGCGGACCGACCGCGCGCCCGCTCGCCCTACCCCACCCGCTACCTGCTGGAAAAGCCGCGCATCGAACTGCTCAACCACGCCAACGTGTTCTGCCGCGAGGGCCTGGACATCGGCACCCGCGCCTTCCTCCCGCACCTGCCCAAGCGCCTGGACGCCACCCGCGTAGCCGACCTGGGGTGCGGCAACGGCGTGCTCGGCATCGCCTACGCCCTGGCCAACCCGGCGGCGCAGTTGACCCTGGTGGACGAGTCCTACATGGCGGTGCAATCGGCTGTGGATAACTGGCGCGCGGCCCTGGGCGAGCGCGCGGTGGAGGTGCGTCCCGGCGATGGCCTGGCCGAGCAGCCGGCGGATTCGCTGGACCTGGTGCTGTGCAACCCGCCCTTCCACCAGCAGCAGGTGGTGGGCGACTTCCTCGCCTGGCGCATGTTCGTGCAGGCGCGCGATGCGCTGGTCACTGGAGGCGAACTGTGGATAGTCGGCAACCGCCACCTGGGCTACCACGCCAAGCTCAAGCGCCTGTACCGTGGCGTCGAGCAGGTCGCCGCCACGCCCAAGTTCGTGATCCTCAAGGCCACCAAGTAGAGGCGCGATTCAATCGGGCGCCGATGTAGGTCGGGTGCAACCCGATATCGCCGTCACAGGGATTCGCGGGTTCCACCGCCCTGCACGAGCCGACCGTCGCGTAGGGTGGACCCCGCTTCACCGGTCCACCATCGGAGCCAGACCGGGCATCGCTGGTGGATGTAAAAAGCGACATCCACCCTACCGTCCTGCGCTCCCTGGTACCGCGGGGAGTCGCTTAACCGTAGGTCGGGTGCAACCCGACATCACCGTCACAGGGATTCACGGGTTCCACCCGCCCTGCACGAGCCGACCGTCGCGTAGATACCGTCTTGATCCCTAGTGAGCAAGGGCCAGTTTTACGTCGTACGGCTGGCCCGATTTCAAGACGCCATAAGCGATGTTCAGCAGCTTACGCATCGCTGCGCAGATGATCTGCATGCCGGTCTTGCCCTTGGCTCTGAGGCGTTCTCTCATCGCTTTGATCGCCCCGTTGTGCTGCAGGGCGCAAACGGCAGGCATGTACAGCCCAGCACGCAGCCGCGATGAGCCCATCTTGGAAATGCGGGTCTGCCCCCGGTACTTACCAGACTCCTGCAAACGCGGATTGAGCCCGGCAAAGGCGGTAATCGCGCGGCTGCTGGTGAAGCGATGAGGGTCGCCCAGCTCCGCCAGGATCAGGGCGGCTGTCTTGTCCGCGATGCCATCGATGCTGGTCAACAGATCACGTTTGCCGCGCAGATCCGGGTCATTGTCGATGTGGTTGTTGATGGCCTTGAGGGTTTCCTCGATCTGTTGCTCGATGTGCCGCAACACTGAGCGGATCGACTCCTGCACGCTGGTATCGGCCACCTCCAGGCGATTGCTCTCCATCTGCTGGATTTCCTGCAGATCCGCCAGGCGCCGCATCAGTGCTTTCAGGCGCCGTATGGCGCGAGGTTCAGGCTGCCAGGGCCGTAGCTCATCTTGGTGGCGCTCGCCGTATTCGGCGATCAGCTTGGCGTCGACCTTGTCAGTTTTCACGCGCTGCAGCTGACTGCGGGCGTAGTGAGCGATTTGCGCTGGGTTGAGGACGCAGACCCGATAGTTCTGCTCCAGCAGCCATTCGGCCAGGGCTTCATGGTGGATGCCGGTGGCTTCCATCACGACCCAGGCACCCGCCTCGCTGTGCTTGTTCAGCCACTCCTGCAGCGTGCGAAAGCCCGCCTCGCTGTTGGCCAACTTGGCCTTGGTGCGGTACTTGCCGTTCGCCTGCAGGGTGGCGATATCAAACGTGTGCTTCGCAATGTCGACACCAATGACACTGGGCATGTGTGCTCCTCCTGATCGTTCCAAATGCGATCATCACTGCACCCGGCCCAACCTTGTGAATGCGAGCTCTGGGCTCAAGATACCGTTCGGGCTGTTCGAGTGAGTGTGGAGGGGCGGAGCACTATCTACGTCGCAGGCTCAGGGCCTAAGGGTGGACACGACTTCCAGCCCCTCCCCCGATGATCAGTCGGGAACTATTACCCCTGAAGGGGTAGTTAGTCGAGATACAAGGGTGGACCCCGCCTCACCGGTCCACCATCGGAGCCAAACCGGGCATCGCCGGTGGATGTAAAAAGCGACATCCACCCTACCGTCCCGCGCTCCCTGGTACCGCAGGGAGTCGCTCAACCGTAGGTCGGATGCAACCCGATATCGCCGTCACAGGGATCGCGGGTTCCACCCGCCCTGCACGAGCCGACCGTCGCGTAGGGTGGACCCCGCTTCACCGGTCCACCATCGGAGCCGAGCCAGGCACCTTGCTCCCGCAACGTGCATCGCGAGCAGAGCTCGCTCCTACGGGAGCGAGCCCGGACCCGGCTCAGGGCGTGCTCAGCCCCGCCGCATTCATGAACAGCCGCAGCAGGTAGGACACGGCGCCCAGCGCCAGGACGCTGCCGGTCCAGATCGCCAGCAGCCAGCCCAGGCGTTGCCACAGGGGCTTCTTCTCGGGGTTATCCACAGCCATGGTCGCTCTCCTGTCCACTAGTGGTAGCCCTGGTCCGGGGTGACCTTGCCGCGGAACACGTAGTAGCTCCAGGCGGTGTACACGAGGATGAAGGGGATGATGAACAGAGCCCCCACCAGCGCGAAACCCTGGCTCTGCGGCGGCGCGGCGGCCTGCCAGATGCTCAGCGAGCCCGGCACGATGTTCGGCCACAGGCTGATGCCCAGGCCGCTGTAGCCGAGGAAGATGAGGATCAGGGTCAGCACGAAGGGCTTGATGTTGTCGTAGTTCGCCACCGAGCGCAGCAGGTAGAAGAAGGTCACCAACACCAGCAGCGGCACCGGCATGAACCAGAACAGGTTGGGCAGGCTGAACCAGCGCTGGGCGATCTCGCCATGGGACAGCGGGGTCCAGATGCTGACGATGCCGATCACCGCCAGCAGCACCAAGGCCAGCGGGCGGGCCATGTCGTGCATCTGCTCCTGCAGGCGGCCTTCGGTCTTCATGATCAGCCAGGTGCAGCCGAGCAGCGCATAGGCCGCCACCAGCCCCAGGCCGCTGAAGATCGGGAAGGGTGCCAGCCAGTCCAGGCCACCGCCGGCGAACTGGCGGTTCTCCACCGGGATGCCTTCGATGAAGGCCCCCAGGGCCACGCCCTGGAAGAAGGTCGCCGCCAGGGAGCCGCCGATGAAGGCCTTGTCCCAGATGTGGCGCTTGTGCTCCTTGGCCTTGAAGCGGAACTCGAAGGCCACGCCCCGGAACACCAGGCCGATGAGCATGAACATCAGCGGCAGGTAGAGGGCGCTGAGCACCACCGAGTAGGCCAGCGGGAAGGCCGCGAACAGCCCCGCCCCGCCCAGCACCAGCCAGGTCTCGTTACCGTCCCACACCGGCGCCACGGTGTTCATCATCACGTCGCGCTCGGAGTCGTCCTTGACGAAGGGGAAGAGGATGCCGATGCCCAGGTCGAAGCCGTCCATCACCACGTACATCATCACGCCGAAGACGATGATGATTGCCCAGATCAGAGAAAGGTCGATGCCCATGTTCAATTCCTCGCGCCCAGGTCGTCGCCACTGGCGTCATCGTCGTCCATGTTCTCGTCGGCGGCCGAGATCGGCCGTGCCGGCGTGCGTTTCTGGCCAGGGCCACCGATGCCCTGCTCCTTGCCCTCGTCGGTCTTCGGTCCTTTGCGCACCAGGCGCAGCAGGTAGCTGAAGCCGGCGCCGAACACGGCGAAATAGACCACCACGAACATGATCAGGGTGAGGCTCATCTGCGCGAAGCTGTGGTTCGACGAGGCGTCGGCGGTGCGCATCAGCCCATACACGACCCAGGGCTGGCGGCCGATCTCGGTGGTGAACCAGCCGGCGAGGATGGCGATCAACCCGGACGGCCCCATCCACAGGCACAGGTAGAGGAACGGCCGCGAAGTGAACAGCCCGCCGCGCCAGCGCAACCACAGGCTCCAGACGCCGGCCAGGATCATCAGCAGGCCCAGGGCGACCATGATGCGGAACGACCAGAAGACGATGGTGGAGTTGGGCCGGTCTTCCTTGGGGAAGTCCTTCAGCGCCGGCACCTGCTTGTCCAGGCTGTGGGTGAGGATCAGGCTGCCGAGGTAGGGAATCTCCACCTTGAAGCGGGTTTCCTCGCGCTCCATGTCCGGCCAGCCGAAGAGGATCAACGGGGTCGCCTCGCCACTGCTGTTGTCCCAGTGCCCTTCCATCGCGGCGATCTTCGCCGGCTGGTGCTTGAGGGTGTTGAGGCCGTGCAGGTCACCGATGAACGCCTGGATCGGCGCCACCAGCAGGGCCATCCACATGGCCATGGAGAGCATCTGGCGGATCGCCGGGTTGTCACGCCCGCGCAGCAGGTGCCAGGCCGCCGAGGAGCCGACGAAGAAGGCCGTGGCGAGGAAGGCCGCGGTGGCCATGTGCGCCAGGCGATAGGGGAAGGACGGGTTGAAGATCACCGCGAACCAGTCGGTGGGGATCACCCGGCCGTCGATGATCTCGAAGCCCTGGGGCGTCTGCATCCAGCTGTTGGAGGCGAGGATCCAGAAGGTGGAGATCAGCGTGCCGATGGCCACCATCACCGTGGAGAAGAAGTGCAGGCCCGGCCCGACGCGGTTCCAGCCGAACAGCATCACGCCGAGGAAGCCGGCCTCGAGGAAGAATGCGGTGAGCACCTCGTAGGTCAGCAGCGGCCCGGTGACCGAGCCGGCGAAGTCGGAGAAGGCGCTCCAGTTGGTGCCGAACTGATAGGCCATCACCAGGCCGGACACCACGCCCATGCCGAAGTTGACGGCGAAAATCTTCGACCAGAAGTGATAGAGGTCGCGATAGACCTCCCGGTTGGTCTTCAGCCACAAGCCTTCCAATACCGCCAGGTAACTCGCCAGGCCAATGGTGATGGCCGGAAAGATGATGTGGAAGGAAATGGTGAAGGCGAACTGGATTCGGGCGAGATCAAGAGCCTCCAATCCGAACATTACGGCGTCCTCATAGCTGGTTTCACGGGCACGGCCCTGGGCAGGTCACTCCGGCAATTGGAGCGCTGCTCATGGGAATTCGTTCTTTTTATGTGGAGTTTCAGGGAGATGGCGGCCCAAACGGCCGCAAGCGCAAACCCAAAGGTCGGGCATTGACGCAGATCAATCAGCAGCTAAAGAGTAGCGCTTCGCTTGAAGAAAAATGCTGTGGTCGATTGCCACGCGGCAGGTTGCCGCAGCGAGTGGATAGCTCTGGACAAACACGGAGCCGGACCGGAGCTCCGCTACAAGGTCACTGGACAGTCCTGAGCAGCCCGCTAACCCGCCTGGTGGATGGATGAAGCGTCATCCACCCTACACCCCTGGAAGCCGGTGCACGCCTACGGCCGTGGCGCGTGCCCCGAATCAAGGGCCTTGGGCGTGTCCACGTCCAGCACCACGCCGGGGTCGTCCACCTCCAGCGCCAACCAGGCCTCGCGATGGGCGGCGAGCACCGCACGGGCACCTTCGTCGCCCTGGAGGCGTTCGAGCTCGGGCCAGAAATCGCGCCCGAAGATCACCGGATGGCCGCGCAGGCCGTGGTGCAGCGGGAACAGGATGTGCTGCGCATCGGCCTGGGCCACCAACTGGCGCAGCGTCGCCTCGGCCAGCCAGGGCATGTCCCCCAGCATCACCGCCACGGCCCTGCCCCGGGCTGTGGATAACCCGCGCACGCCGGCCGCCAGGCTGTGGCCCATGCCCAGGTCGGCGTCCGCGCAGCGGATTACGGGGCAATCGTCGGGCAGGCCCAGCGCCGCCGGGTCGTCCTCAGGGCGCAGCACCACATGCACCTCATCGAACACCGCCCGCGCCCGCGCCACGCTGGCCGCCAGCAGGGTGCGCCCATCGGCCAGGCGCGCCTGGCGCTTGTCGCTGCCGAAGCGTGTGCCACGGCCAGCGGCGAGGATCAGGGCGATGACGGGGGCATGACAACTCCTGGGATCTCACAGAATGGGTGGGAGCGAATTCATTCGCGAAAGGACCGCGCAGCGGTCCCAGCAGCAAACCGATACAAAGCAGCAGCCTGTCGGCTGCCATCGCGAATGAATTCGCTCCTACAGGGTTTCCCCAGCGTTCCGTCCAGGGAATCAAACCCGCTCGCGCGGTATCGCATTGCGCACCCGCAGGATGTCGGCAAGCACCGCCAGGGCGATCTCCGCCGGGGTCTTGCTGCCCAGGTTCAGGCCGATGGGGGCGATGATGCGGTCGATCTCGGTTTCGCTCAGGCCGCCCACGCGGCGCAGGCGCTCCCGGCGCTTGGTGCTGGTGGCCATCGAGCCCATCACGCCGATGTAGAAGGCTTCGGTGCGCACCGCCTCGATCATCGCCAGGTCGTCGATGCGCGGGTCGTGGGTCAGGGCCACCACGGCGGTGTCGGCGTGGCAACCACCGTTGCGGATCACTTCGGAGGGCAGCTCGCGGCGCACCTCGACGCCCGGCAGCTCGACGCCCTCGAGCACCTCCTCGCGGGGGTCGCAGAGCACCACCTCGAAGCCCAGCGGCTGGGCGAATTCGGCGCACACCTGGGCCACCGAGGAATAGCCCGCCAGCAGCAGGCGCTGGGCAGCACCGACGCGCAGGCGGATCACCTGTTCGTTACGCTCCACCCGGGCGCCCTGCTCGCGGTCCTCCAGCAGGGTGCGGGTGCCGCCGTCGATGCGGATCTCCCGCAGCAGCCGGCGCTGGCCGGCCAGGGCGCTTTCCAGCTCGCGCAGGTGCGCCTGCACCTCGCAATCGGCCGGCAGGTTCTCCACCAGCACGTCCAGCACCCCGCCGCAGGGCAGGCTGATCTTCGAACGCTCATCGCTGCCGTCGCCGTAGCGCACCAGCGCCAGCGGCTCGGGGAATGCGCCTTCGGCGACACGTTCGAGGAAGTCATCCTCGACGCAACCACCGGACAACGACCCCACCCACTGCCCCGCCTCGTTGGCGGCCAGCAGCGAGCCCGGCGCACGGGGCGCCGAGCCGTAGGTGGAAAGCACGGTACAGAGCCAGACACGCTGGCCGGCCCTGGACCATTCGAGGGCCTTGCGCACGACGATGAGGTCGAGGTGTTGCATGGTCAGTGAACCTTTTCGCTTCGCAGTTGGGAGACGCTCTCCATACCGATGTCCCCGGGCGATCCTCCCCAGGTCTGGCGCAGGTAGTTGAGCAGATCGCGCATCCGCGCGTCATCAAGATCATGCAGGAATCCCGGCATAGGCTGCATGCGTTCGAAGCCGGTGAACTGCTGCTCGCGGATGCCATCGTCGATCACCCGCAGCAGGTTGCGCGAATCCTCCTGGCGCAGGGTGGTGTTGCCGGCCATGGCCACCGCCACGTGGGGGATGCCCTGCCCCTCAGCACCATGGCAGCCGGCGCAGAGGTTCAGGTACTCCTGGCGACCGGCCTGGCCGCTGGCGGTGAGCTCGGCCAGCGGGCGGGTGGCGATGGTCGCCGGCGCCGGCGGCTGGTCACCCATGAGGAACACCGCCATGGCCTGGTGATCCACCTCCGGCAGGTATTGCAGGCTGTGGTGCAGCACCGGGTACATCTCGTTGAACACCGAGCCCTGGCCGCTGATGCCGTGCTTGAGGAAGGTCGCCAGGTCGTCGGTGGTCCAGCCACGGGCGGCCAGCGCCTCGGCCTTCAGGCTCGGCGCCAGGTAGCCCAGGAGCACACCGCCTTCCATGCGCTGGTCCTGCTGCAGGGCACCGAGCGCGTTGCGCGGGGTGTGGCATTCGCCGCAGTGGCCGAGGGCTTCCACCAGGTACTGGCCACGCTGCCAGGCCTCGCTCTTGCCTTCCGCCGGCTGCATCTGCACGCGGTTCTTGTAGAGCATGTTCCAGAAGGCCAGGCCGAAGCGCAGGTTGAACGGGAAGGTCAGGCTGGTCTGCGGGCTCGCCTTGGGGATCGGCTCGCGGCTCATCAGGTAGGCGTAGAGGGCATCGGAGTCCTCCCGGGTGATGAGGTGGTAGGAGGTGTAGGGCATCGCCGGGTAGAGCTTGCTGCCGTCGGGCTTCTCGCCCTGGGTCAGCGCGCGGTAGAGGTCATCGGCGGTGTAGTTGCCGATGCCGTGCTCCTTGTCCGGGCTGATGTTGGTGCCATAGATGGTGCCGAACGGCGACTCCAGGGGCAGGCCGCCGGCATAGGGGGCGCTGCCCTCGATGCTGTGGCAGGCCACGCAGTCGGCGGCGCGGGAGATGTAGCGGCCGCGCTCGATCAGGGCCTTGTCGGCGGGCGCTTCGGGCGCGGCGGTGGCGGCCAGGGGCAGGAGCAGCCCGGCGGCGATCAGCAGTGCTTTCATCATCAGCCTTCCTTCACCAGACCCAGTTCCTCGACCACATCGCGCGCGGCGTTGTAGTAGCGGACGTAACCGGTGCAACGGCAGATGTGCTTGCCCAGGGCGTTGTCGATCTCACCCTCCAGCTCGCTGCGCTTGATCGGCTGGCGCTGCAGCTTCTCCACCAGCACGGTGGCGGCGTTGACGTAGCCGGGGGTGCAGTAGCTGCACTGGAAGGCGAACTGGTCGACGAACTTCTGCTGGATGGGGTTGAGGCTCTTCACCTCGCCCTTGTCGTCGAGCTGGGCGTGGCCCTCCACCGTGCGCACCTTCTTGCCGGCGAAGAAATGCGCGCCGGTGATGCAGGTGCGGATTTCCTCGCTGGTGCCGTCGGGCTTGTCGAGGATGGCCACGCAGGCGTGGCACACGCCCTGGCCGCAGCCCAGGCGCGAGCCGGTGAGGTTCAGGTACTCGTGGAGGAAGTCGATCATCATCAGGTCGTCCGCCACCTCGATGGGGCCGACGGCCTGGCCGTTGATGTTCATGCTGAGCGCGCGGTTAGCCATGGAGGGCCTCCTTGATGCGGGCCGGAGTCAGGGGAAGGTCGCGCAGGCGCTTGCCGGTGGCGTGGGCCACGGCGTTCACGATGGCGCCGACCACGGGGATCATCACCACTTCGGCGATGCCCTTGGCCGGGTCGCTGGGCGACAGCGGCGGCAAGATCTCCGCCGTCTGCGACCACACGGCGACGTCCTTCGCCCGGGGCAGCTGGTAGCGGTTGAAGTTCCAGGTGCCCTCGCCCGGGCCCCCTTCGTAGAGCGGCATTTCCTCCATCAGCGCGTGGCCGATGCCCATGGCGATGCCGCCTTCCAGCTGGCCGAGCACCAGCTCGGGGACGATCACCCGGCCGCACTCCATCCAGGAATGGTGGTTGATCACGGTGGCCTGGCCGCTGCCTTTGTTGACCTTGATCTCCACCAGGGTGGCCACCGGGCTGTAGTAGGTGACCATGGCGTTATTGAGCTGGGTTTCCGGGTAGCTGACCGAGACGCGGTCCAGCAGGTGGTAGCCGTTGCGGGTCATCAGGGCGCGCTTGCCGGCGTCGGCACCGGCGCCGTACTTCACCGCCACCGCGTCCAGCGGCAGGCTCTCGCGCACGCCGTTGATCTCGAACTCGGCCGAGGCCCACTTCCAGCGGTTGAAGCCGTGCACGCTGGCACCGGTGACCAGGCCCAGGTCATGGGCCTTCTTCGCCAGCAGCTCGAAGGGGATCGGCGGCATGCCGCCGGCGCTCAGGGCGCCATCCTTCCAGTGGGCGTCTTCGCGGCGCACCACGTAGGGGTTGAGCGAGCCGTTGTACTCGCCACGGCCCCAGATGCTCAGCGCCGCCGGCCACAGGCCGAAGTTGAAGAGGATGCGCGCCGCCTCGCGGGTGGCGTGGCCGGAGTAGTAGGCGGAGTTGGTGGCCGAGGACGGCGACGCCAGCTTGCCCACCCAGCGCGGGTTCTTCAGCGCGGCGTCCTGGTCGGCCTGGCTGATGATGTAGGGGTTACCGCTGGTGACCAGGCCCAGCTCGTGCCAGTCGGTCTCCCCGGTCTTGATCTCGTGGGCCGGCTGGCCCAGGTGGTCGGCAGCCAGCAGTGCCTGGGAGGTGGCCATGCCGGTGCCCATGTCGATGGCCACGTGGCGCAGCAGCACGCGCCCGTCGGCGGTGATCTCCAGGCTCGCCAGGGGCGCCTCGGAGCCGGTGCCGAAGTCCTTCTGGCACATGGCGAAGCCGACGCCGTAGAGGTTGTCCGGGTCCTCGGCGTCGAAGCGCTGCTTGCGCTCCGCGCGGGTGCGCCAGATTTCATGCTGGGCGGCCTTGTCGAGGATCTCGTCGAGGCGCAGGGCACCGGCGGGAATCGCACCCTGGGTGTTCTTCATGCCGGTCTTGAACACGTTCTTCCTGCGCAGCTCGATGGCGTCCAGGCCCAGGCGGCCGGCCACCTCGTCCACCATCATCTCGGTGGCGGCCATGGTCTGCAGGGTGCCGTAGCCGCGCATGGAGCCGGCCTCGACGCCGCGCGAATGGTACGCGGTGGCGGCCAGGTCGCTCTGCGGCAGGTAGTAGATGGACTGCGCCGCCGTGGCGCCGACCGCCGCCACCGAGGAGCTGTAGTTGGCGCGGCCGCCGCCGTCGACGTCCATGTGCGCGCGGAAGATCTGGAAGCTGTGGTCCTGCTTGTTCACCGCCAGTTGGTAATGCATGTCGAAGGGGTGGCGCTTGATGCCGCTCTGGAACTGCTCGTAGCGGTCGTTGGCCAGGCGCACCGGCACGCCTTCGCCGTACATCGCGGCGAGCGCGGCGTAGAAGACGAAGATGTTGTTGTCCTTGGAGCCGTAGCCCACGGTGTAGCCCGGGTGCAGGTTGAGCTTGGCCACCTTGAAGCGCGACGGCGCCAGCATGTGCGCGGTCTGCTCGGCCACCTCGAAGGGGCACTGGGTGGCGACCACGAAGTGCAGGGTGCCGCTCTCGGCGTCATACCAGCCATTGCCGTTGTCGGCTTCCAGGGCCGCCGGTTCGATGGACTGGGTGGTGAAGCGCTCGTCGAACACCAGCCAGTCTTCCGGCGGCGCCTTGAGCTGCTGCTCCATGCGTTCGGCGTAATAGAGGCCCTGCTGGGTCAGGTCGCCGTTGATCTTGGCCTGCTGGCTCCACACCGGTTTGCGCTGGCGGATGATGGGGAACAGCATGCTGTCCTTGAGGCTGGAGAACACGTCCGGCTCGAAAGCCGTCTCGCCGCCCACCCGCACGAAGCGGAAGCTGCCGTAGGGGTCGGCCTGGTACAGCTCGGCCTTGGCGCCGTAGCGCACCACCTTCTCGTTGAACTTGAGGATGTTCTTGGCCCGGCGGTAGCGGTCGAAGTCGGTCCAGATGGCCATCGCCACCGGGTGGCCGATGAACATCGGCACCTGGCCTTCCGGCAGGAAGGGATCGAGGTTGTGGCCTTCGGGGAAGCCGATGCCGTCACGGGCGAGGTCCGCCGCGGTGACCAGGCGATCGGGCTGCAGCTCGTCGCCGAGCATGGACAGGTCGAGGCCGGCGTAGAGCTGGTCGGCGCGGGTCGCCTTGATCAGCAGCGCATGGCCCTGGCGCTGGGGCCAGCCGGGCATGTCCTTGGCGCGAATGTCACGGGCGAAGACCTTGGCCCCGCAGGCCTTGGAAACGCCGTCGATGCGCGCTCGTGCCTGGCCACCGGGCGTATACCAGGGCTGCGGCGAGGCGGTGACCTTGTCCTCGAACAATGCAGCAAAGGCCTTGCTGCCCAGTGGTGCCAGCGTGATGCCGATACCTGCGATGACACTGCCCTGCAAGAAGGCGCGTCGGGATAACTCACGGTTGGACATACCCGATCCTTGGGGCGCGATCTGTGCCGGCCCCTGTTTCCTGTGCGTAGTAATCCGTCGGCCCCGAGGCTCGGGGTCGATGAGAATGGTCGAGAGGGTTTCTGACTCGAAGGTCAGATTCTAATGGAACCGAATCGGCAGACAAGAAAAAATTGGCCGCTCGGTCAGAATAAATTCCTGGTACGAAGGTGCACGCCTCGGGTGCCGGGTCGTCGCGCCGATTTTCGGCGCCGGGGCAAGGTGCTAATCTGCGCATCCGATAGCCTCCTAAGCATTTTCCCGACCTATGTCCCAGGCCCTCTTGCTGCGTCACCACCGCCCGTTCATGGCGTTCTGGTTCGCTCGCGTGTGCACCGCCAGCGGCTTCCAGATGCTCACCGTGGCCATCGGCTGGCACATCTACGAACTCACCGGCAACGTGCTCGACCTGGGCCTGGTGGGCCTGGCGGAGTTCCTCCCGCGCGTGCTGTTCATGCTGCATACCGGGCACGTGGCCGACCGCTACGACCGCCGCCACGTGGCCGCACTGTGCCAGACGGTCCAGGGGCTGATCGCCGTCGCGCTGGTACTGGGCAGCGCCACCGACAACATCAGCCGCGAGATGATCTTCCTCCTCGCCTTCGCCCTCGGCGCGGCACGCTCCTTCGAGATGCCGGCGACCCAGGCGCTGCTGCCCAACATCGTCCCGACGGAGCTGTTCCCACGTGCCGTGGCCGCGGCCGCCTCGGCGATGCAGGCGGCGACCATCGTCGCGCCGGCGGTGGGCGGCCTGCTCTACGCCTTGGGCAGCCTCTGGGTGTATGGCCCGGTGGCGGTGCTCTACGCCATCGCCTGCTGCCTGATGCTGAGCCTGTCCAGCCGCCAGCAGGTGCTGCGCAAGGAGCGCGCCTCCCTGGACTCGCTGCTGGCCGGCATCCGCTTCATCCGCAGCCGCCGCGACATCCTCGGCGCCATCTCCCTCGATCTGTTCGCCGTGCTCCTCGGCGGCGCCACCGCGCTGCTGCCGGTGTTCGCCAAGGACATCCTGCTCACCGGGCCCTGGGGCCTCGGCCTGCTGCGCTCGGCACCGGCGGTGGGCGCGCTGGCCATGTCGTTCTGGCTGGCGCGCTTCCCCATCGAACGCCAGGTGGGGCGCATCATGTTCACTGCCGTGGGCGTGTTCGGCGTGGCCACCATCGCCTTCGGCCTGTCCACCTCGTTCTGGTTCTCCCTCGCGGTGCTGGCGGTGCTGGGCGCGGCGGACATGATCAGTATGGTCATCCGTGGCGCTTTCGTGCAGTTGCACACGCCGGACGAGATGCGCGGTAGGGTCAGCGCCGTCAACGGCCTGTTCATCGGCGCCTCCAACCAACTCGGCGAGTTCGAGTCCGGCGTCACCGCCGCCTGGTTCGGCACCGTGCCGGCGGTGGTCATGGGCGGGGTCGGCACCCTGCTCATCACCGGCCTGTGGATAAGGCTCTTCCCCACCCTGGCCAACCGCGACCGCCTGCACGGCGGCGATTGATCAGAGCAGCTTGTCGGGGGTGATCGGCAGGTCGCGGATGCGCTTACCGGTGGCGTGCCAGATGGCGTTGGCCACCGCCGCCGCGACCCCGACTATGCCGATCTCGCCGACGCCCTTGGAGCCCAGGGCGTTGACCACCTCGTCCTCTTCCTCGACGAAGATCACCTCGATCTCGCCGATATCCGCGTGCACCGGGATGTGGTACTCGGCCAGGTTGTGGTTCATGTGCCGGCCCAGCGCATGGTCGGTCTGGGTCTCCTCCTGCAGGGCCATGCCGATGCCCCAGACCACGCCGCCGAGAATCTGGCTGCGCGCCATCTTCGGGTTGACCACGCGACCGGCGGCGATGGCGCTGACCACCCGGCTAACCCGCACCACGCCCAGCACCTCGTCCACCCGCACCTCGACGAAGACCGCCGAGTGGCTGGCCGTGGAATAGGCCTCGCGCTTGTCGTCCGGCTTGGCGTCCACCCGGGCTTCCAGGGCCGCGCCGCCAGCGGCACGGACGATCTCGCCATAGCCCAGCGCCAGCTCCGGCGCGCCGATGACCCGCAGTTCGCCGTCGACGAACTCCACCTGCTCCCGCGTCAGCCCCTCGAAGGGCGAGTCCTCCAGCTCCACGGCGGTCTTCAGCAGCCGGTCCTGCAGCGC
Organism: Pseudomonas solani; assembly: GCF_026072635.1. NCBI lineage: Bacteria > Pseudomonadati > Pseudomonadota > Gammaproteobacteria > Pseudomonadales > Pseudomonadaceae > Pseudomonas > Pseudomonas solani. Next base: position 3,323,796 of record NZ_AP023081.1, on the reverse strand, counting down.
CACGCAGGCCTGCTGCACCGCGCTGCCCACCGAGGAGACGGTGAAGGAACCGCCCTGCAGCGGCGCCTTCGGCAAGTGCGAGTCGCCCAGGCTGAAGGTCACCCGCGCCATGTCCAGCCCCAGGCTGGCGGCGGCGATCTGGGTCATCACCGTGTAGGTGCCGGTGCCGATATCGGTGGTGGCGCTGCTCAGGTGCAGGTGGCCGTCGCCATCGATCACCGCGCGGGCGCTGGCCGGGCTCTGCATGGCCTCCCACACGCCGGTGGCCATGCCCCAGCCGAGCAGCTCGTGGCCCTCGCGCATGCTGCGCGGCTGCGGGTCACGCGCCGCCCAGCCGAAGCGCTCGGCGCCCTGGGCGTAGCACTCGCGCAGGGCCTTGCTGGAGAAGGGCTTGCCCTCGTTCTGGTTGCGCTCGGCGTAGTTGGTCAGGCGCAGCTGCAGCGGGTCGATGGCCACGGCGGCGGCCATCTCGTCCATGGCGCACTCCAGGGCGAAGACCCCGAGGGTGGCGCCGGGGGCGCGCATGTCCAGCGGCGTGTAGACGTCCAGCGGCGCCAGGCGGTAGCCCAGTTCGACGTTGTCGCACTGGTAAAGCATCCCGGACCACTCCACCACGTGCTCGGTGAAGTCCTCGAAGCGCGAGGTCTGCCCCACCGCTTCGTGGCGCAGGGCGCGCAGCTCGCCATTGGCGGCGGCGCCCAGGCTCAGGCGCTGCAGGGTGCGCGGGCGATAGCCGAAGCTGAACATCTGCTGCCGGGTCAGGGTCACCCGTACCGAGCGCTGCAGCTTGAGCGCCGCCATCACCGCCAGCACCAGCTGGTACTGCGGACGCAGACCGGAGCCGAAAGCGCCGCCGACGAAGGGCGCCATCACCCGCACCAGGCCCGGCTCCAGGCCGAACACCCGCTCGATGTACTGCTGACTGTTCTGCGTGCCCTGGGTCTTGTCGTAGACCAGCAGCGCACCGTCGGGCTGCATGACCACCGTGGCGGCGTGGGGCTCCATGGGGTTGTGCTGCTCGATGGGCGAGCTGTAGCTCACGTCGATGCGCAGGGCCGCGCCGGCCAGGGCGCCGGCGCAATCGCCCCGGGGCTCGGGCAGCGACGCCGGGGCCAGGTGGGCGTCGTCGAGGGCGGCCAGCAGGTCGGTCTGGTGCGGCTCGGCCTGGTAGTCCACCGTCACCAGGCGCGCGGCGTGGCGTGCCTGCTCCAGGGTCTCGGCCACCACCAGTGCCACCGGCTGGCTGCTATAGAGGATGCGATCGTTGTACAGCGGGCGGAACGGCGAGCCGTCGGCGGCGTCGGCGTCCTCGTAGGGTTCGTCATAACTGGCGATGGGCGGGCGGTTGGCGTGGGTCAGCACCAGTTGCACACCGGGCACCGCCTCGGCCGCGCGGCTGTCGATGGCGAGGATGCGCCCACGGGGGATGCCGGCGTTGACCACCCAGCCATGCAACAGGCCGGGTACGGCGAAGTCGGCAGCGTAGCGGGCGCGGCCGGTGACCTTGTCACGGCCGTCCACCCGGTCATGGGCCTTGCCCAGTGGCGATGCACTCATGCCCGGGGCCCTCCCTTGGCGGCATCGGCCAGGGCGCGGACCACCGCGCGGCGAGCCAGCTCCACCTTGAAGGTGTTGCGCCCCAGGCCCTCGGCCCCCTGCAGCAGCAGGTCGGCGGCGACACGGAAGGCCGCCGGTGTGCAGGGGCGCCCCACCAGTGCCGCCTCGGCGTCCGGCAGGCGCCAGGGTTTGTGCGCCACACCGCCCAGGGCGATGCGCGCCTCGGCCACGGTGCCCTGCTCCACGCGCAGCGCCGCCGCCACCGAAACCAGGGCGAAGGCGTAGGACGCGCGGTCGCGGATCTTCAGGTAGGCGCTGTGGCGGGCGAAAGGCGACGGCGGCAGCTCGACCTCGGTGATCAGCTCGTCCGCCGCCAACAGGTTGTCGCGCTGCGGTTCGTCGCCGGGCAGGCGGTGGAAGTCGGCGAAGGCGATCACCCGGGTGCCGCCGGGGCCGGCGACGTGCACCTTGGCCTCCAGTGCCGCCAGGGCCACGCACATGTCGGAAGGGTGGGTGGCCACGCAGTGTTCGCTGGCGCCGAGTATCGCGTGGTTGCGGTTGAGCCCCACCCGCGCCGGGCAGCCGCTGCCGGGCTCGCGCTTGTTGCAGGGCGTGGCCACGTCATAGAAGTACTGGCAGCGGGTGCGTTGCAGCAGGTTGCCGCCGACCGTGGCCATGTTGCGCAACTGCGGCGAAGCCCCGGCCAGCAGCGCCTCGGCCAGCAATGGGAAATGGCTCTGCACGCGCGGGTGCCAGGCCAGGTCGGCGTTGCTCACCAGGGCGCCGATGCGCAGCCCGCCGTCCTCGCCGACCAGCACGCCGTGCAGCGGCAGCGCGGTGATGTCGATCAGCCGTTCGGGGCGCTCGACGTTCTCCTTCATCAGGTCCACCAGGTTGGTGCCCCCGGCGATGAAGCGCGCGTGGGGGCCGGCCAGCTTCAGGGCCTGGTCCAGTTCCTCGGGGCGTTCGTAGCTGAAGGGCGTCATGCGGCGTTCCCCTTGGCAGCGCCCTGGCAGGCGGGCAGCGCCTCCTCGATGGCGTCGAGGATGTTGGCGTAGGCGCCGCAGCGGCACAGGTTGCCGCTCATCTGCTCGCGGATGCCGTCGCGGTCGTGGGCGTGGTTCTCGCTGGCCAGGGCCACCGCCGAGCACAGCTGCCCCGGTGTGCAGTAGCCGCACTGGAAGGCGTCGTGGCGGATGAACGCGGCCTGCATGGGGTGCAACTCGCCGTTGCGCTCCAGGCCTTCCACCGTGGTGATCTCGGCGCCGTCCTGCATCACCGCCAGGGCCAGGCAGGCATTGATCCGCACGCCATTGCGCAGCACGGTGCAAGCGCCGCACTGGCCGTGGTCGCAGCCCTTCTTGGTGCCCACCAGGTCGAGGCGCTCGCGCAGCAGGTCGAGCAGGGTGGTCCAGGGCTCCACCTGCAGCCGATGGGGTTCGCCGTTGATGACCAGTTGGATCGGATGGCCGACGGCGGTTTGGCCACGGCGCAGGCTGGGTAGGGAACTCATGTTGACCTCAGGCTCGTCTCGTCCGGCCCCGAAGGGCGGTGCGCGGGTGTGGATACCCGCATCTTTCAGGTGGACTGGCCGGTCTTCGCCGAGGTTCAGGGTTTCTGCCCGGGCGGGCCGCACGACGAAACCCGAGCTGCCCGTCTGGTCATAAATTCACCGCCCCCAGGGGAGCTGGTATGATGCGCGCCTTTTTTGCCGGGCTGGCAGAAACGGCGCCCAACCGCAGGCGCTGTGCTTGACTGCTATCCAGTCCGGGCCAACAGACGCGAAGACGTCACGGGGAGCGAAAATGCTGGAAAAACTGTTCCAACTCAAAGCGCACGACACCAACGTACGCACCGAGGTCCTGGCGGGCCTGACCACCTTCCTGACGATGGCCTACATCCTCTTCGTCAACCCGGCCATCCTCGGTGAAACCGGCATGGACAAGGGCGCGGTGTTCGTCGCCACCTGCCTGGCCGCCGCCATCGGCTCCACCGTCATGGGCCTGATCGCCAACTACCCCATCGCCCTCGCCCCCGGCATGGGCCTGAACGCCTTCTTCACCTACACCGTGGTGCTGCACATGGGCCACACCTGGCAGGTGGCCCTGGGCGCGGTGTTCATCTCGGCGTGCATGTTCTTCGTGCTGTCGATCTTCCGCATCCGTGAATGGATCATCAACAGCATCCCCCTGGAGCTGCGCTCGGCCATCGCCGCCGGCATCGGCCTGTTCCTCGCGCTGATCGCCCTGCAGAAGGCCGGCATCGTCGCCGCCCACCCGGTGACCATGGTCACCCTGGGCGACCTGACCAAGCCCGAGCCGATCCTCGCCGTGCTCGGCTTCTTCCTGATCATCGCCCTGGAAGCCCGCAAGGTGACCGGCGCCGTGTTGATCGGCATCCTCGCCGTCACCCTCGCCGGCATCGGCCTGGGCGTTTCCAAGTTCGGTGGCATCGTCTCCATGCCGCCGTCCCTGGCGCCCACCTTCCTGCAGCTGGACATCAAGGGCGCGCTGGAAATCGGCCTGGTCAGCGTGATCTTCGCCTTCCTCTTCGTCGACCTGTTCGACAACTCCGGCACCCTCATCGCCGTGGCCAAGAAGGCCGGCCTGATGCGCGCCGACGGCCACATGCCGAAGATGGGCCGCGCCCTGATCGCCGACTCCACCGCCGCCATGGGCGGTTCGCTGCTGGGCACCTCGACCACCACCAGCTACATCGAATCCGCAGCCGGCGTCAGCGCCGGTGGCCGCACCGGCCTCACCGCCGTCGTGGTCGCCGTGCTGTTCCTCCTGGCCCTGTTCCTCTCGCCCCTGGCCGGCAGCGTGCCCGCCTTCGCCACCGCGCCGGCGCTGTTCTTCGTCGCCGTGCTGATGGCCTCGGGCCTGGCAGAAATCGAATGGAGCGACCTGACCACCGCCGCCCCGGTGCTGATCACCGCCCTGGCCATGCCCTTCACCTACTCCATCGCCGACGGCATCGCCTTCGGCTTCATCGCCTGGGCCGCCATCAAGACCCTGGCCGGCCGCTACAGCGAGCTGAGCCCGGCGCTGGTGATCCTCGCCGTGCTGTTCGTGATCAAGATGGGGTTCTTCCACTGATGAGCCGCCCGCAGTTCGATCCCACAGGCTACGCCGCGCAGCTCGCCGACAAGGCCGAGCGCCTGAAGGCACTGCTGGCGCCCTTCGACGCACCGCAACCGGACGTCTTCGACTCGCCCCGCGAGCATTACCGCCTGCGCGCCGAGTTCCGCCTGTGGCGCGAGACCGGCAGTGAGACCCGTCACTACGCCATGTTCGAAGCCGGGGACAAGTTCACCCCCGTGCTGATCGAGGACTTCCCCATCGCCAGCCGCCGCATCAACGAGCTGATGCCGCGCCTGAAAGCCGGCTGGCAGGCGAGCCAGGTGCTGTCGTTCAAGCTGTTCCAGGTGGAGTTCCTCACCACCCTGTCCGGAGACGCGCTGATCACCCTCTGCTACCACCGCCCCCTGGACGATGCCTGGAAGGCCGAGGCCGAGAAGCTCGCCGCCGACCTGGGCGTGAGCCTGGTGGGCCGCTCCAAGGGCAAGCGCATCGTCATCGGCCGCGACTACGTGGAAGAAGAGCTGACCGTCGCCGGCCGTGCCTTCCGCTACCGCCAGCCCGAAGGCGCCTTCACCCAGCCCAACGGCGAGGTGTGCCAGAAGATGCTGGCCTGGGCCTTCGAAGCCATGGGCGAGCGCGAGGACGACCTGCTGGAGCTGTACTGCGGCAACGGCAACTTCACCCTGCCCCTGGCCACCCGCGCGCGCAAGGCGCTGGCCACCGAGATCAGCAAGACCTCGGTCAACGCCGCCCTGGCCAACCTCGCCGACAACGGCGTGGACAACGTCACCCTGGTGCGCCTCTCCGCCGAAGAGCTGACCGAAGCCCTCAACGAAGTGCGCCCCTTCCGCCGCCTCGCCGGCATCGACCTCAAGGCCTACGAGTTCGGCACCGTGTTCGTCGACCCGCCCCGCGCCGGCATGGACCCGGACACCTGCGAGCTGACCCGCCGCTTCGAGCGCATCCTCTACATCTCCTGCAACCCGGAGACCCTGGCCGCCAACATCGCCCAGCTGCACGACACCCACCGCATCGAGCGCTGCGCCCTGTTCGACCAGTTCCCCTACACCCACCACATGGAATCGGGTGTGTTGCTGGTGCGTCGCTGATCCCGGCCGGGGTTACCGCCTGGTACCCCGATCGCGAATGAATTCGCTCCCACAAAAAGCCTGCCACCGCGCGGGCATGACCGCTGCGTAGATACCGTCTTGATCCCTAGTGAGCAAGGGCCAGTTTTACGTCGTACGGCTGGCCCGATTTCAAGACGCCATAAGCGATGTTCAGCAGCTTACGCATCGCTGCGCAGATGATCTGCATGCCGGTCTTGCCCTTGGCTCTGAGGCGTTCTCTCATCGCTTTGATCGCCCCGTTGTGCTGCAGGGCGCAAACGGCAGGCATGTACAGCCCAGCACGCAGCCGCGATGAGCCCATCTTGGAAATGCGGGTCTGCCCCCGGTACTTACCAGACTCCTGCAAACGCGGATTGAGCCCGGCAAAGGCGGTAATCGCGCGGCTGCTGGTGAAGCGATGAGGGTCGCCCAGCTCCGCCAGGATCAGGGCGGCTGTCTTGTCCGCGATGCCATCGATGCTGGTCAACAGATCACGTTTGCCGCGCAGATCCGGGTCATTGTCGATGTGGTTGTTGATGGCCTTGAGGGTTTCCTCGATCTGTTGCTCGATGTGCCGCAACACTGAGCGGATCGACTCCTGCACGCTGGTATCGGCCACCTCCAGGCGATTGCTCTCCATCTGCTGGATTTCCTGCAGATCCGCCAGGCGCCGCATCAGTGCTTTCAGGCGCCGTATGGCGCGAGGTTCAGGCTGCCAGGGCCGTAGCTCATCTTGGTGGCGCTCGCCGTATTCGGCGATCAGCTTGGCGTCGACCTTGTCAGTTTTCACGCGCTGCAGCTGACTGCGGGCGTAGTGAGCGATTTGCGCTGGGTTGAGGACGCAGACCCGATAGTTCTGCTCCAGCAGCCATTCGGCCAGGGCTTCATGGTGGATGCCGGTGGCTTCCATCACGACCCAGGCACCCGCCTCGCTGTGCTTGTTCAGCCACTCCTGCAGCGTGCGAAAGCCCGCCTCGCTGTTGGCCAACTTGGCCTTGGTGCGGTACTTGCCGTTCGCCTGCAGGGTGGCGATATCAAACGTGTGCTTCGCAATGTCGACACCAATGACACTGGGCATGTGTGCTCCTCCTGATCGTTCCAAATGCGATCATCACTGCACCCGGCCCAACCTTGTGAATGCGAGCTCTGGGCTCAAGATACCGTTCGGGCTGTTCGAGTGAGTGTGGAGGGGCGGAGCACTATCTACGTCGCAGGCTCAGGGCCTAAGGGTGGACACGACTTCCAGCCCCTCCCCCGATGATCAGTCGGGAACTATTACCCCTGAAGGGGTAGTTAGTCGAGATACAAGGGTGGAGGTCGCTTTTTACCTCCACCAATGCAGAGGTGAGGCGCGCTCGGAAACGGGCCGAGGTGACCGCCTGGCGCCCCGATCGCGAATGAATTCGCTCCCACAAGGGCGCGGCGTCGCCCCACACCTCCCGTAGGATGGGTCGGGCGGCGTTCCGCGAGCGCAGCGAAACCCATGCTGCTACACACGGTAATGAGCCTGCCGGGGAACAGCGGCGGCGCTGCGCGCCGCTTGGCGACTGAAGTCGCCCCTACAGAAAGCCGCTCCAAACCCACCCGCGTGCATCCTACGGAAAGTGCATGTCGCCCCCACAAAGTGGCGATTCATCACGCCCATCACCCCACGAACAGGCGATAGGCCGGGTTGTCGCTTTCGTCCCACCAGGGGTAGCCGATGGCGTCCAGCGCCCCGGGCAGCAGGTGCAGCTCGTGGTCGGGCACCTGCAGGCCGGCCAGTACGCGGCCGTCGGCGGCGCCGTGGTTGCGGTAGTGGAACAGGCTGATGTTCCAGCGCCCGCCCAACTGGTTGAGGAAGTTCAGCAGCGCGCCGGGCCGCTCGGGGAATTCGAAGCGCAGCAGGCGCTCGTGCAGGGCGCCGTCGGCACGGCCGCCGACCATGTGGCGGATGTGCAGCTTGGCCAGCTCGTTGTCGGTCAGGTCCAGCACCGGGAAGCCCTGGGCCTGCAGGCCGCTCACCAGCGCGTCGCGCGGGTCGTTCTCCGGGTGGGTCTGCACGCCGACGAAGATGTGCGCCTCGGCTTCGCTGTGGAAGCGGTAGTTGAATTCGGTGATCTGCCGCCGCCCCAGGGCCTCGCAGAAGGCGCGGAAGCTGCCCGGGCGCTCGGGAATGGTCACGGCGATGATCGCTTCGCGCTGCTCGCCCAGCTCGGCGCGCTCGGCCACGTGGCGCAGGCGGTCGAAGTTGACGTTGGCGCCCGAGTCGATGGCCACCAGGGTGCGGCCCTCGCAGCGCTCGCGGGCCACGTACTTCTTGATCCCGGCCACGGCCAGGGCGCCGGCCGGCTCGGTGATGGAGCGGGTGTCGTCGTAGATGTCCTTGATCGCCGCGCAGATTTCGTCGGCGCTGACAGTGAGCACCTCGTCCACATACTGGCGGCAGACCTCGAAGTTGTGCGCGCCGATCTGCGCCACGGCCACGCCGTCGGCGAACAGCCCCACCTGCTCCAGCACCACGCGCTCGCCAGCGGCCATGGCGGCCTGCAGGCAGTTGGAATCCTCCGGCTCGACGCCGATGACCTTCACCTCGGGACGCAGGTATTTCACATAGGCGGCGATGCCGGCGATCAGCGAACCACCGCCCACCGGCACGAAGATGGCATCCAGCTCGCCCGGCTGCTGGCGCAGGATCTCCATGGCCACGGTGCCCTGGCCGGCGATCACGTCGGGGTCGTCGTAGGGCGGCACGAAGGTCAGGCCCTGCTCCTCGGCCAGGCGCAACGCATGGGCCAGGGCCTCGGGGAAGGCGTCGCCGTGGAGCACCGCCTTGCCGCCCCGGGCCAGCACGCCCTGGACCTTGAGCTCCGGTGTGGTGCGCGGCATGACGATGGTCGCCTCGATGCCCAGCTGGCGCGCCGCCAGGGCCAGGCCCTGGGCGTGGTTGCCGGCGGAGGCGGCGATCACGCCCCGTGCGCGTTGCTCGGCGCTGAGCTGGGACACGCGGTTGTAGGCGCCGCGGATCTTGAAGGAGAACACCGGCTGCAGGTCCTCGCGCTTGAGCAGCACGGCGTTGCCGAGGCGTTGGGACAGGCGCGGCGCCGGTTGCAGGGGCGTCTGGATGGCGACGTCGTAGACCGGCGCGCGGAGGATCTTCTGCACATAGCCCTTGAGCAGTGAGTCGGTCATGCCACGGCCTCCCCGGTGACGGCATCGAGCAGGTCGGTGCCATAGGAGTTGTCCACGGCGCAGCGCCAGCTGTCGTCGGCCTGGCGGCGGAACACGTAGGTGGCCTTGCGTTCGAGGAACGACAGGAAGCCGTCGCTGGAGCGCCACTGGATGCGCGCACGGCCCATCACCAGGGCGGTGTCGCCGGTCTCCACCACCTGCAGGTCGCGCTGGCTGACCCAGAGGCTGTGCTGGAAATGCGCGGCGATGGCATCGAAGGCGCGGCGGATGCCGTCGCGGCCCTGGACGTTGAGGCCCGGGCGCACCACCAGCACGGCGTCGTCGGTGTAGAAATCCATCAGCGCATCGAAACGCCCGGCATTGATCAGCTGGTCCGCCTGTTGCACGGCCTGGACGAGGGGGGAAGGTTGCATGGCGTCTCCTGCGGTTCGCTTGGGGCCCAGGAGACAGAAAGAAGAAACCCGCCTCGAGGGCGGGTTTCTTTGTAGGTACTGGTCAACCCGCCAAGTATGTAATGGCGGTAATAATCTGTTGGCGCAGCATCAGGGAGGTCGATTTCATGGGTCTGGAAATTATTCCTGCCGCTGCGCCAAGTCAAGCGTCGGTTTTCAGGTGAGCAGTTCGGCGAAGGCCTTGTCCGCCTCCAGCACCGCCGGCAACGCCGCGAACAGCGCGTCCAGGTCCACGCCTTCCACCAGCGGGCCTTCCAGGGATTGCCGCGCCTCCTCGGTGGCGCCGCCATGGGCCTGCAGCGCCTCGCTGACCAGCACCGCCTGGGCGAGGATGCGCGGCAGCAAGGCATCGGCCGGCGCCTGCATCGGGCGCGCCTGGTAGGCGATGGCCTGCTGGATCACCGCCGGCAGCTGCCAGCGCCGCGCCAGCTCTGCCCCCACTTCCGGGTAGCCGAACCCCAGTTGCAGCGTTTCGCTGGCGGCACGCCCGGTGGCCCCGCCCTTGCCGCTGTTGAGCTTCTCGGCGAACTCGGGGGCGCCGGTCTGGATCAGCAGTTCGCCGATGTCATGCATCATCCCGCAGGTGAACGCCGTGTCCGGGTCCACGCCCTTCTGCTTGGCCAGCAGGCGGCTGATGCTCGCCACCTGGAAGCTGTGCAGCCAGAAGCCCTTGAGGTCGAAATTGGGCGAGGCCTTGAAGGCGCCGGTCACGGCCGAAGCCATCACCAGGGTGCGCAGGGTGTTGAAGCCCAGGCGCATGGCCGCATCCTCGATGCTGGTGGACTCCCGCGCCCCGCGAAAGCGCGCGGAGTTGGCCAGGCGCAGCACCTTGGCGGCGATCACCGGGTCGAGGGCGATATTGCGCGCCACGCCATCCAGGCTGGAGGTCGGGCTATCGAATTGCTGGATCAGGTCCTGCGCCACCTTGGGAATGCTGGGCAAGGTGTGCAGGTTGGAAAATAGGGCTTCTATATCCATGGGACCGCCTCCGTCATCGGCTTGAAAACCAAAGGATAGGCAAGTTTCCCAAGCCTGCCCGGCAGGCCGTCGCCCCGTGTGCGACGGCTCTGTATCAGGGCCTTTCCGGCGGCAGCGGTGCCGCTTCGTCGATGCGTTCCACCAACCCTTCGCGGATGCCGCCCCGGCGCAGCGGCTCGCTGACCTCGTCGTCCAGGTCGCCGATCAGCGCGGTGTCCGCCACCGGTTCCTGGTAGCGCGCCAGCTGCACCAGGGCCACGCCGGCCAGCAGCGCAGTGGCCACCTTGTAGGCCAGGGAGCTGATGTCGAAGTTCTGCAGGGTGCCGTCGTCCAGCCATAGGGAACCGATGCGCGCCAGGGCCAGGGCGGACTGCACCAGCAACAGCATCATCAGCGCCGCGCGCATCAGCTCGCGGCCGCGCAGGGCCCAGAGCAGGAACAGCGCCAGGCCGATCTGCAGGCCGCCGTAGTAGACGCGCACGTTGCTTACCGAGGTGGTTTCCATCAGCAGCATGCCGCTGAGGTTGGCCATCTCGTAGGGGCGGAACCAGTAGGCCAGGCCGAAACCCGCGAACACCAGGATCTGGACCACCAGAATCAGCCGGGCAAGTAGCATCGCCTTTCTCCTCCCGATCGGCAGCGATCTGCAAAAGACCCGCCGCAGCGGGTTTCGTTCGCCCAACCCATCGCAAGGTCGGGGCCGCCGGGCCAGGGCCACGGCTAGGCTCTAGCCAGGACCATTCCAAGGAGTCACCCATGCTGCCGCCCCGCCTCAGCCTGCCGCTGCTCGCCATGCTGCTGGGCGCCTGCGCCGCGCCCCCCGACGACGGCGTCACCGTCGCCCCGGCCGCGCGCACCAGCCACTACATGACCTTCAGCATCCAGCCGGTGCGTGCCCCGGGGCACCGCCAGGACCTGGAAGAACGCTTCGACAACGCCCTGCACAAGGCCCTGGAAGCCAAAGGCTACCGCTACCAGGAGCACGGCAGCGACCTGACCATCATCTACGCCCTGGGCCTGGCGCCGGAGCCAGGCGTGACCATGCGACCGGTGGTCACCCCCGGCGGCGCCCTCTACAACCAGACCGAGCTGACCCAGGACGAACGCGCCCGCCTCGCCCTGCGCATCCTCGACGGCTTCGACGAGCGGGTGCTGTTCGAAGCGCAGATCAGCCGCCAGCTGCACGACCCCAAGCTCACCCAGCAAGGCTTCGACCGGGCCGTGGCCGAGCTGCTGAAGGACTTCCCCGCACGGCCGGCGCCTTGAGGCCGCCCAGCCAACACGCGGACAGGGTCGGTACGGGTGGAGGTCGCTTTTTACCTCCACCAGGCGGAGCCGGGATCGGCACGCCGTTTTCCCTGGCGCGCCCCATTGATGGGTTTCGCTCCGCTCTACCCATCCTACGAGGGCAACGCACGCGTCCCCGGAAACGGGGAAAACTGACCCATATCAACCGGCGTACATCCCGTAACAGCCGCGGCGCGCAGCGCAGCGGCGACAGGCATAAGCTGTCGCCCATTCCACGTTCAGGAGCTTTCCCATGCGCCGCGCCCTTCTCGCCTCCCTGCTCTTCGCCCCCCTCTTCGCCCAGGCGGCGGAGACCGTTTCCATGGACGTCTACCGCGACCCCAACTGCGGCTGCTGCAAGGCCTGGATCAGCCACCTGCGGGACAACGGCATCCAGGTCAACGACCACGTCGAGCGCGACATGGCCTCGGTCAAGACCCGCCTCGGCGTGCCCCACAGCCTGGGCTCGTGCCACACCGGCGTGGTCGACGGCAAGTTCGTCGAAGGCCATGTGCCGGCCAGCGACGTGCTCAAGCTGCGGGAGCGCAAGGACCTGATCGGCGCCGCCGTGCCGGGCATGCCCATGGGCTCGCCGGGCATGGAGATGGACGGCATGCAGGACGCCTACCAGGTGATCGGCGTATCGGCGCAAGGTCAGCAGAACGTGCTGGCCGAGTATCCGGCACACTAGCGCTCCCCTACCCCACACAGCGCGGCCGCCCCTGGGCGGCCGCGCGCGTTTCCGAGGAGCAGCAATGGATTACTGGCAAGTCGATGTATTCGCCGAACGCGTGCTGGCCGGCAACGGCCTGGCGGTGTTCCCCGACGCCCGGGGCCTGTCGCCCGCTGCCATGCAGGCGCTGACCCAGGAGCTGCGCCAGTTCGAGTCGATCTTCCTAGAGCCGGGTGCCCAGCCCGGGGAGTTCGCCGCGCGGGTGTTCACCGTGGAAGAGGAGCTGCCCTTCGCCGGCCACCCGATCCTCGGCGCCGCCGCCCTGCTGCACCACCTGCACGCCCCGGGCGAGCACGCCGAATGGGCCCTGCAACTGCGCGACAAGCGCGTCACCCTGGCCACCCGCCGCCAGGGCCACGGCTTCTACGCGGAGATGGACCAGGGCATCGCCGAGTTCGGCGTCGAGCTGGACGCCCGCGCCGCCCAAGGCTTCGCCGCCGCGTTCGGCAGCGAATGGGACAGCCGCCACCCGCCGCAGGTGGTCAGCACCGGCCTGCCCTACCTGCTGCTGCCGGTGACCGGCGCCGGGCTGGCCAATGCCCGCCAGCAACGTCCGCTGGATGACGACCTGGCGGCCATAGGCGCGGCCTTCGTCTTCCTCCTCGACATCGACGCCCGCGAAGGCCGCACCTGGGACCCCCTCGGCGTGGTCGAAGACATCGCCACCGGCAGCGCCGCCGGCCCGGTCGCCGCCTGGCTGGTACAGCGGGGCCTGGAGCGCCGCGAGCAGGGCTTCGCCCTCAACCAGGGGCGCTTCCTCGGCCGCCCCAGCCGGCTGGATGTACAGGTCACCGGTGAGGGCCGCGTGCAGGTCGGCGGCGCCGTGCAACTGCTGGCCCAAGCGCGCCTGCTGCCGGAGCCGGGCCGCCTCGGCTGACGACCGGGCTGGCGCACCCCGCCGCCAGCTACGACACTCAATGCCTCGACAAGAACAAGGATCGGCACATGCGCTGGCAACGGGCGAGACGCAGCGACAACGTGGTGGATGCGCGCGGCAGCGGCAGTGGCGGCATGCGCCTCGGCGGCGGCAAGAGCATCGGGCTGGGCGGCATCGCCCTGGTGGTGGTGGTCGGCCTGCTCATGGGTGAAGACCCGCTGACCATCCTCGGCCAGCTCGCCGGCCAGGCCAGCCTCTCCACCGCGCCCCCTCATAGCGGCGCGCCACCGGGGGACGACCAGGAAGCGGAGTTCGTGCGCGCTGTGCTCGGCGATACCGAAGACACCTGGCAGGCCATCTTCCAGCAGGGCGGCCGCCAGTATCAGGACCCGAAACTGATGCTGTTCAACGGCGGCGTGCAATCGGCCTGCGGCTTCGCCTCCTCGGCGGTCGGCCCCTTCTACTGCCCCGGCGATCGCCAGGTGTACCTGGACCTGGACTTCTTCCGCGAAATGGCCCAGCGCTTCTCCGCCGCCGGCGACTTCGCCCAGGCCTATGTCATCGCCCACGAGGTGGGCCACCACGTACAGACGCTGCTCGGCGTCTCCGCCAAGGTCAATGCCGCGCGCCAGCGCGGCCAGAAGATGGAAGGCGCCAGCGGCCTGCTGGTGCGCCAGGAACTCCAGGCCGACTGCCTCGCCGGCGTCTGGGCCTTCCACGCGCAGAAACGCCTGGACTGGCTGGAGCCGGGTGACCTGGAAGAAGCCCTCAACGCCGCCAACGCCATCGGCGACGACCGCCTGCAGAAACAGGCACGCGGCCAGGTGGTGCCCGACTCTTTCACCCACGGCACCTCGGCCCAGCGGGTGCGCTGGTTCAAGACCGGCTTCGAGCGCGGCGACATCAACCGTTGCGACACCTTCACCGCACGGGACCTTTAGCCCGTTCATCACCGCGGGTTTCACCCGCCCTACGGCATGCAATCACCTGTAGGGCGGGTGCAACCCGCGAGGCAGCGCACGATACGACCCGGACCTACCGCGCCAACAGCAACAGCTGCGCGCAATCCTCGGCGTACCAATCGGTAAGCTCGGGCCAGGGGTTTTCCGGCAGGTTGACCAGCACCGTGGCGCTGCCGGCGGCGCGGCCGCAGTCGAGGTCGAAGCGGTAGTCGCCCACCATCACCATCTCGTCCGGCGCCACGGCCCAGCGCTCGGCCAGGTGCAGCAAGCCACCCGGGTGCGGCTTGGGTGGCGCCTCGTCGCGGCCGAGGATGTCGGCCGGGGCGAAGCAATCGTCCACGCCGATGGCCTGCAGCGTCAGCAGCGCCAGATCGCGGGCGTTGCGGGTGAGGATGCCCAGGCGCACGCCGCATGCGTGCAGGTGGCGCACCAGCTCCACGGCACCGGCCGCCGGGCGTGCATTCAGCGCCAGCTCGCGCTCGTGCTCCAGCAGCCAGGCGTGCTTGGCGCGGGCCTCTTCCGCCGGCAGCGCGGCGAGGTGATGGAGGATGTCATCCTCCGGGGGAATCGCCAGCTCGCGGCGGATCGCGGCGAAATCGTGAACGGCAATCGTCAGGGTGCCATCCATGTCGAACACCCAATGGCGGAACTGCGCCAGGCCCATGTCTCTACTCCGGACGGTTCGGGAAACAGCGCGCCAGGGTACACCGTCCCGTCAGTAGTTGATGATCAGGGTCACGTTGTCGATGTAGGTACCCACCGGCACGTTGGCCTGCGTGGGGTCGACGGTCACCTGGAAGTTCACCGTCTGCAGCAATCCCGTGCCTTTCTGCGACAGGTTCTGCGTGGTGGTCCACACCGTCGTCGTATTGGGGAAGTAGATGTTGTAGCCCAGGCGGTTGGCGCCGCTGGCCATGCGTCGCCAGGGCGCCTGGTAGTTCTGGCCGTTGTCGAAGCTGACCAGGTAACCCTCGTCGCTGGTGCAGGTCAGGGTGATGGCGCGGGTCACCGAGGCGAACTGGCTGACCAGCGCCTGGCTACCGAGGTCGACGTTCTGGTAGCTGTTCAGCGCACAGGCCTTGGTCACTACGATGGTCACGGTGCTGGTGGCGGTCACCCCGGTGCCCCAGTTGGTGGGCGCGCCGCAGAGGCCGAGCGGGCAGTTCTGGGTGACGCCGGGGCTGCGCTGCCAGGAGCAGGAGTTGAGCACCCCGGATTCGCAGATGGCGTAGCGCCAGGTGAACACCACATTGGTGGTGTAGGTGCCGGCGGGAATATTGGCCGCCTGGGCCTGGAAGTACAGGTTGATGCCAGTGCTGGCGTTGGTCAGCAGCGCCAGCACCGCCAGGCTGCTCAGCTGCACCGTGGAGCCGGGGGTGATCTCGGCGCCGCCGTTGGTGACGAACACCTTCAGCGGAATGCTGTTGCCGTTGCCATCGCTGAGCACCGGCGCAGTGGACTGCAGCGTCACCTGTACATAGTTGGCCGCCAGCAGGGACAGGAAGGTCGCGCAGGTCAGCCCGGCGCCCCCCAGGTTGCCCTGGGCCGAGGCGTTCATGGTGAAGGAGCTGACGCTGCCCAGGCTCACCGCCGGGTTCACCGTGGTGCAGGCCGCCCACGCGCGCCCCGCACCCAGCCAGAGCAGCGCCAGTAGCAGCAGGGAGAGGATATTGCGCTTCGCATCCATGACTCGTTCCTCGTTCGTGCAGGTCAGCGACAGGTCAGCGGGCCGATCTGCGCCAGTTCCTCGTCCAGGCTCTTCAGCTCCACCGTCACCGCACAGTGGCTGCCGTCGGGCAGCTCCACGCGCAACGCGTTACGCAGCTCCAGCCCCTCGAAATACACCAGCCCGTCCCAGCCCACATAGGCCTCCAGGTCGCGCCCCTCGACCCGGGCGATGGCGCCGCGCGGCAGCACCTCGCCACGCACGTCGATCAGCAGGATGCTCGCCGCCACCACCCGCGCCATGGGGAACTCCAGCAGGGCGCCGCTGCCTTGGTGCACGGCAATCTCCTGGGAGACATCCGGGATACGCACGTTGCCCGGCAGGCCCAGGGGGTCGATTTCGTAATTGGCGCGGTAGTAGGACGGCACCCAGGGCACCAGCAGGTGACCGCGGCTGTCGGTGTGGCCCAGCAGCTGGTGCTCGAAGTTCACCGGCACGTCGGCGAAGCCCGAGGTGCTGACCAGCACGAAGGCGTCGTTGATGCGGTTGCTGGGGAACACCCCGCCGTCCATCCACACCAGCGAGCCGCTGATATCGCCCCACTGGGTGCGCTCGCCATCGTTGTCGTACACGCCCAGCTGCATCTGCGTATAAGGCGTGCGCCAGGTGACGTCGGCCTGCGTGTAGCGGCCGCCACCGGCGGCGTAGCTGAGGTTGTAGCCGACGCCGCCCTGGCTCGGTGCGGTGCGCCCGTAGTTGACCCGCTCGCGGTACTTGCCGTTGGTGTCGCGCTCGACGCTGGCGCTGAAGGTGGAGAGCATGTCGAACGGCATGATCAGCTGCACCAGGGCTGAATAGCCCGAGGTGCCCAGCTCGCGGTTCATCGACACGTACAGGCTGCTGTTGGCCCACAGGCTGCGCGACCAGGAGAAGTTCAGCACGCGGGTGCGCTCGCCGCTGCGGGTCTCGCTGGCGAAGTAGCCGATGCCGAGGCTGCCGATCTCCTCCGGGCTCACCGAGAAGGTCACCTGGTCGGTGCGCCGCGCCAGGCCCAGTTCCTCGCGGCCCAGCTCCAGGGCGCTCACCTGGCTGACGTCGACGAAGCCCGAGCTGCGCTGCACACGCTGGAAGGCGAAGCCGAACAGCGGCGAGTAATAGCTGTAGCCGAGGCTGGCCTGATGGCCGCGCAGGCCCTCATAGGTGCTTTGGGAAAACGAGGTGCCGAGGGTGCCCCAGTTGCCCAGGCCGAAGGTGCCGCCGAGCCCGCCCAGGCGCAGTTCCTCGCCCAGCTCGGCGTGGCTCTCCAGGGTGAAGGCGTCGCTGATGCCGTAGCGGAAGGTGCCGCTGCTCACCGTGCTGCCATAGGCGAAGCTCTTCACGCCGTAGTCTTCGCGCAGCTTGCCCACACCCAGGGAGTAGTCGTACAGGCCCTTCTGCAACAGCGTGTTGGTCACGTAGAAGGGCACGTCGGTGGACACCTGGCGCCCCAGGGCGTCGGTGGTCACCACCGTGGCGGTGCCCGCGCCGCTGATGTAGGGCACGTTGCTCACGGTGAAGGGGCCGGGCTGCAGGTCGTCGCTGCTGACCCGCGCATTGTTGATGAACAGGTCCACCGTGCTCGGCACCGCGGCATCGCCGCTGAAGCGCGGCAGGGGGTAGGTGACCAGGTCCGGGCGCAGGCCGAAGTTACGCGACACCTGCACGCCGCCCACCCGCACCGCGCTGTTCCAGGTCAGCGCCCCGGTGACCAGGTCGCCCACCTGCAAGGTGCGCAGGCTCTCCTGGTCGTTGAGGGTCCACAGGGTGTCGTAGCGCACGTAGCCGTCCCCCTCGCCCTCGCTGTCGCCGAAGCTCTTGCGGTACACGCCCGTATTGCCCAGGGTGCCGCGGCTGCCGAACAGGCGCTGCTCCAGCCAGGTGCTGGCGTAGCGCTGCCCGGCATCGCTGTCGGTGTAGTAGAGGTCGTAGTTGAACAGCGCGCCGAAGTCGGCGCGGGCCGGGGTGCGCGCATACACGCTGGTATCACCCACCTCCTGGCGCGGCAGCCACTCGCTGGGCAGCGTCAGCTTCAGGCGTTGCAGCTCCTGGTCGTACTCGCTGCCCAGGCCCTCGATGGCATCCAGCGCCTGGGGCCCGCTGGCGCCCTCGGGCAGGCGCACGCCAGCGCCACGCAGGTCCTCGGCCTCGACCCAATAGCGGCCAGCACGGACGATCACCGGCACCACCTTGTCGGTAGGCATCTCGTTGACCACCAGCTCCAGGTAGAGGGTGTACTCCCCCGGCGCCGCGCCAGGGTCGGTGGCCGCCGGCTCGCCCGGGCCCGGTCCTGGGCTGGAGTCGACGGGCGCAGCTGCGGCGGCCTCGGCGGGCGGCGGGTTGGGCTCGGCCGCCCAGGGCGCGCCGCCCAGCAGCAGAACGAGCAGCAGCCCGCCCCACAGGCGCCATGCCCATGCCGTTGTGTTGCGCCCGTTGCCCCCAATATGCGCCATCCTTCGGCAGTCGCCCGGCCGCTGTTCAATGGGCCGGTATCGGCTGGGGCTCGGCCTGCTCGTTGATCCGCGCCTCCAGCACGAAATTGCCGCTCGGCGCCCGCTCCGGCAGTTGCCAGCGCATCTGCGCGCCGGGCAGCACGTAGCCCAGCAGGCCATCGGCGATCAGTGTGCTGGCGCCCCCCTGGCGCAGCGATACCTTGGACAGCCGGGCATGGGCCGGCCCCTGGTTGCTGAGGAACAGGTAGCGCCGGCCTCCTTCCTGGCGCACCTGATAGCTGAGCCTGGGCTGCAGGATCTGCACCCCCTCGCGGGGCTTGGCGCCGCTCACCGGCTCCGGCCCCGCGCCACCGCCGAACACGAACAGCGGCACCGAATAGCGCATCTGGAATTTCACCCCCAGCTGCGGGTCGACCTGGGCATCGGGGCGCAGCATCTCGTCCACCAGCACCCGGTAGGCCTGCTCGGTGCCGGCCGGCGCCGGCTGGGTGGCGATCAGGCGGATCATCTGTCGCTTGCCCGGGGCGATGGTCACCACCGGCGGGCTGCCGATGATGGTGCGCTGGGCGTCGAGCTGGTCGTCGAAGTTGCCCTGGCGCCAGGTCATCACCCGCACCTGCAGGTCGACGGGTTGCTGGCCACGGTTCTCCAGCCACAGCGCGGCGGCCTTCTGTTCGGCCTCGATGGTCGGGTTGATCGGCCAGATCAGCACCGAGCTCGCCGCCATGGCCGTGTTCGCCGCCGTCAGGCCCAGCCCCAGCAAGGCGGCGATGACGCCGGTGCGCAGGCCATGTCCTAGGGCGGTTCGGTGCATGGGCTTCCCCTTCTCAATAGGTCACGGTGACGGTCACCGTGTCGTTGTAGATCCCGGCGCTGGGCATGGTCGCCACCGCGAACAGCCGCGCATACACCGGGTAGGACTGGGTGCCGCTGGTGGCGCTGTAGGTCAGGCTCATGGCCGTGGCGCCGTTGCTGCCATCCCCCCAGACGGCGCTGTAGCCGGCGTCCTTGTACAACTGGTAACGCAGGGTCTCGGCGCCCTTGATCATGTAACGGCCGCCGGTGACGCTGGCGGTGTTGAGCCCGGCGTTGAGGGCGATGCTCAGCGAGGTGCCGGGCGTGCACTGCAGCTGGATTGAGCCGTTGCCCACCGTGCTGACCCGCGTCACGTCGCTGGGCAGGGTGCTGACCTGGCCGAAGTTGATGCTGCCGTAGGTGGTCACGTCGCTGCTGCCGCTGCCCAGGATGCAGCCGGCGGTCACCGCCGCCTTGATCTCGAACAGCTGGGTGATCTGCAGCTCGTTGAGGCCCGTGTCGGCGAAGCAGCCCAGGCCCGGCAGCAGGGCCAGGCTGGCGACCAGGGGCCGGCGCAACATCACCAGCTCACCGTCACGGTGACGGTGTCGGTGTAGGTGCCCGACAGCGGCGCGGCCTGCACCGGCACGCGGCCGTAAACCGGCAGCAGTTGGTCCTGGCCGTTGCCGGTGCCGGTGACGCCGATGCTGTTGTCCCACACGGTGGCGTAGGTGGCGGAGGTGTAGAGGTTGTAGCTGACCTGGGCCGCCGAGGGCCCGGTCATGCGGCGGGCATTGACGTTGCCGCTGCCGCCGGCGCTGATCAGTACGCGATAGGGGGTGCTGGTCAGGCAGTTGACCCGCAGTGCACCGGCTCCCGCCGTGCCGACCACGGTGACCTGCGCGGCGAGGTTGAAGTGGGTGCCAAAATCCAGGGTGCCGAACTGGCCGAGGGTCGCCGGTACCGTGCTGCCGGCGCTGCAGGCCGGCAGGACTTCAGCGGCTATTCCGATGGTGGCGCTCTTGCTGGCGGCATGGATCGACGGACAGACCGTCGTCGAAACCATCAGCACCAGCCACATCCACTTGCTGTCGCAATGGCAGACCATGGCGGTTCCTGGCTGTGAGTCTTACTTCCGTGTCGCAGTGGTCATTGCCGGGCGCCGGGCCCGGTCACAACGCTTACCAGGTGATGGTCACCTGGACGGTATCGGTGTAGGTGCCGGTGGCGGGTGTCGTCTGCGGCGGTACGCGGCCATACACCACCAGCTCCTGGTTGGCGCCGGTGCCGGTGGCGGCCAGGGCCGTGCCGCCGTTGCTGCCGTTGCCCCAGAGCGTGGTGCGCGCCGCCTCCTTGTAGAGGTTGTAGGCGATCACATCGGTGGCGCCGGCACTCATGTTGCGCTGGTTGCCGGTGGCATGCAGGCCCGAATCCAGCGCCACCGAATAGTTGGTGCCGGTGGTGCAGGTCACGCCGAACGAACTGCCCGCCGAAGCCCCCACGGACTGGGCCTCGATGATGCTGTTCAAGCTCGGGTAGGTACCGAAGGCGATGCTGCCGAATGTGTTCGCACTGCCGTTGTTGCTGCCGTTGTTCACGGTGCAGCCGGCGCCGATGACGAGTTGCACACCCAACTGCCCCTGGACCGTCCCGGCGGCCTCCAGAGTGGTGGAAAGAGGCAGAAGCACGAGGGACGAAATCAAAAACTGAGCGCGGTTCATTATGAAAACTCCTACAACACCCAAGACTCCACGAGCACTTGCGTACCAATGAATGGGACCGTAGTAGAAATTCGGCGGCGTTCAAAAAGCTGAAGGTGCCAGCACGCTGGCGCAACGTGCCATCACAGGGCCTACATGGCTTCAAACCTATGTATTGGCGCGGCTTTCAGGGCCTTGTAGGAAATAAGAGGAAGAATAAATAGCGTTTTACTTACGAAATAAAGAGCAAATAGCCAGTATGCGTTTTTAAACGCATTAGCACTGTTCGGACGGGTTTAAATTGCGATTGGCAATAAAGACTTGAGCGGATTCTCCTACAGCAAATCGCCTAATAACATCGACTCGTTGGAAATATTTCACTCAGGGTCTTACAGCGGGATAAACAAATGACGGGGAGTGGACTGCAGGCCGATCCCTACATGACAACTGCATTGCCGTCCTACAAAGCCGCTGGGTAGCTTCTCGCCCCGTCATGGCCTTGGTCATGACCGGGAGTAGAGCCCCGTACTTGCTGGTGCAGCACACACGCCATAGCAGCCCACGAGCCTGAAAATCGTCGGGCTGGCAGTCTATGGCGGACTGTGCGAGGTGGGTGCAAACCCTCCGGTTCACGCACAAGCAGACCGGGCTCTACCCTCGCACGGTCCGCCACCCTTCCCCTCGGTGGCGGCTCCACGTCCAGCACAGGAGTTCTGGAACATGCGAGCCATCCAGTCGCAACAGCGCATCACCTGCCGCCCCTCCACCCCGGAGGCGCGCCATGACTGACTACCGCATCGCCACGCGCTTCATCCGCTACCGCCGCCCCCTCAACGTCGTGCTGATCGACGGCCTGCCCTGGTTCTGCTGCCGCGACCTCGCCCGCCTCACCAACAGCCGCCTGGACATGCGCCTCACCGCCAAGCTCGACGCCGACCAGTGGCGCCAGGAAACCCTGCGCCACGAGGCCGGGCAATTCACCGACGAGCTGCTGGTGAACGAAAGCGGCCTGCACAGCCTGCTGCTGGTGAACTTCTACCACCCGGAAAACCGCAGCTTGCGCCAGTGGATCACCCAGGAAGTGCTCCCCGCCCTCCTCGACGGCCAACGCACGCCCGACCACCAGCCCCGTCGCCGCCTGCTGAAATGGCAGGGCCACCACCAGGTCAACCTCATGGAATGGCAAGGCCAATGGTGGATCCGCTACGAAGACATGCCCCGCGTCCTCGGCCAGAGCGAGGCATTGAAGCAGCAGTTGTCCTGAGGCCGGCCTTGGGGACGCCTGGGATACCGAGGTGATGGGTTTCGCACGGCTCTACCCATCCTACGAAGCACCTGCAAGGCACACGTAGGATGGGTAGAGCGCAGCGAAACCCATGCGGTGCAAAACTCGCCCAGGGTGCAGGCCGGGAACACCGATTGGTGGATGAGAAGAGCGTCATCCACCCTACCCGGGCCCGGTCGTCGTGGGGCACCGGGGCATTTCGGGCGGGTGGACATCGCTTTTTATGTCCACCAGCGGAGTCGGGCGCTACGCCATGGCCCACTCGGCGGAGCGCTTCGCGAGCAGAGCTCGCTCCTACGGGGTGGGCGCGGGGGTTATTTCCAGTCTTCGCGCACGCGGGTCAGGCCTTCCTGGGCCACCGAGGCCACCAGTTGGCCGGCGCGGTTGAAGATGCTGCCGCGGGAGAAGCCGCGGGCGTTGCCGGACCAGGGGCTGTCCATGGAGTACAGCAGCCAGTCGTCCGCGCGCAGGTCGCGGTGGAACCACAGCGAGTGGTCGAGGCTGGCCACCTGCATGAACTTCTGCCACACCGAAACCCCGTGGGGCAGCATGGCGGTGGTCAGCAGGCCGAAGTCCGAGGCATAGGCCAACACGTATTTGTGCAGGGCGCGGATGTCCGGGAGGTTGCCGTCGGCGCGGAACCAGACGTACTTGATCGGCTCGCCGGGCTTGGGGTCGTAGGGGTTGTTGGCGGTGACCGGGCGGATTTCGATGGGCTTGTCGCAGAGGAACTTGTCGCGCATGCGCTCGGAAATCAGGTGGGCGTTCTGCCGGGTGAGCTCCAGCTCCGAGGGCAGGTTCTCCGGCCCAGGCACCTGGGGCATGGTGATCTGGTGCTCGAAGCCGTTCTCGTCGGCCTGGAACGAGGCGCTGCAGGTGAAGATCGGCTGGCCCTTCTGGATCGCCGTCACCCGCCGGGTGCTGAAGCTGCCGCCGTCGCGCACCCGGTCCACGGTGTAGACCACCGGCAGGGTGGCGTCGCCCGGGCGCAGGAAGTAGCCGTGCATGGAGTGCACGTGGCGCTCCTCTTCCATCGTCTGGCTGGCCGCCGACAGCGACTGACCGAGCACCTGGCCGCCGAACAGCTGGCGGAAGCCCAGGTCCTGGCTGGTGCCACGGAAGAGGTTCTCCTCGATGGATTCGAGGCTCAGCAAGGCGACCAGATCATCCAGCACCTGGGTCATGTGGGGTATCTCCTCTGCAAGGCGGCTGCCCCGTTCAGGGTCGGGGTCGAGTTCATTCAGGATAGGCCGGTGCCGTCGTCAGGCGCTCATCCCAGCGGGCGCGGCCAAGGGTGAAATGGTAAAGACTTTGCCAGCGGCTGTCGGCAAGTCCGAGCAGTTCATGCACCGCATCGTCGAAATAACAGCCGATGCCGGTGCCGGAAAGCCCCGCCGCCTCGGCTTCCAGGTACAGCAGTTGGCCGAGCAGGCCGCATTCCCAGAACAGCCTCGGGTAGCGCCAGGCGCCCTGCTCCAGGGCCTGGTCGAAGCGCGCCAGCATGGCCAGGGCGACGCAGCCGTCGGCGGCGATGTCCTGCCCGCAGGAGAGGAAGCCCGCCAGACCCCGTGCATCACCTTCCAGCAGGCGGTACAGCGGCAGTTCGCCGGGCACCCGTCGCCAGAGGAAATCCTCCCGCAGCCCCTGCGCCAGCTCGGCCTCCGGCGCGGCGCCACGGGCCAGCCAGTAGAGGCCGGGCTCCAGGCCCTGCACGCGGTGCACGAACAGCAGCAGGTCCACCTGCGGTGCCCCCGCCAGGGCCAGGGGCACCGGCGAGTTTTCCGGCATCAGCCGGCGCAGCCAGGCCAGCAGCAAGTCGGCATGAATGCCGGTGCGCCCGTCCATGGCCTGGGCGCTGCGGCGCCGGTGCAACAGCGGACGCAACGGCAGTCCGGGGTTGTCGTCGGTCTGCCGGCCGGGGGTGAAGGCGTCGTCGCCATCGACCTGCGCCGGGGCGCGGCATAGCTGCAGCACCCGCTCCAGCTCCGGCCAGTGGCGCTGCTCGCGGGACAGACGATTGGGCGTGCCGTCCAGCTCCAGCGCGGCCAGGCCGTCGAGCAAGGTGCCCGGCAGCCGGGGCAGCGGCGCGTCCGGCGCACTTATCCACAGCAGTGCGTCGGCCCGTTCGGCCTCCTCGAAGCCGGGCCGGTCCAGCCCCAGCAGTGCATCCAGCCGCGCATCGGGCACCTGGCCCAGCAGACGCACCCGCCAGCCCAGGGCGGAGGCGGCGATGGCGATGGCCGCCAGGGCGTGGCCGAGGTCGTGCTGGCAGTAGCGGTAGGCGCGCTCGCCGTACTTCCAGGCCTCGCGCCAGTGAATGCTGGAAAGCCCCAGCAGCAAGCCGCCTGCCGGCAGCGCCAGGGCAGCGGGCAACTCGGCGCGCACCTCCAGGCCGTGCAGGTCCGGTGCGTAGTGGGCCAGCACGGCCGGGCCCTCCAGGCTGCCGGCCGGCGCCAGCAGGTAGGCTTCGGTGGGGTGCAGGTTGCCGGAGGACGGGTTGACCCGCAGCGCCCAGCGGTTGCCGCCGTCCTCCTTCCAGGCCGAGAGGGCCAGGCTGTCGTAGAGCAGCTGGCCGATGCTGGCGGCATCGAAGGGCCCGGGGGCGCCGACGGGCCCGGCGAAGGGCTGGTCGTAGCGCGGCGTCTCCTCCAGCGGCCGGCGCGGCAGGGCGATGCAACGGGCGCCCGCGTAACGGCGGAACGGCGCCGGCTGGGTCGACCACTCCAGGTGCCCGGGACCGGGGGCCCAGGCATCCGGGCGGTGCTTGCTCAGGGCGTGGTAGGCGCGAACCTCATCGCTCATGGCCGCTCCAGCCAATCCTGGCGGTGGATGCGGTAGAGGATGTGGCTGCGCAGCGGGTGACCGACTTCCACCTTCGGGTGCTCGAAGTCGCCGGCCTCGTCACGGGTCATGCCGATGCGTTCCATCACCGCGCTGGAGGCAGTGTTGGCCGGGGTGGTGAAGGCCACCACCTGGGCCAGCTGCAGGGTGTCGAAGGCGCAGGCCAGGGCTGCGCGCGCCGCCTCGCTGGCGTAACCCTGGCCCCAGTGGGCGCGGGCCAGGCGCCAGCCGATCTCGGTGGCCGGGGTGAAGGGCGCCTCGAAGCCGACCTTGCCCAGCCCGGTGAAGCCGATGAATTCGCCGTTGTCCTTGCGCTCCAGGGCCCAGAGGCCGAAGCCGTGTTCGGCGGCGTGGGCGCGGGCGCGCTGGATCAGCGCGGCGGCCTCCTCGCGGCTCTGGGTGCCGGGGAAGTAGCGCATCACCTCGGGGTCGGCGCAGAGCGCGGCCAAGGGATCGAGGTCGTCGTCGCGCCAGGCGCGCAGCAACAGGCGTGGGCTCTGCGTTTCGAGGGGCATGGTCGGTTCCTCCAAGCGTGGTGGTGCTTACGGCATGGACAGCCAGCGGGGTACTCTTGCGCCCCGGCCGATGAAAAATAGCTCCGCATTATGCCTTTGCCGCTGGTCTACCACGACGACTACAGCCCGCCCTTCCCCGACGGGCACCGCTTCCCCATGGAGAAGTTCCGCCTGCTGCGCGACCACCTGGTGGACAGCGGGCTGGTCCGCGACGAGCAGTTGCTGCGCCCCGAGCTGTGCCCGGCCGACATCCTCGCCCTCGCCCACTGCCCCGACTACATCGCCCGCTACCTGCAGGGCGAGCTGGCCCACGAGGACCAGCGCCGCCTCGGCCTGCCCTGGAGCGAGGCCCTGGCCCGGCGCACCATCCGCGCCGTCGGCGGCTCGGTGCTGGCCGCCGAGCTGGCCCTGGAGCACGGCCTCGCCTGCCACCTGGCTGGCGGCACCCACCACGCCCATTACGACTTCCCGGCGGGCTTCTGCATCTTCAACGACCTGGCGGTGATCAGCCGCTACCTGCTGGCGGCCGGCCGGGTCGGACGCGTGCTGATCTTCGACTGCGACGTACACCAGGGCGACGGCACGGCGTGCATCCTCGCCGACACACCCGAGGCCATCACCGTGTCCCTGCACTGCGAGAAGAACTTCCCCGTGCGCAAGGCCGAGAGCGACTGGGACATCCCCCTGCCGATGGGCATGGGCGACGCCGACTACCTCAGGGTGGTGGACGACGCGTTGAACTACCTGCTGCCGCTCTACCAGCCCGACCTGGTGCTCTACGACGCCGGCGTGGACGTGCACCAGGACGATGCCCTGGGCTACCTGAAGCTCACCGATGCCGGCGTCGCCGCCCGCGACGAAGCGGTGATGCGCCACTGCCTGGGCCGCGACATCCCCGTGGTCGGCGTCATCGGCGGCGGCTACAGCAAGGACCGCCACGCCCTCGCCCGCCGCCACGGCATCCTCCACCACAGCGCCGCCCGCGTCTGGCACAGCCAGGGCCTCGCCTAACCCGCCACAACGCCGGCGTAAGACGGGGCACAGGATGGCCGTAGAGCGCGGCGTAGAGCGAGGTGTGGGGGAGCGTAGGGTGGGCCGGGCGGCGCTCCGCTTCTGCCCACCGAATACACCTAATCCCAACCCCCCACTCGCAACTCCCCCAACCCCCCCACCATTCCCCCAAACACCCACAACCCCCAATCCCCGCCGCCTTCACAGAATCATGGCCACCTGCTAGCAGCCGCTCCTGCCCACTGCTAGAGTCGCCGCTTCCCCCTCACAAGGATGTCTCCATGGAAGTCCATGCCTACCAGGCACCCAGCGCCAACCTCGAAGCGGAAAGCGTGTTCTGCCGCAACTGCGGCGCCGCCATCGCGCCCACCGCGCAGGCCTGCCCGCGCTGCCATGCCGACCAGAACCTGAATTCCAAGAGCAAGATCACCGCCGGCGTACTCGCGTTCTTCCTTGGCGGCCTCGGCTTCCACCGCTTCTACCTGGGCCAGTGGTGGGGGCTGTTCTACCTGCTGTTCTGGGGCACCGGCATCCCCAGCCTGATCTCGCTGATCGAGGCCATCGTGTTCTTCTGCACCAGCGACCAGACCTGGAACGCCAAGTACGGCCGCACCAAGGGCAGTGCCTGGCTGATCGGCCTGGCAGGCGGCTTCGCCCTGCTGTTCGTGATCGGCATCCTGGCCTCCATCGCCATCCCCGCCTACCAGAAGTACGTGGAGCGGGCCAAGGCTGCCCAGGCCCGTATCGAGCAGCAATACCAGCAACAACCGCAGGCCGAGCCGCAACTGCGCCAGCAGCAGTGAGCCCGCCGGGCGCCGCCCCGCGCGGCGCCCATGCCCGCTGGCGAGGCCTGCGCTAGAATGCGCGCCAGCCCAACCTCGCCAAGCCCGCCATGACCCAGAATTCCCTCCCCGTCGCCATCATCGGCGGTGGCCCCGCCGGCCTGATGGCCGCCGAAACGCTGGCGCTCGCCGGCGTGCGGGTCGACCTCTACGACGCCATGCCCTCGGTGGGCCGCAAGTTCCTCCTGGCCGGTGTCGGCGGGATGAACATCACCCACTCCGAGCCCAGCGACGCCTTCCTCTCCCGCTATGCCGAACGTCGCGACGATGTGGCCGCGCTGCTGCACGGCTTCGGCGCCGAGGAGCTGCGCGCGTGGATCCACGGCCTGGGCATCGACACCTTCGTCGGTACCTCCGGCCGCGTGTTCCCCACCGACATGAAGGCCGCGCCGCTGCTGCGCGCCTGGCTCAAGCGCCTGCGCGAAGCGGGCGTGGCCATCCACACCCGCCACCGCTGGCTGGGCTGGGACGCACAGGGCGACCTGCGCATCGCCACGGCGGAGGGCGAACGCAGCGTCGCAGCCCGCGCCACCCTGCTCGCCCTGGGCGGCGGCAGCTGGGCGCGCCTGGGTTCCGACGGCGCCTGGGTGCCGCTGCTGGAAGGCCGTGGCGTCGCCATCGCCCCGCTGCAACCGGCCAACTGCGGCTTCGAGGTGGAAGGCTGGAGCCAACTTCTGAAGGACAAGTTCGCCGGTGCGCCGCTGAAGACCGTGGCCCTGCGCCTGGACGACGAGCCACCCCGCCCGGGCGAGTTCGTGCTCACCGCCGGCGGCATCGAGGGCAGCCTGGTCTATGCGCTGTCGGCACGCATCCGCCAGCGCATCGCCCGCGACGGCAGCGCCACGGTGCACCTGGACCTGCTGCCCAACCACCCGCTGGAGAAGGTCATCAAGGCCCTGGCCAAGCCGCGCGGCGCGCGCTCCATGGCCAAGCACCTGCACAGCCAGCTGGGCATCGACGGGGTCAAGGCCGGGCTGCTGCGCGAGCTCACCCCGGCCGAGGTGTTCACCGACCCGGCGCGCCTGGCCGCCGCCATCAAGGCATTGCCCATCACCCTGGTGCGCCCGCGCCCGCTGGATGAGGCCATCAGCTCCGCCGGCGGCGTGCCCTTCGAAGCCCTCGATGACAAGCTGATGCTCAAGGCCCTGCCCGGCCTGTTCTGCGCCGGCGAGATGCTGGACTGGGAAGCCCCCACCGGCGGCTACCTGCTCACCGCCTGCTTCGCCAGCGGCCGCCGCGCCGGGCTGGGCATGCTGGAGTGGCTGGCCCGTTAGACGTCAGGCCGGCAACGGCAGCTCGGTGGCGCTCTGTTCGCGCAGGGTTTCGAGGAAGCGCTGCAGCACCGCCGAGTCATCCCCCGCCCGGTAGATGGCGTACAGCGGCACTTCCGGCAGCGGCGGCTGCAGGCGGCGGAACACCACACCGGCCGGCGCCAGCTGCTCCAGCGAAGCCGGGAGCAGCGCCACGCCGAACCCCGCCTGGACCAGCCCGAGCAGCGTCTGCACCTCGATCACCTGCTGCAGGATCAGCGGGCTGAAGCCCACCTGCACGCAGCACTGCACGAGGAAGTTGGCGAAGCTCGACTGGTTCAGCTCCAGGGTCACGAAGAACTCCCCCGCCAGGTCGACGGGCGCCAAGGTCGCGCGCTGGGCCAGCGGGTGCTCCGCCGGCAGCACCGCGCGCAGGGGTTCGTAGAGCAGCAGCTCGTTGCGCAGGCCGGGGTCATCATGGCCGACGCGGAACACGCAGACGTCGATGCGGTGCTCCTTCAGCGCCACCAGCTGCGCCGCCGGGGTCATCTCGTGCAGGCGCCAGCGCACGTCCGGGTAGCGGGTGCGGAAGCGGTGCAACGCCTTGGGCAGCACGCCGACCATCACCGAGCTGATCATGCCGATCTCCAGTTCGCCCAGCTGGCCACGGGCGGTCTGGCGGGTGAGGTCGAGCGCGCGGTTCAGCTGCTCGAACACCAGCGGCACCTGCTGCTTGAGGGTACGGCCGGCTTCGGTCAGTTCCACCCGGTGGTGGCTGCGCTCGAACAGGCGCGTGCCCAGGGCTTCCTCCAGCAGGCGTATCTGCTGGCTCAGGGGCGGTTGCGACATGTGCAGCCGGGTGGCTGCACGGCCGAAGTGCAGTTCATCGGCGAGCACCGAGAAATAGCGCAGCAGTCGTAAGTCCATGCAGCCTCCGCAAGCCGTTCAGTTCACCCCGTTCAGCCCAGGCCATCCAGCGCCAGCGGCGTGTCCCGCAGGCGCTTGCCGGTGAGCCGGAACACCGCGTTGGCGATGGCCGGCGCCACCGCCGGGCTGGCCAGCTCGCCGATGCCGCCGGGCGTGTCCCGCGCGCCTTCGAGCACCTGGATGTCCAGCGCCGGCATGTCCGACATGCGCGCCACCCGGTAGTCGTGGAAGTTGCTCTGCACCACCTGGCCCTGGCGGATGTCGAGGCGGTCGAACAGCGCATGGCCGAGCCCCCACATCAGCCCGCCCTGGAGTTGCTCCTCCACCCCGCCGGGGGACACCGCCAGGCCGCAATCCACCACGCAGGTGAGGCGCTCCACCTGCACCGTGCCGTTGCGCCGGGCCACCTGGGCGATCACCGCGATGAAGCTGCCGTAGCCCTGGTTGGTGGCGATGCCCAGGGCCGAGTCCGCCCCCGCCGCGTGGCCCCAGCCGGCGCGCTTCGCCGCGGTGCGCAGCACCTCCACATGGCGCGGCCGTTCGTGCATGTGCGTCAGGCGGAAATCCAGCGGATCGCGGCCGCCGGCCTGGGCCAGCTCGTCCATGAAGCTCTCCACCGCGAAGACGTTGGGGATGAAGCTCACCGAGCGGTACCAGCCGCTGGGCACGCCGCTTTCGTGGCGCAGCCAGGCCAGGTCCAGGTGCGGCGCGCGGTAGGCGAAGTCGAAGGCGGAGATGGCCTCGGTGGTGCTGTAGTCCATGTGGTCCGGGCGCTCGAAGTAGCCCGGCTCCCACATTTCCGGCGAGGCCGGGGACACCGCGCGCAGCCTGAGCGCCTGCAGGGCGCCCTCGCCATCCAGGGCCCCTTCCAGGCGGTGCAAGGTGGCGGGGTGGCCGTAGAGGGCACGCATCTCGTCCTCGCGGCTGTTCATCAGCTTCACCGGCACCTTGGCCTGGGCGGCCAGGTAGGCGACCTCGAACAGCCAGTACTTGGCCTCCCGCGCGCCGAAGCTGCCGCCGGAGACCATCTCGTCGATGTGCACTTTTTCCGGCGGCAGGCCGCAGATCACCTCGGCCGCCTCCATGGCGAAGGACGGCACCTGCACGCCGCCCTTGAAGGTGATCCCGCCCGCGTCGAGCCAGGCGATGATGCACACCGGCTCCAGGGGGTTCTGCATCTTGCCGGGCATGCGGTAGTCGGCCTTGATCACCCGCCCGGCGCCGCCCAGGGCCGCAGCGGCGTCACCGGCCTGCAGCGTCGGCACCGGCGCGGCGCTGGCGGCTTCCAGCGCCTTGGCCTGGGTTGCGGCCAGGTGCTCGCTGTCGAAATCCGCCAGGCCGCCCTGCCACTCCACCACCAGCGCGGCGCGCCCCAGCTTGGCGGCCCAGTAGTCGTCGGCGAGCACCGCCACGCCTTCCTGGTTGCCGCCGAGCACCTTGTCCTGCGCGGGGATGCGGATGACCCGGTGCACGCCGGGCACCTTCAGCGCCGCGCTGTCGTCGATCCTCGCCACCCGGCCGTTGACCACCGGGCTGCGCTGCACCACCGCCACCCACATGCCCGGCACCCGGGCGTCGATGCCGTACTCGAAGCGCCCACGCACCTTGTCCGCCGCGTGGCGCTTGTGGCGCAGCTTGCCGATGTAGCGGAACTGCGCCGGGTCCTTGAGCTTCACCTCTTTGGGCGCCGGCAATTGTGCGGCGGCGTCGGCCAGCTCGCCGTAGCCCACGCGGCGGCCGCTGGCGGCATGCAGCACCTGCCCGCCACGGGTGGTGCAATCACTGGGCGCCACGCCCCAGCGCAGCGCCGCGGCCTCCACCAGCAGGGTGCGCGCGGTGGCGCCGGCCTCGCGCAGGCGCCCGTATTCCAGGGAAACGCTGGTGCTGCCGCCGGTGGAAAACACTTTCCACAGCGGGTGCCGGTAGGCCTCGAAGAAGGGGTTCTCGGGGGTGATCACCTGCACCTCCAGCGGGTCCAGGTCCAGTTCCTCGGCGACGCAGGCGGCCAGCGCGGTGTGGGTGCCGGTGCCGGAGTCGTGCTTGTGCACCACGATCCTCACCGTGCCGTCGGCCAGCACCCGCACCCAGGCGTTGGGCTCGAAGGGCGCCGTGGCCCCGGCGGCCGTGCCGAGTTCGCGCCCGGCCTGGGCGCCGCCCAGGTGGAAGCCGATGGCCAGGCCCGAGGCCAGGGTCGCCGAATGCTTGAGGAAGGTGCGCCGCGCCAGCGGCCGGGCCAGGCTCATGTGGCGTCCCCCTGTGCCGCGGCGGCACGCTTGATGGCCTTGCTGATACGCGGGTAGGTGCCGCAGCGGCAGATGTTGCCGGCCATGGCCGAGCGGATGGTGTCGTCGTCGATGGCGGTGCCGGAGGCCAGCAATGCCGCCGCCGACATCAACTGGCCGGATTGGCAGTAGCCGCACTGGGGCACGTCCTCCTCGACCCAGGCGAGTTGCAGCGGGTGGTCGCCCTCGGCGGACAGCCCTTCGATGGTGGTGATCGCATGCCCCGCCGCAGCCGCCAGGGGGAACTGGCAGGAGCGGATCGGCGTGCCGTCCAGGTGCACCGTGCAGGCGCCGCAGAAACCACCGCCGCAACCGAACTTGGTGCCGGTCAGGTACAGGCGGTCGCGCAGGACCCAGAGCAAGGGCGTGGACGCCAGCGTGTCTTCCAACTGATGGCCTGTACCGTTCACCACGATCTCGATCATGCCGGGCGCTCCTTGAACTGAGGCGAGAATTCGCGTGTAGTCGTGCCGCCCCATAGTGGGTGGGAGCTGCGGCGCCAGCCAGCGACGATTTCCGCCAACCCGTGTAAGCAGGACTTACAGCCATGTACAAGCGATACCCGTCGCTGCAGTCGATGAGCGCGTTTCTCCAGGCCGCCCGTACCGGCAGCTTCTCCCAGGCCGCCCGCGACCTGGACCTCAGCCACAGCGCCGTGAGCCAGCAGATCCGCACGCTGGAAGAATTCGTCGGGCAGCCGCTGTTCCTTCGCGAGAAGGGCCGCAGCAGCCTCACCGATGCCGGCCAGCTGTTCGCCGGGATGCTCGCCGACGGCCTGATGCAGATCGACAAGGCACTGTCCTCGGTGAGCCACCGCGAACTGCCCCGGCGCCTGACCCTGGATGTGGATGCCGAGCTGGCGCAGAGCTGGCTCAACGCCCGCCTGCCGGCGCTGCTGGAGCTGTTCCCCGGCCGCGAGATCCTCTTCCTGTCCATGCCGCGCCTGGAGCGCCAGGCGTTCGAGCGCGTCGACCTGAGCCTGCGTTACGGCTACGGCGAGTGGCAGGACTGCGAGTTCGCGCCCCTCTGCGACGACCGCGTCACCCCCGTCGTCTCCCCGGCGCTGCTGCAACGCCATGGCTTGGTGGCCCCCATCGAGCCGGCCGAGGTGCTGAAGCTGCCGCTGCTGGGCTACTCGCGGCGCTCGTGGATCCCCTGGCTCGACGCCGCCGGCCTGGAGCCCACCGAGCCTGCGGCGGTGATGGTGTTCGACAACGTCGCCAACCTGCTGGCCGCCGCCGAGGCCGGCACCGGCGTGGGGCTGGTGCGCGGCCTGCTGGCCGCCGATGCCCTGCGCGAAGGCCGCCTGGTGCGCCTGACCCGCACCAGCATTCCCGCGCACTACAACCTCTACGCCCTCTGGCCCCACGGCGGTGGCGAGAAGGTTGCGCCGATGATCGCCGCCATCCGCGACATGGCGGCGAGGACGTTCGCGGCGATCGGGTGAGCACCTGGAAGCCCGATCGCGACCGATCCTACGGCGGAGCAATGCACTCGTAGGATGGGTAGAGCGAAGCGAAACCCATGCTGGCGGAGCGAGCACCGAGCCACGGGAAAAGCGGCAACACACAGGCAGAGACATGACCGCTGTGTAGGGTGGATGGCGCTTTTTCATCCACCAGGCGGAGTCGGACCGGGCACGCCGTTATGCCTGAGGCGCCGCATTGATGGGTTTCGCGTAGCTCTACCCATCCTACAGAGGCCACTTGCGCGGTGAATTCGTGCCCAACGCGGGCATGGCGCTGTGGATAACCCCTTGCAAATCATCCTCTTGCGGGGCCGATATCCAGCGCATATCAACCCAGCGGCCAAATAGTATTGGTCGCGCTCCAAGGCCCCTCCCAATACTGCGGACCAAGCGACAGCTCAGGTCCTGTGCGCCCTGCAAGAGGCGCGGGAAGGTGCTGCGAGGCACCTAGCAATGGCCATTGCACAGGTCGATCTGTTGCGAACCGGAAGGTCTTCCTTCCCCGCACTATCAGGAGATCGAACTGTGATCATCGATATCAGTTGCTACCCCACCGATCTGGTGGACCTCGCCTGGAGGCACGACGGTGACCCCTTCACCGGCGAGCGCCTGCTGGAGATGATGGATGGCCCCTATCTGGTCAACGGCAAACCGCGCCGCATCGACAAGGCCTTCATCCAGCCGCCCCAGGGCAACACCATCTACACCTGGACCGACGGCGAGCTGTCGGGCCGCGAATCCATCGACGCCTACATGGCCTACACCCTGAAGATGGTCCAGACCTACCCGGACCGCTTCATCGGCTGCTTCGTCTACAACCCCCGCTGCGGCGTGCAGAACGGCGTCGAGGCCATCGAACGCTACGTCACCGAGCACGGCTTCAAGATGGTCCAGATGCAGGCCAACATGCATGCCTACCGCCCGGACCGCGCCCTGGACTGGGTCCGCCCGGCCTTCGAGAAATGCGCCGAGCTGGGCGTGCCGGTGAAGCTGCACACCGGTGACGGCCCCTACAGCATCCCTTCCGAGTGGGTGCCGATGATCAAGGAGTTCCCCAACGTCGACTTCATCATGGCGCACTTCGGCGTGCAGACCGGTGGCGTCTACGTGTTCGAGCCCATGCAGTGGGCCATGGAGCTGCCCAACGTCTACTGCGAGTCCGGCTGGTGCCTGCAATCGCGCATCGTCGAGTTCGCCAAGGTCCTGCCGACCCACAAGATCCTCTTCGGCACCGACACCCCGCCCAACGAGCCGGGCATGTGGCTGCGCCTGCTGGAGGTGCTGTGCATGGAGCCGCCCCAGGGGCTGGACCTGGACGAGGACACCCTCGAGGAATACCTCGGCAACAACACCGCCCGGATGATCGGCCTGGAGCCGACCCCGCCGCCGCGCAGCCTCGCCGAAGCCGAGGCGCTGCTGAAGAGCCCCGTCACCACGCAACTGGCCAGGAGCTGATGCGATGATCATCGACACCCACCTGCACCCCACCAACCTGGTCGACGAGGCCTGGCGCCACACCGGCACGCCCTTCACCGGCGAGCGCATGCTCAAGCTGATGGACGGCCCCTACATGATCAACGGCAAGCCGCGCCGCATCGACATGGGCTTCATCCAGCCGCCGCCGGGCAACACCGGCTACCGCGACGGCAACCGCCGTGGCCGCGAAGGCGTGCGCGACTACATGTCGTACATCGCCGAGCTGTGCGTGAACTACCCCGACCGCTTCATCGGCAACTTCACCTTCAACCCGCGCTGGGGCCCGGAAAACGGTGCGGCGGAGCTGGAATTCCACGTCAAGGAATACGGTTTCAAGATGCTCAAGCTGCACGCCAACATGCACGGCTACCGCCCGGACCGCGCCCTGGACTGGCTGCGCCCGGCGATGAAGGTCTGCGCCAAGTACAACATCGTGGTGCTGATCCACACCGGTGACGGGCCCTACACCATCCCGACCATGTTCTACCCGATCATCCGCGAGTTCCCGATGGTGAACTTCATCATCGGCCACTTCGGCATCCAGACCGGCGGCAACTACTCCTTCGAGGCCTTCTGGATGGCGATGGACACGCCCAACGTGTACTGCGAGTCGGGCTGGTGCTTCCAGTCGCGCATCGTCGAGTTCGCCAAGGAGCTGCCGCGCCACAAGATCGTCTTCGGCACCGACTCGCCGCCGAACGAACCGGGCATGTGGTTGCGCGAGCTGGAGGTGCTCTGCTCGCCCGCCCCGCAAGGGCTGGGCATCGACGAGGACCACCTCGAGGACTACCTGGGCAACAACATCGCCCGCCTGGTGGGCATCGACCCGACGCCGCCGCCCAAGGACCTGACGGAGGCGGAGATCCGCCTGACCACCACCTACCTCTAGGGATTCCACTGCGGTACTTACAGGCGTCCCGGGGACCGCACGCGGTCGGCCATCGGCCGGCCGCGTGCAGGGACTCGGACACCCCGCGCCCCGGGACCGCCTGCTTTTCGAGAGGTGCACCATGACCCTGCCGAGCTTTGCCACGACCCAGGATTTCCACGCGTTCATCGAGGCCTACCGCGAGCGCTTCGCCGACGACGTGCTGACCATCAAGGAACCCCTTTCCGCCGACCAGGACGTCACCGCCCTGGTCGACGCCCTGGCCGCCCGGGGCCAGCACCCGCTGCTGATCTGCGAGCGGGTGGGCAGCCTCGGCGTGCCGGTGATGACCAACCTGTTCGCCTCGCGAACCCGCATCGCCCGGCTCTTCGGCACCACCCCGGCGAAGCTCCACGAGGTGTTCCAGGCCCGCGCCAACGCCCCCGTTCCGCCGGTCTACCTGGCCACCGGCCCGGTGCTCGACGAGGTGATCGAGGGCGAGGCCCTGGACCTGGCGCTGCTGCCGATGCTCAAGCACTTCGACAGCGACCGCGGGCCCTACATCACCAACGCCATCATCGTCGCCCAGGACCCGGTCACGGACGTGGCCAACATGAGCTACCACCGCTCCATGCGCCATGCCCGCCAGGCCCTGGCCACCAGCCTGCATTCCCGCGGCCACCTGTGGCGCATGCTGCAGGCCGCCCGCGAACGCGGCGAGGAGCTGCCGGTGGCCATGGTGGTGGGCGCTCACCCGCTGTTCATGCTGGCCGCCGCCGCGCGCCTGCCCTATGGCGCCGACGAGCGCGCGGTGGCCGGCGGCCTGTTCGGCGCGCCCCTGGAGCTGGTGAAGACGCCGCGCTACGGCATCGGCGTGCCGGCCCACGCCGAGTTCGTGCTGGAGGGCGCCATCGACCCCACCGCCTATGCCGAGGAAGGCCCCTTCGGCGAGTTCAGCGGCTACTCCTCCGACCGCTCCACCAACAACGTGCTGCGCGTCGACACCCTGCTGCGCCGGCGCGATGCCTGGCTGGTGGACGTGGTGGGCGGGCGCTACGCCGAGCACCTGACCCTGGCGCGGCTGCCCCGCGAGGCGGAGATGAGCGAGAAGCTCAAGGCGCGCTTCCCGGCGGTGACCGCCGTGCACTACCCCAACTCCGGCACCCACTTCCATTGCTACGTGGCGCTGGACCAGAGCCGCGACGGCGAGGCGCGGCAGATCATGCTGGCCCTGCTCGGCTGGGACCCGTACCTGAAGACGGTGATCGCGGTGGACAGCGACATCGACATCAGCGACGACAGCCAGGTGCTCTGGGCGCTGGCCACGCACTTCCAGCCACACCAGGACCTGTTCACCATCGACGGCCTGCCGGGCAGCCCGCTGGACCCGTCCTCCTCGGCCAACGGCACCACCTCGCGCATGGGCCTGGACGCCACCCGCAACAGCGGCTTCGACGGCATCCGCGCGCAGCTCGACCCGCGCATCCAGGGGCGCATGCGTCAGCTATTGAAGGGCTACCTGCCGGGGGGCGCGTCATGACGGCCCCCCGTCGCCTGGTGGTGGGCATCAGCGGCGCCTCGGGCTTCATCTACGGCGTGCGCCTGCTGGAGCTGCTGGAACAGCTGGGGATCGAGAGCCACCTGGTGCTGAGCCGCGCGGCACAGCTGACCATGGCCCACGAGACCGACTACAAGCTGGCCGACGTCATCGCCCGCGCCAGCCACCACCACCGCGCCGACGACGTGGCCGCCGGCATCGCCAGCGGCTCGTTCCGCTGCCTGGGCATGGTGGTGGCGCCCTGCTCCATGCGCACCCTGGCGGAGATCGCCAGCGGCGCCTCCTCGAGCCTGCTGACCCGCGCCGCCGACGTGACCCTCAAGGAACGCCGGCCGCTGGTGCTGATGGCGCGGGAAACGCCGCTGACCCTGGCGCACCTGCGCAACATGACGGCGGTCACCGAGATGGGCGGGATCATCGCCCCGCCGGTGCCGGCCTTCTACGCCCGCCCGCAATCGCTTTCACAGATGGTCGACCACAGCCTCGGCCGGGTGCTCGACCTGTTCGGCCTCGACGCCGGCACCGCGCTGCGCTGGGGCGAACCCGCCCCGCAAGCCGGCGCCGACGGCGGCCATTCCGCAACCCCGAAGGAGCTCGCATGAACAGTCCATTCAACGCCCCGACGCCCAACCGCAAGATCCCGGTGACCATCCTCACCGGCTTCCTCGGGGCCGGCAAAACCACCCTGCTCAACTACATCCTCAAGGAGAACCACGGCCACAAGATCGCCGTGATCGAAAACGAGTTCGGCGAAGTCGGCATCGACGGCGACCTGGTGCTCAGCTCCGAGAGCGAGGAGATCTACGAGATGGTCAACGGCTGCGTGTGCTGCACCGCCGAGGTCCGCGAGGACCTGGTGCGCATCATCCGCGAGCTGGTGGCGCGCCCGGTGCGCCTGGACCGCATCCTCATCGAGACCAGCGGCCTGGCCGACCCCTACCCGGTGGCACAGAGCTTCTTCATCGACGACCCGATCGCCGCCGAGGTGGAGCTGGACGCCATCGTCACCCTGGTGGACGCCAAGCACGTCGCCCAGCACCTGGAGGACCTGCAGCTCGACGGCGTGGACAACCAGGCGGTGGACCAGATCGTCTGTGCCGACCGCATCATCATCAACAAGGTGGACCTGGTGAACGGCGAGGAACTGGCCGACCTGCAAGGCAAGGTGCGCAGCCTCAACGCCACCGCCGAGCTGGTGACCTCCAGTTACGCCCGCATCGACCTGGACGGCATCCTCGGCGTCGGCGCCTTCGAGGCCACCCGCAAGCTGATGGAGATCGGCGCGGAGCATCACGACCACGGCCATGACCATGACCATGACCATGACCATGACCATGACCATGACCACCCCGAGCCTGCTGCGGACACCGGCCACGAGCACGACCCCAGCGTCAGCTCGGTGGGCATCGCCGTGACCCAGGACATCGACCTGATGGCCTTCCACCGCTGGATCACCGACCTGCGCCAGCGCCAGGCCGACACCCTCTACCGCATGAAGGGCGTGCTCGCCGTGCAGGGCGAGGACCAGCGCTACGTGCTGCAGGGCGTGCACAGCCTGGTGGAATTCCGCGCCTCCACGCCCTGGGGCAACGAGCCGCGCACCAGCAAGATCGTGTTCATCGGCCGCGACCTCGATCGCGCCGCCCTCAACCAGGGGTTCGCCGCCTGCCTCGCAGGCTGACCACGCTCCGGGCTGCCGCTACGCCCGTGAGCCGGGCGACGGCCCTGGGCACACTGAACGGGTTCCCTCAGCAACAAGAACAATTCGCCAGAGGACTTACACCATGAATTCAGCCGTGCACCCGGTAGACCAGATTCTGCCGCTCCGTCAGATGCTCACCCTCGGCCTGCAACACATGGCCGTCTCGTACATCGGCGCCATCGCCGTCCCCCTGATCGTCGCCAGCGCCCTGAAGATGTCCCAGCCGGACACCGTGCTGCTGATCAGCACCACGCTGTTCTGCTGCGGCATCGCCACCCTGATGCAGACCCTGGGCTTCTGGAAGTTCGGCGTGCGCCTGCCGATCCTCCAGGGCGCCGCCTTCAGCAGCGTGGGGCCGGTGATCGCCATCGGCAGCAACCCCGACATCGGCGTCGCCGGTATCTGCGGCGCGGTGATCGGCGCCGGCCTCTTCACCATGCTGGTGGCGCCCTGGGTGGGGCGCCTGCGACGGCTGTTCCCGCCGGTGGTCACCGGCTGCATCGTCACGGTGATCGGCCTGCAGCTGTTCCCCATCGCCTACGAATGGGCCGGCGGCGGGCGCAACCACAGCGACTTCGGCGCCCCCGGCTTCCTGCTGGTGACGGTGGTGGTGCTGGCGGTGATCCTGCTGGTGACCCGCTACGGCAGCCCGCTGCTGCGCAACATGTCGGTGCTGATCGGCATGCTGGTGGGTGGCGGCCTGGCCTATGGGCTGGGCATGGGCAACTTCCACGGCGTGGAAGAGGCGCCCTGGCTGACGGTGCCGGTGCCCTTCCACTTCGGCGTGCCCACCTTCGCGCTGATCCCCATCGCCACCATGGTGGTGGTGATGATCGTGCAGATGGTCGAGTCCATGGGCCTGTTCGTGGCCATCGGCGACATCGTCGAGCGCCCGGTGGAAGACCGCCAGGTGGTCGCCGGGCTGCGCGCCAACGGCCTGTCCAGCGCCATCGCCGGGATGTTCGCCGGCTTCCCCTTCATCGCCTTCATGGAGAACGTCGGCCTGGTGATCCTCACCGGCGTGCGCAGCCGCTGGGTGGTGGCCGTCAGCGGGCTGATGATGTGCGCCGTGGCGCTGATCCCCAAGGCCGGCGCCGTCATCGCCTCGATGCCCACCGCCGCCCTGGGGGGCGCTGCCGTGGCCATGTTCGGCGTGGTCGCCGCCGCCGGCATCCAGACCCTGGCCAAGGTCGACTACGAGCGCAACCGCTACAACGTGCTGATCGTCGGCTTCACCATCGCCGCCGCGCTGGTGCCGGTGCTCTCCCCCGCCCTGTTCCATCAACTGCCCGAGTGGAGCCAGCCCTTCCTGCACAGCAGCGTGGTGATCGCCTGCCTGGTGTCGGTGGGCCTCAACGCCGCCCTCAATGGCGTCGGCGTGCCGGACACCGCGAACGGCAAGACCCTCCACGACGTGCTCTGACCGCAACCACGGGAACCTTCCATGAACGACATCCTGATCAAGAATCCCCAGGCGGTGATGACCGGCCTGCGCGGCGACCGCGCCCGCGCCGGTGGCGTCGACATCCGCATCCGCAACGGGCGCATCGCCGAGATGGTCAACGACCTGCAGCCGGTCGCCGGCGAGCGGGTGATCGACGCGCGCAACTGCCTGGTCTACCCGGGCTGGGTGAACACCCACCACCACCTGGCGCAGAACCTGCTCAAGGCCGTACCCGCCGGCCTCAACCAGGACCTGCAAGGCTGGCTGGCCAGCGTGCCCTACCCGCGCCTGTCGCGCTTCACCACCGAGCTGGTGCGCATCGCCGCGCGCCTGGGCATGGCCGAGCTGCTGCTGTCGGGCGTCACCACCTGCGCCGACCACCATTACCTCTACCACGCCCATGGCAGCACCGAGAGCGGCGACGCGCTGTTCGACATCGCCGAAGAATTCGGCATGCGCTTCGTGCTCTGCCGGGGCGGCGCATTGGAGTCGGCCAACGCCCACCCGGGCTTCTCCAAGACCGCGCTGCAGCCGGAGAGCCTGGAACAGATGCTCGGCGACATCGAGCGGCTCAAGGCGCGCTACCACCAGAACACCCCCGACGCCCTGCGCCGGGTGGTGGTCGCCCCCACCACGCCGACCTTCTCGCTGCCGCCGACGCTGCTCCGCGAGCTGGCGCAGAGCGCCCGGCGCATGGGCCTGCGCCTGCACACGCACCTGTCGGAGACGCAGAACTACGTGAACTTCTGCCGCGAGAAGTACAACTGCCTGCCGGTGGAGTTCGTCGCCGAGCACGAGTGGCTGGGGCCGGACGTGTGGTTCGCCCATATGGTCCATGCCCAGCCGTCGGAGATCCGCATGCTGGCGCAGACCGGCACCGGCATCTCCCACTGCCCGGTGAGCAATGCGCGCCTGGGCAGCGGCATCGCCCCGGTGCCGCAGATGGCGGCGGCCGGCGTGCCCATCTCCCTGGGGGTGGACGGCGTCGCCTCCAACGAGTCCGGGAGCATGGTCGGCGAGGCCAACACCGCGTGGCTGATCCACCGCGCCAACCAGGGTGCCTCGGCCACCCTGGCCGAGGACGTCATCCACTGGGGCACCGCCGGCGGCGCCACGGTGCTGGGCCTGGGCGCGGTGGGCACCCTGGAAGTGGGCCAGGCCGCCGACCTGGTGCTCTACGGCCTCGACCACCCGCGCTTCTTCGGCTTCCACGACCCGGCCCTGGCGCCGGTGCTGGCCGGCGAGCCGATGGCGGTGCGCTACAGCCTGGTGGGTGGGCGCCTGGTGGTGGATGACGGGGTGATCCCGGGGCTCGATATCGAGCGCCTGCGCCGCGAAGCCCTGGACGGCGTGCAGCAGCTGCTGCAGGGCGACTGAAGCCGGAAAGCCGCGCGGCCCTGGGCTCAGGGCGGCGCGGTGGGCGGCTCGGCGGGGCACTCGCGAAACATGGTACGAAAGTGCTAATTTTCGCATTCCCCTGCCCTTCCGAGCCCCCGCCATGGCCCTGACCTTCCGCCCCGCGACACCGGCCGATGCCCCGGCCATCGCCCCGCTGGTGTACCGCTCCGGCCCCGCCGCCTTCGACCACGCCTTCGCCCGTGGCGGGCGCAGCGCGGTGGACTTCCTGCGCTGGACCCTGGCGCGGGAGGCGGGCGAGTTCGGCTACCGCCTGCATTGGGTGGGCGAGCAGGACGGCCGCATCGTCGCCACCGGCACCGCCTTCAGCGGCGAGGCCAACCTGCGCAACAGCCTGGCGGCGCTGGGGCAGATCGTCGGCTTCTACGGCTTCGGCGCCGCCGCGGTGATCCGCCGCGGCCTGCAGCTGGAGCGCATCATCCAGCCGCCACCCGCCGCCACCTGCTACCTCGCCCACCTGGGCGTGGCAGAGGGCCTCACCGGCCAGGGCATCGGCCAGCGGCTGATCGACCACCTGCTGCACCTGGGCCGTCATGACGGCCTGCAACGCGCCGCCCTCGACGTTTCCGCCGCCAACCCCCGCGCCCAGGCGCTCTACGAACGTCTGGGCTTCGTGGTCGAGCACGAGCGCCCCTCCCCTATCCCCGGCATCGCCGCCCATCGGTTCATGACCCGGGGGATTTGAGGGGGGTCGCGGACCGTAGGATGGCGTAGAGCGAAGCGAAACCCATGCTGTGCCGTGCATGGCCTGATCATCCCATCGCGAATGAATTCGCTCCTACCAGGGCGGCGGCGCTGCGCGCCGCTTGGCGACTGAAGTCGCCCCTGCATCGATCATGCGGAGACGCGACCGTCGTGCTCCTGACGGGCTACCGGAGCGGGTATTCCTGGGTTTAGGATGCGCCTGCAGGCGTCCGCAGAGGCGCCCACCTGACCGCGACGGCCTGTTCACCGACCACAGGGATAGCCCATGAGCACGCTGGAAACCGTTGAAATGAAGGCCTTCGTCCCCGCGAAGGACTACGAACAGAGCAAGGCCTTTTACCTGGACCTGGGCTTCAAGCCCGGCGGCGTCTCCGAGGAGATCGCCTATTTCAGCCATGGCGACTGCGCCTTCCTGCTGCAGAACTTCTACGAGCAGGCCCTGGCCGAGAACCTGATGATGCACCTGCTGGTGAAGGACGTTGAGGCCTGGTGGCAGCACGTGCAGGCCAGCGGCGTGATCGAGCGCTACGGCGTGCGCGCCATCCCGCCCGAGGACCAGCCCTGGCGCATCCGCGACTTCATTCTTTTCGACCCCAGCGGCGTGCTCTGGCGTATCGGCCAGAACATCTGAGCGTAATCCCGCCGGCGCCCGTGCCGGCGAGCCCCGGGCCAGCGTCTATGCTTGCTCTGACCTGAAGTGACGGCGGTGCCGCTAAGTGATTCCCCTCCTCGTCTGCGATGACTCGATGATGGCGCGCAAGCAACTGATCCGCGCGCTGCCCCAGGATTGGCCGGTGACCATCACCCAGGCCACCCAGGGTGAAGAAGCCATGGCCGCCATTCGCCAGGGTTTGGGCCAGGTGGTGCTGCTGGACCTGACCATGCCGGTGATGGATGGCTACCAGGTGCTGGCCCAGCTGCAGGCCGAGGGCCTGGTGGCCCAGGTGGTGGTGGTTTCCGGCGACATCCAGGAAGAGGCCCAGCGCCGGGTGCTGGAGCTGGGCGCCCTGGCCTTCATCAAGAAGCCCGCCGACCCCGCCGAGCTGCGCGCCGTGCTGGTACGCCTGGGCCTGCTCAAGGTGTCGGCACCGGGTGTGCCCGCCGAGCCGGTGCCCTCCCGCGAGGACCTGGTCCTCAAGGTCAACTTCCGCGATGCCCTGCGCGAGGTGAGCAACGTCGCCATGGGCCGCGCCGCCGCGCTGCTGGCCAAGGTGCTGAATGTGTTCGTGCAGCTGCCGGTGCCCCAGGTGAACATCTTCGAGGTCAGCGAGCTGCACATGACCCTGGCCGACGCCCAGAGCGGCGAGCGGCTCAGCGCGCTGTGCCAGGGCTTCATCGGCGACGCCATCGCCGGCGAGGCGCTGCTGCTGTTCCACGACTCCGAAATCGCCGACATGGCCAACCTGCTGGGCTGGCACCCGGCCGACGACAAGGAAACCTCGGAGATGCTGCTGGACCTGGCCAGCATCATCATCGGCGCCTGCCTGGCGGGCATCGCCGAGCAGATCGACGTGCGCTTCTCCCAGGGCCACCCGCAGCTGCTCGGCCAGCATGCATCCATCGAGCGGCTGATCCACCTCAACCG
The DNA here is from genome assembly GCF_026072635.1 of Pseudomonas solani. NCBI lineage: Bacteria > Pseudomonadati > Pseudomonadota > Gammaproteobacteria > Pseudomonadales > Pseudomonadaceae > Pseudomonas > Pseudomonas solani. The sequence goes on along the minus strand of NZ_AP023081.1, from coordinate 3,279,762 downwards.
CACCCGCTGGAAGAAGACCCTGGCGGTGGAGATCAGCTACAGCGTCGAGGGCCACAACGTGCACTTCGACCTGCTGCTGCTGTTCACCGAGGACTCGATCCCGCGCCTGACCCACAAGATCCGCTACCTGATGGACTGACCATGCCGGCACAGATCGATATCAAAGAGGTTCACTGGCTGCTCGACATCGTGCAGTGCATCGACGTCGGCGTGATCGTTCTCGACCGCCAGTACAAGGTGGAGGTGTGGAACAGCTTCATGGAGAACCACTCCGGCATGGGCCCGGACGAGGTCCACGGCAAGGTGCTGTTCGAGCTGTTCGACGAGATCGACGAGACCTGGCTGCGACGCAAGGTGGACAGCGTGGTGCAACTCGGCACCCGCGCCTTCAGCCTGTGGGAGCAGCGGCCCTACCTGGTGCGCTTCAAGAACTACCAGCCGATCACCGGGGAGGAGGACCTCATGTACCAGAACGTCACCCTGCTGCCGCTGATGGGCGCCAGCGGCAGCGTCGAGCACCTCTGCGTGGTGATCTACGACGTCACCGAGGTGGCGCGCTACAAGAAGCAGGTCGCCGCCCTCCGCGCCGGCGACGGCGGCCCGGCGTAACGCCCACCGATCCGTTCGTTGTGCACACGGCGAACCCTGCGTGGAGGCCTCGTAGGATGGGTAGAGCTCCGCGAAACCCATCGATGTGGAGCCTCAGGCATGACGCTGTACCGGGGCTCGACTCCGCCTGGTGGAGGTAAAAAGCGACCTCCACCCGCATGGGTCGAGCCCATCCGCCGCCCTGTGGGAATTCATTCGCGATCAACCGATCCGGTCATGCACAGACACAGGGTGGGCGTAGGGTGGGCCGGTCGGCGCTCCGCTTCAGCCCACCGTTTCTCCTCTACCTGCTCGGAGTTTCCGCGTGACGAGGTGCCGATCCTGACTCTGCGTGGGGCGTCGTCGTAGGATGGGTAGAGCTCCGCGAAACCCATCGATGCGAAGCCTCAGGCATGATGCCGTGCCGGGGCCCGACTCCGCCTGGTGGAGGTAAAGAACGACCTCCACCCTACGCAGCGGTCACGCTTGTGCGGCGGGGGCCGGCTGCTTTTGTAGGAGCGAGTTCATTGGCTATGTCTGCGTTAGCTGTTGTGGTTTTAATGCAGGCGCTCAAGCACGGTATTTTCCGGGCGCCCAAGGGTTCGTGCCGCCTCCACCGCATGGGTTTCGCTTCGCTCTACACCATCCTACGAAAGCCTGTGCGCACCACGTGGTGATGCGCTGGACGAAGAAAGTTGGAGCAGCCGCCAACGCCCCTCCAGGAGGCCGAACGCAGTCGTTGCGCCGGGGGACGAGCGGCATGGATGCCGCGAGAGGCGCGCCAGGCCATGGATGGCCCATCGCGCCGGCCCCCAGAGCGGCGATGGAGTGAGGGAACCCGACGCAGTCGGGCCGGATGATGGGGCAAGCCCTTTTGGTTCCTTTTCTGTGGTTCGGCATCCCGACGACTGAGAAAAGGGACTCGCCCGGAGGGGCGAAACCAGAAACATCACCAGAGCTCGGCAATCAGCTGGGCTCAATTCTTCTAGCAACACTTAACGCAGACAGAGCGAATTCATTCGCGATGGGGCGATCCAGCCATGCACACCACAACCACAGCATGGGTTTCGCTTCGCTCAACCCATGCTACGGGCTGTCCCAACACCTTCGCGCATCGGCATTCGGTGGGCTGAAGCCCACCCTACGGGAGGTCACTTGAGGTACCACCCCCAGGGTTCCTGGCTGCGGTACTCGGTGACCTGCTTGACCTCCAGGTAGTTGTCCAGCCCCCAGCGGCCGAGCTCGCGGCCGATGCCGCTGTGTTTCATGCCGCCCCAGGGCGCCTGGGTGAAGGTGGGTTGCGAGCAGTTGACCCAGACGATGCCGGCGCGCAGGCCGTTGGCCACCCGGGCGGCGCGGTCGAGGTCGGCGCTCATCACCGCGGCGGCGAGGCCGAAGCGGCTGTCGTTGGCCAGGCGCAGGGCGTCGGCTTCTGTCTTGAAGCGCTTGACGCAGAGCACCGGGCCGAAGATTTCGTCGCGCCAGATGCTGGCGTTGTCCGCCGGCTCGTCGAAGATGGTCGGCTCCAGGAAGTAGCCGTGGGACAGGTGCGCGGGGCGCTTGCCGCCGCTGATCAGGGTCGCCTCGCGGGTGCCCTGCTCGATCATCCCCATGACCTTCTGGTACTGCCCGGCGCTGACCAGCGGGCCCAGCAGCACGCCGCGCTCCAAGCCCGGGCCGATGGTGATGCGTCGCGCCTCGGCGACCAGGCGTTCGAGCAGGCGCGGGGCGATGCCCTCCTGCACCAGCAGCCGCGAGGTGGCGCTGCACACCTGGCCCTGGTTCCAGAAGATGCCGAACATGATCCACTCCACCGCCGCTTCGATATCCGCGTCGTCGAAGACGATGAAGGCCGACTTGCCGCCCAGCTCCAGGCTGATGTTCTTGATGTCGGCCGCCGCCGCCGACATGATTTTCGCCCCCGTGGGCACGCTGCCGGTGAAGGCCAGCTTGTCCACGCCCGGGTGCTGGCTGAGGGGCCCGCCGGCATCACCGCCGAGGCCGGTGACCACGTTGAGCACGCCCGAGGGCAGGCCGATGCGGTCCGCCGCGCTGGCCAGCTCCAGGGCGGTGAGCGGGGTCAGCTCCGAGGGCTTGAGCACGCAGGTGGCGCCGGCGGCCAGGGCCGGGGCGACCTTCCAGGCGGCCATCAGCAGCGGGTAGTTCCAGGGGATGATCTGCCCGGCCACGCCCACCGGCTCGTGGCGGATGCGGCAACTGAAGCGCGCATCCGGCAGTTCCAGCGCCTCGTCCTGGCGGCCGTCCAGTTCCCGCGCCAGCTCGGCGTAGTAGCGGAAGCAGCCGATGGCGTCGGCGATGTCCCATTGCGCCTCGGGCAGCGGCTTGCCGTTGTCGCGCACCTCCAGCACCGCGAGGGCGTCCTGGCGGCCTTCCAGCTCGCTGGCCAGGGCCTCCAGCCAGCCGGCACGCTCGGCGCCGGTGGTCTGCCCCCAGCCGCGATTGAAAGCCTGGCGCGCGGCGCGCACGGCGTGGTCGATGTCTTCCTCGGTGGCCGCCGGCACGCGCTGGATCAGGTCGCCGCTGCTCGGGTCGATCACGTCGAAATGGCCACCCAGGTCCGGGCGGACCCATTGCCCGTTGATATACAGCTGGTCACGCATGGTGTTCTCCAGGTGGTCGTCAGGCGCCGGTACGGCGGTTCTGCAGGTAGCGGGAGGTGAACAGCAACGCCAGGGAGGCGCAGATGATCACGGTCGAGATGGCGTTGATCTCCGGGGTGATGCCCCGGCGAATGGACGAGAAGATGTAGATCGGCAGCGTGGTTTCCGAGCCGGCGACGAAGAAGGCGATGATGAAATCGTCGAAGCTGAAGGTGAACGCCAGGAGGAAGCCGGCCATGATCGCCGGGACGATCTGCGGCAGCACCACGCGGCGGAAGGTCTCCAGCGGCGGCGCGTAGAGGTCGGCGGAGGCTTCCAGCAGGGCCTTGTCCAGGGACTCGACGCGGGTGCGGACGATGACCATCACCAGCGCCATGGTGAACAGCGAATGGGCGGCCACCACCGTGACGAAGCCCATGCGCAGGCGCGGCAGGCCGGTGCCGAGGATCACATCCAGCAGCGGGTTGAGCACCTCGAACAGGCTGATGAAGGCGATCAGCGTGGCGATGCCGATGACGATGCCGGGGATGATGATCGCGCAGTAGGTCAGGGCGTCGAAGAACATCCGCACGCGCCGCCCCACCCGCTGCAGGCCGAACACCGCGAGGGTGCCGAACAGGGTGGCGATCAGCGCCGAGCACAGGGCGATCAGCGCGCTGTTGCCCAGGGCCTCCATGATGAAGGGGTTGCCGAAGGCGCGGCCGAACCACTGCACCGAGCAGCATTCGAAGGACAGCCCGCTGCGCCCGGCGTTGAAGCTGAACAGGATGATCAGCGCGATGGGCGCGTAGAGGAACAGGTACAGCGAGGTGGAATAGCTGCGCAGCCACATGTCAGAGCATCCCGTCGGTGGAGCGCTTGCCGTAGCGCGCCACGAGCTTGAGGTAGAGGAAGATGATCACCAGCATCATCGCCACCAGGGTCATGGCCACCGCGCTGCCGAAGGGCCAGTTGCGCGATTGCAGGAACAGGTCGACCAGGGCGTTGCCGACGAAGAACACCTTGCCGCCGCCGAGGATGGCGGGGATGAGGAACTCGCCCATGAGCAGGATGAACACCAGCATGGCGCCGGTGATCACCCCCGGCGCGGAGAGCGGCAGGGTGACCCGGCGGAAGGTTTCGAAGGCGCTGGCGCCGAGGTCGGAAGAGGCCTCCAGCAGGCGCTTGTCGAGCTTCTCCAGGCTGACGTAGATGGGGAACACCATCAGCGGCAGGTAGCCGTAGACGATGCCGATCAGCACCGCCGTGGGGGTGTTGATCAGGCGCACGTCCTCCAGGCCGACGCTGGCCAGCAGCGCGGGAATGCCCTTGCCGCCGAGGATGAAGATCCAGGCGTAGGTGCGGATCAGGAAGCTGGTCCAGAACGGCACGATCACCAGGGTCAGCAGCAGCGAGCGGTTGCGCTGCACCTTCACCGCGAGGAAGTAGGCCAGCGGGTAGGCCGCCAGCAGGCACACCAGGGTGCCCAGCGGGGCGAGGAACAGGGTGTTGGCGAAGGCCTTGGCCCGCGAGCCGAGGTTGAGGTAGTTGTCCAGGGTCAGCGCGGCGGCGTAGCCCCCCACCGGGCTGCGCTCGCCTAGGCTGAAGACCAGGATGATCACCAGCGGCATCAGCAGCATCAGCAGGAACCACAGGGTGGAAGGCAGCAGCAGGAGCAGCGTGACGCGGCGGCCGAGGCTGCGGCTTTCGACCGGCGCGGCCTGGCCCGCATCGACCGCTGCGGGAGCGCTGAGAGCGACGTTCATGGAAGAGTCCCTACGATTCATGGAGGCGACCTGGGAGCGAGCTCTGCTCGCGAATGCGGCGTCGCGATTCACGGGTGGAGCTCGCCCCTACGACGGCAGCGACGGTCAGGCAGCCTTGAAACGCGCCATCAGTTCGGCACGCTCCGGGCTGGTGAGGGTGGCGGCGGCGCCGAATTCCAGGGCGCTGAGTAGTTCGGCGGCCGGGTACATGATCGGGTCGTCGAGCATCGCCTTGGGCAGCAGCGCATCCACGCGCTTGTCGCCGCTGGGGTAGCCGTGGGCCTCCACTTCCAGCTTGTTCACCTGCGGGTCGAGGAGGAAGTTGATCAGCGCGTAGGCGGCATCCGGGCGCTCGGCGCCCTTGGGGATGGCGAAGAAATCGCTCCACAGCTCGCCGCCTTCCTTGCCCAGGGTGAACTGCATGTTCGGCAGGTCGCGGTGCAGCTGCGAGCCGTCGCCGGTCCAGCACATGGACATCCAGGCATCACCGTTGCGCATCGAGGGCTGGTAGTCGGAGTTGATGGCGAACAGGTGCGGCTTGACCTCCAGCAGCAGCTTCTCGGCGTCGGCCAGCTCCTTCGGGTCCAGCGAGTTGAAGCTGTAGCCGAAGGACTTCAGCGCATTGCCGATGGCGGTGAGCTGGTAGTCGTGGACCATCACCCGGCCGGAGGCGTCGCCCTTGGCCAGTTCCCAGAACTCCTTCCAGCTGCTGGGTTTGGATTTGATCTTGTCGCTGTCGTAGACGAGGCCGGTGGTGCCCCAGTTCTTCGGCACGGCGTAGAGCTTGCCGTCGACGATGCCCTGCTCCATGAAGCGCTTCTCGTAGCTGGCGGCATCGAAGTTGGGCAGGCGCGCCAGGTCCAGCGGCTCGATCAGGCCCAGCTCGACGTAGGTGCTGATGGTGTAGTTGGTGGGCACGAAGAGGTCCCAGCCGCTGCCGCCGGCCTGGAGCTTGGCGAGCATCTCCTCGTTGGAGCCGAAGACGTTCATCTGCACGTGGGCGCCGGTCTTCTCGGCGAAGGCGGCGAAGTTCTCGGCGTTGTGGTAGTTCGGCCAGGTGGCCAGCACCACACGGTCGCCGATGGCCTTGTCGGCGCCATAGGCCTTGCTGGTGAGCAGCCCGGGCATGTGGGTGGCGACCACCGCGGCGGCCAGCCCGAGGCCGGTGCGGCCGAGGAATTCGCGTCGGGTGATGGAGCCGTTCTGCCAGCTGCGCATCTGTTTGATGAAGTCTTTACGGTCCATTGCCTGATACCCCGCCAGTTCGTCTGTGGTTTTTATTCACTGCAGAAGCCCCCGCGATGCCTTGCAGGGGGGGTTGAAACCTAGAGCGCCATGGCCAGGCCGGCGGCCTGGTCCCAGCCGATGCGCACCGGCGCGCCATGCTCGAAGGCCGCCTTGTCGCGCCCCGTGTGGCCCGGCACACGCACGCAGACGATGCCGAAGGGCTCGGTGCGCACGCGGTATTCGGTGAGGTTGCCCAGGTAGATGCGGTCCACCACTTCGCCGGCCAGGCTGATCTCCCGGGCCAGGGCGTCGGCGGCATTGCCGATGGCGATCTGCTCCGGGCGCACGGCGATGCAGCCGGGGTCGCTGGCGGCCAGGCGCGGGCCGGTGGGGGTGGCCGGGCTGGCCAGTTGCAGGCCCTGGGGCATGTCCAGCAGCACACGGTCGCCGTCCACCTGGCGCACGGTGCCGGTGAACAGGTTGGATTCGCCGATGAAGTCCGCCACGTAGCGGCTGGCGGGGGTTTCGTAGAGCTGCTCGGGGGTGGCGGTCTGGATGATGCCGCCGTCCTGCATGACGCTGATGCTGTCGCTCATGGACAGCGCCTCTTCCTGGTCATGGGTGACCAGCACGAAGGTGATGCCGACCTCGCGCTGCAGGCGCAGCAGTTCGGATTGCATCTCCTTGCGCAGCTTGCGGTCCAGCGCCGCCAGGGGTTCGTCCAGCAGCAGTACCGTGGGCTTGTTGACCAGGGCGCGGGCCAGGGCCACGCGCTGCTGCTGGCCGCCGGAGAGTTCGTGGGGCTTGCGCTGGCCGAAGCCCGTGAGGCGCACCATCTCCAGGGCTTCGTCGGCGCGGCGGCGCTGTTCGTCGCGATCCGGCCGCGGGTTGAGGTAGCGCAGGCCGTAGGCGATGTTCTCCGCCACCGTGAGGTGGGGGAACAGCGCGTAGCTCTGGAACACCATGTTCACCGGCCGCTGGTGCGCCGGGATGCCCGCTACGGGCCGGCCGCCGAGCCAGACCTCACCGGCGCTGGGCTGCTCGAAGCCGGCGATCATGCGCAGGGTGGTGGTCTTGCCGCAGCCCGAGCTGCCGAGGAAGGAGTGGAAGGCGCCGCGACGGACCTTGAAGCTCAGCCCGCTGACCGCGCGCACCGAGCCGTAGCTCTTTTCCACGTTGCGGAATTCGATATCGAAGACAGCCTCTGCATCGCTCACGACCAGCCCCTTTTCCAGGTGTTCCTGCTTGTGGAGCCACGCTAGCAACCGCCGTTTCGGGCTGTATATATCCCTCCGGGGATAGGGCTGGCCGGCCGCAACCAGCGCCCTGCCGGTCGCCGCAGCTATGCACAGAAGCTGTGGATAACTTTGTGGACAGAGGGTGGATGGGCGCGTGTGCACCACTCCCGGCAGGGGCCACCGCCAGCTGCTCAAAAAACGATCAATCGCTCTACCCCGGAGTGCGCCGGTGGCTAGCAGATCGAACCCTGCCGGGCAAGGGTACGAGTGCCCACAGAAACGGTGGATGAAGCTGTGGATAACTCGTCTATAACCTTCTGTAGCCCACTGGATACGGGCACCTTGCGAATATGTACAAAAAATGAACAGCGGTGCAAAACTGCGATTTCAGGTCGCAGCGGCGACGAAAAGCGCCTGCCACCCAGGCCCCGCGAAGGCAAGCTTTTTTTCTGCATAAAAAGGCTTGCCGCACAGGCCGAAATGCCGCAGGGGGTGTGGTTTTCTGCTCACATTATCTGTGGAACGGATTGTGGATAACTCGTGGACAGGCGGCCCGGGGCCAAGCGCCGCGCGGCTTCCAGCATGATGGATGGTTATTGATCAGCGCCGCTAAATTCCACTTGGCGATAAGCGAAATGCCTCAGATCGCCGCACGCAATACTGCTTCGCTGACCGCCTCGCGCTGGCCGGCGAGGTCGCGCACCAAAAGCCCGAGCAACTCCGATTGGCTGCCGATACCGAGCTTGGCGTAGATGTTCTTGCGGTGGATCTTCACCGTGCCGGGGCTGATGGCCAGGTGCTCCGCCACCGAGGCGCTGGAGTGCCCGCGCAGGAGCATCTGCACCACTTCCTGTTCGCGGGCGGTGAGCAGGTGGGCGCCGAACTGCTCGAAGGTTTCGCGGATCTTGTAGTCCAGGTCCTGGGCCGGGCGCGGCTGGTGGGCGCGGCGCTGTTCCCAGGCCTCCCCCACCACCTGCTCGACCACCGCCTGGGCGCAGTCGAGCAGTTGCATCTCGTCGCGGCTGTAGGCCGGGCTGCAGGCGCTGCGCATCAGCGAGAGCACCGCCTTGGCGCCGTCGGCCAGGTCGATGAAGAAGGCGATCTCCTCGGTGAGGCCGGTCTGCTGGTAGTAGGTGACGTAGTACTCGCCCAGGTAGAAGTGGTCCGGGGCGAACTGGCGCAGGCGCCACAGGCCGGGGGCCTGGTTGCGGGTGCAGGCGAGGTAGAAGGGGTCGAGCAGGTAGGGGCCGACCTGGTAGTCCTCGACGTAGACGTGGCGCTTGTCCGCCGGGAAGGTGTCGAACAGCGCCAGCGGCCGGTGGTTGCCTTCGTAGACGAAGAGCACGAAGTGGTCGACGTGGCAGATCTGCTGCAGCCACTGGGCGAGGCCGAGCAGGCGCGCACGGCCGGCGGGCTGTGACAGCAGGTAGGCGACACCGGTGGTCCAGTGCTTGAGTTCCTTGGGGCGCATCATGGAATCGTCTGACGTGGGACGGCGCTTCGAACGCTCTAGGCGTTCATCATTTCGCACAGAAATGCACGATTTGCGCCAATATCCCGAACTCTGGCCAATCCCGCGCCAGGCTGCGCGCCGCCTCGCTCAACGGCCTGCGCAGTGCACCTCGATGGTTCGCCGCGCCCCGCGTTGCGTCACCCGACGCTACACCGGGCGGTAGCAGTCAGCCCTTTTTCGCCTTGCCGAACCCCGGGCCCTTGCGCACGGCCTTGGCCTTCGGTGCCTCGCTGTCGATCCAGTTGCCCAGGCGCGCGCTGCCCGGCTTGCCCTGGGACTCCTTGGGTTTCTTCGGCTTCTTGGGCTTTTTCAGGATGGCGCCGGTGGCGTCGGTCTGCGGCACCCGGTGATCGGGGACGAAGCCGGGCTCGTCGCGGCGCTGCAGGGTCTGCTTGATCAGCACTTCGATGGCCGAGAGCAGCTGGACCTCATCGGCGCAGACCAGGGAGATGGCCTCCCCCGTGGCGCCGGCACGGCCCGTGCGGCCGATGCGGTGCACGTAGTCCTCGGCGACGATGGGCAGGTCGAAGTTGACCACCAGGGGCAGGTCGTCGATGTCCAGGCCACGGGCGGCGACATCGGTGGCGACGAGGATCTGCACCTCGCCAGCCTTGAAGCGCTCCAGGGCAAGCAGGCGCGAGGGCTGCGGCTTGTCGCCATGGATGGCGTCGGCGGACACGCCGGTGCGTTGCAGCTCGTCCACCAGTTCATCGACGCCCTTGCGGGTTTTGACGAAGACCAGCACCTGGCCCCAGCGGCGCTCCTGCAGCAGGTGCAGGAACAGCTCGGACTTGCGCTTCTTGTCCACGGTGGTCACCCACTGCTTGACGCTGCGGGCGGCGGCGTTGCGCGGGCTGACCTCGATGGACAGCGGGTCGCGCAGCAGCTCGCGGGCCATCTGGCGGATGGCGTCGGAGAAGGTGGCGGAGAACAGCAGGGTCTGGCGACGGCGCGGCAGCGCGGAGAAGACATCGTCCAGCTCGCGGGAGAAGCCGAGGTCGAGCATGCGGTCGGCCTCGTCCAGCACCAGCGTCTGCACCTGGTTGAACTTGACCGCGTTCTGCCGGTACAGGTCGAGCAGGCGGCCGGGGGTGGCCACCAGCACGTCGATGCCCTTGCGCAGCTTCATCATCTGCGGGTTGATGCTGACCCCGCCGTACACCGCATAGGTGCGCAGCGGCAGGTTCTGCCCGTAGACGCGGAAGCTCTCGTGAACCTGCTCGGCCAGCTCGCGGGTGGGCACCAGCACCAGGGCGCGCACCGAGTTGGCGGCCACCTGCGGGCCTTCCAGGGTCAGGCGCTGCAGCAGCGGCAGGGCGAAACCGGCGGTCTTGCCGGTGCCGGTCTGCGCCGCGGCCATCAGGTCGCGGCCCTTGAGCACGGCGGGGATCGCCTCGGCCTGCACCGGCGATGGGGTCTGGTAGCCGAGCGTGTCGAGCGCGCGCAGCAGAGGGTCGATCAGGCCAAGGGAAGCGAAGGTCATGGAGGTAACAGCCAGGGAACGGAAAGGCGCAATTCTATCAGGCCGTTGGAAAACTACCTGCGTTCCTTGGCCGGATTCCGGCCTCCCGTCAGCTCGCCTGCTGCAGCACCGGCTCCTTGGTCTTGCGCCACTGCGGCAGGCCGATCAGCACCACGGCGCTGATGATCACCAGCATCGCCAGGCCCTCCTCGCCGCCGATGTGTTCGCCGGCGAAGAGCACGCCGAGCAGCACCGCCACCGCCGGGTTGACGTAGGCGTAGCTGGTGGCCGCCGCCGGGCGCACGTTCTTCAGCAGGTAGAGGTAGGAGCTGAAGGCGATGATCGAGCCGAACACCACCAGGTAGGCCAGGGCCGCCCAGCCGGCGGGGGTGGGCAGGGTTTCCATGCGTTCGCCGCTCAGCGCACTGCCCAGCAGCAGCGCAGCGCCGCCGGCGAGCATTTCCACCGCGCTGGCCATGGGGCCGGCGGGCAGCGGCAGGTGCTTGCTCCACATGGAGCCGAAGGACCAGCTGGCGGCGGCGAAGAGGATCAGCGCGGCGCCCAGGGGGCTGGCCTGGAGGTTGGAACCGAGGTTGAGCAGGGCGATGCCGATCAGCCCGAGGACGATGCCGGCCCATTCCAGGCGCGTGGTGCGCTGGCCCCAGATAAGCCCGAACACCAGGGCGAACAGCGGCACCGTGGCCACCGCCAGGGCGGCGACGCCGGAGGCCACGCCCAGGTGCTCGGCGAGGGTGACGCCGCCATTGCCGCAACTGAGCAGCAGCACGCCGATCACCGCACCGGCCTTCCATTCACGCAGTGTGGGCATGGGCGCGCCGCGCCAGCGCAGCCAGGCGAACATCAGGCTGCCGGCGATGACGAAACGCACGCCGGCCATGAGCAGCGGCGGCCAGGATTCGACGCCGATGCGGATCGCCAGGTAGGTGGACCCCCAGATGATGTAGAGGGCGATGAAGGCGCCGATCAGCAGGAGGGGAAAACGTTGCGCAGGCATGGGAGGCTCGACGATCCGGTTGGCAGGGTGTTTATTCTATGCAAGGCCATATGGGGAAAATAAGCGACGAAACCTGCTTCAATGGCCCCTTAACTTTCGAATCAACGCCAATAAACGCTGTTTGCCTTTTTTCCTAAAAACAGCGCGTGGAGACCAACGATGGACAAGTATGATCGCCTGCTGCTCTCGGCGCTGATGGAGAACGGACGCGCCTCGTTCGCCGACCTGGCGCGCCGGGTCAACCTCTCGCCCCCGGCCGTGGCCGACCGCGTGGCCAAGCTGGAGGCCAGCGGGGTGATCACCGGCTACCACGCCGCCGTGGACCCGGCGAAGATCGGCCTGCCCATCGAGTGCGTGATCGAATTGCGCCTCGCCGACCACGACTCCAAGCGCGCCCTGGAGGCCCTGGAGAAGATCCCGCAGATTTCCCTCTGCCACCGCATCACCGGCGACGCCTGCGTATTGATGAAAGCCGCCGTGGCCACCATGCCGGAGCTGCAGGACCTGATCGACCGCCTCAGCCAGTACGGCGCCAGCAAGACCTCGCTGATCCTCTCCACCCCCTTCGAACGCCGCATCCCGGCGGAACTGCAGGTGCACACCGGCAAGGTGGAGGCGTTGCGCAAGGTGTGAGTGGCGGGTAGCCCATCGCGAATGAATTCGCTCCCACGGGGATACGCTTCGTAGGTTGGTGCCGAGCGCAGCGAGGCCCAACGCAGCGATATTCGGCCTCGCTGCGGGCAATCCTGTGGGAGCGGCTTCAGCCGCGAAAGACCCGCCGCCGGTACTGAGCTAAGGGTGGCCGGGCACTCCATCGCGAATGAATTCGCACCAGGCGGTGTGGGACTCGACATCGCCTGGTGGATGAAAAGAGCGCCATCCACCCTACGCAAAGCACCTCGCTGTGCGGGAATCCGAGCGCACCTACAACCGCTTCAGCACATCGAGGATCTTGGCGGCGGGGACTTTCTGCAGGCTGCAGAACAGCTCGTGGGAGATCCGTTGCACGCCGTGGCGGTCGCGCAGGCGCTCGGCGATGAAGAGGGTGAGGTTGGCCGCCATCTCGGCATCGGCCAGCGCCCGGTGGGCCTGGCCGGTGTGGGGCAGGCGCGCCCAGCTGTTGAGGGTGCCGAGCTTGTGGTTGGGCGCCTCCGGCAGCAGGCGACGCGACAGCAGCAGGGAGCAGGCGAAGGCCTGTCGGCGACGGCGGCCGAGGCGCGCCAGCTCGGCGTCCCAGAACTTCTGGTCGAAGGAGGCGTTGTGCGCCAGCAGCGGGATGTCGCCGACGAAATCCGCCACCTCGCCCATCACCTGGGCCGCCGGCGGTGCGGCACGGACCATGGCGTTGCTGATGCCGGTGAGGCTCTCGATGAAGGGCGGCACCCAGACGCCGGCGTTCATCAGGCTCTGGTAGCGGTCGACGATGCGGCCCTGGTCGAGGATGACCACGCCTATCTCGGTGGCGCGGCAGTTGTCCCCCGGCGTGACGCCGGTGGTTTCGAAGTCGATGACGGCTATGGGGTCCACGGGGTTTCCAGTGTTTCGCGGGGGCGGCGCGCTGTCACTTGAGCAGCAGGCCGCCCTCGATGGGTACGTAACGGCTGGCGGCACGCACCAGCGATTGAGCGGTGAGGCCGGGCACGCCATAGGCGACGGCTTCGACACCATGGTCGCGAACGCGGTCCAGCAGCAGGTCGAAGTCGCCATCGCCGGAGGCCAGGACGATCTCGTCCACCCGCGCGGCGGCGTCGAGGATATCGATGGTGATGCCCACGTCCCAGTCGCCCTTGGCCGAGCCGTCGGCACGCTGGATGAAGGGCTTGAGCTTCACGGTGAAGCCGAGGTTGCGCAGGATCTGCTGGAACTGCTGCTGGCGGGCGTCGCCCCGGTCGATGGCGTAGGCATAGGCTTCGACGATCTCGCCACGGGCGGCGATGTCCTTCCACAGCGTGGTGTAGTTGAAGTGACAACCATAGGCCTGGCGCACCGTGTAGTAGAGGTTCTGGACATCGGCGAACACTGCGATCTTCTTCACCGGTTTTCCTCGGGTGGCGGGCGTGGGTTTAAAGCAGCGAAAAAAACGTAAACGAGGCAGCGCAGTCAGTTTTTTCAACGGTCTGCTAGAGTCGGCGCACAGTATGCCAGCACCGAGGAAAGGACACCCGATATGCCGCTGAACGACCCTCTCCACGCGCCGCCCGCCCTGATCATCATCGATATGCAGCAGGGCATCGCCCGCGTCACCACGCCACGCAACAACCCCCAGGCCGAAGCCCACATCGCCGCCCTGCTCGCCCACTGGCGCGAGCACGGCTGGCCGCTGGTGCACGTGCGCCACATGTCCCGCGAGCCGGGCTCGGTGTTCGCCCCGGGGCAGGACGGCGCGCTGTTCCAGCCGGCGCTGGCGCCGGCACCCGGCGAACAGGTGCTGGAGAAGAACGTCACCGATGCCTTTACCCACAGCGCCCTGGAACGCTGGCTGCATGTGCGCGGCATCCGCCGCGTGGTGATCACCGGGGTCGCCAGCGAGAACTCGGTGGAGGCCACCGCGCGCAGCGCCAGCAACCTGGGCTTCGCTACCACTGTGGTGGCCGACGCCTGCTACACCTTCGCCAAGGCCGACTGGGCCGGCCGACCGCGCAGCGCCGAGGAAGTGCACGACATGGCCATGGCCAACCTCGCCGGCGAGTACGCCGAGGTGCTGAACAGCGAGGCCCTGCTGGCCGGACTGGTTTCGTGATCGTCGCCCACCTGCCCACGGGCTACCTGATCGGCGCCCTGCTGGAACGTCGCTTCCGCCCCGCCGCCTGCAGCCCGCGCCTGTGGCTGGCGGTGGCGCTGCTCGGGGCCTTCGCCCCGGACCTGGACATGCTCTATTTCCACCTGGTGGATGGCCGCCAGCATCACCACCACAGCTACTGGAGCCACTGGCCTGTGGTGTGGTTCGGCGCCCTGGCGCTGGCCCTCGCCTGGCAGCGGCTGGCGCAGCAAACGTGGGTGCCGACGCTGCTCGTGCTGTTCACGCTCAACGGTTGCGTGCACCTGCTGCTGGACAGCGTGGTGGGCGATATCTGGTGGCTGGCGCCCTGGGTCGACCAGGCCTTCTCCCTGGCCACCGTGACGCCGCGCTACCAGCCCTGGTGGCTGAACTTCATCCTGCATTGGTCGTTCCTGCTGGAGCTCAGCCTGCTGGGGGCGGCGCTCTGGCTGGCGCGCCTCAGGTGGCGAGGCGGATCGACGCAGGCCGCCCTCTAGCGCGTGCGGCGCCTTGGAGATGGTGCGAGGCATCGACTAGAGTTGCCTCATTGCCCTGCATTCCTATGGCGCCGTCGATGAACCCCCTGCTGCTGCTGCGCGACTCCTGGTATTTCTTCAGCCGTCACTTCGGCATGATCGCCTCGCTCTGCCTGCCGGTGATCTTGCTGGAGGCACTGGCCCTGCAACTGGCTTCCGCCTGGCTGGGCGAGACGCCTTCGGCGGCTTCCGACCTGCTCATCCGCCTGGTGTTCTACCCCCTCTACACCGGCGCGCTGATCGTTTTCCTCGACAGCCGCAGCAGCCGGGTGAGCCTGAAGAAGAAACAGATATGGGGCCTGGCGCTGCTGCGCTGGCCGTCCTTCGCGGTGCTGGCGGCCTTCAGCACGCTGCTGATCATGCTCGGCGCCTCGCTGCTGATCCTGCCGGGGCTGTGGGTCATGAGCCGGCTGGCGTTCGCCGAGTACCTGCTGGTGCTGGACGGCATGTCGCCGATGGACGCCATGAAGCAGAGCTTCCGCATGAGCGACGGGCACTTCCTCACCATCCTCTGCTGCATCCTCCTGGCGATGGGGCCGGTGTGGCTCTTCGAGTGGTGGGCCTATGGCGAGCTGGGCGAACGCCCGGACACCATCGCCAGCATCTTCGTCGACTGCCTGGATGGCTTCCTGCAACTGTTCACCAGCGTGCTGATCTTCCGCCTGTTCAGCCTGCTGGGGGAGCCGGCAGCGGAACACTGAAAGCCGGCTAGTCTTGTCGGGGCCATCGCACAGGGAGATTCATTCCATGGCCGAAAACCCCAGCATCCTTTCCCATATCTCGCTCGGCACCAACGACTTCGACCGCGCCCTCGCCTTCTACGACAAGGTGCTGCCGACCCTCGGCTGCCGCCGCGTACTGGAGCACCCCGCCGCCGTGGCCTATGGCCGCGAGTACCCGGAGTTCTGGGTGCAGAAGCCCATCGACGGCAAGCCCGCCAGTACCGGCAACGGCACCCACATCGGTTTCTTCGCAGCGGACAAGGACGCGGTGCAGGCCTTCTACCAGGCGGCCCTGGCTGGCGGCGGCAGTTCCGATGGCGAACCGGGGCCCCGCGCGGAATATGGCGCGCCCTACTTCGGCTGCTTCGTGCGGGACCCGGACGGGCACAAGATCGAGGCGGCGTTCTGGGACACCAGCCTGGACTACGAACTGGTGGTCGAACCCCACGCTCACTGAGTGGCGGGCTGGTAGCGCTTGGCGGCCTCGGCCACCCAACCCTCGTCGAGCATCTGCTGCAGGGCGGTGGCGATCCGCTTCTTTTCCTCGGTGAGCGGGTGCTGCTGGGTGAAGCCGATGAACAGCTCGGTGCGGGTCTGCGGCTGGTAGCCGGTCTTGACGATGCGCCCGGCCAGGCGCGGGTCGCGCAGCTCGTAGTCCACCTGGCAGTCGGTGCCGATCACCAGTTGCAGGCGCCCGCGCATGAGCATCTCCAGCAATTGCTGCTCGTTGTTGACCCCGGATTTGTGCAGGCCGGCATCGGAATCGAAGGGCTGGAAATACACCGACTCCAGCACGTAGCCGATGGTGGGGCCACGCAGCTGTTCGTAGCGGGTGATGCTCGCCGCCAGCTCCGGCGTGCCATACAGGCGCGGCGCGCAGGCGTAATAGGGGATGGGCAGGTAGTCGATGTAGCGCTCCCGCTCGGGGGTGCGCGCCAGGCCCGTCATCAGGTCCGCCGAGCCGCTCTGCAAGGCGGCCAGGCCACGGGCCCAAGGCGCGCGCTGCACGTCGAAACGCAGCCCGGTGCGACGCTCCAGTTCGGCCAGCAGGTCGATGTCCAGGCCATGCAGGGCACCGCGCTCGCCTTCCATGCGGAAGGGCGGCCAATAATCGGTCATCACCCGCAACGGCGCGCGCTCCTCGGCCAGCGCCGCCGTGGCGCCGAGCAACCACCCCAGCACCACGAACAGCCACGGGCCACCCCGGCGAAGGGCCGGCGGCTCGGCGGGACTGACCACTATCTGGCGATGCATGCCTGCTCCTGGAAGTCGGGACTGTCGGGTTGATCCTGCAAGACCCTTGCCTACGGGGCCGGGAATGGTAGGGCAACCCGAGGAATGCGCAAACCGGCTTTACCGGACTGCTCTGCGATCCATCGCGACAAGACAAGAATAGCGTCGCTCACGCGCCCTGACCGCTTCGCTCGGCCCTGGGTTTTGGCCAGGCCGCCTGCTCGGGTATGCTCGGCAATTCCCGGTTCCAGCCAAGCCCAGCTCCCAGCCGATGCCCCCTTACTGCGCCGCCTCCTGCTTTGCCTGCTGATCCTCGCCGTCGCCCTGGCTGCGCTGGTCTACAGCCTGACCTGGCACCCCGCCGCGCGTGAGGAGGAACGGGTGAGCTGCGTGACCGAGGCGCCGCTGCTGCAGCCCGGCCAGGCCTTGAAGGTGATGACCTGGAACCTGCAGTACCTGGCCGGCAAGCGCTACGTCTTCTACTACGACCTGCCTGACCGCGAAGGCCCGGACGAACGCCCGACCGCCGCCGACGTGGCCTACAGCCTGGACGAGGTGGTGCGCGTGCTGCGCGACGAACAACCGGACCTGGTGTTCCTCCAGGAGCTGGACGAAGGCGCCCGCGCCACCGACTACCAGGACCAGCTGGCCCTGCTGCGCGAGCGCCTCGCCGACGTCTATCCCTGCAGCACCCAGGCCTTCTACCGGAAGGCCGCCTTCGTGCCGCAGCCACACATCCTCGGCAGCGTCGGCATGAAGCTGGCGACCCTCAGCCGCCTGCGCATGGACAGCGCCGAACGCCTGCAATTGCCCCTCGCCGAAGGCGACCTGCTGCAGCGCCCCTTCGAACGCAAGCCGGCGCTGCTGGTGAGCTACCTGCCGGTGCGCGAGGGCGGGCGCCTAGCGGCGATCAACACCCACCTGGATCCCTGGGTGCCAGGCCAGGACACCGCACAACGCCAGTTGGCGATGACCCGCAGCCTGCTCGACGAACTGGAACGCGACCGCACGCCCTGGGTGCTGGGTGGCGACTTCAACCAGTTGCCGCCCGGCCAGTACCTACGCCTGGACGCCGTGCAGCGCAGCCGCTTCGCCCCGGACAGCGAGCTGGACGCGCTGAAGGCCTACCCGAGGGTGCCCGCCGCCGAGGAAACCGACGGCGCCGAGCGCCAACGCTGGTTCACCCAGTTCCCCAACGACCCGCGCGTGACGGGGCCGGACCGCACCGTCGACTATGTGTTCCACAGCCCCCGCCTGACCCGCATCGACGCACGCGTGCGCCAGCTCGATACCCTGCGCATCTCCGACCACCTGCCCCTGATCGCACGCTTTCTGCTGCCGCCGGTGCATTGAAACCGGGCGCACGCTGCACCGATGGACGCCTCGCCGCCTCACCCACAGCTGACCCAGGTCAGGGCGCGCTTGGCGGTACGCGGCATGATCGGCAACGGGCTTAGTGCCCGCCGCCATCCGCCGTTCGGGAGCCCGCCATGCATTACCTGCTGCTCAAGTTCATCCACCTGACCGCCGCTGCCTTTTTCATCGGCGGGGTGTTCTTCGAGGTGATGATTCTCAGCCGTGCCACCCCGGTGCTGGAGCAGGAACCCCGCGAGCGCTTCTCCAAGGCCCTGGGGCAACGCGCACGCAAGGTGATGCACTGGGTGGTGCTGGCACTGTTCGGTGCCGGGCTGGGGCTGGCCATGCACTATCGCGCGGCGCTGCATGCACCGCTGTCCAGCAGCTTCGGCACCTTGCTGACGCTGAAGATCATCCTGGCGCTGAGCATCCTCGGGCACTTCCTGCTGGTGGTGGTGCTGATGCGCCGTGGGCAGATGACGCCGCAGCGTTCGCGGCGCATCCACATCAGCGTGCTGGTGCACATGCTGGGGGTGATCTTCCTGGCCAAGGCGATGTTCCTCCTCAGCTGGTAAGCCGCCCCCTCACTTGCGCGGCTTGGCCCGGGCGGTGGGCTCGGCGATCAGCGGGTCGTCCGGCCAGTAGTGCTTTGGGTAGCGGCCCTTGAGGTCCTTCTTCACCTCGATATAGGTGTTGGCCCAGAAGCTGGCCAGGTCCTGGGTGACCTGCACGGGCCGGCGCGCGGGGGACAGCAGGTGCAGCTTGACCACCTGGCGGCCCTCGGCGATGCGCGGCGTGTCGGCCAGGCCGAACAGCTCCTGCAGGCGCACCGCCAGCACGGGCGTGTCTTCGCTGTAGTCGAGGCGGATGGCCGAGCCCGACGGCACGGTGATCGCGCGCGGCGCCAGCTCGTCGAGGCGCTGGGGCAGCGGCCAGGGCAGCAGGCCGGCGAGGATGCCCGGCAGCTCCAGGGCGGAGAAATGGCTGAGACGGCTGACCTTGCCCAGCCAGGGCGCGAGCCAGTCCTCCAGGGAATCGAGCAGCGCGGCATCGGAGAGGTCCGGCCAATCGCTGCTGCCCTGTCGGGCCAGGTCGAGGCGCCGCAGCAGCGCCACGCGGGCCTGCCACTGGCGCAGGTCCGGCGTCCAGTTCAACAGCTCCAGGCCCTTGCGCCGCACCAGCCCCACCAGGGCGCGGGTGCGCGCGGCTTCGTCCAGGCTGGCCAGGGGTTCGCGGTCCAGCACCAGCTCGCCGATGCGCCGCTGGCGTTCGGCCCGCAGCACACCTTCGCGCTCGTCCCAGTCCAACAGCTCCTGGGCGCTGACCTGTTCGGCGAGGGGGCCTTCGAACAGCGTCGGGTCGAGGTCGGTGGCGAGGTAGATGCGCTCCTCGCGCTGGCCCTGGCGGCTGCCGAGGTCGGCGATCACCAGCCAGGGCTCCTTCATCAGCGCATCGGGTTCGGCGAACAGCGCGGCACGGCCGTTGGCCAGGCGGTATTCGGCGCCCCCGGGGCGGCGTTGCTGGGCGATGCGGTCGGGGTAGGCGAAGGCCAGCAGGCAGCCGAGCCAGCGCGGGTGGTCCGGGTCGGCCACGGCTTCGCTGGCGGCGCCACGCAGGTAGGAGCGGAACTGCCGCGCCAGCTGGCGGGCACGCTGCACGCCGCCCTTGGCGCCACGGGCGGCACCCGCCTCGCCGGCGAGCACGGCGATGCGGCTGTGCAGGTCGGCGCCGCCACCCCGGAGGATGTCGCGCTCGCCGAGCAGCGCAGCGAGGTCGCAAGCCAGGCTGCCGAGCCCCAGCGCCTGCCCGCGCAGCAACAGGTGGGCGATGCGCGGGTGCGCCGGCAGCTCGGCCATGGCCTGGCCGTGAGTGGTGAGCGTCAGGCCGCCGCTTTCGCGCGGGGCCAGGGCGCCCAGGCGGCGCAGCAGGTCACGGGCCTGGCCGTGGGCGGCGGCGGGCGGCGGGTCGAGCCAGGCCAGTTCGCCGGGCTCCACGCCCCAGCGCGCCAGTTGCAGGGCCAGGCCGGCGAGGTCGGCCTGGAGGATTTCAGCACTGCCGTGGGCAGCCAGCTGCTGGTGCTGGGCCTCGGACCAGAGGCGGTAGCAGGCGCCCGGCTCCAGGCGCCCGGCGCGGCCGGCACGCTGGATGGCGGAGGCGCGGGAGATGCGCTGGGTGTCGAGGCGGGTCATGCCGCTGGCCGGGTCGAAACAGGGCACCCGCTCCAGGCCGGCGTCCACCACCACGCGCACGCCGTCGATGGTCAGGCTGGTTTCGGCAATATTGGTGGCCAGCACCACCTTGCGCGTGCCGGCCGGCGCGGGCTCGATGGCGGCGCGCTGGGCGGCCAGGTCGAGCTCGCCGTGCAGCGGGCAGAGCAGGACGTCGCTGCGCCCCTGCAGCTGTTCGCCGAGCTGCTCGGCGACGCGGCGGATCTCGGCCTGGCCGGGGAGGAACACGAGGATGCTACCCGGCTGGTCGGCCAGGGCCAGGAGCACCGTCTGCAGCACCCGCGGCTCGATGTATTCGCCAGCCTGGAAGGGCCGCCCCCAGTAGATATCCACAGGGAACATGCGCCCCTCGCTGCGCACCACGGGCGCCGCGTCCAGCAGGCTGGAAAGGCGCTCGCCCTCCAGGGTGGCGGACATCAGCAGCACCTTCAGCGGCGGCTCGTCACGCAGCAGCGCGCGGCCGTTGAGGGTCAGCGCCAGGGCCAGGTCGGCGTCGAGGCTGCGCTCATGGAATTCGTCGAAGATCACCAGGCCGACGCCTTCCAGCGCCGGGTCGTCCTGCAGGCGGCGGGCGAGGATGCCTTCGGTGACCACTTCGATGCGCGTGCGCGGGCCGACCTTCGACTCCAGGCGGATGCGGTAGCCCACGGTCTCGCCGACCTTCTCGCCCAGCTCGTCGGCCAGGCGCTCGGCGGCGGCCCGGGCAGCCAGGCGGCGGGGTTCGAGCATGAGGATGGACTGCCCGGCGAGCCAGGGTTCGCCCAGCAGCGCCAGGGGCACGCGGGTGGTCTTGCCGGCGCCGGGGGGCGCTTCGAGCACCGCTTCATGGCGCTGCGCAAGGGCCTCGCGCAGGGCGGGCAGGACGGCATCGATGGGTAGCGGATTCATGGGGGCTCCAACGCGGGGTGGCGATTATAGCGGCGAACTGCCAGCCCTTTCGTGTGGTCTCAACACTGCCGTGCGTTTTGCAATGAACGCCTTGGTATAGTGACGCCATTTTCTCGCCTGGAGCCGCATATGCGCATGTCTTCCCGTTTGATCGGTGGCGCCGTCGCCGCCGCCCTGCTGACCCAGCTGACCGCTTGCGGCACGCTGTTCTTCCCTGACCGCCGTGGCCAGATCGAAGGCAAGATCGACCCCGTGGTCGCCGCCCTCAACGCCGTCGGCATCCTCTTCTATGTGATCCCCGGCCTGATCGCCTTCGGCGTCGACTTCGCCACCGGTGCCATCTACCTGCCGGACAACGAGACCGCCCAGGTCGACCCGGCGCTGCTGAAAGACGCCATCGGCACCGACGGCAAGATCGACAACGCCCGCCTCAAGGCGATCATCGAGCGTGAAACCGGCCGCAACCTGCCGCTGGACGACCCGCGCCTGATCCAGCACAGCGGCAGCCTCGAGCAACTGGCCGCCTATGGCCTGAAACCGGCCGCCTGATGCGTGCGCTCGCCGGCCATTTCGACAGACTCCTGGCCTACCACGGCTGGGCCTACCGGCAATTGCTGGCGAGCCTCGCGCCCCTCGACGAAACCCGCTACCGGGCCGATCGCGGCCTGTTCTTCGGCTCCATCCACGGCACCCTGAACCACCTGGCCGTGGTGGACCGCATCTGGTTCTCCCGCCTGCTGCACCTGCCCCGCCCCTTCGAGCGGCTGGACGCAGAGGCCGCGCCGGACCGCGCTGCCCTGGCCGCAGTGCTGGCCGAAGGCATCGGCCTGTGGCGCGCCTGGCTGGCCGGGCAGGACGACGCTGCCCTGACCGCCCCGCTGGAGTACCAGAACATGAAGGGCGAGCCCTTCCGCCGCCCCCATGCGGAAATCATCACCCACCTGGTGAACCACGGCACCCACCACCGGGGCCAGGTGACCGCGGCGATGACGGCGATGGGCCTGGAAAGCCCGCCGCTGGATTTCATCTACTACCAGCCCAGCCGTTCATGAGCACTTCAGCGCAGCACGCACGCCTGTTACGCCTGGCCACCAGCGCCTCGCTGAGTGTCGCCCTGACCCTGGTGCTGGCCAAGGCAGTCGCCTGGTGGCTGAGCGGCTCGGTCAGCCTGCTGGCGGGCCTGACCGACTCGCTGCTGGACAGCGCCGCCTCCCTGCTCAACCTGCTGGCCGTGCGTTTCGCCCTGAAGCCGGCGGACGATGACCACCGCTTCGGCCACGGCAAGGCGGAATCCCTCGCCGGGCTGGCCCAGGCCATGTTCATCGCCGCCAGCGCCGTGCTGGTGGGCGTGCAGGCGGTCGAGCACCTGCGCCAGCCGGAGCCCTTGGGCAGCCAGGGCCTGGGCATGGCGGTGATGGTGCTGTCCCTGGTGCTGACCCTCGCCCTGCTGGCCTTCCAGCGCCATGTGGTGCAGGTCACCCACTCCACCGCGGTGCGGGCCGATTCCCTGCACTACCGCTCGGACCTGCTGCTCAACACCAGCATCCTCATCGCCCTGGCGCTGGCCAGCCAGGGCTGGGACCGGGTGGACGGCCTCTTCGGCCTGGGCATTGCCGCCTACATCCTCTGGAGCGCCATCAGCATCGCCCGGGAATCGGTGGCAGTGCTGATGGACGAGGAAGTCTCCGCAGAAGTGGGCGAGCGCATGCACCAGCTTGCCTGCGCGGTGCCCGGCGTGCTGGGCGCCCACGACCTGCGCACGCGCATTTCCGGCAGCCACTGGTATGTGCAACTGCACCTGGAGCTGCCGGGCGAGCTGCCGCTGTCCCAGGCCCATGCGCTGTGCGAGCGGGTGGAACAGGCGATCATCGCGGCCTACCCACGGGCCGAGGTGCTGGTGCACGCCGACCCCATCGAGGTGGTCCAGGCCGCCCGCCGCTGAGACTGCCCTCCCGGTATTCCTCCCCATTGTTGGTTGGCTTCGCAGATTTAGAGCTTTTGCTCTATATTCGCCGCGCGTCATCCCACAACAACAATTCGAGGAGCCTTTCCCATGTCGCAATCCCCCACTGCCATAGCGTTGCTCGGCCTGGTCGCCTGGAGCCTTCTGCTGGTCTTTTTACTGGTAAATCAGCGCGGCCTGCTGGTGCTCGGCGGGCGGATGAAGGTCAACGCCTTCGCCCCCGATGGCAGCAACACGCCCGGTGCACTCGGCCAGCGCCTGGTGCGCGCCCACGCCAATTGCCTGGAAAACCTGCCGATGCAGGCGGCGGTGCTGCTGTTCGCCCTGGCCACCGCACAAACCGCCATCACCGACCCGCTGGCCCTGGTGCTGCTGGGTGCGCGCATCTTCCAAAGCGTCATCCACCTGATCAGCACCAGCGCGCTGTTCGTCTGGCTGCGCTTCGCCGGCTTCTTCGTGCAGCTGGCGGTGCTGGCCTGGTGGCTGCTGCGCCTGGCCGGCCTCGTTTAAGGCCTCTCGCAAACACCCATGCTGATCCGTGCTCGGGCTCGATGGGTTTCGCCGAGCTCGCGGAACGCCGCCCGACCCATCCTACGGATTGAGCCTGTGCATCAGGTTTCTCGCGGGCAATAAAAAAGGGGGGCCCCTATTTCGGGCCCCCTTTGGGGAATCTGTCCTGTGCTGGCAATTGTGTCGCCGCTTTCATCGCCTGCCTGATTGGGCAGCGCGGACCCGGGGGCCGACTCGAACCGGTGGGTTCGGCGGCGCCGACGCGCCTGATTGGGCGGGTCGGGTGGACATGCTGTCCGGGCCGTGAAACTGAGAAGAATCTTAAGCTGCCGGGCACGACAGATGATTGCAAAGATTGCTCTGAAGATTGCCACTTGCGCAATTTTTCACTAATCACGCATCATTCCTGGCAATCCACATGGAATCCGGGTGCACAGATGGAAAAACTCGACCGCTACGACCTGAAGATCCTCGCCGAACTGCAGCGCGATGCGCGCATCTCCAACCAGGAGCTGGCCGAGCGCATCGGCCTGTCGCCCTCGCCCTGCTCGCGGCGGGTGAAGCAGCTGGAGGACGACGGCTACATCGTGCGCCAGGTGGCCCTGCTCGACCGCAAGAAGCTGGGGCTGAGCCTGACCGCCTATGTGCTGATCGGTATGGACCGCCACACCCCGGAGCGCTTCGAGCACTTCCAGTCGGTGATCGGCCAGTGCCCGGAGGTGCTGGAGTGCTGCCTGGTGACCGGCATGGAGGCGGACTACCAGCTCAAGGTGGTGGTGCCGGACATGGACCATTACCAGCAGTTCCTGCTGGGCCAGCTGACCCGCATCGAAGGCGTTACCAGCGTGCGTTCGAGCTTCGTGCTCAACCAGGTGCTGAGCACCACGGAACTGCCGCTGACCCACCTGCGCGGCTAATACGTAGGTGGTACTGGCGAGCACCGGAGCGCGGCGTATAATCGCCGCGCCTTTGCTGTGCCCCGCGTGGTTTCGCCAATAAGAGCCCCAGGCTCGCAGAACAACAACCGCAGCCCCCGCCCTCACGGCATCACTGCCCGGCGCATTCCCGCGCCGGGTCTGATTCGTTTCGCTGCTAGAGGTTGAGAATGAGCCCCGAGAAATTCGAAGAGTGGATGATGACCGCGATGATCGCCGGTCTCGTGCTGTTCATGGCGTTCATCGTCTGGGACCTCGCGAAGAAGTCCAAGGCCGGTCGCTTCGGCACCTTCATCCTGTTCCTCGCCCTGGGTCTCGGTGTGCTCGGCTTCGTCATCAAGTCCCTGGTGATCGGCGGCCTCGAAGGCATGTAAAAAACCTCCCCCGCGCTCCCCGCACAGGCAAGGTCGCCTGCGTGGGCGGCTTCGTTTTTTCTGCCTGGAGACAACATGAACGCCACTGATCGCGTCATGCAGAGCTATGGACGCTGCTGTGCCAACCCCGATTTCTTCGATGCCTTCTATCGCCGCTTTCTCGACAGCTCGCCGCAGATCCGCGCCAAGTTCACCGAGACCGATATGCCGGCGCAGAAGGCACTGCTGCGCCAGGGCATCCTCAACCTGGTGATGTTCGCCCGCGGCATGCCCGACACCAAGTTGCGCGCACTCGGCGCCACCCATTCCCGCGAGGGCTTCGACATCCGCCCCGAGATGTACGACCTGTGGGTGGAATCGCTGCTGCTGACCATCGCCGAGCACGACAAGGATCACAGCACCGAGGTACGCAGCGCCTGGTGCGAGGTGCTGAACAAGGGCATCGAAGTGATCAAGTCCTTCTACTGATCAGTTCCTGATCCAGCCGCCGGCGCTCAGTCCAGACGCGCCGGCACGTCCTTCCACTGACCGAGCCCCAGCCCGTCCAGGGCGAAGGGGCCGATGCGCACGCGCACCAGGCGCAGGGTCGGCAGGCCGACGGCGGCCGTCATGCGCCGCACCTGGCGGTTGCGCCCCTCGCGGATCACCAGTTCCAGCCAGGCCGTGGGTACGCTCTTGCGGAAGCGCACGGGCGGGTCGCGTTCCCACAGTTGCGGCGCCTCCAGCAGGCGCGCCTCGGCCGGCAGGGTCGGGCCGTCGTTGAGTTCGACGCCGTCACGCAGGCGCTGCAGCTGTTCTTCGTTGGGCTCCCCTTCCACCTGCACCCAGTAGGTCTTGGCCAGCTTGTGCTTGGGATCGGCGATGCGCGACTGCAAGCGGCCGTCATTGGTCAGCAGCAGCAGGCCCTCACTGTCACGGTCGAGACGCCCCGCGGGGTAGATGCCGGGGATGTCGATGAAATCCTTGAGGGTGGCGCGCCCTTCCCCATCGCTGAACTGGGTGAGCACGTCGAACGGCTTGTTGAACAGCACCAGGCGCGGTTCGGCCGGCGGCGCCTTGGCCACGCGGCGGGGAGCGGCAGGCTGGGGGCGGCGGGAAGAAGGGCGTGGAGAGCGCGGCGGGCGGGACGACATGGCTGGTTACGAGCGGCAGTGGACAGGGTATCGGAAGCGCATGCTAGGTTGAGCGCCCCACCACCGCAAGAGCGAGGACCACCATGCCCCGTGCGTTACGCCCCACCTGGCTGATCAGCCTGATGACCCTGGCCGGCTGTGCGGGCACGCCCTACCAGGGGCCGACCTCGGACCACTTCGACGGCCAGCGTTTCCACAACATCGAACCCAAGCCGCACAAGGACCTGTGGTCGGTGCTGAAGTGGCAGTTCAACCGCGAGAAGCAGGCGCCCTGGGTGGAAGAGCCCGCCGTCGCCGCCCCCGAGGTCGTCGAGCGGGTGCAGGGCGACGAGCTGCGCATCACCTACATCAACCACGCCACCGTGCTGATCCAGCACCGCGGCCTGAACATCGTCACCGACCCTGTGTGGTCCCAGCGCGTCAGCCCCTTCAGCTTCATCGGCCCGCGCCGCCATCAGCAGCCGGGCCTGAGCCTCAACCAGCTACCGCCCATCGACCTGATCCTGGTCAGCCACAACCATTACGACCACCTGGACCTGGAAAGCCTGCGTGGCCTGGCCGAGCGCTTCCCCCTGGCCACCGTGGCCACCGGGCTGGGCAACGGCCCGCTGATCCGCGAGACCGGTTTCGCCCGCGTGGTGGAGCTGGACTGGTGGCAGGAGCTGCCGCTGAACGACGAACTCACCCTGCACTCGGTGCCGGTGCAGCACTGGTCGGCGCGCACCCGCGGCGACACCAACCGGACCCTGTGGATGGGCTTCGTGGTCACCTCGCCGGACGGCCCGCTGCTGTTCCCCGGCGATACCGGGCTGGGGCCGGAGTTCCGCCTGATCCACGAGCGCTTCGGGCCCATGCGCTTCGCCGCCCTGCCCATCGGCGCCTATGCGCCACGCTGGTTCATGCGCGACAACCACATGAACCCGGACGATGCCGTGCAGGCCCACAAGCAGCTGGATTCGCGCAACAGCCTGGCCATCCACTTCGGCACCTTCAACCTCACCGATGAAGGCCAGTACACCCCGCCCAAGGACCTGGCCAAGGCGCTGGCGGACTGGAACGTCGAGGCCGACAACTTCCGCGTGCCGACGCCGGGCTACCAGTGGCAGGTGCCCGCCTTGGACGGCGACGCCGCAACCGGCCTCGCCGAGGCCAGCGGCAACTGAGCCACCGCCCGTAACAAACGGGCCGCATCACGCGGCCCGTTTGTTACGGAGCCCCCAGTGCGACCGGCTCCGCCAGGGCGGCGGACGGGATCTGGCGGAGCCAGCGTGAAACACCCCACTCCCCGGCGATTAAAACCAGGAGCAGGCCGAGCTGCAGCAGCAGCGCGATGTAAAACGGCTTGAACACATGGCCGACCTGGCGCTTCAGCAGGTCCAGCAGGAACTCGGCCTGGAACAGTTGCTCCACCCGCGCATCGAGCACCCCGGCCAGCACCTTCTTGTTGAGCCCGCTGTAGCTCGCCGCCTCGCTCACCGCCACCTCGCCCAAGGCCTTGCCAAGCAGGCTCGCTCGCAGACGATCGAGCAGGTCGAAGGCCACGCGCTCGGCCAGCGACGCCTCGGCTCGCGCGTCGGCCTCCTGCTGCCGCTCGCCGCGCAGGTAATCCAGCGCCAGTTGATTGAGTGCCGCTTGCACGCTGGCGCCGCGCAAGGCCTGCAGTCGCTGCTCGTCCTGAGCTTGGACATAAGCCTGGAAGTCCTGCCAGGTGTCATCGGCCAGCCGCTGCACGGCCGGCGCGTAGCTGTCCAGGTGCCGATTGATCTGTTGCTGTCCGCTGTACAGCATCCCGCCCTGGAATCCCAGCACACCTCCGGCCAGCGGCAGCAGCAGGAAATACAGCTTGAGCGTCCAGTGATGCCAGCGCTTGCTGCGGGCCAGCCAACCGCCACGGTGCAACTGGATGGCCAGCACCAGGCCGGCGATCGTGCCTAACAGCAGTGCGCCGCTGATCCAGGCGAAAAGGTTCAGGAAGCTGAACGGTTCCCAGAATGCCGTGAGTAAGTGGCGGGCCTGCTCCATCGATGTCACCTCGTTCGTCCTTGGGGTGCGGCAGCTTAAATGCAAACCTGAGCGTATTGTTGGCGAGCAACTCACCAAAGGACGTCAGACTTTTCAGTCCAGACAGAAGAAGGGCCGCATCATGCGGCCCTTGTCGTTATCCACAGCCGATCAACGGAACGGCGGCTCGTCGAAGCTGCGCAGCTTGCGCGAGTGCAGCGAGTTGAGCTGGGTGCGCAGCAGGTCCAGCGCGGCGATGCCGATGCGCAGGTGCTGGCTGACAGCACGTTGGTAGAAGGCGCTGGCCGAGCCCGGCAGCTTGATCTCGCTGTGCAGCGGCTTGTCGGAGACACACAGCAGCGTGCCGTAGGGCACCCGCAGGCGATAACCCTGGGCGGCGATGGTGCCGCTTTCCATGTCCACCGCCACCGCCCGCGACAGGTTGATCAGCGGGCGCTCCTGGGCCCAGCGCAGCTCCCAGTTGCGGTCGTCGTAGGTGAGCACGGTGCCGGTGCGCAGGCGCCGCTTGAGGTCTTCGCCATGTTCACCGGTAACCAGTGCCGCCGCGTCCTGCAGGGCCTGCTGCACTTCGGCTAGGGCCGGCAGCGGAATGTGCGGCGGCAGCACCCGGTCGAGGATGCCGTCGCGGCGCATGTAGGCGTGGGCCAGCACGTAGTCGCCGATGGTCTGCGACTGCCGCAGCCCGCCGCAGTGGCCGATCATCAGCCAGCAGTGGGGGCGCAGCACCGCCAGGTGGTCGGTGATGTTCTTGGCGTTGGACGGGCCGACGCCGATGTTGACCAGGGTGACGCCATGGCCGTCGGCAGCGATCAGGTGATAAGCCGGCATCTGGTAGCGGTGCCAGACCACGCTGTCGATCACCGCCTGCATGGTCTCCTCGTTCATGTCCCGCTCCACCAGCACGTTGCCGGGCAGGACCATGCGCACGAAGCGCGGGTCTTCGCGCAGCTGGGTGAGGCCGTGCTGGATGAACTGGTCGACGTAGCGATGGTAGTTGGTCAGCAGGATCCAGGGCTGCACATGGCGCCAGTCGCTGCCGGTGTAGTGCACCAGGCGACGCAGGGAGAAATCCACCCGCGCCGCGTCGAACAGTGCCAGGGGCAGCGGGTCGGCCTGCTCCCAGTCATAGAGCCCGTCGGCGACACCATCGGTGGCGGCGGACAGGTCGGTGCTGGGGAACACCCGCGCCAGGGCGGCGGCGGTCACGTCGGTGCCGGCCAGCTCATCGCCCTGCTCGACCACGTAGGGGTAGGGGATGTTCTGCTGGCTCACGCCCACCTCCACCTGCACGGTGAAGTCGCTCATCAGCGGGCGCAGCTGCTCCAGCAGGTATTTGCGGAAGGCCGCGGGGTGGGTGACGGTGACGCTGTAGGTGCCCGGCACCTGCATCTTGGCGTAGGCGCGGACGGTGGACGGCACCTCGCCCTGGCAGCGATAGGTGATGCGCAACTCCGGGTAGCGGAACTGCGCGCGCTGGGCGGCGTCCGGCTCGGCCCGTTCCTTGAGGTAGAGCTTGAGGGCCTGGCTCAGCGCTGAGGTGGCGCGGCCATGCAGCTCGGCCAGACGGTCGACCGCCTCTTCGGCGGTGCTGGCGATGAGAAACTCGGGGGTATCCTGGGTCACGATCGGCATCCTGTCTGTGCGAACAGGTTCTATCTTGCCGCTGTCCGGGCCCGCGGCATAGAGCCTTCGGTGCATTGCGCGACGATTGTCCCGGCAATGGCAGCCTGCACGGCCTGCGACTAGGCTTGGGCGACCCCAACGACGAGTCCTCCGCCATGGCCCGCCTTCTCTGCCTGCTGCTACCCGCCTTCTACTGCTGCTCCCTGCTGGCCGGCGAACTCGACGGCCGCTACCAGGCCAACCTCGACGGCCAGCCCACCGAACTGGTGCTGCGCCAGGACGGCCAGGCGGTAAGCGGCCAGTACGTGGAGAACGGCAGCCTGCGCCTCGACCTCAAGGGCAGCTTCGACGGCCAGGTGCTGCGGGCGGAAATCAGCGTGCCGCAATCCGGCCAGGTGGTCGCCACCCTCGCCGCCCGCTACGCCGACGCCCAGCTCGCCACCCGCATCGCCGCCCGCGACCCGCGCAACGGCCAGGTACTGGAGCGCCAGGCACTGTTCCTGCGCGCCGACCAGGCGAACGCACAGGCACAGCCCCAAAGCACGGGCGGCGGCCTGGACCCGGCCCTGGTGGGCAACTGGGTGCACGAGAAGATCATCAACAGCAGCGGCGGCACCGGCTTCGCCTCCTTCAACACCGTGATGACCCTGCGCCTCGGCGCCGACGGCAGCGTGGCGCAATGGACCCGCTCCGCCGGCGGTGGCGGCGACTGGAGTTACGACAGCCCCGGCCAGTTGCAATACAGCGGCCAATGGCGCAGCGACAACGGCGTGCTGCTGGTACGCCAGCAAGGCGCCGCCGACTACCAGCCCGCCGCCCGCTACCGCTTCAGCGACCCCTACCTGGTCACCGAGGGCACGGGCGGGAAGATGATCTGGCAGCGGCGCTGAACCGCTGGCCAGAAAGATCGCCGGGTTTCACCCGACCTACGACGCCACACGCCGAGCGTTACACCAGATGCGGCGTGCTGCGCGCCATCAGCGCTTCGACATCCACGCCGCGCGGCAGGGTGCCGTAGACGCGGCCGCCGTGGCCGAGGCGGCTGGCGATGAAGGCGTCGGAGACGGTGGCGTTGCCGGCTTCCAGCAGCAGCTTGGCCTGCAGCCCCACGGCGACGTCTTCGGTGAGCTGGCGGGCGCGGTACTGGATGTCGGCGGTGTCATGGAAGGCAGCCTTGAGGTTGCCGATGTGGGCGGCCAGGCGGGCGTCGCCGTGGCCGTCTCCCAGTTCGGCGAACAGAGCGTCGAGCACGCCGGGCTCCTTGGACAGGGCGCGCAGCACGTCCAGGCACTGGACGTTGCCGGAGCCTTCCCAGATGGAGTTGACCGGCGCTTCGCGGTAGAGGCGCGGGAGGATGGTTTCCTCGACGTAGCCGGCGCCGCCCATGCATTCCTGGGCCTCGTTGATCATCGCGGGGGCGCGCTTGCAGATCCAGTACTTGCCCACGGCTGTGACCAGGCGGGCGAACTTGTCTTCCTGCTCGTCGTGGGCGTGATCCAGGGCGCGGCCCATGCGCATGGTCAGGGCCAGCGCGGCTTCGCTTTCCAGGGCCAGGTCGGCCAGTACGTTCTGCATCAGCGGCTGGTCGGCCAGCACGCGCCCGCCGACCTTGCGGTGGGCGCAGTGGTGCGCGGCCTGGGTCAGCGCCTGACGCATCAGCGAGCTGGAACCGATCATGCAGTCGAAGCGGGTCAGGGAGACCATTTCGATGATGGTGGGCACGCCGCGCCCTTCCTCGCCGATCATCCAGGCCAGGGCGCCACGGTATTCCACCTCGCTGGAGGCGTTGGCCCAGTTGCCCAGCTTGTTCTTCAAGCGCTGGATGTAGAACTGGTTGCGGGTGCCGTCCGGGCGGTGGCGCGGCAGCAGGAAGCAGGACAGGCCCTTGTCGGTGTAGGCCAGGGCGAGGAAGGCGTCGCACATGGGCGCCGAGCAGAACCACTTGTGGCCGACCAGCTCGTAGGCCTGGCCCGGGCCGGGGATGCCGACGGGGTGGGCGCGGGTGGTGTTGGCGCGTACGTCGGTGCCACCCTGCTTCTCGGTCATGGCCATGCCGATGGTGACGCCGCTCTTCTGCTCCATGGGCAGGTTGCGCGGGTCGTACTGGGTGGAGAGGATCTTCGGCAGCCACTTTTCGGCGATATCCGGCTGCAGCTTGAGGGCCGGGACGCTGGCGTAGGTCATGGTCAGCGGGCAGGCGTTGCCGGCCTCGGGCTGGTTGTGCAGGTAGTTGAGGGCCGCGCGCGCCACCTGGGCGCCGGGACGCGGGTCGGTCCAGGGCAGCGAGGGGATGCCGGCGGCGATGGCCGAGGCCATCAGCTCGTGGTAGGCGGGGTGGAACTCCACCAGGTCGATGCGGTTGCCGTAGCGGTCATGGCTCTTGAATACCGGCTTGTTCTCGTTGGCGAGGAAACCCGCCGCCATCAACGCGCCGCCGGCCGCAGCACCGTAGTGGTCGAGCTGCGCCTCGGCCCAGCCGCCGTCGTAGCGGCGGGTCCATTCCTGCAGGGGCAGGTCGACGCGGTAGAGGTTGGCGCCGTCCAGGGACGGCACCTGGTTGAGCACGTCATGGGTCTCGGCGAACTGGTGCAGGTTCATGGCGGTTCTCCTAGGCAGGGATGGCGGCGCCAACGGCGCGCAGGCAGAAGAAAACGAGGTTGCGGCTGACCAGTTCGAGGTCGGCCTGGGATTGCCCGGGCTCACGGGCGGCGCGGGCGGGCGGCGACAAGGGGCCGACCAGGGCTTCGGCGATGGCCCCCACCAGGCAGGCAGCGGTGAGGGGCGTGGAGAGGAGGTCGAATTCGCCGCTGGCGCGCCCTTCCTCCAGCAACTCGATGAACAGCTCGGCGTAGGACTCACGATAGAGCAGGCGCTGCTCGTCCACTTCCTGGTCCACCGGCTCGGCGATCAAGGCGAAGGCCAGCCGGCGGCTGCTCCAGGCGCGGGCGGCGAACTGGTTCAGGCCTTCGGCCAGGCGCCAGGTGGGGGTGCCTGGGCCGCGCAGCAACTGGGCCAGGGTGTCCACTTCCACCTGGCTGGCACGGGCGAAGACTTCGGCCGCGAGCTCACCCTTGTTGCGGAAGTGCCGGTACAGGCTGCCGGTGGCGACGCCGGCGTCCTCGGCCAGGGCCTGCATGGTGAGTGCGGCGAAACCGCCCTCGGCCACGCGGGCCAGCGCGCAATCGAGAATACGCCGGCGCAGTTCCTGGTCACGGTCGATTCGGGTGGCGGTGACTCGGTAGGACATGGTCTGAATCCTGATTCATCTTTTTTCAGTGAATCAGGATTCAGACTTTGCAGAAAGCGGGATTAACGCCGTCGGAAAGGGGAAAAACGCCGCCTGCCGGGACTGTTCAGGCGCTGGTTTCCACCGGCCGGCAGAGCAGCCAGTCGTGCAGCAGGGTGCGCAGCTCTTCGAACTTGACCGGCTTGGCCAGGTAGTCGCTCATGCCCGCCGCCAGGCAGCGCTCGCGGTCGCCACTGTGGCTGTGGGCGGTGATCGCCAGCACCGGCAGGTCGGCATAGGTGGGCATGCCGCGCAGGGCACGGCAGGTGGCGAAGCCGTCCATCACCGGCATCTGGCAATCCAGCAGGACGCCGTCCACCGGTTCGCGGCGCAGCAGCTCCAGGGCCTCGGCGCCGTTGTCGGCGGTGCGCACGCGGTAGCCGAGCTTGAGCAGCATGCCGCGGGTCACCAACTGGTTGATGGCGTTGTCCTCCACCACCAGCACGGTGCATTGCTCGGGCCGACGCTGGGCCTGGCCGGCGGCGCGGCGCGGGGGCGTGGCCGGCAACTGCGGCTGGGCGGGCCGGGTCAGCTGCACGTCGAGACGGAAGCAGCTGCCCTGGCCGGGCTCGGATTCATGGGTGAGGCCGCCACCCAGCAGCTCCACCAGCTGCCGCGCCAGGGCCAGGCCGATGCCCAGGCCGCCATATTCGCGGGTCATGGAGCCGTCGATCTGGCGGAAGCGGCGGTAGAGCGAGCCATCGGCCGGGGTCTGGAAGCCGATGCCGGTGTCTTCCACTTCCACGCGCAGGCCCAGGTCGTCGCCGCTGGACTCCAGGCGCAACACGCGCAGGGTGACGCTGCCCCGGGGGGTGAACTTGATGGCGTTGTCCAGCAGATAGCCAAGGGACTGGGAGAGCTTGCCGGCGTCGCCTTCGAGCATGTCGGGCAGGCTTTCATCCAGCTCCAGGGAGAAGCGCAGGCCCTTGTCTTCGGCACGCGGGGCGTACTGGGCGCGCAGGCTGTCGAACAGGCCACGCAGGCTGAAGGGTTCGCGCCGGGGGTAGAGCTTGCCGGCCTGGAGTTCGGTCATGGCGAGGATGTCGTTGACCAGGCGCATCATGTCCCGCGCCGAGCTGGCGGCGGTCTTCTGGTACTGCTCCAGCTCGACGTCGAGCTTGACCGTCTGCATCAGTTCCAGGGAGCCAATCACGCCGTTCATCGGAGTGCGCAGCTCGTGGGTGACAGTGGCGAGGAATTCGTCCTTCAGGCGGTTGCTGTTGGCCAGTTCCTGGTTGAGCGTCTCCAACTTGCGCCCGGCTTCCTGGAGGATGCGCGTGCGCTCTTCCTTCATGGCGTTGATGCGGTCGGCCAGGGCCAGGGACAGCAGCCCGACCTCCAGCGCGGAACCGATCTGGCTGGCGTACATGGTGAGGAAGACATTGGGCAGGTAGCCCAGCACCATCAGGGTGTTGATGGCGCCGCCGATGAGGAAGGTGGTCCAGGCGAAGATGAAGTAGCGCGCCACCCGCATGCCCCGCAGCCAGGCGAGAACGCCTGCGGTGAAGATCACCACCGTGAAGATCAGCGCCAGGGAGGTGGCCAGGCGCAGGGCCACGCCGTAACTGGCGGCCAGCGACAGCACCATCACCAGGCCGCCCATGGCCATCAGCCCGAGCAGGGTGCGGTCCATCCACGGGCTGTGCTCGGCGGTGTGCAGGAAGCTGCGGGCGAACTGGCTGCCGAACAGCGAGGCCGAGCCGATCAGGAAGGGCGTCGCGGCGTTGGCCCACCAGGGGCTGTCGGGCCAGAAAAATTCGATGCCGGCGCCGTTCACCGAGATCTGGTAGAGCCCGAACGAGGCGATATAGAGGATGTAGTAGAGGTAACTGGTGTCGCGGACGCTGAGGAAGATGAACAGGTTGTAGATCAGCATCACCAGCAGCACGCCGTAGATGATGCCGAGCACGTAGATGCGCCCGGGCTGCTCTTCCAGGTAGGCCTGCGGCGACCACAGGGCCAGCGGCGCCTGGATCGAGCCCTGGCTCTGCAGCCTCAGGTAGAGGCGCTGGGGCTGGTTGGGCTGCAGGTTGAGGCTGAACAGGTAGTTGTTCTGCTTGATCTCGCGGCTGGAGAAGGGCAAGGCGTCGCCGGTGCGCTGGGCCAGGCGGTAGCCGCCCAGGCCGTCGGGCAGGTAGAGCTCGAGGTGATCCAGCGGCGGGTAGGCGAGCTCCAGCAACCAGGGCTGCTGGCCGCCCAGCGTGCGCGGGCGGTAGTCGAGGTCCACCCGCAGCCAGAACACCGAGCGCGAGTAGCCGGCATTGAGCACGGGTTTGTCGTGGCGACGGAAGCTGCTTTCCAGGGCGGGCGAGGTGATATCGGCCAGGCTGGCGTCGCCGCGTACGTCTTCGAATACGTCCATGTGCCGCCCGAGGGGCAGTTGGCGGGTCTGTTCGTCGAATTCGACCGCCAGCACGGACGTGGAAACCAGAAGGAGAAGAAGCAGAAGGACGCGCCGCATGAGGCCCCGCAAAGGCCTGTTGTGCGCGTCGGGAAGTCCCTTCTTCCCCTGCTGACGCGCCACACGGGGCCTGATTGTTCGAATTCGCTCACTTTAGCACAGCCCAAGGCCGCACGAAGAGGCACATTGCCATAAGCCACCAGCCGCTCTAGAACGGCACTTACAAGGTATGACACGGGAAGACGCAAGGGCGTGTTCCTGCCCCACCCTGGGGCAGGTTGTCGCAGAGACCTTTTGTCCGACAATGCGCACGGGCCGGCCGGGCTCCGGGCGTTGGAAAAGTGATAAGCTCGCGCACCATGAAAAAGCCCATCTCCCGCCCCATCGTCCTCTGTCTTTCCGGCCACGACCCCAGTGGCGGCGCCGGTCTCCAGGCGGACATCGAAGCCCTGATCGCCCAGGGTTGCCATGCCGCCCCTGCCGTGACCGCCCTCACTGTGCAGGACACCGTCAACGTTTCCGACTTCCGCGTGCTCGACCGCGAGTGGGTGCTGGCCCAGGCCCATGCGGTGATCGCCGACCTGCCGGTCTCCGCCGTCAAGCTGGGCATGCTTGGCTCGGTGGAAATGGTCGAGACGGTCCTGGAAATCATGCAGTCCCTGCCGGGCGTGCCGCTGGTCTGCGACCCGGTGCTGCGCGCGGGCGGCGGTGGCGCCCTGGGCAAGGACGAAGTCGGCTTCGCCATGCGCGAGCGCCTGCTGCCGGTCGCCACCCTGGCCACCCCCAACCTGCCGGAAGCACGCATCCTCGCCGAACTGCCCGAAGGCACCGCCGACCAGTGCGCCGAGAAGCTGTTGCCGTTCGTCCGCCACCTGCTGATCACCGGCGGCCATGGCGACGAGACCGAAGTGCACAACCGCCTTTATTCCCGCGATGGCAGCCAGCACACCTTCACCTGCCAGCGCCTGCCGGGCAGCTATCACGGCTCCGGCTGCACCCTGGCCAGCACCCTCGCCGGCCGCCTGGCCCTCGGCCAGGACCTGGTCAGCGCCGTGGAAACCGCCCTCGATTACACCTGGCGCACCCTGCGTGACGCCGAGCAGCCCGGTCAGGGCCAGTTCGTGCCGCGCCGCCTGCCCCTGGACTTCTGCTCATGAAGCTGCGCGGTCTCTATGCCATCACCGACAGCGCCCTGCTCGCTGACGGCCGCTTGCTGCCCTACGTCGAGGCGGCGCTCAAGGGCGGCACCCGACTGCTGCAGTACCGCGACAAATCCGGTGACGACGCCCGCCGCCTGCGCGAAGCCGACGCCCTGCGCGAGCTGTGCGCGCGCCATGGTGCGCAGTTGATCATCAATGACGATGCCGAACTGGCCGCGCGCCTGAGCGTCGGCGTGCACCTCGGCCAGGGCGACGGCTCCCTCGCCGCCGCCCGTGCCCTGCTCGGCCGCAACGCCATCATCGGCGGCACCTGCCACGCCAACCTGGAATTCGCCGAGGCCGCGGTGCGCGAAGGTGCCAGCTACATCGCCTTCGGTCGCTTCTTCAACTCCAACACCAAGCCCGGCGCCCCTGCCGCCACGCCCGAGTTGCTGGACGAAGCCAAACGTCGCTTCGCCCTGCCGCTGGTGGCCATTGGCGGCGTGACCCAGGACAACGCCCCCGAGCTGATCGCCCGTGGCGCCGACCTGATCGCCGTGATCCACGCCCTGTTCGCCGCCGACAGCCCCGCCGAAGTGGAGCGCCGCGCGCGCGCCTTCAGCGCCCTGTTCGATCCGGCCTGAGCCCCGTACACCCGTTTTCAGAGAGAGCCTGACATGTCCCGTTCCGAAACCCTGTTCGCCAACGCCCAGAAACACATCCCCGGTGGCGTCAACTCGCCGGTCCGCGCCTTCAAGAGCGTCGGCGGCACGCCGCTGTTCTTCAAGCACGCTGCGGGCGCCTACGTAACGGACGAGGACGACAAGCGCTACGTGGACTACGTCGGCTCCTGGGGCCCGATGATCCTCGGCCACAGCCACCCCGACGTGCTCGACGCCGTGCGCCGCCAGCTGGAGCACGGTCTCTCCTACGGCGCCCCGACCGCCATGGAAACCGAGATGGCCGACCTGGTCTGCTCCCTGGTGCCGTCCATGGAGATGGTGCGCATGGTCAGCTCCGGCACCGAGGCGACCATGAGCGCCATCCGCCTGGCCCGTGGCTACACCGGCCGCGACAGCATCATCAAGTTCGAAGGCTGCTACCACGGCCACTCCGACAGCCTGCTGGTGAAGGCCGGCTCCGGCCTGCTGACCCAGGGCGTGCCAAGCTCCGCCGGCGTGCCCGCAGCCTTCGCCAAGCACACCCTGACGCTGCCCTTCAACGACATCGACGCCGTCGAGAAGATGCTCGGCGAAGTGGGCCAGGACGTGGCCTGCATCATCGTCGAGCCGGTGGCCGGCAACATGAACTGCGTCCCCCCGGCCCCGGGCTTCCTCGAAGGCCTGCGCCGCCTGTGCGACCAGCACGGCGTGGTGCTGATCTTCGACGAGGTGATGACCGGCTTCCGCGTCGCCCTCGGCGGTGCCCAGGGCTACTACGACGTGACCCCGGACCTGTCCACCTTCGGCAAGATCGTCGGTGGCGGCATGCCCGTGGGCTGCTTCGGCGGCAAGCGCGAAATCATGTCGCAGATCGCTCCGCTGGGCCCGGTCTACCAGGCCGGCACCCTATCGGGTAACCCGCTGGCCATGGCCGCCGGCCTGACCACCCTGAAGCTGATCAGCCGCCCCGGCTTCCACGCCGAGCTGAGCGACTACACCAGCCGCATGCTCGACGGCCTGCAACAGCGTGCCGATGCCGCCGGCATTCCCTTCGTCACCACCCAGGCGGGCGGCATGTTCGGCCTCTACTTCAGCGGTGCCGACGACATCGTCACCTTCGACGACGTGATGGCCAGCGACGCCGAGCGCTTCAAGCGCTTCTTCCACCTGATGCTGCAGGGTGGCGTGTACCTGGCGCCCAGCGCTTTCGAGGCCGGCTTCACCTCCATCGCCCACGGCAATGCCGAGCTGGCCATCACCCTGGACGCCGCCGAGCGCGCGTTCGCCGAGCTGAAAAAGGCCTGACCGGCTTTACGCGGACGTTGCATCCGGGAGCCGCGCCTACGGGCCAGCGCCCGGATGCAAGGAAATCCGCGCAAAGACTTTGTAAGAAGCGCCTTGCTTATTTCATAATGTGACGGTCGGCGCGTTTCGCCGGCCGGGCCCGTCGCCCGCACTGCTTTTCGAGGCGCTGTGATTTCATGAACCGCACCGGCCGCATCCTGACCCTGGGCAGCCTGTTGCTCCTCTCCCCACTGCTGGCCGAAGCCGGCGGTAACTCCCTGCTGATCTCGGCCACCGGGCGCTGCAGCCTGAATACGCAACCCGAAGACCAGCAGGAAGCCCTCTCCAACTGCCAGCAGGCCGCCAAGGCCGGCGACACCGAGGCGCAGTACGAGCTGGGCGAGTTCTACTACGACGGCAAGCGCACCCCCCGCGACCTGCACCAGGCGCTCAACTGGTTCGAGCAAGCCTCCCTGAAGGGCAACGCCCAGGCACAGTTCCGCCTCGGCAACATGTTCTTCCGTGGCGAAGGCGTGCCGGCCAGCAACGTGCAGGCCTATATCGTGCTGAAGATGGCCGCAGTGAACGGCTCGGACGAGGCGATGGACACCGCCGACATGGTCTCCGGCCAGATGCGCGCCGACGAACTCGAGATCGCTACCCAGGTGCTAGGGCAGATCTTCCGCAACTACCTGATCGAACTGCAGACCGCCGACGGCGGCTCGCCTTTCTCGCCGTTGCCTTAGGAGCAGCTGGAAGCTGGAAGCTGGAAGCTGGAAGCTGGAAGCTGGAAGCTGGAAGCTGGAAGCTGGAAGCTGGAAGCTGGAAGCTGGAAGCTGGAAGAGCCTGGGGGATCGACGATGGTCGTCAACTCCAGGCTTTCTTGTTTTCGCAACCTGGACGTAGGGTGGACCACGCTTTATCGGTCCACCGCTCGGAGTCATGCCGAACACCGCTCCGCATGGGTTTCGCTACGCTCGCGGAACGCCGCCCGACCCACCCTACACACGACACTTCCAGCTTCAGGCTTCAGGCTTTCAGCTGCTCTTATCCGGCATCGGCATGGGGAACGGCATGACGTTGCCGGTGACCTTGGCTTCGCTGATCTTCGGGGTGCCGAGGCGTTCGACCTCGTCGATGCGGATGATGGCGTGCATGGGTACGAAGCTGCGCACCACGCCTTCGAACTGGGCCTTGAGCTTTTCTTCGCTGGGGTCGACCACCACCTGGGTGCGCTCGCCGAAGACGAATTCCTCTACCTCCAGAAAGCCCCACAGATCGCTCTGGTAGATCTGCTTGGCGTACATCTCGTACACCTGGCCCTGGTTGAGGAAGATCACCTTGTAGATCGGGTCGCGCTTGGTCATGGAGGAGGCGGCAGGAGGGGGAAGTTCGAGGGGCGCGAAGCATAGCACGGCTCCGGACGGTGGACGCTAGGAAGCCAGGCGCCTGCCGACTATAATGCGCGGTTCTTCGAACCAC
Source organism: Pseudomonas solani (assembly GCF_026072635.1). Classification (NCBI taxonomy): domain Bacteria; kingdom Pseudomonadati; phylum Pseudomonadota; class Gammaproteobacteria; order Pseudomonadales; family Pseudomonadaceae; genus Pseudomonas; species Pseudomonas solani. Next base: position 3,239,818 of record NZ_AP023081.1, on the reverse strand, counting down.
CCGACGAACGTGCATGGCCAAGAAGCTTTACATCGAGACCCACGGTTGCCAGATGAACGAGTACGACTCCTCGCGCATGGTCGACCTGCTGGGCGAACACCAGGCGCTGGAAGTGACCGAGCGCGCCGAAGACGCCGATGTCATCCTGCTCAACACCTGTTCCATCCGCGAAAAGGCGCAGGACAAGGTGTTCTCGCAACTGGGCCGCTGGCGTGACCTGAAGCAGCAGAACCCGCAGCTGGTGATCGGCGTCGGTGGTTGCGTGGCCAGCCAGGAAGGGGCGGCGATCCGTGATCGTGCCCCTTATGTCGACGTGGTCTTCGGCCCGCAGACCTTGCACCGGCTGCCGGAAATGATCGACGCGGCACGCAGCACCCGCGTGCCCCAGGTGGACATCAGCTTCCCCGAGATCGAGAAGTTCGACCGCCTCCCCGAGCCCCGCGTCGACGGCCCCAGCGCCTTCGTCTCGGTGATGGAAGGCTGCAGCAAGTACTGCACCTTCTGCGTCGTACCCTACACCCGTGGCGAGGAAGTCAGCCGCCCCTTCGACGACGTGCTCGCCGAGGTCATCCACCTCGCCGACAACGGCGTGCGCGAAATCACCCTGCTCGGGCAGAACGTCAACGGCTACCGGGGCACCACCCATGACGGCCGCATCGCCGACTTCGCCGAGCTGATCCGCGTGGTCGCCGCCGTCGATGGCATCGACCGCCTGCGCTACACCACCTCTCACCCGCTGGAATTCTCCGATGCGCTGATCCAGGCCCACGCCGAGGTGCCCGAACTGGTGAAGTTCGTCCACCTGCCGGTGCAGGCGGGCTCCGACCGCGTGCTCGCGGCGATGAAACGCAACCACACCGCACTGGAATACAAGTCGCGCGTGCGCAAGCTGAAGGCGGCAGTGCCGGATATCTGCATCAGCTCCGACTTCATCGTCGGCTTCCCCGGCGAGACCGAGAAGGACTTCGAAGCCACCATGAAGCTGGTGGAAGACGTCGGCTTCGACTTCTCCTTCTCCTTCATCTATAGCTCGCGCCCCGGCACCCCCGCTGCCGACCTGGTGGACGACACCCCGGACGAGGTCAAGAAGCAGCGCCTGATGATCCTCCAGGGCCGCATCCACCAGCAGGGCTTCGAGATCAGCCGACGGATGGTCGGCAGCACCCAGCGCATCCTGGTCAGCGATTTTTCCAAGAAGGACCCGGGCATGCTCCAGGGCCGCACCGAGAACAACCGCATCGTCAACTTCCGCAGTGCCAACCCGCGGCTGATCGGCCAGTTCGTCGACGTCCACATCGACGACGCCCTGCCCCACTCCCTGCGCGGCACCCTGATCAACGAGACCCTGCACTGAATTCCGAGATGCCCGAGCTTTCACAGTCGGGCACCTGGGTTTATTCTTCCTTTCCTATCCCTGCCGTTCGGCGGCCACATACAGACGACATTGAACGCACCCCTGGATTTGCACCGCTTCACCCTGGAACCCTTTGAAGCCCGTCGCTTCGCCAACCTTTGCGGCCAATTCGACGAGCACCTGCGGCTGATCGAACAGCGCATGGCCATCGAGATACGCAACCGCGGCAACCAGTTCGAACTGGTTGGCGACGCCCAGCGCACCCAGGCCACGGAAAACCTCCTGCGCCGCCTCTACCGTGAAACCGAAGCCAGCGAGCTGTCGCCGGACATGGTCCACCTGTTCCTCCAGGAAACCGGGATGGAGCAGTTGGCCAGCCCCGCCAAGGTCGACACCAGCGTCGCCCTGCGCACCCGCAAGGGCATGATCCGCCCGCGCGGCGCCAACCAGCAGCGCTACGTCAAATCGATCCTCGACCACGACATCAACTTCGGCATCGGCCCGGCCGGCACCGGCAAGACCTACCTCGCCGTCGCCTGCGCCGTGGACGCCCTGGAGCGTGAACAGGTCCGCCGCATCCTGCTGGTGCGCCCGGCGGTCGAAGCCGGCGAGAAGCTCGGCTTCCTGCCCGGCGACCTGTCGCAGAAGATCGACCCCTACCTGCGCCCGCTCTACGACGCCCTGTACGAGATGCTCGGCTTCGAGCAGGTGGCCAAGCTGATCGAGAAGCAGGTCATCGAGGTCGCCCCGCTCGCCTACATGCGCGGCCGCACCCTTAACAACAGCTTCATCATTCTCGACGAGAGTCAGAACACCACCCTCGAGCAGATGAAGATGTTCCTCACCCGTATCGGTTTCGGCTCAACGGCCGTGATCACCGGCGACATCACCCAGGTTGACCTGCCGCGCGGCACCCGCTCCGGCCTGACCCACGTGATCGATGTGCTGCGTGACGTACCGGGCATCGCCTTCACCCACTTCAAGTCCCAGGACGTGGTCCGCCACCCGCTGGTGCAGCGCATCGTCGAAGCCTATGACCGCTACGACAACCGCAACCAGCCCAAGCCCAAGCCTGCCGACAACGACCCGGGTGCGATCGACGCCGATGCTTGAACTCGACCTGCAACTGGCCAGTGAAGCCCCCGGGCTGCCCGGCGAAGCCGACTTCCGCCGCTGGTGCGAACTGGCCCTGCGTCAGCGCAGTGCCGACTCGGAGCTGACCATCCGCCTGGTAGACGAGCCCGAGGGCCGCGAGCTGAACAACACCTGGCGGCACAAGGACTACGCCACCAACGTACTGTCCTTCCCCGCCGACGTGCCCGACGAGTTGCTGGATATCCCGCTGCTCGGCGACCTGGTGATCTGCGCCCCGGTGGTGGCCCGCGAGGCCGCTGAACAGGGCAAGGCCCTGGACGCCCATTGGGCGCACCTGGTGATTCATGGCTGCCTGCATCTTCTCGGTTACGACCACATCGAAGATGAAGAAGCCGAAGAAATGGAAGCGCTGGAACGGGATTTGCTGGCTGAACTGGGCCACCCCGACCCCTACCGCGATGACGAATAAGAAGGCACCGAGCAAGGACATATGAGCGAAGATCGATCGAGCAACGGGCACAGGTCCTGGCTGGAAAAGCTGACCCAGGCCTTTGCCCATGAGCCGAAGAACCGCCAGGAGCTGCTGGAGCTCCTCCGCGAAGCGCACCAGAACAAGCTGCTGGACAGCGAAGCCCTGTCGATCGTCGAAGGTGCAATCCAGGTCGCCGACCTGCAGGTACGCGACATCATGGTGCCGCGCTCGCAGATGATCAGCATCAAGGCCAACCAGAGCCCGAAGGAATTCCTTCCGGCGATCATCGACGCCGCGCACTCGCGCTACCCGGTGATCGGCGAGGGCCTGGATGACGTGATGGGCATCCTCCTGGCCAAGGACCTGCTGCCGCTGATCCTCCAGGACCCGGAACGCCCCTTCGCCATCAAGGACATGCTGCGCCCGGCGACCTTCGTCCCCGAGTCCAAGCGCCTCAACGTCCTGCTCAAGGAATTCCGCGCCAACCACAACCACATGGCCGTGGTCATCGACGAATACGGCGGCGTCGCCGGCCTGGTGACCATCGAGGACGTGCTGGAGCAGATCGTCGGCGACATCGAGGACGAGCACGATGTCGAGGAAGACAGCTACATCAAGCCGCTGCCCAGCGGCGACTTCATCGTCAAGGCACTGACCCCGGTAGACGCCTTCAACGAATTCTTCGAAACCGATTTCTCCGAAGACGAATTCGACACCGTCGGCGGCCTGGTGATGGGCGCCTTCGGCCACCTGCCCAAGCGCAACGAAGTCACCCAGATCGGCGATTTCCGCTTCCGCGTGCTCAACGCCGACAGCCGCCGCCTGCACCTGCTGCGCCTCAGCCCGCTGTCCCGCTGAGACCAGGCCGCGCCCCGCTTCACGGCGTGGGCGCGGCCCGGCTAGACTGCGCCGCGACGAACTCCCCGGGCGCGACCGCGCCACCAAGCCCAAGGACTGTGCATGAACTGGATCACCCGCCCCGGCTGGCCGGGCAACCTGCTGGCCCTGACGGCCGGCGCGCTCACCCCGCTCGCCCTCGCGCCCTTCGATATCTGGCCACTCTCGCTGCTGTCCCTGGCGCTGTTCTACCTCGGCCTGCGCGACCTGGCACCCAAGGCCGCCTTCATCCGCGGCTGGTGCTACGGCTTCGGCCTGTTCATCGCCGGCACCAGCTGGATCTACGTCAGCATCCATGACTACGGCGCTGCCTCGGTGCCGCTGGCAGCCTTCCTCACCGGTGGCTTCAGCGCCGGCGTCGCGCTGTTCTTCGCCCTGCCCGCCATCGTCTGGGCGCGCTGGTTCCGCCGCAGCGAAGCGCCCCTGGCCGACGCCCTGGCCTTCGCCGCCCTGTGGCTGGCCCAGGAGGCCTTCCGCGGCTGGTTCCTCACCGGCTTCCCCTGGCTCTACGCCGGCTACAGCCAGCTCGACGCACCCCTGGCCGGGCTCGCCCCGGTGGGCGGCATGTGGCTGGTGTCCTTCGTCCTCGCGCTGACCGCCGCCCTGCTGGTCAACCTGGTGCGCCTGCGCACACGCCCGGGCTTCCTCGCTGCCGGCCTGGTGCTGCTGGTCGCCCCCTGGATCGCCGGCCAGGCCCTGAAAGGCCACGCCTGGACCAAACCCGCCGGCGAGCCGCTGAAGGTCGCCGCGCTGCAGGGCAACGTCGAACAGAACATGAAGTGGGACCCGGAGCAGCTCAACGCGCAGTTGGCGCTGTACCGCGACATGACCTTCAGCGCCGAGAAGGCCGACCTGATCATCTGGCCGGAAACCGCCGTGCCGGTGCTCAAGGAATACGCCGACGGCTTCCTCTCGGTGATGAACCGCTTCGCCCATGATCGCCAGGCCACCCTGATCACCGGGGTGCCGATCCGCCAGCTCAATGAGCGCGGTGAAAAGCGTTACTACAACGGCATCACCGTGGTCGGTGAAGGTGAAGGCACCTACCTCAAGCAGAAGCTGGTGCCCTTCGGCGAGTACGTCCCCTGCAGGACGTGCTGCGCGGCCTGATCGCCTTCTTCGACCTGCCCATGTCGGACTTCGCCCGGGGCCCGGCCGACCAGCAGCCGCTGCTGGCCAAGGGGTACCGCATCGCCCCGTTCATCTGCTACGAAGTGGTCTACCCGGAGTTCGCCGCCGGCCTCTCGGCCAACAGCGAACTGCTGCTGACGGTGAGCAACGACACCTGGTTCGGCACTTCCATCGGCCCGCTGCAACACCTGCAGATGGCGCAGATGCGCGCCCTGGAAGCCGGCCGCTGGATGATCCGCGCCACCAACAACGGCGTCACCGCGCTGATCGACCCCTTCGGCCAGATCACCGAAAGCATCCCGCAGTTCCAGAAGGCCACCCTGTATGGCGAAGTGGTGCCGATGCAGGAGCTGACGCCCTACCTGAAATGGCGTGCCTGGCCGCTGGTGATCCTCTGCGGCCTGCTGTTCGGCTGGGCCCTGCTGGCCAGCCGCATCGCCAAGACCGTCTGACCCCGCGCCCCGGCGCCACCGTAGCCCGGGCTTCAGCCCGGGACGCACGGAGGATCAGCGATAGACCAGCGGATAGGCGATCAGCCCGATCCACTCGTTGAGCAGCATGCCGCTCCTCCACACCGCCGGCGCTTCCGGCAGCCAGCCGCCGAAGGGTTGCGAGACCGGCACCCCGTAGGCGCCCATGGGCGCCGTCACCACCTCCAGCCCCACCTGCTCGAAGCACCAGCGCGCCCGTTGCATATGGAAGGCCTGGGTCACCAATACGACCTTGTCGATACCCTCGGCCTTGAGGATGCGCGCGCTTTCCACGGCATTTTCCCAGGTGGTGCGGCTGGTCCCATCCTGCCAGCGCACGGGCACGCCGAGCTCCTGCTCCAGGGTCCAGGCCATGATCGCCGCCTCGCTGGGCGGGGTGCCGTAGTGCAGGCCGCCGGAGGTCAGCACCGGCAGACCGCTGGCCTTGGCCAGGAACGCTGCATAGCGCACCCGCTCCATGGCCAGGAGGCTGGGCTGGTCTTCGCCCCAGGCGGGGTCGCCACGCATGCGCCCGGCACCGAGCACAACGATGGCCTGGGCACGCCCGGCCAGGCCGCTCCACTCATCCCGGGTCAAGGGCGCTTCGGTCTCCAGTGCCCGTGCCGACCACTCGACCACCACCGGCAGGCTCATCGCCCATAAGCCGCCGAAGCCCAGCACGAAGCAGCACAGCGCCAGGCGCGGGCTGCGTCGACGCAGCCACCAGCCGGCCAGCAGAAGCAGCAACAGGCCACCAGGCGGCAGCAGCAATTGTTTGAAGAAATAGCGAATGGGCATCGAGCACCTCCAAAGGTGCGCGAAGCCTAACGGGGATTACCGGTACGGAAAAGCTGCGAACCGCAGGTGGGGCAGGCCTGCACACCCTGGCCACGCTGCCAGCTGGCAGCCGCGCCGCAAAGTGCGCAAACCAGTTGCTGGCGCCGTTTGAACAGGGGTTTGGCGACACGTGGCGAGGGCGCGGGCGCCTTGGCGGCGGTGCGAGTGACCTTGGATTTGGCCGGCTGCTGCTCGATCAACGCCAGCTCTTCGGCGGCCGCGTGCCATCCACGCAGCCAGTGCAGGTCGTTGTCGAGGTAGGCGCGGATCAGTTCGAGCTCGGCGGGGGTCAGTCCCTTGAGCTCCAGCTCGCGGGGGTGTTCGTCACGCAGGCGGACGGCGGTGTCGGCTTCATCCAGGGCGAGCGCCAGGCGATGCAGCAATCGCTCGTAGAGCCCGCCCGCCGATTCCGCCCGCCGCAAATCGCCCATCTACCACCACCTCGTTACCGCATCCGACTTTTACAAAGCTAATGAATAGCTTAGCGCCAGGTGTCGAACCGGCAGGCTGCCGCGACAAACGGTGGGCCGTGCCCGGGCGGCGGACAATCAGGGTTTCCCTCAGCCGAGGGGGGTCATGTATGCTACGGCGCTCGAATTTCCTTTTCAGATCAGGCCTACCGAATCCGGGACAGCAGCGGATCTGAATGCCCTTTTCTCAGCGCAAGTAGCCATGCACGAAAACTACCAGCCCCGCGAAATCGAAGCCGCCGCGCAATCCCACTGGGATTCGCAGAAATCCTTTGTAGTCAGCGAACAGCCCGGCAAGGACACCTTCTATTGCCTGTCGATGTTCCCCTACCCGAGCGGCAAGCTACACATGGGGCACGTGCGCAACTACACCATCGGCGACGTGATCGCCCGCTACCAGCGCATGCAGGGCAAGAACGTCCTGCAGCCCATGGGTTGGGACGCCTTCGGCATGCCGGCGGAAAACGCCGCGATGAAGAACAACGTCGCCCCTGCCAAGTGGACCTACGAAAACATCGACTACATGAAGACCCAGCTGAAAAGCCTGGGCCTGGCGATCGACTGGTCCCGCGAGGTCACCACCTGCAAGCCGGATTACTACCGCTGGGAACAGTGGCTGTTCACCCGCCTGTTCGAGAAAGGCGTCATCTACCGCAAGAACGGCACCGTCAACTGGGACCCGGTGGACCAGACCGTACTGGCCAACGAGCAGGTCATCGACGGCCGTGGCTGGCGTTCGGGCGCGCTGATCGAGAAGCGCGAAATCCCGATGTACTACTTCAAGATCACCGCTTACGCCGATGAGCTGCTGAGCAGCCTGGACGACCTGGATGGCTGGCCCGAGCAGGTCAAGACCATGCAGCGCAACTGGATCGGCAAGTCCCGCGGCATGGAAGTGAGCTTCCCCTACGACGCGGCCAGCATCGGCCAGGCCGGGGTAATGAAGGTCTTCACCACCCGCCCGGACACCCTGATGGGGGCCACCTACGTGGCCGTGGCCGCCGAGCACCCGCTGGCCGCCATCGCCCTGCAGAAGCTGCCGGCCGACAAGGCTTCCGAGCTGCAGGCCTTCATCGATGAATGCAAGCGTGGCGGCGTCGCCGAAGCCGACATCGCCACCCAGGAAAAGAAAGGCCTGCCGACCGGCCTGTTCGTCGAGCACCCGCTGACCGGCGAGAAGCTGCCGGTGTGGGTCGCCAACTACGTCCTGATGAACTACGGCGAAGGCGCGGTGATGGCCGTGCCCGCCCACGACGAGCGCGACTACGAGTTCGCCGCCAAGTACGCCCTGCCGGTGAAAGCCGTGGTGCGCACCAGCGCGGGCGACGAGACCCCGGCCCCGTGGCAGCCCGCCTATGGCGAGCATGGCCAGCTGATCAACTCCGGCGAGTTCGACGGCCTGGACTTCCCCGGTGCCTTCGACGCCATCGAAGTGGCCCTGCAGAAGAAATCCCTTGGCCAGGCGCGCACTCAGTTCCGCCTGCGCGACTGGGGTATCAGCCGCCAGCGCTACTGGGGCTGCCCGATCCCGATCATCCATTGCCCGAGCTGCGGCGACGTGCCGGTCCCCGAGGACCAGCTGCCCGTCGTCCTGCCCGAGGACGTGGTGCCGGACGGCGCCGGTTCGCCGCTGGCCAAGATGCCCGAGTTCTATGAGTGCAGCTGCCCGAAATGCGGCACCGCGGCCAAGCGCGAAACCGACACCATGGACACCTTCGTGGAAAGCTCCTGGTACTTCGCCCGCTACGCCTCGCCCCACTACGACAAGGGCATGGTCGACCCGGCCGCCGCCAACCACTGGCTGCCGGTAGACCAGTACATCGGCGGTATCGAACACGCCATCCTGCACCTGCTCTACGCGCGCTTCTTCCACAAGCTGATGCGTGACGAAGGCCTGGTCAGCTCCAACGAACCGTTCAAGAACCTGCTCACCCAGGGCATGGTGATCGCCGACACCTACTACCGCACCACCGAGAACGGCGGCAAGGACTGGTTCAACCCGGCCGACGTCGAAGTCGAGCGTGACGCCAAGGCCAAGGTCATCGGCGCCCGCCTGAAGACCGACGGCCTGCCGGTGGAAATCGGCGGCACCGAGAAGATGTCCAAGTCGAAGAACAACGGCGTGGACCCGCAAGCCATGATCGACGCCTACGGTGCCGACACCTGCCGCCTGTTCATGATGTTCGCCTCGCCGCCGGACATGAGCCTGGAATGGTCCGACTCCGGTGTCGAAGGTGCGAGCCGCTTCCTGCGCCGCGTCTGGCGCCTGGGCCAGGCCCACGTCAACGCCGGCCTGCCGGGCAGCCTCGACGCCGCCGCCCTGAGCGACACGCAGAAAGAAGTACGCCGTGCCATCCACCTGGCCATCAAGCAGGCCAGCCAGGATGTCGGCCAGCACCACAAGTTCAACACCGCCATCGCTGCCGTGATGACCCTGATGAACGTGCTCGAGAAAGCCGCCCAGGAAACAGCCCAGGACCGCGCCCTGCTGCAGGAAGGCCTGGAAACCGTCGCCCTGCTGCTGGCCCCCATCACCCCGCACATCAGCCATGAACTGTGGCGCGAACTGGGCCACGCCGACGCGATCATCGATGCCACCTGGCCGAAGGTCGACGAAAGCGCCCTGGTGCAGGACACCCTGCAACTGGTGGTCCAGGTCAACGGCAAGCTGCGCGGCCAGATCGAAGTACCGGCCGACGCCAGCCGCGAGGCCGTCGAGGCCACCGCGCGGGAAAACGAGAACGTGCTGCGCTTCACCGAGGGCCTGACGATCCGCAAGGTCATCGTGGTGCCGGGCAAGCTGGTCAACATAGTCGCCAACTGATTGAGCCCGGGGCCGCGTGTGGAGCGCGGCCCCGGTACGTTCGCCAAGGGGAAAACAAAGATGAAGAAACGGAATCTGCTGGTCGTGGGTCTGGCCGTGATGCTCAGTGCCTGCGGCTTTCAGCTGCGCGGTACCGGCGACACCCGGTTCGCCCTGAAGGAAATCGACGTCACCGGCCGCAACACCTACGGCGAGACCGTGAAGCAGGTACGCGAGCTGCTGGAGAACAGCAACGTCAACGTCCACGCCGGCGCGCCCTACACCCTGGTCCTTTCCCGCGAGAAGGAAGACCAGCGCACCGCCACCTACACCGGCTCCGCGCGCAGCGCCGAGTACGAGATGAGCTACACCGTCGACTACGAGATCCGCGGCAACAACGACCTGCTGCTGCTCAGCGACCGCATGGACGTGCAGCGCTACTACACCCACGACAGCAACAACCTGATCGGCTCCTCCCAGGAGTCCACCCAGCTGCGTGAGGAAATGCGCCGCGAAGTGGTGCAGCAACTGGCCATGCGCCTGCAGCTGATCACCCCCGAGCGTCTGGACCAGCTGCAGGCAGAAGCCGAAGCCAAGGCCAAGGCGGAAGCCGAAGCCCTGGAGGCCGAGCGCCGCGCCGACGAGGCCAAGCCGCAGCAGTCTCCGCTGCAACTGCCCATCCAGTAAGGTGCACGGGGCCGCTACTGCGGCCCCGGTCATTTCCCGCCCATGAAGCTCAACGCCGCCCAACTCAGCAAGCACCTGCAAGGCACCCTCGCCCCTGTCTACGTCGTCAGTGGCGACGAGCCGCTGCTGTGCCAGGAAGCCTGCGACGCCATCCGCATGGCCTGCCGCGAGCGCGACTTCAACGAGCGCCAGGTCTTCAACGTCGAGACCAGCTTCGACTGGGGCCAACTGCATGAGGCCGGTGCCAGCCTCTCGCTGTTCGCCGACAGGCGCCTGCTCGAACTGCGCATCCCCAACGGCAAGCCGGGGGACAAAGGCGCCGCCGCCCTGCTCGAATACCTCTCGCGCCCGCCGGAAGACACCCTGCTGCTGGTGAGCCTGCCCAAGCTGGACGGCAGCACCCAGAAGACCAAATGGGCCAAGGCGCTGATCGACGGCCCCAACGCCCAGTTCCTGCAGATCTGGCCGGTGGACGCCCACCAGCTGCCGCAATGGATACGCCAGCGCCTGGCCCAGGCCGGCCTCGCCGCCAACCAGGAAGCGGTGGACCTGATCGCCGCCCGCGTGGAAGGCAACCTGCTGGCCGCCGCCCAGGAAATCGAAAAGCTCAAGCTGCTCGCCGAAGGCGGCCAGATCGACGCCGCCACCGTGCAGGCCGCCGTTGCCGACAGCGCCCGCTTCGACGTCTTCGGCCTGATCGATGCCGCACTCAATGGCGAAGCCGCCCACACCCTGCGCACCCTCGAAGGCCTGCGTGGCGAGGGCGTGGAAACCCCGGTGATCCTCTGGGCCCTGGCCCGCGAGCTGCGCCAGCTGGCCGGTATCGCCCAGCAGTACAGCCAGGGCGTACCACTGGAAAAGGCCTTCGCCTCCGCCCGCCCGCCGGTCTGGGACAAACGCCGCCCGCTGGTCAGTCGTGCCCTGCAACGCCACCCTGCCTCGCGCTGGAACCAACTGCTCAGCGATGCCCAGCGCATCGACGCGCAGATCAAGGGCCAGGCCGCAGGCGACCCCTGGATCGGCCTCGCGCACCTCGCGCTCAGCCTTGCCGGCCAGCGCCTGCCCATCCCCGCCGCCTGACACTGGACATCGCCCGCACTCGGGCGCAAGATGCGCGCGCCTGCAACCCCGCAGGCGCCCAGTGGAGAGTCGGCCATGGCCAAGCAGCGCAAGAAACCCAACAAGGCGAAAAGCATCATCGCCCAGCCCCTGTTCCGCAGCCGCCAGGAACAGCCGGCAAAAGGCAAAGGCAGCTACCGCCGCGAAGCCTCCCGTAACTGGGAGGCTTCTTCGCTTCTGGCCGCCTGAAAAGGGCCATCCGTGTTAAGGTCGCGGCTTGTTTTTACAGCTGTCGAGACCGCCCCATGCTCCTCGCCCCCGTACCCGGCCTGATCCTCCGCAGCCTAGCAGTAGCTACCACCCTCGCAGTCCTCAGCGCCTGCGCCGACACCCCGAACAACGCCGCCCCCCTGGCCAGCGCGCCCGCCCAGCCCGCCTCCACCTCCGCACAAACCACCGTGCAGCAGCTCGCGCCCGACGTCCTGCCCGACGAGACCTTCGAGCAATGGCGTGACCGTTTCCGCCAGGAAGCGCTGGCGGCCGGCATCCGCGCCACCATTTTCGACCAGGCCTTCCAGGGCGTCGAACCGGACCCCGCCGTGGTCAAGGCCGACCAGAGCCAGCCCGAGTTCACCCGCCCGGTCTGGGAATACCTGGAAGGCGCCATGTCGCCCTACCGCGTCCGCAAGGGCCAGGCCCTGCTGGCGGAACACGCCCGGATACTGGACGCCATCGAGCAACGCTACGCCGTCGACCGCCAGACCCTGGTCGCCGTCTGGGGCATGGAAAGCAGCTTCGGCCAGTTCATGGGCGACAAATCGGTGATCCGCTCCCTCGCCACCCTGGCCTACGAAGGCCGCCGCCCGGCCTTCGCCCACGCCCAACTGATCGCCGCGCTGCAGATCATCCAGCACGGCGACATCAAGCCCGGCGGCATGCGTGGCTCCTGGGCCGGCGCCATGGGGCAGACCCAGTTCATCCCCACCACCTACAACACCCACGCCGTGGACTTCGACGGCGACGGTCGCCGCGATATCTGGAACTCCACCGCCGACGCCCTGGCCTCCACCTCCCACTACCTGCAGGCCTCCGGCTGGCAGAAGGGCAAGCCCTGGGGCGCCGAAGTGCGGCTGCCCGCCGGCTTCGACTACGCCCAGGCCGACACCGAGATCCGCAAGACAGTGGCCGAGTGGCAGGCCCTCGGGGTCAAATCCCCCTGCCCGCCTCGCTCGCGCAGGAGCGGGGCTACCTGCTGCTGCCGGCCGGCTATCGCGGCCCGGCCTTCCTGGTGCTGGACAACTTCCGCGCCATCCTCAAGTACAACAACTCCTCGTCCTACGCCCTGGCCATCGGCCTGCTGTCCCAGCGCTTCGACGGCCAGGGGCTGATCGCCGGCACCTGGCCCAAGGGCGACAAGCCCCTGAGCCGCACCGAGCGCATCGAGCTGCAGGAAGCCCTGGCCAGCAACGGCTACAGCCCGGGCGCCGCCGACGGCATCATCGGCGCCAACACCCGCAAGGCGATCCGTGGTTACCAGCAGCGCCTGGGCTGGCCAGCCGATGGCTACCCCAACCAGGAACTGCTCGGCGAACTGCGCAAGGTACGCTGAGCCCCGCCTTCGCCCGGCCACCGGCCTCTCCTGCGGGTAGGCCAGTGGCCGAGGCTGACCGTCTGGTCATTTGTCTCCAGGTGGCTGCCAGTCTGTATCCACCTTTGTGATAAACTGCGCCACCCCCTTTTTTTGCCCCCGTGGCAGCCAGCTGAGCCTCTAGCGGAGCCAGTTCAGATGTCCGATACAGCCTCGCCAAAACCCGTCGCCAGTGGCGAAAAATTCCGTAACGCCGAGGGCATCACCGCGATCAAGGATGGCCAGAAGCGCCGTTCTTCGGCCGAGCCACAGGTGTTCGAGCCCAAGCCCAAGTGGCTGCGGGTCAAGGCGCCCGGTGGCAGCCGCTTCGACGCGGTCAAGCGCAATGTCGGCGAACACCGCCTGAGCACCGTGTGCCAGGAGTCCCACTGCCCGAACATGGGCGAGTGCTGGTCCAACGGCACCGCCACCATCATGCTGATGGGCTCGGTGTGCACCCGCGCCTGCCGCTTCTGCGCCGTGGACACCGGCAACCCCAATGGCTGGCTGGACAAGGAAGAGCCGCAGAACACCGCCAAGTCGGTGGAGCTGATGGCGCTGCGCTACATCGTGCTGACCTCCGTCGACCGCGACGACCTCGACGACGGCGGCGCGGCCCACTACGCAGCCTGCGTGCGCGCCATCAAAGCGCGCACCCCGAACGTAGTGGTGGAAGCCCTCACCCCCGACTTCAACGGTGACCTGCAGGCCATCGAGCGTGTGGCGGACTCCGGCCTCGAAGTGTTCGCGCAGAACGTCGAGACGGTGAAGCGCCTGACCTACGAAGTGCGTGACCCCCGCGCCGGTTACGAGAAGACCCTGCGCGTGCTGGAGCATGCCAAGCGCCATCGCCCCAGCCTGCTGACCAAGACCAGCCTGATGCTGGGCCTGGGCGAGACCGACGAAGAAGTGATCGAAGCCATGGATGACATGCGCGCCATCGGCGTCGACATCCTCACCCTCGGCCAGTACCTGCAACCCACCCGCAACCACCTGAAGGTGCAGCGCTGGGTCAGCCCGGAAGAGTTCAACCGCTTCCGCGACATCGGCCTGGAGAAAGGCTTCATGGAAGTCGCCGCCGGCCCGCTGGTGCGCTCCAGCTACCGCGCCGACCGGGTGTTCGAGAAGAACAACCTGGGCCTCGCCGCACCGGTTCCGGTACCGGGCCAGCCCCTGGATACCAACCTCATCCCCACCCTCAACCTGGGTTGAGCGGGCACGGCAAGAAGACCGCCCCGGGAAACCGGGGTGGAGTGCGATGAAGGGAAATCAGGACTTCGAAAAAAGGCGCCCACCGGGCGCCTTTTTCGTATCTGCCTAGCGCGGGTAGAGCCGGTCGCGCAGGACGCGCTCCAGCCGCTGCGCCACCTCGTCGAACGACGGCGGCGAATCGAGCAGCTCACGGAGCTGCACCATCTTCAGCCCGGCGTAGCCGCAGGGATTAATGCGCTGGAAGGGCGACATGTCCATGTCCACGTTGAGTGCCAGGCCATGGAAGGAGCAGCCGCGGCTGACCCGCAGCCCCAGCGAGGCGATCTTGTCGCCCGCGACATAGACGCCGGGGGCATCCGCCTTGGGCGCGGCCTCGATGCCGTAGCCGGCCAGCACATCGACCAGGCTCTGCTCCATGGCCGTGACCAGCTCGCGCACACCCAGGCCCAGACGGCGCAGGTCGAGCATCAGGTAGCCCACCAGTTGGCCGGGGCCGTGGTAGGTGACCTGGCCACCGCGATCCACCTGGACCACCGGGATATCCCCTGGCGCCAGCAGGTGCTCGGCCTTGCCGGCCTGCCCCTGGGTGAAGACGCGCGGGTGCTGCAGCAGCCAGATTTCATCGGGGGTGCTGCCGTCGCGCTCGGCGGTCAGGCGACGCATCGCCTCCAGGGTCGGCAGGTAATCCGCCAACCCCAGGTGACGCACGATGAGCTCAGGCGCCACTAGAGCACCATGTGCACGCGACCGGTAGCGCGCAGGTCGACGTGAATCGCCTGCAACTGGTCGACGCTGGTGGCGGTGATCAGCACCTGCACGGAGAGGAAGCGGCCATTGCGGCTGTCGCGTGCCACCAGGGTGGTGACGTCGAGGTCCGGCGCGTGGCGCTGGACGATCTCGACGACCAGGTCGGAGAAGCCCTCGCCGGCATCGCCGATCACCTTGATCGGGTAGCGCTCGCAGGGGAATTCGATTTTCGGGGCTTGTACGTCGGTTTCGTCGGTTTCGTCGGTCATGGCGGCGGCGGACTCGTGGCCCGCGATGCGGACGCCCCGCCACCCGGGTGGGGGGCGAGGCGTCGGCTCAGTAGGTCGGTGGGTGCGGCTTAGTTGAACAGGCCGTAGAAGAACAGGCGGATGCTATCCCACACGCGGCGGAAGAAGCCACCTTCCTCGACGGCCTCCAAGGCGACCAGGTCGGCGCTGTGCACCACCTTGTCGTCCAGCTTGACCTCGACCTTGCCGATCACATCGCCCTGCTTGATGGGCGCGACCAGCTGCGGGGACAGGGTCATGGCAGCCTGCAGCTTCTGCAGCTGGCCTTTCGGCAGGGTCATGGTCAGGTCGCTGGCCAGGCCGGCCTTCACTTCGCGGGAAGCGCCCTTCCATACCTGGGCTTTCGCCAGCTCGGCACCCTTCTGATAGAAGGTCTTGGTTTCGAAGAAGCGGAAACCGTAGGTCAGCAGCTTCTGGGTCTCGGCGGCACGGGCCTGCTCGCTGTTGGTGCCGAACACCACGGCGATCAGACGCTGGTTGTCACGCACGGCGGAGGCCACCAGGCAGAAGCCGGCTTCCTCGGTGTGGCCGGTCTTCAGGCCGTCGACGGTCTTGTCGCGCCACAGCAGCAGGTTGCGGTTGGGCTGCTTGATGTTGTTCCAGAAGAACTCCTTCTGCGAGTAGATGGCGTAGTGCGCCGGGTCCTCGTAGATGATCGCGCGGGCCAGGCGGGCCATGTCGTGCGCGGTGGAGTAGTGCTCCGGGTTGGGCAGGCCGGTGGCGTTCATGAAGTGGCTGCCGACCATGCCGAGCTTCTCGGCGGTGGTGTTCATCATGTCGGCGAAAGCGTCTTCGCTGCCGGCGATGTGCTCGGCCACCGCGACGCTGGCGTCGTTGCCGGACTGGATGATGATGCCGTGCAGCAGGTCGCTCAGGGACACCTGGGTGTTCACCTGCACGAACATGCGCGAACCGCCGGTGCGCCAGGCGTGCTCGCTGATGGTCACCGGGTCGTTCTCGCCGATCTGGCCCTTGCGGATTTCCAGGGTGGCGATGTACGCGGTCATCAGCTTGGTCAGGCTGGCGGGCGGCAGGCGCTCGTCACCGGCGTTCTCGACCAGGACCTGGCCACTGGCGGCATCCATCAGCACATAGGCTTTGGCAGCCAGTTGCGGCGGCGATGGGACGATCTGCTCGGCGGCCAGGGCGACCGGCGCGGCGATGAGCAGGGCTGCTGGCAGTAGAAGGCGTTTCGCAAAGCTGATGATGTTCATCCGTCTCTCTGAAGTTGCTAATGGTCTAACAGGCCCTTGCGGGCAAAGAACGAAGCCGTCAGTCCGGCTTCACCAGGGTCGGCTGGCCGAGGTTGGCCAGGCGTACGCTGTCCTGCAATTGCTGTGCTTCACCCTGCGTGTCGATCGGCCCCAGGCGTACCCGGTGCAGGATCTGCTGATTGCGCACGACCGAGCTGATGAATACCGGGGCACTCACCATCCCGCTCAGCTTGTCCTTGAGGAGCTCCGCAGCGTCCGGATTGGCGAAGGCGCCCACCTGGAGATACAGGCCAGATGCTCCGAGTGAACCGTTTTTTTTTTGCGTCGATCTGCACGGGCAGCACGGCGGCTGCGTGCTGCGCGGGCGGCGGGGTGTACTGCTCAACGGGGGCGGAGGCAACCTGCGCGACACTCGGCGCCGGCTGCGCCTTGGCCACCTGCTGCGGCTGTGCCAGCACCATGGGCACCGGGCGGCCCTGGGCAGCCCACCACTCGTTGGGATCGATGCCCTCCACCTTGACCCGCGCGGTGCCGCTCTCGGCATAGCCGAGCTTCTTCGCGGCAGCGAAGGACAGGTCGATGATGCGGTCGGAGTAGAACGGGCCACGGTCGTTGACCCGCAGGATCACGGTGCGGCCGTTGTCCAGGTTGGTCACCTTGACGTAGCTCGGCAGCGGCAGGGTCTTGTGCGCGGCGGTCATGCCGTAGAGGTCGTAGGCCTCGCCGTTGGCAGTGGCCTGGCCGTGGAACTTGGTGCCGTACCAGGAGGCGGTGCCGGTGGCCTGGTAGCGGCGCGCATCGCTCATCGGGTAGTAGGTCTTGCCGAGCACCGTATAGGGGTTGGCCTTGTACGAGCCGTAGTGCGGCATGGGCACGGCATCGGGAATCCGTGATACGTCCACGTCCCACCAGGGAGCGCCGTCACGGTGAGGGCGCGAATAGTCGCCGGGGCCGGAAATATTTCCGCCCTGCTGTACCGGCTGCGGGGTACGGCTGCTGGAGCAACTGGCGAGCATCAGCGCCAGGACACCGTAAGCAGCGATTCTTATAGGCATTGGCTGCATCTG
This sequence comes from Pseudomonas solani, assembly GCF_026072635.1. NCBI lineage: Bacteria > Pseudomonadati > Pseudomonadota > Gammaproteobacteria > Pseudomonadales > Pseudomonadaceae > Pseudomonas > Pseudomonas solani. Next base: position 3,222,368 of record NZ_AP023081.1, on the reverse strand, counting down.
TTAACGCCCGCCCCGTGCATTGACCAAGGATTCTGAAAGCTGATGCACCGCCATGGAATACATCACGCTGCGATTGTAGCGGGTGATCACGTAGAAGTTGGGCAGGCCCATCCAATACTCCATGCCGTCGACGCCATCCAGTCGGAAGGCCGTGACGGGGAGATCATCGCGCAAGGCGTCACCGCTTGCCCAGCCCAGGGCACGCAGTTCGCCGACATTCTTCACCGGGTCCAGGCCTTCGGTGAGGCCCTGTTCGGCATTCTCGCCACGCACCTGGGCGCGGCTCACTACCGGCTCGCCGGCTACCCAGCCATGGCGCTTGAAGTAGCTGGCCACGCTGCCGATGGCATCCACCGGGTTGTTCCAGATATCGATGTGGCCATCACCGTCGAAGTCCACCGCGTAGGCGCGGAAGCTGCCCGGCATGAACTGCGGCAGGCCCATGGCGCCGGCGTAGGAGCCTTTGAGGGTGAGCGGGTCGACCTGCTCTTCGCGCGCCAGCAGGAGGAACTCCTTGAGCTGCTTGCGGAAGAAGTCGGCACGCGGCGGGTAGTCGAAGCCCAGAGTGGATAGCGCATCGATCACCCGGTAGCTGCCGGTGTTGCCGCCATAGAAGGTCTCGACGCCGATGATGGCGACTATCACCTGGGCGGGCACGCCGTACTCTTTCTCGGCACGGGCCAAGGCGTCGGCGTGCTTGTTCCAGAAATCCACGCCTTTCTGGATGCGGGCATCGGTGATGAAGATCGGCCGGTATTCCTTCCACGGCTTGACCCGTTCAGCCGGCCGCGAGATGGCATCGAGGATCGCCTGCTTGCGCTCGACCTCCCGGAACAGGCTGACCAGTTGCTCCCCGGCGAAACCATAGTCGCGGGTCATCTCCGCAACGAACTCGGCGACCTGGGGGCTTCCTTCATAGTCGCCCGCCAATGCGGGGGCGGCTGCACCCAGCACGCCGCAGAAGCCCACTCCCAGGGCCCCTCGCATCATCCAGTTGCGCAGTATTTTCAAATTATTCACTCGTATCAAACCTGGGCGATCCACTTGCGATGGGTATGGATGGCCATCAAAACCCCAAACCCTGACAGCAGCGTAACCAGCGAAGTTCCGCCATAGCTGATGAAGGGAAGAGGCACTCCAACCACCGGCAGCAGGCCGCTGACCATGCCGATGTTGACGAACACATAAACGAAGAAGGTCATGGTCAGGCTGCCCGCCAGCAGCTTGCCGAACAGGGTCTGCGCCTGGGCGGTGATGACCAGGCCGCGACCGATCAGCAGCATGTAGACCAGCAGCAGGATGCACACGCCGACCAGGCCGAACTCTTCGCCGAGGACGGCAATGATAAAGTCCGTGTGGCTTTCGGGCAAAAAATCCAGGTGCGACTGGGTGCCCAGCAGCCAGCCCTTGCCGAACACCCCACCCGAACCGATCGCCGCCTTCGACTGGATGATGTTCCAGCCGGTGCCGAGCGGGTCGCTCTCCGGGTCGAGAAAGGTCAGCACGCGCTGTTTCTGGTAGTCGTGCATGACGAAGAACCACATCCCCACCGCGATCGGCACCACCGCCGTGACCGCGCCGAGTATCCAGCGCCACTGCAGCCCGGCCATGAACAGCACGAAGGCGCCCGAGGCGAGGATCAGCAGCGCGGTGCCGAGGTCCGGCTGGCGCACCACCAGGATGAAGGGCACCACGATCAGCGCCAGGCTCACCACAACGTGCTTCAGCTTGGGTGGCAAAGTGCGTTTGGACAGGTACCAGGCGATGGTCGCCGGCATCAGGATCTTCATGAACTCGGCGGGCTGGAAGCGGATCACCCCGGGGATGTTGATCCAGCGCGTCGCGCCCATGGCGTTGTGGCCCATGATGTCCACCACTATCAGCAGCGCCACGCCACCGACATAGCCAAGGGGCACCCAGCGGGCGAGGAAGCGGGGTTCGAACTGGGCGATCACCACCATCGCCACCAGGCCGAGGCCGAAGGAAGACGCCTGCTTCATCAGCAAGTCCCAGTGCTTGCCGCTGGCCGAATAAAGGACGAACAGGCTGCCGGCGGCCAGCAGCAACAGAAGCAGGAGCAACTGGCCATCGATGTGCAGACGCTGCAGCAGGCTGGCGCGGCGGCGCATCACGTCCTCATTGGACAGGGTGCGGTCGAAGTTGCTGTTCATCGGCTCGGGCTCTTCTCGGCGGTGAGGGGCGCCTGCGGCGACTGGAACTCGGGCTTGAGCTGCCCATCGGGGCCCAGCAGCCAGGCATCCATCACCTGCTTCACCACGGGCGCGGCGACACCGGAGCCGGACTCGCCGTTCTCCACCATCACCGCCACGGCGATCTTCGGGTTGTCGGCGGGAGCGAAGCCGATGAACAGCGCGTGGTCGCGATGGCGTTCCTGGACCTTCGAGCGGTCGTACTTCTCGCCCTGCTTGATCGCCACCACCTGCGCGGTACCGGACTTGCCGGCGATGCGATAGACCGAGGCGTCGCCGACCTTGCGCGCGGTGCCACGGGCGCCGTGCACCACCTGCTCCATGCCGATGCGGCCATAGTCCCAGAACTTGGGATCGCGCAGCGCGATGTCCGGCATCGGGTTCGGGTCTTCCGGCGGCTTGCCTTCGATGGTCTTGGCCAGGTGCGGGCGGATCCACTTGCCGCGGCTGGCCATCAGCGAGGTGGCCTGGGCCAACTGCAGGGGCGTGGCCTGCATGTAGCCCTGGCCGATACCGAGGATCAGCGTCTCGCCCGGGTACCAGGCCTGGCGGTAGCGGGCGCGCTTCCAGTCGCGGGACGGCATCAGCCCGGTGGTTTCCTCGAACATGTCCAGGGCGACCTTCTGGCCGAAGCCGAAGCGGCTCATATAGGTGTGCAGGCGGTCGATGCCCATCTTATGGGCGAGGTCGTAGAAGTAGGTGTCATTGGAGCGCATGATCGCGGTCTCCAGGTTCACCCAGCCGTCGCCGCTGCGGTTCCAGTTGCGGTACTTGTGGTCGTAGTTGGGCAGTTGGTAGAAGCCGGGGTCGAACACCCGGGAATCCGGGGTCACCACGCCAGCGTCCAGGCCCGAAACGGCCACCATCGGCTTCACCGTCGAGCCCGGCGGGTAGAGGCCGCGCAGCACGCGGTTGTACAGCGGCCGGTCGATGGAGTCGCGCAGCTCGGCGTACTGCTTGAAGCTGATGCCGGTGACGAAGGGGTTGGGATCGAAGCTCGGCTGGCTGACCATCGCCAATACGTCGCCGCTGGAGGGCTCGATCGCCACGATGGCGCCGCGACGCCCGGCGAGGGCCGCCTCGGCCGCCTCCTGCAGGCGCGTGTCGATGGTCAGCACCAGGTCCTTGCCCGGCTTCGGGTCGGTACGCTTGAGCACCCGCAGCACGCGGCCACGGGCGTTGGTCTCGACTTCCTCGTAACCCACCTCGCCGTGCAGCGTGTCCTCATAGAAGCGCTCGATACCGGTCTTGCCGATATGGTGGGTGCCGCTGTAGTTGATCGGGTCGAGCTCCTTGAGCTCTTTTTCGTTGATGCGCCCGACATAGCCCACCGAATGGGCGAAGTGCGCGCCCTGGGGGTAGTGCCGCACCAGTTGCGCCACCACTTCCACGCCCGGCAGGCGGAACTGGTTCACCGCCACGCGGGCGATCTGCTCTTCCGAGAGTTCGAAGAGGATGGGCACCGGCTCGAAGGGGCGACGCCCCTGCTTCATGCGCCTCTCGAACAGCGCCCGATCATCGGCGCTCAGCTGCAGCGCCTCGACTATCACGTCCAGGGTCTGCTCCCAGTCGCCGGCGCGCTCGCGGGTCACCGTGAGGCTGAAGCTCGGCCGGTTGTCGGCGATGATCAGGCCGTTGCGGTCGTAGATCAGGCCACGGGTCGGCGGGATCGGCTGGACGTGGACGCGGTTGTTCTCCGACAGCGTCGAGTGGTACTCGTACTGGATCACCTGCAGGTAATAAAGGCGGGCGATCAGCACGCAGGTCAGCAGCAGCACCACCACAGCGCCGACGACGACGCGACGCCGCACCAGGCGGGCATCCTTCTCGTGGTCTTTCAGGCGGATCGGCTGCGGCATCGGTACGGCTTACTTGTGATAGGGGTGGCCGGACAGCACGGTCCAGGCACGGTAGATCTGCTCGCCGACCAGGATCCGCACCAGCGGGTGCGGCAGGGTCAGCGGCGACAACGACCAGCGTTGCTCACTGCGCGCGCAAACCTCGGGGGCCAGCCCTTCCGGGCCACCGACCATGAGGTTCACGGTGCGTGAGTCGAGACGCCAGCGGTCCAGCTCCACCGCCAGTTGCTCGGTGCTCCAGGCGCGGCCTTCGACTTCCAGGGTGACGATGCGTTCCCCGGGTTGCACCTTGGCCAGCATCGCCTCGCCTTCCTGGCGGATCATCCGCGCCACGTCGGCGTTCTTGCCGCGCGTGGTCAGGGGGATCTCCACCAGTTCGAGGGCGAGTTCGGACGGCAGGCGCTTGGCGTACTCGTGCCAACCCTCCTCCACCCAGCGGGGCATGCGCGAGCCAACGGCGATCAGACGCAGACGCAAGGCGACGCTCCGTTATTCCTGGGGATGCTGGGCGCGGCTCTGCTCGGCACCCTGCCACAGGCGCTCGAGGTCATAGAACTGGCGGGTGGCGACCTGCATCACGTGGACGACCACGTCGCCCAGGTCCAGCAGGGCCCATTCGCCGCTGTCCAGGCCTTCGCTGCCCAGGGGGCGCACGCCTTGTTCCTTGACCTTCTCCAGCACGTTGTCGGCGATCGACTTGACGTGGCGGCTGGAGGTACCGCTGGCGATCACCATGAAATCGGTGACGCTGGTCTTGCCGCGTACATCGATGGTGGTGATGTCCTGGGCCTTCATGTCTTCCAGGGCCGCAAGAGCGACCTTGACCAGTTCTTCGTTTTGCATCGGTTCAACTACCTCGATCATTCAGCTCGTCGCACGGTACAGGCCGTGCTCATGGATATAGGCCAGCACCGCATCGGGGACGAGGAATCGTACCGAACGCCCGGTGGCCAGCAATTGGCGGATCTGCGTGGCGGACACCGCCAGCGGTGCCTGCCATACAAAGGAAATCTGCCCACCGCGCCCGGCCAGGGCCAGGGGGTCGGCGACACTGCGCGCCGCCAGCAGGTCGCGCAGTGCTTCCGGTGGTTCGCTGTCGGCATCCGGGCGCTGCAACACCAGGATGTGGCAGTGCTCCAGCAACTCCTCCCAGCGGTGCCAGCTCGGCAGGCCGCAGAAGGCGTCCCAGCCCAGCAGCAGGTAAAGCGAGTCGTCCGTGCCCAGCTCGGCCCGCACGGACTCCAGGGTGTCGATGGTCCAGGACGGCCGGTCGCGCTTCAGTTCGCGGTCATCCACCCGCAACGGCGGCAGGTCGGCCACCGCACGCTGGACCATTTCCAGGCGATCGGTCGCAGAAACCTGCGGCGTCTCGCGGTGCGGCGGCCTGGCGCTGGGAATCAGACGCAACTCGTCGAACCCCATCAGTTCGGCGACCTCCAGCGCACCACGCAAGTGGCCGATGTGCACAGGATCGAAGGTACCGCCGAACAGACCGATGCGTTTGCCCATCAGGTGCGCACGTGGCCGTCACCGAAGACCACGTACTTCTCGCTGGTCAGGCCTTCCAGGCCGACCGGGCCACGGGCGTGCAGCTTGTCGGTGGAAATGCCGATCTCCGCGCCCAGGCCGTACTCGAACCCATCGGCGAAGCGCGTCGAGGCGTTGACCATCACCGAGGCGGAATCCACTTCGGTGAGGAAACGACGGGCGTCGCTGAAGTTCTCGGTGATGATCGCGTCGGTGTGCTGCGAGCCGTAGGCGTTGATGTGCTCGATGGCCTCATCCAGCCCCGCGACGATGCGGATCGACAGGATCGGCGCGTTGTATTCGGTGCGCCAGTCTTCCTCGGTCGCCTCCAGCACATCGCTGCCCAGCAGCGCGCGGGTGGCGGCGTCGCCACGCAGCTCCACCTGCTTGTCGCGGTAGATGGCGGCCAGCGGCGGCAGCACGCGCTCGGCGATGCCGGCGTGCACCAGCAGCGTTTCCATGGTGTTGCAGGGCGCGTAGCGCTGGGTCTTGGCGTTGTCGGCGACGCGAATCGCCTTGTCCAGGTCCGCAGCGATGTCGATATAGACGTGGCAGATGCCGTCCAGGTGCTTGATCACCGGCACCTTGGCATCACGGCTGATGCGCTCGATCAGGCCCTTGCCGCCGCGCGGCACGATGACGTCGACGAACTCCGGCATGCTGATCAGCGCGCCCACGGCAGCGCGGTCGGTGGTCTCGACCACCTGCACCAGCTCGGCCGGCAGGCCGGCGTCGGCCAGGCCCTTCTGGATGCACAGGGCGATGGCCTGGTTGGAATGAATGGCTTCGGAACCGCCCCGCAGGATGGTGGCGTTGCCGGACTTCAGGCACAGGCTGGCCGCATCGATGGTCACGTTCGGGCGCGACTCGTAGATGATGCCGATCACGCCCAGGGGCACGCGCATCTTGCCCACCTGGATGCCCGAAGGCAGGTAGCGCATGTCGCGGATCTCGCCGATCGGGTCCGGCAGGGTGGCCACCTGGCGCAGGCCCTCGATCATGTCGTCGATACGTGCCGGCGTCAGCGCCAGGCGATCCAGCATGGCTGGCTCGAGACCGTTGGCCCGACCGTTGGCCAGGTCCTGCTCATTGGCGGCGGACAGCTCGCCACGGGCGGCGTCCAGGGCATCGGCGGCGGCCAGCAGGGCGCGGTTCTTCTGCGCGGTACTGGCACGGGCGGCCACGCGCGAGGCGGCGCGCGCGGCGCGGCCCAGGCGGGTCATGTAATCGAGAACGGACTCGGTCATGGTCTCGGCGGTCTGGCAGTTGGGAAAAGTGGGCGATTATAGCCCGCGCGCCCCGCCACGCCCAGCGGCGCCGGGCGGATGGTAAACAGCCCGTTCCGCGCCCTCCCTGCCTCCCACCCGCAAGCGCCAGCCCCCGCGGTTGCAGGGGATACGGTGACACCCACGGAAAAATACTGGCTTTTTGCCGCCCGAAGGTTGGGTAAACAAAATCGTCACCGATGTTTACCTTGAGGTCGTGCCCCGCGCCCCGACTCGCGGCGAGAACAACAACAAGGCGCCCGAGCGCCGGAGAATCGCCATGCTCTATCGCACCGGATACAGCGCAGACCTGCTCGCCTCGCCCCCCGAGAGGCTCCACATCGGCCCCTGGTGCCTGCATTACCAGGCCTGGTCCCACCAGGCAGACGACCCACGAACGCCGGTGCTCATGCTCGGCGGCGCCTTCCAGAGCTTCCGCTCCTTCGCCGCCGAGGTGGAGGAGCTGCTCGGCGAGCACCCGGTCATCCTCCTCGACCTCCCCGGCCAGGGCGGCAACCTGCAACTGGCCCCCGAGCTGGGGCTGGAGCAACTGGCCGACCTGATCGCCGACTTCGCCGAGGAACTGGCGCTGCCCCCGCTGATGCCCATCGGGCTCTCCTACGGTTCGGCCCTGGCGGCGCTGTTCGCCAGCCGCCACCCGCAACGCTGCGAGCGCCTGCTGCTGGCCGGCATCACCGCCTTCGGTCGCGACGGCGCCCGCGCGTTGCTGGAGGAAGGCCTGCTGATGCTTGCCGAAGGCAACCTCGCGGCCTTCGCCCAGGGCGTGCTGATCGGCCTGATCAACCCGCTGCGCCTGGACGCCACCGGCATCACCCCGGGCTTCCGCAAGGCCATGCTGCGCCAGCTGCAGCGCCTGTCGCCGGTGGAGCAGGAGCGCTATCGGCAGAACAGCCGGCGCCTGCTGGATTTCGGCGGCTTCGCCCAGCACCCGCGCTGCCCGACCCTGGTGCTGGCCGGCGAATACGACCACTTCACCCAGCCCTGGGAACACGCGCTGTTCGCCGCCGCCTGCGACGATGCCGACTGCGCACTGATCGAGAACGGCGATCACCTGGCCCAGTTCGAACGCCGCGACGCCTGCTCGCGCCTCTACGTGCCCTTCTTCAAGGGCAACCCACTGCCACAGCAGGCCCCCGGCGCCACGCGCCTGGCGCGGGGCATGCTCGGCAACCTGGAGAAGCGCCAGGAACCCCGCCTCGCCCCGCTCGACCGCAACGGCCACCTGTTCCACCCGGAACTGGGAGAGCTAAGCGTGGAAGTGAGCGAGCTGGGCTTCTTCGGCGGCCTGCTCCACGGCAATCTGCCGGCCACCCTCCCCACCCGGGGCTGGAGCCTGCGCGCCGGCGACCTGCCAGCGCTGGAGCTGCTGCCCCTGCGCCGCCAGGGCGACACGCTGTCGCTGGTGTTCACCCATGTCGATGCCCAGGCCAGCACCGCCCTCGCCGCCCAGGTCGGACCCTGGCAAATGGCGGCGGCAGCGGCCTGAAAGCTGGAAGCTGGAAGCTGGAAGCTGGAAGCCAGGAGTTTTCTTGAAGCTTTTGGCTTCTCGCTTCTCGCTTCTCGCTTCTCGCTTCTGGCTTCTGGCTTCTGGCTTGTAACTTGTGGCTTGCCGCTTGCCGCTTGCCACGTTTCATATAGAAGCTTCGACGACGCGGACCAGAGTCGGCCACCGCCCCATGCTCAAGCCCAGGTCGGCGCCATCCACCTGCGGGTCCAGCACCTGCACCCGAGGGAAGCCACAGCGATTGAAACCGTCGACGATGGCCGCCCCGTCGCGGTAGTGCAGCGGGTAGTTGCCGCGAGTGAAGCGGCCGACCAGGTCGACGCCCCAGCGCACCTGGCGGTAGCGCGGGTGCTCGCGCAGGTCCGGGTAGAGGTCGGTGAGGTAGGTGGCCGAGGGGAAGGCGCGCAACTGATCGGCCAGGCGCTGCCAGAAGCCCTCGATCACCGGCAGCTCGAAGTAATTGACCAACCCCTCGGTGATCACCACCACCGGCCGGTGGCGGTCCAGCCCGGCGAACAATGCATCCAGCCCCTGCCCGCCCTCGCCCGCGAGGATGTCCACGGCGCGCACCTGGTGGCGGCTGTTGAGCCAGCCCTCGCCGTGCAGCAGCAGGCGCTTGCGCGCGGCCATGGGCGGCAGGTCGGCCTCTAGGTAGCGCAGCTCCGGGTAGCGCTCGCAGAAGCGCCGGCCCCGGGGCGACAGCCCGCAGGCGATCTCCACCACCTGGGTTGTGCCACTGGCGATGGCAGCGTCGAGCCGGGCGTCGATCAGCAGGTGGCGTTGCAGCAGGAAGTTCTCGATATCCAGGCCGAAGCCCACCCGCGCGCCCCAGGTGATGGGGCTGAGCAGGCCGTGCACCCAGCGCCCGAGGGAGGTGGCGAACGCCGGGTCGGCCAGGTGATGGCGGTACCAGACATAACCGGTGTAGTGCGCGCTGGGCGTGATGTGGGCGCTGTCGGCCCGGGCGGTTCTGGACATGGCAGGACTCTTTATTGTTTTTCTCGGTGTTTCCCATCCAGCCGTTCAGCTGCCGGCCGTCGAGGCTTACGTATAATCGCCAGCCTAAGCCGCTGCGGATAGCCAAGACAGCCCATGCCCACCGTTCCCATCCTAAGTTTGCCCTGGCCGCAAGACCGCGCCCTGGGCGATGCCTTCTTCGACCGCGACGCACAACTGCTGGCCCGTGAACTGCTTGGTAAGGTCATCCGCCACCGGGTCGGCGAGCACTGGCTGTCGGCGCGCATCATCGAGACCGAGGCCTATTACTGCGCCGAGAAGGGCAGCCACGCCTCCCTCGGCTACACCGAGAAGCGCCGGGCGCTGTTCCTCGATGGCGGCCACATCTATATGTACTACGCGCGCGGCGGCGACTCGCTCAATTTCAGCGCCCAGGGGCCCGGCAACGCCGTGCTGATCAAGTCCGGCCACCCCTGGGTGGACGCGATCTCCGGCCCCGAAGCACTGACCGCCATGCAGCTCAACAACCCCGACGCCAACGGTATCCCGCGCCCGCCCGAACGCCTCTGCGCCGGCCAGACCCTGCTGTGCAAGGCCATGGGCCTGCGCGTGAAGGAATGGGATGCGCAGCGTTTCGACCCCGCGCGGCTGTTCGTCGAAGACGTCGGCGAGCGGCCGACACAGATCATCCAGACCACCCGCCTGGGCATTCCCCACGGCCGCGACGAGCACCTGCTCTACCGCTTCGTCGACGCCGACTATGCACGGCACTGCACACGCAACCCTTTGCGCCGTGGGCAGGTCGAAGGGCAGCACTATCACCTGATCGAAGGAACGACCCCATGAGCGAATGGCTCGACGCCCTCACCACCTGGCTCGGCGCCCACCCGCAGTGGCTCGGCCTGGCCATCTTCATCATCGCCTGCGTCGAATGCCTGGCCATCGCCGGCATCATCGTGCCCGGCACCGTGCTGCTGTTCGCCGTCGCCGTGATGGCCGGCAGCGGTGCGCTGGGGCTTTGGGAAACCCTGCTGCTGGGCTACTTCGGCGGCCTGCTGGGGGATGCCATCTCCTATGGGCTGGGCCGGCGCTTCCACCAGAACATCCGCCGCTTGCCGGGCCTGCGCCACCACCCGGAATGGCTGGCCGGGGCGGAGAACTACTTCAACCGCTACGGCGTCGCCAGCCTGCTGGTGGGTCGCTACATCGGCCCGCTGCGGCCGATGCTGCCCATGGTGGCCGGCATGCTCGACATGCCGCTGCCGCGCTTCATTGCCGTGAGCATGCTCGCTGCGGCCGGCTGGTCGGTGGCCTACCTGCTGCCCGGCTGGGCCACGGGCGCGGCCTTCCGCCTGCCCTTGCCGGAGGGGTTCTGGAAGGAAGCCGGTGTGGTGGTGGTCGCCGTGCTGGCGATGCTGGCGCTGATCCTCCAGGGCAGCCTGCGCGAGAAGCGCTGGGCGACGCCCCTGGCCGCCGGCCTCAGCCTGGCGCTGCTGGCGGGGCTGTTCTTCGGCTGGTCCTACCTGCACGACTTCGACCAGGGCCTGATGGCGCTGGTGCAGGAGCAGCGCAACGACACCCTCGACAGCTTCATGGTGCTGGTCACCCGCCTCGGCGACTTCCGCACCCAGCTGTTCGCCGGCGCCCTGCTCACCTCGCTGCTGCTGGTCGCCCGGCAATGGCGCCACGCGGTGTTCGCCGGCGCCACCCTGGTGTGCACGGCGCTGGCCAATGGCGGCCTGAAGCAGCTGTTCGCCCGCGCCCGGCCGGAGGTGCTGGCCGAGCCCCTGAGCACCTTCAGCTTCCCCAGCGGCCACAGCTCGGCGGCCTTCGCCTTCTTCCTGGTGCTGGGCGTGCTGGCCGGCCGTTCGCAGCCCGCACGCATGCGCCTGACCTGGCTGCTGCTGGCCTGCCTGCCGGCGCTGGCCATCGCCCTGTCACGGGTCTACCTGGGGGTGCACTGGCCCACCGACATCCTCGCCGGCGCCCTGCTGGCCGGCTGCATCTGCGCGGCCTGGCTGGCCATCCTGCAGCGTGACGAGCCGATGCCGGCGATGAGCGCGCGGGTCTGGTGGCTGGTGCTCCCGGCCTGTATCGCCCTGCTCGGCGGCGTGGCCACCTGGGCGTTGCCCGAGGCCTTCGCCATGTACCGCTACAAGTGACCGGGAGCCGGTAGCCCGGGCGTCAGCCCGGGAAGGGAGAAGCAGGCGCCTCAGGCGATCATGTCGCCCTGCAGCCTGTCCAGCAGGCCTTGCAGGTGGCCCAGACGCTGCTCGGGATCGCCCAGCGCCAGCAGTTCGAGCTTTTCCTTGAGCGAGAACGGCAGCAGGTAGGCCAGCTGGTTGGCCAGCTCCTGCTGCCCATTGGCCAGGCCGCCCATGCCCAGCCCCTGCACCAGCGGGTGCTCGGCCAGGGCATTGAGCAGCGCGGCGAGGTCGGCGTGTTCGGGTTGCAGCGGGCGCTCCTCGGCCTCGTCTAGCCACTCGATATCGGCGACCGTCAACTGGTCGGGCAGCACCTCGGCGCGGGTCACCTTGAAGCGCCGCCCGCCTTCCACGCGGATCCCCAGCAGGCTGTTGGGCAACTGCTTGAAGTCGCGGATCACCGCCTCGCAGCCCATGCCGGAGAAACGGCTGGCCGCGTCGCCCACCTCCTCGCCCTCGAGGATGCAGACCACGCCGAAGCCGGTGCCCTGCTTCATGCAGCGGCCGATCATGTCCAGGTAGCGCGCCTCGAACAGCTGCAGGTCGAGCGAGCAGCCGGGGAAGAGCACGGTATTGAGCGGAAACAGCGGCAGATTCATCGACACGACCTCAAACGACCATCGCAACGGCCAGCGGCAACAGCACCGCGGTGGCCACACCCATCAAACTCATCGCCAGCGCCGCGAAGGCGCCACACTCCTCGCCTTCCTGCAACGCCCGGGCGGTGCCCACGGCGTGGGCGGTGATGCCCAGCGCCATGCCCTGGGCCGCCGGGTGACGCACGCCGATGCGGCGCAGCAGCTCCGGGCCGAGGGTGGCGCCGATGACGCCGGTGATCAGCACGAACACCGCTGCCAGCGCCGCCACGCCGCCGATCTGCTCGGCCACCAGCATGGCGATGGGCGAAGTCACCGACTTCGGCGCCATGGTCATCAGCATCATGTGCTCGGCACCGAAGGCCCAGGCCAGGCCCACGCCCATAACCGTAGCAACCAGGCCGCCGATGAACAGGGTGATCAGCGTCGGCCAGAACAACTGGCGGATGCGCTTGAGGTTGAGGAACAGCGGCACCGCCAGGGCCACGGTGGCCGGGCCCAGCAGCAAGGCCAGCAGCGTGGTGCTCTGGCGGTACTCCTCGTAGCCGATGCCCAGGGGCACCAGCACCGCGATCACCAGGGCCATGGACACCAGCACCGGCTGCAGGAACATCAGCCGGGTCTTCTCGTAGAGGAAGATGGACAGCTGGTAGGCCGCCAGCGTCAGGCCGACGCCGAACAGCGGATGGTGGGCGATGGCCTGCCAGGCACCGTGCCAGTCGATGCTCATGGGCGACCCTCCTGGCGGGCCTTGCGGTCGATCAGGCGCTGCATCAGCCAGCCCACGAACAGCATCGAGAAGAACACCGACAGCGCCAGCGCACCGACCACCGCCCAGAAGTCCGCCCAGATCGCCTGGGCATAGACCATCACCCCCACCGCCGGCGGTACCAGCAGCAACGGCAGGTAGCGCAGCAGGCTGCTGGAAGCCACCGACAGCGGCTCACCCACTTCGCCCCGGGCGACGAGGAACAGGAACAGCAGCACCAGGCCGATGATGGGGCCGGGCAGCATGTGCAGGAAAAGGGCGTTGATCCCGGTGCCGAGCAACTGGAACAGCACCAGCCAGGTCAGGCCGCGCAAAAGCATGAAAATCTCCGGATAGGTCGAGGAAGCAAACGGCGAACCGCGCGCAAGGCCCGCTGCAGAGGGGCCGTTGCCAGGATCGCGCCATTATAGGCCCGCTCGCCACCCTCGCTATAACCCGCCATTCGCAGGGGGCATGCCAGCTTGACCCCTGGCATCCGGCCATGCTGATCTAGACGGCGATGAATCCAGGGTCGGCCAAAGACCCAGCAAGAAGAACAACAAACCACGTCCACGGAGGATGAAGCATGCCGTTCGTACCTGTATCCGAACTGAAGAACTACATAGGCAAGGACCTGGGCCACTCCGAGTGGCTGACCATCGACCAGGGTCGCATCGACCAGTTCGCCGAGTGCACCGGCGACCACCAGTTCATCCATGTTGACCCGGAGAAGGCCAAGCACACCCCCTTCGGCACCACCATCGCCCACGGCTTCCTCACCTTGTCGCTGATCCCGGTTCTCACCGAAGGGCTGCTGGTACTGCCCGAAGGCATGAAGATGGGCATCAACTACGGCCTGGACAGCGTGCGCTTCATCCAGCCGGTGAAGGTGGACTCCCGCGTCCGCCTGGCGCTCACCATCATGGACGTCACCGAGAAGAACCCAGGCCAGTGGCTGATCAAGGCCCGCGCCACCCTGGAGATCGAAGGCCAGGCCAAGCCTGCCTACATCGCCGAATCCCTCAGCCTCTGCTTCGTCTGAAGCCCCTGCCGGCGGCCCTCCGCCGGCATCCCTCCCGCTACTCGCCGTCAGGCCGTCGCGTTCGCTAGAATGCCGCCGCCAATCGGCACCCGCCTTCTCAACAAGGACAGTTCCATGACCGAAAAACGCATTCTCCCCGCCTTCCTGCTGTGCTTCTTCCTGGGCACCTTCGGCGCGCACCGCTTCTACGCCGGCAAGATCGGCACCGCCATCCTGCAGATCCTCACCCTCGGCGGCCTGGGCATCTGGACCCTGATCGACTTCATCATGATCATCGTCGGCGCCTTCACCGACAAACAGGGCAACAAGATCACCCAGTGGACCTGAGCCCCTGCACGGATGAAAAGAAAAGCCCGCAATAGCGGGCTTTTTTACGCCACACTTGCACCAGCCGTATCCACCTTCAAGGGACTGTCGATGAAACCGCTGCTGCCCCTCGCGCTCGCCCTGCTCCTCGCGGCCTGCGGAGACGGAGAACCCCTCACCCCGCCGGACGCTCGCCTGCCCGACGGCTCGCGCTACCGTGGCGCGGTGGTCGATGGCCTGCTGCAGGGCCCGGGGCGCCTGGACTACAGCAACGGCACCTGGTTCGAAGGCACCTTCAAGGATGGCCAGCCCAATGGGCGCGGCACCTGGCACGGCCCCAACGGCGTCGAGTACCAGGGCGATTTCAGCAACGGCCTGTTCGACGGCAACGGCCACATGACCTATGGCGACGGCACGCTCTACGAGGGCGGCTTCAAGGCCAACCAATTCAACGGCGAAGGCACGCTCAGCCGCGAAGGCATGGTCTACAGCGGCACCTTCCGCGACGACCGCTACCACGGCCAGGGCAAGCTCACCCTGCCCGACGGCAGCAGCTACCAGGGCCAGTTCAAACGTGGCGAACAGACCGGCCGGGGCGTGCGCACCGACGCCGATGGCTCGCGCTATTCCGGCCCGTTCAAGGCCGGCCAACTCGATGGCGAAGGCGACTACCAGGGCGCCGACGGCGGCTTCTACAGCGGTGGCTTCAAAGGCGGTCTGTTCGACGGCAAGGGCCGCTACCAGAACGCCGAAGGCTCGGTCTGGAGCGGCCAGTTCAAGGGCGGCAGCCTCACCGGCAAGGGCGAATACAAGGGCGCGGACGGCGAGCTGTACACCGGCGCTTTCCGCAACTGGCGCTACCAGGGCGAAGGCAGCCTCAGCCTCGCCGATGGCAGCCGCTACGAAGGCGGTTTCGCCGCTGGGCGCTATGCCGGCAAGGGCACCCTGACCCTGGCCGACGGCGGCCAGGAGAAAGGCACCTGGCGCGGTGGCCGGCGCATCGGCGATGAAACCGGCAAGGCGCTACCCAACCCCCTGGAGGTCGGCCTGCTGGAACAAGGCCGCCTGCTCGACGCCGCCATCGACGCCCTGCCCGCCTCCACCCCGGCGGTGGAGCTGTACTCCCTGAGCCTGGGGGGCGATGGCCGCCAGAGCGTATTCCTGCGCGAGGCCGACTACGTCGCCACGCTGCTCGATCAGCGCTTCGGCGCCCACGGCCACATCACCCTGATCAACCACCGCGACCACATGGCCGACCGCCCCCTGGCCACCCGCGAGAGCCTGGCCCGCGCCATCCAGGGCATCGCCCAGCGCAGCGGGCCGGAAGACCTGGTGTTCATCTACCTCACCAGCCACGGCTCCGCCGACCACCAACTGGCCCTCGAGCAGCCCGGCCTGCAGCTCGGCGACCTGCCCGCCAGCGAGCTGGCCACGGTGCTGGCGCCGCTGAAGGAGCGCCACAAGGTGGTGGTGATCTCCGCCTGCTATTCCGGCGGTTTCATCCCCGCGCTCAAGGACGACAAGACCCTGGTGATGACTGCCGCCCGCGCCGACCGGGTGTCCTTCGGTTGCTCCGACGACAACGAATTCACCTACTTCGGCCGCGCCCTGCTGGCCGACGCCCTGAACCAGACCGACGATCTGGAACGTGCTTTCGAACTCGCCCGCACCGAGGTTGCCGAATGGGAGAAGGCCGACGGTTTCGAACCCTCCGAACCGCAGATCTGGGCACCCAAACCGGTGCTCGCCCATTGGCGAAAGTTGCGCGCCGCCCAGGCCCAGGAGGCCCTCGCCGCGCAACCTGCAACGGCCGGCGGCAAAACCGCCGCCAGCCACTAAGCTGAAGCTGTAACAGCGGAGAAACAGCATGCATCTGACGCCCCAGCACATCCTGCTCGCCGGCGCCACGGGCCTGACCGGTGAACACCTGCTCGACCGACTGCTCAACGAACCCACGGTGGAGCGGGTGCTCGCGCCGACCCGTCGCCCCCTCGCCGAGCACAAGCGCCTGGACAACCCGGTGGGCGAGATCGCCGACCTGCTGCCGCACCTCCAGGGGCCGGTGGACACCGCCTTCTGCTGCCTCGGCAGCACCATCCGCCAGGCCGGCTCCCAGGAAGCCTTCCGCGCCATCGACCTCGACCTGGTGCTCGCCGTCGGCGCCCGCGCCCGCGAACTCGGCGCCCGCCACTACCTGGTGATCAGCGCCCTGGGCGCGGACGCCAGCTCCTCGGTGTTCTACAACCGCACCAAGGGCGAGATGGAGGGAGCGCTCAAGGCCCAGGACTGGCCACAGCTGACCCTGGTACGCCCGTCCCTGCTGCTCGGCCCGCGCAGCGAATTCCGCCTCGGCGAACGCCTGGCCGCCCCGCTCATGCGCTGGCTGCCGGGCAAGTACCGTGGCATCGGCGCCTGCACCCTGGCCCGAGCCCTGTGGCGCCTGGCCCTGGAAACCGACCAGGGCACGCGCATCGTCGAATCGGACGAATTGCGCCGCCTGGGCCGCTGAACCCGGGCGGGAATCCTCCCGCCATTGGCCGAAATCCCCGCGCCGCGCGGGGATGCGCCCTGCTAACGTGAATGCCTCGTCAACCGCAATGGACTGCCCGCCATGGGTTTCTATGATCGCCACGTCCTGCCCCGCCTGATCGACTACGCCTGCGGCATGGGCGAAGTGATGAAGACCCGCTCGAAGATCGTGCCCCAGGCCGAAGGCCGGGTGCTGGAGATCGGTATCGGCACGGGCCTCAACCTCGGCTTCTATGACCCGGCCAAGGTGCAGGTGGTGATCGGCGTCGACCCCGCCGCGCAGATGCAAGCCCTGGCTCGCCAGCGTGCCGACGCCATCACCATCCCGGTGGAAACCATCGCCCTGGAACTGGGCGAGATCCAGGCCAGCGACGCCAGCTTCGACAGCATCGTCTGCACCTTCACCCTCTGCACCATCCCCGATGCACCGGCGGCGCTGAAGGAAATGCGCCGCGTGCTCAAGCCCGGCGGGCGCCTGCTGTTCGCCGAACACGGCCTGGCACCGGACGCCCCGGTGGTGCGCTGGCAGCATCGCCTCACGCCGTTGTGGAAACCCTTCGCCGGCGGCTGCCACCTCAACCGCGACATCCCGCGCCTGATCGAGGCCGGCGGCTTCGCCATCCGCGAGCTGCACACCGGCTACCTGCAGGGCCCGCGCCCCATGACCTTCGTCTATCGCGGCTGGGCGGATTGACCGGCGCCCCCGCAACCGGGTTAGCCTTGGGCGCTTGAAAGCCAGCCCGGAACCGCCCCATGCGTACCCTCACCTCGCTCACCGGCAACAGCCAGAAACTCGACGGCGGCGCCATGTTCGGCAACGCCCCGCGCGCCCTCTGGGAGCGCTGGATGCAGCCGGACGCGCAGAACCGCATCGACCTCGGCTGTCGCGCCCTGCTGGTGCAGGAAGACGAGCGCAACATCCTCATCGAAACCGGTATCGGCGCCTTCTTCCCGCCCGAGCTCAAGCACCGCTTCGGCGTGCAGGAAGCGCACCACGTGCTGCTCGACAGCCTCGCCGAGGCGGGCCTGTCCGATGCCGACATCGATATCGTGCTGCTCACCCACCTGCACTTCGACCACGCCGGCGGCCTGCTCGCCGCCTGGGAACAAGGCCAGCCCATGCGCCTGCTATTCCCCAACGCCCGCTTCGTCACCGGCCGCCGCCAGTGGCAGCGCGCCTGCAACCCGCACCCGCGCGACCGCGCCTCCTACATCCCGGAAATGCTCGAACTGCTGGAAGCCAGCGGCCGCCTGGTGCTGATCGACGAGCAGCCCAGCGCCGAGATCCTCGGCCCCGACTGGCGCCTGCACTGGAGCGACGGCCACACCCCCGGGCAACTGCTGCCGGAGATCGCCATGCCCGACGGCCCGGTGGTGTTCAGCGGCGACCTGATCCCCGGCGCACCCTGGGTGCACCTGCCCATCACCATGGGCTACGACCGCTTCCCCGAAGGCCTGATCGAGGAGAAGGAAGCCCTGCTCGCCAGCCTGCTGGAGCGCAATGGCCGCCTGCTCTTCACCCACGACCCGAGCGTCGCCATGGGCCGCGTCACCCGCGACGGCAAGGGCCGCTACGGCCTCGACGACAACCTCGCCGCCGTGCACCAGCTGGCCGCCTGAGCCAGCCGGACAGAAATCAAGGAGCCCCGAATGAGCCTCGAATCCGTACGCGCCTTCCTCGCCGAGAAGGCCCCCGAACTCGCCATCATCGAACTGGAAACCAGCACAGCCACCGTCGCCCTGGCCGCCGAGGCCCACGGCGTCGAGCCGGGCCGCATCGCCA
The DNA here is from genome assembly GCF_026072635.1 of Pseudomonas solani. Lineage (NCBI taxonomy): Bacteria > Pseudomonadati > Pseudomonadota > Gammaproteobacteria > Pseudomonadales > Pseudomonadaceae > Pseudomonas > Pseudomonas solani. The sequence goes on along the minus strand of NZ_AP023081.1, from coordinate 3,203,817 downwards.
AGACCCTGGCCTTCCGCGTCGGCGAGCAGCACCTGCTGGTGGTAGCCCGTGGCGATGCGCGCATCGACAACCGCAAGTTCAAGGAAGCCTTCGGCGCCAAGGCCAAGATGCTCGACGCCGAAACCGTGCAGGCGCTGACCAGCCACCCCGTCGGCGGCGTCTGCCCCTTCGGCCTGGCCACCCCGCTGCCGGTCTATTGCGACCTGTCGTTGCAGGCCTTCGATGAAGTGGTCCCCGCCGCCGGCGCCATCCACAGCGCCGTGCGCATCGCCCCGCAGCACATGGCCGAACTGGTCGCCGCGCAATGGGTGGATGTCTGCCAGGACCCGGCTTGAGGCGGGCCGATCAGATACTTGTAGGGGCGAATTCATTCGCCAATCGGCCCGAAGGGCCGATCTACGGGCCCGTTGCGGATGCTGCGCATCCTTGGGCGAATGAATTCGCCCCTACAGAAAGCGCTCGCAGCGGCCTCGAAACCCACCGCTCACATAGAGCTCCTCCGTAGGATGGGTAGAGGTACGAAACCCATCACCGCGTAGCCCTACGGAGCGCCTCAATTCCCGCCGGTCACACCCAACCCCACGCCCAGCTCCGCCGCCACCGCGAACGGCAGCAACAGCGTCTCCAGCACGGCACTGAACGGCAGGTCGAGCGCCGCCCAGCCTGGCGCTTCAGCGCCGAAGCGGTCCTTGGGGCAGCAACCGCCATTGAGGGAATACCAATCCAGCCGGGTGCCGGAGTAGATGATGGGCGCGCCGGGCTTGGCCGCGTCCAGGGTGCGCACGGCGGCGCAGCCCTGGAGCACCAGCACCAGGCCGATGAGCAAGCCCAGGCGGGCGCGGCGCGGTTCAGTCATCGCTGCTCTGCAGATGGTGCTCGCCCCAGCGCGGCAGCATGTCCTGGGGAATTTCCAGCAGGTTGAGGATGCGCGCCACCACGAAGTCCACCAGGTCATCGATGGTCTGCGGCTGGTGATAGAAGCCCGGGGATGCCGGCAGGATGATCGCGCCCAGGTTGGAGAGCTTGAGCATGTTCTCCAGGTGGATGCTGGAATACGGCGCCTCGCGCGGCACCAGGATCAGCTTGCGCCGCTCCTTCAACGCCACGTCCGCCGCGCGCTCGATCAGGTTGTTGCAGGCACCGGTGGCGATGGCCGACAGCGTCCCGGTGGAGCAAGGCACCACCACCATCGCGCCCGGCGCACCGGAACCGGAGGCCGCCGGGGCCATCCAGTCTTCCTTGCCGTAGACGCGGATCTGCCCCGGCGCGGCGCCGGTGTACTCGCTGAGGAAGGCCTGCATCGACTGCGGCTTGGGTGGCAGGGTGACCTCGGTCTCGGTGGCCATCACCAGCTGCGCGGCCTTGGAAATGAGGAAGTGCACCTCGCGGTCTTCCTGCACCAGGCAGTCCAGCAGGCGCAGGCCGTACTGGGCGCCGGAAGCGCCGGTCATCGCCAGGGTGACGCGTTCGGGTCCGCTCATGTCGTCGTCCTCAGCCTTCCAGCGCCTTGGCCAGCTTGCCGTGCAGGCCGCCAAAACCGCCGTTGCTCATGATCACCACCTCGGTGCCCGGGCGCGCCTGGCCCTTCACCCGCTCGATGATCGCCTCCAGCGAATCGCAGACCACCGCCGGCACCGGGCAGGCAGCGGCCGTGGCGGCCAGGTCCCAGCCCAGGTTCGGCGGCGCGTACCAGATCACCTGGTCGGCCTGGGCCACGCTCTCCGGCAGGCCGTCGCGGTGGGCGCCGAGCTTCATGGAGTTGGAACGCGGCTCGATGATGGCGATCACCGGCGCCTCGCCCACGCGCTTGCGCAGGCCGTCGAGGGTGGTGGCGATGGCGGTGGGGTGGTGGGCGAAGTCGTCGTAAAGGGTCACGCCGTTCACCTCGGCGACCTTCTCCATACGCCGTTTGACGTTGCGGAAGGCGCTCAGGGCGGCGATGCCCAGCTCCGGCACCACGCCCACATGGCGCGCGGCGGCGAGGGTGGCCAGGGCGTTGGCCACGTTGTGCTGACCGGTCAGGGTCCATTCCACGGTGCCCTGTACCTTGCCGTCGAACTGCACCTCGAAGCGCGAGCCATCCTCGCTGAGCAGGCGCACCTGCCACTGGCCGCCTTCACCGGTGGTCTGCACCGGCGTCCAGCAGCCCATTTCCAGCACCCGTACCAGGGCCGGCTCGGTGGTGGGGTGGATGATCAGGCCCTCGCCGGGGATGGTGCGCACCAGGTGGTGGAACTGCCGCTCGATGGCGGGCAGGTCGGGGAAGATGTCGGCGTGGTCGAATTCCAGGTTATTGAGGATCGCCGTGCGCGGACGGTAGTGGACGAACTTCGAGCGCTTGTCGAAGAAGGCGCTGTCGTACTCGTCCGCCTCCACCACGAAGAACGGCGTGCCGCCCAGGCGCGCCGAGATGCCGAAGTTCTGCGGCACGCCACCGATGAGGAAGCCCGGGCTCATGCCCGCATGCTCCAGCACCCAGGCCAGCATGCTGGTGGTGGTGGTCTTGCCGTGGGTACCGGCCACCGCCATCACCCAGCGGCCCTGCAGCACGTGGTCCGCCAGCCACTGCGGGCCGGAAACATAGGGCAGCCCCTTGTTCAGCACATGCTCCACCGCCGGGTTGCCCCGCGACAGCGCATTGCCCACCACCACCAGGTCCGGCGCCGGGTCCAGGTGCGCGGGGTCGTAGCCCTGCATCAGCTCGATGCCCTGGGCCTCCAGCTGGGTGCTCATGGGCGGGTAGACATTGGCGTCGGAGCCGGTGACGCGGTGGCCGAGTTCCTTGGCCAGCACCGCCAGCGAACCCATGAAGGTGCCGCAGATGCCGAGGATATGGATATGCATGGAATACCTCTGGAAACGGGCTGCCGGAGCCCGAAAAAAACTTGCCGCAGGTTAGCACAGCGGCCCCGCCCGGAGCCTGGCCCTGCGGCATATGTAGAGCGCTGGAAGGTGATTTCATTCGCCACCCCGCAACGAAAAAGCCCCGCCGAATGGCGGGGCTCCTCGTCACGCGTTCAGGCGGTCACTGCCAGTTGGTGGCGATCACCAGGTTCAGCTCGTCGCGCTGGGCGGCGGTGAGGTTGCCCTCGGCCCCGCCGGCACGCCGAAGGCGGCCATCGCATCCACCAGCCCTTGCACCTGGCTGTCCAGCAGGGTCTTGCCGTCGGCCGACTTGAACTGGTCGAGGTGGTAGGCGCTGCCGCCGTACCAGTCCTCGATGCTTACCCGCTCGGTGCCGCCCACCAGGCTGACATCCAGGTCGTTGCCGTTCTGGCGGAACCAGAGCTGTTCGACCGAGATGCCGCTGCCGAACTGCAACAGGTCCAGGCTGCCCGCCACGCTGTCGTTGTTCTGGATGACATCCTGGCCGTCGCCCAGGCCGAAGACATAGGTATCCGAGCCGGCACCACCGGACAGGGTGTCGTTGCCGGCCCCCCCCATCAGCGTGTCATTGCCCGCGCCGCCGGACAGCCGGTTGGCCGCCGCGTTGCCCCGCAGCTGGTTGTCCAGGGTGTTGCCGGTCCCGTCTATAGCGGCCTCACCGGTCAGGGTCAGGTTCTCCACACCGAAGGCCAGGCTGTGGCTGATGGAGGCCTCGACCGTATCGATGCCCTCGTTGAGGTACTCGAAGACGCTGTCACCCAGCGAGTCGATCACGAAGGTGTCGTTGCCACGGCCGCCATAGAGGCTGTCGTTGCCCTCGCCGCCGTACAGGCGGTCATCGCCATCGCCGCCATTGAGGACGTCATTGCCGGCCCCGCCGAACAGCGTGTCGTTGCCGAGGTTGCCGTTCAGGGTGTCGTTGCCGTCACCGCCATCGAGGTAGTCCTGCCCGGAGCCCGTCACCAGCAGGTCATCACCGCCCCTGCCGAACAGGCTGTTGTTGCCGATGCCACCGTACAGCGCGTTGTTCGCATCGTTGCCGATGATGAGGTTGTCCAGATCGTTGCCGGTGCCGTTGACGGCAGCGGTGCCGGTGAGGGTGAGGTTCTCGACATTGGCGCCCAGGGTCAGGGTCAGGCTGGACTCAACGGTGTCGATCCCCCCGCCCGCGCTCTCGATCACCAGGTCACTCAGCGAGTCCACCTGGTAGGTGTCGTCGCCGGCACCGCCTTCCATGCGGTCGCCGCCCAAGCCGCCAAGCAGCGAGTCATTACCGGCGCCACCGAACAGCGTGTCGTTGCCGGCTCCGCCATCGAGGGTGTCGTTACCGGCAAAGCCGCGCAGCTCGTCCTGGCCGTCATCGCCGAAGAGGGCGTCGTCCGTGGAGTAGCCCTGCACCGTGTCGTTGCCATAGGAACCGTGCAGCAGGCTGTTGCGGATGAAGTCGCCCGTCCAGACATCGCCATTACGGAAACGAACCTCCTCGATGGAGGCTGGCCCCTTGCCATCACCGGCGAAGAAACCGACGACGGTGAGGCTGTCCAGAGTGTTGTTGCGCTCGAACACCAGGTCGTCGTCGACACGACGGAAACGGATGTGCTCGGTGTTGAAGTCGGCGAACTCGATGACATCGTGCTTGCCGATGCCGTCGTCCTGGTTGTGGATGACGTCCTGCCCCCAGTAGTTGTTGAACACATAGGTGTCGTTGCCCGTGCCGCCGATCAGGGTGTCCTTGCCCTGCCCGCCGTTCAGGCGGTCGTCGCCCGCCTCCCCGCGCAGTAGGTTGTTGCCGTCGCCGCCACGTATATCGTTGTTCAGCGCATTGCCGATGCCTTCGGTCGCCGGGCCACTGAGGACCAGGTTCTCGACGTTGTCGCCCAGGGTCCAGGAAACCCGCGACTCGACCGTGTCGATACCGCCGTCCACGCCTTCGATCACGCTGTCGCCCGCATCCACCCAGTAGCGGTCATCACCCGCGCCACCGATCAGGGTATCGACGCCGGTGTAGCCATCGAGCAGGTCATTGCCATCGCCCCCCTCGAGCAGGTCGTTGCCGGCCCCGCCATACAGGGTGTCGTCACCGGCCAGCCCGAACAGGCTGTCGTTGCCCCCCTTGCCGTCGAGGACGTCGTTGCTGGCAAAACCGACCAGACGATCATCAGTGGAGTCTCCCTGCAGCACCCGCGAGCGAAGCTGGTCCGGCAGCCACTGGGTGCCGTCGGCGAAGCGGATCTGCTCCACGGCTCCAGTCGCACCGAAGTAGCCCACCACACGGATGCTGTCGGTGCTGCCCCACAGGTTCAGCAACAGGTCGTCGCCATCGTGGCCGAGGGTGATATCGCCGGGCGCGATGCCCGTGGCGAACTCGATAGCGTCGAGGGCACCGTCGGTATCCTCGATCACGTCCTGGCCCCAGCCACGGGCGAAGCTGTAGAGGTCGTCGCCCTCGCCACCCTGCAACTGGTCGTTGCCCGCGCCGCCATTCAGCGCATCGTTGCCGGCGCCGCCCTGCAACAGGTTGTTGCCGGTGTTGCCAGTCAGGGTGTTGTCCAGGCTGTTGCCGATACCCTGGAGGTTGGCGCTGCCGGTGAGCGTCAGCTTCTCGATGCCCGCACCCAGGGTGAAGGAAACACTGGCCTCCACCGTGTCGGTGCCGCTGCTGTCGATCACCACATCGCCTGCGGACTCGACCACGAAGACGTCGTTGCCGGCTCCGCCGTTCAGGGTGTCGTTGCCTGCGCCCCCGACCAGCCGATCGTTGCCGGCGCCCCCTTCGAGCACATCGTCGCCGCTGCCGCCGTCGAGCGTGTCGTTGCCATCGCCCCCGAGGATGCTGTCATTGCCGGCACCGCCGCTGATGCCGTCGGCAGTGGCGTAGCCCGTCAGCGTGTCGTTGCCGCTGGTGCCCTGCAGCGCCAGGGCCTTGATGGTCGTCAGGGTCCAGCGGGTGCCATTGGCGAAGCGGATTTCATCCACCGCATTGGAGGTGGCGCCATCGCTCAGGAAGTAGTTGATGACATTGATGCGGTCGCCGCTGCCGCCCAGGCTCAGCACCAGGTTGGCCCCGCTGCGGGACACCTGGATATCGCTCGGCAGGATATCGGCAGCGAACTCGATGACGTCCAGGCCATTGGAGCCGGACTCGAAGTTCTGCACAGCGTCCGAACCCCAGCCCCTGGCGAAACGGTACACATCGTTGCCGACGCCCCCTTCGAGGGTGTCGTTGCCGCCCTCCCCGCTGAGGGTGTCGTTGCCGGCGTTGCCCATTAGGTAGTTGGCGCCCTGGTTGCCGGTGATCAGGTTGTTCGCGCCGTTGCCGAAGCCGGTCAGGTTGCCGCTGCCGGTCAGGCGCAGGTTCTCGATATTGGCACTCAGCGTCGAGCTGATGCTGACGCTGGACTCCAGGGTGTCGATGCCCTCGTTGGGGTTCTCCTGGATCACATCGCCGAGGGAGTCGATCACATAGGTGTCGTCACCCAGCCCGCCACGCAGGGTGTCGGAGCCGGTGCCGCCATTCAGCACATCGTTGCCGGCACCGCCGATCAGCAGGTCGTTGCCCTCCGCGCCGAAGAGCGTGTCGTTACCCGCTCCGCCGTTCAACGTATCGGCGGTACTGAAGCCATTGAGCAGGTCATCGCCATCGCCCCCCTGGAGTACCAGGCTGCGCACCTGCCCGAAGGTCCAGACCACGCCGTTGGCGAAGCGGATTTCTTCGATGCCATTGGCATTCGCACCGCTGTTAAGGAAGTACTGCTGGATCGATATGGAGTCCGAGGACCCCTTCAGGTTGAGAACCAGGTCGTCGCCCAGATGCACCGCCTGAATATCGCTCGGCAGGATATCGGCAGCGAACTGAATGACATCGACGCCACCACCCTGGTCGGCAACAGTGTCTCGGCCCCAGCCCCGGGAGAAGAAGTAGGTGTCGTTACCACTGCCGCCCATGAGCCGGTCATCACCCGCGCCGCCCTCAAGGCGGTCATTGCCCGCGCCGCCGTCGAGCACGTTGTTGCCCGTATTGCCGGTCAGTTCGTTGTTCAGCTCGTTGCCGAAGCCGTTCAGGTCCGCCGTGCCGGTCAGAACCAGGTTCTCGAGTGCACCGACAAGGCCGTAGTTGATGCTGCTGCGCACCGTATCCACGCCACCCCCGGCCATCTCGCTGATCCGTTGCTCGATCTGGCTGATGACGTAGGTGTCGTTCCCCGCACCGCCGATGAGCAGATCGGCCCCGCTTCCGGCATCTAGCCAATCATCGCCGTCGTCGCCGAGCAGGGTATCGTCGCCCGCCCCGCCGTAGAGGCTGTCGTTGCCGACACCGCCCTCCAGGGTGTCCTTGCCATCCAGGCCATACAGCCGGTCGTTTCCGGCTTCGCCCTTGAGGCGGTTATCGCCGGAGTTACCGGTGATGTCGTTGTCCAGCTGGTTGCCATAGCCGTCGATGCGAGCGCTGCCGGTCAGGACCAGGTTTTCCAGGCCGTAACCCAGCGTATGGGTCATGCTGCTGCGCACGGTGTCGATCCCGCCACCGATGTTCTCGGTGATAGCGGCGTAGCCTTGGCTGTCCACCACATAGGTGTCATTGCCCATGCCGCCAATAAGCTGGTTGTAGCCCTCCCCGCCGTCCAGCCAGTCGTCGCCATCACCGCCGATCAACAGATCGTCACCCGCACCGCCGAAGAGGCTGTCGTCGCCCGCGCCACCGTCCAGCTGGTCGTTGTCACCCAGGCCGAACAACTGGTCATCGCCCAAGCCACCGGAAAGGGTGTCGGGGACGGCCGTTCCCGTCAGGGTGTCGTTGCCGGGCGTGCCGGCGTTGAGCATCTGCAGGACCTGCAACGGCCGCCACATCTGGTCGGAGAAACGGATCTCATCGATGGCGTAGGGTGCAAGGGCATCGGCATTGAAATAGTTGCTGATGGTGATCCTGTCGCTGCTTCCCTGGCGGAGCAGGATCAGGTCATTGCCAACTCGGCTGAGCCGCACGTCTTGCGATGACACGTCGAGGATCTCGATTACATCGACACCACTATCCATGGCCTGCTCATTGATCAGCACCTGGCCCCAACTGCCCGCCAGGCGATAGGTGTCGTTACCCTGGCCGCCGATCAGGGTGTCGAACCCCTGCCCGCCCACCAGCGTGTCATCGCCCTCGCCACCCAGCAGCAGGTCATCACCGCCAAGGCCGTCCAGCATGTCGTTGCCGGCGCCGCCTTCCAGGGTGTCGGCCTGGCCAGTCCCCTGGAGGAAATCAGCGCCCGGCGTTCCCTGCAGGAACTGGCCCTGGGGGGCGTTCTCCACACGCGTCCTCACGTCATAAGGCGACCAGCGGGCACCATTGGCAAAGAAGATTTCCGCGATCTCCGGCAGGCCGACGCTGGAGAAGTAGTTGCGCAGGATGACCTGATCGTTCGAGTCCACGAGGCTCAGCACCAGGTCCACGCCGATACGCCGGCAGCTGACATCCTCCGGCAGGATGCCCACCTCGAACTCGAGGCGATTGACGAAGCCATCGCCACCGCCGTCCTCGATCACATCGCGACCGCTACCTCGGCCGAAGCGGTAGATGTCGGCCCCCGAGCCGCCCCGCAGGGTGTCGTTGCCCAGGCCGCCGGCTAGCGTATCCACGCCAGCGCCACCGACCAGCAGGTCATCCCCCTCAGCGCCATAGAACTGGTCGTCCGTATCGCCGCCAACCAGGGTGTCGTTGCCGTTTGTGCCTTGAAAATCCATACCCTCTCCTTTGATGGATCACACGATCGAACCGCCACCACCCGCGCCCCTTCGGTAGTCCGAAGAGGTATCCGCAGGTGTGGATAAATGAACGGGGGGCTGTCGCAATCAGGCGGGCTGCATCACCGAGTCGAGGCCCAGCACCTGGAGGTAGCGGGCGATGCCGCTGTCCGTCGAATAGCTCTGTGCGGTAACCACCGCCTGCCGCCTCAGGGCCTGGAAGCGCTCGGGCTCGGCCAGCGCCTGCAAGGCCTTCTCGGCGATCCGCTCGCCATCGAAGAAATCCACCAGCAGCCCGTTGCGGCCATCCTCGATCACCTCGCGCACCGGCGCGGTATCCGAACCGATGATCAGGCAACCGCTGGCCATGGCCTCCAGCAGGGACCAGGACAGGACGAAGGGGTAGGTCAGGTAGATATGCGCGGCGGATACCTGCAGCACCCGCTTGTAGGTGGCATAGGGCACCTTGCCGAGGAAGTGCACGCGCTGCAGGTCGATGGGGTTCTCCGCCAGCAGCTTGCTGCGCCAGTTGGCAGCGCCCTTGGGGCGGCTGCCATAACTCACCTCATCGCCACCGACCACCAGCACCTGGCAGGTCGGGTGCGCCTCGAGGATGCGCGGCAAGGCGCGCATGAAACTGTGGAAGCCCCGGTAGGGCTCCAGGTTGCGTGCCACATAGGTAAGGATCGGCTGCCCGGCCTTCAGCACCCGGCCATCGGGCAACTCCAGGCTGGCCTCGGGATCAGGGCCCAGGCCGGCGATATCGATGCCTTCATGGATCACCTGCATGGCGTCGCGGTAAGCCGCCGGGTGCACGCTGCGCTGCCACTGGGTCGGGGTGATGGCGAGGTCGCAGTTCTCCAGGTTGAGCAAATGCAGCGCATTGCGGCTGCGGATGCTCGCGGCGCCATTGGTGTCGAGCGGGAATTCCGGGTCGAAACCGGCATCGGCACCACGGGCCTGGTAGTAGTACTCGCAGAAGTGGATCAGCCGCGCCGAAGGGAAGGCTTCCTTCACATACAGGCTTTCACCCCAGCCCGGATGGGCGACCACCACATCCGGCCGGTAGCCCTTGCCCTTCAGGTCCAGCAGCAGGCGCAGCACCTGCTGCCCATGGAGCACGCCATCCTCGAAGGTCCGCACATAAGGGTGCGTCTGCGCACTCGCCTTGCGATGGGGCTTGTAGCGCAACAACCGCACACCCGGCAGCCCAGGCGCCTGCTCACGGCCGATGGCCAGGACCTCGACATCCTCCCGCTTCGCCAGATGGGCGGCAAGATGACGGAACTGGCCAGGGAAATTCTGGTGAATGAACAGCACACGCATCCCGCCGCAACTCCTTTTGCAGGTCTTCCATGGCTGCCACCCTCGGGTTTGCCCAGGCGAGAAGCGGCAGAAAATCATGGCACTACGCCACAGGCGAAGGATGAACCGGGACAGGGGAGCAAGGAAAGCGGGCCGCGTGATGCGGCTCACGAATGGCGGATCAATAGCCGAGCAAGGAATCAGGACCTGGCGTCCTGGATTCCCACCACCTCCAAAAACGCCTCGATCACCCGCCTCGCCCCTTGCTCCTTCAAACACACCAGCGTCTCGGTCATGCGCGGTTCGAAGTCGAGGATGGGCAGTACGTGCACGCCGCGGCTGGAGCCGAGTTCGGCGGCGGAGACGATGCCGACGCCGAGGCCGGCGACGACCATCTCGAACACCGCTTCGCGGCCTTCCACCTCGATGGCGGGGTGGGTGTCGAGGCCCAGGCGGCGCATTTCGTCTTCCAGCATCTGCCGGGTCATGGAGCCCTGTTCGCGCAGCACCAGCGGGGTGCGGTGCAGGTCGGCGAGGTGGATGGCATCGCGCCGTGCCCAGGGGTGGCCTTCGGCGACGAAGGCCACCAGCGGGCCGCTGCTGAGCACATGGGCGATCAGGCGGTCGTCGTCCACCGGGCGGCCGAGCACGGCGAAGTCGGCCTGGTAGTCGAACAGCCGGCGCAGGGATTCATCGCTGTTGCCGGTCACCAGGCGCACGCGGATGCCGGGGTAGCGCTCGCAGAAGCGCGCGATGTAGGGCAGCAGGTGCATGGGCGCGTCCACTGCCAGGGTGAGGCTGCCGCTTTGCAGGGCGCGGGAACTGGTGAGCAGTTCCTCGGCCTCGTTCTCGGCGGCGAACAGGCGCAGGGTGATGGCCAGCAGGCGCTCACCCAATTCGGTGAGCTGCACCGAGCGCTTGTTGCGGTTGAACAACAGCACGCCGAAGCGCTCCTCCAGCTTGCGCACCTGGTCGGAGACCGCCGGCTGGCTGAGGAACAGCTGCTCCGCTGCGCGGGTGAAGTTGCCGTGCACCGCCACGGCGTGAAAGGCCTTGAGTTGCGCCTGGGAAACCGACATCACCGCCCCTATTAATAAGCTCAGCTTGTTTGTGAAATACCATAAATCGATTTCATTTATTTCTAGCCAATTGCTTTGATCAGCGCCAGCCCCGACCACCGCTGGAGACGATCATGAGCAAAGCCGAATTCCCCGCATCGCATACCCCCCTCGCCGCGCCGGTCCAGGGCGAGCCCTACCTGCTGACCCCCGGCCCGCTGACCACCTCGCGCGCTACCAAGGAAGCCATGCTGCGTGACTGGGGCTCGTGGGACGCCGACTTCAACCGCGTCACCGCCGAGATCCGCCAGCAGCTACTGGCCATGGCCGGGGTGACCGACGACAGCTACGCCTGCGTGCCCTTGCAAGGCAGCGGCACCTTCTCGGTGGAAGCCGCCCTCGCCACCGCCATCCCCCGCGACGGCAAGGCGCTGATCCTGATGAACGGTGCCTACGGCCAGCGCGCCGCCAAGACCCTCGACTACCTGGGCCGCGCCCATATCGCGCTGGACAAGGGCGACTACCTGCCACCGCAACCCGAGGAGGTGGACGCCCTGCTCCGCGCCCACCCCGAGGTGACCACCGTGTTCCTGGTCCACTGCGAGACCAGCTCCGGCATCCTCAACCCCCTGCGTGAGCTGGCGGCCGTGGTGAAGACCCATGGCAAGCGCCTGATCGTCGACGCCATGAGCTCCTTCGGCGCGGTGCCGCTGACGGTGGACGAGGTGCCCCTCGATGTCCTGGTGTCCTCGGCCAACAAGTGCATCGAGGGCATACCCGGCTTCGGCTTCGTGATCATCCGCCGGGACCTGCTGGAGGAATCCGCCGGCCGCGCCCACTCCCTGAGCCTCGACCTGCTGGAGCAGTGGCGCTACATGGAGCGCACCGGCCAGTGGCGCTTCACCCCGCCCACCCACAGCGTGGTGGCCTTCCACGCGGCGCTTGAGCAGCACGCCGCCGAGGGTGGCGTGCCGGGCCGCCTGGCGCGCTACACGCGCAACCGCGACGTGCTGGTGGCCGGCATGCGCGAGCTGGGGTTCCAGACGCTGCTGGAAGACCGCTGGCTGTCGCCGATCATCACCACCTTCTTCAGCCCTGCGCACCCGGCCTTCGAGTTCAAGCGTTTCTACGACGAGCTCAAGGCCCGCCAGTTCGTCATCTACCCCGGCAAGCTGACCCAGGCCGAGAGCTTCCGCATCGGCTGCATCGGCCAGATCGACGAGCCCATCGTGCGCCAGTTGCTGCGCGCCATCGCCGAGTCCCTGCAGGCGATGGGCGTGACCCTCGAGAAAACGGCGGCCTGACCCGCCCCTTGGCCGCCCGTGCCCCGATACGGGCGGCCCCTTTTTCGACGTCAGCCGGCTATGCCGGCGAGGAGAACGCTCACCCGAAACCCGCACCATCAGCCTGACGCACGGCCTCTGCCCTTCTGACCAGGCCCGGCGTTTAGACAGCCAGGAAGTACCCAAGAACAACAACAGCCTCCCTCTCGCACTGTCGGCAAACCCATAGGGGTCAGAACCATGAACAACCAACAAGGTGTCCAAGGGCGCGGATGGCAATCCATCCAGCGCTGGCGTGTACAGATCTTCCTCATCACCTGGCTGGCCTACGCCGCCTTCTACTTCACCCGCAAGGCCTTCTCGGTGGCCAAGCTCGGCATCGCCGAGGACGCGGATTTCGAACTCGACAAATCGGTCATGGCCAACCTCGACGCCCTGTACCTCGCTGCCTACGCCATCGGCCAGTTCACCTGGGGCATCTTCGCCGACCGCTTCGGCCCGCGGGTGATCGTCTTCGGCGGGCTGCTGGTCTCGGCGCTCGCCGCGCTGGCCATGGGCACCTTCGCCACCCTGCCGATCTTCGCCACCTGCATGGTGGTCCAGGGCCTGGCGCAGTCCACCGGCTGGAGCGGGCTGTGCAAGAACATCGGCTGTTTCTTCGCCACCCGCGAGCGCGGCCGGGTGCTGGGCTACTGGAGCACCTGCTACGCCTTCGGTGGCCTGGTCTCCACGCCCTTCGCCGGCTGGTGGGCGTACCAGGTGTTCGGCGACTGGCGCGCGGCCTTCGTCTCCAGCGCCGTGGTGGTGCTGGTGGTGGCGGTGCTGTTCTGGCTGCTGCAGCGCAACCGCCCCGAGGACGTCGGCCTGGAGCCGGTCGAGGTGGAAGTGAAGACCTCCCGCGAGCTGAAGATCGAGCGCGACGGCCATTGGGCCTCGCTGCGCAAGATCATGGGCAACCGCACGGTGCTGGTCCTCGGCCTCGCCTATTTCCTGCTCAAGCCGGCGCGCTACGCGATCCTGCTGTGGGGCCCGATGATGGTCTACGAGCGCATGCCCGCCGTGGGCAAGGTCGCCTCGGCCATCGTGCCCACCGCCTTCGAAGTGGCCGGGCTGGTGGGGCCGATCCTCATCGGCATCGCCTCCGACCGCTGGTTCGGCGCGCGGCGTATGCCCGCCTGCGTCATCAGCCTGGTGGCGCTGACCCTGTGCCTGGGCCTGTTCGTGCCGGCCATGCAGAGTGGCAGCCTGTACCTGGTGGTCGGCCTGCTGTTCATGCTGGGCCTGACCCTCTACGGCCCCGACTCGATGATCAGCAGCTCCGCCGCCATCGACTTCGGCACCACCGAAGCGGCCGGCACCGCCGCCGGCTTCGTCAACGGCTGCGGCTCGGTCGGCGCCATCCTCGGCGGCCTGCTGCCCGGCTACTTCGACACCACCACCGTATTCATCGGCTTCACCGTCGCGGCCCTGCTCGCCAGCCTGATGCTGGTGCCGTTCTGGAACAGCCGGCCCAAGACCCTCAAGGTCCTCGACGGACTCATCCCCCCACCCGGCAACGACGGCCAACCCCTCGGCGCCCGTTCCTGACTTCACTCCCAAGGAGACACCCATGAACTACCAGCAACCCACCCAGCTGCAAGCCGCTGTCCTCGACTGGGCCGGCACCGTGGTCGACTTCGGCTCCTTCGCGCCGACGCAGATCTTCGTCGAGGCCTTCGCCGAGTTCGGCGTCGCCGTGAGCCTGGAGGAAGCGCGCGGCCCGATGGGCATGGGCAAGTGGGATCACATCCGCACCCTGTGCGACATCCCCGCCATCGCCGAGCGCTACCGCGCCGCCTTCGGCCGCCTGCCCACGGACGACGACGTCACTGCGATCTATGAACGCTTCATGCCCCTGCAGATCGAGAAGATCGCCCTGCACTCGGCGCTGATCCCCGGCGCCCTGGAGGCCATCGCCAGCCTGCGCGGCAAAGGGCTGAAGATCGGCTCTTGCTCCGGCTACCCGGCAGCGGTGATGGCCAAGGTGGTGGAACTGGCGGAGAAGAACGGCTACGTCGCCGACCATGTGGTCGCCACGGACGAAGTCCCCAACGGTCGCCCGCACCCGGCCCAGGCACTGGCCAACGTCATCGCCCTGGGCATCAGCGACGTGGCCGCCTGCGTGAAGGTGGACGACACCTGGCCGGGCATCCTAGAAGGCCGCAGCGCCGGCATGTGGACGGTCGCCCTGACCTGCTCCGGCAACGCCCTGGGCCTGACCTGGGAGCAGTTCAAGGCCCTGCCCGCCGACAAGCTGGAGCAGGAACGCGCACGCATCGCCCAGCAATTCGAAGGCGCCCGCCCGCATTACCTGATCGACACCATCGCCGACCTGCCGCAGGTGATCGACGCCATCAACGCCCGGCTCAAGCGCGGAGAAATGCCGCAGGGCGCATGACGAAACCCGAGGGGCACCCTGTAGGGCTGCAGGGGCGACTTCAGTCGCCAAGCAGACCGCAGGGCTGCCCCGACTCGGTGCCACAGACAGCGTCGCCTGATGGATGGAAAGAGCGCCATCCACCCTACACTCCGGTCATCTCAGTGCCTGAGCCAAGCGCAAGCACTAACCGTAGGATGGCGTAGAGCGCAGCGAAACCCATCACCAGCGGGCCCCAGACAGGCCACAGGGTTGCCATCACAGAGTGCTCCCCCGTAGCACCGCTTGGCGGATGAGAAGAGCGCCATCCACCCTACTCCCCGGTCATCTCAGTGCCTGAGCCAAGCACAAGCCCCAACCGTAGGATGGCGTAGAGCGCAGCGAAACCCATCATCAACAGACCTGAACCCGACGGAGATTCCCGGGCTGAAGCCCGGGCTACATCCGAGCCTGGCTACAAACTGCGCGTTTCGATCGAATGCTTGCGCAGCTTGCGGTACAGGGTGTTGCGGCTGATGCCGAGCTGCTCGGCGGTGCGGGTCATGTGCCAGCGCTGGCTTTCCAGGGCGGCGAGCAGGGCGCTGCGTTCGGCGTCTTCCAACGGGTGCACCACGCAGTCGTTGATGGGGGTCGGGGCAGGTGCACGGCGCAGGTCCGCCGGCAGGTCGGCGTAGCGGATGCGGCCGTCCTCGCACAGCGCCGCCAGGGTGCGCAGCACGTTGCGCAGCTGGCGCACGTTGCCGGGCCAGGCGTAGTCGAGCAGCGCCTGGCGGGCGTCCTGCTCCAGGCGGATGGCCTGGCCGCGGGCTTCTTCGTGCAGCAGGTGGTCGAGCAGCTCGGGGCGGTCGCTGCGCTCGCGCAGGGGCGGCAGGTCGATCACCAGGCCGTTGAGGCGGTAGTAGAGGTCCTCGCGGAAGCTGCCGTTGCTCACCCGCTCGCCCAGCTCTCGGTGGGTGGCGCTGATGATGCGCACGTCCACGGCCTGGGCCTCGCCGCCGATGGGCACCACCTGGCGTTCCTCCAGCACCCGCAGCAGACGGGTCTGCAGGGCCAGGGGCATGTCGCCGATCTCGTCGAGGAACAAGGTGCCGCCATCGGCCTGTTGCAGCTTGCCGCGCATGCCTTCCTTGCGCGCACCGGTGAAACTGCCGCCGCGATAGCCGAACAGCTCGCTCTCGATCAGGGATTCAGGGATGGCCGCACAGTTGAGCGCCACGAAGGGCCGCTCAGCGCGGGAACTGGCCAGGTGCACGGCCTTGGCGAAGGCCTCCTTGCCGGAGCCGGTTTCGCCATTGACCAGCACGGGCACGTCGCGCTCGTACACCTTGAGCGCACGGCGGAAGTCGGCGGCCAGCGCCGGGTCGCCCAGGCACAGGCCGGGCACGGCGGATTTCGGTGCCACCGGCAACGCACGGGCAACGGCACGCGGCTGGCCCCGCAACACGGCATAGAGGGCACGGCCATTGCGCGCACGCAGCGGCCAGCTGGCATTGGGTTGTGGTTGAGCGCGGCCGAGCAGGTCGTCCAGCCGGCAGTCGAAGAAGGCTTCCACGCTCTGCCCCAGCAGGCGCTCGCGGGCGCTGTCCAGCAGGTTGATGGCGCTCTGGTTCACCGCGCGGATGCGCCCTTCGCCATCGAAGGCCATCAATCCCTCGCTGAACAGCCCGACGTACTCGGCCTGGAGGTGGAAGCGCAGCAGCCATTCGCCCTCGAAGCGACGCAGGAAGTAGCAGCTCTCGATCATCTTCGCCGAGAGGTTGACCAGCGCCATGGTGTGGAACTGGCTCTGCCGCGACACGTCGTGGCGCGCGGAGGACACGTCGAGCACCGCCAGCAGGTCGCCCTGCGGGTCGAACACCGGGCTGGCGGAGCAGGTGAGGCCGGTGTGGCGACTACGAAAGTGCTCGTCCTGGTGGATGGTCAGTGCCTGGCGCTCGATCACGCAGGTGCCGATGCCGTTGGTGCCCTCGCGGGCCTCGCTCCAGTCGGCGCCCAGCCACAGGCCGGCACGCTCGAAAGCCTGGCGCTCGGCTCCGGCGGTCACGCAATTGAGGATCACCCCCCGGGCATCGGTCAGCAGCACCGCATGGCCGGCACCGGAAAGCTGGTGATACAGGCTGCTCATCTCGCCGCTGGCGATCTCCAGCACCTGCTGCATGCCTTCGCGGCACTCGAGCATGCGCGCATGTTCGAGCACGGTCGGCGCCATGGGCAGGGCCGGGTCGAGGTGGTAATCCTCCAGGCAGCGCAGCCAGGAGCGGGCGATGGAAGGGTCGGCGGCGGGCCCGCTGGACTGGGCCTTGCCTTGCGCCACGGTCAGCACTTGCCGAGCGTGGCGGCTCAGGTGGTCGTGCATTCTTGTCGTTCTCCATTGCGGGCTTGCGGGAGGCAGCCCGTGCCCCGATGGGCACCCGCATCGCCGCAGCATCCACCAGCACAAGCGGCTTTGCAATCGCCGGGTGACCCACCGGTCGAGCGCTGTACCGGATGCGTGACACTCTGTCACCCGGGACGTACCAGGCATGCGACAGCCCTCGCCCGCCGGCCGTTCCCCACAACGCCTGGAGCCTTCTCCCACGGGGCTTTCACCGGCCTGGCCCGGCCCTTGCTCTATGCTGCTCAAAGCGCTTCGGCGCCAACTCCCCAATAAGCACAAGAGCCAGGAGATAGACCATGCGTTACGCCCAACCCGGTACCCCCGGCGCCATCGTTTCCTTCAAGGCCCGCTACGGCAACTACATCGGCGGCGAGTTCGTCCCGCCGGTCAACGGCCAGTACTTCACCAACACCTCGCCGGTCAACGGCCAGCCCATCGCCGAATTCCCCCGCTCCGACGCCGCCGACATCGACAAGGCCCTCGACGCCGCTCATGCCGCCGCCGACGCCTGGGGCAAGACCTCGGTGCAGGACCGCTCCCTGGTGCTGCTGAAGATCGCCGACCGCATCGAAGCCAACCTCGAACTGCTCGCCGTCACCGAAACCTGGGACAACGGCAAGGCCGTGCGTGAAACCCTCAACGCCGACATCCCCCTGGCCGCCGACCACTTCCGCTACTTCGCCGGCTGCATCCGCGCCCAGGAAGGCGGCGCCGCCGAGATCAACGAGAACACCGTCGCCTATCACATCCACGAGCCACTGGGCGTGGTCGGCCAGATCATCCCGTGGAACTTCCCGCTGCTGATGGCCGCCTGGAAGCTGGCCCCGGCCCTGGCCGCCGGCAACTGCGTGGTGCTCAAGCCCGCCGAGCAGACCCCGCTGGGCATCAGCGTGCTGATGGAGCTGATCGGCGACCTGCTGCCGGCCGGCGTGCTCAACGTGGTGCAGGGTTTCGGCAAGGAAGCGGGCGAAGCGCTGGCCACCAGCAAGCGCATCGCCAAGATCGCCTTCACCGGCTCCACCCCGGTGGGCTCGCACATCCTCAAGTGCGCCGCCGCCAACATCATCCCCTCCACCGTGGAACTGGGCGGCAAGAGCCCGAACATCTACTTCGAGGACATCATGCAGGCCGAGCCGGCCTTCATCGAGAAGGCCGCCGAGGGCCTGGTGCTGGCCTTCTTCAACCAGGGCGAGGTGTGCACCTGCCCGTCCCGCGCCCTGGTGCAGGAATCCATCTACCCGGCGTTCATGGCCGAGGTGATGAAGAAAGTGAAGGCCATCAAGCGTGGGGACCCGCTGGACACCGACACCATGGTCGGCGCCCAGGCCTCCGAGCAGCAGTACGACAAGATCCTCAGCTACCTCGAGATCGCCCAGCAGGAAGGGGCGGAAGTGCTCACCGGCGGCGGCGTCGAGAAGCTCGAAGGCAACCTGGCGACCGGCTACTACATCCAGCCGACGCTGCTCAAGGGCAACAACAAGATGCGCGTGTTCCAGGAAGAGATCTTCGGCCCGGTGGTGGGCGTCACCACCTTCAAGGACGAGGCGGAAGCCCTGGCGATTGCCAACGACACCGAGTTCGGCCTCGGCGCCGGCCTCTGGACCCGCGACATCAACCGCGCCTACCGCATGGGCCGTGGCATCAAGGCCGGCCGCGTGTGGACCAACTGCTACCACCTGTACCCGGCCCATGCCGCCTTCGGTGGCTACAAGAAATCCGGCGTCGGCCGCGAGACCCACAAGATGATGCTCGACCACTACCAGCAGACCAAGAACCTGCTGGTGAGCTATGACATCAACCCGCTGGGCTTCTTCTAGAAAAGGCTCTCCTGACCTGCCGCGAACCTCGCAGGTCCAGGCCAGGAGAGGCCCCTTTTAAGTGAAAAACCAGGACCGGGCACCGATCAGGCGGCGCCCGGTCCGCTCCACCCCGGCTCCATCCGATTACAACAACAAGAAACGGTGAACACCATGTGCATCACGCCTCGCTGCTGCCCGCAGTCGGTGGTCCGTGCCCGCTCGGGCCACGCGCCGCCTCCCGCCTCTCCGATCCGTCGCCCCACTTCCCTCAAGGCAACCTCCGGAGACGCGCATGACAACCACTAACCAACTCAAACCCACCCTCGGCACCCTGCACCTCTGGGGCATCGCCGTCGGCCTGGTGATTTCCGGCGAATATTTCGGCTGGAGCTACGGCTGGGGCGCCGCCGGCACCCTCGGCTTCCTGGTCACCACGCTGCTGGTGGCGACCATGTACACCTGCTTCATCTTCAGCTTCACCGAACTGACCACCGCCATCCCCCACGCCGGCGGCCCCTTCGCCTACAGCAGCCGCGCCTTCGGTGAGCGCGGCGGCCTGATCGCCGGCATCGCCACGCTGATCGAATTCGTCTTCGCCCCACCGGCCATCGCCATGGCCATCGGCGCCTACCTCAACGTGCAGTTCCCCGAACTCGATCCCAAGCACGCGGCGGTGGGTGCCTACTTCGTGTTCATGACCCTGAACATCCTCGGCGTCAGCATCGCCGCCACCTTCGAACTGGTGGTCACCGTGCTCGCCGTGGCCGAACTGCTGGTGTTCATGGGCGTGGTGGCGCCGGGCTTCAGCTTCAGCAACTTCGTGCTCAACGGCTGGGCCGGCTCGGACACCTTCAGCAGTGCCTCGATCTCCGGCATCTTCGCTGCCATCCCCTTCGCCATCTGGTTCTTCCTCGCCATCGAGGGTGCGGCCATGGCCGCCGAAGAAGCCAAGGACCCGAAACGCACCATCCCGCGCGCCTACGTGGCCGGCATCCTCACCCTGGTGTTCCTCGCCATCGGCGTGATGATCATGGCCGGCGGCGTTGGCGACTGGCGCCAGCTGTCGGGGATCAACGACCCGCTGCCCCAGGCCATGAAGGCCGTGGTCGGCGAGAACTCCGGCTGGATGCACATGCTGGTGTGGATCGGCCTGTTCGGCCTGGTGGCCAGCTTCCACGGCATCATCCTCGGCTACTCGCGGCAGTTCTTCGCCCTCGCCCGCGCCGGCTACCTGCCCCGCGGCCTGGCCAAGCTGTCGCGCTTCCAGACCCCGCACCGCGCCATCATCGCCGGCGGCGTGATCGGCATCGCCGCCATCTACAGCGACGGCCTGATCAACCTGCAGGGCATGAGCCTGACCGCCGCGATGATCACCATGAGCGTGTTCGGCGCCATCGTCATGTACATCATCAGCATGCTCGCGCTATTCAAGCTGCGCGCCAGCGAACCGAACCTGGAGCGCACCTTCCGCGCCCCGGGCTACCCGGTGGTGCCGGCCATCGCCCTGCTGCTGGCGGTCGTCTGCCTGGTGGCCATGGCCTGGTTCAACACCCTGATCGGGTTGATCTTCCTCGGCATCATGGCCGTGGGTTTCGTCTGGTTCCAGTTCACCGCCCACCACCGCGCCAGCGCTCCCGCCGACGCGATGCTGACCCGCATCTGAGCCCCCAGGCCGGCCCCGCCGCAATGGCGGGGCCGGCACAGACAGGACGATCGACATGGCAGTTTTTTCCCACAGCGTCGGCGGCCAGACCTGGCGTTTCGACAGCCTCAAGGAGGTCATGGCCAAGGCCAGCCCGGCACGCTCCGGCGACTTCCTCGCCGGCGTCGCCGCCACCAGCGACGGCGAGCGCGTGGCCGCGCAGATGGCCCTGGCCGACATCCCGCTCAAGCACTTCCTCGACGAGGCGCTGATCCCC
Source organism: Pseudomonas solani (assembly GCF_026072635.1). NCBI lineage: Bacteria > Pseudomonadati > Pseudomonadota > Gammaproteobacteria > Pseudomonadales > Pseudomonadaceae > Pseudomonas > Pseudomonas solani. The sequence goes on along the minus strand of NZ_AP023081.1, from coordinate 3,183,044 downwards.
TACGAAGACGACGAAGTCACCCGCCTGATCATCGACGGCCACGACCGCGCCGCCTTCGCCCCGGTCAGCCACCTCACCGTCGGCGGGCTGCGCGACTGGCTGCTCGGCGACGTGGCCGACGAGGCCGCGTTGCGCGCCCTCGCCCCGGGGCTGACGCCGGAAATGGCCGCTGCGGTGTCGAAGATCATGCGCGTGCAGGACCTGGTGCTGGTGGCGCAGAAGATCCGCGTCGTCACCCGCTTCCGCAACACCATGGGCTTGCGCGGGCGCATGTCCACACGGCTGCAGCCCAACCACCCCACCGACGAGCCCGCCGGCATCGCCGCGAGCATCCTCGACGGCCTGCTCTACGGCAACGGCGACGCCATGCTCGGCATCAACCCGGCCACCGACAGCCTGTCGTCCATCTGCGCCATGCTGGAGATGCTCGACGCCATCATCCAGCGCTACGAGATTCCCACCCAGGCCTGCGTGCTCACCCACGTCACCACCTCGATCGAGGCGATCAACCGTGGCGTGCCGCTGGACCTGGTGTTCCAGTCCATCGCCGGCACCGAAGCGGCCAACGCCAGCTTCGGCATCAGCCTGGAAATCCTCCGCGAGGGTTACGAAGCCGGCCTCTCGCTGAAGCGCGGCAGCCTCGGCAACAACCTCATGTACTTCGAGACCGGCCAGGGCAGCGCGCTCTCGGCCAACGCCCACCACGGCGTCGACCAGCAGACCTGCGAAGCACGCGCCTATGCCGTCGCCCGCCACTTCGACCCCTTCCTGGTCAATACCGTGGTCGGCTTCATCGGCCCGGAGTACCTCTACAACGGCAAGCAGATCATCCGCGCCGGGCTGGAGGACCACTTCTGCGGCAAGCTCCTCGGCGTGCCCATGGGGTGCGACATCTGCTACACCAACCACGCCGAAGCGGACCAGGACGACATGGACATGCTGCTGACCCTGCTCGGCGTCGCCGGCATCAACTTCATCATGGGCATCCCCGGCTCCGACGACGTGATGCTCAACTACCAGACCACTTCCTTCCACGACGCCCTCTACGCCCGCCAGAGCCTGGGCCTGCGCCCGGCCCCCGAGTTCGAGGCCTGGCTCGAGCGCATGGGCATCGCCAGCCAGCAGGGTGGCCGCGTGCGCCTGGGCGAGCAGGTGCCGCCCGCCTTCCGCCAGGCCCTGGCACAGCTCACCTGAGGAGACCCGATGAGCGACGACAAACGCCCCGCCCTCGACAACCCCTGGCGCGAGCTGCGCAACCTCACCCCCGCGCGCATCGCCCTCGGCCGCGCCGGCACCAGCCTGCCCACCGGCGCCCAGCTGGATTTCCAGTTCGCCCACGCCCAGGCCCGCGACGCCGTGCACCTGCCCTTCGACCGCGCGGCCCTGGCCGCCGAGCTGGCCACACGCAACCGCGACAGCCTGCTGCTGCACAGCGCAGCGGCGGACCGCCACACCTACCTGCAGCGCCCGGACCTGGGCCGGCGCCTGGACGACGACTCGGCCCAGCGCCTGCGCCAGCACGCCGAGGCCAATCCCGACGGCTATGACCTGGCGCTGGTGATCGCCGACGGCTTGTCGTCCCTCGCCGTGCAACGCCACGCCCTGCCCTTCCTCCAGCGTTTCGAGGAACAGGCGGCGGAAGATGGCTGGCGCACGGCCCCCATCGCCCTGGTGGAACAGGGCCGCGTGGCGGTGGCGGATGAAGTGGCCCAATTGCTCAAGGCGAAGATGGTGGTGATCCTCATCGGCGAACGCCCCGGCCTCAGCTCCCCCGACAGCCTCGGCCTGTACTTCACCTGGGCGCCCCGCGTCGGCCTCACCGACGCCAGCCGCAACTGCATCTCCAACGTCCGCCTGGAAGGCCTCTCCTACGGCCTGGCCGCCCACCGCCTCCTCTACCTGATGCGCGAAGCCATCCGCCGCCAGCTCTCCGGGGTCAACCTCAAGGACGACTCCCAGGTGCCGATGCTCGACGGTACCGAGCAACCCGTGCGGGGGAATTTCTTGCTGGAAAGCTACCCCCCGGCGCAGTGAAGCGGCTAGCAGGTCGGGGCGCAGTGGCCCGTGAAGCTGTGCCCCGGCCGAACTACCGCATGTCATCGTCAAAGCCCCGAAACCAAGCAATGGCTGTGCGGGGTTGGAAGCTATCCGGGCAGAGCGAAGATGGCCTCGATCTCTATGCCGACTTCAGAGGAGAAAAGCCCCGCGACACGCACAAGGGAACTTGCAGGACGGGAATCTCCATAACGACGACTCAACACTTCTCGCAAAGCGGCAACATCCTCCAGGGACGTCACGTAGATCGTGATCTTGACCAGCTCCTTCATGCCAATTCCCTCGGCTTCCGTGACTCGCTCCAACTGGTCGAAGATTGCTTCCGCCTGTTCCGCCATTGGCCCACCCTGGGCCGGCGTACCAAATGCTGTCATTCCGGAAAGGTAGAGCGTCCGATCATGCCTTACCGAAACGGAGTAAGGCCCTGCGGGGGCGGGTAACGTGGCGTAGTTCGCTCGGCTCAGCGTCTCGATGGACTCTCCGTTGTTTGCAAGATCCGTGGCCGCATTGACAAGCGCCGGCAGGCTCATTCCTGCTAGCAGGCAAGTGAGCATCAGTCCATTCATTCGGCAACTCCTTTGTCGAAAGTACCGCCAGGGGCGGGTTGTGCGATTTTCGGGCGTGGGTTTCTCCCCTCCACGGTACGGCGAAGCAGGACGTAGAAAAGGGGGGTGAACAGGAGGCCGAAAAAAGTGACCCCAAGCATCCCGGAAAAGACCGTGATACCCATTGCCCTGCGCATTTCAGCTCCAGCGCCGGTGGCCAGGACAAGGGGAGCAACCCCCATGACGAAGGCGAACGACGTCATCAGGATTGGACGAAGGCGCATGCGACAGGCCTCCAGGACCGCTTCTAGCCGGTTCACGCCACACGCCTGCCTGGCCCGGGCGAACTCGATGAGGAGGATCGCGTTCTTGCAGGCCAGCCCCACCAGTACGATAAGACCGATCTGCGTGAAGATGTTGTTGTCCCCACCACTGACCACAACGCCCGCCAATGCCGAGAACAGCGTCATCGGCACGATCAGAATGACAGCCAACGGCAGGCTCCAGCTCTCATACAGGGCCGCCAGCACGAGAAAGACCAGTAGAACGCACAGTGGGTAGACCAGGTTCGTAGAGGTGCCGGCGAGAATCTGCTGGTAGGTCAGCTCAGTCCACTCGTACGCCATGCCCTGCTCCAGCTCTGTCTTCAGCAACGCCTCGAAAGCAGCCTGCGCCTGGCCGGTGCTGTAACCCGCGGCGGGGCCCCCTGTGATCTCGGCCGAAAGGAAACCGTTGTAATGCATCACCCGGTCGGGTCCTGCTGCGAGCCGAACATCGACGAAAGAGGCAAGCGGGACCAGCACCCCCTGCTCATTGCGAACCTTGAGGAGGCCGATCTGCCCTGGCTCTCCCCTGAAGCCTTGCTCCGCTTGCACATGCACCTGATAGGTGCGACCAAATCGGTTGAAGTCGTTGGCGTAGACCGATCCCATGTAGATCTGCAACGTGTCGAAGACCTCGCTTATCGCGACACCGTGGGTCCGTGCCTTGTCCCGATCAACTACGACGTCTATCTGCGGTGCGCTGATCTGGTAGCTGGAGAACATGCCCTCCAGTTCCGGTAGCTGTCGGGCCTTATCCAGAAGCCTCTGGGTCTGCCGATAAAGCGCCTCATGTCCGAGGCCAGCCCGATCCTCGATCTGGACCTTGAACCCGCCTATGGTCCCCAGGCTCTCCACTGGAGGGGGAGGCACCACAAGGACGAACGCATCCTCGATGTCCCCGTAGCGCGCATTGAGGGATCGGGCGATGGAGACATCGGAGAGGTCGCCGCCACGCTCAGCGAAGGATTTCAGCGGGATGAACATCAACCCTGCGCTAGAGCTGTTGACGAAGCCGTTTATCGATAGGCCGCTGAAGCTCACCGTATTGGCCACACCGGGTTGTTCCAGGGCAAGTTCGGACATTTTCAGGATCACCCGCTCCGTGCGCTCCAGGCTCGCCCCCTCCGGAAGTTGCGCGAAAGCGACCAGATACTGCTTGTCCTGCTGGGGAATGAACCCCATTGGAATCCGCTCGAACCCCAGATAGCCAAGGCCGACAAGCACGACGTACAGGAGCAGTGCGAGGCTTCCTCCTCGAAGAACCCGTGCCATACCGCTCACGTAAGCATCACTTGCATGCTGGAAAAAACGGTTGAAGGGGCGGAAGAGCCATCCGCCAAAGGCACGATAAATCCCCCGGCTCAGCGGATCGCGCCCCTCGGAAGGCGGCTTGAGCAACATCGCGGCCAATGCGGGAGACAACGTCAGGGAATTGATCGCGGAGATGACCGTCGAGATAGCGATAGTCAAGGCGAACTGCTTGTAGAACTGCCCCGTGAGTCCGGAAATGAAAGCCGTCGGAATGAAGACCGCGCACAGCACCAGGGAGGTCGCAATGATGGGGCCAATGACCTCCTCCATCGCCCGTTGAGTGGCTGCCTTCGGCTCCAGGCCCAGTGCGATGTTACGCTCAACGTTTTCCACGACAACGATCGCATCGTCGACGACGATGCCAATCGCCAGCACCAGGCCGAACAGTGAAAGCGCGTTTATCGAGAAACCAAGCAATTGCATCACGGCGAAGGTGCCGATCAGCGAAACGGGCACGGCAGCCAGCGGGATGATGGACGCACGCCAATTCTGCAGGAAGAGCACCACCACCAGCACCACCAGTACCAGTGCTTCCAGCAGGGTCAGGACTACAGCCTTTATCGAGCCTCGAACGAAAACGGTCGGATCGTACCCAATGGAATGCTTGATGCCCTGAGGGAACGCTTCGGCCAGTTCGGCCATGCGGTTACGGAGCTTGTCCGAGAGTTCGATCGAGTTGGCGTCGGCCTCCTGGAAGACTTGTAAAGCTGCCGATGGCTGGCCATCCAGATGCGCACTCAGTGAATACTGGTTCGCCCCGAGTTCAATGCGAGCGACATCCCTGAGGTGAACCACATTCCCAGAGCCGGCGGAACGGATGACGATGCGCTCAAACTCATCCTCTGCCACCAGACGACCCTGCGAACGTATCTGCAGTTGGAATGCCGAGCCATCCGCCGCAGGAGGAGCACCAAGCGCACCGATGGCAACTTCCCGGTTCTGGTCACGTATCGCCTGAACGACATCCATCGAACCGAGTCCGTAGGACGCGACCTTGTCCGGGTCCAACCAGACCCGTAGCGAATAATCGCCCATGCCCAACAGGCGTATGTCGCTTACACCCTCGATCTTGAAAAGCTCATCAATGATGTGGATCGTCATGTAGTTGGAGAGGTAGATCGGATCGTACTGTCCGGACGGGGAATAGAGATGAATCACCTGAGCCAACGCAGGCGAGGTCTTGTCGACCGTAATCCCGAGGCGTTGGACATCGACGGGCAACTGGGACGAGGCACGGCTGACTCGACTTTGAACCTGAACCAGCGCGCTATCGAGATCCGTACCTAGGGCGAAGGTCAGCGTCAAGGTCATGACCCCGTCTGCTGTCGACTGAGAGCTCATATACAGCATGCCCCTGACACCGGACAGTGCCTGCTCCAAGGGTGACGCCACCGTTGCTCCCAGAGTTTCAGGACTGGCACCTGGAAACTGTGCGCGCACCACGACAGTGGGAGGAACAACCTCCGGGTACTCGCTGACCGGCAACTGGAAAAGCGAAAGGGCTCCGGCGATCAGCATGAGGATCGACAAGACAGCGGCGAAGATGGGCCGACCAATGAAAAAGCGAGAGAACGCCATCTTGCTAGTTCTCCGAAGCAGACATGAGCGTCACATTGTCAGTGCGCTCATCCTGAGCAACGCCCTGTGCAACAGTTCGGGTCGAGTCGGACGGTTCTCGTATCTCGGCACTCGTTGGAACGTCATCGATCACCATCATCATCGTCCGGGGCGAGACTTTCGCACCGGGTCTGGCACGCTGCAGTCCACTGACCACGACTACATCCCCCCCTTGAGGCCACTACGTACGATACGTAGCCCTTCCTGCTTGGGCCCCAGTTCGACCTCTCGGTAGCTCAGGACCCCGTCCCCTCCCAGAACCAGCACATAGCGCTTGCCCAGATCGACACCAATGGCTTCATCCCTGATCATGGCTGCCTCATAGGATGCGAGCCCCTGCAACTTCAGCCGCACATACAGTCCCGGAATCAGCGTTCCTGCCGCATTGTCGAGGACTGCACGGGCCCTGAGAGTTCCTGTTAGAGGGCTCACCTGATTGTCGATAAAGTCCAAATGCCCCCTATGCGCTTCTCCCGCTCTTCCAGTCAGCTCAACATGTACAAGAGCGGGCTCCCCTGCATTTAGCAGTTCACTGGAAAGCCTGAGATAGGTGCCTTCGTCCATATCGAAATAGGCATAAAGATTCCTGGTTCCGAGTAGCGTCGTGAGAAGGGTGGAGTCGGCACTCACAAGGTTGCCAACCGTCACGTTCGCAGTACTGAGGCGCCCATCGATAGGGGCTGTGATGCGTGTGTACCCCAAGTTGAGACGAGCCGCCTCGACCTGGGCCTGAATCGCTGCCACCTCCGCACCAGCCTGCTCGGCGGCCGCTCGGCGAGCCTCGGCCAGCTCGGTCGACATGGCACTCCTCGCCTTGAGACGATCACCACGCCGAGCCTCGCTTTCAGTACGCGTACGTATGGCAACGGCTTGACGGAGACGCGCCTCGAGGCGCTGGACCTCGACTTCGAACGGGCGAGGGTCGATACGAAACAGCACCTCGCCTTTCCTGACGGTAGCGCCATCCCGGAACAAAACGTCCACGACAGGACCAGACACTCGTGGACGCAGCTCAACCACCTCCGGGGCTTCGAGGCGCCCCGAAAACTCCTCCCAGTCGTCGACCTTTCTTGTGACTACCTCAGCAACACCGACCACCGGGAGCTCAAGCGACACATCCTGTTGCTTAGCCTCGCAGGCAACCAGAGTGACCAGGAACGCCAGGAGCGCGAACCTCCCGGAGTGCGAACGGATCGAGCGCATGAATTACTCCTTGTGCTGTTGGTGCACCGAAAAGGGGGGAACTCCGTTCGATGCTTTATCCCTTGCTGTCAGCGGTTTGCTCTGCCAGCCAGCTATCGTGCAGCCACTTCTCGGTCTTCCTTTTTCCAGGAAAAGTGATCCACACGATGTCGCGCTCGAAGATCATCGGCTTCTCGTCGCTGCCGACGATGATCCAGAACCAGCGACCATCGGCCAGGTTGCGGGCCTTCACCTTCATTCCGGTCAACGTGACCGTCTTCTTTTGGCCGTCGCGAACTACCTCGATGGCCTCATCGTGAGGATCTATCCAACTGATCTTCATCCGGGCGAGCAGGTCAGGGGCGGATCGCTGCAGAAAATCACGCGCCACCTGCTCCGAACGCTCACGAGAGGGCAAGGGCTTTCCTGCCAAATCCAGAGAAATGTTGGCGAAGCCCTTAAGCTCACCGGTCTCGGATACAACAGTGCTGAAATGCTCGCCGCCCAACTCGGCATTGCGTCCATCCATGCGCTGATAACGAGTCAATACAACCCGCTCACCATCCATGGTGACCTCGCGAGCAGAAACGTATGCATGCGAGTTGGGGATGGAAATCGAATCCGTATCGGACTTCATTGCGTTTATCTCCTTGGACACTGACTCGGAAGCAAAGGAATTGGCCGCCACCAGGGTCGTCAGGAAAGCGGTGAATACCCAACGGTTCCATTGGTTCATGTTGGAGCTCCTTCTATTTAGTTGTTCTCGTGGCTGCCTTTCTTTGAAAGCTCGTGGCAGAGGCGAGCAGGCTCGCTCTGCACCCACAGGAGGGCACCGAGACTTATGAGAATCAGTGTCATGTGTACCGACTGTATGGCCCCTTGTTTGAGCCAATAGCCGAACCACAGCCCACCGCAGATGAAGAAAAGCCAGAGCAGAAGAAAGCAAGTCAGTGCGATCAATGCCAAGTTGCGCGCCTGATCGAGACTCGAAAGGCTACGTCGCCGCCAAGCCCGCACATACCCGAGCGCAGCAACCCATAGAAAAACCGCGATGAGCATCTGACTGGTCGCGACGACCATCAGCAACGGCTCTGCCCACTCGATCGGCCACGCTCTCGATAGAAGAGCGCCGCCGAGCACCTGCTCTTCCTTGAGCAAGGCCATGGAAAGGGTGTTGCCCAAGTGCAGGATGTTGGTATCGGGATCGAACAGGTTATTGATCACAGCGATACTCAGCCAAGAGGCCAAACCCACGAGAACGGCCAGGCGGCCGAAAATAAACGAGTGGAAGAACATATCAGCCCCCTTGCCGATCAGAAGCCGCATGCATTAACGGCCATGCCCGCAGTCTGGCTATCTCGACCAGAGCAGGATCGACAGCGACCACTCGTGGATGGCCAACACTCTCCAGAAGGGAAAGATCGGAAAGATGGTCACCGTAGGCATAGCAATCGCCAGGCTTGGCTCCCCGTTCCAGCATCAGTTGATTGGCCGCCTCCCATTTCCCAGTACCGATTGTCTGTGGAGCCGCCAACCTCCCCGTGTAGCGGCCTGCTTCTACTTCAAGGCGGGTTGCCAGCACTTCGTTCACGCCCAGGTATTCGGCCAACGGTCGGAGGATCTCCGTAAGCGAGCCCGACACGAACACGATGCCCACTCCATCTTCTTGGTGTTGCCTCAATGCCCTCAGCGTTGTGTCGACAAAGAATCCCGGCCTTTCTTTTTCTATCGAGAACCATGCATCGGCAGCCTCAATGACCCGTGACCGCTCATGCCCCTGGAAGACCTCATAGAAGGAACGGTTTACAGCAGCTCGATCAGCGCCCTGGCTCATCAGTTGCCCAAGGCGGTCGACTTCTTGCTGCTCAGCCTGTGCGCCGTTTGCAGCTCCCAGCTGGCGGAGTAGGTAGAAAGCTCGAAAACTGAACATGCTTTTGATGTCGATAAGCGTTTCATCTACATCAAAAAAAGCGAGACGAGGTAAGTTCATGGTCGCGTCCTTGCTGGCACTGACGCTTAGTCAATGCCAGCAACAGGCCCTCTCTCTGATAAGGGATTGGCTAAAGATTTACGCCGAGTGCATTCTCGACAGGCACGATGCCCAGCCGTCGACGCAGCCACTGAAGCTGGGCAGCTAGAGCGCTGGCTGCGAGCCTGCACTCTCGAACACCAATGAGCTTGGCATCCATGACGCTGAACCTAACCGTCATACCAGCAACCGCTTGCTCTCCTTGCCAGACCTCCATGTCGGCATGCACGTCCACCCGATCGGGTCGAGGCTGTGTCATCTCTAGAAGTCGATAACGGATTTCCGCCGGGAGGGGAAAGGCGAATGCCAAAAAACGCATGGCCATTTCGTTGAGCACAAAATAGCGCTCAACTGATTGGAAGTCCGCGAGGTGGAACCTCTCCGTTACCGCCAGGAACATCTGGCGACACGCTTCGGTTAACACCATCCCCTGAACGTGCTGGCCAGTCAGATGGTCGAGCATCAACTCATTGTTTGCGTCCAGCAGCAGGCCTGCGACAAAGACATCTCCACGTCGCTCGGGTGTCGAAATCAGTACGTTCTGCTTCTTGCGCTTATGCGAAAGCCGGACGCTTGCAGGCTCTTGTTCGGCCCATGCACGCCAGTGACGGAACTCTTCTACGTACCCCAGTTCAAGCGCCATGTCATGAAGCTGATCGATCTGCTCGGAGGAAAGACCTTGTCCAGCAACAAACCTCGAGCCTTTCAGCTGAACAACACCCCTGCCACCCAACGATTGGCGGAGCGCGCTGCTGGTAAGCACATTACGCTGTTTCGAGAACACCTCGAATCGATCAGCGACAACCAGATAAATGCCCATATCGAGACTCCTTGTCAGACTATCCACTGCAGCTAGCTGAGATCCGTCGGCATCCTTGATCATCTGCAACTACCTGCGCGCAGCATTGAACGATTACCGCGCACGCCTTCTACTCTCGGTGGCGCTGTACATCGCGGCAGCCGCTATGCATGACGCCAGTACCAGAAACAGAGCCGAGTCCTTCCAGGCCCCACCCAGGCGTACGACCCACGGGGCCAAGCTCGCGCCCAGGAACAGGAAAAAGGTATAGAGAGCCACGGCAAGCCCCCTCGACGCCTCCGGAGCACGTGTCGAGGTAGAGGCGATAAGACCGGGCACACTGATACCGATGCCGGCCACGAATACCACGCTGGATGCCAGCAACCAGAAGAGGCTGTGCTCCCCTACCACCGCAACAAGGAACAAGCCGAGGGCCGAAACGGCCAGACCTGAGCTGGCGACGCGGTTCGCGCCCCATCGCTGGATAGCCCCCGCAACCGCAAGAGGTGCAAAGAGTCCTGGCAAGGCAACTGCCCGCGCGAACAGCGGATCGATCCCCTGCCCGAGGCCAGAGAGCAATCGCCGATCCAGATCCACATAAAAGGCCACGAACGCCATGAGCAGCAGCGAAGCAGGGACGTAAACGCGGCGCAGCTGGGGATCGGAGAGGAGTTGGAAGAGAGGTCGGTAAATCGACAGCAAGTGCCCGGGCGCTCCGGTCTTCCGAAGACCGTTGCGACTGCTCAGCAGCGTTATGGCAGTGATGATGTAGATAGCTGACAACGGGACCATTGCCAGGCCGAATCCCCAGGTCGCAGCGACGAGGCTTCCATACAACTGCCCCAGAAGTCCTGCAGTGAGAAACGCCGTACTCAACCAGGCGACGCCCCATGCCCGCTGACGGGGGCTGCCATGTTCGGACAGATAGGCGATGGCGACAGGCGGGTATGAAGCGGCGGCGAGTCCCTGAAGGGCACGCATTGCCAGGAAAGCCTTCGAAGACGACACAAAAACCATGGCTGCAGAAGCGACAGCCAGAACCACCAAGCCGGTTACCAGCACAGCGCGGCGCCCCAACCTGTCGGACAGTGGCCCAAAGATCAAGAAGCCGCACGCATAGCAGACGCTGAACACCATCAAAGAGAGGCCAACCCCTCCGAGCGGAAGTTGGTAGTCCTGGGCCAACCGCGCGAGGATCGGTACAGGGACGTAAAGCAGTGATACAACCGCCACGGCACAAAGGATCATCTGCACAACCAAAGAGGTGGCAGGGGCCGTCGCATGACTGGAATTTATGTGCATTGCTACATATCTCTTCGAGCCAGGAGTTTCAGTACAGGTGGCCTCGCCGCGCGGAACTCCTGGCAAGGCATACGGACTTCTGAAGCTTGCTACATGCCTAGACGAATGAAACGCGGTCAGCCGGTTCCGTTGCCCGAGGTGCGCAACGCCAACGCAGGGCCCACCTTCACCATGAGCTTGGCCAAGCTGGCACGCTCCTTCTCAGTAAACGCGCTCATCAGCTCGGCTACCCACTCGTAATGTCGGGGGAGGACCCTCGCCAAGGCAGCCTCACCCTCGGGCGTCAGGCGAACGATCCACAAGCGGCCATCCAGGGGGTCTTCGTGTTTGCTGCACAGCCCATTTGCCTCCATCTTCGCGACAGCGCGGGTCATGGTCTGCGAGGCAACGGAGACGCCTTCCGCGAGCGCGCCGACCGTCAGCCCTTCCGGGTTGCGCTTGAGCAGCAGCAACACAAAGAAGTTCGTCTGTGACAGGCCGTGCCTGGCCAGGTTCTCATCGAATGCCGACAGCATCTGGTTGGTGGCCGAGGCCCAGGTCAGCCAGGTGTGAAGCCCTTCTACATCCGGGTTCCCATACTCGTCGGCAAATCGGGCCAGCGTGTCCCGGGATGGAAGGTCCTTGAGTTCGAACATGTTTTCTGTGTCCTGCTTTGTAGCTTGCTACATACCTTGAGAGGCGACTGCGGCCACGTCAACCCGTCGACAGGGGGCCGGATCGAGCACAGCCACTGCGCGTTGCCTCGCCTGCCGGTGCCCGGAACAGCGCAGCGACAGGCAGCCGGCTCGTGGCTGCGTAGTACCTGCTCCTGCCGTCGAAAGACCCGAACCAGAAGCCTGGACAGTCGTTCCCGACCTCCTGGGGTCAGTCGCCCCTTCGACTCCGGATACTGCGTCAGGGACGTCTCGGCGCATCTCCTGCCTAGCCACGGAGCGCAGATTCTCCCACCCACCGTCGAACCTTGGCCTACAGAACTGGAGCCATTTTCCAAAGACCAGAAGCGACGCCGAAGTTCCAATCCCACAGGCGCGGATCGGGCAAGCCGATCTTTTTCCCGCCCGGCAGGTCGAAAGACGGACATTGGACACACCCCGCAGTTCATCGCTGGACAAGCGCCGCGACCCAGCCATGCTGTCTGCTCGTCCCGCAGCCATTCGACAGGACTCCCCATGACCGACCTTTCCTCCTTCCCCATCACCCACAAGTGGCCCGCCCAGCATCCCGACCGCCTGCAGCTCTACTCGCTGCCCACGCCCAACGGGGTGAAGGTGTCGATCATGCTCGAGGAAATCGGCCTGCCCTATGAGGCGCACAAGGTCAGTTTCGACACCAATGACCAGCTGTCCCCCGAGTTCCTCTCCCTCAACCCCAACAACAAGATTCCCGCCATCCTCGATCCGGACGGCCCCGGTGGGCAGCCCCTGGCGCTGTTCGAGTCCGGCGCCATCCTGCTGTACCTGGCAGAGAAGAGCGGGCGCCTGATCCCCGATGACGCCGCCGGGCGCTACGAGGCCATCCAGTGGCTGATGTTCCAGATGGGCGGCATCGGCCCGATGTTCGGCCAGCTCGGCTTCTTCAATAAATTTGCCGGCAAGGACTACGAGGACAAGCGCCCGCGCGACCGCTACGTCGCCGAATCCAAGCGTTTGCTCGGCGTGCTCGACCGCCGCCTGCAAGGGCGTGACTGGATCCAGGACGACTACGGCATCGCCGACATCGCCACCTTCCCCTGGGTGCGCAACCTGATCGGCTTCTACGAGGCCGGCGAGCTGGTGGGCATCGACGGTTTCGCCAACGTCACCCGCGTGCTGGAGGCCTTCCTCGCCCGCCCGGCAGTGGCCCGTGGACTGAAGATTCCGGGGTGATCTGCGCCCCGCTACCGGACGGTGCGCGCGCCGTCCGGGAAGACGTACACTGCCAGCCCCTACCCGGTTCCCCGCCCAAGCAGGTGCCAATGGACCCGAACACCCCCAAGCCCATCCACAGGCTCAACGAGCAAGGCTACGAGCTGCTGGTCAACGCCGTGGTCGACTACGCCCTGTACATGCTCTCGCCCGAGGGCGAGATCATCAGCTGGAACGCCGGCGCGGAGCGGATCAAGGGCTACAGCGCCGAGGAAGCCATCGGCCAGCACCTGTCGATGTTCTTCACCGAGGAAGACCGCGCAGCCAACCGCCCCGCCCACCTGATCGCCACCGCGCTCAATACCGGGCGCGCCCAGGACGAAGGCTGGCGGGTGCGCCGTGACGGCACGCGCTTCTGGGCCCTAGCGGTGATGGACGTGGTGCGCGACCACGACGGGCGGATCATCGGCCTGGCCAAGATCACCCGCGACATGACCGAACGCCACGAGTCCGAGCTGCACCTGCAAGGCCTGCGCGCGCAGCTGTTCCAGGCGCAGAAGCTGGAAGCCCTGGGCCAGCTCACCGGCGGCATGGCCCACGACTTCAACAACCTGCTCACGGTGATCATCGGCGCCTCGGCGCTGGCCGGCCGCACCCAGGACCCCAAGCGCATCAAGGAACTGCTCGGCAGCATCCACGAGGCCGGCCTGCGCGGCAGCCACCTGACCCAGCACCTGCTCTCCTTCGCCCGCCAGCGCGACCAGCAACAGCAAGTGGTGCAGCTGGAAAACACCCTGCATTCGGCGCAGATGTTCTTCAGCCAGGCGCTGCCCAAGGGCATGACCCTGGAGCTGCAGCTGTGCCCGCCGCTGCACCCCATCCTGGTGGACCCGAGCCAGCTGGAGATGACCCTGCTCAACCTCATCTTCAATGCCCGCGACGCCATGGAGCAGGACGGCAGCATCGTGCTGCGCGCGGAGAACCGCACCCTGACCGGCGAGTGGGACGAGCTGACCGGCGAATTCCTGATCATCTCGGTGCGCGACAGCGGCAGCGGCATCCCGCCGGACGTGCTGCCGCGCATCTTCGAGCCCTTCTTCACCACCAAGGGGCTGGGCAAGGGCACCGGCCTGGGCCTGAGCCAGGCCTACGGCTTCGTGCGCCAGCACGGCGGAACCATCCGCGTGGACAGCGAACCGGGGCGCGGCACCACCATGACGCTGTGCCTGCCGGCGCTGCTCTACCAGGCCCCCTGAAAGGTGCCGCCGCGCACAGGAACTACTTCAGAAGGCACGACTCTATCGCTGATAGTGACCCGGCAGCGTAGAATCGCCGGGATCAAGGCCGACCCGCCCATGACCGGACGCAATGCGCAGTGCCGGCCAGCCAGGCTCCCGAGCAGGCACGTCGGCCCTCTCAAGCGAACATCCAGATGAGGCAGGCCAGAACTTGGAACAGCTAAAACGCCTTCAGAGCGGCATCGAGGGGCTGGATGCCCTGTTGAAGGGTGGCTTGGTTGCCGGCGCGTCCTACATCGTCCAGGGCCGTCCCGGATCGGGCAAGACCATCCTCGCCAACCAGATCGCCTTCAACCACGTGCGCGACGGCGGGCGCGTGCTGGTCGCCACGCTGCTGGCCGAAACCCATGAGCGACTGTTCCAGTTCCTCTCCACCCTGAGCTTCTTCGACGCCTCGCAGATCGGCGCGCAGATCCAGTTCGTCAGCGCCTTCGACACGCTGGAGAACGAAGGCCTGGACGAGGTGGTCAAGCTGCTGCGCCGCGAGATCAGCCGGCAGAAGGCCACGGTGCTGATCGTCGACGGCCTGCTCAATGCCCGCTCCAAGGCGGATACGCCGCTGGACACCAAGAAATTCATCGGTGAGCTGCAGGGCCACGCCGCCTTCGCCGGCTGCACCGTGCTCTTCCTCACCAGCGCCCGCCTCGACGACGGCAGCCCCGAGCACACCATGGTCGATGGCGTCATCGAACTGGGCGAAGAGCTGTTCGGTGCCCGCTCGGTGCGCCGCATCCAGCTGCGCAAGACCCGTGGCAGCGGTGCGCTGTCCGGCCTGCACGAGTGCGAAATCACCGACGACGGCCTGGTCGTCTACCCGCGCCTGGAAACCCTCTACAGCCGCCCCACGCGCCCCGACAGCGCCGACCTGCAGCGCATCTCCAGCGGCATCGGCGGCCTCGATGCGCTGATCGACGGTGGCCTGGCGCGCTCCTCGGCCACCCTGGTAATGGGCCCGGCCGGCGTCGGCAAGACCAGCCTCGGCATCAGCTTCCTCGCCCAGTCCACCCCCGAGGAGCCCGGACTGCACTTCGGCTTCTACGAGTCCCCAGAGCGCCTGCGCATCAAGGCACGCAGCATCGGCATCGACCTGCAGCCCCTGGAAGACAGCGGCGCCCTGCACCTGAAGTGGCAACCCACCACCGAAGGCCTGCTCGACGGCCTCGGAGCGCGGCTGATCAAGACCGTGGTTGAGAAAGGCATCAAGCGCGTGCACATCGACAGCCTCGGCGGCATGGCCCGCGTCGCCAGCAACCAGTCGCGCCTGGTGGAGTTCTTCAGCGCCCTGATGAACGAGCTGCGCGCCCTCGGCGTCACCGTCCTCGCCACCTGGGAGATGCGCGACCTGTACAGTGCCGACATCAATGCCCCGGCGCCGGAGCTGTCGAGCATCGTCGACAACCTGGTGCTGATGCGCTACGTGGAAATGAACTCTGAACTGAAACGCCTGCTGTCCATTCTCAAGATGAGGGACAGCCGTTACGACCCCTCCCTGCTGGAGGTCGTTATCCACGACCATGGAATCAACCTCGACAAGGCCTTCAAGCATGCGACGGCAGTCATGTCGGGGGCGGCAACGCCCAATCCCGGCAACTGAAACACGCCAACTGGTCAGTGCCTAATGACAACGATCCTGGTAGTCGATGACGAGTATCTGATTGCAGATATCCTGGCCTTTGCGCTGGAGGACGAAGGCTACATGGTGGTCAAGGCCGGCAACGGCCGCAGGGGGCTGGAAGTTCTCGATCGCGAGCGCCCGTCCCTGGTCATCACCGACTTCATGATGCCGATCATGGACGGCCTGGAGTTCGCCCAGGCGATCCGCGCGCGCACGCAATCCCCCGATCTGCCGATCATCCTCATGAGCGGCGCCCAAGGAAGCGTCGGCCGCGACCGCAGCGACCTGTTCGCCGCCGTCTTCGACAAGCCCTTCGACATCAACGCCGTGATCGCCACGGTCGCGCAACTGATCGGCCCCAGCGACGGCCAGGCCTGAACCGCCCCGCTCCGTCCGCCGCCCATTGCCAGCGTCACCCGCGTCCCGGAAACTGCCGGCTTTCAGCCCCCAGCGGAGACCGCCGTGTCCACCCAAGAACTCGCCAGCGACCCTACCTGGGTCCAGATCTGCCAGGCCGTCGCCCTCGACCCGCAGCGCCGCTTCACCTCCCGCCAGGCCGTGCTGGGCAGCCCCGACGCCCTCGAAGCCACGCTCTATCGCGCCGACCCCGACGATGCCGACGCCGATGAAGAAGACCTCGGCGATGCCCGCGTACTGATCACCGGCGTCTTCCAGCCCCCCGCCGAATGGAGCGACAGCGAGCGCGAGGAGTATTACGACGACAGCGACCCCGCGCAGTTCTTCAGTGCCCTGATCGAATGCATCGCCGCCCCCGCCAGCCGCGCCTACTTCACCGCCGAAGCCGGCGACCAGGTGGCCGTGAACACCCCCGAGGGCGCCATCGAGATGTACTTCCTCTACGAAATCTTCGAAGACGAAGACGGCCACCACGCCGTGCTCATCCGCGACACCGAAGCCTTGTTCTGAGGCGACGCAGCGGCGGTTTCAGGGCCGCCCTTTCGCGAATGAATTCCACAAGGGCGGCGGCGCTGCGCGCCACTTGGCGACTAAAGTCGCCCCTACAAAGGCTCTCGCCACCGCACGGGCAAGACCGCCGTGTAGGGTGGATGACGCTCTTTTCATCCACCAAGGGAGCGGTGACGGGCCATGTCGCCAGGCGCTTCGCGAGCCCGTAGCCCGGACTTCAGTCCGGGGCTCCGATCGCGAATGAATTCCCACACAAGGGCGGCGGCGCTGCGCACCGCTTGGCGACTGACGTCGCCCCTGCAGGAGCTTTCGCAGAGCTCGCTCCTACGGGCTCAACGACTCAACGGCCGCGCCCGGCCAATACGGCGGTGGCGCCCTGGGCCTTGCGGCAGTACCAGATGACGCGGCTGACGCCCCGGGTGATGGCGACATAGGCCAGGCGCAGGCTTTCGTCACGCATGGCCTGGTCGTAGCTGTTGCGGAAGAATCCGCAGCGGGCATACAGGGCGTTGCGCAGCGGGTGCGCCTCCGTGGGCAGGCAGTCGTCGACGATCACCGCCACCTCCGCCTGCAGGCCCTTGGCGCGGTGGATGCTGTAGGCCTTCACCGGCAGCGCCGGGTCCAGTTGCGCCTGGATGCTGCGCAGGGCTTCGTTGCGACGGCCGAGCAGGAGCACGGCGGTGCGCTCGCCGCTGCCACGCTCCTCGACATGGCGGCACTGGGCCTGGATGTCGGCGACCAGGTTCGGCAGCCCGGCGGCCAGGTCGAAACCCTGCACCAGGCGCACGCCGTCCTCCAGCTGGGCGACCTTCACCGCGCGGCTGCTCTTCTCCTGTTTGAAGGCGACGCCCCCGAGTACCGCCTCGCCGTCGCGCACCACCGTTTCGATGGAGCGGTAGTTGGTTTCCAGCAGCAGCACCTTGCTCTTCTTCGCCTTGCCCTTGCCGGGGAAATGGCGGTCGAAATCCATGAACAGCTCGGGCGAGCTGCCGCGCCAGCCGTAGATGGACTGCCAGTCGTCGCCGATGGCCATCAGGCTCGGTGCCCGGCGCGAGCGTGCCAGCTGGCGGTGCACGGCCTGCAGCCACTGGACGATCTGCGGGGAGATGTCCTGGAACTCGTCGATCAGCAGGTGCGTCAGCGGCTCCAGCAGCGCGGCGTCGAGGCTGCCGGCCTGCAGGCGCTGAGTGAGCTCGGCGAAGGCATCGTTGAAGGTCATCGCGCCGCGCTCGCGCAACAGCGCCTGGAAGCGCGCCCAGAAGGGCTGCAGGGCTTCGATGAACAAGCGCTCCTGGGGCGGGCAAGTGAGCTTGGCCGGCTGCAACTGATCGATGCGCAGGCCGATGCTTTCGATGAACCCGGCCTGGGCATGGAAGGCCTCGGGCAGCGGCAGCGCGGTCAGCTCGCCGGCCAGGCGCAACGCATCACGGGGCGCCTGGCCGATGGTGGCGCCCTCCTCCTCCGCCGGTTCAGCCAGCCCCAGCAGGCGGTGCACCCGCTGGCGGAACCCGGCATCGGCGGCGTAGCAGGCCTGGTAGGCCTCCTCCAGCAGGCGTTGCTGGGCCGGGCGCAGGCGGCCGGCGGCGAGGGGGTTGTCCGGCTCCGCGCTGGGGTCGCGGTCGTCCAGCTGCTCGAACCAGGCGGGGTTGCCCAGGGCCCCCTTGGCCAGCACGCCCATGGCCGAATGGAAGGTGCGCACGCACTGCCGCGCCTGGGTGGCGTCGAAAGCGAATTCCCAGAAGCCGAGCACCCGCTGCAGCTGGTCGCGCAGCTGCGCACAGGAGGCGTTGGTAAAGGAAATGACGGTGAGCTTGCCGGGCTCGATGCCCAGGTGGCAGAGCATGAACACCACCCGCAGCACCAGGGTGGTGGACTTGCCGGAGCCGGCCCCGGCGAAGATGCGGGTGACCGGCGCGCGGCCGAGGATCATCGCCCACTGCTCGTCCGAAGGCGCAGCCACCACGCCAGCGGCCACGGCGGCGGCGACCTTCTCGCGCATGGCCTCGGCGGCACCGGCGCTTTGCCGCAGGGGGCCGCCGTAGATGCCGTCGTTCTGGACCTCAGCCGCCGGCGCAGCGACCCCGCCCGGTTCCTTGGGGGTGGATTTCTTGCCGCTCGAACGGCCCTTGGGCGTGCTGGTGGCACCCTTGCGGCTGCGTCCACGGGGCTTCTTCTGCGCCTGGGCGGCCATGGCCTGCGCAGCCTCGCGCTCTTCGCGCAGGTAGGCGGTGGTACGGGGAAAATAACGCGCCAGCGCTCCGGAGAGCAGCGACTTGTAGCGCTTGACGGCAGACAGCATCCAAAGGGTCCGGGAAAGCGAATAACGGGGCGCGATGATAAGGGCTTTGCCCCTGCGCCGTCAGTTGCTGGCCCCTGGCCAACCGGCGGCAAGGCCTTGCCCCGCGCCGGCAATGCGGCGCCGCGCACATTCCCGAACAAAAGGCCGGAAGCCTTCTGCAGCGGGGCTTTCACGAATATGGCCCGATCCCTGCACCAAAGCGGCGCATCCTCTGCATCCAGGGAAAGGCCATGACCATCATCTCCAACAGCTCGCCGCTGGCGACCTACCTCGCCAGCGCCACCAAGCCGTCCACCACCGGCACCAGCGGTTCCACTTCCGGCACCACCACCGGCACCGATGGCAAGGCCACCGACAAGCCGGCGGACCCCATCGCCGAGCTGCGCCAGTTCGCCGCCAACCTGGTGGCCCAGGGGCGCGGCGGGCTGATGAACGCCATGGCCGGCAACACCAGCAACGTGCTGAGCAACGCCAGCGCCGCGACCAGGGCCGGGCTAAATGGCGGCAATGGCGCGCAGATGCAGCTGCCGGACGTCTCCACCCTGGACCGCGACGACGCCGCCAAGATGCTGACCCAGGTGCAGAAGCTGCTCGACAAGGGCCTGGAAGGCGCCTTCTCCTTCGTCGGCGTGAATGGCGACAAGCAGACCAGCTCGCTGGAGACCTACCGCGACTGGCTGCAGGCCAAGGGCGGCATCAGCATCTACGCCTGAGCCTCAGCGCAGGGCCTCGGTCAGCAGCGGCAGGTAGCGCGGGTGCAGGGAGATGTCGTTGTGGCCCGCGCCGTCCAGCACCTCCAGCCGTGCCACGCCGGGGGCGAAGGCCGCCGCCAGGCGCTCGCTGCTGTCACGGGGGATGACTTGGTCGTCGCTGGCCAGCATCAGCAACGTCGGCACGTGCAAGGCGCCGACGACATCCGCCGAGCGGTAGTGATCCCGTAGCAACCCGCGCACCGGCGCCCAGGGGAAGCGCCCGGCGGCGACGTTCTCGATGCTGTCGTAGGGCGTGATCAGCACCAGCCGGCTCACCGGCCGCTTGCCCGCCAGCTGTACGGCGACGCCCGAGCCCAGGCTGCGCCCCACCAGCGCCACCTGCTCGTGGCGGTCGCGGATGTGGTCGTAGAGCAATTCGGCATCCCGCAGGATCAGAGCCTCCGACGGCTCGCCGGAACTGCCGCCATAACCCGGGTAGTGCATCAGGTAGAGCGCGCGGTCGGGGAAGGCCTCGGCCAGCTGTTCCAGGTTCAGCGACACATCCTCGCCATTGCCACCGAAGTACAGCAGCGCCTGCGCGCCGGGCCGTGGCCGCACCGTGACCACCAGCCGCCCTTCCGGTACCGCCAACTCCAGGGTGTTCTCCGGCGCCTGCACCGCGCGGGGCTGGGGAAAGTAGAGGAGGTTGCGCTGGAACAGGAAGAGCATGAGGCAGATGGCCAGGTACAGCCCGGCGACAAGGGCGAGGGTTACGAGCAGGGTGCGCGTCATGGAGGGCTCCGAAGGTGTTCCCCCGCGCTGGGCGCGGGGGCGTTTTCAGCCTATCAGAAGCTGAAGTCCACCTTGGTCCACAGGGTGCGACCGGGCTCCTTGATCGCCTCGGGCTCGGCGGGGAAGCCGAAGCCGGCGTCACCGGCGAGGTTGAGGTGCTCGGCGTAGGCCTTGTCGAAGAGGTTGTCGACCCCGGCGCTGACCTTGATGTCACGGGTCAGGCGGTAGGCGCCATTGAGGGAGAACACCGCGAAGCCGCCGCTGCTGCCGAAGTCCTGCCCGACGACGTTGCCCTGCCCTTCGGCCACGCGGTTCTGCGCGGCCACCACGCGCCACAGGGCGCCGGCGCTCCAGGCGCCCTGCTCGTAGGCCAGGCTCAGGCGCGCTTCCAGCGGCGGCATCTGCGGCAGCGCACGGCCGTCGGAACTGTTCTTGCCCCAGGCGTAGGCCAGGGTGCCGTCGGTCTTCCAGTTCTCGTCCAGGCGGTAGGCCGCGCCCAGTTCGCCGCCCATGATGCGCGCGTCGATGTTATCGGCCCGCGAGGTGTCGCCCATCATCCCCGGGGTGTAGGTGAAGAGGATGTAGTCGCGCACCTGGCCGACGTAGCCGGACGCCCAGGCCTCCAGGTCGCCCTCGCTGTACTGCACGCCGAAGTCCAGCTGGGTGGTCTTCTCCGGCTTGACCCCATCGAAGGCGTTGCGCGAGCCGACCGGGCCCTGGTTGGGCGAGTACAGCTCCCAGTAGTCGGGGAAGCGCTGCACATGGCCGAGGCCGGCATAGAGGGTGGTGGCGCTGTCCAGATCGTGCTCGTAGCGCGCGAAGCCGCTGGGCAGGGTGTCGGCGCGGGTGTCGCCGAAGGTCGGGTTGGCCATGCCCATCATGCCCAGGGTGCGGCGGTAGTCCTTGGCATCGGAGCGGTCCAGGCGCGCGCCGGCCACCAGGCGGTCTCCCTCCTCCACGTACCAGGTCAGCTCGCCGAAGGCGCCGTAGCTGTGCATCAACGCATCACGGCTGCGGGGGAACTGGTCGGCGTCGGTGAAGGTGCCGCTCATCATCGAGTAGCGCGAGGCACGCTTGCGGTGCTCGCTGCGCATGGCGTCGAGGCCGGCCACCAGCTCCACCTCGCTCCACTTGAAGGTGGCGGCCATGCGCGCACCGAGGGTGCGGCGGTCCACCTGGGAGGCCATCGGCATGGGCATCGAGCTGGTCGGGTCGGGGTTGCGCAGGCGGAAGTTGTCCATCACGTGGTCGGCGTAGTTGTAGTAGACCTGCGCCTCCAGCTTGTCGAGCACGCCGCCGAGGTTGCTGCGCTCGAAGCGCAGGCCGAGGCTTTCCCGCAGGAACTGGCTGCCATCCATACCGCGCCCGGCGTAGCGGGACTCGCCGTTGCCACGCCCGGCGGAGAGCTCGACCAGGGTGTCGGCGTCCGGGGTCCAGCCGATGGCCACGTCGCCGTTCCACTTGTCCCAGCGCGAGGGCACGGTGTCGCCGTTGCCATCCTCGTAGTCGTCGGACTGGGAATGGTTGCCGGTGGCACGCAGGTAGCCGAGTTCGTTGCCCACGGCGCCATCCAGCACGCGGTCGAAGCGGCCGTTGGAACCGGCCAGCAGGCTGGCATGGAGGCGGCTGCCGAGCTCGCCGAAACGCTCCGGCTCACGCTCGAACAACACGGTGCCGGCCGAGGCGCCCGGGCCCCAGAGCACGGTCTGCGGGCCCTTGATCACGGTGAGCTTGTCGAAGGTCTCCGGCGAGATGTAGGAGCTGGGGGCGTCCATGCGCCCCGGGCAGGCACCGAGCATCAGGCCGCCGTTGGTGCGCAGGTTGAGGCGCGAGCCGAACATGCCGCGCAGCACCGGGTCGCCGTTGGTGCCGCCATTGCGGATGGCGGAGAAGCCGGGAATGGTCTTCAGGTAGTCGGCGCCATCGCTGGCCGGCACCGGCTGCCGAGCCTCCTTCGGGTCGGTGACGATGGTCAGCGGCGAGCTCTGCTGCACCGCGGTGATGACGGTGGCGCTGACCTCGATCGGTTCGGCGACGGGCGCGACGGGCGCCACGTGCTGCTCGTGGTCATGTTCATGGGCGACGGCGCCCGCGGCGAAGGCCAGGCCGGCGGCCAGGACGAAGGCGTGGCGCCAGCGCAGGCGCGCGGCATCGGGCTGGAAGGTGAAACGGCTGGAGCGGCAGGGGGCAGGCTGGTGCATGTGGATGCTTTCCATGATCTGAAATCGTTGGCGCCGTCACGCTCGGGCGACAGGCAGCTCGGGTCGGCGGCGTCAGCAGGACGGCCGCAGGCGCGGGGTTGTGATTTCAGAGGCAGGGAGAGGCGCGGGGATTGGCCGAGGGCCAGCAATAACGGGGGGGCGTGCGTGTACGGCGGTCCCGGGGCGGGCGCGGAAGCTCGCGGCGACGCTGGAGCCAGGACAGGCCGAGGAAGAAGAGGATGCCGAGGGTGACGGCGCTGCCCATCGGGCAGCTGAAACCGAGGCTGGAGAGCTGCGCCATGGCGCCGGACAGATCACCGTCGACGGAAGGCCCGTCGCTGCCGGTGGCCGAGCAGAAGGCGCCACCGAGCCCGCTGAGTTCCAGGCCCAATGCCTGGCCGTGGTGAATACCGCAGGCGAGCAGGTTGAACAGGACGCAGGCGTAGAGCATCCAGGCGATCAACGAGCGGTCGTGGCGGGCGGTTTTCATGGGCGGCGACTCTAGCACCGAAATTTCACGGCGAGAAAGCCGGCCCTTGTGGTGGATTGCCGCAGCCGATGTCGGATAGATCGCAGCAATCCGCTTGGCCGGAACGGCGTCACAACCGCTACAGTCGCACCTCCAATCCGCAGCGAGAACCCCGATGACCCGCCTCTACGATGCCCGCGGCAACCGCTATGTCGTCACCACACCCGAAGCGCTGCGCCAGCTCGGCATCGCCGTGCCACAGCACGCCGCCGACGCGGCGCGGCAGCGCGAGCACTGGAGCGCCGCCGCCATCGAGGCCCTCTGCACCTGGCCCGAGGGCGAGCGGCCGCAAGGCGCCAAGGGCCATCGCTCGGACGGGCTGCTGGTGGGCCCCTTCGGTGACGCTTCGCCCTGGGACCTGCTGATCGTCAACACCGACGGCAGCCTGACCGAACGCAGCGGCAACGGCATGACCCTTTTCGCCCAGTCCCTGCTCGACGACGGCCAGGTCTTGCCCAGCCAGGCCTTCGTCCTGCAGGTGCACCACGACAAGCCCGGCGGCGGCTCGCCGGTGGTCACGCCCATCGAGCCCGCCGAACGCGATGGGCACCCGGGCTTCTGGTTGCAGATGGGCGCACCGGGGTTCGGCCCCGAGGCGGTGGGTGCCGATGACGAGCATGTGGCCGCCACCGACTTCCACGGCCACCCGCTGAGCCGTGTCGACGCCCTGGCGCAGGTGAACCCCGAATGGCAGCGCAGCCAGTTCGTGCGCATCGGCAACCCTCATTGCGTGACCCTGCTGGACGATCCCGCCACGCTGCCGACCATGCCCTGGCTACGCAACGCCGACGCCCACGCGGCACTGGAGCGCATCGCCTACGCCGCGCCCATCGGCGCCGGCAACCCCTGCCCCGCCGGAGTCAACCTGCAATGGGCGGCGCGGGCAGCGGACGGCGCCATCGAGGCACGGGTGTTCGAACGCGGCGAAGGGGCGACCGAATCCTCCGGCAGCAGCGCCTGCGCCGTGGCCAGTGCCGCCTGGAAGGCCGGGCTGGTGGCGGCCGGTGATGTGCAGGTGCGCATGCCCGGCGGCACCGCGCCGCTGCGCCTGGAGCAACAGGGCGAGGCGCTGGTGGGCGTGTGGCTGTTCGGCGTGGGCACGCGGCTCGACGGCTGAGGTTCAGCCCGGCGCGGTGGCCTTGAGCCCGGCCAGCACCAGCTTCTGGTAGAGCTGCTCGCGCAGGCCACTGGGCGCGTGCAGGTCCATGCGCTGCAGGTGGCGGGTGTAGTCGGCGGGCTCCGGCAGGTCGAACAGGGTGGCCATGCCCAGTTCGAGGATCTCGCTGAGCTTGAGCTTGCTCTTCAACCAGCGCAGGGCACGCAACAGGTCCTGCTCCTCCGGCGTGAAGTCGCAGCCCAGCGGGTACTCGGCGAACAACCGGGGATGCTCGGCCTGCAACGCCAGCAGGCGCCAGGGGGTGTTCTGCCGGTAGAGCGGGTCGAGGGTGAAGTCAGCGGGCAGCTTGCCGGCCTTCTGCGCCTCGGCGATCAGGCCCTCCTGGAAGCGCGAGTCGGCGATGCGCAGCAGCGCTTCGATCACCTCGGCGTCGTTCTTGCCGCGCAGGTCGGCGATACCGTACTCGGTCACCACCAGGTCGCGCAGGTGCCGGGGAATGGTGGCGTGGCCGTATTCCCAGACGATGTTGGAACTGGCCTCACCGCCGGACTCACGCCAGCTGCGCAGCATCAGGATCGAGCGGGCGCCCTCCAGCTCGTGGGCCTGGGCGACGAAGTCGTACTGCCCACCGACGCCGCTGAGCACGCGGCCGTCCTCCAGCTGGTCGGCGGCGCTGGCGCCCAGCAGGGTGATGGTGAAGCAGCTGTTGACGAAGCGCGCGTCGCGGCGCTGCAGGCGCTTGAGCTCTTCGTCGCCGTGCAGGCGGTTGACGTAGCTGATGGCGGTCATGGCGATGCGCGACAACGGTCCGTCGCCCAGCTCGCGCAGACACTGGTAGAAGGCTTCGGGGCCGAGGAAGAAGCCGCCATGGATCAGCACCCCGCCGCGCACCTGGCCGAGCTGCTCGACCAGGGCCGCGCGGGTGGCGGCGTTCTCCACATCAGGGCTGAGCCGGCGCCCATCACCCAGCAGCAGCTGGCCACCATCGAGGCGCACGGCTTCGCCGAGCAGGCCATGGCGCTGCAGCCAGGCGAGGCTGTCGCCATCCAGCACGCGGGGCAGTTCATCGAGCAGTCCATCGAGGTCGGTCACGGCGCCGTGGGGGTCCAGCATGCCGGCGTTAGCCAGGCGTTGCAGGCGCACATCGGGGTAAACCGGACGGCGCACCACGCCCGCTTCCAGCAGCACCAGCAGGCCGAGCAGGAACATCTCGCTGTTGGCGTAGAGCCCCTGGGCAAAGGGCGCCAGGCCACCTTCTGCCTCCACCAGCGCACCCCAGCGCTGGGGCACCTCCAGGCCATCCAGCACCGCGCGGTAGCCGGCGTTATCCCCCTGGCGCGCCACCAGCGCGGCGGCCAGGCCGTCGGCCATGGCGCCGATGCCCACCTGCAGCGTGCCGCCGTCGCGCACCAGGGCGCTGGCGTGCAGGCCGATGGCATGGTCCTGCAGGCTCACCGGCATGTTGGGGGTGGAGAACAGGGTGCTGCGCTCGGGGGCATCCAGCACCAGGTCGAATTCGTCGGCGTCGATCTCCGCATCGCCCGGCATATAGGGCAAGGCCTCGTGCACCTGGGCGACGGTGAGGATGGTCTCCCCCGCCGCGCGGCGACGGCGCAGGCGCGGCAGCAGGTCGAGGGTGATATCGGGATTGCAGCTGAGGCTGAAGCACCCGGGGCTTTGCGGCCGCACGGCGACCATCTGCGCCACCAGGTTCAGGCCCTTGCGGTCGAGGTCCCGGGCCACCTGGCTGTAGTTGAGGCTGACGTAGCTCTGTTGGGCCTGGGGGTTGTCCAGCTGGCTGGCCGGCTGCAGGTAGAACTCCTCCACGCGGATATGCGCCGGCAGCTCGCCACAACGCAGGTCGCTGAGGTAATCGAGTTCGAGGTAATCGCCATACAGGCGGCGCAGGAAGGGGCCGGAGAAACGCTGTTCCAGCTCGCTGGCCGGTTGCGGCTTGGCCAGGGACAGCGCTGTGTAGAGGGTCAGCTGGCGTTCGGGCAGCGCCTTGACCCGCTGGTACAGCGCGTTGACGAAGCGGTTGGGCTTGCCCAGCCCCAGGGGGATGCCGAGGCGGATGGGCCCCTCGATCCGGCGCAGCACTTCATCCACGGCCTGTTCCAGCGAGCAGTTGGGCACCTGTCCTCTCCCTTGCAGATCGACGATGCAGGGTTGGACCGGCACGGCTGCGTTTTTGCTCAACGTGCGATGGGCTGCGATTCAAACGCTCGCTTGGATTGCGCTTTCCAGGAATTTTCAGGCAGCATCGACCGGGTGCTGGCATAGCACCTGCATTCTTACCAGCCCCAACCACCTACGCCGAGGCCTACTCATGCGCATCGTCCAAGCCACCCTGGAGCACCTGGACCTGCTGAACCCGCTGTTCGTCAAATACCGCGAGTTCTACGGCGAACTGCCCTTCCCCGATTCCTCACGCAAATTCCTCGAGAAGCGCCTGCGCCGCAAGGAGTCGGTGATCTACCTGGCCCTGGCCGATGACGACGACACCAAGATCCTCGGTTTCTGCCAGCTCTACCCGAGCTTCTCGTCCCTGTCGCTGAAGCGCGTGTGGATTCTCAACGACATCTATGTCGCCGAAGACGCCCGTCGCCAGCTGGTGGCCGACCGCCTGCTGCAGACCGCGAAGAAGATGGCCAAGGAAACCAACGCCGTGCGCATGCGCGTCTCCACCAGCGCCGGCAACGAGGTGGCGAAGAAGGTCTACGAGTCCATCGGCTTCCGCGAGGACAGCGAGTTCGTCAACTACATCCTGCCGATCCACGAAGACTGATCCACCCGCCGGGCGCCCCTCAGGCGCCCAGGCTCCGCCACAAGCCGATCACCAGCGGCACCGTAACCCGCACCACCCGGTGCAGCGGCCCTGTGGGCCTATCCAGCGGAAAACAATGGAAACAGTTGCAACCTTCATGCTGGAACAGGTGGCGACGGATGCTCGCCGTTGCCACATCGCTTGCCCCTATAATGCCGCTCGCCCGGCAGCAGAGCCGCCGCCGCAGAATCGACAAGGCGCCCCATGGATTTCAACCTGCTCGACCTGATCCTCCATCTCGACGAATACCTGAACCTGTTGGTCAGCAACTACGGCACCTGGATCTACGCCATCCTTTTCCTGGTCATCTTCTGCGAGACGGGCCTGGTGGTGATGCCCTTCCTGCCCGGTGATTCCCTGCTGTTCATCGCCGGCGCCATCTGCGCCAATGGCGCCATGGACCCCATCGTGCTCGGCGCCCTGCTGATGCTCGCGGCGATCATGGGCGACAGCACCAACTACATGATCGGGCGAACGACCGGCGAGCGGCTGTTCAACAAGCCCAACTCGAAGATCTTCCGCCGCGACTACCTGCAGCGCACCCACGAGTTCTACGACCGCCACGGCGGCAAGACCGTGACCCTGGCGCGCTTCCTGCCCATCGTGCGCACCTTCGCCCCCTTCGTCGCCGGCGTCGGCCGCATGCCCTACGGGCGCTTCCTGGCCTTCAGCGTCGTCGGCACCATCCTCTGGGTCGGCGGCCTGGTGACCCTCGGCTACTTCTTCGGCAACGTGCCCTTCATCAAGCAGAACCTGTCCGTGGGCGTGGTCGTCATCATCCTGCTGTCCCTGGTGCCCATGTTCATCGGCGTGGTGCATCGCCACCTGCGCCCGGCCGACGCCAGCGACAGCACCGAGCGCCCGGGCTGAGCCCATGTGGTCCCTGCGCAACTGGCGCCGGCGCCGCACGCTGGCGCGCAACCCGGTCGCTGACACGCTCTGGGCCGAGGTGCGCCAGGCGTTGCCGATACTCGACGGCATCAGCGCCGAAGAAGACCAGCGCCTGCGCGAACGCAGCGTGCTGTTCCTCCACGACAAGCACCTGAGCCTCCTGGGCGACGTCCAGCTCGCCCCGCGTGACCGCCTGATCCTCGCGGCCCAGGCCCAGCTGCCGCTGCTGCACCTGGGAGAACTGGGCTGGTACCAGGGCTTCCACGAACTGGTGATCTACCCCGACGATTTCGTCAGCCCCCAGCGCCACCGCGACAGCGCCGGCGTCGTCCATGAATGGGACGCCGAGCACAGCGGCGAAGCCTGGCTCCGCGGCCCGGTGGTGCTCGCCTGGCCCGGCGTGCAGGCCA
Source organism: Pseudomonas solani (assembly GCF_026072635.1). Classification (NCBI taxonomy): domain Bacteria; kingdom Pseudomonadati; phylum Pseudomonadota; class Gammaproteobacteria; order Pseudomonadales; family Pseudomonadaceae; genus Pseudomonas; species Pseudomonas solani. Next base: position 3,154,439 of record NZ_AP023081.1, on the reverse strand, counting down.
GCGGCGGCTGGGAGGGCTACAACCTGGTGATCCACGAACTGGCACACAAGCTGGACATGCTCAACGGCGACGCCAACGGCCTGCCACCGCTGCACCGCGACATGCGCCAATCCGACTGGGCCGAGGCCATGCAGGCCGCCTACGACGAAATGAACGCCCGCCTCGATGAAAACGAAGACGCCGAGCTGCCCATCGACCCCTACGCGGCGGAAGACCCGGCGGAATTCTTCGCCGTCACCAGCGAGTACTTCTTCAGCGCCCCCGACCTGCTGCAGGCCGCCTACCCCGCCGTCTACACGCAGCTCGCGGCCTTCTACCGGCAGGACCCGGCCACGCGCCTGGCACGCCTGATCGACGAGCACCCGGACTATCGGAACACGACCAACGGATGAGCACGACGGCGTGGCGCCGCCCAATGAATGTGCATATAATCCGCCCACTTTTTTTGGCCCATTCCCAGGGAGTCGACCATGAGCTACAGCAAGATCCCGGCTGGCAAAGACCTGCCGAACGACATCTACGTCGCTATCGAAATCCCGGCCAACCACGCGCCGATCAAATACGAAATCGACAAGGACAGCGATTGCCTGTTCGTCGACCGTTTCATGGCCACCCCGATGTTCTACCCGGCCAACTACGGCTACATCCCCAACACCCTGGCTGACGACGGCGACCCGCTGGACGTGCTGGTCGTGACCCCGTATCCCGTCGCCCCCGGCGCCGTGATCCGCGCCCGTCCGGTCGGCGTCCTGCACATGACCGACGAAGCCGGCGGCGACGCCAAGCTTATCGCCGTCCCCCACGACAAGCTGTCCCAGCTGTACGTGGACATCAAGGAATACACCGACCTGCCGGCCCTACTGCTGGAACAGATCAAGCACTTCTTCGAGAACTACAAGGATCTCGAGAAAGGCAAATGGGTCAAGGTCGAAGGCTGGGGCAATGCTGACGCTGCCCGCGCCGAAATCGTCAAAGCGGTTGCGGCTTACCAAAAGTAAACCCCGACCTCTCATGGAAAGCCGGCCACAAGCCGGCTTTTTTATTGCCTGTGGAAAAGTCTCCAGTGCTGCGTTGTCACGCGATGGCGAGCTTTCCTACCTGTTGCAGATCCACATGCTGGCGAGCGATCCAGAGATCGTAGGCATCCTGCATGGCCAGCCAGCTTTCCGGCGAACGACCCAGCGCGACCGACAAGCGCAGCGCCATCTCGGGCGTGACACGGCTGGAACCCTTCAGGACACGGCTCAGGGTCGAGGGCGCAACACCTAGCTTTTCTGCCAATTCACGACCGCTGAAGCCGTTCGGCTCCAGATAGACACCGGTAATGAACTCACCGGGATGGGGTGGGTTGTGCATGCTCATCAGTGGTAATCCTCATAATCCAGGACATAGGCGTTGCCGTCGCGAAACTCGAAGGTCAGCCGCCAATTGCCACTCACCGTGATCGACCAGCGCCCGCGCATTTCGCCCTTGAGTGGGTGCAGGCGAAAGCCTGGAACGTCCATATCGTCAATTGTCATCGCCGTATTCAAAGCCGCCAGTTGCATCCGCAGCCGCTTGGCATGAACGGCCTGTACACCTGCCGTGCTGCCCGTTTCGAAGAGCTTGCGCAGCCCCTTGTGCTGGAAAGACTTGATCATTTCGAAAGCCTAGCATGTTGCGCAACACGCAACAAAATGAACCCATGAAGCGGTTCTGAAGCACTTCCTGGCACATCGGCTCGCCCAGCACTCCCCTCTTCCCTAAAGCCGGATCTCCACCCGCCTCTCCTCGAAATCGAGCGCCTCACCGCCCTCGATCAGCAGCCGGATGCTCGGCCCGAGCAGGTCCTGCCGTCCATCCAGCGGTTTCACTGGCAGATGTTCGAAACGCCGCTGGTTGGCGCTGACCTGTTCGAGTATTTGCCGGTCCTGGCGCAGGATCACCCCGAACAACCGCCGCAGCACCAAGCGCTTGAGCGCGGCGGGCAGCCAGCCGCGCGCGGTGGCGATGCGGGCGAACAGGCGCAGCCGGCCGTTGCCGACAGGCACGAGCCAGGCGCTGACCAGGAGGTTGAGGCCGCCCTTGCGGTCGCGGTATTCGATTTCCGCCAGCCCGGGCAGGCGGAAGCGTCCCATGCTGATGCCGCGCTCGCCTTCAAACAGCCGCGAGATCAACCCGGATTGTGTGCCCTCCTCGCTGTAGAGCGCCTCGACGCCGTCGGCCAGCGGGCGGACCCGGGCGCTGATCGCCTGCCGCTGCCGGTCGTGGCGAATCCAGCCGGCATGGACGAAGTGGGTGTGGAAGCCGTCGAGGAAGTTCTCCGCCGCCTCCAGCAGCGAGCACTCCACCTCGTCGGTGATCCAGAAGGTATCGAGCGCCTGCCGCTGCTCGGCCGGCGCCACCGGCAGGATGGCCGGCCGGTCACCTGCGGGGCTGACCCACACCAGCCCATGGGCCTCGCAACTGGGCAGGCTGTCGAGCAACGGCTTGTCGCAGCGCTCCAGTTCGGTGCCGGGCACGCGGGTGCAGCGCCCGTCGGCGGCGAAGCGCCAGCCGTGATACGGGCATTCGATCTGGCCGTCACGGACCTTGCCCGCGCTCAGTGGCGCGAAGCGGTGCGGGCAGCGGTCCGGCAAGGCGGCGGGCGTGCCGTCCTCCGCGCGGAACAGCACCAGTGGCAGGTCGTGCAACTGGCAGGCCAGGGGCTGCTTGCCGAGTTCGTGGCTGAGCGCCACCGGCCACCATCGGGCGGATGCAGTCATAGCCTGAGCTTCTTCATCATCGGCACGGCGATGCCATGCAGCAGGCGGCTGAGCAGGGTCCACACCAGGCGCCGGTGCCAGGGCAGGTGGGCAACGTGGATCAGGCTGTACTCGATCTCCGCCTGCCCGCCGCGCAGGCGCTTGAACCCGGCGGCACCGGAACTGAAGTTCAGCACCACCCGGCGCTCCACGGCCTCTTGCAGGCACAGGCGCGTCAGTTGCCGATAGAGCCCGGCCCGCTGGGGCAGCGCGGTGTCGTAGCCGACGATCGGGGCGCTGATCAGCGTCGCGTTGGCGAACCAGCCCAACGCCCCGTCGATCCGCCCGTCGGGGCCGCGCAGGGCGCGTATGTCGAGCCAGCCCTGCTCCTGGCCACGTTGCAGCCAGGCGGCGCTGTAATGGGGGTTGAGCCGGCAGTACTTGTCCAGGTACAGCAGGTTGTAGAGGTGCTCGATGCGCTGGAAATCGGCTTCGCTCAGCGCCGCGCCATCCACCACGTCATAGGGGCTGCGGCGCAGCAAGGTGGCGTCCAGGCGGGTGTTGTGATGCTTGAGGAACGCGGCTTCGCCTCCGGCACGGCCATCGAACAGGTAGACCTGGCGGCTGGGAATGCTCAGGTAGCCGAGGCCCTCCAGCCGCTCGCGCAGCGCGCGGTTGCTGGCGTCGTTGAGCGAGCGGAAACCGAAGCCGCTGTCGGGAAACTCCGCCTTCAACAATGCCGTGATCGCCGGCAACTCATCGAGGTCCCAGCCCGCCGGGTAGAGGTTGGTGGACAGCAGCCAGTTGTTCACCTGCGCCAGCCTGTCCACCTTGGCCAGGCGCAGCAGGCGGTCGACCCCCAGGGTCAGCAGGGTGAGCGGCCAGGTCAGCCAGGGCTTGCCGAGGCGCTTGATCTCTTCACGGGCGTAGCCGCTGTAGGCGGTGCGCGGTGACACCACGTAGCAATTGCCTTCCGGCTCGCCACCGTCGGTGATGCTGACGGGGAACTGCTGGGTGCCGGTATCGAGCAACGCCAGGCGCGTGGTCACATTGCCGACCAGGCGCGCACTGGCGCAGGCCTTTACATAGGTGCGCGCCAGGCTGTCACCCTCGCCTGCGGGCTCGGCCAGGAGCTGTTCGGCAGGCAGCAGCCTCATCGCGGCGCCTCGCCCAGGGGCTGGCCGTTCCATTCGATGTCCGCCGTGGAGGCGGCCAGCAGGCCGCAACGCCGGGTCAGGGCGCGGGCGATGATTTCCGACAGCCCCAGCAATTGCGTGGTCAGGGGCCAGTAGTCCCCCTGCTGGACCACCACATCGCGGGCGGCGGCGTAGTCCTGCCAGAAGGGTGCGCTGAAGGCCCGTTGCGGCGCCGCCAGCAACAGCACCGCCAGGGCGACCATGCGCGGTGCGGGCGTGGCTTCCAGCAGTTGTCCGGAGGCAGCCCCCAGGCTGGCCACCAACTGCCGGCGCTGGTCGTCGAACAGGTGCACGCCGCTGGTTGCCCGGGGGTTGCATTCCAGTACATGGAAACGCCCGGCGCGGTCTTCGATGAAGTCGAACCCCACCTGGCCGGTGTAGCCAGTTTCCCGGCCAAAGCGCTCGAGAAACTCGCGGATCGGTTGCGGCAGCTCGGGCTGGAAGTAGATACCCGAGCCCCGGCCCACCCGGTAGCGCGGGTGATAGCAGCTGTGGGCGCGCAACTCGCCGTCCACCAGCAGGCTGAAGCTGCAGAGCTCGCGCCCCTCGATGAAGCGCTGCGCCACCCAGGGCGCCGCAGCCGTCGGCTGGACCTTGCCTAGTTGTACTGCGCTGGGGCGGATCAGGGTCTGCGAGGCGAAACGCGAGTAGGCCGGCTTGAACACCCACTGCGCGGCCTCGTCGGCGAAGCGCTGCAGGGCCTGGCTGTCGGCCAGCAGATGGGTTTCGGGCGCACTCAGCGCCCAGCCCTCGGTCATGGCGGCGAAGCGCCCCTTGTGGTGCAGGCGGTGCAGCAGGGTGAAGTCACTGGTCAGCACTCGGCACAGCGGTGCCAGCCTTGCCAGGCCGTGGGAGAGGTAGAACACCTCCTCGCAGGTCGGCAGCAGCAGGTCGATGCCCTGCGCCTGGATCACCGCCGCCAGCGCTTCGACCCAGGCCGCCGGGTTTTGCCGGGGCTCCGGCAGGCGCACGAAATGCTGCGCCGAACGGCTGAAGCGGCTGAGCGGCAGGCTCAGCGAATCGCCGACGCTGACCGTCCAGCCAGCCTCGTCGAAGGCACGCGCCCACTCCAGGCAGGCCGGCGCACGGGCGCCGAGAATCAGTACGTGCATGGCAGGCCCTCGGGCAGTTCCAGGAGTTTCAATCGGCGGCGCTTGGCCTCGGGTGGCGCAGGTTGCCAGTGCCCGAACCCCAGCGCCGGTGGGCGCACGCCCAACTGGGCGCACAGCGCGCGGAGGCTGTCGCCGAGCGCCAGGCAGGCGTCGTCGTGGTCGCTGGCGGCGCGCAGGTTGACTTGCCACGCCAACCCGCGCTGATGGATCTCGTATTCCTGCAAGGCCGCCCCGTGCATCAGCAGGGTGCGGCGCAGCACATCGGGGTAGAGCGCGAGCAACTGCCGGCCCGGCAGGTCGGGCAGCCAGAGGATGTCGTCGGCGCGCCCCTCGATGGCGGCGATGGCCCGCTCGACACGCCCGCAGGCGCACGGCGCCTCGGCCACCCGCAACACATCGTTGAGGCGGTAGCGCACGATCATCTGCGTGCGCCGGGAGAAGTCGGTGATGATCGGTTGAAAGCGCGTGCGCCCGGCATCCAGCCACTCCGGCTCGATATGCAGGTGGCACTCGTTCAGGTGCAGGGTGCCGCGCTCGCAGGTGTAGCCGAGGAAGCCTTCGCTGGCCTGGTAGATCTGCTGCGGTGCCACACCGAACGCACTGCGCACCGCCTCCGCATCCTCCGCTTCGAGCACCTCGGCAACCGAGAGGATATGGCTCGGGCGGATGCTCAGGCGCCCGGCGAGCGCCGCCTCGGCTAGGCCGCGCAACACGGTGGCCGGGGCCACCAGCACATCGGGGGCATGGGCTTCGAGGCGCGCCAGCGACGGCTCCAGCCCCAGGGTCAGGTCATAGAAGCCGAAGTCGATCCGCCGGCTGGAAAGCGTGGTGTACAGGCGGCTGTTGGCACGCAGGTAGAAGGCGATGCGCAAGGCCGGGCGCCAGGGCGTCAGCAGGCGCGGCAACAGGTGCCGGGGCAGGGTCTTCGCCAGCAGGATGCCGGCCCAGCGCTGGCGCTCTTCGCTGCTGACCAGGAACACGCCCTGGTTGCCCGAGGTGCCGCTCGACAGGCCGACGGTGATATCGCCCAGAGTCGGGCTGAAATCCCGCGACGCCTCCGCCTGCCGCGCGATCGGCAACACCTCCTCCAGGCTCAGGCCGCAGCTGTTGAAGCCGGCGAAATCCCCCATCAGCGTGGCCTTGTCCATCAGCGGCAGGCTGGCCAGGTCGGTGATGGCCCGCCCCTGGAAGCGCCCGGCACGGGGCAGCACGTCCCGCAGGAAGTGCCGCAGCTGCCTGGCCTGCCAGGCCTCCAGCTGCTCGCGTCGGGTGAAGCGCAGGCGGTAACGGCTGTGGATGAAACTCGCGATGCTGCGCAGGGCGCCGAGAGCCCGCTCAGCGCTCATCCTCGAACGCCTCCCAGGCCTGGGTGCAGTGGGAAGGCAGCACGGCGACGGCGGGTTCGTTGCGGATCAACGCCCCCAGGCCGGCATAGGTCTGGCGGTACTGCCCGGCGTCGTGGCCGGCGAACCACAGCGCCGGTGGCGCCGGCAGCCGACCCGCGCGGCAGGCGGGCACCGACCAGCAGGCATCCGCCACCAGGAACACCGGGCGCCCCTGGGCATCGGGGATGAACAAGCCGAGCTGGCCCTCGCTATGCCCCGGCAGCGGCACGCCCACCAGGCTGCCATCGCCCAGCAGGTCGAAGCCCTGGTCGAAGGGCTGCATCCACGCCGGCAGATCACAGCGGCGGCACGCATCGGCCAGGCGCACGCGGGCACCGAAGTCATCGGGCAGCAGCGTCGGCAGGTGGCCGCCCAGGGTCGCGCGCCAGCGCCGGCCACGCAGGCTTTCGATATGCCGGCGGTCAGCGTCGAGCGCGATGAACGAGGCCTTGGGGAAGTCCCGCAGCCCGGCGATATGGTCGCTGTGGAAGTGCGAAATGATCACCGTGCGGATGTCGTCCGGGGTGATGCCCAAGGCCTGCAATTGCGCGTGCAGCCGCTCCTGCACCGGCAGCTCCACGGGAACCGCCTGGCGGAACAGGCGCTCGGGCAGGGCCTGGGTGGCCTGGAAGAAGTGCTCGGAGTAACCGGTGTCGTACAGCAGCCAGCCCTCCTCGGGGTGGCGGATCAACCCGCAGAGCGCCGGGAACTCGGTTTTCGCCCAGCGCCCGCCGCGGTCCGCCATGCACTCCAGGTGCCGGCACCAGCCGGCGCGCAGGATGTTGAGACTGACGGTGCGGCTCATGGGCGTACTCCTGGTTGGGCCAGCCACCACTGCGCGTGCTGGCGGATGCCTTCGTCCTGGGTGATCACCGGGCGGTAGCCCAGCTCGTCGTGGAGGGCCTGGAGGTCCAGGGTCTGGCTGAAGGCGAGCACACCGGCGCCATAGCGGGTGATCAGCGGCTCGCCACTGTCGCGCAGGCGCGCACTGGCTTCCAGGCCACGGGCAATGAGGTCCACCAACCGCCAGGGCAACCGGCGGGTGCGCAGCTCCAGCTGGAAGGCGGCGGCGACCTTGTGCAGCAGGTCTTCGAAGGCCAGCGGCGTACCGTTGCTGACGTTGTAGGTGCACAGGGCCCTGGGCAACGGCTGGTTGAGGCCCAGCCAGATCGCCTGGACCAGGTTGTCGACGCAGGTCAGGTCCAGTTGCGCGCGCCCGCCGCGCATCAGCGGAATCGGCCCACGCTGCATGACCCGCAGCAGGCGCGGCAACAGGGTGCCGTCCCAGGGGCCGAACACCGCGCGCGGGCGCAGCAGCACCGCCTCGGGCAGGCCGGCCGCGCGCACCCGCTCCTCGGCCAGGCCCTTGCTGCGGGCATATTCGTTGACCGGTGGCGGCAAGGGCTCGTCCTCGCGCACGCCGAGGCGATCGCGGAAGGCGAAGTACAGGCTCGGCGTGGAGATATGCACCAGGCGCTTCACGCCATTGGCCTCGCAGGCCTGGAGCACCTCCTCGGTGGACGCCACGTTGGCATCCGCGAACGCCTGGACCGAGCCCCAGGGCGAGGACAGCGCCGCGCAATGGACGATGGCCGCGCAGCCCTGGCTGGCCTCCCGCAAGGTCGCGGCCGCCGTCGGGGAGCCGTGCTCCACCGGCACCCAGCGCAGGGGGCCGGGGCTGTGCTGGATCACCTCGGCCGCCGCCGTGGCGTTGCGCCCCGTGAAGACCACCTCGCAGCCTTCGGCCACCAGGCGCCAGGCGATATGGCGGCCGACGAAGCCGCTGCCACCGGTAACCAGAATCTTCATCAGTACTCCAGGATCATGCCGCCGAGGGACAGGCCCGCGCCGGTGCCGATCAGCAGCAAGCGTTGCCCGCGCTGGATGCGGCCGTCGCGGATGGCGATATCCAGCGCCGTGGGCAGCGAGGCGGCGACCTGGTTGCCGTGCATGGCGAAGATGTCGATGACCTTGTCGCGTTTGAAGCCCAGGCGCCGCGTCGCGTGCTGCATGGCGCGGTGGCTGGCCTGGTGGGGGATGACCCAATCGATCTGCGCCTGGGTCAGCCCGGCCTGGCTCAGCAGCTCGTCCTTCATGGCGGGCAGGTGCTTGGCCGCCAGGCGGAACACGCCCTTGCCGTGCATGGCGAAGCTGGTCAGCGGCTCGAAGGGCACATCGATGCGCCGCGGGTGATAGCGCGAGCCGCCACCGGGTATTTCGCACAGGTGTGCGCCTTCGGAATAGGTGCGCAGGCTGGAGGCGATGATCTTCGGCCCGCCATCGCCAAGGCCCAGCACCACCGCAGCGGCACCGTCGCCGAAGATCCCGCAGACCTCCACCTGCTGCCAGTCCAACCCGCAGGAGGCGATGTCCGAGCACACCAGCAGGATGCGTCGATAACGCCCGGCACTCAGCGGCCACGACAGGGTATCGACGGCGGCGAGAAAGCCCAGGCAGCTGGCGTTGACATCCAGCGCCGGGATGCCCGACTGCCCCAGCCCCAGTTCGAGGTGCAGCAGCGCGGCGTTGCTGGGCATGCCCTGGTCCATAGTGCCGCTGGCGCAGGCGACCAGGTCCACCTGCTGCGGCTCCAGGCCGGCGGCGGCGAGGGCGCGGCGGGCCGCCAGGGCACCGAGGCTGGCAGCGGTCTCCCGGGGGCTCGCGACATGCCGCTGGATGACCCCGCTGATACGCGCCACGCTGCCAGCGCGCAGGTTGAGGCGGACATCCAGCTCGGTGCTGGTAACGATGCGTTCGGGCAAGGCGTGCCCGGAACCGAGGATGGATACGGGCCTGGCGGGCAGGTGCGCGGGGGGTGAAGTCTGCATTCAAGTTCCGTTTGGATAAGTTGAGCCGTCCCGGCGGCATGGCGCCGCCGCAGTGCCCACACAGGGGCCACTGGCAAGGGCAGATGAGCCCTGGAGAGAATCGGCCGAGCATACGGCAACGCCCCCGGCCGAAACAATTTCACCGGTCTCAATTCCCGGCCTGCGGCGAAGGATCGGAGCGGATTGTTACGCCATCCGAAAAAGCCCTTCTTCGGCACCTCGCTTTTTCCCCGGCGTGCCATGGTTTCTCATGGTGGCCATGAACCGCCCGAAGAGGAAAACACCATGAAAGCCCTTGCCTGCGGCGCCACGGCGCTGCTGTTCGTGACCATCGCCAGCGGCGCCCACGCCAGCGAGTCGACCCAGGTCGAACCCTTCGTCTATGGCATGCACCTGGACGTGGCCAGGGTCGTGTCCATCGACGAGCCCCACCCGCTCACCTGCGAACTGGTGGAGGCGACGATGACCTACGTCGACTCCCAGGGCACGACCCATGCCGTGAGCTACACCAAGCAATCCGACGCCTGCTTCAACAGCTGAGCCCACGCGCGATACGCCTCGCCCCAAGGGCGAGCGGCCCGGGGCCGGCCGGCGCATGACGGCCCCCGCCTTTGCCTCGACGGCGCCCGCTGCGTAAGCTCCGCCCTTTTGCGCCGTTGCCATGACCCTCGCCGATATCCTCTTGCTGCTGCTCGCCGGCTTCGCTGCCGGCGGCATGAACGCCCTCGCGGGCGGTGGCACCTTCTTTTCCTTCCCTGCCCTGCTGGCTGCCGGCCTGCCGCCGGTGACCGCCAACGCCACCAATGCCGTGGCCCTGTGGCCCGCCAGCCTCGCCGCGAGTTGGGCGGCACGTGACCAGCTGCGCCCGCTGGGCCGCTGGCTGCTGCCGCTGGTGGCGATCTCCCTGCTGGGTGGCCTGGGCGGCGGCCTGTTGCTGCTGGCCGGGGGCGACGAGGTGTTCCGCCGGCTGATTCCCTGGCTGCTGCTGGCCGCCACCCTGCTGTTCGCCGCCAGCCCCTGGCTGAGCCGGCTGGTCAACCGCCAGCGCGAAGCCGGCGCCCTGCCCCGCCACGGCGTCGCGGGCGGCATCGCCCATGCGCTGGTGGCGGTCTATGGCGGCTACTTCGGCGCGGGCATGGGCATCCTGCAGTTGGCGGCCTTCTCCATCGAAGGGCACCCGCTGCTGCGCGCCAATGCGCTGAAGAACCTGCTCTCCAGCACCATCTACAGCGTCGCCGTGGTCACCTTCGTGGCAGCGGGGCGAGTCAGCTGGGCGGAGCTGGCGGTGCTGCTCGGCGCCGCCAGCTGCGGCGGCTACGCCGGCGGCGCGCTGGCCAGGCGCCTGCCGAGTCGCTGGTTGCGCTGGCTGGTGATCGCCGTGGGGGCGGGAATGACGGCTTACTACTTCATTACGGCGTAGGGTTCATCCTCACAGGCGTGTTTTCCACGCTCAACGAAGAGGGTTCCGCCTCCTGCCGGAGCGACGGAAAAGCCCTGAAAACCCTCCCGTTCATTTGCCCGCAAGGGCGCGGCTCTGCTAGTGTCCGCCCGTTCCGAACTGCCCTGAGATGCCCGCCATGGCCCGCAAGAAAGCCACCCCCGATTTCGAACAGTCCCTCGCCGACCTGCAAGCGTTGGTCGAGCGCCTGGAAAGCGGCGAGCTGTCGCTGGAAGACTCGCTCGGCGCCTTCGAACAGGGCATCCGCCTGACCCGCGAATGCCAGGGTGCGCTGAGCCAGGCCGAGCAGAAGGTGCAGATCCTCCTGGAGCGCGACGGCGAGCTGGAAGAGGCCCCCTTCGACGCGGACGAGCAGGCATGATCGCGGCCTACCAGTCCCGCTGCCAGGCGCGCGTCGACGCCGCCCTGGAAACCCTGTTCGACGCCCCCCGCCCTGAACTGCAACGCCTGTACGAGGCCATGCGCTACAGCGTCACCAATGGCGGCAAGCGCGTGCGCCCGCTGCTGGTGTATGCGGCCTGCGAAGCCCTGGGTGGCGATCTCGACCGTGCCGACGGCGCCGCCTGTGCGGTGGAGCTGATCCACGCCTATTCCCTGGTCCACGACGACCTGCCGGCCATGGACGACGACGACCTGCGCCGGGGCAAGCCCACCACCCACAAGGCCTTCGACGAAGCCTGCGCCATCCTCGCCGGCGACGGCCTGCAGACCCTGGCCTTCGAAGTGCTGGCGGACCGTCGCCTCAACCCGCAGAACAGCGATGCGCGCCTGGCCATGGTCGGCACCCTGGCCCGTGCCGCCGGCCCCGCCGGCATGGTCGGCGGCCAGGCCATCGACCTCGGCTCGGTGGGCCTGCGGCTCGACCAGAAGGCCCTGGAAGTGATGCACCGGCACAAGACCGGCGCCCTGATCGAAGCCAGTGTGCGCCTTGGCGCCCTGGCCAGTGGCAATGCCGACGATTCATCGATGAAGTCCTTGCAGGCCTATGCCCAGGCCATCGGCCTGGCCTTCCAGGTGCAGGACGACATCCTCGACGTCGAGAGCGACACCGTCACCCTCGGCAAGACCCAGGGCAAGGACCAGGCCAGCGACAAGCCCACCTACCCCGCCCTGCTCGGCCTCGACGACGCCAAGGCCTACGCCCTGGAACTGCGCGACATGGCCCTGCACACCCTGCGCCCCTTCAGCGAGGCCGCCGAACCGCTGCGCGACCTGGCCCGCTACATCGTCGAACGGCGCAGCTGACCCGCGTTCCACGCCCGGCGGGAAATACCGCCACGCCAACCCGTCACCTTCCGTCCATCGAATACGCAAAAGCGCGCCCTTCCGGGGGCGCTCCTCATCTGGTGCCCGCAGAAGGGCCCAGGCTAGGTTCAGCGTCCGAAGCCCATGGCCAACGACTCTTCGGCGTGAACGATGCAGCTCGATCAGCTCCCCATCACCCCGGATCTCCCCGCCCTGCTGCGCAGCCTGGAACAGGTCGCACCGCTGCTGGACGCGATGCCGGACGTGGTGTTCTTCGTCAAGGACCTGGACGCCCGCTACGTGCTGGTCAACCAGACCCTCGCCCAGCGTTGCGGCTTCAAGGACAAGGCACCGCTGCTGGGGCGCACCGCCGAAGACGTGTTCCCTCGCCGCTTCGGCCACCTCTACACCGAGCAGGACCGCCAGGTGCTGGAGGCCGGCGACCAGCTCAGCGACCAGCTGGAGCTGCACCTCTACCCCGGCCGCAAGCCCGGCTGGTGCCTGACCCACAAGCTGGCCCTGCGCGACCCGGCGCAGCGGGTCATCGGCGTGGCCGGTATCTCCTACGACCTGCAGGCGCCACAGTCCAGCCACCCCGCCTTCCAACGCCTGGCAGCGGTGGACGCCCACATCCGCGAGCACTTCGCCGAGCCCATCAGCCTCGATGAACTCACCGCCATCGCCGGGCTCTCCGCCTCCCAGCTCGGCCGGCTGTGCAAGCGCATCTTCCAGCTCAGCCCCCGGCAAATGATCCACAAGGCGCGCCTGGGCGCCGCCACCCAGCTACTGGCCGGCGAGTTGCCCATCACCGAGATCGCCTACCGCTGCGGCTATGCCGACCACAGCGCCTTCAGCCGCCAGTTCAAGGCCCTTACCGGGCTTTCCCCGAGCCAGTACCGCGACCGCTGCCGCGCCTGAGGGCGGGCGGCCGGCTGTGCCGAACCGCGCACCGCAACCGGGCGAATCGATCAAGCCACCGGCCCGCGCCCCGTTCACAGTAGGCCCATCCACGGGGTGCAACGACGCCCCGGGGCGGCCCGCCCAGGCACCGCCCCCGCGCCAACAAGAACAAACACGCGAACGGAGAATGCGATGTCATCCATCAGCATCAGCCAGCTGGAAGTCAGCTACGGCAGCGGGATCAGGGTCATCGACGGCCTCGACCTGCACATCCCCGACGGCAGCTTCTTCACCCTGCTCGGCCCCAGCGGCTGCGGCAAGACCACCCTGCTGCGGGTGATCGCCGGCTTCATCCGCCCCAGCGGCGGGCGCCTGGCCTTCGGCGATGTCGACATGACCCAGGTCCCCGCCCACCGCCGCGGCATCGGCATGGTCTTCCAGGACTACGCCCTGTTCCCCGACAAGACCGTGTTCGACAACGTCGCCTACGGCCTGCGCGCCCGCCGGACCGACGCGGCGACCCTGCGCCGCAAGGTGGGCGAATACCTGGAGCGGGTCGGCATGAGCGGCTTCGCCGAGCGCCACCCCGCCGCCCTCTCCGGCGGCCAGCGGCAGCGGGTGGCCCTGGCCCGCGCCCTGGCCATCGAGCCCGAGGTGCTGCTGATGGACGAGCCGCTGTCCAACCTCGACGCCCAGTTGCGCTTACAGATCCGCGCCGCCATCGCCGACCTGCAGCGGGAGATCGGCATCACCACCGTCTTCGTCACCCACGACCAGGAAGAGGCCCTGGCCCTCTCCGACTGCATCGCCCTGATGCGCAAGGGTCGCATCGAGCAACTGGGCAGCCCCCAGGCCATCTACCAGTCCCCCGCCAGCACCTACGCCGCCGACTTCATCGGCTCGGCCAACCTGCTGGCCGCGCGGGTGCTGGAGCAGGCCGGCGACGCCGGCATCCGCGTGCTGGTGGCCGGCCAGCCCCTGCAGGCCCGTGCCGAGGCCGCGCTGCCACTGCCAGACGTGCACCTGGTGGCGCGGCCGGAGAGCATCCGCCTGCACCCCATCGGCCAGGGCGCCGGCAACTGCCTGGCCGGCCAGGTGCGGCGCAAGCAGTACCTGGGCAACCGCACCAGCTACCGCATCGAACTGGCCGACGCCCAGCAGCTCAACGTCGACCGCTTCGGCACCGACGGCGACGGCTTCCACGAAGGCCAGCCGGTGAGCCTGGAGTTCGACCCCGCACAGCTCCGGGTGGTGGCCCGATGAACCGGCGCCTGCCTTCCCCCTGGCTGCTCCTCGCCCTGTTCGCCCTGGGGCTGCTGCTGGTGTTCCTGCTCTGGCCCCTGGCCAACCTGCTGCACGGCAGCGTGGCCGGTGCCGACGGCAGCGGCTGGGCCCAGCTGCTGGACGACCCGCGCTACCTGCGCGCCCTCGGCAACACCCTGCTGCTGGGCGCCCTGGTGACCGGCTGCGCCAGCGTGCTCGGGGTCTCCCTGGCCTACGTCACCGCGCGCTTCGACTTCCCCGGCAAGGCCCTGGTGGCGGTGCTGCCGGTGTGCACCCTGGTGGTCCCGGAGGTGATCGTCAGCCAGACCTGGCTGATGATCCTCGGCAACAACGGCCTGCTCACCCGCGCCCTGGAGGACCACCTCGGCCTCGCCCTGCCCAGCTTCTACGGCTGGCCCGGCCTGGTGCTGGTGATGAGCCTGGTCTACTACACCTACATCTACCTCGGCACCCTGGCTGCCATCCGCGGCTTCGACGCCCAGCTGGAAGAGGCCGCCCAGAGCCTCGGCGTGCCGCCGGCCAAGGCGCGCCTGCAGGTGATGCTGCCGGTGGTGCTGCCCGCCGTGCTGGCCTCCGGGCTGCTGGTGTACACCCTGGTGGTGGGCAACTTCGCCATCGCCACCCTGCTGGGCGGCAAGGTGCAGCTGCTCTCGGTGCTCACCTACCTGAGCTTCGTCTCCGAGATGGGCACCAACGCCGGCCTGCAGAGCGCCCTGGCCACCCTGTCCATCGCCATCGTCGCCGGGGTGCTGTTCCTCCAGCGCTGGCTGGTGGGGCGCAAGCGCTACGAGATCGTCCAGGGCCGCAGCGCCCCGGCCCAGCGCCTGCGTGGGGTACGCGGGGCGCTGCTGGGCGCGGCCACGGCGCTGTTCATCCTGCTTTCCTCGCTGCCGCTGCTGACGGTGCTGGCCAGCGCCTTCACCCGCTCGCGGGGGCCGGTGATGCACTGGGGCCAGTTCTCCCTGGAGAACCTGGAGCGGGTCCTGCTGCGCAGCCCGGAACCCATCCTCAACACCCTGGCCTACGGCGCCCTGGCAACCCTGGTGGGCATCCTGCTCAGCGTGGTCATCAGCTACCTGGTGATCAAGAAGAAGAACCTGCTCACCCCAGCCATCGACTACCTCGCCATGCTGCCCCTGGCCATGTCCGGCACGGTGCTCGGCATCGGCCTGGTGATGACCTTCAACAGCGGCCCGCTGGCCCTCAGCGGCACGGCGGCGATCATAGTCGTGGCCTTCGTCATCCGCCGTTTCCCCTTCGGCGTGCGCAGCGCCTCGGCCACCCTCTACAACATCCCCGACTCCATCGAGGAGGCCTCCATCAGCCTCGGCGTGCCGCCGCTGCGCTCCTTCTTCAAGGTGGTGCTGCCGCTGATGGCGCCCGCCGTCGCCGCCGCGGCGGTGCTCACCTGGACCACCATCGTCGCCGAGCTGAGCGCCTCGCTGGTGGTGTACTCGGCCGGCCGCGAGACCATCACCATCCAGGTCTTCCGCCTGGTGGAAACCGGCCTCCAGGGCCAGGCGGCGGCCTACGGGCTGGTGCTGGTCCTGCTCACCCTGGTCCCGGTGGTCATCGCCACCCGGGTATTCCGCATCAAGGTCTTCTGAACCGCACCAAGGAGTCGCCATGAACGCCACCTGGAAGCACCGGCTGCCCGCCCTGCTGGCCGCCCTCGCCCTCAACCTGCTGCAACCCGCCCTCGCCCGCGAGCAGGCGGTGCTCTACACCACCAACAACGACTCGGCGGTGCAGGCCCTGCTGGACAGCGGCCAGCGCCTCGACCCGGGCCTGAAGATCGGCGTGGTCAACGGCTCCAGCGCCGCCCTGCTCAAGCGCATCGAGGCCGAGGGCCAGGCGGCTCGGGCCGACGTGTTCTGGAGTTCCCAGCCCAACACCCTGGGCGCCTTCACCGCGCTCTACGCGCCCTACCGCTCGCCCCAGGCCCAGGCCATCCCCGAGGCACAGCAGCACCCGCAGCAGCTGTGGAGCACCGCCAACATCCAGGTGGTGGTGATGATGGTGAACCGCAAGCAGCTCGGCGGGCTCAAGGAGCCCACCCAGTGGCGCGACCTGCTGGACCCGGCCTGGAAGGGGCGGATCATCGTCGGCGACCCCACCGCCACCTCCACTGCCTATACCGCGCTCTGGGGCCTGCGCCAGCTGCTGGGCGAGGACGACTTCCGCCGCCTGGCCGCCAATCTGGTGGTCTCGCGCAACTCCAGCGCCGTGCTCAACCAGGTGGCCCAGGGCGAATACACCGTCGGCCTGACCTTCGAGGGCAACGCCTACGCCTATGTCGCCGGGGGCCAGCGGGAGATCCGCCTGGTCTACCCGGCAGACGGCACCTTCGTCACCGAAGAGGCTCTGGTGCTGGTGAAGAATGGCCCCAACTCCGAGGCCGGCAAACGCCTCTACGACCTGCTGCTGAGCCGCGAAACCCAGATCGCTCTGCTGGAGCAGGCCTACCGCCGGCCGAGCCGCAGCGACATCGAGGTCAGCGCCCACGTCGAGCTGCCGGAGCTGAAGGACATCGCCGTCTTCCCCACCGACGAGCAGGCCGCCATCGCCGGCCGCGACGCCTTCCTCAGCGCCTGGAAAGGCCTCGACAAAGCCCTCTGACACCGGAGCCGGACATGACCGCCAGCCACCACCGCGCCACCGCCGAACACCTCGCCGATCTCGCCCGCGCCCGCCTGCAGGCCCATTGGCAGACCGCCCTGCAGGACGGCCAGCCCTTCGAGGACAAGGACGACGCCAGCCCCGTCACTGCCATCGACCGCGCCATCGAGCAGGAACTGCGAGAGGCCATCGCCCACCACACGCCCGAGTTCGGCGTGGTGGGCGAGGAGTACCCCGACCACCAGCGCAACGCCGAATACAGCTGGGTGCTCGACCCCATCGACGGCACCAAGGCTTTCATCGCCGGGGTGCCGGTGTACGGCACGTTGATCGCCCTGTGCCGCGACGGGCGCCCGGTGCTGGGGGTGGTCGACCTGCCCATCGCCGGCCTGCGCTGGGTCGGCGCGGAAGGCCAGCCCACCCGGCTCAACGGCCAGCCAGTGCGCACCCGCCCCTGCACCGAGCTGGCCCGCGCGCTGCTGGCCAGCAGCAACCCGGAAAGCCTGCCGGCCGAGCACCTGGCGGCCTTCGCCCGGCTGCGCGACGCCACACGCTGGCGCCTCTACGGCGCCGCCTGCAGCGCCTACGCCAACCTCGCCCGGGGGCGCATCGACCTGGTGGCCGACGGCGGCGGCATGGCGCCGGTGGACTACTGCGCCCTGGTGCCGGTCATCGAAGGCGCCGGCGGGGTGATCAGCGACTGGCAGGGCCGCCCGCTCGGCCTTGGCTCCGGCAGCAGCGTGCTGGCCGCCGGCGATCCCCAGTTGCACCGCCAGGCCCTGGAGCGCCTGCACCAGGCCTGAACCGCCACGATCACAAGGAGGACACGCCATGATCGCCATCCATCCCCGCATCCCCCTCGCCCTGTCACTGGCCCTCGCCATGGGCCTGGCCGAGGCGGACGGCTTCATCGACGACAGCCACGCCACCCTGTCGCTGCGCAACTTCTACTTCAACCAGGACAACCGCGACGGCCACGCCGGCCAGACCGAGGAATGGGGCCAGGGCCTGCGCCTGGACTACCAATCCGGCTACACCGAGGGCACGGTCGGCGTCGGCCTCGACGCCATCGGCCTGCTCGGCCTTCGCCTGGACGGCGGTGGCCGCGCCGGCAAGGCCGACCAGGCCCGCACCCCCAGCGCGCTGTTCCCCCTGGAGCACAACGGCCGCGCCCGCGACGAATTCAGCAGCCTCGGGCTCACCGCCAAGCTGCGGGTCGGCGCCAGCGAGGCACGGGTCGGCACCCTGATCCCGCGCCTGCCGGTGATCAAGGCCAACGACGGGCGCCTGCTGCCGCAGACCTTCGAAGGCGCCCAGCTGACGGTGCGCGACTTCGACGACCTCACCCTGCTGGCCGGCCGCCTGCGCCAGGCCAAGGGGCGCGCCCAGAGCCACCGCGACGACCTTTCCATCAACGGCGCCAACAGCCCGCGCAAGCCCGGCAACGCCGTCAGCGCGGCACCGGCCCGCTACAGCGACGCCTTCGACTTCCTCGGCCTGGACTACCAGGTCAGCCAGCAGCTGCAGGTGCAGTACTACCTGGGCCAGCTGGAGGACTTCTATCGCCAGCACTTCGTCGGCCTCAACCACGAGCAGGCGCTGCCCCTGGGCACGCTGAAGACCGACCTGCGCCACTTCGACACCCGCGCCACCGGCCGCAACGCCAGCCGCAGCGGCCGCGCCGAGGGCTACACCGCCGCCGGCTACTACGGCCCCGGCAACGGCGAGAGCGGCGCCCATCGCGGCCGGGTGGACAATCGCGCCTGGAGCGCCCTGTTCAGTTGGAGCCTCGGCGCCCACACCCTCGGCGCCGGCTACCAGCGCCTGACCGGCGACAGCCACTTCATCCAGCCCAACCAGGGCAACGGCAGCGACGTCTACCTCATCACCGACCGCCAGCTGAACAGCTTCGCCCGCGCCGGCGAACGCACCTGGCTGGCCCAGTACGGGGTGGACTTCGGCACCTGGGGACTGCCGGGGCTGACCAGCAACCTCGCCTACCTCAAGGGCAGCGGCATCCGCTCCGAACGCGGGCATTTGCAGGAGTGGGAACGGGACTTCACCCTGGCCTACGTGGTGCAGGCCGGGCCGGCCAAGGGCCTGGGCATCACCTGGCGCAACGCCAGCCTGCGCAGCCAGGCGAGCACCGACGTCGACCAGAACCGGGTCTTCCTCAGCTACAGCCTGGCGTTGTTCTAGGGCGCATGCGCAACAGGGCCCCGGTGCGCACGCGCCGGGGCCGTTCGCTGCGGTCCTACCCGAGCTTCAGCCACGCCCTACCCGCCCCGCTGTTAACGTCGTCCAGGCCCTGCCCGACCTTGGTCAACCAGCCTGGAGGCACCCATGAAGGCGATCGATATCCACAGCGCACTCGACGGCATCCGCAACGGCCGGATCATGGCCCTGGAGCCGCAGCTCCAGCCGCTCACCCAGTTGACGCCCTTCCACCCTGGCGCGGGCGCCATCCACCTGGGCCGCCTCGGCGGCGAGATGCCCTGGGAGCGCCACCCCGACGGCGACAAGCTGCTGCAGGTGCTGGAAGGCGAGCTGGACATCACCCTGCTCGCCGCCATCGGCCTGTTACAGGAAACGATCCGCGCCGGCTCCATCCTGGTCGTGCCCCGGGGCCTCTGGCACCGCCTGCAGGGGCGCGACGCCGCCGTGCTGGCGGTGGTGCCGCAGCACACCGAGCGCAGCACCCACTACCCCGCCCCGGCCAACCAGTCGGCCTGACCCCGGGCTGCCGGCCCGCCCCTCAGACGGGCTGGGCCAGCGCCAGGGCCGGCTCGTCGCGGCGCGCCTTGAGCAGCCCAAGGCGAATCAGCAGCCAGGGCATCAGTGCGGCGACGAAGCCGCCCATCACCAAGCCACGGAACGCCTGCCAGGCCTGGCCATCGAGGGAGAAGGCAAAGCCGATGTGCTTGAGCCCCCACTGCAGGCCAATGAACGACAGCGCGCCGATGGTCGCCGCCAGCACCCGCCGCCAGGTCGCCACCTCCATGGAGAAGTCCAGGTGGCGATAACCGTACAGCACCGCGATCATCAGCCCCGCCAGCAGCGGCACGTAGCTCGGCGGCTGGCCATGCCAGGTGAAGTAGGCCAGGGCGGTGGCCGCGATGATCAGCATCAGCAGCACCAGCGCCGGAATCTCGCGCCAACCCTGCCAGCGCTGCGCCAGGGCGAAGCAGCCCAGGGTCGCGGCCCCCAGCAGCGAGCCGCCGATCAGGTCCTCGATATCGTGGGCCCCCAGGTACAGGCGGCTGAAGAGGATGCCCGTCACCAGGGTGCAGGCCAGCAGCCAGAACCACAGGCGGCGCACCTCCAGGGCCAGCCAGAACCAGATCACCACCGAGATCTGCGCGTGCCCGCTGGGCAGGCCGAAGCTCTCGCCCACCTCGTGGTCCATGCGCAGGGCGATGTCCGGGCGCGGGTCCTGCCAGTAATCCTTGAGCCAGGCATTGAGCAGTGCGGTGATGGCCACCAGCACCAGCAGGCGGAAGAACACCGTGCGGTGCCAGGCCCAGTAGCCCAGGGGCAGGAAGAAGAGGATGAACTTCTCGTACCCCAGCAGGGTGAAGAAGCGCATCAGCGGCGTCAGCGCGTCGCTGCGCAAGGGCAGCACCCAGTCCAGGCTGTGCAGCAATTCGTTCATGGTCGTCCTTGAGGGCAGGGGAAGGTCGCCACAGATACTGCAGCCCGCGCCTGGCGGCAAGGTCCGATCAGGACAAAAGCCCTCACGACACGCGCAAGCTCCATCAGCCACCCTGAGAGAGGGGTATTCGTCAGGGCGAACATCGGTCCTGCAACGGGCGCGACTGTCTAGGATGAAGGCCATCCCGCGACACAACGACAAGACCAGCGCGAGGCCCCGATGAACCAAGACCAGTACCTGGCCACCCTGCGCCAGCTCCAGCACGACGCCTGGCCCACCGGCACCCCGCGCGAGCCGCAGTACCCCCTCGGCGAACGGCCGCTGACCGAATACCTGCGCGAATGGGCGCGACGCCAGCCAGGCAAGACCGCCCTGCACTTCTACGGCCACACCCTCGACTACGCGGAACTGGACCGCCTCAGCGACCGCTGCGCCGCGCTGCTGGTGGAACTCGGCGTGCGCCTGGGGGACCGCGTCGCGGTGTTCATGCCCAACTGCCCGCAGCTGCACATCGCCTTCTGGGGCATCCTCAAGTGCGGCGCCGTGCATGCCCCGGTCAGCCCGCTGTCCAAGGGCCTGGAGCTGAGTTACCAGCTCAACGACAGCGGCGCCGAGGTGCTGCTGTGCTTCGACCAGTTGCTGCCGGTGGTGCGCCAGGTGCGTGGCGAAACCGCCCTGCGCCAGGTGATCGCCACCAGCCTCAGCGAGCTGCGCCCGGCCACGCCGACGATTCCGGCGCCGGACCTGCTGTTCGCCCCGAAGGTCACGGGCGACGACCTCATCGACTTCTACCCCGCCCTCGCCGCCTGCACCGCGCCCACGCCTGCGCACCGCCCGCAGCTGGATGACATCGCCGCACTGAACTACACCGGCGGCACCACCGGCCTGCCCAAGGGTTGCATCCACAGCCACCGCGACATGCTCTACACCTGCGCCAGCTTCGTGCCCACGGCGCTGGGCATGGACGAGCACAGCGTCACCCTCAACTTCCTCCCCGAGTTCTGGATCGCCGGGGAAAACGCCGGCCTGCTGTTCCCGGTGTTCGCCGGCTGCACCCTGGTGCTGCTGGCGCGCTGGGACGCCCCGGCCTTCATGGCCGCCGTGCAGCACTACCGCGTCAGCCACTGCGGCCTGCTGGTGGACAGCGCCGCCGAGGTGCTGGACCACCCCCGCGTGGGCGAATTCGACTTCGCCTCCCTGCGCCAGGTCGGTGCCATCTCCTTCGTCAAGAAGCTCACCCTCGACTACCGCCGCCGCTGGCGCGAGCTCACCGGCTGCACCCTGTTCGAATTCAGCTTCGGCATGACCGAAACCCACACCTGCGACACCTTCACCGCCGGCCTGCAAGACAACGACTTCGACCTGCGCGCCCAGCCCACCTTCGTCGGCCTGCCGGTGCCGGGCACCGAGTTCAAGGTCTGCGATTTCGACACCGGCGAGCTGCTGCCCCTGGGCAGCGAAGGCGAGCTGTGCCTGCGCTCGCCCTCCCTGCTCAAGGGCTACTGGCAGCGCCCCGAGGCCAGCGCCGAAGCCTTGCGCGGCGGCTGGCTGCACACCGGCGATCTCGGCGTGATCAGCGAGCAGGGTTTCATCCGCTACCTCGGCCGACGCAAGGAAATGCTCAAGGTCAACGGCATGAGCGTGTTCCCCAGCGAGCTGGAAGCCCTGCTCGGCCAGCACCCGGCCATCCTCGCCAGCGCCGTGCTCGGCCGCCCGCACCCGGAGCGCGGCCAGCAACCCGTCGCCTTCGTCGTGCTCAAGCCGGGCAGCGACGAAACCGGCGCCAGCCTGGTCGAGTGGTGCAAGGCCTCCATGGCCATCTACAAGGTGCCGGACATCCGTCTGGTCGACTCCATGCCGATGACCGCCACCGGCAAGGTCAAGAAGAACGAACTGGAAGCATTGCTGTGAACCGAGCCATCACCCGCCTGCTGATCGCCAACCGTGGCGAGATCGCCATCCGCATCGCCCGTGCCGCCGCCGAGCTGGGCATCCCCAGCGTCGCGGTGTTCGCCGAGGACGACGCCGCCTCCCTGCACCTGCGCAAGGCCGACCAGGCCGTGGCGCTCAAGGGCCGTGGCGCGGCCGCCTACCTCGACATGCAGCAGTTGCTCGACGCCGCCCTGGCCAACGGCTGCGACGCCGTGCACCCGGGCTACGGCTTCCTCAGCGAGAACGCCGCCTTCGCCCGCCTCTGCGAAGGGGCCGGCGTGCGCTTCATCGGTCCGGCAGCCGACGCCCTCGACACCTTCGGCGACAAGGCCCGCGCCCGCGAACTGGCACAGCGCTGCGGCGTACCCCTGGCCGCCGGCAGCAACCGCGCCACCAGCCTGGAAGAGGCCCGCGCCTTCCTCGACAGCGGCCCCATCATGCTCAAGGCCCTGGCCGGCGGCGGTGGCCGCGGCATGCGCCCGGTGCGCGAGGCGGCCGAGCTGGAAGAGGCCTACGCCCGCTGCCAATCGGAAGCACGCGGCGCCTTCGGCAGCGACGCCCTCTACGTCGAGCGGCTGATCGAACAGGCCCGGCACATCGAGGTGCAGGTGGTCGGCGACGGTGAAACGGTGAGCCACCTGTGGGAGCGCGACTGCAGCCTGCAGCGGCGCAACCAGAAAGTCATCGAAATCGCCCCCGCACCGGGGCTCGACCCGGCGCTGCGCCAGCGCATCCTCGACGCCGCCCTGACCCTGGCCGGCGCGGTTTCCTACCGTGGCATCGGCACCTTCGAATTCCTCGTCGACGACGCGCGCGGCGACTTCGTGTTCATGGAGGCCAACCCGCGCATCCAGGTGGAGCACTGCATCACCGAGGCCGTCACCGGCGTCGACCTGGTGCAGGCACAGCTGCGCATCGCCGCCGGCGCCCGCCTCGCCGAGCTGGGCCTGGCACAGCCCGCCGCGCCACGGGGGTTTGCCGTGCAGCTGCGGGTCAACCTGGAAACCATGCAGGCCGACGGCAGTGCGCGACCGGCCGGCGGCGTCATCAGCGCCTACGAACCGCCCAGCGGCGCCGGCATCCGCGTCGACGGCTACGGGTACGCCGGCTACGCCACCAGCCCCAGCTA
Source organism: Pseudomonas solani (assembly GCF_026072635.1). Lineage (NCBI taxonomy): Bacteria > Pseudomonadati > Pseudomonadota > Gammaproteobacteria > Pseudomonadales > Pseudomonadaceae > Pseudomonas > Pseudomonas solani. The sequence continues at coordinate 3,130,975 of NZ_AP023081.1, read as the reverse complement.
CGACTCGCTGCTGGCCAAGGTCATCGTCCAGGGCGAGGACTTCCCCAGCGCCCTGCGCCGCGCCTACCGCGCCCTTTGCGAATTCCGCCTGGAGGGCGTGGCGAGCAACATCCATTTCCTGCAGAACCTGCTGCGCCGCCCGGAGCTGGCGGACAACCGCGTCAGCACCCGCTTCATCGAGCAGCACATTGCCGAGTTGCTGGCCCCGCAACAGGCCGCCCACCCGCACCTGTTCGTCAGTGGCACCAGCGGCCAGGCCGCGCACAACGCCGTGGCCGACGTACCGGCCGACTGCATCGCCCTGAACGCCCCCAGCCAGGGCGTGCTGGTGAGCCTGGACGTGGCCGAGGGCGACGCCATCGCCGTCGGCCAGGCCGTGGCGGTGCTGGAAGCGATGAAGATGGAGTTCGTGGTCAAGGCCAGCCACAGCGGCATCGTCCGCGCCCTGCCGGTGGCCCCCGGCGACGCCCTGTTCGAAGGCGCCGCGCTGCTCTACCTGGAACCGGCAGAGGTGAGCGGCGATGCCGTGGCCAGCGAAGAAAGCATCGACCTGGCGCACATCCGCGCCGACCTCGCCGAGGTGCTCGAACGCCACGCCATCACCCGCGACGAGCGCCGCCCCGACGCCGTGGCGCGCCGCCGCAAGACCGGCCAGCGCACCACCCGCGAGAACCTCGACGACCTGCTCGACGCCGGCAGCTTCATCGAATACGGCGCCCTGGCCCTGGCTGCCCAGCGCCGCCGCCGTTCGCTGGAAGAGCTGATCCAGCAAAGCCCGGCCGACGGCCTGGTGGCCGGGCTCGGTACGGTCAACGCCGCGCAGTTCGGCAACGAGGCCGCGCGCTGCATGGCCATCTCCTACGACTACACCGTGTTCGCCGGCACCCAGGGCGTGATGAACCACAAGAAGACCGACCGCATGCTCGGCCTCGCCGAACAGTGGCGCGTGCCGCTGGTGCTGTTCGCCGAAGGCGGTGGCGGCCGGCCGGGGGACACCGACTTCGTCGGCGTGGCCGGGCTGGATTGCCACACCTTCGTTGCCATGGCGCGGCTCTCCGGCCTGGTGCCGGTGGTGGGCGTCGTCTCCGGCCGCTGCTTCGCCGGCAACGCCGCGCTGCTCGGCTGCTGCGACGTGATCATCGCCACCCGCAACGCCAGCATCGGCATGGCCGGCCCGGCGATGATCGAAGGCGGCGGCCTGGGCAGCTTCAAGGCCGAAGAGGTCGGCCCCACCTCGGTGCAGGGCCCTAACGGCGTGATCGACGTGCTGGTGGAGGACGAAGCCGAAGCGGTGGACGTCGCCAAGCGCTACCTCTCCTACTTCCAGGGCACGGTCAGCGATTGGCGGTGCGCCGACCAGCGCGAGCTGCGCCATGCGATCCCCGAGAACCGCCTGCGCGCCTACGACATCCGCGCGGTGATCGGCCAGCTGGCCGACGAAGGCTCGGTGCTGGAGCTGCGCCGCCAGTTCGCCCCGGGGATGATCACCGCCTTCATCCGCATCGAAGGCAAGCCCTTCGGCCTCCTGGCCAACAACCCCATGCACCTGGGCGGCGCCATCGACGCCCAGGCCGGCGACAAGGCCGCGCGCTTCATGCAGCTGTGCGATGCCTTCGACATCCCCATGGTCTCGCTCTGCGACACCCCCGGCTTCATGGTCGGCCCGGAGTCTGAGAAGCACGCCACGGTGCGCCACGTCTCGCGCATGTTCGTCGCCGCCGCCAGCCTCTCGGTGCCCTTCTTCACCGTGGTGTTGCGCAAGGGCTACGGCCTGGGCGCCCAGGCCATGGCCGCCGGCAGCTTCCACTCCTCGATGTTCACCATCGCCTGGCCCAGCGGCGAGTTCGGCGCCATGGGCCTGGAAGGCGCCGTGCGCCTGGGCTTCGCCAAGGAACTCGCGGCGGTGGAAAACCTCGAAGAGCGGCAGAAGCTGTTCGACAAGATGGTCGCCAAGGCCTACCAGAACGGCAAGGCGATCAACATGGCCAGCTTCCTCGAGATCGACGCCGTCATCGACCCGGAAGAAACCCGCGCCTGGCTCCTGCGCGGCCTCAACACCGCGCCGAAACCCACCCCACGGGAAGGCCGCAAGCGCCCGTTCGTGGATACCTGGTGAGCGGTTGTTTCACCGTTCCGTAGCCCCGGTAGGATGGGTTTCGCGGAGCTCGCGGAACGTAGCCCGCCCATCCTCCAAGGCGCCAATGCACCTTCGTAGGATGGCGTAGAGCGAAGCGAAACCCATCAATTCCGAGCACAGACCTGGCTCCGATGCCGGTCCGGCAGCATGGGTTTCGCGGTGCTCTACCCATCCTACGGGGCTGTCCAAGCATCACGCGGAAATTTCCCAAACCCACCGCAACCCCTTGTTCGCTCCCAACCATCGCCCTAAGTTCGCCCGGTCGCGGTCAATATCGCGACCGGGTTTGGCGACCTGTGACCACAAGTACTCGCCGTGCAATGCGCGCGGCGGACATTTGCCAATGGTTATGGGTAAAGAAATGCATGACGCCTACATCCCCACCACCTTCCTCCGCCACGACCGCCCCCTGCGCGGTGTGATGATCGACAACCAGCCCTGGTTCTCCACCTACGACTTCGCTCGCCTGCTGGGCCTGCACCATCCACAGGCCCTGCACCGCCGCCTCAAGCCCCACGAAACCCGCCGCATCCGCCTGCATCGCCGCAGCGGTAGCGAAGAGACGATCGACGTGATGAACGAAGCCGGCCTCTACAAGGCGCTCATCCGCTTCGGCCACCCCGAATGCCAACAGCTGGATGAATGGCTCACCCGCGAGGTGATCCCTACCCTGCGCGACCAGCAAGACGCCGACACCCACGCCCCCCGCCGCGTATGGATCGGCTGGCAGAGCGAACGGCTGCTGTTGCTGGAATGGCAGGGCGAGTTGTGGATGCAGTGGGAGAAGGTGCCGCGTTACCTGGGGCTCTAGCGAGTACCAGGCTATTCCTCGGCAGCGTTGAGGCACCTTCGTAGGATGGCGTAGAGCGAAGCCAAACCCATCAATTCCACGCACAGACCTGGCTCCGGTGCCGGGCCCGCAGCATGGGTTTCGCGGGGCTCTACCCATCCTACAAAGACACCGAGGCGCCTAGGCACCTAGGCACCTCCGTAGGATGGCGTAGAGCGAAGCGAAACCCATCAATTCCGGGCACAGACCTGGCTCCGGTGCCGGACCGGCAGCATGGGTTTCGCGGAGCTCTACCCATCCTACAAAGACACCGGGGCACCTAGGCACCTCCGTAGGATGGCGTAGAGCGGAGCGAAACCCATCAATTCCGGGCACAGACCTGGCTCCGGTGCCGGGCCCGCAGCGTGGGTTTCGCGGGGCTCTACCCATCCTACAAAGACACCGGGGCACCTAGGCACCTCCGTAGGATGGCGTAGAGCGAAGCGAAACCCATCAGCCACAAGGTTTCAGGACGAATCGGTCACGCCCACCAGCCCCTGAGAGAGCAAGGCGTTCTTAGGATGGGCACGTCCATCCTCAGGCAAGGACGCCCGCCAATGACCAACTACCGCCGCGACCACACACCAGGCGCTACCTGGTTCTTCACCCTCAACCTGGCCGACCGCAGCAGCAGCCTGCTCACCGATCACATCGATCTGCTGCGGGCCAGCTTTCGCGCCGGCATGAAGCGCCACCCATGGCGCATCGACGCCATCGTCATCCTCCCGGATCACCTGCATGCGCTGTGCACACTGCCACCCGGTGATGCCAACTACGCCCTGCGCTGGCGTCTGATCAAGAGTGGCTTCTCCCGGGCACTGCCCTATGGCGAGCCGCGCTCCGACAGCCGCAAGCACAAGGGCGAACGCGGTATCTGGCAACGGCGGTTCTGGGAGCACCGCATCCGTGACGACGCAGACTTCGCCCGCCATGTGGACTACATCCACCACAACCCACGCAAGCACGGGCACGTCGAGCGGGTGGCCGATTGGCCTTGGTCGTCGTTTCATCAATACGTGAAGGCGGGCATCCTGCCGGCAAACTGGGCGGGCGCTGAAGACGAAATGGAATGCAACGTGGGGGAGCGGTGAAACGACAGGATCGACCATCAATACATCTTCGTAGGATGGCGTAGAGCGAAGCGAAATCCATCAATTCCACGCACAGACCTGGCCCCGGTGCCGGGCCGGCAGCATGGGTTTCGCGGAGCTCTACACATCCTACAAAGACACCGAGACACCGAAGCACCTCCGTAGGATGGCGTAGAGCGAAGCGAAACCCATCAATTCCACGCACAGATCTAGCCCCGGTGCCGAGCCCGCAGCATGGGTTTCGCGGTGCTCTACCCATCCTACAAAGACACCGAGACACCGAAGCACCTCCGTAGGATGGCGTAGAGCGAAGCGAAACCCATCAATTCCACGCACAGACCTGGCTCCGGTGCCGGGCCGGCAGCATGGGTTTCGCGGAGCTCTACCCATCCTACAAAGACACCGAGACACCGAAGCACCTCCGTAGGATGGCGTAGAGCGAAGCGAAACCCATGGTTGTTCAGTCATAGCCAATGCAGCGAATGGGAAACAAAAAAGGCCAGTCTCTCGACTGGCCTTTCTCTTATCTCACCCGATCACTCAGGAGTTGTTGCTCGGGAACGCGAACTGCGCGGCCTCGTGGCTGGCGCGTTGCGGCCAGCGCTGGGTGATGGCCTTGCGGCGGGTGTAGAAGCGTACGCCGTCCGGGCCGTAGGCGTGCAGGTCGCCGAACAGGGAGCGCTTCCAGCCGCCGAAGCTGTGGTAGCTGACCGGTACCGGCAGCGGCACGTTGACGCCGACCATGCCCACTTCGATTTCGTCGCAGAACAGGCGGGCGGCTTCGCCGTCGCGGGTGAAGATGCAGGTGCCGTTGCCGTATTCGTGGTCGTTGATCAGCTGCATGGCTTCTTCCAGGCTGCCGACGCGGACGATGCACAGCACCGGGCCGAAGATTTCTTCCTGGTAGATGCGCATGTCGGCGGTCACGCGGTCGAACAGGGTGCCACCGACGAAGTAGCCGTCTTCATGACCGGCAACGCGGTAGCCGCGGCCGTCTACTACCAGCTCAGCACCGGCGGCGACGCCGTCGTCGATGTAGCCGACCACCTTGTCGCGGGCGGCGGCGGTGACCAGCGGGCCCATGTCGAGGCCGCAGTTGGTGCCGGCGCCGATCTTCAGGCCCTTGATCTGCGGGACGATCTTCTGCACCAGCGCGTCGGCGATCTGGTCGCCCACGCACACGGCCACGGAGATGGCCATGCAGCGCTCGCCGCAGGAGCCATAGGCAGCGCCCATCAGCGCGCTGACGGCGTTGTCGAGGTCGGCGTCGGGCATCAGCACGGCGTGGTTCTTGGCGCCGCCCAGGGCCTGGACGCGTTTGCCGCGCTTGGTGCCTTCGGCGTAGATGTATTCGGCGATGGGGGTGGAGCCGACGAAGCTGATGGCCTTCACTTCCGGCGCTTCGATCAGGGCGTCCACGGCTTCCTTGTCGCCGTGCACCACGTTGAGCACGCCCTTGGGCAGGCCGGCCTGGTGCAGCAGTTCGGCGATGAGCAGGGTGGAGCTCGGATCGCGCTCGGAGGGCTTGAGGATGAAGCAGTTGCCGCAGGCGATGGCCAGCGGGTACATCCACAGCGGCACCATGGCGGGGAAGTTGAACGGGGTGATGCCGGCGACCACGCCCAGCGGCTGGAAGTCGCTCCAGGCGTCGATGTTCGGGCCGACGTTGCGGGTGTATTCGCCCTTGAGGATTTCCGGGGCGGCGCTGGCGTACTCGACGTTCTCGATGCCGCGCTTCAGCTCACCGGCGGCGTCTTCGAGGGTCTTGCCGTGTTCTTCGCTGATCAGGCGGGAGATTTCCGCTTCGTTCTGCTCCAGCAGCTGCTTGAAGCGGAACATCACCTGGGCGCGCTTGGCCGGCGGGGTGTTGCGCCAGGCCGGGAAAGCGGCCTTGGCCGAGTCGATGGCCTGTTGCACGGTGGCGCGGCTGGCCAGGGCGACCTTGCGGGTGGATTCGCCGGTGGCCGGGTTGAACACGTCGGCCGTGCGGCCTTCGCCGGTAACGAGCTCACCGTGGATCAGGTGCTGGATGGTGCTCATGGTCATCTCTCTTGTAGGGCTTTGTCGGGGTGGTCCTGGGGCGCGGGCAGCGGCTGCGCACCCGCCCTCTCCTCAGGGGGAGAGGGTGGACGTCATTTGATTTCGGTTTCGATGAAGACGATTTCGTGGTCGCTGCCGTTGATCACATTGTGCTCGACGCCGGCCTTGCGGAAGTAGCTCTGCCCGGCCACCAGGGGCGCGCGTTTCTCGCCCTCCGGGGTTTCCAGCAGCAGGGTGCCGCCGGTCATGGGCACTACCACGTAATCGTGGCCGTGCAGGTGGCGACCGGTCTCGGCACCGGGGGCGAAGCGCCACTCGGTGACGATGACTTCGGCGTTGTCCACCTGCACGGTGGGCACGGCCTGGGGGCGTGCACTCATCAGTTGATGCCTTGCAGGGCCTGGCCGACGGCGTCGAACACGCGGTCGAGCTCTTCCGGCTTGGCGTTGAAGGTCGGCCCGAACTGCAGGGTGTCGCCACCGAAGCGAACGTAGAAGCCAGCCTTCCACAGGGCCATGCCGGCCTCGAACGGGCGAACGATGGCGTCGCCGTCACGGGGGGCCAGTTGCAGGGCACCGGCGAGGCCGCAGTTGCGGATGTCGACCACGTGCTTGGCACCCTTCAGGCCGTGGATGGCCTTCTCGAAGTGCGGGGCCAGGTCGGCGGCCTGCTGGATGAGGTTTTCCTTCTCCAGCAGCTCCAGGGCGGCGAGGCCGGCGGCGCAGGCGACCGGGTGGGCGGAGTAGGTGTAGCCGTGGGTGAACTCGACGGCGTATTCGGGCGTCGCCTGGTTCATGAAGGTCTGGTAGATCTCGCGGCTGGCGATCACCGCACCCATGGGGATGGCGCCGTTGGTGATCTGCTTGGCCACGTTCATGATGTCCGGGGTCACGCCGAAGAACTCGGCGCCGGTGTTCTTGCCCATGCGGCCGAAGGCGGTGATGACTTCGTCGAAGATCAGCAGGATGTTGTTGGCGTCGCAGATTTCGCGCAGGCGCTGCAGGTAGCCCACCGGCGGCACCAGGGCGCCAGCGGAGCCGGCCATGGGCTCGACGATAACGGCGGCGATGTTCGACGCGTCATGCAGTTCGATCAGCTTCAGCAGCTCGTTGGCCAGCTCCACGCCGCCGGTCTCGGCCATGCCCTTGGTGAAGGCCAGGCCCGGTTGCAGGGTGTGCGGAAGGTGGTCGACGTCCATCAGCTGGCCGTACATCTTGCGGTTGCCGTTGATGCCGCCAAGGCTGGTGCCGGCGATGTTCACGCCGTGGTAGCCACGGGCGCGGCCGATCAGCTTGGTCTTGGTGGCCTGGCCTTTCAGGCGCCAGTAGGCGCGGGCCATCTTCACCGCGGTGTCGGCGCACTCGGAGCCCGAGCCGGTGAAGAACACGTGGTTCAGCTCGCCCGGGGTCATGTCGGCGATCTTCTCGGCCAGCTTGAACGACAGCGGGTGGCCGTACTGGAAGCCCGGGGAGTAGTCGAGGGTGCCGAGCTGCTTGGCCACGGCCTCCTGGATTTCCTTGCGCGAGTGACCGGCGCCGCAGGTCCACAGGCCCGACAGGCTGTCGTAGATGCGACGGCCCTGGTCGTCGATCAGCCAGCTGCCTTCGGCGGCCACGATCAGACGCGGGTCACGCTGGAAGTTGCGGTTGGCGGAGAACGGCATCCAGTGGGCGTCCAGCTTCAGTTGGCTGGCCAGGGAGGGGGTGGCGGTCTGCGGCATGTTCATTCTTGTCTGCCTCGCGATGGGGCGTGGGTTGTGGGGGAGAACCCGGTGGTTCTTGCAGTCGACATTGCCACGGGCATAAAGTCATGAAAATTCAACTTTTCATATCTTCAGATCACGGACCACTAAACTGATGAGCACCCGTCGCCCGGAAGCCCTGGCCCAGGTCAGCGACTTCGATATCCGCCTGCTGCGCATCTTCCGCAGCGTCGTCGAGTGCGGTGGTTTCTCCGCCGCCGAGAGCGTGCTGGGCATCGGTCGCTCAGCCATCAGCCAGCAGATGAGCGACCTGGAGCAGCGCCTCGGCCTGCGCCTGTGCCAGCGCGGCCGCGCCGGCTTCGCCCTGACCGAGGAGGGGCGCGAGGTGTACCAGTCGTCGCTGCAACTGCTCAGCGCCCTGGAGAGCTTCCGTACCGAGGTCAACGGCCTGCACCTGCACCTGCGCGGCGAGTTGAACATCGGCCTCACCGACAACCTGGTGACCCTGCCGCACATGCGCATCACCCATGCCCTGTCGCGCCTGAAGGAGCGCGGGCCGGACGTGGTGATCAACATCCGCATGACCCCGCCCAGCGAGGTGGAACAGGGCGTGCTCGACGGCCGCGTGCACGTGGGCGTGGTGCCGCAGACGGTGGCGCTGTCGGGCCTGGAGTACCAGCCGCTGTACGACGAGCGCTCGCTGCTGTACTGCGCCGTGGGCCATCCGCTGTTCTACGCCGACGATGCCCAGCTCAGCGATGCCCGCCTCAACGAGCAGGAGGCCATCGCCCCCACCTTCCGCCTGCCGGCCGATATCCAGGCCCACTACCAGGCGCTGCATTGCACCGCGAGCGCCTCGGACCGCGAGGGCATGGCCTTCCTTATTCTCACCGGGCGCTACATCGGCTATTTGCCGGACCACTACGCCACCTTCTGGGTGCAGCAGGGCCGCCTGCGTGCGCTCAAGCCGAGCAAGCGCTTCTACGACCTCAGCCTCGCCACCGTGACCCGCAAGGGCCGCCGCCCGCACCTGGTGCTGGAGAGTTTCCTGGAGGCATTGGCAGCGACGGGCTGAGGTGTGTTCGCGGGGGATAGCGGGCTGGCGGAGCGCTTGAGTTCCCCTTCCACTCCGCCTGGTGGACCGGTGAAGCGTGGTCCACCCTACGAAGCCGCGCTCTGAACTGAATCGTAGGATGGGTAGAGCGGAGCGAAACCCATCATCGGAGCGATGGGTTTCGCGGGGCTCTACCCATCCTACGGAGAGAATGAGCGCCACCGAACGCCCAGCAATGAAGCGGGCGACCCCGATTTGGTGCAGGAGAAACCCTTCGGTCATACCTAGCGCAGCCCATACGCCTATCCCGTAGCGCCCGCCAACCCTGGGCCTTGCAGGGTGGAAAGCGAAAAAACCTGCGCACCTGGTCAATTTTTTGCAATAGCCCGGCATCTGCCCCGGCGAGCCGCTCCGGTTCGCCGCGCCAACCTGCCGAGGCCAGCATGCACGCTGAAGAAGAACGCAACTCCGAACTCATCTACGGCCTGGACGACAAGCCGAAACCGCTGCTGGCGTTCTGCGCCGCGCTGCAGCATGTGCTGGCCAGCTTCGTCGGCATCATCACCCCGCCGCTGGTGATCGGTGGCGCGCTGGGGTTGGGGGCGCACCTGCCCTACCTGATCAGCATGGCGCTGATGGTGTCCGGCGTCGGCACCTTCCTCCAGGCGCGGCGCCCATTCGGCATCGGCGCGGGGATGATCTGCCTGCAAGGCACCAGCTTCGCCTTCCTCGGTGCGGTACTGTCGGCCGGCTTCCTGGTGAAGAGCCGCGGCGGCAGCCCGGAGGACATCCTGGCGATGATCTTCGGCGTGTGCTTCTTCGGCGCCTTCGTGCAGATCGTGCTCAGCCGCTTCATCGGTCACCTGCGCCGGGTCATCACCCCGCTGGTCACCGGCATCGTCATCACCCTGATCGGCGTCAGCCTGATCAAGGTCGGCATCACCGATATCGGCGGCGGCTTCAAGGCCCCGGACTTCGGCGCGCCGGGCAACCTGGCCCTGGGCGGCCTGGTGCTGGCGACCATCATTCTGCTGAACCGCTCGAGCAACCCCTGGGTGCGCCTGTCGTCCATCCTCATCGGCCTGGCCGTGGGCAGCGTGGCCGCCTTCTTCAGCGGCAAGCTGGTGCCCCAGGCGCTGCCCGACCTGCCCCTGGTGAGCGTGCCGCTGCCCTTCAGGTTCGGCTTCAGCTTCGACTGGACGGCCTTCATCCCGGTGGCGCTGATCTACCTCATCAGCACCATCGAGACCGTGGGCGACCTGACCGCCAACTGCATGATCTCGCGCAAGCCGTTCAAGGGCCCGGAATACGAGGCGCGGCTCAAGGGCGGCGTGCTCGGCGATGGCGTCAGCTGCATGCTGGCGGCCACCTTCAGCGCCTTCCCCAACACCACCTTCGCCCAGAACAACGGGGTGATTCAGCTCACCGGCGTCGCCAGCCGCCATGTCGGCCTGTACATCGGCGCCGTGCTGTTCGTGCTCGGCCTGTTCCCGCTGATCGGCGCGGTGCTGCAGCAGATTCCCAAGCCGGTGCTGGGCGGCGCCACCCTGGTGATGTTCGGCAGCGTGGCGGCGGCGGGCATCCGCATCCTCGCCCAGGCGCCGCTGGACCGCCGCAGCCTGCTGGTGATCGCCGGTTCCTTCGGCGTCGGCCTGGGCATCGCCGCGCAACCGACCCTGCTGCACCAGATGCCGCAGCTGGTGCAGAACCTGTTCGACTCGGCCATCACCTGCGGCGGCATCACCGCCATCGTCCTGAGCCTGGTGCTGCCGGAAGAGAAACGCGCCGCTCTGACGGACGGTGCCGCCGAACGCGCCTGAACCACGCCGCGCCAGGCCCAGGGCGGTGCCTGGCGCGGTGCACGGCACGAAAAAACCGACCCATCATGGTGCAGGCCCGACAAAACCTGTGGATAACCTGACCGCCGCAACAGTTTTGGCTTGTCGACCGCCCCGCGCTTGGGTTATCAGTGCATTCGCCCGCTTCCTGACCCCTCTGGATGACCTATGACTGTCCTGGTCCCCGCCCACAGCCCCAGCTCCACCGGCAAGCCTGCCGGCCGCATCCGCCAGAAGAACGAAGAAACCATCCTCGCCGCTGCCGAGGAGGAGTTCGCCAAGCACGGTTTCAAAGGCACCAGCATGAACACCATCGCCGTGCGTGCCGGGCTGCCCAAGGCCAACCTGCACTACTACTTCAGCAACAAGCTGGGGTTGTACGTGGCGGTGCTGAGCAACATCCTCGAACTGTGGGACAGCACCTTCAACACCCTGACCGTGGACGACGACCCCGCCGAGGCGCTGGCCCGCTACATCCGCGCCAAGCTGGAGTTCTCGCGGCGCTTCCCCCTGGCCTCGAAGATCTTCGCCATGGAAGTGATCAGCGGCGGCGCCTGCCTGGAGAAGTATTTCGATCAGGACTACCGCGACTGGTTCAAGGGCCGCGCGGGGGTGTTCGAAGCCTGGATCGCCGCCGGCAAGCTGGACCCGATCGACCCGACGCACCTGATCTTCCTGCTCTGGGGCAGCACCCAGCACTACGCCGACTTCGGCTCGCAGATCTGCCGCGTCAGCGGCCGCAAGCGCCTGACCAAGGACGACTTCGAAGTGGCCGCGCAGAGCCTCACCCACATCATCCTCAAGGGCTGCGGCCTGACCCCGCCGACACCCGCCAGCTGATGCCCTTCACCCTTGCCGCGCCCTGCGAATACCGCGAGGAAATCCGCAAAAGCCGCTTCATCGCCCTCGCCGCGCCGGTCACCAGCGCGGCCGAGGCGCAGGCCTTCATCGCCGGCGCCAGCGACCCCACCGCCTCGCACAACTGCTGGGCCTGGAAGGTGGGTAACCAATACCGTTTCAGCGACGACGGTGAACCCGGCGGCACCGCCGGGCGCCCCATGCTGGCAGCCATCGAGGGCCAGGACATGGACCAGGTCGCGGTAGTGGTGATCCGCTGGTACGGCGGCATCCAGCTCGGCACCGGCGGCCTCGCCCGCGCCTACGGAGGCAGCGCCGCCAAGTGCCTGCAAGGCGGCGAGCGCCTGCCATTGCTGCGCCTGTCGCGCTTCCGCTGCCACCTGGCCTTCGCCGAACTGGCGCTGTTCAAGGCACGCCTGGCCGACCTCCAGGCGCAGCTCGAAGGCGAGGACTACGACGCCGAAGGCGCCTGGCTGCAACTGGCCCTGCCGGAGGCCCAGCGGGAACCGCTGCAACGCCTGCTCGGCGACATCAGCCGTGGGCGCAGCCAGCTCGCCGCCATCGAGGACGACACGCCATGACCGGCAAGCTGCGCATCCACTCGCCGGCCATCCACTATTTCGACATGGTGCGCCGCTGCAACTCCATCCGCGAGGCGGCGCGCCGGCTCAACGTCGCCTCCTCGGCGGTGAACCGGCAGATCCTCAAGCTGGAGGACGAGATCGGCGCGCCGCTGTTCGACCGCCTGCCCGCCGGCCTGCGCCTGACCCCGGCCGGGGAGATCCTCACCCGCCACATCACCGTGGTGCTGCAGGACGTCGAGCGGGTGCGCTCGGAGCTGGATGCCATGCAGGGCCTGCGCACCGGCCACGTGGAGATCGCCACCGTCGAAGGGGTGACCATCGACCTGCTGCCCCGGGTGCTCAAGGCCATGCACGAGCGCTACCCACGGGTCACCATCGGCGTCACCGCCATGGGCTCCCAGGCCATCCCCGAGGCGGTGCTGAGTGGCGCCGCCGACCTCGGCCTGGCCTTCTTCCTGCCCCGCAGCGCCGAGCTGCAACAGCTCAGCGTCGGCCACTTCCGTCTCGGCGCCATCGTGCCGCGCGGGCATGCGCTGGCCTCGCTGCACGAGGTGAGCTTCGCCACCTGCGCCGAGCACGGGCTGATCCTGGCCAAGCAGGAACTGTCCATCCACCACCTGCTCGCCCCGCTGCAGAAACGCCTCAACCTGCCCGGCAAGCCGGCGCTGGAAAGCAGCTCGGTGGAGCTGGCCCGGCAACTGGTGAAACGCGGCATGGGCGTGGCCTTCCAGACCCGCATCGGCATCGAGGCCGACCTCGAGGCCGGCGACCTGGTGCACCTGCCGCTGACCGACAACGGTGGCATCTTCAACGACCTCGGCCTCTACGTGCGCAGCGGCCGCTACCTGCCCGTGGCGGTGGATGCGCTGGCACGCCAGCTGACCGAGGAAATCACCCTGCGTGAGCGCGAAGAGCGGCCACCACCCCGCAGTGCCCCCGGCAACCGGCCGTAGGCCGCATTCCCGTCTATCTTTTTCATGACTGTCCCTGTCGAGGCTCTGGACGGGGCGCCCGGCTGCAGCCCGCGCGCTAGAGCCATCGGCTTTTGCGGTTTGTACACAATCCCGCTAAAGCCCTGAAAATACTGACTTTTGAGTCAATCATGTGATGCCGAATCGGCATCGGGATGCTCTACATTCTGTTCTTTGGTGATCAATCCGGATGTGCTGATACTGCGCCCCTCGGTGCCCGAGCCCACGCATCGAGAACCCAGGAACAGGAGCCCATAACAATGAAAAAAGCACTGCAGGGAGCCACGGTCGCTCTCGCCCTCTTCTCGGCCGGCGAAGCGGCCGCACTGGAATGGATGAACAACAGCGTCGGCTTCCGCTACGGCCAGCAGTTCACCAACCCGAACAACCCGAACAAATTCGCCAAGCGCATCTACAGCTTCACCCACGCCAGCGGGTACCAGTACGGCAGCAACTTCTTCAACCTCGACGTCTTCCTCTCCGACAACCGCGACCCGCGCAAGGGCACCGACCACGGTGGCAGCGAGGTCTACGCGGTGTACCGCCACCAACTGTTCGCCTCGCGGGTGTTCGACCAGAAACAGGGCGACGGCCTGATCAAGGACTACGCCTTCACCGCCGGCTTCGACGTCAACCGCAACAACAACCGCGCCTCCTCCAACAAGCGCGCCATCGTGTTCGGCCCGACCCTCAAGTTCAACACCGTCGGCGTGCTTGACCTGAGCCTGCTCTACTACCGCGAGCGCAACCAGACCGGTATCCCCGGCGCGCGCCACGAGGAAATGACCTTCGACGGCACCTACAACCTCAACCTCACCTGGCTGCGCCCCTTCCAGGTCGGCGACCACGCCGCCAAGTTCCAGGGCTACATCAACCACGTGGGCGAGAAGGGCGAGGACTACAACAACAAGGACACCGCCGCCGAGACGCTGATGCGCACCTCGCTGATGGTCGCCGCGCGCCCGGGCAAGAACATCAAGCCCAACCTCTGGTTCGGCGTTGGCTACGAGTACTGGCACAACAAGTTCGGCGTCGACGGCGGCCGTGGCAGCCGCACCTCCACCCCGACCCTGAACATGGAATTCAGCTTCTGACCCGGCGCCCGGCGCCACCCGGTGCCGGGCCCTCCCCCGCAACACGATTGCCCCCTGCTCCCGGGCTGAATGAGGCACGGGACTTCGTAGGGTGGACCCCGCTTCACCGGTCCACCGTGCGGTGCTGCAAGTGCCCTCGGAATTCCCTCCGAACCCCATTCCCTCATTGCCCACTTTGGACCCTGCATCGTTGGGCCGCGCTGCGCTTGGCGCCAACCTACGGGAGCGTCCGGAATGCGCCTTGGAACCACCCACATAAAGCGTGGACAAGCCTGTGGATAACCTTTTGAGCAATCGCCCGGGGCGCCGCCGGCCGCCGCTTCGCCGGGGCTGCTCGTTTCGTGACCAGTGCGCGCGGGGCCCCGTGTCTACCGCGTAAGCACCTGAAGGGGCTAACTTTATTTTCACCTGCCAGAAACCCGGGCGCCGGGATACCGGCGCGGTGCACCGCCATTGTCCACACGGGCCGTGGACATTCCTGTGGATAACCTTGGGAACAACTTCTCCGCGCCAGTGGCCACGGGCGCTGCGGGGCGGTGGTCGAAATTCGTCCAATAGCCGCTGCGCCATCGGGAGCCACGGCGCCCCGAAAGCGTGCAGGAAAATGCCCCGGCAATGCCCATCGACGGCTGCATTTCCCCCGCATCGCCCAGCCACGCGAGCGCGTGCGGGCCTTCCTGACCCGGTGGCCAGCTTTTTGCTTTGTCTGGCCAGCTCTCTTTCCGGGAAAGACCACGATGAACAGCCCCACTCCCCCACCGCGCCTGGAGATGCTCGGCATCACCAAGCGCTACCCCGGCTGCCTGGCCAACGACCGCGTCGATCTGCGCATCGAGCCCGGCGAGATCCACGCCCTGCTAGGCGAGAACGGCGCCGGCAAGAGCACGCTGATGAAGATCATCTACGGCGTGGTACAGCCGGATGCCGGCGAGATCCGCTGGCAGGGCGAGGCGTTGCGCGTGCGCGACCCGGCCCAGGCCCGCGCCCTGGGCATCGGCATGGTGTTCCAGCACTTCTCCCTGTTCGAAACCCTGACCGTGGCCGAGAACATCGCCCTGGCCCTGGGCCGCGAGGCCGGCACACCCAAACAACTGGAGCCGCGCATCCGCGAGGTGTCCCAGCGCTACGGCATGGCTTTGGAGCCCGGGCGCCTGGTGCACGCGCTGTCCATCGGCGAGCGCCAGCGGGTGGAGATCGTCCGCTGCCTGATGCAGGACATCCGCCTGTTGATTCTCGACGAGCCCACCTCGGTGCTCACCCCGCAGGAGGCCGACGAGCTGTTCGTCACCCTGCGCCGCCTGGCTGCCGAGGGCTGCAGCATCCTCTTCATCAGCCACAAGCTGGGCGAAGTGCGCGCCCTCTGCCAGAGCGCCACGGTGCTGCGGGGCGGCCGCGTGTCCGGCCACTGCGTGCCGGCCGAATGCAGCGACCTGGAACTGGCACGGCTGATGGTGGGTGATGCCGAAGGCCTGGCCGCCAGTTACCCCAAGGCCAGCGGCGGCGCGCCCTTCCTCAGCCTGCAGGGGCTCGACTGGCATAACCCGGACCCGTTCGGCATGTCGCTGAAGCACCTCGGCCTCGATGTGCGCAGCGGCGAGATCGTCGGCATCGCCGGGGTCGCCGGCAATGGCCAGGACGAGCTGCTCGCCCTGCTCTCCGGCGAGCGCCGCCTGCCCGCCGCCCAGGCCGGTGCCATCCGCTTCGCCGGCCAGCCGGTGGGCCAGTTGCCGCCGGACGCCCGCCGCGCCCGCGGCCTGGCCTTCGTCCCCGCCGAGCGCCTGGGCCATGGCGCGGTGCCGGACATGAGCCTGACCGACAACGCCCTGCTCACCGGCTTCCAGCGCGGGCTGCTGAGCCGGGGCATGATCCGCCGCGGCCAGGTGCTGGCCTTCGCCAACGAGATCATCCAGCGCTTCGCGGTGAAGACCCCGGACGCCCACACCGCCGCCCGCAGCCTTTCCGGCGGCAACCTGCAGAAATTCATCCTCGGCCGCGAGATCCTCCAGCAACCGAAGCTGCTGGTGGCCGCCCACCCCACCTGGGGCGTGGACGTCGGTGCCGCCGCCGCCATCCACCGCGCGCTGATCGCCCTGCGCGATGCCGGCGCGGCGATCCTGGTGATCTCCGAAGACCTCGACGAGCTGTTCCAGATCAGCGACCGCATCGGCGCCCTGTGCAGCGGCGAGCTGTCGGCGCTCAAGCCCGTGGTCGCCACCAGCCCGCAGGAGGTCGGCCGCTGGATGGCCGGCCAGTTCGATTCGACCCAAGCCGCCTGAGCGCCCGGAGCCTTTCATGTTGCTATCCCTGGAACCCCGCACGCAGCAGTCGCGCGCGATGCTCCTGCTGTCCCCGGTGCTGGCCGGCCTGCTGACCCTGGCCTGTGGCTCGGGCTGTTCGTCGCCCTCGGCCATGACCCGCTGGAAACCCTGCACGCCC
The DNA here is from genome assembly GCF_026072635.1 of Pseudomonas solani. Classification (NCBI taxonomy): domain Bacteria; kingdom Pseudomonadati; phylum Pseudomonadota; class Gammaproteobacteria; order Pseudomonadales; family Pseudomonadaceae; genus Pseudomonas; species Pseudomonas solani. The sequence goes on along the minus strand of NZ_AP023081.1, from coordinate 3,114,341 downwards.
TGCTGGTGGCGCCCATCAGCGACCTCTACGGAATCTCCGAGCTGCTGGTGAAGGCGCTGCCCATCCTGCTCTGCGCACTGGGCCTGGCGGTGGCCTACCAGGCGCGCATCTGGAACATCGGCGCCGAAGGCCAGCTGCTGCTGGGCGCCCTGGCCGGCAGCGCCGTGGCGGTGCACATCATCGACTGGGAAAGCCGCTGGGCCCTGGCCCTGGTGCTGGCCGCCGGCATGCTCGCCGGTGCCGCCTGGGGTGGCCTGGCGGCCTGGTTGCGCACGCGCTTCAACGCCAACGAGATCCTCACCACCATCATGCTCAACTACGTGGCCCTGAACCTGCTGCTCTATGCGGTGCACGGCCCGCTGAAGGACCCGGCCGGCTTCAACTTCCCCGAGTCGGCCATGTTCGGCGATGCCTCGCGCCTGCCGCCGGTGCTCGAGGACCTGCGCCTGCACATCGGCCTGTACTTCGCCCTGTTCGCCCTGGTGGCGGTGTGGGTGCTGCTGCACAAGAGCTTCCTCGGCTTCCAGATCAAGGTACTGGGCCTGGACAAGCGCGCCGCCGGCTTCGTCGGCTTCCGCGAGAAGCGCCTGGTGTGGCTGGCGCTGTTGGTCAGCGGCGGCCTGGCGGGCCTGGCCGGCGTCGGCGAGGTCACCGGCCCCATCGGCCAGCTGGTGCCGCAGGTATCGCCGGGCTACGGCTACGCGGCCATCACCGTGGCCTTCCTCGGCCGCCTCAACCCCTTCGGCATCCTCGTTGCCGGGCTGCTGATGGCGCTGCTCTACCTGGGCGGCGAAAACGCGCAGATGGCCCTCAACCTGCCGCAATCCATCACCCAGCTGTTCCAGGGAATGATGCTGTTCTTCCTGCTCGCCTGTGATGTGTTGATTCTCTATCGGCCACGCTTGGCGTGGAGCTGGAAGCCGGAAGCCGGAAGCTTGAAGACGGTGCAACAGACATGAACGACGCTTTTTCTTCCAGCTTCGAGCTTCCGGCTTCCCGCTACAAAACCAGTGCTGTCCCTCCTGCTCACCTGCGACGTGCTGATTCTGTACAAGCCACGCTTCGCGTGGAGCTGGAAGCTGAAAGCCGGAAGCTTGAAAACGGTGCAATCGACATGAACGACGCTTTTTCTTCCAGCTTCCAGCTTCAAGCTTCTCGCTACAAAACTGGTGCTGTCCCTCCTGCTCACCTGCGACGTGCTGATTCTGTAACGGCCACGCTTGGCGTTGAGCTGGAAGCCGAGAGCCGGAAGCTTGAAGACGGTGCAGCCGATATGAACGACGCTTTTTCTTCCAGCTTCGAGCTTCCAGCTTCCCGCTACAAAACCGAGGTTTCCCCATGGATCTAGATCTGCTGACCAACATCCTCTACGCCATGGTCCGCTGCGGCACGCCGCTGCTGCTGGTCGCCCTGGGCGAGCTGGTGTGCGAGAAGAGCGGCGTGCTCAACCTCGGCCAGGAAGGGATGATGCTGTTCGGTGCGGTGGTGGGCTTCATCGCCGCCATCAGCACCGGCAACCTGTGGATTGGCGTGCTGCTGGCGATGGCCGCCGGCATGCTGCTGTCCGCCCTGTTCGCCCTGGTGGCCCTGGGCTGCAACGCCAACCAGGTGGCCACGGGCCTGGCGCTGACCATCTTCGGCATCGGCCTGTCGTCCTTCGTCGGTGCCGCCTGGGTGGGCAAGCCGCTGTCCGGTTTCGAGCCGGTGGCCATCCCGCTGCTCAGCGGCATTCCGCTGCTGGGCAAGATGCTGTTCAGCCAGGACCTGATGGTCTACCTGTCCTTCGCGCTGTTCGCGCTCATCGCCTGGGCGCTGCTCAAGAGCCGCATCGGCCTGGTGCTCCAGGCCGTGGGCGAGAACCCCGATGCGGCCAGCGCCATGGGCCTGCCGGTGCTGCGCGTGCGCACCCTGGCGGTGCTCTTCGGCGGAGCCATGGCGGGCATGGCCGGGGCCTACCTGTCCCTGGCGTACACGCCGATGTGGGCGGAGAACATGACCGCCGGGCGCGGCTGGATCGCCCTCGCCCTGGTGGTGTTCGCCAGCTGGCGGGTGTTCCGCGTGCTGCTCGGCGCCTACCTCTTCGGCCTGGCCAGCATCCTCCACCTGGTGGCCCAGGGCGTCGGCCTGGCCATCCCGGCCAACCTGCTGGCGATGCTGCCCTACGTGGCGACCATTCTGGTGCTGGTGCTGCTCTCCCGCGATGCCGTGCGCACCCGCCTGTTCGCCCCCGTGTCCCTGGGCCAGCCGTGGAAGGGTGGGCACTGACCTGACATCACTCCCGGGCTGAAGCCCGGGCTACAGGGTTGGGCCGTGCGAAGCGTAGCCCGGACTTCAGTCCGGGAAGCCCAGGCACACGCACTCAATAAACGGCTACTCTTGCCGGTCTTCACATGCAGAGGACCGCACATGAGCAGCACACAAACCGCATTGATCATCGGCGCCTCCCGGGGCATCGGCCTGGGCCTGGTCAAGCAACTGCAGACCGCCGGCTGGCAGGTCACCGCCACCGTGCGCAACCCTCAGGGCGCCGGCGACCTGGCCGCGCTGGAGGGCGTCGAGGTGAAAACCCTGGACCTGGACAGCGTCGCCGGCCTGGAGACCCTGGCCGGTGAGCTGGACGGCCGCGCCTTCGACCTCATCCTGGTCAACGCCGGGGTCTACGGCCCGGCGCACCAATCCGCGGTGCAGGCCACCGAGGCCGAGATCGCCCAGCTGTTCCTCACCAATGCCGTGGCGCCCATCCGCCTGGCCCAGCGCCTGCGCGACAACCTGCTGCCCGGCGGCACCCTGGCCTTCATGAGTTCGATACTGGGCAGCGTGGCCGGCAACGACGCCGGCGGCCTGGCGCTGTACCGCGCCAGCAAGGCCGCGCTGAACACCCTGACCCGCAGCCTGGTGGCCGAATGGGGCGACGCGTCACCCACGGTGCTGAGCCTGCACCCGGGCTGGGTGAAGACCGACATGGGCGGCGAGTCAGCCGAGATCGACGTCGCCACCAGCGTCCAGGGCCTGGTGCAGCAGATCGAAGCCTTCGCCGGTCGCGGTGGCCATCACTACATCGACTACCAGGGCCAGACCATTCCCTGGTGACGCACCAGCAGGCGGCGGGCAGCGCTCGCCGTGCACCATCCGCGCTCGCGGATGGTGCGCAACGCCTGCAGCGAGGGGCCTGGCACGGGGCTTTACGCGCGGCTTGTCTAGTTGGTCAATTTTTTGCAATCGCCTGGTCAGCCCACAGGGCACAGCAAAGAACAACAGACCAGGAGCCCCATCCCCCATGTTCGATTCCAAGAAGAACCTGCTGCGCACGCTCGTCGCCGCCATCGGTTTCAGTGCCACCCTCGGCGCTTCCGCCGCCGACCCGCTGAAGGTCGGCTTCGTCTATGTCGGCCCCATCGGCGACCACGGCTGGACCTACCAGCACGAGGAAGGCCGCAAGGCGCTGGTGGCCAAGCTGGGCGACAAGGTCGAGACCAGCTTCGTCGAGAACGTCGCCGAGGGCGCCGATGCCGAGCGGGTCATCCGCAACATGGCCAAGGGCGGCTACGACCTGATCTTCACCACCTCCTTCGGCTACATGAACCCCACCGCCAAGGTGGCCAAGCAGTTCCCCAAAGTCACCTTCGAGCACGCCACCGGCTACAAGCAGGACAAGAACCTCGGCACCTACCTGTCGCGCTCCTACGAGGGCCGCTACGTCGGCGGCTACCTGGCGGCGAAGATGACCAAGAGCCACAAGATCGGCTACATCGCCTCCTTCCCCATCCCCGAGGTGATCCGCGACATCAACGCCATCCAGCTGGCGCTGAACAAGTACGACCCGCAGGCCGAGATCAAGGTGGTCTGGGTCAACTCCTGGTTCGACCCGGGCAAGGAAGCCGACGCCGCCAACGCGCTGATCGACCAGGGCGTGGACGTGGTCTTCCAGCACACCGACAGCCCGGCGCCGATCCAGGCCGCCGAGCGCCGTGGCGTGTACTCCGTGGGCTACGCCTCGGACATGGCCCACTTCGGCCCGAAGGCCGTGCTCACCTCCATCGTCAACAACTGGGGGCCGCACTACATCCAGGCTGCCGAAGGCGTGATGGCCGGCACCTGGAAATCCCAGGACTACTGGGGCGGCCTGGCCGAGGACACCATCCAGCTGCCCATCAGCGACCTGGTGCCGGTCGACGTGAAGGCCGAGGCGGAGAAAATCATCGCCAGCATCAAGAGCGGCGAGTTCCACCCCTTCACCGGCCCGATCAAGGACCAGAGCGGCGCCATCAAGCTGGCCGACGGCGTGACCGCCACCAACGCCGACCTGGCCGGCATGAACTACTACGTCGAAGGCATCAAGGCGGAACTGCCGAAGTAAGCGCAGCCCCTCTCCCCAGCCCGGGGAGAGGGTGTTCTCCCAAAGGATCCAAGGATCACCGATGAACCAGCTCCCCATCATCGACATCGCCGCGCTCTACGGTGATGACCACCAGGCCTGGCAGCAGGTCGCGGCGCGCATCGACGTCGCCTGCCGCGACTGGGGCTTCTTCTACATCACCGGCCACGGCATCGCCCCCGCGCGCATCGAGGCACTGCTGGCGGCGGCCAAGGCCTTCTTCGCCCAGCCCGAGGCGGAGAAGCTGAAGATCGACATCACCCGCACGGCGCACCATCGCGGCTACGGCGCCATCGCCACCGAGCAGCTCGACCCGAGCAAGCCGAGCGACCTGAAGGAGACCTTCGACATGGGTTTCCACATGGACGCGAACCACCCCGAGGTGCTGGCCGGCAAGCCCCTGCGCGGCCCCAACCGCCACCCCGAACAGGCCGGCTGGGCGCCGCTGATGGAGCAGCACTACGCCGACATGCAGGCCCTGGCGCAGACCCTGCTGCGGGCCATCGCCCAGGCCCTGGGCATCGACCGCGACTTCTTCGACCAGCGCTTCGCCGAGCCCATCAGCGTGTTCCGCATGATCCACTACCCGCCGCGCCATACCGCCAGCTCCGCCGAGCAACAGGGCGCCGGCGCGCACACCGACTACGGCTGCGTCACCCTGCTCTACCAGGACGACGCCGGCGGCCTGCAGGTGCAGGACGTGCGCGGCCAGTGGATCGACGCGCCGCCGATCGCCGGCAGCTTCGTGGTCAACATCGGCGACATGATGGCGCGCTGGAGCAACGACCGGTACAAGTCCACCCCGCACCGGGTCATCAGCCCCCTGGGTGTGCACCGCTACTCCATGCCCTTCTTCGCCGAACCGCACCCGGATACGGAAATCAGCTGCCTGCCCAACTGCTCCAGCGCCGACAACCCGCCGAAATACCCGCCGGTGAGCAGCGCCGAGTACCTGCTCTCGCGCTTCGCCGACACCTACGCCTACCGCCGCGAAGAAACCGCCTGAGCGCCTGGGCGAGTGCCGTTCGCCAGGGGCCGCCGGGTGGCTCCTGGGGCAACACCGTTCGGGCGGCTGTTCGGCGAAATCCTGTCCGGGAAGTTAAACTTGCAGGCGACCTTGCCTGATAACGAGAAACCACCATGTACGACTGGCTCAATGCCTTGCCCAAAGCCGAACTGCACCTGCACCTGGAAGGTTCGCTCGAACCCGAGTTGCTGTTCGCCTTGGCCGAACGCAACAAGGTCACCCTGCCCTGGCACGACGTCGAAACCCTGCGCCGCGCCTACGACTTCGGCAACCTGCAGGAATTCCTCGACCTCTACTACGCCGGCGCCGATGTGCTGCGTACCGAGCAGGACTTCTACGACCTGACCTGGGCCTACCTGCAACGCTGCAAGGCGCAGAACGTCATCCACACTGAACCCTTCTTCGACCCGCAGACCCACACCGATCGCGGCATCCCCTTCGAAGTGGCGCTCAACGGCATCCGCCATGCCCTGGACGACGGCCGCAAGCAGCTCGGCATCAGCAGCGGGCTGATCCTCAGCTTCCTCCGCCACCTCTCCGAAGACGAGGCGCAGAAAACCCTCGACCAGGCGCTGCCCTTCCGCGACGCCTTCGTCGCCGTGGGCCTGGACAGCTCCGAGATGGGTCACCCGCCGAGCAAGTTCCAGCGCGTGTTCGACCGTGCCCGTGGCGAAGGCTTCCTCACCGTCGCCCATGCCGGCGAGGAAGGCCCGCCGGAATACATCTGGGAGGCCCTCGACCTGCTGAAGATCGAGCGCATCGACCACGGCGTGCGCGCCATCGAGGACGAGCGCCTGATGCAACGCATCATCGACGAGCAGATCCCCCTCACCGTCTGCCCGCTGTCCAACACCAAGCTCTGCGTGTTCGACCACATGAGCCAGCACAACATCCTCGACATGCTCGAGCGCGGTGTGAAGGTGACGGTGAACTCCGATGACCCGGCCTACTTCGGCGGCTACGTCACCGAAAACTTCTACGCCCTGCACGAACACCTGGGCATGAGCCAGGATCAAGCCCAGCGCCTGGCGCAGAACAGCCTGGATGCACGGCTGGTGAAGTAAAGGTAAAGGGCCGCGATGCGGCCCTTTTTGCGGGTGGACATGGGCCGGCTTCGCCATGGAGCAGGCGCCTATCCGCTAGCAACGCGAAATCCATGTCGTCGGCCCAACATCGCTGGGGCTCACCTCTCTCTCCATAGACAGAAGCCTCTTGCTCCGTGGGGCGGCTAGCACCGCATGGGCAATGAATAAGTCCCCCAGAGAGGCCTACAATTCCACGCAGAAAAAAGCGCTATCCGCCCTTCGGCCTTGCCTGCCGATCACGAATGAGGCCGCCATGAAAGCCACCTCCGATGAGCTCCAGCATTTCGTCAGCGTCGTCGAGTGCGGCTCCATCAGCGCCGCCGCCGAGCACCTGGGGCTGACGCCGTCAGCGGTGAGCCGCACCCTGTCGCGCCTGGAAGAGAAGCTGGCCACCACCCTGCTGAACCGCACCACGCGGCGCATGGAGCTGACCGAGGAAGGGCGCTTCTTTTTCGACAGTGCCAAGGAGATCCTCCAGCAGATGGAGGCCCTGGAAGAACGCCTGGCCCTGCGCCAGCAGAAGCCCGCCGGGCGCCTGCGCATCAACGCCGCCTCGCCGTTCATGCTGCATGCGGTGGTGCCGCATATCGGCGAGTTCCGCGCGCTGTACCCGGACATCCAACTGGAGCTGAACACCAACGACCAGATCATCGACCTGCTGGAGCACCGCACCGACCTGGCCATCCGCATCGGCCCGCTGAGCGATTCCACCCTGCACGCACGGCCCCTGGGCGCCAGCCGCCTGCACCTGGTGGCGAGCCCGGATTACCTGGCGCGCCACGGCATGCCCGACAGCGTGGAGACCCTCAAGGCCCATCGCCTGCTGGGCTTCACCCAACCGGAAAGCCTCAACCAGTGGCCGGTGCGCCATGTCTGCGGCAACCAGCTGTCGGTGCAGCCGAACCTGCGTGCCTCCAGCGGTGAGACCCTGCGCCAGCTGGCCCTGGCCGGCCAGGGCATCACCTGCCTGGCGAGCTTCATGACCGACCAGGACCTGGCCGAGGGCCGCCTGGTGGCGGTGCTGGCCGAGCACATGAGCGACTACCGCCAGCCGATCCATGCGGTGTACTACCGCAACTCGCAGCTGGCCCTGCGCATCCAGTGTTTTCTCGACTTCATCCAGGCGCGCCTGACTGGCGCCCGGGCCTAGCACAGATCCACCCGCCTTTGGGACGCGGCTCCCGGGGCGCGAAAACCGTGAACCCCGGGTCTGTCAGACCCTTCTCAGCCGCGCAGCGCGACGCTGCCGCGCAGCATGTCCAGCAGTGCGTCCACCAGTTGCTCGGCCTGTTCGGCCAGCGGGAAGCGCCCGGGCGCCAATAGCCAGTGGGCCTGGAGGCCGTCGATGTACGCGTGCAGCGTGACCGCGGCGCGGGTGCAGTCGAGCCCCTCGGGGAGTTGCCCCCTGGCCACGGCATTGGCGAGGGCGCGGGCAATGCGTTGGTCACATTCCAGGCTGAAACTCTGCATCTTCTGCCGCAGGTCGCCCAGCTCGTCGGTGAACTCGCATTTGTGCTGGAGTATCTCGCTGATGCGCCGGCTGCGCGGGTCCAGCTCCACCCGCTTGAGCAGGCGCACCAGCAGTTGGCGCATGCGGCCCAAGGGGTCGGGCTCGTCTTCGCTCTCGCTGGCGCGGGCCAGCTCCTCCAGCGGGGTGCGCAAGCGTTCGTGCATGGCCTGGAAGACGTCGACCTTGTTCTGGAAGTGCCAGTAGATGGCCCCGCGGGAGACACCCGCCCGGGCGGCGATATCCGCCAGGGAGGTACGTGAGACGCCCTTGTCGTAGAACACCTGTTCGGCGGCATCCAGGATCTGGACACGGGTCGCTTCGGCTTCTTCTTTGGTTCGTCTGGCCATGCAGGTGACTCTGAGGGTGGGGACAGCAGCGAAAGAACGCCTCACCCTCGACACATTATCTGACAGAGAGATGAGAAGATTCGTTTACAAACGTTCACGTACGTAAGTATATTCGTTAGCTGACTAAACAATCCACCCACGCTCCCTGCATGGGTACCGCCCGCCCGGGCAAACGTATCGAACGAGGTCTTTTCAGATGCAGAAGAAGCCAGCCTTCGCAGCTATGGTTTCCGCCGTCGCTCTGGCTACGCTCACACTCGCCGGCTGCAAGGAGGCCTCCGCGCCGCCGCCCGCGCAGACACCTCAAGTGGGCATCGTCACCCTGAAATCCGAGCCCTTCACGCTCACCGCCGAGCTGCCGGGCCGCACCACCGCGTTCCGCATTGCCGAAGTTCGCCCGCAAGTGGACGGCATCATCCAGAAGCGCCTGTTCAAGGAAGGCTCGGAAGTGAAGGCCGGCCAGCAGCTCTACCAGATCGACCAATCCGTGTACCAGGCGACCTTCAAGAGCGCCGAGGCGACCCTCGCCTCCAGCCGCTCCCTGGCCGACCGCTACAAGGATCTGGTGACCGACCAGGCCGTCAGCCGCCAGGCCTATGACGAAGCCCAGGCCGCGCGCCTGCAAGCCGAAGCCGCCCTGGAGAAAGCCCGCATCGACCTGCGCTACACCAAGGTGCTGGCACCGATCTCCGGCCGCATCGGTCGCTCCAGCGTCACCGAGGGCGCCCTGGTGAACAACGGCCAGGCCTCCGCCATGGCGACCATCCAGCAGCTCGACCCGATCTACGTCGACGTCACCCAGCCGACCAAGGACCTGCTGCGCCTGCGCCGCGACCTGGAGAGCGGCCAGCTGCAGAAGGCCGGCGACAACGCCGCCAAGGTCAAGCTGATGCTGGAAGATGGCAGCGAGTACGGCCACGAAGGCACCCTGGAGTTCTCCGAGGTGTCGGTGGACGAAGGCACCGGCTCGGTAACCCTGCGCGCCGTGTTCCCCAACCCCGACCACGACCTGCTGCCCGGCATGTTCGTGCACGCGCAGCTGAGCTCGGGCGTGAACCAGCAGGCCATCCTCGCGCCGCAGCAAGGCGTGACCCGTGACCTCAAGGGCCAGGCCACCGCGCTGGTGGTCAACGCCGAGAACAAGGTGGAGCTGCGCCAGCTGGAAGCGGACCGTACCGTCGGCGATCGCTGGCTGGTGACCAAGGGCCTCAACCCGGGTGACAAGCTGATCACCGAAGGCCTGCAGTTCGTCCGCCCCGGCGCCGAAGTGAAGACCGCCCCCGCGACCAACGTCGCCGAATCGAAGTCGGTGGATCCCGACCTGGCGAAAAGCCAATAAGGAGCGTCTTCCATGTCGAAGTTCTTCATCGACCGGCCGATCTTCGCCTGGGTGATCGCGCTGGTGATCATGCTCGCGGGCGGCCTGGCCATCCTCAAGCTCCCGATCAACCAGTACCCGAGCATCGCCGCGCCCGCCGTCGGCATCCAGGTGTCCTACCCCGGCGCCTCGGCGCAAACGGTGCAGGACACCGTGGTGCAGGTGATCGAGCAGCAGCTCAACGGCATCGACGGCCTGCGCTACATCTCCTCGGAGAGCAACTCCGACGGCAGCATGACCATCACCGCCACCTTCGAGCAGGGCACCAACCCTGACATCGCCCAGGTGCAGGTGCAGAACAAGCTGCAGCTGGCGACCCCGCTGCTGCCGCAGGAAGTGCAGCAGCAAGGCATCCGTGTGACCAAGGCAGTGAAGAACTTCCTGCTGGTGATCGGCGTGGTGTCGGTGGACGGTTCCATGGACAAGAACGACCTGTCCAACTACATCGTCTCCAACATGCAGGACCCGATCTCGCGCACCAAGGGCGTGGGCGACTTCCAGGTGTTCGGCTCGCAGTACGCCATGCGCATCTGGCTCGATCCCTCGCGCCTGAACAACTACCAGCTGACCCCGGTGGACGTGAAGAGCGCCATCCAGGCGCAGAACGTGCAGGTGTCCTCCGGCCAGCTCGGCGGTCTGCCCGCCTCCCCCGGCACCCAGCTCAACGCCACCATCATCGGCAAGACCCGCCTGCAGACGCCCGAGCAGTTCGGCGCCATCCTGCTCAAGGTCAACCGTGACGGCTCCCAGGTGCGCCTGCGCGACGTCGCCCGCGTCGAGCTGGGCGGCGAGAACTACGCCATCAGCGCGCAGTTCAACGGCAAGGCGGCCTCGGGCATGGCGATCAAGCTGGCCACCGGCGCCAACGCGCTGGACACCGCCAAGGCGATCCGCGCCACCATCGACCAGTTGAAGCCCTTCTTCCCCGCCGGCATGGAAGTGGTGTTCCCCTACGACACCACCCCGGTGGTCTCGGCCTCCATCGAAGGCGTGGTGCACACCCTGGGCGAAGCCATCGTGCTGGTGTTCCTGGTGATGTTCCTGTTCCTGCAGAACTTCCGCGCCACCATCATCCCCACCCTCGCGGTGCCGGTGGTGCTGCTCGGCACCTTCGGCGTGCTGGCGATGTTCGGCTTCACCATCAACACCCTGACCATGTTCGCCATGGTGCTGGCCATCGGCTTGCTGGTGGACGACGCCATCGTCGTGGTGGAGAACGTCGAACGGGTGATGGCCGAGGAAGGCCTGTCGCCGCTGGAAGCCACGCGCAAGTCCATGGGCCAGATCCAGGGCGCACTGGTGGGCATCGCCCTGGTGCTCTCGGCGGTGTTCCTGCCGATGGCCTTCTTCGGCGGCTCCACGGGCGTGATCTACCGCCAGTTCTCCATCACCATCGTCTCCGCCATGGCGCTGTCGGTGCTGGTGGCCCTGGTCTTCACCCCGGCCCTCTGCGCCACCATGCTCAAGCCCATCGCCAAGGGTCACCACGCCCCCAAGCGCGGCTTCTTCGGCTGGTTCAACCGCACCTTCGACCGCAGCGTGAACGGCTACGAGCGGGGCGTGCGCGCCATCCTCAAGCGCAAGACGCCGTACATCCTGATGTACCTGGTGATCGTCGCGATCATGGCCTGGCTGTTCACCCGCATCCCCACCGCCTTCCTCCCCGAGGAAGACCAGGGCGTGCTCTTCGCCCAGGTGCAGACCCCGGCCGGCGCCAGCGCCGAGCGCACCCAGGTGGTGGTCGACCAGATGCGCGAGTACCTGCTGGACAAGGAGAAGGACACCGTCAAATCCGTGTTCACCGTCACCGGCTTCAACTTCGCCGGCCGCGGCCAGAGCTCGGGCATGGCCTTCATCATGCTCAAACCCTGGGAAGAGCGCCCCGGCGCCGAGCACAGCGTGTTCTCCCTGGCCCAGCGCGCCCAGCAGCACTTCTTCAGCTTCCGTGACGCGATGGTCTTCGCCTTCGCCCCGCCGGCGGTGCTGGAACTGGGTAACGCCACCGGCTTCAACTTCTTCCTCCAGGACCGCGCCGGCGTCGGCCACGAGCAGCTCAACGCCGCCCGTGACAAGTTCCTCGAACTGGCCAACAACAATCCGGTGCTGACCCGCGTGCGCGCCAACGGTCTGTACGACGAGCCGCAGTACCAGTTGCAGATCGACGACGAGAAGGCGCGTGCCCATGGCGTCTCCCTGGCGGACATCAACAACACCGTGTCCATCGCCTGGGGTGCCAGCTACGTCAACGACTTCATCGACCGTGGCCGTGTGAAGAAGGTCTACCTGCAGGGCGTACCGGAGGCGCGGATGAACCCCGACGACCTCGGCAAGTGGTACGTGCGCAACGACCAGAACGAAATGGTGCCGTTCAGCGCCTTCGCCTCCGGCGAATGGGTCTACGGCGCGCCGAAACTGGCCCGCTACAACGGCGTACCGGCCATCGAGATCCTCGGTGAAGCGGCGCCTGGCCACAGCTCGGGCGAAGCGATGGCGGCGGTCGAGGAAATCATCAAGCAACTGCCGGCCGGCGTCGGTTACTCCTGGACCGGCCTGTCCTACGAGGAACGCCTCTCCGGTGCCCAGGCACCTGCGCTCTACGCGCTGTCGCTGCTGGTGGTGTTCCTCTGCCTGGCGGCCCTGTACGAGAGCTGGTCGATCCCCTTCTCGGTGATGCTGGTGGTGCCCCTGGGCATCCTCGGTGCGCTGCTGTTCACCAGCATGCGCGGGCTCTCCAACGACGTGTTCTTCCAGGTAGGGCTGCTCACGACCATCGGCCTCTCGGCGAAGAACGCGATCCTCATCGTCGAGTTCGCCAAGGAGCTGCACGAGCAGGGCATGAGCCTGTTCGACGCCGCCATCGAGGCGTGCCGCATGCGCCTGCGTCCGATCATCATGACCTCGCTGGCGTTCATCCTCGGCGTGGTGCCCATGGCCATCTCCAGCGGCGCCGGTTCGGGCAGCCAGCACGCCATCGGTACCGGCGTGATCGGCGGCATGCTTACGGCAACGGTGCTGGCGATCTTCTGGGTCCCGCTGTTCTACGTACTGGTCTGCTCGCTGTTCAAGGACAAGCGCAGCAAAGACGAACTGACCAAGGAGGCCGCCGAATGAGGCAGTCCCTGCTGTCCCTCGCGGTCGCCAGCGTCCTGCTCGGCGGCTGCTCGCTGATCCCCGACTACCAGCGCCCCGAGGCGCCGGTGGACGGCGCCTGGCCCCTGGGCGAGGCCTACACCGCCAACGCCAGCGGCGCGCAGACCACCACCGCTGCGGTGGACCTGGGCTGGCGCGAGTTCTTCAAGGACCCGGCGCTGCAACGCCTGGTGGAAACCGCCCTGGCCAACAACCGCGACCTGCGCGTCGCCGCGTTGAACATCGACGCCTACCGCGCGCAGTACCGTATCCAGCGCTCCGAGCTGTTCCCCAGCATCTCGGCCGACGGCAGCGGCACCCGCCAGCGCCTGCCGGCGGACCTGTCCAGCAGCGGCCGCGCCACTACCAGCGGCCAGTACTCGGCCACGGTGGGCGTCAGCGCCTGGGAAATCGACTTCTTCGGCCGCCTGCGCAGCCTCAACGAGCAGACCCTGGAGCAGTACTTCGCCAGCGAGGAAGCCCGTCGCAGCACGCAGATCAGCCTGGTGGCCAGCGTCGCCAACGCCTACCTGACCCTGCAGGCCGACCAGTCGCTGCTCAAGCTGACCCGCGACACCCTGAAGACCTACCAGGAAAGCTTCGCCCTCACCCAGCGCAGCTTCGACGTCGGCGTCGCCGATGCCCTGGCCCTGAGCCAGGCGCGCACCGCCGTGGAAAGCGCCCAGGTCACCCTGGCGCAGTACAGCCGCCTGGTGGCCCAGGACCGCAACGCCCTGGCGCTGCTGCTGGGCAGGGGCGTACCCGGTGACCTGCCGCAAGGCGAGGTGCTGGGCGACGACCAGTTCGCCGAAGTGCCCGCCGGCCTGCCCTCCGAGCTGCTGCAACGCCGCCCGGACGTGCTCCAGGCCGAGCACCAGCTCAAGGCCGCCAACGCCAGCATCGGTGCCGCGCGCGCTGCGTTCTTCCCCAGCATCAGCCTCACCGCCAATGCCGGGACCAAGAGCGCCGAGCTCTCCGGCCTGTTCGACGGTGGCTCCGGCAGTTGGCTGTTCCAGCCGCAGATCAACCTGCCGATCTTCACCGCCGGCCGCCTCAAGGCGAACCTCGACTACGCCGAGGTGCAGAAGGATATCCAGGTGGCGCAGTACGAGAAAGCCATCCAGACCGCCTTCCAGGAAGTCGCCGACGGCCTCGCCGCCCGTACCACCTTCGAGGAGCAGCTCACTGCCCAGCGCAACCTGGTGCGCACCTCCGAGGATTACTATCGCCTGGCCGAGCGCCGCTACCGCACCGGCGTGGACAGCTACCTGACCCTGCTCGACGCCCAGCGCCAGCTGTTCAGCGCGCGCCAGCAACTGATCAGTGACCGTCTCAACCAGCTCACCAGCGAGGTCAACCTGTACAAGGCCCTCGGCGGTGGCTGGAACGAGCGCACCGGCACCGCCCGGGCGGCACCGGCCAACCCGCAATCCTGATTCGCGTGTCCAGGCCCATGGATTGGGCCACCCTTGCTGCGCGAGGCCCCCATCAAGCTTGATGGGGGCTTTTTTATGGGCCGGGGAAAACCGCAGCAGGCGCCGAACGCTCCGCCCCCCCCGTCGCCCGCAGCCGCCCCAAGTTGATGCAGGACTGTTCGATCGGTCAGGTATGCGCGCCCATAACCGTGCACGGGCAAGCCTCCCGCAAGTCGGAAAAACCCGTTGGTCACGAAACAACCGCTTGAAACATCGGGGTTTATCCAGATAATCCCGCGCCCGGGGAAGGTGTCGGAGAAAACTGGCTCCTTTCTTGCTCTGGCAGCCAAGCCTGACCAATCAGACAACTTCTACGCAGATAGAAAGATAACCAAGCACCAGGAGCCCAACCCGAATGAACCGTACCCTCTCCGCTCTCGCGCTCGCCGGTGGCCTGCTGGCCTGCGGCCAAGCCCTGGCCGACGGCCCCCTGCTGTGGCAGAACAACAGCGTCACCTACCTCTATGGCAAGGATTTCAAGGTCAACCCGGAAATCCAGCAGACCTTCACCTTCGAGCACGCCAGTGGCTGGACCTGGGGCGACCTGTTCATCTTCGCCGACCAGATCAACTACAACGGCAAGGCCGACGCCAACGCGGGCAACAACACCTACTACGGTGAAATCTCTCCGCGCCTGTCCTTCGGCAAGCTGTTCGACCAGAAGATCGCCTTCGGCCCGGTGACCGACGTGCTGCTGGCAGCCACCTACGAGCGCGGCGAGAACCGCAACCAGAACTACCTGGTCGGCCCGGGCTTCGACCTGGCCATCCCCGGCTTCGACTACTTCCAGCTGAACTTCTACTACCGCAAGCCCGACGGCATCACCAACAACCCGTCCGGCCAGTGGCAGGTCACCCCGGTGTGGTCGTACACCCTGCCGGTGGGCGACTCCGACATCCTCATCGACGGCTTCATGGACTGGGTGTGGAACAACAAGGACGCCACCAGCAGCCGCCCGAACGACCTGCACGCCAACCTGCACTTCAACCCGCAGATCAAGTACGACCTGGGCAAGGCCCTGGACCTGGGCGCCAAGCAGCTCTACGTGGGCGTCGAGTACGACTACTGGAGCAACAAGTACGGCATCGACGACGACAGCTTCCTCGGCGACGACATCCTCGGCGGCACCGACCAGAACACCGCCAGCCTGCTGGTCAAAGTGCACTTCTGATCCAGCCCCGCCCCGCCGCCTCCACGGCGGCGGGGCACCTCGCGCGTCGGGCTCGTGCCCGCGCCGGGTTCGGTGATATGTTTGCCCGGCTTCAGTCCGTGCAGCCCGAGGGATCGATGAGCAGTAACCGCAAGATCGGCATCCGCATCAAGAACACCGAGAAGATCCTCCTGGCCGCCGAAAAGGTCTTCGCCGAGCGAGGCTTCGCCGCCACCTCCATGCAAGACATCGCCCAGGAAGTCGGCCTGCCCAAGTCCAACCTGCATTACTACTTCGCGACCAAGGAAGACCTCTACCGCGCCGTGCTGCAAAGCCTGCTGGAAGAGTGGGAGCAGGACGGCACCTGCTTCGAGATGTTCGACGACCCCAGCGTCGCGCTGACCAGCTACATCCGCGCCAAGATGAACCGCTCGCGCACCCGCCCCCATGGCTCCAAGGTCTGGGCCGCCGAAGTCATCCACGGCGCCCCGCAGCTCAAGGAAGCCCTCGACGGCCCCCTCTACGACTGGGCCAAGCTCAAGGAAGAAAAGATCCGCCAGTGGGTCGAGAGCAAGCGCATCCTCCCGGTCGAACCCTCCAGCCTGCTCTACATGATCTGGGCCTCGACCCAGCACTACGCCGACTTCGACCACCAGGTGATGGTGCTCAACAATCACCAGCCGCTGAACGACCAGCAGTTCGAACGCGCCGTGCAGACCGTCACCGCCGTCATTCTCCGCGGCATCGGTCTGGCGACTTAGAAGCAGCGACAAGCTTCACGTTGCAAGCGGCAAGAAAGGGTCCTGAGTGGCTGGGAGTGGGTGCCCAGCCTATGCATGTGAGGGGCTTGGATAGCTGGAAGCCGGAAGCGTAAAGCTGGAAGAAAAGCCCAAGCGTGGCTGGGAGTGGGTGCCCCCGTAGGGTGGGCCGGGCGGCGCTCCGCTTCAGCCCACCAGCGACGTTACCGGTGGGTTGAAGGCGGAGTCGGGCAAGAGCCAGGATGGTCACGTCGTAGCGCCCAAGCACCGCATCGATAGGTTTCGCTCCCCCCAGAATGCCGCAGCAGCCACAACCCCGCGTAGGGTGTGCCGCGCGCACCGAGAACGCCCCGCGCACCCAAAATCCACAGTGAGCCACCAAGGGCTGCGCAGCGAAGAGCGGTGGGCTGAAGCCCACCCTACGAATTACTCTGAGTGGCTGGGAGTGGGTGCCCAGCCTATGCATTTGAGGGGCTTGGATAGCTGGAAGCCGGAAGCGTGAAGCTGGAAGAAGAGCCCAGCCTCCCCGCCCCCTACCTAATACCCAATCGATAATCAGCTCAAATCACAGCCACTCGGCGTCGCCCAGGTGGTGGTGGGTTTCTGCGCCTTGACGCTGGCCGGCACGCTGATGCCCACGGCGCTGGTACCGATCAGGCTTTCCAGCTCGGAGATGCTCTTGATGTAGCTGTTCAGGCTGCCCAGGCCGGCCTGGTTGGGGATGTACCAGCTGATGGCCTTGGTCTGCCCGGTGGCGGTATCGGTGGTGACGATGGTCTTCCAGAAGTAATCCGGCGTGCGGATGCCGTGGGACGACAGGAAATAGTCGTTGGAGGCGTCGTTGTAGACCACCCCGCCATACACATAGACGGTGGCCAGGTCGCGGTAGCACTCAGCGACATTCTCGGCCGCCACCCAGATGCCCTGATTGAAGCTGGCCACCTGCGGCACGATGTTGCTCATGTAGTTGGCGCGCTTGATGTAGGTGGCGTTGTAGTCCATGTGATTGGAGGTCACCAGGTGGCCACGGTCCCAGCCCGATACCACGCTGGCGTAGGACGAGGTGCTGGTCTGGCCGGCGCAACCGCTGGGCAGGTCCGGGTCCAGGTAGAAGGACGAAGGCCTCGCCGCCGAACCGGTGTCGGTGGTCAGCACGTACTCGTAGCGCAAGGCGGTGTGGTTGTCGCAATCGTAGGTGAGGTTGTAGCCGCCCTTGCTCAGGGTGACGGTGGCGGCGAAGGCCGAAGTGAAAGGGACGCAGCAAAGCGACAGCAGGAGGGCGATACGTTTCATTGCTTTTTCTTCCTTGCAGGTGCGGGCCTCCCACGGCGGGAAGCGCTCGGGTGGAAAAAACGAAACCAGGCGATGTCTGTTGCGATTGATCTACGGCGAGGCGCCCAGGGCGGGCGCACCGTGCGGTGGGCTGCACGGTGGTGTACTGGCGGCCCGGCAGCACAGGGGAGCACTACCGGGCCGGTCAGTCACCGGGGGGAGACGATAACCTGTCCTTAGTGACAGGTTCATGAAACCTAGAGCAAGGAATACAGCACTGGCAAGCGCGCCAACATCTCGATCAACTATATGATTTTTATGGAAATAATATTTTTATCACCAATATGGTGAGCACGGTTCCAAATTGACGCACAAGTCAACCAATAGAAAAAACTGCCGATAGTCCTTGCCCGTCAGGCAGTTGCCAGCGCCCGAAGCGGGTTTGCCGGAAGTCGGGCAGGAAGGGATGCACCAGTTCGGAACCTGTTCGAGCAGTCAGAAACCACGACTGCATCACAGCTGCATACGGGGTGCGCCGGGATCGGCAAGGGGAAGAAGGGCGGGCCCTCCAGAACAGGAGGGCCCGGGATGGGTCAGTTGCCGGCGGGCGCCATCATGGCGTCGACGCTTTCACCGCGCGGGCGGCTCAGCTGCGGCAGCAGGGAGCCCAGCAGCATGCCCAGCACGCTGAACAGCAGGCCCGCCAGTTGCGGCGGCCAGAAGTCGGTTTCCTGGTAATTCATCTCCAGGAACACCCAGGAGGCCAGGCCGAAGCCGATGGCGGTCAGCGCGCCCTGGGTGGTGGCGCGCTTCCAGAACAGCCCGGCGAACAGCGGCACCACGGCGGCGACCAGGGTCACCTTGTAGGCATTGCCGACCATCTCGTAGATGCTCGCGTCCGAATACAGGGCGAACAGCGAAGTGGCCACCGTCATGCCCAGCACGCTCAGGCGCATGGCGAGCAGGAACTGGCGGTCGTCCATATCCGGCAGGAAGCGCTTGAGCACGTTCTCGGTGAAGGTCACCGAAGGCGCCAGCAGGGTGCCCGAGGCGGTGGACATGATGGCCGAGAGCAACGCGCCGAAGAACATCACCTGGGCGAACAGCGGCGTGCGTTCCATGATCAGGTGCGGGAGGATCATCTGCGCATCTTCCGCCAGCCACTTCTGCACCATCGCCGGGTCGATCATCGAGGCCGCATAGGTGAGGAAGATCGGCAGCATGCAGAAGCCCAGGTAGAAGCAGGCGCCGGCCATGGAAGCTCGTGCGGCGATGTTCTCGGTCTTGGCCGACATCACCCGGGCGTACACGTCCTGCTGCGGGATGGAGCCGAACATCATGGTCACCGCCGCGCCGAGGAAGGCGACGATGTCGCGGGGTTCGAAGCCGTGCATGAAGGCGAACTTGCCCTCGCTGGCAGCGTGGCTGATCACCACCTCGGCGCCACCGGCCATGTCGCCGATCAGCCAGGTCAGGTACAGCAGGCCGGCGACGATGATGATCATCTGCATGAAGTCGGTCAGCGCCACCGACCACATGCCGCCGAACAGGGTGTACAGCAGCACGATGCCGGTGCCGATGAGCATGCCCTGGGTGGTGGTGATGGAGCCGTCGGAGAGCACGTTGAACACCACGCCCAGCGCGGTGAGCTGCGCTGCCACCCAGCCCAGGTAGGAGCCGATGATCACCAGGCTGGTGATCAGCTCGACATTGGGCCCGAAGCGCTTCTTGAAGAAGTCGCCGATGGTCAGCAGGTTCATGCGGTACAGCGGGCGGGCGAACACCAGGCCCACCAGCATCAGGCAGCCGAAGGAGCCGAACGGGTCTTCGATGATCCCGGCGAAGCCTTCCTCGATGAAGGTGGCGGGGATTCCCAGCACCGCTTCGGAGCCGAACCAGGTGGCGAACACCATGGCCGCCACCAGCGGGAAGGACATGCTGCGGCCGCCTGCCGCGAAATCCTTGGAGTTCTTGACGCGAGTGGAGGCGTAGAAGCCAACACCGACGGTGATCAGCAGGTAGACCGCAACAAACCAGATCAGCATGTGTGAGTTCCAGTGGCTCGCCCGTCGTCTGGCCTGTCGGACCTGTGTCCACCCAGGGTCGCCGCGACTGACAGAATTTTTGTTTTAGGCGCGTCACAACCGGGCGGGATCATCCGTCATGGCTTCAGGAGCCCTGCACGGCAACCGCGACCTCCTGCCGCAACGGGCGAGCAGTCTGCCAAAGCCGTCAAATATGTCAAACAGTTACAAGCCAAATGACTACAAAAAACGACAGGCGCACCTTCGGATTGTCGGACAACCCGTTGATGTACCGATCATTTCTTCGCCAGCGCCAGCCCATCAGTTCCTTATTTTTTACAGAAGACGTTGCAAAAGCAGAACAGCAGCCAGCCCGCCAAAGCTCTGCTAGCCTCCTCCAGTCATCCATGGAGCCGCTTCATGCACGCCCTGAGCCCTGAGCAGACCCGCGCCTACCTGGCCCACATCGACCAGCCGGCCCCCACCCTCACCGACCGCGCCACCCTCGACCGCCTGATCAAGGCCCACCTAGACCGGGTCGCTTTCGAGAACGTCGACGTCCTGCTCGACCGCCCCATCCCCATCGACGCCGAGTCGGTGTTCGCCAAGGTGGTGGAGCGCAGCCGTGGCGGTTACTGCTTCGAGATCAACGGCCTGTTCGGGCGCCTGCTGCTGGCCCTGGGCTTTCGCGTCACCCCGCTGGCGGCGCGGGTGCGCTGGGGCTTGCCGGACGATGCGCCGCTGACCATCACCTCGCACCTGCTGCTGCGGGTGGACCTGGACGACGGCCCGGTCATCGCCGATGTCGGCTTCGGCTCCGCCAACCCCACCCGCTCCCTGTCCCTGCAGGGCCACGAGGACCTCGGCGAGCTGCCCTTCCGCCTGCTCCCGCCCGACGCCGGGCACGATGACCATCAGCTGGAAACCTTCCTGGGCGATGCCTGGGTGCCGGTCTACCGCTTCGACCTGCAGCCCCAGCACTGGGTCGATTACGTGCCCCGCAACTGGTACACCTCGACCCACCCGGACAGCATCTTCCGCCAGATGCTGGTGGCCGCCCGCACCCAGGGCACGGAGCGCTTCACCCTGCGCAACGGCACCTTCAACCGCCGCAGTGCCGACGGCCAGGTGAACCAGCGCCTGCTGAAAAGCGCGGACGAAGCCATCGCCGTGCTGCGCCACTACTTCCTGCTGGGCATCAGCGAAGAGGAAGAGCCCCGGCTGCGCGAGCGCCTGGAAGGCCTGCTGCGCGGCTGAACCGGCGCACCGCTACTCGGGCAACTGCACAACGGCACCCTCGTCGGCCTTCTTCTCGCCGGGCTTCTTGCCCTCGCGTGAGTGGTGCTCGATCACCGCGTTGAGCTCGGCGCCAAACAGCAGCACCGCCGCCGAGATGTACAGGTAGAGCAGCAGGATGATGATCGCGCCGATGCTGCCGTACATGGCGTTGTAGGTGGCGAAGTTCTTCGCGTAGTAGCTGAAGCCCATGGACGCCACCAGCCACACCAGCACCGCCAGCACCGAGCCGGGCGTGATGAAGCGGAACTCCTGCTTCACATCCGGCAGCAGGTAGTAGACCGACGCCACCACCATCATCAGCAGCAGCACCGCCACCGGGATGCGCAGCCAGTTCCACAGCAGCACCACCACATCCTCGATGCCCAGCTGGCCGGCCAGCCAGTTCATCACCTGCGGCCCGGTGACCATCAGCCCTGCCGCCGCCAGCAGGAAAGCCGCCACGCCCACGGTGTAGAGCACCGACAGCGGGATGCGCTTCCAGGTCGGGCGCCCTTCCTCCACGTCATAGGCGCGGTTCATCGCATCCATGCTCGAGCGGATGGCCGATGACGACGACCACAGCGCCACCACCGCACCGATGGAAAACAACCCCGGCTTCTGCGTCTGCAACTGCTCGATGGCCGGCAGCACCAGGTCCATCGCCGCCCCCGGCAGCACCAGCGTCGCCTGAGCCTGCAGCCAGTCGAAGAACTCGGGCAACTCGAGGAAGCCGATCACCGCGATCAGCAGCAACAGGAAGGGGAACAGCGAGAAGAACATCTGGAAGGCCAGCGCCGAGGCATAGGTCGGCAGCTCGTCATCGATGAACTCGGTCACGGTGCGGACCACGATGGTGCGCCACCCGACATTCCTCAACCCCAGAGAACGGATCATCTGCCTGCTCGCTATTTTCATCCCCATACAAGGGCAATGGACGGCCATAGCGGCCATTGAGTTCAGGCAACGCGCCTGGCGCGTGCCTTCCGACGGACGGCAGCAGCCCCTGGGATAGACGCCGCCGCTCCGCTTAAGGGCCGGAAATACCTGGCCGAACGCCCCTTCGCGACGCGCGCCCGTGGGCTACTTTCGTCGGAGAACGCGGAATGAACGGCGTCTTCGCCGGTCTCTAGCGGTGCACCACCTGCACAAATCGGACGTACGCCATGACCCCAATCACCCGCTCCACCTTGCGCCTCGCCAGCTGCCTGCTGCTGATGCTGGGCCTCTCTGCCTGCAGCACCCTGGCCCCGCGCGACCCGGTGCGCATCGACCTGGTGGGCATGGAGCCGGTGCCCGGCCAAGGCTTGGAAATGCGCTTCATGGTCAAGCTACGGGTGCAGAACCCCAACGACACCGCCATCCGCTACAACGGCATCGCCCTCGATCTCGACATCAACAACCAGCCCCTGGCCAGTGGCGTCAGCGACCAGGCCGGCGAAATCCCGCGCTTCAGCGAAGCCCTGGTCAGCGTCCCCGTGACCATCTCCGCCTTCTCCGCCATGCGCCAGGCCTGGGGCCTGGCCAACAGCCACGACACCGGCCGCCAACCCGGCGTCCCCTACACCGTGCGCGGCAAGCTCGGCGGCGGCTTCTGGAACACCGTGCGCTTCAACGAAGCCGGCCTGCTCAACCTGCCGGAACCGGCAACGGTGTATTGATCAACGGTAAGGAACACACAAACGGCAACGGCGCGCTCTGCTGTAGGGGCGACTTCAGTCGCCAAAGCAGGCCCCGCTGGGTGTTGCCTGCGGCCTCGCCTGGTGGATGAAAAGAGCGTCATCCACCCTCCAAAAGGCTGTCGTCTGGGAGGGGCTACTCCCCCAGCACCAGCGCCATCAACCACGAGGTCGCCTCGATCACGTCCACCTCGTCGGTGTCGATCTCGCAGTCGGCGTCGGTGGGGGCTTCGTAGGGGCTGTCGAGGCCGGTGAAATTGCTGATGCGGCCCTGCATCGCCGCCTGGTAGAGGCCCTTGGGGTCGCGGCGGGCGCAGGTCTCGAAGCTCGTGCTGACGTAGACGCAATGGAATTCGTCGACGCTGAACAGCGCCCGTGCCGCCTCGCGGTCGGCGCGGAACGGCGAGATGGCGGCGACTATCACCACCAGCCCCGCATCCACCATCAGCCGCGCCACCTCGGCGATGCGCCGCACGTTCTCCCGGCGCGCCGCATCGTCCATGCCCAGGTCACGGCACAGGCCGTTGCGCAGGTTGTCGCCGTCGAGCACGAAGGTGTGCAGGTTACGCGCGTTCAGCTCCACTTCCAGGGCGTTGGCCAGGGTGGATTTGCCGGAGCCGGAAAGCCCCGTCAGCCAGATGCAGCAGGGCCTCTGGTGCTTGATCGCCGCCCGTGCCGAGCGCGGCAGGGCGAGGTTGTAGGGGCGGATCCAGGGCAACAGGGCGGAAGGTGCGTGCTTATGCATAGCCGAGCAACTCGTAGTCACGTTGGTAAACCCGGCGCACGATCTCCCGCGTGCGCGCCGTGCAGATGTCCTTCACCGGCAGCACCTCGCGCCGTAGCGAGGGATTGGAGTGAGGCAGCGTCCGATTGCAGCCTAGCAGCTCGCAGAGCGCCGTGAAATCGCGCTCCAGGTGTTCCTGATAGCCGATGAAATCCAGCGCCAGGTGGCCGAGGGAATCCATCAGGAAGTCGGTCTGCGGGGCGAAGTGGATCTGCCGCCGCACGTTATCCACATGCAGCCAGCGGGCGACGAAGTCATCGAAGCCCTGGTAACTGCTGACCAACCGCTTGGCCGCCTGGTGGCGCGGACGCAGTTCGTTGCCACGCAGGTAGACGTAGGCCGAGAAGGCACGCTCCAGTGGGTCGCGGACGAAGCTGAACTTGAAGGCCGTGGCGTATTCGGTAGGGAACTGCTGCTCGTACCAGTACAGCGGCAGGTGCCCGGCGCGCCAGCCGCCGAACAGCGCATCGCCCACGCTGGAGCCAGCGCATTTGGGCACGTGGATGAATAGGCAGCCCTGGCGCCGGAAAGGCTCCGGGTAGCGCAGGTTGCCCGACATGGAGCGGTTGACGGCGGCGCGGTCGACCACCGCCATCCGCCCCAGCAGGAAGGCCCGCTGCGACTTCGGCATGAGCTTCCACAGGACACGTTGAAACATCGATTCCCCCCCGCAGGAACGGCAGGCACTCCATCGCCATCGGACTGGTTCCACGCCTTGTACGTCCCGGGCATGGGTTTACCTGCGGCAGGCTAGCAAGGCGGCAGCCGGGAAATATTTAGCCTTGGTCAAGCCGGTAAGCAGCCCAATACAAGGGCCATCATTACGCCACCCCCGACAGCGACCACTAAAACCTTATATAATCTGCGGTCTTTTTTTCACCCGATTGCGAGATACGCCGTGAGCACCCTGCCCCCCTGCCCCCAATGCAACTCCGAATACACCTATGAAGACGGCCAGAACCTGGTCTGCCCGGAGTGCGCCCACGAATGGTCCGCCAACGCCGCCGACGCGCCGGCCGATGAAGGCAAGGTGATCAAGGACTCCGTCGGCAACGTCCTGCAGGACGGCGACACCATCACCGTGATCAAGGACCTCAAGGTCAAGGGCTCGTCCCTGGTGGTGAAGGTCGGCACCAAGGTCAAGGGCATCCGCCTGGTGGATGGCGACCACGACATCGACTGCAAGATCGACGGCATCGGCGCGATGAAGCTGAAGTCGGAATTCGTGCGCAAGGTCTGAGCCCTTCTCAGGCAGCAAAAAGCCCGGCATATTGCCGGGCTTTTTCATGCCTGCAGAAACCGCCGCCGGGACGCCGGGCTACTCGCCCGGGCTGAAGTGCCCCATGAAGATCACTTCCTTGATCTCGCGCATGTAGGGCTGGAAGCGCGGGTCGGCGCCGTTGAAGGCGCGTGCCGCACTGAGCGCGTTCTCGTGGGACGACCACTCGGCGAGGTCGGCGAACACATGGCTGCCTTCCACCGAAATGAAGCTGCGAAAGCCCAGGAAGCCGTCGCAGGTCTTCAGGGCCTCGCGCACACCGGCACGGATTTCGGCGATGCGCTCTTCGCGGCCGGGTTTAGTCTTGAACAGCACCAGTTCCAATACCGAAGAATCTTGCATGGCGATCGCCCTTCCGTTGGTTGAGACGGCCCAGCCTATGCCTCCTCTGCTGACAACGTTCTGTCAGTGGCCTGCGCCTCTTGCACCTGCGCCTCGCAACTGCGGTGGCGCATGTAGCTGGCCAGGCTGAGGCCCTCCGGCAGCGGCGGCGCGTCGGCCAGGCGCGCCAGATTGCGGATGCGGTCGACACGGAAATCGCGGTACTCGCCGCGCAGCACGCACCAGGCGCCCACCGTCCACTTGCCCACCCAGTAGAACAGGCCGAGGGGGAAGATCACCCGTTGCGAGGCGCGTTCGTCCAGGCTCAGGTAGTCGATGCGCACCGCCGCCTGCTCGCCGATGGCACGCCGCAGGCTGTCCCAGTGGCGCAACTGCTCCGGGGTGAAGGGGCTGACGAAGGCCCGCACCGGTGCGCTTTGCGGGTCGAGGGCATGCTCGGGCACCACTGCCTGGATCTTGCTCAGCAGCGAGCGCGCGGCATCGGCCATCTCGTCGCCCACGGTGCGCGAGATCAGCTCCACGCCCAGCAGCAGGGCGTCCAGTTCGTCGCGGTTGAGCGCCAGGGGCGGCAGCTCGAAATGCTCGTCCAGCGCATACCCCACGCCGGCCTCGCCGTAGATCGGGATGCCGCTCAGGGACAGGTCGTCCACGTAGCGATAGATGGTGCGCGTGGAAACTCCCAGCCGTTCCGCCAGGCGCTGGGCGGTGATGGGCTGGTGGGTACGGATCAGGTTGACGACCTGGAACAGGCGATCGGCCTTGCGCATGGAAAGGAGCCGTATGGTGTGGGAAGTCGGCAGGCATTTGCGCATAGCGCCCGGGGAAAAACCAGCGCCGCCGAGCCGGTCCGCGCCCCGGCACCTTCACGGCGTCACCCTCGCGAACGCGCGGGCCCACTGCACGACCCGCACGGGAACACCCGCGCGCTGCGCTCGTAGGAGCCTGGCCTCGGCTGAATCCCGCTTCTTCCACTCACCACCTGCCCTACTTGCCGCCTGGCGCAACCCAGCTTGCCATCGCGGTGATGTTGTTCCGCACGCCACCCCTCCTATCCTCGCCAGACCCGCCGTCAGGGCGGACCCGAACTAGAAAAACAACAAAGGAGCAGCACCATGGCGGTCGACTACGTGACGATGTTGATTTACGTGCTGGTGATGGCGGGCCTCGGCTGGTGGGGCATGCGCAAGGCCAGGACCCGTGATGATTTTCTCCTGGCCGGGCGACGCCTCGGGCCAGTCCTCTACCTCGGCACGCTCTCGGCGGTGATGCTGGGCGGGGCGTCCACCATCGGCTCGGTGCGCCTGGGCTACCAGTACGGGGTATCCGGTCTCTGGCTGGTCTTCATGCTGGGGCTGGGCATCATCGTACTCAGCCTGGTGTTCTCGCGGCAGATAGCCCAGCTGAGGGTCTTCACCGTCACCCAGATCCTCGAACAGCGATACCAGGCCTCCTCGCGCCTGATCGGCGGCATCGTCATGGTGGCCTACGACCTGATGGTGGCCGTAACCGCCACCATCGCCATCGGCTCGGTCACCGAGGTGGTATTCGACATTCCGCGCATCCCCGCCATCCTCTGCGGCGGCGGGCTGGTGATCTTCTACTCCGTGATCGGCGGCATGTGGTCGCTGACGCTCACCGACATCATCCAGTTCGTGATCATGACGCTGGGCATCTTCTTCGTCCTGCTGCCCATCAGCGTGGGCGAGGCCGGTGGCCTGGCGGCGATGCAGGCCAACCTGCCGGCGGGCTTCTTCGAGCTGGGCAACATCGGCCTGGACACCATCGCCGCCTACTTCCTGCTCTACTTCTTCGGCGCGCTGATCGGCCAGGACATCTGGCAGCGCCTGTTCACCGCCCGCAGCGAGGGCGTGGTGCGCTACGCCGGCCTCGGCGCAGGGGTCTACTGCATGCTCTATGGCGGCGCCTGCGCGCTCATCGGTGCCGCCACCCGGCTGCTGCTGCCGGACCTGTCGGTGGCCGAGAACGCCTTCGCCGAGATCACCCGCAACCTACTCCCAGCCGGCCTGCGCGGCCTCGTGGTGGCTGCCGCCCTGGCCGCCATCATGTCCACTGCCAGCGCCTGCCTGCTGGCCGCAGCGACCGTACTCAAGGAAGACATATACAGCCGCTTTCTCAGTCGCAACGGCGAAGACCACCTGGCCAGCAGCCGGTGGATAACCTTCACCCTCGGCGCGGCGATGCTGGCCATGGCCTGCCTGGTCAACGACGTCATCGCCGGCCTCTCCATCGCCTACAACCTGCTGGTGGGCGGCCTGCTCGTACCGATCATGGGCGCCCTGGTGTGGCGCCGCGCATCCGCCGTGGGCGCGATGGCCTGCATGGTCACCGGCAGCCTCACCGTCATCGCCTTCATGGTCCGTGACGGCATCCTGGCCAACACCCCCATCTACTACGGCCTCCTCGTCAGCCTGCTGACCTTCGTGGCCACCAGCCTGCTGACCCAACCCGCTCCTGCCCTGCGCACCGCAACCGATTGAAACCATCCAGGGCGCCCACGCGGCGCCCTCTACCCGTGAGATAGAGCCCATGACCCATGACTTCCCGCAGCCGCTCGATGCCGCGCTCATACCACGCTTCGCCGGCATCCCGAGCTTCATGCGCCTGCCGATCTTCGACGACCCGGCCGACCTGCAACTCGCCCTGGTGGGTGTTCCCTGGGACGGCGGCACCACCAACCGCGCCGGCGCCCGTCACGGCCCGCGCGAAGTGCGCAACATGTCCAGCCTGATGCGCAAGGTGCACCACGTCAGCCGCATCGCACCCTATGACCTGGTGCGCATCGGCGACCTCGGCGATAGCCCCGTCAACCCCATCGACCTGCTCGATTCGCTCAAGCGCATCGAGGGCTTCTTCCGTGAAATCCACCAGGCGGGGACCGTGCCCCTGTCGGTGGGCGGAGACCACCTGGTGACCCTGCCGATCTTCCGCGCCCTGGCCCACCATCGCCCCATCGGCATGATCCACTTCGACGCGCACTCCGACACCAACGACCGCTACTTCGGCGACAACCCCTACACCCATGGCACCCCCTTCCGCCGCGCCGTGGAGGAGGGTCTGCTGGACCCCAAGCGCACCGTGCAGATCGGTATTCGCGGCTCCATCTACTCTGCCGAGGACGAAGCCTTCGCCGAGGAATGCGGCATACGCGTGATCCACATGGAGGAGTTCGCCGAACTCGGCGTCCAAGCCACCCTGGCGGAGGCACGCCGGGTCGTGGGTGACGGCCCTACCTACATCAGCTTCGACGTCGACGTCCTCGACCCGGCCTTCGCGCCCGGCACCGGAACCCCGGAAATCGGCGGCATGACCACCCTCCAGGCCCAGCAGATGATCCGTGGCCTGCGTGGCCTGAACCTGATCGGTGCCGACGTCGTGGAAGTCTCCCCGCCGTTCGACCAGGGCGGGGCGACAGCCCTGGTGGGCGCCACCATGATGTTCGAACTGATGTGCATCCTCGCCGACGCCATCGCGACCCGCTGACCCCACCGCCACGAGTTGGTAGGCTCATGCCGGGACCGCGCCACAGACGGCCCCGGCAACCGGCCTGGAGGTGGGCATGCTGGGCAACATTTCCGATATCGACCTCCGCATGCTGCGGGTCTTCTGCGCCATCGTCGACGCGGGAGGCTTCACCGCGGCCCAGGCCAGCCTCAACACCAGCCTGTCGCGCCTGAGCGTGGTGGTCCGCGATCTGGAAGAACGCCTCGGATGCTCCCTGTGCCGGCGCGGCAACAGCGGCTTCCAGCTGACCGAGGAAGGCCAGGAACTGTTCGACCTGGCACAACTGCTGTTCGGCGATATCGAACGCTTCCGCACCCAGGCCAACCGCCTCGGGGGGATGGCCAGGGAAAGCCTGCAGATCGGCACGGTGGACAGCCTCATCAGCTTCGAGCGCGCCCCCCTGCCGCTGGCCATAAGGCTGTTCCGCCAGCGCCTGCCCGAGGTACGCCTGAACCTGCACATGCTGCGCCCCGATGAACTGGAACGCGCGGTCCTGGAAGAACGCCTGCATCTGGCCATCGGCGCGTTCCATCACCAGTTGTCAGGCCTCAACTACCAGCCGCTGTTCGAGGAAGAGCAGAACCTCTACTGCTCCGCCGGCCATCCCCTGTTCCACCGCGCCGAAGCGGACCTGAGCCTGGCGGACATTTGCGCGGCGGAGTACGTAGGCCGTGGCTACCTGACGGAAAACCAGCGGCCCCACGGCCTGCACTTCACCCAAACGGTCAGCGCCTACGCGATGGAAGCCATCGCCACCCTGATTTTCTCCGGCACCTACCTGGGCTACCTGCCCACGCACTACGCCGCTCACTGGGTGGACCGAAACCAACTGCGTGCGTTACTGCCCGGGCAACTGGCCTATCGCTCGGCCTTCCACTGCATCACCCGCCAGGGCCAGGCCCCCAAGGCCGCCCTGGCAGGCTTTCTCGATGCACTGGAGAGGGCACAGCGCCAGTTGGCCAATCAAGCGTAGGTTGGACGGGGCTCGGCGAAGCCCGACAGCAGGGTCGCCCCTGTCCAGCAGCACCGTCCCCCAGCAGCCAGGAAGGCCGAACGGCAGTTCTGCCCCGGGTGGGCATGCACCCAGGGCGTCGGTACGGCTGAGCGGGCAACCGATCAGCGTGGCGTCGCGCTTGTCGGCCGCGCCCATCGGCGGCCTGCGGGGCGATGCCTTGCCCCTTGGGAACGCCACCCGCCGCACGGAAAAATCTCCCCCGCCCTTCTATGCTCCCTGGCGCCGCCAACCAGGGAACGCCCATGTCCAGCAAGACGGAAATCATCCAGCAGTTCATCGCTTCCGGCGAAGCCGACTTCGCCGAGTCCAACAGCTCCAACAGCTACTACTGCAGCCACCACCCCAGCATCACCCCGCTGGTGAAGAAGCCGCCGAAGGAGCTCGATGACGCCACCCTGCAGGCCTTCTACTACCACCTGCTGCTCAACGGCGGCACGCCGCCCGCCGCCAGCGAACACCACCTGCAATTGCTCTTCCGCGCGGCGAAGGACGCCGCCGGGGTGCTGGCCGAGCACGGCTACCCCCGCTGCCGCCTCAATCGCTGGGAAATGGTCCTGCTATTCGACGGCGAGATGACCCTCGACGCCCATGCCCGCCGCCTCGCGCTGCTGGCCCAGGTCGGCCGCTTCGCCCACCAGCCCGGCATGCTGGCGAAAAAGCAGAAGCTCAAGGACGAATTCGCCGGCGACGCCTGGCTGCACGGCGAGATCGCCCGCGTACTGCGCACCGTGCCCTTCGCCCGCCTGACCTTCGACCGCGACAACTTCGACCTCAGCCTGCCCCTGGTCGGCATGCTCTTCATCTACCTGCTCGGCGCCGACGAGGCCGAACAGCGCGAGCTGTTCGCCTGGCTCAAGCACGCCACCGACACCATGCACGACATCCCCAACTACAAGACCCGCGACCAGCTCGTGCGCAGCCTTGCCTGGGTGCTGTTCCGCTTCGCCGAAGCCGCCGACGCCAAGGTGCTGGAACAGGCCATGCTGGCCGAGTACGGCGAAACCTGGTGCCGCGAATACCAGTAGTGGCGGAAAAACCACCAGCCGCCTGAACCTCCCAGGCGGCAGGCTCCACAGCCATCCATCCAAAACTTATCCACAGCTTGCCCCACAGAAATTGTGGGCAGTGTTTTGGTAGCCCGGGCTTCAGCCCGGGAAATCCAGGCCACCCTCGTGACACACGCCCCACCGCTCCAGCGGGATTGGTTTATCCTGCCCGCCCCTTTTCACCACTGGTTCCAAGCAACATGGACGTTTCCCGCACACGCATGCTCGCTCTGCGCAGCCTCGCCTTCATCATCGACAAGGCACTGATCATCAGCCTGGTCGCTCTCCTCTACGAACAGACACGTCACGTGCTCGCGATCGTGCTGCCGGTGCTCCTGTACTTCCCGCTGTGCGAGTGGCTGCTGCGTGGCTTCACCCCAGGGAAATGGATCTGCCGGATCCGGGTCATCGCCCCCAACGGCGAGCCGCCGCAACTGATGCAGGTGCTGGTCCGCAGCGCCTTCCGCCTGGTGGAAACCAACCCCTTCATCCTCGGCTCGCTGCCGGCCGCCATCGCCGTCATCTGGTCCAGCAACGCCCAGCGCCTGGGCGATATCTGGGCCTACACCTTCGTCATCCCCACCCGCGACCTCGCCGCACTGCGCCAGCGCATGGCCGAGATGGAAGAGCCCGCCGCAACGACTGCGACGGAATGACGTGAAGGAAGTGCCATGACCTCACTACAGGGGTTCACCCCGGAAACCCGCGCCCAACTGGTCGCTCTCAAAGGCGTGGGCCCGACCGTGGTCGGCCGCCTGGAACAGATCGGCTTGCACACCCTGGAGCAACTGGCCCACTGCGAAGCCGTCGACCTGACCCTGCAGATTTCCCGGATGATGGGCTCCACCTGCTGGCACAACAGCCCCCAGGCGCGGGCAGCCATCCAGGCCATCATCGACTTCGCCCAGCAGCACGCCAGCCAGGCTTGACGAAAATTCGAGCGACCACGCAGAACTACCGCCCCGCCCGCTCCGCAGCGATCCACCCAGAAGATATCCACAGGCTGTTCCACAGAAACTGTGGACAGTGGCGGGGTCGTAGGATGGCGTAGAGCGCAGCGAAACCCATCAAATGCCCGCTCATCGCAGGGAAATTTCCCAAACCCGCCGCAACCCCTTGTTCGCCTCCAGCCCACTCCCTAAGTTCGCCCGGTCGCGGTCAATCCGCGGCCGGGTTTGACGACCTGAAGCTAACGGCGCGATGCCGCCTACGGGGCTTGCGGGAAACGGCGTACGTTTCCAGCGGGAACCGGCTCGCATGCAGTTTTCAGGACTGCATCATCTAATGGCGGATCGCGTGGGGAGACCCTTGCGGTCTGCCGGCTCCGTTTGCCCGGTTCGTCAACCCCACGCGATCCTCCACCCATCGAATGACGACGATGACGGAGGCATGGACAGGCAAACGGAGTAACGCCATGCACGACGCTTACACCCCGATCTTTTTCTACCGCCACAACCGCCCGTTGCGCGGTGTGATGATCGACGACCAGCCCTGGTTCTGCGCCTACGATTTCGCCCGCCTGCTGGGACTGCACCACCCCCAGGCGCTGCACCGCCGCCTGCGCCCCTACCAGATCCGCAGCGCCCGTTTCACCTATGCCACCGGCAGCGAGGAAGAGGTCCATCTCGTCAGTGAAGGCGGCCTCTACCAGGCCATGATCCGCTTCGGCCACCCCGAGTTGCAGCACCTGGAAGAGTGGCTCGCCCGCGACGTGGTCCCCACCCTGCGCGACCAGTACACGGGCTGCCGTCACCAGCCACGGCGCGTGATGCTGGACTGGCAATCCCGCCGGCTGGTGCTGCTGGATTGGCAAGGTGAGCTGTGGATGCAGTGGGACAAGGTGCCGCGTTACCGAGGGCTCTGAAACACCCGGGCAGGGTGCCGCCCCCCAGCATGGGTTTCGCACGGCTCTACCCATCCTACGAATCTCGCGGAGCGCCGCCCGCCCCCTTCTACGAGGGGTATGGATCGGCTCCGATGCCAAGCCCGTGAACCGACCCCGTAGGATGGTGTAGAGCGAAGCGAAACCTATCGTTGCAATGCACAGACGTGGCGCCGGTGCTGCCCCCGATCGCGAATGAATTCCCACGTCCTGCTGCTCGGTCAACCCGCCGCGACGTCGACCTTGCGCACGCGGGTGTCGGCGGCGCTGATGGGGCGGCCATTGGCGTCGCGGACTTCCAGCCGCGCCAGGGGCTGGTCGGCGGTGTCGAGCAGTTCGGAATGCACCTCGCCAGGGGCGAAGCAGTGGGCTTCGCCCCACTGGCGCAGGCTGACGACCAGGGTGAACAGGTCATGGCCCCGGGGCGTGAGCGCATAGGCCTGGTAGGCGCTGCCGTCGGCGGCCGGCTCCACACGAAGGACACCTTCGACCACCAGCTTGCGCAGGCGGTCGCTGAGGATGTTCTTGGCCACGCCGAGGCTTTTCTGCAGTTCGCCGAAGCGCTGCAGGCCGTCGAACAGGTCGCGCACGATCATCAGCGACCAGCGGTCCCCGATCACGTCCAGCGCCCGGGCCACCGGGCAGTGCTCCTCGGCTTGCGGGTCTTTCATGCACCACCTCCAGCTCGCGAAAAGTGGTTGCAGTTTAAAACCTGTATCGATAGCCTTCAAATGGTTTCATTTTGAAACCACAACAAGGACTTTCGGCATGCCCACTCTTTCCCCGATGTCGCCGGCACTGGTCTGGCTGCTGGCCGTGGCCTGCGGCCTGAGCGTCGCCAACGTCTATTACGCCCACCCGCTGCTGGATGCGATCGCCGCTGACCTGGGCATCGGCCGTGCCGCTGTCGGCGGGGTGATCACCCTCACCCAGGCGGGCAGCGCCCTGGCCCTGCTGGTGCTGGTGCCCCTGGGGGACCTGCTGGAACGGCGCCGGCTGATGGCTGGGCAACTACTCCTGCTGGTGGGCTCGCTGCTGCTGGTCGCCCTCGCCCGCCAGCCGGCCCTGGTGCTGCTGGGCATGCTCGGCCTGGGCCTGCTGGGCACCGCGATGACCCAGGGCCTGCTGGCCTTCGCCGCCAGCCTGGCCAGTGACGGGGAGCGCGGCCGGGTGGTGGGGGCCGCCCAGGGCGGCGTGGTGGTGGGCCTGTTGCTGGCCCGCAGCCTGGCGGGGCTGATGGCCGACCTGGGCGGCTGGCGCGCGGTCTACCTGCTCTCGGCCGGGTTGATGACGGTGCTGCTGCCCCTGCTCTGGTGGCGCCTGCCGGAGACCCGGCCCCACTCGCGGATGCGCTACCCGGCGTTGCTCGGGTCGATGTTCAGCCTGCTGCGCGAGGACCGCGTGCTGCAGGTGCGCGGCGTGCTCGCGCTGCTGCTGTTCTGCGTGTTCAACCTGTTCTGGGCGGCGCTGGTGATGCCCCTCAGCGAACCGCCCCTGGCGCTGAGCCACAGCGCCATCGGTGCCTTCGGCCTGGTCGGCGCAGCCGGAGCGCTGGCAGCGACGCGAGCCGGCACCTGGGCCGACCGGGGCCAGGCGCAGAAGGCCAGTGGCCTGGCGCTGCTGGTGATGACCCTGGCCTGGCTGCCGCTGGCCTTCACCGGGCAATCGCTGTGGGCGCTGCTGCTGGGCATCCTCCTGCTGGACGCCGCCGGCCAGGCCCTGCACGTGCTCAACCAGAGCCTGGTACTGAGCAGCGGCAACCCCGCCCACAGCCGGCTGATCAGCCTCTACATGCTGTTCTATGCCGCCGGCAGTGCCCTGGGCGCTTTCGCCGCCACGCAGCTCTATGCCTGGGCCGGCTGGGCCGCCGTGTGCCTGCTCGGCGCGGCTCTCAGCCTGCTGGCGCTGGCCTTCTGGTGGGTGACCCTGCCGGGCCGCGACGGCATCCGACACCATGTCTTGGGCAGGCAAAGCGGCATCAGGTAAACTGCCGCATCTTTTTGCACCCATAACGACTAGCCTGATGCCCACGACGTTCCATGAGATCCCCCGCGAGCGCCCGCTCACGCCCCTGCTCGACCGCGCGGCGACGCCGGACGAGCTGCGCCGGCTGGGTGAAGCGGAGCTGGAAACCCTGGCCGACGAACTGCGCCAGTACCTGCTCTATACCGTTGGCCAGACCGGCGGGCACTTCGGCGCCGGGCTCGGCGTGGTCGAACTGACCATCGCCCTGCACTACGTCTTCGATACGCCCGACGACCGACTGGTGTGGGACGTGGGCCACCAGGCCTACCCGCACAAGATCCTCACCGGACGCCGCGAGCAGATGGGCAGCCTGCGCCAGAAGGACGGCGTCGCCGCCTTCCCCCGCCGCGCCGAGAGCGAGTACGACACCTTTGGCGTCGGCCACTCCAGCACCTCCATAAGCGCTGCACTGGGCATGGCCATCGCCGCCCGCATGCAGGGCTCGGAGCGCAAGTCCATCGCGGTGATCGGCGACGGCGCGCTGACCGCCGGCATGGCCTTCGAGGCACTGAACCACGCCTCCGACGTGCAGGCCGACATGCTGGTGATCCTCAACGACAACGACATGTCGATCTCGCGCAACGTCGGTGGCCTGTCCAACTACCTGGCCAAGATCCTCTCCAGCCGCACCTACGCAAGCATGCGCGAAGGCAGCAAGAAGGTGCTCTCGCGCCTGCCCGGCGCCTGGGAGATCGCCCGTCGCACCGAGGAATACGCCAAGGGCATGCTGGTCCCCGGCACCCTGTTCGAAGAACTCGGCTGGAACTACATCGGCCCCATCGACGGCCACGACCTGCCCACCCTGGTCGCCACCCTGCGCAATATGCGTGACCTCAAGGGCCCGCAGTTCCTCCACGTGGTGACCAAGAAGGGCAAGGGTTTCGCCCCGGCGGAAGTCGACCCCATCGGCTACCACGCCATCACCAAGCTGGAGCCGATCAACGCCCCGGCAGCGCCGAAGAAGGCGTCCGGGCCCAAGTACTCCAGCGTCTTCGGCCAGTGGCTTTGCGACATGGCGTCGCAGGACCCGCGCCTGGTGGGCATCACCCCCGCGATGAAGGAAGGTTCCGACCTGGTGGCCTTCAGCGAGCGCTTCCCCGATCGCTACTTCGATGTCGCCATCGCCGAACAGCACGCCGTGACCCTGGCGGCCGGCATGGCCTGCGACGGCGCCAAGCCGGTGGTGGCGATCTACTCGACCTTCCTCCAGCGCGGCTACGACCAGCTGATCCACGACGTCGCGGTGCAGAACCTCGACGTGCTGTTCGCCATCGACCGCGCCGGCCTGGTGGGCGAAGACGGCCCCACCCATGCGGGCAGCTTCGACCTCTCCTACCTGCGCTGCATCCCCGGCATGCTGGTGATGACCCCAAGCGACGAGAACGAACTGCGCCTGCTGCTGACCACCGGCCACCTGTTCCCCGGCCCGGCAGCGGTGCGCTACCCGCGCGGCAGCGGCCCCAACGCCAGCATCGACAAGGAGCTGGTGCCAGTGGAGATCGGCAAGGCCGTGGTTCGCCGCCAGGGTGCCCGCGTCGCCATCCTCGCCTTTGGCGTGCAACTGGCCGAAGCCCTGCAGGTGGGCGAAACGCTGGGCGCCACCGTGGTCGACATGCGCTTCGTCAAGCCGCTGGACGAGGCCCTGGTGCGTGAACTGGCCGGCAGCCACCAACTGCTGGTGACGGTCGAGGAAAACAGCATCATGGGGGGTGCCGGCTCGGCGGTGAGCGAGTTCCTCGCCCGTGAAAACATCCTGCTGCCCGTGCTGCACCTGGGGCTGCCGGACTACTACGTAGAGCATGCCAAACCGGCACAGATGCTCGCCGAGTGCGGCCTGGACGCCAGCGGCATCGAAGCCTCGATCCGCGAACGCCTGGCCTTGCTGGAGCGCAGCGCCGGCTAGACTGCCCTTTACTGATCGCCGTGCCAGCGGGCGCGGCGCTTGTTCACCCGAGACACCCGGGCCCGGAGCCAGGCCGCCGCAGAGCGACCAGCCCAGCCCGCCACGGGGAGCCCGCAACAGGCGGTTCCGGCTCCCGGCCTCACGTGCAGGATGTCGTCGAACGACCAGAGAGTCGTCGGCGCGGTGCGGGGCGGCACGTGGAAACGGTTCTCGTCGTACGACGTGTGTTGCGGAGGGGCTGCACCGTCAAGCACAGGCGATCACCGGTCGCGCAGTCGTTCTTGTCCCGCCCTTCTCGAAAGTCATGGATCTTTTGAGGAGTCATCGATTATGCGTTCCCGTCTGGCCCTGGCCATCGCCATGGCCCCCTGCCTCGCAGCAGCCGAAGAAATCCCCCTGGACAGCCTCGACGCGCTGAAGAGCCCCTATGTGGTGGCCACTTCGGGCAACGCGCTGGAGCCCCGTTCCCAGGCCACCGCCGCCACCAGCATCTTCACCCGCAAGGACATCGCCCGGCTCAAGGCCAAGAGCGTGCCGGACCTGCTCGCCCGCGTGCCGGGCATGTCGGTCGAGCAGAGCGGCGGGCGCGGCAGCTCGGCCAACCTCTACCTGCGCGGCAGCAACGCCAACCAGACGCTGGTGCTGATCGACGGCGTGCGCATCGGCTCGCTGGTGGACGGCCTGCCACGCCTGCAATACCTGGGCATGGAGCAGATCGAGCGGGTCGAAGTCACCCGGGGCGGGCGCTCCAGCCTCTACGGCTCGGGCGCCATGGGCGGGGTCATCCAGATCTTCACCCGCCGTGGAGAGGGCGCTGGCCTGGAGCCGCGCTTCGACTTCAGCCTCGGCGACAGCGACACCAACGATAACAGCGTGGGGCTTTCCGGCGGTGACGAACGCACCCGCTTCGACCTCAACGCCAGCCTGGAAGAACTGCGCATGGATCGCAGCGACGACATCGACGGCGCCAACACCGACGACGACACCTACCGCAACCGCGGCCTGAGCATCAGCCTGGAGCACCGCCTCACCGAGCAGTGGCGCACCGGCCTCAACCTGCTCGACCAGCGCGGCAAGAGCGACATGGACGGCGACTCCGTCTGGTTCCCCGGCCAGCCCACAGACGAGTTCACCCTGAGCAGCACCTCCGCCTACCTCGAAGCGGAGTTCGACCCGCGCTGGACCAGCCGCCTGCAGGCCGGCCACGCCGAGGAAAAGAGCCACCTCGACACCGTCTACAACTTCATCACGTCACTGGAGGAATACGCCACCTACCGCGACTCGCTGGAGTGGCAGAACACCCTGCGCCTGGACGAGCACCAGCAGGTGCTGCTGGGCGCCGAATGGTACGAGGAACGCCTGCGCGCCAACGTGCCCTTCGAGGAAACCGAACGCCGCAACCAGGCCTGGTTCGCCCAGCATCGCTTCCGCGCCGCGCCCTTCGGCACCGAGCTGGGCTGGCGCCACGACAAGAACGAGCAGTACGGCAGCGAAGACAGCCTCAACGCCGCCCTGGACTTCGACCTGCCGCTGAACACCCAACTGGTGCTGAGCTACGCCGAAGGCTTCCGCGTGCCCACCTTCACCGAGCTCTATGTGCCGGACATATTCTTCCCCAACGGCAACCCCAAGCTCGAACCCGAGCACTCGAAGACCTGGGAAGCCCAACTGCGCGGCGCGCACTACGACACCGACTGGAGCTTCGGCGTCTACCGCACCGATGTGGAAGACCTGATCACCGACGTGATGGAGTTCGACCCCGTCTTCGTCCACGAGATGCGCAACGTCGGCAAGGCCCGCATCAACGGCCTGGACCTCAGCGCCTCACGAGACTTCATGGGCTGGACCACCCGCCTCAACCTGGGCCTGGTCGACCCGCGCGACCGCGACACCGGCCACACCCTGCCTGGCCGCTCGCGGCGCAACCTGGCCCTGGACGTGGACAAGCAGTTCGGCGACTACAGCTTCGGCTTCAGTTGGCTGGGCGTCTCCAGCCGCTACGTGGACGCCGCCAATACCCAGAAATCACCGGGCTACGGGCGCATCGACATCCGCGCCGGCTGGGGCTTCCTCAAGGGCCTGAAGGTGGAGACGCGGGTGGAGAACATCGCCAACAAGCAGTACTCGCAGAAGTACTACGGCAGCGGCTCCAGCTTCTCCTCCAACCCCTTCGGCGACGGCGTCCCTTACGTCGACAACGACGTGGACATCCCCGACCCGACCATCGAGGAGAACACCGGCTTCCAGGAAGAGGGCCGCAAGGTGGTGATGACCCTCAAGTGGTCGCCGCAGTTCTAGTCAGGTTGCCTCGCCCGCGCTCACCCGCAGGCCGCCCTCGCAGCAGCCCGCCACCAGGCGGGTCGCGCCGGGGGACGCCAGCAGGCACTCGGCCAGCGCCGGCTCCAGCAGCACCCGCACGCGCCGCCCCAGGTCACGGGCGCCGTAGCGCGGGTCATGGCCGAGGCAGAGCAGCTCGCGTGCGCCCTCTTGCAGCACCAGCGTGCGCCCCTGGCGTGCCAGGCGCTGGTTGAGGCGCGCCAGTTCGATGTCGAGCAAGGCCTCCAGGTGGTCCTCGCCGATGCGCTCGAAGCAGACGACGCGGTCCAGCCGGTTGAGGAACTCCGGGTCGAAGTGGCGGTGCAAGGCCGCCTCCAGCACCCGCGCCTCATTGCGTGGGGAGACCCCGAACAGGCGCCGCCAGCCACGCGAATAGCGCTCACGGAACTGCCAGGCCTCCTGGGCGCCGATATTGCTGGTGAGGAAGATCAGGCTGTTGCGGAAGTCGATGCGGCGGCTGCCGGCGCTCAAGGTCAGCTGGCCGTTCTCCAGCACCCCGAGCAGGCTGCGCACCACCTCCTTGCCGGCTTTCTCCAGTTCGTCGAAGAGCACGATGCCGGGGCGGCCGAAGCTGCCCTGGATGGCCTCGGCGTCGAACAGCGTGGCGCCCTCCTTGCTGCCCACGTAGCCCGGCGGCGCACCGGTGAGCGCAGCGACGTAGTGTTCCTGGGCCAGGGTCTGCATGTCGATGCGGCAGAAGGCGTCGGCGCGGCCATGGAGGGCCAGCGCCAGCAGGCGCACCAGCTCGGTCTTGCCGACGCCGGTGGGGCCCATGAACAGGTTCACCGCCAGGGGCCGCTCGCGGTCGCCGATGTCCGCCTTGACCACCTTGAGCAGGGCCTCCACCGCCTCCAGCGCGGCGTCCTGGCCGACGATGCGGGTGCGCAGCAGGGCCATGACGGTGTCGGGCTCGAAGAGAAAGCGCGACTGCACGCGCGCCGCCGGCACCTCGCCGCGCCCCAGGTGCTCGCGGTTGTGCTCGATCAGGTCGTTGACGAAGGGCATCCCGGCTCCTCGGTTCAGGGCATCACGGGCGGCGGGCCGCCCCGTTCACGGAGCGCCGTCGCGCTAGCCCGCGACCTGCTCGCGCCCACCATGGGGCAGCTCGCCCACCGGGCAGTCGGCCACGCCGATGGTGCTGCGGGTGAGCTTTTCCACATCGTCCCGGGCCTTCTCCGCGTCCAGCACCCAGGTGCGGTAGAACTCGAAGGGGCAATCGGCCACGCCACGGTCGCCATCGCCGGAGTTGTAGACGCCGGTGTAGCCCCGGTGCAGCAGCTTGAACAGGTGGTTCTGCGACTGGTCGTTGGCCCGCGCGTCGCGGATCTGCGAGACCGACAGCTGGGCGTACTGGATGCCCATCTCCTCCTCGCCGCATTCACCCAGGGTGCGGCCGTCGAAACCGATGATCGCCGAGTGGCCGAAGTAGCTGTAGACGCCATCGAAGCCGGCGGCGTTGGCCACCGCCACGTAGCAGTTGTTGGCCCAGGCCATGGTCTTGGCCATCAGCACCTGCTGCTCCTTGGCCGGGTACATGTAGCCCTGGCAACGCACGATCAGCTCGGCGCCCTTCATCGCGCAGTCGCGCCAGATTTCGGGGTAGTTGCCGTCGTCACAGATGATCAGGCTGATCTTCAGGCCCTTGGGCCCTTCGCTGACGTAGGTGCGGTCGCCGGGGTACCAGCCCTCGATGGGGCACCAGGGGATGCACTTGCGGTACTTCTGCACGATCTCGCCGCGGTCGTCGATCAGCACCAGGGTGTTGTAGGGCGCCTTGTGCGGGTGCTCCTCGTGGCGCTCGCCGGTGAGGGAGAAGATGCCCCAGGTCCCGGCCTCGCGGCAGGCGGCGGAGAAGATCGCCGTTTCCTCGCCGGGGATGCTGGCGGCGGTGGCCATCATCTCGTCGTGGTCGTACATGATCCCCATGGTGCTGTACTCGGGGAACACCACCAGGTCCATGCCCGGCAGGCCGAGCTTCATGCCCTTGATCATCTCGGCGATGCGCCGGGCATTGTCGAGCACCTCGGCCTTGCTGTGCAGGCGCGGCATCTTGTAGTTGACGACGG
Organism: Pseudomonas solani; assembly: GCF_026072635.1. NCBI lineage: Bacteria > Pseudomonadati > Pseudomonadota > Gammaproteobacteria > Pseudomonadales > Pseudomonadaceae > Pseudomonas > Pseudomonas solani. The sequence continues at coordinate 3,073,656 of NZ_AP023081.1, read as the reverse complement.
CGACGCCGACGGTATCCGGGCTGCTGGAAATATCACCGTGACGCATGGGGTTCTCCTTCCGTTCAGTGGCTGATCATCCAGGGCCGCGCGCTGGGCTTGGTCTTCAGCGCGTGGGGGTTGGCCTTGGTGGGTGCCAGGGGTTTGTTCGGCGTGCAGCAGCCGCAGCCTTTCGGGTGCTTGCGGTTCTCGCGGTACTCCTCGACCGTCTGCGGCGCGTTGGCGCTGCGCTCGTTGGCGGCGATGGCGCGGCGCTGGCTGCCGGCCAGGGTGGCCAGCCCGGGCGCGGAGAGAATCACCCGCGGCGCGCTGCCACCACAGGCCGGGCATGGGCAGGGGGCTTCGCGCTCGGCCATGGGGCGCAGGGCGGTGAAGTCGCCGCAGGTGGCGCAGTCGTATTCGTAGATGGGCATGCAGGGCTCCTCGTCTTCACTGGATGTCCGCCGCCCCGCCGGGAGGTACGCCGTCCAGAGCAACCTCCCGCGGGGCGGTGAACTCACTTGTCCGGCGCGATGGGCAGGTCGACGCTGCCGTCGAGGAAGCGGGTCGGGCCGGAGGCGTTGGGGTTGATGTCGAAGTCGAAGATTTCCGTCGGCAGCCACAGCGTGGCGCAGGCGTTGGGGATGTCCACCACCCCGCTGATGTGCCCCTGCACAGGCGCCGAACCTAGCAGCGCGTAGCCCTGGGCCGGCGAGTAGCCGAACTTGGTCAGGTAGTTGATGGCGTTGAGGCAGGCCTGCTTGTAGGCGATGTTGACGTCCAGGTAGTGCTGCTTGCCGGACTCGTCCACCGAGATGCCTTCGAAGATCAGGTAGTTCTTGTAGTTGGGCACGATGGGGCTGGGCTTGAACACCGGGTTCTTGATGCCGTACTTGGCCATGCCGCCCTTGATCAGCTCGACCTTCATGTGCACCCAGCCGGCCATTTCGATGGCGCCGCAGAAGGTGATCTCGCCGTCGCCCTGGCTGAAGTGCAGGTCGCCCACCGAGAGGCCGGCGCCGTCGACGTAGACCGGGAAGAAGATCTTCGAGCCGCGGGACAGGTCCTTGATGTCGCAGTTGCCGCCATGCTCGCGCGGCGGCACGGTGCGCGCGCCGGTCATGGCCGCCTTGTCGCGGGCCTCGCCGCGCAGCTTGCCCATGTGCGCGGTGGGCGCCATCGGCGGGTTGGCCAGGGGCGGCACGCGGGTCGGGTTGGTGTCGATCAGCGCCTGCTCGCGGCTGTTCCAGTCGGCGAGCATCTTGTGGTCCGGCAGGCAGCCGATCAACCCGGGGTGGATCAGCCCGGCGAACTGCACGCCGGGGATGTGCCGGGAGCTGGTGAACAGGCCGTGGAAATCCCAGATGGCCTTCTGCGCCATGGGGAAGTGGTCGGTGAGGAAGCCGCCGCCGTTCTGCCGCGAGAAGAAGCCGTTGAAACCCCACAGGGAATCCGGCTTGGCGCCGATGTCCAGCAGGTCCACCACCAGCAGGTCGCCCGGCTCGGCGCCCTTCACCCCCACCGGGCCGGAGAGGTAGTGCACGGTGGAGAGGTCGACGTCGCGCACGTCCGAGGCGTCGTCGTTGTTCTTGATCGCGCCGGCGGTCCAGTCGTAGGTCTCGAGGATGAAGTCATCCCCCGGGTTGACCCAGCAGGCCATGGGAATGTCGGGGTGCCAGCGGTTGTGGATCTGTTCGTTCTCGGTGGCGGCCTGGTTGAGGTCGACCTTGATCAGCGTTTCGGTCATGACGGTGCTCCTTGGGACCAAGTGTTGGACGGGCGGTCTGGGCCGCGCTGGGAGCTAGTCTTGGCCGCCTGGCCGGGATCGGGAATACGTCGAATTACGTAGGTGGGAAGCGGCCGGGCGGGCGCGCGAAAGCCGTCGCCCGTGCGCGGGCACGGGGACGGCTTGGCGGGGATTCCGGGCCGCGGCCCGGCTGCGGGCTACACCGACAGGTAGCGGCTGATGGTGGCCTCGTCGACCCGGTCGCGGGTCTCCTCGATCACGAAGCGGCCCTTCTCGATCACCAGGAAGCGGTCGGCGATCTCCAGGGTGAAGGACAGCACCTGCTCGGAGACGACGATGGTCAGGTCGCGCAGGGTGCGGATCTCCTTCAGGCTGCGGGCGATGTCCTTGATGATCGACGGCTGGATGCCCTCGGTGGGTTCGTCCAGCAACAGCACCTTGGGGTTGGTGGCCAGGGCGCGGGCGATGGCCAGCTGTTGCTGCTGGCCGCCGGAGAGGTTGCCGCCCTTGCGCGAGCGCATGTCATGGAGCACCGGGAACAGCGCGTAGAGATCGTCCGGAACCTGGCCGTTGGCCGAGGCCGGCAGGCCGGTCTGGATGTTCTCCAGCACCGTCATGTGGGAGAAGATCATCCGCCCCTGGGGCACGTAGGCGATGCCGCGCTCGACGCGCTGGTGGGTCTCCAGGGCGGAGATATCCCGGCCGTCGACGCGCACCTCGCCGCCCCATTGCGGGAGGATGCCCATCAGGCTCTTGAACAGGGTGGTCTTGCCCATGCCGTTGCGCCCCATGACGGCGACGATTTCCTGCCTGGCCACGTCCAGGTCGAGGTCGTGGAGGATCTGGCTCTGGCCGTAGCCCGAGGTGAGCTTGCTGATCTGGAACATGCTGGACTCCTGATTGAGGGCGAGGCCCGGGGCTCAATGCCCCAGGTACACCTCGATCACCTTCGGGTTGCTCTGCACCGCCTCCATGCTGCCTTCTGCCAGGACCTTGCCCTGGTGCAGCACGGTGACCTTGTGGGCGATGCTCTTGACGAACTCCATGTCGTGCTCGATGACCAGCACCGAACGCCCCTGGCTGATGCGCTTGAGCAGCTCGGCGGTCTGCGCGCGCTCGCTGACGCTCATGCCCGCCACCGGCTCGTCGAGCATCAGCAGCTCCGGGTCCTGCATCAGCAGCATGCCGATCTCCAGCCACTGCTTCTGGCCGTGGGAGAGCAGGTCGGCCTGGCGGTGCAGGTGCTCGCTGAGGAAGATTTCCCCGGCCACCGCCTCGACCCGGGCGATGACCTCGGCACTGCGCTTGAAGAACAGCGCACCGAGCACCTTGCGCCCGGCCGGGTAGGACATCTCCAGGTTCTCGAACACCGTGAGGTTTTCGTAGATGGAGGGGTTCTGGAACTTGCGCCCGACGCCGGCGCGGACGATGTCGTACTCGCGCATGCGGGTCAGCTCGCGGCCGTCGAACTGGATGCTGCCGGCGGTGGCGCGGGTCTTGCCGCAGATCAGGTCGAGCACCGTGGTCTTGCCGGCGCCGTTGGGGCCGATCACCACCCGCACCTCGTTGCGGTCCAGGTAGAGGTTGAGGTCGTTGACTGCCTTGAAGCCGTCGAAGGACACCGTCAGGCCCTCGATGGCCAGCACCGGTTTCGGGCTTTCGAATCCGCTCGGGCTCATGGTGTGCGCTCCAGTTCACGGGGGGTGCTCGGGGCCGGGCTCGGGCTCGCGGCGGGCGTCGCCACAGGTGCGGCGGGTGCCTTGGCGCGGGTGGCCAGCAGGCGCTCCAGGCGCGGGCGGCCGTGGCTCTGCCAGAGCCCGGCGAGGCCGTTGGGGAAGTACATGACCACGGCGATGAACAGGCCGCCCATCAGGTACAGCCACAGCTCGGGGAAGCTCTCGGAGAAGTAGGTCTTGCCGTAGTTCACCAGCAGCGCGCCATACACCGCGCCGAGCAGCGACATGCGCCCGCCGACGGCGGCGAAGATGACCATTTCGATGGACGGCACGATGCCGACGAAGCTCGGCGACATGAAGCCCACCTGCAGGGCGAACATGGCCCCGCCTATGGCCGAGAAGCCGGCGGCCACGCAGAACACGAAGATCTTGAAGCTGGCCACGTCGTAGCCGGAGAAGCGCACCCGTTCCTCCTTGTCGCGCATGGCCATGAGCAGGCGGCCGAGCTTGGAGGCGAGGATGAACTTGCCGATGACGATGCAACCCAGCAGCAGGAAGGCGCTGACGAAGTAGAGGATGAGCTTGGCGCCGTCGGTGCGGATGTCCCAGCCCATCAGGGTCTTCAGGTCGGTGATGCCGTTGACCCCGCCCGTGAGCCCCTGCTGGCCGATGATCAGCACCGTGAGGATCATGGCGATGGCCTGGGTGACGATGGAGAAGTACACATCCCCGACCCGCCGCTTGAACATCGCCAGGCCGATCACCGCCGCCAGCAGCATGGGCACCGCCAGCACCGCGACGAGGGTGAAGCCGAAGCTGTGGAAGGGCTGCCAGAGCAGCGGCAGCTCGGTGAGCTGGTTCCAGTCCATGAAGTCCGGGATGCCGGGGGTGGACTGGATCCTGGTGCTCTCCGGGTCCGATGCTTCCAGCTTGAGGAACATCGCCATGCAGTAGCCACCGAGGCCGAAGAACACCCCCTGGCCGAGGCTGAGGATGCCGCCGTAGCCCCAACACAGCACCAGGCCGACGGCGACGAAGGCGTAGGTGAGGTACTTGCCGACCATGCTCAGGCGGAAGGCGTCCAGCGCCAGCGGGAACACCACGAGGATAAGTGCGGCGAGGATCAGCAGGCCGATGGTGCCCTGCCGCCCGCCGAGGACGTTGTCGATTGCGTTCATCTGCCGCCCCTCATTTACGGACTTTGATGGAGAAGAGCCCCTGGGGGCGCAGCATCAGGATCAGGATCACCGCCGACAGGGTCAGCACCTTGGCCATCGAGCCGCTCATGAAGAACTCGGAGATGGACTGCGTCTGGGCGATGGTGAAGGCCGAGGCGATGGTGCCGAACAGGCTCTGCGCGCCGCCGAAGACCACCACCAGGAAGGTGTCGACGATGTACAGCGAGCCCGCCGTCGGCCCGGTGGAGCCGATGGTGGTGAAGGCCGCGCCGGCCACCCCGGCGACACCGCAGCCGAGGGCGAAGGTCATGCGGTCGACCCGCTTGGTGTTGATGCCCACCGCGCGGCTCATCACCCGGTTGAGCATGGTGGCGCGCACCTGCAGGCCCCAGCGCGAGCGGTAGAGCATGAGGAAGATCGTGGCGGTGAGCAGCACCGTGAGGCCCATGACGAACAGGCCGTTGCGCGGGATGTCGATGCTCTCGGTGGGGTTGAACGAGCCCATCAGCCATTCCGGCAGGGTGGCGCTGACCTCGCGCGCGCCGAAGATCGAGCGGAACGCCTGCTGCATCACCAGGGACAGGCCCCAGGTGGCCAGCAGGGTGTCCAGCGGGCGCTGGTAGAGCTTGCTGATCATTGCCCACTCCACCAGCCAGCCGATGGCCCCGGCGATGAAGAACGACAGCACGATGGCGAAGAAGAAGTAATAGGGCTGCATCGCCGGCGCGTAGTGGGTGGTCAGCGCCGACAGCAGGTAGGTGGTGTAGGCACCGATGGTGAGGAACTCGCCGTGGGCCATGTTGATCACGCCCATCTGGCCGAAGATGATCGCCAGCCCCAGGGCCATCAGCAGCAGGACGCAGAACACCGACAGCCCGTTGAAGCCCTGCATGGCCGCAATGGCGCCGAACTCAGATAGCCATTCCATAAGGTTCTCCGGAAGCGGGCGACAGCCTCGCCGCCCGCCGGGGTTTGGATTCAGGGTGGAACGGGGGTCGGAAAAATCCCGACCCCACTTCAGGCTTCAAGCTTCAAGCTGCTTCTCGCTTCTCGCTTGCCTCCTGCAGCTTGAAACTTGCCGCTTGCCGCTCCCCACTCACTGATACCCCTTGGGGAAGGGATTGGGTTCGATCAGGCCGGACTCGTAGACCACCTTGAACTGGCCGTCTGCCTGGACCTCGCCGATGCGGGTCTTGCTCCACAGGTGATGGTTGTCGTGGACCTTCACGTAGCCTTCCGGCGCGGTGGTCAGCTCGATGCCCGGGGAGGCGGCGACCACCTTGTCGACGTCGAAGCTGCCGGCCTTCTCCACGGCGGCCTTCCACAGCCACGGGCCGAGGTAGGCGGCCTGGGTCACGTCGCCGATCACCGCGTCCTTGCCGTACTTGGCCTTGAAGGCTTCGACGAAGGCCTTGTTGTTGGGGTTGTCCAGGCTCTGGAAGTACTTCATGGAGGCGTAGAAGCCGGCCATGTTCTCGCCGCCGATGCCGAGCAGTTCATCCTCGGTCACCGAGAGGGTCAGCAGGGTCTGCTTGGCGGCGGTGACGCCGGCGGCCTTCATCTGCTTGTAGAAGGCGACGTTGGAGCCCCCGACCACGGCGGCGAAGACCACGTCGGGCTTCTTCAGCTTGACCTTGTTGATCAGCGAGCCGAACTGGGTGTTGCCCAGCGGGTAGTACTCCTCGCCCACCACCTTGCCGCCGAGCACGTTCTCGATGTGCTTGCGGGCGATCTTCATCGAGGTGCGCGGCCAGATGTAGTCCGAGCCGATCAGGTAGAAGGTCTTGGCGCCCTTCTCCTTGGCCACCCAGTCCAGGCCCGCGAGGATCTGCTGGGTCGCCTCCTGGCCGGTGTAGATGACGTTCTTCGACTGCTCCAGGCCCTCGTAGAAGGTCGGGTAGTAAAGCAGGCCGTTCTCCTTCTCGAACACCGGCAGCACGGCCTTGCGCGAGGCCGAGGTCCAGCAGCCGAAGACGGTGGCGACCTTGTCGTTCACCAGCAGCTTCTTGGCCTTCTCGGCGAAGGTCGGCCAGTCGGAGGCGCCGTCTTCCTGGATGATCTTGATCTGCCGGCCGAGGATGCCGCCGGAAGCGTTGATCTGCTCGATGGCCAGGCGCTCGGCCTGGATCGAGCCGGTCTCGGAGATGGCCATGGTGCCGGTGGCCGAGTGCAGCTGGCCCACGGTCACTTCGGTGTCGGTCACCGCCAGGCCGGTGGTGTTGGCGTCGGCGGCCACCGCCAGCTGTCCGAATACCGCTGCGGCCATCAGCGACAGCGCGGCGGCGCCCAGCGCCAGCCGGCGCGGAAGAAAGCGTTTCGCACCCGTCATCAAGCTTGAATCCATGGTCCTGCTCCTCTGTGGTTGGCGTGGTCGGCTCGCCTTGCGGGTACCGGCCTCGGTTCGGGGCAAGGATGCGTTCGGCCAGGGGGCGGGGGTATACGCACATTGACGTAGCGGCATACGTCATCTGACGTAGTGGCCGCTGCGCCAGCTTGGGGCATGCTGCGCTCGCAGACAGGCGCAAGGACGTGCGCGCGATGACGCAGCCAACCCGGGAGGGCCGTGCCAGAGCGGTGCGCACCCGGGGCCGGGGCGGGGCATGGAAGTTGCTGCACACGCCCACCGCCGCCCAGGAGCGCCGCCGTGCAACAGACCGGTACGCAACGCATCGCCAAGATCCGCCGCGACTACAACAGCTGGGTCGCCGACGAGACGCTGGAGGACTACGCGCTGCGCTATACGCCGCGCTCGTTCCGCAAATGGTCGGAGCTGCGCATCGCCAACACCGCCCTCGGCGCCGTGTCCTTCCTCGCCCTGGAAGCCATAGGCGGTGCCCTGGCCATCAGCTACGGCTTCACCAACACCCTGTGGGCGGTGCTGGCGGTGAGCCTGGTGATCTTCCTCACCGGCCTGCCCATCAGCTACTACGCCGCACGCTACGGCGTGGACATGGACCTGCTCACCCGTGGCGCCGGCTTCGGCTACATCGGCTCCACCATCACCTCGCTGATCTACGCCAGCTTCACCTTCCTGTTCTTCGCCCTGGAGGCGGCGATCATGGCGCTGGCCCTGGAGCTGTACTTCGGCATTCCGCTGGCGCTGGCCTACGTCATCTGCTCGGTGATCATCATTCCCCTGGTGGCCTTCGGCATCACCCTGATCAACCGCCTGCAGATGTGGACCCAGCCGGTGTGGCTGCTGCTGCTGTTGCTGCCCTACGTCTTCGTCATCGCCAGGAACCCCGGGGCGCTCGGCGACCTGGCCAGCTTCGCCGGGCGCGACGGCGAGGCCGGCACCTTCAACCCGCTGCACTTCGGCGCCGCCTGCACCGTGGCCCTGGCGCTGGTGACGCAGATCGGCGAGCAGGTGGACTACCTGCGCTTCCTGCCGCAGAAGACCCGCGCCAACCGCAAGCGCTGGTGGGCGGCAATGCTCCTGGCCGGCCCCGGCTGGATCATCCCCGGCGCACTGAAGATGCTCGGCGGCGCCTTCCTCGCCTTCCTCGCCCTGCAGCACGAGATCCCCCTGGAGCGCGCCGCCGAACCGACGCAGATGTACCTGGTGGCCTTCAACTACGTGTTCGCCTCGCCGCAATGGGCGCTCGGCGCCATGGTGCTGTTCGTCATCGTCAGCCAGGTGAAGATCAACGTCACCAACGCCTACGCCGGCTCCCTGGCCTGGTCGAACTTCTTCGCCCGCATCACCCACAGCCACCCCGGCCGCGTGGTCTGGCTGGTGTTCAACGTGGCCATCGCGCTGATGCTGATGGAGCTGGGCGTGTTCGAGGCCATCGAGCAGGTGCTGGGACTCTACGCCAACATCGCCATCGCCTGGATCGGCGCCCTGGTGGCGGACCTGGTGATCAACAAGCCGCTGGGCCTGTCGCCGCGGCACATCGAGTTCAAGCGCGCGCACCTCTACGACATCAACCCGGTGGGGGTCGGCGCCATGCTGATCGCCTCGCTGCTCTCGGTGCTGGCCCATGCCGGGCTGCTCGGCAGCCTCGCCCAGGCGGCCTCGCCCATGGTGGCGCTGGTCTCGGCTATGGCGGTGGCGCCGCTGCTGGCCTGGTTCACCGGCGGGCGCTACTACATCGCCCGGGAAAGCGACCCGGCGCTGCTCTACCCGCTGCGCGAGAAGGTCACCTGTACCCTGTGCAGCAATGATTTCGAGCGCGAGGACACCGCCTTCTGCCCGGCCTACGGCGCGCCCATCTGCTCACTGTGCTGCTCGCTGGACGCCCGCTGCGGCGATGCCTGCAAACCCCGGGCACGGCTCTCGGAACAGTTCGACGACCTGGTGCGCTGGCTGCTGCCCAACGCCTCGGTGCCGCGCCTGCACACGCGCCTGGCCCACTACCTGGGGGTGCTGGCGGTGATCGTGATCCTGTTGTTCTGCGCCCTGGCGCTGATCTACAGCCAGGTTTCCCAGGGCCTGGAACAGGCCCCGGCGGACGCCGCGCAGACGCTCTACCAGGCCTTCCTCAAGGCCTTTCTGACTCTTTCGCTGTTCGCCGCGATGCTCGCCTGGTGGGTGGTCCTGACCCGCGAAAGCCGCCATGTGGCGCTGGAGGAGTCCAATCGCCAGACCACCCTGCTGATGCAGGAGATCGAGGCCCACCGCAAGACCGACGAGGCATTGCAAAAAGCCAAGGAAGCCTCGGAGGCGGCCAACGCGGCGAAGAGCCGCTACGTCACCGGGCTGTCCCACGAGCTGCGCACGCCGCTCAACAGCATCCTCGGCTACACCCAGATCCTGCAGCGCGACGGCCTCACCCCGGAGCCGCACAAGGAGGCCCTGGCGACCATCTTCCGCAGCGGTTCGCACCTGCTGTCGCTGATCGACGGGCTACTGGACGTGGCCAAGATCGAGGCCGGCAAGCTGCAACTGGAGCCCAGCGAAATCCCCTTCCCCGAATTCCTCCAGCAGTTGCAGCATATGTTCACCCCCCAGGCCGAGGAAAAGGGCCTGGCCTTCCGCTACGAACCCAGCGGGCGCCTGCCGGTGGTGGTGCGCGGCGACGAGAAGCGCATCCGCCAGATCCTCATCAACCTGCTGGGCAACGCGGTGCGCTTCACCGAGAGCGGCGAGGTGCGGCTGCGGGTCAGCTACCTGCGCGAAACCGCCACCTTCGAGATCATCGACACCGGCATCGGCATCGCGCCGGACCAGATCGAGCGCATCTTCCAGCCCTTCGAACGGGGCGACCCGCTGCGCCAGGACAACGGCGTCGGACTCGGCCTGACCATCACCCGCATGCTCATCGCGCTGATGGGCGGCGACATCCGCGTGCACAGCCGGCCGGGCCAGGGCACCTCGTTCCAGGTGCGCCTGTTCCTGTCCGAGGTGCGCGTGCCCCAGGCGGTGGTGCACGTCGAGCACGACATCATCGGCTACCAGGGCGCGCGCCGCCGCGTGCTGCTGGTGGACGACCATATCGAGCACCGCCGGGTGCTGGCCGGCATGCTGGAGCCGCTGGGCTTCGAGATCGTCCAGGCCGCCGATGGCCAGGAGGCGGTGCGCCAGGTGGCCCTGCTGCACCCGGACCTGATCCTCATGGACCTGTCGATGCCGCACATGGACGGCTGGGAGACCAGCCGCCTGATCCGCCGCAACGTGCAGTCGCGGGCGCCGATCATCGTCATCTCCGCCAACGCCTTCGCCGACGACCGCGAGCGCAGCGTGGCGGCCGGCTGCAACGACTACCTGGCCAAGCCGGTGCACACCCCGGCCCTGCTGGAGAAGATCAAGGAGCACCTGGGCCTGGAATGGCTCAAGCGTCCGCCCGTGGCCCCCGGTACCGAAGCGGACGGCGCGCGGCCCTCGCCCGCCGCCCTGGAGGCGCTGCGCGAGCTGAGCGAGATGGGCTACGTCAAGGGCATCCTCGAGCGCCTGGATGCCATCGAGCGCGAGGAGCCCGGGTGCGCCGCCGTCCTCGCCGGCCTGCGACAACGCGCGCGGCGCTTTCAGCTCAACGAATTCAATACGCTGCTGAAAGCGGCCGGCAGCCCCACCCCCGCGTCGACCTGGCGCGCGACCCGACAGGAGGAGCCCATGCACAGCTCGAGCCGTGACAGCGCCGTGGTGCTGATCGTCGACGACACCCCGGACAACCTCGCCCTGCTCAGCGATGCCCTCGACGCCGCCGGCTACAGGGTGCTGGTGGCGCTGGACGGCACCAGCGCCCTGGAGCGCGCCCAGCGCAGCCAGCCGGACGTGATCCTGCTGGATGCGATGATGCCGGGCATGGACGGCTTCGAGGCCTGCCGGCGGCTCAAAGCCAGCGGCGAGACGGCGGACATCCCGGTGCTGTTCATGACCGCGCTGACCGACAGCGAGCATGTGGTGGAAGGCTTCGCCGCCGGCGGCATCGACTACGTGACCAAGCCGATCAAGCCCGACGAGGTGCTCGCCCGCGTCGCCGCTCACCTGCGCACCGCCCGCGCCCTGCAGGCCGTGCGCAACGCCCCGGCGTCACGCCCGGCGCTGGACGACGAGCAGACCCAGGAGGCGCTGGCCTCGCGCTTCCAGCTCACCGGCCGGGAAATGGAGGTGCTGCACTGGGTGGCCTGCGGCAAGACCAACCGCGACATCGGCGACATCCTCGGCCTCAGCCCGCGCACGGTGAACAAGCATCTGGAGCACGTCTACGTAAAGCTGGGCGTAGAAACCCGCACCGCAGCGGCGGCGGTGGCCATGTCGGCGGGGCGTTGATGCTCCCTTTGAAGCCAGGCGATGCAAGGCTGGGTGCTCGCTGCGGATGGCGTCTTTCGTAGGATGGTGTAGAGCGAAGCGAAACCCATGCGGTGGAGGTGGCTGAAATTCCTGGATGCCCTGAAGCACCGTGCTCAAGCCAACAGCTAACGCAGATAGAGAATGGATTAACCCCAGAGGGGCTAATGGCGCTCAACGAGCGCTGGCGAGGCGCTCGCAGAGCTTGCGGGTGGCGTCGAGCATCTGGAAGCTGGGGCGTTCCAGGCCGCGGTCGGGCACTGGCCACACCTGGCCGGCGGCGACCGCGGGGATCTGCGGCCAGGCTCGCCAGGCGTCGGCCTGGGCCGGTTCGCTGACGAGGATGACCCGGGGCTGGCGCTGCAGGATGGATTCGATGCTGACCTGGGGCGCCGGCAGGCGCTGGTCGGCGAAGACGTTCTCGGCGCCGCAGATGCGCAGGGCATCGCTGACGATCTGCTGCCCGCCCAGGGTGTAGAGCGGCTTGTCCCACACCTGGTAGAACACCGCCAGCGGCACCTCGCGGTGGTATTTCCCACGCAGCTCGGCGAGCCCGGCGGCAAAGCGCTGGCTCAGGGCACGGCCCTGTTCGGCGCGCCCCACACGCTGGCCCACTTCGGCGAACACCCCGGCCAGGTCATCCAGTTGCCGGGGCTCCACCCGCAACTGCTCAATCGGGGTGCGCCTGAGCTGTTCACGCCCGGCAGCGCCGACGCTGTCGGGCCACAGCAGCACCAGGTCGGGCTTCAGCGCCAACAGGCTTTCGATTTCCAGCTGGCCGTAGCGGCCGACACTGGGCAGCCCCGCCAGAGCGGCCGGGCGCTCGCCACCATCGAGCACGCCCACCAGCAGGTCGGCGGCATCCAGGTCGAGCATGAGTTCGGTAAGGGAAGGGGCCAGGCTGACCACACGCAGCTGCGCCACCGCCGGCAGCGCCAGGCACAGCAGCAACGCGCCGAGCAGGCTGCGCATCAGCCCAGTTGGCGCGGGATGCGGTAGAGGCTGAAGATCACCACGCTGCCCAGGGCCAGCAGCACCAGGGCCACGGCGTTAAGGCCGGCGAACACGGCGACGGCGCCGATCCAGGCCGGCAGGCCGGCTCCGAGGAAGGCCACGCGGCGAGCGCGGGCCAGGGCGATCCAGGCGGCGGGCTCCTCTTCGCTGTCGAGGGCTTCCTCGGTGGCGATCAGGGCGCGCTTGTAGCCACGGAACAGCGGCAGGCTGATGAACATGGAGATCAGCGCCGCCAGGAACAGCGGCATCTCCAGGGCGGCGAACACCGGTTCGCCGGAGCCGAACAGCAGGTTGAGCACGAACAGCGGGGCCAGGGCGATGGCGAGGTAGGCCCACCATTCAAGGCCCAGCTTGCGGCGCACCTGGTTGCGGGTCATAGCTCGACTTCACCCTGGTGCAGGCTGCCGAGCATGTGGCCGAGCTTGCCGGCCTTGGTCGCCAGGTACTTCTTGTTGTGCGGGTTGAGGCCGGTCTGCAGCGGCACGCGTTCGGCGACGCGGATGCCGAAGCCTTCGAGGGCCTTCACCTTGCGCGGGTTGTTGGTCATCAGCTTGATGCCGGAGATGCCCAGGTGGTCGAGCATCGGCAGGCAGATGGCGTAGTCGCGCTGGTCGGCGCCGAAGCCCAGGCGCTCGTTGGCCTCGACCGTGTCGGCGCCGCCGTCCTGCAGCTCATAGGCGCGGATCTTGTTCAGCAGGCCGATACCACGGCCTTCCTGGCGCAGGTACAGCAGCACGCCACGGCCTTCCTCGGCGATGGCGCGCAGGGCGGCCTCGAGCTGGAAGCCGCAGTCGCAGCGCAGGCTGAACAGGGCGTCGCCGGTCAGGCATTCGGAATGCAGGCGGCCGAGCACCGGGGCACCATCGGCGAATTCGCCCATGGTCAGGGCAACGTGTTCCTTGCCGCTGGCCTGGTCGAGGAAGCCATGCATGGTGAACAGGCCGAAGGGCGTGGGCAGTTGGGAGGCGGCGACGAAGACGACGGACACCACGGATCTCCTGGGATTTCGAAAGGCCGGCATTGTATCAGCAGCATTAACCGGCCGGTCAGACTGAATAGTTGGGGATAAGGATCGAAACGCTTGGACGATCGAGCCTCAGATCTTCGACTCCAGCAGCAACACGCCCTGGTCCTCGCGCCAGCGCACGCGGTTGAGGAAGCTCATGCCCAGCAGCACGTCGACCGGGGCATCGCCCTCGACCACCGCGCCTTCGACGCCGAGCACTTCCAGCGGGCCGACCTTGACCCGGTCGAAGACCACCCGCCAGGCCCGCACGGTGCCGGAGGCGGTGCTGGCGGTCATCGGCTTGCCGGTCACCCGGTAGTCGATGCCGAGGATGCGCGCCTGGTTCTCGCTCATGGCGACGGTGGAGGCACCGGTGTCGACCATGAACTGCACCGGGTGGCCCTCGATGGCACCGGCCACCATGAAGTGGCCATTGTTGCCGCGGGCGATGCTCATCTGGGTCTTCTGCGGGGCGCTGGCGCCGGCCTGGTTGTACTCGCGGGAAAGCTCGTAGGTGCGCTCGACGCCGCCTATGCGCAGCACCGCGCCCCGGCTGCTGGCACTGACCACCTCGACGCCGCCGGGGCCGGTCTGGCCAACCTTCACCAGCTTGCGCTGGCCGTCGACGCTGAGCACTGCGGCATTGGGGAACAGGCCGACCACCTGCACCTGGGGTTCGGCATGGAGGGCACCACAGCAGGCCAGCAGCAGGCTGGCGCAGAACAGTTCAAGGCGACGCATGGTGGCTCTCCGGTTCCGGGTCGAAGGGGTACGGCTGCCCCCAGTGGGCGAAGACCGGGCGCAGCTCGCCATTTTCCACCAGGCGCGCCATGCGTTCGTCGAACAGCTCCGCGAATTCGCGTCCGCGTGCCGTGTCACCGAAGGCGACATAGAGCTTGAGCTGGGTGAGGTAGGTGATGCGGTAGTTTTCCGGGTTGGGGCTCTGCCGCAGGACGTCGTCGACCTCGGTGCGGGCGTCGATGTAGTAGTCGGCATGGTCGAGGTCGAGCATCGAGAGGATGCCGCCGCGCCGCTCGATCTCCTGGAAATGCGCCAGGTTCGGCAGGTAGCGCTCGTAGCCGTAACCGCGCATCCACACCAGGCGGTGTTCGCCGAGGTTGGCCAGGGTGGGCACCGGTGCCCCCTTCAGGGCCAGGGCGCTGATGCGGTCGGCGTCGTAGTTCCAGTGGGGGTAGATGGCCCAGGGCACTTCGTCACGGTAGGAGCCGACCCAGGCGTCGGCCTCGCCGCGCTTCACCAGGCCGATGGAGCGGGTGTAGGGCACCGAGCGCGTGCGCAGGTGCACGCCGACCGGTTCGAAGACCTTGCGCAGGATGTCCCAGCCGAGGCCGCTGCCGTCGGCGTCGGTGTGTGCGGCCCAGGTTTCGGCGGCGATCACGACTTCCGTCGCGCTCGCCTCGGGCTTGTTGCCCGGGGATGCGTCCGCTGCCAGCGCCCAGGGCGCCAGCATCATTGCCAGCAGTCCGACCAACCAGCCGCGCATCATCACTCCCCTTCCGCTCCCTGCCGAGTCCAGGTCTGGCGGCTAGCCCACGCCCCAGACGATCAGTTGCATCGCCAGCCAGGCGAAGACGCCGGCCAGCACATCGTCGAGCATGATGCCGACGCCGCCGTGGACGTGCCGGTCGATCCAGCGGATCGGCCAGGGCTTGAGGATGTCCATGAACCGGAATACCAGGAAGCCTAGCAGCAGCCACTGCCACCCTTCGGGCACCAGCCAGAGGGTGATCCACATGCCGACCATCTCGTCCCAGACGATGCCTTCGTGGTCGTGCACGCGCAGGTCGTCGGCGACCTTGCCGCACAGCCAGAAGCCGAACAGCATGGTCAGCCCGAGCATCAGCCAGTAGCCCCAGTCGGGCAGCATCTGCCAGAGCGGGATGAACGGCAGCGCCACCAGCGAACCCCAGGTGCCGGGGCCTTGGGCAGGGTCCCGGAACCGAAGCCGAAGGCGAGGAAATGCCAGGGGTTGCGCCAGACCGAGGGCGGGGCCGGTGGCACCGGCTCTTGCTGCGGATGATCAGTCACCTTGACTCCCGAAATGTTGAAAGCCCCGTGCCGGCGGCCGGATATCCCCGCCATCGGCGTCGAGCAGGTGCACGCCCTGGCCCGCTTCGACGCGGCCGATCACGGCCACCTCGGGCCAGGCGGCCTGCAGGGCGGCCAGGTGCTGCGGCGGCAGGGTGAAGGCCAGGCGGTAGTCGTCGCCACCGGCCAGTGCATGGTTCAGGGCCGGCTCGCGCGGGTAGAGCGCACGCAGGCCGGCGGACAGCGGCAGGCGCTCGCGCTCCACCATCAGTGCGACAGCGGAGGCGGCGGCGATGTGCCCGCAATCGGCGAGCAGGCCATCGGAAATATCCAGCGCCGCGCTGGCCTTGCCGCGCAGGGCGATGCCGAGGCCGAGCTGCGGCGGCGGCGACCAGTAATGGGCGAGCAGCGCACGGGCTTCATGACTGTGGTCATCACGCTCGCCGAGCACCAGGGGCAAGGCGCCGGCACCGTCACCCAAGCTGCCGCCGACGCAGAGCAGGTCGCCCGGGCGGGCGCCGGCACGGGTCAGGGCCTGGCCGGCGGGCACGCGGCCGAACACGGTAACGGTCATGCTCAGCGGGCCACGGGTGGTGTCGCCGCCGATCAGGGCGATGGCGCAGTCGCGGGCCATGGCATCGAGGCCACGGGCAAGCCCCTGCAGCCAATCCGCATCGGCGGCCGGCAGGGTCAGGGCGAGGGTGAAACCGACGGGCGTGGCGCCCATGGCGGCCAGGTCGCTGACGGAAACCGCCAGGGCGCGCTGACCGAGCAGGAAGGGGTCGCAGTCCAGGGGGAAGTGCACCCCGGCGACCAGGGTATCGGTGGAGACCGCCAACTGCTCGCCGGCGGGGAGTTGCAGCAGGGCACAGTCGTCGCCGATACCCAGCGCGATGCCCTCGCCAGCCGCTGCACAGGCAGCGGCGACGAAGTAACGGCGGATCAGCTCGAACTCACCCATTCCTCGGTCAGCGCTTGGCGCCACGGACCTCGGCGGCACGCAGCAGCGGTGCCAGCTTGTCCAGCACGCCGTTGACGAACTTGTGTCCGTCGGTAGCGCCGAAGACCTTGGCCAGCTCGATGCCTTCGTTGATCACCACACGGTAGGGCACGTCGACGCGGTTGCGCAGCTCGTAGGTTGAGAGGCGCAGCACCGCGAGTTCGACCGGGTCGACTTCCGCCAGGGGCCGATCCAGGCAAGGCGTGAAGGCCTCGTCGATCTCGGTCACCTGGCGCGGTACGCCGTGGAGGATCTCGTGGAAGTAGGCACCGTCGACCGCCGAGAAATCGTTGTCGACGCGGAACTGCGCCTCGATTTCATTGAGCGTCTGGCCGGCGATGTGCCACTGGTACAGGGCCTGGACGGCCAGGCTGCGGGCCTGGCGGCGCGCAGCGGTCTTGCCCTTGGCGACGGGCTTGTTGGCTTCGTCCGGGTTGTCGATGTCGCTGTTGAAACTCACTTGGCCTCCAAGGCCGCCAGCAGGCTGACCATTTCGAGGGCGGACAGGGCAGCTTCGGCGCCCTTGTTGCCGGCCTTGGTGCCGGAGCGTTCGATGGCCTGCTCGATGGAGTCGACCGTCAGCACGCCGAAGGCAACCGGTACGCCGAACTCCATGGACACCTGGGCCAGGCCCTTGGTGCACTCACCGGCGACGTATTCGAAGTGCGGGGTGCCGCCACGGATCACGGCGCCGAGGGCGATGATCGCTGAGTACTCGCCGCGCTGGGCGACTTTCTGCGCCACCAGCGGGATTTCGAAAGCACCCGGGGCACGGATGATGGTGATGTCGCTTTCATTCACGCCGTGGCGTACCAGGGCGTCTACGGCGCCGCTCACCAGGCTTTCTACGACGAAGCTGTTGAAGCGGCCGACCACCAGGGCGAAGCGGCCTTTGGGGGCGATGAAGGTACCTTCGATGGTCTTCAGGGTCATGGCGGGTTCTCGTTCATTAAAGAGCGAGGGCGCGTTCACGGCATGTGGCGCGCCCTACGGGTCATTCAGCGGGCAGGTATTCTACAACTTCCAGGTCGAAACCGGATATCGCATTGAACTTCATCGGCGAACTCATGAGGCGCATCTTGCGCACACCGAGATCGCGAAGAATCTGCGAGCCGGCCCCGACTGTGCTGTAGGTGGCGGGGTTGGTGACCTTGGCATCGCTGCCCAGCTGGCGCTCCAGATGCGCCAGCAACTGCGGGCCGGTCAGCGGGTTGCCCAGCAGCAGCACGACGCCGCTGCCGGCCTTGGCCACTTCCTTCATCGCCGCGCGCAGGCTCCAGCGGCCTTCCTGGTTGACCATGAACAGGTCGCGCAGGGGGTCCATGTTGTGCACGCGCACCAGGGTCGCCTCTTCCGGGCTGATGGTGCCCAGGGTCAGCGCCATGTGCACGTCGCCCTCGACGGCGTCGCGGTAGGTGACCAGGTTGAACTGGCCCAGCTCGCTGTCCAGCGGCTGCTCGGCGATGCGCTCGACGGTGCGTTCGTGGATCAGCCGGTAGTGGATGAGGTCGGCGATGGTGCCGATCTTGATCCCGTGCTCGGCGGCGAAGGCCTCCAGCTCGGGGCGACGGGACATGGTGCCGTCGTCGTTCATCACTTCGCAGATCACCCCGGACGGCTCGAAGCCGGCCATGCGCGCCAGGTCGCAGGCCGCCTCGGTGTGGCCGGCGCGGGCCAGCACGCCGCCGGGCTGGGCCATCAGCGGGAAGATGTGGCCGGGGCTGACGATGTCGTCGGCCTTGGCGCCCTTGGCGGCTGCAGCCTGCACGGTGCGTGCGCGGTCGGCGGCGGAGATGCCGGTGGTGACGCCTTCGGCGGCCTCGATGGAGACGGTGAACTTGGTGCCGAAGCCGGAGCCGTTGCGCGGGGCCATCAGCGGCAGCTTGAGGGTCTCGCAGCGCTCGCGGGTCATGGGCATGCAGATCAGGCCACGGGCGAAGCGCGCCATGAAGTTGATGTGCTCGGCCTGCACGCACTCGGAGGCCATGATCAGGTCGCCTTCGTTCTCGCGGTCTTCGTCATCCATGAGGATGACCATCTTGCCCTGGCGGATGTCTTCGATCAGTTCGTCAACGCTATTGAGAGCCATGGGCCCTCCTTTTGAATTCAGTGTTTGAGGTAGCCGTGTTCGGCGAGGAAGCTTTCGGTCAGGCCCGAGGCGGCGGGCTCGGCGGCCTTGTCGCCCAGCAGCAGGCGCTCCAGGTAACGCGCCAGCAGGTCGACCTCAAGGTTGACCTGCCTGCCCGGCCGGTAGTCGGCCATGATGGTTTCATCCAGGGTGTGCGGAACGATGGTCAGCTCGAATTCGGCGCCATTGACCGCGTTCACCGTCAGGCTCGTGCCGTCGACGGTGATCGACCCCTTCAGGGCTATGTACTTCGCCAGTTCACGCGGTGCGCGGATCCTGAATTGCACGGCACGGGCATTGTCTTCCCGCGCCACTATCTCGCCCACACCGTCGACATGACCGCTGACCAGGTGCCCGCCGAGGCGGCTGGTGGGGGTCAGGGCCTTTTCCAGGTTGACCTTGCTGCCGGTCTTCAGGTCGATGAAGGCGGTACGGGCCAGGGTTTCGCGACTGACGTCGGCCCAGAAGCCGTCGCCAGGCAGTTCCACCGCGGTGAGGCAGACGCCGTTGACGGCGATGCTGTCGCCGAGCTTCACATCGCCCAGGTCGAGCTTGCCGGTGGCCACGTAGACGCGCACGTCACCGCCCTTGGGGGTGATGGCGCGGATGCTGCCGATCGCTTCGATTATGCCGGTGAACATGGGACCTCCACTGCAACAGGATGGCCGGTGCGCAAGGCCCGGGAGCGCATTATAGGCGCCCGGGATGCGCTCGCGGTCATCCACGCAGACGATGCTGCGAGAGCCGGGAGAAAGGTATGGGACATCGTTGAACTCCTGTTTATGAAAAAACAGGGCACGTTGGATCGAAAGGGACTTCGCAGGCGCGCAGAAACACGCCCAGGCAGGCAATCCCGTTCTCTCTTCATCCGGACTATGACCGTCGGCCCCGGAATCACACCGGGTCTGCTGACCTTGCGACTAAGCAAGCGCTCGCGGGCTATGCGCAACGCGCAATTACCGCCGGTGGGGACTTTCACCCCGCCCTGAGAACGATTCGGCCACTGGCGTGGCCGAGGCGGTTTTTTAACACAAGGAGGGGAAGGCGCCAAGCTGGAAGCTGGAAGCTGGAAGCTGGAAGCGACAAGTGTGCCGGCTTCAGGCTTCAGGCTTCAGGCTTCAGGCTTCAGGCTTCAGGCTTCGAGCTTGCGACCGGCACCGCAATGATCCGCCAGTCATCCCCGACCGCGCGCATCTCGACGATCTTCAGCTGCGGCGCCTCGGCCATCCGTGCCAGGGGCCAGTCCAGCAGCGGGCGGGCGCTGGAGCCGAGGATGCGCCCGGCCATGAAGATCTGGTACTCGTCCACCAGCCCGGCACGGGCGAAGGCGCCGGCCAGGCGGGGGCCGGCTTCCACCAGCACTTCATTGGCGCCGCGCGAGGCCAGCTCGGCCAGCAGGCGCTTGAGGTCGACGTGGCCATTGCTGCCCGGCACCGCCAGCAGCTCGTGGCCATCGTCCTGGAAGCGGTCGCGCGCGGCGGCGGCAGCGCAGGTGGCCACCAGTGCCGGGCCGGCCTGGAAGAAGGGGGCGGACAGCGGCACGCGCAGGCGGCCATCCACCAACACGCGCAGCGGCGGGCGATCCAGCGCCAGGGCGGTGAGCTCGGCATTCAAGCCCAGCTCGTCCGGGCGCACGGTGAGGCGCGCGCCATCGGCGAGCACGGTGTCGGCCCCGGTCAGCACCACGCTGGCGCGGGCGCGCAGGCGCTGCACGGCGGCGCGGGCATCGGGCCCGGTGATCCACTGGCTTTCGCCACTGGCCATGGCGGTGCGGCCGTCCAGGCTCATCGCCAGCTTGACGCGGACGAAGGGCAGGCCCTGTTCCATGCGCTTGATGAAGCCGGCATTCAGCGCACGGGCTTCGGCTTCCAGCACACCGCTCTGCACGGCGATGCCGGCCTGCATCAGGCGCAGCAGGCCACGGCCGGAGACTTCTGGGTTGGGGTCCTGCATCGCCGCCACCACCCGCGCCACACCGGCATTGACCAGGGCATCGGCGCAGGGCGGCGTGCGGCCATGGTGGCTGCAGGGTTCGAGGGTGACGTAGGCGGTGGCGCCACGGGCCTTGTCGCCGGCCTGGCGCAGGGCGTGGACTTCGGCATGGGGCTCGCCGGCGCGGGCATGCCAGCCTTCGCCGACGATGCGCCCGTCCCGGACGATCACACAGCCGACGCGGGGGTTCGGATGGGTGGAATACAGGCCCTTGCGGGCCAGCTCGAGTGCGCGGGCCATGAAGGCCTGATCGTTCTGGGTCATGCCTTAGTCTTTCGAGGGCTCACGGGCCAGGCGCTCGATTTCCTCGCGGAACTCGTTGAGGTCCTGGAATCGGCGGTAGACCGAAGCGAAACGGATATAGGCGACTTCGTCGAGCTTCTGCAGCTCCAGCATCACCAGTTCGCCGAGCACGCGGGACTTCACCTCGCGCTCGCCGGTGGCGCGCAGCTTGTGCTTGATATGGGCGATGGCCTCTTCGAGGCGCTCGATGCTCACCGGGCGCTTCTCCAGCGCGCGCTGCATGCCGGCGCGGAGCTTTTCCTCGTCGAAGGGCTGGCGGCTGCCGTCCTGCTTGATCAGCCGGGGCATGACCAGTTCGGCGGTCTCGAAGGTGGTGAAGCGTTCCTCGCACGCCAGGCATTCACGGCGGCGGCGGACCTGATCGCCTTCGGCGACCAGTCGCGAATCGATCACCTTGGTGTCATGGGCGCCACAGAAGGGACAGTGCATGGTGGGCGACAACTGCGGAAAAAGAAGGCCACATGGTAGCGCATCTCCCCCGCAAGACAAGCCGCGGGCTTTGCGTTATAAGGCCGCCCAGAGCCCTCCGCAACAAAGGCCAGGAGTCATCGATGCGTGCCCTTTCCGTCCTTTCCCTCGCCGCCCTGCTGGTCGCCTGCTCCAGCGAGCCGCCCGTCGCGCCCACGTCAGCCTCCAAGCCGGCCGCGCCTCGCCAGCAGGCCGAAGAACCCACGCCCGCCCACCTGCGCGAGCTCAGGGGCCAATTGCTCGGCGCCCCGGCCGGCAGCGAAGTGGAAATGGCCCTGCTGGTGATCGACGACCGTGACCGCCCGCAGCAGCTGCTGGCCAGCCTGCGCCTCTCCGGCACCGGCCAGGCCCTGCCCTTCAAACTGACCTTCAACCCCGAGGTGTTCCCCCAGGGCCGGCGCGTCGAGCTGCGCGCCCGGGTCAGCCAGTCCGGCCAGTTGGTGCAGCGCCTGGCACCGCAGCGCATCCTCCAGGCCGAGAGCCAGGCCCTCGGCCCGTTGCAGCTGGAGCGCGCACCATGACACCCCCCGAAGGCCTGCAGCGCGCCCTCGGCGACCTGCTCGGCGACGCCCGCCTCAGTGCCGAGACGCTGCCGGGCACCGACCTGCGCCTGTGGCTGATCGACGGCGCCAACATGGACCGTGCCTTCAACCCCGAGGAAACCCGGCGCATCCTCGAAGAGCCGCCCTACTGGTGCTTCTGCTGGGCCAGCGGCCTGGCCCTGGCGCGCTGGTTCGCCGAGCGCCCCGACTGGGTGGCCGGCAAGCGCGTGCTGGACTTCGGTGCGGG
The DNA here is from genome assembly GCF_026072635.1 of Pseudomonas solani. Lineage (NCBI taxonomy): Bacteria > Pseudomonadati > Pseudomonadota > Gammaproteobacteria > Pseudomonadales > Pseudomonadaceae > Pseudomonas > Pseudomonas solani. Next base: position 3,051,597 of record NZ_AP023081.1, on the reverse strand, counting down.
CTCCGGTGTCGCCGCCATCGCCGCGGCCAAGGCCGGCGCGGCGGAAGTGGTGGCCTGCGACCTCGACCCGCTGGCCCTGGAGTCATGCCGCGCCAACGCGGCCCTCAATGGCGTGGAACTGGGCTACTCCGAGGACTTCTTCGCCGAAGCGGACCGCTTCGACCTGATCGTGGTCGCCGACGTGCTCTACGACCGCGCCAACCTGCCCCTGCTCGACCACTTCCTCAGCCGTGGCCGCGAAGCCCTGGTGGCCGACTCCCGCGTCCGCGACTTCGCCCACCCGCACTACAACCGCCTGGCCATGCTCGAAGCCTGCACCTGGCCGGACCTGGCCGAGCCCGAGGAATTCCGCCACGTGAGCCTGTATCACGCAGTGAGATAACGACGAGCCCCGGTAGGCGGCTGCAAGCGGCAGCCGTATCATTCGCCCATCCCTTGCGCACTCGAGAACCCCGATGAGCGACACGCCCTATATCTTCGATACCACCGCCGCCGACTTCGACCAGGCGGTGATCCAGAACTCCTTCCACAAGCCGGTCCTGGTGGACTTCTGGGCCGAGTGGTGTGCGCCCTGCAAGGCGCTGATGCCGCTGCTGGCGCAGATCGCCGAGTCGTACCGGGGCGAGCTGCTGCTGGCCAAGGTCAACTGCGACATCGAGCAGGACATCGTCATGCGCTTCGGCATCCGCAGCCTGCCCACGGTGGTGCTGTTCAAGGACGGCCAGCCGGTGGACGGCTTCGCCGGCGCGCAACCGGAATCGCAGATCCGTGCCATGCTCGAACCCCATGTGCAGCAGCCCGCACCGGCCGCTGCCGACCCGCTGGAAACTGCCCAGGCGCTGTTCACCGAAGGCCGTATCGGCGATGCCGAAACCCTGCTCAAGCAGGTGCTGACCGAAGACAACAGCAACGCCGCCGCGCTGATCCTCTATGCGCGCTGCCTGGCCGAGCGCGGTGAGCTGGGCGAAGCCCAGGCGGTACTGGATGCGGTGAAGAGCGATGAGCACAAGCAGGCCCTGGCCGGTGCCCGCGCCCAGCTGACCTTCCTGCGCCAGGCCGCCGACCTGCCGGAAGCCGCCGACCTGAAATCACGCCTGGCACAGAACGCCGAGGACGACGAGGCCAGCTACCAGCTGAGCATCCAGCAACTGGCCCGCCAGCAGTACGAGCCGGCGCTGGACGGCCTGCTCAAGCTGTTCGTGCGCAACCGCAGCTACGCCGAAGGCATCGCCCACAAGACCCTGCTGCAGGTGTTCGACCTGCTGGGCAACGACCACCCGCTGGTCACCACCTACCGCCGCAAGCTGTACCAGGCGATCTACTGATCGCTCGACCCACGTAGGTTGGGCTGAGGTACGAAGCCCAACGCAGCGAAGCCCACATCCATCACGTTGGGCCTCGCTGCGCTAGGCGCCAACCGACGGCGCTTACCCCTTCCAGATATAGACGGGCGCGTCGCCGCCCATCTCCAGCTGCACCTGCTCGCTGTGGCGCAGCCGCACCAGCAGGCGTTTGCCCGCAGCGGCGCCACCGGCCAGGGCTTCCAGCTCCACCAAAAGGCGCGGCCCCTCGATGCGCCCGGCGCCCTGCAACAGGCCCAGCGCGGCATCCCACAGGGCATCGTTGCGCTTCGGCGCGGCAGGCGTGGCGACAGGGGCAGGAGCCGACGGCGCCTCGACGCTGACCTGCAATTGCCCGCCCAGGCGCTGCCAGTCCTCCTCGTCCATCTCCACCGTCAGGTCGACCGGCCAATCGCCGATCCGTCCACGAATTCGCAGCATGTCCAGTTCCCCGGGTTTGAATCGGGCAATGCTCCCACGCCCCTCCACAAGGCGCCAAGCAGCACTGGCATGGCCAACGCAAAGTTGTTATAACGTAACACCTCATTTCAGCCCCCACCCCGGAGTGCCCCATGCGCCGCCTGCTGATCGCCCTGCCCTTCGCCCTGCTGCCCCTGGCCACCGCCCAGGCCCATGACCACGAACACGAGGAACACGGCAGCCTCGGCGCCCACGAACACGGCGTGGCGCGGATGAACGTCGCCCTGGACGGCAACAGCCTGGAGCTGGAGCTGGAAAGCCCGGCCATGAACCTGGTGGGCTTCGAGCACGCCGCCAACAGCGACGCCGACAAGGCCAAGGTCGCCGCCGCCCGCGCCCAGCTGGAAAAGCCCCTGGAGCTGTTCGCCATTCCCCTGGTCGCCGGTTGCAAGGTCGCCGGCCAGGAGCTGGAAAGCCCGCTGTTCGGCAATGCCCCGGAACACGAGCATGAACACGAAGACGCCGACCACGATGAAGCGGAAGGCCACGAGCACCACCACGAGCACAGCGAGATCCACGCCCACTACCAGCTGGAATGCGCCAAGCCCGAAAACCTCAAGACCCTGGACCTCAAGGCGCTGTTCACGCGCTTCCCCGCCACCCAGAAAATTCAGGTACAACTGATCGGCCCGCAGGGCCAGCAAGGCGCCGAACTGACCCCTGCCAGCCCTTCCCTGAGCTTCTGAACCCGATGAACCGGCCGGGGCAACCCGGCCGGCACCCCATGAGCCAGACACTGATCGAAATCACCGACCTGGGCTTCGCCTGGCCGGGCCACGCCGAATTGCTCGACATCCCCGCCTTCGCCCTGCAAAGCGGGGAGACCCTCTTCCTCAAAGGCCCCAGCGGCAGCGGCAAGACCACCCTGCTGGGCCTGCTGGGCGGCGTGCAGACCCCCGGCCGTGGCAGCGTCAACCTGCTGGGCCGCGACCTGGGCAAGATGGCCTCCGGCGCCCGCGACCGCTTCCGCGTCGACCACACCGGCTACATCTTCCAGCAGTTCAACCTGCTGCCCTTCCTGTCCGTACGCGAGAACGTCGAGCTGCCCTGCCACTTCTCGCGCCTGCGGGCCCAGCGCGCCCAGCAGCGCCACGGCAGCGTGGCCCAGGCCGCCACCACCCTGCTCGGCCACCTGGGCCTGGCCGCCAGCCTGCTGGAGCGCCGCGCCGATGCCCTGTCCATCGGCCAGCAGCAGCGCGTCGCCGCCGCCCGCGCACTGATCGGCCAGCCGGAACTGGTGATCGCCGACGAACCCACCTCGGCCCTGGATGCCGACGCCCGGGAAAGCTTCCTCCAGTTGCTCTTCGGCGAATGCCGCGAGGCCGGGGCCAGCCTGCTGTTCGTCAGCCACGACCAGAGCCTGGCAGCGCTCTTCGATCGCAGCCTGTCGCTGCTGGAACTGAACCGCGCTGCGCGCCCGCAGGAGGCCTGAGATGTATCTGTTCCGCCTGGCCCTGGCGAGCCTCGCCAACCGCCGCTTCACCGCCCTGCTCACGGTCTTCGCCATCGCCCTTTCCGTCTGCCTGCTGCTGGCGGTCGAGCGGGTGCGCACCGAGGCCCGTGCCAGCTTCGCCAGCACCATCAGCGGCACCGACCTGATCGTCGGCGCTCGCTCCGGTTCGGTGAACCTGCTGCTGTATTCGGTATTCCGCATCGGCAACGCCACCAACAACATCCGCTGGGACAGCTTCGAAACCCTCGCCCACAACCCCAAGGTGAAGTGGGCCATCCCCATCTCCCTGGGTGACTCCCACAAGGGCTACCGGGTGATGGGCACCAGCGAAGCCTATTTCGAACACTACCGCTACGGCCGCGCCCAGCCGCTGAAGCTGGCCGAAGGCAAACCCTTCGCCGACATGTTCGACGTGGTACTCGGCGCCGAAGTGGCCGAAGCCCTGAAATACAAGCTGGGCGACAAGGTGGTGCTGTCCCACGGCGTCAGCACCGTCAGCCTGGTACAGCATGACGACAAACCCTTCACCGTGGTCGGCGTCCTCGAACGCACCGGCACGCCGGTGGACCGTACCCTGCACATCTCCCTGGCGGGGATGGAGGCGCTGCACGTCGACTGGCAGAACGGCGTGCCCGCCCGCGGTGCCGGCAAGGTCAGCGCCGAGCAGGCCCGCGCCCTGGACCTGCAACCCAAGGCCATCACCGCCTTCCTGCTTGGCCTCAACAGCAAGATCGCCACCTTCGCCGTGCAACGGGAGATCAATGAATTCCGTGGCGAGCCGCTGCTGGCGATCCTCCCCGGCGTCGCCCTGCAGGAGCTCTGGAGCCTGATGGGCACCGCCGAGAAGGCGCTCTTCGTGGTCTCGCTGTTCGTGGTGCTCACCGGGCTGATCGGCATGCTCACCGCCATCCTCACCAGCCTCAACGAGCGCCGCCGCGAGATGGCCATCCTGCGCTCGGTGGGCGCACGCCCCTGGCATATCGCCAGCCTGCTGGTGCTGGAAGCCTTCGCCCTGGCCCTGGCCGGTGCAGTGCTCGGCTTGGTGGTGCTTTACCTCGGTATCGCCCTCGCCCAGGGCTACGTGCAGGCCAACTACGGCCTCTACCTGCCGCTGGCATTGCCAAGCCGCTATGAGTGGACGTTGCTGGGCGGTATCCTGGCCGCCGCCCTGCTGATGGGCGCCGTGCCGGCTTGGCGCGCCTATCGGCAATCCCTGGCCGACGGCCTGTCCATTCGCCTGTGAGCCCACGATGAAACGCGCCCTGCTGGCCCTTCCGGCCCTGATCCTGCTGACCGCCACCGGCCTCTGGGCCGGTGAGGTCCGTGAACTGACCTGGTCCGAGCTGATCCCCGCCGACGCTCCGCCGCCACCGCCCCCCGCGCCCATCCACGACCTCTCGCAACTGGCCGACTCCCTGGCCGCCGAGGCGGGCCCGGCCGCCACCCAGCAGTCGCCGACCGCTCCGGTGGTGCCGACGCTGGATGGCCTGGAAGTGAAGCTGCCCGGCTATATCGTGCCGCTGGACGTGACCGAAGAAGGCCGCGTGACCGACTTCCTGCTGGTCCCCTACTTCGGTGCCTGCATCCACGTGCCGCCACCGCCGTCGAACCAGATCGTCCACGTCACCAGCGAACTCGGCGTGCTGATGGACGCGCTCTATCAGCCGTTCTGGATCGAAGGGCCGTTGCAGGTGAAATCCAGCACCAGCGAACTGGCCGAGGCCGGCTACCAGATGGAAGCCAGCAAGATCTACCCCTACGAGATCCCCGAGAGCTGATAAGCAAGCCTGCTAACGAACTCACCACGGCATTGAGCTAGATCAAGGTGCCGTGGTTCGCGCTCCCCGAAACTGAGCCCAGCCAACACAAGCTCATGACCTCGGAGCCAATAAATGAAAACGCCGTTCCTAGCCGCCTCCCTTCTCGCCCTCGCTGTGGCCGCCCCTCTGGCCCAGGCGCACCAGGCGGGTGACATCCTCGTTCGTGCCGGTGCCATCACCGTCAACCCGAAAGCCGACAGCTCCAGCGTCCAGGTGGACCGCGGCGCCCTGGCCGGTCTCGACCTGGGTGGCAAGGCCACCATGGACAGCGACACCCAGCTGGGCCTGAACTTCGCCTACATGCTGACCGACCACTTCGGCCTGGAACTGCTGGCTGCCACCCCCTTCGAGCACGAAGTGAAGCTCAAGGGCACCGGCCTGGACGCCGCCAACGGCAGCCTGGGCTCGCTGAAGCACCTGCCGCCGACCCTGAGCGTCGTGTACTACCCGCTGGAATCCCAGTCGGCCTTCCAGCCCTACGTGGGCGCCGGCATCAACTACACCTGGATCTATGACGAGCACGTGGGCAGCGGCGCAACCGCAGCCGGCTTCGACAACTTCCGCGTGAAGAACTCCTGGGGCCTGGCCTGGCAGGTCGGCGCCGACTACATGCTGACCGACAGCATCATGGTCAACGCCCAGGTGCGCTACATCGACATCGACACCACGGCCTATGTCGACAACACCGCCCTGAACGTACGCGCCAAGGTGGACGTGGATGTCGACCCGTGGGTCTACATGGTCGGCCTGGGCTACAAGTTCTAAGCCCAACCGCACTGAACAAAGGCGCCTTCGGGCGCCTTTTTCGTTGGCATCACCGGCCCATCTGGTGGGATGAAAAAAGGCTTTTTGCGGTAAGTGTTGCTAGAGGATTTGAGCCCAGCTGATTGCTGAGTTTTGCTAGTACTTCTGGTTTCGCCCACCCGGGCGAGTCCCTTTTCCAATCGCTGGAACGCCAGCCCGGTGAAAAGAAACCAAAAAACTTGGCCCTCCATACGGGTCTGGCGGCTGCTCCAGCTTTCTTCGCCCAACGCATCACATCGATGTGCGCCCCCAGCGCGCACGTAGTGGCGGCAGCTTTCGTAGGATGGCGTAGAGCGAAGCGAAACCCATGCGGTGGAGGGCGTCCGGAAGACACCGTGCTTGAGCCCTTGCTTTAAAACCACAACAGCTAACGCAGACAGAGCCAAAAAAGGCGCCTCGCGGGCGCCTTTTCCATTCGGCTCAGCGGCCCAGCAAGTGGGCCAGGCCGACCGCCAGGGGCGTCGGCTCGGGGAAGGCGAAGCGCTCCAGCAGGCGACCGTTGTCCGCCAGGGAGTGGCGGATGTCACCAGAGCGCGCTTCGGCGTAGCTGATGGCCGGCAGTTCGCCCACCACGCTGCCAATGGCGGCGAGCAGGTCCTTGAGGCTGGTGGAGCGCTGCAGGCCGACGTTCACTGGGCCGGCTTCGACGCTGGGGTTTTCCAGGGCCTGCACCAGCACCTGCACCAGGTCGCCGACATAGACGAAGTCACGGGTCTGCTCACCGTCACCGAAGAGGGTGATCGGCGTGCCGGCCAGGGCGCGCTCGGTGAAGATGCTGATCACCCCGGAATAGGGCGAGGACGGGTCCTGGCGCGGGCCGAAGATGTTGAAGAAGCGGAACACCGCCGGCTCCAGGCCGTGCTGGCGACGGTAGAAATCCAGGTACTGCTCGCTGGCCAGCTTGTCCACCGCGTAGGGGGTCAGCGGCGCGGTGGGAGTGTTTTCGTCGATGGCCTGGCCTTCGCCGTTCTGGCCGTAGACCGAGGCGCTGGAGGCGAACACCACGCGCTTCACGCCGTGCTCGCGCATGGCTTCGCACACATTGAGCGTGCCGATGAAGTTGGCCTGGTGGGTGGCCACCGGGTCGTCCACCGAAGCCGGCACCGAGGCCACCGCGGCCAGGTGCGCCACCGCCTTGCAGCCGGCCATGGCACGGCTTACCAGCGCAGCGTCGGCGACGTTGCCTTCGATGAGTTCGACGCGGGAATCGTGCAACGGCAGGTTGTCGCGCTTGCCGGTGGACAGGTCGTCGAGGATGCGCACGGAATGCCCGCGCGCCAGCAGCGCGTCCACCAGGTTGGAGCCGATGAAGCCGGCGCCGCCGGTAACGAGGATGGGGGAATCAGCCATGGCGGTAGTAACGATCCAGGAGAGCGGGCAACGCCGCGCGCCAGGCGCGGGGCTTGATGCCGAATGTATGGAGGATTTTCTTGCAGGCCAGCACCGCGTGCTGCGGCTCGTCCGCCGCATCGGGACGGGCGGCGTGGGCCTGGGGAGTGATTTCCTGCACCTTCAGCGTGTGCAGGTTGCGGGCTTCGGCCAGCACCGCCTGGCCAAGCGCCAGGGTGGTGGTCGCCTCGTGGCCACCGTAGTGGTAGGTGCCCCAGAGCGGCGCCGCGCAGTCCAGCTGCTTGAGCACCGCAAGCATCACCCGCGCGGCATCATCCACCGGCGTGGGGTTGCCACGACGGTCGTCGGCCAGCATCAGCTCGTCGTCCCGCTCGGCCCGGGCGAGGAAGCGCCCGAGGATGCCTTCGTTGCTGTCATCCAGCAGCCAGCCGAAACGCAGCAGCACGTGCTTGGGGCACACCGCGCGCACGCTCTGCTCGATGCGCCACAGGGACTGCCCGCGCAGGCTGAGGGGGATGGTCTCGTCCTTCTCGTTGTAGGCGGTGGCCCGGGCGCCGTCGAAGACGCGGTAGCTGGAAGGCTGCAGCAGGACGATGCCGTGGTGCTGGCAGAGCTCGGCCAGGCGCTCCACCGCGCGTTCCTGCGCGGCGAAGCGGCCCGCGCTGGCCTCTTCGGCCTGGAACCAGTCGAAGTAGTAGGCGAGGTTGATCACCGCATCGGGGCGGGTGTCGTCGAGCAGCTGGGTCAGGCTGGCGGCATCCCAGCCCTGTTCGGGCGGGCGCGGGGCGAGGAACCCTACATCATCCTCGGCCCCCAGGCGGATAAGCGCCTGGCCAAGGGCATTGCCACCGCCCAGGAGCATCAAGCGCATACGCATAGACAGAAGGTCGCTTAAAGCCAGTGGGTGTTAACGATCAGCCGTCGTCCCGCGATAGCGCCCTCCCTGTGACCAGGAAGATCGCCGTGACGGGGACATCGGGCACGCAAGCCAGCGGCCGTTTCCGACCGGGAAAGACGCATTCTGCTTATTTCCCGGCGCTGCGTCACTAGTGGCGCGCCATGCGGCACGCCACTTCAGCCCTGTGGAGGCTCCGTTGGGCGGTAGAGGTGGGCGTGATCGGGGTGGTAGAGCGAGGAATCGGTGAAGCCTTCGGCAGCCAGCACCCGCCCCACGAGGATCAGCGCGGTGCGGCGGAAATCCTTCTGCGCCACCCGTGCCTCGATGTCCGCCAGGGTGCCGGTCACCCAGTCCTGGTCGGGCCAGCTGGCGCGGTGCACCACGGCCACGGGGCAATCGGCGCCATAGTGCGGCAGCAGTTCTTCGACGATGCGCGGCAGGTGGCTGACGCCCAGGTGGATGGCCAGGGTTGCGCGGTGCTGCGCCAGCTCCGCCAGGGATTCGCCCTCGGGCATCCGCGTGCGGGTGGCGAAGCGGGTGAGGATCAGCGTCTGGGAAATATCCGGCAGGGTCAGCTCGGTGCCGAGCAACGCGGCGCAGGCGGCGGTGGCGGTGACGCCGGGCACCACCTCATAGGGAATGCCCAGCGCGCGCAGGTGGCGGATCTGCTCGCCGATGGCGCCATACAGCGAGGGGTCGCCGGAATGCACCCGGGCCACGTCCTGGCCACGCCCGTGGGCCTCGGCCAGCAGGGCGACTATCGCCTCCAGGTGCAGCTCGGCGGTGTTCACCACCCGCTCGGCGCTATGCCCATCCAGCACCGCTTCCGGCACCAGGGAACCGGCGTAGAGGATCACCGGGCAACTGCGGATCAACCGCTGGCCCTTGACCGTGATGAGTTCCGGATCGCCGGGGCCGGCGCCGATGAAATAGACCGTCATGGGGTATCCACATCCTCAAGGGGGCAGGCCAGCGCACAGGTGGCGTTGGCACTGCGGCGTTTCTCCACCAGCAACCGCGCCGGGCGGCCGGCCAGGGCCTCGGCCTGTACCAGCGCGGCGGCTTCGGCGATGCCGGGGCTGCCGGTTTCCCGCAGGGCGATGGCCGACAGGCCGGACAAGCGCCCCTCGCAGGCCGCCAGCTGCGCCGCCGGCAGCAGCGCCAGGGGCAAGCGAAGGGTCAGCGCCAGGGCCTGCAACCCCGGCTCATCGGCTTTGCTGTCGACACTGGCCAGGGCGCTGAGATCGCCGGGTACAAGTTCGTACTCGGCCAGGGCAGCGTCGAGCAGCGCGCGCAGCTCCTGCTCCGAGCAGCCGCGCCGGCAACCGAGGCCGGCCACCAGGGTCATCGCCCGGCCTCACAAAACAAAACCCCGCGAAGGGCTGGGCCCTGCGCGGGGTCGATCGGCAGCGAAGCCCGGCTCACGCCAGGTCTTGGCTCGCGGAGCGCTGGTACAGCCAGGCAGCGGCCCAACCCAGGGCGCCCCAGAACAGCGCGTTGGTCACCAGCGAGGCGGCGATGAACTCGTGCTCCAGCGCTTCCGGCGCCAGGCTCGCATGCACTTCAGGCTGCGGTGCGCCGACCACATGGGGGATCACCAGCAGCGCCAGGCCGACGATGCGCAGGACCCAGTTGCGGCCGAAGGCGATCAGCGCCAGGCCAGCGGCAGTGGAGGCGGCGGTGCCGATCCACCAGACCTGGCGCTGGGCCAGGTCGGCGGCTGCGGTACCCGGCAGCTCCGGCGGCAGGCCGAGGGACGGCGCCAGGGCGAAGGTGGCGAAACCGGCCAGGCCCCAGAGCAGGCCCTGCCAGGCGCGGGTCGGGCCGCGCAGGCTGAACAGCGCGGCCAGCAGCAGGGCGAAGCCGACCGCCACCACCAGGTTGGCGCCACCGGTGGACAGGGTGCGCTGCCAGCCGTCTTCCGGCGCCCAGGCTTCGGCGTCGTGTTCATGGGCGGGCGCGCCGGCGGCGTGCTCGTGGGCGTGTTCGGTCTGCTCGGCCGATGCCGAATTCTCGAAGGTTTCCGCATGGAGAATCAGCGGGGTGACCCACAGGCTTTGCAGCAGGGTCAGCACGATGGCGGCGAAGAGACCGGCGAACCCGGCGGTCTGGGCGATGCGCTTGATCACGGTTGCGCCCTCAGTGGCAGGGGAAGGCGGAGCTGTGACGGGTATCGTGGGCAGCGTTGTGCACCGCCTCGATGTGCGAGAAGCCGGCGAAGTACACCAGCGACAGGCCCAGGAGGCTGGCACCGATGGCGATGGCCAGGCGTTTGGACAGGGGGACGGCGGCGGCCGAATGGCTCAGTGTGCTGCTGGACATGGTGCTTCCTCTGCGATGCGGGTGAGTCGGCAAGAGGAACGCGTGCGAAGAAAGCGGCCGCGCGGGGACCGCATTTCCGGCGTGCGCCCGCCCACCGCGGGTTGCCAAAAGAGTGATCAGGCCGGTCTCCGGGCTTGCGACGCCAGCCATGGCTGGTCGGGTTTGCCTTCCCATGTCCGCCGGACACAGTGGCTTACAGATCCCTACGTGCGCTTACCGTTGCGGGGGCAGCGTCGGACTCGCCCTGGGGCACACCGACTTCCCGTTTCACCTCGCGCGCGACGGCGCGAGACACCTGAAAAAACCGCACAAGAACATCACGAGTCCGACTGGCCGTCAACCGCCGCGATTGACCGCCGCCCCCGCCCTGCGTAGCCTTCGGCCCTTCGAGGTTCCGCGGCCGTGCGCCGCGGCTAAGAGGGAACACGGCCAAGCCGTGGCTGCCCCCGCAACTGTGAACAGCTGAGGTCCTATCCACAGCCACTGCCCATCGGGCGGGAAGGCGGAAGGACGGCGCATCGCGCCAGGCTGTGAGCCAGGAGACCTGCCTCGGCGAATTTCCAGACAACCGGGCGGGGTGATCCGGTGGCGAATCGGGCCCCCAGTGCCCTCGTCCCGCGCGCCCGCCGATCCGATCGACTCCCAGCAAAGGGCTGCCGCGCATGAAAACCCTGGCCAAACTCCCCGTCACCATCGTCACCGGCTTCCTCGGTGCCGGTAAGACCACCCTGCTCCGCCACATGCTCGACAACGCCGAGGGCCGCCGCATCGCGGTGATCGTCAACGAGTTCGGCGAGCTGGGCATCGACGGCGAAATCCTCAAGCAATGCTCCATCGGCTGCAGCGAGGAAGAGGCCGTGGGCCGCGTCTTCGAACTGGCCAACGGCTGCCTGTGCTGCACCGTGCAGGAGGAGTTCTTCCCGGTGATGCGCGAACTGGTGGCCCGCCGTGGCGACCTCGACCAGATCCTCATCGAGACCTCCGGCCTGGCCCTGCCCAAGCCCCTGGTGCAGGCCTTCCAGTGGCCGGAGATCCGCAGTGCCTGCACCGTGGACGCGGTGATCACCGTGGTCGACAGCCCCGCCGTCGCCGCCGGCACCTTCGCCGCCCACCCCGAGCAGGTGGACGAGCAACGCAAGCAGGACCCGAACCTCGACCACGAGTCGCCCCTGCACGAACTCTTCGAAGACCAGCTGGCCAGCGCCGACCTGGTGATCCTCAACAAGGCCGACCTGCTCGACGCCGACGCCCTGGCCGCCGTGCGCGCCGAAGTGGCCGAGGAGCTGCCGCCGGCGGTGAAGATCGTCGAAGCCAGCGCCGGCAAGCTGCCGCTCTCCGTGCTGCTGGGCCTGAACGCCGAAGCCGAGGCGCACATCGGCAGCCGCGCCACCCACCACGACCACGAAGGGCACGAGGACCACGACCACGACGAGTTCGACTCCTTCCACGTCGACCTGCCGGAAGTGGAAGAGGCCGCCCTGCTGGCCGCCCTCGGCCAACTGGTGGAGCGCCACGACGTGCTGCGCATCAAGGGCTTCGCCGCCATCCCCGGCAAGCCCATGCGCCTGCTGGTACAGGGCGTCGGCAAGCGCTTCGACAAACACTTCGACCGCAAGTGGCTGGCCGACGAAACCCGCGCCACCCGCCTGGTGGTGATCGGCCAGGAGCTGGACCCGGCCACCATCGCCAACGAACTGCGCACTGCCCTGGCGTAACCGCCGAACCGGCTCCTCTCCCCCGGGAGAGGGCCGCACCACCGAGCCAAGGCCCGAGCCATGCACCTGCTGCGCACCCAACCTGGCGGCTTCGTCCCCGACGACGGCATCGCCCACCTGGCCCAGACGCCCGCCGAGCTGGTGATCCTCTGCAGCGGTGATTCGCACCTGGCGCTGCTGGCCGAGGCCGCCCGCGAGCTGCCGGCGGACTACCCCAGCCTGCGCCTGGCCAACCCCATGCAGCTGCAGAACCACGCCTCGGTGGACCTTTACGTCGACGAGGTGCTGCAGCACGCCAAGGTCATCCTCATCTCCGTGCATGGCGGCGTCGGCTACTGGCGCTACGGCATCGAGCAACTGGTGGCCCTGGCCGAGCGCGGCACGCAGCTGATCCTGGTGCCCGGCGACGACCGCCCCGACCCGGAGCTGGCCCGCCTGTGCAGCGTCCCGGAAGAAGACGCCGAGCGCTGCTGGCAGTACCTGCGCCAAGGCGGCCTGGATAACGCCCGGCAGCTGTTCGCCAGCCTCGCCAGCCGCTGCCTGGGCCGCGACTACCCGTGGCAGGCGCCCAGCACCCTGCCCCGCGTTGCCGTGCATCACCCGCACCAGCGCCCCGCTCATCTCGACCACTGGCGCGCCGACTGGCGGGAGGGCCAGCCGGTGGCGGCCCTGCTGTTCTATCGCACCCACCTGCAGGCGGCGAACACCGCCTTCATCGACGCCTTCTGCGAGCGCCTCGCCGCCGTCGGCATCAACCCGCTGCCCATCGCGGTGGCCAGCCTCAAGGAAGCCGAGTGCCTGGCCGTGGTCGAGGACTGGCTGGACGCCGTCGATGCCGAGCTGATCATCAACACCACCGGCTTCGCCCAATCCAACCCCGACTCACCCGGCCAACGCCCGTTCCGCCGCGACGTGCCGGTGCTGCAGGCCATCTGCTCGCTGGACAACCAGCCGCTCTGGGAAGAGAACCCGCAAGGCCTCGGCCCGCGCGACCTGGCCATGCACATCGCCCTGCCGGAGCTGGACGGGCGCATCATCACCCGCCCCATCAGCTTCAAGGGCCTGGCCTGGCGCAGCGAGCGCAGCCAGAGCGACGTGGTGTGCTACCTGCCCCACCTCGAACGCATGGATTTCGTCGCCGAACTGGCGCGCCGCTGGCTGCTGCTGGGGCGCAAGGCCAACGCCGACAAGCGCGTGGCGCTGATCCTCGCCAACTACCCCACCCGCGACGGCCGCATTGGCAACGGCGTGGGCCTGGACACCCCGGCCGCCGCGCTGAACATCCTCCGCGCCCTGGAGGCCGAGGGTTACCCCTGGCCGGTCTGCCGGAGAGCGGCACGGCACTTATCCACAGTCTGCTGGGCGGCGTCAGCAACGACCTCGACAGCCTCGACGCACGCCCCTGCGCCCAAAGCCTGGCGCTGGACGCCTACCTGGCCTGCTTCGCCCGCCTGCCCGAGGCCAACCAGCGGGCGGTGACGGAGCGCTGGGGCGAACCGCAGCAGGACCCGATGTTCCGTGCCGGGCGCATGATGATCGCCGGCCTGCGCTTCGGCCTGGCCTTCGTCGGCATCCAGCCGGCGCGTGGCTACCAGCTGGACCCGGCAGCCATCTACCACGACGCCGCGCTGGTGCCGCCCCACGGCTACCTGGCCTTCTACTTCTGGCTGCGCGAGGTGTTCGGCGCCGACGCGCTGGTGCACGTCGGCAAGCACGGCAACCTGGAATGGCTGCCGGGCAAGGGCGTCGGCCTCTCCGCCGAGTGCTGGCCGGATGCGGTGATGGGCCCGCTGCCGAACATCTACCCCTTCATCGTCAACGACCCCGGCGAAGGCGCCCAGGCCAAGCGCCGCGCCCAGGCGGTGATCATCGACCACCTGATGCCGCCGCTGACCCGCGCCGAGAACTACGGCCCGTTGCGCGACCTGGAGCGCCTGGCCGACGAGTACTACGACGCCTCGCTGCTGGACCCGCGCCGCGCCGTGCAACTGCGCGGCGAAATCCTCGAGCTGGTGAAGGCCACCGCGCTGGACCGCGAGCTGGAGCTGAGCATCAGCGACGACCCGGAAAGCTGGCTGCCGCAGCTGGATGCCTACCTCTGCGACCTCAAGGAATCGCAGATCCGCGACGGCCTCCACGTGTTCGGCGAATCCCCCGTCGGCGGCCTGCGCGACGACACCCTGCTGTCCCTGGTGCGCATCCCCCGGGGGGACGGCAAGGGCGCCAACGCCAGCCTGCTGCGTGCGCTCGCCACCGACCTGCAACTGAGCCGCGACCCGCTGGACTGCAACTGGGCCGAGCCCTGGGAAGGCCCGCGCCCGGCGCTGCTGGAGCGGGTCAGCATCGATCCCTGGCGCAGCAACGGCGACACCCGCGAGCGCCTGGAGCTGCTGGCCCTGGAGATGATCCGGGCGACTGATCATCCGTCGGTGGGCCCCGCCAGCGACCTGGTTATCCACAGCCTGCGCCAGGTCGTCGCCCCGGCCCTGGACGCCTGCGGCCCCGCCGAAATCGGCGGCGTGCTGGCCGCCCTGGAAGGCCGCTTCGTGCTGCCCGGCCCCAGCGGCGCCCCCAGTCGCGGGCGCCTCGACACCCTGCCCACCGGGCGCAACTTCTTCACCCTGGACGTGCGCAACCTGCCCACGCCCACCGCCTGGCGCCTGGGCTTCCAGTCCGCCAGCCTGCTGCTGGAACGCCACCTGCAGGACGAGGGCGACCACCTGCGCCAGCTCGGCCTTTCCGTCTGGGGCACCGCCACCATGCGCACCGGCGGCGACGACATCGCCCAGGCCCTGGCGCTGATGGGCGTGCGGCCGGTGTGGCAGGCCGGCAGCCAGCGCGTGGAAGACTTCGAGATCCTGCCGCTGTCGCTGCTCGACCGCCCCCGGGTGGACGTGACGCTGCGGGTATCGGGCTTCTTCCGCGATGCCTTCGCCAACCTCATCCGCCTGTTCGATGCCGCCGTGCAGGCCGTAGCCGAACTGGACGAGCCCGAGGACATGAACCCCCTGGCCGCGCGGGTGAAACTGGAAAGCGCCCGCCTCGCCGCCGAAGGGCTGGCCGTGGACGACGCGCGGTTGCAGGCCGGCTGGCGCATCTTCGGCGCCCAGCCCGGGGCCTATGGCGCCGGCGTACAGGGCGCCATCGAGGAGCGCCAATGGCAGGACCGCGCCGAACTGGCCGAGGTGTATTTGAACTGGGGTGGCTACGCCTACGGTGCCCAGGATGCCGGCACGCCCGCGCGGGCGCGCTTCGCTCAACGCCTGGAGCGGCTGCAGGCGGTGCTGCAGAACCAGGACAACCGCGAGCACGACATCCTCGACTCCAACGATTACTACCAGTTCCAGGGCGGCATGCTCGCCGCCGCCGAGACCCTGCGCGGCGAGAAAGTGGCCAGCTACCACGGCGACCACAGCCAGCCGGACCTGCCACGCATCCGCTCGCTGAAGGAAGAGCTCGGCCGCGTGGTGCGCTCGCGCGCAGCCAACCCCAAGTGGATCGCCGGCATGAAGCGACACGGCTACAAGGGCGCCTTCGAGCTGGCGGCGACCGTGGACTACCTGTTCGCCTTCGACGCCACCAGCGAGCTGATCGACGACCACCAGTACCAGCTGCTGGCCGACGCCTACCTGATGGACGCCGACACCCGCGACTTCATCCAGCAGCACAACCCCGACGCTCTGCGCGACATCGCCGAGCGCCTGGTGGAAGCCCAGCAACGCGGCCTCTGGGAACACCCCGGCGACTACCGCGAGGCCATCGAGAACCTGCTGCTGGATATCGAGGAGCAGTAGCCCCCGGCGCGCCCCCTCACCACAACCCCGGCGCCCTTGTAGGAGCGAGCTCTGCTCGCGAACACCCCCGGCACGAAGCCCCACCGGCACACGCGGGTTTCACCCGCCCTACGCTCGAACCGGCGGGGCAACGCCCCGCCCACCGATGATTACCCGCGCAACCGCGCCGCCGCCTCCCGCAGGATGCGCTCGGTGCCGTCCCAGCCCAGGCAGCCATCGGTGATGGACACGCCGTAGCTCAGGTCGCAGGACAGCGACTGCGCGCCGTCGAACAGGTGGCTCTCGATCATCACCCCGCGCAGGGCGTCCTGGCCGGCCAGGCGCTGGTCGATCACGTCCGCCAGCACCGCCGGCTGACGCAGCGGGTCCTTGCCGCTGTTGGCATGGCTGCAGTCGACCATGATGCGCGGTGCGATACCGAGCTTCTCCAGCCCCGCACGTGCCGCCGCGACACTGGCTGCGTCATGGTTCGGGCCCTGGTGGCCGCCACGCAGTACCAGGTGCGTATCGGCGTTGCCGGCGGTCTGCACCAGCGCCGGGCGGCCCTGGTCGTCGATGCCGAAGTGCTGGTGTGCGTGGGCCGCCGAGCGCATGGCGTCGGTGGCGATGCCGAGGCTGCCGTCGGTGCCGTTCTTGAAGCCCACCGGCAGGTCGAGGCCGCTGACCATCTCGCGATGCACCTGGGATTCGCTGGTGCGCGCACCGATGGCGGCCCAGCCCAGCAGGTCATCGAAGTAGCCGGCGGCCAGGGGTTGCAGCAATTCCGTGGCCACCGGCAGCCCCAGCTCGATCATCTGCAGCATCAGCCGGCGGCTGAGCGCCAGGCCGGCCGCCATATCGCCACTGCCATCCAGGTGCGGGTCGTACACCAGCCCCTTCCAGCCCACCGTAGTGCGCGGCTTCTCGACGTAGGCGCGCATCACCAGCAGCAACTGGTCGCTCACCTCCGGCGCCAGCGCGGCGAGGCGGCGGGCGTAGTCGAGGGCGGATTCGGGATCGTGGATGGAACAGGGGCCGACCACCACCAGCAGGCGCGGGTCGTCGCCATCCAGCACCGCGCGCACGGCATCGCGCTGGGCACGGACCTGGCGGGCCAGGGCATCGTGCAGCGGCAGGCGCTGGCGCAGTTCGGCGGGGGTGGGCAGCGGTTGGGTGCTGCGCGAGGGGGACGCCAGGCTTTCCAGCGGCAGGGCGTGGAGGGGCTGGGCGGCGATGGGCGATACGGAAACGGAATTCATGACGGGCATCCTCGGCCGGCGCGGTTCGGTCCGCGCGCGGCGCTCTAACTGGGTGTTCGATTCAGGGGTGTGAGTGCGGCGGCGAAGCGGCTAAATCGCCAGTCGGAGTTGCGGTAATAGGTGGCGTAGGTGCGGTAGCTGATCATGGTGCGATCCTCGGATTACGTGCGTTTGGCCTTGTGGGCCCTGGAAAAACAAAAACCCCCGGGCGGGTTGCCGACCGGGGGTTTTGTGGAGCTTTGGTTGGCGACCCTGCTGGAGTGGGCCGCCTGATCAGGTATCAGGCCAGCCCGTGGCTAAACCAATACCCATAGAAATAGCTGGCCGCAGCAGCCACGCGCGCACGTGCCGGGCGCTGGGCCTGGCAAGCGGTGAGCGGAGTGGAAGCGAGCTGCGGCATGACGATCTCCAAAGCGAATGCTGGCCAAATTACTGCATCGCCGGCCGCCGTTCAATCACTGATTTCTATCGGCGCGTTCGGCCTTTCGCTACCATGCCGCGATGCGTTTTCAGGAACCCGTCATGTCCGAGCTCCCCCACTTCCCCTTGAGCGCCGTGGTCGCCGCCGACGAGCTGAAGCTCGCGCTGTACCTGGCAGCCATCGACCCGGCCATCGGCGGTGTGCTGATCGAAGGCCCGCGCGGCATGGCCAAGTCCACCCTGGCCCGGGGCATCGCCGACCTGCTGCCGCAAGGCATCTTCGTCACCCTGCCCCTGGGCGCCAGCGAGGAACGCATCGTCGGCACCCTCGACCTCGACGCGGCCCTGGGCGAAGGCCGTGCGCAGTTCTCCCCCGGCGTCCTGGCCAAGGCCCACGGTGGCGTGCTCTATGTCGACGAGGTGAACCTGCTGCCCGACCACCTGGTGGACCTGCTGCTGGACGTCGCCGCCAGCGGCGTCAACCTGGTGGAGCGCGACGGCCTGTCCCATCGCCACGCCGCGCGCTTCGTGCTGATCGGCACCATGAACCCCGAGGAAGGCGAGCTGCGCCCGCAACTGCTGGACCGCTTCGGCCTCAAGGTCACCCTCGACGGCCAGCCGCAACCGGCCGAGCGCGCCGAAATCGTGCGCCGCCGCCTGGCCTTCGACGCCGACCCGCAGGGTTTCATCGCCCAGTGGGACGCCCCGCAGCAGGCCCTCGCGCGCCGTTGCCAGGACGCCCGCGAACGCCTCGCCACCATCCCCCTGGATGACAGCGCCCTGGACCGGATCGCCCAGCGCTGTTTCGCCGCCGGCGTCGACGGCCTGCGCGCCGACCTGGTGTGGCTGCGCGCCGCCCGCGCCCATGCCGCCTGGCGTGGCGCGCCACGTATCGAGGCGGAGGATATCGACGCCGTCGAGCACTTCGCCCTGGCCCATCGCCGTCGCCACGCAACGCCACCCTCGGCCCCGCCGGCACAATCGCCCGCCTCCGCGCCGGCGCCCAGCGATGCCGCCGGCGCCGAAGGCCAGTGGGGCGAGCTGCCCGCGCAACCCGTGCCCACCGACACCCGACGCGAGCTGCCGGGCTGGCCAAAAAAGCCCTGAGCATCCGCCCGCGCCGGGTCATGGGCGCGGATGCCAGACCAGGCCCCGGGACACTCGCCAACGGCCGCAGCGGCCCGGCCCGTGGCGGGCGCGACGGTGCCATCCAGTGGCTGCCGACCCTGCTGCGCGGCCGCCCGCGCAAGGCCGACGACCTGGTCCGCCGCCCCCGAGGCCAAAGCCCCGATGCACTCTGGCTGGTGCTGGTGGACGCCTCCGCCTCCACCCGCCGCCACGGCGCCCTGTCACGCGCCAAGGGCCTGCTGGCCGGGCTGTTCGAATCCGCCTACCGCCAGCGCGCCCGCCTCGCCGTGCTCCACGCCACCGGCCGCGAACCGCGCTGGCTGTGGCAGGGCAGCAAAGCCTCGGCGCCACTGCATCAATGGCTCGACGGCCTCGGCGCCGGCGGCGGCACCCCGCTGATCGAGGCCCTGCACCTGGCCCGTGACTGGTTGCAGCGCCGCCAACGACAGAAGCCCTCGGAGCACCAGCGCGTGCTCATCCTCACCGATGGCCGCCTCAAGGACTGGCCCGCCCTGGAGCCGCTGGGCTGCGACACGCTGCTGGTGGATATCGAAGGCGGCCCCATCCGCCTCGGCCGCGCCCGCCAATTGGCCGAGGAACTGGGTGCGGAATACCGGGTGCTGTCGGACTGAGCCGGATGCGCTCGGAATAGGCACCGCTTGGTGGACATAAAGAGCGATGTCCACCCTACCCGCGGGGGAACCCCGTGAATGGCATGCGACTTCGGGTGGACCACGCTTTACCGGTCCACCAATGGGAGCCAACTCGGCAAGCACGACAGCAAGGAATGAGCATGAGTAACGACGAACAGTTGCGAGCGGTGACCGCGTCCCGCCTAGCCGGCGGGTCACGGATGGAGCTGCACCACCTCGACTACGACCTCGACAGCCTGACACTGCGGCTTCGGGACCTTGGCACACAGAGGGTGGTACAGGTCCGTATCTCGGCCGTGGAAGGTTTCCGGATGCTGGATGAAGGCGACCTCCTGGAGTTCTGGCCGCAGTGTTCCGATGGCTGGCTGCACGAGATCACTGCCGGCGGCTGGTTCGATCAGGAGCGCCTGCGCCCGGGTTTCCTCAGTGACGACCGGGCGCTGAAGGAGTATCTGGTCTCCGGCGTGGACAGGTGCCTGAGCGTCCTAGCCTGGGAAGCCCCCGTCATTCTCCAGGCTTGAGTTTTCCACCGCCCCCCTGAACCACCCGCGCCCTGGATCGTCCATCAACCAGATGGTCGAACGTCGCCCGCCCCGGGTGCGTGTTAAGGTCCGCCCCTTTTCTTTGCGGAATGCCCGATGAACCAAGCCGTGCCCTGCGCCGACAGCTCAGCCACCCGCCTCGCCACGCGCCTGGCGTTCTTCGTCTCCGGCTTCGGCATGGCCTGCTGGGCGCCGCTGGTGCCTTACGCCAAGGCACGCCTGGGTATCGAGGAGGCGGTGCTGGGGCTGTTGCTGCTGTGCCTGGGAGCCGGTTCGATGCTGTCCATGCCGGTGGCCGGTGTGCTGGCCGGGCGGATCGGCGCACGCCCGGTGATCCTGGTGGGCGGGGTGGGCCTGTGCTGCGCCATGCCGCTGCTGGCCGGTGCCGACTCCAGCCTGGTGCTGGCCCTGGCCCTGGCCTTGTTCGGCGCTTCCCTGGGGGCCATGGACGTAGCGATGAACATCCACGCCGTGGAGGTGGCGAACGACGCACCGGTTCCCTTGATGTCGGGCTTCCACGGCCTGTTCAGCCTCGGCGGTTTCGTTGGCTCCCTCGGCATGACCGGGCTGCTGGCCGCCGGGCTGGCACCGCTGCCGGCGATTCTCGTCGCCCTGCTGGTGGTCATCCTCGGGCTCGCCCTCGCAGCACCGCGCCTGTTGCGCACCCGTTCGGGCAGCGAAGGGCCGCTGTTCGTGCTGCCACGCGGAATCGTTCTGCTGCTGGGGGCACTGACCTTCGCCATGTTCCTGGCCGAAGGCGCGCTGCTGGATTGGGGCGCCATCCTGCTGGTGGAGACCCGCCAGTTCGACCCGGCCCAGGCCGGGATCGGCTACGCACTGTTCTCCCTGGCGATGCTCAGCGGCCGGCTGACGGGCGACCGGGTGATCGCCCGCCTGGGAGAGTACCGCGTGCTGGTGGGCGGCGGCCTGCTGGCCACGGCCGGCTTCGCGCTGATGCTGCTGGCCCCGCACAGCGTTCTGGCGCTGGCGGGCTTCCTGCTGGTCGGGCTGGGCGCGGCCAATATCGTGCCGGTGCTGTTCACCGCCGCCGGCCGCCAGAGCGCCATGCCGCCCAACCTCGCGGTGGCCGCCGTGACCACCGTCGGCTACGCCGGCGTACTCGCCGGGCCTGCGCTGGTGGGCTTCGTCGCCCAGGGCCTGGGCCTGGTCACGGCCTTCATGATCCTCGGCGCGCTTATGCTCTCGGCACCGCTCACGGCGGGTCGCTTCGCGCGGTGAGCGCGGCTCCACAAGGCCTATGGACAAGCACACCGCCAGCCTCTAGCCTGCTCGCCCTGTTCATCATCGGCGCCTCGGCCTGGACGCTCTATCGCTTGAGCGAACCCGCCCTGCCGGCACGAGAAGCACAACCCGGCTGAGCCATCAGAAGCGGCGCACGCCATCGCTGAACACGCCGTGCTCGTCCACATGCCGGTTGTAGGCGGCGATGGCTTCACGGTTGGCCAGCAGCCAGGCTTGCGCCCTGCTCACTTGAGTCGTATCAGCCCTGTTCCGGGCGTCTTTCCGCGTGTCGTCGCGTTTCATCGATCTCTCCTTCAAAGCGGGCCCGGGCTGGTCAGCATCTCCGGCACCGCCCGCTCCTCGACTATTCGTTCCTGCACCCAGCGCAGCACCTCCGCTTCATCGCGGATGCGGTACCACTCGCCTTCCGGGTAGAGGCTGGCGGTGGGGCCGAGGTCGCAGGGGAACTGGCATTGGGTGCGGGTGATGTGCACGCCGCCTTCGCACTCCAGCTTGCCGGCGGCCTTGAGGGTTTCCCGCAGTTTCTTCCACAGCGGCAGCGCACCACGGCGGGTACAGCGCGGGCCGTTGCACAGCAGCAGGCGGCGGGCGTGGGGCGGGATGCAGGACCAGGCGTGGCTGCCCGGCAGCTCCGGTACGCCGACGCAGGCCAGGTGCAGCTCGCGGCGCTCGACCAGGGCGACGGCGGCGCCGGCCGGGTCGCTGTCGTACTGGCCCAGCAGGCTGGCGACGAAGAGTTGCTCGGCGGCGTCGAGACGGCCCAGTTCGCCGCGCAACCAGTCGAGGTGCTGAGCGCTGGACTGCGGGTCGAGGTCGATTACCAGCAGCGGGCGCGGGCTGGCCTGCACGGCGTTCAGCAAGGCGTCGTGACCGGCACCGGTGTCGACGATATCGGCGAGTGCCGCCTCACCACGCAGGGCACTCAGCTGGCGGCGGAACAGCTCGGCGAAGGAGCCGGTGTCGAGGTCGGGCCCGGCGAACAGCACGCGAGCGTAGGAAGTGGCGGTCATGGTGTTTCCAGGTAGGGGACGAGGGCCTGCCAGAGGCCGTCGAGCGAGTCGAATTCACGGGTGACGGGAGGCAGCTCGGGGCGCTTGAGGATCAGCACCGGCAGGCCACGCTCGCGGGCCACCTGCAGCTTGGGTTCAGTGGACTGGCTGCCGCTGTTCTTGCTGATCAGCACGTCGCTGCGCAGCCGCTCGAACAACGCACGCTCCTCATCCAGAACGAACGGGCCACGGGCGCCGATCACCTCGAAGCGTTCACCGGGCGCCTGGCTTTGCAGGCAGCGCACCGTCCAGTGCTGGTGGGCGGGGATTTCACCCAGGTGCTCCAGGGGTTCGCGGCCAAGGGTGAAGAAGGGGCGCTGGAAGGTGGCCAGGGCGTCGAGCAGCTCGGCCCAGCCGACCACCTCGCGCCAATCGTCACCCTCGCCGGCGCGCCAGCCGGGGCGACGCAATGCCCAGCAGGGCACGCCAGCAAGCTCGGCAGCGCGGGCGGCGTTGTGGCTGATCTGTGCGGCATAGGGATGGGTGGCATCGAGCAGCAGGCCGATGCCGTTGTCCTCGATGTAGCGCGCCAGCCCCTCGGCACCGCCGTAGCCGCCGACACGCACCTGGCAGCTCAGGTCGGCCGGCACCTTGCCGAGGCCGGCGAGGCTGTAGGTGTGTTCGGGGCCCAGGCGCCGGGCCAGGGCCAGGGCCTCGGTGACCCCGCCCAGCAGCAGGATGCGTGTCATGGGTGCTCCAGGGCCTGGCCCACCAGGTTGCCCTGGCGGTCGATGGCGAAGACTTCCAGGCTGACGCCGGCGGGTACGGTACGACGGGCGAAGGCCAGGGCGTGGGCGCAGACCGTATCGCCCAGGGGCACCCCGGCGGCGTGGGCCAGCGCCAGTGCCTGCTGGCTGGTGTTGGCGCCGCGCATGGCGTCCTGCAGCTCGGCATCGGCGCCCAGGCCGGCGGCCCATTCGGCGAGCAGCGGCAGGTCGATGCTGGAGTGGCGGCTGTGCAGGTCCATATGGCCGGCGGCGAGCTTGCTGATCTTGCCGAAGCCACCACAGAGGCTGAGCTTCTCCACCGGGGCCTTGCGCAGGTGCTTGAGCACGGCGCCGGCGAAGTCGCCCATCTCGATCAGTGCGGTGTCGTCGAAACCATAGCGGTGGCGCATGGCGTCCTCGCTGGCGTTGCCGGTGCAGGCGGCCAGGTGGGTGAAGCCGTTGGCGCGGGCGACGTCGATGCCCTGGTGGATGGAGGCGATGTAGGCCGAGCAGGAGAAGGGCCGGACGATGCCGGTGGTGCCGAGGATCGACAGGCCACCGAGGATGCCCAGGCGCGGGTTCATGGTTTTCAGCGCCAGCTCGGCGCCGCCCTGCACGCAGACGGTGACCTCGAAGCCGCCGGCGTGACCGCGCTCCTGGGCCAGGCGCGTGAGGTGCTCGGTCATCATCCGCCGTGGCACCGGGTTGATCGCCGGCTCGCCCACCGCCTGGGTCAGGCCCGGTTTGGTGACGGTGCCGACGCCGGGCCCGGCGTGGAAGCGCACCCCCGGCTCGGCGGCCAGGCGCACCTGGGCGTAGATCAGCGCGCAGTGGGTCACGTCCGGGTCATCGCCGGCATCCTTCAGGGTGCCCGCCTCGGCGCCGCCATCGATCAGGCGGCAGAACTCCAGGCGCATGAGCACCTGCTGGCCCTTGGGCAGGACGATCTCCACCGCGTCGCTCGCCGCGCCGCCCAGCAACAGGCGCGCCGCCGCCAAGCTGGTGGCGGTGGCACAACTGCCGGTGGTGTAGCCGCTGCGCAGGGGCGCCGGCTGTTCAGGGGTTTCATCACGCATGGCGGGGTCGTGCAGGGCAGGACTCGGCGGCGCTCGGCGCCAACCTAGGCATCCTTGAGCACCTCGAGCAGGGTGATGGGCAGTGCCGAGCGCCAGGTGTCGAAGCCGCCCAGGGGCTGGGCCTGGGCGATGGCGATGCGGGTCAGCTCGCCGCCATGGGCTTCGCGGAAGGCCACCAGCACCGCCTCGCTCTGCAGGGTCACGGCATTGGCCACCAGGCGGCCGCCGGGCTTGAGCTGGCTCCAGCACCGCTCCAGCACACCGGGTTCGGTGACGCCGCCGCCGATGAACACCGCATCGGGCGCGGGCAGGCCGTCGAGGGCGGTGGGGGCCTGGCCGGCCACCAGTTGCAGGCCGGGCACGCCGAGGGCGTCGCGGTTGTGGCGGATGTGCGCCTGGCGGCCCTCGTCGGCTTCGACGGCGAGGGCGCGGCAGGTGGGATGGGCGCGCATCCATTCGATGCCGATGGAGCCGCTGCCGGCGCCCACGTCCCAGAGCAGTTGCCCGGGTTGCGGGGCCAAGCGTGCGAGGGTGATGGCGCGAACGTCGCGCTTGGTCAGCTGGCCGTCGTGGCGATAGGCGTCGTCGGGCAGGCCGCAGGTGAGCGGCAGGCGCCGGGCCTGCTCGCCGGCGCGGCAGTCGATGGCCACCAGGTTGAGGGCGGCGACCTCCATGGCCGGCCACTCGCCGGCGATTCCATCGATGCGCCGCTCGGCCGGGCCACCCAGGTGCTCCAGCACGGTCATGGCGCTGGGGCCGAAGCCGCGTTCGTTCAGCAGGCCAGCGATAGCAGCGGGGCTTGCGCCGTCGTTGCTCAGCACCAGCAGGCGGGCGCCGTCATGCAGGTGCAGGTTGAGTGCAGCGAGGGGCCGCGCCACCAGGGAGACCAGGCTGGTGTCCTGCAGCGCCCACCCCAGGCGCGCGGCGGCCAGGGAGGTGGACGAGGGCGCGGGTAGCACACGCAGCTCGTCGGCGGGCAACTGCCGCGCCAGGCTGGCGCCGACGCCGAACAGCATCGGGTCACCGCTGGCCAACACGCAGACCGGCGCGCCACGGCGTTGCAGCAACGGCTCCAGGGAGAAGGGGCTGGGCCAGGCAGTGCGCCGGGCGCGAATGCAATGGGGCAGCAATTCCAGCTGGCGCGGGGCGCCCACCACCTCCTCGGCGGCCAGCAGCGCGTGGCGCGCGGCCTTGCCCAGGCCGGCGTAGCCGTCCTCGCCTATCCCCACCAGCGTCAGCCAGGGCTGCATGCGTTTTTCCTCGTATCCGACCGTGCCGCGTCCGTTGGGCATCCGACAACCAGCCGCATCCCACAGCCGCGCAAAGCGGGCATAATAGCGCCCTTCACCGGTTGCCGGAGCGCCCACTGCGCCCGGCCTAAGAGGGAACACGGTCCAAGCCGTGGCTGCCCCCGCAACTGTATGCAGCGAGTTCTCGCGATCCGTGCCACTGGGAAACCGGGAAGGCCGCGACGGACACTGACCTGCCAGCCAGGAGACCTGCCGGTGACACCAGTCGCGTGTGCACGCATCGAGCGGGGTGTCTCGGTGCCAGGGTTCCCCGTGCGGGGAACACGGTCGCCGCGGCAACTGACCCGGTGACCACGGTGAAACAGGCTCCCTCCAGCGCTCCATCCGTCCGCCCCTCGGCCTGCCCGGGGTTGCTGCGTATCGTCCCGGCGAAGGATGGCGGAATCTGCCGCATCAAGCTGCCCTGCGGTCGCCTGCAGGCCGGCACGGCCGAAGCCCTGTCGATCGCCGCCCATGGCCATTCCGGCGGCGTGCTGGAAGCCACCAACCGCGCCAACCTGCAGATCCGTGGTGTGACCCCGGGCAACGAACAGGCGCTGATCGCCGAGCTGCTGGCCATCGGCCTGGGCGCCGCCACGCCGGGCGCGGACGATGTGCGCAACCTGATGGTCAGCCCCGCCGCCGGGCTCGACCCGCAGGCGCTCCAGGACATCCGTCCCCTGGCCGCGCGCCTGCTGGCCCTGCTGGAAGACAACCCGCGCTTCCACGTGCTTTCGCCCAAGTTCGCCCTGCTGCTGGACGGCGGCGAAGCCCTGGCGATGCTCGACCACCCCAACGACATCTGGCTGGCCGCCATGGAGCCCGGCAAGGACGGCCTGTTCGCCTTCGGCCTGGCCGGCTGCCCGCCCCGCGAAACCGGCGACGCCCCTGCCCTGGCGGCGGTACCCGGCGCCCGGGTGCCGGCCCTGGTGGAGGCGCTGCTGGACCTCTTCCTCGAACTGGCCACGCCGCAGCAGGCCCGCATGCGCGACCTGCTCGGCAGCCTCGGCGCCGAGCGTTTGCTGGCCGAACTGCGCCAGCGCCTGCCCTTCCCGTTGCATGAAGCCGGCAACTGGCGCCGCGCTGCCAGCGACCTGCGCCCCGTTGGCGTGCTGCCGCAACTGCAGGCCGGCCTGTACCTGGTGGGCGCCATCCCGCCCCTGGGGCGCCTGCAGGCCAGCCAGTTGCTGACCCTCGCCGAACTGGCCCAGCGCCACGGCGACGGCAGCCTGCATATGACCCCCTGGCAATCGGTGCTGCTGCCCAACGTACCGGGGCAGGAAACCGCCCCGCTGCTGGCCGAGCTCACGGCCCTGGGCCTGTGCACCGATATCGACGCGCCCCTGGCGCGCATCCAGGCCTGCACCGGTTCCGCCGGTTGCGCCAAGGGCCTGGCCGACACCAAGGCCGACGCCCTGACCCTGGCCGCCGTGCTGCCCGACGGTGCCCAGGTGCACCTGTGCGGCTGCCCGCGCTCCTGCGCCGCCGCCAACGTGGCGCCGCTGACCCTGCTGGCCACGGGCGACGGCCATTACGACCTCTATCGACGCGACGACGGCGCCGGTGGCTTCGGCCGCCCGCTGGCGCGCGACCTGGACATACACGCGGCGGCCGCCTGGCTGGCCGCCACGCCTGACAGCTGGAGCTCCACCGAATGATCGATTACATCCGCGATGGTCAGGAGATCTATCGCCACTCCTTCTCCATCATCCGCGCCGAGGCGGACCTCTCCGCCATCCCGCCGGACCTGGAGAAGCTCGCCGTGCGCGTGATCCACGCCTGCGGCATGGTCGACGTGGTGCAGGACCTGCGCTTCTCCCCCGGTGCCGGAGCCGCCGGCCGCGCCGCCATCGCCGCTGGCGCGCCGATTCTCTGTGATGCACGCATGGTGGCCGAGGGCGTGACCCGCGCGCGCCTGCCGGCGGACAACAAGGTCATCTGCACCCTCAACGATGCCGGCGTGCCGGAGCTGGCCCGCGAGCTGGGCAATACCCGTTCGGCGGTGGCACTGGAGCATTGGCGCGAACACCTGGAAGGCAGCGTGGTGGTGATCGGCAACGCACCCACCGCGCTCTTCTACCTGCTGGAGATGCTCGATGCCGGCGCGCCGAAGCCGGCGCTGATCCTCGGCTTCCCGGTGGGCTTCGTCGGTGCGGCGGAATCCAAGGACATGCTCGCCGCCGACAGCCGTGGCGTGCCCTACGTGATCGTGCGTGGTCGTCGTGGCGGCAGCGCCATGGCGGCGGCGGCGATCAACGCCCTGGCCACGGAGGTGGAGTGATGGGTGCGCAGGAACATTCCGGCAAAGGCCGGCTGATCGGCCTGGGCGTGGGCCCCGGCGACCCCGAACTCATCACCCTCAAGGCCCTGCGCCTGCTGCAGTCGGCCCCAGTAGTCGGCTACTTCGTGGCCAAGGCGAAGGCCAACCTGGGCCAGGGCGGCAATGCCTTCGGCATCATCGAGCAGCACCTGGTGGAGTCGCAGCTGCGCATGCCCCTGGTCTACCCGGTGACCACCGAAAAGCTGGAGCCGCCGCTCTCCTACGAGGATGTGATCAGCGACTTCTACGACACCGCCGCCCAGCAGGTGGCCCAGCACCTGGACGCCGGCCGCGACGTGGCGGTGATCTGCGAGGGCGACCCGTTCTTCTACGGCTCCTACATGTACCTGCACGACCGCCTGGCCGAGCGCTACGAGGCCGAAGTGGTGCCGGGCGTGTGCTCCATGCTGGGCAGCGCCGCGGTGCTCGGCGTGCCGCTGGTGTACCGCAACCAGAGCCTTTCGGTGCTCTCCGGCGTGCTGCCGGAAGCGGAGCTGAAGGCGCGCCTGGCGGACGCCGAGGCGGCAGTGGTGATGAAGCTCGGCCGCAACTTCGACAAGGTGCGCCGGGTGCTCGGCGAGCTGGGCCTGGATGGCCGCGCCCATTACGTGGAGCGCGCCACCATGGGCAACCAGCGCATCCTGCCGCTGCACGAGGTGGACCCGATGGCCTCGCCCTACTTCTCCATGATCCTGGTCCCCGGCCAGAAGTGGAGAGGGTGATGGACGCACGCAAGGCCCCGGCCATCCTGCTGCTCGGCCAGGGCGGCCTGCCCGTCGCCCGGCGCATCCAGGCGCTTTATCCACAGGCCCGCGTGCTCGGCCTGGCCGGGCGCGTGGCAGGCGCCGACGAAACCTGCGCCGAATTCGGCGAGACCCTGCGCGGGCTCTACCGCGACGACAGGCCGATCATCGCCCTGTGCGCCGCCGGCATCCTTATCCGCAGCCTCGCTTCGCAACTGGCCAGCAAGGGCGCCGAGCCGCCGGTGCTGGCCGTGGCCGAGGACGGCAGCGCGGTGGTGCCGCTGCTGGGCGGGCTCGGCGGGGTCAACCGCATGGCCCGCGAGATCGCCGCGCAACTGGAGGTGGCCCCGGCCATCACCACCAGCGGCGAACTGCGTTTCGGCACCTGCCTGCTGGAGCCGCCGCCGGGCTATGCCCTGGCCGATATCGAGCAGGGCAAGCGCTTCGTCTCCGACCTGCTGGGTGGCGAGCCCGTCCGCGTCGAGGGCGAGGCGCCCTGGCTGGAGAGCGCCAACCTGCCCCTGGCGGAGCAGGCGCAGCGGGTTATCCACATCACTGCCGAGCAACGTCCCGATGCCGCTGACGAGCTGCTGATCCACCCCCGCGTGGTGGCTGCGCGCCTCGACGAGGCAGCGGACGCCGGTGCCGTGCGCCAGGCCCTGGCAACCGCCGGGCTGGCCAGCGGCGCCCTCGCCTGCCTGCTGGCCGCCCCCGAACGCATGACCGACGCCACGCTGGCCGCCTGCGCCGACGAACTCGGCGTGCCATTGCGCTTCGTGGTCAACGAACAGGCACTGCCGCCCCTGCACCAGCACCTTTCCGGCATCCGCCTGTACCGCGCGGAGCGGCCGCTGGATGTGGAGCGCATCGGCCAGCGCCGTGGCCGCCTGACGGTGGTAGGCCTGGGCCCGGGCGCCGCAGAGTTCATGGTCCCGGCCACGCGTCGCGCCCTGGACGAGGCCGAGGACCTGCTGGGCTACGAGACCTACATCCGCATGGCCGGGCCCTTCCGCCCGGAGCAGGTGCTGCACTGCACCGACAACCGCGAGGAGCTGCAACGCGCCCGCCACGCCTTCGAGCTGGCGGCCAGCGGGCGCCGGGTGGTGGTGGTGTCCTCGGGTGATCCTGGGGTGTTCGCCATGGCCGCCGCCGTGCTCGAAGCCCTGGACGACAACCGCGACCCGCACTGGCAACGGGTGGAGCTGCAGGTGTTCCCCGGCGTCTCCGCCGCCCTGGCCACTGCCGCCAAGGCCGGTGCGCCCCTGGGCCACGACTTCTGCCTGATCTCGCTCTCGGACAACCTCAAGCCCTGGGAGGTGATCGAGCAGCGCCTCGACCACGCCGGCGCCGCCGACCTGGCCATGGCCTTCTACAACCCCATTTCCAAGGCCCGCCCCTGGCAGCTGGCCCGCGCGCTGGAAATCGTCGCCCGCCACCGCCGCCCGGAAACCGTGGTCGTCCTGGGCCGCGACATCGGCCGCCCGGCCGAGGCGCTGACGCTCACCAGCCTCGGCGAGCTGCGCCCGGAACAGGTGGACATGCGCACCCTGGTGATCATCGGTTCGTCACTGACCCGGCGCATTCCCCGCCCCGACGGCCAGGACTGGGTGTACACCCCGCGCTGGTATCGCTGAGGCGGCACCAGCACCTGGCAGGACGCGAAGCAAGGGCGGACGGTTCGACATGACCGGCCGCCCTTTTCCTGCACGCCAACGTTGCAAATCCCTTCGCGCATCAAGAAAATGCGATTAATTTTCATTTGCTACCGATTCTTCGGTGACCCCATGTCGTCTCCCCATCTCAGTGTGCAACGCCTCTACAGCGACCATCACGGCTGGCTGAAGAACTGGCTGCGCGGCCGCCTCGGCAACGCCGCCGATGCCGCCGACCTGGCCCAGGACACCTTCCTGCGCCTGCTCGCCCGCCGCGAGCAGCTGGAGATCGCCACGCCGCGCGCCTTCCTGCGCACCGTCGCGCGGGGGCTGGTGATCGACCACTGGCGCCGCGAGGAACTGGAGCGGGCCTACCTGGAATCCCTCGCCCACCTGCCGGAGGCGCAGACGCCGAGCCTGGAGGAACGCGAGCAGATCCTCGAGTTGCTGGAACGCATCGCGCGCATGCTCGATGGCCTGAAGCCGAAGGTGCGCACCGCCTTCCTGTTGGCCCAGTGCGAGGGGCTGACCCATGTGCAGGTGGCCGAGCGCATGGGCATCTCCCTGCGTTCGGTGGAGCGCCATGTCGCCGACGCCCTGTTCCATTGCTACCAGCTGCGCTTCGCCGAATGAGCGCCTCATCCCAGGCCGATGCGCAGGTGGTGCGCCAGGCCATCCACTGGCTGGTGCGCTTGCGCTCCGCCAGCGGTGATGCCGAGCTGCAGCGCGCCTGCGAGCACTGGCGCGCCGCCCACCAGGACCACGAACAGGCCTGGCAGCGCGTGCAGGTGCTGGACGACGAACTGTCCAGCTCGCTGAAAGCCGTGCCCGGCGCCGGCACCGTGATGGAGACCCTGGAAACCTCGGCCCAGCGCCTGCGTCGCCGCCAGGCCCTGAAGCTGCTGTCGGCAGCCATGGTCAGCGGTTCCGCGCTGTGGCTGGCCCGCGACCTGACGCCCTGGCCGCGCCTGACCGCCGATTACGGCACCGCCGTTGGTGAACGCCGCCACGTGGCGCTGGCCGATGGCACGCAACTGCACCTGAACACCGACAGCGCAGTGGATGTACGTTTCGACGAGCAGCAGCGCCTGCTGCTGTTGGACCGTGGCGAGATCCTCGTTGACAGCGGCCCTGATGCCACGACGGGCCTCCCCCGCCCCCTGCGCGTGCGCACCCGCCATGGCCTGCTGGAGAGCCTGGGTGGCCGCTTCGTGGTGCGCCAGGAGCAGGCCTCCACCCGCCTGAGCGTCGCCGAAGGTGCCGTGAGCATCGCCCCATTGGCCGGCACCGGCGCCCTGGTCGCTCGCGCCGGACAACGCTTCGATATCAACGAATACGCCGCGCGCCCGCTGGAAGCAGCGGACATGGACGCAGCCGCCTGGGCCGATGGGCTGATCGTCACCCGTGGCATGCGCCTGGCCGACTTCCTCGCCGAAGTCTCGCGCTACCGCAACGGCCGCCTGGCATGCAGCGAGGCCATCGCCGACCTGCGCCTCTCAGGCGTGTACCGCCTGGACGACACCGACAAGCTGCTGGAGCTGCTGACCCGCACGCTGCCGGTGGAGGTGCAATACCGCACCCGCTGGTGGGTGACGGTACAGGCCAGGGCCTGAAATCTTTTTTGGCGGGTTTTTCCGCAACGCCCGGCAAAGGGAATGAATCCCATTAACCTTTGCCTTTCACGGAAGCCTTCATGACCGCACCTCGCGCCTCCCGCCTCGCCCTTGCCGTACGCGGCGCCCTGCTTTCCGCCGCACTGGCCGCCCCGCTACTGGGCGCACCGGCCTTCGCCGAGGAGGCCACGGCCAGCGCCAGCCGCAGCTACGCCATCCCCGCCGGGCCGCTGGACGAGGTGCTCAACCGCTTCGCCCGTGAGGCCGGGATCAACCTCTCCGCCACCCCGGAGCAGACCCGTGGCCTGCAGTCCCCCGGCCTGAGCGGCATCTGGTCGGTGGAAGGCGCGCTGGGCCAGCTGCTGGGCGGCACGCCGCTGCAGGCCGAGAGCCTGGGCGATGGCAGCTATGTGCTGCGCGAGGTGAAGACCCAGGGCGCGCTGGAGGTGCCCTCCACCCAGGTGTTCGCCCTGGGTAACGCGCTGGGCAGCGAAGAGGGCTACCTGGCCACCCACAGCCAGATCGCCACCAAGACCAGCAAGGCGCTGCTGGAAACCTCGCAGACCGTCTCGGTGGTGACTCACGAGCAGATCGAGGACCAGGGCTCGAAGACGGTGCAGCAGGCGATCCGCTACACCCCCGGGATCTTCACCGGCCAGGTGGGCGCCTCGAACCGCTACGACTACATCGTCATGCGCGGCTTCGCCGACAACAGCGTGGACAACGTCTACCTCGACGGCCTGAAGACCATGGGCGACAGCGGCACCTACAGCTCGCTGCAGGTGGACCCGTACTTCCTCGAGCGCATCGACGTGCTCAAGGGCCCCTCCTCGGTGCTCTATGGCCGCAGCCTGCCGGGCGGCCTGGTGGCGCTGACCAGCAAGAAGCCGCTCTACGAGGACTACCACCAGGTGCAGGCCACCGTGGGCAACATGGGCCAGAAGGGCGCGGGCTTCGACTTCAGCGGTCCGCTGGACGAGGACAAGCGCATCGCCTATCGCGTGGTGGGCTTGGGCGAGGGGTCGGACACCCAGTTCGACCACATCAAGGAAGAGCGCTACGCCATCGCGCCGACCCTCTCCATCGACTTCAGCGAAGACACCAGCCTGACCCTGCAGAGCTACCTGCAGCACGACCCGAACGGCGGCTACCACGGCGGCGTACCGGCCGAGGGCACCCTTTACCAACGCAGCGGCCAGCGCATCGGCCGTGACTTCTTCGA
The DNA here is from genome assembly GCF_026072635.1 of Pseudomonas solani. NCBI lineage: Bacteria > Pseudomonadati > Pseudomonadota > Gammaproteobacteria > Pseudomonadales > Pseudomonadaceae > Pseudomonas > Pseudomonas solani. The sequence continues at coordinate 3,018,706 of NZ_AP023081.1, read as the reverse complement.
CGGCGAGCCGAGCCTGGAAGCCTTCGACCGCACCCAGCGCATGTTCGGCTATCAGCTGGAGCATCGCTTCGACGACGTCTGGACCGCGCGCCAGAGCTTCCGCTACCTCAGCTCCGACGTGAGCATGCAGCAGGCGTACGCCTATGGCTGGGCCTCGCCCACCGAGCTGAACCGCTACTACACCGATGCCACCGAGGACCTGAAGGCCTACATCGTCGACAACATGGTCCAGGCCGAATTCGACACCGGCGCCCTGCGTCACACCCTGCTGATGGGCCTGGACTACCAGAACCGCAAGACCAACGTGGAATGGGGCTCCGCCGCCCTCGCCCCGATCGACGCCTTCAACCCGGTGTACGGCAACGATGCGCTGGTGGGCTACGGCCAGGTGGAGCACGACCGCCGCCTGGAGCAGACCGGCCTCTACCTGCAGGACCTGATCGACCTGAACCAGTGGCGCTTCTCCATCGGCCTGCGCGAGGACTGGGTGGAGGTCTCGGACAAGAACCTGACCGCCGGCAGCAAGTCGGACGAGCGCCGCAGCAAGTTCACCGGCCGCCTCGGCGCGCTGTACCTGTTCGACAACGGCGTGGCACCGTACATCAGCTATTCCGAGTCCTTCAACCCCAACGCCTATTCGGACCAGGCCGGCAAGCCGCTGGAACCCACCGAGGGCACGCAGTGGGAAGCCGGGATGAAGTTCCAACCGGTGGGCAGCGACAGCCTGTACACCGCCTCGCTGTTCCACATCGTCCAGCAGAACGTCGCCTCCAAGCTGCCGCAGCAGGACTGGTACACCCCCGTGGGCGAGGTGCGCTCCCAGGGCCTGGAACTGGAAGCCAACACCCAGGTGACCAAAAACCTCAAAGTGCTGGCCAGCTACACCTTCACCGACATCACCTACTCCAAGTCGCTGGACGGCACCCAGGGCAACACGCCGAACCAGGCGCCGCGCCACATGGCCTCCATCTGGGGCGAGTACAGCTTCGACGCCGGCGCCCTGGACGGCCTGCGCACCGGCCTCGGTGCGCGCTACGTCGGCCAGAGCTGGGCGGACAGGGCTAACACCCTGCACGTGCCCTCCTACACCCTGATCGATGCGCTGGTGGGCTATGACCTGGGCAAGGTGGGGCTCAAGGGCATGGACCTCAGCCTGAACGCCAACAACCTGCTGGACGAGGACTACATCGCCTCCTGCTACAGCCTGGACTTCTGCTACTTCGGCGAGCAGCGCAACGTCACCGCCACCCTCAGCTACCAGTTCTGACCGGTGCTTGAACGAGCCCGCCCCGGCACCGGGGTGGGCTCGTACGTTTGCGTGATCGACTTATCCACAGGAGAGCATCCATGCGCCCTCTTCTCGTTCTGCTACACCGCTACCTCGGCCTGGCCACCGCGCTGTTTCTCGCCCTCGCCGGGCTCACCGGTAGCCTGCTGGCCTTCCAGCACGAGATCGACGAATGGCTGAACCCGGCCTTCTACCACGCGCCCGCACAGGGGCCGCTGCTGTCCCCCGGCGAACTGGTGCAGCGTATCGAGGGCGCCGAGCCGCGCCTGCAGGTCTGGTACATGGAGGTCCCGGACGAGGCCGGCCATGCGGCGCTGATGGCTGCGGTGCCGCGCACCGACCCGGCTACGGGCGCACCCTACGACCTGCACCACCGGGTGATCTACCTGGACCCGGTGAGCGGCGCCGAGCTGGGCATGCGCCAGTGGGGCGCCTGCTGCCTGCAGGCGCAGAACGTCATCCCCTTCCTGCTGGAGTTCCACTACAACCTGGCGCTGCCGGGCAACTGGGGCCTGCTGCTGATGGGGCTGGTGGCGATCCTCTGGGTCATCGACTGCTTCGCTGGCGCCTGGCTGACCCTGCCCCGTGGCCGGCCCTTCCTGAAGAAATGGTGGACGGCCTGGACGCTCAAGCGCCGCGCCGGCCGCTACCGGCGCAACCTCGACCTGCACCGGGCCGGTGGGCTCTGGCTGTGGCTGCTGCTCCTGCCGGTGGCGGTGAGCAGCGTGGCGATGAACCTGCCGGAGCAGGTGTTCAAGCCGGTGGTGTCACTGTTCTCCGAGGCGCCGCCGAGCACCTACCAGCAGCGCAGCCAAATGCCCCGCGAGGCGCTGGGGGAAACGCGGCTGGACTACCAGCAGGTATACAAGCTGGCACAGACGGAAGGAGCGCGGCTTGGCATCGAGGGCGAAATCGGCGAGCTGTACTACAGCTTCGAGTACAACTTCTTCGGCGCCGGTTTCGGGGGCCACGAGGCCAACCCGCTGGACAAGTCCTGGCTGTTCTTCCATGGCACCGACGGCAGCTTGATCGGCGAGGAGATCGCCGGGCGCGGCACGCCGGGTGAACGCTTCTACCGGCTGCAGGCACCGATCCACGGCGGGCGCATCGCGGGGTTGCCGGGGCGCATCGTGATCGCGCTGCTGGGGCTGGCCATCGCCGGGCTGAGCGTCACCGGCGTGGTCATCTGGTGGCGCAAGCGGCAGGCCCGGCGCGCCAGTGCGGCCCGCGCCCGCGAGGGGCGGCGAGCCGCTTTCGGTCAGAACTTATAGCTCAGGCCGAGGGCCGTGCTTTCGTTGTTCTTGTCACGACCGGGCAGGTTGGAGTCCTTGTCCTTGTGCTCGTAGCTGACGGTCATCACCAGGTCCTTGGTGAGCTTGTGACCGAGGTTGACGACGTGCTTGGTCTCGTCCTCTTCCTTGCCGGAGGGGTCGTGCTCGAAGTCGGTGTGACGGCGGCTGTAGGCGACGCTGGCGAAGCTGTCCCAGGGCAGCTTGCGGGCGTAGCTGATCTTCCAGCCCTCCTGCTCCTTGTCCTTGTTGCGCGTGTCGTTGTCTTCCACCTTGGGCGAGTAGCTGAGGTCGAAGCTGTCCTTGCCGGTGGGCTTGAAGCGGGTGCCGACCTTGAAGGTGTCGACTTCGATGTCCAGCGGGCTGTCGTTTTCCAGGCCACGGTTCTCGTAGTTGTAACGGGTGTACAGCTCCAGCACGCGGTTCAGCTTGTGGCTGGCGCCCAGTGACCAGATGGTGCTGGAGAGGTCGTACTGGTGGTCCTTGTAGAGCTGCAGGTAGGTGACGGCGGCGTTGAGCTTCAGGCGCCAGGCCGGTATGACGAAGGTGGGGCCGGTGGAGACCGCCCAGGTCTGCCGGTTGAGTTCGTCGCGGTCGTCCTGGCGGGCCTGGGCGATGTTGGCGCCGAGGTTCCAGCGGCTGCCACGGTCGTCGAAGCCGTAGCCGTAGTGCAGGCTGCCGGCGGCCTGCCAGCGGTTGTCGTGGACGGTGGACTTGGGCTTGGCGACCGGGGTGGGCGCGGTGTCGTCGTCCTCCTCGCCGTCGTCGGCCAGGTCGTCCTCGTCCAGGTCGATGTCGTCGAGCAGGTCGTCGAGGCTGTCGTCGTCCTCGAAGGCCATGTCGTCCATGTCTTCGTCGTCCTCGTCCTCGTCATCGAACGAGGGGTCCTGGGTCATGCCCGCGCTGGCGTTGGCAGTGTCGGTGTCATGCACCCGGGCCACGGCGACGCGGCCGCCGAAGGTGTGGGTCTTGAGTTTCCTGGCGATGCGCTTGGCCAGCTTGGCGCCTTCCTTGGCCTCCGCGGAGTCGGGGGCGTCCTGCTTGAGCCGCGCCAGCTCGGCCTTGGCGGCCGGGTAGTCGAGGGCGTCGGCATGGACCTTGGCCAGGGCCAGGCGCGCGCGGGGGTGGCTGGCACTCAGGCTCGGGTCGGCGAGGATGGCGCGGTACTGCTCGGCGGCACTGCCGAGCAGGCCCCAGCGGGCACTGCTTTCCGCGTCACGGGCGAGGGTCTGGTAGGGGCTGGCGATGCTGCACAGGGGCAGGCCGGCCAGAAGCAGAACGGCGGTCAGTCCGTTGAGTTTCATGGTGGGTTCCGGGAAGGCGGTCGATGGAATGGTGGGCAAGCCTATAGAGGCGGTTTGCCAGCGTCCAGAGCCCGGCCCGAATGTGATGTTGCATTCACAAAGTCCCGTACCACGCGGGCTGCAGGCTGATCCGACAGCCGAAAGCCGGCTGTGGATAACCGAGGCGTCGGGTGCCGTTTTCCTCCTCCCGAAACGAAAAAGGCGCAGCCGGGGGGCTGCGCCTTTGTCTGTGCCGAAGGGCTCGAATCAGAACGGAATGTCGTCGTCGAAGCTGTCGTAGTCCGGCGCCGGTTGGGCGGCGGGCTGCGGAGCCGGGCGCTGCTGTTGCTCGCGCGGGGCGGACTGTTGCGGCTCACGCTGCGGGCGCGGGGCACGCGGGGCGGAGTCGCCATCGTTGCCGGGACGGCCGCCGAGCAGCTGCATCTGGCCGTTGATGTCGACCACGATCTCGGTGGTGTAGCGCTTGACGCCGTCCTTTTCCCACTCGCGGGTGCGCAGGGTGCCTTCGACGTAGACCTGCGAGCCCTTGCGCAGGTACTCGCCGGCGATTTCGGCGAGACGGCCAAAGAACACCACGCGGTGCCACTCGGTACGTTCCTGCTGCTGGCCGGTCTGCTTGTCCTTCCAGCTTTCGCTGGTGGCCAGGGTGACGTTGGTCACGGCATTGCCGTTGGGCATGTAGCGAACTTCGGGATCACCACCGACGTTGCCAACCAGAATGACTTTGTTAACCCCACGGGCCATAACGTTCTCCTAGGCTTCAGCACGTTCGGGCGCCGCGTTGATCAGGCGCTCCAGGGACGTGCGGTCCAATTGTTCGGTATCCAACTTGATATAGATGGCGCCTTCTTCGGCCACCACTACGGCATCGGCCACTCCGGGCGTTGCCAGCAATCGCGCCACCAGCCCGGCATCGCCGAGGGCCGCTGCTGAGAGGGGCAGGCGCAGGCTGGTGACATACGGAGGCTCGCGCATAGTAACAGCAATGGCGAGCCAAATCGCACAGACAACGGCGCAGCCGATGAATACCACCGACAGCCCGCCATGCTGGAACAACCAGCCCCCCAGGATGCCGCCAAGGGCCGCGCCGAGGAACTGGCTGGTGGAGTAGACGCCCATCGCGGTGCCCTTGCCGCCGGCCGGGGCGACCTTGCTGATCAGCGACGGCAACGAGGCTTCCAGCAGGTTGAAGGCGGTGAAGAAGACGATGGTGCCGATCACCAGCGCCTGCAGGGTGTCGCCGAAGGCCCAGAAGTACAGCTCGCAGGCCAGCAGCACGCTGACGGCCCCAAGCAGCACGCGCTTCATCCGGCGCTTTTTCTCGGCGTAGATGATGAAGGGCACCATGCCGAAGAAGCCCACCAGCAACGCAGTGAGGTAGACCCACCAGTGCTGCTCCTTGGGCAGGCCGGCCTTCTCCACCAGCGCCAGCGGCAGCGCGACGAAGCTGGCCATGAGCACGGCGTGCAGGGCGAGGATGCCGAAGTCCAGGCGCAGCAGGTCGGGGTGCTTGAGGGTGGGCAGCAGCGCCTGGCGGGCGACCCCGGACTCGCGGTGCTGCAGCGGGTGGTCGGCGCGCGGCACCACCAGGGCGATGATGGCGATGCCCACCAGCGCCATCACGGCGGTCACCCAGAACAGCCCGGAGAGGCCGAAGGCACGGGTGACCAGCGGGCCGACCACCATGGCGACGGCGAAGGAGACGCCGATACTCATGCCGATCATGGCCATGGCCTTGGTGCGGTGCTGCTCGCGGGTGAGGTCGGAGAGCAGGGCCATCACGGCGGCGGAGATGGCCCCGGCGCCCTGCAGCACGCGGCCGGCGATCACACCCCAGATGGAGTCGGCGTTGGCGGCGAGCACTGCGCCGGCGGCGAAGATCAGCAGGCCGATATAGATGACGGGCAGGCGGCCGATACGGTCGGAAACGATGCCGAAGGGGATCTGCAGCACCGCCTGGGTGAGGCCGTAGGCGCCGATGGCCAGGCCGATCAGCGCGGGGGTCGCGCCGGCCAGGTCCTGCCCGTAGGTGGCCAGGACCGGCAGCACCATGAACATGCCGAGCATGCGGAAGGCGAACACCAGGGCGAGGCCGCTGGCCGCTCGGGTCTCGCGGCCGCTCATGCGTTCGGAATGGGAGTCGTGCATAGATTCCTCATGGGAAACGGATACGGGGAAATGCGTCGTGCCCCTCGGCGGCGCACGCACCCGACCCTGGGTGCCCGGCCTGTGCCGGCGCCAAAAAATGTCGCGCATTCTAACAGTCCCGATGGTCTACAGCACAGTCGCGCGCCTTTGCCGCAGGCTAGGCACGCCCCGTATAATCGCGGGTTTCCCGCACGCCAAACGAGGCAGCAGTGGACAAGATCCTGATCCGTGGGGCCCGTACCCATAACCTGAAGAACGTCGATCTCACCCTGCCGCGCGACAAGCTGATCGTGATCACCGGCCTGTCCGGTTCCGGCAAATCCTCCCTGGCCTTCGACACCCTCTACGCCGAGGGCCAGCGCCGCTACGTGGAGTCGCTGTCGGCCTATGCCCGGCAGTTCCTGTCGATGATGGAAAAGCCGGATGTCGACACCATCGAAGGGCTGTCGCCGGCCATCTCCATCGAGCAGAAGTCCACGTCGCACAACCCGCGCTCCACCGTGGGCACCATTACCGAGATCTACGATTACCTGCGCCTGCTCTATGCCCGTGCGGGGACGCCGCGCTGCCCGGACCATGACGTGCCGCTGGAAGCGCAGACCGTGAGCCAGATGGTCGACCAGGTGCTGGCGATGCCCGAGGGCCGCAAGCTGATGCTGCTGGCACCGGTGATCCGCGAGCGCAAGGGCGAGCACCTGGCGGTGTTCGACGAACTGCGCGCCCAGGGCTTCGTGCGGGCACGGGTCAACGGCCGCATCTACGAGATGGACGAGCTGCCCAAGCTGGACAAGCAGAAGAAGCACTCCATCGATGTGGTGGTGGACCGCTTCAAGGTCCGCGCCGACCTGCAGCAGCGCCTGGCGGAATCCTTCGAGACGGCGATCAACCTGGCCGACGGCATCGCCCTGGTGGCGCCGATGGACGACGAGCCGGGCGATGAGACCATCTTCTCCGCGCGCTTCGCCTGCCCCCATTGCGGCCACTCCATCAGCGAGCTCGAGCCCAAGCTGTTCTCCTTCAACAACCCGGCCGGCGCCTGCCCCACCTGCGACGGCTTGGGGGTGAAGCAGTTCTTCGACGCCAAGCGCCTGGTCAACGGCGAGCTGACCCTGGCCGAGGGCGCGATTCGCGGCTGGGACCGGCGCAACGTCTATTACTTCCAGATGCTCGGCTCCCTGGCCGCGCACTACGGCTTCAGCCTGGAGAAGCCCTTCGACGAACTGCCGGCCGAGGACCAGAAGGCGATCCTCTTCGGCAGCGGCCGCGAGGACGTGGACTTCCGCTACCTCAATGACCGTGGCGACATCGTCAAGCGCTCGCACCCGTTCGAGGGGATCATCCCCAACCTGGAACGTCGCTACCGCGAGACCGAATCGAACACCGTGCGCGAGGAGCTGGCCAAGTTCCTCAGCACCCAGCCCTGCCCGGACTGCCGGGGCACTCGCCTGCGCCGCGAAGCGCGCCATGTGTGGGTGGGCGAGAAAACCCTGCCGGCGGTCACCGGCCTGCCGGTGGGCGATGCCGCCGACTACTTCGGCGAACTGAGCCTGCCCGGCCGCAAAGGCGAGATCGCCGACAAGATTCTCAAGGAGATCCGCGAGCGCTTGCAGTTCCTGGTCAACGTCGGCCTCGACTACCTGACACTTGACCGCAGCGCCGACACCCTTTCCGGTGGCGAGGCGCAGCGCATCCGCCTGGCCAGCCAGATCGGTGCAGGCCTGGTGGGCGTGATGTACATCCTCGACGAGCCCTCCATCGGCCTGCATCAGCGGGACAACGAGCGTCTGCTGGCCACCCTCACCCACCTGCGCAACATCGGTAATACGGTGATCGTGGTCGAGCACGACGAGGATGCCATCCGCCTCGCCGACTATGTGGTGGACATCGGCCCGGGCGCCGGCGTGCACGGTGGCCGCGTGGTTGCCGAAGGCACCCCGGACGAGGTGATGTCGCACCCCGACTCGCTGACCGGCAAGTACCTTTCCGGCCGGGTGAAGATCGCCGTACCGGCCAAGCGCACCCCGCGCGACAAGAAGAAGTCGCTGCTGCTCAAGGGTGCGCGTGGCAACAACCTGCAGAACGTAAACCTGGAGATCCCGGTCGGGTTGCTGACCTGCATCACCGGCGTATCGGGCTCGGGCAAGTCGACGCTGATCAACAACACCCTGTTCCCCATCACCGCCACCGCGTTGAACGGTGCCACGACGCTGGAGGCGGCGCCGCACGACAGCTTCGACGGACTGCAACACCTGGACAAGGTGGTGGACATCGACCAGAGCCCCATCGGCCGCACACCGCGCTCCAACCCGGCGACCTATACCGGGCTGTTCACGCCGATCCGCGAGCTGTTCTCCGGCGTCGCGGAGTCACGCTCCCGTGGCTATGGGCCGGGGCGCTTCTCCTTCAACGTGAAGGGCGGTCGCTGCGAGGCCTGCCAGGGCGATGGCGTGATCAAGGTGGAGATGCACTTCCTGCCAGACATCTACGTGCCCTGCGACGTGTGCAAGGGCAAGCGCTACAACCGCGAGACCCTGGAGGTGCGCTACAAGGGCAAGAGCATCACCGAGGTGCTGGACATGACCATCGAAGAAGCGCGGGAGTTCTTCGATGCCGTGCCGGCCATCGCGCGCAAGTTGCAGACGCTGATGGACGTGGGCCTGTCCTACATCCGCCTGGGGCAGTCGGCGACCACCCTGTCCGGCGGCGAGGCACAGCGGGTGAAGCTGTCCCGCGAGCTGTCCAAGCGCGACACCGGCAAGACGCTGTACATCCTCGACGAGCCGACCACGGGCCTGCACTTTGCGGATATCCAGCAGTTGCTCGATGTGCTGCACCGCCTGCGTGACCACGGCAACACCGTGGTGGTCATCGAGCACAACCTGGATGTGATCAAGACCGCCGACTGGCTGGTGGACCTGGGTCCCGAGGGCGGCTCCAAAGGTGGCCAGATCATCGCCACCGGTACGCCGGAAGACGTGGCGAAGATGAAGCAGTCCCACACCGGGCACTTCCTCAAGCCGCTGCTGGAGCGTGATCGCGCCTGAGTCCAGCGCACAATGAAAAGCCCCTGCCACCGCGAGGTGACAGGGGCTTTTTCATGCCCGGTGAAGTGTTAGCCGAGCTGGACGCCCAGCGCCTTGGCGATGCCTTCGCCGTAGGCCGGGTCGGCCTTGAAGAAGTACTGCAGCTGGCGCTGCACCACATCCTCGGTGACACCGGCCATGGCGCCGGCGATGTTGCTGATCAGCAACGCCTTTTGCTCGGCGCTCATCAGGCGGAACAGCGCGCCGGCATGGCTGTAGTAGTCGCTGTCCTCACGATGATCGTGACGGGCCGCGGCACCACTCAACTGCAGCGGCGGCTCGGCGTACTGCGGTGCCTGCTTGGGGGCATTCGCGTAGCTGTTGGGCTCGTAGTTGGGCGCAGCGCCACCATTGCTGCCGAACGCCATGGCGCCATCGCGCTGGTAGCTGTTGACCGGCGAGCGCGGCGCGTTCACCGGCAGTTGCTGGTGGTTGGTGCCCACGCGGTAGCGGTGCGCATCGGCGTAGGCGAATACGCGGCCCTGCAGCATACGGTCCGGCGACAGGCCGACGCCCGGAATCATGTTGCTCGGCCCGAAGGTGGCCTGCTCGACCTCGGCGAAGTAGTTCAGCGGGTTGCGGTTGAGCTCGAGTTCACCCACCTCGATCAGCGGGAACGCCTTCTGCGACCAGGTCTTGGTCACGTCGAAGGGGTTCTCGTGGTGCGCTTCGGCCTGGGCCTCGCTCATGATCTGGATGCACACGCTCCACTTGGGGAAGTCACCGCGCTCGATGGCGTTGAACAGGTCGCGCTGGGCGTAATCCGGATCGGTCCCGGCCAGGCGGGTCGCTTCGGCCGGCGCCAGGTTCTTGATGCCCTGCTGGGTCTTGTAGTGCCATTTGACCCAGTGGCGCTCTCCCTGGGCGTTGACCAGGCTGTAGGTGTGGCTGCCGAAGCCGTGCATGTGACGGTAGCCATCCGGGATGCCTCGGTCGGAGAACAGGATGGTGATCTGGTGCAGCGCCTCGGGCGAGTGCGACCAGAAGTCCCACATCATCTGCGCGCTCTTCAGGTTGCTTTGCGGCAGGCGCTTCTGGGTGTGAATGAAGTCGGGGAATTTCAGCGGATCGCGGATGAAGAACACCGGGGTGTTGTTGCCGACGATGTCCCAGTTGCCCTCTTCGGTATAGAACTTCAGGGCAAAGCCGCGCGGGTCGCGCTCGGTGTCAGCCGAGCCGCGCTCACCCCCCACGGTAGAGAAACGCAGGAAGGTGGGCGTCTGCTTGCCGACGGTATCGAACAGCTTGGCGCTGGTGTAGCGGGTGATGTCGCGAGTGACGGTGAAGGTGCCGTAAGCACCCGATCCCTTGGCGTGAACGCGACGCTCGGGGATGTTCTCGCGGTTGAAGTGGGCGAGCTTCTCGATCAGGTGGAAATCGTCGAGCAGCAGCGGGCCGCGCGGGCCGGCAGAACGAGAATTCTGGTTGTCGGCGACAGGGGCGCCAGAGGCGGTGGTCAGGTAGGTCTTCTTGTCCATCATCTTGCTTCCTCACGGATAGTTACTAGCCAACGAGGAACAGGATGAAGCAGCCGGCAATGCAGAGCCAATGCATTAATGGAAAGCGATCGATAGATATTATCTTTCGATCTGTAGGCCCGAATCGATTATTTCCAACGAGGTCCCGGAGCCCTTCCAGGCAGGATGCGAAGAGAAGAAAACCATAGGACTGAAACGAAAAAACCGGGCACTAGGCCCGGTTTTCTCTTGTAGCGTACGACTTACTCGGCAGCTTCTACTGCTGCGCCGCCGACCGGACGGTCGATCAGCTCAACGTAGGCCATCGGAGCGTTGTCGCCAGCGCGGAAGCCGCACTTCAGGATGCGGAGGTAGCCGCCCTGACGGTTGGCGTAGCGCTTGCCCAGATCGTTGAACAGTTTGCCAACGATGGCTTTCGAACGAGTGCGGTCGAAGGCCAGACGACGGTTGGCAACGCTGTCTTCCTTGGCCAGGGTGATCAGCGGCTCGGCAACGCGGCGCAGTTCCTTGGCTTTCGGCAGGGTGGTTTTGATCAGTTCGTGCTCGAACAGCGAAACCGCCATGTTCTGGAACATGGCCTTGCGGTGTGCGCTGGTGCGGCTGAGGTGACGGCCACTTTTACGATGACGCATGGTTCAATTCCTTACCAAACTCACGTTCGGTGATTACGACGATCAGGCAGTCGCCTTGTCGTCCTTCTTAAGACTTGCCGGCGGCCAGTTGTCGAGGCGCATACCGAGGGACAGACCACGGGAGGCCAGGACGTCCTTGATCTCGGTCAGGGACTTCTTGCCCAGGTTCGGAGTCTTCAACAGTTCCACTTCGGTGCGCTGAATCAGATCACCGATGTAGTAAATGTTCTCCGCCTTGAGGCAGTTGGCCGAACGTACGGTCAGCTCAAGATCATCAACCGGGCGCAGCAGGATCGGATCGATCTCGTCTTCCTGCTCGACTACTACGGGCTCGCTATCACCTTTGAGGTCGACGAACGCTGCCAGCTGCTGTTGCAGGATGGTAGCGGCACGACGGATGGCCTCTTCAGGATCCAGGGTACCGTTGGTTTCCAGATCAATGACCAGCTTGTCCAGGTTGGTACGCTGCTCGACACGGGCGTTTTCCACCACGTAAGCAACACGACGGACCGGGCTGAACGAAGAGTCGAGCTGCAAGCGACCAATGCTGCGGCTCTCGTCTTCATCGCTCTGACGCGCGTCAGCCGGCTCATAGCCGCGACCACGAGCCACTTTGAGCTTCATGTTCAGTGCGCCGTTTTCCGCCAGGTTAGCGATCACGTGGTCGCCATTGACGATCTCGACATCATGATCCAGCTGAATATCGGCAGCAGTGACCACGCCCGAACCCTTCTTGACCAGGTTCAGCGTTACTTCGTCACGACCGTGCAGCTTGACAGCCAGACCTTTCAGGTTGAGCAGGATTTCGATGACATCTTCCTGAACACCTTCGATGGCACTGTACTCATGGAGTACGCCGTCGATTTCGGCCTCGACTACTGCACAGCCAGGCATGGAGGACAACAGGATGCGACGCAGCGCGTTGCCCAGGGTATGGCCGAAACCGCGCTCGAGAGGCTCGAGCGTGATCTTGGCGCGGGTCGGACTGACCACCTGCACATCAATGTGGCGGGGGGTCAGGAACTCATTTACCGAACTCTGCATGGATGCACCTATTTTCTAGCCCTTACTTGGAGTAGAGCTCGACAATCAGGTTTTCGTTGATGTCGGCGGACAGATCAGCACGTGCCGGAACGCTTTTGAACACACCGGACTTCTTCTCGCTGTCGACTTCAACCCACTCAACGCGACCGCGTTGGGCGCACAGTTCAAGGGCTTGAACGATACGCAGCTGATTCTTCGACTTCTCGCGAATTGCTACCACGTCACCAGCTTTGATCTGGTAGGACGGGACGTTCACGGTCTGACCGTTAACGCTGATGGCTTTGTGCGATACCAGCTGACGGGATTCGGAGCGGGTAGCACCAAAGCCCATGCGGTATACGACGTTGTCCAGGCGGCACTCGAGAAGTTGCAGCAGGTTCTCACCGGTAGCGCCCTTACGGCTGGCAGCTTCCTTGTAGTAACCGCTGAACTGACGCTCCAGAACACCGTAGATACGACGTACTTTCTGCTTCTCGCGCAGCTGAGTACCGTAGTCGGACAGGCGACCACGGCGAGCGCCGTGCTGGCCAGGAGCCGATTCGATGTTGCACTTGGATTCGAGCGCGCGGGCACCACTCTTCAGGAAGAGGTCAGTACCTTCACGACGGGACAGTTTGCATTTGGGACCAATGTAACGAGCCATTTCTCACTGTCTCCTATTACACGCGACGCTTCTTCGGCGGACGGCACCCGTTATGCGGGATCGGCGTCACGTCGGTGATGCTGGCAATCTTGTAGCCGCAGGCGTTCAGAGCACGCACGGCGGATTCGCGACCCGGACCCGGACCCTTGACGTTGACGTCGAGGTTCTTGAGGCCGTATTCGAGGGCAGCTTGACCAGCACGCTCAGCAGCTACCTGGGCAGCGAACGGAGTGCTTTTACGGGAGCCGCGGAAACCAGAACCACCGGAGGTGGCCCAGGACAGGGCGTTACCTTGACGGTCAGTGATGGTCACGATGGTGTTGTTGAAAGACGCGTGGATGTGGGCGATCCCATCAACCACTGTCTTTTTGACTTTCTTACGGGGACGAGCAGCAGGCTTAGCCATGACTTAGTTCCTGTCGATTCGCGGGCGCAATTACTTGCGGATCGGCTTACGCGGGCCCTTACGGGTACGCGCGTTGGTCTTGGTACGTTGGCCATGAACAGGCAGGCCACGACGGTGACGCAGGCCGCGGTAGCAACCCAGGTCCATCAGACGCTTGATGTTCATGTTGATTTCGCGACGCAGGTCACCTTCAGTGGTGAGCTTCGCGACTTCGCCACGCAGCTGTTCGATCTGCTCGTCGGAGAGATCCTTGATCTTTACCGCCGGATTTACGCCGGTGGTTGCACAGATGCTCTGTGCAGTGGTGCGACCAACACCGTAGATGTAGGTCAGCGAGATAACAGTGTGCTTGTTATCTGGAATGTTGACGCCTGCAATACGGGCCATTCAGTGAAACTCCAGTTGACAGCTACCTACGCCCCGGAAGCCAAGAAATAGGGCGCGCGATATTAACGCTGTAGAAACGAATAATCAACCCGGCAGCGCACTAGCTGCCGGGCTCATAACGCGTGAATCACACTCAGCCTTGGCGCTGTTTGTGACGCGGTTCCGCGCTGCAGATCACGCGAACAACACCTTCGCGGCGAACGATCTTGCAGTTACGGCACAGCTTTTTCACCGATGCACGAACTTTCATCAGTAACTCCTAGAACCTTACGGAACCGGGTCAGCGGAGCATTCCGCCGCCGTAGCCCTTCAGGTTGGCTTTCTTCATCAGGGATTCGTACTGGTGCGAAACGAGGTGGGATTGTACTTGGGCCATAAAGTCCATAACAACCACGACAACGATCAGCAACGAGGTCCCGCCAAGGTAGAACGGAACGTTGGCTGCAACCACAAGGAACTGGGGAAGCAGGCAAACAGCCGTCATGTACAGAGCACCGAACATGGTCAAGCGGGTCAGTACGCCATCGATATAGCGTGCAGACTGCTCACCCGGACGGATACCCGGAATAAAGGCACCGGACTTCTTCAGGTTCTCCGCCACGTCTTTCGGGTTGAACATCAGCGCTGTGTAGAAGAAGCAGAAGAAAACGATCCCTGCACTAAACAGCAGAATGTTCAACGGCTGACCGGGGGCGATCGCCTGCGACAGGTCCTGGAGCCAGCCCATTTTTTCGGACTGACCGAACCAGGCTCCCAGCGAAGCCGGGAACAGCAGGATGCTGCTGGCGAAAATGGCCGGAATTACGCCCGCCATGTTCACCTTCAGCGGCAGGTGGCTGGTCTGCGCAGCGAAGACCTTGCGGCCCTGCTGACGCTTGGCGTAGTGCACCGCAATGCGACGCTGACCACGCTCAATGAACACCACGAAACCGATGATCGCTACCGCCAGCAAACCGATGGCGACGAGGGCAAAAATGTTGATATCGCCCTGACGTGCAGACTCGAAAGACTGCCCTATCGCTCTCGGAAGACCGGCCACGATGCCTGCAAAAATCAGCATCGAGATACCGTTGCCGACACCGCGCTCGGTGATCTGCTCGCCAAGCCACATCATGAACATCGCACCAGCCACGAAGGTGGTGACAGCCACGAAGTAGAAGCCGAAATCAGTCGAGAAAGCGACGCCCTGACTGGCGAGGCCGACGGACATGCCGACTGCCTGCACCAGTGCCAGGACTACAGTGCCGTAGCGGGTGTACTGGCTGATCTTGCGACGGCCAGCTTCACCTTCCTTCTTCAACTGCTCCAGCTGCGGGCTGATAGCGGTCATGAGCTGCATGATGATCGACGCCGAGATGTACGGCATGATCCCCAGTGCAAAAATGCTCATGCGCTCCAGCGCGCCGCCGGAAAACATGTTGAACAGGCTAAGAATGGTCCCCTCGTTCTGCCGGAACAGCTCGGCCAGCCGGTCAGGGTTTATCCCGGGCACTGGAATGTGCGCGCCAATCCGGTAGACGATGATCGCCAGGAACAGGAAACGCAGTCGAGCCCAGAGCTCGGATAACCCGCCATTGCTGAGCGCGGAGAGAGCACCTTGCTTAGCCATTTAGTCCTCGAACTTACCGCCAGCTGCTTCGATAGCCGCACGCGCACCCTTGGTGGCGGCGATACCTTTCAGGGTGACTGCGCGAGTAACGTCGCCCGACAGCATGATTTTCACACGCTGTACGTTCTGGTTAATCACGTTGGCATCCTTCAGCGACTGCAGGGATACGACATCGCCTTCAACCTTGGCCAGTTCGGAAGTGCGCACTTCTGCGCGATCCATGGCTTTCAGGGAAACGAAGCCGAACTTCGGCAGACGGCGATGCAGCGGCTGTTGACCGCCTTCGAAGCCCGGAGCGATGGTGCCACCGGAGCGGGAGGTCTGACCTTTGTGACCACGGCCACCAGTCTTGCCCAAACCGCTGCCGATACCACGGCCCGGACGGTGCTTCTCGCGACGGGCACCCGGCGCGGAACGCAGATCGTTCAGTTTCATGGATTAACCCTCGACGCGCAGAAGGTAGTAAGCCTTGTTGATCATGCCGCGATTTTCAGGGGTGTCCTGAACTTCGACGGTGTGACCAATGCGACGCAGGCCGAGACCCTTGACGCAAGCTTTGTGGTTAGCCAGACGGCCGCTAACGCTCTTGATCAGCGTTACTTTGACAGTTGCCATGATTAGAGAATCTCCTCGACGCTCTTACCACGCTTGGCTGCAACGGACTCCGGGGACTGCATGTTCTTCAGCCCCTTGAAGGTGGCGTAAACCACGTTCACCGGATTGGTCGAGCCGTAGCATTTGGCCAGAACGTTCTGCACACCAGCCACTTCCAGGACAGCGCGCATGGCGCCGCCGGCGATGATACCGGTACCTTCGGAAGCCGGCTGCATGTACACCTTGGAGGCGCCATGAGCGGACTTGACGGGGTACTGCAGGGTGGTGCCGTTCAGGTCTACCTGGATCATGTTGCGGCGGGCTGCTTCCATCGCTTTCTGGATAGCGGCCGGCACTTCGCGGGACTTACCGCGACCGAAGCCAACACGACCTTTACCATCACCTACCACGGTCAGCGCGGTGAAGGTGAAGATACGGCCGCCTTTAACGGTCTTGGCAACGCGATTAACCTGAACCAGCTTCTCGATGTAGCCTTCGTCGCGCTTTTGCTCGTTATTTGCCATAACTTAGAACTCCAGCCCGCCTTCACGAGCAGCATCAGCCAGCGCCTTGACGCGGCCGTGGTACTTGAAGCCAGAACGATCGAACGCCACCTGAGTGACACCAGCTGCTTTCGCACGCTCGGCAACCAGCTGACCAACCTTCTTGGCCGCGTCGACGTTGCCGGTGGCGCCGTCACGCAGTTCTTTGTCCAGGGTCGAGGCGGTGGCCAGAACCTTGGCGCCGTCGGCCGAAATGACCTGGGCGTAGATGTGCTGGGAAGAGCGATACACGCAGAGGCGTACGGTTTCCAGCTCGCGCATTTTCAGGCGTGCCTTGCGAGCGCGACGCAGACGAGTTTCTTTCTTTACGCTCATTTGCTATGCCCTACTTCTTCTTAGCTTCTTTACGACGGACGACTTCGTCGGCGTAACGCACACCTTTGCCTTTGTAAGGCTCCGGCGGACGGAAGTCGCGAATCTCGGCCGCCACCTGACCAACCAGCTGCTTGTCGATACCTTTGATCAGGATATCGGTCTGGCTGGGGGTTTCGGCGGTAACGCCTTGCGGCAGTTCGTAATCCACCGGGTGCGAGAAGCCTAAAGCCAGGGACAGCACTTGACCTTTGGCTTGCGCCTTGTAACCAACGCCCACCAGCTGCAGCTTGCGCTCGAAGCCTTGGCTGACGCCGACTACCATGTTGTTGACCAGCGCACGGGTGGTACCGGCCATGGCCCTGTTCTGTTGGTCGCCGTTGCGAGCAGCGAAACGCAGCTCACCAGCTTCCTGCAGAACTTCCACGGACGGATGCACGTTCAGTTCGAGAGCGCCCTTGGCACCCTTCACCGAAAGCTGCTGACCGGCGATCTTGATTTCGACGCCAGCGGGCAGCTTGACGGGGTTCTTAGCAACGCGAGACATGCTTATCCCCCCTTAGAACACAGTGCAAAGCACTTCGCCACCAACGCCAGCAGCGCGAGCAGCACGATCAGTCATCACACCTTTGTTGGTGGAAACGATCGATACGCCCAGGCCGCCACGAACTTTCGGCAGCTGATCGACGGATTTGTACTGGCGCAGGCCAGGACGACTTACGCGCTTGAGTTCCTCGATGACCGGACGGCCTTCGAAGTACTTCAGCTCGATAGACAGCAGAGGCTTGATGTCACTGCTGATCTGGTATCCCGTGATGTAGCCTTCGTTCTTGAGAACGCTGGCCACTGCCACCTTCAGTTTGGAGGACGGCATGCTTACGACAGACTTTTCAGCCATCTGGGCATTACGGATACGAGTTAGCATGTCCGCTAACGGGTCCTGCATACTCATGGGCTAGTTGCTCCTAAATACAAAAGAAATAGCCTTGCGACTAGAATCGCGACAAAGCGCAGGCAAACAAGGCCTGACTCCGGCGAGCCGAATATTCTAGAGATTGATCAAAAACGAATCAAGCCCCAAAAGGGGCTTGATTGATACCACTCGGCGGAGGCCGGGACTTGCATCCCGACATCCAGAGCGACATTACCAGCTGGCTTTGACCAGGCCGGGAACGTCACCACGCATGGCGGCTTCACGCAGCTTGTTACGGCCGAGGCCGAACTTGCGGTAAACGCCGTGCGGACGACCGGTGATGCGGCAGCGGTTACGCAGGCGCGAGGCGCTTGCATCACGGGGCTGCTTCTGCAGAGCTACCTGGGCTTCCCAACGAGCTTCCGGAGTGGAGTTCGGGTTGGCAATGGTAGCTTTCAGCTCAGCGCGCTTCTTAGCGAACTTCGCAACCGTTTGCTGACGCTTCAGCTCACGGTTCTTCATGCTCTGTTTGGCCATGTTCCTACTCCAATCAGTTGCGGAACGGGAAGTTGAAGGCGCGCAGCAGGGCACGACCTTCATCATCGTTACGGGCAGTGGTGGTCAGGGTAATGTCCAGACCGCGCAGTGCATCGATTTTGTCGTAATCGATTTCCGGGAAGATGATCTGCTCTTTCACGCCCATGCTGTAGTTGCCACGACCGTCGAAGGACTTGGCATTCAGGCCGCGGAAGTCACGCACGCGCGGCAGGGAGATGGCCAGCAGACGATCCAGGAACTCGTACATACGATCGCGGCGCAGGGTTACCTTGACACCGATCGGCCAACCTTCACGGACTTTGAAGCCCGCAACGGATTTCTTGGCGTAGGTCACAACGACCTTCTGACCGGTGATCTTCTCAAGATCAGCTACAGCGTGTTCGATGACTTTCTTGTCACCGATCGCTTCGCCCAGACCCATGTTCAGGGTGATCTTGGTAATGCGCGGAACTTCCATCACGTTGGAAAGCTGAAGCTCTTCTTTCAGCTTGGGCGCGATTTCTTTCCGATAAATCTCTTTTAGTCGTGCCATGGTCTTCTACCTAGCAGTGCTCAAGCATCAACCGCTTTTTGGGTCGACTTGAAGACACGAATTTTCTTACCGTCTTCTACTTTGAAACCAACGCGATCAGCCTTGTTGGTTTCAGCATTGAAGATGGCGACGTTGGAGACGTGCAGAGGCGCCTCCTTCTCGACGATACCGCCCTGTACACCGGACATGGGGTTCGGCTTGGTGTGGCGCTTCACCAGGTTGATCCCACCAACGACCAGACGGTCGTCAGTGAGAACCTTGAGCACCTTGCCACGCTTGCCCTTGTCTTTGCCGGCGATGACGATGATCTCGTCGTCACGACGAATCTTTTGCATGACGGCTTCTCCTTACAGCACTTCGGGGGCGAGCGAGACGATCTTCATGAACTTCTCGGAACGAAGTTCACGGGTCACGGGCCCGAAGATACGGGTACCGATGGGCTCTTGCTTGTTGTTCAGCAGAACAGCAGCGTTGCCATCGAAGCGAATGATCGAGCCGTCAGGACGGCGTACGCCGTGCTTGGTACGGACCACAACAGCGGTCATTACCTGGCCTTTCTTCACTTTGCCGCGCGGAATCGCTTCCTTGACGGTGACCTTGATGATGTCGCCGATACCGGCATAACGACGGTGCGAACCACCCAGGACCTTGATGCACATAACGCGACGAGCACCGCTGTTGTCAGCGACGTCGAGCATGGATTGAGTCTGAATCATATCTTTCTCCGACCCTTAGTCCTTAGACTTCCACGGCACGTTCTACGACTTCCACCAGTGCCCAGGACTTGGTCTTGGCCAGCGGACGGGTCTCGCGGATGGTGACCTTGTCGCCGATACGGCACTGGTTGGTTTCGTCGTGAGCATGCAGCTTGGTCGAGCGCTTCACGTATTTACCGTAGATCGGGTGCTTTACGCGACGCTCGATCAGGACGGTGATGGTTTTGTCCATCTTGTCGCTGACGACACGACCGGTCAGCGTACGGACAGTTTTCTGAGCTTCAGCCATGATTACTTACCTGCCTGCTGGTTCAGCACAGTCTTGACGCGAGCGATGTCGCGCTTCACTTGCGAGAGCAGGTGAGACTGCCCCAACTGGCCAGTTGCTTTCTGCATACGCAGGTTGAACTGGTCGCGCAGCAGGCCGAGCAGTTGCTCGTTCAGCTGCTGTACGGATTTTTCACGAAGTTCATTCGCTTTCATCACATCACCGTCCGCTTAACAAAGGAGGTGGCGAGCGGCAGCTTTGCAGCAGCCAGGGCGAATGCCTCACGCGCCAGCTCTTCGGAAACACCCTCGATCTCGTACAGGACTTTGCCCGGCTGAATCTGAGCTACCCAGTACTCGACGGCGCCCTTCCCTTTACCCATACGAACCTCGAGAGGCTTTTTGGAGATGGGCTTGTCGGGGAACACACGGATCCAGATCTTGCCGCCACGTTTAACGTGACGGGTGAGCGCACGACGTGCGGACTCGATCTGACGAGCAGTGAGACGACCACGAGCGACAGCTTTCAGGGCGAATTCGCCGAAGCTGACCTTGCTACCGCGCTGAGCCAGGCCACGGTTGTGACCAGTCATCTGCTTGCGGAATTTTGTACGCTTAGGTTGCAGCATTTTGCGTACTCCTTACTTAGCAGCTTTTTTACGAGGAGCGGGCGCTTGGGGCTTGAGCTCTTCCTGGCGGCCACCGATGACCTCGCCTTTGAAGATCCAAACCTTCACACCGATCACACCGTAGGTGGTGTGCGCTTCGTAGGTTGCATAGTCGATGTCGGCACGCAGGGTGTGCAGGGGCACACGACCTTCGCGGTACCATTCGGTACGAGCGATTTCAGCACCGCCAAGACGACCGCTTACCTGGATCTTGATGCCCTTGGCACCAATGCGCATGGCGTTCTGTACAGCGCGCTTCATGGCGCGACGGAACATAACGCGACGCTCCAGCTGCTGAGCTACGCTCTGCGCAACCAGCATACCGTCGAGCTCCGGCTTGCGGATCTCTTCGATGTTGATGTGCACGGGCACACCCATTTGCTTGGTCAGGTCCTGACGCAGCTTCTCAACATCTTCACCTTTCTTACCGATCACGATGCCGGGACGAGCGGTGTGGATGGTGATGCGTGCGGTTTGAGCCGGGCGATGAATATCGATACGGCTTACGGACGCGCTTTTTAGTTTGTCTTGGAGGTACTCACGAACCTTCAGGTCGGCAAACAGATAGTCGGCATAAGTGCGCTTATCTGCGTACCAAACGGAGGTGTGCTCCTTGACGATTCCCAGGCGAATGCCAGTGGGATGTACTTTCTGACCCATCTGATCGACTCCGTTACTTGTCCGCAACCTTGACAGTGATATGGCAAGACCGCTTGACGATGCGATCAGCGCGGCCTTTGGCACGCGGCATGATGCGCTTCAGCGAACGCCCTTCGTTGACGAAAACGGTGGAGACCTTGAGATCGTCCACGTCTGCGCCTTCGTTGTGCTCGGCGTTGGCCACGGCCGATTCGAGCACTTTCTTCATGATCTCAGCGGCTTTTTTGCTGCTGAAGGTCAACAGGTTGAGCGCTTCGCCCACCTTCTTCCCGCGGATCTGGTCGGCGACCAAGCGGGCTTTCTGGGCGGAGATTCGAGCGCCCGACAGCTTAGCGGCTACTTCCATCGTTCCTTACCCCTTAACGCTTGGCTTTCTTGTCAGCTGCATGCCCGCGGTAGGTGCGGGTAGCGGCGAACTCGCCCAGTTTGTGACCGACCATGTCTTCGTTCACGAGAACGGGTACATGTTGACGGCCATTGTGTACAGCGATGGTCAGACCAACCATCTGCGGCAGAACGATGGAACGGCGCGACCAGGTTTTCACCGGCTTGCGATCGTTCTTTTCTACCGCTACTTCGATCTTCTTCAGTAGGTGAAGATCGATAAAAGGACCTTTTTTCAGAGAACGCGGCACTGTCGTATCCTCGATTATTTACGGCGACGGACAATCATATTGTCGGTGCGTTTGTTCGCACGGGTCTTCGCGCCCTTGGTCGGGAAGCCCCACGGAGACACCGGATGACGACCACCAGAGGTACGACCTTCACCACCACCATGCGGGTGGTCGACCGGGTTCATGGCAACACCACGAACGGTCGGGCGAACGCCACGCCAGCGCTTGGCACCAGCTTTACCCAGCGAACGCAGGCTGTGCTCGGAGTTCGAGACTTCGCCCAGGGTCGCACGGCACTCAGCCAGTACTTTGCGCATTTCGCCGGAGCGAAGACGCAGGGTTACATAGGCACCTTCACGAGCGACCAGCTGAGCCGAAGCACCAGCGGAGCGAGCGATCTGAGCACCTTTACCCGGCTTCAGCTCAACACCGTGAACGGTGCTACCAACCGGGATGTTACGCAGCTGCAGGCTGTTGCCCGGCTTGATCGGCGCGTGAGCACCAGAGATCAGCTGGTCGCCAGCGCTCACGCCTTTCGGCGCGATGATGTAGCGACGTTCGCCGTCGGCATACTTCAGCAGAGCGATGTGAGCAGTACGGTTCGGATCGTATTCGATGCGTTCAACGGTGGCAGGAATGCCATCCTTGTTGCGACGGAAGTCGACCAGACGATAGTGCTGCTTGTGACCACCGCCGATGTGGCGAGTGGTGATGCGGCCGTTGTTGTTACGACCACCGGACTTCGACTTTTTCTCAACCAGCGGTGCGTAGGGGGCGCCCTTGTGCAGCTCTTGGTTGACAACCTTGACCACGAAACGGCGGCCTGCGGAAGTCGGTTTGCATTTAACGATTGCCATGATGCACCCCTTTACTCAGCGCTGCTGGCGAAATCGAGATCTTGGCCCGGCTGGAGGGCGATGTACGCCTTTTTCCAGTCGTTGCGCTTGCCCAGGCCGCGAGCGGTACGCTTGGTCTTGCCCTGTACGTTGACAGTGCGGACAGCTTCTACCTTCACGCTGAACAGGCTTTCTACGGCCTTCTTGATTTCCAGCTTGGTTGCATCAGTGGCAACCTTGAAAACGAATTGGCTTTTGCCATCCGCCAGGACGGTAGCCTTCTCGGAGATGTGCGGACCAACCAGCACTTTGAATACGCGTTCCTGGTTCATCCCAGCAGCTCCTCGAATTTCTTCACGGCGGACACGGTGATCAACACCTTGTCGTAGGCGATCAGGCTTACCGGGTCGGAACCTTGCACGTCACGAACATCAACATGCGGCAGGTTGCGAGCAGCCAGGTAGAGGTTCTGATCGACATCATCGGAAACGATGAGGACGTCAGTCAGACCCAGGCCATTCAGCTTGCCCAGCAGATCCTTGGTTTTCGGCGCTTCAACTGCGAAGTCGGCAACCACGATCAGACGGTCCTGACGAACCAGCTCGGAGAGGATGGAGCGCAGAGCTGCGCGATACATCTTCTTGTTGAGCTTCTGGGAGTGGTCCTGCGGCTTGGCAGCAAAAGTGGTACCACCGGAACGCCAGATGGGGCTGCGGATGGTGCCAGCACGAGCACGACCGGTGCCCTTCTGACGCCAGGGCTTCTTGCCACCACCGGACACTTCGGAACGGGTCTTCTGAGCACGAGTGCCCTGACGACCACCAGCCATGTAGGCGACGACAGCCTGGTGAACCAGGGTCTCGTTGAACTCGCCGCCAAAAGTGCGCTCATCAACTTCGATAGCTTGAGCGCCATTTACATTCAATTGCATCTCAGCTTCCCCTCTTAACCGCGAGCCTTGGCAGCCGGACGCACAACGACATCACCGCCGGTAGCGCCGGGAACGGCACCTTTAACCAGCAGCAGATTACGTTCTGCATCGACACGCACAACTTCCAGGGACTGCACGGTCACGCGCTCAGCGCCCAGATGACCGGACATTTTCTTGCCCTTGAAGACACGACCAGGAGTCTGGCACTGGCCAATGGAGCCCGGGGCGCGGTGGGAAACGGAGTTACCGTGGGTATTGTCTTGACCACGGAAATTCCAGCGCTTGATGGTACCGGCGTAGCCTTTACCTTTCGACTGACCGGTAACGTCGACCAGCTGACCAGCCTGGAAAACTTCGGCAGTGATCTGATCGCCAGCCTGGTATTCGCCGTCTTCGAGACGGAATTCCCAGACACTGCGGCCAGCGGCAACGTTTGCCTTGGCGAAATGACCAGCCTGAGCGGCGGTCACGCGCGAAGCACGACGCTCACCGACAGTGACTTGCACTGCACGATAGCCATCGCTTTCTTCAGTTTTGAACTGGGTGACGCGATTCGGCTCGATCTCAATGACCGTAACCGGAATGGAGACACCTTCTTCGGTGAAAATGCGGGTCATGCCGCACTTACGACCGACTACACCAATAGTCATGTTGTAAACCTCATGAGTGTACGGGGCTTTCACCCGCTATGGCCGCCCATTTCAGAGCGTTACACGACTAAGAACCCGAAGGTTATTAGCCGAGGCTGATCTGCACTTCCACGCCTGCCGCAAGGTCGAGCTTCATCAGCGCATCGACGGTTTTATCCGTCGGCTGGACGATGTCCAGAACACGCTTGTGGGTACGAATTTCGTACTGATCGCGCGCGTCTTTGTTGACGTGCGGAGAAATCAGAACGGTGTACCGCTCTTTGCGAGTAGGCAGAGGAATCGGACCACGCACCTGAGCACCAGTACGTTTCGCGGTTTCCACGATTTCCTGGGTGGATTGATCGATCAGGCGATGGTCAAAAGCCTTCAACCGAATACGGATTTGTTGGTTTTGCATTTTGACCTCAGACTCTATCTCTGCTTCCCCAACGGACGGACTACGCCCGTTAAAAGGAGGCGTGATTGTACGGATGCTCCGGAAAGGTGTCAACTTTTGACCAACCAAAAGAAAAGGGGCCCCGAAGGGCCCCTTTCCTCAACAGGATCTTCGATTACTCGAAGATCTTGGCAACCACGCCGGCGCCAACGGTACGGCCGCCTTCGCGAATCGCGAAACGCAGACCGTCTTCCATGGCGATCGGAGCGATCAGGGTGACAACCATCTTGATGTTGTCGCCCGGCATTACCATTTCCACGCCTTCCGGCAGCTCGCAGTTACCGGTAACGTCGGTGGTGCGGAAGTAGAACTGCGGGCGGTAGCCCTTGAAGAACGGGGTGTGACGACCACCTTCTTCTTTGGACAGTACGTACACTTCGCACTCGAACTTGGTGTGCGGCTTGATGGTGCCCGGCTTGGCCAGAACCTGACCACGCTCTACGTCGTCACGCTTGGTGCCGCGCAGCAGGATACCAACGTTCTCACCAGCACGACCTTCGTCGAGCAGCTTGCGGAACATTTCAACGCCGGTGCAGATGGTTTTGGAGGTATCACGGATACCAACAATTTCCACTTCTTCCTGGACCTTGACGATGCCGCGCTCAACACGACCGGTAACCACGGTACCGCGGCCGGAGATGGAGAACACGTCTTCGATCGGCATCAGGAACGGCTGGTCGATGGCACGAACCGGCTCCGGAATGTAGGTATCCAGAGTCTCTACCAGCTTACGAACAGCGGAAACGCCGATTTCGTTGTCGTCCTTGCCTTCCAGCGCCATCAGCGCGGAACCGATAACGATCGGAGTGTCGTCGCCCGGGAAGTCGTAGGTGTTCAGCAGATCGCGAACTTCCATTTCGACCAGTTCCAGCAGCTCGGCGTCGTCAACCATGTCGGCCTTGTTCAGGAACACGACGATGTAAGGAACGCCTACCTGACGGGACAGCAGGATGTGCTCGCGGGTCTGCGGCATGGGGCCGTCAGCAGCGGAGCAAACCAGGATCGCGCCGTCCATCTGAGCAGCACCGGTGATCATGTTCTTCACATAGTCAGCGTGACCGGGGCAGTCAACGTGAGCGTAGTGACGGATCGCCGAGTCGTACTCAACGTGGGAGGTGTTGATGGTGATACCGCGAGCTTTCTCTTCCGGCGCGTTGTCGATCTGGTCGAACGCACGAGCAGAACCACCCCAGGTCTCGGAGCAGACTTTGGTCAGAGCAGCGGTCAGAGTGGTTTTGCCATGGTCAACGTGACCAATGGTGCCAACGTTGACGTGCGGTTTGTTACGTTCAAATTTTTCTTTAGCCACGACAGTAAACCTCTTACTTAAAGGGCTGAATCAACCTTGTTTTTTAACCAGGGCTTCGACGACATTCGACGGAGCTTCGGCGTATTTGGAGAATTCCATGGAGTAGCTCGCGCGACCCTGGGACATGGAACGTACGTCGGTCGCATAACCGAACATCTCGCCCAGCGGAACCTCGGCACGAATTACCTTACCGGAAACGCTGTCTTCCATCCCCTGAATCAGACCACGACGACGGTTCAGGTCACCCATCACGTCACCCATGTAGTCTTCAGGAGTTACCACCTCTACCCGCATGATCGGCTCAAGCACTTTACCGCCGCCCTTCTGGGCCAGCTGCTTGGTCGCCATGGAGGCAGCGATCTTGAACGCCATCTCGTTGGAGTCGACGTCGTGGTACGAACCATCGAACACGGAGGCCTTCAGGCCGATGAGCGGATAGCCGGCAACAACGCCGTTCTTCATCTGCTCTTCGATGCCCTTCTGGATCGCCGGGATGTATTCCTTCGGAACCACACCGCCAACGACTTCGTTGGTGAACACCAGACCTTCGGTGATGTTGCCTTTCTCGTCCACATCGGCAGCCGAGAAACGGATCCAGCAATGACCGAACTGACCGCGACCACCGGACTGACGAACGAACTTGCCTTCGATCTCGACGTTGTCCTTGGTGATGGTTTCACGGTAGGAAACCTGCGGCTTGCCGATGTTGGCCTCGACGCCGAACTCGCGCTTCATGCGATCGACGAGGATGTCCAGGTGCAGCTCACCCATACCGGAGATGATGGTCTGGCCGGTTTCTTCGTCGGTCTTGACGCGGAACGACGGGTCTTCCTGGGCCAGTTTGCCGAGGGCGATACCCATCTTCTCCTGGTCAGCCTTGGTCTTCGGCTCAACAGCTACCGAAATAACAGGCTCCGGGAAGTCCATACGCTCGAGGATGATCGGCTTCTCGATGTCGCACAGGGTGTCACCGGTGGTGACGTCCTTCATGCCGATCAGAGCGGCGATGTCGCCAGCGCGCACTTCTTTGATCTCGTCACGCTGGTTGGCGTGCATCTGCACCATACGACCAACGCGCTCTTTCTTGCCTTTCACGGAGTTGACGACCGACTGGCCGGACTCCAGAACGCCCGAATAAACGCGAACGAAGGTCAGGGTACCAACGAACGGGTCGGTAGCGATCTTGAACGCCAGCGCCGAGAACGGAGCAGCGTCATCAGCATGACGCTCGTCGTACTGCTCTGCGGTGACATCTTCCTTCGGAGTGTCGGCCAGATCAGGATGGATACCCTTGATCGCCGGAATCTCGGTCGGAGCAGGCAGGAAGTCGATGACGGCATCGAGAACCAGGGGCACGCCCTTGTTCTTGAAGGAGGAGCCGCAGACAGCAGGAACGATTTCGCAGGCGATAGTACGCTGACGCAGGCCGGCCTTGATCTCTTCGATCGTCAGCTCACCCTCTTCCAGGTACTTGTTCATCAGCTCTTCGTTGGCCTCGGCAGCAGCCTCGACCATGTTGTTGCGCCACTCGCTGGCCAGCTCAACCAGATCCGCAGGAATCTCTTCCTCGCGGTAGGAGGTGCCCTTGTCGTCTTCGTTCCAGTAGATGGCCTTCATCTTCAGCAGGTCGACCTGCCCTTGGAAGTCATCTTCTGCACCGATGGCCAGCTGAACCGGAACCGGGGTGTGACCGAGACGGTTCTTGATCTGACCAACGACGCGCAGGAAGTTGGCGCCAGCGCGGTCCATCTTGTTCACGTAGACGATACGCGGAACACCGTACTTGTTGGCCTGACGCCATACGGTTTCGGACTGAGGTTCAACACCGGAAGTGCCGCAGAACACCACGACAGCACCGTCCAGTACGCGCAGGGAGCGCTCAACTTCAATGGTGAAGTCTACGTGGCCGGGAGTGTCGATGACGTTTACGCGGTACTTGTCGTACTGACCGCGCGAACCTTCCCAGAAGGTAGTGATCGCAGCGGAAGTGATGGTGATACCACGCTCCTGCTCCTGCACCATCCAGTCGGTGGTAGCAGCGCCGTCGTGTACTTCACCCATCTTGTGGCTGAGACCGGTGTAGAACAGGATCCGCTCGGTCGTGGTGGTCTTGCCCGCGTCAACGTGGGCACAGATACCAATGTTCCGGTAGCGGTTGATTGCTGTATTACGAGCCATAAAGCCCTCGCAGAAAAATAGATGCCGTTATTAGAAGCGGTAGTGCGAGAACGCTTTGTTGGCCTCGGCCATACGGTGTACGTCTTCACGCTTCTTGACAGCAGCGCCTTTGCCTTCAAAGGCATCCAGCAGCTCGCCAGCGAGACGCAGGGCCATGGACTTCTCGCCACGCTTGCGGGCGGAGTCAACGAGCCAGCGCATGGCCAGTGCATTGCGACGGGACGGACGAACTTCGACCGGAACCTGGTAGGTAGCACCGCCTACACGGCGGGACTTGACTTCGACCAGCGGAGCGATGGCGTCGAGAGCTTTCTCGAAGATCTCCAGGGGATCGGTGTTCTTGCGGGTTTTGACGGTATCCAGAGCACCGTAAACGATGCGCTCGGCTACGGCCTTCTTGCCGCTTTCCATCACGTGGTTCATGAACTTGGCGAGGATCTGGCTTCCGTATTTCGGATCGTCCAGGATCTCACGCTTGGCTGCTACACGACGTCTTGGCATTGATAAGCCCTCAAACGGTCTTCAGGTTAGCCCGGAACCATAACCACTCGGTTACGTCCGACCTTACTCTTATCGACTCAATAAAATTGAAAATCAGTGAGCGAACCGAATTACTTCGGACGCTTGGTACCGTACTTCGAACGGCCCTGCTTACGGTCTTTGACACCGGTGGTGTCCAGAGAACCGCGAACGGTGTGGTAGCGAACACCGGGAAGGTCTTTTACACGACCGCCACGGATCAGCACTACGCTGTGCTCTTGCAGGTTGTGACCTTCACCACCGATGTAGGAGGTGACTTCAAAACCGTTGGTCAGACGAACACGGCAAACCTTACGGAGTGCGGAGTTCGGTTTTTTCGGCGTAGTGGTGTACACGCGGGTGCACACGCCACGACGTTGCGGGCAGTTCTGCAGCGCAGGAACGTCGGATTTTTCGACGATACGCTTGCGCGGCTGACGTACCAGCTGGTTGATAGTTGCCATCTATAAGCTCCACTGTTGTCTTTCGACGCTATTGCCCTAAAGCAAAATGGCAGGGCGCTTGCCCTGCCAAATTTAGGGGTGCATGAGTCTAAAGAGACTAATTCCCCCAGTCAAGACAAAGCCCCGGACGACATAGGTCGCCCGGGGCTTTGCACTCAATTGCCGCTGGAGTTCAGCGCTTCGGTCAGCGCCGCTTCCACTTCGCTCGCGCTTACACGGACCGGCTTGCCGGCTTCGCGTTGACGCTTGCGCTCGCTGTGGTAGGCCAGGCCGGTACCGGCCGGGATCAGACGACCCACTACAACGTTCTCCTTCAGGCCACGCAGGTAGTCGCGCTTGCCAGTAACCGCCGCCTCGGTGAGGACGCGGGTGGTTTCCTGGAAGGACGCTGCGGAGATGAACGACTCGGTCGACAGCGATGCCTTGGTGATACCCAGCAGGACGCGCTCGAACTTGGCGATGAAGCGATCTTCGGTCGCCAGACGTTCGTTCTCTTCCAGGACCTGGGTCAGTTCCATCTGGTCACCCTTGATGAAGCTGGAGTCACCCGACTCGGCGATCTCGACCTTACGCAGCATCTGACGCAGGATGGTCTCGATGTGCTTGTCATTGATCTTCACGCCCTGCAGGCGATACACGTCCTGGATCTCGTTGACGATGTACTTGGCCAGAGCGCTGACACCCAGCAGACGCAGGATGTCGTGCGGGTTGCTCGGGCCGTCCGAGATTACTTCGCCGCGGTTTACCTGTTCGCCTTCGAACACGTTCAGGTGGCGCCACTTCGGAATCAGCTCTTCGTACGGATCGGAACCGTCGGTCGGAGTGATGACCAGGCGACGCTTGCCCTTGGTCTCTTTACCGAAGGAGATCGTGCCGCTGATTTCCGCCAGGATCGACGGTTCTTTCGGACGACGCGCTTCGAACAGGTCGGCAACACGCGGCAGACCACCGGTGATGTCGCGGGTCTTCGAAGTCTCTTGCGGGATACGGGCGATAACGTCACCCACGCCCACTTGAGCACCGTCAGCAACGCCTACCAGGGCGTTCGCCGGCAGGAAGTACTGGGCAGGTACGTCGGTACCCGGCAGCAGCAGCTCCTTGCCATTGGCGTCGACCAGCTTCACGGCCGGACGGATGTCCTTGCCAGCCGCCGGACGATCTTTCGGATCGAGGACTTCGATGTTGGTCAGACCGGTCAGTTCGTCGGTCTGACGCTTGATGGTGATGCCCTCCTCCATGCCGACGAAGGTAACGGTACCCTTCATTTCGGTCACGATGGGGTGGGTGTGCGGGTCCCACTTGGCGACGATTGCGCCCGGATCGACCTTGTCACCTTCCTTGACGCTGATTACAGCACCATAGGGCAGCTTGTAGCGCTCACGCTCACGACCGAAATCATCGGCAATGGCCAGCTCGCCGGAACGGGAAACGGCAACCAGGTGACCGTTGAGGTTCTCGACGTGCTTCAGGTTGTGCAGGCGGATGGTACCGCCGTTCTTGACCTGGACGTTGTCGGCTGCGGAAGTACGGCTGGCCGCACCACCGATGTGGAAGGTACGCATGGTCAGCTGGGTACCCGGCTCACCGATGGACTGGGCGGCGATGACGCCGACCGCTTCACCGATGTTCACCTGGTGACCACGAGCCAGGTCGCGACCGTAGCACTTGGCGCAGATGCCGTAGCGGGTTTCGCAACTGATCGGCGAACGCACGATCACTTCGTCGATGCTGGCACGCTCGATGAACTCGACCCACTGTTCGTCGACCAGGGTACCGGCCGGGACGATGACTTCGTCCGAACCCGGCTTGAACACGTCACGGGCGATCACTCGACCCAGTACGCGCTCGCCCAGAGGCTCGACCACGTCGCCGCCTTCGATATGCGGAGTCATCAGCAGGCCCTGTTCGGTGCCGCAGTCGATCTCGGTCACTACCAGGTCCTGGGCCACGTCGACGAGACGACGAGTCAGGTAACCGGAGTTCGCGGTCTTCAGTGCGGTATCCGCCAGACCTTTACGAGCACCGTGAGTGGAGATGAAGTACTGGAGTACGTTCAGGCCTTCACGGAAGTTCGCGGTGATGGGGGTTTCGATGATGGAGCCGTCCGGCTTGGCCATCAGGCCACGCATACCGGCGAGCTGACGGATCTGGGCCGCGGAGCCCCGCGCACCGGAGTCAGCCATCATGTACATGGAGTTGAAGGACTCCTGATCGACTTCCTTGCCCTCGCGATCGACCACCTTCTCTTTCGAGAGGTTGGCCATCATTGCCTTGGACACTTCGTCGTTCGCCTTCGACCAGAGGTCGATCACCTTGTTGTACTTCTCGCCCTGGGTAACCAGGCCGGAGGCGTACTGGGATTCGATCTCTTTCACTTCCTCGGTGGCCGCGTCGATGATGCGGGCCTTCTCATCCGGGATGACGAAGTCGTTCACACCGATCGAGACGCCGGAAATGGTGGAGTAGGCAAAACCGGTGTACATCAGTTGGTCGGCGAAGATGACGGTGTCCTTCAGGCCAACCACGCGATAGCACTGGTTGATCAGCTTGGAGATCGCCTTCTTCTTCATCGGCTGGTTGACCACGTCGAACGACAGGCCGGCCGGAACCACCTGGAACAGCAGCGCGCGGCCGACAGTGGTGTCGACGATGCGGGTGTTCTTGGTGACGGAGCCGTCGCGGTCGTTCACGGTCTCGTTGATACGGACCTTCACGCGGGCGTGCAGGGACGCTTCGCCAGCGCGGAATACGCGGTCGACTTCCTGCAGGTCAGCGAATACGCGACCTTCACCCTTGGCGTTCACCGCTTCACGGGTCATGTAGTACAGACCCAGTACCACGTCCTGCGACGGCACGATGATCGGCTCGCCGTTGGCGGGGGACAGGATGTTGTTGGTGGACATCATCAGCGCGCGCGCTTCCAGCTGGGCCTCGAGGGTCAGCGGGACGTGAACGGCCATCTGGTCACCGTCGAAGTCGGCGTTGTACGCCGCGCAGACCAGCGGGTGCAGCTGGATCGCCTTGCCTTCGATGAGCACCGGCTCGAACGCCTGGATACCCAGACGGTGGAGGGTCGGTGCGCGGTTGAGCAGCACGGGGTGTTCGCGGATGACTTCGGCGAGAACGTCCCAGACCTCGGGCAGTTCGCGCTCGACCATCTTCTTGGCCGCCTTGATGGTGGTGGCCATGCCACGGGCTTCGAGCTTGCCGAAAATGAACGGCTTGAACAGCTCGAGGGCCATCTTCTTCGGCAGGCCACACTGGTGCAGGCGCAGGGTCGGGCCCACGGTGATCACGGAACGACCGGAGTAGTCCACGCGCTTACCGAGCAGGTTCTGACGGAAGCGACCTTGCTTACCCTTGATCATGTCGGCCAAGGATTTCAGCGGGCGCTTGTTCGAGCCGGTGATGGCACGGCCACGACGGCCGTTGTCCAGCAGGGCGTCGACAGCTTCCTGCAGCATGCGCTTTTCGTTGCGCACGATGATGTCCGGAGCAGCCAGGTCGAGCAGGCGCTTCAGGCGGTTGTTACGGTTGATGACGCGACGGTACAGATCGTTCAGGTCCGAAGTCGCGAAACGACCGCCATCCAGCGGAACCAGCGGACGCAGGTCCGGCGGCAGCACCGGCAGGACGGTCAGCACCATCCACTCGGGATGGTTGCCGGAGCCCTGGAAGGCTTCCATCAGCTTCAGGCGCTTGGACAGCTTCTTGATCTTGGTTTCCGAGTTGGTCTGCGGAATCTCTTCACGCAGGCGACCGATCTCGTGCTCCAGGTCGATGGCATTCAGCAGCTCGCGAACAGCCTCGGCACCCATGCGGGCGTCGAAGTCGTCACCGAACTCTTCGAGGGATTCGAAGTACTGCTCGTCGTTCAGCAGCTGGCCCTTCTCGAGGGTGGTCATGCCCGGATCGATCACCACGTAGCTCTCGAAATAGAGCACGCGTTCGATGTCACGCAGGGTCATGTCCAGCAGAAGGCCGATACGGGACGGCAGGGACTTCAGGAACCAGATGTGGGCGACTGGCGAAGCCAGCTCGATGTGGCCCATGCGCTCGCGGCGCACCTTGGCCAGGGCGACTTCGACGCCGCACTTCTCGCAGATCACACCGCGGTGCTTCAGGCGCTTGTACTTACCGCACAGGCACTCGTAGTCCTTCACCGGGCCGAAGATCTTGGCGCAGAACAGGCCATCGCGCTCCGGCTTGAAGGTACGGTAGTTGATGGTCTCCGGCTTCTTCACTTCACCGAAGGACCAGGAGCGGATCATCTCGGGCGAGGCCAGGCCAATACGGATGGCATCGAACTCTTCGATTTGACCCTGGTTTTTCAACAGATTCAGCAAGTCTTTCAAGGCCTTTCCTCCTCACGGACCCGCTGCGACCGGCCTTGACCAGCCGCAGCGTGTGGGCGTCTCGTGTTATTCGGTTTCCAGTTCGATGTCGATGCCGAGCGAGCGGATCTCTTTGATCAACACGTTGAAGGACTCGGGCATGCCGGCCTCCATGCGGTGATCCCCGTCCACGATGTTCTTGTACATCTTGGTACGGCCGTTCACGTCGTCCGACTTCACGGTCAGCATTTCCTGCAGGGTGTAGGCGGCGCCATAGGCTTCCAGCGCCCAGACCTCCATCTCCCCGAAACGCTGGCCACCGAACTGCGCCTTACCACCCAGCGGCTGCTGGGTAACCAGGCTGTAGGAGCCGGTGGAACGTGCGTGCATCTTGTCGTCGACCAGGTGGTTCAGTTTGAGCATGTACATGTAGCCGACGGTGGTCGGGCGCTCGAACATGTTACCGGTACGACCGTCGAACAGGCGCATCTGGCCGCTTTCCGGCAGATCGGCCAGCTTTAGCATGGCCTTGATCTCGCGTTCCTTGGCACCGTCGAACACCGGGGTCGCCATGGGCACGCCGGCACGCAGGTTCTTCGCCAGGTCGAGGATTTCCTGGTCGCCCAGTTCGTCCAGATTTTCCTGACGGCCACCGATCTCGTTGTAGATCTCGTGGAGGAACTTGCGCAGTTCGGCGACCTTGCGCTGCTCTTCGAGCATGCGGTTGATCTTCTCGCCCAGGCCCTTAGCCGCGAGGCCGAGGTGGGTTTCGAGGATCTGGCCCACGTTCATACGCGACGGTACGCCCAGCGGGTTGAGGACGATGTCCACCGGAGTGCCATTGGCATCGTGCGGCATGTCTTCGACCGGCATGATCACGGAGACCACACCCTTGTTACCGTGGCGGCCCGCCATCTTGTCGCCCGGCTGGATGCGACGCTTGATGGCCAGGTAGACCTTGACGATCTTCAGTACGCCCGGAGCCAGGTCATCGCCCTGCTGCAGCTTGCGCTTCTTGTCTTCGAACTTATCGTCGAGCAACTGACGGCGGTCGGAGAGGTAGGCCTGAGCCTTCTCCAGCTGCTCGTTCAGCGCGTCATCGGACATGCGCAGCTTGAACCACTGGCCGTGCTCGAGGCCGTCGAGGAAGCCGTGATCGATCTCGGCGCCTTTCTTCAGGCCAGCACCACCTTCAGCCTTGGCACCAACCAGGGCGGAACGCAGGCGCTCGAAGGTTGCACCTTCGACGATACGGAACTCTTCGTTGAGGTCCTTGCGGATCTCGTCGAGCTGCATCTTCTCGATGGCCAGTGCGCGGCTGTCACGCTCGACGCCGTCACGGGTGAAGACCTGAACGTCGATGACAGTGCCCTTGGTGCCGGTCGGCACACGCAGGGAGGTGTCCTTAACGTCGGAAGCCTTCTCACCGAAGATCGCACGCAGCAGCTTCTCTTCCGGAGTCAGTTGGGTCTCGCCTTTCGGAGTGACCTTGCCAACCAGAATGTCGCCAGCGCCAACTTCGGCACCTACGTACACGATGCCCGCTTCGTCCAGCTTGTTCAGTGCCGCTTCACCCACGTTCGGAATGTCGGCAGTGATTTCTTCTGGGCCGAGCTTCGTGTCACGCGCCACACAGGTCAGTTCCTGGATGTGGATGGTGGTGAAGCGATCTTCCTGGACCACACGCTCGGAGAGGCAGATGGAGTCTTCGAAGTTGAAACCGTTCCAGGGCATGAACGCGACGCGCATGTTCTGACCGAGAGCCAGCTCACCCATGTCGGTGGACGGGCCGTCGGCGAGGATGTCGCTGCGCGAAACCTGATCACCCTTCTGCACCAGCGGACGCTGGTTGATGCAGGTGTTCTGGTTGGAACGGGTGTATTTGGTCAGGTTGTAGATGTCGACGCCGGCTTCACCGGTTTCGACTTCGTCATCATTGACGCGAACAACGATACGGCTGGCATCGACGGAGTCGATTACGCCACCGCGACGCGCCACGACGCAGACGCCGGAGTCACGGGCGACGTTGCGCTCCATGCCGGTACCGACCAAGGGCTTGTCGGCACGCAGGGTCGGCACGGCCTGACGCTGCATGTTCGAGCCCATGAGTGCACGGTTGGCGTCGTCGTGCTCGAGGAACGGAATCAGCGAGGCAGCGACGGATACGACCTGCTTCGGCGATACGTCCATCAGGGTGACGTCTTCCGGCGCCTTGACGGTGAATTCGTTCAGGTGACGTACGGCAACCAGCTCGTCGACCAGTTGACCCTTCTCGTTCATCGTTGCCGATGCCTGGGCGATGACGTGGTCGGCCTCTTCGATAGCGGAGAGGAAGACGATCTCGTCGGTCACCTGAGTGCCATTGACCACACGGTACGGGCTTTCCAGGAAGCCGTACTGGTTGGTGCGGGCATAGGTTGCCAGGGAGTTGATCAGACCGATGTTCGGACCTTCAGGGGTCTCGATCGGGCACACGCGACCGTAGTGAGTCGGGTGTACGTCGCGGACTTCGAAGCCAGCGCGCTCACGGGTCAGACCACCTGGGCCGAGTGCAGAGACGCGGCGCTTGTGGGTGATCTCGGAGAGCGGGTTGTTCTGGTCCATGAACTGGGAAAGCTGGCTGGAGCCGAAGAACTCCTTGATCGCGGCAGCCACTGGCTTGGCGTTGATCAGGTCCTGCGGCATCAGGCCTTCGCTTTCGGCCATCGACAGACGCTCTTTGACCGCGCGCTCTACGCGCACCAGGCCAACGCGGAACTGGTTCTCGGCCATTTCGCCAACGCAACGCACACGACGGTTACCCAGGTGGTCGATGTCGTCGACGATGCCTTTGCCGTTACGGATGTCGACGAGAGTCTTGAGGACCTCGACGATATCTTCCTTGCTCAACACGCCCGAACCTTCGATCTCGGTGCGACCGATACGACGGTTGAACTTCATGCGGCCAACAGCGGACAGGTCGTAACGCTCGGCGCTGAAGAACAGGTTGTTGAACAGGGTCTCGGCGGCTTCCTTGGTCGGCGGCTCACCGGGACGCATCATGCGGTAGATCTCTACCAGGGCTTCCAGTTGGTTGCCGGTGGAGTCGATCTTCAGCGTATCGGAGATGAACGGACCGCAGTCGATGTCGTTGGTGTACAGGGTCTCGATGCGGACGACCTGAGCCTTGGCGACTTTCACCAGGATGTCGGTGGTCAGCTCGGTGTTGCACTCGGCGATGATTTCGCCGGTAGCCGGATGCACGATTACCTTGGCGGTAGTGCGGCCCAGGAGGTAGTCCAGGGGGACTTCCAGCTCCTTGATACCGGCCTTTTCCAGCTGGTTGATGTGGCGCGCAGTGATACGGCGGCCCTGCTCGACGATGACCTTGCCGCTCTCGTCCTTGATGTCGAACACGGCGATCTCGCCACGCAGACGCTGGGGAACGAGCTCCAGGTTAAGGTTTTCACCTCTGACGTGGAAGACGTTGGTCGCATAGAAGGCGTCGAGCACTTCTTCGGTGCTGTAACCGAGCGCGCGCAGCAGTACCGATGCCGGCAGCTTGCGGCGACGGTCGATCCGCACGAACACGCAGTCCTTCGGGTCGAACTCGAAGTCCAGCCAGGAGCCGCGGTAAGGGATGATACGAGCGGAGTACAGCAGTTTGCCCGAGCTGTGGGTCTTGCCGCGGTCGTGATCGAAGAACACGCCCGGCGAACGGTGCAACTGGGAGACGATGACACGTTCGGTACCGTTGATGATGAAGGTACCGTTCTCGGTCATCAGGGGGATTTCCCCCATGTAGACTTCCTGCTCCTTGATGTCCTTGATCGCTTTGTTCGACGACTCTTTGTCGAAGATGATCAGACGGACTTTCACTCGCAGCGGCACGGCGAAAGTTACGCCGCGCAGCACGCATTCCTTGACATCGAAAGCCGGCTCGCCCAGGCGATAGCCGACGTATTCCAGAGCGGCGTTACCGGAATAGCTGATAATCGGGAATACAGACTTGAAGGCCGCGTGCAGGCCGATATCACGAAACTGGTCCTTGCTCGCGCCTGCCTGCAGGAATTCGCGGTACGAATCCAGCTGGATGGCCAGGAGGTAGGGTACATCCATGACGTCCGGCAACTTGCTAAAGTCTTTGCGGATACGTTTTTTCTCAGTGTATGAGTAAGCCATCAGCGTTCCCCAGCTTGGTCACCTGCTTGTTTGGCTCCCCGACGGGAGTAGCCAGAAAATCGTGCAAACCCCTTGGTTTGCGCCACCTCTCGGGTGGTTTTTCACGTCCTGAACGGGGCATGCGCCAACCATCTAGAACGGAAAAAGGCCGGTGGCATAAGCCACCAGCCATCAGCCTCGCGCGAGTCGCTCGGGCTGTAGACGCAAAGTCGTCGCTTACTTGAGCTCGACTTTGGCGCCAGCTTCTTCCAGAGCCTTTTTGGCAGCTTCGGCTTCTTCTTTCGAAGCGCCTTCTTTGACCACGCCCGGGGCGCCGTCAACAACTGCTTTGGCTTCTTTCAGACCCAGACCGGTCAGTTCGCGAACGACTTTGATGACGTTCACTTTCTTCTCGCCGGCTTCGGTCAGAACGATGTTGAACTCGGTTTGCTCTTCAGCAGCAGCAGCGGCAACAGCCGGGCCAGCAGCAACGGCGGCAGCAGCGGTCACACCGAACTTCTCTTCCATCGCCTTGATCAGTTCAACAACTTGCATCACGGACATTTCGGATACGGCGTTGATGATGTCTTCGTTGGTCAGAGCCATGACTCTAATTCCTGTATTGATGGACGGCCTTTGGTGGCCATCGGATTAAACGAGTTTACGTAGAAGAAGCAGTGCGCCTGGATCAGGCAGCAGCGCTTTCCTTCTGGTCGCGAATTGCCGCCAGAGTACGAGCCAGCTTGCTGGTAGCGCCTTGAATCACGCTCATCAGCTGCGATACGGCCTCGTCGTAGGTCGGCAGGGTTGCCAGTACGTCGATCTGGTTAGCTGCAATCAGCTTGCCTTCGAACGCGGCAGCCTTGATCTCGAACTTGTCCTGACCCTTCGAGAATTCCTTGAAGATACGAGCGGCAGCGCCCGGATGTTCATTGGAAAATGCGATCAGGGTCGGGCCTTTGAACACGTCGCCGAGGACTTCGAAAGAAGTACCTTCAACGGCGCGACGAGCCAGGGTGTTACGCACGACTTTCACGTACACACCAGCCTCGCGGGCCTCTTTACGGAGTCCGGTCATGGCTCCCACAGTCACGCCACGGGCATCAGCCACGACAGCGGAGAGGGCAGCTTTGGCAGCCTCGTTGACTTCAGCGACGATGGCCTTCTTGTCTTCGAGTTTAATTGCCACGGGTTCACTCCTGGATGTTACCGGTTCGTCCAGCCGAGGCCGGACGGCGTTTTGGTGTCTGATTCGGTAAACGAATCGGGAGCACCATCTGCGTAGGCTCGGGAATCGCTTCCCGGTTTGAGGCTTTCACCGCCTACGGTCTTGGATAGCCCCCGCCAGGCAGGGACCCCAATACCTGCGCAGCGGGCAAGCCCGCTGCGACTTCATTCTTTAGGCTTCCAGGGAAGCCTGATCGATCTGCAGACCCGGGCCCATGGTGGTGCTCAGGGTCACGCGCTGAACGTAAACACCCTTGGAGGTGGACGGCTTCAGACGCTTCAGGTCAACCAGCAGGGCCTCGACGTTCTGCTTCAGCTTGACCGGTTCGAAATCGATCTTGCCAACAGAGGCGTGGATGATGCCGTTCTTGTCAGTACGGAAGCGCACTTGACCAGCCTTGGCATTCTTGACGGCAGTGGCCACGTCCGGGGTCACGGTACCGACCTTCGGGTTCGGCATCAGACCGCGCGGACCGAGGATCTGGCCCAGTTGACCGACGACACGCATCGCATCCGGGGAGGCGATAACAACGTCGTAGCTCAGGTCGCCGCCTTTCATCTCGGCAGCCAGTTCGTCCATGCCAACGCGATCAGCGCCAGCGGCCAGAGCGGCTTCAGCGCCCGGGCCCTGGGTGAACACGGCAACGCGAACGCTTTTGCCGGTGCCGTTCGGCAGCACGGTGGCGCCACGAACAACCTGGTCGGATTTACGCGGATCAACGCCCAGGTTGATAGAGATATCAACGGACTCTTTGAACTTGATGGTCGACAGCTCAGCCAGCAGCTTGGCCGCGTCTTCGAAACCGTATTGCTTGCCGGCTTCGATTTTCTCAGCGATAGCCTTCTGGCGCTTGGTCAGCTTAGCCATTTACACACCCTCCACGTTCAGGCCCATGCTACGAGCGGAGCCGGCGATGGTACGCACGGCCGCATCCAGGTCAGCTGCAGTCAGATCAGCCTGTTTAGCCTTGGCGATATCTTCCAGCTGGGCACGGGTAACAGTGCCGACCTTCTGGCTGTTCGGGCGAGGCGAGCCG
This sequence comes from Pseudomonas solani, assembly GCF_026072635.1. Classification (NCBI taxonomy): domain Bacteria; kingdom Pseudomonadati; phylum Pseudomonadota; class Gammaproteobacteria; order Pseudomonadales; family Pseudomonadaceae; genus Pseudomonas; species Pseudomonas solani. The sequence continues at coordinate 2,978,937 of NZ_AP023081.1, read as the reverse complement.
CTGGTGATGCCAGCCGCTTTCTTCAGCAGCACGGAAGCCGGGGTGCTTTTGGTTTCAAAAGTGAAGCTGCGGTCGCTGTACACAGTGATGATCACGGGAGTCGGCAGACCGGGCTCCATACCCTGGGTCTTGGCGTTGAACGCCTTGCAGAATTCCATGATGTTCACGCCGTGCTGACCCAGAGCCGGGCCGACGGGCGGGGACGGGTTGGCTTGAGCAGCCTTCACTTGCAGCTTGATATAAGCCTGAATCTTCTTAGCCATCTATAACTCCAATATCGGGTTCAAACGCCTTGAGGCTCCCCGCTTGCTTTCGCGTTTATCCCAGTGACGACAAAACCCCGCAACCGATGGCTGCGGGGTATGGGATGCCTATTTCAGCTATGCCTTTTCGACCTGGCTGAACTCCAGCTCCACCGGCGTGGAGCGGCCGAAGATGAGCACGGCAACATGAATCCGGCTCTTCTCGTAGTTAACTTCTTCAACGACACCATTGAAGTCCGCAAACGGACCATCAATGACACGAACCGTTTCGCCCGGCTCGAACAACGTCTTGGGCTTGGGCTTGTCACCGCTGTCCGCAACGCGACGCAGGATAGCCTCAGCCTCTTTATCAGTAATCGGAGCAGGCTTGTCGGCAGTACCGCCAATGAAGCCCATGACACGAGGGGTATCCTTGACCAAGTGCCAAGTACCCTCGTTCATTTCCATCTGAACCAACACATAACCAGGGAAGAATTTGCGCTCACTTTTGCGCTTCTGGCCGTTCCGCATCTCAACTACTTCTTCAGTAGGGACGAGAATCTCACCAAAACCATCTTCCATGCCGGCAAGCTTCACGCGCTCGACCAGCGACCGCATTACGTGCTTCTCATAACCGGAGTAGGCATGCACAACGTACCAACGCTTAGCCACGGCGCACCCTTAACCTACAATCATCGAAACGAGCCAACCGAGCAGGGAATCAAGACCCCACAGCAGCAGCGCCATTACCAGAACAACAGCCACGACAATCAACGTGGTCTGCGTGGTTTCCTGACGAGTCGGCCAGACAACCTTGCGAATCTCCGCACGGGCCTCTTTAGCCAAAACAAAGAATGCTTGCCCCTTGGCAGTCTGCAGCGCTACAAATGCAGCACCCGCACCAAGAACCAGCAAAACGAGAACGCGATAAATGATCGGCTCAGCAGAGAAATACTGATTACCAACCACACCCACCGCGACAATTGCAGCCACAACGATCCACTTCAGAACGTCGAAGCGTGTTTCTTTGGCTTCAGCCTTGGCATTCATCAGCTAGGACCTTGTGAATATTTGCCAAACTTCCTTTCTGGAAATTTGGCAGGCCAGGAGGGAATCGAACCCCCAACCTGCGGTTTTGGAGACCGCCGCTCTGCCAATTGAGCTACTGGCCTGTAACGAAGTCAGGCCGACCATTATGCCGGCCTGACGGAGTTAGATCAATCGATTACTCGAAGATCTTGGCAACCACGCCGGCGCCAACGGTACGGCCGCCTTCGCGAATCGCGAAACGCAGACCGTCTTCCATGGCGATCGGAGCGATCAGGGTGACAACCATCTTGATGTTGTCGCCCGGCATTACCATTTCCACGCCTTCCGGCAGCTCGCAGTTACCGGTAACGTCGGTGGTGCGGAAGTAGAACTGCGGGCGGTAGCCCTTGAAGAACGGGGTGTGACGACCACCTTCTTCTTTGGACAGTACGTACACTTCGCACTCGAACTTGGTGTGCGGCTTGATGGTGCCCGGCTTGGCCAGAACCTGACCACGCTCTACGTCGTCACGCTTGGTGCCGCGCAGCAGGATACCAACGTTCTCACCAGCACGACCTTCGTCGAGCAGCTTGCGGAACATTTCAACGCCGGTGCAGATGGTTTTGGAGGTATCACGGATACCAACAATTTCCACTTCTTCCTGGACCTTGACGATGCCGCGCTCAACACGACCGGTAACCACGGTACCGCGGCCGGAGATGGAGAACACGTCTTCGATCGGCATCAGGAACGGCTGGTCGATGGCACGAACCGGCTCCGGAATGTAGGTATCCAGAGTCTCTACCAGCTTACGAACAGCGGAAACGCCGATTTCGTTGTCGTCCTTGCCTTCCAGCGCCATCAGCGCGGAACCGATAACGATCGGAGTGTCGTCGCCCGGGAAGTCGTAGGTGTTCAGCAGATCGCGAACTTCCATTTCGACCAGTTCCAGCAGCTCGGCGTCGTCAACCATGTCGGCCTTGTTCAGGAACACGACGATGTAAGGAACGCCTACCTGACGGGACAGCAGGATGTGCTCGCGGGTCTGCGGCATGGGGCCGTCAGCAGCGGAGCAAACCAGGATCGCGCCGTCCATCTGAGCAGCACCGGTGATCATGTTCTTCACATAGTCAGCGTGACCGGGGCAGTCAACGTGAGCGTAGTGACGGATCGCCGAGTCGTACTCAACGTGGGAGGTGTTGATGGTGATACCGCGAGCTTTCTCTTCCGGCGCGTTGTCGATCTGGTCGAACGCACGAGCAGAACCACCCCAGGTCTCGGAGCAGACTTTGGTCAGAGCAGCGGTCAGAGTGGTTTTGCCATGGTCAACGTGACCAATGGTGCCAACGTTGACGTGCGGTTTGTTACGTTCGAATTTTTCTTTAGCCATCGAGAACGTCTCCCATCAAAGAGTTGAGCGAGTCACGCCACCATTAAAACAAAGGCAGATATTTACATATCTGCCTTTGTTGAGATGGAGCTCATGAGCGGAATCGAACCGCTGACCTCACCCTTACCAAGGGTGTGCTCTACCAGCTGAGCTACATGAGCCAAACACATTGCACAAACGGCAAACTTGGAGCGGGTAGCGGGAATCGAACCCGCATCATCAGCTTGGAAGGCTGAGGTTCTACCACTGAACTATACCCGCGGAGCCTGTCGCTCACGCTTGAATCTGGTGGAGGGAGAAGGATTCGAACCTTCGAAGTCTATGACGTCAGATTTACAGTCTGATCCCTTTGGCCGCTCGGGAATCCCTCCATTTGGGAGGCGGCATTTTCAACTTCTGCCACCCTGCTGTCAAGCTTTTTCTCATTTAAATCTTGAGGTTAGCTAACTCTGACAGCAGCTTCGCAGTCCCACTTTTTCAGCCTGCCTGCGAAGCGGGCGCCATTCTATTCAAACTATCTAGAGGATGCAACGTTTTCGCACGGCATTATTTTATGCTGCAATCCACCGAAGTCCCGAGCCAGCTCACCGAGCAACGCGTCATCCGCAAGGCGCCTGCTTTCCGGGGCGATTCTGACCCAGAAATCTCGATGCGAGCGTGACAATTCGCGCATTGCAGGCTCGTACCCTGCGTCCTTCAAACGAGCCATTACGCTCTCGGCGGAATCCATTCGCGGGAAAATCCCGAGTGAAATCCCATTCTGCAGGTCACCCTGGCTGATTATATAGCTATCAATTTTCCGAGCCTGGAGCTCCTTCAGCTGGCGCAAGGAGGCCTGCCGGGAAGCAAGGGGAGCGAGATATACCCAATAATCGACCCCTGCCGCCGCATCGACCTCTTGCACCTTGCTCTGGATATCCAGCGCAATGAGCCGCTGCTCAACCTCCTTGGCCTGAGCTTCTTGCTCGAAACTTCCCAAGAAAAGGCATGCGGTCTCCGGAGCAGAAGCAGGAGAGCCAGGAAGCTCTTCGCGCCGAGGCCTTGCATCCTTCGACTCACTCAACAAGCGAATGTCTTGCTGCCCGCCCTTATAGAGGGAGAGTGTCTCCACCTCCTTTGCGCGAAGAGGGGCCTGCTGCTGATGCCAGACATAGTAGAAAAGGTTAAGAACCAGGAGCAGTAGAAACATCCAGCGCATGACTAACCTCAAGAGAGCGGGCAGGCAATCGCCAAACCAACAAACACCAAATCCGGAAGAACTTTTGCCTGGGGAAACGCGTCCTTGACCATAAATGCGTCTCCACCTGTTAGATACAGCTCGTAAGCCCCACCCAACCACTCCTCGGCCTGCTCGACCTGCGTCTGCACGAACCCCTGCAGCATCAGCAGGCAGCCCCGCTCAACGGCCTCAACCGTGGAGCGTCCAGGCATCATCTTCTGCAAAGCCCGTTCGGCAGCATCATCGCCATACCGGATGCGGCGAGTGTGTGTGCGCAACTGATTGCGCATGAGCGGCATGCCAGGACAGATGAAGCCACCTAGATGACTGCCTTCCGCAGTAACGAAGTCAGAAGTTACCGCAGTGCCGAGATCCAGCACCAAACAGGCACGCCCGGACAAGTGATAGGCGCCCAGCACGGCAAGCCAGCGATCGAGGCCGAGACGCTGGAATTCGTCATAGCCATTACGGACCCCCGCCATCTCCTGCGCCGACTCCGCACAAACCGAGTCTATGGAGAACGCCCGCTGGAGCTTGCCCGTCAATTGCTGGGTCTCTTCATCACTACGGACACTTACTAGACGGCAACGACTTAGCTCCACCCCGGGAGATGAAGACAGCACCTGCAGCAACTCTTCATCCGAGCCGACTACGCCTCCCGCCACAACGCGCGCCTCGGGATTAGATATCACGCGCCATTTGATGAAGCTGTTACCGCAATCAAGCTCAAGAATCATCACGCAGCCTCAAACTGAGCTCTCCACCACTAAAGACACTTTCAACACCCTCTACATCCATACGTAGGGCGCCGCTATCGTCTACACCTAACACCACGCCATCGATACGACGCTGCCCCGCCACCAGAGAGGCGCTGCGCCCTTGCCAAAGATGATCAGCCTCCCACTCAGCGCGCAGCGTCTTGAATCCGCCATAGGCACTCTGCGCCAGGCAAAGGTCCAATTGCTCTAGGACACTCACAGCCAGCTCGCTCCGATCGACCAGCTCTCCTCCCTCAAGGAGCATTGAGGTCCAGGGCTGATCTATCTGCACATCAGGACTGCGCATGTTGACGTTAATGCCAATGCCGATGATGACACTGCAGATATCCGCAGGATCACCTATGAGTTCAAGGAGTATTCCCGCGATCTTGCGATTACCGACCAGAATATCGTTAGGCCATTTAAGCCCAACCCCCGAAAGCCCTTTCGCACGTAGCACTCGAAGGACGGCAAGCCCCACAACAAGGCTGAGCCCCTCCAGCTGACGCGCCCCACCCTCGATCCGCAACCCGACACTGCAGTAAAGGTTCTGGCCATAAGGACTGACCCACTGCCGCCCTCTCCTGCCGCGACCGCCACTCTGATGCTCCGCCAGAACAGCAAAGGGAGGTTCTTCTCCAGCGGCAATCCGTCGCATGACTTCTGCATTCGTGGAATCGATGGTCTCCACAACGGTTTTAGTCCAACCAGGGACAGCATCGTTCAGCTTGAGAGGATCAAGAAGGCTGAGCGGTGATGCCAGCCGATACCCTTTGCCACGCAGCTTATGAATCGGCAGGTCGTAATCGAGTTCGAGTTGCTGCAGCTGTTTCCAGATAGCACTGCGACTTATGCCGAGCACACGCCCCAAGGCCTCACCGGAATGGAACTGGCCATCCTGTAGAAGTTTCAACAAGGTAAGCATGCGCGCACCGCCTCAGAATGAGGCAGGCATCATAGCCATGCAGGTAGGGATTGCATAGAAAATGCGCAGATCGAGATGAAGCGATATAGCCCTGAGGCTATATACGGGAGATGCTAGAAGCCAACTTTTCTGCCGCGCAAAGTCAAACCCCCGACCTTCTGTCGAAGATCGGGGGTTTGGTATAGGTGCTTGACGATGACCTACTCTCACATGGAGAAACTCCACACTACCATCGGCGATGCATCGTTTCACTACTGAGTTCGGGATGGGATCAGGTGGTTCCAACGCTCTATGGTCGTCAAGCAATTCGGTTGGGGTATCGTCCAGGACGCGACCCCGAATGGGTATGTGATAAGGCTTTGCAAGTTCTGGCCAATTTTCGGCTAAGTCGACTTCACCTTATAACAACAATCGTCAGATTGTTTGGGTGTTATATGGTCAAGCCTCACGGGCAATTAGTATTGGTTAGCTCAACGCCTCACAGCGCTTACACACCCAACCTATCAACGTCGTAGTCTTCGACGGCCCTTCAGGGAGCTCAAGGCTCCAGTGAGATCTCATCTTGAGGCGAGTTTCCCGCTTAGATGCTTTCAGCGGTTATCTCTTCCGAACGTAGCTACCCGGCAATGCCACTGGCGTGACAACCGGAACACCAGAGGTTCGTCCACTCCGGTCCTCTCGTACTAGGAGCAGCCCCTCTCAAATCTCAAACGTCCACGGCAGATAGGGACCGAACTGTCTCACGACGTTCTAAACCCAGCTCGCGTACCACTTTAAATGGCGAACAGCCATACCCTTGGGACCGGCTTCAGCCCCAGGATGTGATGAGCCGACATCGAGGTGCCAAACACCGCCGTCGATATGAACTCTTGGG